>NZ_CM009984.1 GCF_003202285.1 Prauserella muralis
TCGAACCCACGGACCACACGGGGTCAAAATTCGCGAAGCGTTGACAACCCCAGTGCTGGTTCTTCCATTAATAGTCTCACATTGTCCGGCTGTTGTCCCAGCAGATCGCGGCGCCCGCTGACTCGGGTACGTGTTCCCTGCTCAACCACGGTCCACCCCTCTCTTCACGAGCAGAAAAATCTGTCCAGTAAGTGACCAGCGACTGGCCTAGCGATTGTCCGGCTGGAGGTGCGATTCTCTTACCTGCGCAACCTGAATAGGCGCACTCCTGAGCCACCCGTCGGTCCGGGCGAGCATCAGGATTTCCGGGCTCGTCGTTGGCGCGGCGTCCCTGGGCCAAAGTGGCTGGGAATCTGTCCCTAGATTCCCAGCCACTCTCACCTGCACCACAGGGCGTGCCCCGTCCGAAGCACGGTTATGGCACAGCAGCGCACCCAAGCGTTGATCAAGCCCCGACCCGTCAGTGGATACCACCCAGCGCGACGACGCCGCCGCTCAGCGGGCGCGCTCACTGCGTTGCGAGCCGGTAGCCCCGCAGATGTGCTGGGGTTCGCCCCCGGGCGTTGGACGGCCTTGAGGTTGCGGAGTTGTTCCACACCGACCGAGAGCGTAAACGCACGTTTTCGCACCGACGACAGCCTTGTGAGTTCGTTGATGACCACGACCCGGCCTGGCCAACCGGCCCCGCCACCCACACGGGCTTGGCGGCAATGGCTATCCGCTCGTGCGTAAGCGGAGTCGATGGTGACAAAGAAAAGCCGGTCAGCAACTCAGGCCGTGGAGTAGCACCTGGAGCGCGGCCGTGGCATCGACCTCTGCCGCGACATGTACGCGGGTCCCGCAGCGCGGATCCGGGTGCAGCGAGGTGTGGCCGCGGTGCTCGTCGTCGGTGAGCTCAACAGTGACGTGGCCGCTGTGCCGGGTGGTGATGTCGGGGGCGAGCAGCACGGCCGCGGCGAGGGGGTCGTGCAGTGGTAGGGGTGGCCGTTGCTCGGCTGGCAGGGCGGCCAAGGCGTGGGCGTAGGGCCCCCAGGGCAGTGGGTCGTCGGCCAGGGCGCGCAGCCAGTCGGTGGTGGGCTGCACGTGGCGGGTGACGTCGAGGCCCACGAAGGTCAGGTCGGCAAAGCCGGCGGCCAGCACCTCGGCGGCGGCGTCGGGGTCGTGCCAGATGTTGCTTTCGGCGTGCGGGGTGATGTTGCCCTGGCAGTGGAAGGCTCCGCCCATGGCGATCACCGTGCCCACCAGCGTGGGCAGGTGCGGTTCCTGGCGGAGCGCGAGGGCAAGGTTGGTCAGCGGGCCGATCATAAGCAGCGACAGTGGCTCCCCGGATTCGTGGGCGAGCTGCACGATCCGCTCGGCCGCTGCGCCCGTCGCGGGGGTGGCCCGTTCGGCGGGGCCGAGGATCGCGGCGGCGGGGTCGTCGGGGTGGCGCAGGTGCAGCTCGCGTTGTAGCGGCCGGTCGGCACCGACCACGACCGGAACCTCGGTGTCGAGCAGCTCGAGCAGGCGCAGGCTGTTGCGGGCGGCAGCCTCGGCGGTGACGTTGCCGTGCACGGAGCCGATCGCGGCCACCTCGGGGTCAGGGTGGCGCAGCAGGAACGCCAGGGCGAGCGCGTCGTCGAGGCCGCCGTCGGTGTCGATGTAGACGCGTGTCACGGGGCGGTTCCTTCCGGGGTCTCGGGCGGGCGGCGTGGCAGGCGCGTGTACGCGGCCGCGACCTGTTCGAGCCAGGCGGTGTCAGTGTCCACGGCCAGCTGACCAGATGGCACGGCCAGTGACGCCGCGCCATCCCGGCCTGGACGACCGGTCTGTTTGGCCTCGATCGCGGCCTGGATCGCACGGGCCTCGGCGGCCGCGGTGCTCTTCCCCGGCTGGGGATGGTGGGTGCGGTAGCGGCTCAGCAGCAGCAGACCGTCCCGGATCTCGACGTAGCGGCGGGCCAGCCGCCACGTCAGCTCGCGAGGTTCGGCCAGCTCGGCAGCGGTGGCGCGGTCGCCGCGCGCCTCGGGCACCGCGGCGGTGACAGCCTGCCACAGCGGCTCCAGCCGCCGGTAGGTGCGCAGGATGCTGGTCCAGTGCGCGAGGTTCTCCAGCCGCGCAGAGGCCGCCCAGGCCAGGACCCCGGCCACCGCCAGCAGACCGACCAGGCCGGGCCCGCCGACCGCGACGGTGCAGCCGAGAGAGGAAAACGCACCGTGGCAGACCCCAGCGTCGTTGCCCGGCTGGTGCGTCGCCCCGGTGGCCAGCCGGTGCACCACGATGGCCAGCTTCGACGCCGCGTACAGCAGCCCGCCGACCCCCGCCACAGCCAGCAGCCGCAGCCCGGCCCGCAGGAACCGCGGCGCCGCGCGCGCGAAGGCCAGCGACAGGCGCACGTGGTCGGCCAGCGCCAGGCCCAGAAACAGCGCGTAGGCAGTGGTGTAGACGGCCAGCGACGGATCCAGCGCGTACAGACCATCGAAGCTGCCCGTCAACGGCACCGGGTGCGGCAACGCGAAGGTCACCACCAGCGTGCCGCACGCGGCCAGCAACAAGGCCAGGCGCCAGCGCAGCCGTGGCCACGCCTGCTCGGCGGGCCAGCGGGTGTAGGAATGCAGCGCGACCACAGCGTAGGCCGCGACCAGGGTCGAGACGTTGCCCAGCAGCTTGCCGCCATCGAGCACCCGCTGGTTGATCCACGCCTGGGTGGGCGTGGCCATCACCGCGAATGTCAGCGTCAGCGCGGCCAGCAGCGCGATGTAGGCGCGCGCGGCGGGGCGGTTCGGGCTCCGGCGTAGCCGCGCCACCCGCACCACCACCGCGACCGCGCCCGCCAACGCGACCACGTAGAACAGCGTCGCGGCGGCCATTACCCGAATGCCTCCGTCACCCGCCGGGCCAACTCACCCTCCGGCCGGGTCTGTCGGTCGCCCTGCCAGATGCGGGTCAACGCGAGGGTGGCCACCGTCTCGGCCATGAACTCGTCGTCGGCGCCGTCCGCGCGGCCCAGCAGGTGCTCAAACGCCTCCGGGTGCAGACTCGGCGCGATCCGGCTGGCGTCCGAGAACACGCACAGGCCCGCGTGTTCGAACAGCATGTGCGCCAGCTCGTGCAGCACCACCACGTCCTGGTGGTGCGTGGTGGTGTTGCCCGGGTAGCCGATCACGTCGCGGTCCTCCCGGCGCAACCACATCCCGGTGATCTCGCCGACCGGGCCGTCCAGCTCGATCAGATCGATCGGCCGCCCCCGGTGCCGCTCCAGCCGATCGACGAACTCGTCCAGGTCCCACGGCGCCGGGAACCCCACCTCACGGTCAAGCTTGTCGACCAGCTCCACGCAGCGTCGACGCAGTCGTGTTCTGTCCATCGAAGAATGTCCCTTCGCTGGCCAGCAGGCGCACGCCTGCTGGCCCCCCTCCAGCGTCGTAACAGATCACGTTCATACGGACGCAGCCCGTCACCGTTGGGTTCCTCGCGGCCCGGCTTCGGGTGCGATCACCAACGGCGCGGGCGTTCAGCGAGTGCGTTCGGGCGTGGCGAGCCGGTAGCGCCGCAGGTGCGCTGGGGTTCGCCCCTGGCGTTGGGACTGCGCCCGCTGGCTGGCCTTGAGGCTTTCGTTGAGGGTGCGCGGGTGGCTTTGCCCGGCCAGGCGTGCGGGCTCGGCCCCGTCGGCGTAGGCGCCGCGGCTGCTCGCGTCCTCGGCGACGGCCTCGTGGCCGGCGGCGGCGCCGTCATGTTCACTGGCGCGCTGCTCGTGGCCGTCGGCTGCAGCCTCCAGCGGCCCGCGCTGGTGGGCGGGCACGTCCGGCTCGCTGGCGCGGTCGCGATCCCGGTCGGCTGCCTCGCGCTCGGCGTGGGCCTGATCGTGCTCGGCGCGCGCGTGCGCGATGTCGGCGTGGCCCTCGTCTCTGTCGCGACCGTCTGTCTGCTGCCGGGTGTGGGCGGCGACGTAGCGCTCCAGCTGCTCGATTCCGGCCTCGGCTGCGGCCTTCTCGGGCAGCGATGTGGCCAGTTGTTTGACATGCCATTCGGCGAACGCGGCCGGGTCGCGCACGGGCTGGCCGTAGCGGTCGGTGCCGACCAGGTGGTCAGTGGGGATCATGCCGAGCAGGTCGCGCATGGCGTAGCCTCGCTGCTCGAGTTGGTGCAGTCGGTGCGCGAACGCGCCGAACGCCTCCCGTGTGACGACCTGTTCGGCGACCTCCTGCGGCCACACCTGGCGCACCGTGGCGGCCGTGCGGGCCAGCCGCTCGTGCTCGTTCTCTCCTCGCTCTGCCGTGCGCCCTCGCGGCGCCGGCGTGGGCGTGGTCTCTGGGGAGGTGACGGTGGTGTCACGCTGACGCTGGGCCGTCTGCTCGGTGGTGACGGGCGGGCTCGTGTCCGGCGGGGTGGCGGTGCGGTCCTGGTTGCGCTGGCGCACTTCGGCGACCCAGGCGTGCCAGGCTTCCGGCTCCAGCCGCTCGGGCCCGCCGCTTTCCAGCTCCGCGAGCGCGGCCGCGCTCTCGCTGCGCCGGTGCTCGGCCGTGTCGGGGCCCCACACCTGCCGCTGCAGCCATGCGTGCCGCCAGGCGCGGCGCTCCTCGGGGTCCAGCTCGCCGAGCTCGATCCAGGCCTGCCGGGTCTGCGTGTCCATCTCCCGCAGCACCGCCACCGGCAGGCCGCGCTCCAGATCTGCCAGCTGCGCCGAGGCCGCCACCCGCGTGTCCGGGTCGGCTTCCGGGCCCCACACCTGCCGCTCCAGCCACGCGTGCCGCTCGTGCTCAGGCACCACCTCATACACGCGCGGGTTCGCGGCCTGCTCCGGGGTGATCTCCACCGCGCGCTGCAGCAACGCCGCCAGAGCGGTGTAGTCCTCGGTCTCCCGGGCGACGTCGACCGCCGGATGCGTCTCGCCGTAGAGCGCGCCGAGCAGGGTGTCGAACTTCGCGCGGGCCTCCGCCGCGCGAGGGTCGACCGACTCCCACGCGCGCGCCGAGGCCCACGCCTCGGCGACCTCGGCCGGCCGGGTGGCCACCCACTCGCGGTCGTCGACGCGCCGCCACGACACCGCCGCCGTTTCCCGCTCGGCGGCCAGCTGCTGCTCCACCTCGCGGCGGCGCTGCTCGCTCTCGTGCTGCGCCCGCCGGGCCTTGTCGGCGCGCAGGTACTGCATCTGCACGGCAATGTTGAGCGCCACCGACAGGGCCGCGCTCATCGACTGGGTCAGGTGGCGTTCGGCCTCAGCGTTCTCGGTCACGGCCCGGCTCCTTCCCGGTGCTGCTGTGTCGGTCACGTTCGCCCAGCGACCGTTCGCCCAGCGGCCGCGGCGCCGGACGCGGACGGCCCGGTGCCTGCTCGTGGGCCTGCTCGGCAGCGGGCGTGGGCTCGGGTCGCGGGGTCTGCCGTACGTAGTCGAGCATCTCCCGTGCGGCCTGCGCGCTGCGTTCCGCCTCCACGGCGCGTCCGGCGGCGGCGTGGGCGTGCTGGATGGCCTGCGCCAGGCGCCCCATCTGAATGACCAGCGCGGCCGCCGCGTACGGGCCGCCGTGCGCGGCCAGCAGCGCGTCGGTGGCGGTGCGCACCACCCCGGCCAGGGCGTGCGCGACCGTTGGGCGGCGCACGGCCCGCACCCCGCGCTCGGGCTGCGCCGAGCGGGCCAGCGCGTCGGCGGCGCGGCGCAACTCGCCGCGCCGGTCGATGTCCACGCGCCCGGCCAGCGCGGCCAGCACCCCGGCCGCTTCGTGCGCCACCCCCGACCAGGTGGCGCTGTCGTGCGGGTCGACGCGGGCCAGCGCCGTGCGCACCTCGGTGGTCTTGTCCGCGGCCAGCTGCCACGCCTCGGCGCGCAACCGGGTCCGGCTCACCTGGGTGCCGGTGGGCAGCTGCCGCCACCCGGCCGGGCGCCACGCGCGCAGTGTGTCGGCGTCCCGCTCCGGCGAGGCCTGTGGCCACCGTTCGCGCAAACTGGTGAGGGTCAGATCGGCTGCGAGTTTGCCGCCGCCGTACCAGATCGGGCGCTCCCCCGCCGCGGGCGTGAGCGCGACCGCGTAGCCGGTCGCGTGGCGCTGCCCGCCCTGTTCCCAGCGGGGCCGGATCAGCAGCCCCGCCTGGCGCACGCGGTGCACGAACTCGGCCTCATCGCGGGCGGCGGTCGCGGCCGCGCGCACCGTGCGCGCCAACGTCTGCCGGGCCGGCTCGGCCCGCTGTTCCCGCTCCGCGCGGGCGATCTCGCCCCGCTTGAGCTCCGGAAGACCACCGCCCCGGCGGCGCGTCTTGCGCAGCCCCCAGCGGTCCTCAGCGGCATGGCGGATCTCCTCCCACACCGCGAAGTCCCGGTGCACCGAGACGGCCTCACCGCTTTCGCGATAGAGCACCGCGACGAAGTGAATGTGGTCGTTGCCCTCCTTGGACAACCCGTGCCGCATCGCCATCCACGGCACCGCGCTGCGCGTGTCCGTCTCAGTGAAGCCCAGCGCCTCCGCGGCCTCCTGCGCCACCTGCGCCCACTGCTCGTCGCTGAGCTCACCGTCCTCGACGTGCACGCTGACCGGCACGTGATACACGTGCTTGCCCGGTGTGATGTGGTGCAGCCGCAGCGGCGCCTCCATCTCCCGCGCCAGCAGACCACGCTCGAACGCATCAAAGACCGGCTCGCTCGCCGCGCGCACGAACGTCGGATCCCACGCCGCGACCACATGCGGCTCGGTGTGCTCGTTGGCCTCGCCCGGCCCCCACAGATACTCGACCAGCCCACGAGTGCGGGTGCCGCGCTCGGAGATGACCTTCGCGATCACGGCAGCATCCACGCCTTCAACCCGGCCAAAAACTCATCCAGCCGCGGCAACGTCCGCTCGATCCGGGCGGCGTGATGCCACGCCTCCGACGGCGCCTCCCCCGTCGCGTTCGCCACCTTCGCCAGCTGATTCAGATTCGTGCCCGCGCCCCGCAAAATGCGCTTCAGCGCATACAGCTCCGCCACCAGCGCCCGCATCTGCGCCGGACTCACCGCCGCCCCCCGCTGCGGCGCCACCACATCCTCCTGCCCCCGCATCGCCAGATACGCCGGCACCGTCAACCCCAACGCCGCCGCCCGACCACCGATCAACTCCAACTCACGGTCACTGAGCCGAACCCGCACCCGATGCGGCCGCGGCACACCGTCGCGGCGACGCCGACGCCCCCGCCCCGGATCACCCACACCGGCCATCGTCTTCTCCCCCTTCTTCCGACAGCGCAGCGACACACCCAGTGTGACCCCGCCACACCACCCGTGGCCAGTCCTCGGCAGCCGTAAGGCTGCCTTATCTACTATCTTGCTGCGGCTGCTGCGGCTGCTGCGGCTGCTGCGGCTGCGCTGCGGCTGCGCTGCGGCTGCGCTGCGGCTGCGGCCGTAGAGGGCTTCTGGCTGCGGCCGCAGAGGGCTTCTGGCTCTGCGGCCGTAGAGGGCTTCTGGAGATGTGTGCGGACGGCTGGATCATGCCCATCTTCGACGGGCTTGACGAACTCGATCCGAACAGTGCGGATCTCGTCCTCGCCAGAACCTTGATTGGGGCGTTGAACCTTGCTGCACGGCCTGGAACATGGCCGTTCGTTGTGACCTGCCGGGCCGAGCTGTACCACCAACTAGTCAACGTCGGCGTGGAACTTCAGGACACCACCGTGATCAGGGTGAAGCCCTCTGTGTCAAGATCAAGTGAGGCAAGATTAGATCTTGAAACATTGTCCTGAGGGCGAGCGAGGAGTCCGACCCCCACGTGAGTTCGACCAACGAGCAGGTGCCTGATCCGGAGGTTCCGGCGAAGGCGCGGTCGCGGAGGTATTCCGCGTCCACCACTGATCGCCCGGCCCCCGCACCACCGCGGTCAGGGCTCGTCGTCGGCGAGTAGATGACGCAGGAACCGATCCGGCGCGGCCAGGAACTCGCGGGTCAGACGCACCGGCAACGCCTGGTCGTAGTCCACCGGCTCGATCGCGCCGTCCTCGCCGATCTCGTAGATCGTCGCGTGCGGGAGGGCGAGCAGGATCGGTGAGTGCGTGGCCACCACGATCTGGCAACCCTGCCGGGCCAGTTCGGCCAGCCGCGCCAGCACGGCCATGCAGCCGCGCACCGACAACGCCGCCTCCGGCTCGTCCAGCAGGAACAGCCCGCCCGGCCCGAACCGATGCGTCACCAAGTCCACAAAGGACTCACCGTGCGAACGTTCGTGCGGGGAGATGCCACCGTAGGCGGGCAGCAGTGGCGGCCCCGGCTCCTGGTCGAGGCGTTCGATCTCGGAGGCCACGTTGTAGTAGGACTCCGCGCGCAGGAAGAATCCGGTGCGCGGCTTGGCCGTGCCCCACGTCAGCACCAACTGGTCGCCGAGGGAGGACTCGCTGGCGCGGGTGGCGAACCGGAAGTTCTGGGATCCGCCTTCGGGGTTGAACCCGGCCGCGACCGCCAGCGCCTCGATCAGGGTGGATTTGCCGGTGCCGTTCTCGCCGACCAGGAACGTCACCCCGGCCGGCAACTCCAGGCCCTCCTCGCTGTCGGCGAGCCAGGCCACCACGGGCAGCGTGAACGGATACCGGCCGGTGCTTGCCTCGGCAGGCAGCCGCACCCGGCGCACGAACCGGGCCGGCGCCACGCTGGTGCGGGCGGTCACCATGGGCTCCTCGCCGACACCGGTGTCGGATGAGCCCCGCACACCAGACCCCGCTTGTGGTCCTCGTGCCAGCCGTGCTCGACCAGCCACACCCGCACCGGTTCCACAGGCGGCGCGGTCTGGCCGGCCAGCTCGCCCGCGAGCAGCGGGCCATCCCCACAGACCGGGCACTCCAGCACGGTGACGTGCTCGTGCGGCTGGCAGGCCGCGCAGTGGTGGCGTTCGATCACCGTGTCGGGCTGCTGCGGGTCGGGGTAGAGCCAGGTGATCGCCAAGTCCTGCCGCTGCTGCCAGCGATCCCGCGCACTGCGGCCAGCATCGGCGCCGCAGCTCGGGCACCGCCCGTTCGCCGCATCCACCGAACCCGACCGATCGGCCCGGTCTGGTGGCGCACTCGACGTCGGTTTGGCCTCGGCCGCCGGAGTGCGCGGCCGCGCCGCCTTCGGGCGGGCGCCGACAGTGGCCTTGTCCAGATGCCCGTACACGGTGGAACGGGGCACGCCGAACAACGCCGCGATCTCGGCGACAGTGTGCTCGCCCTCGTCGTAAAGCCGTTGGGCCTGGCCGACCTGCGCGGCGGTGAGTTTCGGGCGCCGGCCGCCGGTGCGGCCGCGGGCTCGCGCCGACGCCAGGCCGTCGCGGGTGTTGGCCGCGATCAGTTCCCGCTGGAACTCCGCCAGCACCGACAGCATCCCGAACATCGCCCGTCCCTCGGCCGTCGCGGTGTCGATGCCCTGCTCGATCACCTTCAACCCGACCTCGCGCTCGCGCAGCTCCGCGCCCAAGGTGACCAGATGCAGCATCGACCGGCCGAGCCGGTCCAGCCGAGTGACCACGAGCGAGTCCCCGGCACGCAGCATCTTGAGCACCAGGTCCAGCTTCGGCCGCGACGCCTTCGCCCCGGACGCGGTGTCAAGGTAGATGTGCTCCCGCTGCACTCCGGCTCGGCTGAGCGCGTCGATCTGGTGCGCCGGGTTCTGCTCGGCGGTCGACACCCGCCCGTAGCCGATCAGCATGTGTCGACAATACCCGCCGGACAGGTTTGCCGACATAGATATTCGACACGAGTTATCGACAGATGCCACCTGCGGATTCCGCTGGTCACCGCGAACCGTCGATAAACGAGTGGTCTGTTACAACCCCAAGGCCGCCAGCCAGGACGCCGCCGTCCGCGAGCACCTCGTCGCCCATCTCACCGAACTGATCGACGGCTCCGATGCCTGGTCCAAGACCCGCCGCGACGAGCTGGCCGGATCGCCCTTCTCATAGCCCACATGCTGTGCCAATTCGGCGTCCAGTGCCCGGGTGAGCACACGTTAGTGGTGTCCTCACTCATGATCGTGATCCTCTCCGGTGGCGGCGCCTGCCGGCGCTGCCACCCCCGTCAGACCACGAGATCAACACCCGACAGCGGTCATCTTCCACCGCATCGCCTTGGCCTCCCTGGTCAGATCGTCCGCCGGTGGCCGCGGCGGCGCGGCTCGTCATCCGGCGCGGACCGCGTAGGCAGCATCGACGTCGCTGCTGCCGATCAGGTCGCGCACCGGTTGACAGGGCGTCGCGGTGCGCGCGGCGTGGTCGAGCCGCTCCGTGGCTTGCCGGATCGCTTCCCGACTCTCGATCGTTCGGGCGGTCATGCCGACACCGCCGCCGTGGTATTCCTCGCCGTGGGAGGGCGTGCGCCGTCGGCCGAGGCCGGGTTGAACAGCGCGAAGCACTTGTTGGAGTTGAACACGTCCGTGGTCACCATCGTCGACCAGTTCAGCGACGCACCGAGCTCCTCCATCGCGCCGAGCAGGCAGAACCAGTTCAGCATCTCGTGCTGGCCGGCATCGACAATCTCCGCGGTGGTCGTGCGCCGCCACCGCTCATAGTCCCCGGCGACGAAGGCGTCGTAAAGCGCCATGTCCGCCGTGGTGTCGGGCCGGATGTGCCAGAGCTTGTCGGTGAGGAAGGCGTGCGACCAGCTCGACGACGCGATGAACACGTAGCGGCGGTCGTCGGCGGCCAGCGCTCGCGCCACCCCGCGCCCGAGTTCCATGCACCGAGCGGGTGAAGGGCCCACCGGGTCGGTCTCGTCCTGCCAGATTTCGGCAAATTTCGCCAGTCCACCGCGGCGGGCGATCACGTGCTGGCCGTAGCAGTTCACCGTGATCGGGATGAACGGGTAGGTCAGTTCCCGCCCGGCGTGATGGTAGTCGAGGAACAATTGCGTGTTCGCGATGGAGTGCGGGAAACGCGCACCTTCGCGCTTGCGGTAGGAGTAGGCCACGTCGAAGCCGTCGGCGATCAGCCGGTCGGCCAACGTGCGCGACCACGAACGGTTACCGTGCAGCGTGAACGACATTTCGTCCGGCAAGCCCCAGACGTTGGACATGCCGAGATCGTTCAACACTTCGAACGGGTGGACGTTGAGGTCATCGTAGGCCAGTACGCAGAACGGCGGCACGACCTCCTCGCGGAAGTTCTCGTACTGGTCGTCGCCCCACACGACGATGGCATCGGGGGCGAACTCGTCGAGGGCCTGCCGGCAGCGATCGAGGTGTTTCACTAGTTCCGCCCGGTGGACCGCCGCTGCGGCACGTCCTTCGTCGTCGCCCCATTCGGCTTGCATCGCGGCCGGCCACCGCGTCGGGTCCTTCTCCTCTGGCGGGATGTCGGGGTCGCGCAGTGTGCCGCGCAGCAGGCCCGCCATGGTCTCGTCGCAGCCGGCCAGCGGCGGGTAGTGGGTCATGCCCATTCCGAGAATCTCGGCCATCGTTATCTTCCCTAAGGTTGATCTTGTCTGGGGTTGGATGCCCTGGATGCCCAGGGCGATGGGGTGTGGCTGATCGTTGTCTGCCGTATGGTGGCTCGGAAGGAATGGCCGCCCCGTCGTTCTGGACGCCCTGGCCGCTGATTCAGATCTGCTGCGGGGTCGAGGCCATCCTCCCCTCCCGCCACCCAAACCCACGGGATCAACGCGCCGACTTTTTCAGGGCGAAGTAGTTAGGGTCGGGCGACGTCGTTGCTGTCGAGCCGGGCTGTCACTGCATGCTGCTTCCGCCGTTGACTCCGAGGACCTGGCCGGTGATGAAACGCGAGTCCTCACGGGCGAGGTAGGCGACCGCCGCGGCGACCTCGTCGACCTCCGCCGGCCGGTTCATCGGGATCCAGGCCACGGCGTCGTCGAGGACCTTCCGAAGCCGAGCGGGAGCAGTGCCGGCGGCCAGCGCGGCGTCGAGAGCGTCGGTACGGACGTAGGACGGAGCGACCACGTTGACGGTGATGCCGTCGGTCGCGAACTCGCGCGCCAGCCCGCGGGCCAGGGCGTGGACCCCGCCCTTGGCCGCGTTGTAGATCGCGTGGTCGGTCAGGCCATTACGCACCGACTCCGCGCCGATGTTCACGATCCGCCCATATCCGCGACGACGCATCGCCGGCAGGAACGCCAGACAACAGCGCAGCGTCGTCCACAGGTTGTTGTTGATCGTGGCCTGCAAAGTCTCCTCGGTGTGCTCCAGCGTCGGAAGGATGACGCCACCGCCAGCATTGTTGACCAGCACGTCGACAGCGCCGAAGGCGTCGTTCGCGGTAGCGTGCAGGTCCTCGGCGGCCCCCGGCTGGGCAAGGTCGCCGACGAAGCCGGCGGCAGGGGGACCAAGGGCCACGACCGCCTCGTCGACCTCGGCCTTATCGAGACCGGCTACGACCACGCTCGCGCCGTCGGCGGCGAGCCGGGTACTGATTGCCCGGCCGATGCCGGTCGCCCCACCGGTCACCACCGCGACGCGGCCCTCGAGTGCTCCCATCCCGGACTCCGGCATCACAGGATGATCGCGACGTCGTTGGCCGGGCGGAGGCTAGTCATGTCCAGCATCACCCGCTTCGAGCGGATGCGCAGCTGCCCGTCGCGCTGCACCAGCCGGTACTCGTAGCTCCCGACGAAGCTCACGTCCTTGCCGTTGCGCGCCCGATAGACCACAAAGTTCGCCCGCACCGGGAACTCGGGATCGTCCGACGAGCCGTCGACGGCGCCGACCCGGACGTTGCTCACCAGGTGCCTGAGGTTCGAGTGCGGGTACTCCCGGTGGGCCTTGCGGCTGTTGAGCCGCTCCACCCGCGCCGTCATCCGCAGCCGGTCATCGTCGATCAGCACGAGGTCCGCGGCAGGGTCGCCGTCATGGGTGTCGGTAGCGGGGATGACGTAGTGGGCGTCCTCGGTGTAGAGGGTCAGCCAGGTGTCGAGGTCCCAGTTGTCGAGCAACTCCGCCTCGAGGAAAAGCAGGTCCTCGACCTCGGCGCGGGTCACCGTGCCCGTGACTTCCTGCGGCGGGGCGCTCACGGCATGCTCCGGAGATCGTCGCGATCCATATCGTCACGCCAGCGTCGCCAGAACGCCCGCATCTGAGCCTCGTCGTTGGCCGCAGGCGGCCGCGCCATACCCCGGGAGATGTCGTTCCACTCGACGCCGCCGCTGGCGAAACCCTGCTGGCAGGACTCCAGCGCCTCGACGTCGTCGGGTGTGGCGAACCCACCCGGCCCGAGGAAGGTCAGAAAGCTGTCCAACCGGCGTTGCCGCACGTCCGGCTCCTCGTTTCTTGGCGCGAGCTCCCAGGCCGTGACGATCATCCGATCGACCGCGACCGGCATGAAGGTGCGCACGGTGACGGCCTGGATGTCGTTGATGATCAGGTTCGGGTAGACGAGCAGGTTCCGGTTGTGCTCACACATCCACCGCGCCCGGGCCTCGCCGAACCGTTCGGTCAGCTCGGCGCGCAGCCGGTCGATCTCGACCCGGGCGGCATCGCCGAAGAGAGGCTCCCACTTCGCGATGGGCCGCCCCCATGGCGCGCGGTAGTCGATGACCGCGTGACCGTTACCGAGCGACCGCCCCACTCCGTCCACCCCGCCGGACACGTCGGTGCCGAGGGCCACCAGGTACTTGAAGTAGGTGTCGTGAGTGGACACCGCGTGGTAGCCGTCGATCGAGTTCTCGACCAGCAGCTTCCAGTTGGCATCGATGCCGTACTCGTTGGTGCCGCGGAGGATCTCCATGCCCGCCGGTGCGGCATCGACGACGAGGTCGAGGTAGTCCTTCGCGTCGGCGAGGTAGGTCTCGAGCTCGACGACGTCCGGGTCGTAGCAGCAGAACACGAACCCGCGATAGGACGCAACCCGCGCGACCCGCTTGAGGCCCAGGCCTTCCCAGTCGAGGTTGCCGTAGGCCTCCCGGTCGGGCACTCCGGAGAGCTTGCCCTCGGAGTCGAAGGTCCAGGCGTGGTAGAAGCACTGGAACACCTTCGCGTTTCCCTGGTCCCGGCGGCACACCACCGCACCGCGATGGGTGCAGGAGTTGTGGAAGACGTTGACCTGATTGCTCTTGGCGCCGCGCACCATGAACAGCGGCCGTCCGCCGACCTGGCGCCGTACGTAGTCGCCCGGGTTCTCGATCTCCGACTCGTGCCCGACGTACAGCCAATTGTGGTCGAAGATTCTCCGCTGTTCCTCGGTGAGCACGGCGGGCGAGGTCATTGCGTCGCGGTGTACCCGAAACCGTTCGGGCTCCTCGGCCACCAGCCGTGATCCGGTGCCGGTGATCAACCCGCTGGGCGGGTCGTTTAGCAGTGTCATGTGATCACTTCCCTACGCGGCGAGGTAATCCCCGACCACGGTGTTGAACTCGTCAGCGCGTTCGATCTGGGTCCAGTGCCCGCATCGGGCGAACACGTGCAGGTCGGCGTTCGGCAGCAGGTCGACCATGGTCCAGGAGATCTCGGCTGGGATCACCCGGTCCTCGCGGCCGTGCACCAGCAGCGCAGGCGGGGTAGTGGCTCGGACCTGCTCCTCGGTGATTCCCAGCTGCCCACCAGCGTGGCGTGGATCGTTGAACATCGCGGTATAGGCCTCGTGCGCGCCGGGGGCGACGCTGGCCTCGTAGCGGTCGCGCACCAGATCCTCGGTAATCAGATCGGGATCGACCGCGAACCATGACTTGAGCAGAGTGCGCATGTTGTCGTGCGATGGCTCGTACGCCCGCACCGCCTTGAGCCCCTCGGTGGCCGTCATGCCGACGCCGGGCGAGCCCATGAGGACCATCCGCGCGATCCGCTCGGGGCGATCGGCGGCCATCTCCAGGCCGATCCGCCCGCCCAGGGAATTCCCGATCACCGAGAACCGCTCCAGGCCCATCGCGTCGGCGAAGCCCCAGACGTGGTTGGTCCAGGTCCGCAGCGAGTAGCAGACATCCGCGGGCCGCTCGGTGTGCCCGAACCCGACGATGTCGGCAGCCAATACCCGAAACCGCTCGGCCAGCACCGGCAGGGTCAGCCGCCAGTTCGCCCACGCCGACACGCCCGGTCCCGACCCGTGGAGCAGGAGCACCGGATCGCCGGTGCCCGCGTCGTGATAATGGGTGCGGACTCCGCGCACGTCAACGTACTTGCTGACGCCGACCTCGGACGCAGTGGTCGTCATTGTGACTCCAGTTCTGTGGCGGGAGTAAGGGTCATCAGGGCTTCACCGTTCACGACACCGATCAACGCCTTGAGGTCCGGATGGAGGCCACGCAGCACCGCGCCCACCGGCACCTCACGGGCGGCGAAGGGGTAGTCGGTACCGAGCACCACGTGGTCCTCGCCCACCCGGTCGAGGACCAGGCGCAGGCTGGTGGTGTCGTACGTCAGCGAGTCACACCACAGGACTCCGGCACGCTCCAGGACGGTATCGGCGTCGGCGGCCGGTCTGCGGCCCGGCGCCGCGATGGCCTGGCCCTTCGCGACCCTCGGCAGGATCATGGGCAGCGCTCCACCGCCGTGGGCCAAGCAGACCCGCACGTTCGGGCGATCGACCAGGGTCCCGGCCGTCAGTAGCCCCGCGCCCGCGACAGCGGTCTCACCGGGCATACCGACGCCGAACGCAAGGCCGGCCGCGGCCAGCCGTGGGTCAAGGTGTTCGTCCACGGGGTGGACGAACACCACCGCGCCGAGCTCGTCGGCAGCGTCGAAGAACGGGCCGAACGCCGGGTCGGACAGCTCAAGAGCCCCCACCCGGGCGCCGACTTCGACACCGACAAACCCCAGATCCTGGACACAACGGCGAAGCTCGGCGACCGCCGCGTCCACCTCCTGTAAGGGCACGGCGCCCAGCGCGCGGAACCGATCCGGTGCCTCGCCCACCAGCGCGGCGAAGAACGTGTTCTGGGCACGCGCGAACTCCACCACCCCGGCGGGAGGGGCGTCGTGGCACAGCGTCACCGGCATCGGGGAGACGACCTGGACCGCCACCCCCTCGGCATCCATGTCGGCGATCCGCCGGGTCGCCGACCAGCACCGATCGTCGACCTCGCGATAGCGACGGCGACCGACCCACATCGTCGCGTGGGTGTCATCGAGCCGCTCCATCACAGGCCACGCGTAGTCCCCGCCGTCCCGATCCGGAGCTCCCAGATCGGGCGCGACGACATGGGTGTGCCAGTCGACGACACCGGAACCAACACTGCCACCCATGCGCCGTACCTTCCGCGTCGATGCGGCCAACCTGCTGCAAAGCTATAAAATCCTCACGAAGGTTTCAAGGGGATTTCGCGGGTCGATCAGCGTACATCGCACGCTTGATGACAGATCAGGAGTTATACTTTACCAAGTTTTCCCAAGTTTCGGCCAGCTGCTACAAGGGGACGCGATGACAGACACCTCGCTCGGCCCTCCGGCGCACGGATCCCGCGCCGAGCGCATCGCCGAGGCGATACAGGAGGAGGTCGCCGAGCACGGCCTCGAGGCCGGCGCCAGGCTCGGCCTGCGCACCGAGCTCATCGCCCGCCACGGCGCGAGCCCGTCGGCGATGGACGAGGCGCTGCGGCTGCTGCGGGACCGGGGCTTGATCAGCGTGCGTCCCGGCCCCTCCGGTGGAGTGTTCGTCACTCACGCACCGGCCCAGCTCCGAATCGGTGTCATCGACGTCTGGTTCTCGACCGCTGTCAAGGATCCCCGGGACCTTTTCGCCGCGCGCACCTTCTTCGACGACGCGTTCGCCGCGCTCGCCGTCCACCGTGCCACACCCGAGGACGCGCGGGCCATGTCCTGGGCCCTCGAGGACATGCGGCGCCACCGCCACGACCCGCGCGGCTACCTCGACGCCAACATGCGCCTGCACCAGGCCATCGCCCGGGCCAGCGGCGTCACCGTGGCTGTCGGACTTTACGAGACCGTCGTCGCCCTGCTCCGAAACGGAATTATCCGGGCGGCGTTCGTCGAGCCGGCGGAGTCCCGGGTCTCGCACTCGCTTGATGTGCACGAGGGCATGATCAGAGCAATCAGCGACGGTGACGCAGAAGCGATGAGCAAGCTGATCACCCTCCACCGAGGCGACCTACACCGCCTCGACTAGCTACTTCGACCTGAAAAGGGGCAGAGATTCACCGCGCTGGTCGGCATCCCGCGCCGCAGCTACACCCGTTGGATTGCCAAGGCGCGGGCCGGGAACCCGCCGAAGGGACCCTGGCCGGCGCCGGTGGTGGAGGCGATCGAGCCGGTGGTGGAGAAGTACGCCCAGCCCTCTGTGTCAAGATCAAGTGAGGCAAGATTAGATCTTGAAACATTGTCCTGAGGGCGAGCGAGGAGTCCGACCCCCACGTGAGTTCGACCAACGAGCAGGTGCCTGATCCGGAGGTTCCGGCGAAGGCGCGGTCGCGGAGGTATTCCGCGTCTTATAAGGCGAAGATCCTGGCCGAGTACGAGGAGCTGGACAAGGCGGGCAAGGGTGCCCTGTTGCGGCGGGAGGGCCTGTATACGTCGTTGATCTCGGGGTGGCGGCTGCAGCGGGATCAGGGCGCGTTGGCGGCGCTGGCCAAGCCGGCCGGTCGGCCGGCGGCCGATCCGCGGGATCGGGAGAACGCGAAGCTCCGCCGGGAGAACGAGCGCCTGGCCGCGGAGCTGGAGAAGGCTCGGAAGGTGATCGAGGTGCAGGGAAAGCTCTCCGCGCTGTTGGGGCAGCTCGCGACCGACAGCCCGAGCAGCGGGAGCGAGCCCACGTCATGATCGACGACGCGATCGCCGAACTCGAGCCTCTGGTCGGTACCCGCAAGGCCTGCACGGCGGCCGGGCGGCCGCAGGCCAGCCATTACCGCCGCCACCGCAAGAGCCCTGCGCCCGACCGGCCGAAACGCCAGCGCAAGCCGCAGCCGCGGGCGCTGCCGCCGGCGGAGCGGGCCGAGGTGCGGGCGGTGCTCAACAGTCCCCAGTACGTGGACAAGGCCCCGGCCACGGTGTACCACGCGCTGCTCGATGAGGGCACCTACCTGGCCTCGGTGTCGACCATGTACCGCGTGCTGCGCGAGCACGATGAGGTGCACGAACGGCGCCGCCAGGCCACCCACCCCGCGCGCGTCAAGCCCGAACTCGTGGCCACAAAGCCGAATACCTGCTGGTCATGGGACATCACCAAGCTGCACGGGCCAGCGAAGTGGACCTACTACTACCTCTACGTGATCATGGAATCTTCAGCCGGTACGTGGTCGGGTGGCTGATCGCCGAGGGCGAGTCGGCGGCGCTGGCGGAGAAGCTGTTGGCTGACACCATCGCCAAGCAGGGTATCGACCCCGACACGCTGACCGTCCACGCCGACAACGGCTCCTCGATGGCGTCCAAGCCGGTGGCGTTCCTGCTTGCCGACCTCGGCGTCACCAAGACCCACTCCCGGCCGCACACCAGCAACGACAACCTGAATCGCCCCGGTAAGTCCGGAGACTCTGTTCTTTGGGAAGGATGGAGTCATGTCAGGGAGTACGTCGAAGGGGACTGTAATTTCGTTGGTGTAACTCCTGAGGTGAAGGAGACACCTGTGACTGATGGGACGGGCAACGGCGGCGAGGCGAAGGCTCCGGCGATGGCGGATGGAGTGGACGATCAGCTGGTGCAGCAGCTGGCGGATCGGGCGCGGGCCGAGGGTCTGCAGTTGACCGGTGAGGGCGGCCTGCTGGCGATGCTGACCAAGAAGGTGGTGGAGTCGGCGTTGGAAGGCGAGATGGACGACCATCTCGGCTATTCCAAGCATGACCCGGCCGGCCGCAACGGCGGGAACTCTCGCAACGGCCGGCGCGGCAAGAAGGTGCTGACCGAGGCCGGCCCGGTGGAGATCGCTACCCCGCGGGATCGCGACGGCAGTTTCGAGCCGCAACTGGTGGGCAAGGGCCAGCGCCGGCTGACCGGGCTGGATGATCTGGTGATCTCGTTGTCCGCCAAGGTTATCTAAAGCTCCCCGACGGGTGTTGTTGATGTGCACCACGCGCTCGTGACGCGCTGCGGGCTGCGTGGTGGCGATGGTTATCTCCTGCTCGTCCAGCACGTAGATCACGTTGGAGGAGCAAGTGCATGTTCAGCGCGTGGCGATGCCCGCATCCCGAGAGTCGTCGTGGACCGTCCTGGGTGACGATGACACTCCGATCGAGCCGATCGAGCGGTATCTGGCCTACCTGACCGACATCGAGCGGTCCCCGAACACGATCAAGGCGTATGCGCACGACCTGAAGAACTACTGGCAGTTCCTGTTCCACCGAGGTTTGGATTGGCGTGAGGCTCGGCTGGAGGACGTTGGCGAGTTCGTCGCCTGGCTGCAGCTTCCTCCGGCGGGACGGTCCGGTGCGGTCGCGGTACTGCCGGCCGCGGCCGCGCATGTCGGCGCTGCGACGGTGAACCGCAAGCTCGCGGCCGTCAGCGCGTTCTACGCGCACCAGGCTCGCAACGGCGCAGAAGTCGGCGACCTGCTGGCTGCGTGGAAGACCGGCGGGCGAGGCGGGTGGAAACCGTTCCTCCATCACGTGAGCAAGGGGAAGCCATATCGCGGGCGGGCCATCTCGCTCAAGGTGCCGAAGAAGCTGCCGCGGGTCCTCACTGCCGTCGAGATGCAGGCGATCCTTGATGCCTGCACGCGGCTGCGGGACCGGCTCTTCTTCGCTGTTCTTCACGAGACAGGTTGCCGGGCAGGGGAAGTACTCGGGCTCCGTCATGAAGACATCGCCGCTGCCGAGCGGATGATCCCGATCGACGACGAGATCCTCGGCCTGGTCGACCACATCATCGCCATCCGTTCCCATGGGCGGCCGATGCCGCACCCCCGTTACCGGCGACCCGCCCAGTTCCTGTTCACCCACCACGGCCGACGACTCGGGCAAACAGCCGTGCGCGCCGAGCTCGACCGAGCCGCCCATGCCGCCGGGCTCGACCACGTCACCCCGCATCAGCTGCGCCACACCTACGCCACCGCCCTGGTCAACGCCGGCGTCTCGTTGCAGGCGTTGATGGCGCTGCTCGGCCACGTCTCGGCCGAGATGAGCCTGCGCTACGGGCGGCTGTTCGACACCACCGTGCGAGCCGAGTACGAACGCGCCCTCGATCTGGCCAAACAACAGGCCCGCACCCCAGCGTCCGGTGCGATCAGCCTGCCGTTGGCCGACATCACCGGCGGAGCTGACTGGAAGGACACGCCGCTGCTCAAGTCCCGGCTGGCCGGGGGCTTCTGCCTGCGCGCACCCGCCCAGGGCGCCTGCTCCTACGCCAACATCTGCGAGCATTGCCCCAGCTTCCACACCGAAGCCAGCTCACTGCCGATCCTCGCCGCCCAGCGCGTGGACGCCGAGGCCCTGGCCCGCGACGCCGAGCAGCGCGGCTGGATCACCGAGGCCGAACGCCACCAGCGGCTCGTCGCTCGACTCGACACCCTGATCACGAAGGCCGAAGCCGGATGACCACCACGAGCACGCTCAACCGTGTCGAACGCGCCTGCGCCGAACTCCACTGTGACGGCCAGCCGGTCACGTTCACCGCCGTCGCCGCCCGCGCCGGACTCGGCCGCACCACCCTCTACCGCAACCCCACGCTCCGCGCGGTCATCGACGAACACCGCCACCGCACCGCCACCAGCGGCACCCTGACCGGCCTCACCGACGAGATCGCCACCCTCCGCGCCGCGCTCGACGCCCTCGCCACCCGAGTCCGCCGCCACGAAGAACAACTCCGCCGAATAGCCCCGAAAGCCTGAAACGTTAACCGGCCAATTGGTGGAAACCAAGATCATTAGCCGGATAATCCTACGACAACGCCCTGGCCGAGTCGGTCATCGGGCTCTACAAGACCGAGCTGGTCAAGCCGCGCCGGCCGTGGAAGCGCTTCGACGACCTCGAGATCGCCACCGCGGAATGGGTCGACTGGTTCAACCACCGCCGACCGCTCGAATACTGCGACGACCTCACACCCCTCGAGGCCGAGGCCGCTCACTACGCTCACCACCAGACCCCAGCAACCGCTGGAGTCTCAAACTAGAAAGTCTCCGGACACGCCGGGGCGGTTCATAACCTTGATCATTCAACCTCTGTAGCAGCCTGACCGCACCGGGAAGGAGAACGCCGCGCTACACCACTCCGAGGGACTTGACCCCAGAACCTCTTCGACGGTCTTGACGATCATGGTGACGGCTCCTGAATTCCCATTCTGCGCAGCGCAAGCCTGGTCATCGCACTGCGGTCGAACTTGCCGGTGGGCGTCGCCACCCAGTCCTCGTCGGAGACGAAGACGACGTTCTTCGGGATCTTGTAGCCGGCCAACTTCCCTCGGCACGCCTCCCGGATTCCCTCCTCATCAATCTCGGCTCCGGGCTTGAGTTGAACAACGGCGGTGACTGCTTCCCCCCACTTGGGGTCGGGCACAGCGACTACCATCGCTTTGAGGATCCACGGCAGTTCCATCTGCAGGAAGAGCTCAACCTCCTGGGCGCTGACGTTTTCCCCGCCACTCTTGATGGTTTCTTTGAAGCGACCGCGGTAGTAGACGTAGCCCCGCTGATCGACCCATCCGTAGTCTCCGCTGTGGAAATAGCCGTCAGTGTCGATCGACTTCGCTGTCTCTTCGGGCATGTTGTAGTACCCGGAGAACAGCGCCGGGCCCTTGAAGCAGATCTCGCCCGATTGGTCGGGTCCGAGGACACGGTTGGTCGCCGGGTCCTTGATCACCAGGTCTGTGCCGAGCATCGGCCGGCCGTGGGAGAGCCGCATGACTGACTCGTCGTGCCGGTCCCTGTAGGGCAGGTAGGCTTGCGATGCGACATACTCGCTGGAACCGTAGATGTTCCCGTGGTGAGTGATGCCCATGCTTTTGATCTCGTCATAGGATCCCGGCGAGGACCCGATCATGGTCTTGGTCACGCTCGAGATGTCGTGCATAGAGAAGTGGGGATGCCGGTTCATCATCAGGTAATGGACGTCGAATCCGAACATCATCGAGATCCGCTCACGTTCGATCACTTCTAGTGCAAGGCCCACGTCGTAGAACTCCATGATGTGCACACCGGCGCCCCGCAGGTGCGGCATCAGCAAGGTGAGGTAGCCAGCGACGTGGTAGTTCGGCGCCACGATCAACATCTTGTCCGCGGACTCTGCCTCGATGCCGTCGGCGTACCCGGCTACCCCCACCATCAGGCTCTGGTGGGTGTGCAGGACCGGCTTCGGGAAGCTGGTCGTGCCGGACGTCAGAAGCATGATCGAGAAGTCGTCTGGCCCGACTTCCGCGCTCAGGGCGGCGAAGTTTGCCGCAGAATAACCCTCACCACCACGAGCGATCTCGCCGAGGTCGGCGGCGAACGGATAGCGCTGTCCATTGGGGCTCTGGGCGATGACGCTGCGCAGCTGCGGGAGTGCCTCGATGGAGACGTCACCAGGGCTGCACGCGGTCAGGCCAGGCAACTGATCCTGCAACTCGACGAGATAGTTACGCCCACGGAAGGAGTCCGTGGCGACGAGCACTGTCGCCTCGGTGAGCGACAGTCCTTGCTCGATCTCGCGGGGAGTCCAGGCGAGGTTGAGTGGAACCGCGATGGCCCCCAGACGCATCGCCGCGTAGAAGACCATTACCCAGTCGGCGGTGACGCCAAGCAGGAAGGCGACCCGGTCGCCCTTGCGAACCCCTGCTTGCCGCAAGCCCTCGGCCAGGACCGCAACCCGGCGCCGGAGTTGGAAGTAGGTGAGGCGCTCCTCGACGTCGGGGGCATGGTAGACGAGAGCCTCTCGGTCCCCCCACTCACTGCACGAGTAGTCGAAGAACTGGTTCACGGTCTGGCCTAGTGCTTCTTGATACATGTGTTTCTCCTAGTTGCCGATCACTACTTTCCCGACCACCGCGGCGGACGTCTCTCCAGGAACGCTTGAGGACCCTCTTGCGCGTCCGCGCTGAGATAGACAGGCTCGAAGAGCCGCTCGGCTTGCGCAAAGCCGTAGGCGAGGGTGGGCTCGGCGGCCGCGTACACCATCTGTCTGCTAGCACGCACGGTCAGTGGCGCGTTTGCGAGGATTGTGCAGGCCAGCTCGGTTGTGGTCTCCCAGAGCTCGGGGGCCGGCACAACTTTGTTGACCAGCCCCAATTCGTACGCCCGCACCGCGGAGATCCTCTCCCCGGTCATCAGGATCTCCAAGGCGACACGGGGCGGGATCAGCCACGGCAATGGAACCGCCCACGGTGCTCCTCTGCCCCACTTAGCCTCGCTGATGGCGAACGTCGCGTGGTCAGCCGCGACACACAGATCAGCCATCTGGGCGAGGAGGAAACCGCCCCCGAGCGCGACGCCGTTGACCGCGGCGATGACTGGCTTGTCGAGCTGGAAGTTGCGGTTGAGCTGCGGGAGGAAGTCCGCCGGGGGAACACCCAACTGGGACGAGGACATCTCCTTCAGGTCGCCCCCGGCGCAGAACGCCTTGTCCCCGGTTCCCGTGATCACCGCGACGCCGGCAGCCTCATCGTCCCGGAACTGACGGAAGCACGCCCATAAAGCGGCGCGCGCGGCGCTATCCAAGGCATTGGCGGCGTCCGGGCGGTCGATCGTGATCCAGCCGATCCCGTGCTCGTCGCGCTCGTAGCGCAGTGCCTCAGCCATGCTCAGACTCCCTCGCCCAGATAGGGAACCTGCTCCTCGGCCATGTCCCACAAGGCCCGACCGAGCGGACGCTCCTGCTCCTCAGAGATGTGGCCGACCAGACCGGCGCAACGGCCGATGAGCGCGAAGCCACGCACGATCCGGTGGGAGAACCCGATGTCGGACAGGACCGCTGCCACGGCACCCGTGGCGTTCACCGTGACATGCTTGCCCTTGAGCTCGTCCATGACCCGACTCAGCGTCCTCAGCAACTGTGCATGCTCGCCGTTCACACCGTGCTCCTCAGCGATCCCCAGGAGCTTGGCCGTGCGCGGGTCGTCCGGACGATGGATGTGGTGGCCGAAGCCCGGCACCGGCCGGTCAGCCTCGAGCAGCTCGGAGAGCTGGTCGCGGGCGAACTCCTCGGCCGTCGTCTCGCCGCGGCGCACCAGGTCCGCGCCCTCCTGCAGCATCTGCGCCGACTCCTCCATGACACCGAGGAAGGCGCTGCCGGCTCCGAGCAGCCCACCGGCGACGGCGGCCTGCATCGCCTCCGGCGAGCTGGAGTAGATCAGCCGGGCGGCGATCGAGCTTGGGGTCAGCCCGTGCTCCATCACCCCGACCAGGCAGGCGTCGACCACCGCCTTCTCGCCCTCGCTTGGGAGCCGACCCCTCAGGTGGAAGAACACCATGCTGGTGAAGTCGACCGAGCCTATGAGGTCGTCCACCAGGCTCCGCCCGCGCACGTAGATCTGATCGACCGTCGAGGTGGCGATCTGGGTACCGATGCTGTAGTCCATCACTGCTTCTCCTCGGATTGTTGTCAGGGACGCGATGTCACGAAGCCCCCACGCGTACTCGTCAGACAGCCTCGACGACCGTCGCCGTCGCCATGCCGTATCCGATGCACATGGCCTGGAGGCCATAGCGCGCACCTCGCCGCTGCATCTCGTGCACCAACGTCGTCATCAGGCGGGTTCCGGAGCAGCCGGTGGGATGACCCAGGGCGATCGCCCCGCCATTGACGTTCACCCGCTCCAGCGAGACCTGCAGCTCTCGCTGCCACGCCAGCACGACGCTGGCGAACGCCTCGTTGACCTCGAACAGGTCGATGTCGGAGGCCTCCAGCCCCGCACGATCGAGCACCCGCCTGGTGGCCTCGATGACTCCGTGTAGCATCATCACCGGGTCCACCCCGACCACCTGGGTGGCCACGACCCGCGCCCGGGGTTCCAGACCCAGCCGTCCGGCGACGTCACGGTCCCCGATCAGGACCGCCGACGCCCCGTCGGTGATCTGGCTGGAGTTCCCCGCGTGGATGAGACCGTCCTCGGTGTACGCGGGCCGGAGTCGGGCGAGCGCCTCGACGCTCGTGTCAGGCCGGATGCCCTCGTCCCGGTCGAGGACGACCGGACCGCCATCGCGGCCCAGCAGGTGCTCGGCCGGCCGACTCACGACCCCGAAGACCTCCTCGACGAAGACACCGGTGTCCCAGGCGCGAGCGGCTCGACGATGACTCTCAACGCTGAACTCGTCAAGCTCCTCGCGGGTGAGCGACCAGCGGCGCGCGATCATTTCTGCCGCCAGGCCCTGGTTCACCAGCTCGTAGCGCTCGGTGACGGCCGGCGAGGGGTCTACCCCGGCGGCGTCCGAACCCAGCGGGACGCGGCTCATGGATTCCACACCGGCTGCGAGCACGAGCGACTGCTGGCCAGACATCACGGCCTGGGCGGCGAAGTTGAGTGCCTGCTGACTCGAACCGCACATGCGGTTCATCGTCACTGCCGGGACCTCCTCCGGGAACCCGGCCGCGAGCACCGCCATCCTTCCCACGTTGCGCCCCTGCTCGCCGACGGCGTTGACGCAACCCACCAGGACGTCCTCGATCTCACCAGGATCGACCGCGTGCCGGTCGACCACCTCGCGAAGGGCCAGTGCCAGCAGCTCGTCGGGGCGGGTGTCGGCCAGCGCGCTGTCACGTCTGCCCAGGGGGCTGCGTACCGTGCCAAGGATGTAGGCGTCAGTCATGAGCTATCTCCTGGTGATCGTTCATCGCAGGGCCGACTGGCCCAGCAGGGCACGGCCCATCTGGAGGATCTGGATCTGCGAGGTGCCCTCGGGGATCGTCGCTTCGCGAGCGTCGCGGAAGATCCGCTCCACGGGTGATTCCTCCATCAGGCCGGCTCCACCGTGCACCTGCAGTGCCAGCGAGGCGGCCTTGTTCGCGGACTCGCCGCAGTAGTACTTCGCCATCGAGCACTCCTGCCGCGCGGAGTCCCCCGCGTCCAGGGCACGGGCGGCGTGCATGCCCAGGAGACGGCTGGTCTGCGTCAGCGTGGCGATCTCCACGACCATCTCCTGCACCAGCTGGAACCCACCCAGGGGGCGGCCGAACTGCTCGCGGATGGTGGCGAACTTGATCGACTCCTCGAGGGCCGCCTGGCTCAGGCCGACCGCTCCCATGGCCATGTTCAGCCGGCCGACGTTGATCGCCTTCATAGCCGTCGACAGTCCCCGGCCGACCTCGCCCAGGACGTTGTGCCCGGAGATGCGCGTGCCGTCGAACACGAGCTCACAACTGCTCGTGCCCCTGACCGGCATGTGCGGGATGTCGTGGACGGCGTAGTCGGACTCCCTACCATCGACGAGGAAGGCTGTGATCCCGTTGGGTCCGGCCTCTGGGTCAACCGTGGCCATGACGATGCCGACATCGGCGTGGAGCGCGTTGGTGATGTAGGTCTTGCGACCCTGCAGCACCCAGGCGTCGCCCTCCTTGCGCGCACGGGTCCGCAGCGCCCCGGCGTCGGATCCCGCGTCCGGCTCAGTCATCCCGAACCACGCACGGCGCCGTCCGGAGAGCAGGTCGGGCAGGAAGCGGTTCCTCTGCTCCTCGGTGCCGACCACGGAGATCAGGTACGGGACGATGGTGAGGATGTTCAGCGTGGTGCGCAGCGACCCCCAGCACCGGCCCGCCTCCTCCATCAAGATGGCGAGCATGGAGTAGCTGATGTCGTCCCCTCCGTCGTCGGGACTCACCAGACCACCGACGTAGCCGAACTCGTGCAGCGAGGGCAGGATCTCCCATGGGAACGTCCGGGCCTGCTCGTGCTCGGCGACGAGCGGAGCGACCTTGGCCTTGAGGAAGGAACGGACGGAACGCTGCAGATCGAGCTCTTCTTTAGTCAGCATGGTCATGTGGGGGTGTCTCCTTGGTCGGGACGCGTGGTGTGGATGAGCATCGGGGTGGTGATCACCTGGACCACGGCACCCTCGTGGTTGACGAGCCGGCGCTCGACGACCACGACTCCACGTGAGGAGTCGCTGGTCGGGCGCAGCTCGGTGATCTCGGCCTCGACGTGTACGGTGTCGCCGATCCGCAGTGGGTTGACAAAGCGGCAGTCGACGCCGAGTAGTGCGATGAGCGACTCCTGCAGGGAGGCCGACAGGGCGGTCCGGGTGAACAGGCCCGAGGCGATCGCGGCACCGAGCAGCCCGTGCGCGATCCGGGTGCCGAACGGCGTCGCGGAAGCTGCCACCTCGTCGGTGTGCAGGGCGTTGAAGTCGCCGGACATACCGGCGAAGCCGACGACGTCGGCCTCGGTCACCGTTCGGCGCGGGGACCTCGTCGTGGTTCCCACGACCAGGTCGTCGAAGCAGCCGCGAGTCTGCTCGATCATGTGTACCGTCCGCCCGACACATGGATCACATCTCCGGTGATGAACGAGGCCTGGTCAGAGGCGAGGAACGCGATCGTGGACGCCACGTCCTGCGGGAGGCCGAGCCGCGGCACCGAGTTGTGCTTCTCGGCCAGCTCGACGAGAAGGTCGTACTTCGGGTGGCGCTGCACGGCGGGAGTGTCGATCAGACCCGGAGCAACGGCGTTCACGGTGATTCCGCGCTTGCCGAGCTCCTTGGCCAGGGCCCGCGTCAGACCGACGACGCCGGCCTTGGCCGCCGCGTAGTTCGCCTGTCCGGGATTGCCGAGATAGGCCCGGGACGCCACGTTGACGATGCGCCCCCGGGAACGTTCGATCATGCCCGGAACGACGGCTCTGGAGCACACGAAAGTCCCGAACAGGCAGACGTCGACGACCCGGCGGAAGTCCTCGTCGGTCATCTTCACCAACGGAGCATCAATGGGAAAGCCTGCATTGTTCACCAACACGTCGACGTCTTCGCCACTCGCGCCGATCTCGGCCACGAGTCCGTCCACCTGACCTCCGTCGGTGACGTCGGCGACGACCGGCTCCACCTGGAGGCCGTCAGCGGCCAGCTCACGGGCCGCCGTACTGACGGCCTCCTCGTCGATGTCGACCAACACCACCCGGCGGCCGCCTGCCGCCAGCTGACGGCCGATCTCGCGGCCCAGACCACCCGCACCACCGGTCACCAGTGCCACACGTGACTTCGTCATCTTGTTCTCCCTGAATCCTGAGTGGTCATCGTGGGTCGGGCTGCGCGGAGGGCATAGGGAAGCCGGACCGACCGCCCCCCGTCCGGCAGCCAGTCGAGCCATTGCCGCATGTGCTCGTCGTCGCTGACCTCACCGAAGTCGAGGACGGCGTTGACGGGCAGGTCCGCGGCCACGCAACGCTCCACCCAGGCGTCGCGGTCGGCCCGGGCGAACTCGTCGGCCAGGTCCCCGTTGAGTCGTTCGGCGTGGTGGCAGCGGCCGCCGTAGCTGGAGTACTCCTCGCGCTCCAGCCAGTCCTCGCGACCCAGCACCCGACAGAGGCCGTGCCAGAAGCGGTCCTCCATGCAGGCCACGGCCAGCCAGGACCCGTCTCGGCATCGGAACACGTCATAAGCACCCCGCGACATCAGCTCGGCCTTAGCCGGTCCGCCCCGGTCGTCGTACTCGGCCATCCGCGACTCGGACAGCTTCAGCGCCGCGGCCGCCAGCGGCACATCCAGCCGGGAGCCGACACCAGTCTGCTTGCGCAGCAGCAGCGCCGCGAGGATGCCCTGCGTCGCGAAGAGGCTGCCCGCGATGTCCGCGACGGGGACACCCCCACCCGGGTACGGTCGCCCGCTCGGCTCGCCGCTCATAGACAGCAGGCCACTGGCAGCCAGGTAGTTCAGGTCGTGCCCGGGGCGGTCGCGGTAGGTGCCGTCGCTGCCGTAGCCGTTCAGGGAGCACACGATCAGCCGGGGAAAGGTCGTCATCATCGTGTCCGGGTCGAACCCCAGCCGTTGCAGCGTTCCGGGTCGGAAGCCTTCGACGAGCACGTCACTGTCCTCGAGCAGGTCGAGGAGGCGGCGACGACCCTCCTGCGACTTCAGGTCCAGTCGGACGACCTTCTTGCCCCGCCCGACAACGCGGTAGGCGCCCGGCATCATCTCCTGCAACGGGTCTCCACCGGGAGGCTGCACGTGCAAGACGTCCGCGCCCAACTCCGCCAGCATCGACGTCGCCCACGGACCGGGAATCAGCAGCGAGAGGTCGATGACACGGACGCCATCCAGCGGCGTCGGGTGGTCGATAGCAGTCATCGCTCGTCCAGCGCTACGCCACCGTCGAGGCCCGAGGAACCGCGGGGGTGCCGGTGAAGAGCTGTGGAGGCGCTGTCGCAGATCTCGCGGAGACGTCGCCCCCAACGCTCAACGGTGGCATCATCGGCCAGCGTCGCTGCCATGGCCACCGCGCCGACGACCAACAGGGGCTGGCCATCGCGCAGCATGGGTGCCGCTACCGTGCTCACCCCAAGAGCAAACCCCTCTCGGTCCAGTGCCCAGCCACGCTCGCGGACGCCGTTGATCTCACTAAGGAACCGATCGACATCGGTGATGCTCTGCTCGGTGTACCGCTGGAGACCTGCGTTGAGGATCTCCCGCACCGCAGTCGGGTGGTCGTAGGCTAGAAAGCACCGCCCGAAGGAGCCGCCCTGGATGGGCAGCGTGGTCCCCAAGGGCACCGTGACACGCAGCCGGTGCGAGGGCTCGACCTTGTCCACGATGGCGACCCGTCCACGGTCCAGCCGCCGGTAGATGACGAACGTGGCATCCATCTCCTCGAGCAGATCGAAGATATAGCGCTTGATCACGCCCAGGTAGCCCAGTTGCTCGGTTGCCGCCGACCCCAGCTCGACCAGCCCAATCCCCAAGTGGTACTTGCGCGTCTCCTCATCAGACTCGACCAGCTGCGCCTTCGCCATGGTCCGCACCAGGTAATAGCACGTGCTGCGTGACAGACCCGTCTCACTTACCAGATCGGCCAGACCAAGAGGCCCGTGCTGCTGCAGCGCCTGCAGGATCAGCATGCTGCGCTCGATCGCGGGAACCTGGTAGGCCTTCGCCGTCTGGGCGACTTCTCCGCGGCTCACGGTGTGCCTTCGGTCTCGGTGGCCGCCCCGAAGCGGGGCGCACGACCTTCGAGGAACGCAGCGACTCCCTCGTCCACCTCGCCGGTGGAGAAGGCCGCCGCCTGCGCGTAGGACTCCAGCACCATAGACGCCTCGAGATCGGCCTGGTCCTCCCGGTTGATGATGTCCTTGACCATCTGCAGCGCCGCGCGGGGCCCGGCGGCCAGCCGGTGCGCCAACTCGACTGCGGCCTCGACGGCCTGCCCGGGCGCGACGACACGGTTGACCATCCCGGCAGCACGCGCGTCCTCGGCGCCGATCGGTTCGGGCAGGAAGGCCATCTCCTTGGCTCGTCGAGGTCCCACGGCCTGGGTCCACAGGTGGAGCGAACCCAGGTCCGGGAGCAGGCCGACCCGGGTGAAGGTCGGGTGGAACTCGACGTCCGCACCGGCCATAACCACGTCACTGGCAAGGGCCAGGCTGATCCCGGCGCCGGCACACACCCCGTTGACGGCAGCGACCACCGGGCACGGGGTGGATCGGATCGCGGTCACGACCTCCTGGAAGGCGCGCATCTGCAGGCGCCGGCCATCGACGTCGGCCTCGGAGAGCAAGGGGTACAGCTCCTTGAGATCACCACCAGCGCAGAACGCCCTGCCCCGACCGCTCAGGACGACCGCCCTCGAGTCCCGCCCAACGGTGGACATGGCGTCACTGAGCTCGGCCATCACCGTCGAGGACAGCGCGTTCAGCTGTGCCGGCCGATTCAGCCACACCACCGACAGCGCCGGCGCAACCTCCTCGACGACGATGTTCGGCTCGGGGGGTGCGTTCACCGTCATCCGGTTACTCCGTTCGTGAGCAGAGCGGTGGGGATCTCCATCCGGCTCATCAGGGCGGCCATCGACTTGCCGGTCTCGTCGAACCTCAGGGTCTGCGTGGCTCCTCCACCGAGGGCGTCGTGAAGGACGACCTGCAAGGACTGGATCCGGGGGAGCTCGTAGACCTCGATCGGGCCGAGCACTACACCGGCGAAGAACGAGCGCAGACGTTCCGGGGTCACCCAGGTCCGCAGTGCCTCGTACTCGGCCGGCCCGAAGGCCATGATCCCGATGTTGGAGATGTCGCCCTTGTCGCCCGATCGGGTGTAGGCGAGCTCGTTGAGTGTGGTCATCATGAACTCAGATCTCCTCGAACAGGACGTTGGTGGGCACCATGTCGCGTGGCACGAGCGTGGGCCACAGAGCGATGACCTCGCGCGGCTTCACCGGTGGGCCGAACGCGGTGCCGACTGGACCGATCGTGCTGACGTGGGTGACCTCGCGGTTAACTGCGGCGGCTTCTTCCCGGCTGGCTACCCGGGCCGTGACCCGCAGCTCGATCTCCTCGGGGTCGCGTCGCGGTCGCCGCGCCAGCGGGCCGGCCAGGGCGTCGACGCCGACCCGGTCGAATCGAAGCTCGCGAGGCGTCACCCCGACGATGTCCAGGCGCTTACGGATGATCTCCTCGCAGCGGTCGGCCTTGGCCATGGTGTCCGGCCAGGGCAGCAGGACCCGCGCCTCGCCGATCCAGCCGTCGGTGTAGCCGATCTGGACCTTGAGCATCTCCGGTCGCTCCCGGCCGCTCATGTCCGACAGGCGCACCCGATCCGGCCCCGTCTCCTCCAACCGCGTCGTCGTCAGGTCCGCGATGCCGTCAGGCATCCGGTAGTCGGTGGGGTTGTGCGTCTCGTAGAGCAGGTGCTCCTTGATCGTCCACTGGTTGATCAGGCCACCGGTGTCCGGCAGCTTGGAGATCTCGGCGGTGCCATCCTGTCGGAAGTCCGCGATCGGGAAGCCCATGTTCCACGGCTCGTGAACGTTCTTCCACTGCGAGCTCATGCCGCCGCAGCAGATCCCAGCGCACTCGATCACGTGCGCGACGGTGATCGCCGCCCCCAGGAGGTCCCAGTCGGCGTCCTCGAACGACCAGCCGAACTCGTGCATCAGCGGGCCCACGTAGACCGAGCTGTCCGCGAGGCGGCCGCCGATGACGACCTCAGCGCCCCCGCCCAAAGCCTCGACGATCCCCTCGGACCCGATGTAGGCGTGCGCCGACACGATCCGGTCGGCGATCTCGTCGATGGACCGCTCTCCGGTCTCCATGTTGGCCAGGGTCACCCCAGCCTGACGGAACTCATCGATCCGCGACGTCAGGTCGTCACCGGTGACCGCGGCGACCCTCAACCTCGTCAAGTCTGCGTCCCGAGCCACGCGCAGGACCTGCTCGGCTGCGGCCTCACAGTTGGTACCGCCGCCGTTGAGCACCATCTTAGTGCCGTTGCCGTGGGTGATGGGCAACAGCGCCTGCATCCACGGCACCACGTCGGGGATGTAGCCCTTGCCGGGATCCCTGCGCTTCGCCCGCTGCAGCAGCGACATGGTCAGCTCGGCGAGGAAGTCGAAGCCGAGGTAATCCAGCTCCCCGCGCTTGGCGAGGTCGATGGCGGGTTCGAGCAGATCTCCCCAGTAGCCGGATCCTGCTCCCATGCGCACGGTCTTCATGAGTTGACTCTTCCCATGTGGTGGTTGCGGGTGGCGTCGTTGATGGCGTCGAGCTCGCCCAGGTTGGCGGTGAGGCCGCCGTCGACGACGATCACGTGGCCGGTGACGTACCGCGCCTCAGGCGAGACCAGGTAGTCCACGGCCCCTGCCATGTCGTCCACGGTGCCGAAGTCCTTGATCCCCGACTGAGCGATGAAACGCTCGCGGAGGAACTCGTACTGCGAGCCGCCGTAGATGCGCGAGGAGTCGGTCTCGAAACCACCCGGACGCACGCCGTTGACCGTGATGCCTCGGGGACCCAGCTCGAGCGCGAAGGCGCGCACCAGGCTCTCCACGGCAGCCTTCGCAGCACCCAGCAGACCGTGGCCGGGCATGTAGTGGCAGCTGTCAACCCCGCTGATGGCGACCACGCGTCCTGGTCGTCCCTCCATGAGTGGCACTGCCTGCTGGACGCAGCGGACGAAGCCGTTGACGCTCAGGCGGAGAGTTCGTTGGACATTGGTGTCGTTGAGCTCCAGCAACGGCTTGAACGCCGTCGCGGCCGCGTTGTTGACCAGGACGTCGAGACGGCCGAAGTGGACAGCGACGCGGTCGAACATCGCGTCGATCTCATCAGTGCTCTCAAGGTCAGCCTGGACCGCGATGGCGCGGGCCCCAAGCTGTTCGAGCCTCTGCACGGTCTCCTGGGCCAGGTCGGCGTTGCGTCGGTAGTTCACGACGATGTCGTGACCGGACTGCACGAGATGCTCTGCGATCGCTCGGCCCAGTCCTCTCGAGGAACCGGTGATCAGAGCGAGCTTTCGACCGTCCTGGACGGTAACGTCTGATTGGGTCATGTGTTCCTCCTGGAAGTTCTCATCAGTCCGGGTCACGCGAGTACGCGCGGTCATGCTGGTGCCTCGTCGGCATCGTCCGCGAGCACGACCAAGACCGCACCCGCCTCCACCTGGTCGCCGCTGGCGACCAGCACCTCGGCGACGGTCCCGTCAACGGGGCTGGTCACGGTGTGCTCCATCTTCATGGCCTCGAGCACGACCAGGCGCTCGCCGACCGACACGGCACTGCCCTGGCTGACCAGCACGTCGCGGACCACGCCGGGCATCGGTGCCGTCGCGGCCCCGGCATGCCCCTCGTCCTCGGGTGCCGGGAAGCGTGACAGCTCGCCGAGCGTGGTCATGCCATCCGCGTCGTGGACGTGGACCGCCCCGTCTGCGGCCAGCACGGTGTAGGTCCGCCGGATCCCCGCGACCTCCAGGTCGACTTCGCCAGCTGACAGGTGAGGGATGACCGCGTCGACCCGTTCACCGTCGACCTCGGCGGTCACCTCGCGACCGGCGATAGAGAACCCGATGTCCACGATTGTGTCCTGCACGGCGTACTGCACCCGCTCGAGAGCGCGGTCCTGGGAACGCACGGGAGGATTGTTGCGCCATCGTGCCGGCACCGCAGGCAGCATCGAATGCTCCTCGGGTGCACGCGCGTGACCGGTGAGGGCTGCCACGAGAGCGTGCAGGCGCAGCCGCTCGTCCACCACTCGAGCGGCCAGCAGGTCGGGGTGATCGTCGAGGAAGGAGGTCGGCGTGGCGCCGGCCAGGAACCGGCGGTGCTCCAGCACGTCGACCAGCAGCTGCCGATTGGTCACCACGCCGTCAACGTGCATCCGCCGCAACGACGAGGCCAGCACACCTGCTGCCGCCGTGCGGTCCGTCGCGTGGGCCACCACCTTCGCCAACATCGAGTCGTAGTACGTGCTGACCACCGAACCGGCTCGGACGCCGGCATCGACGCGGAGGCCGGCCGTCGGCTCGAAGGAGAAGTCGTAGATCCGGCCTGCCGTCGGCAGAAAGCCATTCGCGGGGTCCTCGGCGTACAGGCGGACCTCGATGGCGTGCCCGGTCATCGTCGGAGACAGCGCCTCCTCCGGCAGTGGGAGGCCCTGCGCCACGTCGAGCTGGAGCCGCACGAGGTCAAGGCCGGTGACGGCCTCGGTGACCGGGTGCTCGACCTGGAGTCGGGTGTTCATCTCCAGGAAGTAGAAGGACCCGTCCTCGGCCAGGACGAACTCGACCGTGCCGGCGCCCCGGTAGTCCGCAGCCCGAGCCGTGGTGACGGCGGCCTCGCTCAGCTGCTTGCGCAAGGTGTCGTTCACAGCCGAAGACGGACACTCCTCCACTATCTTTTGGTGCCGACGCTGGATCGAGCACTCCCGCTCGAACAGCGCCACCACCTGGTCGTGGGCGTCGGCGAAGACCTGGATCTCGATGTGCCGCGGCGCTTCCAGGTAGCGCTCCAAGAAGACCGTCTCGTCACCGAAGGCAGACTGCGCCTCGCGGCGGGCCGAGGAGACCGCGTCCCAGGTCTGCTCCAGGTCGCGCACGATGCGCATGCCTCGACCACCACCTCCAGCGGAAGCCTTGACCAAGAGCGGGAAGCCGATGTCGGTGGCAGCCTCCCGCAGCTCCTCAGCCCCGTGGTTGGTGACCTCGATCGCGGGGAGGACGGGTACGCCGAGTTCCTGCATCCGGGTCTTGCTCCTGAGCTTGTCACCCATCAGCTCCATCGCCTCGGGGGGAGGACCGATGAACACCAGGCCGGCATCGAGCGTTGCCCGCGCGAAGTCGGCGTTCTCGGACAAGAACCCGTATCCCGGGTGAATCGCCTCTGCACCGGAGCGCAAAGCCGCGTCAATGATCAGGTCGGCGCGCAGATAGGTGTCGGTGGCGGTTACGCCCGGCAGCCGCACCGCCAGGTCGGCTTCGGTTACGAATGCTTCATCCTCGTCCGCGTCGGAGAATACCGCCACGGTGCGCAGACCGGCATCGCGGCAAGAGCGGATCACCCGGCGGGCAATCTCGCCCCGATTGGCGACGAGGACGGTCCTGAACTGTTGCGTCATCACTGCCTTACATCCTGAAGACACCGAAACCGCGGGTGCCCTCGATCTGGTTGGAATGGGCGGCGGAGAGGGCGATCCCAAGCACCGTCCGCGTGTCGCGGGGATCGATCACGCCGTCGTCGTAGAGCCGTCCGCTCATGAAGAAGCTGTCGGACTCGCGCTCGATCTGCTGCTCCACCGAGGCCCGCCGGATCGCATCCGCCGCCTCGTCGAACTCCCGACCGGACGAGGCCGCAGCTTCCTGGGCGACGATCGACAGGACACCGGCAAGCTGTTGAGGTCCCATCACCGCTGTCTTCGAGTTCGGCCAGGAGAAGACGAAACGGGGCTCGTAGGCCCGTCCGGACATGGCGTAGTTGCCGGCCCCGTAGGAAGCGCCCATCAGCAGCGTGATGTGCGGAACGCGGCTGTTGGCCACTGCGTTGATCATCTTGGCGCCGTCCTTGATCATCCCGGCCTGTTCGTAGACCTTGCCGACGATGAAACCGGTCGTGTTCTGCATGAACAGCAGCGGCACGTCGACCTGGTTGGCGAGGAGGATGAACTCCGCAGCCTTCTCGGCCTCCTCCGGGAAGATGACCCCGTTGGCGTTGGCCAGCATCCCCACAGGAAATCCGTGCAAGTACCCCCAGCCGGTGACGAGGCTGGTTCCATACGTCGGCTTGTACTCGTCGAAGCGAGAGTCGTCGAGGACGTGCGCGAGCACGTCCTGGGGCCGGAACGGAACGCGCAGATCGCTCGAGACGACACCCAGGAGGTCCTCCGGGTCCCACCGAGGAGGGCGCGCCGGCTGGGCGGGGCCCGGACCAAGCTTGCGCCAGTTGATGTTGGCCATCACCTGCCGCCCCAGCCGGATCGCGTCGCGTTCGTCGACGGCGAGATAGTCAGAGAGCCCCGAGATCCGAGAGTGCATCTCCGCGCCGCCCAACTCCTCGTCCGTGGAGACCTCACCGGTCGCCATCCGTACCAGCGGCGGGCCGCCGAGGAACACCTTGGCTCGCCCCTTGACCATGATCGAGTAGTCACACATGCCCGGGACATAAGCCCCGCCGGCGGTGGAGTTGCCGAAGACGATGGCGACGGTCGGGACACCGGCGGCCGACAGGCGCGTCAAATCGCGGAACAACGCTCCACCCGGCACGAAAGCCTCGACCTGGGTAGGCAGGTCGGCGCCGCCGGACTCCACCAGGTTGATCACCGGCAGCCGGTTGTGCCGGGCGATCTCGAGGGCACGGATGATCTTCTTCCAGGTGAAGGGGTTCGACGCCCCGCCACGCACGGTCGGGTCGTTCCCGACGATCATGCACTCGACGCCCGAGACGACCCCAATCCCCGTGACGACGCTGGCGCCGACGGTGAACTCGCTCCCCCAGCCCGCCAGTGCGGAGAGCTCCAGGAACGGCGAGCCACGGTCCAGGAGGAGATCGAGTCGCTCCCGCACCGGCATCTTGTCGCGGGACCGGTGTCGTTCGACGTACTTGTCGCCACCGCCGGCACGCGCCGCGGCCAGCTGCTCGTCCAGCAGGGCGATCCGCTCGAGCAGCCTCGACCTGTTCCGCGCGAACTCCTCGGAGTTCTTGTCCACCTGAGGGGTAAGCACCGGCATCAGCTATCCCATCTCTCGGGTGTCGTAGCGGTCGCGCAACGACCGCTTGAGGATCTTTCCGCTCGGTCCCTTGGGAATCTCGTCGACGATCTCCAGCGCGGACGGCCCATCAGTTGCTGCTTGTCAGGTTGGTCGACGATCGCTTCCTGATCCCCCCGGTTGGCGGCGTGTTCCGCGACGTAGGAGCTCCAGGTGCGGTCCTGCCACACCCCAGCATCGTGGTACTGCGCTGTCAGCGCATCTGAGTACGGCCTCATCGAAAATCCCTCCGGACTGGTTCAGTAGCTGCGTGGCAGCCCGAGCGAATGCTGGGCGACGAAGTTGAGCACCATCTCCCGAGAGACCGGCGCGATCTTGAGGACACGAGCGAAGCCCCATGCATCTGCGAGCCCGTACTCCGTCGCCATGCCATTGCCGCCGTGGGTCTGGATAGCCCGGTCCAGTGCCTCGACCGCAGCATCGGCCGCCGCGAACTTGGCGATGTTCGACGCCTCGCCGGCCGCGTGCTGGTGGTCGTAGAGCCAGGCCGCCTGGCGGGTCATCAACCTGGCCAGCTCCACATGCATGTGAGCCTCAGCCAGCGGATGGCTGATGCCCTGGTGGGCGCCAATAGGTGTGCCGCCCCACACCGAACGCTCGCGGGCGTAGCGCGCGCCGCGCTCAAGAGCGAACCGGCCGATGCCGTTCGATGTGGCGGCGCTCATGATCCGCTCGGGGTTGAGGCCGAAGAAGATCTGGCGTAGCCCGTTGTCCACCTCGCCCAGCAGGGCGTCCTCACCGAGGCAGAGGTCGTCGAAGTACAACGTGAACTGCTTCTCGGGGGCCACCACCTCGACGGGGATCACCGTCATGCTCAGGCCTGGGCTGTCCGTGGGGACGATGAACAGCGAGAGCCTCGCGCGGCCGCTGGAGTCGTCCATCGACGTCCTGGCCACCACGAGCACCGCGTCAGCTTCGTCGACGCCCGAGCAGTAGTACTTCTTCCCATTCAGCACCCACTCGTCACCGTCGCGCCGCCCAGTCGTGGAGATCAGGTGGCTGTTCGACCCGGCGTCGGGCTCCGTGATCGCGAAGGCCATCTTGATCTCGCCGGTGGCCAGACCCGGCAACCAGCGGTCCTTCTGGGCGGTCGAACCGAATCGAGCGATCACTGATCCGCATATGGCCGGCGAGACGATCATCATTAAGAGCGGCGACCCCAGGGCCGCCAGCTCCTCGGCGACGATCGCGAGCTCCTCGATGCCCATCCCGCCGCCGCCGTACTCCTCGGGAAGGTTGACTCCGACGAAACCTGCTTCGCCCACGGCCTTCCAGAGCTCGTCAACCTTCTGCCCATTCCGAGCGCGCTCGACGTACCAAGCATGGTCATAAGGCCCGGCAATGGCCCTAATCGACTCGCGAATCGCTTGCTGCTCGTCGGATTCCAGTAACGACACGACGTACCTCTTACGCGAGAGCTTGTGAAGCAATGTGATCACCATAGGGCCACGTCAGCATGTTGACAAGGTGTCCGATATCTTGACACCCGCAGCGGCCGAGTCGGCTCAGCGGCCGTGGCGACCGGGTTCACTCAGCGGCCGGTTGGGGGCCGTTGGAGCCTCCATCGGTGGCGGAAGCACTGTCGCCCCTCGCGCGTCCCCGCCTCGGGCCGGGCTTTTGGCCCCGCCGCCGGCTATGCCCTACGTGCTGCCCGCGCTGGCCGCGCTCGACCTGTCGATGCCGGGCATCCGCATCGGCGATCGCCCCGCGCTCGGGCTGCGCCCGCTGGAGGCCAAAACGATGGCCCGCATCGAGGCCGGGGTGCGGCGCTACTTCGGCGCGGAATGCCCGGCCCCCGCACCAGCGGCCCCGCTGCTCAACCTCAACGCCTACCGCGACCGAGGCACCGCCGAGCAGTACCTGCGGCCGCTGTCCCCGCAGCTGGGCACCCAGGCGCTGACCGTGCCGATGGAGGGGCGCGAGGGCAAGCAGGCCCGCCCGGCGATCCTGCCGATGCGCGGGCAGACCACCCGCAACGAGACCGCGCTGCTGGTCCCCGCCGGAGGCACCTGGAACGACGACGCCCAGACCGTCGCCGACCGGCCGATGCGCACCCGCACCACCCGCGAGTCCGACGGCGTGGTCGTCATCCCGCTGCGCAACAACAACGGGCCAAACTCGCCGGGGAACCGCTGGACACCGTGGCAGCCAACGGCAACCACCACGGCCTGCTGATGCGCAACAACACTGGTGGCGCGGAGATGTCCACCCCCGTGACCGAACCCGCCCGCACCATCACCACCACCGGGCACCAGTCCCTCGTCTGGCACCCGGACTACCTGCTCGCCTACGACACCGGCACCGTGCGCCCGCTCAGCCAGCCGCTGCCCACCCAGACCACCGTCGAGGGCGACGCGCTGCTGCAGGGCGCCATCGAGGTCGAGGACTGCTACTTCCGGATGCTCTCCCCGGCAGAGATCAAGCTAGCGATGGCCTTCCGCGACGACTTCGTGCTGCTCGGCTCCAAACGCGAGCAGGTCAAGCTCGCCGGAAACGCGGTCACCCCACCCGCCGCGCGGGACCTGATCGCCGCCGTGGTGGAAGCCATCACCGGGGAGACACCGCGCCCCGCCTACGCCCTCGCCGCCTGATCCACACCCAGGGTGGCCCGCCCACCGAGGGCGGGCCACCCCACCAGCCCGACACAGACCGAAGGAGCAGACATGCACACCGCACAGCTCATCCACGCCCGCCAGGCCCTGCACGACGACGAGGAGTTCCTCACCCGGACCCGGGCAGGCCAGTACGGCGAGCCAGCCCAGCACTACCTGCTCGGCCTGCTCACCGACCCGCTCACCGCCGATCTCGCCGACGCCGAACTCGCCGACGCCCTGATCGAGCAGCTGCAGCACGACGAGTGACAGACCTGGCAACCGTGCCTCTGCGACCCTGACCCACCACAACCACGACACACCGGGAACTCGCGCCATGCCCACCACCACGCCCCCGTCCGACAACGACGTCGAGACCGAGCTGGCCGACGCTCTCAGCCAGCTCTGGAAGGCCATCACCCGGCGGCATCGCGACGTCTCCCCTGCCCCTCCGTGGCCAGCCCGCCGGCGGGATACCCCCGGTGGCTGGCTGCGGGGCGGGCTCACCGCCCGCTATCCGCGCCGCACCGAGCTCGCCGACGGCGCTCATGCGTCACTCGCTGCGCTGCTGCACGAGGCCACCCACCGGATCGCCGAGGCACGCGGCATCGCCGTCACCAGCAGTCGCGGCGTCTACCACAACACCCGCTTCCGCGACCTCGCCCGCGAAGTCGGGCTCGAAGCACACCAGGACGACCCCGCCAAGCCCGGCGGGGGCCCCCGCGGCTGGGCCCGGGACACCCTGCCCCCCGCGACCGTGCAGCGATACCGCGAGCACCTCACCCGCCTCGACGCCGCACTCCGCCGCTACCCTGCGCCCCCGCCGACGGCCGAACGCAACTACGTCGCCGCCCGCTGCCAGTGCCGCTCCCTGCGCATGGCGCCCACCGAACTCGCCCGCGGCCCCGTGCTCTGCGGCCTGTGCCACTCCCCCTTCCTCCCCACCGACTGACCAGCGGACAAGGCCCACCGGCCCCGATGCGACGGCGGCCCCGCGCGAAACCTGCGCGGGGCCGCCGACCATGAGCGATGACGGGACGCAGCCGCGCGCTACTCGCCGGTGTCGTCGGCGGTGGCGAGCAGGCTGCCCAACTGCAGCTTCACCAAGTCGAGCGCGGCCTTGGTGTCGTCGAGCGAGGTGGACAGCAGCTCCGAGTGCTCCGCGGTAGCCCTCTGCACGTCGCGGAAACGGCGGTACAGCTTCTGCACGAGGTGGTCGGAGGCGCCGTCGCGCTGCGCGGCCGCGATCTCGGCCGCCAGCTGGTTCAGTTCGTCCCGGGCCTGCGTGGTGAACGCGGTGACGACCATTTCCCGCATCTCGTCCTGGTCCGGGATGGGGATGCGCACGAAGTGGGAGCCTTGCCCGAACCGGGCGACCAGGGTGCGCAGCGCGGCGAGGGTGCTGGCGTGCTGCCGGTGCACGAAGTACACCCCGCCGGTCGGGCGGACCTTGACCCCGCCGAGCTCTTCGACGTACTCGCGGACCACCCCGCGCAGCTTGTCACCGCTGTAGAAGGTGCGCCGGTGGTCGTAGGCCACCTTGATCTCGTCCAGCATGTCGCGCACCACGCCCTGCTCGGCCTCGGGCAGCTGGCCGATCGCCCCGTTGTCCGGGGCCACGTACAGCTCGCCGTCGCCGGGCGCGCGCTGACCGCTGCTGTCGAACCGGAACACCGCCTCCCCCAGCTTGCTGTCATAGCTCAGCTTCGTCTCCTGCTCATCGCGCACCTCGCGCACGACGTGCCGCACGATCTCGCGCCGGTTGCGGCGGACGTGACGCAGCATCAGCGTGGCCTGCCGGTCGATCGCGTCGGCCTTGCGGCGCGACTTCGTCCGAGGGTCCGCGGTCGGGTCGTCCAGCGGATAGACCGTGCGCACCCCGGACGGGCCGGTGACCTTCTCGAACGCGGCATCCCGCCGCAGCGCGCCCGGCAGAAACGCCAGATCCAGCCCCAGCTCGCGGAACCACTCCTCCAGCAGTTCCGGCGTCACCCGCCCATCGAAGATCGAGTACAGCACCAGGTGCCCGAGCACCGGCACCTCCCCGGACTCCAGCGCCTCGGCATAGGCGTCGAACCCGGCATCCCCGGTCGCGACGAACCCCGCATCCCCGCCGGGGAGCTCCTCCTCGTCGGGCAGCGGGGCTGCTGGCTGCGTCATGCCTGCTCACATCCTCTGCGCACTCTCTGCATACTCCCGGCCGATGCCAAAACGGCCGTTTTCGTCACGGTAGGGCGGGGGTACGACACTGTCGCCGTAGTCGCGTCCACTGGTCAGCCAGCTGCAGACCGGCGGTGACGCCTTTCCAGGCCGCGAACCACCACGCTCGGCGGGCCGCCTGGCGCTCTCGACCTGGCGGCCGCCGAGGCGGGCGGTGGGCACGGTGTTCTCCTTCCCGGCGGGCTGGCTTGCTCAGATGACGCGGAAGAGGTCGGCGGTGGCCTCGGTGTCGGTGAGGTCGTCGAGGGAGCGCAGGTTGTCGCACAGGGCGTCCAGGACGCTGCCGGATGTGGTGGCACGGCCGCGGTCGCCGAGGGAGATGCCGAAGCTCCGGAAGTCGAGGGTGTGCTTGGCGGCGTTCCACTCACGCATCCAGTCCTCGTGCACGGCGCACTGCCCGTCGGTGATCAGGACGATGTCACCGCGGGCGCGGCCCTCGGCGTTGAACTCGGCGGCCAGCAGCTCGGTGGCGGCCGAGAGGGGTGCTTCGAAGTCGGTGCCGCCGCCGAAGAAGTGCTCGGCGAACTCGATGACGGTGGCGATGTCGTAGGGCCCGGCGGCGGGGAACCGGAAGGTGCGCACCTGCTCGGCGCTGCTGAACAGGATGCCGACGAAGTCGCGCGTGGCCTGGCGGGCCTGGTCCAGCAGGGCCAGGGCGCAGGCCTTGGCCCAGGCTTCGCGCTGGCCCTGCATGGACGACGAGCAGTCGATGCAGGCGATGATGGCGCCCTGGCCGGTGACCTGCTCGCCCCTCGACTCGTAGAGCATCAGCCGGGCCTCGGCGTAGCGCTGGGCGAACACCGGGCGCAGGGCGGGCACCCCGAGCTGTGCCAGCTCGGAGGGGATGACGCGGCCGAGGTCGTCGCCGAGGGTGATGCCGACCAGCTCGCCGGGGGCGTTCTCGACGCGGCGGGCACGCTCGCCGGTGGCCATCTGCCGGAACCGGCCGATCAGCTCGGCGAACTGGCCGAGGCGTCCGCCGCGCAGCCGCTGCGCGAGCTGCGCGCGGGTGTCGAAGTCCATGCGCTGCAGCTGGCCCGGCCCGATGCCCCAGGCGCGCATCAGAGCGGCCTCCTCGCGGGCGTCGTCGGCGGCCTGGCTCATCGCCTGCCGCGCGGCGGCGCGGAGGCCGCCCTGGACGGCCGTGAGGGCCTGCTCGGCGCCCTGGGCGGCGGCAGCGGCCGCCTGCTCGGCGGCCTGCGCCTGCTCGATCGCCTGGGCCACGGCGGCCGCCTGCTCGTCGGGCACGGTGCCCTCGTCGTCGACGTGCTCGCCGGCGGACTCCAGCGCGGCTGCGACGGCGTCGGCGGCCTGTTCGGCCTCACGCCGCGCTGCGGCGGCGTGCTGGGCGGCGGTGTGGGCGTCCTTGGCCCGCGCCAGCATCCTCCGCAGCCCGTCGGCCTGCGAGAGCACGGCCATCGCCGCGGCGTAGGGATCCCCGGCGGTCTCGCGGCGCAGCTCAGCAAACTCCGGGGAGCCCATCATCGTCGACACGACCTGGTGATTGACGGCGCGGGAGGGGTCCATCTCGGCGCGGTCGCGCAGCTGCGGCGCCGCCTTGTAGGCGCTCAGGAAGGTGTCGGCGAGCAGGTCGGTGGTGTAGTCGTAGTGCTCGTTGAGGTCCTCGGCCAGCTCGCGCAGTGTCCCGGCCTGGTCGTAGATCTCGCGCCAGGCCATCGTGTCGAACCGGTCCGAGACAACGGCGCTGGTGTGCGTGGGTGTGGCCGGGGTGTCGGCCAGCCCCAGCCACCGCCCGGCCCGCTGGGTCAGCTCCCGCAGCTTGTTCACCGTCTTGCCCATCGCCGCCTCACTCTCCTCCCGCAGCAGGCCTGCTCAGAGCTGTCCGGCCAGGGCGCTGGCGTCGACGCCCAAGGCCTCGGAAAGCACCCGCGCCTGGACCGCGCGCTGGCGGCCGATCACCCGGTCCAGCGTGGCCGTCGAACGCCCGGCGGCCTCGGCCTGCGCGCGCATCGTCGCCAGCTCCTTGCCCGCGCGCTTGAGCTTGGGATTGGCCTCCTTGATCGCCCACTCGGACAGCGTCTCGGCGGCCTGACCGGCCTTGGCGTCCAGCGCCGCCTCCAGCTCCTCGATCGCGTCGGCCAGATCCAGCGCCTTGCCCGCGTCGGGGTTGACCAGCTCCAGCACGGCGCGCTCGACGGTGGACCGCTCGGCTGGGGAGTCCCACAGCACGTGAATCAGCACCGACAGGTCGGTGTCGCAGACCTCGGTCCGGCCGTCGAGGTAGGCACTTGCCTGCAGCAGCCGCACGGCCTGGCGCCAGCGCCGGTCCGAGGCGATCAGCTCCTTGCGGCGCAGCCCGGCGCGCAGCGCACAGATGGCGTCCACGATGCCGTCCGGCACGCCGATCGCGGGCACCTCCACCTCGACGGCATGCTGGAGCGCGGCCAGCTCGACCGTGGTGCGCACCGGCGGCGTCGGGGCGACCACCGCGGAGCGCACCAGCTCGGCGAAGTTGGACGGGTCGGACAGGTAGTTCACCTCGATACGTACCAGCAGCCGGTCATAGATCGCGGCGGTGTCGTGTCCTCCCCCGACAGCAGCTCGTTCGAGGCGGTGATCGCGGCGAGCAGCGGGCAGCGGATCGGCTCGCCGCCGTTCTCCGGGTGATACAGGCGCTCGTTGAGCAGGGCCAACGTCTCGTTCAGCGCTGCGGTGGAGCACTTGAATATCTCGTCGATGAAGGCGATGTGCGCCTGGGTCGCGCGGCCTTCGTAGACCTGCCGGTACTCGCCTTGCGACAGGGCGGCCACGTCGATCGGGCCGAACATGCGCTTGGGGTCGGTGAACTTCGACAGCAGGATCTCCCAGTACTGCGCGTCCTCGATCCGGCTGGTCAGCTCGCGCGCCAGCTCGGACTTCGCGGTACCGGGCGGGCCCAGCATGAGCGAGGTTGGCCGGCCAGCACGGTCGTGATCAGGGTGCGCACCACGTCGCCACGCTCGTAGAACCGCTCCCCCAGCTCGGCGGCGATCTTGCGCAGCCGATCCGCCGTGTCGTTCATCGTGTCCTCCTCGCCACCTGCACTAATAAGTGGCTAGCCATTTATCACCGATACCGTAGCACATCGGACGGTTAAGTGGCTAGCCACTTTCGACAAATGGCTAGCCACTTTGTAGGGTGGGCCGTCATGAGCAGCAGGCACGCCCAGAAGTGGCGCGGGTTCCGCCCTGATCCGGGCGAGTACGACGCGGCCGAGGATCTCCTCGACGCGCGTGGCAAGGCCATGTCCGAGTACCTGCGTGCGTGCCTGCGCTGGCTGGAGCAGGCGCCCGATGAGGCGCTGGCGACGGTGGGCCCGCACTGGCCGCCACCGCGGCCGCGGGGCCGTCCGCGTTCCCCGCGACGAGACGTCGACGACCACGGCGACGCACGCAGCTCCGGCCACGCGGCGGGTACCGGCGAGGCGTCCAGCTGAGCACTCCCCCCTCGGATCATCCGAACGGGCCTTTTTGGGGCGCGGCGAGGCTGGCTCGGGGGCTCATCGCCGCCGTGGCCGGGTGCGGCCGGGGTGGCCGATGTGGACACTGCCAGGGCCGGGTGTGTCCAGATGCCACCCGGTGCGGCTGTTCCAGCTCAGGCGCCCGAGTGTGAACGACCACGACGTCGCGCGGCCGTTGTGGGTGTTGAGGCGGATCGGGCCCCACCGCAGGGTTTTGCGCCAGCGGAAGCGCACCGTGCTCACTCCCCTCGTGTCATGGGCCGGGGTCTCGTGGTCGTCAGTTCCCCGAGGTGGACAACTTGCCGCGCGTGACCGGGGGGCACCGCTTGGCGAACTTGATCGCTTGCTCGCGGTCGACCGTGCCCCACTCGCCGCAGGTCCAGGCGTTGCCGCCCTCGTAGGGGTAGTCGCCGAAGGCCGCGTCGTGCAGGGCGTCGTACAGCCCGGGGCATTGCTGTTTCGGGTTGGGCTCGCACGTCCCGGTGTCGGTGTAGCGGGCGCTGCCGACGTCGTTGACGGGCGGCTGCGGCGCGGTGGTCGCGGGCATCTCGCACGAGGTCGAGGGGCTGGCCAGTGCCAGGGCTCCGGCCAGCAGGCTCACACGGAGGGCGTGCATCTACAGGGTCCTTTCGCTGGGTGGTGCGGTCACGGTGCTGGGTGTGCGGTGACGGCCTCGGCGACGGCCGGGGGGGAAGCGCCCGGTACAGGCCGCGCTGGCCCGGGCCGGGAATCGGTGTCGGGAACGGGCGCGGGGCGTGCAGCTGGACGTAGTAGGCGCCAGGCTCGCCCCAGGGGCGGCAGCAGCCGCGGTCGAGGTGGCAGCCGATCAGCTCGACCACCCCGAGGTAGCCGGTGGGTTCGTCACGGCCGACCACGATGCCCAGCTCGGCAGCGACGGCGCGGCCGCGCTCGTGCCAGCGCTGGCCGGCGTGGACTACGAGCAGCCCGCGCCAGCGGACGCGCCAGGTTCGGTTCTCCACGACCTTGCCGTGCCGCAGGATCCGCGGGGCCCAGGGTTGGCGGATCGACAGCGCGCGTCGCGCAGGCCTCGGCCGCGGCGCAGTGGCGGGACTGCACGCCCTGCACGGTGACCCACCAACCGGCCGTGGCGACGACCTCGGCGGCCTCGTGCAGCCCTCGGAAGTGGATGATGCCGCCTTCCTCGTCGTCGCCGTAGAAGTCCTGGCAGGTGCGGCAGCTGACCACGACGCAGGTCTCGGTGGAGAACCCGGCGGGCAGCTCGGGCAGGTGCTGGCGCTCGTGGTTGCGCATGATCAGGCTCCTCGTGGTGTGGCTGTCGGCAGCGCGGCCGGGCCGTGCTGTCGGTAGCGGCGGCGCGGGGTGCGGCAGAGCCGCTGGGCGGGCCGTAGCGGGTCGACGGCGCGGTCGAACAGCTGCCAGTCCCGCCGCAGGGCTTTCGCCGCGTACATCGCGGCGTCGGCGGCCGCCAGACCCTCGGCCAGCACCCTGGGCCAGTGCTCGCGGCGGCCGGCGGTGGTGTCGGCGAAGGCGGGCAGGTCGCGCAGCCGAGCCACGCCGAGCGACACACCGACCGCCAGCTCACCGGCGCCGGGTACGGTGACCGGCGCCGTCAGAGCGGTGGCCAGCTGCTGCAGCTGTTCGTGCACCGTGGGCAACTCCAGGGTGGTGATCACGGCGAACTCGTCGCCGCCGAGCCGCGCGAGCAGCGCCTGGTCGCCCAGCTCCGCGACCAGGCGCTCGGCGACCGCGCGCAGCACCTCGTCACCGGCGGGGTGCCCGTGCGTGTCGTTGATCTGCTTGAACCCGTCGAGGTCGAGCAGCGCGATAGCGTTTCCCGCGGCCAGGGCGGCCGGGGCGTGCTTGTCGAATCCCTCGCGGCGCCACAGTCCGGTCAGGCCGTCGTGTTCCAGCTCGCCGGTGCGGCGGCGCAAGGTGCGGGCGGTGACGAACCAGCCCACGGCCGAGGTGCCCGCGGCGGCGGTCGCGGCGCCGGTGAGAACGGTGAGTGTGGCGCTCATCAGTCCCCTCCGATCACGACGTCGGGCTGCCCGTCGTCCTGGTGGGCGGCGCAGCGGCGGGTATCGGGCAGGGCGGTGTGGGCGCACAGTCCGCCGTCGTCGAACTCGTGCAGGCACAGCGGCTCAGCACGGCCCCCTGCCGTCTGGGCGGGGGCAGGCCGCGGGTGTGAGGTGATGCTCATCCGGTGACCCCGTTCCTTCCTGTGGTGGTGTCGTCGCTGCTCAGAGCCGGTTGCGGCGGCGCAGACGGCGAGGCTCCGAGGTCGAACAGCGGGTAGTGCTGCGCGGCCAGCTCGGCGGTGCGGATCCGCTGCCGGGTCGCGCGATGGTGGTCGATGTCGTAGTGCAGGTGGCAGCCCTGGCACGCGGCGAACACCTCGTCCTCGCCGCGCTGCTCGGGCACGTGGTTGCGGTGAGCGACGGTGAGCACCACCAGCTCGCCCACGCCGGGCTCGGCCAGATCGCCCAGCGGTATCTGCTCCCCGGTTCCGGCCGCGCCCCAGGCCGGTTGGCCGTGCCAGTTGCGGCAGCGTCCATCGGCGGCGAGATGGCCGGGCGGGCGGCCGCATTCGCCGCGGCACTCGCAGCGGCCACCCGCGCGCTCGAACCGGATGTAGGCGCTGAACCGTGGCCAGTCGCCGCCGTAGCGGTCGCGGTTCTCCGGGCGGATCGGCATCGCCGCCTCACCCCCGGAACCCGCTGCTGAGCAGCGCGTCCGCCGGGTAGCGCCGGCGCGCGGGCCAATAGCTGCGGTGGCGCCACACCAGCCGCCACCACGCCGGGCGCAGCCACAGCCCGCGACAGCGAGACCAGCCTGTGGTCTCGGCGTACTCGATCCACAGCGCCCCAGACCACGGGAAGCCGTGCTCGAGCAGCGGCGCGAGCCGCCCGGCGCGGGCACCGAGGTAGCGGCCGGTGTCATAGACCGCCCGGCGGCGGCCGGGCAGGGTCTCGCCCATGCGGAACGCCACACCCTCGCCAGCAGCCAGACGTGCGCGCAGCTCATCGTCGAGGTCGAGCGGGCCGAACACCGGGCCGTCCTCGGCGAACACCAGCCACCCGCAACCTCCACCCGGCCTCACCGGACCGGCCTGCCGCAGGTGCCGAGCATGGCGGCCAGGGCGTCGCGCTCGGCGTGGGTGACGGTGAGCCGGTAGTGGTGCTTGACGGCGATCCAGGCGCTGGCGTAGCGGCACCACGCGCTCGTCTGCGGCGGCTTCCACTCCTCCGGTGCCCGGTCGCCCTTCGACTGGTTCACGTTGTCGGTGACCGCGATCAGCTCAGGGCGGGTCAGGTCGTTCGCGAACGCTGTGCGCCGCGCCCGATCCCAGCCTGCGGCGCCGGACACCCAGGCGTTGGCCCGCGGTACGACGTGGTCGACGTCGACGTCGGAGGCGTCCGTCCACGTGGCGCCGTCGTAGGGGCTGTACCAGCGGCCCGAGATCGGCGAACAACCCGCGTCGGTGATCACGCCCTGGCCGTCCCGGCGCAGCACGACCTCACGGGTGTCACAGCTGTCGCCCTGCTCGCGCCAGTGCGGGAACGCCTCGTCCGAATATCCGGCCAGGCTGCCCCGGGGCGCGATCCGCAGCTCGGCCAGCTGCGCAGCGGGCCTGGCCGCCGCGCTCGGAGCCGTATCGATCGCAGACCTGCTGCTCAGGCCGGCCTCAGGGCCGCCGTGCATCAGGCACCCCGCCGCGGCCGCGGCCGCAAGCACGAGCACGCTGCCGGTGCGGGCAAAGGTGGTACGCAACATCAGCCCTCCAGCGCTACTCAGGACGCGGACAGCAGGGCCACGCTGCCCCCGGCAAGCCGTGCGACCACGCGCCACCGGCGGCCACGACGGAACGGCTTGGCCTCGCCGTTGGACAGCTGCACGAAGATGCGCTTGGCGTCCGCGCCGACCTCAGTGACGAAGGCGCTGGTGCCGTCGCGCCGCACCACCTCGGTGCCGATCGACAGCTCGTGGGTGCGCTTGGTTTCCGTCTCCGCCGGGACCACCGGCGGCTGCGTGAGCAGGGACATTGCGGTTCGTCCTTCCTTGGGTTGGGTTGGGAATCACGCGGCGGCCGCAGCCGCCGCCGGACCGAGCTCGACACCGGGCGGAGCGCCGAAGTCGCCGGTCTCCTTCATGCATGGCCAGCACTTCCAGGTGCTGGTCGGCACGTAGGTCTGGAACTCGCCGCCGCATCGGCGGCAGGTACGGTGCGCGCGGCCCATCGCCTCAATCGAGGCCCGCTAGCGCGCGGACATGCGCCGCGCGGGCAGCGCCAGGTCGATCCGGAACAGCTCGGCGACCTGCTCACCGCAACCGCGCTTGCGCCACACCAGCAGCCCGGACGGGTCCTGCCCGCGCCGCCGCCGCAGCCGCTGCTCCCACAGCTGGGACTTGGTCACCAGCCCAGCCGGAGCCGTGCCCCACCTCCATACCGGCAGCCCGTCACGGAAGCCGTAGCACCAGGTCCAGCGGCCATCCCACAGCTGCACGTCATGCAGCACCGTGCGCGGCATCGCTGCTCACCCCGGTGATGTCGGCCTCGACGTCGGCAAGATCAGCCCACAACTCAAACCGGGCCGCGGACTCACGCAGCAGCCGAGCCGTGGTCGCCCACGTACCCCCGGCCCCGGCCTCGGCGAGCTCAGCGACCTGTCGCACCTGGTCGGCCGCAGCCGCGGCCAGACAGGCAGCGACCTGCCACTGGTGACCACTCAGCCCGCCAAGCTGGACATCGCGCAGCAACTCGGTCAGCCGGGCGGTGTCCGCCTCGGCGAGCGACAGGTGCGCACGTTGCTCGTTGGAAAGCACAAGCGAATGAGACACTGGAGGTCCTTCCCATTGGGTTGGGTTGGAGCCAGGCGGGGCGCAGGATCTGCTTTCTCAGGGCGTCGTCCACGCCCCGCCTGGGGCTCACACATTCGCGCTGCTCAGCGACCCCATTGACCATCGCGAGCCAGCGCCGGATACAGCGGCAGTAACGCAGTGGTGCGCTCAACCACCCCCGTGTGCATCAAGATCGGCCAGCGCCTTCGACACACACGCACCTGGCGGCGTGGGCGGCCTGACACACGGCCGACTCAGGCATCCGCATTGCGCCCTCCTCACTGCTGTGGATCAAGAACATCGTTGCCCTGTGCCCCGGTTGCCGCCGTGAGCTGGGCATCTCGGCTACGCTCACTTTATGCAGTGCTAACTGAATAAACAAGGCCTCGCGGATAGGTTGCTCCACGTGGGCGACATCGGCGGCCACTGCCCAAAAGGAGCCAGCCTTTCCGCTTGCGGAAAGGCTGGCTCTGCTTCAGATGGGCCGCTGCCTACATCGCTCGGGCCTAGGAAGCGCGGGCGCGCTCAAGGTAGCCGTGCTGGACCAGCCACGTTCGCAGGGCGTCGTCAGCGATGTACTGCGGGGACATACCTGTCTGTTCCACCGCCTGCGTCAGTGCTTCGTCGAGCTCGGTCAGAATCCGAACGGTTAGGGGTACTCGGGGAGGGCCTGCAGGACGCCCAATCCGCCGACCGGCCTTCTTGCCAGCTTTACTGCTGGCCTTTCGAGCAGCTGATGCGCTGGCGTTCCGGCCTGCGGCCTGAGCAGCACCTTTGCTGGCGGGTCCGCCAGCATTCTGGCCAGCGGACCCGCCAGCGGCCCCGCCAGCGCGACTGCTTGCATTACCGCCAGGGTTCCCGCCTGCACCCTCGGAAGCTTTATCGCCATCCCTACCACCAGCACCAACGCTGGCTGAATCACTTGCGGCATCGCCTGCGTTTCCGCCGCCAGGCGCGTCATCCTTTTCGCTTGCGGAAACACTGGCGTTTACGACTGCGCCATCGCTGGCGTTCCGGCCTGCGGCCTGAGCAGCACCTTTGCTGGCGGCTCCGCCAGCATTCTGGCCAGCGGACCCGCCAGCGGCCCCGCCAGCGCGACTGCTTGCATTACCGCCAGGGTTCCCGCCTGCACCCTCGGAAGCTTTATCGCCATCCCTACCACCAGCACCAACGCTGGCTGAATCACTTGCGGCATCGCCTGCGTTTCCGCCGCCAGGCGCGTCATCCTTTTCGCTTGCGGAAACACTGGCGTTTACGACTGCGCCATCGCTGGCGTTCCGGCCTGCGGCCTGAGCAGCACCTTTGCTGGCGGCTCCGCCAGCATCGTCGCCGGCTGGGTTGCTGACGGACAGGTCAGCGGGATCATGTGTGGCATCGGCCGCCTTCTTCAGGCCGCCCTTCTTCTGCACAGCGTTCATGAGTCCCGCCATCAGGCCGCCCTCCCAACGGTGTTGAGCACGTGCATGTATCCATTGATCAAGACCTTCGCATCGGGTTTGTCGCCGGCCGCAGTGATCGGCACGCAGGCACCTCGTGCCTCTTCTCGGATGACTCGGCGAGCCACCGCGATGTCGAGCACGTCCTCCCCGAACTCCTCGATGAACTTGTCGTCGTAGTACTTCGCCACATTCGTGCGGCGATCAACGATGTTGCGCAGCACCCCTACGTTTCGGAGCGTCGTGTTGTTTCGCTTCACGAACTTGTAGGTCCGCAGGGCGTCTCGCACGCCGATCAGCCCGTCAGCGGTAAGCGTCCCAGGGAATAGGACGTGTGTCGCGGCGATCAGCCCCGCGCCTACAAGCTTGCCGCCCGCGCGGGGCGGCAAGTCGATCACTACGAGATCGAATCCCTCGGCTACACCCTCCAACGAGGTCTTAAGCCGTCGCTCCAGGTCGGGCGTTCTATTGTCAGACTCGCGATTGGCGAGCGCGCGCTCGGCGGCCAGGACCCTTACGTTGTCACCCCACGCCTCACCAGCAGGGCGCAGTGCGTCTCCAGCGAGACCCGACAACTCAGGGAGTTCATCGGGGTCCGCGTCCGGGTCCTCGTAGAGCAGGTCGTTGACGCTGTACTCGCCCCTCTCCGCGCCGAGTTCCTCGGTCAAGGTCGCCCGCGGGTCGAGATCAATTCCCAGCACACGCCGACCATGGGCGGCCATGACGGCGATCAACCCACCGGCGAGTCCGGTCTTGCCGACACCGCCCTTTTCGCTGTCAATGGCCAGCACTACCGGCCCGTCCGGATTCCAGGTCAGGGTGGTTTCAGCGCGGAGCTGCCGTTCCAACACATCCCACACGGTTACGTCCGTCGTCATGGTCACGCGCGCATCCTTACAGCCAGCACATCCGTCAGCAAGACGGTAAGCCTTTTCGCAAGCAGAAAAGATGACCAACACGCAAGCTCGGTAACCGCCTTCGTTCGGCCGCGAACCGTCCCCTTCTTGTGCTGTGCCGAAGTCGGACCGCGTCGGCCACAGCCCCTCACCCGTCTGAACGTCGACCGTCACGCTGCGTGCTACGCTCCGGCTTGACGTTCGCGCGCGCTGCGCGCAAGGCGCGTAGGGGCCTCCTGCAGCGGTTGCGGCTGGCTTTCCAGTTTCTACTTTCCAGTACTGACAGTGATCGGGTCACCAGCCTCCGGTTTCGGGGTCGTGGTTGCACCTGACGTCGGGGGCGGTCGGGCCGGTGTCGAGCCAGCCGTGTTCGTCGCACAGTGGGCAGTGGTCGATGGCGGCGCGCTTGGCCGCGCCATCGGCCTGGCGGGCGCGCTCGCCGCTGTCAAGCTGGCGGATGATCTTGAGTTTGCTGGGGGGCAGGACGCCGGTTGAGCGCTTGAATCGGGCTTTGATCCAGCCGCGGGGGTTGTGGATGTACCTGGGCAGGTGGGGGCGTTCGGGTACGCCGTGGATCAAGTCGGCGAGGTCGTTCCAGGTCCAGTGCCACTCGGCGAGCAGTCGGCTGCCGCGGATGATGCCGGCGAGCCATCGCACCGAGACGCCATCGCAGACCATCGGATGCAGTCGCGACCGGAGAAGCCACTCAGCGGCTCGTACAGCTTCGCTCTGCCGCGTCTTGGGCCGATCACCCTCAGAGGGGCCTGTTCGGCCGTTCTCGGCGAAATCAGAGCGCTGTTCGCCAGGCCGACGCTGCTCCGGGTCAGAGCCCGGCGAAGCCGGTCGGTTATCCACAGGTTGTACGGTTCTGGACTCCAGTTGATTACTGGATATGACCTGCGGGGGGTAGCCAAATTGGTGTTGATGCAGGTCAGCGCCCAAGGGATCTTGGCGTAGATACCCGACAACCGGCCCGCAGTCTGGGCACAGCGGACTCGTGGCCGCCCAGGGCGCCAGGGCGTACGGATCTAGCACGGTGTGACCACCGCCGGCATATACAGCGGTCACACGGGCGTACAGGTGGAGATTTCGTACGTGCACGCGGTGGTCTGAGTGGTGCTCCAGCAGCTGCTCGCCAGGGCTGCGCAGCTGGGTGTGCGCACGGGCAATCGCGGCCTCCTCCGCGCGCTCGGCCTCGCTCATCGGCACGCGGAGCTCGTACACCGGCACGAGCTGCACCCAAGCCGGCTCGAGCTCCTCCGCGGCCGCCAGCGCGGCCGCGTGCGCGGGGGAGAGGGCTTCCTCAGCGGCCGCGACCGCTGCCTCGCCGAACAGACCACCGCGTACCGCGTCGAGTTGCCCCCTCGCGCGAGCGATCGCGGCTTCCTCAGCGGCCACCGCGGCGGCCGCTCGCGCCTCCCGTTCGGCCTGCTCAGCGGCCGTCTCGTCGTCTGGCACAGCTTGGCGAGGCAGCCGCTCGAAACCGGGCAACACCTCGTGCAGTAAGCCTTGGCACCGCAGCCAGCGCACGACGCGGCCCACCGTCCGCGTCGAGCAGCCAACCGCGGCCGCGATCTCTTCCTGAGACACCCACGTCAACGGACGGCCAGTCCAGTCTGCGCACCAGCGGAACACGTTCGCCACAGCCAGCCATCGCCTGACTTTCGGCCGGTACTTGAACTCGATGCCAGTCTGCTCGTCGACACGGGCTTCTACGGCCTCGAACCACGCATCCGGACCGCTCGCCAACCGTGTATGAGCAGGGGCTTCGCGTTCCAGCACACAGCGCACGAGGTCACACCGCGCTGGCACCGCGATGTGACGAAGCGTTTCCCACCGCACCCCATTCTCGATCAGGCACCGGTCGACCGGGTGCCTCCGGTCGTACAGCTCGACCTCGGCGACCAGCTGCTCGAACTCGGGCGATCCCTCCAGGGTCACCGTGAGGTGGCCGTGTTCGTCGATCGTGGTGACGACGGCATCCTCGCCGCCGGCAGCATGCCAACAGCGATCGCACACGACTAGTTCGGTTACCGAGACCAACCCGTCGCCGGGTGTCTGCTGCGCCCGCAGACGACCTGGCGCGCGATGGCACTTTGCGCAAGTCCCGCCCTGAGCAGCGCGAACAGCGACGGCCGCGGTTTCGGTAGTGGTCACACCACCACCACCAGACGCACCCGCCAAGCGCCAACATGCGAAAAGGAATCGCTAAGTGCGCAGGCGACCACTCGCCGCACCAGCGTCGCGAGCACAGCGACCAGGCGCCGATCGACCTGCCCGCTGGACCGTCGAGCAGACGTGAAATGGACGGATGTGGCCGGTACAACACCCGACGCGAGCTGGGTTTTTGGGCGCGTTGGGGTACCGGCTCGGGCTGCTTTTGCTATGGTTAGCTCCGAGCGCAATAGAGCCCACCTACCGGCCGGGGTGCTCCCTCCTACAGAAGTCCCGGTCGGACGGGTGAACAGAACAGTCGAATATGCAGTTCGGCGATCAACGCCCCACCGAGTTGGCAGCTCGGGTGGGGCGTTGCGTCGTTAAGCGACGTTTACGTTCAAGGGCAGCTCCTCTTGAGTGGTCTGGTGCCGCTCCGCAGCTTTGGCCTGGTGGCGCGCTAGTACGCGCTGGCCCTTCTTCCCAGCTGCGGCCAACAGGTCCTCGAACAGGTCATGTGGGCAAACCGTCACGTACGGTTTGCAGTCCTTGTGGCGGGTGATCAGGGCCGGTTCTCCACTGGCAACGACCTCAGCAAACCGCGCCGAGATGTTCCGGTTGAACTCGCCGATCTGCATCACGCCTCCCTGCTCGGGGTTCCGTTGAGCACCGGCAACGTAGCAGGGTGTTTGCAAAGAATCTGGCTTTGCCAGTGTCCGGCGTGTCGTCATAGTGGCTGGTCATGGCTGGCAGGAGAGCTGACGTAAACGCTGGCCTTTCCGCAAGCGGAAAGGCTGCTGGGTGTACCCCAGCCGAGCGGCAGCTCTCCCTGGTTGACTCCGTCCTATATGCATAGAAGACTGAATAAAGCAAGCGATGTCAAGGGCTGCTCCGCCCATGTCGAGAGGAGACCAAATGCGTATCGTCCTACAGCGGGACATGTGCGGCAGTGGCCGGACCTGCCCGAACATCAACAGCACCGACCGGGGCACTTACGTGGTCCAAGGCTATGACGTGCCGCCTGAGCAGGCACTTGCATCGGGACAGGTAACCGTGGAGGTCCCGATGTCGCTGCTCCCCGAGCTTGCTACTGCCGCGCCAAGAAGCGGCCTCTTTCTCACCGATCGCGAAACCGTGCTGCTCAGTGGTGACCAAGTCACCGACCCGGACGTCCTGGCCGAGTTGAACATGCCGACGGGGGAGAACGCGGTGGAGGTTCCGCGCGCCATGCTGCGCGAACTGGAGGTGACCGATGCTCGATGAGCGACAGCTCGGTGAGTACATCGAACAGCACTTCACCTCGACGCTCTTTCGCCTGGAAACCCTCGCGTGGTACAGCGCCGCCAACGAGGATGAGGACTTTCGTCGGTACCTAGCTGGCCTGCCCGGCCCGACGAGCACCTGGCCCGACGTCATTCGAAGCGAGGTTGCGCAAGGCCTGTACACCTACCGCGTACATCTCGTCCAATCGCCATTGAACGACTACCTGCGATACGAGTTCGAGTGGGCGTACACCGCTAATGCCGCTGCAGGCGAACACATCCGCATCATCGACACCGCTGAGCAGGACAAACCAGACCGGGTGCCGGACCAGGACTTCTGGTTGATCGGCGATGAACACCTAGTGCTAATGCATTACGACTCGGACGGCGCCTTCCGAGGCGCGAGCATTGGCGCGCCCGAGCTGATCCCCCGGTATATCGCAGCGAGGCAAGCAGCCTGGTCGGCGGGGGAAGATTTCACCGACTACTGGCGCCGACACCCGAACTACCACCGGGATCGCTCAGCCGCCTGAGAAAGGCCCCGATGAACCCAACCCACCAGCCACCCGAGTCTCGGATGACTGGCCGGCCGATGAAGACGCCGACCAACAAGCTGTCGGCAACTCTCCGTGAGCTGCGCCAGAAGGCCGGACTCTCGCAAACCGAGGCCGCAAAGCAGTCCGGGCTTAGCCAGTCCAAGGTATCCCGCACTGAGACAGGCGAGTATGCGCCCGCCCCGGAGCACGTCAAGAACCTCTGTCGGGTCTACAAGGCTCCCGCCGACGTGCGGCGTGAGCTGATGCAGATGGCGAACGAGCTGCGTGAAGACCGGATCTCGGCCCGTGTCGTCCTGGAACGCGGCGGCTGGATGCTCCAGGAGCGCATCGGCCGAATCGAGGAGATCGCGGGCCGTATACGCTGCATCGCTCCAACTGTGGTTCCTGGGTTGCTCCAGACTCGGGAGTACACGCGCAGCCTGTTTGGCGACGCGCTGTCGCTGGATGACCTCGATCTCACCATCAACGCCAGGATGAGCCGACAGCGTCTACTCGAGACTGACCGCATGTTCGAGTTCATCGTGACAGAGGGTGCGCTTCGGTGGAACATGGGCGGCGCTGCCGTGATGGCCTCTCAGGTTGACCACCTTATCGAGGTCTCGAAACGCCGAAATGTGCACCTCGGCGTGGTTCCGTGGACCACGCCGGTGACCGTTCCCGTCATGCACACTGTCGACATCTACGACTCACGTGCCGTCATGTTCGGCACCATCGATGCCACTGCACTGATCACCGATCCGGCCGTAGTCAAGAGCTACGAAGACCACTGGGATGAGCTCGTGGGGGCCGACGTCTCCGACAGCACTGGCAGTCGCTCGAACGGCTTCGTCTCGTACGGGGACGAGGCTCGCGCAGAACTCGCGCGCATCGCGGCCGAGTACCGACGAATCACCTGAGCGGAGCATGAGGGAGAACATCGACGACACACCCTTGCTTTATTCACTTAGAACTGCATAAACTACGCCTTGTTGACACAACCTCCCTGCTCACGGCGGCAACCAGACAGGGAGGAAGGAAAGCGATCCGCAGCGAGAAAGAAGTGGCCCCGCCTGGCGGCAACCAGGGCGGGGCCGGAGCAGAAGTACCGATCCACAGCGATTGGAGGTATCTGCGATGTCCAGCCTACCTCTGGCATCGAGCGACGGTGGCCGTGTCCCGGCCGCTGTCATCCGAAAGGCCGTGCGGGTGAACGCGCGGGTCGATGATGTCGATGATCTTGTGCCCTCGCTGGCTGAGCAGCGCGCGCAGCGGCGCCGGTTGCGGAGCCTGGCGCCGGACAAGCGTGCGGGTGTGCGAGGTGCGGCATGAGGAATCTGACCTGGGTGGAACGGGCGGCGTGCCGTGAGGAGGACCCGGAGTTGTTCTTCCCGGTCGGCACGAACGGCCCGGCTCTTCGTCAGGCTGCCGCGGCCAAGGCTGTGTGCCAGCGCTGCCCGGTCGAGGCCGATTGCTTGGCCTGGGCGCTGGAGTCCGGGCAGGACGCGGGCGTTTGGGGCGGCCTGGACGAGGACGAGCGGAACGCGCTGATGGCGCGTCGTGAGGCCGCGCCGCAGGAGGTGCGGGCATGACGAGCACCGACTACACCACCGACCCCACCGCGGTCGATGTGCCTGCTGAGCGGCCTGAACAGGCTGAGGCCGCCCAGTCGGCGGAGGTGTTTCCGCTGGACGACGCCGAGGGCATCGGGGCGCCGCTGCTGGCCACGTTGGTGGGTGGCATGGCGCTGGTTGTTGCGGTGCTGGCCCCGGTTTCCGGGGTCAAGCTCGCGGGTGCGCTGATCGTGGTGGCGGCTGCGGTCGTCACGTTCCGGCTGCTGATGCGCCGGGGTGGTGGTTCCCGATGACGAACACGGTGACCGCCGCCCCGGCTGCCGCCGGAAGGAAGACCAGCGCCCGCCAGACCGGACGGGAAGTCCTGGCCGGGTTCCTGTCCACGGCCACCGCGGACACCGAGATGGGTCTGCGGGTGCGTGCCTTGTGCGACGAGCTGGAGGACATCGCGCGGGACCGCGAGTTGGCCAGCCGCTACGTCGAGCCCGGCACTTGGTTGCGCGAGCTGGCCGACGAGGAGCGGGACGTCTGGGAGCACATCGTCGAGGCGCTGACACCGGTGAGCAGCGCAAACACGAAGGAGGAGTAGTGACGGTAACCGACGAGCGGCCCCGTAACGGGCACACCGTGGAGGACTCTGCGGTGCCGAGGACGCCGCTCGATGTCGAGGCGGGTCCGCAGGACTTGGTGGCGGCCGAGACGCCACGTGCTGCGGCCGAGTCGGAGGAGTCCGAGGTGGTGCGTCAGCTGCGGCAGCGGGTGGCGGACCGCAGGACGGCTAACGAGCTGGCGCGCGAGTATGTCGAGCTCAGCGAAGACCCGGTGCTGCACGAGGTGCCCTCTCCCGAGGAGGAGAAGAAGGACACCAAGGTTGCCGAGCATGTCCGCGGTAAGCAGCGCAAGGAGCGCAAGCGCTCGGGTGTGGCCGAGGTGCGCCGGACCCGCCGGAACCGCCGGTGGGACTTCTGGGACGAGCGGGCCACGCGGGCGCGGGATCGGATCCTGGATCCGGCGCGGGCGATCGGCGCCGACTACCGCAAGCTCGTCGCGTCCAGCTGGGCCGCGTTCGTGCTGATCGCGGGCGGTGTGGCCTACATGGCGAAGAACGTGCACGACGGCCTGGTGGGCGTGCACGGCTCGTGGACGGCCTACCTGGTCGAGCCGCTGGCGTCGGTGCTGCTGGCGATCTCGATGGTTGCGCAGTTCACGGCCCGCAAGCGCGGCATCACGATCAATCGCGGGTTCTACTGGTTCGATGGCAGCCTGGCGCTGGCGTCGGTGCTGCTCAACGTCGTTCCGTCCGGGATCCGGTACGGCTGGCAGTCCACTGATCTGCTCGCGCACCTGCTGGTGCCCGCCTTGGTCGTCACCGCGGTCATCGCCTGGCATCTCGCCTCGAACCTGTACGGGCAGGCGATCGCGCAGTCCAAGAACGCGCCGATCGTGATCTTCCGGGATGACGAGACCACGGCCGAGCACCTGGCGCTGCTGCGCCGGGCCACCGCCAACGGCCAACTCCCGGTCGAGCCCTCGGTGACCCAGGTGATCAAGTGCCTGCGGTCGCAGCTGCCCAACGGCATCGGACATGCAGCCGCCCGCAGGGTCGCCGGGATCTACCTGGGCGGTCGCTGACTCCCTAGTCGTCGGCGGCCGGGCTCCTGAGAAGCGGGAACACCCCCTCACCCGCTGCCCGGCCGCCGGCTTCCCGCCCCATCAAACGAATAACCCAACCCAACCCAATGATGGAAGGACGTGATCTGGCGATGGCCTGGCTGTTGCTCATCTTCACGGGCGTGATCCTGATTTTGCTGCACAAGCAGTGGCCGAAGTGGAAGAAGTGGTACGTCGTCACCTTCGTCACCGCCTTGGTCGCATGCTCGTTGGCGTCGACCTCCCTGGGTGGCTGGCTGGCGGGCCTTCTTGCCCAGCTTCTTGGTGCACTGTTCGGCTGGACCGGTGCGAGACCGGCGCTAGTCGCAGCGCTTCTGGTCGTGATCGGCATCCTCGCCGTGGCCTATGGCTTGCGGGACAAGAAGGCGAACACGTGGGAGATGTGCTGCCTGTTCATGCTGCCGTTGCTGTTCATCATCAGCTCTGGCCCGATCGCGGCAGGCGGCGGCACCTTCGCCGACGCTGTGACCAACTTCGGAAGCCAGGGCCTGGGCTATCTGATCAGCGGCTGATGGGTGGGCACCGCGACAGCCGCAGCGCCCGTGTGGCGCGGTGGCGCCGCCTCTACTGGGAACGAGTCGAGCGGATCCGCAGCGACACCGACCAGATCGCCGCCGCTGCCGATCACCTGCGGATCGCGCTGAACAAGTGCGCCACCCCGGAGCAGCGCACCGACATCATCGCCACCGCAGTGGCTGACCTGATCGCTCCGGCCGAGGAACTTCTGACCCGCTACGAGAGGAAAGGCCGATGACCAGCAGCGTTGCGCCGGAAACGGGCGCCGAGGTCACCGCCGAGATTCCCGCCGTGACCGAGCACGCCGAGCAGCACTCGGCCGCTGCGGCCAAGCCTGACAAGCCGGTGATCGGCGCGCAGTCGGCGCCGGTGACGCTGGCCGAGCACAGTCGGCAGTGGGCAGCGCAGGCGCGCCAGCAGTGGACACCGCCGGATCTGTGGGAGCACGGACGCCCGCCACTGAAGAGCACGTGGCTGTGGGCGCGCCATGGCCAGCATCTGCCCGAGGACGAGGCCGTGCGGAACGTCTCCCGCGTCACGGCGGCGATCCGACTGCCGTTCCGGGCGCTGTGTTTGTACCTGGACTGGATTTTCGACCGCGATTCGCGCGTCGTGGCGGCCGTGGTCCTGGTGCTCGTCGTGATCCAGGCCGTCTTCCACCCGTTCTTCTGACCCGAAAGGGGAGGTGAGATCCCCGTGCTTCTTTTCTGCTTGCTGCTCGCGTACGTGATCGTGCGCGTCAGCGAAGACGTCAGCGCCAGTGTGCGCGGCCACCAGCCGCCCCGGCACGAGTACCGGATGGCGAAGCTGAAGGCGCGGCAGGCCAACGGTGGCCGGGTGCCGCAGTCGTCGTTCGGCCGCTACATGACCGGCCTGATCGACGATGCCTGGGACTCTGCACACCACAAGCGCCAGCTCATGGCCGAGCACCGCAAGGAGAAGCAGGCTCGCAAGATCGCCGCCAAGCAACAGCGGCAGCAGCGGCGCTGGGAACGCCAGGATGCCAAGCGCGTCGCCAAGGCCGGGTTCAGCGCCGAGGTGCCGACGCCGGGGGAGGCCACCCCGGCCAGCGGGGCCGCGGCGGGCCAGCTCGGCCCCAAGCCGGGTGCCGCGGCACCGGCCGGGTTCTCTGCGCAGGTGCCCCAGCCGGGCCAAGGACCGGCGGGCAGCGGCATCACCGAGCCGCCGCATCCCGCCCCGACGCCGACGGCGGGTTCGGCCCCGGACACCGGCGACAACTCTCGCAGTCCGCGCGACGCCGACGAGCTCGACCGCTTCGCCAGGAACAACCCCGAGGTCGACAGCTACGCCTCGGCGATCGCCGGCGCGGACGGGGAGTGGGACTCGGCGCTGTTCTACGACGCGGTGCGCGAGATGAAGAACGCCCGCGAGGCCCAGCACGCCCGTGAGGTGGCCGCCGGGCAGCCGATGGCGGGGGAGCCCGGGCAAGACCCGACCACCGGGTTTCAGATCCCGAGCGAGGCCACCAGCGCCTGCCCCTGCGGTACCGGCACGCAACGACCGGTGCCGGGATCGCTGCACGCCGACGAGGGCGACGGCGCCGCGATGGTCGACACCGCATGCGACAACGCCGACTGCGGCATCTCCTCGGCGCACTACTGGACGCCCTCCGACGAGGAATACCGCCGCCACTTCGGCCACGGCTTCGGCGACGACGTCGACGACGAGCCGGACCCCCACGCCGACGCCAAGGAGGACACCCACACATCACTCACATCACTGCCGACCAACGTCATCCCGTTCAAGCGCAACCCCAACACGGTCACACGAATGGAGCTTCCCGTGACGAACCCCGAGATCACCGGCCTGGATTCTGCGATCGCCTACGCGCAGGGCATGGCCTCGCAGTGCACCCACGCCTACGACCAGATCAGCGCGATCCTGCCCGGCAGCGATGAGACCGCCGCCTCCTGTGAGCAGGCGCGCGCCGACCTGGAAGCCGGTGGAGTGAGCGGTCAGCCGCTCACCGACGTCGGCTCGGTGCAGGAGCAGATGACCGGCGCCATCACCGAGCTGCAGGCGGCGCTGGCCCAGCTGGAGGCCGCCGCGGCGGCCGCGAACAGCCTGGCCACCGAGCTGGAGAGCCACCGCGGTGTCCAGGAGGCCTACTCGGTCACCCCGAACGCTGGCGACAAGGCCTTCGTCACCGCCGAGTAGCCGGCGCGGGTGTCGTTTCGGTCCCGCACACCCTTCGCCCCGTCGCTGGGGGTGTGCGGGCGCCGTGGCCGACACCGGCCAGACCAGGAGGGACTCAACGCCATGCCGAAAACCGCATCTCGCCCCGCCGCGCGCGGGCAGGGCGGTCGCCCGGCGACCGTGACGCCGGAGCTGCAGCAGCACATCGAGCGCACCGCGGCCAGCTTCGCCGAGGCCACCATGCAGGCGATGGCGGCGCTGCCCGAGGACGCCAGCGTCGACCAGACCGTCCGCGGCGCCGCAGACGACGCCACGAACGCTGCCCAGCCCCGCAACCGTGCCCAGCGGCGCGCCGCGCAGCGCTCCGAACGCAAGCTGCTGGCCGAGCTTGAGCGCCGCAACCGCAAGCAACTGATGCCGCACTACATCGCGGCCGGTCTGCTCGGCCTGGCGCAAGTGGTGCACTCGCTGGCGATTCAGGCACAGGCGGCCGGGGTCGCGGCAGTGGTGACCGGCCTGGCCTGCGCGACGGCGGGCGCGGTGGGCCACGTGTGGCTGCGGCGCCGCGAGCACGCTCTCGCCGAGTGGACCCTGTGGTCGGCACTGCTGACCACCGCGACCTCGCTGTGGATGGTGATCGCGGTGACCGCCGGGGTCACCTGGGGCAGCCTGGCGTTGGCGCTGGCCGGCGATTACGCCTTCGGCGCCCGCTGGTGGGCGGCCAACCGCCATCCCGAGGCTGTCGAACCCGCACCCGAGACCGAGCTGGCGCCGGTCGAGGTGGACGAGTCGATGCTGGCGCTCTACCCACGCCGCTGGGCCGAGTACCTCGGCGGCAGCGGCTGCGTGCTGGCCGGATCCCAGCTGGTCAGCGGAGAGCCGTTCGAGCACGGCATCGAATACGTGCTGCGGCTGCGCCCGGGCAAGCACGACCTGGACATGGTGCGCTCGAACATGTCCAAGATCGCCAGCGGGCTCGGGCACCCGGAGACCAAGCTGACCGTCGATCCCGTCGAGGAGAACCCGGCGCTGGCCCGGTTCCGCGTGGTCACCGCCTCGCCGGTCGCCGGGGACGTGTACTTCCACGGCCCGCAGTTCGTCGACGGCCGGATCGTGCTCGGCCCCTACATCGACGGGCTGGGCGACGCGGTGTGGCGGCTGTACACCGACAACAGCATCTGGGGCGGGCTGATCGTCGGCGGCACCGGGTCGGGCAAGTCGCGGCTCATCGACGTCATCGCCTTGACCGCGCTGTACACCGCCTGCACCTACGTCATCCACGTCGACGGCCAGGACGGCATGTCCTGCCCCCAACTGTGGGAGCACGCCCAGGAACGCTACGGCGCCGACGACGCCGAGTACGCGCTGCGTCGGCTGATCGCCATGCAGCAGTACCGGCAACGCAACCGCCGCGGCGGCGGCCACGGGTTCAACCCGTCCCCGGACTATCCCGGCATCCTCGTCATCGTCGACGAGGCGCACGTCGTGGTCACCAAGGACAACGCCGACAAGTGGGCCAAGCTCGCCCGCGAGGCCCGCAAGGTCGGCATCGCGGTGATCATGGCCGACCAGGACGGATCGCTGGAGACGTTCAAAAAGTCGGTGCTGCGCGGCAGCCTGCGCGCGGGCAACGCGGTCGGGCTGCGCACCGACGAGCGCAGCCAGGGCCAGATCCTGTCGCACGGCCAGTTCAACCTGCACGATCTGCCCGCCATCCCTGGCTACGGCCACACCCTCGGCGAAACCGCCCGGCACGCCCCGTTCAAGAACCGCTGGGTGCCCACCCGCGAGGACGCGGCCAAGGGCGCGTCCAAGGGCAAGTCCTTTCCGAAGGAGCTGCTGCTGGTCGAGGACTGGTACGAGCAGGCCACGAAGATCGACCTGGACCACGGCACCCGCGCTGCCGGGGACCGGGCCCGCCGCGACTCCATCGCCACGCCGACAGCACCGGCCGCGGCCTCCGCAGCCGGGACGACCGCGGTGACCGGCCACGGCGGCGCCACGCCGCAGCCGACGCGGATGGTGCTGCCCACCGTGCCCAAGCCGCGCGGCACCGATGGTGCGGCCGCGCCGAACTCGGCGCCGGTGGCGCCGGTGGCGGCGGCATCGACTCCGTCGCCGGGCCCGGAGCTGTCCGACTCCGAGCAACGCGTGCTCGCAGCGGTCCGGGCTGGCTACGCCCAGCCGGGCGCGATCGCCGAGCACGTCGGACTCACCCGCCAGCGGGTCGGTGCGCTGCTCGGCGCGCTGGCCGGCAAGGAGCTGGTCACCAAGACCGGTAGCGGACCAGCGGTGCGCTACGAGGCCACCACCACGGCGGCCTGACCTGTCCGTCCGGGCGGCGTGGGAGACGCCCTGAGAAAGCAGCCCGCGCCGCCCGGCGGTCCCACACCAACCCGCAGGAAGGAAAAACCGGTGCACACACACCCGATCTGGAGCCCTACTGCCGCGCTGAGCGGCTGGCAAGGCACGCCGTCGGCGGCGGCGCGGTCATGGCGCGGTAGGCGCCGGGGTCACGCGATGCTGTTGTACACGTCCTCGGCCAGCTCGCGGATGCGCGAGGCGACCTCGTTCTCGGGCCACCCCTGCCCGCGCCGTCCCTCGGTGACCATCAGCAGCACGCGGCGTCGCAGCTCGGCGTCGGGCTCGTCCTTGGCCTTGCGCAGCCAGGTGGTCAAATCGCGGACCAGCGGCCGGAGCGCCTTGTTGCTGTTGGGCGGCCCGAGGACGTGCACCGCGGCCTGCGTGGCGACGAACCGGTTGATCACCTCCGGGCGCAGGCCACCCAGGCGCGCCGCGTGGGAAAAGGTCTCCGTGTCGCTCACGCGCCCAGGATACCTGGCCGCACCGGCCGGGCCCGCCACCGAATCACCGCACTGAGCTGCACAAACACCGGCGCCGGGGACGGCTGACGCCCTGAGAAAGCACCGCCGCTCCCGGCCTGCGCACACACCCAACCCAACGACGGAAGGAACCGGCATGCCCTCCACAGTCCTGCCCGCGGTACCGGCGCCGCTGCTGCGCGGGCCGCTGCACGCCGACGAGGACCACCCCGGCTGTGTGGCGCTGGGGCCCACCCCGGACGGCGCGGGCCATGCCCGCTACCCGCTGGCCACCCCGCGCCGGATGCGGCACGGGGTGATCGTCGGCGACCCCGGCACCGGTGTCGGCAACCTGACGACCGTGCTCGCGGTGACCGCGCGGGCCACGATGCCGCTGGTCACCGCCTACATCAACGGGTGCCCCCGGCTCACGAACCCAGCGCTGGCCCACCAGTCCACCGTGCTGCTCGACGGCGCCGAGGTCGCTGACGTCGCCAGGACCGCGCTCGCCGCCCTGCAGCGGGCCGTGGCCGCCCGCGCCGCGCTGCTGGCCGACCTGCGGGCCAGCAGCTACCCGGCGGCGGGACTGCCCGCCCTGCTCGTGCTCATCGCAGGCGCCCACCACGTCTTCGACGGTCACGGCGAGCGCTGGGCCGCGGTGCTGCGCCAGGCCGGCACGCTGGGCATCGGGGTGGTGGCCACCGTGCCTGCGCTCACGCTGTCCTCGTTCGGGGGCAGCTCGACGCTGCGCAGCCTGCTCCTCGCCCAGCTCGTTGCCCTGCGCTCGAGTTGCCCCATCACCCACGACCTCGCCGCGGCCCCGGCCGAGACCCCGACCGGGGTGGGGCGGCTGATCGTCGGCGGCGAACACGTCCAGTTCGTCTCGTTCCGGCTGTCCGCGGGTGGCACCCACGCGCTGGCCGAGCGCGGCCGCCGTCGGTGGCTGGTGGCCTACCCGGACACCGGGCTGGACGGCCCGACCCGGGAGGCCTTCGGCCGCCTGGTGCACCGGGGGGCCGCGTGAGCGCGGCCGCTGCGACGCAGACGCGCACGGCGTCCCTCGACCGCGGCGGCTGCCCGGCACGTCGCCACGGCACCAGAAGCGCGCGCCTGCATTACCGGTGCGAGTGTCCAGACGCGATCGCGAAGTCGCGGCGCTACGAACGCCTCGAAGCGGCCGGGCGCGGGCATCTGGATCCCGACATCGACCACCGGGTCAACCGCCTGGGCAGTGTCCGCCGCGTGCGTGCGCTGTGCGCGCTCGGATTCCCCGTGGCCGAACTCGACGTCATGCTCCGCGAGCTGGGCGTCAAGAGCGGGGTGCATTTCCTCTACAGCCGGGGCCGTCGGCGCGTGTACCAGTCCACCGCCCGCGTCGTGGACGTCCTCTATCAGCAGTTGCGGCACACACGCCCGGCGGGCGTGCGCCGCCGCCACGCCCGCGAGCATTGGCACACGCCCGACGAGTGGGACTTGGTGGACATCGACGACCCCAACGCCGACCCCTGCACCGTGCTGCAGCGGGACAACGTGTTCAAGCCGCGGGTCTCGGCCGATGCCTACACCGCCGACGGGCGGCTGGTGTTGTGCCGTACGCACCCGCGGCCGGTCCTGTGGGACGGCGACACCGCACGCGAGGCCCGTCAGGCGATCGCGGTCTGCGCCCAGTGTCCGATCATCCGCGATTGCCTGCGGACCGCGCTGCTCAACGGCGAGGAGCACGGCGTGTGGGGCGGGTTATCGGCGCCGCAACGCCAGCAGGTTCGCCAGCAGCTGCAGAACCAGCTGTCCGGGCGTGCGATGGCGGGCTCGGCAGAGCTGCGGCGCGTGCTGGACACCTTCGCGCCGCAGGAGGTGAGGCGCCCGTGATGGGCCGTACCCATGCCTTGACCGGGGCGTTAGCCGGGCTGCTGGTTGGTCGTCTGATCGGGCTCGACACGCAAGCGGCGCAGCAGCCCGGGCCGAGCTGGGCCGCGCTCGGCCCGTTCGCCGCGGTGACCGCCGGCTACGCCCTCCTGCCGGACCTCGATCACCCCTCGTCGTCGGGCACACGGCTGCTCGGCCCGCTCACCGGGTGGCTCTCCCGTGGGCTGCGGGCCGCCTCGCGCTGGGTCTACGAGCGCACCAAGGGCCCGGCCGACGAACCGGGCGGACAACATCGGCACCTGACGCACACGCTGGTGTTCGCGGCCGCGCTGGGTGGGCTGTGCGCCGCCACGACCACCGCCTGGGGGCCGTGGGCCGTGGCCGCGTGGCTGACGTTGGGGCTGCTGCTGGCGGCGGATCGGCTGGGCCCGGCCGTGCTGCTCGCCTACGGCGTCGGTGCCGGGCTGTCGCTGCCGCTGACGTCACGCGGGCAGCCGGATGGGCAGGCGGTGCTCGCCATGCTGGATGCTTCCTCCGGCTGGCTCGGCCTGGCGGTCGCGCTGGGCTGCCTCGTGCACTGCCTCGGCGATGCGCTCACCGAATCCGGCTGCCCGTTGCTGTGGCCGTTCCTGCCGATCCGGGGCGAAACCTGGTATGAGATCCGGCCCCCGCGCTGGTTGCGGTTTCGCACCGGCCAGCGGTTCGAGCAGCTGGTGATGTTCCCGGCCGTCGCCCTCGGCTGCGTGGCCGCGATCCCCGGCCTCCTCCCGCAGCTGGGCGGGCTTGCCGCGCATCTGAGCGCAGGAGGTGCGCTGGGATGACTCACCAACTCGACACGCTCGCCTGGCCGCAGGTGAGCCAGATGAGCGTGGAGGAACGGCTGTGGCGCGCCGACGAGTGCCGCACCCTCGTCACCGCTCTCAGAGAGCAGGCCGGCGTGCTCCACGCTGGCGCGCCCGCGCAGGCGCCCCTGGCCATCCAGCAGCTCAACGAGTTCGCCGAACGGCTGCTGCGCCGTGCGGCACGCCTGGACATCCCGACCCGACGCGGCGCGGCGACACCCCGCGGCCTGCCGTGCTGACACCCCAGCTCAACCGGCCCACCCGGGGCCGGTGAGGAAGTCCTCGTCCGTCGTGGTCGAGGCAGTCCCAAGAGGAGGAGAACAGTGATGCAGCAATCCCAGCGTGCCCAGGTGCCGCCGTACGAGCCGCCGCTGGTGACCGAGGTCGGCGACTTCGGCACGGTGACCGAGGGGCAGTACTCGAAGTCGATCTCCGATGACGGAGACGCCGGCGGGTACTGGGAGTGACCCACGCTGATGTCGAACGCTGACCGCCGCGGGCTCGGCAGTCCCCACTGGTGGTGCGCGCTACCAGATGTGGCCGCTGCCGGGCCCGCGGCGGCCGCGCTGTCCACGGTGGGGGTCGTGGCGGCGCGGCATCCGAGTGGACGTCCCTGGTTGGTCACCGCAGCGCAGGCCCCGCCGCCGCACATCGTCGGCGGCGGCGCGCGTGCCGTGGCCGTGCTCGGCGCGGCCGTGTCCGCCGAGCTGCGCGTGACGCGCAAGAGAAGCCAGTGCGAGGTGCAGCAGTGGGCACGCCAGACCGGCAGCGCCCATGTGGTGACCTCCGAGCCGGGCGGCCGGGTGTGTGCGGTGGCCGACGCGGCCGGGTTCCGGCGGGTGTTCACCGCGGTCGCCGGGGGCGTGGCGGTGGCAGCCAGCCACGCCGAGATCCTGCGACGGCTGATCGGCGCCCCGGTGGACCGTGCGTGGGTCGCGGCCAAGCTGGCGAGCCCGGAAATGCCCAGCGTGCTGCGCCAGGCCCGCTCACCGTTCGTGGGAGTCAGCCCGGTCCCGGCCGGATGCGTGGCCGAACTCGAGGGCCACACGGTGCGGGTGCGGCCGTGGTGGGGCCCGCCGGAGCCGCAACTCTCGCTGTCTGAGGGCGCGCAGCTGCTGCGGGACGCGCTGACCCGGGCCGTGCGCGGGCGAGCCGACCACGGCGCAGGGCCGGTGTCGGTGCAGCTCTCCGGCGGCCTCGATTCCGCCGCGATCGCGCTGCTGGCCGCCGAGTCCGCTCCGCTGCTGGTCACCACCGCCGGGGCGTCCCCGGTCGATGACGACCTGGCCTGGGCGCGGCGCGTGGCGCACGAGATTGCGGGTGGTGAGCACCGTGTGCTCGGGGTGGGGGAGACGCCGCCGTTGTTCGCCGAGCTGGACCGCGCCGTCGCGGGGATGGACGAGCCGTGCTCGTTCGCCGCGGGCGCGGCACGGCAACGCCATGCCGCCGCCGTGCTGGCCGAGCGCGGCGTCGCCCTGCATGCCAACGGTCAGGGAGGCGACGAAGTGCTGCTGGCGCCGTGGGCGTTCCTGCCGGGCCTGCTGCACCAGCAGCCGCGCCGCGGGTGGCGACAGCTGCGGGGCTTCGCCGCACTGCGGGGCCTGCGAGTCTGCTCCGTCCTGCGTGCGGCCATGGCCCCGCCCGTGAGCTTCGCGCGCTGGCTGGACGGTGCCCGAGCTGGGCTGCGCCGGGAGGTCACCGGGCCAGCCGCGGCGCTGGGGTGGGAGGCGCCGCCGCTGTTGCCGGAATGGGCCAGCGACGAGGCAGCCGCGCTGGCCGCGACGGCGATCGCCGAGGCGGCACCGTCGCCGCTGCATCACGACGTGGCGGTGCACGCGGCGCTCACGCGCATCCGCGCCTCGGCCTACCGTGCCGCGCTGTACGCCGACGCCATGGCCGCGGCCGGTGTGCCGACGGTGATGCCGTTCTTCGACCACGACGTGCTCACCGCGTGCCTGTCCACCAGAGCAGATCACCGCACCGACCCGTGGACGCCGAAACCGCTGCTCCGACAGGCTTTTCCCGAGTGGGAAGGGCTGCTGGCTCGACGCACAAAGGGCCACTACAACACCGACATCTACCGGGGGCTGGAGCAGCCAGAAGGACCAGGTGCGCGATCTGCTCGCCGACTCGCGGCTGGTCGAGCTCGGCCTCATCGAGCGCCGCACGCTGCATGAGCAGCTGGCGGAGTTCGGGCCGAATGGGCTGCCGCCCGCGTTCGTCACCGACCTCGTCGCACTGGAAGTCTGGCTGGGCCACCAGCCACCGCCACTGAGCTGGGGAGACCGATGCTGAAACCGCAATCTCGGCGCCGATGCCGCCCCGACGAGCCCCTGCGGCTCGGCCGCGCGGTGACCACCGCACCGGTCAGCGACGGCGTGATGCTCATCGACGAGCGCCGCGGCCACACGGTGCACCTCAACGCCACCGCCGCCCTCATGCTGCGCGCGCTGCTCACCGGCGGCCACGACAATGCAGTCACCGTGGTGCGCGGACGCTTCGGGGTCACCGAGGACACCGCACGCCACGACCTCGACCGGCTGCTACGCGAGCTGACACGGCGCCGGCTGGTGCGGCGATGAGCGCCCCGGTCGTGCTCGAACAGCAGGTCCCGCTCAGCCGCGGCGAGCGACTGCGCGCGCTGACCGCGGTGGCCACCGCCCGACTGCTGCTGGCGGCCACCCGCGCCCGGCCAGCCCGGCTACGGCGGCTGCTGCAGCTGCTCGTTCGCGAGGGACGTCCAGCGTCGCTGCCCATGGCGGTGCGCGCCCGCGCCGCCGTGGTCACGGTGTCGCTGCACGCCGCCAGCGACCACGGGTGCCTGCTGCGTTCGATCGCCATCCTGCTGGCCTGCCGGGCAGCCGGATACACGCTCACCTGGCGGGTCGGCGTCGTCTCACCACCCCCGGCATCGCACGCCTGGGTCGAGGCCGACGACACGCCGGTGGGCGAGCCGTTCGACCCGCGCCTGCTCTACAGCCCCATCATCACTGTCCGACCCTGCGGAAAGGGGACGCTGCCACGATGAGCACCTTCACCGACCACACCACCGACCTGGGCGACCGCCTACGCGCATACGCGGCCGGGCTGCGCAAGCTCGGCGCGATCCGCAGCGACACGGTGGAGGAGGCCTTCGCCACCGTGCCGCGGCACCGATTCCTGCGCTCGTTCTACTACCGATCCGACCGCATCACCCTCACACCCGGCACGCTGCCGCCCGAGCAGCTGCTGGACGTCATCTATGCCAACAACGCGCTGTTCACCCATGACGGCAGCGACGGCGACCCGACCTCGTCGTCGTCCGGGCCGAGCGTGATGGCGCGAATGCTGGAAGCGCTGCAGCTGCGGCCGGGCCTGCGCGTGCTGGAGATCGGCGCCGGAACCGGATACAACGCCGCGCTGATCACCACCATCACCGGGGCCGAGGTCACCACCATCGAAGCGGGCCGCGTCGCCGCGACCGGCGCCGCCGCCGCGCTCGCCGAGCTGGGACTGGACGATCGGGTACGGGTCGTGCACGGCGACGGCTATCGCGGCACCCCAGGAAGCGAGCGCTACGACCGGATCATCGTCACCTGCGGCATCGCCGGTATCCCGACCGGCTGGCTGGACCAGCTCACCGACGACGGCCTCATCCTGGCACCGCTCGCGCACGCCGGTGTGCATCCGATCGTGGCCGCCCGCCGCCCGGCGGGACCCGCGGGACCGCTCAACGGGCGCTGCGTGCTGTGGGCCGATTTCATGCCCGCGGCCGGGCCGCTGCGGCCCGCCGAACTCGTCACGCACGACCCCCGCGTCGCGATCCCGGCCCTGCAGGTGCGCCGCCTGCCCACCGCAGCACCCGCCCTGCAGCTGCCCCAATACAACGACCTGTCGTTCTTTCTCGGCGCCCGCGACACCCTCACCAGCCGGGCCTATCTCGATCACCGCGACTTCGTCGCCGCGCACGGGGCCACCGCGCTGGTCGACGGCGATTCGGCGGCCTGGGTGCAACAGACTGGCGACGTCCTGCTCGCCGGCGCCGAGGCCGTCACCTCGCGTCTGTGTGACCGTCTGGCCGACCTCGTCGCCACGTGGCAGGCCAGCGGGCAGCCCACCGCGGCGGGCTGGTCGACGCAGCTGCAACCACACCCGGCGACCGCGCACGCACCGCTGATGACGCCGACCCGCTGGGTGCCGCCCACGACCCCCGGCTCCGGGCAAGGCCGCTGAACCCCGGGCAACCGGCTTGAACGCAGCACAGGCCCCGGCGGATGACCCCACCGGGCTGCGTCCTGCTCGCGGTCGGCTCGCGGTCCTCACAGCGCTTCCACTGCCCTGCGAAACCGGGCGTTTTCGCGCTCGGTGCTGGCATGACCAGCGGTAACCCCCGCGTGGGAGTGGGTCACGCGCGCCGTGTCTCGCCGGGTTCGCGGTCCGGACGGAGTCCGCGCCAGGAGGGGTGGCGCAGCCTGCCGTCGCCGGTCCACTGTCGGTGCTCGACCTCGCCGACCAGCACCGGCTCGACCCAGGTGGCGCGGCGCGCGTACTCGCGGGGGATCGCGACGTCGAACGGGCTGGTCGGCCGCTGCAGCGGTCGTAGCCGATGGAGCATGTCGGCCAGCGCGTGGTCGCTGAATCCGGTGCCCACGTGTCCGGCATAGATCAGCCGGTTCTGGTCGTCGTGCACCCCGAGCAGCAGCGATCCCAGCGACCCGGCGCGGCGGCCTTCGCCGGGTGTCCAGCCGCCGATGATGACCTCCTGGGTGAGCCGCAGCGGGGTTTTGATCCAGTCGCGGGAGCGGCGGCCGGGCTGGTAGCGGGAGTCCAGCCGCTTCGCGACCAGGCCTTCGAGGCCGTACTCGGCGGCGACGTCGAGCAGCGCCTGGCCCTCGACGTGGGTGTAGTGATCCGGGGTGCGCACCCGCGGCGGATCGTCGAGGTTGAGCTCGGCGAGCCGGTCCCGCCGCTGGTGGTAGGGCTCGCCGAGCAGGCTGCGGCCGCCTGCCTGCAGCAGGTCGAATGCGTAGAAGGCGACGGGGTAGTCGCGCAGCAGGCGTTCGGTGGGCTGGCGGACGTGCATGCGGGCCTGCAGTCGGCCGAAATCCGGACGTCCTGCCGCATCGAGGGTGACGATTTCGCCGTCCAGCAGGACGGGCTGCCGCAGCAGGCTGGTCAGTTGTCGCAGCTCGGGGTAGGTGGCGGTGATCGTGCGCTGGTTGCGCGACCACGCCGTGAGCGTGTCGCCGTCGACGGCCACGATCGCGCGGACGCCGTCCCATTTGAACTCATACGCCCACCCCGATCCGCTGGGCAGTTCACCCAGGGTGGCCAGCATCGGCGCGACAGGATCCACCCGGCTGATTTTCACCTGGCGCAACCGGCGGCGCAGGGCGTCTCACCCGGGCAGGCACGGGCCGCGGCCGAGGCCGCGGTGTGACCGTGTGCTCGCGGGCGGGCGGCTCGTAGGGCGGGAGCGGCACGAGGGGATCCATGTTCCGTGCGACGGGGGCGCGCCAGGTGGCGCTCCCGGGTTCACGCGAACGTGGCCAGCCCCGCCCAGGCGCGCACGGGCGGCCGAGGTCAACGGCGGTGTCTGGCCCTACAGGTGCCGCCCGTGCCACCGTGAAGCTCATGACCAGTGACCGCAGTCTGTGCTCGTGGCCGGACGAGGCCGCCGCAGTGCCCGCGCGGGCCGCGCTCTTGCGCATCGCCCTGGCCGAGTGGGACGCCGGGCGGGCTGGCCGGGTCGGCGAGCAGGCCGGGCTGGCCACCGCGCGCACGATCGTGGCGGAGTTGACCGGCCTGCCCGCCATCGGCGAGGCCGCGCCGTGACCGCAGAGCGTTCAGGGTCTGTGCGCTGAGCGGTGGCGGCAGCGGTTCGCTGTCGATGTCGGCCTGCCACGCCAGCAGCAACATCCACACCGCGTCGATGTCGCCCACGATCGGCCTCCCGCGAGGTTGTCCCCGTGTCAGTCGACAACACCGCGACCGCCGTTACCCCGAGATCCGTACTCGGGTTGCAGGCGGCGCCCACACCCGGCGAGTGAGTGTCCGTCCCTGGGCCCCGCCGCACCGGATGAGCTGGGACAACGCCGATGCTATTCCGATCGTCATAAGGTTGATCGGCATAAGCATCGACTCTGAGGGGGCATGATGATCCCTGACCAGTTGGCCGAGCGCATCGTCGCGGCCAAGAAGTTCGCGACGGCGGCACTCAACGACGTCGACCTGTCCCCGTCCCCGGTCCGCGACCGCGCTGCGCACGAGCGGCAGGCCAGCCAGATGGACACCTACGCCCGGGCACTGGATGCCCTGGCGGAGCTGTTCCAGCAGGCCCGGGACGCGCTGACACCGGATGCTCCAGGGTGGCTGCCGGTCGCGCTGGCCTCGGCCGCCGAGGGCGAACGTGCCCACGCCCAGAGATACCGCGACTACGCCGAGGCCGAGCGGCGCGGCGCAGCCATTCCCGGTCACGCCGAGCGGTAACGGCGCAAGACCCGGCGGCGTACCCTCGTCCGGGGCGGCGTGTCTTAGGCGTCGGGGTCTTTGCCCGGGGGCGGGGCGGGCAGGTTCGCCATGATCTCGCCGAGGTCCATCTCCAGGGCGTGCACGATGCGGGCCAGGACAAGGATCGAGGGATTGGTCTCGGCACGCTCGATCTCGCCGATGTAGGTCCAGTGCACGCGAGCGCGGCGGCCGAGCCGCTCCAGGCTCCAGGGCTTGGGCTGCTTGCCCTGGCGGGCCGCGCGGAGACGTTCCCCCAGCACACGAGCGAACTCCGAGGGCTGCTCGTCGGAGTCTGGGGTCGGCTCGTGGCGGGACATGGCCCGCTATGCCTATCGGCATGAAGTGGATCAAGCCAGAGGCGATCACCACAAGGTGACAGACCTTATGTCTATCGTCTTAAATCGGCAGTAGGGGCAGCTCGCCGCACCGGTGCTGCCGCCGCGTGGGGAGCTGGAGGGTCTGCCATGTATGCGACGCCACCGTGGGAGCCGACGGCGATCAAGGTGACCACGGTCAACCACGCGTACTGGTGGCAGATCGGCGAGGTCGAGGATTGGCCGGTGCGCTGGACGGTGCAGCTCGCCGTGGCAAATGACAGTCGCCTGGTGTGCCCGCCGGACGTGCGCTACGTCGGCGAGATCGAGCTGGCCGTGGCCGAGCTGACCGAGGATGCGCATCACCTGCCGTCAGGCGCGGCAGGCACGTGGGCGCGGGAATTCCTGGCCGAGGCTGTCACCGCGCCCGGCAGCGGCGTGCTCGTCGAGGAGCTGGACCAGCGGCTGGCCCCTGGGCCGGCGGCGGCCGTGCTGCTACACCGCATGTACCTGGCCGACGCCTGGCGCGGGTGCGGCCTGGCCCCGGCGTTGCTGTCGGCGGCGCTGCGCCGCTTCGTCCCGATGGCCCGGCTGGCGGCGCGCCGGGTTCGCCCGGCCGATCTGGCTGAGCTGGTGCCGGGCTTGACCCGTGTCGAGACCGAATCCGCGGCCCGGCACGCGGCCCGGCTGCTGGAGCGGGCCGGGTTCGCCGTCTGGAATGGGGTGCACGTGGCAGGACTGCACGATGCGCCCCACTACGGCCGGCTGGTCGAGTACGTCACCGGCCAGGAACTGGAGGACGCCATCGACAGCTTCTTCAGCACCGACACCGACGACGGCGACGAAACCCCGTGGTCGGAGTGCTCATGACCGATGCCCACCCGGCACGCACCAGCGCACCGGCCGACGGCACGACCCGGCTCGTGGCCGCCCGGCTGCGCCCCGGCATCCTCCTGCCCAGCGGCCGCATCACCGGCGAGACCGACCGCATAGTGCATCTGTTCCCGCTCCCGCTCGGCGCAGCCCGGCCTGACCGGCTCACCTCGCTGTGCGGCGAGCTGGTGATCACCCCTGGCATCGCCGAGGTACTCACGCGCCTCGGCGGTATGCCCTGCGCAGCGTGTCTCGCACTGGCCACCGGCGTGGCGTCCGGGTAGCCCCCTGCCCGGCCGCCCGGCATCGCGGCCCCGCGCTGTCCTCCCCCTCTCGCGCGGGGCCGCGATGCAGCCCCTCACCTGCCTGGTCCTCGTCGCGTTGGGGGGGAAGAGTCGGTGCTCGGGCGCATACTGGGCCGGTGAGCGCTGAGCCGATCCCGCTGTTCCCGGTGAACCGGGTCGATCCGCCCCGGTTCGCCGCCGCCCAGCACCGCCTCTTCGCCGGGATGAACCTGCGCATCGGCACCTCGGCCACCGTCCATGGCGTGACCTGGCGAGACTGGATCAACGGCCTGACGTTGCCCGCCCCCGCCTGCAGGCAAGGCTGGTCCGGACTCGGCGCCGCCGGTGAACTGCTGCCGACCACCCACTGGGTCACGTGCCGCAAGTGTCAACGCATCCTCGGACCCGACGGACCCGACCAGGACCAGGCCCCGTTGTTCGAGCTGCACTGACCAACACCTCGCCGCGCGGCCCGCGGTGCGTGCGCAGTCGCCGGCGCGGCGACGCAGCGGCCGGGCCGCGGTGTGGCTATGCTGTGCGCGGCGGCGCGCCCGCCCGATTCCCAGCCGAGCGTGGACCCACGCAGCTCGGCGACGTGGACAAGGTGTCTCCGACCCAGCGCAGCCGTCGCTGACCTGGTCTCCAGCGGCATGGGCGTGGGCATGCCGTGTGAGGAGTTCCTGTGCAGCACCGCCGCAGCCGGGCCGCCCAGCGCGCGATTCGCCTCCACATGCACCTTTCCGGGGTGCCTTACACCGTTGCCGCCCGGCGGGTCCGCGCCGCGCAGCGCGAGTACGAGCGTCAGGTGCAGTTGCTGGCCGCCGCCGCGTCGCGCAAGCCGCGGCGCTGCGCCGAGGGCGGGTGCGAATCGGTCGACCTGGTCACCGGCGGCATCAGCCTCGTCGACAGCCACAGCTTCACCTGCTACCACTGCGGCTGGGAGGTGTGCGTCGTGTGTGGCCGCAAGCCCGTCAACCACGGCTTCGAACTGTGTGGCTGCGCCGATGAGGCGATCCGGGCGCACGCCACCGCTTACGCCGCACCCGTGGACGGCGTGCATCCCGAGTGAACAGCCCGCCAGAGCGGACGTTTCGTAGGCGATGGTGGCGCTCACCGGTAGTCGCGGGAGGGGCTGGCGAGGTCGCCGAGCTGCAGGGGTTCGAGTCGATCGGCGACGAGGTTGGTGGCGCCGTGGGCGTTTTCGACGATGCCGCGCACGAGCAGGGCGCTGGCGTTGCGCAGCAGGGCGGTGTGGCGTCGCCGCAGGCCGGCTGAGACCACGACGTTGGCCATGCCGCTCTCGTCTTCGATGTTGAGGAAGGTGATCCCGCCGGCGGTGGGTGGGCGTTGGCGGTGGGTGATGGCGCCGCCGACGAGGACGCGGGTGCCGTGGCCGGTGTCGCGTAGCCGGGCGGTGGGTAGGGCGCCGAGCTGGTCGAGGTGTGCGCGCAGGAGTTGGACGGGGTGCTGGTCGGGGGAGATGCCGGTGGCCCAGACGTCGGCGGCGAGCAGTTCCCAGCGGGTCATGCCGGGCAGCGCGGGTGGTGGGGTGGCGGTGCTGGTGCCGGGCAGCATCCCGGCCCGGTGCCGGGCGGCGGCCCCGGCCTCCCACAGCGCCGCCCGCCGCGAGCCGCCACCGCGATGGGGCAGGGCCCCGGCGGTGGCCAGCGCTTCCAGCTGGGGTTTGTCCAGCTCGACGCGTTCGGCGAGCTCGGTGACGTCGCGGAACGGGCCGCCGCTCTGGCGGGCGGTCGTGATGCGGGTGGCGGGCTGGGTGCCCAGGCCGCGGACACCGGCCAGGCCGAGCCGCACGGCCTGCCCGCCGGCCGAGTCCGGGTCGGGTTCGAGACTGGCGTGGACGTCGGAGCAGTTGAGGTCGACGCCGCGCACCCGCACGCCGTGGCGGCGGGCGTCGGCGACCAGGCTCTGCGGGGAGTAGAAGCCCATCGGCTGGGCGCGCAGCAGCCCGGCGCAGAACGCGGCCGGGTAGTGGCACTTCAAAAACGCACTGGCGAACACCAAATGCGCGAACGACAGGGCGTGTGACTGGGGGAAGCCGTAGTCGGCGAACGCGGCCATCTGCCCGAACAGCACCTGGGCATCCCGGCCGACGAGGCCGTTGCGGGCGGCGCCGTCGAGGAACCGCTGCCGCAGCAACGCCATCTTGCGGCCGGAGCGTTTCGAGCCCATCGCCCGGCGCAGGGCGTCGGCCTCGGCGGCGGTGAAGCCGGCGACGTCGATCGCGAGCTGCATGACCTGCTCCTGGAACAGAATGACGCCGAGGGTGCGGTCGAGTGCGTTGGCCATGTTGGGGTGCAGGTGCTGCCAGGGCTCCCCGCCGCGGCGACGCAGGTAGGGGTGCACGGCGCCGCCCTGGATCGGGCCCGGGCGGATGAGCGCGACCTCGACGGCCAGGTCCCACATCGTGCGCGGCCGCAGCCGGGGCAGGGTGGCCATCTGCGCGCGGGACTCGATCTGGAACACCCCGACGGTGTCGGCGGCGCAGATCATGTCCCACACCGCCTCGTCGTCCAGCGGCAGGTGCGCCAGATCCACCCGCACACCGTGGGCCTGCTCGATGAGGTCGACGGTGTAGTGGATCGCCGAGAGCATCCCGAGCCCGAGCAGGTCGATCTTGACCAGCCCGGCGGCGGCGCAGTCGTCCTTGTCCCACTGCAGGACGGTGCGGTTGTCCATGCGGGCGTGCTCGACGGGGCAGACCTCGCTGACCGGGCGGTCGCAGAGCACCATGCCGCCGGAGTGGATGCCCAGGTGCCGGGGCGCACCCTCCAGCGCGCCGGCCACCGCGAGCACCTGCGGCGGGATGCTCTGCCCGTCGCCGCCCGCGCTGGGTGCTGCCGCGGCGGGGCCGGGGGTGTCGTCGCCGCTGTCCAGCGGCGGCCCCCACGGGTCGACGAGCTTGGCCAGCGCGTCGATGCTGCCGGGGGAGTGGCCCAGCGCGCGGGCGGCGTCGCGCACCGCCGAGCGGGCCCGGTAGGTGATCACGTTGGCCACCTGCGCGGCGCGGGTTCGGCCGTAGCGGGTGTAGACGTGCTGGATGACCTCCTCGCGGCGGTCGGCCTCGATGTCGAGGTCGATGTCGGGATAGGTGTCGCGCTCGGAGGACAGGAACCGCTCGAACAGCAGGTGCCACTCGACCGGGTCGCAGTTGGTGATCCCCAGCGCGTAGCAGACCGCCGAGTTCGCGGCCGAGCCACGGCCCTGCACATAGATGTCGCAGCGACGGCAGAAGGCCACGATCTCCCAGACGATGAGGAAGTAGCCGGCGAACCCCAGATCGGCGATCACAGCGAGCTCGTGCTCCAGCTGGGCGTAGGCATCCGGGTTGCTGGCGGGCGGGCCGTAACGCTCGGCCGCGCCCTCGAGGGTCAGGTGGCGCAGCCAGCTCTGCGGGGTGTGCCCGTCGGGCACCTCGGCCGGGGGCAGGTCCGGGGCGATCAGCTGCAGATCCAGCGCCAGCCGCACCCCGAGCAGCGCCGCGTTCTGCACCGCACCCGGCCAGCGACCAAACCACTGCTGCATCTCGGTCCCGGAGCGCAGGTGCGCCATGCCGGAGGCGCGCAGCCAGCCCTCCATCTCATCCAGCGACCGGCGGGCCCGGATCGCCGAGACGACCTGCCCCAGCGGCGCCCGCTCGGGCCGGTGATAGTGCGCGGCCGTCGTCGCCACCACCGGCAGGCCCAGCTCCCCAGCGAGCGCGGACAGCGCGTCGTTGCGCGTCGAGCACCGCGCCGTGCCCTCGTTGGTCAGCTCCACCGCCACATGCTCGCCGCCGAACACCGCCACCAGCTCCCGCAGCGCGCTACGGGCGGCGTCCGGGCCCCCGGCCTCGAGGGCCTGGCGCACCGCGCCGCGGCGGCAGCCGGTCAGCACCTGCACATGCCCGGCCAGCTCGGTCGCCACCTCGTCGCGGTCGTAGACCGGACGGCCCTTCTCCCCGCCGCGCAGATGCGCCGCCGAGATCACCCGGCACAACCGCGCGTAGCCCTCAGTGCCGCGGGCCAGCACCAGCAGATGCTGCCCGCCCGGGTCGGTCGGACCCGCCCGCTCGCCGGGCCGATCCAGGCCCAGCTCCGCGCCGACGACCAGCCGCACCCCCAGCTCCCGGGCCGCCTCGGCGGCCCGCACCACCCCGTACAACCCATCATGGTCGGTGATCGCCACCGCATCCAACCCGAGCCGCGCGGCCTCCTCCACCAGCTCCTCCGGATCGCTGGCCCCGTCCAAGAAGCTGAAGTTCGAATGCGCGTGCAGCTCCGCGTAGGGCACCCGAGGCTGGCCCGGGTTGTCGTCGCCGCGCCGCTCCCACAGATCCGGCGGCGGCACATAGCCATCCCGCGCCGCCCGCGACACCGGGCTGTCCCGGCCATCCGGCGGCGGGGCCTCGCGCCCGGACAGCCGCCGCTCCAGCTCCGCCCAACTCGACCCGCCACCGCTGGAAAACGCCACGATCCCTCCCGCATCACACGCTGCGCGTGTGCGCCGGGGGAAGCAGCGCACTCAAACAACAGTTCGAATTATGAGGGGAGGTCGTTCCGGGCCACCACTCCTGGGGTGGTCAGAGCGGCATGCTCGGTGGCGCTATCACCCGATGGCTTTGTGTAGAAACATCACCGAGCTGCCGCTGGCGCCCAGGCCGGCCAGGACGGAGGCGGCGGTGTTGCCGCCGGCGAGATAGGTGAGCGCTCCGATGATGAAGCCGCATACGACACCAAGCAGCAAGATCACCGCGGAACGGACGGTCAGCAGCGGGGGAGGGGTGGGGGATGGCTTGGACATGGGTCGGTCAGTCTCTCCAAAGGACGGGGCCGGGTCGGGGTTGTGTCGTGTGACTGCTATGTCGGGTGTGGGCGCTAGAGTGACGCCCTGACCTGCAAAAACACGATTCAAAGATATTTCCGCTGCCGCGTAACTTCGGCCGGACTGCCCGACATAGGAAGGGACGTCTACGTGCGAAGCCGTGGGGGTCGCGCCAGCGAGCGCCGCGGGTCGAGGGTGGACATCCCATCCGTTCGGAGAGGTAGAGGCTGATGCAGGCTCGGGCGCGCGCGGCTGGCGATAGCCAGCAGGTAGACGTCGCGCCCGACGACGCCTCGAGACATACAACCCCAATAGATGCTCAGAATGTCGACTTTCTGGGCGTGTTGGAGGCCGAGGACGACGAGGTTAGGCGGCGGGCTGAGTCGCTGCAGCGACGGCTTCGCGATCGGGAGCTGCGTGAGGAACTGGTTGCCGAGGATTTCGGAGGACCGGCGTGGAAAAGGTTCGCCGAAGAGCTGGCCCGGTACGGCGTGGCCGTGATGCTCGCCTGGCTGCGCACCGGAGAGATCTTCGTCCAATGCAAGAGGAAGGGCTGGCCGGTGGGAACGAGTCCTTCGACATGGCGTGATGACGATCAGATTGATCTGGCCCATGACACAGTCGTCGCAGCCATCAACCTCTTCAAGAGGGACGCCCTGAAGAAGGGCGGCTGGAGCTGGGAGGGCGGAGCTAGCCTGAAGACCTACTTCATCGGCGCGTGCGTGCTGAGTTTTCCCAGCATCTACCGGGTGTGGAGGAACCATCACGCGGACGAGCTGAAGTGCTCAGCCCTGGGCCTCCACACCGATTTGGAGACCACATCGGGCGATCTGCTCGCTCAGCGGGCACCCCAACCCGAAACGATCGTGACCCTGCGGCACCAGCTCGAGGGCGGCTTGGACGAGCTGCCGGACCCTCGCACGCGGACCGCCGTCCTAGCTCTCGCGTTGGGCTACTCCTACGACGAGATCGCGGAGATCCTCAGCACGGACACCGAGGTGTCGCGCGGCACCGTGGCGCAACTGCTGATACGTCACCGGCGACGTATCGGGAAGGGAACGGACCAATGACCGACTCCACCGTGGTCGAAACGAACAGGGTTGACGACCTCATCGAGGGATCCTCCTTCGGCACCCCGGGTGCCCGCAGCCTGCGTGAGCGCACGTCACCGACCGTCGCCCGCAGACTTGCCAACCGCGCTGCCCGGCATGACCTCACCGGCCGGGCAGGCGGCGAGATCAGCAACGAGCTCTATCCGTTGATCGAACCAGCCAAGCACGGCGACAGGGACGCCATCGACGCCATGTTCAAGCACCTGCGCCCCGTGTTCTTTCGGTACTGCCGGGCGCGGTTGGGGAGACCATTCAGCACGCCAGACGGCATCGCGGAAGAAGTCTTTGTGCAGGTCTTTGCGGCATTGCCGGACTACGAAGACCCGCCTGCGTTGTTCCTCAAGTCTGTCTACCAGCGAGCCTTCGCCGCGGTCGACGAGGTGCAGAGCCAGGCATTGTCCGGAATACCCAACGGTCCAGAAGCACCACCTCAGATGACGCAGCTGCTCAACCGTCTGTCGAAGCTGCAGCGAGAAGTCACCGTCCTTCGCATCGTCGTGGGTCTGGACGCGCGCGATACTGCCCTGCTCTTGGACATCTCGGCACCGGGTGTGCGCTCCGCCCAGCACCGGGCAATAACCAGGCTGCGCAAGCTGATCGAGATCGAGGACGTGTCCTTGCCGGCGTGACAAGCGCGAACGGCAGCTCGGCTTCGGCGAGTCGGCCAATTGCCCGGGTTGAGGCACTAAATGGTCGCAGCGGTGGTCTATCACGTGTGCCGCTTTCGCTGTCGCAGCGGACGCCATCGCGGAACAGGTGGCGAGGCACAGAACCCGAATGTCGGTACTACAAGCGTCGTCTGGCGCCCCACACCCACGGGCGGACGAGGCCCGAAACGGCCAGCGCACCTAGTGGAGGTGACGAAGGCCGTCGAGGACACGGAGAAGCAAGGTCAGCCGAGGCTCGCAGTCGAGGTCGATGGTGGGCCACCGGGGCTCTGGGATGTCGACCAACGGCAGCGGCTGGGTGGGGTGGTTCTCGTCGATCTCGTAGCTCATGCGGCTGGGCCAGCCGCCGGGCGCTCGCGCGCGGTCTCGTACACCTCGTCGTTGTCGACGGCGGTCGGCGGTACCGCAGCAGGCTCTTCAATGTCGGTGTCAATCGCGGCCACGTTGGTCCGGATGTGGGCGGCAAGGCACTCGAGGCCGTCTGCAATGGCGGTGAGCCTGTCCTGGGGCAGCGTGCCGTCGTCGAGGTTGTTCATCAGGTCGAGCACGACGAGCCCGAGGTTGGTGTTGATGCTGCGCAGGTGCGCCAGCAGCTCCCGGTCGCGGCGAATCATTGTCCGGACGCTACGAGCGATCTGGAGGCTGAAGGGGGAAGAAAGGGGGAAAGCTCAGTACGGTGGGTGGCGCCGACGTCGGGGCTGAGGGAGCCAGCATGACCAGCGAAGACCGAGCCGAATCGATCGGCCACCACGTGCGGGTCGCGCGCAAGTTGGCCGGGTGGACCCAGCGCCAGCTGGCTGATCGCGCGCACGTGAGCCTGGACCTGGTCAAGAAGGTGGAGCAGGGGCGAATCCCCGCCTCACCCGCATTCGTCGCGGCGGCCGCGCGGGCGCTGCGCGTCCCGGCCACGGAGCTGATGGGCCAGCCCTACGCCCCCAGCACGGCCGAGGATCACCGCGTGCACGCGGTGATCCCGGCGCTACGGCGGGAGCTGGCCGCCTACCGGCTGCCCCCGGCCGACGGGCCCGCGCCACGGGACGTCGATACCTTGGCCGCCGCGGTGGCCCAAGCCTCGCGACTGCGGCACGCCGCCACCCTCGACGCGCTCGGCGCGGAGTTGCCACTGCTGCTGTCCGAGTTGCGCGCGGCCGCGCACCAGCACCGTGGGTATGAGCGTGAGCGGGTGTATGGGTTGCTGGCCGAGTCCTACGCCGCGGCGGGGCAAGTGTGCTGGAAGCTCGGCCACGCCGACCTGTCCTCGCTGTGCACCGACCGCATCGAGTGGGCCGCGCAGCAGTCCCACGATCCGCTGGCTATGGCGGCCGCCGACTTCTACCGGGCCGGTGAGCTGATCGCGGCCGCCGAGTGGCAGGGCTGCCTGCACTTCCTGGAGCAGGCCCGCCACCGCATCACCGACGAGGTCCGCCAGGCCCAGGAGCCTGCCGTGGCGATGCACGGCGTGCTACACCTGAAGTCCGGACTGGCCGCCGCACGCGCCGGCGACGCCGCCACCAGCGATGACCACCTCGCCGAAGCCACCGACGCCGCCCGGCACGTCACCGCGGGCAGCGACCACTACCGCCTCGCCTTCGACACCGACTCGGTGCGCATCTGGGCCGTCGGCCTGGCCGTGGAGCGCCGGGACGGCACCGAGGCAGTCAAGCGCGCCGAAGGCTTCCGGCCCGCGGCCACGACGCCCCGCGAGCGGATCGGGCACCACTGGATCGACCTGGCCCGCGGGCAACAGCTGCACGGCCAGCGCGACCGGGCACTGGCCTCACTGCTGCAGGCCCGCCGGATCTCGCCACAGCAAACCCGCCACCACCCGCAAGTCCGGGAAACGGTAGTCACCCTGGCCGAGCAGGACCGACGCCGCACCGACACGCTCGCCGGATTCGCGCGCTGGGCCGGGATCCGCCTACCCTGAGAGCGTTGTGATCGCTTGGTGGGCGGCGCCGACCGTGGTGACGGGACCGGCGGGTGTGCGCAGCTACATGCGGCAGGATGCCCCACGTGATCTCGACTTTCCAAGCACTGGCGGTGGCGTTCCTCGCGTTGCTTCCCGGCGCGTCGTATACCTTCGCCGTCGAACGATCGCTGGGCAGTTACGGGGTGAAGCTCGCCGATCGCCTTGTGCGCTTCCTCGCGGCATCGGCGGTGTTCCACGCGCTGGCGTCCGGGCCGGAGTACCTCCTCTATCAGCGATACTTCGCACCGGGCGCACTCGCCACAGGTGAGATTTCATGGTGGGCACTCGAGATCACCGCGCTGGTATACGTGTTCGTACCCATCGCGGTGGGAACAATCCTGGCGCGCTTGGGTCGACCACCCGGGCAACGAACCAGAGACAAGAAGATCTCAACCGAGGAGCCAGGTCGGTGGGCCCGTTTATGCCAGTGGTGCGGCCACCGCACCAGGACGGCGGCGCGGTGGATCGTCGGGCAGAACCGGGAACCCCGGGCATGGGACTTGATGTGGAGTCGTGACGTCACCGCCATCGTGCGGATCAAACTGAAGTCCGGTCCGTGGCTGGCCGGTTTGTGGGGCCGCTGGGAGTCCGACACCAGCAGCAACCGGCGGTCCTATTCCAGCGCCTACCCTGAGGAAGGCGACTTGTACCTCAGCGTAGCGTTCCAGATCAACCCGAATACCGGGGAGCTCGTGCGAAACTCGGAACAGAAGCCGCAGCCCGTTGAGCACGAGCGTGGCCTCCTCGTCCGATGGGACGAGATCGAGTACATCGACGTCCAGGAGTTCTGAATGGCCAAGCTGTACGAGCAGCGCCCAGCCGACGACAACAGCCTGGAGAAGAAGGGCGGCCACCCGAGCCCGAACAGGCCGGTCAACGTCCAGAACCTGCCAACGGTGCCCAGTGGGCCTGCCCAAGGAGCCAGCGACACGACCGGAAACGACAGCAGCTCCAGCACATCACACGACGACTGACCCAGGCCCGGCAATGGCTGGGCGCGCGCCAGTCTGGGTGAGGCGCCCTCCCGTGGTCGCGCGCATAAGCAAGGGCGATCAGCCTGCGCGCCTTCGCGGACGTCAGCGCCGACCGTCGCGGAGCTGATACACCCGTTCGACGCTGATGTTGCCTTCCCGGGCGATGGCGCTGGTCGGCGCAAGATGGTCGTGAGCTGCGCGCTGGATCATGTGTCGCCAGGCGAGATCTGCGACGGTCGCGGCGTGCTGGGCCGCCAGCCGCCGACAGGTCAGTCCCGCGATGATCTGGCGAATGTCTCCCGGCTCGACCGGTGCGGTGGCGAGGTCCTGTCCTGCGCTGTCGCTGCCGTGCACGATGCTCCAGCCGTGCTGCTCCAAGTGCCCCCACGGGTCATCCTCCGGCTCCAGCCGGTATGAGATCAGCGGACGGTCCGTGACCCCGTCGATGTGGACGACGATCTCCCGCTCGTTCCGGTCCTGGTTCAGCGTTGCCGTGTACGTGGCCCGTGGCCACCGATGCCCCCAACTCCCGCTCATCTGTAGTAGTCTACCTGGTGGCGTTGCAGGCGAGCAGCCAGGTAGACGACGGACACGGGTGTCCACGAGGTGCTGCACCACCGGTTCCCTGGCTTCGCAGCGCTTGCCGCAGGAAGTAGGACCCAGCGTTGTTACGCCACATGCCGAGAAGTTTTCCAGCGTTGGCGACAGCCGGATTATTAGTTGGATTGACAACCTCGACAAGTAACTAGCTCTGGGTCCACATCCGCCGGTTATCTCCCGATCCATCATGGGCTCGGGAGATAACCGGCACTTTTATACGCGCTCAACATCCCCGCTCGCGATCGTCTGCTTCTGCGTTGCGCACGTCTGCCCGGTCGTTGTGGCTGGTCAGCGGCTGTGTGAGGGCCTGGCTGACGGGCACGGGGGAGGACAGGCGGGTCAGGCGGGCCGGGGTGGTGGCCCGGTGCGGTTCGGCGTTGTGTTCGGCGCGGGGCGGCTCCGGCGGCCCACTGGCGGGGGTGGCGGCGTCGCGGTGGGGCGGCTCGGGCTCGTGCCCGGGTGCGCGGTCGGGTGCGGGTGCGTCGGCGGCCGGGGTGGCGGGCTCGGCGCCGGTGTCGGTGTCGGTGTCGGTGTGCTCGTCGGCGGCGAGGATCTCTTCGAGGTGGGCGACGGTGAGCTGGGCGTCGCGGAGTGCTTGGGCGTGGGGGAAGGGCGCGCCCAGCATCTGTTCGGCCTGGGCGAGTTGGCGTTGGGTGTCTGCGAGCTCGGTCTCCAGCTTGTGGATGGTGCCGGGCAGTTGGGCGAGGCGGTTTTCCAGGCGGCTGACCAGTCCGGTGGCGTTGAGGTTGCGGAACTCGGAGAGGTGTTGCTCGAGCACGGTCTCGGCGGGGGTGTCGCCGACCTGGATGCGGACCTGCAGGGTGCCGAGTTTGGGCACGGTGCGCAGGTGGTGGGGTAGGCCGCCGAGGGTGAAGGCGTGCGCTTCGTGGACCTCGTCGCGGTGGGTGCGGGCGGTGAGGGAGGTGATGCGGGCGATGAGGGCCTGCCCGGCGTCGGGCCGGTCGGTGTGGCGGGTGCCGTCGCGCAGGGTGAGGGCGAAGGCGTCCCCGCGGGTGGGTTGCACTTGTGCGGCGGCCTGGCGGGTGGTGTCGATCCAGCCGGTGAGGGTGTCGATGCGGCGCCGGTTCTGGGTGATCTGGCTGTGCAGGCGGTGCTGGGTTTGGTCGTGGCTGCGCTGCAGGCGTTCCAGGCGGGTGAGTTCGGCCTTGGCCTCGGCGTGCTCGATGACTTCGGGGCGGCCGGTGGCCAGGGCTTTGACCTCGTTGTAGTTGAGGGCGGCGTCGCCGATGTCGTCCAGCTCGCGCACGTCGAGCCGGCCGCGCATCATCTGGGCGATGAACTCGGCTTTGCGGGACACGGTCTGCCAGGAGTAGGCGTCGAAGCTTTTCTCGGTGATGTAGCGCAGGATGCGCACGGACTCGTGCTGGTTGCCCTGGCGCAGGATGCGGCCTTCGCGTTGTTGCAGGTCGGCCGGTCGCCAGGGGCAGTCGAGGTGGTGCAGCGCGGCGGCGCGGGTTTGCACGTTGGTGCCCACGCCCATGCGCTCGGTGGAGCCGATGAGCACGGCGATGTCGCCGTTGCGGCAGGCGGCGAACAGGCGGCCTTTGGCCTGGTCGGTGGTGGCGTCGTGGATGAAGGCGATCTTGTCGCGGGGCACGCCGCGGGCGGCGAGGTCGTCGGCGAGCTGGTGGTAGGCGTTCCACCGCTCGGGGTGCGGGGTGCCCAGGTCGCAGAACACGATCTGCAGTGAGCCGCGGGTGGGGTGCTCGGCGCCGTCGGGCAGGACGAACACGTCGTCGGCGTGCTGATGGTGGATGGCGGCGATGGTGTCGGCGGCGACGTCGAGCTTGGTGGCGGTGCTGGCGCTCATCTCGCGGAGGCGGAGGTCGAGCGCGGCGGCGCGGCCGTCGCCGGTGATGGTGAGCATGTTGTCCTGGGTGGGGTCGACGCCGCCGCTGCGGACCTCCTCGGCGCGGGCGGCCAGCTCGCCGATGAACTGCTCCAGCTCTGGTGAGGGCTCTACCATGATCGTTTCCGGGCCGTCGCGGCCGTCCGGGTCCGCCAGGCGCGGGGTGGGCAGTTGCAGGTCGGCGGCGGTTTTGATGTCGGCCGAGACGAACCACATCTGCAGCAGCTCGGGCACGTTTTGAAATTTCGCGAACCGCGACTTGGTGCGGAAGGACCCGCCGTCGGGGGAGAGCTCGATGGAGGTGACCGTTTTGCCGAAGGTGGCGGCCCACTCGTCGAAGTCGCGGATCCCGGCCTCGGCCAGCAGGTCGGGCCGCAGGTAGCGCTGCATCACGTAGGCCTCGGTGATGCTGTTGGCGATCGGGGTGGCGGTGGCGAAAGTGCCGACCCGGCCGCCGGGGTTGCGGCCGCGCAGGTAGTCCAGCTTCATGTCCAGGTCGGTGGCGCGCTGGGAGCCCTCGATCGCCGCGCCGGGGATGTTGGAGGCGGTGCGCAGGTTCTTGTAGCCGTGGGCCTCGTCGACCACCACGTAGTCGACGCCGAGGTCTTCGAAGGTGATGCCGGGGTCCTTGGCCGAGTCCATCTGGCGCTGGATGCGTTCTTCGGCGCGGGCGATGGCCTTCTCGATGCGTTTGACCAGCCGACTGCCCGGGTCCTGCAGCCGTTCCAGCTGCGCGCGCAGCGCCTCGGTCTCTCGCTCCAGGTAGTCGCGCTGCACCTCCAGCGACATGGGGATGCGCTCGAAGGCGGAGCGGGTCATCACCACGCCGTCCCAGTCGCCGGTGGCCACGCGGGCCACGAACTGGCGGCGTCGGTCGCGGGTGAGGTCGTCTTTGGTGGCCATGAGCACCCGGGCCTGCGGATACAGCTGCTGCCATTCGCGGGCGAACTGCTCAAGCATGTTGTTGGGCACCACGACGACCGGTTTGGATACCAGGCCCAGCCGCCGCTGCTCCATGATGCCCATGACCATCTCGGCGGTTTTGCCGGCGCCGACCTCGTGGAACAGGCCCACGGCGGGCTCGTTGATCATGCGGGCGACCGCGGCGACCTGGTGGGGGCGTGGTTCGAACCCGACCGCGAGCCCGGGCAGGGACAGCTCGACGTCGTCGTAGTTGCGCAGGACGATCGAGTTGAATCGCTCGTTGTATTCGGTGACCAGCGTGCGGGTGCGGTCGGGGTCGCTCCACAGCCAGTCGGCGAAGGCCTCCCGCATCTCGTCGGCCTTCTCCTGCGCGGCCACGGTGGCGCCGTAGTTGACCACCTGCCGCTCCGTGCCGTCCGGGCCGGGGACGGTCTCGCGCACGATGATGGGCCGCTGTTCGAGGACGGCCTCGGCGATCTCGGGTGCGGGCCGCGCCTCGGTGCCCCACTGGCTGGTGGCCAGGGTGGTGTACTTGCGGCCTTCCACGATCCAGGTCGAGCCGGCGTGCTCGACGCGCACGGTGTCGTCGTCGAGCAGCTCCTGCAGGAACTGCTGGACGTAGCGGTCCTCGATCCACACCGCGCCCATCTGCGGGCGGATCTGCTCGGCGGTCAGGTCGGCGGGCAGCACCTCGCGCAGCGCGCTGACGTTGCGGCCGTAGCGTTCCGGATCGGCTTCGGCGGCCTGCTCGGCGGCGCGGAGCTTGGCGCGCACGTTGCCGGAGAGGTAGGCCCGTGCCGGTTCCAGCCGCCCGTCCTGGTCCGGGTCGGCGAACACCAGGTCGGCGAGCCGGGCTTCGGCGTCGGCCTCGCTGGGCAGGTCGAGCAGGCGGGCGATGGTGTCCAGGCGCACCTCGCCGTGGGTGTCGAGGCTGATGGCCAGCGCGTCGGCGGGGGAGTCGGCGCGCGTGTGCTCCCGCGGCGGGGCCACGACCCGTTGCCGGAAGATGTCGGCCTTGGCCGCGGTCTGGGTGGTGTCGTTGAACACCTCCAGCGCATAGACCAGCGGGGCGTAGGGGTCGGTGCGGAACTGGCCCTGCGGTGGGCGGATGCGCGCGAGCTTGTCCTGCCCGGTCTCGGGGTCGGTGCGGCCGGTGCGCCGCCAGGAGAACCGGTTCAGCGGCCCGAACCGCTCGACGTAGCGGTCGTAGGTGGTGTTGAGCATCGCGCGCCGGTCGGCGATGAGCCGCTCGTCGGCGTTCGGGTCGGCCTCGGCCTGCAGCAGCAGGCGCACCGCGTCGCGCAGCTGCAGCAGCTGGCCCAGTTCCCGGTGTTGGCTGGCGGGCACCGGGAACGGGCATAAACGCCCGTTTTCGGTGCGCAGGAAGCGGGTGCTGTCTTGCCCGGCCATGCCGAAGGTGATCAGGCCTTCGGGGTGCGGGGACCGCTCGCCCAGCGCCTGTTTCTGCTGCTCGACCGGGCCGGTGTCGGCCAGGGTGTTCGTGGCGCGGGCGTGCTCGGCCACGGCGCGGCAGGCGGCCTCGAGTGCGCCGTGGAAGTGGCCGCCCAGCGGCGGGTTCACGGTCAGCTCGTCGTCGCGGTACAGGCCGTGGGTCAGCATGGGCACGCCGCAGATTTGCCGCGAGTGGTTGATGAAGTAGCGGTTGATCGGCACGTTCGTGCCGTCGAAGGTGGTGGCCTCCAGCCACTCCTGGCTGGTGCGCGGCGCTTCGCCGGGTTTGCGGCGGCGGAAGACGACGATGTCGGTCACGGCCTGGGTGCCCGCCGCGCGGTGTGCGGTGTTGGGCAGCCGGATCGCGCCGATGAGGTCGCCGAGTTCGGCCAGCTCGCGGCGGTGCGCGTCGCGGGTGGAGTCGAGGGTGTAGCGGCTGGTGATCGCGAGCATCAGCCCGCCTGGTTTGGTCAGGTGCAGGCTCTTGAGCAGGAAGTGGTTGTGGATCGAGTGGCGGCCGGGGTTGTGGGTCGGGTCGTGCAGCACATAGTTGCCGAAGGGCACGTTGCCGATGACCAGGTCGAAGTGTCCGTCCGGCAGGCGGGTCTCGGCGAACGACTCGGTGTGGATCTCCGCTTCGGGGTGGCGCCGTCGGGCGATGTCGGCGGTGATCGGGTCCAGCTCGACGCCGACGTAGCGGGGCCCGTCCGGGCCGCTGTCGAAGAACCCGCCCGCGCCGCAGCCGGGTTCGAGCACCTCGCCGCCGGCGAAGCCGAGTTCGGCGGCCAGCCGCCACATCGGCTCGCGGACCCGCGGGTCGGTGTAGTGGGCATTGAGGGTGCTGCGCGAGGCGGCGCGCCATTCGGACTCGCTGAGCAGCTCCCGCAGCTCGGCCCGCTCGGCCTCCAGTGCCTCGCGGCCGGGGTCGAAGATCTGCGGCACCGCGCCCCAGCCCCACCAGTCGCCGAGGATCTCGCGCTCGGCGTCGGTGGCGGGGCGGTCCTCGGCCTGCAGGGTGCGCAGGGTGCGCAGCGCGGCCAGGTTGGCCCGTGCCCGGGCGCTCACCGTGAAGTCGATCGGAGCGGGCTGCGACTCGGGCGGGGTGCGCTCGGCCGGGCCTCTCGTCTGCTCGGGCCCGGCGGCCGCCGCGGCGCCGCCGACAGTGGGCTCGGCGCGGGCCGGGGAGGGGGTTAGCGGGTGTCGTCCAGCTCGCGCATCTGCTGCCAGGCCGGGTGCGCCGGGTCCTCGGTCAGCGGGATCCAGCCCTCGTTGGTTTGCTGGTCGTGGCTGGTCGGAGTGGTCTGGCCGCTGTCCTCGTCCATCGGGCTGCCCGGTTCGGCCGGCAGCAGCACCATCTCGGCCAGCACCGCTTCCTCCGCGCTGAGCTGGGCTTCCTTGCGGCGGCCCACCATGCGCAGGTACTCGCTCGTCGGGGGCTGGCTGGCCAGGATCTGCTCGCTCCGGTGCGTGATCTCCTCCTGGACCTGCTGCCCGAGCTGGGTGAAGAACGTCTCCGGATCGCTGATCTGGCGGTAGCGGCTCGGCAGGAATCTCTGCCAGTGGCGCTTGGCCATCGTCCCGTAGTGGTTCATCGTCGCGGTCTCCCTCCAGGTTCCAGAGTGCCTCAAGGCTGAGCTGGTTCTCGTCATGGCCACGCCGTCGCCGCGCCATCGCGCACCTTCCTCGTCGTCGCCGGGTGTTGCTGCCGGGTGGGTGTGGGCGTCATCGGCCGCGGTCGGGTTCGGGGGGTGGCACCGCCCGCAGCCGCCGCGGGGATGGCGGGCTGCCGTCGGGCTGCTGTAGGGCGGCGTCCAGCGGCACGGGGGAGGACAGCCCGGCCAGGCGGGCCGGGGTGCTGCCCTGGCTGTACATGCGGGCGGCGGTGTCCCGCACGGCGGCGTAGGCCATGCGGGTGGTGTGCAGGACGTCGCCGGGTTGCAGGCCGGGGTGCTGCGCGGCTTGCTGCACCTTCTCGGCGGCGGCCCTGGTCAGGCGGGTCACCGCACCGCGCATCACCACGTCGGCGTGATAGGCCGGATCCCCGGCGGCATGCTCGGTCAGCGCGAGCATCTCCTCGGGGGTGATGCCGGGCCCGTAGTCGTACTCGTGGCGCTGCTGCTCCCAGGCGACGGTGACCATGTCGATGTGCTCGCCGCGGGCGTGCAGCTCCAGCGCGGAGCGGTAGGTGGTCGCCAGCCGCTCGTCGGCGAAGTCGCTCGGCAGCAGCCGTTCGTAGAGCTGCTCCAGCAGCCGTGGGTTGCTCAGCACGGAGGCCACCACGGCCTGCTCGGCGGCCTGTACCTGCTGCTCGTCGGGCGGCTCCAGCAGCACCTGCACCGGCGGCCCGCTCCGCAGCTGTGGCTGGTCGGGGGCGGAGGCCGACTCGCCCTCCAGCACCCGGGTGAGGTTGGGCAGCCCGGTCACCGAGTCCCAGCGCTGCTGGGCGCGGTCGACGTCGGCGAGCGCGTTGTCCACCGCGCGCAGCAGGTCGGCCACGTCGGTGGCCTGCTCGACGTACTGTTCGACCCGCATGCCGCCTTCGGCCACACGGCGGCGGATCGAGGCCTCCAGCACCATCAGGCCGTAGGACTCCGGCCGCGCCTGCTGCGGGGACGGCGCGGTGGCCATCAGGGTGTGCAGGCGGGGCGCGGAGAGCTCGTGGGTTCCCAGCTCCCCAGAGGCGGCGATGCGCTCATACAGCGACACGGCATCCACGCCGGGCAGGCTCGCCGGGTCCTGGCCGGGTTCCGCCTCGGCCTGGGCGGCCTCGACCATCGCGCGCAGGTGGGCGTAGATGGTGCCGTGCGCCGGCGAATGGAAGTCCTCGGCCTCGAGCCAGCGGCTGATCGGGGCGAGCCGGCCGGGCTGGCTCATCAGCACCCCGAGCAGGCAGCGTTCGGCGAACTCGCGCGGGTTCATCGCCGGGCTCCGTCGTCACGCTCGGCGCCAGGGCGGGCGTCCTGGCGGGCCTGGTGCAAGCGCTGCGCGGCGGTGTCGAGGTGCGCGGCCGCCGAGGCGTCGGTGACCGGCAGGTAGTCGTGGGCGTCGGCGGGGATGGCCCACCAGCGCCCGGCGTACTGCACAGGTCCGGGCGCGCCGTCGGGCAGCAGCGGCAGCGCGCGCCCGGCGGCGATGTGGCCGCGCATGGCCTCGGCGCTGATCGTGGTCTCGCTCATGGATCGGGTCTCCTTCGTGCGCGGTTACCGGAAATCGAAGCGGTCGACGGCCCAGCCGTGCGGGGTGCGGGTCAGGGTGGCCAGGGCGACGATCTGCTGGGTCTGGCCGTGCCAGCCGTCGCGGCCGACGGGCGTGCAGGTCACCAGCACGGCCCGGTAGGCGGCCTCGCGGGTATCCGGCGGGCGGTCCTCCGGGGAGCTGCGCAGCGTGACCTGCAGCCAGGCCTGGTGCTGGCGCCAGCGCTGCCACTGCACGTCCGGCACCGGGGTGGGCGCGGTGCGCACCGCGCGGGCGTAGCGCGCCGACAGCAGCGTCGCGGCGCGGCGCAGCCCGTCGGCGAACCCGCGGGCGCGGGTGGTGTCGACCATGTGCATGTTCAGCAACGCCACCCGGGTCACCGAGCTGGGATCGCGACGGTCGGCGCTGGACGCGGGCGGCGGTTGCGCGGGCGCGGGCGGCGGCCGCGTCGTCGACGGGCCGCTCGCCGGCGCGGCCGAGGTCGGGGCCGCCGCCGTGCGCGGTGGGGCACCGCCGCCGGGTGGGCTGGTGTCGCCGCCGCAGGCGGCCAGCGCCAGCGCCAGCGCGGCGACGGTGATGCTGGTGAGCGTGCGGGTGCGGGGTGGTGTCATCCGAACCTCCGGACCTGCCAGGTCTGGCCCGCCCAGTAGGGCGTGTCCAGCGAGGAGACCTTGACGACGTCGCCGGTCTGCGGCGCGTGCAGCAGCTGCCCGTGGCCGACGTAGATGCCGATGTGGTGGAAGCGGCCCGCGCCCGCATCGGCGAAGGCAATGATGTCGCCGGGCCGCAGCGCGGCCAGGTTGATGCGGGAGCCCGGCGCGGGCCCGGCCACCGGCCGGCCCAGCCGGGCCTGCGCATCGGCCAGGTGCGGCAGGCTGATCGTGCCGCCGCTGGCCTGATAGACCGCGTAGAGCACCAGCCCGGAGCAGTCGAACCCGCCGCCGGTGGGGCCGTTGACGTCGCCGCCGCCCCACACGTAGGGCTTGCCGAGCTGCCCGCGGGCGGCGGTGATGACCCGGGTGCCGAACGGGCCACCGTTGCTGGCCAGGGCCGGGGCGCTGTACTGGGCCATCAGCCGCCGGATCTTGGCGACATAGACCTCGGTCTCGCCGTTGTGCGGGACACCCCCGGCCGCGCGCACGGCGCCCGGCCCGGCGTTGTAGGCGGCCAGCGCCAGCTCCAGCACCGTGCCCTGCACCTGCCCGGCCTGCAGGTAGCCGCGCACCGTGTCGGCCAGGGCGCACATGTAGCGGCCCTGCGCCATGATCGCGTCCCCGGCGTCGAACGGGCTGACGCGGCCGTTGCCGTCGTCGTCGGCCGACCACTGCGGCCACGTGCCGGGCATGAACTGCGACAGCCCCTGCGCCCCAGCCGGGCTAACCGCAGCCGGATCCCAGCCGCTTTCGGCGTCGATCTGCGCGGCGATCACCGCCGGGCCCACCGTGCCCGGACACAGGCCCCCGGCCTTGAGCACCCACGGCTGGTACTCGGCCGGCACGGTCCCCGCCCGCAGCCGCGGTGCCGCGCCCGCGAGGCTGTCCCCGCCGCCGAGAATGACCAGGCCGAGCACCAGCCCGACCACCGACAGCACACTCCCGGCAGCGGCCACGGTCGCCGACCCGCGCGGGGTCATCGCCAGGCAGTCCTCACCGGCGCACGGCCTCGGCCGAGCCTGCTGGGCATCTCACATTCCCCCTGGTAGTGCTGTCGGTGCAGCGAGCACGACCGAGTGGCGCAGGCCCACCACACCCATTTGCAGGCGTTCTGTTTTCAGCACAGTACGCTAGACTGTATCGCATACAAAACACTTCGGCGGGAATTACTACACTGAGCAGCCATGCGGCGGGCGCCGCGAGCAGGCGAGGTAGGAGCAGAGGTGACCGCAGACGAGGACTGGAGCTTCGCTTCGGTGTTGAGCTCGCTGATCAGGGACATGCACCCGCCCGACCGCGAGTCGTACTCCTACCGCGAGATCGCGCGCGGAGTGCAGGACAAGACCGGCATCAAGATGTCGCCGACCACCGTCTACGAACTGGCCAGCGGCAAACGGCAGAAACCATCCCTGCGCGACGCCCAGGGCCTGGCCGCCTTCTTCGGCGTCCCGCTGGAAACCTTCACCGACCCCCAGGTCGCCGCCCAGATCCGCGAGCAGATCGCCAACCTCAAGCAGCACCGTGATCAGGCCACGCTCGCCCAAAACCCCGAAGTGATGGAACTGGCGCTGCGGGCCGTGTCGTTGTCCGACACCGGCCGCGCCGCGGTCGACAACCTGATCCGCGCCCTGGAAACCCACGAGCACCAAGACGCTGGTTCCCGCCCACGGCGGCGCCGCGATCACCGCGCTGAGCGGTGACGATGCTGTAACTGTGGGTATGCTTCCCGTGACACCGTGGTGCACCCGGCTTGTGGTGCTCACTGCGACTCAGGGGGAGGAGCAGGCAGTGTTATCGCACCGTCGCATCGTCAACAGGGCACGCCGTCGAGCACGAACGGTGCTCGCCGCCGTCCCCGCGCCCTATCCATGGTCCCTGGACAACTGGGTCGACCGGCTGGAACAACACCGCGGCCGCCCCATCGACCTCGTCGAGATGGTCTACACCCCGGGCGGGCCGGTGGGCGCGTGGCGGGCCCGCCCGGACCGCGATCTGATCATCTACGCGGTCAACACCAGCCTGGTGCACCAGGACTTCGTCGCGCTGCACGAGATCGCCCACATGCTCTGCGGCCACCGCGGCCGGTGCCTGATCTCCCCGGAACAGGCCGCCCGCCATGCCCCCGACCTCGGCGAGGCGGCACTGGAGCACCTGTTCGGCCGGGCCACCACCGATGAGGAAGAGCTGGAGGCCGAAACGATGGCCACCGCCCTGCTCAGCGCCGCCACCACCCCGCCCGCGATCGACCCGGCAGCGACCGACGAGGCCGCCCGACGAGCCCGCCGCGCGATGGAGGTCTTCGGCTAACCGCCGCGCAGCATGATCGACCTGCTGTTCCTCACCGTCGGCGCGGCCACCCTGCTGCTCGGCGCCGCCCGCCTGCTGCAGGCCCTGCGCCACGGCCGCCCCCGCGGCGTCGGCATCGCCGGCGTCGCCTTCGGTGGCGCGCTGCTCACCCTCGCCCCGCTCGTGCAGCAGCTGGAATCCCAGCTCTACCCCAGCCTGGGGCGGCTGGTGTCCAACCTGTTCACCCTCACCGCCGCCTACGGCCTGCTGGTCACCGCCTCCGACCTCGCCGCCGAGCAGCCCTCACACACCCGCCGCTGCGCCCGCTTCCTCAGCTGGCTGGCCGCCGAAACGGTGCTCGTCGTGTGCTTCTTCGCCACCCCCGACCTGCCGCAAGGCCTGGGACTGTTCGGGCACCTCTACCGCACCGAGCCAACCATGCTCGCCTACATCGCGACCTTCACCGTGTACTTCACCGTGGCCGTCGCCGACGCCACCCGCGTCACCGTGGCCGCCCTGCCACCCGCGCGCGGACCCCTCCGCAAGGGCATGGTCACCCTGCTCGTGGCCTGCGGCCTGTTCGCCGTCTACGTCATCGGCAAGACCGCGCTCATCGTCAACTCGCTGGTCACCACCGACACCGCCGAGCCGTTCTGCCGCCACCTGCTCGACGGGCCCGCGTGCCTGGCCACCGTCACCGCCCCGATCCTGGCGGTGTTCACCGGCGTGCTCGCCCTGGTGCTGTCCACCGCAGGACTGAACCTGGCCGCTCGCCGCGCCATCCGCGACCTCACCCCGCTGCACCAGGCAATCGTCGAACGCGTCCCTACCGTGCGCCGTGACCTGCGCGCCACCACAACCCGCGACCGGCTCGTGCGCGCCGTCGTCGAAATCGACGACGGCCTGCTCGCCCTCGGCATCAGCCCCGGCCCGCCCGAACACATCGCCCAGGCGGTCCGGCGCGCCCAACCCGGCACCACCGGGCATCCCACCGGCCCGGCGGGCGCGAGCCAGCCCGGCGACGTGTGGAGCGAAGTCGAACAACTACGGCCCATCGCCCGCGCCTACACCCGTCTCCACCGAGAGGCGCGCGTGTAGCCGGTCGGCGGCAGCTGCCTTGGAGAGGTCCTCGTCTTCCTCCCCAAGGCAGCACTGCTAGAAGACTCCGACGACGAACATGACGACGAGCGCGGCCCACATAGCGTTGGTGGCCACCAGAGCCGTGATGAGAACAGCTGAAGCTTCACCGAAGAGCGAACGCCAGCGTCTCGATGAGAAGTCGCCGTGGGGTGATCGCGGCACCGAAGAGACCTCGGTGCTGTTAGCGAGCGTCTCGGGGCTACTCTCCCCGCTGCTGTTGAGCACTTCGGTGTAGACCGCGAAATACGCCCTGACCTTCTCCTTGGAATGTCCAGCCTCGGCACACAGCACAGCAATGAGGTTGTACATGTGCCGGGGCTTCGACGGCAGGCTCATCGTGCGGTCAGCCAGCAGGTCACCCAGGGCGCTCTTGCCCCAGGCGTGTTTCGGGTCCTGTTCGCGCATTTTGCCTTCGATGTCCCGAAGACTGACTCGGCCTACGCTGCGAAGGTCACGGAGGGCCTTGAGGAAACCCGCTTGGTCCGCGACATCACGCAGCTCCCTCGGGCGAGCCTCGCGCGCATGCTCCTCGCGCGCCGTGTTGACGACCGAGGCCACACGGTGGTCCGGGGACGCACCCCGGGGGACCATGAAGTACTTGGGCGCGAGACCGTGCCGCTCCAGGGTACGGAAGTAGGTCTCGCAGCGCTTGCGATCCGCCCGCGTGGCACCCAGCTCGTCCAGTAGCTCCTCGATGATCGTCCACGGCATACACCTGTTCTCGGGGAACAGGGCGTCGCGGACTGTGATCTCAGCCGGGAGCCGCCGGAATCGGAGTGCGGCGAAAAGCTCGGCCACCCCAGCGTATGCGGAGCGGGCGAGCAGCTCGTCGATGGCGGCAGACAGGCCACTCGCCGCGGACGCTGCTTCGGGCGCATGCTTGACTTTCGCCGGCGCTGTCACGGTCGGCCCTCTTCCTGGGCCAGCAGCTGCCACGGTCTCGCCGCAGCCCTTGCCGCCGTGGCGAGGGCTATGACTGCCGCGACGGCGGTCTGGACAGGCTTATCTGCCCAGACCAGCGCCAGGGTTGTCACCGTCAGAATGAGCAGGATGGCCACCTGGTGGTAGCCGGGGGATGCGCCACACTGGGTACGCGGCAGCACGGGCAGTAGGGCGGGCAGGGTCATATGTACCTCACATTTGGCACGCTGAGCGATCTTTGTGTTCCCGCTTCGGAGCAGCCGTATCGTGGGTCGCGACTCCCACTGGCATCCCCCAAAAGCGGTACACCCATCATCCCGCAAAGTTGCGATGCTTCGTCATGACCTGGCGTCCTAAATTGTCCAATCCGGACACTAAAACGTGTGATTAGGCTCACAACCTGCCTGGTTTGATAGCCGCTTGAATAGGGGTGTTAAAGGGGCTGCATGCCAGGTCTGCCCTACCGGGTGTATCCGTTTGCCCTAGTCAGACCGCACGCCAGGCTGTCCGTCCGGCCACCTCGTGCGTCCGGAACCACCCCCGGACAGGCCCATTACTGGGCATGGTGGAGGCAGCCCATGAGGCTCCGAAGATACTCACGTTGGCACGCTGAGCGACTTCGGGAGGCGGGGGTTCGGCCTCTTACGCGAGGAGGCCGAACACCCTTCGCATCTTGAGCATGGATTCGACTCTGTCGCCCACGACCCGGGCGCAGCCATCGTCAGCGCCTACGCCCGGTTTGCCCGGAGACGCGGATCTGGGCTTCGTTGCGCTTCTCCGTATTGACCGTCCGGGTCGCGGTTCGCCGCGCGGCTGCTCGATCGCCAGAGGCCGCGGAAATACCGTGGTGATCCCCGATCGATTAGGAGTCACCACAGTGCCGCGCGAGTTCCTGTGTCAGAGATATGAGAAAGGCGCCTCTACCTTGCGCAACAAGCTCGATGACACAGATTACTACGCGGTCAGCGCGTGTTCCGACCTCCCGCGCGAGTGCCACCGGGAGGACCACGTGATCCAGCGTGGGGCAGCCGTCGGGTTCGGTCGATGGTTCTTCTTTCCCGCCACAGAGCCAGCTCTCGCCTTCGGCCGTGCTGCCCGCATGTCGCTCGACTGCACCAGCGGCTACGGCGTCTACGCCGCCGCCCACGAGATCAAATTCTGCGAACGCCACGGAGCTGACGAGTGCGTCCTGTTGGTCGACATCACGGGCGGCGACCTCGCCCGCAGAGAGGACGAGGTCGAAGCGTTGAAACGCTTCGTGCAGGCGGTCAAGGAGTATCCGTGGTCGTCGATGTGGCGGGCCCCAACCGGTTACCTCACTGAGCTCAGCGGCGGCAGAGTGGTAACAACGGGCAGCGGCTCGCTGCCGCTGTAGCCCGATGCCTGGCTTCTCGCACCCCAGCAGGCGCCGTATTGAGCCTCCTGCGGGCGGTTCCCTTCCGCTCCCAATGCATGAATGGCGCCGAATCACTCGGTTCAGTGAGCAGTGAACGGCTGCCAGCCTTGCTCGGTTCGGCGCAGCAGATGAGGCCCGGCCAGACGGCTGCGGCGCGGTAGTTCCCTGGTGATGAACTGGTGGACCTGCGTCAGCTGGGCCTCGTCCGCGCCCAGCGCAAGGGTTAGGTGTGCGGGCGGGTCGGCGCCGAAGCGGCCGTCGTAGGGCACCAGGTGTGGGTAGCGGCGGCGCAGCTGCCGGATGGGGGTGTCGAGTTCGGGTACGGCGATGCCGAGGAATCCTTCTTCGCCGAGCATCAGCTCGCGCAGCTCGACCTCCTGCGGTAGCTCTGCAGCAACCGCGCGCAGGTCGGCAACCACCTCTGTCGTGAATTCGGGGCCGGGGTAGAGCAGGGAGACGTGGGCGGGCAGCGGCCGCACGAGTTCGGGGGCGATGGCGCGGACCTGGTCGAGAAGGGGTTCGGCGTCGGGGAGCAGGGCGACGACGGCGGTGGTGGCGTCGGTGATGGCGTCCTCCTTCGTTGCGCTGAGCAGCGACTTTGCCACAGGGTGTTTCGTTTTGAGTACAGTGGCGCTAGTGTGCTGAAATCAGAACAGTAATCGCGGGGTGACGGAGCGCGAGCGGCGTTCGTCATCGCCGAGGGCCCTGGGGGAGGGCCGGGCCAGGTTCGCCGTGAGGGGAGAACAGCGGTTGAGCACGATCTCATTGTGGAGCCGGCGGCCGTCGCAGCCAGTCGGGCCGCAGGGCGGGCCGGTGTTGCGTCCGGCGGCGGAGTCGATCGACCCGCCGCCGCCGCACGCGCGGCTGCCGGTGCACGCGCGGCCTCCGGCGCCGGCGGCGCCGCACGCGCAGGCCCGCTGGTGGTGGGTCAGCTGCCACGGCGGGTCGGGGGCCTCGACGCTGGCGCGGCTGATCCCGGGCGGCTGGGAGTCGGGGCCGGCCTGGCCGAACCCGCAGCTCGGCGGGCCGCCCGGGGTGCTGCTGGTGTGCCGGTCGCACCACGCCGGGTTGAGCGCGGCCAGCGCCGCGGTGCGGCAGTGGGCCTCGGGGCATGTGCCGCGCACGCTGGCGCTGTGGGGGCTGGTCATCGTCGCCGATGCGCCAGGCCGTTTGCCGCGGTCGCTGTTGGCGTTGCGGCAGCGGATCAGCGGCACCGTCCGGGCGACGTTTTTCGTGCCGTGGGTGGAGGTCTGGCGCACCGAGGAGCCTTCCCGCGACACCGCACCGCGTCAGCTCGCCCAGCTGGGCGAGCTGCTGCAGTCCACGCCGTGGATCACGAAAGGACAGCAAGGATGAGTGCGACAGTGCACCTGCTCAGCGAGCTGCCGAACCTGGCGCAGCCGCCCAACTTCGGCGGCGGCGAGCCGCCGCCGGGCAGCGGCAAGCTGCTCACCGTGGGCCGCTGGGTCCTGTGGTGTGTGAGCGCGTTGTGCGTGATCGGTCTCCTGTTCGTCGGCGGGAAGATGGCTACCGAGTTCAACCACGGGGAGATGAGCCAGCACGGCAAGCGGCTCGGCGCGGCGCTGGCGGGCATCATCCTGGTCGGCGCGTCCTCCGGCATCGCGGGTGCCCTGATCTAGACCATCGGCGTTCGACCCGATCCGGCCCGATGAACAGGGGGACTGATGACCAGCAACTCACGCGGTGAGCAGACCGGCCCGCGCACCGAGAACCGCAGCCCGTGGACGCGGCCGGGGTTCCTGCTCGCGGGCGGGTTCGCCGTGCTCGTCGTTGTGCTGCTGGTGGCGGTGCTGGTGCTCACCAGCGGCGACGAGCCCGAGGCCGGCCCGCAGCCGCCGGCGGCGCCGGCGCCCAGCGGTGAGGCGCCGAGTGCGTCCAGTCCGCGCGATGTCGGGCCGACCGCGGTGCCGACCTCGCCGCCGGAGAGCGTGCGCTGGCAGCTCTACCACACGGTGGCGCTGCCGTTCTCGGAGCAGGCGGGCCCGTATGAGGCCGGGCGGTCCACCGCCACCGGCTACGCGCACACCCCGACCGGGGCGCTGCTGGCGGCCGCGCAGATCCCGATCCGCAAGCTGGTCGCCCCGGACTGGCGGTCGGTGGTGGAGCAGCAGATCGTGGCCGGGCCCGGGCGCGAGGCCTTCACCCAGGCACGGGCCGAGGTGTCGGGTGCTGAGGTGACGCCGGGCCAGTTCGGGCAGTACGCCGGGTTCAAGTTCGTCAACTACACGCCGGACACGGCGACCATCCAGTTCGTCACCCGCTTCGTCAGCGGGCAGATGCAGGCCACCACGATCACGGTGCAGTGGTCGCAGGGCGACTGGAAGCTGGTGCTGCAGCCCGACGGCGGGGACAGCCCCACCGCGCAGCCGGTGTCCGACCTGACCGGCTATGTGGCCTGGGGAGGGATGTAGATGCCGGATTTGTGTGATGTGCCCGGGGTCAACCTGGCCTGCGACGCGGTCGGCGGTGCCACGGAGGCTGTGGCGGGCTCGGTGCTGGAGTCGGCGGCCAAGGCCTTCGCCGAGGCGCTGGGCAAGCTGACCTCGACGCTGCTGACGTTTTGGACCAATGTGGACGTGCCCAATTTGGAGGACCCGTCCGGTCCGGTGGCGTTCGTGCAGAACTCCACCGGCTGGCTGACCGGGTTCGTGCTGGTGGTCAGCCTGCTGATCGCCGGGGCGAAGATGGCGATCCAGCAGAACCTCGAGGCGGGGCAGGACGCCGCCAAAGGCGTGTGGCAGCTGGTGCTCTACGCCGGGGCCGGGGTGCCCGGCATCGCGCTGCTGGGGGTGGCCGGGGACCGCTTCTCGCAGTGGATCCTGGACCGCGCCTCCGGCGGTGACCTCGGCGCCCGGTTGACCGAGATGTTCGCGCTCGGGGCGCTGCAGCCGATCGGGGTGGGCCTGGTGCTCATCGTGGCCCTGTTCGGGATCATCTCCGCGCTCGGACAGATGTTTTTGATGATCGTGCGGGTCGGCATGTTGGTGCTGCTGGCGGGGATGCTGCCGCTGTCGGCGGCCGCGGCGGTGTCCAAGGGCGGCAAGGAATGGTTCACCAAGACGCTGGGCTGGCTGCTGGCGTTTCTGGCCTACAAGCCCGCCGCCGCGATCATCTACGCCACGGCGTTCGCGATGGTCGGCAAGGGCGACAACCCCACCACCGTGCTGTCCGGGCTGTTTCTGATCGCGCTGTCGATCCTGGCGCTGCCCGCGCTGCTGCGGCTGGCGGTGCCGGTCACCGCCGCCGTCGCCGGGGGCGCGGCCGGGGCCGGTGCAGGGGGCGCGGTCGCAGCCGGTGGGGCCGTGGCCACCGGGGCGATGCAGATGCGTGCGATGCACGGCGGCGCCGCCAGCGGCGGTGGTGCCAGCGGTGGCCGCGCGGGTGGGCCGAGTGGATCGCCCACCGCGCCGGGCGGCGGACGCTCCGGCGGTGGGCAAGGAGCTGGCGGCGGGGCGCAGGTGGGGCGCCCAGCCGTTGCGGGAGCCGGCGGCGGCGCTGGGAGCGCCGGGGCAGGAGGGAGCTTCGCAGGCTCCGGTGCCGCCGCTGGCCGAGGCGCGGCCGCCGCGGGCCCGGTCGGCGCCGGGGTCGCGGCGGGCGCGCAGGCCCTGCAGGGCGGTGTGAGCGCCGCCCGCAACACCGCCAGCCACGCCGCCGGGGACGGCGGTGAGGCCGGTGGGGGACCGACCGGGGCGGATCGAGGGGAGGACCGGCGGTGAGCACCGCGACCGACACACCGCGCTACCGCACCTACGGCAACTGGACCCGGCCGCGCTCACCGGGCATCTACGGCCTGGGCACCGTGGGCACGGTGCTGCTGATCGCCGTCCCGGCGGCGATGGTGATCGGGTTCTTGGTCAGCGTGGGCACCGGGATTGTCATCGGCCTGCTCGGGCTGGCCGTGCTGGCGCCGCTGGCGGTGAAGGTCGGCGGCCGCTCACTCGGGGAGTTGATCTTCGTGCGGTTGGCGTTCTGGCGCACCCAGTCGAAAAAGGAGACCGTCTACCAGTCGGGGATGCTGGCCGAGCCCTACGGCGCGCACCGGCTGCCCGGGCTGCTGGCCCGCTCGGAGCTCGTGGCCACGCAGGACGGGTTCGGGCTGCCCGCCGGGATCGTGGTCATCCCGCAGACCGGGCACTACACCGCCGTGCTCAAGCTCGACCCGGAGGGCGCGAGCCTGGTCGACCGGGAGCAGATCGATCAGTGGGTCGCCGGGTACGGGGCGTGGCTGGCGCAGCTGGCGCACGAACCCGGGTTCAGCGCCGCGACGGTGACCGTGGAGACGGCGCCGGATCCGGGCACCCGGCTGGCCATGTCGGTGTCCAGCCAGCGCAGTGACGACGCCCCCGAGCTGGCGCAGCGGGTGCTCGACACCATCACCACCACCTACCCGGCCGGCTCGGCGCAGGTCACCGCGTGGGCGACGCTGACCTACCACTCCACCGGCAGCCGGAACCGACGCGGCCGCGAGGCGATGATCAACCATGTGGCGGCCCGGCTGCCCGGCCTGGCCGACGGGCTGCGCAACACCGGCGCCGGGGCGGTGCGGCCGATGACCGCGCAGGAGATCGCCGAGACCGTCAAGATCGCCTACGACCCCGAGCTGGCGATCCCGGTCGAGCAGCACCGTGCCCGGGGCGAGTCGACCGGGATCACCTGGGATGGCGCCGGGCCGAAGGCTGATGCGGCGGCGTGGGACGCCTACCGGCACGACTCCGGGGTCTCGCGGGTGTGGTCGATGGAGCAGGCCCCGCGCGGCACGGTGCTGGCCCGGGTGCTGGAGCAGCTGCTCGCGCCGCACCCGCAGATCCCGCGCAAGCGGGTCACCCTGGTGTACCGGCCGCACGCGCCCGGCGAGGCGGCCCGCATCGTCGACCGCGACGTGCGCACCGCCCACTTCACCCAGAACTCCCACCGTCAGGTCGCCCGGGACGCGGTGACCATTCGCGCCGCCGAGCAGGCCGCCCGCGAGGAAGCCGAGGGCGCCGGCGTCACCCGCTTCACCCTGCTCGCCACCGTCACCGTCGACTCGGTCGAGGATCTGGCCGACGCCGACACCATCATGGACGGCCTGGAAGGCACCGCGCGGCTGGAGCTGCGCCCGGTCTACGGCGGGCAGCGGGCCGCGTTCGCCGTGGGCCTGCCCACTGGGGTGGTGCTGCCCGAGCACGTCGTGGTGCCCACCAGCGTGCGGGAGGCGCTGTGAGCGCCCCGGCCCGGCCTGCGCCCGGCCCGCGCGGCATCCCCGGCCCCGGCGGCGGCCGCGACGGCTACGTGCCCCAGCTGCGGGAGTGGCGCGGCACCACGGTGCAGGTGTGCGGGCTGTGGCCGTTCTCCGCGGCCGCCGGATCCCCAATGGTCGGCGTGCCGGTCGGGCGGCATCTGATCACCGGCGCCACCGTGTGCTTCGACCCGATCACCTGGTTCCGGCACGGCCTGATCTCCAACCCCGGCGTCGGGGTGCTGGGCCTGCCCGGCCTGGGCAAATCGACGTTCCTGCGGCGGCTGCTGCTGGGCCTGGTCGGCTTCGGTGTCAAACCGCTGGTGCTGGGCGATCTCAAACCCGACTACGCCGACCTGGTCGAAGCCCTGGGCGGGCAGGTGGTGCGGCTCGGCCGCGGCCGCGGCACGCTCAACCCGCTCGACACCGGCGCGCTCGGCCAGGCCGCCGCCCGGCTGCAGGGCGCGGCCGCCGAGGCGCTGCGCGCCGAGATCCACGGCCGTCAGCTGCACATGGTGGCCGCGCTGATCGCGATCGTGCGCGGCCCGCACCGCCCCGTCGACCACGACGAGAGCACCATCCTCTCCGCCGCGCTGCGGGTGCTGGCCGCCCGCCACCGCGACCGCGTGCCGGTGCTGGCGGATCTGATCCGGGTGCTCGACGAGGGTCCCAGCGAGGTCCGCGCCGTGGTGCTCGACCGCGGCGACGAGCAGCGCTACCGCGACGCCGTCGACCCGCTGCACAAGTCGCTGGTCGGGCTGCTCGACGGTGCGCTGGGCGAGGTGTTCGCCCACCCCACCAGCGTGCAGATCGACCTCGACGCCCCCGCGGTGTGCATGGATCTGTCCCGCATCGTCGCCGGGGACGCCGCCCTGCAGGCCGCCTCGCTGCTGGCCACCTGGTCCAGCGGGTTCGGTGCCGTGGCCGGGGCCCAAGCGCTGGCCGATGCCGGGCTGGCCCCGCAGCGCAACTACTTCGTCATCATGGACGAGCTGTGGCGGGTGCTGCGCGCCGGCGCAGGCCTGGTCGACCGGGTCGATGCCATCACCCGGCTGGACCGCAACGAGGGCTACGGCAAGGCGCTGTGCACCCACACCCTGGCTGACCTCGAAGCGCTGCCCACCCCAGAAGACCGGGCCAAGGCGCGCGGGCTGTTCGAGCGGTGCGCGGTCACGGTGATGTCCGGGCTGCCGCGCAAAGAGCTGGCCGACCTGCAGGGCCTGGTGCACCTCTCGCACGAGGAACAGAACCACGTCACCCGCTGGTCCGACCCGGCGCCGTGGGACAACGCCACCGGGCAGCGCGCCACCCCGCCCGGGCTGGGCAAGTTCCTCATCAAGGCCGGGCGCAAACCGGGCATCCCCTGCGAGGTCGTGCTCACCGACGCCGAGATCGACCTCAACAACACCAACCGGCGCTGGCAGATGGCCGCGCTGGCCGCGGGAGGCGGTGTCGAGGAATGAGCGGCCACCCCCAGCGCCCGCCCGGGGCGTGGGAGTCCTGGGCGCTGGCCGCGGTGTGCGGGATGGTGCTGCTGATCGTGCTCGCCGTCTGGGGCGCCGGAAGCCTCGGCGACACGATCACCGGCCACCCGGTGCAGCCCAACCCGTTCGGCTACGTCGCCGAGCTCGCCCTCGGCGAGCGCGCGTGGCCGGGCACCCCCGCCACCCTGGCCCTGGCCGGACTCGGGCTGCTGCTGCTGGGCGTGACCGTCGCCGCGGTGGTGCTGGTGCGGCGCCGTCGTCGCCGCCCGGAATCGGAGCGGCGCATCGCGCAGGCCGCGCGGCTGCTGGCCCACCCGAAAGACCTGCCCGCGCTGTCCCCGGCTGGGGTCGCGGCCTCGGCGGCGCGGCTGCGGCCGTCCTCGAGGATCGACCCGCGCAACCCCGCCCAGCACGGGCGGCTTATCGGCCGCACCGTGGTCGGGGACATGCCGGTGCGCGCCAGCCACGAAGACCTCGGCGTGCACATCTGGGGCCCGCGCACTGGCAAGACCACCGCGTTGACGATCCCGATGCTGGTCGAGGCCGACGGCCCGGCGATCGCCACCACCAACCGCCGCGACCTCCCGGACGCCACCCGCGGGCCGCGGCGCCGCCGCGGGCACGACTTCGTGTTCGACCTGCAGCAGGTCGCCGGCGAGCCGCAACGCTTCTGGTACAACCCGTTCCGCCGGATCGAGTCCATCTCCGACGCCGAGGTCGTGGCCGGGCACTTCGTCGCCGGAACCCGCGACGCCGACGCCAAGACCGACGCCTACTTCGACGGCTCCGCCGAGTCCCTGCTGGCCGCCTGCCTGCTGGCCGCCGCCCGCGACGGCGGCACACTCATCGACGTCTACCGCTGGCTCGGCGACGCCAGCGACGACACCCCGTTCCGCATCCTCGAACGCTCCGGCGACGACCTGGTCGCCGTCGAGGTCAGATCCGTGCTCCAGGCCCCGGAGAAGCAACAGGCCGGGGTCTACGACACCGCGCTGAAACTGCTGCGCTGCCTGCGCAACCCCGACGTGCTGCGCTGGGTCACCCCACCCCGCAGCGGCGGGATCCCCGAGTTCGACCCGGCCCGCTTCGTGACCTCCACCGACACGCTCTACCTGCTCAGTAATGAGGGCCCCGGCTCGGCCGCGCCGCTGGTGGCCACGCTGACCGAGCACGTCTGCCACGCCGCCGTGCGCGCCGCCGCCACCCGCCCCCTCGGACGGATCGACCCGCCGCTGACCTCGATCCTGGACGAGGCCGCCAACGTGTGCCGCTGGCGCGACCTGCCCAACCTGTACTCCCACTTCGGCGGCCGCGGCATCGTGGTCGAGACGATCCTGCAGTCCTGGAACCAGGGCGTCGAAGCCTGGGGACATGGCGGCATGGCCAAGCTGTGGGGCGCGGCCAACGTCCGCACCTACGGCGGCGGCTCCGCCGACGCCGACTGGCTACGCAAGATGGCCGAGATCGCCGGCGAGTACGACATGCACAAGATCTCCGTCAGCACCGACCACTCCGGCCGCCGCTCCCGCTCCTTCCAACCCACCCCGAAGCAAAAGCTGCCGGTCGACCTGCTGGCCGCGATGCCCAAAGGCCGGGCGCTGGTGCTCGCCTCCGGCGCCCCCGCGTTCCTGGCCAAGACCGTGCCCTGGTGGCAAGGCCAGCACGCCGAGGCCATCCGCACCAGCCTCGCCGAACACGACCCCGGCAGCACCAGCACCCCGGCCGCCGCGCCCGCGGCCTGACCACCACCCCGGAAAGCGAGGCACCCGCCATGAGCGACGAATGGGACGACGCCCTGGCCCCCGCGCTCACCGCACGCGGCAACGGCCAGGCCGCCAGCAGCGCAGCGCCCCCACCGGCCACGACCAGCGGCGGCGGTGCACCCGCGGGACAACCGGATCAGCCGCAGCCGGTGTATCCCGACGTCGAGGCCTGGGTCACCGACTGGTTCGCCCAGATCATCCGACGCCCCCGCATCAAAGGCTGGCGCTGGTGCCCCCAATGGTGGCAACACCCCGAGGCCATCGACCGGCTCGAAGCGCTCTGGCGGGCCTGGGAAGCCCTGCGCCTGGACGGCACCACCGGCATGAGCGTGTGGTGGCGCGACCACTGCGACCCCCACCTGGCCGCCCTCACCGACCAAGACCGCAGTCCCTTCAAGCAGTGCTCGGAGGAGCGGGGGCATGTCGGCGAGGACGAACCTCTGCCGGTCGAGCCTGCCCCGAGCGGCTTCTGGGGCACCTGACTATCAAAAACGAGCGTTTTTGCACAGATGGGGTCGTGCAGGGCGTAAGGCGGGCCGTGCCTGAGCATTGGTGTTGCGCTGCCGTGTCTACCGCTGTCGGCTGACCGAAAGGATGCTCTCGTGGACTACTCCGGCGCCCAGCCTGCCGACGACGAGACCGATTGGCTGCAGCGGCTGAACTCCATGCTCCCGACCATTGCCAAATGGGCGGAGAGGACCAGATCTGCACCCTCCACACCGGTCCCCGGAAGCAGCCTCGCCCGCGACGACGAGTTGTTCCCGCCCCAGCCCGCCTCGCACGTCGCCTACGCCGCGATCGTCACCGCCACCGAACACCTGGACCTCTTCCGCGTCGCCTTCCAAGCCAGCCGAGCCCTGTTTCCCTCGGGCTACTTCACGCTGCTGCGCACGGCGCTGATGGGCGCCGCGCAGGCAATCTGGGTCCTCAAAGGACCGCGCCCGCAGCGACAGGAGAACGCGCTGCGGATCGTGCGCGACGACATCAAACAACGCCATGGCCTGCTCACGGTCGACGTGCCAGAAGCGCTCGGACTGGGGGAGCGCATCGAGGAAGAGCGTGAGCGCCTTCAACGGCAGCTTCGCGAGGTGCAGGCAGCCGCCGCGCATCTGGGATTCAACGCCAAGGCCGTGAACGGCTGGCGCCTGAACATGACTCAGGTGATCAAGACGGCCAGCGAGCTCGTCCACGGCAACGGTCAGGGCGATGAGGCCACCCGCTACGGAACCTCGCTGCTGTGGCGGCTGCAGAGCGGGCACGCACACGGCACGCCGTCCATGCGGATCATGCAGGTGGAGCGCACCGAGGTGACCGCGCACGACGACGGCACCCTCTTCGGTAAGGCCACCACCACAGCCGTGGACGTCGGTGCTGCTGCCGCAGCCTCCCTGCTCATGCTCAACGATGCCTGGCGGTTGTACGACCTACGGTGCCAGCCAGCCTGAAGTCAGCCCACGGCCGAGAACGGCCCCGCGTGCGCCGTGCGAGGTGCGGTGCACGCGGGGCCTTCACCTGTACCCGCAGTGTGTCAATCGCTCCCGGCACACGTCCAGGTACCCCAGCTCTCCGGACAAGACACCCTCGACGCGATGACACAAAATTGAAACTGTAGTTTCATATTTGTGCGAAACTGGTTCGGTATGCCGACGCAACAGGGGGCCGCCATGATCCCGGATCTGCCAGCCAACCCGTTGTCGATCGAACTGTCGCTGAGCCATCGGCGGCTGTGGTGGCACATCGAACCGCAGGACGAGGACCCCGAGCCGTGGGAGATCTCGGCCGACGTGTGGGAGCCCAACCCGTGCCCGGCCAACCTGCGCCACGTCGCCGACCTCTCGCTGGTGGCCACCGACGTGGCTCATCGGCGCAGCTTGCTCGACACCGTGCCGCTCGGTGAGCCGATCCGCGCCTTTCTGGACGAGGCCGTCGACGCCGACACCAGACGACTGCACCCCGAGCTGGACAACTGCCTAAGCCCGGGACCGGAGCGTTTCCTGATCGTTCGCCGGGTCGAGGTCACCGAGCAGTGGCAAGGCCATGGGCTCGCCGCCGCCCTGCTGGCCGGGTCTCTGCGCATGATGTCCAAGGTCGCCCGGTGCGGCGTTGCCGGTCCGACCACCGCCGACTTCGCCGACGAGGCCATCGACGAGGTGACGGCCGCGCTCTCCAGCGCCCGAGCCACCGGGTTGCTGGAACGCATCGGGTTCTGGCGCTGGCGCAGCGCCCACGTGATCGATCTGCGCAGCCCCACGCTGCTCGCACCCCGTGAAGACATCCTCGAACGCTGGTGGCCCGACGACCTCGGAACCTTCTGACCTGCCGACGCCGCACGAGTAGCGCAGAGGAAAGGCCCCGCTCAACCGGCCTGGGGGTCACCAGGAGCAGGGCCTCACCTACCAACCAGAGTAAGAGCGACCACCACAGCCGCAACCCACACGAGGTCACCACATCGGGCGTAGCGGGTGCCACTGTGCGCGACGCCACGGCCAGGAAACCGCCTTGCCCAGGCGGTTTTGTCGGTGGGTCACAGCAGAATCGGAGGACTGGTGAGCAGCAGTCGGACGCGGGAGGTGGGCACTGTGACGATCGAAGGCAGCGCCGATCCCGAGCAGGCCGCCCAACGCATCCTCGACGTCGCCGCCGAGTGCAACGTCGCGCCGACCGAGGCCGCGACGCTCATCGAGATCATCGCCAACGGCGGCGTCGACCCGCTGCCCACGCGCAACTTCCCAATAAACCGCGAACGCACCCGCGACCGGGCGCGGGTCGCCCACGAGATCGCCATGCACATCGGCTACGGCGGCGCCGGCACACCAGCACGTGACCTCGTGGCCGCCGTGCAGCGGCGCGCCCGGGCGAAAGTAGGTTTCCCCGCTCGGGCCCGCCGTCGACCTCAGGGACCCTCCGGGGCGGGGCCGACGTACTCGACGCGGTAGCGGAAGCCGCCGATATCGGCGTCCCCCATGGGATTGTGGTCGGGATACACATCGACGGTGATCGTGCCGTCGTCGTGGGTATCGACGTAAGACTGCCAGGTCACATTGTCCTGGATCACGCCGTCCTCGGCGCTGAACGCCAGCCTGGCCACGTCGACGGGGTTGGTGATGTCGGGTTCGTCCGCGCTCATGCACTCGACTGTATGGGCGCAGGACCCCGCCACAGGCCGACCGGACATAGCTCGGCGAGTCGCAGCACAGCATGCATGCGGCCGCTGGCGTCGTCGACTCCACCCAGGGTCCTGCGCGGCGCGTTCCAACTGACCAGGTAGGTCGTCGTCTGCCCCGTGACGGCAGTACTGAGGCTCCGGGGCCTGCAGTCGAGGTACGGGGTTCGTGCGGGGTGTGTGACGTTAGCCGGGTGCCGCGCGATGATCGAGCGTGTCACTGCCCCAGGTGCCCGACCAACCGGACCCGAGTTCACCGACCGGGGTCCCGCCCGCTGCCGGAGAGCGGCATCGGGCCGACGACCGGGTGTCCTACACGGTGCTGTCGCCGAGGGCGATCTGGTCTGCGGCTGCGGTGATCCTGCTGCTCGGTATCGGGGTTGCAGTGTGGCTACTGCTGGCCTACGGCCGCGGCGACGCTCAGGCCCGCAACCAGCTGGAAGCGATCAAGACCGCCGGCACGATCGTGGTCGGCACCGGCGGCGCCGCCGCGCTGCTGCTGGCCGCCCGCCGACAGCGCACCGCCGAGATCGCGCTCCGGCAGAAGGAGCAGGACCAGGCCGACGTCGCGCGCGCCTACGAGCTGCAGAAGCAGACCGCCGAGACCAGCGAGGCCGACGCGGTGGCCCGACGCATCACCGAGGAATACACCAAGGCCGTCGATCAGCTCGGCTCGAACAAGGCCGCAGTCCGGCTCGGTGGGCTGTACGCGCTGGAACGCCTCGCGCAAAACAACGTCGCGCAGCGGCAGACGATCGTGAACGTGCTCTGCGCGTATCTGCGGATGCCCTACACACCGCCGCGCGCCGTCGCGCAGCCCCGGCGGCTGGGTGTGCGGCGACCCCTGCTGCACACCAGTCGGCGTGCCGCGGCCGCGAGGTCGGTCAACCCGGCTTCACCCGCAGATCGGGACGCGACGGCCGCCCAGGAACGCGAGGTGCGCCTGGCCGCCCAACGCATCCTCACCACCCGCCTCCGCATCCCACCGAGCACGGCGCCCGACACCGCTGCCGCCGTGCCCGCCGCACCGCTGCCCGTCGACCACTGGGCCGACATCGACATCGACCTCACCGGCGCCACCCTGATCAACCTCGTCTTCGACGATTGCCGGCTGCGCAACGCAAACTTCCAACGCGCCACCTTCATCGGCACTGCCATATTCAATGGGGTGCAGTTCACCGGCAACGCCGTGTTCAATGAGGTGCAATTCACCAGCGACGCCTTCTTCTTCGAGACACGGTTTGCCGGCAACGCCTGGTTCGAGGAGGCGCGGTTCACCCGCGAAGCTGTGTTCCTCGACCCGTGGTTCGGCCGCGATCCCGAGTTCCAAGGGGCGCGGTTCGATCGAAGTGTGCCGATGGACGTGGCGCGGTTCGTGAGACCTGATCCTCCGAGCGGCCAAACCTGACGATAACCGCCTATATCGTCAGGTCACAGCGTGAGCGCGCTCACCACGGCGTACCGGCTCCTGGTCGAGGACCCCAAGGACGTAGTCCACGAGCTGCGCCACGGGCTCGTCAGCGCTCGCGCGGCCGAGGAACGCGCGCTCGCAGGGCTCCGCCAGGCCGCCATCACCCTCGTCCGCGTCGACCGCTCCGCCCGCGGCATCGAGTCCCAGGCCGGATTCGCCGAACACGCCGGCGTGGACCGGATGACCGTCCGCGACTGGATCGACATCCCCCGCTGACACACGAAAGGGCCCCCACGCCGCCGAGTGCAACGTCGCCCCGACCGAGGCCGCGACGCTCATCGAGATCATCGCCAACGGCGGCGTCGACCCGCTGCCCACGCGCAACTTCCCAATCAACCGCGAACGCACCCGCGACCGGGCGCGGGTCGCCCACGAGATCGCCATGCACATCGGCTACGGCGGCGCCGGCACACCAGCACGTGACCTCGTGGCCGCCGTGCAGCGGCGCGCCCGCGCGAATAGGCACACCTGATTCTCTGGCTAGACGGTTACGCCGTCGATCACTCAAATGATCGGCAGGTCGAGCATCTTGCCCACTAGCGCGGTCGTGCCGCCAGCACTGACAACGAGCCGAAAGACTCGATAGGCGTCCTTACGCCGGTCACGATCACGGTCGAAGATGGCTGAATATGCGGCACACGCTAGGATGAGCAGCAGCACCAGCGCGTAGGCTGCTGCCGCAGCGACTCCCCAAAAAGGCATAAGAATTTCCTCGGTCGTGTGCTGCCGACGCCGGAAATGGAAATGGAAATGGAAATGGAAATGGAAATGGATTTGGGGATGAGCTGAGATTACCAGATATTACTGTTCCTTGGTACTGGTGTTGGGTGCCTCAAGCACAGTGTCGCTGGCGTCCCACCGAGCAGCATCTGCTGGAGGTTCTCGCCGAGTCAGTCGAGCCCGGCTCGGTTGATGTTCCGCATCTCCGTGATCACCGCATGGGAGATGCGGTCGAACTCGCGCCAGGCGTTGTCCAGCTGTCGCCGTGCTGCGGCAATGTGCTCGGCGTTGCCAGTCCTTCCGCGCTTTCGTCAGCTGGCCTTGCGCTCCGGACACCCGGCGACGGGCGGCGGCATGCTGGTCCAGCAGGTCCTCCGAGCGCGCTTTGGCGACGACGTTCTCGGCCGTGGACACGGTGGTCTGCTCCGCGAAGGTCTGGTGTTCGGCGTCGGCGGCCGCCGCGCGACGTTCGTACTCTGGCCGCCAGTCCTGGCTGGTCATGGCGCTTCCTTCGGCTGGGGCAGGGGTGTGAGGTGTTCGCCGGCGTGGAGCAGGTCTGACACTACTGTCGCGCCGGAGCCGGAGAGTGTTCCGGCGGCTTCGAGGTAGTGCTGGGTGGTGTGCAGGGTGGCGTGGCCGAGGTCGGCCTGGACTTGCTTCACGTTGACGCCGTTGCGGACGGCTTCGACGGCGTAGAAGTGCCGCAGCTGGTGTGGGTGGATCGACGGCGCAAGCGTCCGGAGCTCGGCAGCCGCGGCGCGCACAGTGGAAGAGGTAGAGCGGTCGCGCTGCAGCACGCGGCACAGGTGCCGGAGCAGGTCGGTCACGACCCGGCGGGTGAGCGGCTGACGGGCGCTGGTCAGAAACAGCGGCTCAGCGCCTCGCTGGCGGTGCCCGACCTGGCCGGCCACGGTCAGCTCGCCGCCGACGTTTCCGGTGTCCCGGGCTTCGAGGTAGTCGTCGATGGTGTCGAGCTCGGCGCGGGGCAGGCACACCCAGCGGCGTTTGGCGCCCTTGCCGTCGATCCAGAGCGCGGGGGTGCCGTCTGGGCCGGTGCGATGCACGTCGGCGCGGGTGAGGGAGCACAGTTCCTCGGCGCGGATGCCGGTGGTGGCCAGCACGCCGAGGATGGCGAGGTTGCGCAGCCGCATCAGACCGGGGTCCATCGCGGCCGCGACGCGGAGGGCACGCACCTGCGTCAATGTGAGTGGCACGGTGGGTGCGGCCGGAGCGGGGTTGGAGATGGCCAGGTTCAACCGTTCCTGGGTGTCGAGCAGATCCCCGGGGTTGAAGCCGGTCAGGCCGCGTTTGCGAAGTTCGCGGTACCAGGAGCACACCGCGCCGAGCCGGGTGTTGAGTGTCTTATTGCTGTCGCCGTGGGCGCGGGCGTAGGCGATCCAGGCGCGCATCAGGTCGACGTCCATCCCGTCGAGCGGGTCGACGTCGTAGCGCCAGCACCACACGAGGAAGGCCTGCGGCAGCGGCGGCCGGGAACTGCGGGGTGTGCCGCGCCAGAGCTGGCGCTCGCGCGGGACCCCGAGGGTGTTGGCGTAGGTGGTGCGCGTGTTGTCCGACGCATATGCGCCGACGAGCCAGCGGACGGTCACGTCGAGCATCTCGTCCCACCAGTCCGGGGCGGACAATTCGTCGGTGTTGTCTGGGAGCGCGGACTTGTCCGACTCGGCCACAACGGCCAGTGAAGAGTCAACCAACTGCCGTCCCCTTCGCGTGAATCACTGTCTGATCGGCTTCCTCGCGCGTCCGCTGAATCGCTACCTATAAGAGAACTTATAGGTAGCAGAAGGCAGCGGCAAGCGCGGTCGTCACTGTCGGTAAAGATGTACATCTTGTACTCTTGTGTCATGTCAGCAGAAGCACACGAGGTGCCCGGACAGCGCAATCACCGGGAACCGTACGAGATCAACGTCTCGGAGGCCCGTAACAACCTGGCCCAGTTGCTCGATGCCGTCGAGGACGGCGAAACGATCTACCTTCTGCGCGGCGGCAAGCGCGCGGGCGCCCTCGTGCCCGCCGACGTCGCCGAAGACGCCGAGCGCCGCGAGGACGAGTACTGGTCCGCCCGCGCCCGCGAGGCCCGCGAGCGCATCGAGAAGGGAGAGGACGAGGTGATCTCCCTCGACCGGCTCGTCACCGAAGCCGAGGGCCGCGCATGACATACAAGGTGGAGATCGCCCGCCGCGCGGCCAAGGTCGTCACCAGTCTCGACAAGCCCGTGCGGCGGCGCGTCCTCGCCGCGATCGAAGCCCTCGCCGACGACCCACGCCCACCGGGCTGCAAGAAACTCGCCGGCGCCGACAACGCCTGGCGTGTGCGCGCCGCCAAGGACTACCGCATCGTCTACGAGATCCACGACCAGGTGCTGCTCGTGACCGTCATTGACGTCGGACATCGCCGCGAGATCTACCGGTAGCCGAAACCCAAGCCATCCCACCGAAAGGACCTGCTTCGTGTCCGAGGACAAAGACATCACCGACGTCGTCGACGAGCACCTGCCCTACGACGGCCCGCATAGCCGGGACAGCGTGATCGACGCGGCCCGGATGATGGCGTACTCCCTGCGGTACCTGAACAACGCCACCCAACACACCACGACCACGCTGTATTGGGGCAATACCGTGCACGCCATCCTCGGCAGCGTCAACGCCGCCCTCCACGGCCTCGACCAGCTCTTCGACCAGCTGGGTACCGCACTCGATCAACTCGCCGCCGACCCGACGCTGTATGACGACCGCCGCCAGGGCCACAGCGGTGCCGAAACCGCACGCGACACCGCCCGAATGCTCGCCGAGGCCAAACACGCGCTCAAAGTCCCGCGCGCACGCGTCGAGCAAGCCTTCAGCCAGAGCAGCCACCTCGGGAACGAGGATCACTGATGCACAACGAAGATCGCCTGCCGACCTGGAACGACATCGTCCACGCGACGATCGCGAGCCTCACCACGGCGCGGGAATCGCTCGGCAACGCACGCGACCACCTTCACTCCGATTGGAGGCCGGTCGGCTCAACGCTGTCCGACGAGCAAGCCGCCGCACGGATCGCCGCAGGCAAGCTGATCGCCGAGGCGAAGGGGCTGATCGATCAGGCCAAGGCCCAGTTGTACGAGGCGGAACGGTGACCGCGCGGTCCCGGCAGACATTCAAGCTGGCCTACGCGCTCGGCCAGCACTTCGGAGTGCGCGTCGACATCACCTACGACGGGCCCCGCAGCCGCGACGGCCGCTCTGGCGGCTGGATCGTCCAATGGGTCGACGGGCCCGCCGTGGACACCATGCGCGCCGAGATCCAGCATCGCGCCGCCGCCTACCCCGCCATCGACCTTGCACAGCTGCGCTACTCCCGCGGCTACAGCGACCACGCCGAGGCCGCTGCCCTCCTCGCCTGGCTCCCGCAGCACCCCGACTACCTGCCCCACGTCGACAGCACCTTCCTCGCCAGCCGCGCCCACGCGGCCACCGACTTCCCGGAACGACTCGACGAGACCGTGCAACGCCGTGCCCGCGCCCTGCTCAACCTTGGCCACGGCAACCTGTCGCTCGCCGTGATCCAGGAACTCGGCCAGCACTGCTGGCGCGGGTGGGACCACGTCACCACCTGGCTCGACGAGCTCGCCGCCGTCGCCGACGAAAACGCAGGCGACAATGTCATCGACCTGACCAGCCGCCGAAGAAGCAGGAGTCACTAACACAATGCCGCCCACCGACCCCGCGCCTTTTCTGGCGGCGGTCATCGGGGCCAGCGCCGGTCTCGTCGCGATCATCGGCGGTCTGCTGGTCAACCGGTTCATCGGCCTGGACAGCGAGCAACAGGGCGCCCAGCGCATCCTCGACGACGCGATCAGCCGACGCGGCCTCGTCAAGCAACGCGCGGACCAGACGGCCAAGGCGCTCCGAGACTTCGAGGCCCATGACTTCCTCGACGACGACGATGTGTTCGACGGCATCGCCCAAGGAAAAATCAAGGCCGCGGCAATCCGGCCACTCGGTGCGCCCACTGACCTGACCGACGACGAACTCCAGCCCTACCTCGACGACCTCGTGGCCGAGTACGCCCGCGTACGTGCCACCATCGACACTCGGTTCCCATCCGCCGAAGATGGCTCAGTAGACGACTGGAAAGATCGACTCGATGCGTGGGACGAGTACTTTCGTGAGCGCTTCGAGCCCGAGGCAAGCGCGTGGCCCGCGCTGTGGGAGCACGCCTACGTCGACGTGATCAAGGAACGGCTTCACGACGCCCGCCACCACGAGCGAGAGCTCCGGCACGCCGACATGGCGTCCCAGGGAGGCCACGTCGGCGACCCACCCGTGAAGACGCCCTACGACCCATCCGCTGACCCGGCACAGCCCGACAAAGACGAGGCTGGCGGAGGCATCTTCGGGTCTCATTACCTTCTCACCACACCCAGCCCGGCTGTGCGGAACTTTCGGCCCAGCGACGTTCACGAGCGCATCCGGCTCAAGGAGGCCAACGCCCGCGCGCAGCAGCAACTCGAAGATGTCGACCACGAAGTGCTGCGGCTGCGACAGGACCGGGATCGGATCGTTCGCCCGGACAGCCAGATCTGGGTCGCGCTCGGTGTGTTGTCCTACCCGACCGTGGTCGGCATCGCGCTGCCAGCGATCACCCTCAGCCAGGGCCCCACGGCGTTCACGCCCTGGATACGGTGCCAGGCTTTGCTTTTCGTGTCCGTTCTACTCGTGCTGCTCGGCTACATGGTCTACCTCGCAGGCCGACTCCATCGACGGGGCCGCACAGCTTCACATGACCCAGTAAACGGCGCGGCGCCCACAAACCGCGCGAGTTAGCGCCGATCACCCTGCCGCTGCTGGCTGGAGGGGCTGGCCGATCGGAGTGGGACAACCCTCAGCGCATCGTATATGTCATTATACAGTGCGCTTGGCACCGGTGCAGCAACGCACCGCGCCGTCGTCAGCCCTCGCCGAGCCGGCGCAGGATCGCGGCGAGTCCAGTGGCGATCTCGTCCAGCTTGGCGGCTTGCCGGTCCTGTTCCTGCTGAATCTCACCCAGCGCGCGGCCGTGCTCGGCCAGGGTGGTGGTGTGGCCATGCACGGTATCCCGAATATCGAGGAGCGTGTCCGAGAGGGCAGTGAGGTCTTCCTCGGCGCGGTCCATGCGGCGGGCGAGCTGTTCCGGGCTGGCCATGCACAGGAGCCTACCGCTCACACCTGCCCGACGCCCCGGACGCATCGTCCAGAGGCCCCGACATTGCCGTGTGGTGCGACGGTGAGCAGAGCGCCCGGTCAGCGGACCAGCCCGCGGACGGTTTCACCACCGAGTAGCGGCTTATCCGCAGGGCCCTTGATGTACGGGCCGCGGTAGAGCACCTTGTGGCGTTGTTCAGACGGATACCACTGGCGGACCTTGTGCATGCGCACGATCCAGCGATGCTGCCAGTCCCGGCCCTCCCCGGCCGCAGCATCGCCGGCGGTGGTGTTGGCGGGTCGCAGGCGCACCACGCGCACCTCGGGCGAGACACCGGCCCGCTCGGCGGCCAGGCGGGCAGCGTGGCGGGCTTCGACGTCGCTGGTGGTGGTGATGCGCTGCTCGCACAGCCGCCAGAACGCGTACAGGAATCGCATGCAGAACGAGTCGTCGGTGTCGTCGATCTCGCTGCCCGGCGTGTACTCGCCCGTCACCCCGTCCTCGTCCAGGCCCCACAGTTCGGCGTGGCTGCGCATCCGCTCCCCGGTCGCGCGCAGGGTGGCCGAGAACTGCGCGTGGTTGCGGAGCTGTTCCTCGGTCGCGGCGTACTGGAACGGCATGCACCGGATGCCGTCGGTCAGCAATGGTGGCAGCGGGTTTCCCTGGTCATGGGCGTGCTGGCGCAGCGCCACGAACGTGTCCGGCCGCACGGGGCCGAAGGTGTCGTGATAGCTGGTGATCCGCACGGCAGGTGCCTGCTCGAACTCCCCACCCGACGTGGGCCGGGGCATCGTGACCGGAGCGTGCCACTGGTAGGCCCGGTCGTCGCCGAGGCCGCCGCTGACCGCGCGCACCAGCAGTGGATGGGGCAGCACCACGAGGCCCGACAGGCTGGGCAGGTCATCGTCGGACAGCAACGACAGATCATCCAACGTCAGCGTCTGCGCTGCCGCGATCACCACATCACACATCTCGGGACTGAGGATGTAGAGGTCGGCGCCGGCCAGCGACTGCGCCTGATCAGCCACCACGCGCTCGGCCACAACCTCCCAGCTCGCCGGCCGCCACGTCTCCGGATAACCCAGACCCGTGATCACCACCGCCGCCGCAGTGACATCGGCCGCACTGCGGTCGCTGTCCGGGACCTGCCGCCGAAAGTGCATCGCCCGGTTCTGGTGCGCCTCGGTGAGCTTGGCCGCCTCCCACGACCGCGCGAACGGCGCCTCACGCAGATACCGCGCCGTGGCGATCCGCGCATCACGCGCCCACCGCGCACCAGCAGCCGCCGACCACTGCCGCGGCCCGGCGCTCTTCCGCTTGTTCCTCCCCATACGGGGCAGTATGCCGACACCAACCGACACCGCCGGACCACACGCTCGGCGTGGCGCGCGCAGCAGCACGACATCGTTGTCGCGCCCCCACGATGACCTGGGACGCTCGTGCTCGAGTTACCAGGGAGTCTGGTCGAGCAACTGGAGCAGGCCGACGATCGCGGCCACGACGGTTGCGATGCCGACGATGATTCCGCGCTTGCGCCACCGCTTGAAGAAGCCCTCTTTGGCGGCGGGCGCGGTAGGGCTCACGTCGCGTCCGGTGATGGTGTTGCCCTCGCCGCTGGCGGCCTGGTTACCGATCACACTGGATCCGTCGCCGCTAGCATTCTGGCTGCCGATCGCAGTCCCTCCTGAGGTTTCCTGCCGAAGATTGGTGAATACGTTGCGGTCACCGGTGACGAGGAAGACGGTGACCGCGTCGGCGGCCTCCTTGCTCGGTTCGCCGTTCTCAGGCGTGAGCGAGAGCAGTTCGCCAACCAGCTCGGCGAGGTTGGTGCGCACCTGCACGAGCAGCCCCTTGAGCTGGGCGTTCGACAACGCCCAGTAGACATCGCGAACCCGAGTAGTGTGCGGGTCGACGTAGTGCTCGTTAAGCACAGGGAGCAGGACGTCGGCCCACCACGGAACAAGCCAGTGCTCGTCCTTACCGCTACTGGCCAGCGCGTCCAACTCGCCGATGCCGCCGCTCATCGGGACCTGCTCAAGTGGTGCGTCGAGATCGTCGAGGAAGCTCCTCATACTCTCGGGAAGCTGGGCGGTCGAAAACGAGCTCGTGACTGGCTGGTATCCCATCGGGTTGGTGAGGGTGACCTTCACCTGTGCGACCAGCTTGCGATACGGCGGGATGTCCTTGATGTTCGGGTAGCCGTTGAGCTCTTGGCGGGCCCAGCCGCGCATCTTCTCCGACCCAGCCCGCCCTCCCAGCACAACACACTTCTGCAACAGGCGCGGCAGCGGCTCGTCACCCAGCACCCCAGCCTCGATCTGCGCAAGCAGCCCCTTCGACATGCCGGTCAGTCTCCCAGCCTCCTCCGAGGAGCGGGTGTCCTCCCACCGAAGTGCGCTGGTGGCCTAAACGCCCGCTTTTGCATCAGTCTCGGTGTTCGTCGCGGCCGGGTCGGCAATAGCTGCACGCCGGGCACGCAGCCAGCGCACGCCGCTGACGCTGCCGATCCCGGCGACAGCGCTCCCGGAAATCCATCCAATTATCCCTGCTGGAATGACACCGGCGATCGCGACAACGATGAGCAGGACGACGACCAGCGCGAAGACACTGAGGGCCATGAGATCACGGCGAATCGCATGGTCCTGAATCCAGCCGTCAATGATGGCAGGCCAACCCGTTTCGGCATCCGTCTTCCGAAGTGTCATACCGGCTCACCGAGCCGCATATCACGGTCCAAGCGCTCAGCCGACATATCCCTCGTCAGGCACTCGGCTAGCCTGATGAGGACCGAATCGACCCGACGCCGAATGGTGCGCTGATCCCGGTCAAACATCCGCGCCAGTTTGTCAACCCGAGTTTGGTACCACCGATGTGCGGCAAGGGTCGACAAGCCTGCCGCCGAGGTGCCGGGAAGGTTCAGCGCCACGGTGACAAGCACCTGCTCCTCCTGGCCGAGCAGAGTGATGTAGCGGTGGAGGACCCAAGCAACCTTCCGCCGGGCGTCAATCAGCGTATCGTGCGAACCAACCTTGCACAGCTGGCGCAGCCTTGGACCTATCGTCGGCTGAGCTGCATCCAGCCCCTCGCCGCGCCGCAGCAGCTTCAGCTCCCGAATGAGCTGGACGGCCATCCGCGGCGGGGACGGGACCAGGTGAGGTTCGGCGATGCCGCCTCCGCTCGGGTTCGGTCCGGAGGCGCGGTCATCGATTGGCTCGTACGCACCCTCCTCCGCCGCCCCCAAGGGGAGGCCCAGTAAGGTCGCGCGCGCCAATACCCAACTACGATATGTACTGGCGTCGAGGCCGCAGGGTGTCAGCAACCGCTTCAGCGTGGCGATCGTGGGTAGGGCCTCGCCCGACAGAGCCCGGTGGGCGGTGGAGCGCGTCAGACGGGTCACTCTGGTGATGTCGGCCAGGTTGACCATGCCGTGCCATTGCAGCAGCTGGCGCAGGCGCACCGCAAAATCCTCGGTAGAAGTGACGTCATTGGGCTCCGGAGGCTTATCCAGCCCGGCCAGTTCTGCGCGGGCGGCGACCCACCGACGCCACCACGCATGGACATCGCCGCCACACCCGCGAACGTAGGCGAGGGTCGCTCGTCGAGAAGGCAAGACGTCCCCGGAAGCGGCAGCGGCGAGGGTGGTCACCGAGAGCGAAACGCGTGCGGCTAGTTGCGCATAGGACAGGCCAGCTTCATGCCGGAGCAAGCGCAATCCGACAGCGACCCGTCGTACGGCCGGCGGAGCCATGGGGTTGATTGGCTTTTCTGCGCGCCCCATGATGATCACTTTCGCCTACGGAGTATCGGTCTCCACAGGAATCCACCGCCTATCGGTGGACAGGATGGCGCAACCATCAGCATCATGGCGTCCTCCAGAGGATCAGGTCCGGGCGAGCGTTCGACGGGCATCTTCGACGTGTCAGTGTTGGCGCACCGACACGTCGTTAAACGGGGCTCCACCGCTCAGTATTTACGAGTGCATACATCTTGACAAGAGAGACACCGATCGCCACGAATTACCCGAGAGCGAGGGGATAGAGTTCTTTTCCCTCGCATTTCTAAGCAAATTTGTTGAATTGTCCAACCCCTGTCGCCGGTTCGTGAAAAGTGACCCCCGGGAGTCCGTGGGTTCGAGCATTCGTCGCAACACCCTCTGTTAGAAGGATCGGGTGGATATGGGACGACCGGGGCGGAAGCGACGGCTGGCACTGGAGGACGAGTACTGGAAGTTGATGGCGTCTGGGGTGGGCACGGTGGAGGCGTGTCGGCGTCTGGGGATCGCTCGGACGACCGGCTACTACTGGCGGTCGCATCGCGGCGGGCTGGCGCGGACCGTGCGCGCGGAGGACTCGCGGTCAGGCCGGTATCTGTCGCTGCTGGAGCGGGAGCGCATCGCCGTGCTGCGCGGACAGGGATGCAGCATGCGGGAGATCGCGCGCCGGCTCGGGCGGGCGCCGTCGACGATCTCACGCGAGCTGGGCCGCAACATGCGCGACGGGGACAACGACGTCTACCAGGCCGGTCTCGCGCACGCACGCGCCCGGGAGCAGGCGCGGCGCCAACGTCGCAGCATCTTCGCCCGCGATGAACAGCTGCGCGCGGTCGTGCAGGACAAGCTGCGACTGCAGTGGAGCCCGGAACAGATCGCGGCCTGGCTGAAGACCGAGCACCCCGCCCGGCCGGACTGGCATGTCTGTCACGAGACCATTTATCAGGGCCTGTACTTCGGCGGGAGCCGCGGCCTGACCAGGCAGTTGGCGCGCAACCTCCGTACTGGTCGCGGCCTGCGACTTCGCCGCCGCAGGCCGCAGAGCCGGCGGCCACGGTTCAGCGCGCACGCACGAACGATCGACGAGCGGCCCACCGTCGTGCTCGCCCGTCAGCGGGTCGGCGACTTCGAAGGCGACCTCATCCTCGGCCGCCACGGCCAGTCCGCGATCGGAACCCTGGTCGACCGCACCACCCGCTACCTGCGACTGGTGCACGTCCCCGAGCAGCGCCGGGGTGAAGACTTCGCCGCTGCCCTCGCGAGCGCGGTCGAGGATCTACCCCGGATCGCACGGCGCACCCTGACCTGGGACCAGGGCGCGGAAATGGCGCGCCACGACCTCCTTGCCGAGCTCTTCGACGAAGGCGTCTACTTCGCCTACCCCGGAAGCCCCTGGCAACGCGGCACCAACGAGAACACCAACGGCCTGCTGCGCCAGTACTTCCCGAAACGCGCGAACCTCCGCGACTACAGCATCAGCGACCTGCGCCGGGTGGAACACCTCCTCAACAACCGACCCCGGAAGATCCTCAGCTGGGCCACCCCCGCAGCAGCCTTCGCCGCTCAACTGACAAGATGATCAAACAACGTTGCGACGATCAGCAGAATCTACCC
>NZ_MASW01000001.1:0-2020000 GCF_003202285.1 Prauserella muralis
ACTGACATGCGCGACCAGATCGATGCCGTGCTCGGCGAGCAGGAAAAGTCCGCACGCCTGCTACGCAAGCAGATCACCGCACAACTCAAGGAACTCGACACGAAGGAGGAGAACTTGATCGACCTCGCAGCCGACAGCACGCTGCCGCAGACCAAAGTCAAGGAGAAGCTGCGCGACATCGCCCGCGAGCGCCGCCGGCTGGAGGAGCGCCTGCACACAGCCAACGCCGACCTCACCGACAGCGCCCAGCTCGTCAACGCCGGCCTTGCCCTCCTCGAACAGCCCGACCAGCTGTACCGACGCTGCAACGACCAACAGCGCCGCCTACTCAACCAAGCTATCTTCCACACCCTCTACATCGAGGACGACAAGATCACAGAGGGTGAGCTCCGTGAGCCCTTCGCCGAGCTCCACGCCATCCAAGGTCAGCGGACCGCAGCAACCAGCGCGGAGGGCACAATCAAAAGGACCACCCGCAATGCGGGTGGTCCTTGCTCGCCTTCAGGCGTCGCGGTCCTACTTCGTGGCCTTCATTCAGGCACTTGTTCTAGTAAGACCCCTAGGGTGGAGCTGAGGGGAATCGAACCCCTGACCTTCTCGATGCGAACGAGACGCGCTACCAACTGCGCTACAGCCCCTTGCTGGTTGCTCGATGAGCATAGCAATCATGCCATGCCCATCGAGCGGGGGGTCCTACTCCCCGGCCGCCCTGCGATACGGCAGCTGGCCGGGGTCGTCCAGCTCGTGGAAGGCCGGGTCCTCGTCCTCCAGATCGACCACCACGGCGGACCTGCGGATTCGGGAGGTCGGCACGGGCTTGCGCTCGGCGCCCACGACGCTGCGCGGCGGCGGGGTCTTGACCTCGATGTCCTCCACCGGCTCGGGGCGGCGCGGCGCGCGGCGGGTCTGCGTCGCGCTGTTGAGCCGCGCGAGCCTGCGCTGGCGGATCTCCTCCTCGATCCGCACCTGCCTGCGCAGGTAGCCGAGGTAGCCGATCAGGCAGACGTCGACGAGACCGTGCGCCCACCACACCACGGGCAGCACGAACCCGGCGACGACGGCGGTCACCACGACGACCAGCAACAGACCGAGCACGACCCGCTGCCGGAAGGCGTACTTGGCGCGCGCGGCGATCTCCGCGGCCTCGGGGTCGAACCCACCGCGGCCAGGCCGGTACGGGCGGGCGGGGCCCTCCTCGGCGACCGGCTCGCGCCCGGGCTCGGGGTGGCGCTCCGGCTCCGGCTCCGGCTCCGGCTCGTCGAACTCGTCGTCGAGGTCCTCGTCGTAGTCGGAGTCGATCAGGTCCTCGTCCTCGTCGGGCAGCTCGTCGGCTGGCATCGTGTCTCGGGACACGGCGAACTCCTTCCGCCTCTCGCTGCGCGCACTCCCGCTCCGCACGACCCGGGCGGCCAGGGCCGAATCGGTGGTCTGCGTTACTTCCTGGCGCTTACGCGCGATCATGGGAACGAGGACGACAAGCCAGGCCGCGGCGAGCGCCACGATGATCAACGAGCTGGGCATCTCCCGTCACCTCCCCCGACTACTGCTCTCCGTCGTCGTGGAACCGCGCGGCCGAGGTCGTCTCAGGTGGCCGCCCCACTCCCGTTCTCACTCTGACTGTCGTCACGCTAGTCACAGGAGTAACAGAAAACCCGGAGGCTCGCCGGGTGGATCCGCGAAAACGTTCACTAAATCAGGGGAAAAACTCACGCGGTGTTAACGCGGATTCGGGCGGTGGGCCAGCCCCTCCGCGACGAGTTTCTCGGCCAGACCTGCGCCGGTTTCCTCTGCTGTGATGGCGAAACTGAGGTGGTCACGCCAGTCCCCGGCGACGTCGAGATAACGCAGGAACAACCCTTCCTGCCGGTATCCGGCCTTTCTGAGCACACGCAGGCTCGCACCATTCTCCGGGCGGACGGTCGCCTCCAGCCGGTGCAGACCGGCGGCCGCGAAGGCGTGGTCGGTCACCAGCGCCACCGCCGCCGTCGCGACGCCTCCCCCGGCCAGCTCGGACGACACCCAGTAACCCACCCAGGCCGAGCGCAGCGAGGCCCGGATGACGTTGCCGATGGTGATCTGCCCGGCGAACGCCCCGTCCACGGTGATCACGAACGGCAGGCACTGCCCGCGCCGGGCCAGCGCACGCAACGAGGCCCACTGGGCAGGCCACGACCACTGCGCGTTGCGCTCGGCCCACGGTCCGGGCGCGGTTGGTTCCCACTTCTCGAGGTACTCGCGGTCGCGCAGCCGGATCCGGCTCCACTCGCCGCCGTCGCGCAGGCGGACGGCGCGGAGCGCGACGGTCCCGGCTCGGACCACGAGCGGACCGAGCTTCGCCGGCCAGCCGGGATGACGGGGCTCGGCACCGTACGCCGCGCCGTACACCTGCGAGGCCATCGCGACCGCTACGCGCGCTGAGCCAGGAACGTCACCTTGACCTGCTCTCCCGCCGCGACCTCGACAAGGTCCTCGTCCACGTTGATCAGGCAGTTCGCCTCGGCAAGAGAGGCGAGCAGATGTGCGCCCGACGTGCCCAGCGGCTGCACGAGGTACTCGCCGTTGCTCTCGTCGCGCAGCAACTGCCCCCGCAGGAACCCGCGGCGGCCCTTGGTCGAGGTGATCGGGGACAGCAGGCGGGCTTCGACGATCCGTCGGTGCGGGTTGCGGGTGCCCCTCGCCGCCCTGATCAGCGGCCGGATCAGCACCTCGAACACCACGAGGGCGCTCATGGGATTCGCCGGGATCAGAAACGTCGGCACCGAATCCGGGCCGAGCCTGCCGAAGCCCTGCACCGAACCGGGATGCATCGCGACGCGGGCGAGGTCGATCTCGCCGAGGTCGGCCAGCGCGGCGTGCACCTCGTCGCCGACGCTGCCGCCCGCGCCACCGGCCACCACGACGACCTCGGACATCAGCAGCCTGCCCTCGACGGTCTCCCGCAGACGCTTGGGATCCAGCGGCACGATGCCGACCCTGCTGACCTCGGCGCCCGCGTCGCGGGCCGCGGCGGCCAGCGCATAGGAGTTGACGTCGTAGACCTGGCCGACCGACGGCGTGCGGTCGACGTCCACCAGCTCGTCGCCGACGGAGATGATGGACACCCTCGGACGCGGGTAGACCAGCACCTTCGACCTGCCGACCGCAGCCAGGAGGCCGACCTGTGCGGCGCCGATCGTGTCGCCGGTGCGCACGGCGACGTCGCCGATCTGGACGTCCTCGCCGGTACGGCGCACGTATCCGGCCGAGGGCACCGCGCGATGCACGGTGACCTTGGCCTGGTGCCCGTCGGTGAAGGCCGTGGGCACCACGGCGTCGGCGAGCGTCGGCAGCGGCGCGCCGGTCGCCACCCGCACCGCCTGGCCGGGCTGCAGCCTGCGCGGCTGCCGGGACCCCGCCGGGATCTCCCCGACGACCGGCAGCTGCACCGGCTCCTGCCCCGCCGTGCGGACATCGACGCTGCGGACCGCGTAGCCGTCCACCGCGGCCTGGTCGAAGCCCGGCAGGGCGTGTTCGGCGACGACCTCCTCCGCGCAGAGCAGCCCCTGCGCCTCGGAGATCGCCACCCGCACCGGGCGCGGCCTGACCGCGGCATCCAGCGTGAGGGCGACCTGCGCCTCGACCGACCGGAAGTCGGTCGCCTCCGGGGCCTCGGCGGTGGTCGGATCGCGCTCGGTCATGAGTCGGAGTTCTCGATTCGTTCGGTCAACCAGTCGCGCAGCGCCGGGCCGTAGTCCGGGTCACTCAGCGCGAAGTCCACGGCCGCCCGCAGGAACCCGCCCGGGTTGCCGAGGTCGTGCCTGCCGCCGCGGTGGACGACGATGTGCACCGGGTGCCCTTCCTGGATCAGCAGGGCCACGGCGTCGGTGAGCTGCAGTTCCCCGCCCGAGCCCGGTGTGATCCTGCCGAGCGCGTCGAAGACCGCCCGGTCGAGCAGGTACCGGCCCGCCGCCGCGAACGTCGAGGGCGCTTCTTCGGGCGCCGGCTTTTCGACCATGCCGTGCACCCGCTTGACGTCCTCGTCATCGGTGCCGGACACGTCGAACACGCCGTAGGGCGAGATCTGCTCCTTCGGGATGTCGAACGCGCACAGCACGCTGCCGCCGTGGCGGGCCCGGACGGCGGCCATCCGCTTGAGCACGCCGGTGGGCAGCACGAGGTCGTCGGGCAGCAGCACGGCGACCGCGGTGTCCTCGTCGGTCAGGTTCGGCTCCGCCTGCGCGACGGCGTGGCCGAGCCCGAGCGCCTGCTCCTGGATGGCGACCTCGACGTCCAGCAGGCCGGGGCCGCGGCGGACCTTCTCCACCAGCGCGCTCTTGCCCTTGCGCTCGAGCGTGTCCTCCAGCTCCGGCTGCCGCTGGAAGTAGTCGACGACCGACTTCTTCTCCGGCGACGTGACGATCACCATGCGCTTGGCGCCGGCCTCGGCAGCCTCGGCCGCGACCAGCTCGATGCCCGGCGTGTCCACCACCGGCAGCAGTTCCTTCGGCACGGCCTTCGTGGTCGGCAGGAATCTGGTGCCGAGGCCGGCGGCCGGAACGATGGCGGTTCGGAACGTCTCGTCACTCGTAGCGCCCGTCATGGCCGCAAAGCCTAGCCTGGTCCGATGGGTGAGACAGGCAATGACAGACCACCGGAGGGCTCGGACACACCCGGGGGTGCCACCGACCAGCTCGACAAGAGGCAATGGCGGGCTCGGCTGACGGCGGGCAGGAGCGCGATCACCGCCCAGCAGCAGGTGGTCGAGGCCCGCGCACTGGCCGACACCGCGGCCGGACTGGTGACGGAACGTGCCGGACTCACCGTGTGCTGTTACGTGCCGTTCGGGCCGGAACCCGGCTCGATCGCCCTGCTCGACGTGCTCCGTTCCGGGGGCGCGCGGGTGTTGCTTCCGGTGATTCCGGACACGCCGGGCCCGCTGGACTGGGCCGAGTACACGGGCACCTCCTCTCTCGTCGCGGGCCCCTACCGGGGCGTGCTGGAGCCCTCCGGACCCCGGCTCGGGCCGGCCGGGGTGGCCGAGGCTGGGCTCGTTCTCGTACCCGCGCTCGGTGTCGACCGGCGCGGCGTGCGGCTCGGCCGTGGCGGCGGCTACTACGACCGGTCGCTGGTACTGGCGTCGCCGGGCACGGAGCTGATGGCCGCGGTACGCGACGACGAGCTGGTGGAACGACTGCCCGCCGACCCCCACGACGTGCGGATGACGGCCGCCCTCACCCCCGGGTACGGCGTGGTCCGCCTGGCCGGCGACGGCGCCACCGCCTGATCAGATGTGAGATCCACCTCGATTGCGCGAAGGGAATGTCATCCCGCAAAATTGGGTTAGCACTCTTAGGAGTCGAGTGCCAACGCCTGAAGGAGCCCCTGTGCCGACCTACCAGTACGCCTGCAAGGAGTGCGACCACCAGTTCGAGGTGGTCCAGTCTTTCTCTGACCCGAGCTTGACCGAGTGCCCCGAATGCCACGGCCGGCTCCGCAAGCTGTTCGGATCCGTCGGCGTCATCTTCAAGGGCAGCGGCTTCTACCGCACCGACTCGCGCTCCGACAAGAAGTCGTCGAGCTCCTCCGCCAGCTCGAACGGCTCCGCCAAGAGCGAGGACAGCTCGGCGAAGTCGGACTCGTCGTCCAGCACCACCTCCAGTTCCTCCGGGTCCTCCGACTCCGGTTCGTCGTCGACCTCCTCCACGTCTAGCACCACCGCGAGCGCGGCGGCGTCCTGATCCCGGAGTTGTCCACAGGCCCCCGGTTGTCCACAGGTCTGCGGTTCGTCGCTTTCCCGGCTCACATCGGCACTCCTAGCGTCGGCTGAGCGAGGAGCGGACAGTCCGCCCTCGCTCAGCCGACGAGGGGGAAGCGATGAACGACTCGCCGCGCCGACACCGTGGGCAACACCGTTTCCTGCCACTGCGCCGCGGCCATCCGGCCACGCTCGCACGCAGGGCGCTCGCTGTCGTCCTATTACTGGCCGCGGCCGTGCTCGCGGCCCATCCCGCTGCAGCTGGCGGCGAACCCCGTGCTCCGGCGCTCGCCGCCACGCGAGATCTGCCGCTCGGCGCCACGCTGACCCGGTCCGACGTCAAGATCATCCAGGTGCCGCGGTCGCTGCGCCCGGCAGGCGCGCTGACCGATCCCACCGCGGTCGAGGGCCGCACACTCGCCGGCCTCGCCCGTACGGGTGAACTCCTGTCCGATGCCCGGCTGCTCGGCCCACGGTCGGCGCCACCGGGTACCACGACCGTGCCGGTCCGGCTCGCCGATCCCGGCGTCGCACGCCTGCTGCACGCTGGCACCGAGGTCCATGTGGTCACGCTCGATGCCGCCGAGCAGGGCGATCAGGTGCTGGGCGGCGCCGCCACCGTGCTCACGGTGGTGGACGGCGCGCCAGCCGCGAGGGCCGGCCCCGCGTCCGGGGACGAGGGCCCGCTCGTGCTCCTGGCCGTGCCCGCCGACGATGCCGCCACGCTGGCGGCGGTTTCACTCGCGCAACCTCTGACCGTTACCCTCCGCTAGCGCCGGGGCTGCCGGTGTCCTTTGTGGAGAGGAGTGCGTGTGCTGAAGGGCTTCAAGGACTTCCTGATGCGGGGCAACGTCGTGGAGCTCGCGGTGGCCGTGGTGATCGGCACCGCGTTCACGGCGATCGTCACGGCGTTCACGGAAGGGTTGATCCAGCCGTTGATCAACGCGATCGGCGGTTCGGACGCGGCCAACGGGCTCGGCTTCAACCTGCTGAGCGGCAACGACTCGACGTTCCTCGACTTCGGCAACGTCATCAACGCGGCGATCAACTTCGTCATCATCGCCGCGGTCGTGTACTTCGCCTTCGTGCTGCCGTTGCAGAAGCTGCAGGATCGTCGCAAGCGCGGCGAGGAGCCGGGTCCCGCGGAGCCGACGGACGTCGAACTGCTCACCGAGATCAGGGACCTGCTGCGCGAACAGCGCGTCCGGGACTGAGCGTGCCGGGGGTTCGCCCGTTCAGCCGCCGTGGTGGGGCGGGCGGTTCTCCAGGTACCAGTCGTCGGTGGCCCGCCGGTCCGGAGCGGGCCCGCGCTCGTCCGACGTGGTGTCGGGCAGCACGTCGCCGAAGACGTCGTCGAGGCTGGTCCTGTCCGGACGGCGGGAGGGCCGCGCGGGCTCGTCGTCGCGCCCGCGTTGGTCCCTCCGGTCGCTGGTCATCCGGCGCGGTCCTCAGCTCTCGTCGAGGCCGGACAGCTCGTCGATGACGTGCGGCACGAGTGAGGAGAGGGTGGCCATGCCGTCGCGGACCGCGGCCCGCGAGCCCGCCAGGTTGACCACAAGGGTGCTGCCGGAGACGCCGACGAGCCCGCGCGAGATGCCCGCGTCGACGGCGCCCGCGGCAAGGCCCGAGGAACGGATGGCCTCGCCGATGCCGGGGATGGGCCGGTCGAGCACGCCCGCCGTGGCGTCCGGGGTGACGTCCCTGGGCGAGACGCCGGTGGCCCCGACGGTGATGACCAGGTCCACCCCGCCGATGACGGCCGTGTTGAGCGCGTTGCGGATCTCCACCGTGTCCGCGCGAACCACCACCGTGCCGTCGACGATGAAGCCGTTCTCCTCCAGGAGCTCGGTCACGAGCGGACCCGCGGTGTCCTCGTTCTCACCCTGGGCCGCACGGTCGTCGACGATCACCACGAGAGCGCGGCCGAGCCGCTGTGCACTCCGTTCCATGAGCAACACCGTAGTGGAGCCGTCACGCAGGATCGCGGCGGCACAGGGGAGGTGAGACGACAGATGTGACCGAACGCTTACGGCCGCTCCCGCCGGGCTGCGGGTCCGGCTGACCGGGCCTAACGTCGGCTCCGTGCGCGTTCTCGTCACCGGCGGAGCCGGGTTCATCGGATCCCACGTCGCCGACCTGCTCGCCGAGTCCGGCTGCGAGCCCATCATCCTCGACGGGCTGGTGCCCACGGCCCACGGAGACGGCGCAGCGCCCGGTTACACCGGCGCCCACAGGTTCGTCCACGGAGAGGTCACCGACGGCGCGCTGCTGCGGGAGCTGCTCACCGGGGTCGACGCCGTCTGCCATCAGGCGGCGGTCGTGGGGCACGGCGTGGATCCGGGCGACGCGCCGTCCTACGCCTGGCACAACGACTACGGCACAGCCGTGCTGCTCGCGGCGATGTTCGAGGCGGGCGTGCGCAAGCTCGTGCTGGCGTCGTCGATGGTGGTGTACGGCGAGGGCAGGTACGCGTGTGCACGGCACGGCATCGTGCCGCCCGCGGCCCGGCGGCGATCCGATGTGGACGCCGGGCGCTTCGATCCCGGATGCCCGGAGTGCGGCCGGCCGCTCGGCTGGGAGCTGGTGCCCGAGGACGCGCCACTGCGGCCTCGCAGCACCTACGCGGCCACCAAGCTCGCCCAGGAACACCTGGCGGCGGCGTGGGTCAGGCAGACCGGCGGCACGGTGTGGGCACTGCGCTACCACAACGTGTACGGACCGCGAATGCCGCAGAACACCCCGTACGCGGGTGTGGCCTCGCTGTTCCGCTCGGCGCTGCGCCGCGGGGAGGCGCCGACCGTGCTGGAGGACGGCAGGCAGCTGCGCGACTTCGTGCACGTCGGTGACGTGGCGCGGGCGAACCTGCTGGCGCTGCGTGCCGAAGGTACGCCGGGTGAGCCGACGCCGGTGAACGTGTGCTCCGGCGAACCGCGCACCGTGGGCGACCTCGCCACCGCGCTTGCCGAGGCCTGCGGTGGTCCAGCGCCACGGGTGGTGGGCGGTGCGCGCCCGGCCGACGTACGGCACGTGGTGGCCGACCCCGCCCGGGCGTCGACCCTGCTCGGGTTCACGGCCCGGACCGGGTTCGCCGAGGGCATCGCGGAGTTCGCCACGGCGGCGCTGCGGGAGCCGGTCACCTCGGCCCGGGCGCGTCCGGTCACGGCCTGAGCAGGCCCGGCCCCGTCAGGGCACGGCCAGCGGCAGGCGCACCTCGAACCGGCAGCCCCGGCCGTGGTTGTGCACCCCGATGCGGCCGCGGTGGGCCTCGACGAGACCCTTCACGATGGCCAGGCCCAGCCCGCCGCCTGCTGACGTCCCCGCGGGCTCGGGGGTGCGCGCCTGCGTGCCACGGTAGGCGACGTCGAACACGCGCCCGATCTCGTCCTCGGGGATGCCGCCGCAGCCGTCGTCCACGGCGAGCAGCGCCTCGCGGCCGTCCACACCGATCTGCACGGCGACCGTGCCGTCGGGCGGGGTGTGCCGGATGGCGTTGGAGATGAGGTTGCGCACGATCCGCGTCAGCTCCGGGTCGCTCCCGGCGACGACGGGCCATTCGCTGGCGTCCGCGCGCACCGTCACGCGCTTGCGCTCGGCGACCGGGGTCTGCGCGGCCAGCGCGTCGCTCACGACCTCGCGCAGCGGCACCGCCGTCAGGTTCAGCCGCAGCGCGCCGGCCGTGATCCGGGACAGCTCGAACAGGTCGTCCACCATGACCGACAGCCGCGTGGCCTCGGCGTTGATGCGCTGCGCGTAGCCTGCGACCTCGTCCGGCTCGGCGACCACACCGTCGGCAAGGGCCTCCGCCATCGCCCGGATGCCCGAGAGCGGGCTCCGCAGGTCGTGACTGATCCACGCCACGAGTTCCCTGCGCGACGCCTCGGCAGCGCGTTCCCGCTCGCGCGCCTCCCGCTCCCACACGCTGCGCCGGGCGATCACCCGGCCGAGCACGATCGCGGCGGGCACCGTCACGAGCGCGACCAGCACGCACACCAGCAGCATCGTGGTGAGCGCCGTGTCGAACATGAACCCGCTGACCCCGAGCACGCCGGTGAGCGTCGCCAGCAGCGGCACGAGCACCAGCACGGTGAGCGTGCTGGCCAGCGAGCCCTTCCGCAGCCAGTAGAGGACGAGGCCGCCTGCCACGGCGACCGGCATGGCGAACAGGAGCGCGACCGGCAGGATGTGCCAGGCGTGCTCCAGCATCGCCGCGAAGGATTCGTCGGGCTCGATCATGACGCCACGACCGGGTTGTAGCGGTAGCCGACGCCCCACACCGTCGTGACGCGCTCCGGGTTGGCCGGATCGCGTTCGATCTTCTCCCGCAGCCGCCGCACATGGACGGTCACCGTGGACTGGTCGCCGAAGTCCCAGCCCCACACCCGTTCCAGCAGGTCGGTCCTGGAATACGCCGTGCCGGGGTGGGCGAGGAAGAAGGCCAGCAGGTCGAACTCGCGGGCGGTCAGCGCCAGCTCCGCCCCGCGCAACGTCGCGCTCCTGGCGGCCGGGTCCAGCCGCAGCTCACCGTCGGTGAGGGCCGCGCCCGGCGGCTCCAGCGCGGTCATCCGGGCGCGGCGCAGCACCGAGGCCACCCGCAGCGCCAGCTCCCTCGGGCTGAACGGCTTGGTCACGTAGTCGTCGGCGCCGAGCTGCAGGCCCGCGATCCGGTTCTCCTCCTCGCCGAGCGCGGTCAGCATCACCACCGGCACCTCGCTGCTCTGCCGCAGCGTGCGGCACACGTCGAGCCCGCTCATGCCGGGCATCATCACGTCGAGCACCACGAGGTCCGGCCGCCGCGCGGCGAACCGCTCCAGCGCCTCGGCGCCGTCTCCGGCCAGCTCCACCGTGAAGCCCGAGACCTCCAGATACCGCCGCACCACGTCGCGCACCGTCTCGTCGTCGTCGACGACGAGCACGAGGCCACCCTGCTCGGTCATCACGCCCTCACCAGATCGTCAGCACCAGATGGTTCACCAGCAGCGCGGTCGCCGCCTGTCCCGCGAGCCACCACCGGCGCGACGCGGGTGGCAGCAGTGCCGTGGCGGGCAGCAGCCACACCGCGAACGGTAGCCAGATTCGCTCCACCTCGGCCTTGGAAAGCCCGGAAAGGTCGGCGGCCGCGATCGCGAGCAGCGCGGCACCAGCCAGAGCGACGACCGGTGTCCACCCGCGGAGCCTGCGCACACCCGCCACCACGGCAGGCCCGGCCGCGATGGCGACCGCCGCGATGTTGGCCCAGACCCAGTACGCGTACGGCCTGCGCGAGGCGATGCCCTCGTAGTACCGCTCGACGACCAGGTGGTAGCCGTCGAGCCACCAGAACCCGGACAGCGCGAACGTCGCCACCACCGCGGCCGCCCCGGCCGCGGCCCAGACCAGCGCCTTCACGCTGCGGCCCGCCACGACCACCCCGAGCGCGACGGCACCGAGCAGCAGCAGCCCGTAGGAGAGAAACAGACCGAAGCCGAGGATGATCCCCGCCCCGAGTGCCGCGGGAACCGCCGCCCGGTGGCCCTGCCCGAACCAGCGCACAGCGCAGGCGAGCAGGGCGATGCCACACGCGGTGATGCCGGCGAACATGCCGTCGGCCGACACCGCCATCCACACGGCACCGGGGAAGAGCACCACGAACGGCCAGCAGGCCCTGGCGGCCTCGGTGCGGCCCAGCGCGGCCAGCGTCCCGGGTACGGCGACCGCCACGAGCGCGCCCACGGCCACGCAGAACACCGCCGCCCACGTGCCCCCCGAGAGCCCGAGCCGGTCGAGCCACACGAACACGAGCGTGGCACCCGGCGGGTGCCCGGCGACGTGCGTCGTCCAGTGCCCTGGCGTGCTGGTGAGGATGCGGCTGGAGAACTGTTCCAGCATCGCCGGGATGTCGGTGATGCGCGGCACCTCGTGGAGGTACTCGTGCGGGGTCGCCATCCGCTTGGCGAACCCGCGGGTCCATCCATCGATCAGCGCCAGGGCGAACATCCAGGCGAGCGCGCCGAGGTAACCGGCGGCGAGCAGCCGCCCGAACCCGAGCCGCTGCGCCAGCGTGGGACCCCACAGCACGACAGCGGCGGCGACGAGGACGGCGGGAACCGTGCCCGGGCCGTAGTGCTCGACCCAGCCGCCGTACAACGGCGCCGCCTTCGCCCACAGGACCACGCCGGAACCGGGGCGGTTGAGCACGTGCCCGACCACGATCGCCGCGGCCACCAGCAGCGCCACCAGCCCGACGGCGAGCAGATCACCGCGCGGGCGCAGCGTTCTGCGGGCAGGGGACGGTGCCGTGGAGGTGTCGACCACCGCCGCACGATAGCCCGGCACAGCCGGGACCGCAGCCGGGTAGAGCAGACCGTCAGAACTCGGTAAGGTCTGCCGCGCTCGTCAGAATTTCGTAAGCGTCGCGGGGTTTCCGACTGTCCACCGTGGACCTAGCCTGGATCGGGTGAGGGCTGATCCGATCGACGTCATCCTGCCCTGTCTCGACGAGGCGGCCGCCCTGCCGTGCGTGCTGAGGGCACTGCCACCCGGTTTCCGGGCGATCGTGGTGGACAACGGCTCCACCGACGGTTCCCCGGAGGTGGCCGCGGAACTGGGCGCGACGGTGCTCACCGAGCCACACCGCGGGTATGGCGCCGCTGTCCACACCGGGCTCGAAGCGGCCGCCACGGACGTGGTGTGTTTCCTCGACGCGGATGGCTCGCTCGACCCGGCGCAGCTGCCCCGGCTGGCCGAGCCGGTCCGCGCGGGCGAGGCGGAGCTGGCAGCGGGCAGGCGGAGGCCGACGGCCCGCGGGGTGTGGCCGTGGCACGCCAGGGCGGGCAACGTGCTGCTCTCGGCGCTGCTGCGCGGTCGTGGACTCGGCGTGCACGACATCGCGCCCATGCGGGCCGTGCGCCGCGACGCCCTGCTGGAGCTGGGCGTCGCCGACCGTGGTTTCGGCTACCCGCTCGAACTGCTCGTGCGGGCGGCCGACGCGGGCTGGCGCGTGCGGGAATTCGAGGTCGCCTACGGTCCGCGCGCCGACGGGACCGTATCCAAGGTGTCCGGGTCCCTGCGCGGCACGGCCCGCGCGGCCAGGGACATGGCCCGGGTCTGGCGCGCATGAGCGCCCGCTACGCCGTGCTCGTGGTCGCGAAGGCGCCGGTGCCCGGGGAGGCGAAGACGCGCCTGTGCCCGCCCGTGACACCGCGGCAGGCCGCCGACCTGGCCGCCGCGTCGCTGCTGGACACGCTGGATGCGGTGCTCGCGCTGCCGGACGCCGCCCCGGTGATCGCGCTGGCCGGCGCGCTGGACTCCGCGGCGCGGCGCGACGAGGTGGGACGGGCGCTGGCGCGGTGCACCGTGCTGCCACAGCGGGGCGAGGGCTTCGGAGCCAGGCTCGCGCACGCGCACGCCGACACGGCGGCCGCCCTGCCGGGCCTGCCTGTGGTGCAGATCGGGATGGACACCCCGCAGGTCACCGGCCGGCTTCTCGCGAGCGTCGCCCACGAGCTGGTCAGCGCCGACGGCGTGCTCGGCCCCGCGGCCGACGGCGGCTGGTGGGCGCTGGGCCTGCGTGACCCGGCGCGGGCCTCGGTGCTGGATCGGGTGCCCATGTCGCGGCGGGACACCGCCGCACGCACCCGCGCGGCGCTGGAGGGCTCCGGGCTGCGGCTGAGCGAGGCGCCACGACTGCGTGACGTCGACACGATCGCCGACGCCGAGCTCGTGGCCGCCGCCGCGCCGGACGGCCGGTTCGCCGCGGCCCTGCGGGCGGTGTCGTGGCAGGCCGTGACCCGGTGAGCGGCGAGTTCGACGCGGGACTGCTCGGCGTGCGGTGCTGGCTCGAGCTGCCGGGCGGGGAGCGGATCGAACTGCCCGTCCAACGCTGGCGGCGCGACCCCGGCAGCGGCGACGAGATGCTGCTCGACCGGTGCACGGGCCCGACGCTCGATGTCGGGTGCGGCCCCGGGCGGCTGACGACCGCTCTCGGCGAGCGGGGCGTGGCCGCGCTGGGCATCGACAGCTCCCCGACCGCGGTGCGGCTGGCCGTGCGGCGGGGCGCGGTGGCACTGCGCCGCGACGTGTTCGGCCACGTGCCGGGCCAGGGCCGGTGGCGGCACCTGCTGCTGGCCGACGGCAACATCGGCATCGGCGGCGAGCCGGCACGCCTGCTGCGCCGCGCCGCGGAGCTGCTGGCCGCGGGGGGCACGGCAGTCGTGGAGCTGGAGCCGCCGGGGCGGGGCCTGCGCACGGAACGTGTGCGGGTGGGCAGCAGCGGCGGCGGAAGCGGCTGGTTCCGCTGGGCCTGGCTGGGGGCCGACGCGGTCGACGAGACCGCCGGCCGGGCGGGGCTCACGGTGCGCTGGTCGGCGCCGCACGGCCGCCGCTGGTTCGCCGAACTCACCCACGCGTGAACGGCGCGAGGCGAAAAAGGCCACGCGCAACCGGTGGGACACGGTTGCGCGTGGCCGGTGTCACCGGGTCTCCCCGGCTCGAGCTGGTCTCGGCCGCGTCCCGCGGCCGAGCGTCTGCGGTGTCGCTAGTTGCTGGGCACCGGCTGGCCGCCGAGGGTGACCTCGATGGTCTTGCCGCCCTGCAGGGTGAAGGTCACCTTTTCGCCGGGGGCCCTGGTGCGGACCGCGGCGACGAGCGTGTTGGCGTCGTCGATGACCCGGTCGTCCATCTTGGTGATGACGTCGCCGGCCTTCAGTCCGGCCTTCTCCGCGGGGCTGCCGGGCTGGACCTCGCCGATGGCCGCACCGCCGGAGGGGCTGTCGCCCACGGTGGCGCCGATGTAGGTCTGCGTGGCGTGGCCCGACTTGATGATGTCGTCGGCGGTCCTGCGGGCCTGGTCGATCGGGATGGCGAAACCGATGCCGACGTTGCCTGCCTCCGACTGGCCGAGTCCCGAGGACGAGCCGGGGCTGTAGATCACCGAGTTGATGCCGATGACCTGCCCGGCCATGTTGGCCAGCGGGCCGCCCGAATTGCCGGGGTTGATCGCGGCGTCGGTCTGGATGGCGTCCATCACCGTGGTCTGGTCGCCCTGGCCGCCCGCGGTGACGGGCCGGTGCAGCGAGCTGACGATGCCGGCGGTGACGGTGCCGGCCAGTTCGAACGGCGAACCCACGGCGACCACCTGCTCACCGACCTGCAGGTCGTCGGAGCGACCCAGCTCCACGGTGGGCAGGTCGCGCACGTCCTGGGCCTGCACGACGGCGATGTCGGTGGTGGGGTCGCGGCCGATCACCTTGGCCTCGGCCTTGTCCCCGTTCTGGAACACCACGGTGATGTTGCCGCCCTGCGCGGCACTCTCGATGACGTGGTTGTTCGTCAGGATGTAGCCGTCGCTGCTGATGATGAAGCCGGACCCTTCCGAGCCGCCGCCCGCGCCCTGAACCTGCAGCTGCACCACGCTCGGGGTGAGCTTCTGGGCGACCGACTGGACGCTGCCCTCGGGAGCGTTGTTGGTCTGTTTGGCCGGTGCGGTGGTGTCGAGCGCGTTGACGGTGTTGCCTCCGCCGGAGGTGTTCTCGGCGGCGAGGTACCCGCCTGCGACACCGGCGCCGCCGCCGACCAGCAGCGCGAGGAGCGCGACCCCGGCGACCAGCTTGGCCGGTCCGCCGCGCTGCTTGTCCTGTCTCGCGGCCTCGGTCTGCACCGGGTACATGGCTGTGGGATAGCCGGCCTGGCCCTGCTGGTACGGGTAGCCGGAGTACGCGTAGCCCGTCTGACCGCCCTGAGGGGTCTGGCCCGGCTGGGTCGCCTGGCCCTGCGCCGACCACGGGCTCGGCTCCTGTGCCGGCCAGCCGCCCTGCTCCGGGGTTCCGGAGGGCGGGGTTCCGGGCTTGTCCGCAGCGTTGGGGTCGTTCTCGGTCATGACCTCATCATGCGACACCCGCCTGAGAACAGCCTGAACCGTTGCTGTGGTTACCGCGTGAGAGGCTCGGCCGCCGCGCGCAGCCGCTCGGCGATCTGCTCCGGTGTGGCGTCGTTCACCCACACCGCCATGCCGGACTCGGAGCCCGCGAGGTACTTGAGTTTGTCCTTGGCGCGCAGCACGGAGAACAGTTCGAGGTGCAGCCAGCTGAGCTCGCGGTCGCCGTGCACGGGCGCCTGGTGCCAGCCCGCGACGTAGGGCAGCGGCCTGCCGTAGAGGGCGTCGCAGCCGCGCAGCACGCGCAGGTAGACGTCGGCGAAGTCGTCGCGCTCGACAGCGGAGAGCTCGGTGAGGTCTGCGACCTGACGGTGCGGCACCACCAGCACCTGCACCGGCCAGCGCGCGGCGGGCGGCACGAAGGCCGTCCAGTGTCCGCCCTCGGCGACGATCCGGCTGCCCGAGCGGCGCTCGGCGGCGAGCACGTCGCCCAGCACGTGCCGCCCGTGCTCGGCGCGGTAGGCGCTCGCCGTCCGCAGCATGAGCTCGGTCTTGGGCGTCACGAACGGGTAGGCGTAGATCTGCCCGTGCGGATGGTGCAGCGTGACACCGATCTCCTCTCCCCTGTTCTCGAACGGGAAGACCTGCTCGACACCATCCAGTGTGGACAGATCGGCGGTGCGGTCGGCCCAGACGTCGACGACGGTGCGCACGCGGGCGGGGCTCAGCCGGGCGAACGAGCGGTCGTGGTCACTGGTGAAGCACACCACCTCGCACCGTCCCTTGCCGGGCGCGAGGGGCACGATGCCCGCGCCGTCGACGGTGGTGCGCTCGCCGTGCACGGCCTGGGCGAAGGACGGGAAGCGGTTCTCGAACACGACCACGTCGTAGTCGGGCTCGGGCACCTCGCTGGGCTTGCCGGGCCGCGTGGGGCACAGCGGGCACAGGTCGGCGGGGGGCTTGTAGGTGCGGGTCTGCCGGTGGGCGGCCATGGCGACCCATTCACCGGTCAGCGGGTCGCGGCGGATCTCCGAGGCCGCGGCGACGGTCGGCAGGTCGCGCTCGTCCACCGCGTCGCGCGGCGGCGGATGGGGGCTGTCGTCGAAATACAGGATCTCGCGGCCGTCGGCAAGGTGGCGAACGGTCTTGCGGACGGTCTTGTTCGTGTTCACGCGTCGACTCCGGACGGTTTGCTCACGGGCGCGATCATCAGCTCGCCCACGTGGTCGGACAGGGCACGGCACGCGTCGTCGGGCAGCCCGTCGTCGCTGACGACGACACTGGCCTCGTCGAGGTCGGCGATGGTGGAGATGCCGACGGTGCCCCACTTGGTGTTGTCGGCGAGCACGACCAGCCTGCGGCCGGACTCGACCAGTGCGCGGTTGGTCTCGCCCTCGGTGAGGTTCGGCGTGGTGAAGCCAGGGCCCTCGGCCATGCCGTGCACGCCGAGGAAGACGACGTCCAGGTGCAGGCTGCGCAGGCTGTGCACGGCGACCGGGCCGACGAGCGCGTCGGAGGGCGTGCGGACGCCGCCGGTGAGCACCACGGTGCGGTCGTGCCGGCCGGAGCCACGCAGGACGTCGGCGACGCGGATGGAATTGGTGACGACGGTCAGGTCGGGGATGCCCTCGATCGCGCGGGCCAGGGTCCACGTGGTGGTGCCGGCGGAGATGCCGATGGCCGTGCCCGGCCGGACCAGCCCGGCCGCGACGGAGGCGATGGCTTCCTTCTGCGCGCGCTGGCGGACGGACTTGGCCTCGAAGCCGGGCTCGTCGGTGCTGGGCGCGGCCACGGACGTGGCGCCGCCGTAGACCTTCTCCACCAGCCCCCGGCTGGCGAGGACGTCGAGGTCACGGCGCACGGTCATGTCGGAGACACCCAGCCGCTGGACCAGGTCGCTCACCCGGACCGCTCCGGTCCGCCGCGCCTCCTCCAGGATGACTGCTTGCCGCTGCCGCGCCAGCACGCTAACTCCGTCCCGCGACCACACCTCAACTACACAAAATCCTACACGAACAAACATCCCCCCGCCCCTGCGCCCACCCCGGAGCGGGAGCAAGGGACCTTTACTCTCGGTTGGCGGGAGTAAAGGTCCCTTGCTCGCTACCGGGTCAGCCGGGGAGGCCGGGCAGCCGGATGGTCATCAACGCGCCGCCCTCGGGGCTGCGGCCCGCGTAGACGGTGCCGCCGTGCCGTTCGGCGGCCTGCTTGACGATCGCCAGGCCCAGGCCGGAGCCGGGCAGGGTGCGCGCCTCGGAGGAGCGGTAGAACCGGTCGAACACCTTCGGCAGATCCTCGTCGGCGATGCCGGGGCCCGCGTCGGCCACCTCCACCACGGCGGTGCCGTCACCGAGCTGGCGCAGCGCCAGGCGAACCTTCGAACCCTCGGGGGAGAACTTCACCGCGTTGTCCAGCAGGTTGAGCACGGCCCGCTCCAGTGCGGCCGGGTCGCCGGCGAGCACCCACGGCTGGAGGCTGGTCTCGAACTCGATCTCCCCAGCCCTGCGACGCGCCCGGTCGAGCGCGCGCTCCACGACGTCGAGCAGGTCGACCCGCTCGGCCTCCGTGCGCGGCTCGTCCTCGCGCGCCAGCTCGACCAGGTCGCCGATGAGCTGGGTCAGCTCGTCGAGCTGGCCCCGGATGTCGGCCTCGATCTCCCTGCGGTCCTCCTCCGGCAGCGCCGGCGCGCCCTCGCGGCTGGCGGCGAGCAGCAACTCGAGGTTCGTCCGCATCGACGTCAGCGGGGTCCTCAGCTCGTGACCCGCGTCGGCGACGAGCCTGCGCTGGCGTTCCTGCGACTCGGCGACCGCGGCCAGCATGGTGTTGAAGCTGTGCGTCAGGCGAGCCAGCTCGTCGTCACCACTGACCGGGATCGGCCGCAGGTCCATGGTGCGTGCCACCCGCTCCGTGGCCGAGGTCAGCCGCTCGACGGGGCGCAGGGCGGCGCGGGCGACCGCCGTGCCCGCGGCGGTGGCCACGACGATGCCCGCGCCGCCGAAGAAGAACAGCACGAGCGAGAGGTCACCGAGCGTCTGCTTCAGCGGGCCGAGCGACTGCGCGAGCACCAACGCCTGGCCCGGACCCCACCGCAGTGCGATGACCCGCGTGTCCGTCGCCTGGTCCGTGCGCAGCGACGACTCGGCCGAGCCCACGGCCACGGCCAGCTCGCGGTCGCCGAAGGGCGGCGGGCTGCTGTTGTCCGGGTGGATCATCCGCCCCGTCGCCGTGAGCACGCCGATCTCGATGTCGCTGCTCACCAGGAAGGCGCTCGGGATGCGCTGGAACTCGTCGCTGACCATGGGGCTGCGGGCGGCGGCGGTGGCCCGCTCGATGAGGTTGTCGTCGAACTGCTGGTAGAGGTTGCCGCGCACGGTCAGGTAGGCGCCGAGCGACACGAGCGCCACCGCACAGCCGACGCAGATGGCCGCGAACAGCATCACCCGCGTACGCAGGGAGAACCGCCGCGCGGTGCCGCCGGGGGCGGGCCCGGCGCCGTCGCCCGCGGGATGCCCGGATACGGAGCCCCCCGGGGCGGTCGGAGCTTCCGTCACGGCGGCGTCTCCCGCAGCACGTAGCCCACGCCACGCACCGTGTGGATCAGCCGCGGCTCGCCGTCGGCCTCGGTCTTGCGGCGCAGGTAGCCGACGTAGACCTCGAGCGCGTTACCCGAGGTCGGAAAGTCGTAGCCCCACACCTCCTCGAGGATCCGGCCCCGCGTGAGCACGTGCTTCGGGTAGGACATGAACAGTTCGAGCAGGGCGAACTCGGTGCGGGTCAGGCTGATCGACCGGTCACCGCGCTTGACCTCCCTGGTGCCCGGATCGAGGCTGAGGTCGCCGAAGGTGAGCGTCTCCGACCCCTGTGCGGCGGCCTGCGCCTCGGCGTTGGCCCTGCGCAGCAGCGCCCGCAGGCGAGCGAGCAGCTCCTCGAGGGCGAACGGCTTCGGCAGGTAGTCGTCGGCGCCCGCGTCCAGCCCGGACACCCGGTCGGAGACGGTGTCGCGTGCCGTGAGCACGAGAATCGGCAGGTCGTCGCCGGTGCTGCGCAGCCGTCGCGCCACCTCCAGCCCGTCGAGCCGCGGCATCATGACGTCGAGGACCATCGCGTCCGGCCGGTCGGCGGCCACCTTCTCCAAGGCCTGCGCCCCGTCGCTGGCGACCTCGACGCGGTAACCGTTGAACTCCAGGGAGCGCCGCAGGGACTCCCGGACCGCCCGGTCGTCGTCGACAACGAGAATGCGCATGCCACCAGTCTTACCTGGTGAGCTGAGACGGGCCTTAACGCGTGGCCACGCCGTCACCCGCTCAGTCGACCAGGCCGCCCCGGTAGGCGAGGAGGGCGGCCTGCACGCGGTTGGCGGCGCCGATCTTGGACAGCACGGCGGAGACGTAGCCCTTGACGGTGGCCTCGGACAGGTGCAGCGTGCCGCCGATCTCGGCGTTGGACAGGCCCTGCCCGATGAGCCCGACGACCTCGCGCTCGCGTTCGGAGAGCGAGGCGAGCAGCTTGCGCGCGGGGGCGGCGGCACGCTGCTCGTCGCGGTGGGCGTTGACCATGCGGGCGGCCACGCTGGGATCCAGCACGGCCCCGCCCCGGGCCAGGTCGCGCACCGCCCGCACCAGCACGGCGGGCTCGATGTCCTTGAGCAGGAATCCGTTCGCGCCGAAGCGCAGGGCGAGGCTGACGTACTCGTCGATGTCGAAAGTGGTGAGCATCGCGGCCACCGGCGGCTCGGGCAGCGCCTGCAGTGCGCGGAGCGCCCGGATGCCGTCGTCCGGAGCGCGCATGCGGATGTCCAGCAGCGCGACGTCGGGGGCCGACCGGCGCGCGATCTCGACCGCCGACCGGCCGTCGACGGCCTCGCCGACGACCTCGATGTCCGGCGCGACCGACATCATGGCGCGCAGGCCCGAGCGCACAAGCTCCTCGTCGTCGGCAAGCATCACCTTGATCACACGATCGCCTCCGGCTGCCTGCGGAGCGGGATCACCGCATCCGATTCAAGTTACCCATTGGTAGTGGGGGTATTACAGTGAGCAACGCGCCCGGAGTCAAGGTCTGCCTCACCCTCGCCGGAGGCAACGGGTTAAGCTGTCGGGGTACAACACCAGCCCTCGTAGCTCAGGGGATAGAGCACCGCTCTCCTAAAGCGGGTGTCGGAGGTTCGAATCCTCCCGGGGGCGCAAACCCTGGTCACGCTTTGGCCCCGACCCGGCAGCGGTCCTAGTCCGTCGCGCGGGCGAGGCGGGTCGTCAGCGTCCTGATGTGCTCGACGAGTTCCGGGGGTTCGTGCACCTGGAAGTCGAACCCCTTGGTCACGACGTAGATGGCCAACTCGTCGAGCGAGTTGGATCCGGCTCGCAGGGTGCAGCTGTGCTCGTCGATCGGCTCCAGCGTCGCGGTGGTGGGAGCGATGCGCTCTGCCGCGGTTTCCGCGCTGACATGCAGGGTGAATCGGGCTTGGTAGCGGTAGGCAGCGGTGGAGATCGCCCGCGAGGTGTAGCCGCTGAGGTCGGGGTCTGGCGGCGTGCGTGGCGTGAACCGGGGACCGGTGGGCGTGCGCGGTTCGAGGCGGTCCACACGGTAGGTGCGCCAGTCCTGTCGGTCGAGGTCCCAGCCGATGAGGTACCAGCGCCGGCCCGCGTGCACGAGCCGGTGCGGCTCGGTGGTGCGCATGGCGCTGGTTCCGTCATGGGTGCGGTAGTCGAAGCGCAGGCGCTGCGAGTCACGGCAGGCGGCGGCGACGGCGGTGAGGGTGCTCGGGTCGACGGTGGGGCCGGTGTTGGTCATCGGCACGGTCATCGTCTGCAGAGCGTTGATCCGGTGGCGTAGCCGGGAGGGCAGTACCTGTTCGAGTTTGGCCAGTGCGCGCACCGAGGTCTCCTCGATGCCGGTGATCGAACCACCGGCGGCCGTGCGCAGGCCCATCGCGACGGCGACGGCCTCGTCGTCGTCGAGCAGGAGCGGCGGCAGGTCCGCGCCGGCCCCGAGCCGGTAGCCGGCGGTGCCCGCGGTCGCGTGCACCGGGTAGCCGAGGTCTCGCAGCCGGTCGACGTCGCGGCGCACGGTGCGTGGAGTGACCTCCAGGCGCCCGGCCAGTTCAGCGCCGGACCAGTCGCGTCGAGCCTGCAGGAGGGAGAGCAGTCGCAGCAGTCGTGCCGAGGTTTCCCGCATGGCCTGAAGTCTGTCATGCACCTAGGACCGAAATTGACCTAACCGGCTTCTAGCGTTGTCGGCATGACACACGACAGTGAGATCCGGCCTTTCACCATCGACATTCCCCAGTCCGACCTGGACGACCTCCGCGACCGGCTCGCCAGGACCCGGTGGGCCGCGGATCTGCCCGATGTGGGCTGGAGCCGCGGGGTGCCGGTGAGCTACCTCAAGGGTCTGGCCGAGTACTGGCGCGACGGCTACGACTGGCGAGTCCACGAGCGGGAGCTGAACTCCTACCCGCAGTTCACCACCGAGATCGACGGGCAGAACATCCACTTCCTGCACGTGCGCTCGCCCGAGCCGGACGCGCTGCCGCTGATCCTGATCCACGGCTGGCCCGGTTCGATCGTGGAGTTCCTGAACGTCATCGGCCCGCTGACCAACCCCAGGGCACACGGCGGCGACCCGGCGGATGCGTTCCACCTGGTGATCCCGTCGAACCCCGGCAGCGGCTTCTCCGGACCGACCCGCGAGGCCGGCTGGGACATCAACCGGGCGACCGGGGCGTTCGCCGAGCTGATGCACCGGCTCGGCTACGACCGCTACGGCGTGCAGGGCGGCGACACCGGCGCGGTCATCGGCCCCGGGCTCGGCCGCCTCAACCCCGGCAACGTCGTCGGCGTGCACGCGAACGGGCTCTCCGCGTTCGCCGAGGTCGGCCCACCCGAGGTGGGCGAGTTGACCGCGGCGGAGCGAGCCCGGCTCGAGCACCTGGCGTATCTGAAGACCGAGGGGTCCGGCTACGCGATGATCCAGATCAGCCGGCCGCAGACCCTGGCGCACGGGCTGCACGACTCCCCGGTGGGGCAGTTGGCCTGGATCGTCGAGAAGTTCAAGGAGTGGACCGATCCGGCCTCGGAACTGCCCGAGGAGGCGGTGGATCGGGACCAGTTGCTCACCAACGTGATGGTGTACTGGCTGACCGGCACCGCCGGCTCCTCGGCCAACAGCTACTACGAGACCGCGCACGCCGGAGCCTGGAGTGCGCGCGAGCGTTCCACCGTGCCGACCGGCGTCGCGGTGTTCCCCCTGGATGTGTCCATCCGCCGCACGCTCGAACGCGAACACACGATCGTGCACTGGTCCGAGTTCGACCGTGGCGGCCACTTCGCCGCCATGGAAGCCCCCGATCTGCTCGTGAACGACGTCCGGGAGTTCTTCGGCAAGCTGCGCTGACACCACCCGCGGCGCCGATTCGGTCAGGTCGGCGCCGCGGTCCGGCTCGTCCCCGCCGGGTTCCACAGGACCGACTCCGGCAGTCCTGGACACCCTTGAGACTCGGCCGAAGCGTCGCCTGGGCGAGTCCGCCAGCCCACTCTCGTCGCGCCTCGACCGGGCGTTGTGCTGGTCAGCCGGTGAAGGGTTCCACTGCGAAGCGGCCGATCGCCACGAAGGCGGTCAGTGCGAGGTAGACCCCGTCGCCCAGTGCGGCTTTGGTCTCGCCGCGGCGGACCCTCACGATCACGGCACCGGTCATGATCAGCACCAGGCCACTGGCCGCCAGTGGTACCAGGATCGGCGCGACGTCGAGCAGGGCGGGCAGGATCAGCCCGACCGCGCCGAAAATCTCGAGTGTCCCGATGGTCTTGAGGGTGGCGGGCTGGAAGTCGAGGACCCAGCGCGAGGCGTTACCCATCGCGGCCATCTTCTCCCTTGGGACGAGCAGTTTCCCGAAGCCGGAAACCAGGTAGACCGCGGCCATCAGGCCTGCGGCGATCCACAATGCCATGTTCATGAGTCGTCTCCTGCGCAGATTGCCTGGGGGCTGGCGGCCGCGGGCGGACCCAGGTCCTTGGCCCGCCCGCAGCTTGGGGTGGATGCCCGGGTCAGGCGTACTGTCCGGGCTGGTAGTCGCCGCCGGGCGTGCGGGTGATCACGTTCAGCCGGTTGAAGGCGTTGATCAGGCAGATCTGGGCGACCAGGGCCATGAGCTGGTCTTCGTCGAAGTGCTTGGCCGCGTTGGCCCACGCCTGGTCGGTGACGCCGCTGGAGTCGGCGAGGCGGGTGCCCTGCTCGGTGAGTTCCAGTGCTGCCCGCTCGGCCTCGGTGTAGACCGTCGTCTCCCGCCACGCGCCGACCAGGTTGATCCGCACCGTGCTCTCACCGGCGGCCGCGAGGTCCTTGGTGTGCATGTCGAGGCAGCCGCCGCAGCCGTTGATCTGGCTGGCGCGGATGTTCACCAGCTCCTGCACGGTGTTCGGCAGCGCGGAGTCGGTGATGACCTTGTTCGCCGAGATGACGTACTTGGCGACCGTGGCTCCGAGCTCGTTGGCCATGGGGTTGATCCGTTGTTCCATCCTGGGTCTCCTTCGCCTTCGGTTGCTTGCACCGCTACGACGAAGTACTCCGGCAAGAGGTAACGACTCCTGTGCGCGATGTGCACTACTCGGGTCGGGCGGGCAGGCCCATGGCGTCGAGGCGCTTACGGTCGCTCACGGTGAACAGTTCGACGATCCGGCCGTCGATCACGGTGCACGCCGCCACGCCGAGCACCTTGCCGTTCGCACCCCAGGCCACGAAACCGGGCTCACCGTTGACCAGGACCGCCAGCGACGAGGTCATCGCCTTCATACCGCGCACGACCGCCTCGGCCACCTCGGCCGCCCCGACCGTGGTCAGCACGCCCTGCGGGTGCAGCGTCCGCCAGGTCACGTCCGGATCGAGCAGCCGCAGGAGCCCTTCGAAGTCCCCCTCGCGCGCCGCGGCGAGAAAGGTGTCGACCACGGCGCGCTGGTGCCGCCGCTGCTCGGACGGCAGCGACGCGCCCCGCACCTTCCGGCGGGCCCGGCTGGCGAGCATCTTGGACGCACTGGCGGACCGGCCGATGATCTCGCCGATCTCGGCGAACGGCACGGCGAACATGTCATGCAGCACGAACGCCATCCGTTCGATGGGTGTGAGCGTCTCGAGGACCACCAGCAGTGCCATACTGACCGACTCGGCGAGCATCGCGTCGTCCTCGGGTGCCGCCCCGTCGTCCACGGCCACCACCAGCTCGGGCAGCCGGTCCTCATACGACAGCTCGGGCCGGGCCTTGCGGGAGCGAAGCACGTCGATACAGACCCGGCCCACCACGGTGGTCAGCCAGCCGGCCAGGTTGTCGATCTCGGCCGCGTCCTGCCGCGCCAACCGGATCCACGCCTCCTGCACCGCGTCCTCGGCGTCCGCGCGCGACCCAAGCATCCGGAAGGCGACCGCCACCAGGCGCCCGCGCTGCTGTTCGAACGCCCCCGCCAGCGTTTCGTGCATACCCGATCCGGTCATGTCGTTACCTTCCCTGCGCGAACTCCGTCATGCAGATGACGGGCCCGCAGGCGCAAAGGTAACCGCTCGGCGACCATCCTGACGGGTCCACAGCCTGGGCAGGCGTCGAAGCCGCAAGCGCGGCGTCGGTTCCGGGGCTCCGATCATCCGTCGTTTTCGGACGGACCGATCTCATAGGCTCACTGGCCGGTGTTCTGCTGTCCCGGATACTGCTGACCGGGATACTGCCCCGGCTGCGGCTGGCCGGGGTACGGCTGCTGGCCCGGGTACTGCGGCGGCGGGTAACCCTGGCCCGGATACTGCTGGCCCTGCGGATACTGCCCCTGCGGATACTGTCCCTGTGGGTACTGCTGACCCTGGGGGTATGGCTGTCCCGGATACGGCTGACCCGGGTACTGCTGCTGGTAGGGCCCACCGGGGTACTGCTGCGGCGGGTAGGGCGGCTCGGGAACACGGGGCTGGCCGCCGCCGTCACCGCCCGCGGGGCCGACGTAACGGGCACTGCCGAAGGCGAGAATCGGAATGCAGACGTAGGAAAAGAAGACCATCAGCACACCGAAGCCGGTGCCCTTGCCGAAAGACCTCGCCAGGTCGATGTAGACGATGATCAGGATGATGAAGTTGACCAGCGGGATGAGCATCAGCAGCAACCACCACCATGGCCTGCCGACGATGCGCAGCAGCACGATCGTGTTGTAGATGGGCACGATCGCCGCCCAGCCCGGCTGCCCCGCCTTGGTGAACAGCCGCCACATCGCGGCGATCATGAACACCGTGATGGCCAGGCTGACCACGATGATCGCGATCAGAGCGCCGGTGCTCAGCTCCGCGCTCACCTCGTACTCGTACTGCTGCATCAGGTGCTTCCCCCGCCTCGACGTCGAACGACGCACCAGGGTAACGGCTCTGTCCACTCGGCACGTGCCGATGGGCGGAATCTCCGATCACGATCTCGTCATCAACGCCACCGCGGCCGGCCCGCCGACTCAGGCGGCACAGCCCCGTGCGGCGGCCATGCTCGCCCGGCAGGTGCGCACGATCTGCCGGGTAGCCGCGCCCTCGGGGGCCTGACCGCACCGCTGACAACTCACCCGCACCTGCCAGGTCAGCTCGTCGACGGCGACACTCGCCTCGCTCGCGCACCGGCGGCACCAGCGATGCCCCGTCACCGCGAAGACGTGCAGCCTGCTGGAGATGCACTCGTGCACCCAACGCCGGTGCGTGCGGCAGGTCAGCCGCTCCAGCGGGTCGAAACCGGTCAGCTCGGCGGCGTCCTCGGCGGTCAGTGTCTCGGCCAGCCTGCGATCGCGCACGTCGGCGTAGTCCGGGTGGACGGCGGCGGGCAGGGCCTGCACGGTTGCGGTGATCTGCTCGGACATCGTCGTCTCCTCCCGGTACGGCTGTGTGATGCCGTCACCGGTACGTCGAACCGCGACCGCTGAAATCGACACCTCCGGCGGAGAAGTCTCACCGCCCGCCGTCCGCCCGCCGCCAGAACTGCCGCTGCCCTTCGTCGGTGACCACGAGGTCGAGCCTGCCGAGCTCGGCTCGCAGCTGCGCGGCGTCGTCGGCGTCCCGGCGTTCGAGTGCCCGCTGCCGCGCCCGGAACAGCGCATGCGCGCTCGCCGAGAGCTCCGGCATGTCCTCCACCCAGCGCCGGTAGGCAGGCCGGTGCGGGTCGCCCTCGGCGTGCCACGGCCAGCCGTGCGCGCGGAACGCGTCCGCCACCTTCGCCCGCTCGCGGCGCCCCAGGTCGCCCTTCACCCGGGCGAGCTCGGCCGTCGACCGGTCCAGCACCACGAGATCCTTGCCGTCGAAGAACACCGCGCTCGCCTCGCCACGGGACACGCGCCGGGCCGAGGCCCCCGCCCCGAGCACGGCCTCCTGCCCGCTCACGGTCACCGCCAGCAGTTCCCGGTCCCCGAGGTAGGCCACCACCAGCCCGGCGCCGCCGCCCAGCAGGAGGGCACCGGCGAGCGCGAGCGGGTCGGCCAGGGAGTCGAGCAGGCGCAGCGGTCCCTGGAACGGCACCCACTCCAGCGTCGCCGCCCAGCTCGCAAGCCACGTGAGCAGCCAGCCCACTCCGGCGCCCGCGAGCGGGAACCCCGTCCAGTACACGACGCGCAGCACCGGGCTCGGCGCGATCACGGTCACCTCCCGGCCCGGCTTCCCCGCTGACGTCATCAGGCTGCTCCCCTCACCGTCGACCATGCGGTGAGCCTCGCCGGGCGAGGCGGCCCGGCACATCCGTCACCCGGCCAGCGGACCTGGCCGGGTGGCCACGTCTCCCGGCCGATCGGCAGGCGACGTCGGCGACGCACACCCCATAGGCTGCCGAGACATGAGTCCGGACAGAGGGCACTCCGCACGCTGGCTGCCCGGTGAGCTGGCCGTGTTCCGCGACCCGGGCGCGGTCCGGCCCGGCCACACGGCCCGCGACCGGGTGGCCGATGCGGCCCTGTTCGCCGGCGCACTGGCGTTCTGGGCGGTCGAGTGGAGCGGCTACCCGCCCTCCTACGCCGATCAGCAGCCCGCGTGGTTTCTCGACGTGGATCCGTGGATCGGGCTGGCCGCCTGCCTGGCGCTGTGGTGGCGCCGCCGGTTTCCCGTCGCGCTCGTGTGGGCGCTGCTGCCCGCGCTGCTGATCTCCGGAACGGCGACCGGCGCGACGCTGGCCGCCATTCTCACGGTCGCGATCCACCGCCGCTGGCAGGTCGCCGCGCTGGCCACCGCCCCGTATCTGGCTGCCTCGGTGCCGTTCGGGTACCTGAACCCCGAGCCCGGGATGTCGCGGCCGGCCACGGTGGCGGTGGTCCTGCTGATGTTCCTCACCCCGCTGGTGTGGGGGGTGGCCATCCGCAGCAGGCGGCAGCTCATGGTGAGCCTGCACCGCGACGCCGAACGGCAGCGGCGCGAGCACGAGCTGCGGCTGGCCGACGTGCGGCGCGCCGAGCGCGAGCGCATCGCACGCGAGATGCACGACGTGCTGGCCCACCGCATCTCGCTGCTGTCCGTGCACGCGGGCGCGCTCGCGTACCGCACGGCGCAGGCCGAGACCGGCACCGGCCCTGCGCTCGACCCCGCCGAGATGGGCGAGGCGGTGTCGGTGATGCGGGACAACGCCAACCAGGCCCTCACCGAGCTCGGCGACGTGCTGAACGTGCTGCGCTCGGGCGACCCCGAGGACACGCTGACGCCGCAACCACGGCTGCGCGAGCTGCCCCGCCTCGTCGAGGAGGCGCGGGCGGCGGGCCAGCTGGTCACGTTCGAGACACCGCTGCCCACCGGCACCGGGTCATTGCGGCCGCAGGTGCAGCGCACCGCCTACCGGCTCGTGCAGGAGGGGCTGACCAACGCCCGCAAGCACGCGCCCGGCGGTGAGGTGACGGTCCGCGTGGCCGGCGCCCCCGGCGACGGGCTCGAGGTGGAGGTCACCAACACGCTGCCCGAGGGCACGCCCGCGACCGGTGGTGCCGGGGCCGGGGTGGGGCTGGCCGGGCTGGCCGAGCGGGTGAACCTCGACGGAGGGACGCTGACGCACGGCCCGAGGCAGGGCCGGTTCGTGCTGCGCGCCTGGCTACCATGGCCGCATGACCGAGCCGAGGACCACGCCGGTCCGGGTGCTGCTCGTCGATGACGACCCGCTGGTCTGCACCGGGCTGCGACTGCTGTTCCGGGGCGCGGGCGACATCGAGGTGGCCGGCGAGATCGGCGACGGCGCGGACGTCCCCGACGCCGTGACCAGGCTCGCTCCCGACGTGGTCCTCATGGACGTGCGCATGCCCTATGTGGACGGTATCGCCGCGACAAGGGCGGTGCGTTCCCGCGACGAGCAGGGCGGTCCCGCCGTGCTGGTACTGACGACGTTCGACACCGACACCACGGTCGTGGACGCGCTGCGGGCCGGTGCGGCCGGTTACCTGCTCAAGCACACGGACCCCGAGCAGCTTGTCGACGCCGTACGGCGCGCCGCGGCCGGTGAGCCGGTGGTGTCGCCGTCGGTGCTGCGGACGCTGATCGACCGCGTCGCCGCGACCGGCGCCGACGAGCGCACCGAACGCGCGCGGCGGCGCCTGGCCCTGCTGGGCGAGCGGGAGCGCGAGGTGGCCGTCGCCGTGGCCGAGGGGCTGTCCAACGCCGCGATCGCCGAGCGCCTCTACCTGTCCGTCGGCACGGTCAAGGCGCACATCTCCAGCGCACTGGCCAAACTGGACCTGACCAACCGGATCCAGCTCGCCCTGCTCGTGCACGACGCCGACCCGGCAGGCCACTGAGCCGCCGGCGATCCCGGCCCGGCTCAGTCCGGCAGCACCTCGCGCAGGCGAACGGCGAAGGCGTCCGGGTTCTCGGCGAAGCCGATGTGGTCGCCGGGAAACATCGTCGGCTCGATGCCGAGCAGCGCCGCGAGGGCCTTCGACGTGTCCTCGCAGTGCTGGCCGGCCGACTCCTCCCCGATGCCGACGAGAACCCGCACCGGCCCCTCCCGCAACGCGGTGATGTCGGGCCGCCACAGCACCGTCGGGCGCAGCATGTGCGCGTACTGGAAGTCGTCGTCGGCGACCTGCTGCGGCGACCGCTGGCCGCCGAACATCTGCTCGACCACCTCGTCCGGCAGCTCGATCCTGGCGAGGGCGAGGAACTTCTTCGTCGCGCCGAGGACGTCGCCCGCGAAGTACGTCGCGATGATGTCCTCCTCCTTCGCCCGCAGTTCCTCGCGGTTGTCCAGCAGCTCGTTCAGCGGCGGCTCGTGCGCGATGACGGTGTGCACGGTCTCCGGATGCCGCTGCGCGAGCGCCAGCACGCTCACCGCGCCCCCGCTGGAGCCGAGCACCACCGCGGGACCCCGGTCGAGGTGGGTGATGAGCCGCGCGAGGTCGTCGGCGCGCAGTTCCGGCGTCGCGTCCTGGTCACGGTCGTCCACGGAGCTGCGGTTGATGCCCCGCGGGTCGGTGGTGAGCACCGTGTGGTCGGTGGCGAGCAGGTCGGCCAGCGGCGCGAACGCCGTGGCGTCCATCGGCGCGGCGACGAGCACGACCAGCGGCCCCTCGCCCCGCACCTCGTAGTACAGCTCGGCTCCGGGGACGGCCAGGGTGGACGCGGTGACGGTGGCGCTCGGCGGCTGGTTCATGGGATCCCTCCAGGTGAACGGGCAGATTCGTGCGTTCTCGCGGGAAGTGACTCCCCTCGTGGGGCAGAATCATCGGCTGTGAGCGATGTTTCTTCCGGCCCCGCGGGCACGGCCACCGACCCGGACGTCGACCGCGCCCGGAAGGGCGACGAGTCGGCGTTCACCCGGCTCGTCGAGCCGCTGCGCCGGGAGCTGCACGCGCACTGCTACCGCATGCTCGGCTCGCCCCACGACGCCGACGACGCGCTGCAGGAGGCACTGCTGCGCGCCTGGCGGGGCCTCGCCCGGTTCGAGGGCCGTGCCTCGCTGCGCTCGTGGCTGTACACGGTGGCCACCCGCACCTGCCTGGACGCCGTCGAGCACCGCGGGCGGCGGGCGCTGCCGATGGACCTCGGGCCCGCCAGCGAGCGCGCGGTGCCCGGCACCGCGCGGCGCGACGACGTGGCGTGGCTGGGCCCGTACCCGGACACCGGGCTCCCCGGTGACCGCCCGGACGCCCGTTACGAGCAGCGCGAGGCCGTGGAGCTGGCGTTCGTCGCGGCCTGCCAGCACCTGCCCGGCAACCAGCGCGCGTCGCTGCTGCTCTTCGACGTCCTCGGCTTCACCGTCGCCGAGATCGCCGCGATCATGGACACCACCACGGCGTCGGTGAACAGCGCTCTCCAGCGGGCCCGCCAGGGCATCGCCGACCGGGTGCCCGCCCGCTCCCAGCAGCAGGCCCTGCGCACGCTGCCCGACACGCGGCTGCGCGAGATCGTGCGCGGCTACGCCTCCGCGCTCGAGCGGGGTGACGCCGACGCGCTGGTCGCCCTGCTCACCGAGGACGTCACGTGGTCGATGCCCCCGATGCCGCACTGGTACGGCGGCATCGAGGCGGTCACCGACTTCGCCGTCCAGGTTCCGCTCACCAGCTGCGGCAGCTGGCGGCACCTGCCCACGAGCGCCAACGGCCAGCCCGCCGTCGCCTGCTACCTGTGGAACGACGCCGCGGGCGCCCACGCCGCCTGGTCGATCAACGTGTTCACCGTGCGCGGCGAGCGGATCGCGGGCATCACGTCGTTCGTCGATCCCGGGTGGTTTCCGCTGTTCGCGCTGCCCGCCGCACTGGCCTGACCCGCCGGGGCTCAGGAGTCCAGCCAGTCCTCGATCTCGCGGGTGTGCTCGCCAAGGCCGGGCGGTGCGGCGTCGTAGGCCGGGGGCGTGCGGGACAGCCCGATGGGGTTCGCGACGCCCGGCAGGCCGCCGGGCCCGAGCGGCACCCGGGGGTTCAGCCCCAGGCTCTCGGCCAGCTCGAACGCCGACGCCAGGTCGTTGACCGGCCCGCACGGCACGCCGAGCGGGGTGAGGATGTCGAACCACGCGGTGGCCGTTCGCGGCGCGAGTTGCTCGGTGAGCAGCGCGGACAGCTCCCCGACGTGCGCCACCCGGTCGGCGTTGGTGGCGAACCGGGCATCGCGCGCCAGGAACGGCACGCCGAGGCCCTCGCACAGCGCGGCGAACTGCCGGTCGTTGCCGACCGCGACCACCAGCGGCCGGTCGGCCGTGCCGAACACCTCGTACGGCGCGATCGAGGGGTGCCGGTTGCCCATGATGCCCGGCACCTGCCCGGCCATGGTGTAGCCGGCGCTCTGGTTGACCATGCTCGACAGCAGCGTCGCGAGCAGGTTGATCTCGACGTGCTGGCCCTCGCCGGTGACGTCGCGCTCGCGCAGGGCCGCGAGCACGCCGACGGCGGCGTGCAGCCCGGTGAGCACGTCCACCAGCGCCACCCCCGCCTTCACCGGCGTGCCGGGCTCGGGACCGGTGACGCTCATCAGGCCGCCGACCGCCTGCACCAGCAGGTCGTAGCCGGGCAGGGCCGCGCCCTTGCCCGCGCCGAACCCGGTCACCGAGCAGTACACGATCCGCGGGTTGAGCGCGCGCACGTCCTCGTAGGCCAGCCCGTGGCGGGCCATGGTGCCCGGCCGGAAGTTCTCCACCAGCACGTCGGCGCGGCGCACGAGTTCCCGCACGCGCTCGCGGGTGCGCTCGTCGCGCAGGTCGGCCGCGTAGGAGCGCTTGTTCCGGTTCACCGAGAGGAAGTACGTCGCCTCGCCGCCGGCGAACGGCGGCCCCCACGCCCGGGTGTCGTCGCCCGTGGCTGGATCCTCGATCTTGACGACGTCGGCACCGAGGTCTCCGAACAGCATCGTCGCGTACGGCGCGGCGAGCACGCGGCCGAAGTCGGCCACCAGCACACCGGACAGCGGCAGGCCCTGCCGATCCTTCCCCGTGGTCACGGTGGGCCAAGCTAGCCCGGCCCCGGCGCGGCAAATCCGGTTGCCCCGATTCCTAGGGTGAGACCGTGGCGGACATGTTGATCACGGAGCACCCCGTCGGCGGCGAGGGCGCCGATCCCTACGGCATCACCACGGGCCCGGACGGCGCCCTGTGGTTCACCCAGGCGCGCAGCGGCCGCGTCGGGCGGATGAGCCCCACCGGCGAGCACACCAGCTACCAGCTCGAACCGGCCGGCAGCCAGCCATCGGTGATCGTCGAGGGGCCGGACGGCGCGCTCTGGTTCACCGAGACGCAGGCGGGCCGCATCGGCCGGATCACCACCGGTGGCGAGGTGAGCGCGTTCGCGCTGCCCGCCGAGGGCTCCGGGCCGTTCGGGATCACCCCCGGTCCGGACGGCGCGCTGTGGTTCACGGAGATGAACGCGGGTCGCGTCGGCCGCATCACCACCAGCGGCGAGGTCACCGAGTTCCCGCTGCCCGGCGAGGGCGGGTTCCCCGCCATGATCACCGCGGGCCCCGGCGAGGCGCTGTGGTTCACGCTGAACCAGGGCAACGCCCTCGGCCGCATCACCCTCGACGGCGACGTGACCCTGTACCCGCTGCCCACCGAGTCGGCGGGCCCGGTCGGCATCACCCACGGCCCCGGCGACGCCGTGTGGTTCGCCGAGATACTCGCGGGCAAGCTCGGACGGTCCACACCGGACGGTGAGGTCACCGAGTACCCGCTGCCGGACCGTGCCTCCCGGCCGCACGCCCTCGTGACCACCCCGGACGGCACCGTGTGGTTCACCGAGTGGGGCGCCAACCGCGTCGGCAGCGTCACCGCCGACGGCCGCATCGAGGAGTACGGCCTGCCCGCCACCTCCTCGGAGCCGCACGGCATCGCCGTCGGGCCGGACGGCGCGCTGTGGGTGGCGCTGGAGTCGGGTGCGCTCGCCCGGCTCGAACGCCGGTAGCGCTCAGCGGGAGTGCCTCGCCGGCCATGGCCGCACGATGGCCAGCGAGCCGAAGGTGACCTTGGGTACACACCACGTACCCAAGGTCACCTTCGGCTCGCCGCCGCCACGTCGCGACGGTCAGTCTGGCCACCTCGCTAACCCGCCCACAGCGTGCGCGCCGTGGCGAGCAGGCCCTCCCGTGCGCTCGGATGGCTCGGCCGCCAGCCGGTGGCCGAGCGCAGCCGGGCGTTGCTGACCCGCAGCGACCGGGTCAGCGACGTCAGCCGGTCGCCGAGCAGCAGCGCCGCCCTGCCCGGTGGCCGCAGCCACGGCGTCGCGCCCGCCGCCCGGGCCAGTGCGTCGGCGTACTCGCGCTTGGTGAGCGGTTCGTCGTCCACGACGTTGTACGTGCCCGCGGGTGCCTCAAGCACGGCGGCCACCGCCGTGGCCCCGTCCGCGACGTGGATCGAGGAGACGAACGTGTGCGGCGGGCCGATGCTCGCGGCCACGTGCCGCCTCGCCAGCGCCAGCAGTTGCTCGCTGTGCGCGGCGCCCGGTCCGAGGAACCAGCCGAACCGCAGGACGACGCCGGTGCCGCCGGCTTCGGTGAACCGGCGGGCACTCGCCTCGGCCGCGTGGTTGCCCACCGCGGCCGGGTACCGGTCGACCGGCGAGTCCTCGTCCACCCACTCCGCGCCGCCGTCCCGGTACAGCATGCTGACCGATTCCTGCACGACCCGGCCCACTCCGGCGGCCAGCGCGGCGTCGACGACGGTCGCCGAGCCCTCATGCCGGATCCGGTTGTTCGGCTCCCAGGCCCGGCGACTGAGGAACCTCACCATGGACGGCAACGACGACGCCAGGTTCACCACGGCATCGTGGCCCGCGAAGGCCTCGGTGAGCCCCTCGCGGTCGAACAGGGACACCGAGACCGGCTCCGCGCCCTGCTCCCGCAGCGCGGCGGCCTTGTCCGGGGTGCGGGCCAGCGCGGTCACGTCGTGGCCCCGCCGGAGCAGTTCCGGCACGACGTGGCGGCCGATAGCCCCGGTGCCGCCGGTGACGAAGACCCTCATGACCGGACGGTAACAGCCGCCGAACCGTGCGGTGCCGCCGTTTTCGCGTCACACCAGGCCCTGCCGGGCCGCCCAGACGACGGCTTCGATGGGGGTCCGGAATCCGAGCTGGTCGCAGACGGCGCGCATCCGCCTGCGCACGGTCCGCTCGGACAGCCCCAGCCGGCGGGCGATCGCCTCGATCGGCAGGCCGCTGGCCAGCATCCGGAGGAGGACGATGTCGTCCTCGCTCAGCGCCACGCCCTCTTTGGCAATCACCACGCCGCTCTCCCTGGCTCGAGCTCGATAAATCGTTTCAAACTCGCGCTTTCCAGTAGCCTGCGTCCTCGACCGCCCACTGTCAAGCTCCGATAGCCGACAGAAAGCACCGACAGTCTGAAGCGTTTCAAGCCGCGTGCAGCACATCGTTCGACCGACAACCGATCGAGTCTTGACAAAAAAAGTTGTCGGTAGCAGAGTGGGTTCCGTCAGCAGCTGAAGGAGAGGACGCAGATGGGCCACTCATTCGAAAGCCGGGACGAGGTCGAGGTTGCCGCGACCCCCGAGCAGGTGTGGGACGCGATCGCCACGGGCCCGGGCATCGACTCGTGGTTCATGGGGCGCAACGAGGTCGAGCCCGGGCAGGGCGGGACGGTGCGCACGTTCTTCGGCGGGTACACGCCGTCGTTCGCCGTCACCGCCTGGGAGCCAGGCAGGCGCCTCGCCTACGGCTCGCCCGAAGCCCCGGACGGGCGGTTCGTCGCCTTCGAGTTCCTCATCGAGGGCAGGGCGGGCGGCAGCACCGCCCTGCGCCTGGCGACGAGCGGCTTCATCCCCGGCGACGACTGGGCCGACGAGTTCGAGGCCATGACTAAGGGCAACGCACTGTTCTTCCACACCCTCGCCACCTACCTCAGCCACTTCGCGGGCCGCACGGCCACTCCCGTCACCGCCTTCGGGCCGCCGGTCGCCGACTGGACCTCGGCCTGGACGGCGCTGCGGCGCGCGGTCGGCCTCGGCGACGACCCGGCGGTGGGCGACACCGCTCGGTTCACTGTGGACGGCGAGCACATCGAGGGCCACGTCTACTCCGTGAACTCCCAGACCCTGGGCATCGTGGCACCCGGGGGCATGTACCGCTTCCTGCAGGGCTTCCACGGCCCGATGGTGGCAGGACACCACCTCTTTTCCACTGTGGACACCACGACCGCGGAGCGCGCCTGGCAGGCGTGGCTCATCGACACACTCTCCGGAAGGGACTCCCGATGAACACCGTGACCTCCGCAGACGGCACCAGAATCGCCTACGACCGCATCGGGCAGGGCCCGGCGGTGGTCCTCGTCGACGGCGCCATGTGCTACCGGGGCCAGGGCCCGATGCCGGCCGTGGCCAGGGAACTCGCGAGCGAGTTCACCGTCTACACCTACGACCGCAGGGGCCGGGGCGACAGCGGCGACACCGGACCGTACTCCATCGAGCGGGAGATCGAGGACCTCGACGCGCTCATCAAGGAGGCAGGCGGCTCGGCGTCCGTGTTCGGCGCCTCCTCCGGTGCCGTGCTCGCGCTGGAGGCCGCCAACCACGGCCTGCCCGTGCGCAAGCTCGCCCTCTACGAGCCACCGTTCATCGTCGACGACACGCGCACGCCGACGCCCGACGACTTCGACGAGCAGGTGGACACGGCGCTCGCGGAAGGCAAGCCGGGGGAGGCGGTGACGCTGTTCATGAAACTGGTGCAGGTGCCCGCGTTCGCGATCGTGCTGATGCGGCTGCTACCCGTGTGGCCCAAGCTCAAGCGCATCGCGCACACACTGCCCTACGACCTGGCGTTCGTGCAGGACTTCCAGCGCGGAAAGCCGCTGCCCGCCGACCGGTGGACCTCGATCACCGCGCCGGTCCTCGTGGCCGACGGCGGCAAGAGCCCCGCGTGGATCCGCAACGGCGCCAAGGGACTCGCGGACGTGCTGCCCACCGCGACGTACCGCACGGTGCCCGGACAGACCCACATGGTGAAGGCGAAGGTCCACGCGCCCGTGATCGCCGGGTTCTTTCGGGACTGACCGCGCCGGAGCCGGCTCGCTAGGATCGCCCGGTGACCTCCCCCGAGACGCTGCAGGTACTGAACCGGGTCTTCGGGTACGACTCGTTCCGGGACGGCCAGCAAGAGATCATCGACCATGTCACCGCCGGTGGCGACGCACTCGTGCTGATGCCCACCGGCGGTGGCAAGTCACTCTGCTACCAGATTCCCGCGCTCGTCCGCGACGGCGTCGGCGTGGTGATCTCTCCGCTCATCGCGCTGATGCAGGACCAGGTGGACGCGCTGCGCGCGCTTGGCGTGCGCGCCGGGTTCCTCAACTCGACACAGGACCCGGACGAACGGCGCATGGTGGAGGCGGAGTTCCTCGCGGGCGAGCTCGACCTGCTGTACCTGGCACCGGAACGGCTGAAGGTGGACGCCACCGTGCGGCTGCTCGACCGGGGCACGGTGTCGCTGTTCGCCATCGACGAGGCGCACTGCGTGTCGCAGTGGGGCCACGACTTCCGCCCCGACTACCTCGCGCTGTCGGGCCTGCACGAACGCTGGCCGGAGGTGCCGCGCATCGCGCTCACCGCCACGGCCACCAAGGCGACCCACGCCGAGATCGCGTCGCGGCTGAAGCTCGAGGACGCCAAGCACTTCGTGGCGAGCTTCGACCGGCCGAACATCCAGTACCGGATCGTGCCGAAGAACGAGCCGCGCAAGCAGCTGCTGGACCTGCTGCGCACCGAGCACAACGGCGACGCGGGCATCGTCTACTGCCTCTCGCGCCGCTCGGTGGAGGAGACGGCGGAGTTCCTGGTCCGCAACGGCATCGAGGCGCTGCCCTACCACGCGGGACTGGACGCGCGCACCCGCACCGAGCACCAGGCGCGGTTCCTGCGCGAGGAGGGGCTCGTGGTGGTGGCCACCATCGCCTTCGGCATGGGCATCGACAAGCCGGACGTGCGGTTCGTCGCGCACCTCGACCTGCCCAAGTCGGTGGAGGGCTACTACCAGGAGACCGGCCGCGCGGGCCGGGACGGCCTGCCCTCCACGGCGTGGCTGGCGTACGGCCTCGCCGACGTCGTGCAGCAGCGCAAGCTCATCGACTCCTCGGAGGGCGACGCGGCGCACCGGCGCAAGCTGGGCGCGCACCTCGACGCGATGCTCGCCCTGTGCGAGACGGTCGACTGCCGCCGCGTGCAGCTGCTCGCCTACTTCGGGCAGAGCGGCGAGCCCTGCGGCAACTGCGACACGTGCCTGTCGCCGCCCGAGTCGTGGGACGGCACGGTCGCCGCGCAGAAGCTGCTCTCCACCGTGGTGCGGCTGCGGCGCGAGCGGCGGCAGAAGTTCGGCGCGGGCCAGCTCATCGACATCCTGCTGGGCCGCAGGACGCCCAAGGTGATCCAGCACGACCACGACTCGCTCAGCGTGTTCGGCGTCGGCGACGATCTCTCCGAGCCCGAGTGGCGCGGCGTGGTGCGCCAGCTGCTGGCGAAGGGGCTGCTGGCCGTCGAGGGTGACTACGGCACCCTGGTCACCACCGAGGCCAGCGACGAGGTGCTCTTCCGAGGGCGGAAGGTGCTGCTGCGCAGGGAGCCGAAGAAGCAGGCCGGGGCCAGGACCGCCAAGGCCCGCCGTACCGAGGGCACCGAGCTGCCCGACGACGCCAGGCCCGTGTTCGAGCGCCTGCGCGCCTGGCGGGCGGCGACGGCGAAGGAGCAGGGCGTGCCCGCGTACGTGATCTTCCACGACGCGACGCTGCGCCAGATCGCCACCGAGTGCCCCGGCTCGCTGTCGGAGCTGGGCTCGGTGAGCGGCGTCGGCGAGAACAAGCTGGCCAGATACGGCGAGCAGGTACTCGAAGCCGTCCAGGGCTGACGCCCGCGAGTCCTGCACTCAGGCCCGCGAGTCCTGCACTCAGGCCCGCGAGTCCTGCACTCAGGCCCGCGAGTTCTGCGCTCGCGGGCCCGGGTCGCACGTTCGCCCGGTCAGCGCTGTGTCAGCAACTGCGGATAGTCGGTGATGATGCCGTCGACGCCCAGCCCGGCCATCGTGCGCAGGGCTCCCGGCTCGTTGACCGTCCACACGTTGATCTCCATGCCCAGCTCGTGGATGCGGTCGACCAGTGCCCGGTCGGTGACCGTGTGCTGCGGGTTGACGGCGTCGGCCCACGTGCCCAGGGCCACCAGCTCGGCCTCGGTGGGCCGGTCGGCGTCGAGCAGCCCCACCGGAACCTCGGGCCGCAGCTGCGCGAACCGCCGCGCGTCCTCGACCAGGAACGACTGCACGCCCAGCTCGCCACTCGCGACGGCACGCTCCAGGTAGCGGGGCACCGAACGGAGCTCGGCGTCCAGGTCCTCGGCGAGCCCGTCGTAGTGGGCGCACGGGCTGATCTCGGCGAGCAGTCCCGTCCTGCCACGCACCTGCTCGATGACCTCCCGGACGGTGATGATCGGTTCCCCCGCGTACCGCTCGTTGAACCACGATCCCGCGTCGAGCGTGCGCAGCTCGGCCCAGGTGAAGTCCGAGACCCGGTAGGACGCGCGTCCGGGGAAGCGCTGCTCGACGTCCGTGGTGCGCTCCAGCGTGCAGTCGTGGAAGTTCACGAGCCGCCCGTCCTTGCTGCGCTGCACGTCGATCTCGACGAAGTCGGCACGCTGCTTGATCGCGGTGCGGATGGCGGCCCGCGTGTTCTCGGGGGCGATGCCCGACGATCCGCGGTGCGCGATGACCTCCACGCCGGCGGGGTCGGCGGCCGCGGCGGGCACGGCCGCCAGTCCGGCGGCGATCGGCAGGCTCAGCAGGCAGGCCAGGGCTCGGCGGGCAAGGACGGCAGTTCGCATCGGGGACCTTCCACTCGAATCGGGACACCGGGTCCCGCCGAGCATGTCGGCGCCGGATGACACTCCGGCGAACGCGAGCCGTCGGGCCGCCGACGCGCCGGCGTCAGCTCCGGCCCGTGTGCCGGGTCCGCCTTCGCTTGACCAGCACCACGGTGGCGACCACGGCCACCAGCAGGCCGAGCACTATCCAGCTTCCCGCGCCCACGGCCTGCTCGATCTGCTGGGCGGCGGCGCCCGCCGCCATGCCGAGGGCCACGTGCAGCGCGCACCATCCGGCCGCGCCGATCGCCACGGCAGGCAGGAACTTGCGCAGTGCGAGCCGGGACGCGCCCGCGGCGGCGGGCATGACCGCGCGCAGCAGCGGAAGGAAGATCCCGATCAGGACGGCGAAGGTGCCCCGCCTGCGCAGCACGTCCATCGACCGGTCCCAGCCGTTCGCGGCGTGGTTGCGGACCAGCCGGGTCTCGCGCAGCTTCGGGCCGAGCACCCTGCCGATGACGAAGCCGACCGAGTCGCCCGCCACCGCGCAGGCGGTGGTGACGCCCCACATGAGCAGGAACTCCGACGTGCTCGTCACCGTGGTGCCCAGGATGAACAGGCCGGTCTCGCCCGGTGCGATGAAGCCCAGCCCGACCGTGCACTCGCCGAAGACGAGCAGGCCCGCGGCGGCCAGCAGGGCCCCGGGCGGCAGGCTTCTCAGCCACTCGAGCAGATCCGTCACCACGGTTGCGAATTCCCTTCAATTTCGGGGCCTCGGCGTCATCCTATCGTGCCATTCGTTCCGGGCTCCGCCCGTCACCGAATGCGCAGAAAACAAACGAAATGTGAACACCGGAGCATTTTCCGCACCGCGAACGGTGATACGTCAGGTGAACGAGTGGAAATGGTCGTCGCAGATCACCGAGTCACCCTGTGTCAAACCTCCTGGCATCGTGATGTGCGTCATCACTGGTCCGGGGGAACGCGGGCCGCGACTGACAACTCTTCACAACCGGCTCGAGGCGCGTAGCTTCGGCCGTGTCGCGCTTTTCGCACGACCGTGAAGTGAAAAACGAGTCGATTGGGGAACCACAAAGGTGTTGAAGAAGACTGCATTCGTCGCGACCGCCGCTGCTGGACTGATGATGCTCGGCTCGCCGGCGTTTGCCACCACTGGCGGCGACGACGGGCACGGCGATGGCAGCGGTCAGGTCGGCCTGGTCAACGTCAACGACGTCCTCAACGACAACAACGTCGGCGTCTGCGACAACAAGGTCAACGTGCTGGGCGTGCAGGCCACCGACGCACTGAACGGCCTCGGCATCCCGCTGCTGTCCCCCGGCGGCGCGACCGAGGCGGAGTCCACCGCTCCGGACATCTGCGCCGTCCAGGGTCACTGATCCGGCAGCGCTTCGCACACACTCCCGCGAGTGCCCCCAAGGCCGCCCGGCCTTGGGGGCACTCGCCGTGACGGGGCCCTCAGGAGGCGTCGGCGATGGCGGCCAGCAGCGCGGTGGCCAGATCCGGCCGGCAGATCACCAGGTCGGGCAGGTAGGGATGGCTTTCGTTGTATCGCAGGGGGGAGCCGTCGACGCGCGAGGCGTGCAGGCCTGCCGCGAGCACGACGCCGACGGGAGCCGCCGAATCCCACTCCCACTGCCCGCCCGCGTGGACGTAGGCGTCGGCCTCCCCGCGCAGGACCGCCATGGCCTTCGCCCCCGCGGAGCCCATCGGCACCAGGTCGGAATCCAGCGCCCGCGCCACACCGTCGGCGAACGCGGGCGGGCGGCTGTCGCTGACGAGGATGCGCGAGCGACCCCCGTGGTGCGGGCCGGGCTTGGCATCGTCGCTGGCGTAGACCGCGTCGAGCGCAGGCTGCGCCACCGCAGCGGCCGTGATGCCGCGACCGCGCTCCCACAGCGCCACGTGCACCGCCCAGTCCACCCGGCCGGGCATGCCGAACTCCCGGGTGCCGTCGAGCGGGTCGATGATCCACACCCGCTCGGCGCCGAGCCGCGCCGGGTCGTCCGCGGACTCCTCGGACAGCACGGCGTCGCCGGGCCGCTCGGCCGCGAGCCGCTCCAGCAGCAGCGCGTTGGACTCCGCGTCGCCCCGCTTGCCGAGCGCTTTCGGGTCGTCGTCGCTCGCGCCGGCACGCACCCGGAGCAGGAGCTGTCCCGCTTCCTCGGCGAGCCGCGCTGCGATTCGTGCGTCGGTGCTCACCGGTCAAGCAAACCAAGCTGCGCCGCCACGGCCACCGCCGGGGGCATCGAGCACCGAAATAGAACAAGTTCTTGCCACGCGGAGGCTCTCGGCGGAAGCTGGACGCCATGGACCTCACGGCACTGGAAGAGATCAAACGCGTCAAGCACCGCTACCTGCGCTGCGTCGACCTCAAGCGCTGGGACGAGCTGGCCGACACGCTCACCCCCGACGCGACGGCCGGCTACGGCACGCCCACCTACGGCGACCCGCTGACCTTCACCGGCCGCGACGAGATCCTCGGTTTCCTGCGCGACAAGCTCGGCCCGGACATCATCACCGTGCACATGGCCGCCCAACCGGAGATCGATATCGACGGCGACACGGCGCAGGGCACCTGGTGCTTCGAGGACACGGTGATCGCCACCGAGCACCGCGTGGTCATCAAGGGCGCGGCGTTCTACGAGGACCGCTACCGGCGCTGCTCCGACGGCGCGTGGCGGATCGCGCACACCGGCTACACGCGCACCTACGAGGCCATGCTCTCACTCGACGACCTGCCGAGCTTTCAGCTCACCGCCAACCGGTGGGCCTCCACGACGTTGACCAACGGATAGAACACGTTCTAGTCTTGCGCGGTGCTCACTCAGCCGTTCGCCGACGCCGTGGTCGAGGCCGAGAAGGTCATCGCCGAGGCACCGCACATCAGCACCGAGCAGGACCTTCTCGAGGGCTACGACTACCTCGCGGGCAGCATCCGCGCCTCGCTGCAGCTGGCGTGGGCCTACGAGCGCGACTACCCGTACTTCACCCAGTCCACCGGCCCCTACACCAAGATGGGCCTCGACAATCCGGACGCGCTGTACTTCCACTCCTACCTGCGCGACAGCGCCGAGTACGTCGTCACGGGCACCCGGGGAACCACCCGCGACCTGAGCTTCCAGGTGTTGAACGGCGACTACTCGCCGGTCGAGGTGCCGGACAGTCTCACCGCGTTCGACGACCGTGCGTTCGACATCGCCGGGGACGGCACGTTCGAGATCCGGTTCGGACCGGACGCGGCGAAGGCCGGCCCCGGCTACTTCGTGCTCGGCGAGGGCTCGGCGATGCTCGTCGTGCGCGAGGTGTACAGCGACTGGGGTCGCGAACGGCGGGGCACGCTGCGCATCCGGCGCGCCGACCGGGCGGGCACCGCACCGCCGCCCATCGGCAGGGACACGCTGGAGAAGCGCTTCGGCGTCGCGGGCAAGATCCTGCTCAGCAGGCTGCGGACGTTCCTGGCGTTCCCCGAGTGGTACTACCTGAAGCTGCCCGTGAACACCATGACCGAGCCGCGCAGGACCCCGGGCGGGCTGGCCACGCAGTTCTCCTCCGCAGGCCACTACGACCTGGCGGACGACCAGGCGATGATCGTCACCGTGCCGGCCTCGGACGCGCCGTACCAGGGCATCCAGCTCGGCAGCATGTGGTACATCTCGCTCGACTACGTCAACCACCAGACGAGCCTCACCGCCGACCAGGCCCGCGTCGACCCCGACGGCATGCTCCGGTTCGTCGTCAGCGAGCGCGACCCCGGCGTGGCCAACTGGCTGGAGCGGCTCGGCCACCGGCGCGGCTACGTGCAGATCCGCTGGCAGCGGCTCTCCCGCGACCTCACCTCCGAGGACGGCCCGCGCGTCGAGATCGTGAACGTCGCCGACCTGCCCCGGCTGCTGCCGCACTACGACCACGCCCGCGTCACCGCCGACGAGTGGACGGCCCGCATCGCGGCCCGGCAGGAGGCCGTCGCCGACAGGATGCTCGGCTGATGTTGCTCGCGGACAAGGTGGTTGTGGTCTCCGGCGTCGGGGCGGGGCTGGGCAGGGCGATCGCCGTGCAGTGCGCCCGCGCGGGCGCCGACGTGGCACTCGCCGCGCGCACCGAGTCTCGGCTGGAGAAGGTGGCCAAGGAGGTCACCGACCTGGGCAGGCGCGCGGTCACCGTGCCCACCGACATCACCGACGACACCGCGTGCACCCGGCTCGTGGAGTCCACACTGGACTCCTTCGGCCGGGTGGACGCTCTGGTGAACAACGCGTTCGCGATCCCGCCGATCACCGACCTGCTCGACGTGGACCTGGACGCCGTCCGCACCGGGTTCGAGACCAACGTGCTGGCCGCGCTGCGCCTGAGCAGGCTGTTCGTGCCCGCGCTCGAAGCGTCCCGCGGCTCCGTCGTGATGATCAACTCCGCGGTGCTGCGGCATTCCCGCCGCACCTTCGGCGCGTACAAGATGGCCAAGTCCAGCCTGCTGGCGCTCGCGCAGAGCCTGGCCACCGAGGTCGGACCGAAAGGCGTGCGTGTGAACTCGGTGGCGCCCGGCTACATCTGGGCCGGGCACCTCAAGTGGTACTTCGCCTACCTCGCCAAGGAACGCGGCGTCGAGCCGCAGCAGGTCTACGACGAGACCGCCGCCACGATCGACCTGCGCAAGCTGCCGGAGCCGGACGAGATCGCCGACGCCGTGGTGTTTCTCGCCTCTCCGCTGGCCCGCGCGGTCACGGGCCAGTGTCTCGACGTGAACGGCGGCGAGTACCACCACTGAGGGGAGCGGACATGGGTGTCGGCACCGTCGCGGACCTGCACGCCTCGGCGACGAAGATCACCGGGCTCGACGACTTCGGCCCCGACGACTACACCGACGGGCTCGCCGTGCTGCTGGAGTCCTACGAGCGCGAGGCAGGGCTGACGCCGCTGGGCGCCAAGGTGCAGCGGGCGTTCCTGCGCGGCGCACTGGTAGCCCGGCTGCTCAGCGAGGCCGCGTGGCAACGCCACCCCGAGCACGCCGACGTGCCCATCGAGCGGCCCATCTTCGTCACCGGTCTGCCACGCACCGGCACCACCGCACTGCACCGGCTGCTCACCGCCGACCCCGCGCACCAGGGCCTCGAGGTGTGGCTCACCGAGGTCCCGCAGCCCCGCCCTCCGCGCGAGACGTGGCCGGACAACCCGGTGTTCCAGCGCATCCAGCAGGGCTACGAGCGCTACCACGACGAGCATCCCGAGTTCATGGGCGTGCACGCGATGTCGGCCGATCAGGTCGAGGAGTGCTGGCAGCTGCTGCGGCAGTCGCTGCGCTCGGTGTCGTTCGAGTGCCTCGCCCACGTTTCCACGTACTCGGCGTGGCTGGCCGGGCAGGACTGGACACCGGCCTACCGCAGGCACCGGCGCAACCTGCAGCTCATCGGCCTTCCCGACGCGGGCCGCCGCTGGGTGCTGAAGAACCCGAGCCACCTGTTCGCCCTCGACGCCCTGCTCGCCGTGTACCCGGACGCGCTGGTGATCCAGACCCACCGCGAGCCGCACACGGCCATCGCGTCGGTCTGCAGCCTCAACGCGCGCGCCTCGCAGGGCTGGTCGGAGACGTTCCGCGGCGAGGTCGTCGGGGCCGACCAGCTGGAGTTGTGGGCGCGCGGGCTGGAGACGTTCACCGAGCAGCGGCAGCGGCACGACCCGGCGCGCTTCTACGACGTGGCCTACTCCGACTTCGTCGCCGACCCGATCGGCACGGTGACCGCCATCTACGACCACTTCGATCTCCCGCTCACGGACGAGGCCGCGACCGCCATGCGCCGGCTGCACGCGGCGAGCACGACGGGCACGGCCCGGCCCTCGCACAGCTACCGGCTCGCCGACTTCGGCCTCACCGAGGAGCAGGTGAGCGAACGCTTCGCCGGCACGTCACCCGGCGCGAGGGCCCGGCGCTGAACGGCCGGGCAGGCCGGTGACACCGGCGCAGCGCCTCATCGGCGCACCTCGGCTTCGTCCACGGACAGCAGTCTCAGCAGCGAGCCCGGCGGAACGTCCACCACCTCCTCCAGGTACCGCAGTGCGGCCAGGGACCCGGGCCGCTCGGGGCGGCACCGCCCCGACTGCCAGTGGCTCAGTGTCGCGAGGCTCACCGGCACACCCCTGCGGCGCAGCCGGTACTGGATTCGTTCGAGTCCGAGGCCACGTGCTCGGATCGCCGCCCGCAACGCCGCGGCGAACGGCCCGGTCGCCAGCAGCGACTCGAGCTCGTACGCGGCCTGCTCCCCCCGGACCGTGTGCTGTGTTGGCTGACCGGTCATCGTCGCTCCCGCCATCGAGGGACCGCAGCAGCGTATGGGAGCGGTGGCGGCAGCGTAAGGGGCTAAGGACCCCACCTGGCGTCGCACATTCGGCGCCATGACAATGAAACACGCGGTCCACCGGCACCTCGCCGAAAAGTGTCCACACAGGACTCGCCGAGTCCGCCACCGAGCCCAGGGTGCCCTTGGGTACGGCACGTGTACCCAAGGTGCCCTTCGGCTCGCCGGGCGGTGGGTGAGCGAACGTCAGCGGAGGGCGACCGACAGGGCCTGGGCGATCTCCTTGCCCAGAGCGTGGGTGGCGTCCTCCGGGGGCTGGCCGATGCGCACGACGATGGGTCCGCCGAACGGCTGGCGTTCCACCACCTCGATGCGCTTGCCCAGCTCGATCTCGTGGTCGGCCAGGTATCGCAGCAGCTCGGGATCGGTGTCCCACACCCGCGCGATCTCCCCCACCGCACCGGCGGGCAGGTCGTCGAGCAGCCGCGTCGACAGCTCCTCGACGCTGCCGTCCACGGCCGGGATCGGGTCGCCGTGCGGGTCGCGCACCGGGTTGCCGAGCTTGGCCGCGATGCGCTCGACCAGCCGGTCGGACACCACGTGCTCCAGCAGGTCGGCCTCGGAGTGCACCTCGTCCCACGTGTAGCCGAGCTCCGACACGAGGTAGGACTCGATCAGCCGGTGCCTGCGCAGCACGGCCCGCGCGAGCAGCCGCCCCTCGGGGGTCAGCTCGATGCCGCGGTAAGGCACGTGCGCCACCAGGCCCTGCTGGGCCAGCTTCGTCACCATGCCGGACGCCGAGGACGGGCTCACCTCCAGCCTGCTGGCCAGTGACGTGTTCGTGACGGCCTCACCGCGCTCAGCCAGGCCGTAGATCGCCCGTACGTAGTCCTCGACCGAGGACGACCGCCGGTTCGACTCATCAGCCATACGCCATACGATACGGGTCCGGCCGCGTGCCTGGTCACGGTGCGTCAGGGCGCCACCGGTACCGGATCCAGCCCGGCACCGGCCGTGCGCCCAGCTGGGCGTAGAAGGCCGCGGCCCGCTCGTTGCCCTCCTGCATGTCCCACTCGATGCGGCCCGTGGTGCGTGCCCGCAGCTCGTGCAGCAGTTCCCGGCCGAGGCCGTGCCGCCGGTACGCGGGGCGCACGAAGATGTCGTCCAGCCAGATCCCGGGCCGTGCCTCCCACGTCGAGAAGCTCCACGAACAGAACGCCATGCCCGCCACCTCACCACCGTGCTCGGCCATCAGCACCCACGCCTTGGGGTCGGGACCGAACAGGTGCCGCGCCATCTCGGCGCGGTCGAGCTTCAGCTCGTCGTTGCCCTCGTACCGGGCGTGCTCCTCGATGAGCGCGCAGATCTCGTCGATGTCGCCGGGCACCGCGTCACGAACCATGCCGTGAACCCTATCGATCGTTCGATCGGGTCGTCTAGGCTGCCCCGCATGAGGACCGTGGAACTCGCCGTGGACGACGGCGTCGCGCTCGTCTGGCTCAACCGGCCCGACCGGCTCAACGCCGTGGCGCCGGAGCTGGTCGACGACCTGCTCACCGCGCTGGCAACCGTAGCCGACGACGGCTCCGTGCGGGCCGTGGTTCTCGCGGGGAGAGGGCGGGCGTTCTGCGCGGGACACGACCTCAAGGCGCCCGAACCCGAGGGCGACTCACGCGCCAGGCTCGAACGGCTACAGGACGTGACACGGGCTCTGCGCGCGCTCCCGCAGCCAGTGATCGCCGCCGTGCACGGCTACGCGATCGGCGCGGGCGCCGAGTTCGCGCTGGGCTGCGACCTCGTGCTGGCCTCGGACGACGCGGTGTTCGCCTTTCCCGAGACCGGCCTCGGGCTGAGTGTCACCGGCGCGGCCTCGCGGTTGCTGCCGCTGCTGGTCGGGCCGCTCAGGGCCAAGGAGCTGCTGCTGTTCGGCGAGCGGATCGACGCGCAGACCGCCGAGGGAATGGGCCTGGTCAACGCGCTCGTGGCGCGCGACGACCTGCTGGAGCGGGCGGTGAGCTGGGCCAAGCGGATCGCCGATCGCCCTTCGACGGCGGTGACCCTGGCCAAACGCGCCCTCGACCGCGGCATCGACAGCGCGGTGGACGCCGCGCTGGAGCTGGAGGTCAGCCACGCCCTGCTCACCGAGCACACCCCCGAGGTGGCGCAGGCCACGGAGAGGTTCCGCACCGGATGACCCCGCAGACGCTCACCGGCCTGGTTCGCGAGGCCGCGCGCCGCTGGCCGGACAGGACCGCGTGGGTGTTCGACGAGACCGGGCAGCGGCTCACCTTCGCGGAGGTGCGCCGGCGCAGCGAGGAGCTGGCCTCGGCACTCGCCGCACTGGGCGCCGGACCCGGCGACCGCGTGGCGGTGATGCTGCGCAACCAGCCGGAGTTCCCCTTGCTGTGGCTGGCACTGGCCCGGCTCGGCGCCGTGCTGGTGCCCGTGAACACCGGTTACCAGGAACTGGACGGCGCCCACGTGCTCGGCCATTCCGGTGCCCGGTTCGCCGTCGCAGCCGCGGAGTTCACCGGCCTGCTCGGCCGCATCGCCCCGCAGACCGAGCTGGAGCGGGTGCTCACCGTCGACGAACTCACCCCCGCGGGCGAGGCCCCGGCGTTCGAACCCGCGCCGGAGCTGCCGACCAACATCCAGTACACGTCGGGCACGACCGGGGCGCCGAAGGGCTGCGTGCTGCCGCACCGGTACTGGACGGCGCTCGCGGGCGATCTGACCGCCGAGTTCCCGCATCTCACCGACCGTGACGTGCTGCTCACCGCGCAACCGTTCCACTACATCGATCCGCAGTGGAACGTCGCCGCGGGGCTGGCCTCGGGCGCCACGCTGGTGGTGCTCGACCGGTTTCACCCCTCGACGTTCTGGGCGAAGGTCCGCGAACACGGCGTCACGTGGTTCTACTGCCTCGGCCTGATGCCGAACCTGTTGCTGCGCATGCCCGAGTCCGCCGACGACCGGCGGCACCGGGTGCGTGCGATCACGGCGTCGGCCATCCCGAGGGAGCTGCACGCGGAGCTGGAGCGCCGCTGGGGGGTGCCGTGGTTCGAGGCGTTCGGGATGACCGAGACCGGCGGAGACATCCGCATGTACCCCGGCGACCACGACGAACTGGTGGGCAGCGGCTGCATCGGCAGGCCCTCGGCCAACCGCGAGGTGATGATCGCCGACGAGTCCGGCGCCCCGGTGCCGCGCGGGCAGACCGGCGAGCTCCTCATCCGGGGCATCGGGCTGATGCACGGCTACCACGCCGACCCCGAGGCCACGGCGCGCGCGTTCCGGGGAGGCTGGTTCCACACCGGGGACCTGGCCAGAATGGACACCGAGGGGCGGGTGTTCTACGTGGGCCGGACCAAGGACATGATCCGGCGCAGCGGCGAGAACGTCTCCGCCGACGAGGTGGAGCGGGCCCTGCTGCTGCATCCTGCCGTGCGCGCGGCCGCGGTGCTGGCGGTGCCCGACGAGGTGCGCGGCGAGGAGATCAAGGCCTACGTCGTGTGTGACGATGACGTGCCGCCGCGGGAGCTGGCCGAGTTCTGCGCGAGCAAGCTGGCCTACTTCAAGGTGCCGCGCTACTGGGCCTTCGTGGAGTCGCTGCCGATGACGCCGTCGGAGCGCGTGGCCAAGGGCGAGCTGCGCAGGGCCGGCGCCGACCTGCGCGACGGCGCCTACGACCGGGTGGAGGACAGATGGCGGTAGCGAGCCGGGAACGCGTCCGGAGAGCCGCGGTGAAACTGTTCGCCACCAAGGGTTTCCACGGCACGGGCATCCGCGACCTCGCGCAGGCCGCGAAGCTGTCGTCGGCCAGTCTGTACCACTACATGGGCACCAAGGAGGAACTGCTCGCCGAGATCATGGTGGACTGCCTCGGCAGGCTGCTGGAGACCGCGAAGGCGACGATCGACGGCGTCACCGATCCGGCGGAACGGCTGACGAGGCTGGTCACCCTGCATGTCATGACCCACGCCCGGCAGCCCAACGAGACGCGGGTGGTGGACAACGAGATCGGTGTGCTCTCGCCACGGCTGCGGCGCTCGGTGGTGCAGCTGCGCGACAGCTACGAGCAGCTGTGGTCCGATGCCATCGACGAGGGGCTGCGGGCGGGCCTTTTCCACACCGAACAGCCCGGCGTCACCAGGATCGCGCTGCTGGAGATGTGCAACGGCGTGGCCAGGTGGTACTCGCCGCGAGGTGCGCTGACGCTCGACGACCTCGCAGGCCACTACGTCCAGCTGGCGATGCGCGTGCTGGGCGCCCCCGACCGGGGGTAGGGCCTGTGTCGTGGCGAACCCCGCGCTTGCCCCCGCGCCGCTGCTGAGGGACGCTCGTGGGGTGAGTGAGGAAACCATCAAGCTGGAACTCAACGACGCGGGGGTCGCCCCGGGCCTTCCACTCCCCTCCGACCCTCGTGACCAGGTACAGGACGTCCCCTATCGCCCGGTCGAGTTCCGCGACGACGATCTGCCGTCAGCGCTCGAGCGCTGCGCAGGCTGGCTCAGGCAGGCCCAGCAGTGGCTCGGCGAGCCCGTGGACGTACTCGCCGTCCACCTCGACTACGACGACCGGGACGGGTTCCCGTACTACAACCTGAAGATCCTGTGCAACGAGGAGGATCTGGCAGGCGTGCCGCTCGCACTGCGCGAGCAGCGCCGCCCGGTGTCCTCGTCCTGATTCGGCAGACGCAGTTCGCCGTGGGGGCAGGCACCGGCGTGCCCCCACGGCGCGACCCACGAAATTCGAGCAGCAAACCCGGCGGCGCACGTCCGCACCGGTGGCCGAGGGCGAGCCCCGGCGGCCTCACCGGAGGCTGTCCACAGTGCGAACCGTCCACACGGCGAGCCCGGTCACGACGAAACACGCACCGCCGAACCAGAGCACGCGCTCGAGGCCGAGAGCGTCGACGACCAGGCCCCCGGACAGTGCGCCAAGACCGATCGCCAGGTTGAACACCGACACCCACAGCGCGGTCGCGGCTTCGACGGCCCGTGGCGCTGCTTTTATCATCCACGTCTGCAGGCTCACGGACACCCCGCCGTACACCAGCCCCCAGGCGATCAGCAGCACGATCCCGCCCACCACCGTCACGCCCAGCAGGGGGAACAGCAGCAGCACCGTGGCGAGCGCACCGACGATCGCCAGCACCGTCCGGTGGAGTCGGCGCGCCACCGCGGCACCGGCGAGGAAGTTGCCTGCGATGCCGGCGAGGCCGAACCCGAACAGCAGTGGCCCGACAAGGTCGGCACGGACGCCTGACAGGTCCTGCAGCACAGGGCTCACGAACGTGTAAGCGGCGAAGTGGGCCGTCACGACGAGCAACGTCGCGACGATGCCGACGCGCACGCCCCGATCGCGGAACTGGCCGACCAGCTGCCGGGGTCGGACCGGTTCCAACGCGGCCAGCGGCGGCAACATCGCGAGCAGGGCGATCAACGCGGCCAGCGCGAGGCCGCTCAGCGTGGCGAACGCGACGCGCCATCCGGCGAGATCACCGAGCAACGTGCCGATCGGCACGCCGAAGACGTTCGCCGCTCCCACTCCACCGAAGATCACGGCGGTGGCCTGCGGTACCCGGCGAGCGGTCACCAGGCGGACGGCCAGACCGCCCGCGACCGCCCAGAATCCGCCGATCGCCACTCCCACCACGGCACGGGAGGCGATGAGCACCTCGAAGGTCCGCGCGACGCCGGAGACCACATTGGCCAGCGTCATCAGGCCCATCAGCCCGACGAGCAACCACCGCCGGTCCATCCTGCCCACGGCAACCGGGATCACCGGAGCGGCCAGCCCCGCGACGATGCTGGTCACGGTCACCATCAGGCCGGCGGCACCCGCGGAGACCTCCAGCTCCGAACCGACCCGCATCAGCAGACCGATCGGCAGTTGCTCGGCAGTCACCAGCAGAAACGTCCCGAAGGCCACCACGCCCACCGCGAGCCAGCTGTCGGTCTGCCGATCCCCGGCCGTCGGGTCGGAAGTAGTCGTCACCGGCGCTCTCCCTCCAGGTTCGGGAACGATCGTTCCCATATGCGGGGTGACGCTAGTACGGGAACGATCGCTCCACAATCTTGGTAGGCTGTGGGGCATGCCACGCCCACGCGAGTTCGACGAGCAGGAAGTGGTGGCCCGGGCGACCGCACTGTTCCGGCGCCTCGGCTATCACGCCACCTCGGTCCGCGACCTCGGCGGCGCACTGCAGCTCACACCCAGCAGCCTCTACCGCACCTTCGGCGACAAGCACACGTTGTTCCTCCGCGCGCTCGATCACTACCGCGCGACGGATTCCGCGGAGGCCGAGGCCCGCCTGAACGACACCGGACCCTGCCGGGACGTCCTGCGAGCGTGGTTGCAGTGGCTGGTCACCGGCGACGACCAGCACACCGGCCTCGGCTGCTTCGTGGTCAACACGACGACCGAACTCGGCACGACAGACCCGGAGGTGCGACGGCGGACCGAAGCCGCGTTCGACGTGACCCGCCAGGCCATCGCGGCCGTGCTGCGCCGCGGCTGCCGAGACGGTGAACTCGCCGCCGACCTCGATGTCGACGCGGCCACGGAACTGCTGTTCACGACGGTCCTCGGGCTGCGCGTACGCGAACGTGCCGGCCACGACCCCGCGCGGCTGGCCGGCACCATCGACGCCGCGATCGACGCACTGGGCCCGATCCCGGACCGGGGAGACTCGCCGGGAACCTAGCCCAGGGCGCCGCCGACCTTGGCGTGGCCCTTGAGCAGGTTGCGGGCGATGGTGCGCCGCTGGATCTCGTCGGTGCCCTCGTAGATGCGCAGCAGCCGCAGCTCGCGGTACCAGCGCTCGATGGGCAGCTCGCGCGTGTAACCCATCCCGCCGTGGATCTGCAGCACGCGGTCGACGATCTCGTTGGCCTTGACGCCGCCGTAGAGCTTGGCGATCGACTGGGCGTGCCGGGAGTCCATTCCGGAGTCGACCTGCCATGCGGCGTGCAACACCAGCCAGCGCAGGGCTTCAATCTCCACACCGGAGTCGGCGATCATCCACTGGATGGCCTGCCGCTCGGCGATCGGCGCCCCGAAGGTCTCCCGCGTGTTCGCGTGCTCGATGGCCATGGACAGCAGCCGCTCGCACGAGCCGATGGCACGCGCGGGCAGCAGGTAGCGGCCCCGCCCGATCCACTGCATCGCGAGGTTGAAGCCCTGGCCCAGCTCACCGAGGATCTGGCTCTCCGGCACCCGGACGTCCTCGAAGACCAGCGCCGCGGGGCCCCACTCGCCCATCGTGTCGATGTACTCGGAACGCCAGCCCATGTCGCGGTCGACGAGGAAGCAGGTGACGCCGCCGTTGGCACCCCTCTCCGGGTCGGTGATGGCGAACACCATCACGAAGTCGGCCTCGTTGCCGCCGGTGATGAACGTCTTCTCGCCGTTGATGACCCAGTCGCCGCCGTCCTTGCGCGCGGTGGTGCGGATGGCCTTGGCGTCCGACCCGGCGCCGGGCTCGGTGATGGCGAAGCACGACTTGCGCTTGCCCTCGATGGTGGGCAGCAGGTAGCGCTGCTTCTGCTCCTCGTTGGCGTAGAAAAGGATGTTGTCGGCGGCGCCGCCGAAGCGGAACGGCACGAACGTCCGGCCCAGCTCCGCCTCGAGGAGGGCGGTCATCACGGCGGACAGGCCCATGCCGCCGTACTCCTCCGGCGTCTGCACGCCCCAGAAGCCGGAGTCGCGCGCCTTGAGCTGCAGTTCCTCCAGCTCGTCGGAGGTCAGGCCGGGCTGCCCGGCACGCTCCCTGCGCAGCACCTCCTGCTCCCGCGGGAGCAGTTCCCGCTGGACGAACGTACGCACCCAGTCACGAATCTCGCGCTCTTCGACGCTCAGGCTGAAATCCATCGCCGCACAGACTCCCTCGGCTTACTAAGCGGTTGCTTAGTCCTACGGTAACGCACGGCGGCCCTGGTGGCACCCCTGTGGCTGGCCGTAGATTCGATGCCGTGATCGACTGCGAGGTGTGGTGGGCCGAGCCCGTCGCCGAGCCCGCCGAGTTCCTGGCACTGCTCAGCGACGCCGAGCGCGAGCGGTACCAGACCTATCGCAGGGAGCCCGACCAGCGGCGGTTCCTCACCGGCCGGGTGCTCGCCAAGACGATCGCGGGGCAGCGGCTCGGGCTGGCGGCGGGTGCGGTCGAGTTCGACGCCCGGTGCGCCGACTGCGGCAGGCAGCACGGCCCGCCCAGGCTGCCCGGCACCCCGCTGACGCTGTCCATCTCGCACTCCGGCGAGCGGATCGGTGTGGCCCTGACCAGCGGGCCCGCCGTCGGTCTCGACGTGGAGACCGCGAGCAGACGAGCCGACGACTCGCTGCTCGGCTACGCGCTGAACGACACCGAGCGGGCCGCGCTCACCCACCTGGACCCGGCCGCCCGCGCCGACGCCTTCTTCACCTACTGGACCCGCAAGGAGGCGGTGATGAAGGCCACCGGCCGCGGGCTGCGGATCCCGCTGCGCAGCCTCACCATGTCCGGCCCCGGCGAACCGCCGCGGCTCACCCGTTCCGAGGACCGCGCGCTGGCGCCGGGCAGGACCCGGATGGCCGACCTCGACCCGGGCGAGGGCTACCGGGCCGCCGTGGCCGTGCTGACCGGCGACGAGCTGACCGTCAGCGAGCGCTGGTGGAAGCCTGAGCAGGGGCTGTGACACGTGCTGTACGGAAGTCCGGACGACTCGCTCGCGCGCGCTCGCGAGAAGGACCGACCGGACGGCGACGGGCACCGGGTGTGGTGCGGCTAACGGCGGGTACCCGCTCGCCCGGGCGGACAATGGAGGCAATGAACGCGGTGCGACTGCTCGACGACTACCGGCGAGGCGACTTCTTCCTCGCCACGGAGCGGCGCACCGTGGCCGGCGCCGGCGTGGCCCAGGAGCTGACCGGCACCGACGAGGCCGCCCTCAGCGAGCGGGTCCACGCGGTGCTCGCCGAGTCGGACCCGCCCATCGCGATGGGCGTGCTGCCCTTCGACAGCGGCGCGGGCACGCCGGGACGCATGGTGGTGCCCGCGACGGCCCACGTCACCGGCCCTGCGCACCCCGCGGCGGCCACGCTCCCGCGCAGGGAGGTCGGCACGCCGTCGCGAGTGCGCTCGGTGCCCGAACCCGTCCTGCACCGCGACGCGGTGGCCAGGGCCGTCGCCGCACTCGGCGAGCGCGGCCTGCGCAAGGTGGTGCTGGCCAGGGCACTCGACCTGGAGTTCGACACCGGCGTGTCGCCCGAGGCCATCCTGGTGAACCTGGTGCTGGACAACCCGCGTGGCTACACCTTTGCCGCGGGACTGCCCGGCGCGCGCACCCTCGTCGGATCGAGCCCCGAGCTCCTGCTGTCGCGGCGGGGCACCCAGGTGGTGTCGCACCCCCACGCCGGGTCGATGCCGCGTTCGGCCGACCCGGTCGAGGACGCGGAGAACGGCAGGGCCCTGCTGGCCTCCCGCAAGGACCACATCGAGCACGCCGTGCTGACCGACGCCGTCACCGAGGCGCTGCGGCCGTTCTGCCGGAAGCTGGACGTGCCCGCCGTGCCGGACCTGGTGTCGACGCCGACCATGTGGCATCTGGGCACCACGGTGACCGGCGAGCTGATCGACGCGGACATCACCGCTCTGCGGCTCGCGGCCGCGCTGCACCCCACGCCCGCGATCTGCGGAACGCCGACGGATTCGGCGCGCGCCCTGGTGACCGAGCTGGAACCGTTCCAGCGCGGGTACTACGCGGGCGCCGTCGGCTGGGTGGATGCCGGTGGGGACGGCGAGTGGGCGGTGTCCATCCGCTGCGCCGAGGTGGCCGAGCGGTCGCTGCGGCTGTACGCGGGCGGCGGCATCGTGCCGGACTCCGACCCGCAGGCCGAGCTCGACGAGACGACCGCCAAGTTCGCGACCCTGTTCGGCGCGATGGGCCTGCCTCGTGAGTGGTTAGCCGAGGTGTCCTCGAGTGCCGGCCCGGCGCACGCCGGACGCGGGTGAGCTCCGGCTAACCCCTCACGGGCGTGGCACTCACTTGAGCGCGTTGATGAGCGCTTCGCGCTGGCGCTCGCCGAGGCCGGCCGCCCGCCGGTCGGGGTCGATACCCGCCTGCTCCAGGAGCGCGGCGACCTTCACCGTCCCGAGACCGGGCACCGCCTTGAGCAGCTGGGTGACCTTCGTCTTGCCGACGGTCTTGTCGTCCTTGGCACGCTTGAGCACCTTGTCGATGCTCTCCTTGCCGGACTTGATGGACGCGAGCAGCTCCGAGCGCGCCTTGCGAGCCTCGGCCGCCTTGGCCAGGGCTTCCGCCCGCTGTTCCGGAGTCAACGTAGGCAGAGCCAACGTACTAATCCTTTCTTCTCGGGTGTCCCGCGTGACCGCGGGCGACAACCCAGGTCCCCAGGTGCTTGCAACAGCAAGCGCTGGCCAGGCCGTCGCTTACCACGAGGACCAGTAAACGCCACCACCCCCGGCTGCGCGAAATCGACACGCAATGACCCCCCAACCGGGCCACGCAGGTCAGGGCCGTTCCGGGCCGCTCAGGACGGCACGGAACAGCCCAACCGCCCTGCGTAACGGTTGTGCACTCAGCACATGCCGAGCCCGCCGACACCCCACTAAAGTCGCGCGTAACCCAGTTCACAGCCGAACCACCAGCGGGAGCCACGATGTTGAGCACGATGCAGGACGACCAGCTGTCACTCGCCCACCTCCTGCGGCACGGCTCGACCCTGCACGCGGAGAGCGAGGTCATCACCTGGACCGGTTCGGGAGCCAGGCGGCAGACCTACGGCGAGGTCGGCAGGCGCGCCGCCCAGCTGGCGAACGCGCTGCGCGGCCTCGGGGTGACCGGCGACCAACGGGTCGGCACGTTCATGTGGAACAACGCCGAGCACCTGGCGGCCTACCTCGCCATCCCGGCGATGGGCGCCGTGCTGCACACCCTCAACATCCGGCTGTTTCCCGAGCAGCTGGTGTTCGTGGCCAACCACGCCGAGGACCACGTGGTGATCGTCGACGGCACGCTCGTGCCGCTGTTCGCCAAGCAGCTGCCGCAGATGAAGACGGTGCGGCACGTGATCGTCGCGAACGGCGACGCCTCGGCGCTGGACGCTCCCGACGGCGTGCAGGTGCACGCCTACGACGAGCTGCTGGCCGCGCAGCCGGAGACGTTCGACTGGCCGGTCGTCGACGAGCGCTCGGCCGCGGCGATGTGCTACACGTCCGGCACCACCGGCGACCCGAAGGGCGTCGTGTACTCGCACCGCTCGATCTGGCTGCACTCGATGCAGGTGTGCATGAGCGACAGCATGCGAATCGACCAGAGCGACAAGTCGCTGGTCATCGTGCCGATGTTCCACGCGATGTCGTGGGGCATGCCCTACGCGGCGTTCATGGTCGGCGCGTCGATGGTCATGCCGGACCGGTTCCTGCAGCCGGAGCCGATCGCCCAGATCCTCGCGGCGGAGAAGCCGACCTTCGCGGGCGCGGTGCCGACCATCTGGCAGGGCCTGCTGCAGTATCTGGATGCCAACCCGCAGGACATCTCCCACCTGCGCGAGGTCGTGGTCGGCGGCTCGGCGGCGCCGCCCGCGATGATGCACGCGTTCGAGGAGCGCTACGGCGTGCCGATCCTGCACGCGTGGGGCATGACCGAGACCTCGCCGCTGGGCAGTGTGGCGCGCACACCCGCTGGCGTGACCGGCGACGAGGCCTGGGCCTACCGCTACACGCAGGGCCGCTTCCCCGCGTCGGTGCGCGCCCGCCTGATCGACGACAACGGCAACGAGGTGCCGTGGGACGGCGAGAGCGTCGGCGAGCTGGAGGTCGCGGGCCCGTGGATCGCGGGCTCCTACTACGGCGACGCCGACCCGGAGAAGTTCCGCGACGGCTGGCTGCGCACCGGTGACGTCGGCAAGATCACCCCGGACGGCTTCCTCACGCTCACCGACCGCGCCAAGGACGTCATCAAGTCCGGCGGCGAGTGGATCTCGTCGGTGGACCTGGAGAACACGGTGATGTCGCACCCGGCCGTGGCCGAGGCCGCCGTGATCGGCGTGCCCGACGAGAAGTGGGACGAGCGCCCGCTGGTGGCGGTGGTGGTGCGCGAGGGCCAGCAGGTCAGCGCCGAGGAGCTGCGCGAGTTCCTCAAGGACAAGGTCGCCAAGTGGCAGCTGCCCGAGCACTGGACGTTCGTCGACGAGGTGCCGAAGACCAGCGTCGGCAAGTTCGACAAGAAGCGCCTGCGCGCGGCCCACACCGAGGGCAAGCTCGACATCGCCCACTTCTGACGCGCCACGACGAGCCGGCAGCCGAAGGGCACCCTGGGTACCCACCACGTACCGAAGGTGCCCTTCGGTACGCGGCGGTGCGCCATTACCTGGCAGGTCATCGACTCGCCGCCCGGGACGCGGCAAGGTCTGGGTATGGACGCTGAGGCAACCAAGCTCTTCCACCGGACCATGCCGCTCACCGAGCGGCTCGGCGTCGAGGCACTGGAGGCCTCGAAGGACGTGGTGCGCAGCCGCATCGCCTGGGAGCCGTCCCTGTGCACGCAGGGCGGCGTGCTGCACGGCGGCACTCTGATGTCGCTCGCCGACGCGACGGCGGCCGTCTGCGCGTATCTCAACCTGCCCGAAGGTGCACAGGGCACCACGACCATCGAGTCCCGGACCAGCTTCCTGCGCCCGATCCGTGAGGGCTACGCCACGGCCTCGTCGCGCGCGCTGCATGCGGGCCGCCGGGTGATCGTCGTGGAGACCGAGATCCACGACGACGCGGGCAGGCTGGCCGCCAAGGTCACGCAGAGCCAGTCCGTCCTGTAGAACCCGCCTTGAGCGAACGGCAGCCCGCGCACGTCGACGACCACGCCTGGACCGTGGGCGAGACGCTCGCACCCGGCGAGGAGCACCGGCGATGGACCTCGCCGGTGCACGCGCCGGGCTTCGACGCCACCGAGCTCATCGCCTCGTGGAACGCGACGACGCCCCCGGGCACGTGGCTGCGGGTCGAGGCGCGGGCCGACACGTCGTCCGGCGAGCGCACCGGCTGGTACGCGCTCGGTGAGTGGGCCTACGGGGACGGCGACATCACCCGCACCAGCATCGCGGGCCAGGACGACGCGCACGCCACGGTCACCGTGGACACGCTCACCGCCAAGCCCGGCACCGGACTGCGCGCCTACCAGCTGCGGGTGACCCTGTTGCGCGCGCCGGGCAGTGCGGCAACGCCGGTGCTGCGGGCCGCCGGCGCGATGACCTCACGGGTGCCGGGACGGTTCGAGGTGCCGGTGTCACCGCCGGGGCCTGCCTGCGGTGTCGAGCTGGCCGTGCCCCGGTACGCGCAGAACGTGCACCGGGGCGCCTACCCGGAGTACGGCGGTGGCGGAGAGAGCTGGTGCAGCCCGGCGGCGACGGCGATGGTCGTCGGGTACTGGGGCCGGGGCCCCGGCGCGGGCGAGCTGGCGTGGCTGCCCCACGGCTATCCCGACCCGGCCGTCGCGCACGCGGCCCGGCACACCTACGACCACGCCTACGGCGGCACCGGCAACTGGCCGTTCAACGCCGCCTATGCCGCGCACCACGGCCTGCGGGCGCACGTCACGCGGCTGCGTTCGCTGGCCGAGCTGGAGACCTGGGTCGCGCGCGGGGTCCCGGTGGTCACCTCCCAGTCGTTCCTGCCGGACGAGCTGGGCGCGCCGTACGGCACCGCGGGTCACCTGATGGTGGTCACCGGGTTCACCGCGGACGGCGACGTGATCGTCAACGACCCGGCCGTGGACGCCGTACGCACCGTGTACCGGCGGGAACGGTTCGAGACGGTCTGGCAGCGCACGAGGCGCCGCACCGCCGACGGCCGCGTCGCGAGCGGACCCGGCGGCGTCGTTTACCTCATCCACCCGTGACCCGCAAGGTCGTTTCCGCTGATCGCAACGGGCGTGGGTAAACCCATGCGGATGTCGCCATGACCGCATGGTCCGTGGCAAGCTGCGGCTGGAGCGTCAGTGTGGCCGAAAGGACGTGGCGGAGTTGCCGTACGAGGTGCAGGGCGTGGTGTCGCGCGCCAAGGGCGAGCCGGTGTCGCTGGAGACGGTGCGGGTGCCCGATCCGGGGCCGGGCGAGGCGGTGGTGTCGGTCAAGGCCTGCGGGGTGTGCCACACCGACCTGCACTACCGCGAGGGCGGCATCAACGACGAGTTCCCGTTCCTGCTCGGCCACGAGGCGGCGGGCCATGTCGAGCAGGTCGGCGAGGGCGTGACGGACCTGGAGCCGGGTGACTTCGTGATCCTGAACTGGCGCGCGGTGTGCGGAACCTGCCGGGCGTGCAAGAAGGGCAAGCCCTGGTACTGCTTCTCGACGTTCAACGCGGCCCAGCCCATGACGCTGGCCGACGGCACGGCGCTCTCCCCCGCGCTGGGCATCGGGGCGTTTCTGGAGAAGACCCTCGTCCACAGCGGACAGTGCACCAAGGTCGACCCGCGCGTGGAACCCGCCGTGGCCGGGCTGCTCGGCTGCGGGGTGATGGCGGGCATCGGCGCGGCCATCAACACCGGTGCGGTCACGCGGGGCGACTCGGTGGCCGTCATCGGCTGCGGCGGCGTCGGCGACGCCGCCATCGCGGGCGCCCGTCTTGCCGGCGCGACGACGATCGTGGCCGTCGACATGGACGACCGCAAGCTCGAGTGGGCCACCGGCTTCGGGGCCACGGCGACGCTCAACGTGCGGGGCAGGAGCCACGACGACATCGTCGAGGCGATCCAGGAGCTGACCGGCTCGTTCGGCGCGGACGTGGTGATCGACGCCGTGGGCAGGCCGGAGACGTGGAAGCAGGCCTTCTACGCGCGCGACCTCGCCGGAACGGTGGTGCTCGTCGGCGTGCCGACGCCCGACATGCGACTCGACGACATGCCGCTGATCGACTTCTTCGCCCGGGGTGGCTCGCTGAAGTCGTCCTGGTACGGCGACTGCCTGCCGTCGCGGGACTTCCCGATGCTGGTGGACCTCTATCTGCAGGGCAGGCTGCCGCTGGACAGGTTCGTCACCGAGCGCATCCCGGTGAGCGGCGTCGAGCAGGCCTTCGAGCGGATGCACACCGGCGACGTGCTGCGCAGCGTGGTGGTGTTCGACTAGCGGTGCTGTTCACCGACGCGGAGTTCCCCGCGGATCCGTATCCCGGTGCGCGGCCGGACACCTCGTTCGTGCACCGGGACGGCGCGGGCCATCCCCTGGACACGGCGCCGGAAGGCTGGCGCGCCACCCGGATCCCCGTGCTCGCGTACGGCTCGAACGTCTGCCCTTCGAAGATCACGTGGCTGCGGGAGCACCTCGGCCTGACCGGCGAGGTGGTCGTCGCGCGGGCGCGGTGCCGGGGCGTTGCCGCCGTGTGGGCGAGCGGGCTGCGGGCACGGGACGGCCAGCGGCCCGCGACGCTCGCCGCGGCGCCCGGGATCACCGAATGGCACGCGGTGTGGTTCGCGACCCCGGAGCAGCTTGCGGTGCTCGACGTCTGCGAGGGCCGCGGCGTGCGCTACGACCTCGCCGAACTGCGCACCGGCGACGTCCGGCTGGACGACGGCACCCGGCTCGAGCGGGTGTACACCTACGTGGCGGCGGGTCCCGAACGGATGCCCCTGCTCGTGAACGGCGCCCCGGTGCGCACCGCCGACGTGCCGCAGCACGAAGCCCTCCACCTCGCCGGGGAACCAGCCACCACCCACGGCCTCGACACCGACGTCCAAAGCTCCCCAATGCGGCATTCGCTCCACTGAATGGAGCGAATGCCGCATTCGCTCCATCCAGTGGAACAAATGTGGCATTGGGGAGCTTGGGGCGAGGCGGTGGTTAGGGGAGGAGTTTGCCCGGGTTGAGGATGCCGGTGGGGTCAACGGCTCGCTTGGCGGCGGTGAGGACGGCCACGCCCAGGTCACCGATCTCGGCGGCCAGGTACGGGGCGTGGTCGGCGCCGACGGCGTGGTGGTGCGAGATGGTGCCCAGCCCGCTGTCGGCGATCGCCGCGCTCGCCGCGTGTTTCGCGCGCTGCCACTGGCCGATCGGGTCGGCCTCGTCGCGGGCCGCGAGCACGGTGAAGTAGAGCGAGGCGCCGGTCTCGTAGGCGTGCGAGACGTGGCACAGCACCAGCGGCCGGTCCAGCGACTCCCGCAGCGCGGCCCGCACCCGCTCGTACAACGCGCCCAGATCCGACCAGTGCGCCGCCGTTTCCAGCGTCTCGACGCACACGCCCAGTTCCAGCAGCGCGTCCCGCTGCCGGGGGCCGGCGAACCGGCTCCGCCGCCACGCCTCGCCGGGCGCCCGGCCGAGCCCGACGGCACCGGCGGCACGCAGGCTGCGGACCGCCTCCCGGCGCCTGCGCACCGACTCGCCGTACCAGCCGAGGACCAGCAGGCATGGTTCGGCCAGACCCCGGGCGGCGAGGTAGCGGCGCAGCAGCGCCGTCTTCCAGTTCCCCGCCAGTGCCAGTGCCGAATCGGTCTCGTCCACATCGGACAGCCGCGTGACGTCGGCGAGCAGTCCGCGCTGGGCGAGATGCCGCACGGCGGCAAGGCCACGGTCCCAGCCGTCCACCGCGAACGCCTCGAACCGCTCGCTCTCCGGGATCGGGCGCACCCGCAGGGCGACCTCGGTGATGACGCCGAGCGTGCCCTCACTGCCCACCGCGAGCCGGCGCAGGTCCGGCCCCGCGGCGGAGGCCGGGGCCACCCCCAGCCGCCACTCGCCCTTCGGGGTGGCCAGCCGCACGCTCTCGACCATGTCCTCGAACCGGCCGTAGCCGGACGACGCCTGCCCCGCGGAACGCGTGGCGGCGAACCCGCCGATGGTCGCGCGCTCGAACGACTGCGGGACATGCCCGAGTGTCAGGCCGTGCAGCGACAGCATCCGCTCGGCGTCCGGCCCGCGCACCCCGGCCTGCAGCACGGCGATCCGCGACACCGGGTCCACCGACACCAGCCGGTCGAGCCGCTCCAGGTCGAGCACGAGCACCGCGTCCTTGCCGCCGCGCAGGGCGTTGACGCCACCGACGACCGACGTGCCGCCGCCGAACGGCACCACCGCGATGTCGTGCTCGACGCACACGTCCAGCACCCGCTGCACCTGCCCGGGGTCGGCGGGCAGCACGACGGCGTCGGGCACGTCGAGGCCCGCCGAGGGGTGCCTGCGGCGCAGCAGGTCGAGGTAGGAAAGGCCCCCGCTGCGCGCGAGCCGCTCGCCGGGATCGTCGAGCACGTGCTCGGGGCCGACGATCACGGCGAGTTTCTCCGCGGCCGGGCCGGGTAACCGGGACGGCGTGACCAGCAGAGCCGAGTCGGGCGCGACCGGAGCGCCGGGCACGCACCGGCCGATACGCTGGGTCAGCCAGCGCACCGCCCTGGGGGCCAGTTCGGTCGCGGCGGCGCCGTCGCGCGTCCACGCTGCCCGCATCCGGTGGTCGGCGATGTCGTTCACCACTAAAGTGTGACACATGCAAGCCGAACGTCACACCGCGCCGCGGCGGCAGAGCGCGCTCGCAGGCAGCCGGGACCGGGTCGCGCCCGGCCGCGTCCCCGACGACGTCCTGCTCGACGCGGCCAGGCAGTGCGTGCTGACGGCCGGTGTGCGGCGTACCACCCTGGCCGAGATCGCGCGGACCGCGAAGGTCAGCCGGATGACGCTGTACCGCCGCTTCCCGGACGTGCGCAGCATCCTGGCCGCGCTCATGACCCGCGAGTTCGGCTCGCTGCTGCGCGGCGTCGCCTCGAAGGTCCGGACCGCCCGCGACGCGCGGGACCGGCTGGTGCGCAGCGCGGTCGCCGGAGTGCGCGCCCTGGTGGCCGACCCGCTGATGCGCACCGTGCTCGACGTCGACGCGGAGCTGGTGCTGCCCTACATCACGCAGCGCCTCGGCGCGACGCAGCGCCTCGCCGAGGAGGTCCTGCGTTCGCTCATCGTGGCGGGACACCAGGACGGCTCCGTGCGGCGCGGCGACGTCGCCGCGCAGGTGCGCGCGGTGCTGCTCGTGGTGCAGTCCTTCGTGCTGTCACTGCGGCCCGCCACCGCGGACGTCGGCGAGGATGCCCTGCTCGACGAGTTGCGGCACCTGCTCACCGGGGCGCTGAAGCCATGATCAGGGCCTCGTTGTCGGCCCGCAGGAGGGCGCGGGAGCTGGACGCACTGGCCTCGGGCGAGCGCGTGGACATCGTCGTGGTGGGCGGCGGGGTCACGGGCGCGGGTATCGCGCTCGACGCCGCCTCCCGCGGGCTGTCGGTGGCGCTCGTGGAGGCGCACGACCTGGCGTTCGGCACGTCGCGCTGGTCGAGCAAGCTCGTGCACGGCGGCCTGCGCTACCTCGCCAACGGCGACGTCGCCCTGGCCAGGGAGAGCGCCGCGGAGAGGCACATCCTGCTCACCCGCACGGCGCCGCACCTGACCCGCGGGCTGGCGCAGCTGTTCCCCTGCTACGACCACACACCGAGGGCCGAACGACTGGTCACCGCCGCCGGGCTGCACGCGGGCGACGCACTGCGCAGGGCGGCGGGCACGCCGTCGGCACTGCTGCCCCGGCCCCGCTCGGTCCCGGCCGCGGAGGCGCTCGCCCTGGCACCCGGTCTGCGCCCGGCGGGCCTGCGTGGCGCGCTGCTGTCCTTCGACGGCGCGCTCACCGACGACGCCCGGCTGGTGGTGGCACTGGCCAGAACGGCCGCGGCCCACGGGGCCAGCGTGCTCACCCGGCTCACCGCCACGGACGTGGCCTCCGACCGGGTGCTCGCCCGCGACGAGCTCACCGGCGAACGGGTGGAACTGCGGGCGAGGCAGGTGGTCAACGCCGCGGGCGTGTGGGCGGGCAGGCTCGTGCCGTCGGTGCGGCTGCGCCCTTCGCTCGGCTCCCACCTGGTGCTGGACACGGCCAGGACCGGGCTCGGCGAGACGGCGGTGATGGTCCCCGTGCCCGGTGAGCGCAACCGGTTCGTGTTCCTGCTGCCGCAGCCGCACGGCGTGACCTACCTCGGCATCACCGACGAACCACTGAGCGGCGACGAGCCGCCCGACGTGCCGACGGCACCGGAGTCCGATGTGGACTTCCTGCTGCAGGTCGGATCCTCGGCGCTGGCCACACCCCTGACCCGCGACCACGTGCTGGGCACCTTCGCGGGCCTTCGCCCGCTGCTGGACTCGCCCGGCAGGACGGCCGACCTGTCGCGCAAGCACGCCGTGCTCACCGACGAGCACACGGGCGTGGTCACGATCGTCGGCGGCAAGCTCACCACCTACCGCAGGATGGCGCAGGACGCGGTGGACGCGGCCGTGCGGGCCGCGGGGCTGGCCGCGCGGGAGTGCCGCACGGCACAGCTGCCGCTGTTCGGCGCCGCTTCGCGCCCGGAACTGTCCGTTGTGGAGGCCGAGCCGCGGCTGGTGGGCCGGTACGGCACCGAGGCGCCCAGGGTCGCCGCGCTGGGCGAGGTCGACCCCGAGCTGGGCCGCCCGCTGTTTCCCGGTTGCGAGGTCACGGCGGCGGAGGTGGTGTGGGCCGTGCGGCACGAGGGCGCCCTCGACGCCGACGACGTGCTGCACCGCAGGACCCGCCTCGGCCTGGTCCCCGAGCACGCCGAGGCGGCCAGGGCCACGGTGACCGACCTGGTCGAGCGCACGCTGAACGGGCTCGTCGGCACGCCGTGACGAGTTGTTCGGTTCCGCGCCATCGCGCGGGGCTAAGGTCTGGGGGTCGCCTGAGCGAAGAGGGGTTTCATGCTTGACCGCACGCTGGTGCTGGACCGGCTCTCCAAACGGTTCGGCGAGGTCGTCGCGCTGGACGCGGTCTCGTTCGACGTCCGGCCGGGCGAGCTGTTCGGCTTCGTCGGCAGCAACGGGGCAGGCAAGACCACCGCGATGCGGATCGTGCTCGGCGTGCTGGCCGCCGACTCCGGCGAGGTCCGCTTCGACGGGCGCCCGGTGACGTACGAGATGCGCACGCGCATCGGCTACATGCCGGAGGAGCGGGGCCTGTACCCGAAGATGAAGGTACTCGACCAGCTCGTCTACCTGGCCCAGCTGCACGGGCTGGCGCCCAACGAGGCACACCGCAGCGCGGAGACGTGGATCGCCAGGCTCGGGCTGGCCGAGCGGCGCCACGACGAGGTGCAGAAGCTCTCGCTGGGCAACCAGCAGCGGGTGCAGCTCGCCGCCGCCCTCGTGCACGACCCCGACGTGCTGGTGCTCGACGAGCCGTTCTCCGGGCTCGACCCCATCGCCGTCGACGTGATGAGCCAGGTGCTGCGGGAGAAGGCGGCCACCGGGGTGCCGGTGGTGTTCTCCAGCCACCAGCTCGACCTGGTGGAGCGCCTGTGCGACCGCGTCGGCATCATCCGCAGTGGACGGATGGTGGCGGCAGGCACGGTCGACGAGCTCACCGAGGGCGCCGCAACGCAGCTCACCGTCACCGCGCCCCAGGCACCGCCCGGCTGGGCGGCCGCCCTGCCCGGGGTGCACGTCGTGTCGGAAAACGGGACCAGCACCGTGGTGGAGCTGAGCCCCGGGGCCGACGACCAGACGGTGCTCGAGGCGGCACTGGCGACCGGGCCGGTGCGGGAGTTCACCCGCCGCAGGCCACCGCTCACCGAACTGTTCCGCAACGCCGTCACCCAGGGGAGCGAGCAGTGAACGGCAACCAGCGCTCCGTCCCGCCCGCGACCGCCGTGCGACTCGTCGCGCAGCGGGAGCTGAACACCCGCCTGCGCACTCGCGGCTTCGTGGTCGGCACGCTCGTCATCCTCGCCGTCATGGTCGGCTACCTGCTGCTGCAGGCGAACCTGTTCAACCGCGAGAACACCACCACGGTCGGCCTCACGGGGCAGGCCGCGGCCATCGCCGAGCCACTGCGCGCCGGGGCCGGGCAGGTCGGCATGGAGCTTCAGGTGGAGCGCGTGCCCAGCGCGGCGCAGGGCAGTGCCCAGGTTTCCGAGGGCGAGCTGGACGTGCTGGTGGCGGGCAGCCCGGCGAACCTGCGCGTCACCGTCGAGTCGGAGCTGGACGCGCCGCTGCGCGCGCTGCTCAACGGCATCTCACGGCAGGAGGTGCTGGACGCCAAGCTCGTGGAGGCAGGCCAGGTGCCCGCCGAGGTCATGAGTGAGGTCAACGCCGCCCGGGTCCAGGTGTCCACCCTGGAACAGCCGGACCCCGCCCCCGGCCAGCGCACCGTGGTGGCGCTGGTGATGCTGTTCCTGCTCTACATGGGCATCACGAGCTACGGCTCGCTCGTCGCGCAGGGCATCGTGGAGGAGAAGTCGAGCCGGGTCGTGGAGATCCTGCTGTCCACCGTCCGGCCGTGGCACCTGCTGCTGGGCAAGGTGATCGGGCTCGGTCTCGTCGGGCTCACGCAGCTGTTCATCATCGGGGTGGCCGGGCTCGCGATGGCCAGCGCCACGGGCGTGCTGACGATCACCGGTGTGGCCACGACGACCCTGCTGTGGGGCCTGCTGTGGTACATCCTCGGCTTCTTCCTCTACGCCACCGTCTTCGCGGCGGCGGGCTCGCTCGTGTCGCGGCAGGAGGACATGCAGGCGGTGCTCACGCCCGTGACGATCGTGCTGCTGATCGGTTTCATCACCGGGTTCACGGTGATCCAGGAGCCGGACGGCACGCTCGCGGTGGTGCTGTCGCTCGTGCCGCTGCTCTCGCCGATCCTGATGCCGGGCCGCATCGCCACCGGCGCGGCGGGCGGGCTGGAGATCGCCGTGGCGCTCGTGCTCACTCTCGCCGCCATCACGGCGCTGACGTGGCTCGGTGGCCGCGTCTACCGGGCGGCCGTCCTGCGCACCGGCAGCAGGGTCCGGCTCACCGACGCCCTGCGCGGCTGACCGCGAGTCCTGCACTCAGGCCCGCGAGTCCTGCGTCCAGGCCCGCGAGTTCTGCGCTCGTGACACAGGCCACCACCCCGCACGAGACGGGATGGTGGCCTGTGCCGGGAACACAGCTCGTACGTGGTCAGCGCTCCGTGATGGGCTTGTACTCGCGCTGCTTCTCGCCGGTGTAGATCTGCCGCGGCCTGCCGATCTTGGTGGCCGGGTCGTTGATCATCTCGCGCCAGTGCGCGATCCAGCCGGGAAGCCGGCCCAGCGCGAACAGCACCGTGAAGAACTGCGTCGGGAAACCGATCGCCCGGTAGATCAGTCCGGTGTAGAAGTCGACGTTCGGGTACAGCTTGCGCTCGACGAAGTAGTCGTCGGACAGCGCCCGCTCCTCCAGCCGCTTCGCGATGTCGAGCAGTTCGTCGCCACCGGAGATCTTGGCCAGGATCTCGTCCGCGGTCTGCTTGATGATCTTCGCGCGCGGGTCGTAGTTCTTGTAGACCCGGTGCCCGAAGCCCATCAGGCGCACGCCCTGCTCTCGGTTCTTGACCCGCTCGACGAACTTGTTGACGTCGCCGCCGTCGGCCTTGATGCCCTCCAGCATCTCCAGCACCGCGCTGTTGGCGCCGCCGTGCAGCGGGCCGAACAGGGCCATGATGCCCGCCGAGATGCTGGCGAACAGGTTGGCCTCCGACGAGCCGACGAGCCGCACGGTCGACGTGGAGCAGTTCTGCTCGTGGTCGGCGTGCAGGATGAACAGCAGGTCGAGCGCCTTGGCCACGGTCGGGTCGATCTCGTACGGCTCCGCGGGCAGCCCGAAGGTCATCCGGAGGAAGTTCTCCACGAGGCCGAGCGAGTTGTCCGGGTACAGGAACGGCTGGCCGATCGACTTCTTGTAGGCGTAGGCCGCGATCGTCGGCATCTTGGCGAGCAGGCGGACGGTGGACAGCTCCACGTTCGGCTCGTCGAACGGGTTGAGCGAGTCCTGGTAGAAGGTCGACAGTGCCGACACCGCGCTGGAGAGCACCGGCATCGGGTGCGCGTCCCGCGGGAAGCCGTCGAAGAACCGCTTGAGGTCCTCGTGCAGCAGGGTGTGCCGGTTGATCTTCTGCGTGAAGTCGTCCAGCTGGGCCTGCGTCGGCAGCTCGCCGTAGATCAGCAGGTAGGAGACCTCGATGAACGTCGAATTCTGCGCCAGCTGCTCGATCGGGTAGCCCCGGTAGCGCAGCACCCCCTGGTCGCCGTCGATGTAGGTGATGGCCGAGGCAGCCGCCCCGGTGTTGACGAAACCGGGGTCGAAAGTGATGTAGCCGGTCTGCGCCAGCAACTTCCCGAGTTCGATGCCGGGGGCACCCTCGACGGCACGGACGACCTTCAACTCGTGCTCGCCGCTGGGCAGGCGGAGTACGACGTTCTCGCCCCCGGACTGCGCCGCAGTCGCGTCGGACATGCAAATGCCTCTCACGGTCACACGGGCCGGTGGTGACCGCAGGTTTCGCTGGTCACCGCGTTCGTACGCGAGAGGCCCGTGGACCTCGTCGCACACCGCCCCGCTGGGGTATGAATTCCTCCTTACGCTAGTCCAGAAGGCGCCCTTTTCGCAGCCGTGGTGTTACCCACAGCTAACTGTTTGCGATCAGGTTCACACGCCCGGAGCGAGTTCGTCAGCCGTCGGCGGTTCGGCGCCGCTGCGGGACACGGTGACGGCCGCCGCGGCGGCGGCGTAGTGCAGCGCCTCGGCCCAGTCGGCGGCACCGAGCGTCGTGAGGTCGCGCACGCCGCGCTGTTCGAGCCAGGCCAGCAGCGCACCCTGCACGGTGTCCCCCGCCCCGATCGTGTCGACGACCTCCACCGGCACGGTCGGCACGCTCGCCACCTCGCCCGCGGCCGTGCACGCGGAGAGCCCCTCGGCGCCCCTGGTGAGCACGACGGCCGTCACCCCGGCCTCCAGCCACGCCTTCACGGCCGCGTCGACACCCGCACCGGCCGCCAGCCACTCGGCGTCGTCGACCGAGACCTTCAGCAGCCGCACGTGCGGCAGCCAAGAGAGGAACCGCGCCCGGTAGGTGCCGGCGTCGGCGATCATGTCCGCCCGGATGTTCGGGTCGAGCGCGGTGAGCACGCCCCGCTCGGCCTCCCGGCGCAGCACGGCCTCGTAGACGCCGGCGCCGGGCTCCAGCACCATGCCGAGCGTGCCGACGCAGAGTGTCGTGACGGCCTCGGGCAGCGGACCGGGATCGGCGACGAGCCGGTCGGCGGTGCCCTCGGTGTAGAAGCTGTAGCGCGCGCTGGAGTCCTCCTCCAGCGCGACGACCGCCAGCGTGGTCGGCTGCTCGCCGCGCTGCACGAGCGCGAGGTCCACGTTGGACGCGCGCAGCCGCTCCACGAGTGCGTCGCCGAAACGGTCGGTGGAGATCCGCGACAGGAAGCCGGTCGGCACGCCGAGCCGGGCCGCGGCCAGCGCCACGTTGTACGGGCCTCCGCCGAGGCGCGGTGCCAGCAGGTCCGGAGTGGACTCGGCGGGAACGAGATCGACGAGGGCTTCGCCTCCGGAGACAATCACGGCCGCGATGCTAGCCCTTCGAGCAGCAGGCCTGACAGAGCCGTGAACGCCTCCGCGTCCGAGACGCCGGTCCGCGCCCGGACCACGCCGGTCTGGATCGCCTCCACGAGCAGCGTCGCCAGCTCGGCGATGAGCGCCGAGTGCACATCCCGGAACACTCCGTCGTCGACGCCCTTGGCGATGAACGAGCGGATGCGCCGGGCGGCCGCCTGCGAGTTCAGCTCGTAGGTCGCCCTGGCCGGCTCGAACGCCGCCACGTCGGCCATGAACGCCTCCGAGGCGCGCTTCAGCTCGTCGGCGACGCCCGCCAGGTACACCTCGATGGTCTTCCGCGCGTCCCCGATGCCCTCGATGCGCTGCTCGATCCGCTCGGCCGCGCCCTTGAAGAAGTGCGCGACCACCTTGACCGCGAGCTGCTCCTTGCTCGCCGCCAGCGCGTACAGGGTGGACTTGGAGCAGCGCAGCCGCGCGGCCAGGTCGTCGAGGGTGAACTCGACGAACCCCTCGGCGAGGAACAGCTCCTCCAGCTCCCGCAGCAGCGCCCGCTGCCGGGCGGTCGGCTGCCTGCGGGCTCTGGACTGGTTGGCGGGCACCCGGCTAGCCTATGATAGTACTCGCCAAGCCACCACAGTACTGTTTTCAGTACTCACCCCGGAGACGACGATGCCCGCGGACCGACTGCTGCCCACCACCGAGGCCGAGGACCTGCTCGCACTCACCCGCGAGCTCGCCCGCGAGGAACTGGCCCCGCTCGCGGCGGAGTACGAGGAGGCCGAGCGCTTCCCGCGCGAGCAGTTCCGGCTGCTCGGCAAGTCGGGGCTGCTCGGACTGCCCTACCCGGAGCGCTGGGGCGGCGGCGACGTGCCGTACGAGGTCTACCTGCAGGTGCTCGAGGAGATCGCGAGCGCGTGGATGTCGGTGGGCGTGGGGCTGTCGGTGCACACGATGTCGTGCTTCGCGCTGGCCCACCACGGCACCGAGGCCCAGCGCGAGCGCTGGCTGCCCGCGATGCTCGGCGGCGACCTGCTCGGCGCCTACGCGCTGTCGGAGAGCCACGCCGGTTCCGACGCGGCGGCGCTGTCGACGCGGGCCCGCCGCGAGGGGGATGCCTATCTCGTCACCGGCGCGAAGGCCTGGATCACCCACGGCGGGCAGGCCGACTTCTACACCACGATGGTGCGCACGTCGGACGACGGCGGCACGGGCATCAGCTGCCTGCTGGTGGACCGGGACACGCCCGGGCTCTCGGCCGCGCCGCCCGAGCGCAAGATGGGGCTGACGGCCTCCACCACCACGCAACTGCTCTTCGACAACGCCCGCGTCGACGCCGACCGGCTGCTCGGCGAGGAGGGGGCCGGGCTGCGGATCGCCCTCGAGTCGCTGAACTCGGGCAGGCTCGGCATCGCCGCGTGCTCGGTGGGCCTCGCGCAGGCCGCGCTCGACGAGGCCGTCGCCTACGCCAAGCAGCGCACGCAGTTCGGCTCGCCGATCATCGAGTTCCAGGGCGTGGAGTTCCTGCTCGCCGACATGGCGGCGGCCGTGGAGTCGGCGCGGGCGACGTATCTGGAGGCCGCCCGGCGCCGCGACCGCGGGCTGCCGTTCCAGCGCCAGGCGTCCATCGCCAAGCTCGTCGCCACCGACGCCGCCATGAAGGTCACCACCGATGCCGTGCAGGTGCTCGGCGGGGCGGGCTACACCCGCGACTTCCCCGTCGAGCGCTACATGCGCGAGGCGAAGGTGCCGCAGATCTTCGAGGGCACCAACCAGATCCAGCGGCTCGTCATCGCGCGGGCGCTGCGCACGGCGTGACGCCTCACTCCCGGTAGCGGCGCTCGGCCACGATGCCCTCGCCGCCGGCCTCGTCGAACCGGTAGACCTCGCGGCCGCGCACGAACACGCGCATGGCGCGGTTCATCACGTCGAGCGGGTCGCCCGACCACACCACCACGTCGGCGTCGAGACCCGGCTTCAGCGCGCCGACCCGGTCGTCGAGGCCCAGGATCCGCGCCGGGTTGACGGTCAGCGCCCGCAGCGCGGTGTCCGGGTCGAGGCCGTCCTTGACCGCCAGCGCCGCCTGGTAGACGAGGAAGTTGATGGGGATCACCGGATGGTCGGTGGTGATCGCCAGCCGGACTCCGGCCCGCGCCAGGATGCCTGCCGAGCGCAGCGTGCGGTTGCGGACCTCCACCTTGGACCGCGTGGTGAACAGCGGGCCCAGGATCACCGGGACGTCGCGCTCGGCGAGGAAGTCGGCGATCAGGTGGCCCTCCGTGCCGTGGTTGACCACCAGCTTGTAACCGAACTCCTCGGCAAGCCGCACCGCGGTGACGATGTCGTCGGCACGGTGGGTGTGCTGGTCCCAGTACAGCTCGCCGTCGAGCACCTTGGTCAGCGGTTCGAGGGTGAGGTCGACGTCGAACGGCTTGCCCTCGGCGCGGGCGTGGTCGCGCTGCGCGGCGTAGTTGCGCGCTTTGGTGAACGCCTCCCGCAGCACCGCGGCGACCCCGAGCCGGGTGCTCGGTGTCCTGTCCTTCTCGCCGTAGACGCGCTTCGGGTTCTCCCCGAGCGCGCTCTTCACGCTGACCTGCTCGGCGAAGAGCATGTCGAGGACCGTGCGGCCCCACGTCTTGACGCCCACGGTCTGGCCGCCGATCGGGTTGCCCGAGCCCGGCTTGATGACCACGCTCGTCACGCCGCCCGCCAGCGCGTCGTCGAAGCCCACCTCGTAGGGGTCGATGCCGTCGATGGCGCGGAAGCGGGCGCCGTTGGGATCGGTCATCTCGTTGGTGTCGTTGCCCGACCAGCCCTCGCCCTCCTCGTGCACGCCGAGGTGAGCGTGTGCGTCGACGAAGCCGGGCAGCACCCACGAGCCCGCCGCGTCGATCAGCTCGGCGCCGTCGGGGATGTCGACGTCCGCCTCCGTGCCGACCGCGGCGATGGTGCCGTCGTCGGAGATGAGCACCGTGCCGCCGTCGACCGGGGTCCCGTCGACGGGCACCACGTAGCCGCCAATGATTGCCTTCGCCATGGTTCGCTACGCTAACGAATCCGGACGCCAATGCCCCAGCTGCCCCGCCACGACTCGCCGGGTTCCAGCGTGATGAGGTCGGTGCCCGAGTTGAGCGCGTCGGCGGGGCAGGTCATCGGCTCGATCGCGATCGCCCTTTCCCTCCCGGTCAGCTCCGCGGGTGTGAAGACCTGCGCCCACCGGAAGTCGGGCTCGCTCCACACGTCCAGCGTGGTGTCGCCGTGGCTGAGCAGCGCGTGGTGCCTGCCGTCGCCGGAGGGCACGAGCCCGCCGAAGGTCGTGTCGAGTTCGAGCGTGCCGACGAGCCTGCCGTCGCGCAGGTCGTACTCGGTGCCCTCCACGTCCTGCTCCTCGGCGTAGGGCAGTTGTGCCTCGTCGACGTAGGGCCGCACGCGGGTGGCGGGCAGGGTGAGGGTCAGCTCGTCGGTCGGCACGTCGCCGATCCGCAGGTACGGGTGGGTGCCGACGCCGAAGCCGATGGGCCGCTCGCCGTCGTTGCGCACCGCGTGTGTCACGGTCAGCTCCCGGGGGGCCAGCTCGTAGACGATGCTGGTGTGCAGCGGCACCGGCCAGCCGGGTTCGCCGTCGATGTCGCAGGCCAGCGTGATGGCGTACTCGGCGTGTTCGAGCAGCTGCCACTCCCGGTTCCTGGTCAGCCCGTGGATGGCGTTGCCGCGTTTGGCCTCGGTGACCTCCAGCTCCTGCGGCTGTCCCTCGAACGTCCAGCGCGCCGCCTTGGTCCGGTTCGGCCACGGCACGAGCACCTGCCCCGCGGCCTTCGGCGGCTGCTCGTCCTCGCCGAAGGACTCCACGTACGGCACGCCGCCGATCTCGAACGCGCGCAGGCCCGCGCCGATCTCCGTGACCACCGCGCGGGCACTGCCTCGGGTGAGCTCGAACTGTTCCCCGGTCGGATTCGCCATGGGGCCAACGTACCGAAGCAAATACTTACTAGACCGGTCGCCATAGTCAGCGTTAGCGTGGTCCATGGCCAGACGTACCGCGACCCGGGAACGCATGCTGGACACGGCCGCCGAGCTGTTCCACACGCAGGGCTACCACGCCACGGGGCTCAACCAGCTGCTCATCGAGGGCGGGGCTCCCAAGGGCTCGCTGTACTTCCATTTCCCCGGCGGCAAGGAGCAGCTGGCCGCCGAGGCCGTGGCGCTCTCCGGGCAGCGGCTGTGCGCCGTGCTGCGCTCGGCGTTCGCAGGCGAAGCGGACCCCGGGGCCGGGCTGGCCGCGGTGCTCGACCACCTCGCGGAGTCACTGACCGAATCGGGCTTCCGGCGTGGCTGTCCACTCTCGACGGTGGCGCTCGACGCGGCGGCCGACAGCGAACCGATCCGGAAGGCCTGCGCCGACGGCTACGCCTCGTGGCAGCGGGCCATCGAGGACGCGCTCACCGGCGCGGGCGTGCCCGCACCGGGGGCGGCACGACTCGCCGTCCTGGCCGTCGCCTCCCTCGAGGGCGCGCTGCTGCTCGCCAGGACCCGCCGGGACCTCGAACCGCTGCGCCAGGTCGGCGAGCACCTGGCCGCGCAGATCGCCGAGGAACTGAACCAAGCAGGGAGCTGACATGCGCGTTCACCACCTCAACTGCGGCACGCTGCGCCCGCCGGGCGGAGCCCTCATCGACGGAGCCGGCAGCGTGGCGCGCCGCGCGCACATGATCTGCCACTGCCTGCTGCTGGAGACCGACACCGGACTGGTGCTGGTCGAGACGGGTATGGGCACGCCCGCCGTCACACGGCCCCGCGAATGGCTCGGCGCACCGTTCGTGCGCCTGACCAACCCGGTGGCCGCCGAGTCCGAGACCGCGATCGCGCAGGTGCGCCTGCTCGGCTTCGACCCTGCCGACGTGCGGCACATCGTGCTCACCCACCTGGATCTCGACCACGCGGGCGGCCTCGTCGACTTCCCGGACGCGACCGTGCACCTCTACGCCAGGGAACTACGGGCGCTGGAACAGCCGGCCGACGCCAGGGAACGCAGTCGCTACCGCAGGATCCAGTTCGCGCACGGCCCGAAGTTCAGCTCCTACTCCGACCACGGCGAGCCGTGGTTCGGGTTCGACGCCGTGCGGTCGCTCACCGGGCTGCCACCGGAGATCCTGCTCGTGCCGCTCGCCGGGCACACGCGCGGGCACGCGGGCGTCGCGATCGACACCGGCGACGGCTGGCTGCTGGCCGCGGGCGACGCGTACTTCTTCCACGGCCAGCTCGACGCCGCCCGGCCGCACTGCCCGCCGGGGCTGGCGGTGTTCGAACGCGTGGTGCAGACGGACAGGCAGGCGCGGCTGCGCAATCAGGAGCGCCTGCGCGAGCTGGCGGCAGGACACGGTGACGAGGTCAGCGTGTTCTGCGCCCACGACCCCGTGGAGCTGCGGCGCTCACTCGGCTGACGCCCGCCGGGATTCGGTGGCCCGCAGGGCGGCCCAGTTCACCAGCCAGAGCAGGAAGCCGACACCGAGCAGGATCACCGCGACCACGTAGTCGCGCGCGGGCCGCCCGGACAGCGGGCTCGCCAGGTAGAGGCAGAACACGGCCGCCAGCGCCGGGATCACCGTGGGTGCGCGGAAGTGCCGGTGCTCCACCTTCTCCCTGCGCAGCACGAGCACGGCGATGTTGACCACGGAGAACACCACGAGCAGCAGCAGCGCCGTGGTGCCACCGAGCACGCTGATGTCCACAGTAGACACCAAAGCGATGGCGATGGCGCTGGTGAACAGGATCGCCACCCAGGGGCTGCGGCGAAGCGGGTGCACGGCGCCCAGCGCCTTCGGAATGATGCCCTCGTTGGCCATGCCGTACACGAGCCTGCTGGCCATGAGCATGTTGATGAGCGCCGAGTTGATCACCGCGAACAGCCCGATGGCCGAGAAGATCTCCCTCGGCATCCCCGGCGCACCGACGTCGATGACCTTGAGCAGTGCACCGCTTTCGGCCGCCTCCAGCTCGCCTGCGGGCACCAGCAGCGACGAGGTCACCGACACGAGGATGTAGATGGTGGCGGCGATCACCATGCCCCACAGCATGGCCTTGGGGAAGATCCGCACCGGGTCCTTGCACTCCTCGGCCATGTTCACCGAGTCCTCGAAGCCCACCATCGCGAAGAACGCGAGCGAGGTGGCCGAGGTGATGGCCACGAGCCACGTCTGGTCCTCGGTGTTGAACTCGGTGAGCCGGGCGGGCTCGCCGTCGCCGCCCAGAACCGCCCAGACGCCGACGCCGATCACGATGAGCAGGCCGGCCAGCTCGATACAGGTGAGGACCACGTTCGTGGTGACCGACTCCCGGACGCCGCGGTAGTTGATCGCCGCGAGCAGCAGGATGAACAGGATCGCCACGAGCGGCATCGGAGAGGTCAGGAACTCGGCGAGGTAGGTCTCGCCGAAGGCCACCGCCGCCGAGGACGCCGACGTGATGCCCGAACACATGACCGCAAACGCGACGAGGAACGTCAGCACGCGGGTCCGGAACGCCCGGTGGGTGTAGAGCGCGGCGCCGGCGGCCCTCGGGTACTTGCCGACGAGTTCCAGGTAGCTGAACGCCGTCATGAACGCGACGAGAAACGCCAGCAGGAACGGCAGCCACAGCGCGCCGCCGACACGCCCGGCCACCTGGCCGGTGAGCGCGTAGATGCCGGTGCCGATGATGTCGCCGACGACGAAGAACAGCAGCAGCTTGGAGCCCATCACGCGCCGCAGCGCGGGCTGCCCGGTCTCGGTGCCGGGCGAGGTGGTCGCGTCCGCCATGCCGGGAAGTGTGCCGTACCAGCACCGGCAGGTGGTCACCGGATAGGTGGCGCTGTCGTCAGGACTTCACCGACGCCGCGCGGTAGCGCCAGAACGCGGGCAGCAGCACCACGGCGAGGACGACCAGCACGATGACGAGCACACCGCCGCCCGTGGCCGCGGCGGCCGTGCCGACGCCCGCGGCCGTCCAGCCGTGGGTCAGGTCGGCAAGGCGCGGCCCGCCCGCCACGACCACGGTGAACGCGCCCTGCGTGCGGCCGCGCATCTCGTCGGTGGCCGCCGACTGCAGGATCGCCATGCGGTAGACGGCGCTGACCATGTCCGCCGCGCCGCCGATGGCGAGGAACACCACGGCCAGCCACAGCGACGACGACAGCCCGAAGCCCGCGACCGCGGCTCCCCACACGCAGATGGCGACCACGACGGCGACGCCCTGGCGGCGCACCCGCCCGACCCAGCCGGACATCAGCCCCACGAGCATGGCGCCGATCGGGATGGCGGCGAACAGCCAGCCCAGTGCCAGCCCGCCGCCGGGCGGGTCGCCGAAGGTCCGTTCGGCCATCTCCGGGAACAGGGCGCGCGGCATGCCCGCGACCATGGCGATGATGTCCACGACGAACGACGCGAGCAGCACCTTCTGGGTGGCCATGTAGCGGAAGCCGTCGATGACGTCGCGCAGCCCGGCCCTGCGGACGAGCCCGGACAGCGGGGGCATCGCGGGCAGCTTCCACACGGCCCACAGCACGGCCGCGAGCGCGATCGTGTCGACAAGGTACAGAGTCGACAAACCGATGACCGGCATGAGCGCGCCGGCGGCGAGCGGGCCGAACACCGCGCCGAAGGTCATCATCGTGCCGGTGAGCGCCGCGGCCGACGGCAGCAGGTGCTCGGGCACCAGCCGCGCGACGACGGCGTTGCGCGTCGGCATGTTGACCGCGAAGAACGCCTGGTTGACGCCCAGCAGCACGAGCACGGCCCACACCGAGTTCAGTGCGAAGAACGCCTGCGCCCACAGCAGCGCGGCGGTGACCGCGATGCCGGTGTTGGACACGAGCAGCAGCTTGCGCCGGTCCACGGTGTCGGCGATGGCGCCACCCCACAGGCCGAACACCAGCAGCGGCACGAGCGCGAAGGCGCCGGTCAGCCCGACGTAGCCCGAGGAGCCGGTGAGGTCGAAGACCTGCTTGGGCACGGCGACGGCCGTGAGCTGGCTGCCGATGGCGGTGGCCATCGAGCTGATCCAGAGCCGCCGGAAGCCGGGTATCCGCAGTGGCCTGCTGTCGACGACGATCGAGCCGAGTACCTTGCGTGCTCCCGATCTCCCGGCGTCGGTCCGTTCAGCCACAAATAGTTAGCGTACCGCAGCTAACGAAAGCTCCCCAATGCCACATATGTTCCACTGGATGGAGCGAATGCGGCATTCGCTCCATCCAGTGGAGCGAATGCCACATTGGGGAGCTTGGGGCGGGTCAGGGGGCTACGCGGTCGATGCGCCAGCCGTCCTCGGTTCGCACGTAGCGGAGCCGGTCGTGCAGGCGGTCCTGCCTGCCCTGCCAGAACTCCACGGTGTCCGGACGGATGCGCCAGCCACCCCAGTGCGGCGGCACCGGCACCTCGTCCACGTCAGCGAATCGGCGTTCGATCGCGTGCAGCGCGTTGTCCAGCGCCCGCCTGCCCTCGACGACCCGGGACTGCGGCGACGCCCACGCGCCCAGCTGCGAGCCCCGCGGCCGCGACGCCCAGTAGGCCGCCGTCTCCTCGGCGCCGACCTTCTCCACCTCGCCGCGCACGGTCACCTGCCGGTGCAGCGCATACCAGGGGAACGTCACCGACGCGTACCGGGTGACGGTGAGGTCGTGGCTCTTGGCCGAGGTGTAGTTGGTGTAGAAGACGACGCCGCGGGCGTCGAGGCCCTTGCACAGCACCGTGCGCGACGACGGAAGGCCCTCGGCGTTGGCCGTGGCCAGCACCATCGCGTTCGGCTCGGGAAGGCCTGCCGACTCGGCCTGGTCCAGCCAGTGCTGAAGCTGCTCGGTCCAGGTCCCGGCGAGCGCGGACTCGTCGAACGCCTCGCCGTCGTAAGCCACCCGCATCCCGGGAAGCCGGACGGCCACGCCCGCCGCCGTGTCGGCTACCCCGTTGCCCATTTTGTCGAGTTCCGGCATACCAACCTCCGCGCCCTGGCCCTCGTGGGGCCTTATCCCGCCTATCAGCCGACGTTAGGGGTTCGGGCCTCCGCGCGAAACCTCTTGATCGGTGACGGGCGCCACGCGTCACACCCGGGCCCAGCCGGGGTGGTGTGCACGGGCACGATCCAGATCCGAGGCCGCGGTGACGGCGTCGCCCGCGAGGGCCGTGGCGAGCGCCCCGCCCGCGGCCAGCGGGGTGAGCGCCCACCAGTCGCCGCCGACGGCGGCCGGAGGGTCGGCGCCGCCGACGAGCACCTCGGTCGCCAGCACCCGGCGGCCCGCCAGGTACGCGGCGCTCGCGTCGAGGACCGGATCGCCGACGACGAGGTCCTGGTGCAGCAGCGCCGTACCCGACCGGGTGATGCGCGTGGAGGTCGTGAGCTGACCGGGGCGCTCCCCCTCCCTGCCGAGCACGAGCGTCTCCCTGGCCCGGAACCGGGCATCGGCGGCGAGGTCGGCCCGCAGCAGGGCCGTGTGCCGGGCGCGGGCCGTGACGACGGTCGGCTCGGGCAGGTAGTCGAGGCAGCCGCCCTCACCGACCTCGACGTCGAACGTCGCCGAACTGGCCTCGCCGTGCGGGCCCGGCAGCGCCAGCGTCGCCGCGACACCGGACAGGCGCAACCTCGCGCCGGGGCCGACTCGTACCGTCAGCGCGAGTTCGTCGCCGCCGAGCGGGGTCGTCGCCGCGTTGACGAGGTACACGTGCGCGCCCGTGCCGCCGCGCCGGGGGAACAGTGTCAGCGGCGCCATCGAGTGCAGCTCCCGCAGGACCGTGCGCCCGGTCGCGACGTCCAGCGCGGCGGAGAGCCGGGCGTGAGCCCTCATCCGGCCCTGGCCGGCAGCAGCGAGCGCACCCACGCGGCCACGTCCGGGGCGTCCGGCGTCTCGACGAGCGACTGCGCGACCACCGGCAGATCGCCACGCATACGGTGGGCGTCGGCCGTCATCACGGCCAGGTCCGCGCCAACCAGGTGCGCGATGTCGATCTTGTTGATGACGAGCAGGTCGGCGGTGGTCACGCCGGGCCCGCCCTTGCGCGGCACCTTGTCGCCACCCGCGACGTCCACGACGAACACCTGGCTGTCGGCGAGGCCGCGGCTGAAGACGGCGGTCAGGTTGTCGCCGCCGCTTTCGATGATGACCAGCTCGAGTCCGGCGAAGCGCTCCTCCAGCCGCTCGACGGCGTCGAGGTTGGCGGTGATGTCGTCCCGGATCGCGGTGTGCGGGCACGCGCCGGTCTGCACGGCCTCGATCCGCTCGGCGTCGAGCACCCCGGCCCTGCGCAGGAAGTCGGCGTCCTCGGTCGTGTAGATGTCGTTGGTGACGACCGCGAGGTTCAGCTCGCCACCCAGCGCGCGGCACAGTGCCGCGACCAGCGCGGTCTTGCCGCTGCCCACCGGACCGCCGATGCCGATGCGGTAGGCGCGCCCCGCGGACGGCGCGGCCTCGTGCCGGTCGGGTCCGGCTGCGGTCGGATCGAGGCTCACGGGATGGGCGTGGCCGTGCCCGTGGCCGGTGTCCTCAGCTGGCAAACAGACGCACCTCTTTCTCGTGCTGCCGGGCATGGGCCTCGGCGAGCAGGTCGAGCGCCGGAGACCCCGGCGCGGGCAGGGTTCGCGGATCCGTTCCCGCCAGCCGCGCGGCGCGCGCGGCCACCACCTCGATCGCCGGGGCGAGGGCGACCACGGCCGCGTTCACCGCGAGCGGGTCCAGGCCGAGCAGCCGCACGGCGGCGCTCGCGGGCCCGCTGACCGCCAGGTACGCGGCCACCCTCGCGGCGTCGAGGGGCAGGTTGCGGCCGAGTCCGGCGAGCGCGCCGAGGATCACCGGGTGGTGCGGGCGGGGGGTGGCGGCCACCAGGCCGTCGAGCACCGGCGACGGCCACGCCGCCCTGGCCGCGCGCGCGGTGCCGCGGCCCTGCGCTCGCGAGGCCGCGCGTTGTGCGGGCGAGGGCGTGCGGGCGTCCAGCTCGGCGTCGAGCATGGTCCAATGTCCGTTGTGGACGCTCCGGGCCGCGGCGTGCGCGGCGGCGGCCGCGAACACGGCGGCCAGTTCGCCCGCCCCGCGCAACCGTCCACTGAGGAACAGCGGTAGGTCGCGCTCGCTCGTGAGGCGTCCCCGCGCCACCACCTCCTCCAGGCCGCCGGAGTGCACGTGACCGCCGCCGGGGAAGCGGGAGTCGGCCAGTGCCAGAGCGAGGGCGTCCATCAGAACAGGAAGTAGCGCTGCGCCATCGGCAGCTCCGTGACGGGCGCGGGTTCGATCAGCTCACCGTCGATGTGCACGGCGAAGCTGTCCGGATCGACCTGGATGTCCGGTGTCGCGTCGTTGAGCAGCATGTCGGCCTTCGTGCGGCCACGCGTGTCCCGGATCGGCGCGAGCGCGCGCCGGAGCCCGAGCCGCTCGCCGAGCCGCGGCCCCGCGGACTCGGCGACGAAGTGCAGGCTGCTCGCGGCCGCGGCGGAGGGCGCCGCGCCGAACATCGGCCGCGCGTACACCGGCTGCGGCGTCGGGATCGAGGCGTTCGCGTCGCCCATGGCGGCCCACGCGACGAACCCGCCCTTGAGCACGGCGTGCGGGCGCACGCCGAAGAACTTCGGCTCCCACAGCACCAGGTCGGCGAGCTTGCCCACCTCGACCGAGCCGACCTCGTGGTCGATGCCGTGGGCGATGGCCGGGTTGATCGTGTACTTCGCGACGTAGCGGCGGGCGCGCAGGTTGTCGGCTGCGCCGTCGCCGGGCAGCGCCCCACGCCTGCGCTTCATCACGTGCGCCGTCTGCCAGGTGCGGATCACGACCTCGCCGATGCGGCCCATCGCCTGCGCGTCCGAGCCGATCATCGAGATCGCGCCGACGTCGTGCAGCACGTCCTCGGCGGCGATGGTGCTCGGCCGGATGCGGCTCTCCGCGAACGCGAGGTCCTCGGGCACCGCAGGGTTGAGGTGGTGGCAGACGATGAGCATGTCCAGGTGCTCGTCGACGGTGTTCACCGTGTGCGGGCGGGTCGGGTTCGTCGACGACGGCAGCACGTTCGCCAGCCCCGCGACCCGGATGATGTCCGGCGCGTGCCCGCCGCCTGCCCCCTCGGTGTGGTAGGCGTTGATCGACCGGCCGCCGATCGCGTCGATGGTGGACTCCACGAACCCGGCCTCGTTGAGCGTGTCCGTGTGGATGGCCACCTGCACACCGGTCTCGTCGGCCACGGTCAGGCACGCGTCGATCGCGGCGGGCGTGGTGCCCCAGTCCTCGTGCAGCTTGAACCCGCCCGCGCCCGCCGCCACCTGCTCGTGCAGCGCCTCGGCACGCACCGTGTTGCCCTTGCCGAGCAGCAGCACGTTCACCGGCTCGCCGTCCATGGCCTGCAGCATCCGGCCGAGATTCCACGTGCCCGGCGTCACCGTGGTGGCCTTGCTGCCCTCGGCGGGTCCCGTCCCCCCGCCGATCATCGTGGTCAGCCCCGAGGCCAGCGCTGTCTCGGTGAGCTGCGGGCAGACGAAGTGCACGTGGCAGTCGATGCCGCCCGCGGTGAGGATCCTGCCGTTGCCCGCGACGACCTCGGTGGAAGGGCCGATGACCAGCGCGGGATCCACGCCGTCCATCGTGTCCGGGTTGCCCGCCTTGCCGATGCCGGCGATGCGGCCGTCGCGCACGCCGACGTCGGCCTTCACCACGCCCCAGTGGTCGAGCACGACCGCGCCGGTGATGACCAGGTCCGGCGCGCCCTCCGCGCGCGTGACCATGCCCTGCCCCATGGACTCGCGGATCACCTTGCCGCCGCCGAAGATCACCTCGTCGCCCGGTGCGGGTCCCGCGCTGCGGTCCTCGGTGATCTCGATCAGCAGGTCCGTGTCGGCCAGCCGCACGCGGTCGCCGGTCGTGGGCCCGAACAGCTCCGCGTAGCGCTGCCTGCTCAGCTCGGTCACGGGTGCCTCCGCAGTCCCGGCACGACGCGACGGCCCGCCAGCGGCACCAGGTCGACGTCGCGCTCGACCCCCGGCTCGAAGCGCACGGCCGTCCCGGCCGGCACGTCCAGCCGCAGGCCCTCGGCGGCGGCGCGGTCGAACTCCAGCGCCGGATTGACCACCGCGAAGTGGTAGTGCGAGCCCACCTGGACGGGCCGGTCGCCGGTGTTGCGCACCCGCAGCCGGGTGCGTGGCCGCCCGGGGTTCAACTCCACCGGCCCGGTGGCCGGGATGATCTCGCCGGGTCGCATGCCGCAGCCCCCTAGACGATCGGGTCGTGGACGGTGACGAGCTTCGTCCCGTCCGGGAAGGTGGCCTCCACCTGCACCGAGTCGAGCATCTCCGGCACTCCTTCCAGCACCTGCTCGCGCGTGAGCACCGACCGGCCGCTCGACATCAGCTCGCTGACGGTCCTGCCGTCCCTCGCGCCCTCGACGACGTGGTCGGTGATGAGCGCCACCGCCTCCGGATGGTTCAGCCGGAGGCCGCGCTCCAGCCTGCGCCGGGCCACGTCGGCGGCGACGTGGACGAGCAGCTTGTCCCGTTCCTGAGGGCTCAGGTGCATGGGGAATGTCTATCACCGCGCTCGGCGGGTCACCGGGGCCGGAAACACAGGATTTACCTGCCTGACGAACACGAGCACACGCCCGCGGAAGCAAAATCTTCGCCATCCCGGCGCCCTGCACTGAATCGTTCTCGTAATCGTGACCGAAACCACCGCATCTTTCGATTGCTCCCCGGGGCCCGGAGGAGCAGAGTCTTGGCAAACCGTGCAAAGAGGCACCTGTGCGTGTGGGCCTCGCACGGGGTGACCGCTGTCGGGGAACGCGCATCGAAAGGTCCACTCCAGTGACATCGACGATCAACCAGACCCAGACACCGTCCGAGCAGCCGGACGACGGTTTCCGGCCGGGCCTCGAGGGCGTGGTCGCCTTCCGCACCGAGATCGCCGAACCCGACCGCGACGGTGGCGCGCTGCGGTACCGCGGCGTCGACATCGAGGACCTCGCGGGCAAGGTCGGTTTCGGCGACGTGTGGGGACTGCTGGTGGACGGCCACTTCGGCCGCGGCCTTCCGCCCGCCGAGCCGTTCCCCATCCCGGTGCACACCGGCGACGTCCGGGTGGACGTGCAGGCCGCGCTCGCCATGCTCGCCCCCATCTGGGGCTACCAGCCGCTGCTGGACATCTCCGACGACGACGCGCGCGACCAGCTCGCCCGCGCCTCCGTGATGGCCCTGTCCTACGTCGCGCAGTCCGCGCGCGGCATCGGCGTGCCCGCCGTGCCGCAGTCGCGCGTCGACGAGGCGAGCAGCATCACCGAGCGGTTCATGATCCGCTGGCGCGGGGAGCCCGACCCTGCTCACGTCAAGGCCGTCGACGCGTACTGGGTGTCGGCCGCCGAGCACGGTCTCAACGCCTCCACCTTCACCGCGCGCGTCATCGCCTCCACCGGCGCCGACGTGGCCGCCGCGATGTCCGGGGCGATCGGCGCGATGTCCGGCCCGCTGCATGGCGGCGCCCCCGCGCGGGTGCTTCCGATGATCGAGGAGGTCGAGCGCACCGGCGACGCCCGCTCGTACGTCAAGGGACTGCTCGACCGCAAGGAGCGGCTCATGGGCTTCGGCCACCGCGTCTACCGCGCCGAGGACCCCCGCGCCCGCGTGCTGCGCCGCACCTGCCAGGAACTCGGCGCAGAGCGGTACGAGGTGGCGGCGGCACTGGAGCAGGCCGCGCTGACCGAGCTGCGCGAGCGCCGTCCGGACCGCGCGATCGAGACCAACGTGGAGTTCTGGGCCGCCGTGATCCTGGACTTCGCCCAGGTCCCGCCGCACATGATGCCCGCGATGTTCACCTCGGCGCGCACGGCGGGCTGGGCCGCCCACATCCTGGAGCAGAAGAAGACGGGCAGGCTCGTCCGGCCGTCGGCGAAGTACGTCGGCCCCGGCCCGCGCTCGCCGCAGGAGGTGGAGGGTTGGTCGGCATTGGCCGACCGCCCGTGAATCGTTAACCTCCGGACGTGACGTGATGTCGAGGCCGGAGGGTGTGGGCGATGGAAACCCTGGCGCCGATCCTGTTCGTGGTGGTGTTCGCCGCGATCGTCGGGCTGGTGGCGTGGTTGTTCCTGCGGAGCAGGCGGCGCGAGCAGACGATGCGCGACGAGGAGGTCGGCGGCGAGCTGGCCCGGCTCGCCGCCGGACGCGGCTGGATCTTCGAGCAGGAGAACGTCGGCTACGCCGACCGCTTCACCGGTTACCCGTTCAGTCAGCACCTGCGCGAGCGGCGGTCCCGGGAGCTGGTGACGGGCACCCACCGGGGCTGGGAGTTCGGCGCCTTCCAGTACAGCCCGAGGCCGATGCAGGATCCCGGCGAGCGGCAGCAGTACTTCCGGTACTTCCGCGTGTTCGCGATCCGGCTGCCCGCGCCGAGGCCGACGCTGCAGCTCACCCCGAAGGGCGCGGGCGAGTACAAGGTCAACACCGACGACGACCGGTTCGCCGCCTACGTGCTCACCGAGCCGGTGAAGCGCTGGCTCGCCGAGGACCCGCGCGCGCCGCGCTACCGCGTCCGGTTCGAACGCGACGAGCTCATCGCCTGGTACGAGCAGAAGGACCGGTTCGCCCCGGCCGAGCTGGACATGGGGCTGGACTTCCTGTGCGACCTGCTGGACCGCGTGCCGCGCGAAGCCCTGCGCTGACCGCGCCAGCCCGCGTGTTGGCCGCGGGGTCAGGTGGAGGAACCCGCCTGCGGGCGTACGGTGCCGACGAACTTCTGGTAGTCGCCGAGCACGGCGTCGAGCTGGCTGTCCCGGCAGGTCAGCGCCAGCTCGATCACCGCGCGCCGCCGCGGGTCGCTCTCGTCGCGCAACTCCAGGTACACCTGGCACTGCACGAGCTGCAGCCGCCGGTTGTCGATCGTGGTGGTGATGTCGACGACCTGGGTGCGGCCCGGGGCGTCCTTGGAGCCCACGATGTCGCGCTGCCGCAGCGTCACGACGTCGGCGGTGCCGTCGAGCCGCCGCAGCGACTCGTCGGCGATGGCGTCGAGCGACGTGCCGTCGGTGTAGAGCTGCCCCGCGATCGTGATGTTCGCGGTGAACCCGTCGATGGAGGCCGGGTGCAGCGCCACGAAGGCGCTACCGGGCGCGTTCACCTCGTCCGGCGGCGCCGGTGTCCAGCCCTCGGGCAGCTCGAACTCGATCGGCACGGGTAGCTGGGTGGCCATCGGTACGCTCCACGTCTCTCGCGCTAGTCGAATGGGTTCAGGGTGCCCGCGATGTCCCCGGCCTTGTCGACGGCACCGCTCGCCGCGTTGCCGATCGCCCCCGCTGCGTCGGACGCGGTGTCGACGACCTTGCCCGGGTCGATCGTGATCTCCCCGCCGAGCTTGCCGCCGACGCCGAGGGCGACGCCGGCCTCGCCGCCGATGGTGAACTTGCCGTCGTGCATGCCCAGGGTCGCGTTGGCCTCGGCGCCGATGCCGGCCCACGCCTCCCCGGTGGCCCCCGCCCCGAGGCCGCCGACGTCGGCGTGGACCTCGCCCTCGGCCTTGGCACCCGCGAACGCGTCCGCGCCGGCGTGCAGGCCGTCCGGGCCCGCCGACAACTCCGCCTCGGCCTCGGCGCCCGCGAACACCTCGCCGGAGCCGCCGACCTCGGCGACACCGTAGTGCGCCGAGCCGTCGACCGACGCGCTGGCCCCTGCCGAGGCGCCCGCCTCGGCCTGCAGGCCGTCCCTGCCGAGAGACGCCGACGCGTGCGCCTCGGCGCCGACCTTCGCCTCGGCCGACCCGGCGAGCGTGATGTCACCGAGCTGGGTCGCGCCCTTGGCGTCCGCCTTGAACAGGTTGGCCTCGCCCTGCCACGACCCGAGCTTGGCGCTGACGTCGGGGCCGCCGCGCTGGTTCTCGGGGAACTGGTGCCCGAACTGGTGGTACCTGGCGAACCGGCTGCCCTCGTCCTGCTGGCGCTGCGCCTTCTCGGTGATCTGCTCGCCCTCCCGCAGATCCCAGCTCGCCGAGGTGGCGAGGGGTCCCTCCTCCTCGACGTAGGCGGCCGGTCCCGACAGCCAGCTCGGCGCGTCCGGGCCCTTGCCGCCCTGGGCGTCGATGGCCTCGCCGTTGTTCGTGCCCGCCTGCTCCAGCTGCCTGCGCGCGCGGTCGAGGATGTCCTGCGCCTGTTTGCGCAGCCCGGCGCCGGGGTCCTCGAACGCCGGCACCGGGCCTGCCGGGCCCGCCCCCGGGGGCCCGCCGGCACCCACCAGCGCATCGTGCTCCTGCCTCGCCTCCCGCGTTGCCGCCTCACCGCGCTCCCACAGCTCCATGGCCTCGGCTGCCTGGCCCTGCGCCCAGGTGAGCGTGTCGGCATGGCTGCCCAGCGTGTCGGCCACGGAGTTCATCGCGTCGTGGCCGAGCATCCAGTTGGGTTTCTCGCCGGAGAACTTGTCCCAGAAGGCGCTGCTGGCCGGGCCCTCCCAGCCGTCGATGCGGATGTTGCCGAGGTCCTCGGCCACCGTGCGCATGACGCGCGCCTTGCCCCGCAGCTCCTCGGCGGCGGCGTTGACGGCCTCCGGGTCGCCAGGGACGAGCTCCTTCGGGTCCTTGGTGCTGCCGAGCTCGGCCATCAGGGCACCTCCTGCGGCGCGGGGCCGGGACTCGGCGACGGCTGCGGCATCGTGTTCTGGTCTTCTCTGTTCTCGTACGCCGTCGCGGCGGAGTCAAGTGCCTCACCCGCCGAGGCCGACCGCTGCTGCAGAATTCCCTTCGCCAGCTCCCAGGTCGTGCAGAACGCCGAGAGCGAGCCGGACACCGCGTCGTTGCCGAAGACCTTGCCGTTCTCGGCGATCTTCTCCAGCTCCAGCTTGTCCGCACCGCCGATGGCGTCCGCGATCTGGCCTGCCGCCGAGCGCAGCGTCTGCGGGTCGACGCGATAGCCGGTCATCCCCGTCCCACCCCCTGTCGATTCCGGTGACGTCGTTCCCAGGCTGAGCGGGCATGCTAGCGTCCGCGGCAAGCGCCCGTCACGAAGATCGAGAAGATTGTTGGTAATTTCCATGCTGGACACTCGAAGGCTGCTGCTCGTTCCCGTGTTCGTGGCTCTTGCCGTCGCGGGCTGCAGTGCCGAGGTCAAGACCGAGAACAAGGTTTCCCCGGAGAACCTGCAGACCAGCGTCGCCGACGCGCTGGAGAAGCAGGTCGGTCAGCGCCCGGAGAGCATCGACTGTCCAGAGGGGATCGACGCCGAGCAGGGCGCGAAGGCACGCTGCGTGCTGGAGCACCAGGGCACGCGCTACGGCGTGTCGGTCACCGTCACCTCCGCGGAAGGCGGCAACGTCAAGTACGACGTCCAGGTGGACGACCAGCCGATGAAGTGAGCGCTTCCGGCTCGTGGCGCCCGGTCGCGTCCAGCATCGCCAGCAGCTGATCCACCAGCCACGCGTCGAGACGTTCGCGCGGCAGTGAGCGCTCCTGCAGCCAGGTGAGCAGGCTGCCCTCCACGACGGCGGTCCAGCAGCGCACGGTCGTGAGCACCAGCGGCGACGGCTCGGTGATGTCCAGGTCCTCCAGGATCACGGCGACCGCGCGGTTGCGGACCTCGTCCACAATGGCGCCGGTCTCTGAGGTGGCGATCACCGAACCGCTGCGCACGAGTGCGACATAACCGGCCCGGTGCCGCTCGGCCACGTCGGCGAGTGCCCGCACCGCCGCCCGGAGCCGGTCGACGGGCTCGGCGTCCGGGCGCTCGTCGAGCCGAGCCAGCAGGTCGTCCACCACCGACCGCAGGGCCGCGACGTGCAGTTCGCGGACACCCGCGAAGTAGCGGTAGAACAGCGGGCGGGACACGTCGGCACGCGCCGTGACGTCGTCCACCGAGACGTCTTCGGGCGAGCGCGTGCTGAACAGCTCCAGCGCGGCGGAGATCAGGTCCGCCCTGCGTGCCTCGCGCGACATGCGGCGAGGCCTGCGCTCGCTCACCGGGCGGCGGCGGCCCGCAGCAGGGCCGGGGTGAGCCGCGACAACGCCAGCGTCAGCTTGGCCTCCGGAGTGGACGGCACCAGCGGGACGTCCCGCTCCACCGCGCGCAGGATGTCACGCGCCACCCGCTCGGGTCCGAAGCCCCGCCGGGCGTAGAGCCTGCTGCTGTGCTCCTGCCTGCGCCGCTGCTCGGCCTCGTCCGCGCCGACGAACCGGGTGGTGGCCGTGATGCCGGTGCGCACGATCCCGGGGCACACCGCGCTGACCCCGATCCGCCTGCCCGCCAGCTCGGCGCGCAGGCACTCGCTGAGCATGAGCACCGCGGCCTTGGTCGTGGAGTAGGCGGGCAGCAGCCTCGACGGCAGGTAGGCGGCCATCGAGGCGACGTTGACGATGTGCCCGCCCTCGGCGCGCTCGGCGAGCCGTGGCGCGAACGCGCGGCAGCCGTGGATGACGCCCCACAGGTTGACGTCGAGGATGCGCTGCCAGTCGGCCACGCCGGTGTCGAGGAACGAGCCCGCCATCCCGATGCCCGCGTTGTTGACGAGGATGTCCGGCACGCCGTGCTCGTCGTGCACCGCCTCGGCGAACGCGTGCACCGCCGAGCCGTCCGCGACGTCCACTGTGTACTCGGCGGCCCGCGCCCCGCTGCGGCGCACGAGCTCGGCCGTTCCTGCCAGGCCCTCGCGGTTGACGTCGGCGAGCACGACGTCGGCGCCCTGCTGGGCGAAGGCGACGGCCGTGGCACGCCCGATGCCGCTGCCCGCGCCGGTGACCACCGCGAGCCTGCCCGGGAACCGCCCTCGTGGCGGCGGCGCGACGCGGGAGCGGACCAGTGCCCGCGCCTGTGGCCCGCCCTCGACGTGGTCGACGAGCTCGGTGGTGGCGCGGGCGACGAGACCCGGGTCGGCGCGCGGCAGCCAGTGGCTGCCCGCGACCGGGCGCACGCACAGGTCGGGCACCCAGCGCTCGATCTCGGTCTGCAGTGGCGTGGTGACGAACGGGTCGGCCAGCGGGGCGAGCACCTGAACCGGCACGTCGGTGTGCCTGCGCTGCGGCCTGCTAAGCCTCGGCAGCATGTTGGCCCGGTACAGGTTCAGCCCGTGCAGCCCGTCGGCGAGCTCCGGCGCGGCCTCCGCTGGGTCGAGCCTGCGGATGGCCCTGGGCAGCAGGCCGGTGCGCCAGGCCAGCTCCGGCACGAAAGGCAGCTGGAAGAACGCGATGTAGGTGGAGTGCAGCAGCTGGCCGAGCGCGTGGCGCAGGCGGCGGGGCGTCGGCCCGCGCAGCTGGGCCCGGAACCAGTGCGCGGCGTGGTCGAGGTCGGGTCCGGAGATCGACGTGAACGACGCGACCCGGCCGCGCAGCCACTCGCCGGTGACGGCGTGCCAGGTCTGGATCGCGCCCCAGTCGTGGGCCAGCAGGTGCACCCTGCCCTCGCCCTGCACGGCGCCGACCACGGTGGCGAGGTCGTCGGCGAGCTGGTCGAGCCGGTAGGCGGTCCGTTGCCCTGGCTTGCCGGACGCGCCCGCGCCGCGCACGTCGTAGGTCACCACCCGGAACCGCTCGGCGAGCAGGCCGGCCACCCCGTCCCAGAGGGACGCGTTGTCGGGGTAGCCGTGCACGCAGACGACCGTCGGCGCCGCCTCCGGGCCGCGCACCCGCACCGCGAGCCGGACGCCGTCGGTGGCCGTCACCCAGCTGTGAGACATCCTGTCATCGTAGACAGACTGTCAACGACGGCGCGCCAGCAGCAGCTTTCCCCAGGTCCAGACGGTGTCACCCACCAGGACGAGGCACCAGATCCGGCCGGCGTCGAGCAGCCAGTGGCCGCTGTCGTTCCACAGCCACGAGAGTTCGTGCGGCCCGCCGAGCACGGCCTCGACCGGCCAGCTGTACCCCAGCACCGCGAGCACCGCCTGCACCACGACGAACAGGACCACGTGCTGGGACCACGTGCGCACCCCGGCCGACACCGGCGTTCGCTCCGCGCCTGCGGTGGCTCCGGCACCGGCTCGGGCTCGGGTTCCGGCCGCTCACGTTCGTCCGGCGGCGCGGGCTCGGACGGGTACTCCGCCACCCCGACCCGCCGCACCGCCGTGCGCGCGAACCCGGCACCGGCGAGCAGCAACCCGGCGGCGCCCACGCAGGCGAAGCGCCAGCCTCCCCCCGAGGAGTAGAGCAGCCCGGCGCAGAACGTGCCGACCGTGACGCCGAGCAGGGTCGCGCTCTCGTAGACGCCCATGGCGCGGCCGAGGCTCACCCCCGCGGCCTCCGCGACGATCGACTGCTCCACCGGGATGGCCGCGGCGAACGCGACCGCCGAGAACACCCACATGCCCGCGATCACCCACGGGTTCGGCGCGACCGACAACCCGGCGGCGAACGCGGCGCTGCACACCAGCGCCAGCGAGAGCACCCGGGTGCGGCCGATCCGGCGCACGATGCCGTGCAGGTGGCCGGGCAGGGTGCTGTAGACGATGAACCCGGGCAGGAACACGGCGGCGATCTGACCCAGCTGGAGTTCGAAGCCACGCTGGAGGTGCAGCAGGAGCAGCAGCGCCACGCCGCCCTCTGCCAGCGCCGTGAGCACCACGAGCAGCAGCACCGGCCGCATCCTGCGGCTCAGCTGTGACAGCCGTGCACCGTCGGGTGTGGACAGAGGTGGCCCCGGCCGGGAGGCCACGAGCACGACGGCCGTGGCGGCGCAGGCCGCGGCGCCGAGCCAGAACACGCCGCGGTAGTCGACGCGCGACACCAGCGGCATCGCGACGAGGAAGGCCATCCACGTTCCCGCGCCCTCGGCGGCGAACAGTTTGCTGTAGACACCGCTGTCCACGGCGAGCCGTTCCCCGGCCCTGGCGCGCAGCGCGACCCAGAACACCGCGCCGCCCGCGCCGCCGGCGACGGCGGCGGCATAGGCAAGGCCCAGCCCGGGCGTCGCGGCGTACCCGGCGAACGACAGTCCATAGAGGACGGCACCGGCCGCGGCGAGCCTGCCGCGGTCGAGCCGGTCGGCCAGCACACCGGCCAGCGGCCGCACCAGCAACGACACCAGTGTCTCCAGTGCCGTGAGCGCGCCCACCTCCGCGGCCGAGGCACCGAGCCGGCTGCCCGCCCAGAGTGGCAGGAAGAAGTCCAGCACCTCGGCCGGGCCACGGGTCAGCGCCGCCGCCAGCTCGTCCTGCCGCCCGCGCCGCCGCGCCGTGCCGGCCTTCACCATCGTCTCCCCCGGTCTCCCTCTCCGCCGAGCGTAGGGACGGGGCGGCGCCGTGGCGTCCTCCTTTCGTCGGACCGGCGCGTCCACCTCCCGGCCGACCGGCGGGCGACCCGCGCGGCAGAATGTGTCCATGTTGCCCAGCACCGAGCTCGCCCTGCTTCGCCGCGTCGCCACCGAGCAGTCGAACGGCCGGGCGCCGTCGCTGGTGGCCACGCTCGTGCGCGACGGCGACATCGTCTGGTCGGGCGCGCGTGGCTCCGTCGACGGCGCGCCGCCGGACGAGCGCACCCAGTACCGCATCGGCTCCATCACCAAGTCGCTCGTGGCCGCGCTCGTGCTGCGCCTGCGCGACGAAGGCAGGCTGGACCTCGCCGACCCGCTGGAGCGGCACCTGCCGGAGACGGCCTTCGGGCGGGTCACCGTCGCGCAGCTGCTGGCGCACACCGGAGGGCTGACCGCGGAGTCGCCGGGCCAGTGGTGGGAGCGCACGCCAGGCGGCGACTGGCCCGGCCTCAACGCCGGCCTCACCGAGGCGGAGTGGAAGCACCGGCCCGGCAGGAGGTTCCACTACTCCAACGTCGGCTACGGCGTGCTCGGCGAGCTGGTGGCCCGGCTGCGCGGCACGAGCTGGCTGGACGCGCTGCGCACCGAGGTGCTCACCCCGCTCGGCATGAGCAGGACCACCGAGCGGCCCGCGGGCAGGCACGCGCGTGGCTGCGCGGTGCATCCGTTCGCCGACGTCGTGCTGCCCGAACCCGAGCACGACGCAGGCGCGATGGCCCCGGCCGGCCAGCTGTGGTCGTGCACCGCGGACCTGGCCCGCTGGACGGCGTTCGTCGGCGGCCGCACCGGCGACGTGCTGCACCCGGACACCGTCGCGGAGATGCGCGAGGCGGCGGCCATCGACGACAGCGGCGCGTGGAACTCCGGATACGGGCTCGGCCTGCAGCTCGTCCAGATCGACGGCAGGCGGCTGGCAGGCCACACCGGCTCGATGCCCGGCTTCCTGGCGTGCACGCTGATCGACCCGGCCACCCAGACGGGCGCAGTGGCGTTCGCCAACACCACGTCGGGCGTGAGCATCCTGGGCCTGGTCAGCGACCTCATCGCGATCGCCGACACCCAGGAGCCGCCGCTGCCGCGCGAGTGGCGGCCCGCCGAGATCGACCCGGCGCTGCTGGAGCTGACCGGGCTGTGGCACTGGGGGCCCACGCCGTTCCACCTGCGCATCCTGCCCAGCGGCTGGCTCGACCTCACCCCGGCCGCGGGCCAGGGCAGGGCATCACGGTTCCGCCCGCTCGGCGACGACCGCTGGCTCGGGCTCGACGGCTACTACGCGGGCGAGACGATGACCGTGCACCGCGACGGCGGCGGCAGGCCGGCGCACCTCGACGTCGCGACGTTCGTGTTCACCAGGACGCCGTACGACCCGGCGGCGCCGATTCCGGGCGGCGTGGACGACAAGGGCTGGCGGGGCGACCACCACGTGGGACGGTGACCCACGCCATTCAGCGGCCGCCGGCCACGTGAAACACTGGCCGCATGAGCGAAGCCGCTGAGTTGACCCTTCCCGCAGACCTCAAGCCCTCCGACGGCCGGTTCGGCTGCGGACCGTCCAAGGTCCGCCAGGAGCAGCTGGCCAGCCTCGCCAAGGAGGGCGCCAACGTCCTCGGCACCTCCCACCGCCAGAAGCCGGTGAAGTCGCTGGTCGGCCGTGTTCGCTCCGGGCTCGCCGAGCTGTTCGGCCTGCCGGACGGGTACGAGGTGGTGCTCGGCAACGGCGGCACGACGGCGTTCTGGGACGCCGCCGCCTTCGGCCTCGTGCGGGAGCGTGCACAGCACTTCGCCTACGGGGAGTTCTCGTCCAAGTTCGCGACCGTCACGGACAAGGCGCCCTTCCTCGCCGAGTCGACCGTCGTCAAGTCCGACCCTGGCACCGCCCCCGAGATCGCCTACCAGCAGGGCGCCGACATCGTGGCGTGGGCGCACAACGAGACCTCCACCGGTGTCGCCGTGCCCGTCCGCCGTCCCGAGGGCAGCGACGGCGCGCTCGTCACCATCGACGCCACCTCCGGCGCGGGCGGTCTGCCCGTCAAGGCCGAGGACTTCGACGTCTACTACTTCGCGCCGCAGAAGTCGTTCGCCTCCGACGGCGGGCTGTGGATCGCGCTCATGTCGCCCGCCGCGCTCGACCGCGTCGGCGAGCTCGGCTCCTCCGGCCGCTGGGTTCCCGAGTTCCTGTCGCTGACCACGGCGCTGGACAACTCGCGCAAGGACCAGACGTACAACACGCCCGCCGTGGCGACGCTGTTCCTGCTCGCCGACCAGATCGAGTGGATGCTCGCGAACGGCGGACTCTCCTGGACCACCTCGCGGACCCGCGACTCGTCCACCCGGCTGTACGAGTGGGCCGAGAAGACCGGCTACACCACGCCGTTCGTCACCGACCCCGCGCTGCGCTCGCAGGTCGTCGGCACCGTCGACTTCGCCGACGACGTGGACGCCTCGGCCGTGGCGAAGACACTGCGCGCCAACGGGATCGTCGACGTGGAGCCGTACCGGAAGCTGGGCCGCAACCAGCTGCGCGTTGGCATGTTCCCCGCCATCGAGCCGGACGACGTCACCGCGCTGACCCAGTGCATCGAGTGGGTCGTGGAGCGCCTCGCCAAGTAGCTCCCCAATGTGGCATTGGTAGCGTTCAACGCTCCCAATGCGGCATTCGTAGCGTTCAGCGCTACGAATGCCGCATTGGGGAGATTCCCCTTATCGAGATGCGGGCAGCCCGGCGCGTCGGCACGATTGTCGCCGGACGTCTCCAGCAAGATCATCAAGGGATACGCGGAGAAGTCGGCGCGCCTCGCCCGTCAAGGCGACGCGCCGCTCTACCGTGGACACCCACAGAGGTGAACGCGCTTGGGAGGCCTGAATGCGAACGCTACGGGTGGTCGGGCTACACGAGGACGGCAAGTCCATCGTGTGCGAAGACCCCGCGCGCCGCGAACGGTTCCTCCTGCCTGCCGACGAACGCCTGCGCGCGGCCGCCCGCGGGGATGCCACCCGCCTCGGCCAGATCGAGATCGAGCTGGAGAGCCAGATGCGCCCACGAGAGATCCAGGCCCGCATCCGGGCCGGCGAGTCGGTCGAGCAGGTCGCCTCGGCGGCCGGTGTCCCCCAGCAGCGGGTCGAACGCTTCGCCTACCCCGTCCTGCTGGAGCGCTCGCGCACCGCGGAACTCGCCCAGCAGGCCCACCCGGTGCGCGAGGACGGTCCCGATGTGCAGACGCTCGGCGAGGTGGTCGCCTACTCGTTCGGGGCACGCGGGCAGGACTACTCGCAGGCGACCTGGGACGCCTGGCGCGGCGACGACAACCGCTGGGTCGTCTGCCTGCGCTGGAGCGCGGGCCGGTCGCAGAACCGCGCGCACTGGGCGTTCTCACCCGGCGCGCACGGCGGCACGGTGACCGCACTCGACGAGCTGGCCGAAGCGCTGCTCGACCCGAACTCCCACCGCGTGCCGCGCGCCGTCGACCAGCGCAGGGACGCCGGTGAGGAACCCGCCGACGAGCAGCAGATGCTCGACTACGGCACCGAGCAGGCCGCAGGCAAGGCCGGCAACGTCATCGAGGCACCGATCCCGGAACCCAACGAGGACGACACCACCGAGATGCCGCGCGTGCCCGCCGAGGAGCCCGGCGCGGCCGGTGAGCAGCCGCCCGCACGCACCGCGAAGCCCAAGCCGAAGAAGAAGGGCCACCCCGCCGTCCCGGCCTGGGAGGACGTCCTGCTCGGAGTCCGCAGCCAGCGCGGGTGACCGGCGCACCACCAGCCGTTACCCAGGTCACGGGCCGGTCACGAGCCACCCCTCTGGGCAGTGCTAGCATCGCGCTGCTCATCTCAATCCCGTCCTGCTTGGAGCCCCGCTGAGAACCGCCGCCCGCACGTGACCCGAACCGGCCGCTGCGGCGGCCAGGGCAGGTGCGATGACAAGGCGGCAGGGCCGTCGCGCAGAATAGCCCGGTGGTAGCGCCATCACCCGAAGCGGTAGCGTCTGCCACCCCGACGGGGATGAATAACAGGAGGAAGAACATGCGAGTACTGGTCCTTGGCGGGGACGGCTTCTGCGGCTGGCCGACCTCCCTGCACCTGTCGGCACAGGGGCACGAGGTCGCCATCGTCGACAACCTGTCGCGGCGCAAGATCGACATCGAGCTCGAGTGCGAGTCGCTGACGCCGATCCGGCCGATGAACCAGCGGCTGCGCGCCTGGAAAGAGGTGTCCGGCAAGGACATCGGCTTCCACAACATCAACGTCGCCAGCAACTACCAGCGTTTCCTGGACCTCCTCGTGGACTGGCAGCCGGACGCCATCGTGCACTTCGCCGAGCAGCGGGCCGCGCCGTACTCGATGAAGAGCAGCTGGCACAAGCGCTACACGGTCGACAACAACCTCAACGCCACCAACAACGTGCTCGCCGCGGTGGTGGAGAGCGGCCTCGACATCCACGTCGCCCACCTGGGCACCATGGGCGTCTACGGCTACGGCACGGCCGGCATGAAGATCCCCGAGGGCTACCTCAACGTCAAGATCGACACCGGTGAGGGCCTGATCGAGCAGGAGATCCTGTACCCGGCCAACCCGGGCAGCATCTACCACATGACGAAGACGCAGGACCAGCTGCTGTTCTTCTACTACAACAAGAACGACCAGGTGCGGGTCACCGACCTGCACCAGGGCATTGTCTGGGGCACCCAGACGAGGGAGACCCAGCTCGACGAGCGGCTCATCAACCGGTTCGACTACGACGGCGACTACGGCACCGTGCTCAACCGGTTCCTGATGCAGGCCGGGGTCGGCTACCCGCTCACCGTGCACGGCACCGGTGGCCAGACCCGGGCATTCATTCACATTCAGGACACCGTGAAGTGCATCGAGCTGGCGCTGGACAACCCGCCCGCGAAGGGTGACCGGGTGCAGATCCTGAACCAGATGACCGAGACCCACCGGGTCCGGGATCTGGCGAAGATGATCGCCGAGCGCACCGGCGCCACCATCGCGAACGTCGAGAACCCGCGCAACGAGGCTGACGAGAACGAGTTGCACGTGGCCAACGACCGCTTCCTCCACCTCGGACTCAACCCGGTCACGTTGAGCGAGGGGCTGATGAGCGAGGTCACCGACATCACCAAGAAGTACGCCGATCGGTGTGACACGTCGAAGATTCCCTGCGTCTCGGCGTGGAGCAGCGACAAGTCCGAGAAGGTCGGCACCCCGGCGGAAGCATGACCGTCGCGCGACTCGCCGGGCGGCTCACGCGAGCCGCCCGGCGAGTCGTGCACGTCCAGACCACTCTTCTTCCGGTTCACGCACACCGGCCCGCGCCATCCTGGCCCGCGATCGGTGAATTTCGGACAAGCCGGGCACGTGGTTGCACCGCCCGGACACCGGGGTACCCCTCCGTGGTCGGAGCGGCGCGCCCCATGCGATCGCGCAGTGTGATCAGATTGGCCAGACCAGGGATGCGCCTGCACCCACTCGAACGGCGGTGTGCACAATGACGGATGTGAGCACAGTTACCGACACCGCGCCTCAGCCGCGCCAGCCCGGCACCAAACGGCCGCGGTTGTTCGCCCGGCTGCTCCGCGCCGGGGCCAGCTCCGTGGTGGCCACGGGCTTCAGCCAGGTCACCTTGATCGGCCTCCTGGCGACCGGGGCGAGCCCGACGCTCGCCAGCTCCGTCGCCTTCGTCGCCGGTGCCGTCCCGAACTACTTCATCGCGCGCCGCTGGGCCTGGGGACGGCAGGGAAAGCCGCACGTCAAGCGCGAGCTCGTGCCGTACCTGTGCGTCATCGGGCTGGGCGCGCTGGCCTCCGTCGGCCTCACGACATTGGCCGGGATGATCACGGAGCCGCTGAAGATCTCCGGCTTCACCCGCATCATCGTGCTCGACGTCGCGTACCTGAGCAGCTACGCGCTGGTCTTCATCCTCAAGTTCACGCTGCTCGACCGGTTCGTCTACTCCGGTCCTCGCGCCCTCGTCTCCGCAAAGACCTGACGCACTCGCCGTTCTTTCGGTTCGCGCCCGCCCGGATCAGCCGATCCAGGCGGGCGCGTTCTCGTTGGGGCTCAACCTCGGCTCAAGCCTGCGGGTTCACGGCGCGTGACCCCGCCGAGCCGTCCCCCTCCGCGGGCCGGGCGGCATCGTCCGCGGGAACGAGAGCCTTCGACGGCGTCTGCCGGTGACGCCCGCCCCGCAGCACGTACTCCCGCAGCCAGGTCCCGGTCATGACCCGTCCGTAGTTGGCGCCGTACTTGAGGCTGCGGCCCTTCTTGCTCTTGCCGTTGTTGCGCAGGCGCATGCTCATCGGCACCTCGAGCACCCTGGCGCCGCGTGCCATCACGCCGAGCAGCAGCTCGGAGGACTGGTACTGCGGCTCCCGCAACGTCACCGACGTCGCGAGCTCGGCAGGCATGGCCCGGAAACCGAACGACGTGTCCGTGATCTTCCGCATGGTCAGAATCGTCGCGAGCCAGGCGAACACGCGGACGCCGAGCCACCGCATGCTGCTGTCGTACTCTCCGGAACCCAGCCTGCGGGAGCCGGTGACGAAGTCGGCGGACCCGTCGAGCAGCGGCTTGACCAGCATCTGCATCTCGCCGTTGTCGTACTGGCCGTCCGCGTCGGTCGTGACGATGTAGCGGGCCCCGCACAGGGCGGCCAGGTGGTAGCCGAGGCGCAGGGCGCCGCCCTGGCCCCGGTTCTGCTGGGCCACGCACACGTAGGCGCCGTTGCGCTCGGCCACCTCGGCGGTGTCGTCCGTGGCGCCGTCGACCACGACCAGTGTGGACACCGGCAGGTCGCCGCAGTGGGTCGGCATCTCCCGCAGCACGGCACCGATGCCCTCGGCCTCGTTGTAGGCCGCGATGACGACCACGAGCGGCGTCAGCGGGCTGTCGCCGTAGCGCTTCCGGAAGTCGGCCACGGCCTGGGCGTCCGTGTCGTCCGGGAAGTCGGCCATCTTGGGCCGCCTGCCCGTGGAACCCGGCTTGCGCTTGGCCCAGCCCAGCATCGCCGCCAGGCCCAGCACGCCGCCAAGGGGCAGCAGCACCAGTGCGGGCAACTGGTAACGCCAGGAGAACTCGAAGGCGGCCGACCCGAGCAGGATGATGCCGCCGCTCGCCGTCGCGAGGAACGCGGCCCCCTGCAGCCCCGAGCGCCTGGCCTTGCCGACGCCCGCGGCGCCGAGCAGACCGAGCAGGGCGAAGATGCCCAGCGCAGGGCCCCAGGTGTAGCCGCCGTTCAGCTGGTAGTCACGGAGAAAGGCCGCAAGCTCGGTGTTGGTCGCCGGCAGCATGCCGTCGTAGTAGAGCGCGACCGCGTTCAACCTCTCCACGCTGTCTTCCCCAATGTTGTAGTACGGGTACGTCGTCTGGAACTGCCAGCGCTCGACTGGCACGTCGTTGGGCAAGGTCTCCTTGATCGGCGCGAAGTTCTTCGCGAAGTCACGGAGGATGGCCAGCGTGAAGTCCACCGGCTGGGTGAGCATCACGGTCTTGGCGAACTCGTTGGCGAGCTCACTCTTGGTTCTGCCCGGAGGCAGCTCGCCCGGGGGCCAGTTCGGATCGCCGTACTGGAAGTGGGTGTAGAAGTCGATGCCCTTGCGCTGGTCGAGCGGCTCCGTGGGACAGAACCGCAGCAGCACCTCGTCGTCCTGCGGCAGCTGGGAGCAGTCCGCGACGACCGACGCACGCCCGTACAGCACGCTGGTCTGCGCCCCGGTGAGCCCCCAGTGGCCCGCCTGCGACTTGAAGTAACCGGCGTAGGAGACCAGCACCACGGCCAGCCCGGCGACACCGGCCAGCACCCGGACCCCGATGCGCCGCCAGCCCGCCCAGCTGCGCCAGGCGCTGCCCGCGAACACCAGGTGCAGCATCAGTGGCACCACCAGCGTGATGCCGATGGTCCTGGTGACGATGGCGAACGCCAGCAGCACACCGGCCGCGGCCGCGCCCCACCAGCGGGGCTCGCGGCGGGCGAGCAGCGCCCAGAGAAAGCCCACCAGGAGGACCTGGAACAGGACCTCCGACATGATGTTCTCTTCGATCTGGAGCTGGTAGGCGTCCAGCAGCACGGGCGCGGTGACGATCGCCGCCAGCCAGGTGCGGTTCGTGTAGCGCAGCGCGAGCGCATAGAGGGCGAGCGCCATGAGCACGCCCACGGCGTGCTGCACCGCCGCCACGAACGCCAGGTCGCCGAGGCCGAGCAGCCCCTTGAGCACGACCGTGTAGCCGAGCGGGTTGAGGTCCGTCGGCCGCAGCTGCTCGAGGTTGCTCAGGTACCGGAAGGTGTCGATGTAGAGCAGAGCAGGCTGGTAGGCCAGCCAGGTAAGCACGCGCAGCGTGATCCCGCCCGCGAGCAGCACGAGCAGGAGCCAGTGACGACGGAGCAGCCCGGTCACTCGAAGACTTTCTGCCTGTCGTGGTCGAGGAAGTACTGCCAGGTGGCCGCCAGCCCCGCGGGCAGGTCGTACGCGGGCCGGTAGCCGATCGTCTCGGCACTGCGCGAGATGTCGACGACCACCGCGGGCATCTCCCCGCCCGGGGCCGGGATGTGCTCGACGGGGATCGGGCAGCCGGTGACCGAGCGGACCGTCTCGATGAGCTCGAGCACCGACACCGAACGTCCCGCGCCCACGATGGCCCTGCCGACGTGCTGGGTGTCCCAGGCTCCGAGGATGCCGCGCACGACGTCTTCGAGGAACACCAGGTCGCGGCGCTGCTGGCCGTCGCCGTAGACCTTGACGCCCTCCCCGGCCAGCGCCGCGCGCATCAGCCGGGGCACGAAGCTGTCCTTGTGCGACATGCCAGGCCCGTAGACGTTGGTGAACCGCAGCGCGCAGGTCTTCATGCCGTACGCGCCCGCGTAGCCGGACATGAGCATCTCGCACGCGGCCTTGGTGGCGCCGTACGGTGTCAGCGGGGCGAGAGCGAGGTTCTCGGTGATGGTGCTGACGCCCACGTCGCCAACGACGGCGTTGGTGGAGGCCAGGATGAACCGGGGAACCCCGTGCATCCGTGCCAGTTCCAGCAGCTCGTGCGTGATGGCGACGTTCTCGGAGTACGTCTTGGCCGGCATCTCGCGCGACTTGAGCACGGACGTGATGGCGGCCAGGTGAACGATGCCGTCCGTGCCGGGCAGGATGGCGCGCTCCCGGATCTCCGGGTCGGCCAGATCGCCCTGGATGGCGACGATGCCCTCGTCCTGGACGGTCACAGGCTCGCGGTCGACTACGGTGACGCGTGCGCCTCTCTCGCGGAACGCCGCGACGACTGCGCGGCCGATGAAGCCGCTACCACCGGTAACCACGACATTACACACGTCTGGTGTGATCGACGAAGCCATGGAGGTCAAACTACCTGTCCCCCGAATGGAGCCTTTCAGTGAGTTCCTGACTTGGGCCCCGACCTGCGAAAACGGGTCAACCACCCAATCCGGCGGTCAACCGTTTCGGGGCCACCACACAATAGGCGTCGGTGATGATCTCGGTGATTTCGGCCCAGTCGACGGGCACGTCGAGCCACACGCCGAGCCAGCCGCGATGGCCCACGTAGGGCGGCACGAAGAACCGGCCGGGAGCCTCGGCGACCAGGGCCTCCTGCGCGCCAGGAGGCGCCGCGCACCAGAACGCCACGCGGTCGTCGTGGTGGCGCTCCGCGTACATCACGAAGGTCCTGCGGCCGCGGACGAACCACGTGGGCTCGCCGTGGCTGAGCCGCTCGGTGGTCTCGGGCAGCGCGAGGCACAGCGCCCGCACCCGGTCCAGCGGGCCGGAACCGCCGGCGATGCCCGTGGTGTCCTGAGCCATGTCCGCACCCGTCCTCTCCCCGCCCCTGGTGCGATGATGCCGCATGCCCGCCGGTTCAGCCGAGGGCGATGACCAGCACGCCGATCCAGGACAGGACGACACCGGCCGCGGCGCCGAGCACGATCCAGCGCACGATCGGCACCCTGCGCCCGAGCCACAGCGACGGGGCCAGCCCCGCGCTGACCACGACCGCGGCCCCGACCGCGATCCAGGCCGACGTCTCGGCCGCCAGCGCGCTCACCAGCGCCAGCATCGCCACGACCACGAACACGCAGATGAACAGCGACACCAGCAGCCCGGTGCCCCACGGCACCGGCTCGTCCTGGCCGGTCTCCTCCGGCTCGTCGCCGAACAGCCACCCGGCGGCGGGCACGCGCGTCCGGGGTTCCGGCGGTGTCACCACGAGCGCGTCCTCGGTCAGCGGGTCGTGGTAGCTCACCGGCACGTCCAGCGCCGTGGCGACGCGCACGGCCAGCTGCCTGCCCCTGCGGGAGACGACCTCGCCGCCCCGCGTGCCTCCGCTGCGCCGCACGGCGGCGGCGACCCGTGCCCACTCGTGCAGGGCGTCCACCAGGTCCGGGCCCAGCGGCAGGGTGCGCGGGTCGGCCTCCCGCCCGTTCTGTCCCCCCACGAGCACGGCACGCTCGTCCCGCACCCTGAGCTCGACCTCGACCACTGCCACCCCTCAACTCACCCGCCGAGCTGGTAGAACGCGATCGCGCCCGCCGTCGCGACGTTCAGCGAGTCGACGCCGCCCGCCATCGGGATCCGCACCGCCACGTCCGCAGCGGCCAGCGCGGCGGCCGAAAGGCCCGGCCCCTCGGCGCCCAGCAGCAGCGCGATCCGCTCCCCGGCGGCGTTCGGCAGCCCGCGCAGGTCCACCGCATCGGCACGGGGCGTCAGCGCCGCCACGTGGAAACCGGCGGCACGCAGCTCCTCCAGCGCGCCCGGCCAGCCGGGCAACGGCGCGAACGGCACGCGCAGCACGTTACCCATCGACACGCGCACGCTGCGCCGGTACAGCGGATCGGAGCAGCCCGGCCCGAGCAGGACCCCGCCGACGCCGAGTGCGGCGGCGTTGCGGAACAGCGCACCGAGGTTCTCGTGGTCCCCGACACCCTCCAGCACGGCGAGCAGCCGCGCGCCCGCGACGATCTCGGCCACCGGCGGCTGCGGCACGCGGTCGGCGACGGCCAGCACGCCCCGGTTGAGGTGGAACCCCACGACCCGGGCCATCACGCCGGCCGAGGTGACGTATGCGGGCACGTCCACGCCGCGCAGGTCGTCGGCGAGCTCGGCCAGCCGACGCTCTACTCCCAGTAGCGCGCGGACGCGGTAGCGCGACGCGAGCAGCCTGCGCACCACGACCGTGCCCTCCGCGATGACGAAACCGCGGCCCCCGGGCCGGTCGGGCCTGCGGTCGGCCGTCGTGAGATCGCGGAAGTCGTCGAGCCGAGGGTCCTCGACGTCCTCGGTGTAGATCAACACAGCCACCCGGAGAGTCTGCCATCCGCCGCGTGCCGGGGAGTCGGTGCTCCGAATGCTGGGTAACCCTTGCTGCGAAGGGCCGTTGCTTGCGCTCCGTTAGGTCCAGGTGACGGACGGCACCAGTTTGGCCGCTAGCTCCGGCCCCCTGCGTGTGCCACCGTTTCGGCCTGGCAGGGGACAACGCCAAGGCGTTCGGGGAGCCGTGGCAGGAGAGCAGCAAGGGATGCGCCATGGGTAAGGACGTGTCACCGGACTCCTTCGATCCACGGGACAGGGGGCGGTATCGCCGGAAGGTTCAGCGGTGCCTGGACACGCTCGCGCGGATGCTGTCCGAGGGCAGCTTCTCGTTCCCGCGCAAGCACATCGGCCTGGAGGTCGAGCTGAACCTCGTCGATGCGGCGATGCGGCCGTCGATGTCCAACGCCGCCGTGCTGGAGGCCCTCGACGACGCGTCGTTCACGACCGAGCTGTCGCAGCACAACCTGGAGCTGAACGTGCCGCCGCGGCCGCTGGACGGCGATTCGGCGCTGGAGCTGGAGCGCGACCTCGTCACCTACCTGGCCAAGGCGGGCGCCAAGGCGGAGCAGGCGGGCGCGGTGCTCGCGGTGATCGGCGTGCTGCCGACGCTCACGCCGGAGCACTTCGACCAGAAGTGGCTGACCAACAGCGCGCGGTACTCGCTGCTCAACGACCAGATCCTGGCGGCACGCGGGGAGCAGACGCTGCTGTCGATGGACGGCACGGAGCTGCCGGGGCAGGAGCCCGAGCGGCTGCACACCTACGCCGAGTCGATCCTGCCCGAGGCGGCGTGCACGTCGGTCCAGCTGCATCTGCAGGTGGGACCCGAGGACTTCGCGGCGCACTGGAACGCGGCCCAGTGCCTGGCGGGCGTGCAGGTGGCGCTCGGGGCCAACTCGCCGTTCCTGCTCGGCAAGGCGATGTGGCACGAGACGCGCATCCCGCTGTTCCTGCAGGCCACCGACACCCGTCCCGAGGAGCTGAAGAACCAGGGCGTGCGGCCGAGGGTGTGGTTCGGCGAGCGGTGGATCACATCCATTTTCGACCTGTTCGAGGAGAACGTCCGATATTTCCCCGGGTTGCTGCCGGAGACCGACGACGAGGACCCGATGGAAGCGCTGGAGGCGGGCAAGGTGCCCCGCCTGACGGAGCTGCGGCTGCACAACGGCACCGTCTGGCGCTGGAACCGGCCGGTCTACGACCTGGTGGACGGCACACCGCACCTGAGGGTGGAGAACCGGGTGCTGCCCGCGGGGCCGACGGTGCTCGACATGATGTCCAACGCGGCGTTCTTCTACGGGGCCCAGCGGGCACTGGCGGAGCAGGAGCGGCCGGTGTGGACGCAGATGTCGTTCCAGGCCGCGGAGGAGAACCTGTACGCGGGTGCGCGGCGCGGGTTCGACTCGCAGCTGTACTGGCCGGGTATCGGCTGGATCCGGCCCGACGAGCTGGTGCTGCGTGTGCTGCTGCCGCTGGCACACGAGGGGCTGCGCGACTCGGGTGTCTCGCAGACGGCCGCCGACCGCTACCTGGGGGTGATCGAGCGGCGTTGCCTCGCCCGGCGCAACGGCGCGGTCTGGCAGCGGGAGACGGTGGCACAGGCGGAGGAACGCGGTGTCGACCGCGACTCGGCACTGGCCTCGATGCTGGGGCGCTACCTGGAGCTGTCGAAAGCCGGCGAGCCGGTGCATGCCTGGCCGGTAACCTGACGGGTCTGGCGCCGACGGCGCCGCCGCAGCCGGGAGGTCCGCCGTGCCGAAGATCATCGGGAGCTCGCTGCACGAGCACAGGGAGCAGGTGCGTACCCGCGTGTTCGAGGTGCTGCGCACGCAGCTCTACGAGCGCGGCTTCGACGCCGTCACGCTCACCGGCGTGGCCGCCCAGGCCGGTGTCGGCCGGACGGCGATGTACAACCACTTCCCCGACAAGGAACATCTGCTCGTCGCCTTCGTGGAGCACGAGGCCGCCCGCTACGTCGAGCGGCTGCGGGACGCCGTGGCGGCGGTGGCCGACCCGGTGGAGAAACTGGCGACCTTCGGCAGGCTCCAGCTGCGCGCGCTGGCCGAGTACCACCTGCCGCCAGGGTCGGCGCTGGCGTCGGCGCTCGCGCCCTCGACGTATCGCAGGGTGGCCGCGCACGGCGACCCGATCGCCGGGCAGCTGCGGGAGCTCCTGGCCGAGGGCATCGAGGCGGGCCGGTGGCCCCCGCAGGACCTGGACGTCGTGGTACCGATGGTGACGGCGGCACTGAGCACCCGGCAGGCGGTGGAGGTTCCGCCCGAGCGACTCGACGACGCGATCGGCGCGGCCGTGGAGTTCGTCCTTCGCGCGGTTGGAGTAAAACCCGCCGGTACGGCTGATTTAGGGTAGCCTAACCGCCGGATCTGGCCTACGCTCTTTCTGACACGGTGTCGCGAACATCGGGGAGGGCGTGATGGCGGTGGCGACGGCGTTCTCGCAGATCCTGCGCGAGTCGACGCGGCAGGTGCACGAGCGGGCACACCACTCCAGCTACCTGAGCGCACTGCTCGACGGTTCGCTCACGCTGCCCGGCTACACGCGGCTGGCCGCGCAGTACTTCTTCATCTACTCGGCGCTGGAGCGGGCGGGTGACGCGATGGCGGGCGACCCCGTGGGCGGTCCGTTCGTCGTGGACGAACTGCGCCGCACCCCCGCCCTGGTCGCGGACCTGGAGTTCCTGGCGGGCCCGGACTGGCGCTCGGTGATCGAGCCCGTCCCCGCGACGCTGCGGTACGTCCGCAGGCTCGAGGAGGTGGCCTTCGACTGGCCTGGCGGCTTCGTCGCGCACCACTACACGCGCTACCTCGGCGATCTGGCAGGCGGCCAGGTGGTCGGCAAGCTGCTGCAGCGTGAGCACGGCATCACCGGACCGGGCGCGCTGTTCTACGACTTCTCGCGCCTCGGCAGTCCCTCGGCGTTCCGGACCCGCTACCGCGCGTTGCTGGACGGCGCGCCGTGGGACGAGGCCGAGCGCCGGCGGGTCGTTTCCGAGACGCTGGTGGCTTTCGAGCTCAACATCGACGTCCTCGGCGACCTCGCCGACACCCTCGACGCGTACCGCGCGGCCTGAGCCCGCCCCGGCGCCGATGTGGTCGTGGTAACACCGGCTTGACCTCTAGTTAGCTCGACGTAGCAAGGTCAACTCGTAGCTCCCCGGTTAGCCAGCGCTCCTGGTGGCTACTAGGTTTGGCTACGGCAACGACTGTCAAGAGACTTGTGTGTCGACACGACTAGAAGGAGAGCCAATGCCCACGTACGAGCTCCCTGATCTCGACTACGACTACAGTGCGCTCGAGCCGCACATCTCCGGCGAGATCAACGAGCTGCACCACTCGAAGCACCACCAGACGTACGTGAACGGCGCCAACCAGACGCTGGAGAAGCTCGCCGCGGCCCGCGACTCGGGTGACTTCGGCTCGATCGTCGGCCTGGAGACCACGCTGGCCTTCAACCTGGCCGGTCACGCGAACCACGTCGTGTGGTGGAAGATCCTGTCCCCGAACGGCGGCGACAAGCCGACCGGCGAGCTGGCCGCCGCGATCGACGACAGCTTCGGCTCCTGGGACAAGTTCCAGGCCCACTACGAGGCCGCGGCCACCACGATCCAGGGCAACGGCTGGGCCGCCCTCTCCTGGGACCCGATCGGCAAGAAGCTGATCATCCAGCAGCTGCGCGACCACCACAACAACCTGGTGCTGCCGACCGTGCCGATCCTGATGACCGACGTCTGGGAGCACGCGTTCTACCTGCAGTACAAGAACGTCAAGCCGGACTACGTCAAGGCGCTGTGGAACGTCTACGACTGGGCCGAGATCGGCAAGCGCTTCGAGGACGCCAAGGCGGGCCGCAACGGCCTGCTCCTGTCCTGAGGGAGCGCGGGGAAAGCCACACAGGAACGAGGCCCCGCGCCGGAGATCTCCGGTGCGGGGCCTCGTCCGTTCCCGAACTGACTGCCGCTCCCACCACGAAGCGGACGTGTATGAGGTTAGCCTAACCTCATACGGCGCGCAAGGGGTCCCGACGCGCACGGTAGAGCACCAGCGCGCAGACGACCACGGCCAGCACCGCGATGGCGCCGCCGAGGTAGAACGGCGAGCGGCCTCCGAACTGCTCGGCCATCCAGCCGGTCATCGGCCCGCCGATCGGGTTCCCGCCCATCAGCACCAGCACGTACAGGCCCATCACGCGGCCGCGCATCTCCGGGCTCACCGACGTCTGCACCAGCGCGTTCGCCGTGTTCAGGAACGTGATGGTGGCCACGCCGAGCGGCACGAGCGCGATGCCGAACGCCAGGTAGGTCGGCATGAATGCGGCCCCGATCTCCAGCGCGCCGAGCGCGAGCGCCGAGCCCAGCAGCACCCCCACCCTCGGCCTGCTCCTGCTGCCGCGCCGGGCCGACGCGAGCGCTCCGGTGAACGTGCCCACCGCGAGCAGCGTGGACAGCATCCCGTAGCCGTCGGCCTGCGTGCCGAACACGTTCGCGGCGACGATGGCCAGCGAGGCGAAGAACGTGATGCCGAACGTGCTCACGAAGAACACCAGCACCAGCACCGTCATCAGGTCCGACCGGCCGCGCACGTACCGCAACCCCTCGCGGAGCTGGCCCTTCGCCCGCGCGACGGCGGGCCCGCGCAGCAGTTCCCCCGGCCGCATCAGCGCGAGGCCCGCGATGACGGCGACCGTGCTGGCGGCGTTGGCCAGAAAGAGCCACCCGGTGCCGATGGCCACGATCGTGAACCCGGCGATGGCCGGGCCGACGATGCGGGCCATGTTGAAGATCGAGGAGTTGAGCGCCACCGCGTTGGGCACGTGGCCGGGGCCGACCATCTCGGCGACGAACGACTGCCGGGTGGGCACCTCCAGCGCGGAAAGGCAGCCGTGCACCACGCACAGCACGTAGACGTGCCACAGCAGGACGACCTCGGTGACGTCGAGCAGTCCCAGCACCACGGCCTGTGCGCACATGCCCGTCTGGATGGCGATGAGCAGCTTGCGCTTGTCCACCCGGTCGGCGAGCACGCCCGCCCACAGCGAGAGCACCACGGTGGGCGCGAACTGCAGGGCCACGGCGATGCCGAGCGCGACGGGGTCGTTGCCGCTGAGCTGGAACACCAGCCAGTCCTGCGCGATGCGCTGCATCCAGGTGCCGATGTTGGAGACGATCTGCCCGCCGAAGAACAGCCGGTAGTTGCGGATGCGCAGCGAGGCGAACGTGCCCCGCCGTGGTGGCGAGCCGGCGACCGGGTCCCGGGTAGCAGAGGTCCTGTGGGGAATCGCTGCGCCGCTACCCGTGATACTCACGCCGTGTAATCGCCTCCCGCGATCGCCGGGGCGTCAGCCGTGGCCCGCCATCCGATCGATGATCTCGGCGGCCCTGCCGAGCACCTCGCGCTCCTCGCCGCTCAGTTCCGCCAGCCGTTCGTCCAGCCAGGCCTCTCGTGCGGAGATGGTGGCGCGCACGTACTCGAGCCCCTTGCCGGAGATCGACACGATCGCCTGCCTGCCGTCGGTGGGGTGCGGGGTGCGCTCGACATAGCCTGCCTCGTCGAGCGCCGCGATCACCCTGGTCATCGACGGCGGCTGCACGCCTTCCTTCGCCGCCAGCTTGCCCGGCGTCATCGCCCCGCACTTGTGCAGGGTCGACAGCGCCGAGATCTGCGTCAGCGACAGGTCCTCGCTGGTTCGTTGTGCCCGGAGCCTGCGGTTCAGGCGCACCACGGCGAGGCGCAGGCGGCTCGCCAGCGACCTGTCGGCCACAGAGTCGGACACTTGCTTAGCATACCTTACGATCCCGGCGAGGCGCTGAGCCGCTGAATCTCGGCATAGCCGGGTACCTCGCGCGGCAGCTGACCGCCGTCGCGGACGGCCTCCGCCACCTCGACCGCCGCGTGCAGCGCGGCGCGGAACAGCAGCGAGCCGGTGCTCACCCGGCGCACGCCCAGTGCCGCGAGGTCGGCGAGCGGCGGCAGGCCCGGCACGGCGAGCACGTTGAGCGGCGCGGGGACTCCGGCGGCGACGGCGCGGAGGTCGCCGGGTGACAGGACGCCCGGCACGAAGACACCGTCCGCCCCTGCCGCCACGTAGCGTTCGAGCCGCGCGAGCGTTGGGCCAGGTCGTGCGTCGATGCCCAGCCAGTACGTGTCGGTCCTGGCGTTGACGAACAGCTCCGGCGCCCGCTGCTTGACGGCCGCGATCAGCTCGCTCTGCCTCCCGGGATCGGCGAGCGCCCGGTTGTCACGGCCGTCCTCGAGGTTGATCCCGGCCGCACCCGCCTCGGCGACGGTGGCGGCGAGGCCGGCGACCTCGGCCGGGTCGTCACTGAACCCGGCTTCGAGGTCGACGGTGAGCAGGCATGGCAGGCTCGCCAGGCTGCGGGCCAGCGCGATCGTGGGCTCCCTGGTCCGTCCCTCGCCGTCGGCGAGCCCGTGCGCGGCGGCCACGCCGAGGCTGGTCGTGCCGATGGCGGCAAACCCGGCGGCGGCCAGTGCCGCGCCCGAGGCGTGGTCCCAGGCGTTGGGCAGCACCAGGGGCGTCGCCGCGTGGTGCAGGTCGTGGAAGGCGTTCACCGGGACCGCACCCCCTCCGCGATCCCGGCGACGAGGGCCAGCGCGTGCTCCCGCCCGGGACAGGCGTGCTCGCCCGCGCCGAAGGGCAGCCCGGCACCGGCGAGGTCCACCACCACCTCGGCGCCGTCCGGCCCCACCCTCCGGGTCGCGCGGACGGGCGGCTCCTCCCGGAGCACGAGGACGACCACCTCCTCCACCGGCCCCGGCCGCCGCAGCACGCTCTCGGCGAGGTCGGCGGTGGCCACGCAGGCCTGCACGAGCAGCCCGATCCGTGCGGCAGTGTGCTCGTCGGCGATCCCGCCGCAGGCGGTGACGAGCCGCTGCACGGCCGCGTCGGCGGCGTGGCCGTCGCCGGTGTGCGGCTGGTAGTGCCGGGCGGCCGCCACCACGTCGCCGGGGTCGACGTCCAGACCCAGCGCCCCGGCCAGCAGCGCCACCGGGAGGTCTCGATGCCACGGCCCGGCCGCGCAAGCGCTTGCGCGCAGTGTCGCGGGCGGGACGGCGGCCAGCTCGGCGACCGCCAGCGCACGTCGCCTCCGGTGCGGCTCGCCGGAGCTGAACCGCGCGACGGCCGACCGCAGCCACGCCATGTCGGACTGCGCGGCAGGCACCGGCGGGACGGTGAACCGGGCATCTGTGAGGGCATTGGTCATGACACCGACGCTAGAACGCGGACGTTTCGGCGGCGGCCGAACTGTCGCGGGGGAACAATCGAGCCATGTCCCGGTCAGCCCAGCTCGCCGCGCTCGCGGCGCTGCTCGCCGACAACACCAGGGCGGCGTTCTGCCTGGCGCTGCTCGACGGGCGGGCGTGGACGGCGAGTGAGCTGGCGGCGCACGCCGGAGTGGCGCCGTCCACGGCGAGCGAGCATCTCGGACGCCTCGTCCGCGGCGGCCTGCTCGTGGAGCGGCGGCAGGGCAGGCACCGGTACGTGCAGCTGGCCGGGCCGAGGGCGGCGGAGCTGGTGGAGCTGCTCGCCTCGCGGCTCGACGCCGTCCCGGACCCGCCGCGCACGCTGCGCGGCTCCCGGGTCAGCGAGGCGCTGGCGCGCGGCCGGACGTGCTACGACCACCTCGCCGGGCGGCTCGGCGTGGCCATCACCGACGCCATGGCCGCCCGTGGCCTGCTGGAGCTGACCGGCGGCTGCGCGCTCACCGCCGACGGCACGACGTGGCTCACCGGGCCGCTGGGCGCCGATCCGGGGCAGTTGCGCGGCACCCGCAGGCCGCTCGCCAGAGCGTGCCTGGACTGGACCGAGCGGCGCACGCATCTCGCCGGGGTGGCCGGCGCCGTCGTCTGCTCGCGGCTGTTCGCGGGCGGCTGGGTACGCCGGGTGGGCAGTGACCGCGCGGTGCGCCTCACCCCGTCCGGCGCCGACGCCCTCCGTGATCTGCTGAACCTCGACCCGGAGCCCCTCACCGCCTAGCCCAGAGCTCCCCAATGCCACATTCGTTCCACTCAACGGAGCGAATGCGGCATTCGCTCCATCCAGTGGAGCGAATGCCGCATTGGGGAGCTTCTAGCCGAGGGCGGCCTGGATCGGGCCGATCGCGAAGTAGACGACGAACGCGGCGGAGACGACCCACATCAGCGGGTGCACGGTGCGGGCCCTTCCGGTGGCCGCCTGCAGCAGCACGTAGCTGATGAAACCGACGCCGATGCCGTTGGCGATCGAGAAGGTGAACGGCATGACGATGATCGTCAGGAACGCGGGCAGCGCCACCGCGAAGTCGCGGAAGTCGATCTCGGTGATCTGCCGTACCATCAGCGCGCCCACGATGACCAGCGCCGGAGCCGCCGCCTCGATCGGCACCACCTCGTACAGCGGGGTGAAGAACATCGCCGCGATGAACAACAGCCCGGTGACCACGTTGGCAAGGCCGGTGCGCGCACCCTCGGCGATGCCGGAGGCCGACTCGATGTAGACGGTGTTGGAACTGGACGACGCGGCCCCACCGGCGACGGCGCCGAGCGAGTCGATGAACAGCGCCTTGCCGGTGTTCGGCAGCCTGCCCTTGTCGTCCATCAGCCCGGCCTCCCTGCCGAGGCCCGTCATGGTGCCGATCGTGTCGAAGAAGTCGGTGAGCACCAGGCTGAACACCAGCAGCGCCGCCGTGATCGCGGGCACCTGCACCCACGCGTTGAAGTCCACCTGGCCGACCAGCGACAGATCCGGTATCCCGAAGACGTCGTCGGGCAGTGCCGGGTAGCCGAGGCTCCAGCCCTTCGGGTTCTCCCCTGCGGACGGCCCCGCGTCGACGATCGCCTCGACGATGATCGACAGCACCGTGCCCGTCAGCACGCCGAGCAGGATCCCGCCCCGGACGTTGCGCGCCACCAGCACGGCCATGATGATCAACGTGACGACGAACACGGTGGTCGGCCAGGAGGCGATGGAGCCGTCGATCCCGAGCTGCACCAGGGTGCCCGAGCCCGGCCGCACGAACCCGGCGTCGGCCAGCCCGATGAGGCTGATGAACAGGCCGATGCCGACGGCGATGCCCACCTTCAGCCCGGCGGGGACGGCGTTGAAGACCATCGTGCGCACGCCGGTGAGCACGAGCAGCAGCACCACGAGACCGTTGACCAGCACCAGGCCCATCGCCGACGGCCAGGTCATCTGCGGCGCGATGCTGACCGCCACGAGCGCGTTGATCCCGAGACCCGTGGCCATCGCGAACGGGTAGTTCGCGACGATGCCCATGATGATCGTCATCGCGCCGGCGACCAGCGCGGTCACCGCCGCGACCTGCGGCACCGGCAGGATCGCGCCGGTGGAGTCGGTGTTGGCGCCGGGCGCGTCGGCCGCGAAACTGCCCAGGATCAGCGGGTTCAGCACGACGATGTAGGCCATCGTCACGAAGGTGACCAGCCCGCCGCGCACCTCTCTGCTCACGGTGGAGCCACGCTCGCTGATCTTGAAGAAGCCGTCGAGCCGGGACCGAGCGACCGGCCGCTCGGTGTTCGCCTCTGCCATCGTCACCTGCCTCGAGTCGGGTCCGGCAGCGGTAGCCTGTCCTACGTGGACGAACCGAGCAACTCTGCCGACGTTACGGGACGGTTTCAACCCACCCCGGAACTGCCGAAGCGGCTCGCGGGCCTGTGGGCGCCGGTGATCATCGGCACGGTGCTGTGGTTCGTCGCGTTCGTCGTCCTGCTGCTTGCCGGGGTGGACGGGGTCTGGCGGTGGACGACGCTGGCCGGCGGCGGGCTGGGCTTCGTGGGCATGGGCATCATGGCCTGGCAGCGCGCCGCGTCCCGCCGGGGCACCCGGGGCGCCCAGCGGGGACTCTAGCTACCCCAGCAGCACGGCCGGGTCCGGGTCGTCCAGCAGCGCCGCCACGAGGAGCCTCAGATCCCACCGGCGGGCCGCCCACGCGAACGCCCGCGCCAGCGCGTCCGGCGCGTCGCCCGCGTGCAGCCGCCCGTCGTACCACCACGGCACCGTGCGCTCGCCGACGACGAGGGTGTCGTGCATCAGCACGCCACCCCGGGGCAGTGACAGGCCGAGCAGGTCGGCGACCTGCACGATCGCGGGCAGCTGTGACCACGGAACGTACTCGCCCTCGCTGCCCACCTCCGCGCGCGTCTCGTCGCCCGCCAGCGGCAGGTCGAGCACGTCGGCGAGGTCGCGGGCCACCGCGTAGTCGTCGGCGGCGACGAGCCGCGCCGCGGGCCACAGCCCCAGCAGCCACGGCCCCTCCAGCACGAGCGCGTCGGCGGCCTCGGCGATCGAGCCGTCGAGCGCGCGCACCCGCGTCGGCGGGTCCACGTCGTCGGCGGGCACGCTCGCCAGCGCCCGGTGGGCCCGCAGCACCAGGCCGGGCGGGATCTCGCGCTCCGGATCGGCCAGCCGCTCGCACAACAGCATCGCGTCCTCCGCGCCCGCCAGCGTGAGGTCGCCGCGCACCCCCGCGGCGAGAAGCAACTCGCTGGACAGCCCGACGTCGGGCACCGGGTCGAACAGCCCGGCCAGCTCGTCCGCCTCGGGCAACCGGTACTCGCCGGGCGCCCTGCCGTCGAACAGCGCCGCCCGCGCCAGCCACCACCGGGTGTGCCCGCCGGGCACGCTCAGCGCCCGCCACGTCTCCGGCCGCGACGCCAGCAGCCGCACGGTGGCAGGCCACGCGTCGTCGGCCACCAGGTCGAGGTCGCGCACGGCGAGCACGCGCACGGGAGGCTCCGGCAGCGTCTCCCACCACTCGTCCTCGTCCGGCAGGTCGTGCTCGGGACCTGCCGGGTCCTCGTCGTCCACCACCGGGAACGTCTCCAGCACCCCGGCCGCGGTGAGCACCTCATGCGGCCAGCGGGCCGCGACGTCGTCGTCGAGCACGTCCAGCGGCGCCTCGTCGCCGAGGGCCTCCTCGTCGAGCACCTCCAGCAGCGCGGCACCGGGCAGCACGAGCTCGTCGGCGCGTCGCCAGCCGTCGCGTCCCGGCAGCGCCAGCGCGCCGAGCCCCTCCGCGCCGGCGGCCGACGCCAGCCGCAGCACCGTTTCCGCGAGCGGTCGGACGTCCACACCGGACAGTGCATCCTCGACACTGCGCTCGACGGCATCGCGCAGCGCGGGAGCCTCCAGCAGCTCACGGGGACCGGCCCGCGTGGCGCCGAGCCGTTCCAGCAGCGGGTGGGCGGCGACCGGATGCACCACGTGCAGGCCGACGACGCCGATGTCCCCCAGCGGGTCGGCGTCGTCCAGCAGCAGCGCGCCACGCGGGCCCGGGACGGTGCGGCCGTCGGCCAGCGGCACGGGCAGCGCGCCCAGTTCACCGGTGTCGACCGTGCGCTGCTCGACACCGGCGAGCAGGACGTCGAAGAGCGAGCGCCACCACGACGGTTCACGCTCGATCCCGGTGAGCGCGTCCACCAGCTCGGCCACGCCCGCGGGCGTCGCGCCCACGGCAGCCAGGGTCCGGGCTGCGCCAGGGCCGCAGTGCGGAGCGGCCACCAGACCCGGCAGCACGCCGGCGGCCAGGTCCGGCAGCCCGGGCACGTCGACGGCGAGCACGCGCGCCCGCTCCCCCGGCACCTCGCCACCGGCCGCGCCGGGCAGCCACGCCTCGGCGCCGAGCCGGGCGAGGACGGCGTCGCGGAGCAGCGAGTCGACATCGGACAGCGGAAAGCCCGGGGCGGGAACGAGCGCGAGCCGGTGCTCCGGCGCCAGCAGCCGCACCAGCCCGGGGTAGGCGGCGGCCGCCGACTCCAGTGCCTGCCTGGTCTGTGCGCCGGGCAGCACGCGGCGGCGCGACGGCTCCACCGGCACCGCCGCCAGCAGCCGCGCGGGCAGCGACAGCCGCTCGTCCGACGGCGTCGGCGCGTGCAGCACGTCCTGTTCCAGCGGCTCGGGCACGCCCTCGGCGTCGACCGGCACCGCCCATACGCAGGCCGCACCGGCGTGCGTGAGCCAGCGCGTGGTGCGCCCGTCCGGCGCGGTCAGCTCCACGGTGTCCGCACCGGTGCCGCGGGTCCACCGGGACTCGCCGACGCGGATCTCGGCCAGCCACGGCAGGGCCAGCAGCAGGTCGGGCACCTCGTCGCGCAGGCGCGCCAGCAGGGCGTCGGCGTCCACGCCGGGGCGCAGCGGCAGCCGGACCTCCGTGTCGAAGCCGTCCGGAAGGGCCGCTTCGTCGGCGGGCAGCGGCCACGGCAGGCGCAGGATCGGGACGGCGCCGTCGCGGCCCGCGGCGGCGCGGGTGCGGTCCTCGGAGAAGGCGACCCCGCCGGTGCGCGACACCACGCGGGGCGCCGAGGTCACGGCGAGGACCGCGGCGAAGCCGACACCGAACCGCCCGACCGCGCCCTCCCGCTTGCCGGAGGCCCGCAGGGACGCGAGCGCGGCGACACCCCGCGCGTCCAGGGGCGCTCCGGTGTTGGCCACACGCAGCTCACCGCCGGTGACCGTGACCCGCACCGTCGCGGGTGTCCCGGCCGCGGCGGCGGCGTCGGCGGCGTTCTGCGCCAGCTCGACGAACAGCCGGTCGCGGTAGCCGCCCACGCGCAGGTCGTGCTCGGCGTTGGTGTCCTCGGTGAACCGCGTCGGCGAGTCCTGCCAGGCCCGCAGCACCGCCGACCGCAGTGCCTCGATGCCGAACGAACCCTCGGGACTCACCCGCCGGCGGGTTCCATGTCGAGCAGCGAGTCGTCGTAGACGAGCTCGGCGACGGGAACCGACGACGTCACCTCGACCTCGATCTCCGAGTGCGCACCGCAGCCGTACTCGGTGTGCACCACGTGACCGTCGGCGGGCGAGATCTCGTTGCCGCAGACCCCGAACGCGCCGCGCAGCGAACCGCCGAGCTGGAGGTAGAACCCGCACGTGCCGCAGGTGTCCGGCGCGCTGCGGGCCATGTCGGAGCGGGGCCCGAACTCACCGCGGTACCACCGGGTGGCGGCCTCCTGCCTCCCGTAGCGCGACATCACCCTGTGCCTGCCGAGGCCTGCCTCCCTGGCGACCTCCTCGACCTGCGGGTCGTCGGAGGCCAGGTACGCGGGCACGAGCCGCGGGTCGTCGGCGTCGGAGGGGAAGAGGTCACCCACGCCGAGGTCGCCGGGCCGCACACGACGCTCCCACGGCACCCAGCGGGGAGCCACCAGCGCGTCGGGTCCGGGCGTCAGCACGACCTCGCTGACCGTCACGGGCGCGTCCTGGTCGGCGACGGCCACCGTCACCGACCAGCGCCAGCCCCGGTATCCGGGCAGTGTCGAGGCGAACAGGTGCGTCGCCGACACGGCGTCCTCGTGCTCGACATCGACGTGCTCGCCGACGTACTCGGCACCCGCGTCCTGCACCGCGGCGTCGCGGGCCAACTCGACCGCGTCGACCAGCTTCCGGCGGATGGCGCCGTCGTCGAGGGTGAGCAGCAGGGTCATAGGTCCCCATTGTGCAGCACGTGAGTTGCCGCGTTCGTGCCAGGCTGGTGGGGTGAGACGCGTGCTGAGCATCCTCGCGGTCGTGGCCACGCTGGCGGCGTGCGGAGCCGCGCCCAGCCCCGAGCAGGGGCAGGGCGAGCCGGTGCGGATGCGCGCCGAGGTGCTGGAGGCCCTTCCCCACGACCCCGAGGCCTTCACCCAGGGCCTCGAGCTCTCGGGCGGCACCCTGTACGAGGGCACGGGCCTGGTCGGGCGGTCCACGGTGCGCGCAGGCCCCGTCGGCGAGGAGCCGGACGTCGTCGTCTCGCTGCCCGAGCCGCTGTTCGGCGAGGGCATCACCGTGGTCGGCGACCGCGTCTGGCAGCTGACCTGGCGCAGCGGCATCGCCGTCGAACGCGACGCCACCACGCTGCGCGAACGGCGCAGGGTCGGCTACACCGGTGAGGGCTGGGGGCTGTGCCATCAGCGGGGCCGCGACCGCCTGGTGATGAGCGACGGCTCGTCCGTGCTGACGTTCCGCGACCCGGCGACCTTCGCCGAGACCGGCACGGTCCGGGTCACCGACGGCGCCGAGCCGGTGGACCAGCTCAACGAGCTGGAGTGCGTCGGCGACGCCGTGTACGCCAACGTCTGGCAGACCGACGAGATCGTGCGGATCGACCCCTCCTCGGGCGCCGTCACCGCCCGGATCGACGCCTCCGGCCTGCTCGATCCCGCCGAACGGCAGAACGCCGACGTGCTCAACGGCATCGCGGCGACAGGCCGGGACGGCCAGTTCCTCGTCACCGGAAAGCTGTGGCCGAAGATGTTCCGGGTGAGGTTCGTCCGGATGGCGTGATCACCCGGACGATGTGGTGCCGGATACGGCAGGATTGGGGTCATGCGTTCGGGTCGGAAGGGGAAGCGGAAATGGACGCCCGAGCCTGGGGCGAGCCAGCCGCCGATGGACCGCACCCGCGCCGAGCCGCCCGTGCGGCCGACGAGGGTCCAGCGGCCCGCACCCGCCCCGACCGCCGACGAGGCCCCGACCGGCGCGGTGCACGTTCCGCCCTCGGCCTCGGCACCCCCGCCGCCCAGGGGCGCACGCCCGTACCCACCCCCGCCGCCGCCTCGGCCGCGGCCGTGGAACCAGCCGCCGCCTGACGAACGCGAACGTGGCGCCTACGAGCGCTACGACACCGGCGGCTACGCGCCAGGCCAGCCGCGCCCCTCCGGCGAGACGGGCGAGACGGGAGGGCCGGGCGGGCCGGACGCCGACGCGCGCACCCGCGCCGAGCACCGGTTCGACAGCGGCGGCCAGGGCGCGCCCCGGCTACCGAAGAAGCTCACGGTCACCCGCGTCGCCGCACTGCGGGGCCGCCAGCTGTCCGGGCAGGCCGTCGACGCCTTCCGCAGGGCAGCGCGCGCCGACGGTGCCGACAAGTCCGGGCTCACGTCGCTGACCTACGCGGTGATGCTCAACTACGCCAGCGACGCCGCGATGGCCGTCGCGCTGGCCAACACCCTGTTCTTCGCGGCCAGCAGCGGCGAGAGCCGGGGCAGGGTCGCGCTGTACCTGCTGATCACCATCGCGCCGTTCGCCCTCGTCGCGCCGGTGATCGGGCCCGCCCTCGACCGCATCCAGCGAGGGCGCAGGCTCGCCATGTGCGTGGCCTCGGCCGGCCAGGCGCTGATGTGCGTGCTGATGGCGCTCAACTTCGAGACGTGGGCGCTCTACCCGGCCGCGCTGGGCAAGATGGTGCTCTCCAAGTCGTTCATGGTGCTCAAGGCGGCGGTGACGCCGAGGGTGCTGCCGCCGGAGATCACCCTGTCGAAGACCAACGCGCGGCTGGCCGTGTTCGGCCTCGCGGCGGGCGGCGCGTTCGGTGCCGTTGCCGCCGGGTTCAACTCGCTCGTCGGCTCGGCGGGTGCGCTGTGGTTCACCGCGGTGATCTGTGTCGTCGGCGCGGTGCAGGCGATGCGCATCCCGTCCTGGGTGGAGGTCACGGAGGGCGAGGTGCCCGCCTCGCTGACCGCCCACCGGCCCGCCCGCAAGAAACGGCAGCCGATGGGCAGGCATGTCGTGGTCGCGCTGTGGGGCAACGGCTCGATCCGCCTGCTCACCGGGTTCCTGATGATGTTCGCGGCGTTCGCGGTGAAAGCGCAGACCGAGAGCGGCGGCTACAGCCCGTTCATGCAGCTGCTGATGCTGGGCATCATCGGTGGCGCGGCGGGCGCGGGCGGGTTCCTCGGCAACGCGCTCGGCTCCCGCATGCAGTTCGGCAAGCCGGACCAGGTGGTGCTCGGCTGCCTGAGCGCCACGCTGGTCTCCACGGTGCTCGCCGCACTGCTCGCCGGGTTGCCGACGGCGGCCGTGGTCGGCCTGGTGGGCGCCACCGCGAGCGCGCTCGCGAAGAACAGCCTCGACGCGGTGATCCAGCACGACCTGCCGGACGAGTCGAGAGCGTCGGCGTTCGGGCGCTCGGAGACCGTGCTCCAGCTGGCGTGGGTGTTCGGCGGCGCGGTGGGCCTGCTGCTCCCGCCGACCTACTGGATCGGCTTCCTCGTCGTCTCGATCCTGCTCGCGCTCGGGCTGACCCAGACGTGGCTGGTGCGCAAGGGAACCTCGCTGATTCCCGGGCTCGGCGGCGACCGCCCGCTGCGCCCCGATCCCGCCGGAGCGCGGGCCGAACCGTAGTCTGCGCGGTATGCGAGCTCGTGTAGGGGCGCTGCTGGCCTGCGGCGCGCTGGCGTTGGCGGGGTGCTCGGCACCGGGTCCGCCCGAGGTGACGTTCTTCGCCGACGGCGACAGCATCCGGGCCGATCCGCTGATCTACTGCGACGCCCTGCTCGAGTCCTGTGAGCGCGGCGGGAAACCGGCGTCGCTGAAGGTGCGGCCCGGCAAGCCGGTACAGGTGTCGCTGCCCTCCGACGTGTCCGAGACACCGTGGGCGCTCAACGTCCAGTACCTCGACGCCCAGGGCAGGCCGCAGCCGGTGCGCCAGCAGGTGTTCACCGACGGCACGCAGCACGCCTACACCGTCACGCCCGGCTCTCCCCGCGACCAGCTGGTGGTGGTGGAGATCCAGCAGCTCGGCGCGGCGTACGCGGCCGACAGCAGGGGCAACCCGATTCTCGACGAGAACGGGCAGCCCCAGCTGGTCGTGCGCGGGGTGTGGTCCCTCCGGATCGACTACGCGAGCTGAACGCCCGTCAGGGGTCGAGGTCCCTGGCGACGGCGCGCATCACCTCGGCGATCCGCTTGGTGTGCTTGCGATCGGGGTAACGGCCGCGGCGCAGGTCGGGCTGCACCCGCATCTCGAGCAGCTTGATCATGTCCTCGACGAGGCCGTGCAGTTCCTCGGCGGGACGGCGGCGCGCCTCGGCGACGGACGGCGGGGGGTCCAGCAGCCGGACGGAAAGGGCCTGCGGGCCGCGCCTGCCGTCGGCGACGCCGAACTCCAGCCGTTGCCCGGCCTTGAGGGCCTCCACGCCCTGCGGTAGCGCGGCTTTGCGAATGTAGACGTCCTCGCCGCCGTCCTGCGTGACGAAGCCGAACCCCTTGTCCGCGTCGTACCACTTGACCTTGCCGGTCGGCACTGCCCTCACCGTTCCTTCACTCTGCGGCAGCGAGCCCGGCGCCCCCACCGGCCTCGCACGACGAACGCGCCCCAGGTGCGTACCCAGGACGCGCGTCCATCAAGCGTATCTCGCCACACACGGTAGGGAGAAGCCGATTGCCCGCCTTAAGATGGGGCGCATGGAGAACGCCGTCCGCGACAAGTCCCCGGCCAGGGGCCGGACACCCGCGCTGATGCGCGTGGGCATCGCCTTGTTCGCCGTGGGCATGCTGGCGGTGGTGGCGGTGTTCGTGATGTTCGCCGCCGGGCTGTCCGACCTGCCGGTCTGGCTGTCGGTCGTCGCCGGGGTGGTGACCCCGCTGGGTCTGGGTCTCGGCCTGATCTCCCTGGTCAGGGAGCATCGCCGCGGCTGAACGCCGCGAGCCAGGCCGGGAACTCGGCCAGCGAGTCGAGCACCACGTGCGCGCCGGCCTCCACGAGCTGCTCTCGCGTGCACGGTCCGGTGACCACGCCCACCGCGTGCGCGTCCGCCGCGCGGGCGCCCTCCATGTCCCCGGTGTAGTCGCCGACGTAGACCACGGCCCCATGCTCCTTGAGCGCGGCCGCCTTCCCGGTGGCCCACAGGTCGCCGACGAGCGTGTCCACGGCGAAGTCGAGTGACTTCACGTGCAGCGCCGCGTTGGGCTCGTACTTGCCGGTGACCACGAGAATCGTCCCGCCCTCGTCGCGAACGGCGTCGAGGGCGGCCGCCGCTCCCGGCAGCGCGGTCGTGCGCGGAACGACGATGTCGGGGTAGATCTCGCGGAACCGGGCGACCAGCCCGGGGATGCGTTCCTCCGGTGTCTCGAACCCGCGGAGCACGTGATCGAGCGGCGGGCCGAGATGCGCGGCGAAGTACTCACCGTCGAGGGCGAAGCCGCTCTCCTCCGCCAGCTGCTCCATGGCCGCGATCATGCCGGGCCGCGGATCGATCAGCGTCATGTCCAGGTCGAAACCGATGCAGATCCCCACGCGCCCACGGTAACCGGCCGCCGTGGCTTGACAGCCATATGGCGGACGTCCAATGACTTGACACCAACTCCTCATGTGTCAAGCTGAGGACGTGGCGCAGATCACGAGCTTCACGGAACGGGCGCGGGCATCGCTGCGCGAGGAACTGCTGGACGCGGCCGCGGAGCTGCTTCCAGGTCAGGGCTACGCGCGGCTGCGCATGGCCGACGTCGCCGAGCGGGTCGGCGTCAGCAGGCAGACCGTCTACAACGAGTTCGGCAGCAAGTCCGCCCTCGTGCAGGCAGTCGCACTGCGTACGGCGGCGGAGTTCCTCGAGGGCGTGCAGCAGCGGCTGCACGCCGCCGACGACGTACTCGCCGGCATCCACGCCGCGACCGTGTACACCATCGAGCACGCCAGGGAGAACCGGCTGGTGGCCGCGGCACTCGGCACCGACGTCGGCGAGGACCTGCTGCCCCTGCTCACCACGCGCGGTGAGCCGATACTGCGGGCGGCCACCGAATCGGCCGAGAGCTACCTCGGCGAACGCGTGCCGGACCTGGCCGACCCGGCGTTCGCCGCCGAGACCATGGTGCGGCTCACCCTCAGCCATCTCGTGCTTCCGACCCACTCGCCGAGCGAGGCCGCGGACAGCGTCCGCGGGGTGCTCGCCGCGCTCATCCGCCGTCCACAACGTCCGTGACCAGAAGGAGAGAGCAATGACCGGCACCATGGCACAACCGCACCACCGGGAGGGCTTCCAGTCGTTGCGCCGGGGAGGGCTGAACTGGGACTCGTTCCCGCTGCGCCTGTTCGTCAAGGGCAACCGCAAGTTCTGGAACCCGGCCGACATCGACTTCGGCTCCGACCGCGCCGACTGGGAGTCGCTCAACGACGAGGAACGGCGCTCGGCGACGTATCTGTGCGCGCAGTTCATCGCGGGCGAGGAGGCCGTCACCGAGGACATCCAGCCGTTCATGAAGGCCATGGCCGCCGAGGGGCGGCTCGCCGACGAGATGTATCTGACCCAGTTCTGCTTCGAGGAGGCCAAGCACACCGAGGTCTTCCGCCGCTGGATGGACGCCGTCGGGCTGACCGAGGACCTGCACTCCTACGTGGCGGAGAACCCGCACTACCGCAAGCTGTTCTACGAGGAGCTGCCAGAGTCGCTGCATGTGCTCGAGCACGACCCGAGCCCGGCCAACCAGATCCGCGCGAGCGTCACCTACAACCACGTCATCGAGGGCAGCCTGGCGCTCACCGGGTACTACGCGTGGCAGAACGTGTGCACCTCCCGCGACATCCTTCCGGGCATGCAGGAACTGGTGCGCCGCATCGGCGACGACGAGCGCAGGCACATGGCGTGGGGCACGTTCACCTGCCGCAGGCACGTCGCCGCCGACGACTCGCTGTGGGACGTCGTGCAGCAGCGCATGGGTGAGCTGCTGCCGCACGCGCTCGGCATGATCGAGTGGGTCAACGACCAGTTCGACGAGATGCCCTTCGGCATCGACAACCAGGAGTTCGTGCAGTACGCGGCCGACCGTGCGCAGCGCAGGCTGGGCGCCATCGAGTCGGCGCGGGGCGCGAACGTCGCCGACATCGACCTCGACTACTCCCCCGAGCAACTGGAGGAGACCTTCGGCAAGGAGGACGAGAAGGCTTTCGCCGCGAGCAGGCCGGCCTGACCACCGCTTCGCGCGGACGGTCCCGGCGCCGCCGTCGGGACCGTCCGCCCAGGACGGTCGGCCGCTCCGCCGGGACCTCACCACGCTGACATCCGAGATGTCCGGTTAGGGTGATCGCAGGCCGCCTACCCGGGGAGGACGCGTTGCCCTACTTCCTCTCCCGGCTGCTGGCTCGCGTCGCGGTGCTGAGCAGCTGGGTGACGCCGGTCGTGGTGATCGTGTTCGTCTTCGTCACCAGCTGGCCGCTCATGACGCTCGCCGAGCCCGACGGCAGCGAGCTGGTTCAGCCGGCCAACTACTGGTGGTACTTCGTCGTGACGGCGGCGACGGTCGGCTACGGCGATTACTTCCCGGAGTCGGCGGCGGGCCACGTCGTGGGCGCGTACGTGATCATCGGCGGCATCGTCACCCTCACCACGGTGTTCACCAAGATGGCTTCGGTTCTGGAGCAGGCGAAAGGACGGCGAATGCAGGGTTCCGGCACGGTGGACGCGTCCGGTCACATCGTCCTCATCGGCTACACCCCGGACCGCACGGAACGCATCGTCGGCGAGCTGCTCGGCACGAGCGGCGAACGCGTGGTGCTGTGCGCGTGGAACGAGACGCCGAACCATCCGATGCCGGAGGAGCCGGTCGACTTCGTGCGGGGCGAGCTCACCGACGACGACGTGCTGCGGCGCGCGGGAGTGCACCGCGCCAAGGCCGTCCTCGTGGACGCGAGGGACGACAACGAGGCGCTCGCCGTGACGATCGCCGCCGACCATGTCGCCCCGGAAACGCACACCGTGGTGGCGCTGCGGGACATGGCGCGGGCGTCGCTGCTCGGCTACCTCGGCGACCACGTCCACTGTGTCCAGTGGCACACGCCGCGCATGATCACCGAGGAGCTGCAGTCGCCGGGCATCACGGAGGTCTACGCGGAGCTGATGACGCACGGCGGCGCGAACACCTACTCGGTGACGCTGCCGGAGTCGCTCGGCCCGGTGCTGGTCGACAGCTGCCGCGTGGCCCTCGGCAGGCAGCACGGCGCGACGATGCTCGCCGTGCGTGCCGACGGGCAGCTCATCGTCAACCCGGACTGGCAGTCGGAACTGCCACCCGGCGCGGTCCTGTACTACATCAGCTCCCAGCCACTGAGCACCGAGCAGATCACCGCAGCCCTTCGCGCCGGCTGAAAGCTCCCCAATGCGGCATTCGCTCCACTGGATGGAGCGAATGCCGCATTAGCTCCACTGGATGGAACAAATGTGGCATTGGGGAGCTTGGGGCTAGGCGTGGCGCTGGGCTGCCGTGTCGCCGAGGCCCAGCAGGTCGATGGACTTCTCGCGCATCTCCACCTTGCGGATCTTGCCGGTGACGGTCATGGGGAACTCGTCCACCACGTGCACGTAACGCGGGATCTTGTAGTGGGCGAGCTTGCCGGTGCAGAACTCCCTCAGCGACTCGGCCGTGAGCGGCTCGGCGCCCTCGCGCATCCGCACCCACACCATGAGCTCCTCGCCGTACTTCGCGTCGGGCACGCCGACCACCTGGGCGTCGAGGATGTCGGGGTGAGTGTAGAGGAACTCCTCGATCTCCCTCGGGTAGATGTTCTCGCCGCCGCGGATCACCATGTCCTTGATCCGCCCTGTGATGTTGACGTAGCCCTCGTCGTCCATCACCGCGAGGTCGCCCGTGTGCATCCAGCGGGCGGCGTCGATGGCCTCGGCCGTCTTGTCGGGCTGCTCCCAGTAGCCGAGCATCACCGAGTACCCACGCGTGCACAGCTCGCCCGGCGTGCCACGCGGCACGGTGAGCCCGGTCTCCGGGTCGACGACCTTGATCTCCAGGTGCGGGCCGACCCGGCCGACCGTCGACACGCGGCGCTCGATCGAGTCGTCGGCGCGGGTCTGCGTGGACACCGGCGAGGTCTCCGTCATGCCGTAGCAGATCGCCACCTCGCTCATGCCCATCCGCTCGATCACCTGCTTCATCACCTCGACCGGGCACGGCGAGCCCGCCATGATGCCCGTGCGCAGCGAGGAAAGGTCGAAGGAGCCGAAGGACGGCTCGGCCAGCTCGGCGATGAACATCGTCGGGACGCCGTACAGCGACGTGCAGCGCTCGGCCTGCACCGCCTCCAGCGTGGCCTTGGGTTCGAACGACGGCGCCGGGATCACCATGCACGCGCCGTGGCTCGTCGCCGCGAGGTTGCCCATGACCATGCCGAAACAGTGGTAGAAGGGCACCGGGATGCAGATGCGGTCGGCCTCGGTGTAGCCGCACAGCTCACCGACGAAGAACCCGTTGTTGAGGATGTTGTGGTGCGACAGCGTCGCGCCCTTGGGAAAGCCCGTGGTGCCCGACGTGTACTGGATGTTGATCGGGTCGTCGGGGCTGAGCCCGATCTCGCGCAGCCTGCCCGCGTCGCCGCCGCGACCGCGCTCCAGCAGGCTCGTCCAGTCCTCGCCGCCGATCAGCACCACGTGCGCCAGCGCCTGGCAACGCGGGCGCACCTCGTCGATCATGCCCGCGTAGTCGGACGTCTTGAACTTCGGCGCCGCGATCAGCAGCGTGATCCCCGCCTGGTTGAGCACGTACTCCAGCTCGTGGGAGCGGTAGGCGGGGTTGATGTTGACCAGGACCGCGCCGATCTTCGCGGTCGCGTACTGCGTGAGCGTCCATTCCGGACAGTTGGGCGCCCAGATCCCGACCCGGTCGCCCTTGCCGATGCCGAGCTCCAGCAGGCCGAGCGCCAGCGCGTCCACCTCGGCCGCGAGTTCCCGGTACGTCCAGCGCAGGCCCCGGCCGTGGTCGACGAGGGCGTCCCGGTCGCCGAACGCAGCGACCGTGCGATCGAAGTTGTCACCGATCGTGTCCCCGAGCAGCGGGGTGTGCGAGATGCCGGACGAGTAGCTGGGAACAGCGGGCGTCGCTGCCATGTGGGCCCTCCTCGGCGTCGGCGGTGACGGCTCACCCGAGTCTAGAAACGCCGTCCACCCGCCGACATCTGCACATGGAGGGGGCAGGCCCCTCGCGAGCACCACGAACGCGCGGCGGTGACCCGATCGGGTGATAGGTTGACCCAGCGCGCCAGGTGCCGCCCAGGCGTGGCCGCTCACCGACGGAAAGGCCGACGACGACCATGCGCTCCTGGCCGGGCAGGCGAACACGGTGGATCTCACTCGCGATCCTGGCGGCCGTCGTGCCCGCGACCGCCCTGGCGATCACCCTGCTGCCCGCGGCCGAGGCGCCGCCGGAGGGACCCGAGCCCGCCGCTCCCACGGTGTCCAGCGCCTCGTCGTCCCGGCCCGCCACGACGTCGCGCCCGAAACCCCGGGCCACGACCACACCGCCGCCCAGCGCGCCTCCGGAGGTCCGTTCCACGGAGCAGGCCGCCGTTGCCGGACCGGCCGCGCCCGCGGGCGGCTCGGACGGCGGGCCCGGCGGGGACTGGCGTGCCGACCACGTCGACAGCATCGCGATGGTCCCGCAGCCGAGGCCTCCCGCCACGCCGTACATCGCGCCCGGCGTCGAGGCCGACATCTCCGAGGCGGACAACGATCCCGGCATCGATCTCGGCACGCTGGCGCCGGAACCGGAGGCCCCGTACACGCCCTCGGCGGTGCGGGGCCCGTAGCTGCGCCGGCACACGCGCACAGGGCTGCGAAGCCAGTAGGCTCGGCCCGTGAGGCTGTTCGTCGTCGACGCGTTCACCGATTCGGCCTTCCGGGGCAATCCCGCGGGTGTCGTGCTGCTCGACACCCCGGCGGAGGCGGCGTGGATGCAGGCCGTGGCCGCCGAGCTCAGGCATTCCGAAACGGCGTTCGTGGTGACGGCCGAGGAGCCGAAACCGCTGCGCTGGTTCACTCCGGAGACCGAGGTGGACCTGTGCGGCCACGCGACGCTCGCCGCCGCCCACGTACTGGGCGGCGAGCAGGCGTTCGGCACGCGTTCGGGGGTGCTGCACTGCCGGGCCGAGGACGGCCGGGTCGCGATGGACTTCCCCGCCGACCCGCCCACGCCCGTGGCCGAGGACGTGGCCGCCGCGCTGCCGGGTGCCACGGTCGAGCATGTGTTGCGCGGCGGAACGGACCTGCTCGCCGTGCTGCGGGACGGCGGCGAGGTCCGCGCCCTGCGCCCCGACCTCGACGCCGTCGCCGGGCTCGGCGCGCGCTGCCTGATCGTCACCGCACCCGGCGACCGGGCCGGGATCGACGTGGTCAGCCGCGTGTTCGCGCCCGCGGTGGGCATCCCCGAGGACCCGGTGACCGGCTCGGCACACTGCACGCTGGCCCCCTACTGGGCGCGCAGGCTCGGCCGCGACGCACTGACCGCCGAACAGGCCTCGGCCAGGGGTGGCATCGTGCACCTGCGGCTGGACGGCGAGCGCGTCACCCTCTCCGGCGGCGCGGTGACCGTCGTGGACGGCACACTGCGCGTCTGAGCCGGGACAATGGAGCCATGAGACCGCTGCTGAACGTCCTCTGGCTGGTGCTGTCGGGTTTCTGGCTGGCGCTCGGCTACCTGCTCGCGGGGATCGTCTGCTGCATCCTGATCATCACGATCCCGTTCGGCATCGCCTCGTTCCGCATCGCGAACTACGCGCTGTGGCCGTTCGGGCGCACGCTCACCGACCGGCGCGACGCCGGGGCGCCCTCGCTGGTCGGCAACGTCCTGTGGATCGTCTTCGCGGGCTGGTGGCTCGCGCTCGCGCATCTCGTGACGGGTGCGCTGCTGTGCATCACGATCATCGGCATCCCGCTGGGTCTCGGGAACTTCAAGCTGGTGCCGGTGGCGCTGGTGCCGCTCGGCCGCGAGATCGTGCCCGTGCCCGACCACCAGCGCAGCGACATCTGACCACGCGCCGCGCCCAAGGTCACCGTGGGCACCTGGGGTGTACCCACGGTGACCTTGGGCTCGCCGGCGGGGCTAGGCGTGGGCGGCCCTGGCCTCGTCGTAGGCCTGCCTGGCTGCCAGGACGTCCGGCAGCCGTGCCTCGACGAACTCGATGAGGTCGGCGAGCTTGTCGGCGGTCTCCTCGCCGAGCGGGGTGAGGCTGTACTCGACCTTCGGCGGAATCGTCGGCTCCGCCCTGCGGTGCACGAACCCGTCGCGTTCCAGCGTCTGCAACGTCTGCGCCAGCATCTTCTCGCTGACGCCGTCGACCCGGCGGCGCAGGGCGTTGAACCGGAACGTGCCCTCACGCAGGGCGGCGAGCGCGAGGATGGCCCAGCGCCCGGCCACGTGCTCCAGCACAGGACGCGAGGCGCAGTCACGGGCGAACACGTCCGGAACCAGCTGGTCGAGCTCATCCATACCCCTCACGGTACCTCGCGCACAGCACCGTGCGGTGTGACTGTACTAACTCCTGGTTGGCACTTTCGAAAAGTTAGTACAGGATCCAAGGGTAGTTTCCGACCGCGAAGGAGTGAACGAACATGATCGTCGTAACGGGTGCGAACGGCGGGCTCGGCAGGCTCGTCGTCGAGGGGCTGAAGAGCGTGCTGCCCGCGGACCGGATCGTGGCCGCCGTGCGCACCCCGGAGAAGGCCGCCGACCTGGGCGTGCCGGTCCGGGAGGCCGACTACGACCGGCCGGAGACGCTGGCGGCCGCGTTCGCCGGCGCCGAGAAGGTGCTGCTGATCTCGGGCAGCGAGGTGGGCAGGCGCGTGCCCCAGCACACGGCCGCGATCCAGGCCGCCGCACAGGCCGGGGCCCGGCACCTGGTGTACACGAGCGCACCGAAGGCCGACACGACCTCGCTCGTCCTCGCGCCCGAGCACAAGACCACCGAGGAGGCCATCCGCGCCTCCGGGCTGCCGTTCACGATCCTGCGCAACAACTGGTACACCGAGAACTACGCGCAGGGCATCGCCCAGGCCGCGCAGACCGGCAGCTACGTCGGCAGCGCCGGCGACGGCCGGGTCGCGAGCGCCACCAGGGCCGACTACGCCGCGGGCGCGGTGGCCGTGCTCACCGGCGAGGGTCACGAGGGCAGGACCTACGAGCTGTCCGGCGACGTGGCCTGGAGCTACGCCGACCTGGCCGCCGAGATCTCCGCCGCCACCGGCACGGAGGTCCGCTACCGCGACGTGAGCCCGGAGGAGCACAAGGCCATCCTCGACGCCGCGGGGCTGCCGGAGCAGGCCGTCGAGACCATCGTCGCGCTGGACCGCAACACCGCCGAGGGTACGCTCGCCGGGACGACCGGCGAGCTGCGGGACCTCATCGGCCGCCCGACCACCCCGCTCGGCGACACGGTCCGCACCGTCGTCAAGGACGCCTGAGCGCGGTCAGTCCTCGGGCTCCCAGGGCAGCGGGACCACCAGGCAGGGGCCACCGACGAAGAGACCGCCGTCGATGCCGAGCGCCTTGCCGCCCGCGTAGAGGTACGGCGCCTCGATCTGCGAAGGCTGGATGCCCAGCTGATCGGCGATGACGCTGTGCCCGTGCACCACGCACTCGCCACCGAGGTGCTCCAGCAGGATGTCGGCCGCGGCCTGCCCGTGCGGGCCCCGGAACGCATACCGCGTGGTCATCCGGCGCCACACGTCCCACCACTGCTCAAGGTCGTGGCCCTCGAGCACCTCGCGCACGGCGGTGTTGATCTCCTCGACCGTCTCGCCCCACTCGAGATACTCGAGGGTGTCCGAATGCAGCAACAGGTGATCGGCGGCGACGGCGGCCACCGGCCGTGACGTCAGCCACTCGACGTGCTCGTCGGTGAGGTCGTCCTGGTCGGCGAGCTGCCCGCCGTTGATCTCCCAGCTGCGCGCGAAGCTGCGCGGACCGAAGTCCGACGGCACCGGAGTGTCGCCGAAGTGGTACATGCCCAGTAGCAGGATCTCGTGGTTGCCGAGCAGGCTCTCCACGGCGCCGCCGTCCTCCGGTGCCTGCCGTTGCAGCTTGCGGACGAGGTCGATGGCGGCCACGCCCTGCGGTCCGCGGTCCACGAAGTCGCCGAGGAACCACAGGTGTGCCGAGCCGCCCGACCAGTCGTCGGCGGCGTCGACAAGGCCGTGCTCACGCAGAGCCTCGGCCAGCTCGTCGCGGTGACCGTGCACGTCACCGACGACGAACGTAGGGTCCTCCTTCACCCCTGCGACGATAGGCCCCGCGCCGGGCGCGCCCGTGATCAGGCCGCCCCGAACGGGTCCTTCGTGCGCCCCACGAGGTCGGCGATGGAGTCCACCACCAGGGTCGGCCGGAACGGGTAGCGCTCGGCGGACTCCCGGGTGGAGATGCCGGACAGGACCAGGACCGTCTGCAGCCCCGCCTCGATCCCCGAGTGCACGTCGGTGTCCATCCGGTCGCCGATCATCAGCGTGTGCTCGGAATGCGCACCCAGCGCCCGCAGCGCCGAGCGCATCATCAGCGGGTTCGGCTTGCCCACGTAGTACGGCGAGCGCCCGGTGGCGCGCTCGATCAGCGCGGCGATCGACCCGGTGGCGGGCAGCACGCCCTCCCTGCTCGGACCGGTGGGGTCGGGGTTGGTGGCGATGAACCGCGCGCCTGCCTCGATCAGCCGGATCGCCCTCGTGATGGCGGTGAAGCTGTAGGTGCGGGTCTCGCCGAGCACGACGTAGTCCGGGTCGGTGTCGGTGAGCACGTAGCCCGCCTCGTGCAACGCGGTGGTCAGCCCGGCCTCGCCGATGACGAACGCCGAGCCGCCCGGCCGCTGGTCGTGCAGGAACTTCGCGGTGGCCAGCGCCGACGTCCAGATCGACTCCTCGGGCACGTCGAGGCCGGTGCGCAGCAGCCGTGCCCGCAGGTCGCGGGGCGTGTAGATCGAGTTGTTGGTCAGCACGAGGAAGCGGGCGCCGTTCGCACGCAACTCGGCAAGGAACTCGTCCGCGCCGGGTATGAGGTGCTGCTCGTGCACCAGCACACCGTCCATGTCGGTCAGGTAGTTCCACCGCTGGTCATCGCTCATGGTCCTCACCCTATTTCGTCACCGACCGGATGGATGGCCACCGCGGCGGCCTTGACCGACAGCCACACCGGCGTGCCCGGCTCCAGCGCCAGCTCGGCCACCGCGGCGGGGGTCAGGTCGGCGGCCACCCCGTCGGCCCAGTCGTCACCGTCCTCGGTGCGCAGCCGCACCACGGGTCCGTGCGGCTCCAGCGCCGCGACCACACCCGTCGCCGAGTTGCGCGGGCTGCCAGCGGGTGCGGCGTCCCCCGGGTACACCGCCACCGAACCGGGGGAGAACACGGCGACGGCGGGCCCGCCGTCGACCACGTCGGGCGCGGGAACGCCGCTGACCACCCCGCCCGAGGCCGTCCGCAGCGCGCCGCCCTCGGCCGTGCCCGTGACCAGGTTGAGCCCGGCGATGCGAGCGGTGAACGCGGTGCGGGGCGCGGCGAGCACGTCCCTGGTGACGCCGCGCTCGACGATCCCGCCGTCGGCGAGGACCACGACGTGGTCGGCGAGGGCCAGCGCGTCGAGCGGGTCGTGGGTGACCAGCACGGTCGCCCTCGCCGAACGGGCACCGGCGGCTCGCAGCACCCTGCGCAGCAGGCCCCGGATGGCGGGTGCGGCGTCGACGTCCAGCGCGGCGAGCGGCTCGTCGAGCAACAGCAGCTCCGGTTCGCCCGCGAGCGCGCGGGCCAGTGCCACGCGTTGCGCCTGGCCACCGGAGAGCTGCGCGGGCCTGCGCTCGGCGAACTCGGCGGCATCCACTTCGGACAGCCAGTGCCGGGCAAGCTCGCGCGAGCGGCTCCGCGACGTGCCACGTGAGCGCGGCGCGAACGCCACGTTGTCCAGCACGGACAGGTGCGGAAACAGCAGCGGGTCCTGGGCAAGCAGGCCGACACCGCGCCGGTGCGGCGGGACGTCGACCCGGGGTGTGCGAGTGAGTGCGCGCCCACCGAGCGTCACGGCCCCCCGGTCCGGCCGCAGCAGGCCGGCCAGGCAGCCGAGCACGGTGGACTTGCCGGAGCCGTTGGGCCCCAGCAGCGCCAGCACCGTCCCCGCGGGCACGTCGAAGGTCGTGGACAGGGCGAACTCGCCCCGGCTCAGCTCCAGCTCGGCACGCAGGGTCACGTCCGCCCCTCCACTGCCTTCGGCCGGGCCACGGCGATGACGACCACGGCGACGACGATGAGCAGGAGTGCGAGCGCCACCGCGCTGTCCACGTCGGCCTCGGCCTGGTTGTAGACCTCCAGCGGCAGAGTGCGGGTGACGCCCTCCAGGCTGCCCGCGAACGTGATGGTCGCCCCGAACTCGCCCAGGGCCCGCGCGAAGCTGAGCACCGCTCCCGATCCGAGCGCGGGCAGCAGCAGCGGCAGCGTGACCCTGCGGAACACCGTCCACGGGCGTGCCCCGAGGGTCGCGGCCACCTGCTCGTAGCGGTCGCCTGCGCCGCGCAGCGCGCCCTCGAGGCTGACGACGAGAAACGGCATCGCGACGAACGTCTGCGCAAGCACCACGGCCGCCGTGGTGAAGGTGATCCGCACGTCGGCGACCTCGGCGAGCAGCCTGCCGAGAAAGCCGTTGCTGCCGAACAGGAAGAGCAGGGCCAGGCCGCCGACCACCGGCGGGAGCACCAGCGGCAGCAGCACCACCGCCCGCAGCACCCGCACTCCCCGGCCCGTCGCCCTGGCGAGCACCACCGCCAGCGGCACGCCGAGCAGCACACACGCCACTGTGGACGCACCGGCGGTGACGAGCGAGAGCCGCAGCGCGTTCAGCGACGCGCTGGAGGTGAGCAGCGCGGGCAGGCGCGCGTAGTCGGTGCGCACCAGCAGCCCGGCCACGGGCAGCACCACGAGCGCCAGCGCCAGCCCGGCCGGGATCCACAGCACCCACGCCTGGCCGACCGCGCGGCGCCGGCAGGCCAGGTCACCGCGTGCCAAAGCCCGCCTTGCGCAGTTCGGCCTTGCCCGTCTCGCTGAACACGAGGTCACGGAACGCCCCCGCGAGATCCGGCTGCCCGGTCTCGGCGAGCACGGCGATCGGGTAGCGGTTGATCGCGCCCGACGACCGGGCGAACTCGATGCCCTCGACCTTGCCGGCGGCGGAGACCACGTCGCTGTGGTAGACCATGCCCGCGTCGGCCTCGCCCATCGCGACCTTGTTGAGCACCGCCTTGACGTCCTGCTCCTCGCTCACCGGGTTCAGCACGACGCCGGTGTTCTGCTGCAGCTTCTGCGTGGCGGCACCGCACGGCACCTGCGGCGCGCACACGACGACGGTCAGGTCGGGCCGCTGCAGGTCGGTGAAGTAGTTGATGTTCTTGGGGTTGCCCGGCTGCACCGCGATGGTCATGCGGTTGTACGCGAAGATCATCGGGTCGCCGGTCAGGGCGCCGGTCTGCCGGACGATGCCCATGCTCGCCTCGTCGGCCGCGGCGAACACGTCGGCGGGTGCGCCCTCGTTGATCTGCTGAGCCAGCCGTGAGGAGCCCGCGAGGTTCAGCTGCACGTCGACGCCGGGATGGTCGTCCTCGAAACGCTGCTCCAGCGCCCCGAACACCTCGGTGAGCGACGCCGCCGCGAACACCCGCAGCGTGCGCTCTCCCTCACCGGACGACGTGCCGCACGCCGACGCCGTGAGCACGGCGGCCAGCGCAAGCGCGAGCACCTTCTTCACCTGCTACCTCCCGGGGTTTCCACAATGACCTGTGTGGCCTTGACGACGGCCACCGCCAGCACGCCGGGACGCAGCCCGAGCTCGTGCACGGCCTCGGTGCTCATCAGCGATACCACGCGGTGCGGACCGCACTGCAGCTCCACCTTCGCCATGACGGCGTCGGTGACGACGTCGGTGACCAGCCCGACGAACCGGTTGCGCGCCGAGCGGCCGACCTCCGAGGGGTCCGGCGACTCCTCGGCCTGCCTGCGGGCGAACGCGGCGAGCTCGGCGCCGTCGACCACCTTGCGTCCCGCGGCGTCCTCGCCCGCCGCCAGCTGGCCGGCCCTGACCCAGCGGCGCACGGTGTCGTCACTGACGCCCAGCAGCCGGGCCGCCTCCGAAAACCGAAACTGCGGCATGGTGAGGACATTATCGCCGCAACTGCGGAAAGGCCATCCATCGAGCCGATCTTTGTCCGTTTCGACGCTCACAGGTGAGCCGGTTCCCGCACTAGTCTGGAGAAGATGACAGCGGTAGATCTCGGCACCCCGCGGGTGCCCGGCGCTCGCGACACGCCCAGTGCGCCGCGCCCGGACAATCCTGCCCTCATCGACACCTTCGGCCGGGTGGCCACCGACCTGAGGGTCTCGCTGACGGACAAGTGCAACCTGCGCTGTACGTACTGTATGCCCGCCGAGGGACTCGACTGGATGCCGGGCGAGCAGGTGCTCACCGACGACGAACTGGTCCGGCTCCTGCGCATCGCCGTCGAACTGCTCGGGGTCACCGACATCCGGCTGACCGGCGGGGAGCCGTTGCTGCGCCCCGGACTGGAGAACCTGGTGGCGCGCATGGCGCAGCTGCGGCCGAGGCCCCGGCTGTCGATGACCACCAACGGCATCGGCTTCGCCAAGCGGGCCGCCGCGTTCGCCGAGGCGGGGCTCGACCGGATCAACGTGTCACTGGACTCGGTGGACCGGCGGACGTTCGAGCGGATCACCCGGCGCGACCGGCTGCGCCACGTGCTCGACGCCCTCGCGGCGGCCAAGGACGCGGGCCTGGAGCCCGTGAAGATCAACGCGGTGCTGATCAGGGGCGTCAACGAGCACGAGGCGACGGCGTTGCTGCGGTTCGCGCTCGACAACGGCTACCACCTGCGGTTCATCGAGCAGATGCCGCTCGATGCCCAGCACGGCTGGAACCGCGCGGAGATGATCACCGCCGACGAGATCCTCGACCTGCTCGGCACGGAGTTCACGCTGACGCCGAGCCCCGCGAAGCGCGGTGGCGCACCCGCCGAGCGCTGGCTGGTCGACGGCGGCCCCGGCGAGGTGGGCGTCATCGGGTCGGTGACGCGGCCGTTCTGTGCCGCGTGCGAGCGCACCCGGCTCACCGCCGACGGCGCGATCCGCTCGTGCCTGTTCAGCACCGAGGAGACCGATCTGCGCGCCCTGCTGCGCGGCGGCGGCAGCGACGAGGACATCGCGAACACCTGGCGGGCGACCATGTGGGGCAAGCTCGCGGGCCACGAGATCAACGAGGCCGGCTTCGCACAGCCGATCCGGCCGATGAGCGCGATCGGAGGCTGAGCATTGGGCTCGGTGTCACCGGGACCGGTGTCGGTCACCCAGGGCCAGGAACACGAGACCACCGTGCTCGTGCGCTACTTCGCGTCGGCGCGCGCGGCGAGTGGCGTGGACGAGGAAGTGCTGCGGCTGCCCGCCGGCGCGACGGTGGCCGACGCGGTGGAGCGGCTGCGCGAGCTGCATCCGGACGAGCTTCCCCGCATTCTGGACGCCGCGAGTTTCCTGCTGGACGGCATCGCCGTGCGCGATGTCACGCGGCAACTGCCCGACGGAGGCGAGCTCGACGTGCTCCCGCCGTTCGCGGGCGGCTGAACTTCTCCCGCGGGTATTGGCATCCGAAACGGACAAGAGTGATTTTCGTTCGTTGTTGACCGCCTGGCGGGCAGCTGTTCACCTGGTGGCCCCTCACCACGCCGACGCTGGCCGCCATGCTGCTCTCCCGCCGCGTTGTGGCCACCCTGATCGCGATCCTGACTCTCGTCGGCCTGGTCACCGCCCCGGCCTCGGCCCACGGCCGCCTCGAGGGCACGCTCCAGCCACTCGCGCGCGCCCACGCCCACAACGACTATGAGCACCCACGCCCGCTGCATGACGCGCTCGCCGAGGGCTTCACGAGCGTCGAGGCCGACATCCACCTCGTGGACGGCGAACTGCTCGTCGGGCACGACCCGGAGGACCTCACCCCCGGGCGCACGCTGCAGGCGCTGTACCTGGAGCCGCTGCGGCAGCGCGTGCTGGCCAACCACGGCCACGTCTACCCCCGCCGGACCGCCTTCCAGCTGCTCGTGGACATCAAGAGCGACGCGGAGAGCACGTACGCGGCGCTGGACGGGCTGCTGCGCATGCCGAGGTACTCGTTCCTGTTCAGCGGCTACGCGCGGGGCAAGGTGAAGCAGCGCGCCGTCACGGTGGTGCTGTCGGGCAACCGGCCGAGGGCCGTGCTGGCCGCCCAGCGGTACCGGCTGGCGTTCTACGACGGCCGCATCGTCGACACCAGCGACCTTGGCCCCGGCTCGGACGCACGGCTGACGCCGCTCGTGTCGGACAACTGGACCCGGTTGTTCACCTGGACCGGCGAAGGGCCCTTCCCGGCCGGGGAGCGAGCCCGCCTGCGCGAGATCGTGCGGGCCGCTCACGCGGCCGGTCAGCGGGTCCGCTTCTGGGCGACGCCGGACACCCCCGGCCCGGCCCGCACGGCGCTCTGGAAGGCTCTCGTCGAGGCGGACGTGGACCACATCAACACCGACGACCTGTCGGGTCTCGCGGGCTTTCTCCGCGCGACGCGGTAGCGCAAAGTGGTCGTCACGAACGGAGCAGAAGCGCCAAAACCACGTGACACAGGCCTCACTTACGGTGAAATATCTCGAGTAGGAAACGGCCGGGTAACGGCTCGCTGACCAGCGAAAACTGCGAAATCGTTCGAGGTTGCGTGCTGTTACTGTGATCTAGGTCACGGTCGCAATAATTTCCGATCACGCTCGTCGTTACGTACCGTCGCTTCTCGGTTGGCCCCGACCGACCAGAGCAAGACCGGGATCCCGTTGCGCCGAGCCCAGTCCGGCGGGATCCCGACCCGAACCCCGAGCGAAAGAACTTCCGGACTGGGACGAGAGGGAACGGAGCCTGACGGCGAAGGGAGCCGGCTTGCAGAGCCGGCCAGGTCCTTGCGGCCTGCCTCGCTGCACGGAGGCGCGGAAGAACGAGACCGAGTCGAAAATGGCTTATCGAGGCAAGCACCGTAAGACCTCCGCTGCGTCCCGTCACCTGGCTCGCGTGGCTGTCGCGGGCCTGGCGGTGGGTGCCCCGCTGTCGATCGCTGCGACCCCCGCGCAGGCCGACAGCGTCAACTGGGACGCCATTGCCCAGTGCGAGAGCGGCGGCAACTGGAGCATCAACACCGGTAACGGCTACTACGGCGGCCTGCAGTTCTCCCAGAGCACCTGGGAGGCCTACGGCGGCTCCGGCAACCCGGCCAACGCCTCCCGCGAGCAGCAGATCGCCGTGGCCGAGCGCGTCCTGGACGGCCAGGGCATCGGCGCGTGGCCGGTGTGCGGCGCCCAGGCCGGTTCGTCCGGCAGCTACTCGGGCTACAACACCGGTGGCTCCGCCGAGACCAGCAGCTCCGCCGAGGAGACCAGCTCGGCGTCCTCCTACGAGGCTCCCGCCCCGGCTCCGGTCGTGACCGGTGTGGCCAAGTCGAACCCGAAGGGCGACTACACCGTCAAGTCCGGCGACACCCTCTCCAAGATCGCCAAGGAGAAGGGCGTCAAGGGCGGCTACACCAAGCTGGTGGAGCTGAACAAGGGCTTCATCTCGAACCCCGACTACATCGTGGTGGGCCAGAAGCTCGCCACCAAGTGACGCGAGTGACCCTGTCCCGAAGGGTCACGTCCCTCAACGGCGCGGGCGCCGGCTGAACGGCCGGCGCAGAAGACCCCACCGTGTCCCCCGGACGGTGGGGTCTTCGCCGTTGAGGAGCCCGCACGCGGGCAGCCGGAGCGGCACCGCGGCCGCTGCCGGTCACGCAGGCTGGTCAGGGCGAGTTGACCCACTCGTCGGTGCCGTCGGCGAAGTGCTGGTGCTTCCAGACCGGCAGCCGGGCCTTGATCTCGTCCACCAGCTCCGCACACGCGGCGAACGCCTCGGCACGGTGGTCGGCCGCCACGGCACAGGCGAGCGCCACATCCCCGATCTCGAGCGCGCCGAGCCGGTGGCTCACCGCCACCGCGCGCAGTCCTGCCCGGTGCGCCGCGACCTCGGCCACCACCCGGGCGAGCACGTCCCCTGCCGTCGGGTGGCCCTCGTAGTACAGCGACGTCACCGAGCGCCCGTCATCGTGGTCGCGCACCACGCCCCCGAACGTCACCACGGCGCCCGCTCCGGCGTCGCGGACCAGCCGGGCGTGTTCCTCGACGGAAAGGGCCGTCTCCGTCACCTGGGCCAGCGCAACCCTCGCCGGTGTGCTGCTCGCGGCGTCCTGCGGCTCCTCGGCGTGCTGTGGCTGCCCGCCGTGCCGGGGATGGTCACCGCCCGCCAGCTGGTCGACGGCGTGGTCCAGCACGTCCGCGAGCACGTCGAGGCCATCGTTGACGCCGCCGCGCGAACCGGGCAGGTTGACCACCAGCGTGCCGCCCGCGACCCCGGCGATCCCCCGCGAGAGCATCGCCGTGGGCACCGTGTCCTGCCCCGCGGCACGCACGGCGTCGGCCAGCCCCGGCAGTTCGAAGTCCAGCAGCGGCCGCGTGGCCTCCGGCGTGCGGTCCGTCGGGGAGATCCCCGTGCCGCCCGTGGTGATGACGACGTCGACGTCCTCGGCGAGGCAGTCGCGCAGCGCCTGTGCCACCGGCTCGCCGTCGCTGACCACGAGGGGCTCCGGCACGTCGTAGGAGCGCTCGGTGAGCCACTTGGCGATGACCGGGCCCGTCTGGTCGGCGTACACGCCCGCGGCGGCCCGGTTGGACGCCACGATCACCCTGGCCGTGCGTGTCATGCGTTCTCCTCCCGGCGCCAGCGACCCGTCTTGCCGCCGTCCTTGGCCTCCAGCCGGACACCGTCGAGCGTGGCGGCCGGGTCCACCGCCTTGATCATGTCGTGCAGGGTGAGCCCGGCGACCGCCACGGCCGTCAGCGCCTCCATCTCGACGCCCGTGCGGTCGCTGGTGCGCGCGGTGGCCTCGATGCGCACGCTGTCGGAGCCCAGTTCGAATCCGACGTCCACCTTGGTCAGCGCGATCTGGTGGCACAGCGGGATCAGCTCCGAGGTGCGCTTGGCGCCCATCACCCCGGCGATCCGCGCGGTGGCCAGCGCGTCGCCCTTCGGCAGGCCGTTGGCCGACAGCAGCCCGATGACCTCCCCGGTGGTGCGCAGCGTGCCGGTGGCCACGGCCGTGCGTGCCGTGACGTCCTTGGCGGAGACGTCGACCATGCGGGCCGCACCCGATTCGTCGACGTGGCTCAGTGCCGTCGTCGTCTGAGAAGGCGCGACACGGTCGTTCGGGTGGGCGGTCGCTGCCCGCGCGTCGCCGCCGCTCTCGGCTGTGTTGTCGCTCACGCCGTCGAGGCTACTTCTTCCCTGCGTGCGGCGGCTCGGACGGCCTCGGCGACGGCGGGAGCCACCGCCGCGTCGAAGACGCTCGGCACGATGAACGAGGCGTTGAGCCGGTCGTCCACCACGTCGGCGATGGCGTTGGCCGCCGCAAGCAGCATCTCGTCGTCGATGTGGTGGGCGTGCGCGTCGAGCAGGCCACGGAACACGCCGGGGAAGGCGAGCACGTTGTTGATCTGGTTCGGGTAGTCGCTGCGCCCGGTGGCGACCACCGCCGCGTGCTGCTGGGCCTCGAGCGGATCGATCTCCGGGTCCGGGTTGGCCAGCGCGAAGACGACGGCGTCGTCGGCCATCGTGGCGACCTGCTCGGCGCCGAAGAGGTTGGGCGCGGAGACGCCGATGAAGACGTCCGCGCCGACGAGCGCGTCGTGCAGCGTGCCGGTGGCCTTGTCCCTGTTGGTGTGCTCGGCCACCCAGCGCAGGTTGTCGTCCATGTCCTCGCGGCCGGGGTGGACCACGCCGTCGATGTCGACCGCCACGATGTCGCCGGGCGACTTGCGCAGCAGCAGGCGGATGATGGCCGAGCCCGCCGCTCCGACACCGCTGACCACGATCTTGCAGTTCTCGATGGGCTTGCGTACCACTCGCAGCGCGTTGCGCAGCGCGGCGACCACGACGATCGCCGTGCCGTGCTGGTCGTCGTGGAAGACGGGGATGTCCAGCTGTTCCCGCAGCCGCGCCTCGATCTCGAAGCACCGAGGCGCGGCGATGTCCTCCAGGTTGATGCCCGCGTAGACGGGCGCGAGTGCCCGCACCGTGCGGATGATCTCCTCGGTGTCCTGCGTGTCCAGGCACACGGGCCACGCGTCGACGCCCGCGAACTTCTTGAACAGCGCCGCCTTGCCCTCCATCACCGGCAGCGCGGCCGCCGGGCCGATGTTGCCCAGCCCCAGCACCGCCGACCCGTCGGTGACCACGGCGACCGTGTTGCGTTTGATGGTCAGCCTGCGCGCGTCCTCGGGGTTGGCCGCGATGGCCTGGCACACCCGCGCGACGCCCGGCGTGTAGGCGCGGGAGAGGTCGTCGCGGTTGCGGAGGTTGACCTTGGGGGACACCTCCAGCTTGCCGCCGAGGTGCATCAGGAAGGTGCGGTCGGACACCTTGCGCACGTGCACGCCGGGCAGCGAGTCGAGCTCGCTCGTGATGTCCTCGGCGTGATCGGCGGACAGCACGTTGGCGGTGATGTCCACCACGATGGCGTCCGCGTGCGACTCGACCACGTCGAACGCGGTGAGCACGCCGCCCACCCGGCCGACGGCGGTGGTGAGATCACCGGCCGCGCTCGCCGACGGCGGCGCCTCGAGCCGCACGGTGATCGAGTAACCGGGACCGGGAACGGGCATCTGGACTACCCCCGCATCGAGATCAGCTGGATACGGGTCGAACACTAGCCCCGTGACGAGGGCCACCCACGACCAGGATTGGAACTGGCCGGTAACCCCTACGGGTTCTTGTTGATCTCCGTCTCGGGGTGCTCGTAGGGCACGGTCTCGAGCGGGAACGTCACGTCGCCGAACGGAGACAGGGCTCCCTGCCGATCCGCCGCCAGCTCCGAGACGGGATGCTCACCTGCGGGCACCTCGGGCCAGTTCGGGTCGATCCGGTTGCGCTTCCGCTTGTCGGCCTTCGCCACGTCGTCCTCCACAACTGCAGACCATGGGTGCGTACAGTCTGCCGGATGCCCGGAAGCGCCGGATATCGTGGTCACGATGGCCGCCACCTCTCTCGCGGACTGGCTGCGCTCGGCTTCCGACGACCTGCTGACGGAGCTGCTGCGCGCCCGGCGTGACCTCGCCACCCCTCCGCCCGCCGACTCCGGCGTGCTCGCCACCAGGGCGGGCACGGCGGGCTCGATCGCACGGGCCTGCGAGAACCTCGACACCGCCACCCTCGCCGTCCTGGAGGCGCTGCTGGTGGCAGGCGCCGACACCGAGCCGGTCGGCAGGCAGCGCATCGCGGGCCTGCTGGGTGCCGACCTGCCCGAGCAGCTCGACCGCCTGCGCGGCCTCGCGCTGGCCTGGGGCGAGGACGACGCGCTGAGCGTCGCGCCCGGCGCCCGCGAGGTGTTCGGGCCCTATCCGGCCGGGCTCGGCGCCCCCGCGCCCGGGCTGGACGAGAAGGACCTCGATGCGGCGCTGGCCGAGGCAGGCGAGGACGAGCGGGCGCTGCTGGGCACGCTGGCCGCGGGCCCGCCGATCGGGCGCACCCGCGACGCCGCGGCCGCCGTGACCCTGGCCTCGGCAAGCACGCCGGTGCAGAGGCTGCTCGCACGCGGGCTGCTGCTGCGCAGGGACGACCAGACGGTCGAGCTGCCGCAGCAGCTGGGCCTCGCGTTGCGCGGCGGCCACGTGCACCCGCCGGAGCACCTGAGCGAGCCCGAGCTGCCCACCAACCCGCACCAGCAGTCCACCGTGGACGCCACGGCCGCCGGCGAGGCCATGGAGTTCCTGCGCCGGCTGGAGGCGCTGCTGCGACTGTGGTCGGCGCAGCCGTCGCCGGTGCTGAAGTCGGGCGGGCTCGGCGTGCGCGAGGTGCGCCGCCTCGGCCGCGAACTGGACGCCGACGACACCCGCGTGACGCTGCTCGCCGAACTGGCGTTCGGGGCCGGGCTGGTCGCGGCGAGCGAGGACAGCTCACCGGAGTGGGTGCCGACGACGCTGACCGACTCGTGGCTGTCGTCACCGCCGAGCGGGCGCTGGCTGGTGGTCGCCCAGTCCTGGCTCGACCTGCCGCGCCTGCCCGGGCTGGCGGGTCAGAAGGACGTCAGGGACCGCACGCTCGCGCCGCTGTCGGAGGACCTGCGCCGCCCACTCGCGCCCGCGGCCCGCCGCAGGGTCCTGGACACGCTCGCCGAGCTGCCGTCCGGTGCCGGGGTCAAGGGCGTCGAGGAGCTGGTGCGGCTGCTGGCGTGGCGCGCGCCCCGGCGCGGCGGCAGGCTGCGCGACGACATGGTGCGCTGGGCCATGGCGGAGGCGTCGGCGATCGGCGTCGTGGCCCTGGGTGCGCTGACGTCGGCGTCGGGCGCGCTGCTCGGCGACGACCCGCACGGCGCGGCCAGCGCGATGGCCGAGGCGATGCCGCAGCCGGTCGACCAGGTACTGGTGCAGGCCGACCTCACGGTCGTGGCGCCCGGGCCGCTCGAACCCGAACTCGCCGCCGACGTGGAGGCGGTGGCCGACGTGGAGTCGGCCGGGCACGCCACCGTCTACCGGGTGACCGAGGCGTCGGTACGCCGTGCGCTCGACACCGGGCGGACGGCCGGCGAGTTGCAGGAGCTGTTCCGCAGCCGGTCGGCGACGCCCGTTCCGCAAGCGCTGGAGTACCTGATCGACGACGTGGCACGCAGGCACGGGCGGCTGCGCGGCGGGGTCGCGGCGGCGTTCCTGCGCTGTGACGACGAGGTGCTGGTGGCCGAGGTGCTCGGCAACCAGGTGGCGCGGGAGTTCGAGCTGCGCCGGATCGCGCCGACCGTGCTCGTGAGCCCCTACCCGCTGGCCGAGCTGCTGGACGGTCTGCGTGCCGCGGGGTTCGCCCCGGCCGCCGAGGGACCCGACGGGCGGATCATGGACCTGCGGCCGAGCGGGCGCCGCATCCCCGCTCGCAGACCACCGGCCAGGGCGGCGACCGGCGGGCTGCCCGCGATCAGCGCCGAGCAGCTGCGCGCCGTGCTCACGCACGTGCGGGCGGGCGACCGCGCGGCGACCACCCGCCGCGGCACGACGGTGCGGCTGCCCGCGGGCGGCGGCGCCGACACCTCGGCGACCCTGGCGCTGCTGTCGCAGGCCACCCGCGAGCAGCGCGAGGTCTGGATCGGCTTCGTCGACGCCCACGGCACCGCCAGCCAGCGTGTGGTGACCCCGGTGCGCGTCGGCGGCGGCATCCTGGAGAGCTCCGACAACGAGCGCTACCCGCTGCACCGCATCACGTCGGCCGCCCTCGTGGAGGACTAGCTCGGCGCGGCATGGCGACGCGGGTGGCCAACACACGGTCAGAGGGCGCGCAGACCCTCCAGGATCCGGTCCATGAAGTCGCGGGAGGAGCGGTCGGAGACCACGAAACCGGGCCGGTGGATCTCCACGGCGCCGGCCTCGGCGAGGTCGCCGACGATCACCTTCACCACCCCGAGCGGCAGCCGCACGTAGGCGGCGATCTCGGCGATGGAGCGCACGTCGGCACACAGGTCGCAGATGAACCGCTGGTCGGTGGTGTCGGCACCGACGTAACGGCGGCCGAGCACGGTGGTCGACACCAGCGACTCCAGGTTGAGGTCCTGGCCGGGCCTGGTCCTGCCGCCGGTGCGCGCGTAGGGCCGGACCAGCGACCGGTACGCGAGGCGCGGCGCGGGGGCCCGCTCGGCCGGCGGCGGGGCCGCGTGCCTCGGCGCCCGCGGCGGCGAGGGCGGCGACGGTGATGGCGGTGGCGGCGAGGGCCGCGCGGACGGCGGCGCCTCGGCGGGGCGGGCCCGCGGTGGTTGCCGCACCGAGGCCGGTTTCCTGCGGGTGAGCGCCGTCAGGCTGCTGAGGTCGAATCGGTCGGGCGCGTCGAAGGCCTCGCGGCCCGTGCCCTGGTTCAGGGCCTCCCACGCATCCACGGCGTCACCCGCGCACGCCGCCCTGGAGCTGCGCGCGCAGCTCCGGGGTCAGCTGCTGCCCGACGCGGTCCACCAGCAGCGTCATCTCGTACGCCACGGTGCCGATGTCGGAGTTGGGTGCGGCCAGCACGGCCAGGCAGGACCCGTCGCTGATGGACATGAGGAACAGGTAGCCGCGCTCCATCTCGACGACCGTCTGGTTGACCTCACCCGCCTCGAAGCAGCGCGCGGCGCCCAGTGTCAGCGAGATGAGCCCGGAGGCCACCGCGGAGAGCTGCTCGGCCCGTTCCCTCGGCAGCCCTTCCGATCCGGCGAGGAGCAGCCCGTCGGCCGAGACGACGACAGCGTGGGCGGCACCCGGCACCCTGCGCACGAAGTCGGTGATGAGCCACCCGAAACTCCCCTGCTGGGCCGAAGCCGTCACTGTCCCTCCTCGCCTGCACCCGCCCGTCTCAGCGGTCAGACTATTAGCCTGGTCAAACCGCTTCGAGGCAAGTCCCCCGTCCGCGTGCCCGGTTCACGCCCGCGGCGCAGGGAGTCAGCCGGCCTGTAGCGCGGTGTCGTGCTGGATCGCGTGCTGGACGACCGAGATGAGCACCTGCTTGGCCGACTCCCTGTCCCGCGCGTCGCACGCCATGATCGGCACGGACGGCGAGATGGTCAGCGCGTGGCGCACGTCCTCGATCTGGTGGTGCAGCAGCCGGTCGAAGCAGTTGATCGCCACGATGTAGGGCAGCTTGCGGTTCTCGAAGAAGTCGATCGAGGGGAACGCGTCGGCGAGCCGCCGCGTGTCCACGAGCACCACGGCACCGATCGCGCCGTAGGCGAGGTCGTCCCACATGAACCAGAACCGGTGCTGGCCCGGCGTGCCGAACACGTACAGGACCAGGTCGGAGTCGAGCGAGATCCGGCCGAAGTCCATCGCGACCGTGGTGGTCATCTTGTTCGGCGTCTTCGAAAGGTCGTCGACCGACACGCTCGCCTCGGTCATCGACGCCTCCGTCGTCAGCGGCGCGATCTCGGAGACCGCGCCCACCAGAGTCGTCTTTCCGACCCCGAACCCGCCCGCGACCACGATCTTCGCCGACTGGGTGGGTCCAGCGGCCACCGACGTGTTCGCGTCGGAGTCAAATTCTCCGAAGCCCACTGAGAACCCTTTCCATGAACTCGATACTGGGCCGGTCTCCCACCATGGAGGTCGCGGAGTGCACAAGCACGAGTCCGAGACCGGCGACGTCACCAACGAGAACGCGGACCACGCCCAGCGGAAGGCGCAGGTGCGCGGCGACCTCCGCGACCGAGCGGGTGTCCAGGCACAGCCCGCAGATGGACCGGTGTTCCGGCACCCGGACCCGGTCGAGCATCCTGCCCCGCTCGCTTGTCGAGACCAATGCCTCGAGCGCCAGGTCGTAGTCCGGTTTGGTCCTGCCCTTGGTGCGGAAGTAGGGCCGGACGAGCCCCGAGGTCTCCGAGGGGCCCTCCGGTTCGACGTTGGCCTGCCGGGGCAGCGGCGACGGCACGAGGTCCTGCGAGGGCGGCCCGCCGCCGAGGGACGACGGCCCGCCGTCGAGCGAGCGCTCGGCGAACGCGGTGAACGCCGCCGACTCGTCGGGCTCGGACAGCCCGCCGCCACCCATGCCGTACAGCTCGGAGCCCGGCCCGCTCATCAGCCGCTGCCGGTAGTCGTTGACGTCGAAGTCGGCGGGTCCCTGTGCACCCTCCTCCAGCGAACGCAGCCATTCGCCGGTGTCGAGCGTCTGGTCGCCGCCCGGCCGACGCGGGCGCCAGTCCCGGTCGTCCCGGTCGTGGTAGGCCTTGTCGTTGTCCGACTCGCTCGGCCAGCGACCGGCCAGGCGGTCTCTGTCGAGCCGTCGGTCACCTCGCCAGTGCCCCGAATCCACGGCGGTCTCCTCAGTGCTCGGTCAGCGGACGGATGCCGGGTTGCCCGGCCGGTCGGGTCACCGCCGGTTCGCGCCCTGCAGCTGGGCGCGGAGCTCCGGCGTCATCTGCTGGCCGACGCGGTCGACCAGCAACGTCATCTCGTACACGACCAGCCCGATGTCGCTGTCGGGGGAGCCGAGCACGGCAAGGCAGGAGCCGTCCGACACCGACATGAGGAACAGGAACCCGTTGGCCATCTCCACGACGGTCTGCGCCACCGCACCGCCCTCGAACACCTGCGCGGCGCCGCGGGCGAGGCTGGTCAGCCCCGACGCCACGGCCGCGAGCTGGTCGGCCCGGTCCTTCGGCAGCCCACGGGACGCCGCGAGCAGCAGACCGTCGGCAGAGACGACGACGGCGTGCGCGGCCCCGGGAACCCGGTGCACGAAGTCCGTGATCAGCCAGGCGAAACTCCCCTTCTGGCCGGAGTTTCCCTGCTTAGGCGCACCCGGCTGCGCTGAACCCGCCCGTGTCAACTGTTACTCCTTCGCTCCGTTGTCGGCCGACCAGTCGTTCCGGCCGCTCGACCCAACAGAATCGAACTCCCCCGCCTCGGCGGACGGCTCTCTGAGTGCGTGACGACCACTCTGGTAGCCACGCTGGAAGCTCGCCATTCGGTTCCGCGCCGCGTCCGCCGACCTGGCGATCGCACTGTGACCAGGCTGGCCCACAGTCGTGTCGGCAAACGCGTCCCCCTCGGAAGGACGAACGGAACCCGGCACCAAGTATGCGTTGGGCACCCGCTTGGGCAGCCCGGCAGGGGTGATCTCCTCACCCTTGGGCTCCAGCAGCGAGTGCGCGGCCTGCCAGCCGCTGTCGGAGACACTGCGCCAGTCGTCGTCGTCCTCGGTGGTCCCGGCGTCGTGTCCGGCGTCGTTCACGTCGTCAGCCTCCGCCTCCGCCCGTTGCTCAGGCTCGACGCCCTGCTCCTCGTACGGCTCCGGACTTGACTCCTCGCTGAACCAGCGCGAGAGCACGGACTGGTAGATGGGCAGCCGCCTGGTCGGCACGTCGTCCTCCAGCGCGCTGCCGTCGCTCCCGGCGGGCTCCGGTTCGGGCTGCTGCTCGGGCGCCACCGGGACGTATCTCGGCTCGCGCTTGGGCAGCGCGAGCTGGTAGTCGTCGCTGGTGCGCCCGCCGCCCCTGCCGTAGCCGTTGCCGTTGACGGGCTCCGGTTCCGGATGCTCGGCGGGCCACTGCGGCTCCTCGGGCTCCTGCTGCGAGGATGGCTCCGGCGGCGCGGGGCTGAGGAACGGTCCCGCCGCCCGGGAGCTGCCGCCGACCAGGTCGTCGAGGCTGATCGGCTGCGCGAGCGGGGTGAGGCCCCCTTCGCCGTTGGTGGCAGGCTCCGGGGCCGCCGACGGCGCGGCGGGCAGGGTCGTGGTCTCCCGCAGGTCCGGCATGCTCGCCAGGTCCGGCGAACTCGCCGACGACAGCGGGGGCAGCGACGGCGAGGAGATCTCCTGTGCCGGTGGCCGCGACGGGATGTGGTCGAGACCGTGCGGCTGGCTGGTGAGCAGCTCGGTCGGCACGACGATGCGGGCGATGACACCGCCCTCGATGTCCTCGTTCTCCCGCAGGCGCACCTCGATGCCGTGCCGCTTGGCGAGGCGGGCCACCACGTACAGGCCCATGCGCCTGGTCACCGACACGTCCAGGTCCGGCGGGTCGGCCAGCCGCTCGTTGGCCTCGTTGAGCTGTTGCTCGGTCATGCCGACGCCGCGGTCGGTGATCTGGACCGCCAGCGCGTGCCTGCGGGTCACCACCGCACGGACGCTGATCCTGGTCTCCGGCTCGGAGAAGTAGGTGGCGTTGTCGAGCAGCTCGGCGAGCAGGTGCACCAGGTCGTGCACGGCGCGGCCCTGCACGGCGACCTCCGGCACCGAGCCCACCTCGACCCGGGCGTACTGCTCGATCTCCGACACGGCGGCGCCGATGACGTCGGCGGCGGGCACCGGCTTGGACATCGACTTGGCCAGCCCGGCGCCGGAGAGCACCAGCAGGCTCTCGCCGTTGCGCCGCAGCCGGGTGGCAAGGTGGTCCAGCTCGAACAGGCTGGCGAGCTGGTCCGGGTCCTGCTCGTCGGCCTCCAGCCGGTCGATCACGCCGAGCTGGCGTTCCACGAGGCGCTGGCTGCGCCGGGAGAGGTTGACGAAGATGCCGTTGACGTTCTCGCGCAGCAGCGCCTGCTCGGCCGCCATCCGGATGGCGCGCTCGTGCACCACGTCGAAGGATCGCGCGACTTCGCCGATCTCCTCGCGGGTGAAGACGGGCACCGGGGCCACCGCGTTGCGGGAGGCCTCGATGGGGTTCGGGTCGGCGAGGATGCGGCGCACGGTCTCGGGCAGCCGGACGTAGGCGACCTCCAGTGCGCTCGTCCGCAGCGTGCGCAGCGGCTTGAGCAGTGCCCTTGCGATCACCAGCATCAGCACGAGCGTGCCGACCAGCGCGGCGAGCATGATCGCGAAGAAGGTCCAGGCCGCCTGCGTGGCGTCGTCGGCGAGCGTCGTGGCCTGGCCGAGCATGCGGTCCAGCAGGGCGCGCTCCACCTGCCGCATCTTGTTGGTGGTCGCCGTGCCGTCGGCGGTCAGCCTCGGCACGTCGATGTCGAGCGCCTCGCCCGCCTGGGCGTTGGCGAAGGCCGTGGCCTGGATGCGTTCCCGGCTGTCGACCTCGGCACCAGCGACGGTGTCGGAGTAGAGCTGCTGCTCGTCGAGGTTCGCGTTGGCCTCGTAGGTGTCGAGTGCGGCACTGGCGCTGGCCTGGGCGGCGAAGGTCCGTTCGAGGAGGTCGGCGGGGAAGCCGTCGCGCCCGGCCGCGATCTGCAGCGCGGCGTTCTGCCTTGCGACGAACTCCTTGGCCTCGCCGAGCGCCTGCAGCGTCGTGCCCCTGCGCAGCAGCTCCCTGTCGGTGACCGACAGGTTCACCTCGCGGCCCAGCTGCACCAGGGTGTCCAGGATGGACGTGTACGTGACGAAGGCCGCCAGGTCGGGGAAGGCGGTGTTGCTGATCTTCGCGCGCAGCGGCACGAGCGCGTCGAGCCGCTGCAGCGCCTGCTCGTACCGGTCGGCGGTGTCCTCGTCGCCGACGTCGAGTCCGTCAACGGCGCCGCGGAGGTCGCGCACGGCACTGTCGACCCTGCCGATCTGCGCGTCGAGCGCCTCCCTGTCGGCGAAGCCGTTGGCCATCCTGGCCACCGCCAGGGTGCGCTCGTCCTGGATGGCCTGGACCACAGCCGTCACGCGGGTGGCGACCTCGACCTGGTCGGCGGTGCGCTGGAAGTCGCCGGCCCGGCCGGCCTCGTTGAGCGCCTGCAGGCTGCCGAAGGTCAGCGCGGTGACCAGCGGGATGATCAGCACGGCGGCGAGCTTGGTGCGCAGGGGCCAGTTGCGCAGCTTCCACCGCGAGGTGCTGGCTTCCGCCGCCGTCTGCTGCGGACCGCCCTGCTCCTGCGCAGGGTCGGGCCCGTCTACCGCCGCGGTCTCTCTGTTCGGCACCGCTCTACCACCATCGTCGTCCGAGCCGGATCAGACCCCGGCGTCCTGGCCGGGCCTTCGGCGTACGCATCGCGCACATCAGCCCGCTAGCCTCACCCGTGCCGGGGATCGCGGAGCAGCATCCCGTCGTGCGACCGCACCGGTCAAGACACCGCCGGACCACCGTCGCCCGCGGTCCAGGCCACCCTGGCGAGCAACCCCAGGTCGAGGCAGGGTAGACGCCGACTCCGCCATTCAGTCACTCTTTCGTCGCTACTTGGGTGGCTTGATTTCCGCGCGAACACAGAAGGTAGCGAAGACCAGGGAAGGATGTAACCCTCACAGGCCAAATGACGGCGAACCCTGCCACACTGCAGTGTTGCCAAGGCACCTTCTACCCGACAGAAGTAAACCTAGAGTTAATTAGGCCACACTAGTAGCCGCCCATTCGGGTGGTCTACGGTACTCACCGACCCGAGATCGGCACGCATTGTGATGATCCTGCGGGATCTCTACAGTAGCCACCCGTGGCCCGCTGAGTCCGGGGCGGCTTCACGCTCAGTCGGCCTCACCTACATACCAACGGCTCAATGGCCTCATACACGAGGAGTGGCATTGCTTCGACACGGCACTTCCCCCGTCGGCGGGTCGCGCAGACGCGCGCGGCTGGCCACCGTCATCGCGAGCATCGGGCTCCTGGCCACGGTCAGCGGGTGCGGTCTGCTGAGCGGCGAGGACGACTCGTCGTCCTCCGAGGGCAACGGTTCGGTCGAGAAGAGCGACATCACCGTCGCCACATTGCCCGCCATCGACGTGGCCCCCTTGCATCTCGCTGTGAAGAACGGCTACTTCAAGGAAGAGGGGCTCAACGTCAAGATCGACCAGGCCGCGAGCGGCCAGGCCGCGCTGACGAAGCTCATCAGCGGTGACGCCGACATCACGTTCTCCAGCTACGTGCCGTTCCTGGTGGCGCAGAACAAGGGCGCCGCGGACATCAAGTTCGTCGCCGACGCGGTGTCCACGACCCCGGACTCCATCCAGATCGTCACGATGCCGAACTCGTCGGTGAAGAACGTCAAGCAGCTGCAGGGCAAGAAGGTCGCCGTCTCCGCGCTGAACACCATCTCGGACGCGATGGTGAAGTCGGTGATGAAGACGAACGGCCTCGACCCCAACTCGGTCAACTTCGTCCCGGTGTCCTTCCCGGACATGGCGGCCACCCTGTCGCGGGGTGACGTCGACGCCGCACTGATGATCGAGCCGTTCCTCACGCAGGCTTCGAGCTCGACCGGCACGGTGCCGCTCGTCGACGCGGCCACCGGCCCGACGAAGGACTTCCCGCTCGCCGGATACGGTGCGCTGACCAAGTTCACCGAGGAGAACCCGGAGACGGTCGCGGCATTCCAGCGGGCCATGAAGAAGGCCACGGACGAGGCGCAGGACCGCAGCAAGGTCGAGAAGATGGTCACCGAGTACTCCAAGGTGGAGGCCGACACGGCGGCATTGCTGAAGCTGCCGAAGTTCCAGTCCACCCTGGACGCCGCGCGCATCCAGCGGGTGGCGGACCTGATGACCGAGTTCGGCATCATCCCGGAGAAGATGGACGTCGCTCCGATGATCGCGAAGCAGGCAGTCACGTAACGTGCGACCGATCTACCGGAATCTGGCCGGCCTGATCGCCTTCCTGGGAGTCTGGGAAGCCGCGGTCAGGCTCGGCCTGATCAACGACCAGTACGTACCGCCCGCGAGCGTCGTGCTGACCCGCACCGTGGAGCTGCTCGGCCAGGAGGACTTCCTCCGGGACGTCATCGCCAGCATGCTCGCGTGGGCCATCGCGATGCTCGCCGCGATCGGTATCGCCGTGCCCGCGGGCCTGCTGCTCGGCAGCCTTCCCGGCCTGCGGACGGCGACCACCGCGATCGTGGAGTTCCTGCGGCCGATCCCGTCGGTCGCGCTGATCCCGCTGGCGATCCTGGTCATCGGCGGCGGGCCGGAGTCGAAGATCGCGCTGGCGATCTACGCCTCGGTGTGGCCGATCCTGTACAACACGATCTACGCCTTCACCGAGATCGATCCGCTGCTGATCGACACCGCGCGCTCGTGCGGGGCCAAGCGCGGCAGGGTACTGGCCTCGGTGGCGCTGCCGCACGCGGCGCCGTTCGTCTTCACGGGCATCCGGATGTCGGCGGCGGTCGCGCTCATCCTCGTGGTGAGCACCGAGTTCATCGCCGGGGCCTCCACCGGGATCGGCCGGTTCATCCTCGACGCCACGTCCGGCGGAGGACGGATGGACCTGGTGCTCGCGGGCACCATCGTGGCCGGGTTGCTCGGCTACCTGGTCAACGACGGGCTCGAACGGCTGGGTGGCAGGCTGTTCCGCTGGCACGCGGCGACCACGACGGAGGCGGTATGAGGCCAGTCACCGGTTTCCTGCAGCGCTGGTCGCTGTTCTTCGGCGCGGTGGTGCTCTGGGAGCTCGCCGCGCGGCTCGCCGAGGACCCGTTCTTCCCGCCGCCGACCACGATCCTGCAGACGGCGGGACAGCTGTGGTTCTCAGGCCCTGCCGGCCACCTGTTGCTCACGGGCAGCGTCTTCAACGACATCCTGCCGAGCCTGGGCAGGGTCTTCGGCGGCTGGCTGATCGCCGTGCTCGTGGGCGTCGGGCTCGGCACGTTCCTCGGGCGGTCGAAGACCGGCATGGACTACGTGGGGCCGCTGTTCGCGTTCATGCGTGCGGTGCCGCCGCCCACGCTCGTGCCGGTGTTCCTGGTGCTGTTCAGCATCGGCACCCCGATGAAGCTCGCCACGATCGTCTTCGGGTCGGTGTGGCCGATCCTGCTGAACACCGTGGACGGCGTGCGCTCGGTGAGCACGACCCAGCGCGAGACGGCGGAGTCGTTTCGCACTCCGAAGGCGTACTGGGTCACGATGGTCGTGCTGCCCGCGGCACTGCCGAAGATCTTCGCCGGGTTGCGGCTGAGCCTGTCGCTCGCGCTGATCCTGATGGTCGTCTCGGAGATGGTCGGCGCCACCGACGGCATCGGCTACCAGCTGATCTTCGCGCAGCAACGGTTCGACTTCCCCGCGATGTGGGCCTGGATCGTGCTGCTCGGCGTGCTGGGCTACGGGCTGAACGCACTGCTGCTGGCGGTCGAGCGGCGGATGCTCGACTGGCAGCCGACACGAGGCGCCGCGCGCGCCCAGACCACGGGAGCTTGATATGGCAACGATGTTGGAGGTGAACGGGCTCAATCACCGCTACGGCAGCGGCGAGAGCGAGCATGTCGCCGTGCGGGACCTGACGTTCACGGTGGAGACCGGGCAGCTGGCGTGCATCGTCGGCCCCTCCGGCTGTGGCAAGTCGACGCTGCTGCGGTGCATCTCCGGGCTGATCCGGCCCTCCGACGGTGAGGTGAGGCTGCACGGCGACGAGGTCGACGGCGTGCCCGAGGACCTGGCCGTGGTGTTCCAGGACTACAGCCGGTCACTGTTCCCGTGGTTGTCGGTGCGGCAGAACGTGGAGTTCCCGCTGCGCTGGAAGAAGCTCAGCCGCGCCGAACGCAGGGAACGGGCGGTGGAGGCGCTGGAGTGGGTCGGCCTGCCCGGTGTCGGCAACAAGTACCCGTGGCAGCTGTCCGGCGGCATGCAGCAGCGGGTGTCGATCGCGCGGGCTCTCGCGCGGCGTCCCGCCCTGCTGCTCATGGACGAGCCCTTCGCGTCGGTGGACGCGCAGACCCGGTTCGAGCTGGAGGACCTGCTGCGCACGGTGCAGGTCAAGCACGGCAGCACGATCCTGCTGGTGACGCACGACATCGACGAGAGCGTCTACCTCGGCGACCGCGTGCTGGTGCTGTCGAAGTCCCCGGCGTCGATCGTCGCGGACCTTCCGGTGGAGCTGCCGGCCGAGCGCGACCAGATCGCCACGCGGGCCTCGTCCGCGTTCGTCTCGATGCGCAGTGAGGTGGCCAAGCTGCTGCACGGCAGCGGCACCGCGGGCCCCGTCACCGCCGAGGGCGCACCCGCGGCCGAGGACGCGCCCGAAGCGGAGCAGGCCAGGGCCGACCTGACGGAGGCCGACGCCGCGGAGCAGGCGAACACCGCGGGCGAGCCGGCCTCGAAGCCTCACTGAGCCGCCGCCCCACCCGCCCCCACCGGGAGCAAGGGACCTTTACTCCCGCCAAACGAGAGTAAAGGTCCCTTGCTCCCTGCTCAGTAGATCTTTTCCGGGGCCGGGTCGACGCGGACATGCACGACGCTCGGCCTGGGGTCGGCGAGCGAGGCGCTGAGCGCGGCCTTCAGCTCGCCGGGCTGCTCGGCGTGGTAGGTGGCGCAGCCCATGCCGCTGGCGAGCGCGGCGAAGTCGATACCACCGAGGTCCACACCCGGCAGCTTCTCGCCGCCGATCGCCTCGCCGAGGATGCGCACCGCCGCGTACTGCGTGTTGTCCAGGACCACGAACGTCACCGGCACCTGCTCGGTGGCCGCCGTCCACAGTGCCTGGATGCTGTACATGCTGGAGCCGTCGCCCAGCACGCTCACGACCTTGCGCCGCGGCCGCGCCAGTCCCGCGCCGATCGCGGCGGGCAGCGCCCAGCCGAGGCTTCCGCTCGCGGCGGCGAGAAAGCCGGTGTCGCGCGAGGAGATCGGCAGGTGGTCGTGCAGGACGTTGCGGTGGCTCGGCGCCTCCTCCACCACGATCGCGTCGTCGGGCAGCAGCTCGGCGAGCACGCTGTAGACGTAGCCGCCCGACACCGGCGTCGTCTCCGGCGGGCGGGCGGGCCGTGCCAGCGGCGCGGGCGCCGCCCTCGTCGTGTCCCCCACGGCGTCGGCCAGCTGCCGCACCGCGAGCGCGGGCGTGGCTCGCACGCCGGTGCCATGCGGGGCCCGCGCGAGCACCTGCTCGTCGTCGGAGACCACGAACGTCGGCGGCAGCTCCCGCTCGGGCTCGCCCCGGTACACGTGATAGGTGAACGCGGGCGCGCCGATCACCACCACGAGGTCGTGCGCGGCCAGCGTGTCCGCCAGAGCGATGCGCTCCGGCGTGAGGAAACCGAGGAACAGCGGGTGGTCCTCGGGGAACGAGCACCGGCCCGACATCGGGCTGGCGTACACCCCGGCCCTGCTCCGCTCCGCGAGCGACACCAGCTCCTCGACGACGCCGTCCTGGTCCACGGCCGCGCCGACGACGAACGCCGGCGCCGTGCTGCGCTCGAGTGCCGCCGCCAGCTCGGCCAGCGCGTCCGGATCGGCGGCGAAGCCCGGCACGCGCGGCCGGGCCCGCACCGGCCGCGCCTCGGCGTCCCAGTCGTCGGCGGGCACCGACAGGAACACCGGACCGTACGGCGGCTGCGTCGCGATGTGGTAGGCGCGCGCCAGCGCCGCGGGCACGTCCTCGGCGCGGGCAGGCTCACAGCTCCACTTCACGTACGGGCGCGGAAACAGCGCCGCGTCCGTCGCGCCGAGGAACGGGTCCTCCGGCAGCAGGGAACGGGTCTGCTGTCCCGCCACCACGATCAGCGGTGAGCGGTTCTGATACGCGGTGAACATGCTGCCCAGGGCGTGCCCGACCCCGCCAGCGGAGTGCAGGTTGACCAGCACCGGCTCCCGGGCGGCCTGCGCGTAGCCGTCGGCCATCGCGACCACCACGGACTCCTGCAACCCCAGCACGTAGCGGAAGTCCGACGGCCAGTCGGTGAGGAACGGGATCTCCGTGGTGCCCGGATTCCCGAAGACGGTGGTCAGTCCCCATTCGCGCAGCAGCTCGCGCGTGACGTCGCGTACGGATCCCACCGCCTCACGCTATCGGATGATCCAGCGCCTCGACCAGCATCGTGGGATCGTGATAATCGCGCGACCACATGATCTTCCCGTCCCGTACGCGCACCACGAAGATGTTCCGCACCGTCAGCCGGGCCCCCGTCGTGGTGACCGTGACGTCGTAGTCGCACTCGGCGACGATCACCTCCGGGTCCGTGGTCTCGCGGATCTCCAGCCGCTCGGCCCGCAGGGTGATCGGGACCCGCGAGGCCGCGGCAAGGTGCTGCCGGATCCGGTCCCTGCCCTCCTATTATCGGAGCCGTGACTCCGCTTCAAACGGACGGAGCGCCGACTCCGCTTGTCAAGGAAGCCGCGCGATGAGCCCGCGCGCCGACGCCGTGCGCAACCGCGCGAAGGTGCTCTCCGCCGCGGACGAGGTCTTCGTCGAGCACGGCACCGACGCCTCCACCGACCAGATCGCCAAGCGCGCCGGCGTGGGCATCGGCACCGTGTTCCGGCACTTCCCGACCAAGGAACTGCTGCTGGAGGCCGTGTTCGCCGAACGCCTTCGCCGGGTCGGCGAGCAGGCCAGAACCATGGCCACCCGGCAGGCGCCGGACGAGGCGTTCCGGGAGCTGTTCGGCACGCTGGTGGCCGACTCGGGCGCCAAGCAGGCCCTGGCCGAGGCGCTCACCGAGGCCGGCGTGGACGTCCGCGAGTCGGCCTCACCCGTGGAGGACGAGCTCCGCGCCGCGCTCGGCGAGTTGCTCGCCCGTGCACAGCAGGCGGGCGGGATCCGCGACGACATCGGCATCGACGAGGTGATCGCGCTGCTGGTCGGCGCCTCTCAGGCGATCGGGAAGACGCTCGACGTGTCGATGCGCGCCCGCACGCTCAACGTGTTCCTGGATGGGATGCGGCCGCACTGAGGCCCGCCGGGGCCGCGGGCTCACTCCGCCCGCGCGTGCCTGCCGCGGCGCACGCCGTTCTGCAGGCTCGCCATCCGGGAGCGCACGTCCTCCGGCGCGCGGCTCACGACGGCCTGCCGCTCCTCTTCCGCGTCCTCGGAAGGCCAGGCCACGTCCTCGGCTCCGGGCGCCTCGCCCGTCCGGAACCACTGCGTGAGCACCTCCTGGTACGCGGGCATCCGGTCGGTCGGGGTGTCCTCGGACAGCGCGTACTCCTCCTGGTCGTGCTCGGTGGGCCATTCGGGCGCCGGCTCCGGCCGCACGGGGGCGCGCAGGGGCGGCTCCTGCCAGACGTCGGCAGGCTCGGGCTCGGGCTCGGGCTCGGGCTCCGGCTGGGGGTCCGGTTCCGGATGCCACTCCGGCTCGGGCTCCGGTGCCGGCACCGGCGGGGTGGCCGGCTGGGCGGCCACCGGGGCGGGCGCAGGTGGCATCGGGCGCGGCGTCGGCTCGAACTGCACCAGCTCCGCGGGCACCACCACGGTCGCCGTGAGCCCCCGGATGTCCGCCGCCGACAGCCACACGCGGATGCCGTGCCGCCTGGCGAGCTTGGCCACCACGTAGAGCCCCATCCGCCGGGACACCTCGACGTCCACCTCGGGCGGCTCGGCGAGCCGCTCGTTGGCCCTGCGGATCTCGGCATCGGGCATCCCCGCGCCACGGTCGGTGATGTCGATCCGCCACTCGCCGTCCGGGGTCACCGAGCTGACCACCGACACGGGCGTCTCGTCGCCGGAGTAGGCGGTGGCGTTCTCGAACAGCTCCGAGATCACGTGCACCAGGTCGCCGACCGCCTCACCGAGCACGCTCAGCCGGGGCGTCGCGGCGATCTTGATCCGGGGATAGTGCTCCACCTCCGACAGCGCGGCTCCGATGATCTCGTCGGCGGGCACGGCGCCCGGCAGCGGGCGCCCCACGTCCTGTCCCGCGAGCACCAGCAGGTTCTCGCTGTTGCGGCGCATCCGCGTGGCAAGGTGGTCGAGCTCGAACAGGCCGCTCAGGATGTCCGGGTCCTGCTCGTGCTCCTCCATCCGGTCGAGCACGGACAGCTGCCGCTCCACCAGGTCCTGGCTGCGCCGGGAGAGGTTGACGAACATCGAGTTGACGTTCTCGCGCAGCATGGCCTGCTCGCCCGCGAGCCGCACCGCCTCGCCGTGCACGGCGTCGAACGCCCTCGCGACCTGGCCCAGCTCCTCTCTGCTGAACACGGGCACCGGCTCGACGGCCCTGCGATGCGCCTCCTCCGGCCGCGGGTCCGGGTCGGCCAGGATGCCCCGCACGGCGTCCGGCAACCGGTGCTGTGCCACGTCGAGTGCGTTCTGCCGGAGCAGCCGCAGCGGGGCGAGCAGCGACCGCGCGATCAGCATCGCGAGGACCGCCGCGACCGCCAGCACCCCGAGCACGATGCCCGCGTCGATGATCGCCGAGCGGCGCGCGTCGGTGGCCAGCGCGTCGGACCGTTGCTGGATCTGCACGTGCAGGGCGTCCTGCACCCGCTTCGCGAGGTTCACCGTGTAGGTGGCGGCGGTGTCCCACTGAGCGGGGTCGAGTCCCGCGAGGTCCTGGTCGGCACCGGCCCGCCGCAGCACCGACTCGACCATGCCGTTGCCGATGTCCACGACCAGACCGATGATCGTGTCGTCGTACATCCGCCGCTGCCGCGGCGTGGCGAACTTCCGGAAGTCGTTGCGGGCGGCGTCGAGTTCGGCCTCCGCGCCCAGCAGCGCCCGTTCCCTGTCCTCGGTGAGGATGCCGCTCGCGAGCGCCTCGGCGACGATGGCCCGCTTGACCGACATCTGGTCCTTGACCCGCGCGAGCGCGCCCGCGGCCAGCCGGGTCCGGGCCAGCTGGTCGTCCTCGATGCCGGACACGGCCTGGTCGCCGATGTCGAGCAGACCGGAAATCAGCCCGCCGTACGAGCGCAGCACGGCGTCGGCGGGCAGTTGCGAGTTCTCGCCCGCGTAGCGCAGTCCCGTGAGCACGTCCAGCCTGCGTTCGACCTGCTGGAAGGCGGCCACGGCCTCCGGCGCGAGATCGGGCGTCGCGGCGGAGAGCTCGCGGTCGAACGCGCCGATCGCGGCGTCCACCTTGCCCCGCTGCTCGCGCAGCTCCCGCAGCCCGCTCTGCCTGCCCGCACCGACGTAGCGCACGGTGAGGTCGCGTTCGCGCTGCAGCTCGTGCACGAGGTCGGCGACGGTCGTGTCCACCCGCACGCGCTGCGCGCCCTCGGCGAACCCGGACGCCCTGCCGAGATCGTCCGCGATACGAAGACCCACCAGGACGACGACGGCCAGCACCGGGATCAGCAGTGCGGCCACCAACCTGGTGCGCAGCCGCCAGTTGCGGAGCCTCCAGCGCCCCCCGGCACGTCCGGGATCCGTCGCGTCATCCCGGTGGGGACGGTTACTGCGACGGGTCACCTGGCTTCCTCTGTCGAACCTGTTGTCAAACCGCAGTCAGGGCACGTCCCCGGGGAAACCACTGGAGGGTAGCGGCACTCGTGATGATCCGGAAGGCGCCCGCAGCTCGGCGGGGTCGCGGGCGATGGTATTGGTTTTGCCTGCCCGGACTCCACCGGATCGGGCAGTCTCGCTTGTGATCTTGGAGGACCCGATCAACCGTTCCCGCAGGCGACTGCTCCCCCTGCTCACCGCGTTGCTCGTGGTCACCGGGTGCTCGGTGTTCGGCTCCGACGAGCAACCACCCGCACCGGAACGCACCACGCTGCGGGTGGGCGTCGGCAACGTCATCGAGACGGCGCCGCTGCGGATGGCCGTCGCCGCGGGCGAGTTCGCGGCCGGCGGGCTGCGCGTGGAGCTCGTGGAACAGGCCGACGAGGATGACGGCCTCGCCAAGCTGGCGGCCGGGGAGCTGGACGTCGTCTTCGGCAGGGACGCCGCGCTGTTCACGGCGGCGGCCACCGGCACGGCACTGCGGCTGCAGGGCGAGGCCTACACGGCGGGCACCGATTCCATGGCCCTCGTCACAGTGCCGTCCTCGGGCTACGAGGAGCCGAGCGAGCTGTCCGCGCCCACGATCGCCGTCGACCGCCAGGACGGCCTCGGCACGCTGACCACCGGCTCGGTCCTGCGCACCGCGGGGGTGGACCCGGAAACCGTGACGTTCACCGAGCGCGCGCCGCAGGACATGGCGGCCGCGCTGGCCGGCGGCGAGGTGGACGCCGCCTGGATGGTCGAGCCGTACCTCACCGCGGCGCAGAAGGACCTGGGCGCGATCGTGCTCGCCGACTGCGCCAGGGGCGACACGCAGGACTTCCCGATGTCCGCCTACGCCAGCAGTGCCGAGTTCGCCGAGCGGAACCCGCGCACGCTGGCGCTGTTCCGCGAGCTGCTGGGCACGGCGCAACAGCGGGGCGCCGACGAGTCGGCCGTGCGGCGCGCGCTGCCCGGCCTCGCCGACATCGACCCCACGACGGCGTCGCTGGTGTCGCTCGGCACCTACCCCACCTCGCTGAACGGCGTGCGGCTGCAGCGGGTGGCCGATCTCATGCACGGCTCCGGCCTGCTGGCCGAGCGCCTCGACGTGCAGAGCCTGCTGCCCAAGCCGGAACTGTCGTAGCACCGGGCGCAAGGGGTTCGCCCGAGTGGGACACCAACGGAGCCCACGGTGCCCGCGGGCACGTCTGGTGTACCCAAGGTGCCCTTCGGCTCGGCGCAGGCGGGGGCACGGCTGCCTCACCACTGGGCCAGGCTCCGGGGAGGGAACGTATAAAGGAGGGCGTGAGTGATGGCCCTCTGATCGTCCAGTCCGACAAGACCGTGCTGCTCGAGGTCGACCACGAGCGCGCGGAGGACGCTCGCGTGGCGATCGCGCCGTTCGCGGAACTGGAACGCGCACCGGAGCACGTGCACACCTACCGGATCACGCCGCTGGCGCTGTGGAACGCGCGTGCCGCGGGCCACGACGCGGAACAGGTGGTGGACGCGCTCACGACCCATTCGCGGTTCCCTGTCCCGCAGCCGCTGCTCATCGACGTCGTCGACACCATGGGCCGGTTCGGCAGGCTGCAGCTGCAGAACGATCCGGCGCACGGGCTGGTCATGTCGACCACCGACCGCGCCGTGCTCGAAGAGGTGCTGCGCAACAGGAAGATCAACCCGATGCTGGGCGCCCGCATCGACGACGACACCGTGGTGGTGCACCCTTCCGAGCGCGGCAGGCTCAAGCAGGCGCTGGTGAAGGCGGGCTGGCCCGCGGAGGACCTTGCCGGCTACGTCGACGGCGAGTCCCATCCGATGAGCCTGCGGGAGGACGGCTGGGCGCTGCGCGAGTACCAGCGCCAGGCCGCGAAGGCGTTCTGGGCGGGCGGCTCCGGTGTGGTCGTGCTGCCGTGCGGGGCGGGCAAGACGCTGGTCGGCGCCGCCGCGATGGCGCAGGCCGAGGCCACGACGCTGATCCTCGTGACCAACACCGTCGCGGGCAGGCAGTGGAAGCGCGAGCTCGTGGCCAGGACGTCACTGACCGAGGAGGAGATCGGGGAGTACTCCGGCGAGAAGAAGGAGATCCGCCCCGTCACCATCGCCACCTATCAGGTCATCACGCGCAAGAGCAAGGGCGAGTACCGGCACCTGGAGCTGTTCGACTCGCGCGACTGGGGGCTCGTCGTCTACGACGAGGTGCACCTGCTGCCCGCGCCCGTGTTCCGGATGACCGCCGACCTGCAGTCCCGGCGCAGGCTCGGCCTGACGGCGACGCTGGTGCGCGAGGACGGCAGGGAAGGCGACGTGTTCTCGCTGATCGGGCCGAAGCGCTACGACGTGCCCTGGCGCGACATCGAGGCGCAGGGCTGGATCGCGCCGGCGGAGTGCATCGAGGTGCGCGTGACGCTCACCGACGCCGAGCGGCTGAGCTACGCGACGGCCGAGAGCGACGAGCGATACCGCCTGGCCTCGACGGCGCACACCAAGACCGGCGTCGTGAAGTCGATCGTGGACAAGCACGCGGGCGAGCCGACCCTGGTGATCGGCGCGTATCTGGACCAGCTCGAGGAGCTGGGTGCCGAGCTCGACGCTCCGGTGATCCAGGGCTCGACGAAGAACAGGGAACGCGAGGCGCTGTTCGACGCCTTCCGCAAGGGTGAGATCGACAAGCTCGTGGTGTCGAAGGTCGCGAACTTCTCGATCGACCTGCCCGAGGCGGCCGTGGCCATCCAGGTGTCGGGCACGTTCGGCTCCCGCCAGGAGGAGGCCCAGCGACTCGGCAGGCTGCTGCGACCCAAGGCCGACGGCCGCCAGGCGCACTTCTACTCCGTCGTGTCCAGGGACACGCTGGACACCGACTACGCCGCGCACCGGCAGCGTTTCCTCGCCGAGCAGGGCTACGCGTACCGGATCGTCGACGCCGACGACCTCCTGCGCCCCCTCTGACCGCGAGTCCTGCACTCAGGCCCGCGAGTCCTGCGCTCAGGTCCGCGAGTCCTGCACTCAGGTCCGCGAGTTCTGCGCTCGGGTCGGGCGGCGCCGCAACCACGGATCAGCCCACCGCCACCCGACCGAGTGAACCAGTACCGTCCCCTGTCCCGCGCCCGGAGAACTGTCGGACCCTCGAACTAGTGTTCGAGTCCGTTGATGGCCGCCTGTCTGGAAGGGGTTCGCTCATGACCGTGGTGCAGTTCCGCTCGCCCGATCCGTTGTCCCAGCTCACGCTGCCCGCAGGCCGCATGCGAGGGCGCATGTGGGTCTCGGACGAGGAGCTCGCCGTGCCCGAGTTGTACCTGGCGTGCGTCGCCGCCTATCCGCGCACCGGGCACTGGCCGGTGCTCATCCCCCGGGACGCCCGATTCGAGCTCACCGGGGAGGACTGGATCGAGGACCGGGGCTGGTTGCCGCCCGCCGCCGACGAGATCCACCTCAACGACCCGCGGGACACGCTCGCCGCATGGTGGCCGGAGCCGTGCTGCGACGGGCACTGCCTCGATCCCTACGGCGCCGCCTTCCCCGGTCTCGCACGCAGGTCACCAAGCCGTGCCGACCCGCTCGCGGAGGCAGGCAACACCGGGTCGGTGATCGCGAGCCACGGGCAGTGCAGGCTCGGCCTGGTCGAAGCCGCCCGGCCCGCCGACGTACCGGCCGCGCTCGGCTGGCAGGGAATGCGCACGATGACCGATCGGGTGGCCGCGCTGTCGGCGGTCCTGCGCAGCTGGGAGGAGCGCTTCGGCGCGGTGCTGATCGGGCTCGGTTTCGACACGCTGGACCTGTCGGTCGCCGCGCCGCCGAAGACCCGCGAGCGGTCGCTGGCCGTGGCGGCGGAACACCGTGCGTTCTGCCCGGACGAGTTCTCCGCCCAGCCGGGAACGCTCCGGGAGTTCGCAGCCGGGCTCACCGGGCGCCGCCTGTGGCGGTTCTGGTGGGACTGAGCGCGGCGCCAGCAGCCCGGCAGGGCGGCGGCGCGTGCCGCAGAATGATCGGTGCGGCGCAGTGAGCCGTTTTCACCGTGCGCCGGCCTGCGGGCAGGGGCCACACGGCCCGCCGGCCACAGGTGACGAAGCCCCAGCGCGCTCGGGAGGTGACCATTCCGCGGCAGGGCACGCAGCTTCGCGTCGGCACGTCGGGCTGGTTGTATCCGGCGTGGCGTGGCACCTTCTATCCGCGGGGGCTCGCGCACCGCCGGGAGCTGGAGTACCTGTCCAGGCAGGTCAACAGCCTGGAGATCAACGGCTCCTTCTACTCGCTGCAGCGGCCCGAGCGCTATCGGGGCTGGTTCGAGCAGACGCCGGACGACTTCGTGTTCTCGGTCAAGGGTGGCCGCTTCATCACGCACATGAAGCAGCTCCGCGGAGTCGAGGCGGCGCTGGCGAACTTCTTCGCCTCCGGCGTGCTCGCGCTGGGCCACAAGCTGGGGCCGGTGCTGTGGCAGCTGCCGCCGAGGCTGAGGTTCGATCCCGAGCGGCTCTCCGGGTTCTTCGCGATCCTGCCGCGCAGCACCGCCGAAGCCGCTGAGCTGGCGAGACACCACGACGACAAGCTGACGTTCGAGCCGTACCTGCACACCGGCGGCGACCGGCCCATCCGGCACGCGCTGGAGGTGCGCCACCCCAGCTTCGCGACGCCCGACTGTGTCCGCCTGCTGCGCGAACACGACATCGCCCTCGTCGTGGCGGACACGGCCGGAACCTGGCCCTATCTGGAGGAGGTGACGTCCGACTTCGTCTACGTCCGTCTGCACGGCGACCAGGAGCTGTACGCCAGTGGCTACACCGATGCGGCCCTGCGGAACTGGACGGCGCGAATCGCGGCGTGGAATGCGGGCGAGAGTCCGGTCACCACGCGCACGGTGGCGGAGCCCGCATCACGGCGGCCCCGCGACGTGTTCGTCTACTTCGACAACGACATGAAGGTGAAGGCACCCGGCGACGCCATCACGCTGGCTCGTTTCCTGGGCCTGCGTGACGCGGCACCGGATGCTGGTTGACCGGCGGAGGCTCAGGCGCTGCTGGCCTGCCCGGCGTGGGCGCCCTCGGCGATCTCCTCCACCAGCTTGTCGCAGAAGGCGGGCAGGTCGTCCGGTTTGCGGCTGGAGACCAGGCCCTGGTCCACGACCACCTGCTCGTCGACCCACTCGGCACCGGCGTTGCGGAGGTCGGTCTGCAGGCTCGGCCAGGAGGTGAGCCTGCGGCCCCTCACGACGTCGGCCTCGATGAGGGTCCACGGGCCGTGGCAGATCACGGCGACGGGCTTCTGCTTGGCGAAGAACTCGCCGACGAAACGCACGGTGTTCGGGTTGGTGCGCAGCAGGTCGGGGTTGGCGACCCCGCCGGGCAGCACCAGCCCGTCGTAGTCGTCCACCGAGGCCTCGGCGACCACCTTGTCCACCGGGAACGTGTCACCCTTGTCGAGGTGGTTGAAGGCCTGGATGCTGCCGGGCTGGAACGAGATGAGCTCCGGCTGTCCACCTGCCTCCTTCACGGCCTTCCAGGGCTCCGTCAGCTCGACCTGCTCGGTGCCCTCCGGTGCCACCACGAAGGCGACCCGACGACCCGTGAGTGTCTCGGCCACGTTCACCACTCCTCTCGCTCTGCTGTTCACTCCGGGCCTACCCAGCGGGCACCGGGCGCGAAACGCGGCGGCATGGCGGGACAATGGTGGCCGTGACCACGCCCCTCGTCTACGCCATCCCACTGCGCACCCGGTTCCGGGGCATCACCGTCCGGGAGGGGGTGCTGCTGAAGGGCGCGGCGGGCTGGGGTGAGTTCTGCCCGTTCGCCGACTACGCCGACGCGGAGTGCGTGCCGTGGCTGGCGTCCGCGATGGAGGCCGCCGACCAGGGCTGGCCGGAGCCGGTGCGCGACCGGGTCGAGGTCAACACGACCGTGCCGGTGGTGGCACCGGACCGCGCCCACGAGCTGGTCGCCGCCTCCGGCTGCCGCACCGCGAAGGTCAAGGTGGCCGACCCAGGATCGTCGCTTGTGGACGATTGTGAGCGGGTGGCCGCGGTCCGTGACGCGCTCGGTCCCGGCGGTGCCGTCCGGGTGGACGCCAACGGCGCCTGGGACGTCGACACGGCCGTCGCCGCCATCGGCGAGCTGGACCGTGCCGCGGGAGGACTGGAGTACGTCGAGCAGCCGTGCCCGTCCATCGACGAGCTGGCGCGCGTCCGGCGGAAGGTGGACGTACGGGTGGCCGCCGACGAGTCGATCCGCAGGGCGGAGGATCCCCTTCGGGTCGCCGTGGCCGGGGCGGCGGACGTCGCCGTGCTGAAGGCGGCACCGCTCGGCGGCGTCCGGCGGGCGCTGCGGGTCGCCGAGGCCTGCGGGCTGCCGTGCGTGGTCTCCTCCGCCGTGGAGACGAGCGTGGGCCTCGCCGCGGAACTGGCACTGGCCGCCGCGCTGCCGTCACTGGACTTCGCGTGCGGCCTCGGCACGATGTCGCTGCTCACCACCGACGTGACAACCCACTCGCTGTCCTCTATGGACGGTCACCTGCCGGTGCCGGGCCGGGCACCGGAACCGGACCTCGCCCCCGCCGTACAGGCAGGCGACGAGACCCGGGACCGGTGGCTGGCCAGGCTCGACCGGGTACGCGCGATCGCGGAGCGGATCTAGGAACCTAGACGGCAGCCTCGTCCGCATGGGGGTTGGGACCCTCCGCGCGCACCGGCAGCGTGTCGAACGCCTGCGGCGGCTCCCGCCACGGCGAGGGCAGCGTGCCCGCCCGCGCGTCGCGGACGGCCCGCCACACCCGCTGCGGGGTGAGTGGCATGTCCACGTGCCGCACCCCCAGGTGCTTGAGCGCGTCCACGACGGCGTTCTGCACCGCGGGGGTCGAGCCGATCGTCGCCGACTCGCCGATGCCCTTGGCCCCCAGCGGGTTGTGCGGCGTCTCGGTCTCGGTGTTCGCCGTTTCCAGCGCCGGGATCTCGACCGCCGACGGCACCAGGTAGTCGGCGAGCGTGCCGGTGACGGGGTTGCCGTCCTCGTCGTAGGTCACCTGTTCCCACAGCGCCTGCGAGATGCCCTGCGCCGCACCACCCTGCTGCTGCCCGCGCACGATCAGCGGGTTGAGCACCCGGCCGCAGTCGTCCACGGCGATGTGCCGCAGCGGCCGGACGAACCCGGTCTCGGTGTCCACCTCGACCACGGACACGTGGGCGCCGAACGGGAAGGTGGCCCCACCCGGCGTGAAGTCGGTGTTCGCCTCCAGCCGCTCACCGTCCTCCGCCGCGGCCGTGGCCAGCTCGGCCCAGCTCAGCGACGCCGTCGGCACACCCGCGACACCCAGCCTGCCGTCGGCGGTCAGCTCGACGTCGGCGACATCGGCCTCCAGCCGCGAGGCCGCCAGCTCCTTCGCCTTGCGCAGCAACAGCTCACCTGCCTCGCGCACCGCGCTGCCACCGACCTGCAGCGAGCGCGACCCGCCGGTGCCGCCGCCACGCGGGATCCGCGCGGTGTCCGACTGCACGAAGTCCACCGACTCCAGCGGAATGCCGAGCTTGTCCGACAGCAGCATGGCGAACGACGTGGGATGCCCCTGGCCGTGCCCGGACGTGCCGACCTTGATGGTGGCCCTGCCCTCCGGGCTCATCTCCACGGAGGCGTACTCACCGCCACCACCGCCGCCGGTGATCTCGACGTACGTGCTCACACCGATGCCGAGCAGCACCTGCTCGCCCGCCTCGATGCGGCGTGCCTGCTCCTCGCGCAGGTCCTCGTAGCCCGCGAGCCGCAGCGCTTCCCGCAGTGGCAGGTCGTAGTCGCCCGAGTCGTAGGTCGCGCCGACCACGGTGGTGTACGGGAACTCGTCGGGTCGCAGGAAGTTGCGCCGCCGCAGTTCCACCGGGTCCATGCCGAGCTCCGCGGCGGCCAGGTCCATCAGGCGTTCCAGCATCGCGGCAGCCTCCGGCCGCCCCGCGCCACGGAACGCGCCGGTGGGCGTGGTGTTGGTCAGCGCGGCGATCGCACCGAAGCTGATCCTGGGGATGCGGTACACGCCCTGCGACATGGTACGCGTCGGGCCGAGCGCGAAGCCACCGCCGAACCCGGCGTAGGCGCCGCAGTCGCCGATCACGCGGCAGTGCAGGCCGGTGATCTCGCCGTCGGCCGTCAGCCCCAGCTCGGCGTACTGCACCTGGGCCCGGCTGTGCGGCATCGACTGCAGGTTCTCCGACCGCGTCTCGACCCACTTCACGGGCCGGTCGAGCCTGCGCGCCACGCCCACCGCGACCTCGTACTCCGCGATGAGCCCGAACTTGCCTCCGAACGCGCCACCGACGTGCGGGGCGACGACCCGCACCCGCTCGCGATCGAGGCCGAACGTCTTGGCCGCCGCCACCCACAACGCGTGCGGCGCCTGCGTGGACACGTGGATCGTGAGGTCGTGCTCGTCACCGGGGCCACCGGGGACGACCGCGATGGCGTTGCCCTCCAGCGGCACGACGGCGACGCGCTGGTTCTCGATCCTGGCCCGCACCACCACGTCCGCGCCGTCGAGCACACCGGCGCCGATCTCGTCGCGTTCCCCGGCCGCGATGTTGCTGCCCAGCTCGGGAAACTGCAGCGGCGCGTCCGGCGCCACCGCGCTCTCCGGGTCGACCACGGCGTCCAGCGGCTCGTAGTCGACGTCGACGAGCTCGGTCGCGTCGGCCGCGGCCGCGCGGGTCTCGGCGACGACGACGGCCACCGGATCGCCGACGAAGCGCACCCGGCCCTCGGCCAGCGGCGGCCGCACGCAGTCGCGGTTGACCTCCATGAACTGCCGCACCGGCGGCAGGCCGAGGTCGGCGGCGGTGTAGACGGCGACAACGCCGTCGGCCTTCTCGGCCTCGCTGACGTCGATGCCGGTGATCTCGGCGTGCGCGAACGGCGAGCGGACGAACGCCAGGTGCAGCACACCCTCGATGGCCAGATTGTCGACATAGGAACCTTCGCCGCGCAGCAGTTCCGGGTCCTCGACCCTGCGCACCTCGGTTCCGAGCAGTGATCCGGGCATGCACCCGACCCTAGCCGCGTGCGCCGATCATGCCCAGGTGGAGCAACTCGAGGAGTGGCTCAGGGTCGCCGTCTCCGGGTTCGTTCCGGGTCGCTCCCCGATGTCGCCGGGCCCGCGTGCGCGGAGCATGGAGGCATGACGAACAACGTGACGGTCAAGAAGCTCCGCCGCAGCACAACCGACCGCATGCTCTCGGGCGTCTGCGGTGGCTGGGCGCGCTACCTCGGGGTCGACGCCGCGATCATCCGCATCGGGCTGGTCGCCACGACGATCTTCGGCCTCGGCACCCCGGTGCTGGTCTACGCCGCGTGCTGGCTGCTGATGCCGGAGGACGACGGCTCGTGACCCGGAAACCTCCGTACACAGCACGAACCCCGGGGCGAGCGAACTCGCCCCGGGGTTCATACGGGTAGGACCGGACTCAGAAGTCCATGCCGCCCATGCCACCGGTCGGGTCACCGGCCGGGGCCTTGTCCTTCTCCGGCTTGTCCGCGACCACGGCTTCGGTGGTCAGGAACAGGCCGGCGATGGAGGCGGCGTTCTGCAGCGCGGAGCGCGTCACCTTGGTGGGGTCGATGACGCCCGCGGCCACCAGGTCCTCGTACTCGCCGGTCGCGGCGTTGAGGCCGTGGCCGACGGGCAGGCCCTTGACCTTCTCCGCGACGACGCCGCCCTCGAGGCCGGCGTTGACCGCGATCTGCTTGAGCGGAGCCTCGACGGCCAGCTTCACGATGTTGGCACCCGTGGCCTCGTCACCGGTCAGCTTGAGGCTGTCGAAGGCGGCCTTGGAGGCCTGCAGCAGGGCCACGCCACCACCGGCGACGATGCCCTCCTCCACGGCGGCCTTGGCGTTGCGCACCGCGTCCTCGATGCGGTGCTTGCGCTCCTTGAGCTCGACCTCGGTGGCGGCGCCGGCCTTGATGACCGCCACGCCACCGGCCAGCTTGGCCAGCCGCTCCTGCAGCTTCTCCCGGTCGTAGTCGGAGTCGCTGTTCTCGATCTCGGCGCGGATCTGGTTGACCCGGCCCTGGATCTGGTCCGCGTCGCCGGAACCCTCGACGATGGTGGTCTCGTCCTTGGTCACGACGACCTTGCGGGCCTTGCCCAGCAGCGAGATGTCGGCGTTCTCCAGCTTCAGGCCGACGTCCTCGCTGATGACCTGGCCACCGGTGAGGATGGCCATGTCCTGCAGCATCGCCTTGCGGCGGTCACCGAAGCCCGGGGCCTTGACGGCGACGGACTTGAAGGTGCCGCGGATCTTGTTGACGACCAGGGTGGCCAGGGCCTCGCCCTCGACGTCCTCGGCGATGATCAGCAGCGGCTTGCCGGACTGCATGACCTTCTCCAGGACCGGCAGCATGTCCTTGACGTTCGAGATCTTCGACCCGAACAGGAGGATGTAGGGGTCCTCCAGGACGGCTTCCTGCCGCTCCGCGTCGGTCACGAAGTAGCCGGAGATGTAGCCCTTGTCGAAGCGCATGCCCTCGGTGAGCTCCAGCTCGAGCCCGAAGGTGTTGCTCTCCTCGACGGTGACGACGCCTTCCTTGCCGACCTTGTCCAGCGCCTCGGCGATGAGCTCACCGATGGTGCGGTCGGCGGCGGAGATGGAGGCGGTGGCAGCGATCTGCTGCTTGGTCTCGACCTCCTGCGACAGCTTGTGCAGCTGCTCGGTGACGGCCTCGACCGCCTGCTCGATGCCCCGCTTCAGCGCGATCGGGTCGGCGCCGGCGGCGACGTTGCGCAGGCCCTCCTTGGCCAGGGCCTGGGCGAGCACGGTGGCGGTGGTGGTGCCGTCACCGGCGACGTCGTCGGTCTTCTTCGCGACTTCCTTGACGAGCTCGGCCCCGATCTTCTCCCACGGGTCCTCGAGCTCGATCTCCTTGGCGATGGAGACACCGTCGTTGGTGATCGTCGGCGCGCCCCACTTCTTCTCGAGCACGACGTTGCGGCCACGGGGGCCCAGCGTCACCTTGACGGCTTCGGCGAGGGTGTTCAGGCCGCGCTCGAGACCGCGGCGGGCGTCCTCGTCGAACGCAATCAGTTTGGCCATTGCGGTGTGGTCCTCCGGTAATCGGACACGTCCTCGGCCAGGCTCGGTGCCCGCGACGGACGACCAGTTCGGAAAGTGCCGAACCTGGCCTCACCGTCCCGACCTTCAGGCGGGTGGTCGGCGACCAGCCGCCTAGCACTCGACGGTGCCGAGTGCCAATTCCGTGTTTAGCACTCTCAGGGTGAGAGTGCAAGGAGCGGGGGTCACCCGCCCGTGCCCGGAACCACCGGAATCGAGGTCGGCGGCGGGTTGTTCCCGCCCGTGTCACCGGAGTCCGGCTCGCTCGGCTCCGCACCCTGCGACTGGCCGGGCCCGACCGGGATGTCGGGCGCCTGCGAGGTCTCCGTCCGCGCACCAGGCTGGTTCTGCTCGCCGCCGGTGTCGTCACCGGTGAGCAGCACGACCGCCACGACGGCGCCGGCGATCACGACCACCGCGACGATCACCCAGATGATCCATGCCTTGCCGCCCTTCTTCGGCGGCGGCTGGTGAAATCCGGAGCCCCCGCCCTGCGGCGGCCCGTAGCCGGGCGGCGGGCCCTGCGGGGGCATGCCGTACGGCGGCTGCTGGCCGTATCCGGGAGGTGGCTGCCGGCCGTATCCCGGCGGCGGGCCAGGGGTCCCCGGTGGCATCGGCTGCCCGGGATGCCCCTGCGGGCCCGGCTGTCCTGGTTGCTGTCCCGGCTGCTGACCGTAGGGATGCACCGGGCCCCCCTCTCCGTGTTGTGCGACGGCGACCGCCTGCCTGCCCGGCAGGGTCTTCGACAGCGCGGGCTCGGCGTCCAGAGCCTTGCGCGCGGCGAGGACCAGGTCGACACAGCCTGCGTACCGGTCGCCGGGGCTCTTCGCCATTCCCCTGCGGACGACGTCGTCGACGGCGGGCGGCACCGAGGGAACCATCCGCGACACCGGCAGCGCCTCCCCGCTGAGGTGCCCCTTGATCACGGTCTGCACGTCACCCTGGAAGGGCGGGTTCCCGGTGAGGCACGCGTAGAGCATGCAGGCGAGCGCGTACTGGTCGGTCCTGCCGTCGAGCGGCTCGCCCCGCAGGTGCTCCGGCGCGGCGTAGGTCGGCGAGCCGAGAAAGTCGCCACCACGCGTGCGGTGGCCGGTGGCGCCCCGGCGGGTCAGCCCGAAGTCGGCGACGTAGACGTGCTCGCGGTGCGACTCACGACTCGTGACGAGCACGTTGGCCGGCTTGACGTCCAGGTGGACGAGTCCGCGGTTGTGCAGGGTGTCGAGCGCGTCGGCGACCTGTTCGAGCAGGCCGAGAGCTCGCTGCGGCTCCATTGGCGAACCGCCGATCAGGCTGGCCAGGTCGGACCCGTCGACCAGGCGCATGGCGATGTAGAGCATGCCGTCGAGCTCGCCGAAGTCGTATAGCGGCACGATGTTGGCGTGGTCGATCGCCGAGGTGTTGCGGGCCTCGTCGACGAACCGCTCGCGGAACTCCGCGTCGGCGCCGAGGTGCTCGCCGATCACCTTGAGCGCGACCTTGCGGCCAAGGCGCACGTCGGTGGCCTTGTACATCACGCTCATGCCGCCCCGGCCGAGCACACCGTCGATGCGGTAGTTGCCCAGCCGCCGACCGGTGAGGTCCCCCGACACATCGCCTGTCACAGAGCGCAGCCTAACGCCCACGCCCGATGTGGAGCGCGACCTGTCGGTAGTTCAGGTTCGCGACCTGTCCCTGGTGCTACGAAACCTTGCGGACGTCGGCGGCCTGGCTGCGGCCGTCCCGTCCCGCGGTGATCTCGAACTCGACCCGGTCACCCTCGTCGAGGGTCCGGAAACCGTCCGCCTGGATCGCGGAGTAGTGTACGAACACATCGGGACCCTCGGGGGACTCGATGAAGCCGTAACCCTTTTCCGCGTTGAACCACTTGACCGTGCCGACAGCCACGGCGTCCTCCTTGTTACAAAACGCAAACGCGGCAGTCCCGCCTGCCCCGTTCCAAGCGTCGATCACGCTACCGGAATAATGCGCCTGGGCAATGGTCAATTTGCGGTAACTGCGCCGAGCGGTTTTACTGCGCGCGCCTGCGAGCCTGGACCAGCACCGTCGCGGGCCCCGCGAAGTCCAGCGCCAGCCCCTCGCCCGTGCGCACCGACTGCGGGCCGGAGGGATCGAGCGCCCGCAGCCGCACCTGCGCCGAGTCCGGGTAGGCCAGCAGGAACGCGGGTCGCACGGTGATCACCTCGCCCGCCTCCAGCGTCAGCGCGTCCACCGGACCGTGGCAGGCGAGCACGAGCTGGCCGGAGCCGCCGTAGTGCTCGAGGAACCCGGAGTCGCCGCCGAACAACGCCTGCAGCGCGGGCCACGGCTGGTCCCTGCGCACGGTGGCCGGGCGCGCCAGCACCCGGTCGGCCGCCACACACCAGCCCGCGCGCCCGTCGAACTCCAGCGGGTAGACGTCGCCCGCATGGCTCGGCGCGAGATCGAGCCAGCCACCGTTCGCGGGCGCGGTGAAGACCGACCGTCCCCGGATGCCCCGCACCTGCCTGCTCTCGGTGACGCCGAAGCTGCTCGCGATCATCGTGTCCGGGTCGGCCTCCACGGCCTCGCCCTGCGCGAGCACGATCCTGGCGACCCCGAACGCAGGCGTGTGCCGCGTGTGGACCTGCATCCTCACCTACCGGGAGGGCACCTGCGCGATCACCCACGCGGCGAGCGCCGAGGGGTTCCGCGTCTGGGTGAGGATCTGGCCGGGACCGGCGAAGTCGAACACGAAGCCCTCGCCGCTTTTGAGCGACTGGATGATGCCGGAGGACACCTTGCGCAGCTGCGACTGCACCGTCTCGGCGTAGGCGACGACGTGTCCGGAGTCGATCGTGACCATCTCGCCCTGCTGGAGCGTCACCAGGTCCATGGCGCCGTAGCAGGCCACGACGAGCGGGCCCTGCCCCGTCGCGTACGTCAGGAAGCCACCCTCACCGCCGAACAGCTTGTTGAAGCCGCCCCACTTGGTCTGCGTCTGCACGCCGTAGGAGGAGGCCAGCCAGCAGCCGCGGGTGACGCACCAGCCGGTGCGCCCGTCGAGGTTGATCACCTGGACGTCGCCGGGGAGGTGCGGCGCGACGTCCACCCAGCCGCCGTTCTGCGGCGCGGTGTAGGTGGAGATGAACAGCGACTCGCCGCCGAGGACGGCACGCCCGAGCCCCTTCATCATGCCGCCCTGGGTGGACGACTGGACGTGCACGCCGTAGCTGGTCGCCGACATCGCCCCCGACTCCACCTGGCACGGCTCGCCGGGGGCCAGCATGAGCCGGGCCACGGTGAACGCAGGCTGGTGGCGCAGCTGTACCTGCATTGATCCTCCCCTGTCACCTCGCGTCAGCGGGGAGAGTCTTGCACGGCCGCCGCCGGGAGGGAGGATGGTCCGCGTGATCTCCGTCGACGAACACCGCGCCGCGGTGACCGAGCTGCTCGGCACCCGTCCCGGCGTGGAGCTTCCGCTTGCCGACTGCGCAGGACTCGTGCTGGCCGGCGACGTCCGCGCCGGTGTGGCCCTGCCGCCCTTCGACAACTCCGCGATGGACGGTTACGCCCTGCGTTCCGTCGACGTCGTGGAGGCGAGTGACGACTCGCCCGTCGAGCTGCCGGTGAGCGAGGACATCCCGGCAGGCCGCACCGACGTCCCCGCGCTGCTGCCCGGCACCGCACACCGGATCATGACCGGCGCGCCGATGCCGCCGGGCGCCGACAGTGTCGTCATGGTCGAGCGCACCGACGGCGGCACCGGCAAGGTGCGGATCTTCGCGGCCGCGGCCCCCGGCGCGCACGTGCGCCGCACCGGTGAGGACGTGGCGGCGGGCTCGGTGGCGCTGGCCAGGGGCAGCGTGCTCGGGCCCGCGCAGCTGGGGCTGGCCTCCGCGGTCGGGCTCGACCGGCTGCTGGTGCACGCGCCGCCGAGGGTGCTCGTGGTGTCCACCGGCACCGAACTGGTGCTGCCGCCGGACGAGCTGCGGCACGGCCAGATCTACGAGTCGAACAGCGTGATGCTGGTGGCGGGCCTGCGGGCGCTGGGCTGCCACGTCGAGTCGATCCGCAGCGTCGCCGACGACGTGGAGACCTTCCGCGCCGCGATCGAGCCACGGCTGGCAAGCACCGACCTCGTGGTGACCTCCGGCGGCGTGAGCGCCGGAGCGTACGAGGTGGTCAAGGACGCGCTGACCGGCGCGGGCGTGTCGTTCCGCAAGGTGGCCATGCAACCCGGCGGTCCGCAGGGGCTCGGCCGGTGGGACGGCGTGCCGGTGGTGACGCTGCCCGGCAACCCGGTGAGCGTGCTGGTGTCGTTCGAGGCGTTCCTGCGTCCCGCGCTGCTGGCCTCGCTCGGCCACAGCGGCACCGACCGGCAGCACGTGCGGGCGAGGCTCATCGAGACGCTGCAGTCGCCGAAGGGCAAGCGCCAGTTCCGGCGCGGCTACTACACCCAGGCGCAGGGGGAGGTCACCGGGATCGTCGGACCGCGGGGCGGGCCCGGCTCGCATCTGCTCGCCGCGTTCACGCAGGCGAACTGCCTGATCGTGTTGCCGGAGGACGTCACGGAGGCGGCCGAGGGCTCGGAGGTGGACGTGCTGCTGCTCTAGGAGCGCCACCAACTCGACAACTCTTTGTAACGTTTTCCGCACCAGGGGTTATCAGCGCAGGCCCGCACCCATAAAATCGGCCGTCCGCGGCCGGGTGGCGTACGGCGTCGGGGGGCGGACGCCACCCGGCCCGTCCAGTCCGCGGCGCTGGCGTAGCGTGGAAGTGTCACTCCCACCAGACATACCGGGAAAAACAGACCACATGAGCGCCAATTCGCTTGGCCACGCCGTGCAGCTCGCCCGGGAGACTCTCCCTCCCCTGCATCCGGCCGGACGGCCGTTCGTGCTCGGCGGCGTCGCGGCCACCCTCGCCCTCCGCACGATCTCCAAGCCGCTCGGGCTGCTCGCCGGCGTCGGCACACTCGCCACGGCCGCGTTCTTCCGCGAGCCACGCCGCGTGCCACCGCGGCGGGAGGGGCTCGTGCTCGCCGCCGCGGACGGCCTCGTCTCCCTCATCGAGGACGCGGTGCCGCCCGCCGAGCTGGGCCTGCCCGCCGAGCCGCGCACGCGGGTCAGCGTCTTCCTGTCCGTGTTCGACGTGCACGTCCAGCGCGCGCCGGTCACGGGCACGATCGAACGCGTCGCCTACCGGCCCGGCAAGTTCCTGTCCGCGGATCTCGACAAGGCCAGCGAGGACAACGAGCGCAACTCCCTGCTGGTATGTACCCGTGACGGGCACCGCATCGTCGTCGTGCAGATCGCCGGGCTTGTGGCGCGGCGTATCGTGTGCCAGGTCGGTGAGGGCGAGCGCGTCGAGGCAGGCTCGACGTACGGCTTGATCCGGTTCGGCTCCCGGGTGGACACGTACCTGCCGCCCGGTAGCCGTGTGCTGGTCGAGAAGGGCCAGCGCACGATCGGCGGCGAGACGCCGCTGGCCGAGGTCCCCGGTACGCAGGAGGGTTGACCGCATGGCCCGGACCACCCCAGGCGTCCGGCTGCTGCCGAACGCGATCACCGTGCTCGCGTTGTGCGCGGGCCTTTCGGCGGTGCAGTTCGCGTTCGTGGGCGACTACGTGCTGGCGATCGGCGCCATCGGTGTCGCGGCGGTGCTCGACAGTCTCGACGGCCGCATCGCGCGCCTGCTCGACGCGACGTCGAGAATGGGTGCCGAGCTGGACTCACTGTCCGACGCGATCTCCTTCGGGGTCGCGCCCGCACTGGTCCTCTACATCTGGCTGCCCGACGCCGGCAGACTCGGCTGGGTCGCCGCCCTGATCTTCGCGGTGTGCATGGTGCTGCGGCTGGCGCGGTTCAACACGCTGCTCGACGACGCCGAGCAGCCGCCGTACGCGGGCGAGTTCTTCGTCGGCGTGCCCGCGCCCGCCGGTGGGCTGCTCGCGCTCATGCCGGTGATCCTGACGCTGCAGTTCGGCGAGAGCTGGTGGTCGTCGGAGATCGTGGTGTGGTTGTGGACGGTCGCGGTGGCGGGGCTGCTGATCAGCCGTATCCCGACGCTGTCGCTGAAGCGGCTGCGCGCGCCCGCTCGGGCGGTGGCGCCGCTGCTCGTCGGCGTGGGACTGGTGGCCGCGGCGATCATCCAGTACCCGCTGATCGCGCTCGCCAGCGCACTGCTGCTGTATCTGGCGCACATTCCGTACTCGGTCCGCCGCTACCACTGGCTGGCCAACCACCCCGAGGCGTGGGACGTGCCCGCCCGTGAGCGCAGGGCGATCCGGCGGGCTCGCAGCCAGCGACGGCTCGGCCTGCGCAGGCCGCAGTTCCGCCGCGTGGCGGGTGTCGCGCGGCGAGCGGTGCTGCGGCCGAGGCCGCCGACACAGCACGTGCCGAGGGTCTACCCTGCCGAGGCCGCCGCGCCGTCCGCGCGGACAGGCGAGCGGCGGCCGCGGCGGCGAAGCTGGCGGCGCATCGGCCTGCGCCAGCGCGGGGATTGAAGGGGCGTTCCTCCACGCGGGCACCCGCGGCGGCCCTAAGGTTGGGGGCGTGACGTCAGCCCAGCCGCAGATCGCGCTCACCGTCCGGCACACCGCTTCGGCGCTCGACACGCGGCGCGGTGTGGTCCGGTTGCATCCTGAGGTGCTCGACGCGCTGGGGCTGCGGGCGTGGGACGCGGTGCGGCTCACCGGCGCGCGGGTCAGCGCCGCACTCGCCGCGCCCGCGGCCGACGGCGGTGCACCGGGTGTGGTGCTCGCCGACGACGTCACGATGGCCAACCTGGGCGTCACCGAGGGCGCGGAGGTGGTCGTCGCACCGTGCGAGGTGACGGTGGCGCGCACGGTGACCGTCTCCGGTTCGCGGCTCGCCCGGCTGTCGCTGAACCCGCACACGCTGCGACTGGCGCTGATCGGCAAGGTGCTCACCGTCGGCGACGCCGTCTCGCTGCTTCCGCAGGACCTGGCGCCCCCGCCCGGCTCCGACGTCATCGCCGTCCGCGGCCAGCTGTCCAGGGCCATCGGCGCGAGCTGGACCAGCGAGCTACTGACCGTCACCGCCACCGACCCGGCTGGTCCGGTGGCCGTCGGGCAGTCCACCGTGGTCGGCTGGCGGGGTGCCCCTGCGCCGGAACCGGCAGGACGGCCCGCTTCGGCACGCCAGGCCGCCGATCCCAACGCCGCCGAGGTCACCGAGTTCCCCGAGTTCCCCGAGGTCGCCGGGGCGATCGAGGACGAGCCGGAGGAGGCGCCTCCGCCCATGGCCGACCTCGCGGGCTCCGCCTCGGCCGCGCGCAGGCTCGCCGAGTGGTTCGACCTCGCCTTCCACCGGCCCGACCTGCTCGAACGGCTGGGGACGTCCGGCAGGCTCGGTGTGCTGCTCTCCGGGCCGGAGGGCGTCGGCAAGGCCACGCTGGTCCGGTCGGTCGCCCACGCCGAGCGCGTGCGGGTGGTCAGCCTCGCCGCGCCCACGGTCGCCGTGCTGGAACCCGACGCCGCGCTCACGCGGGTGGCACGGGCCGTCGACGCCGCGTCCTCGGGTGAGGGCAAGGGCGTGCTGCTGCTCACCGACATCGACGCCCTGCTGCCCGCGCACCAGCCGCCGCCGGTGGCCACCGTGGTGCTCGACCGGCTGCGCGCCGCGCTGGGCAGGCCCGGGTTCGCGCTCGTGGCCACCACGGCGCATCCGGAGTCCGTCGATCCCCGCCTGCGCGGTGTCGATCTGCTCGACCGGGAGCTGACACTGGGCCTTCCCGACGGGCAGACCCGCACGGAACTGCTGCGCGTCCTGCTGCGCGACACGCCCGTGGAGTCCGGTGTGGACTTCGGGTCGATCGCCGAGCGCACCCCGGGTTTCGTCGCCGCCGACCTGATCGCCCTGCGCAGGGATGCGGCGCTGCGCGCGGCTCTGCGGCACCGCGACAGCGACGACGAGCCCCGGATCGCCGAGCAGGATCTGCTGGACGCGCTGGAGTCGGTGCGGCCGCTCTCGATGTCCGCCTCGGACACGCTGGCCACCGGAGGACTCTCGCTGGACGACGTCGGCGACATGACCGAGGTGAAGCAGTCGCTCACCGAGTCGGTGCTGTGGCCGCTGCGGTACCCCGACTCGTTCGCGCGGCTGGGGGTCGCCCCGCCACGCGGTGTGCTGCTGTACGGCCCGCCCGGCAACGGCAAGACGTTTCTCGTGCGCGCGCTGGCCGGCACGGGCGCGCTCAACGTCTTCGCCGTCAAGGGCGCCGAGCTGATGGACAAGTGGGTCGGCGAATCGGAGCGCGCGGTGCGCGAGCTGTTCCGCAGGGCGGCCGAGGCGGCGCCTGCGCTGATCTTCCTGGACGAGGTGGACGCGCTGGCGCCGAGGCGCGGGCAGTCCAGCGACTCCGGGGTGTCCGACCGGGTGGTGGCCGCGCTGCTGACCGAACTGGACGGTGTGGAGCCGCTGCGCGACGTCGTGGTGCTGGGTGCGACGAACCGGCCGGAGCTGGTGGACTCGGCGCTGTTGCGGCCGGGCAGGCTGGAGCGGCTGATCTACGTTCCACCTCCGGACGTCGAGGCCAGGGTGGCGATCCTGCGCGCGAGCGCACGGAACACGCCACTGTCCTCCGATGTGGACCTCGAGGAGCTGGCATCCACATTGGACGGTTACTCGGCGGCGGACTGCGCGGCGCTGATCAGGGAGGCCGCGCTCACGGCCATGCGGGAGTCACTGGAGGCCGCCGAGGTCACCGCCGCCCACCTGGCGAAGGCGCGTGACGTGGTGCGCCCTTCCCTCGACCCGGCACAACTGGCGGCCCTGGAGGCCTACGCCCGCCGCTCTCCGACCACCACCACCCAGTAGGAGCCGGAGCCGCCACCCACGGAGCCCAAAGCTCCCCAATGCCACATTCGTAGCGTTCAACTTCCCCAATGCGGCATTCGTAGCGCCCAGCGCCACCAATGCCACATTGGGGAGCTTGGCGCGGGTTGTTACCGGTGGCGTTGGCGGCTACTTGCCCTTGCTGACGCCCTGGTAGTCCTTGGTGACGATCACGATGACGCCGGCGCTGGAGTCGGCGATGCCCTCGAAGCGCGGCTCGGCGCGCAACCCGAACATCCCGGCCAGCGACCTGGCGGCGGTCTCCTCGGCGGTGCCGGGCCGGAAGTAGGCGGTGCTGGTGGGGATGACCCCCGACGAGTAGTTGGAGACGTCGACGACGTTCCAGCCCTGCGAGCGGAAGTCCTCGGCGGCCTCGCTGGCCAGCCCCTTGATGGTGCTGTTGTTGTAGACGCGCACGGCGACCCACTTGGCGGACGCCTGCTGGTCCTGCCCGTTCGCTCCGTCGCCGTCGCCGTCCCCGGCCTGGCCGTCGCCCGCATCGCCGTTGCCGTTGCCGTCACCGGTGCCGTCGCCCTGGCCGGGCGCCGGGGTACCCGTGCCGCCGGGCGATCGGGTCGGCGAACCCGGGCTCGACGGCTGCCCGTTCGTCGGCGAGCCGGGCGAGGACGTCGCGGACGGCTCCGTCGTACCGCCGGGACCCTGCGTGGGCTGGGCCGTGCCCGTGGGCGTCGGCGACGCGTTCTGGTCACCGTCGCCGTTTCCCGTGGCCAGCGTGATGCCACCGATGACGGCCGCGATCACCGCGACCGCGAGCAGCCCCAGCCCGGCGGCGCGCATCGGCCTGGACAGCCCGTCGAAGACGCTCATGGCAGTTCAATCCCCAACCGCCGTGCCGCACGGGTGCGCTGCCTCGCGGCGCGCAGCTTCCGGAGCCGTTTGACCAGCATCGGGTCCGCACGCATGGCTTCCTGCTTGTCGATGAGCCGGTTCAAGATCTGGTAGTAGCGGGTCGGCGACATGCCGAACAACTCGCGGATCGCCTGCTCCTTGGCGCCGGCGTACTTCCACCACTGGCGCTCGAAGGCGAGCACCGCCTGCTCCCGTTGCGAGAGCCCGTTCGCGGGTTGACCGGCTGGGGCGGGCGGGGACGGCTGGCCCTGGTGGGCCATCGACTCCGCGGCGTCCATCTGGCTCCTCGCAATCTCGGCGAAATCACACGGCTGTCGTTCCGCTGCGCCATTAGATCACGAGGCACCGACAGACGCCTGGACCACGCCCGGCGCGTCCCGGTGCCGATCTCCTAGGATTGCGCCTCGTGACCGTTCACGCGATCCGCATCGCAGGCGACCCCGTGCTCCACCACCCGACGCGGGAGGTGGAGGCGTTCGACGCCGAGCTCGCCAGGCTCGCCGACGACATGTTCGAGACGATGTACGCGGCCGAGGGCGTCGGGCTGGCGGCGAACCAGATCGGCGTCGACCTGCGGATCTTCGTGTACGACTGCCCCGACGACGAGGGCGTGCGGCACCGGGGCGTCGTGGTGAACCCCGTGCTGGAGACCAGCGAGGTCCCGGAGACCATGCCGGACCCGGACGACGACTGGGAGGGCTGCCTCTCGGTGCCGGGTGAGTCGTACCCGACGGGGCGGGCGTCCTGGGCCAGGGTCACCGGCGCCGACCTGGAGGGCAACCCGGTCGAGGTCGAGGGCACCGGCTACTTCGCACGCTGCCTGCAACACGAGACCGATCACCTGAACGGGTTCCTCTACCTCGACCGGCTCGTCGGCCGCCACGCGCGGGCCGCGAAGAAGATGCTGAAGGCCAACAAGTGGGGCGTTCCGGGCAACAGCTGGCTGCCCGAGCCACTGCCCGGCACCGAGGACACCAAGGACACCCGGCCCACCGGCGACAACGGCGACACCCGAGGTTAAGCCGCTGGCGAACGCGCGGCACCGGCATCGGCTCCGAGCGCACAATCGGACCACGGGTGTAACGGTGTAATCGGCGCAAGGCGGTGATGGCGGTGCCCGACAGGGACGACTCCGACGCGCTCGACGCGTACTCCCGGGCGGTGAGCTCCGTCGCCAGGTCGGTGACGCCACACGTCGCCAGTGTCCGGCTCGGCAGGGGCGGCGGTTCGGCCGTGGTGTTCGACGACGACGGCTACCTGCTCACCAACGCCCACGTGGTGGGCCGGGAGCGGGGCGGCACGGCAACGTTCGCCGACGGTGCCGAGGCTCCGTTCCAGGTCGTCGGCGCGGACCCGCTCTCGGACCTCGCCGTGCTCCGCGTGCGAGGGCAGGCGCCGCCCGCCGCCGTGCTCGGCGACGCCGACCAGCTGGTCGTCGGTCAGCTGGTGGTGGCGATCGGCAGCCCGCTCGGCTTCTCCGGCTCGGTCACGGCGGGGGTGGTGAGCGCGCTCGGCAGGGCCATCCCGGTGCGGCAGGGCCGGGCCGCCCGCGTGATCGAGGACGTCATCCAGACCGACGCCGCGCTCAATCCCGGCAACTCCGGCGGCGCGCTCGCCGACTCGGCAGGCCGGGTGGTGGGCGTCAACACGGCCGTCGCCGGGTTCGGGCTCGGCCTCGCCGTTCCGGTCAACGCCACCACCCGGCGCATCATCGACACGTTGCTGGTGGAGGGCCACGTGCGCCGCGCCTACCTCGGCGTAGTGGGGGTGCCCGCGCCGCTGCCCGACGACGTCGCCGAGCGCACCGGCCAGTCCGCGGGCCTGCGGGTGGTCGAGGTGGTGGCCGGCGGGCCGGCCGACAGGGCGGGGCTGCGAGCGGGCGACCTCGTGCTCACGGTCGGACGCGAGCGGGTCGCCGACGCGCAGGGCATCCAGCGACAGCTCTTCGCCGAGGTGATCGGCACGCGGCTCGCCGTGACGGTGCTGCGCAACGGCGCGATGGTCGACGTCTTCGCGACTCCGACCGAACTCGTGGGTTGAGGTCTGCCGCCCGGCGTGGCATGGTCGAGGAGACAACAACTGCACATTCGCGGGAGCTCGCGCCTTGGCGGGCTGAGAGGGCGACTGGTGTCCGGTTCTGGAGGACCCGGCGTCGCCGACCGCAGGAACCTGACTGGGTAATGCCAGCGTAGGGAGTGGATTACGTTGACGACACTGGAAAACGGCGCGACCGGCGCTGCGCTCTCCGTCACCACCGGCCCCATCACGGGCTCCCGCAAGGTCTACCACCAGACCGAGTCCGGGCTGCGCGTCCCGGCCCGGCGGATCGATCTTTCCAACGGCGAGCACTTCGACGTCTACGACACCTCCGGCCCGTACACCGACCCCGATGCCACCATCGACGTCCACACCGGACTCCATCCCCTGCGCGCGGGCTGGAGCGACGGCCGCGAACACCGCACCCAGCTGGGCTGGGCGAGGGCTGGAGTCGTCACCAGGGAGATGGAGTTCATCGCCGCCAGGGAACGCGTCGACCCGGAGTTCGTCCGGTCCGAGGTGGCGCGCGGCAGGGCGGTGATCCCGGTCAACCGCAGGCATCCCGAGTCCGAACCCATGATCATCGGCAAGAACTTCCTCGTGAAGATCAACGCCAACATGGGCAACTCGGCCGTGTGGTCCTCCGTCGAGGAGGAGGTCGAGAAGATGGTGTGGGCGACCCGCTGGGGCGCCGACACGATCATGGACCTCTCCACCGGCAAGCGGATTCACGACACCCGCGAGTGGATCCTGCGCAACTCGCCCGTCCCGGTGGGGACGGTGCCGATCTACCAGGCGCTGGAGAAGGTCGGCGGCGAGCCGGAGAAGCTGTCGTGGGAGGTCTACCGCGACACGGTGATCGAGCAGTGCGAGCAGGGCGTGGACTACATGACGGTCCACGCGGGCGTGCTGCTGCGGTACGTGCCGCTGACGGCCAACCGCGTCACCGGCATCGTCTCGCGTGGCGGGTCGATCATGGCCGCGTGGTGCCTGGCGCACCACGAGGAGTCGTTCCTCTACACGCACTTCTCGGAGCTCTGCGAGATCCTGCGCTCCTACGACGTGACGTTCTCGCTCGGCGACGGGCTGCGGCCCGGCTCCATCGCCGACGCCAACGACCGGGCACAGTTCGCGGAGCTGGAGACACTCGGCGAGCTGACGCACATCGCGCGCGAGCACGACGTGCAGGTGATGATCGAGGGTCCCGGCCACGTGCCGATGCACAAGATCAAGGAGAACGTGGAGCTGGAGGAGAAGCTCTGCGGCGAGGCGCCGTTCTACACGCTCGGCCCGCTCGCCACGGACATCGCCCCCGCCTACGACCACATCACCTCGGCCATCGGCGCGGCGCAGATCGGCTGGTACGGCACGGCGATGCTCTGCTACGTCACACCGAAGGAGCACCTGGGCCTGCCCAACCGCGACGACGTGAAGACGGGCGTGATCACGTACAAGATCGCCGCGCACAGCGCCGACCTCGCCAAGGGCCACCCGTACGCCCAGGAGTGGGACGACGCGCTGTCCAAGGCCCGGTTCGAGTTCCGGTGGAACGACCAGTTCAACCTCTCCCTCGACCCGGACACCGCGCGTGCCTTCCACGATGAGACGCTGCCCGCCGAGCCTGCCAAGACGGCGCACTTCTGCTCGATGTGCGGGCCGAAGTTCTGCTCCATGCGCATCACCCAGGACGTGCGCAAGTACGCCGAGGAGCATGGACTGTCCACCGTGGACGCCATCGAGGCCGGGATGCGCGAGAAGGCCGAGGAGTTCGGCGAGCACGGCAACCAGGTCTACCTGCCGGTGGTGGACCGGGGATGACCCCGACGCCGAAGACCGCCCTCACCATCGCCGGATCGGACTCCGGCGGTGGTGCGGGAATCCAGGCCGACCTGCGCACCTTCTTCGCGTGCGGGGTGCACGGGATGTCCGCCGTCACGGCGGTCACCGTGCAGAACTCCCTCGGCGTGCAGGGCTTCAGCGAGATCCCCGCCGACATCGTCACCGCGCAGATCAAGGCGGTGGCCGGCGACATGGGGGTCGACGCGGCGAAGACGGGCATGCTCGCCACGGCCGAGATCATCCAGGCGGTGGCGAAGACCCTCGACGAGGTCCACATCGGACGCGACGCGCAGGTGCCGTTCGTCGTGGACCCCGTCGCCGCGTCCATGCACGGCGACCCCCTGCTGCGCGAGGAAGCCCTGGACGCCATCATCACCGAGCTCTTCCCGCGGGCCACGCTCGTCACGCCGAACCTGGACGAGGTCCGGCTGCTCACCGGAATCCACGTGACGGACGAGCGGAGCCAGCGCGCCGCCGCGACGGCGCTGCTGGACTTCGGCCCGCGCTGGGCCCTGGTCAAGGGCGGCCACCTCTACGACAGCCCGCGCTGCCTCGACCTGCTCACCGATGGCACGCAGTACATCGAGCTGGACGGCCCCCGCTACGACACCGAGCACACCCACGGCGGCGGCGACACGTTCGCCTCGGCCATCACGGCGTCGCTGGCGAAGGGGCTGGGCGTGCCGGACGCGGTGGAGCAGGGCAAGCGGTTCATCGAGCGCTCGGTGGCCGAGTCCTACCCGCTGGGGCAGGGCATCGGCCCGGTGTCGCCGTTCTGGCGGATCGCCGTGCCCGAGTGAGCGGCCCGTCGCGTGCGAAGGGCCCGCACGCTGAGCCGCCGGTGAACGACCGATGAACACCCGGTTCGTCCAGGCCCGGCAACGGTGATCGACTCGTAGGCTCGTGGGTCCCGCGGGACAACAGCCACGACGCCGGGAGACGAGTAACCGGGATGAGAGTCACCGAGACGGTGCAGTCGCTCGCTGAGTTGCTCGGGTCGGCGCAGGGCCTGCTCGGCCTGCTCGCCGCCTCGGTGCTCACCATCGCCACCCCGTTCGCCGACCGCTACCTGTTGCGGCGCAAGCGGCTGTCCTACCGCGTGCAGTACAACTCGAAGATCGGCCTGAGCCCGATCGACCTCCGCGACGACGACGGCCCCGTCAAACACGCGGACCCGCAGCTCAAGCCCATCGCCGAGCTGCTGGACCGGATGACCATCGTCGTGATCCGCATCCGCAACACCGGTGTCGAGGACATCCGCAAGGAGGACTTCGACGACCAGCCGCTGACGTTCACCTTCGGCGGCAGGACCATCTGGAACGCGCGGATCTCCGAACCGTCGGTGGAGGAGCACCGCGCGAAGCTGAGCAAGATCCTCGAGTTCTCCACCGCCGAGGACAGCGAGCAGGCCCCGGGGCACGTCGACCGGCTCGACGAGGTCCGGACGTCGCTCGGCAAACGGATGATCGGCTGGTTCCGCCCTTCCCCCCAGGCCGCGGGGGAGGTGGCGACACCGAGGTGGCAGGGCGTCTCCCTCGACGGGCTCGACCTGCAACGCAAGGAACGGTTCAAGCTCGTCGTGGTGCTGCGGGAGCCGGAGAGCAACGGCACCGGTGAGCTGACCAAGGACGTCGACTGGTCGGGGCACCTGTCCGGCGGTCGCATCGTCAACGAGAAGGAGCAGCGCCGGATCACCTGGCCAAGGGCGACCGCGACCGTCGGGACACTGCTCGCGGGCGTGCTGCTCGCGACGCTGCTCGCCAACACGTCACGGCCCGCCGCCGATCCCGCGCTGGCCTGCGGCGCTGGCGAGGTGCGCGTCGTCGGCTCCAGCGCCTTCTCACCGATCATGGGCAACATCGCCGACGCGTACTCGCGGGCCTGCGGCGAGGCGCAGGTGGACACGGAGCCCACGGGCAGCATCGCAGGCGTGCGCGCCCTGCGGCTGGCGGACCAGGACGAGCGGGACGAGCTCGCCGCGCTGTCCGACGGCAGGGCGGGCGACGCGGGCGGCCTCGTCGCCAGACCGCTCGCCGTGATCGTGTACGCGAGCGTGGTCAACGACTCCGCGGGGGTCGACGAGCTGACGCTCGCGCAGCTCAGGGGTATCTACACCGGCCGCTACCGCGACTGGAACGAGCTGCGGCGCGGGCCTTCGCTGCCGATCCGCATCGTCGGCAGGGGCCAGGAGTCCGGTTCGCGCCGCACCTTCGAGCAGACGGTGCTCGGCGCCAGCGAGGGAGCCTTGTCCTCGGACTCGTGCGAACGGCGCGACCGAGGCTCGCCGGAACCCACCATCCGGTGCGAGCGCAGCAGCGAAGCCGAGGTGCTCGACGAGGTGGCGGCCACCGACGGCGCGATCGGCTACGTGGACCTGTCGTCAGCGAGCGCCGCGCGGGCGCAGGGCCTGCCCGTGACGGCGCTGGAACTGGACGGCGAGTACCCGGACGTCAACGGAATCGCGGCGGGCTATCCGTTCTGGACCATCGAGTACCTCTACACGAGGGGCACGCCGGAGGAGGGCTCGCTGCTGGCCCGGTTCCTCGGATACCTGCGCAGCGGCACCGCGCGCGACGAGCTGCAGAGCGCGGGCTACACCCCGTGCGTCGGCACGGACGGCAGCCTGCATCCGCTGTGCCGCGGGTGACGGAGCCGTCCGCGCTCCCGGCGACCGGTTGGCCCGCGCCGATCGAAGGGCGCGACACTGGAGGGATGAGCGCCCAGAACCATGCCGCGCCGCCCGCTGCGCTGACCATCGCCGGGTCCGACTCCGGCGGCGCCGCCGGGCTGCAGGCCGACCTCAAGACGTTCCTCACGTGCGGCGTGCACGGCCTGGTGGCCGTCACGGCGGTGACCGTGCAGAACACGCTGGGCGTGCACGACCGCACCGACATTCCCGCGCGCATCGTCGCGGGCCAGATCGAGGCCGTGGCCGCCGACATGGGGTTGCAGGCCGCCAAGACGGGAATGCTCGCCTCGGCCGAGATCATCCGCGCCGTGGCGCGGGCGTGCGACACGGCGGGCATCGGCGCGGGCACGGACGTGCCGTTCGTGGTCGACCCGGTCGCCGCGTCCATGCACGGGCATCCGCTGTTCGACGACGCCGGGCTCGCCGCGCTCCGCGAGGAGCTGCTGCCGCGGGCCACCGTGACCACGCCGAACCTGGACGAGGTGCGGCTGCTCACCGGTATCGAGGTCACCGACCGCGCGCGGATGCGCGACGCCGCGGTCGCGCTGTACGAACTGGGGCCGCAGCATGTGCTCGTCAAGAGCGGGCACCTGGTGGAGGACCCGGAATGCGTGGATCTGCTCTACGACGGCGAGACGTTCCTGGAGCTGCCGGGGCCGCGCCTGCCCACCCCGCACACGCACGGCGCGGGCGACGCGATGGCCTCCGCGCTGACGGCGGGGCTGGCCCGCGGCATGCCGGTGCCCGAAGCCGCCAGGTTCGGCAAGTGGTTCGTCAGCAACGCCGTCCGGCATTCCTACCCCATGGGCGCCAAGGTCGGTCCCGTGTCGGCCTTCTGGCGGCTGGCACCGGAGCCCCGGCAGGCCTCGCGCGAGGTTCCCGGGTAGCTGAACGATCAATAGGATTCGGCCGTGACGACACGCGAGCGGCTGCGACGGCTGGTCGAGGACCGGCGGTTCCAGAACTTCATCATCGCGGTGATCATCTTCAACGCAGGCACGCTCGCACTGGAGACGTCGCAGCGCATCCTGGCCGCGTTCGGCGACCTGCTGCACACGCTCGACTACCTCGCGCTGGGCATCTTCGTCGTCGAGCTGCTCGCCAAGTTCTACGTCCACCGGAGCCGGTTCTTCCGCGACCCGTGGAACGTGTTCGACGTCGTGGTCGTCGGCATCGCGCTCATCCCGGCCACCGGTCCGCTCGCGGTGCTGCGGGCGCTGCGCATCCTGCGGGTGCTGCGGCTGGTGTCGCTCGTGCCTTCGATGCGCAAGGTGGTCGCGGGGCTGCTGGCCGCCGTGCCCGGCATGGCCTCGATCGCCGCGTTGCTCGGGCTCGTGGTGTTCGTGGCGGGAGTGATGGCCACCAAGCTGTTCGGCGCGATCTCCCCCGGCGACTTCGGCAGCCTCGGCGCGTCGCTGTTCACGCTGTTCCAGGTGATGACCGGCGAGGCATGGCCGGACATCGCCGACGCGGTCATGGCCGAGGCGCCACTGGCGTGGATCTTCTTCGTCGTCTACATCCTGGTGTCCAGCTTCGCGGTGCTGAACCTGTTCATCGCCGTGATCGTCAGCGCGATGGAGGACCAGCTGCGTGACGAGATGCGCGAGGAGGAGGACCGGCACGCCGCCGAGCAGGCGGCGGTGAACCAGGAGATCCTCACCGAGCTGCGGGCACTGCGCGCCGAGGTGGCCGCCCTGCGACAGCGCGAGCCGGACCCCGGCTGAGCGGTTCAGTCCTCGTCGGTGAGCAGGGCTTCCAGCGCGGGCAGCGCCGCGGCGAGAGCCTGCCGGTGCTCGGGGGAGAGCCGCTCGATGCGCTTGCCGAGCTCGTGCACGCGGGTCGACCGCACGCCGGAGAGCATCTGCTCGCCCTCCTCCGTGACCGTCGCCAGCCACGCCCTGCGGTCCACCGGGTCGGACTCCCGGCGCACGTATCCGGCCTCCACCAGTGCGGCCACGATCCGCGACATGGTCGCGGCGGCGACGCCCTCCTTGGCGGCGAGGTCGCCGAGCCGCAGCTGCCCGTACGCGCTCAGGGTGGCCAGCGCCGAGATCGCGCCGTGGCCCGGTCCGGGCGCGCCGGCCTGCCGCAGCGAGCGCGACAGCCGCCCGATGGCGAGGAACAGCCTGCCGGGGACATCCTGTGACGACTCGGTCACCTAGCGCTCCTTCGGGTCCGCATACGGCCGGAAATTGCCGTTCACCCTACGTTGTGCACGGGGCGGGCCGGCGTGAACCCGATCGCTGTCAGCGTGGCGGGCTGGAGGCGTGCGCCCAGAATCGCTGGGGGATGCGGCCCGCCTGCCGGGCCAGCAGCCCGGCGGTCACCGCCGAGCGCATCGCGTACGCCATCCGCTCCGGGTCCTGCGCCCGCGTGACGGCCGTGGACAGCAGCACCGCGTCGCAGCCCAGTTCCATCGCGAGCGCGGCGTCGGAAGCCGTGCCGATGCCCGCGTCGAGAATGATCGGCACGCTCGCGCGCGACACGATCAGCTCGATGTTGTGCGGGTTGCGGATGCCCAGCCCGGTACCGATCGGCGCGCCGAGCGGCATGACGGCCGCGCAGCCCGCCTCCTCCAGCCGCAGCGCGAGCACGGGGTCGTCGTTGGTGTAGGCCAGGACGGTGAACCCGTCGGCGACGAGCTGCTCCGCGGCGTCCAGCGTCTCCATCGGGTCGGGCAGCAGGGTGCGGTCGTCGGCGTGCACCTCGAGCTTCACCAGGTCCGTGCCCAGCGCCTCCCGCGCCAGCTGCGCGGTGAGCAGCGCCTCGGCGGCGCTGCGGCAGCCCGCCGTGTTCGGCAGGATCCTGATGCCGAGCCTGCGCAGCAGGTCGAGCACGCCGGAGCCGCCCTCGGTGTCGGCCCTGCGCATCGCGACCGTGGTCAGCTCGGTGCCCGACGCGACGAGCGCCCGTTCCAGCACGCTGAGGTTGGCGGCGCCACCGGTGCCGATGATGAGCCGCGAGGTCAGCTTGTGGTCGTCGATCACCAGGTGGTCGCCGGACTCGTCGATCATCTCTCTACCCTCCTTGGACCGCGGTCAGGATCTCCAGCCGTGCGCCGTCCGGCACCACGACCTCCGCCCAGCTGGCGCGCCGGACCACCTGGCCGTCGAGCGCGACGGCGACGCCCTGGCGCGCCGTGCCGAGCGCGTCCAGGACGTCCGCCACCGTGCTGCCGTCGGGGAACTCCCGGTCGTCGCCGTTGACCTGAACTTCCATCACACTCTTTCCTCGCTGTGTGTCCGGTCCGGATGCGCCGCCGCCGCGCCGGGCGGCAGCGGCTTGCCGTCGAGCAGCGCGAGCACCGCGTCCGCGGTGACCGGCGCCAGCAGCAGCCCGTGCCGGTGGTGGCCCGCCGCGGCCAGCACACCGCCCGGCAGCGCGCCGAGGTAGGGCAGGTTGTCCGCGCTCGCTGCGCGCAGGCCCGCGGTGACCTCGGTGAGCTCGTACTCCGCGACGCTCGGGAAGATCCGCTCGGCGGCCTCCAGCAGCTCACGCACGCCGCGGGCCGTGACAGTGTCGTCGAATCCGGCCTCGTACTGGGTGGCGCCCAGCACGAGCTCACCGCCGTCCCTCGGCACCAGGTAGACCGGCCTGCCCTCGACGCTGGCGCGCACCGTGCGCCGGGGTGGCGGCAGGCATCCGCGCCGCGCACGCAGCCGCAGGATCTCGCCCTTCAGCGGCCGCACCCGCCCGGCCAGCTCGGGGACCAGCCGGGCGCTCCACGCGCCGGCACACAGCACGACGGCGCCGAACTCGCGCGTCCCGGACGCGGTGCTCACGGCCCCGGCGGAGACGGTTGCGGCGGACTCGGCCACGAACTCGGCGCCGCGGGCGCGCGCGGCGCCGAGCAGCGCGTCGAGCAGCCTGCGGTTGTCCACGGCGAGGTCGCCGGGCACGAGCAGCCCGGCCCGCACGGCCCCGGCCAGCCCGGCCTCGGCCCGCCGCAGCTCCCGGCCGGTGACGAGCCTTGCCTCGCGGCCCAGCCCGTGCAGGTAGCCCGCCAGGATCTCCAGCTGCTCGGCATCGGCACGGTCGAACCCGGCGACGACGGTCCCGGCGAGGGAAAGACCGGGGTCGAAGCCCTCGGCCCGCAGGTCGGCGGCGAAGCCAGGCCAGCGGCGCAGCGACTCCTCGCCGAGCTCGAGCACGGCCTCCTCGCCCGGCCACGCCTCGGTGACGGGCGCGAGCATGCCCCCGGCCACCCAGGAGGCGCCCCGGCCGGGACCGGGATCGAACACGGTCACCCTGTGCCCGGCCGCCGCGGCCCGCCAGGCGACGGCAAGGCCGATGACCCCGGCGCCCACCACGGCGACGGCGGTGCCGGACTGTGGTCTTTCGGTCATGAGAATCACGCTCCCTGCGCCGGCATGACCCGGATCAGGTTCCACGGTCGGAGCGGCGGCTCCCTCTCAGCCCGTGCCTCGGGCTCCCGTGCGGACGTCTCCCACGGTACAGGGCCGTACTACGGTGACGCCATGCCCGGCCTCAACGGTGACCAGATCAGGCAGCGACTCTCCGGCGCCCGGTTGTACCTGTGTACCGACGCCCGCCGCACGCGCGGCGACCTCGCCGAGTTCGCCGACGCCGCGCTCGCGGGCGGGGTGGACATCGTGCAACTGCGCGACAAGACCGGCGGCGCGCCGCTGGAGGCGCGGCAGGAGATCGAGGCGCTGGAGGTGCTGGCCGAGGCCTGCGCTCGGCACGGCGCGCTGCTGTCGGTGAACGACCGCGCCGACGTCGCGCTCGCCGTCGGCGCCGACGTGCTGCACCTGGGGCAGGACGACCTGCCGGTGGCCGTCGCACGGCGGGTGCTCGGCGACGACCCGGTCGTGGGCCGGTCCACACACTCCCTGGAGCAGGCGCGGGCGGCGGCCGCGGAGCCGGGCGTCGACTACTTCTGCGTGGGTCCGTGCTGGCCGACGCCGACGAAGCCGGGCAGGGAGGCGCCCGGCCTCGGCCTGGTCCGCTCGGTGGCGGACGAGGTGGCCACCGTCCGGCCGTGGTTCGCGATCGGCGGCATCGACCTGGCCCGCGTGCCGGAGGTGCTGACCGCGGGCGCCGAGCGCGCCGTCGTGGTGCGGGCCATCACCGAGGCCGAGGACCCGCGGGCCGCCGCGGCGTCCCTGCGCGAGGCGCTCACGGCACGGCGTCCGGGGTGACCTGGGCGCCGGCCCCGGAATCGGAACCCGCGCCCGCGCCTGCCTCGCCGCCCGCGCCCTGTTCCTGCGTGGGCGGGGCCTCCTCGGTCGGTGCCGAGGTGGTGGGCTCGCTGGTCTCGGTGGGCTCCTGCTCCTCCGAGGTGGGCTCCTGCTCCTCGGTGGTCGGCGCGGTCTCCGTCGGTTCCTCCGTCTCGGAGGGCGCCTGCTCATCCGAGGGGGGCGTCTGGTTCTGGTTGCCGTCCTCGGTGCCGCCGGTGTTGCCCGAGCCGCTCACGAGCCTGCCCACCGTGACACCCTGGCCTCCGGAAAGCGACTTGCCGGTGATGCCCTCGATGCCGGTGACGAGCGCCATGGCGATGACGAAGCCGACCGCGCTGGTGGCCAGGATCAGCGGCCACCGCCGCTTCCACCACTGCCGCTTCCCGTTCTCGCCTTCGGGTTCCTCGCCGGGTTTGGGCAGGTACACCGTGGCCGCCTCGGCGTCGCCGGCTCCCAGGCCCGGCATCGGAAGCCGCGCCGTGGGCACGGTGGGCTGATCGGCCACCGACGCGGACGGTTTCACCCTGGTCTGCCAGCCCCTGGCCTCGGTGATGGCGGAGGCGAGTGCCTTCGCCTTCTTCGTGGCCCCCTTCGTGGTCTCCAGCGAGCGCAGGTACAGCTCGCTGCCCACTGTGGTCACGACGCTGATCAGACCGGCGCCCAGCACGGTGCCGTACACCCCGAGCGACGAACCCAGGAAGGCGGCCGTGACGGCCGCCAGCCCAGCCGCGATGACCTGGGCCGGTCGCAGCCCGGACTTCTTCTCCGAGCTGTCTTCCTTTTCTTTCGTCTTCTCCTCAGCCATGATCCCGATTCACGTCGCACTCCCCCGTCTCAACCCCTCAACGAATTCATCGCCGGAAACGCTCCCGGCGTTGCCGGAAGTGAGCACGAACACGAAGTCCACAGTGGACTTTCAGGAACTCACACTCTCTTGACGTGACGAGGCGGAGCCGAGCACGTTGCCGCGAATCCCCGCGGCGAGCGCGGATCCGGCCACCACGAGCCCTACGCATACCCACAATGCCGTTCGCCAACCCCGCGTCAAGGCCTCGGGATCGGAATAGGCCTCGCCGGTGAGCCCGGCGACGGCGGGCAGCACCGCGACGGCGAGCAGGGTGCCGGTGCGCGCGATGGCGTTGTTGACACCGGAGGCCACTCCGGCGTGCCGGTCGGGGGCGGCGGCGAGCACGGTCGCCGTCACCGGCGCCACCACGGTGGCCAGGCCGAGCCCGAACACGGCGACGGCGGGCAGCACGGTCTCGAGGTAGGACGCACCGGGCACCACGCGGCGCAGCAGCACCATGCCGACGCCGATGAGCAGCGGGCCGACGACGAGCTGTAACCGGGGCCCGATCCGCTGCGCCAGGGCACCGGAGCGTCCGGAAAGCAGGAGCATGAGCCCGGTGATGGGAAGTCCCGCCGCGCCCGCCGCCAGCGGGGAATAGCCGAGTGAGGTCTGCAGCTGCAGGACCATGAGCATCATGACCCCGCCCAACGCCGCGTAGACGACGAGGGTGAGGCCGTTGGCCAGCGTGAAGGTGCGCTCGGCGAACAGCGACGGCGGCACGAGCGGATCCGCCGAGCGCACCTGCACGACGACGAACACGGCGAGCCCGAGCACCCCGAGCCCGGCGCAGGCCAGCACCAGCGGGTCGGTGAATCCGCGCGGCGGCGCCTCGACGAGCGCGCCGGTGATCCCGGCCAGCCCCGCGGCGCCGAGCAGCGCCGAGCGGAGGTCGAGCCTGCCGTGCCGCCGCTCGTCACACGATTCCGGCACGTACCGGCGGGCCAGCCACACGCACACCACGGCGATCGGGACGTTGATGAGGAAGGCCAGCCGCCACGACCACGCCTGCACCAGCAGGCCGCCGACGAGCGGGCCGATGGCCGCCGCGATGCCGCCGAGGCCCGACCACGCGCCGATCGCCCGCGCCCGGTCCTCGCGAGCGAAGGAGGCCTGCAGGATCGCCAGCGAGCCCGGCGTCAGCAGCGCGCCACCGACGCCCTGGAGCACGCGGGCGCCGACCAGCAGCTCGGTGCTGGGCGCCACCCCGCACAGCAGGGACGCCGTGGCGAACCAGACGACGCCGAGCTGGAACACCCTGCGCCGCCCGTGGCGGTCGCCGAGCGCGCCCGCGATGAGGATCAGCGAGGCCAGCGCCAGCAGGTAGCCGTCGAGGATCCACTGCAGCCCGGTGACCGACGCGTCCAGCTCCGCGCCGATCCGGGGCAGCGCCACGTTGACCACGGTGCCGTCCAGCATCGCCATCCCGGAACCCAGGATGGTGGTGGCCAGGACACCGCGTCCGGCGGCACTGCCCCAGCGGACGGTCATCAGGGCCGGGTCAGCGTGGTGACGAACTTGTACCGGTCGCCGCGGTAGATCGAGCGCACGAACTCCACCGGCTTGCCGTCGGTGGCGAAGGAGTGCCGCGAGAGCAGCAGCACCGGCATGCCGACGTCGGCGCCGAGCAGCTCGGCCTCCTCCGGGCCCGCGAGCGAGGTCTCGATGGTCTCCTCCGCGCGGTCCATCTCCACTCCGTAGCGCTCCCGCAACGCGGCGTAGAGCGAGCCGCCCTCCGTGATCTGCTTGCGCAGGCCACGGAAGCGAGCCAGCGGAAGGTGGGTGGTCTCCAGCGCCATCGGCTCGCCGTCGGCAAGGCGGAGCCTGCGCAGCTTCAGCACCTTCGCGCCGGTGCGGATACCGAGCAGTTTCGGCAGCTCACCCTCCGCGACGATCTCCTCGATCTCCAGCAGCCGGGACGACGGCTCGCGCCCCTGTGCCAGCATGTCCTCGGTGTAGGAGGACAGCTGGAGCCGCTGCGCCAGCTTGGGCTCGGCGGCGAAGGTGCCCTTGCCCTGCACCCGGTGCAGCCTGCCCTCCGCCGTCAGGTCGGCGAGGGCCTGGCGGACGGTCGTGCGGGAGACGCTGAACTCGCCCGCGAGTGCCCGCTCGGTGGGGATGGGCGAGCCGGCGGGAAGCGCGTCGAGCAGATCCAGCAGGTGCTGCTTGAGCGCCCAGTACTTCGGCTCACGCTGGCCTCGCGTGCCGGACACCGAACCCGACCCCCCGCCGGAAACCGCCTCCAACATGACCGACTCCTTCATCGAACGCCTCACGCTGTGCTCACCTGCAAAACTACCCTGCACGGAAGGCCGTGCTCGTGGTTACTATTGGTCTAGACCTTGTCGGGTGACGAAAGGACTACCGTGATAGAGGGCAGCGCGGGCCGAAATATGACGGCCGAGATCTCCGAGCAGCCCGATGTGCTCGCCGGCCTCGTGGCCGCACGGGCCGACATCGCCGCTGTCGCCCGGTCCATCGCCGCCCGCCCCCCACGATTCGCGCTGCTCGCCGCCCGCGGTTCCAGCGACCACGCCGCGCTCTACGCGAAATACCTGATCGAGGTACTCTTGGGGCTGCCTGCCGGGCTCGTCTCGCCGTCCAGCACGACCCTCTACGGTGCGAACCCCGACCTGGCCGACGTGCTGCTGGTGTCGGTGAGCCAGAGCGGCGGCTCCCCGGACCTGGTGGAGGTCACCGAGGCCGCCCGCCGCCGCGGCGCACTGACGGTGGCGGTGAGCAACACACCATCGTCCCCGCTGACCGGCGTCGCGGAGCTGGCCGTGGACGTGCGCGCGGGCCAGGAGCAGGCGGTGGCGGCCACCAAGACGTACACGGCGACGCTGCTGGCGCTCTACCTGCTCGTCGATGCCGTGCGCGGAGGCGAGGGCCAGGACGTGCGCGACATCGGCACCCTGGCCCGGCGCACCCTGGACGAGTCCGCGCAGGGCGTTGCCAGGGCCGTCGACCGGTACCGCTTCGCCGACCGCGTCATCACCGCGGGCCGCGGGTACTCGTACGCGACCGCGCTGGAGGCCTCGCTCAAGCTCGCCGAGACCAGCTACCTCGCCGCTCGCGCCTACAGCGGCGCCGACCTGCTGCACGGGCCGGTGGCCGCCGTCGACGAGGAGACGGCGGTGCTCGCCGTGACCAGCGCGGGCAAGGGCGGCGCGGCCATGCACGACGTGCTCGACGCGGTGGCGAGCCGTGGCGCGGACGTGCTCACGGTCGGCTCCGCGGCCGAGCGCATGCCCGCCGCCGTGCGCATCCCGGTGCCGGAGACGGCCGAGGAGGTGGCCCCGATCCTGGAGGTGCTGCCGGTCCAGCGCATGGCGCTCGGCCTGGCACTGGCCCGGGGCGGCGACCCGGACAACCCGCGTGGGCTGCGGAAGGTGACGAAGACGCGGTGAGCATCGGATCTCGGAGCGACGAGGGCATCGTCGTCGGCGTCGACGCGGGTGGCACGGCCTCCCGCGCCCTGGCCGTGGCCGCCGACGGGCGGGTGCTGGGCACCGGTGGCGCGGGCGGCGGCAACCCGAACTCCCACCCGCCTGAGCGCGCCGCCGCGGCCATCGCCGAGGCGATCGCGGGCGCGCTCACGGGGCTCGCCCCCGCCTCGGTGCTGGCCTGCGTGGTGGGCATGGCAGGCACCAGCAAACTCACCGACCCGGCCGTCGCCGCCGAGTTCGAGCGCGCCTGGGGCCGGCTGGGGCTCGGCGCCCGGCCGCGCCCTGTGTCCGACGCCGAGGCGGCGTTCGCCTCGGCCACCGCCGAGCCGGACGGCACCGTCGTCGTCGCGGGCACCGGCTCGATCGCCGCCCGGATCCGCAAGCGCCACCTGGCCTCGGTCGCGGGTGGCTACGGCTGGCTGCTCGGCGACGAGGGCTCCGGATTCTGGATCGGCAGGCAGGCCGTGCGCACCACCCTGGACGCGCTGTACGGCTCCGGCGACCTCGGCCCGCTCGGCAGGGCGGTGCTCGCCGAGGCCGGTGTCGGCCCCGCGGCACCCGGCGCCGCACACCGGCTCATCACGGCGGCCAACGCCGAGCCGCCCGTGCGGCTGGCCCGCTTCGCGCCCTTGGTCAGTGCCGCCGCCGACGATGGTGACCCGGTGGCGGGCCGGATCATCGAGCAGGCCGCCGACGCGCTCACGAGGCTGGCCCTCGCCACCAGGGAGCCTGGTGAGCACACGCCCGTGGTGCTGGCCGGCAGCGTGCTGGGCGAGGCCAGCCCGGTCGGCACACTCGTGCGCGAACGGCTGTCCGGACTGCCGGTGCTGCTCAGCGCGGACGGCGTGCTCGGCGCCGCCTGGCTGGCCGCGGTGGATGCGTTCGGCGAGCACGCACCGCGTCCGGACCGAGTACCGTAGGAAGCGGGCCCCCGGACCTCCCCCTCGCCGGGGGCCCCTTACTCGTCGGCGCGCAGAGCAGGCGCAGGTCGTGGATGCCGCAGCCCCGGGTGCCCCTCCGGCAGCGTCCGGTACAGCACCCAGCCGCTCACCGCGATGGTGACGGCCACGAGCGGCCAGGACAGCACCGTGCGCGCCACGCCGAGGGCCACGACCTGACCCGCCCACCACAACGATCCGTACACGAGCACACGCAGGGTGTACTGACCGAAGACCCACACCCAGCTCGCCCGCGAGTAGGCGCGCAGCAGCTCCGGGTCCTTGCGCCAGCGGGTCTTCTGCCCGAGCGCGAAGCCGACCACAACGCCGAGCAGCGGCCAGCGCACCACGATGCTCGCGGCCCACAGCAGCGCGCTGGCCACATTGGACAGCAGCTGGATGAGGAAGAAGTCCTCCGCGCGGCCGGTGTGCAGGGCGATCAGCGCGGCGGCGACGACGGCGGCAAGGCTCACGACCACGGCCCTGGCCCGGTCGCCCCGCAGCAGGCGGAAGCCGCCGATGAGCACGCTCACAGCGATGGCGACGCCCGCTCCCCACGCGATGGAACGGTCGGCGGCCAGCCAGCCCGCCACGAACGCCACGGGCGGCAGGCTCGCGTCGATCGCGCCCTTGCGCCCGCCGAGCAGGCTCGCCAGCGACTCGCGTTGCGGCGAAGGTTCGGTCGTCGGACTGTCGGTCACGCCCCCAAGCCTGCCTGAAAAGCGAGGTTAGGTCACCCTTGCCTGGCGATCCGTGCCACAGCAAACCTCACGATTCCGTAATACGGATGCGAGGCGCACCGACTGAGGAAGAAACTATGACGTCCGAGCAAACCGACGGTGGCGTAGGTGGGGATGGAAAGAGCACCCTCGGTTGTTGATCGACGGGGCATGAATTTCACAGGGCGCTGGCGGAGGGAGACACGCTCGTGAGCGGATTCGACAGTTACGTGGCGATCGGTGACAGCTTCACCGAGGGGCTGCACGACCCGTGGCCCGACGGTTCGTTCCGGGGGTGGGCGGACCGGCTGGCCGAGATCCTCGCCGCGGGCAGGCCCGGATTCCGGTACGCGAACCTCGCGCTGCGCGGCAAGCTGCTCGCCGAGATCATGTCCGAGCAGCTGCCGGTGGCTCTCGGCATCAAGCCCGACCTGGTGAGCGTGTGCGCGGGCGGCAACGACATCATCGTCCCCGGCGCCGACGTCGACGCCGTCGCCGCGGCGTTCGAGGAGGGCATCGCGACGCTGCGGGCCGCCGGGATCGAGGTCGTGATCTTCACCGGACCCGACACCAAGCAGATGTCGGTGATGAGCATGCTGCGCGGCAAGGTCGGGATCTACAACGCGCATCTGTGGGCGATCGCGGAGCGGCACGGGGCGAAGGTCGTCGACCTGTGGGCCATGGACGTGCTGCACGACGTGCGTGCCTGGAGCGACGACCGGCTGCACTTCACGGCGGAGGGTCACCGCCGGATCGCCCTGCGCACCGCCGAGGTGCTCGGTGTGCCCACCGGGCAAAACTGGAGGGAACCGTGGCCTGCCGCGTCCGAGCAGGCGACCTGGCTGACGCTGCGCCGGTCCGACCTCGAGTGGACGCGCACGCACCTGCTGCCGTGGATCCGCAGGCACCTGCGGGGCCAGTCGATGGGTGACGGCCTTGCCCCCAAGCGTCCGCGGCTGGCGCCGCTCACCGAGCGCGCGGCGCCGTCGAACCTGGTCGAGTCCGCCGACGGTTAGGTTCCGGCGCCCGGAGCTGGGCCCGCCGGCGAGCCCAAGGGCACCTCGGGTACACCGGGTGTACCCAAGGTGCCCTTCGGCTCGGCGCCTGCGGGGCGATCCGGGGAGGCCGCGACGCGCCACGCTGGCGTTTCGCTCGTTTCGCGCCGCTCGTCCCGTCCGTTTACAGTCGGTTCATGTCCGGTGGTCGTGGCTGGCTGTGGCTGGTCCCGCTCGCGCTGGTGGTGACGGGCGCGCTCGCGGTCGCGGCCACGTGGCTGGGCGCCGACCGCATCGAGTCCGACCTGGCCGGCCGCGCCAGGGGCGCTCTCGCCTCGGCCGGACTCCCCGGCGCCACCGTCACCTTCGACGGCAGGGACGCCGCGGTGAGCGGTGTCGCGCCGGAGCAGGCGCGGCGCGCCGCCGACGTGGTGGCCGCGGTGGAGGGGGTGCGCACGGTGGAGTCGCCCGGCGCGCCCGCCCGGGAGGCACCGGCCCAGCCGCGAAACCCCAGGGACCGGCTACAGGCCGAGCTCGACGGCGTGCTCGCCGGGCAGCCGATCACCTTCCAGCCGGACACCGCCGTGCTCACCCCGCAGGGTGAGCAGGCGGTGTCGGACGTCGTCGACGTGCTCGGCTCCGCGCCCACCGACCTGGAGTTCGAGGTCGGCGGGCACGTCGCACGCGTGCCGGGCGGCGACCCTCGGGCGGCGCGGGAGCTGTCGCGGCAGCGGGCCGACACCGTGGCACGGCGGCTCATCGCGGCCGGTATCGCCAACGACCGCGTGAGCGCCGTCGGCTACGGCGACACCCGGCCTCGCACGCCGACGGGCGACCAGAGCGCCGACCGCCGCGTCGAGATCACGGTGAGGGGTGGGGACTGATGCTGTGGTTGTTCGGCCAGATCTGGCTCTGGCTGCTGCTCTCCTTCGCGCTGGGTGCGGGTCTGACGGCGCTGGTGCTCACCCAGACGCGCGGGCGCACGCGAGACCGCGAGCAGGCCGGCGAACCGGCCGGCGAGGCTCCGGCGCCCGCGCCCCCGCCGGTCAACCCGCCGCTCGCCGCCGAGGAGACCCAGCAGCTGCCCACCGCCGCGACGCGCGCGCCGGAGCCCGGTCCGGGCCCCGAACCGGAGCCCGGACCGGACGAGGCGGGGCCACCGGACCTCGGGCACCGCGAGGGCACGTTGCCCACCCGCCGCGAGTGGCATCAGCGCAACGAGTGGCCGGACGAGCAGGACGTCGCCGAGAGCGAGGACTGGCGGCCGCGCCACAGCGGCTGAGGTGCGGCTGATAAGTTCCTTCAACCAGGTCAAGGCAGGTTAGGTAAGGAACGCACTGAATGCCGCTCCCGCACTGGACCTCGGAGAACGTTCTTCCACCGGGTCGGCATCCCGCTGATCTCTCCGACCTGTACGAGCGATTCGTCTGGGACGCCCCGTACCGCAACGAGCGGGAGATCCTGTTCAGCGCGCTCAGCGGCTACCTCGGTGTGGTGGCGAGGCTGATCCCGTCGGGCCGGGCCTGGGTCGGCGGCAGCATCACCACCCGCACCGAGGAGATCCCGAACGACGTCGACGTGGTGCTCATCCCCGACGACTGGGGCAGCCTCAAACGGCTCGACGGGCCCGCCAGGGCCGCCCTCTACGGGATGCTCACGTTGCGCGGCGTGATCGCCGAGCAGCCGGCGATGTACCTGGAGCAGGTGCAGCCGGTCGGCGGCCTGCTCGACGGCTTCCTGTGCCATCCGGGCGACGAGGAGATCTGGGAGGCCACCTGGTCGCGGGGGCTGAGCCCGGGCTCGGTGAAGGGCTTCGCGGAGGTGACCTGGTGAGCTTTCGCGAACTGTCCGAGAACATCCCCGGCGGCACGTGGCTCGACGACCTGGCGAGGGCGTCGGCGATGGCCGCGCACGCCAAGTTCGAGCGCACCTGCCGCTCCCCGCTGCTGCGGGTGTCGCTGCTGGGCTCCACGCAGGTCGACGCCTACACCTTCTCCGACATCAGCAAGGCCGTGCAGGACGCCACCGCCAAGATCGGGCACATCATCCGCAACCCGCACGGCGAGATCACCTACGTGCAGCCAGCCGACCGGGAGAAGGCGCCGCTGATCCAGCGCGGCCTCGCGGGCAACGCGATGTTCTTCGGTTTCCCGGAGACGTCGGCGCCGGACGCGCTGATCTCCGACGGCATCGAGACGCTGTCCGAGCGGGCGGTGAAGGAACTGTGCGACTTCCTGCCTGCCAACGGCTCCGACGACGGCGCGCTGGACGCCGTGCTGCTCCAGCGCGACACCGTGCGCAACGCGGTGAGCGACATCGTCAACGCCGTCACCAAGAACTCGGGCATCGGGCTGTCGCTCACGCCGACGGCGGGCGAGGACCTGACCCGCAGCATGACCACCGAGCAGGCCAGGGTGCTGCAGAGCAGCCTGCGGGAGTCGCGCGAGGACGTCGGCTACGAGACGGTGACCGGCAGGCTCGACGGCGTGCGCACCCGGCGGCGCATCTTCTACCTGGAGCGCGACACCGGCAGCACCATCCAGGGCGCCGTGGCGCCCGACCTGCTCGACGAGATCAAGCTCAACCTCGACCGGCCGGTGACCGCGCGCCTGCGCGTGGTGCGCACGACCACGATCGACGGCCGTCGTGGGCGTCCCGTGTACGAGCTGCTGCAGATCCACTCCGAGACCGGCCTGTTCGAGGTCTCCTGACGGCCTGCCGAACCGGAAGGCCGGAGGTCAGCTGTCGGTAGGCAGTACGCGGAACGCGCGAAACCGCGGAGTCCGCCAGCACGACGCCGGGGTACCACCCGACGCCAGGTGGACAGACGAATACGGCCCCGTGCCATCAGTCCCGATCTGATGGCGCGGGGCCGTACTCGGTGGTACTTCGTCGTCACCACCCCGAAGGCGCGAGGCTCACCCCGAGCAAAGGAACACCCCGCGCCACTTTGGCAACAACTGCCTCGTTCATCACGCCCAACGAGGTGGCGACACGGTAACAGGCTGCGCAGAGACGGCTACAACCGCCCCTGCACAGCCTGCAACCAGTCGGGTACCGCCGGGTCAGCGGGTCAGCGGGGTGAAGTCCCTCGCGCCGATGAACGTCGGGCGCGGAGCCTTGGCGGCGAAGGGCTCCACGAGCGCGTTCTCGATGCTGTTGAACACCAGGAAGATGTTGCTGCGCGGGTACGGCGTGATGTTGCTGCCCGAACCGTGCATGATGTTCGAGTCGAAGAACAGCGCCGATCCCGCAGGCCCGGTGAACTGCTCGATCCCACACTCGGCGGCGAGCTTGGTGATGTCGTCCTGGCTCGGCACGCCGATCTCCTGCTCCTTCAGCGACGCCTTGTAGTGGTCCTCCGGCGTCTCACCCACGCACTGCACGAACGTGCGCTGCGAGCCCGGCATGACCATCAGGCCACCGTTGAAGGGGTAGTTGTCGGTCAGCGCGATCGAGCAGCTCACCGCACGCGGCTTCGGCATCCCGTCCTCGGCGTGCCACGTCTCGAAGTCGGAGTGCCAGTAGAAGCCGGCGCCCTTGAAGCCGGGCATGTAGTTCACCCGGCTCTGGTGCAGGTAGACCTCCGAGCCGAGGATCTGCTTCGCCCTGTCGAGCACGCGCGGGTCGCGCGCCAGCTCGCTGATCAGCTCACTGATCTTGTGCACCTCGAAGATCGACCGGACGTCGCCCGACTTCTTCTCGGTGATCACGCGCTCGTCGGCCTTGAGTTGCTCATCCGACGAGAGCCGCACGAGTTCCTGCCAGTAGCCCTGCACCTCGGCGGGCGACAGCAGACCCTCGATGATCGAGAAACCCTTCGCGTCGTGCGAGGCGAGCGCGGCCGCGTCCATCGGGCCGTCGCTCTCCGTTCCCCACACGGTCGGGTCCGTGCGTTCGAGCAGCTTCGCCTCACCGGCGACGCGGGTCGGGTACGTGTCCTCAATCCGGCTCTCTGTGAGAGTCAAGTTACTCGCCTCCTACGAGTGCCACTGTTGTGTTGGTGTTGGTGTTGCGCCCCCTCGGGGTGGTCGTGAGGGATGGCCCGCGGGCCGAGACCTCACGAAGTCGTCGCCGGCTCCTCGTCCTCGCGGACCAGCGGGTACACGCCGTTCTCGTCGTGGACTTCGCGCCCGGTGACCGGCGGGTTGAACACGCACAGCGTCCGCATCTCGGTCTTCGGCCGCACCTGGTGCTTGTCGTGGTTGTTCAGCAGGTACAGCGAGCCGGGCTTGAGCTGGTGGGTCTCGCCGGTCTCCTTGTCGGTGATCTCGCCCTCGCCCTCGATGACGAACACCGCCTCGATGTGGTTGGCGTACCAGAAGTCGTTCACGGTGCCCGCGTACAAGGTCGTCTCGTGCACCGAGAAACCGGCCTTCTCCTTGGCGAGGATGATGCGCTTGCTTCGCCAGTTGGGAGTCTTGATGTCGGCGTCGGTGTCGGTGATCTCGTCGAGGCTACGGACGATCAAGGCGCGTTCCTTCCTGTAGTGCGTTGCCGGGTCAGTGGGACAGGACGGCGTCGACGGACTCGGTGATGATGTCCAGCCCCTGCTTGATCTCGGCGTCGGTGGTGGTGAGTGCGGGCAGCAGCTTCACGACCTCGCCGTCGGGACCGGAGGTCTCCATCAGCAGGCCGCGGTCGAACGCCGCCGCACACACCTTCCCGGCCACCTCGCCGGAGGGGAACTCCAGACCCCGGGCGAGGCCGCGGCCCTTCGCGATGAGGCCGGTGTCGGGGTACCGCGCGACGAGCTCCTCAAACACGGCCGCCACGCGCTCGCCCTTGGCCCTGGTGCCCTTCTCCAGCTCGTCGTCGCTCCAGTAGGTGCGGAGGGCCTGTGCGGCGGTGACGAAGGCCGGGTTGATGCCACGGAACGTGCCGTTGTGCTCACCCGGCGACCACACGTCGAGGTCGGGCCTGATCAGCGTGATCGCCAGCGGAAGGCCGTAGCCGCCGATCGACTTCGACAGGCAGACCATGTCCGGCTTGATGCCCGCCTCCTCGAAGCTGAAGAACGGGCCGGTGCGGCCGCAGCCCATCTGCACGTCGTCGAGGATGAGCAGGATGTCGTGGCGCTCGCAGAGTTCGGAAAGCCCCTGCAGCCACTCCAGGCGCGCGGCGTTGATGCCGCCCTCGCCCTGCACGGTCTCCACGATCACCGCGGCGGGCTCGTTCAGGCCGCTGCCGGAGTCCTCCAGCAGCCGCTCGAAATACAGGAAGTCCGGGTAGGCGCCGTCGAAGTACTTGTCGTACGGCATGGGCGTGGCGTGCACGAGCGGGATGCCCGCGCCGCCGCGCTTCATCGAGTTGCCGGTCACCGACAGCGCGCCCAGCGTCATGCCGTGGAAGGCGTTGGTGAAGTTGATGACCGACTCCTTGCCGGTCACCTTCCGCGCGAGCTTCAGGGCGGCCTCCACGGCGTTGGCGCCGCCGGGGCCGGGGAAGATCACCTTGTAGTCCATCGAGCGCGGCCGCAGGATGACCTCGTCCAGCGCCTCGAGGAAGTCGCGCTTGGCCACGGTGTACATGTCCAGCGCGTGGGTCACCCCGTCGCGCTCGATGTAGTCGATCAGCGCCTTCTTCAGCACCGGGTTGTTGTGCCCGTAGTTCAGCGCGCCTGCGCCGGCGAAGAAGTCGAGGTAGGCCTTACCGTCCTCGGAGTACAGCCAACTGCCCTGCGCCCGATCGAACACGGTGGGCCAGCCACGGCTGTAGCTGCGCACCTCGGATTCGAGCTTTTCGAAGATGCTCACTTGCTCCGTCTCCCGCAATATCGGACGAATTGTTACGCTTTCTTTGCACGGCTCGCGCTACTGACGAGGGGGATGCGCGAGCGGACCGATACTGAACAGGTCCTCGGGCTCGTGCGCATCCGGAAAATCAGCGGCGGCGAACAGTTCCGACCGCTCCAGCGTGGCGTCCCACCTCTTGGCGAACGACTGGAACAGCCGGATCGACGCCTCGTTGTCCGGCGTCACCGTGGTGTCCAGGTACCGCACTCCCTCGCTGACGAGCCGGGCGAACAGCGCGTCGAGCAGCTTGCCGGCCAGGCCGCGCCCTCGCTGGCTGTCGTCGACCGCGACCTGCCACACCAGCGCCCTGTCCGGTGTGCCCGGCCTGCGATAGCCGATGACAAAGCCCACAGTCTCCCCGTCGACGCGCGCCACAACGGACGTGTCAGCGAAATCGTGACACCACAACAGGTACGCGTAGGACGAGTTGAGATCAAGCTTTTGTGAATCGCGCGCTATTCGCCAAAGGGACGCTCCGTCCGCTTTGGACGGCGATTCGATCACGACGCGGCCCGCCGATTGATTGTCGCCGTTGGCACGCATTGAGTGCTTTCCGGACATATTCATGCAACGTAACAGAGTGCGTTAGCGCTCTCAGCCCGGCGACCTCACAGGCAACGTACCTACCTGCAATGACACAGAAACACCTGTGAGAATGCCGACAGGAAGCTACCGATCATGGGGGCGGGTATGGTAGCGAGCACAGCACGGCTGACCCCTGGCGTCGCCAGCGGCTCGCCTAGCACGGTAGTGGCAGATCGGCCACTTCGCGAGAGGGCAGCCGGGCGAACACGCTGCGTGACCAGGTGGGCTCACCAGGAGAACCGTCCGCGCGGGGGCCCGCCGTGCCAGGATGGGTTCATGCCGAAGAAGCTCAACCTCACCGGCGACGCCGAGGCGGACAGGCTGCTGAGCAGCGATCCGTTCGCGCTGCTCACCGGGCTGCTGCTGGACCAGCAGTTCCCGATGGAACACGCCTTCGCGGGGCCGAAGAAGATCGCGGACCGGATGGGCGAGTTCAGCATCACCCGGATCGCCGAGACACCCGTCGAGGAGTTCGTGGAGCTGTGCGTCCAGCCGCCCGCGATTCACCGGTACGGCGGCTCGATGGCCCGCAGGGTGCACACGCTGGCGCACTACATCCTGGAGCACTACGAGGGCAGGGCGGACCGGATCTGGAAGTCCGGCAAGCCCGACGGCAAGGAGGTGCTCCGCCGGGTCAAGGCCCTTCCCGGCTACGGCGACCAGAAGGCCCGGATCTTCGTGGCCCTGCTCGGCAAGCAGCTTGGCGTCACCCCGGAGGGGTGGCGGGAGGCTGCGGGCGCCTACGGCGAGGAGGGCTCCCGGCGCTCGATCGCCGACGTCACGAGCGCGGAGACGCTGGCCGAGGTCCGCGCGTTCAAGAAGGCCGCGAAGGCCGCGGCGAAGAGCTGAGCCGCCTTGGCCGTCAGCGGCGCTCCAGCAGCCCGCGCACGAACGCCGCCTGCCCCGCGTGCTGCAGGTCGTCGCCGATGACGCTGACCAGCCGGACGCCGAGCGTCACCGGCGGGTCCCACGCCTCGTCCACCACGACGTCGAGGTCGGCGTCGACCAGCTCGCTGACGTAGTCGAGCGTCCGCTCGCAGACCGCGTCGTGGTAGCCGGTGAGCAGGTCCGCGTTCTCGACGCGGACCAGGGCCACCTCGTCGGGCGTGTGCCCGAAACCGATGTCCTCGGTGGGAAGGTCGAGACCGAAGCGCTCGACCCAGCCCTGCGCGGTCCAGACCTGGTCGGTGCCCGCGACGTCGGCGATGTGGTCGTCCTGCACGCGGGTGAGATGCCACACGAGCCAGCCGATGGAATTCGCCTCGTCGTCGGCCCTGTAGGCCAGCGCGTCCGCGTCCAGCCCGCTCACCGCGTCGTGCACCACTTCGCGGACCCGGCCGAAGGCGTCGCTGAGGAGTTCGACACTGCCCATGCCTCAATTGTGTTTGAAGTCGCCGGCTTCTGCTGCACACTCGCCGGAGTGGACCTGACACCCGACCGCTTCCGGGCCCTGGCCCGCTCCTCCCGCCAGCGCTGGCGCACGCTGCGCTTCACGGTCACGTGGCGCGACAGTGCCGCTGATGCTGCTGATGCCGCTGATCCCGTCGGCGCTTCCCACACCTCGGCGGTGCGCGCGTGGCTGCGCAGGCCGGACGCCCTGCGGGTGGAGGGCATCGATGGCCGGGTACTCCAGGCCGGGATCGATCCCGACCCGGATGGCGACCCGATGTACCAGACCTACCACTGGGTGGCCATGCTCGACCCGGTGGAGCTGGCGGACGGCGTGGGCGAGGACACCCCGCGTGATCCCGCCGTCGCGCCGGTGTGGATCAGCAGGCTCACCGAGGTCACCGCGCACGGCAGGACGGCGTGGCAGGCCGATCTCCTCCCGACAGCCGCCTACGATCCGCGCTGCTCCTGCTGCCCGCTGTTGTTCTCCGAGGTCAGCGAGAACTGGGAGGCCGAGGCCGGTGGCCCCGTGCTGCGCGAACGCGACCCCGGCCTCCGCTACGCCGACGCGCACCGCGTGCGCCTCGATGCCGCAACCGGGGTCTGCGTCTACACCGAGGAACTGGGCGGCTCACACGCCGGCGCGGGCCACGAGGTGGTGATCCACGCGGTCGACGAGCCGATGCCGGACTCGCTGTTCACGGCCCGCCGCCGCTGAGGTCACCGGACCGGCGGGTCAGGCCGAAGCGAGTGCGCCCTTCACCGCGCCGGGCAGCTTCTGCTCCAGGAACCGCGCCATCTCCTCCTCCTGGCGCAGGATCTCGGTGAGCCGCCTGCTGACCTCCTGCTCGCCGACCTCGTTCGCGGCGTCGATCAGCGCACGGTAGGTGGCGATCTCGAAGTGCTCGGCGGCGTAGTCGGCGATGGCGTTCTTGACCATCGTGTCGCCCATCGGCTTGTTGGCCAGCCCCTGCATGGAGCCGAACATCGTGGCGAACGCCGCCTTGGCTCCCGAGACGCTGCCGCCGAGCGACTCGATGCACTCGCGCACGGCCGTCGCCTGGCTCCGGGTCTCCTCGATGTGCTGCTCGATGCGGGCCTGCACGTCGGGCTCGTCCTTGGCGTCCTTGGCGTGGCCGCGCAGGGTCTCCTCGAGCGCCTGCTCCATGGCGTAGGCGTCGTTGAGCCACGTGATCAGCTGGTCGCGACTGCTCATCAGCACACTCCTTTCCGCACGATGTCGGCTGTCGGATTCCGGGCTGTGGCTACCCGGCGACGTTCCGGCGACAAACGACCTTGATTGCGGACGGGACATGACCGCAATGCGCCGTAGCGTGAACGGCACATCGAGAGGAGACGTGACGATGGATTTCAAGCTCGAGCTGGTGGCGGTCCCGGTATCCGACGTGGACAAGGCGAAGGCCTTCTACACCGAGCAGGTGGGCTTCGTCGCCGACCACGACCACCAGGTGGACGACAACCTGCGGTTCGTGCAGCTGACCCCGCCCGGCTCGGCGTGCTCGATCGCGATCGGGACCGGGCTGACCGAGAGGCCGCCGGGCTCGGTGGAGGGCCTGCAGCTGGTGGTCTCCGACATCGAGGCGGCGAGGGCCGAGCTGGCGGGCCGGGGCGTGGACGTGGGCGACGTGCAGGACTTCCCGTGGGGGCGGTTCCTGTTCTTCTCCGACCCGGACGGCAACTCCTGGGCCGTGCAGCAGCTCCCGCCGCGGTCCTAGCGGGCGAGGGTCGCGGGGCGGGGAAACAACCCGAGGAACCGCTCCGCGGCCATGCGGTCGCCCTCCACGCGGACGTCGCCGCGCCGGACGGCCGCGGTGAGCCGGGCGCCGCCGAAGACCAGGGCACGCAGCGCGGGCGCCGTCGTCTCGATGACGGCGTCGGGCCTGCCGGACGCATCCCGGCTGACGCGGAACGCCCCGTCGGCGACCCTGGCATGGAAGGTGTCCTCGCCGAGTCGCAGTTCGCACAACACGCGCAGCTGCCCGGCCCGCTCGGGGTCGAAGGTGGTGCGCAGGGCGAGCATGAGCGCGTCGAGACTGAGCTCCGACCCCTCCGGCCTCGGCAACCTGCTGCCCCAGGTGGCGAGCGACAGCAGCACCGGCTCCAGCCCCCGCCCCAGCTCGGTCAGCTCGTAGACCCACGTGCTCGCCGGTGGCCCGAGCCGCCTGCGCGCCACGATCCCGGCCTCCTCCAGTTCCCTGAGCCGGGTGGACAGCACGTTCTGGCTCGCGGCAGGCAACCCCGCGCGCAGGTCGGTGAACCGTTTGGGGCCGAACAGCAGTTCCCGGACCACGAGCAGAGCCCAGCGCTCACCCACGAGGTTCAGCGCCCTGGCCACCCCGCACGGATCGTCGTAGTTGCGCTTGCCCGCCATGCGGTAACTCTATCGCACTGTCCACTTCCAAAATAGGAACCATCGGTGCTAATTTAGGACTCCCGCAGAGGAGGAGGCACCATGACACCTCAGGAGCGTGGCCCGGCCGACGCGTTGAGACTGCCCCAGGGAGACGTCGGGTTGCTGGAGACGGAGGTCGCCCAGCGGCTGCTCGCCTCCCGCGAACTCGCCCGCATCGCCTACGTCGCCCACGACGGCACGCCCCGCGTGCTGCCCATGCTGTTCCACTGGACTGGCGAGGAACTCGTCCTGCCCACCTTCGCCCCCAGCGCGAAGGTCACCGCGCTGCGCGCGAAGCCGGATCTCGCGGTCACCATCGACACCACCGCGGCGCCGCCCGAGGTGCTGTTGCTGCGCGGCAGGGCCGAGCTGACCGAAGTAGACGGTGTGCTGGAGGAGTACGTGCTCGCGCAGCGCCGCTACTACGGCGCCGAGCAGGCCGAGGCGGCCACCGCCGACGCGCGGCGGATGGGTGCGCGCATGGTGCGGATCGCGCTGCGCCCCGCGTGGGTCGGCGTGATCGACTTCCAGACCCGGCTGCCCGCTCCGCTGTCGAAGGCACTGGCATGACCACGGCGAGCGCGACCTTCGTCCTGCTGCCCGGCGCCGGCTCCGACTCCTGGTACTGGCACCGGGTGGTGCCCGAGCTGCGGAATCGGGGGCACGAGGTGCTCGCCGTCGACCTGCCGTGTGACGACGACGCCGCCGGGCTGGCCGAGTACGCCGCCACGGTCGTTTCCGTGATCGGTGAGCGCCGCCAGGTCGTGCTCGTCGCGCAGTCGATGGCCGGGTTCACCGCGCCGCTGGTGTGCGAGCAGGTGCCGGTGGAGCTGATGATCCTGGTCGCCGCGATGACCCCGGCTCCGGGCGAGTCACCCGGCGAGTGGTGGGAGGCCACCGGCCAGCCGGAGGCGGCGCGCGCCAAAGCCGAGCGCGAGGGCAGGCCGGTGGGTGGCGAGCCGGATCTGAAGGAGCTGTTCTTCCACGACGTGCCCGACGACGTGGTGGCGGAGGCGTTCGCCAGGGGTGAGAAGGAGCAGTCCGGCACGCCGTTCGCGAAGCCGTGGCCCCTGGCCGCGTGGCCGGACGTGCCGACGAGGTTCCTGCTGTGCCGCGACGACCGGCTGTTTCCCGCCGAGTTCCAGCGCCGCGTGGTCCGTGACCGGCTTGGCATCGTGCCCGACGAGATGGACGGCGGGCACCTGCCCGCACTGGCCAGGCCCGTCGAGCTGGCCGAACGCCTGCACGGCTACTGGGTGGCGCTGCGCGGCTGAGCCACCCTGGCGTCCACTGTGGCCTGCCGGTGTCGCCGCGGCTAGGTGAGGTGGAGCACCACCTGCACCTGCAGCTCACCGCAGAGGGCACCGAGCAGGGCACCGGTCAGGATCAGGATCCACTCGTCCTGCTGGAACGCCGGGCGCAGCAGGCCCTCGAACTCGTCGGAGTCCAGGTCGCGCATCTTGGCCACCAGCGTGTTGCGGATGTCCATGGCGTCGGAGGCGTAGTCCTCGATGTAGTGCATGGTCTCCGGCAGCCGGGCCATGATGAGCTCGGAGATGCGCAGCTTCATCTCCTGATAGCGCCTGCTGCCGACGGCCATCACCACGAGCGGCTTGGCGAAGCTCGCCTGCCTGGCCAGCTCGTCGTCCACCTGCCGCTGGATGAGCCCGACGACCTTGTCCGACAGCGGGCCGCGCAGCACCGCCTCGATGACGTTGTGCGGGGTGATGATCTCCTTCGCGATCAGGCCGGCGTAGGCCTCGGACACCTCGGCCCTGCGTTTGAGGAACAGGCCCTGCCACTCGAACAGCCCGAAGTACCGCACCGGCTGCTTCGGATGGAAGATCATCTTGAGGGCGAGCCAGTCGGTGAACCAGCCGATGAAGAGGCCGAACAGCGGCATGATGATCGGCACTTTGAACAGCAGCCAGACCACGAGCTGGACGATGCCGATGAGCCCGCCGAAGAACAGCCCGGAGCGGGCGATGAACTGGAACTCCTTGCGGCCTGCCTCGCGGAAGATGCGGTTGAGCAGCGCCTTGTCCTTGACGAGGCTGGTGACGACCATGTCCTTGAGGTCGAACACCGACTCGACGTCGGCCTTGATGGCCTCCAGCACGGAGGCGACCATCTTCGGCGCCTCCGCCTGCACCCGGCTGATCACCAGGCGCTGGACGCGGCGGGGCAGCGACTCCCACAGCCCGGGCTGGTACTCGGCGGCGATCTCGGTGACGATCTCCTCGGTGGCGGCCAGCAGGGGCCGCTCGATCTCCTTGGCGATGCGTTCGGCGTCGAGCCGGTCCACCACGTCCGCGGGCCGGATGAGCTGCTGGGTCATGGTGTCGCAGGCGATGCTCGCCATGCGGGCGGCGCGCTTCGGGACGATGCCCTGCCAGCCGAGCAGGCGCCGGTTGCCCGCCTTGAGGCCGACGTACTCCAGTGGCTGGAACATCATGCGGATGGCGACCAGCTTGGTGAGGTAGCCGATCAGCGCGGCGACCACGGGGATGGAGGCATAGACGGGCCAGTGCTGCAGGAAGTCGTCCACGACCCCGCGCAGGAACTCGCCCATCCGGCACCACCGTCGTCTCCACCGATGTGGGGGACATGATCACACGGATGTGGGCGTCACGCACCTGCTTGCACCGGCATAACCCCAGCTAGCGGCCGTTGTGTGCCCCGGGTCGCCCCAAGCTCCCCAATGTGGCATTCGTAGCGTTCAACTTCCCCAATGCGGCATTCGTAGCGTTGAGCGCCACCAATGCCGCATTGGGGAGTTTCCCGGGATTGGTTCCGGTGGGTTATCGGCTCGGTGGCTCGGCTCCCGTGCGGGACGGGTCGCAGGCCTGCCAGAAGGCCACGCCGAGCGGGGAGATGCGCACCGTTCTGCGGATGAAGCGTGGGCGTTTGGCCAGGCGTTCCGCGGCCCGGACGGTCTCGTCGGTCAGCAGGATCTCGTACTGCGTGCTCAGCGCCGGTGCCTCCTCGTCGATGTCGGCAAGCCCGAAGCCGACGAGGCGAGTGAGATAGGCGGGAACGTGGTCGAGCAGCGACACCCCGGCGGCCTTGCCGACGGTCGAGGCGTTGCGCAACACCACCCGGCCAGCGCCGAGTCCGGCGCGCTCGGCCACGTCCACCAGCGGAAACGGCGACCCGTCCGACAGGGCGGACAGGATGCGCGCCTCGTCCGGCGTGAGCTGGCGAAGAATGACGGCGTAGAGGTAGTCGCGGGCTCGCTCGCGGGTGAGGTTGGCCGAGCGGTTCAGCAACTCCGCCATCGCCGCCCGCAGCGGGTCGGGCGGCGCCACGACGGTCACCGTGGTGCCGCGCCCGTTACCGCTGACCTGGTGGGTCGCCGCGGGCGCCTCCTTGAGCGTCGCCAGGTAGGGGTCGTCGGCCGCCTCCAGCCGCCTGCGCAGCTCGCTGAGCGCCCTGTGCTCCAGCGACCGCAGGTTCCGTTCCGCGGCGTCCGCGCCGGGCAGGCGCTTGCCCAGCGTGTAGCCCGTCCGCGCGGCCCACCCCGCGATCCTGCCCGCGCGCCGTGCCAGATCGTCCGAGTTCACGTCAACAGGCTAATGTCCGCCGCCCGGCCCGCAGCCTCGGTGTCCGAAACGGTTACTCCGGCCGGCGACGGCCGTCGCCGAGAAAGCCCCAGTTCTCCAGCGCGTCGCGGATGAAGTCGGCGCCGATGCGGTTGGCTTCGGCGGCGTTGCCCGCCACGCGCTCCGGGCTCCCGGTCTCGGCGTCCGGCCGCTGCTCCACCACGCGGTCGCGTTCGGCGTGCGGGTGCTTCCAGTGGTCCCCGCACCCGTGCGGGCACGGCATCTCCACCGTGCGCAGCACGCCGGACGACGGCTGGGGCTGCTGCCAGCTCAGCTCCCCGGAGCCGTGACACAACGGGCAGTCGCTACTTGGGGACCTGCCCGAGCCCTCCGCAGTTGCCACACGGATCCTTCCGGTTGGGGGCCAGCCCGGAGCCGTGGCAGCGCGGGCAGTCAACCATGTCGCCGAAGTCCATCGTGCACCTTCCCCCAACCCCGGTGAAAGCCACACCATGATAGATCGGAAAGCACACGACCCCGACGCGCTGATTATCGGCTGGACCGTTTGCGCGCTGATTCCGGCAATCGAGTGGGAACCGCACTACTCCGATCGTCGGCATCGACGTTTCGCCGGCGTTTCGTGCGCAGCAGGCGCAGACCGTTGAGCGCCACGAGGATCGTGGAGCCCTCGTGCCCGGCCACCCCGAGCGGCAGCGGGAGGTGGCCGAGGATGTCCCAGGCCACGAGCACCACGATGAACGTGCCCGCGAGCACCAGGTTGGCGCGGACGAACCGGCGGGCCCTCCGGGACAGTTCGAGCACCTCGGGAACCATGGCCAGCCGGTCCCGCACGATCACCGCGTCGGCGGTCTCCAGCGTGACGTCGGCACCTGCCTGCCCCATGGCGACCCCGGCGTGCGCGGCGGCCAGGGCCGGTGCGTCGTTGACCCCGTCGCCGACGACCAGCACCCGCTCACCGGCCGCCTCGAGTTGCCGCACGGCGGCGACCTTGTCCTCCGGCAACAGCCCCGCCCGCACGTCACGAATGCCGGTCTCGGAGGCGAGCCGCTGCGCGGCCCGCGCGTTGTCGCCGGTGAGCAGCACCGGTGACCGGCCGGTCACCGATCGCAGCCGGGCGACGCAGGCCGCGGCGTCCGGCCGCGCCTGGTCGGCCAGGGCCAGCACCCCGGCGAGCCGCCCGTCGACGCGCACGACCACCGCCGTCTGGCCGGCACTCTCGACCCCGGCGGCGGCCTCGGCGCCGCCGAGCCGGGTCGCGCTGCCGACCTCGACGAGGTGCTCACCCACGCGCGCCCGCACGCCCCTGCCGGGCAGGGCGGTGAACTCGCCTGCGCGGGGCACCGCGACGCCGTCCGCCCTGGCGGCGGCCACGATCGCGCGGCCAAGTGGGTGCTCGCTCGCGTGCTCCGCGCCGGCGGCCAGCGCGAGCAGGTCCTGCGTGCCGAAACCGTCGCCCGGGTACACACCGGTGAGCCGGGGCACGCCGGTCGTGAGCGTGCCGGTCTTGTCGAACGCGACCGTGGTCGCGGTGCCCAGCCGTTCCAGCACCACCGCCGACTTCACCAGCACGCCCCGCCGCCCGGCGTTGGCGATGGCCGCGAGCAGCGGCGGCATCGTCGCCAGCACCACGGCACACGGCGAGGCCACGATCATGAACGTCATGGCCCGCAGCAGCGCCGACTGCAGGTCGGCGCCGAGCAGCAGCGGGATGCCGAACAGCGCAAGGGTGGCCACCACGACGCCGACGGAGTAGCGCTGCTCGATCCGCTCCACGAACAGCTGCGTCGGCGCCTTGGTGGCCGACGCCTCCTCGACCATGGCGACGATCCGCGCCACGACGGTCTCGGCGGCGGGCCTGCTCACCTTGACCGTGAGGGTGCCCGCGCCGTTGAGCGTGCCCGCGAACACCTCGTCGCCCTCGGCCTTGGCCACCGGCAGCGGCTCTCCCGTGATCGTCGACTGGTCCGCCTCGCTCTGCCCGCCGACCACCAGGCCGTCGGCGCCGATGCGCTCGCCGGGCCGGACGAGCACGAGGTCGCCGACACCGAGCTCGGCGGTGTCCACCACCTGCTCGCCGCCGTCGCCGGTGAGCAGCGTGGCGCGCGGCGGCGCCAGGTCGAGCAGGCTGCGCACGCTGTCCTCGGTGCGCCGGGTGGCGAACGCCTCCAGCGCACCGGAGGTGGCGAAGATGACGATGAGCAGCGCGCCGTCGAAGACCTGACCGATCGCCGCTGCGCCGATCGCGGCCACCACCATCAGCAGGTCGACGTCGAGGCAACGGTCGCGCAGCGCGCGCAGCCCGGCCAGCGCGGGCTCCCAGCCGCCCGCGAGGTAGCAGGCCAGGTAGAGCGACCACCAGGCCCAGGCCGGGCCACCGGCGAGCTGGGTCAGCGCGCCCGCGGCGAACAGGGCCGTGGCGAGCGCGGCCCAACGGATCTCAGCAAGCCGCCAGATCGAAGTCACGCCTCGGACAATACCTGCGCACTCACGCAGATACGCAAGTAGCGGGCCCGCTTACACTCGGGACATGCACACGTCCCTGCCGGACTTCCACATGCCCGACGACGAGCAGGTGCAGGTGGCGGCCGAGCAGTTCCGGCTGCTGGCCGACCCGACGCGGGTGAAGATCCTCTGGGCGCTGCTGCAGGGCGAGACGTCCGTGGCCTGCCTCGCCGAGCTGGTCGGCGCCGCGCCGACGGCGGTCAGCCAGCACCTGGCGAAGCTGCGCCTTGCCGGACTGGTGCACGGCCGCCGCGAGGGGACGTTCATCTACTACACGGCCGCCGACGAGCACGTGCGGCGGCTGCTCACCGAGGCGTTGTTCCAGGGCGAGCAGCTGCCGCAGGGCTGACGGTCAGCGCGTGAGCCAGGCCCTCGCCGCCGCGAGACCGTCGGCGGTGATCTGATGGCCTCCGTCGTGCCAGTCCTCGGTGACCTCGGCCGAGCGCTGCCGCAGCAGCTGCACGAGCCGCGTGCTGGAGGCGAGTGGGGCCATCGGGTCGTGGCGGCCGTTGGACAGGAAGATCCGGGTGCCGCTGAGGTCGTGCTCCGGAGGGTCGGGCACAGCCAGCATGGTCGAGAACAGCGCCGCCTCGGTGAGCACGTCCGGCCGCAGCAGTGCCACCGCGGCCGCGATGTTGGCGCCGTTGGAGAAGCCCGCCGCGACGAGCCTGCGCCCGGCGAGCCCGTACCGCTCGCGCGCGGCGACGATGAACTCGGCGAGCTGACCCGCCCTGGCCAGGACGTCCTCGGTGTCGAAGACGCCCTCCGCGAGCCGCCGGAACCAGCGCGCCGCGCCGTGCTCCGACACCGGCCCCGCCGGGGCGATCATCGGTGACTCGGGGCTGAGTTCCTTGCCGAGCAGCAGAATGTCGGCGGGGCTGCCGCCGGTGCCGTGCAGCAGCAACAGCACCGGCGCGTCGTCGGCCCCCTCCACGTACCGGTGGTCCAGCGTCAGCGCGCTCATCGGGTGGTCACCGGGTTGTTCTCGGCGGGCAGGTCGAGCGCGGGCAGTGCGGCCTGGATCTGCTCACGGTTCGGCTCCAGCCACGGCGGCAGCTTGAGCGCCCTGCCCAGCTCCAGCAGCGGCTCGTCGATCGAGAAGCCGGGCTGGTCGGTGGCGATCTCCAGCAGCGTGCCGCCCGGCTCGCGGAAGTAGATCGACCGGAAGTACTGGCGGTCCATGATCGACGTGACGCCGACGCCGCGGCCTGTCAGCTCCTCGCGCCAGGCGGCCTGCGTGGCCTCGTCGGGTGCGCGCCAGGCCACGTGGTGCACGGTGCCTGCGGCGACGAGACCCTTCGGCGCGTCCGGCGTCACGAGCACGTCCACCATCGCGCCCGGTCCGCCCTCGCCTGCGCTGAAGCGGAACCGGTTGCTGTCCTGGCTGCTGAACGACAGGCCGAGGCCTTCGGTGAGCATGCCCGCGGTGGCGTCCTCGCGCGACACCGACAGCGTCACCGAGTGCAGCCCGCGGATGGCGTGCTCGCCGGGCACGAGTGGCGTGTCCCACGGGTCGCGCGGGTCGCCCTGCGGGTGCGCCACGAGCGCCAGCTGCAGCCCGTCCGGGTCGCGGAAGGTCAGGGTCTCCTCGTCGTCCCTGCTGGTCACCTGGCTCACCTCGACGCCGGAGATCTCCAGGTGCTGCTTCCACCAGCCGAGCGAGTGCTCCGGCACGGAGAACGACGTCGTGGTGGCCTGCCCGGTGCCGATCCGGCCGCTCGGGGCGTCCCGCCACGGGAAGAACGTGAGCAGCGTGCCGGGTTTGCCGGACTCGTCGCCGTAGTAGAGGTGGTAGGTGCCGGGGTCGTCGAAGTTGACGGTGGTCTTCACCAGCCGCAGCCCCAGCGTGCGCAGGTAGAAGTCGGCGTTGCGCTGCGGATCGCCGCCGATGGCGGTGACGTGGTGGAGTCCGCTGGTCTGGAACGGCATGGCTGCCTCCTTGGGCCGGTTGTATCCGAACGTAACCCCGAAACCTCTCGCGCGCAAGATATATTCCGGAGAGATATTGCGCTACACTCGTCCGGTGCCGACCGAACCCGACGACGACGCCATCGTCACCTGGTGGGGCCTGGTGATCGAGGGCTACGTGGCCACGCAGGACCGGCTGATGGGCGAGATCGCCGAGCGCTTCGGCCTCGCACCCGCGTCGTTCGACATCCTGCTCAGGCTGGTCCGCTCGCCGGAGCACCGCATGCCGATGACGCGCCTGGCCAACGAGGCGGCGCTGTCCAGCGGCGGATTCACCAAGGTCGCCGACCGCCTCGTCGCGGCGGGCCTGATCCGCAGGCTGCCGAGCCCCGAGGACCGGCGCGTCACGTTCGCCTGCCTCACCGACCACGGCCGCGACGTGGCCGAGCAGGCCCGCAAGGCCTGCGCCGACATCCTGCGCGAGACCGTGCTGAGCCCGCTCGGCCCCGAGGCCGCGGAGTCACTCGCCGAAGCCATGCGGACGCTGCGCGAGGTCAACAGCGCGGGGTGAAAAACCCGGCGCGGCGATCCGTTGTGACCGCCGCGACGCGAGCGCAGCATGAGCGGCGAGCGATGAGGAGGCCGCCATGCTCACCACAGCCACCATCACGACCTTGCTTCCGGTGACCGATGTGGACCGGGCCAGCCAGTTCTACGCGGAGTCGCTCGGGCTCAAGCGCACCGGCACCGGTTCCGACGGTTCGGTGCACTTCGCCACGGGCGGGGGCGACATGCTCGCCCTGCGCCCCATGCCGCCGGGGGCGCAGAGCGAGCACACCGCGCTGAGCTTCGAGGTGCCCGACCTCGCCGCCGAGATCGCCGACCTGGAGAGCCGGGGCGTGCGGTTCTCCGATTTCGACAGCGACGAGCTGCGGACCGTCGACCACATCGCCAACCTGGGCGACGAGCTCGCCGCGTGGTTCCACGACACCGAGGGCAACGTGCTCTGCCTGCACCAGGCCGTCACACGCTGACCACCGGGCGGGCGCCCGGCCTCACGTGCGTTCGAGCGCCACCTCGGGCAGCCTGCGGTCGACGGCGCGGGGCAGCCACCACGCGCGGGCACCGAGCAGGCGCATCACCGCGGGCACGATGAGGCAGCGGATGACGAACGCGTCCAGCAGCACCGCCACGGCAAGCCCGAGGCCGAACTGCTGCAACATCCGGTCGGGGCTGAGCACGAACGCGCCGAACACGACGATCATGATCGCCGCGGCCGCCGTGATGACCCCGCCCGTGGCGGCCAGCCCCTCCCGCACCGCGTGCACCGCGTCGCCGGTGCGGCGCCACTCCTCGCGCATCCGCGAGAGGAGAAACACCTCGTAGTCCATGGACAGCCCGAACACGATCGCGAAGATCATGACGGGCACGAACGCCTCGATCGGCCCCGGCAGCGCGCCGAACAACCCCTCCCCGAACACCAGCGTCACCACGCCGAGGCTGGCACCGATGCTGAGCAGGTTCAGCACCGCGGCCTTGACCGGGATGAGCACCGAGCGGAACACCAGCGCCAGCAGCAACGCCGACAGGCCGACCACGACGAGGATGAACAGCGGCAGCCGGTCACCGACGGCGGCGGCGAAGTCGTCGGCCGCGGCCACCGAGCCACCCACCAGGTACGTCGAGCCCGTGCGCTCGGCGAGACCGGGCAGCACGTCGGCGCGCAGCCGGTCGAGCAGCTCGTGCGTCTGCTCCGACTGCGGCGCCGTGTCCGGATACACGAGCGTCGTGGAGACGCCACCGCCGAGCGGCTGGGGCGGCGTCGCGCTCGCCACGCCCCGCGTCTGCTCCAGGGTGCGCTGGAGCGGTCCGGTGTCCCCTCCGGACAGTACGATCAGCGGCCCGTTGAACCCGGGCCCGAAGCCCTCGGCAAGCAGGTCGTACGCCTGGCGGCTCGTCGCCTCGCGCGACTCGGTGCCCGCGTCGGCGAAGCCGAGCCGCAGATCGAGCGCGGGCAGCGACAGAACGCCGAGCGCGGCGACCGACAGCACGAGCGGCGCCAGCGGGCGGCGCTGCACCCCGGCGGCGAGGCGCCGCCACGCGGCACCCTGCTCCCGGCGCCGCGCCCTGCGCCGCACCGCGCGCTCGATCCACCCTCCGAACACCGACAGCAGTGCGGGCAGCAGGGTGATCGAGGCGGCCATCGTGACGAGCACGGTCAGCGCCACCGCGAAGGCGACCCCGCGCAGCGAGCCGAGGCCCAGCGCCAGCAGCCCGAGCAGCGCGATGATCACCGTGCAGCCCGCGAACAGCACCGAGCGGCCCGCGGTGTCGAGCGCGCGGCGCGCGGCCGCGTCGCGGTCGGCGCCGCCGAGCAGCTCGCCGCGGAAGCGGGAGAAGATCAGCAGCGCGTAGTCGATACCGACGCCGAGGCCGACGAGCATCATCAGCGGCGGCGCGTACGACGGCATGTCCAGCAGGTGCGAGACGAGCGCGATGGCCCCGATGGTGCTGCCCACGGCGAAGACGGCCGTGACGATGGGAACGGCCGCCGCGAGCAGCGAACCGAACATGAACACGAGGATCACCAGTGCGGCGAGCATGCCCGCGCCCTCGGCGGCGCCACCGCCGCCCTCTTCGGCCTCCCGGATCGCAGCTCCACCGAGCGCGACACGTACCCCGCCGCCCTCGGCCTGCTCGGCGGTGTCGATGAGCGTGCGCACGTCCTCGGCGGGCGCGCCCGGATCGAGCTGGACCGTGGCGTAGGCGATCGTGCCGTCCCGCGAGATCGCCGCACGCGACTCGTACGGGCTCTGCACGGCCTGCACGTGCGGCAGCGCGCGAACCTCGTCGAGCAGGCCGGCGACCCGGTCGCGCACGGCGGTGACGCCCTGGTCGGCGGCGACCACGAGCTGGACCGTCTCGCCCGCACGGGCGGGTGCCCGCTCGGCGAAGGTGTCGGCGACGCGCTGCGACTCGGTGCCGGGCAGCGCGTGATCGTCGTGGTAGTCGGCGCCCAGCGCCTGCGAGGTGACCGTGATCGTCGCCAGCAGCAGGACCCACACCCCGAGTGCGAGCCAGCGGCGGCGCTGCGACCACGCGGCCAGCCGCTGCAGGCGGCTGGGGTTGAGCGTGCGTGTGTTCATGGCACGCAGCGTGTGGCAGCGGCGGGAGTCCTGGCGTCCCGCGCGGGTACCCACTTGCCGTGCTACACCGGTTGTCCCCTCGGGGCGATCCCGTAGGCCGGGAGTTGTCCCTGCTCTCCACGTGGCTGCCGACGGCCTTCGGCGCCTCCATGCTCGTGGTGGAGGTGCCCCTGGTGTACGCCGCGGTCGCCCGTTCGGACAGTGGTGCCCGTGGCCTCGCGGCGATGGGCATCTGCCTCGCGCTGCTCGTCGTGGTGAACACGCCGGCGCTCGCGCTCGCCCCGCTCGTCGCGACCGAACACGATCGGCACCGCGCCGCCACGCTGCTCGCCTACACCGCGGGCGTCGGCGCGGTGGGCACCCTGCTGCTGGGTGCGCTGGCGCTCACCCCGGCCGCGGCGAACCTGCTGGGCGCGGCGTTCGGGCTCGACGCCGGGCTGCTCGCCCAGGTGCGCGGCGGGCTGCTGGGCCTGGTCCCCAACAGCCTGGGTGTGGCGCTGCGGCGGTACCTGCACGGCCGCTGCATCCACACGGGCCGGACGCGGCCGATCCTGCGTGCGACCCTGGTGCGCATCGCGGCCAGCGGCGCGTTCGCCTTCGCCGGGATCGCGTGGTGGCCCGAGCACGGAACGCTCGTCGGCGGGCTGGCGCTGTCAGTGGGCGCCGTGGTGGAGGCGGCGATGCTCGCCGTCGCGGCGCGGCCCTTCGCCGTGCCGTCCGGCTCGGCCCGGGCGCGTTCGCTGCTGCGGCGGCACGCGCACCTGTCGTCGAACCGCCTGCTGGCGATGCTGCCGCTGCTGCTCACCACAGCGGGCATCGCGCACGCGCCGTACGCCGCCCTGTCACTCGTGGTGTGGCCCGCGCTGTACGAACTGCTGATGCTCTTCGCGTCACCGGTCAGCGACTGGGAGGCGGTGAGCGCGACCGCGCTGCGGGAGACCCCGCGGTCGCGCTCGCCTCGCCGGGTGGCCTGGTGGCTGGCGGCCGGATTCACGGCCGCCTTCGCGGCGGTGCTCGGCACCGGCGCGGCCGACGGCTACCTGCGAGGTGTCGAGGCGGTACCGGCCGACGCGGCGACCCTGGGACTGAGCTGGGCTCCCGTGCTGCTCGCGGTGCCCGCGCTGTGGGTGCTGAGGGCGCACCTGCACGGTGTGCTCATGGCCGCGGGCGCGACCGGATGGCTCGTTCCCGCGAGCGCGGCGCACGTCGCGGTGCTGGGTGGCGCCGTCTCCTGCCTTGGGCTGAGCGGGCTGCCAGGCGTGGCGGCCGCCGCCCTCGCTCTGGTGGCGGGTCTGCTGGCCGACGTGGCGGTGACAGCGCGGGGCGTGTCGGCCACCGCGGCGCGCCGGATCGGCACCGTCAGCCGAGCCAGCCTGGCGTGACCATCGCCGACTCGTAGGCCAGCACCACCAGCTGGGCCCGATCGCGGGCGTGCAGCTTGGTCATGATGCGGCTGACGTGCGTCTTGGCCGTGGCGGGCGACAGCACGAGGCGCTGCGCGATCTCGTCGTTGGACAGGCCGCCTGCCACCAGCATCAGCACCTCGCGCTCCCGCTCGGTGAGCGAGTTCAGCACCGGGCTCGGCGACGGTGGCGCCACCCGGCCCGCGAACTCCGCGATGAGCCTGCGCGTCACCGACGGCGCCAGCAGCGCATCGCCCCGCGACACCACCCGCACCGCGTGGATCAGCTCGGCGGGCTCGGTGTCCTTGACCAGGAACCCGCTGGCCCCGGACCGCAGCGCGCCGTACACGTACTCGTCCACGTCGTAGGTGGTGAGGATGACGACCTTCACCCCGGCGAGCCGCTCGTCGGCCGCGATGCGGCGGGTGGCTTCCAGACCGTCGACGCCGGGCATCTGGATGTCCATGAGGACCACGTCCGGCCGGTGCTGCCGGGCGAGCGTGACGGCGGCCTCGCCGTCGGCGGCCTCGCCGACCACCGTGAAGTCGTCCTCACCGTCCAGGATGGACTTGAAGCCCGCGCGCACGAGGTGCTGGTCGTCGGCGAGCACGATGCCGATCATGTCGCGGCTCCCTGAGGCAGGCGGGCACTCACGCGGAACCCGCCGTCGGCGCTGCTGCCCGCGCTGAGGTCGCCGCCGAGCGCGCGCACGCGCTCGCTCATCCCCTTGATGCCGTTGCCCGCGGGCATCGGTCCACCGCCCGCGCCGTCGTCGGTGACCTCCACCCGCAGCTCGCGGCGTGTGTAGCGGATGCGGACGGTGGCGGTGCTCGCGCCGGCGTGCTTGCGGACGTTCGTCAGCGCCTCCTGCACCAGGCGGTAGGCGGCCAGGTCGGTGTCCGGCGCGAGCCGTGGGGGCTCGCCGTCCACCTCGGTAACGACGGTGAGCCCGGTGGCACGTGCCTGCTCGATGAGCCGGTCGAGGTGCGCCAGCCCCGGAGGACGGGCCGCCTCGTCGCGCCGCAGGACGCCGAGCGTGCCACGCAGCTCGCGCAGGGTGTCGCGGCTCGCCTCCTTCACCACCGTGAGCGCGCGCCCGGCCTGCCCGGGATCGGCGTCGAGCCGGTGCAGCGCGGCGCTCGCCTGCACGTTGATGAGGCTGAGGTTGTGCCCGAGCACGTCGTGCAGTTCCCTGGCGATGCGCAGGCGCTCCTCGGTGGCCGCGCGCTCCTCCGCCTCGCGCAGGTAGGCGACGTGCGCGCGGCGGGCCCTGCCGAGCGCCACGCTGGCGACGATCCAGCCGCCGAGCAGCAGCAGGCCCGGAGTGTCCAGGTGGGGCCGGGGGCTGATGGCCTCCCCGTAGGCGGTGGCCGCGAGCGCGACGGCGCCGATCACCACGGCGACGGCGAGCGGCCGGATGGCGGCCAGGGAGTACAGGGCGACCACGAACGCCACGACGATCGGGCCGTCCGGGCCGACGAGCGTGTAGTACAGGGCGGAGCCGGCCAGCGTGGCCACCGCGACCGCGGCCGGGAACCGGCGGCGCACGACGAGCGTGGCGGGCACGCCGAGCAGCAACGCCCAGGACCACACACTGAACGAGCCGGGGGTGTCGCCCAGCCTCGCCTGCAACAGCGTCACGCCCGCCACGCCGACCGCGACCGAAAGCGCGAGCAGCACGTCGCGGACGCGGGTCGACAGCCCGACCGACAGACCAGCCATGGCAGCACAGTGACAGACGTCGACCGGTTCCCGCATCCGGGACTTCCCCTGAGGGGCGTGCTCGCCCGGGTGCGGTCCACGGTGCCCCTAGCATCGCCACATGAGAAGATCTCGCGTTCAGTCCTTCGCGGCGGGCCTGCTGACCGCCAACAGCGCTCCCCACCTGGCCACGGCGATCACCGGGCGGCGGCATCTGACTCCACTGGCCGGCCGCGAATCCGGGCCCGCGACCAACGCGGTATGGGCGGGGCTCAACCTCGCTGCCGGGGCGCTGTTGCTCCGGCGTTCCCGGCGCAACGGCGGCGACGACTGGGGCGCCGACCTGCTGGCCTTCGAAGCCGGGTACCTCGCGTTCGCCGCCTGGATGGCCGGTTCGGAGCGGGTGTTGCGCACCAACTCGTAGTCCGCACCACCTGCGCATTGGAAGAACATACATGGTGCATGTATGTTTGAGGCAGTCCAGCGCGGGAGGTCGGCATGCCAGGCATCGACGGGATGGGTTCCGTTCACGAGGCGGACCTGGGCAGCGCCCGGATCCGGTACCGGGACCTCGGCGAAGGTCCGCCCGTGGTGTTCGTCCACGGGTTGCTGGTCAACGGCCTGCTGTGGCGGAAGGTCGCGCCCGCCGTCGCCGACGCCGGGTACCGATGCCTTGTGCCGGACTGGCCGCTGGGCTCGCACGAGATCCCCGTGCCCCACGCGGACCTCAGCCCGCCCGGCGTCGCCGCACTCATCGCGCGCTTCCTCGACGTGCTGGACCTCACCGACGTCACCGTCGTCGCCAACGACACCGGCGGCGCGCTCAGCCAGATCCTGATGGCGAACCATCCCGAGCGGCTCGGACGAGTCGTGCTCACGCCGTCCGACTCCTTCGAGCGCTTCTTCCCGCCCGCCTTCGCCGCCCTGCCGCGACTGGCCCGCATCCCGGGCGCCGACCGGGTGATGACCCAGGCGCTCCGCGCGCGGCGGCTCCTGCGCGCCACCGGGCTGGGCTGGGTCGCGAAACACCCGATCCGCGACGACATCCTGGACGCCTACCTGCTGCGGTGCAGGCGCGACCCCGCCATCCGCCACGACCTCCGCCGGTTCTTGGTGGGCGTGCACCGCCGCCACACGCTCGCCGCCGCCGAGCGGCTGCGCGGCTTCCCGCAGCCGGTGCTGCTGGCCTGGGCACCCGAGGACAAGCACTTCCCGATGTCGCTCGCGCACCGGCTCGCCACCACCCTGCCCAACGCGCACCTGCGCACCATCGCCGACTCCTACACGTTCGTTCCCGAGGACCAGCCGCAGCAGCTCACCGGCCTGCTGGTGGAATTCCTGCGTGCCCACGCCACGACGTAGCCAGGCCGAACGCTCCCGCACCACGCGGGCGACGCTCATCCAGACCGCCCGCGCCCTGTTCGCCCAGCACGGATACGCCGCCGTGCCCGCCGACGACATCGTGCACGCCGCCGGCGTCACCCGGGGCGCGCTCTACCACCACTTCGACGACAAGCAGGGCCTGTTCCGGGCCGTCGTCGAGCAGCTCGAGGCCGAGATCATGGCCGAGATCGTCGCCGTCACGGAGACGGCCGACGACCCCTGGACCGGCGGCCTCGCCGCGCTCGACCGGTTCCTCGACGTCTGCCGCCGCGACGAGGTCGTGCGCATCGCGCTCACCGACGCGCCCGCCGTGCTGGGCTGGCAGGCCTGGCGCGAGATCGAGGCCCGGTACGGCCTCGGCCTCATCACCGACACCCTGCAGGCCGCCGCGACAGCGAGAAAACTGATCCCGGTGCCGGTTCCCGAACTGGCCCAGCTGGTGCTCAGTGCGTGCGGTGAGGCGGCCCTGCTGATCGCCCACGCGGAGGACAGCGAAGCCGCCAAGGGCCGGGCTCAGCAGGCACTGGTCGCCCTGTTGTCGGGATTGGTCGTTCAGTAGGGGCCGGATCGTGGTGGTGGCGTTTCGTTTGTTCTTTTTGCGTGCTGTTTTTGCGCTGGTTGTTCGGTGCGGTTTTGTGGGTGGTCCGGTTTAAAGACGGCTGGGGAGGTGTGGGGGTGGCTGGGGTTTGCTGTTCGGCTTGCGTTCCGTTGTGGCGCCTTCCGCATGTCGCGCTGCGGGCCGGTTTGCAGGTGGTCCGGTTTACAGACGGCTGCGGAGACGTGGGGGTGACTGGGTTTGCTGTTCGGCTTGCGTTCCGCTGCGGCGCCTACCGCATATCCCGCTGCGAGCGCCGGTTTGCAGGTGGTCCGGTTTACAGAGGGCTGGGGAGGTGTGGGGGTGGCTGGGTTTTGCTGTTCGGCTTGCGTTCCGTTGCGGCGCCTACCGCATATCCCGCTGCGAGCGCCGGTTTGCAGGTGGTCCGGTTTACAGAGGGCTGGGGAGGTGGGCAGGAGTCGGTTTTCGTTGTCGGGTTGCGTTCCGTTTCTGGCGCCTTTTTGAAAGTGTTTCGGGTGTGCATTCCGTGAACCTTGTTGGTAGACTGCTACTGTGACTGGGGTTCTTGATTGGCTGATCGATCCGGACACCGTGGACTGTCATTCCGGCGCCTTTTTCGGGTTGCGGGACGACGAGATCGCGGAGATGTCGGATCGGGTGATCCTGGATGTGATCACCTCGGCGCAGCGGCTGATCTGCCGCGCGCAGGCGGTGCAGGCCCGCGCCATCCACCACCTGGCCACCCTGCGGCAGGGATCGCGGTGGGTGGCCGACGAGATCGCCCCCGAACTCGGGGTGTCCCGGCAGGCCGCGCACACCCAGGTGGCGGTGGCGGCGGATCTGTGCACCCGGTTGCCGGCGATGCTGGCGGCGATGGACGTCGGACAGATCGACGCGGTCAAGGCCCGCAAGATCGCCGAGGTCACCGCACCCCTGTCCGACGCCCACGCCCGCGAGGTGGATGCGCGGCTGGCGGGCCGGGTCGCCGGCAAGGACCCGGCCGGAGTCCGGCGCACCGCCCGACGCGCAGTGCAGGCCGTCGACCCGCACGGCGCGGCCGAACGCGCCGCACGGCGCCGCCGGGAGCGGCGGGTAGAGCTGGCCCACGAGGACGACGCGATGAGCTCGTTGTGGGCGTATCTGCCGGCCGAAACCGGCTCCGCCTGCTACACCCGCATCGACACCCTCGCCCGGTCACTGAAGACCAGCGGTGAGCCCCGCACGCTGGACCAGTTGCGGGCCGACGTGCTGGCCGACCTGATCCTCGGCAAAGCCACCGGCAGCCGGGCAGCGGCGCAGGTGTTCGTGCACGTGCCCCTCGACGCCGCGCTGCAGGTCAGCGAACGGGGGTGCGAACTGGCGGGGCACGGCCCGATCCCGGCCCCGCTGGCGCGGCAGATCATGGCCGACCCGCGCAGCGTGTGGCGCAAGGTCACCACCGACCCCGCCTCCGGGGCCGTGCTCGACGTCGGCCGCACCCGCTACCGGCCCCCCGCCGCACTCGCCGACTTCGCGCGGGTCCGCGACCGGGAATGCCGCGCCCCAGGCTGCCACCGGCCCGCCCAGCACTGCGACCTCGACCACAACCACGAATGGCACCACAACGGTCGCACCGCCGCCTGCAACCTGTGCTGCCTCTGCGAACACCACCACCACCACCACCTCAAAGACCAACCCGGCTGGCACTTCGACCTCGACGAGCACACCGGCGAACTACACATCACCACACCAGCCGGCAAAACCCACACCACCCGACCCGAACCGATTATCGAGCCCCGGGGAGCGCCTCAGACGTCGTAGTCGACGGTGACCTTCTCGGTGAGGGGCCGCGACTGGCAGGTCAGCACGAAGCCCTTCTCCACCTCGTCGGCCTCCAGCGCGAAGTTGCGGCGCATGTGCACCTCGCCGTCGGTCACCTTCGCACGGCACGTGCCGCACACACCGCCCTTGCAGGCGAACGGCAGGTCCGGGCGGGCCCGCTGGGCGCCGTCGAGCACGGCGGTGTCCTGCGAGATGAGCACGGTGGTGAGGCGGCCGTCGAGCTTGACCGTGATCTCGCTGGTCTCGCCGGTCAGCACGGCCTCGGCGTGGCGCACCGGCTCGGGCGGCACGTCGTCGACGAAGAACAACTCCTGGTGCACGCGGCGCGGCTGGACGTCGTGGCGGGCGAGCACGTCCTGGGCGTCGGTGACCATGCCGTACGGCCCGCACAGCCACCAGTGGTCCACCTGCACCGGCTGGGGCAGCAGACGCAGCAGATCGGTGAGCTTCTCCGCGTCGAGCCTGCCGGTGAACAGCTCCACCTCGCGCGGCTCGCGAGACAGCACGTGCACCAGTTCGAACCGGGCGGGATAGCGGTCCTTCAGGTCGGCCAGCTCGTCGGCGAACATCACGGTGTCGGTGCGGCGGTTGCCGTAGAACAGCGTCACCTTCGTCGCCGGGTTCCGCAGCAGCGACGCCGCGATCGACAGCACCGGCGTGATGCCCGAGCCCGCCGCGACGAGCACGTGATGGCCGGGCTCGTCGAGGTCCGGCGTGAACGTGCCGGTGGGAGTGCCGACCTCGATGCGGTCGCCGGGCCGGACGTCGCGCACCAGCCACGTGGAGAACAGGCCGTCCGGCACCTCGCGCACCCCGACGCGAGGAGCGGCGCCCGCCGGAGCGCAGATGGAGTACGAGCGGCGCTCCTCGCGGCCGTCGATCGTCCTGCGCAACGTCAGCGACTGGCCGGGCCGGAACCGGTACTCGTCGGCCAGCTCCGGCGGCACGTCGAACGTCACGGCCACCGCGTCGTCGCAGAGGCGCGTGACGTCGGCAACCGTGAGCTGGTGAAAGGTCGTGCGCGCTCGGGCCGGTGCTGCTGCGGTCACGTCAGATCTCCTTGAAATGCTCGAACGGCTCGGCGCAGGCCCGGCAGCGGCGCAACGCCTTGCAGGCCGTGGCACTGAAGCGGGACAGCTCCTCGGTCTCCGCCGACCCGCAACGCGGGCAGCGCACGCGGCGCACCGTCGGACCCAGGGTGAGCGGAACAGGCCCCTCGGCAGGCCTCGGCGCGGCGCCGGGCGGGGCGATCCCGGCCTCGGCGAGCTTGCGGCGGCCGTCCTCGGTGATCCAGTCGGTGCTCCACGGCGGATGCAGCACCGTGCGCACCTCGACGTCGGCGTAGCCCTCGGCCCGCAGCGCGTGCACGAGGTCGTCGCGCATGGTGTCCATGGCGGGGCAGCCGGTGTAGGTCGGCGTGATCGACACGACCACCCGTCCGTCCTCTTCGGCAACGTCGCGGAGCACGCCGAGGTCGGCCAGCGTGAGCATCGGCAGTTCCGGATCGGTCACCGTCTCGGCGACCACCCTGGCCCGGCCGCGGGTCATCACCATGTCGCCTCCGGATCCGCTCGGGCCACGCTCTGCAGCTCGGCCAGCAGGTAACCCATCGACTCGGTGTGCACGCCGTCCCGGCCGGTGCGACCCGAAACGCCGGGGATGCCCGGCACCTCGGGCACGTCGAGCGTCGCGGCACGCAGCACCTGGGCGAGCACCTCGTCGAACTCGGCGCGGGACTCGGCCGGGTTCACAGCCACCCCGGAGGCCGCCAGCGACACCTCGATCTCGTGCGGGGTGAACAGCTCGTCGACATACGGCCACCCGGTGGCCAGCCCCGCGGCCATCCGCTCGCGCGAGTGGTCCGTGCCGTCGCCGAGCCGCACCGTCCACTGTGCCGCGTAGTCGCGGTGGTAGGTGACCTCCTTGACGCCCTTGGCTGCGATGGCGGCCAGCACCGGGTCGCGCGACTCGGTGAGCCGCCGCAACAGCGCGAGCCGCCAGGTGGAGAACACGAGCAGTGCCGCGATCAGCTCGCCGAAGTCACCGTGTGGCAGCTCGGCGAGCCGAACATTGCGGAACTCGTGCTCGCCGCGGAAGAAGGCGTAGGAATCCTCGCCGCGCTCCCCCGCCCTGGCGAGCAGCAGCCGAGCCTGGCCGAGCAGGTCCAGGGCGATGTTGGCGATCGCGACCTCGTCCTCCAGCTCCGGCGCGTTCGTGCACCACTCCTGCAGGCGGTGCGAGAACACGAGTGCGTCGTCGCCGAGCATCAGGCAGTAGGCCTCCAGCTCCCCGGCGTCCACACCGGACGGAACCGAGGTGTCGACGCCCTCCAGTGGATCGGTGAACCCGGTGCCGAACGCCCAACGGGAGTCGTTCTCCTCCGTGATCGCCTCGTAGGCATTGTCGAAAACCATCACAGGTCACGCTCACATGTGGGGAACGTCGTCGGGAATGTCGTAGAACGTCGGGTGCCGGTACACCTTGTCGGCGCTCGGCGCGAAGAACGGGTCCTTCTCGTCCGGGCTCGACGCCGTGATGTCGGCGGCCTTCACCACCCAGATGCTCACGCCCTCGTTGCGCCGCGTGTAGAGGTCGCGGGCGTGGTGCAGCGCCATCTCGTCGTCGGCGGCGTGCAGCGAGCCGACGTGCACGTGGTTGAGGCCGCGCTTGCCGCGCACGAACACCTCGTACAAGGGCCAGTCGCTTCTCATGCCGTCCTCTCCCGCAGTTTCGCGGCGTGCGCGGCGGCGGCCTCCCGCACCCACGCGCCGTCCTCGTGAGCCTTCCTCCGGTGCGCGATGCGCTGGGCGTTGCACGGGCCGTTGCCCGACACCACCTGTTTGAACTCGCTCCAGTCGATGTCGCCGAAGTCGTAGTGCTCCCGCTCGGCGTTCCACCGCAGGTGCGGGTCGGGCAGCGTGACACCGAGCGCCTCGGCCTGCGGCACCGTCATGTCCACGAAGCGCTGGCGCAGCTCGTCGTTGGTGTGCCGCTTGACCTTCCACGCCATCGACTGCGCCGTGTGTGACGAGTCGGCGTCCGGAGGCCCGAACATCATCAGCGACGGCCACCACCAGCGGTTGGTGGCGTCCTGCACCATCCGGCGCTGCTCCTCGGTGCCCCTCATCATCGTCATCAGCAGCTCGTAGCCCTGCCGCTGGTGGAACGACTCCTCCTTGCAGATCCGGATCATCGCCCGCGCGTAGGGCCCGTAGCTGCTGCGGCACAGCGGCACCTGGTTGCAGATCGCCGCGCCGTCCACCAGCCAGCCGATCACGCCGACGTCGGCGAACGTCAGCGTCGGGTAGTTGAAGATCGACGAGTACTTCTGCTTGCCCGCGATGAGCTTGGCGGTGAGCTCGCCCCGGTCGGCGCCCAGCGTCTCCGCGGCCGAGTACAGGTACAGCCCGTGCCCTGCCTCGTCCTGCACCTTCGCCAGCAGGATCGCCTTGCGCCGCAGCGACGGCGCGCGGGTGATCCAGTTGCCCTCCGGCTGCATGCCGATGATCTCGGAGTGCGCGTGCTGCGCGATCATCCGGATCATCGTCGTGCGGTAGGCCTCGGGCACCCAGTCCCTCGGCTCGATGCGCTGGTCGCGCTCGATGGTCTGCTCGAACTGCTGCTCGAGGTCGGGCATCGTGGCGGTCATCGGGTCGCCTCCTTGGCCACCAGGGTCAGCACGTCGTACTTCGCCACCGACTCGCCGTCGGCGTTGGTCACGTCGGTGTCCCAGCGCACCTCGCCGTAGTCGGCGTTCTCCCGCAGGGTGATCTGCTTGGCGGTCAGCGTGACGGTCAGCTCGTCGCCAGGCTTGACCGGCGTCAGGAACCGCAGGTTCTCCAGCCCGTAGTTGGCCAGCACCGGGCCGGGCTCCGGCGAGACGAACAGGCCCGCCGCGAACGACACGACCAGGTAGCCGTGCGCCACGATCCCGCCGAACAGCGGGTTCGCCTTCGCCGCCTCCTCGTCGGTGTGCGCGTAGAAGGTGTCGCCGGTGAACTCCGCGAAGTGGGCCACGTCCTCCTCGGTGACCCGGCGGGGGCCGGCCACCACGGTGTCACCGACGCGCAGCTGGGCCAGCGACTTGCGGAACGGGTGCACGTCCCCGGTGTTGCGCGGCGCGCCCGGCACCCACCGGCCGGTGACCGCGCCAAGGACCTTCGGGCTGGCCTGCACGGCCGTGCGCTGCAGGTGGTGCAGCACGCCGTGGATGCCGCCCATCTCCTCGCCGCCGCCTGCCCTGCCGGGGCCGCCGTGCACCAGTGCGGGCAGCGGCGAGCCGTGTCCCGTCGACTCCTTGGCGTCGTCGGCGTCGAGCACCAGCAGCCTGCCGTGCCACGGCGCGAGACCCAGCACCACGTCGCGGGCGAAGTCCGCGTCGCCGGTGACGACCGACCCGGCGAGGCTGCCCTGGCCGCGCGCGGCCAGCTCCACCGCCTGCCCGGTCGAGGTGTAGGGCAGCAGGGTGGACACGGGCCCGAACGCCTCCACCTCGTGCGGCTCGGCCCGGTTGGGGTCGTCGGCCCGCAGCAGCACCGGGGAGACGAACGCGCCACGCTCCGCGTCGGCGTCCACGACGTCGACCCGCTCGGGGTCGCCGAACACGATCGAGCCCGCGTCGAGCAGGGCCTTCAGCGAGCGGCGCACCTCCTCGCGCTGCTCGAGGCTCGCGAGCGCGCCCATCCGGACGTCCTCACTCGCCGGGTTGCCGACGGTGACCCTGGCGAGCCGCTCGCTCACCGCTTGCGCGACGTCGTCCATCCGCTCGGCGGGCACGAGGGCGCGGCGGATGGCCGTGCACTTCTGTCCCGCCTTGACGGTCATCTCGGTGACCAGTTGCTTGACGAACAGGTCGAACTCGGCCGTGCCGGGCGTGGCGTCCGGGCCGAGGATCGAGCAGTTCAGCGAGTCGGCCTCGGCGTTGAACCGCACCGAGTGCCGCACGATCGCCGGGTGCGCGCGCAGCCGCTGCGCCGTCGACGCCGAACCGGTGAACGACACGAGATCCTGCGGGCCGACGTGGTCCAGCAGGTCACCGGCGCCGCCGCACACGAGCTGCACCGAGCCCTCCGGCAGCAGACCCGACTCGACGATCAGCTCCACCAGCTTCTCGGTGAGGTAGGCGGTCTGGCTGGCCGGCTTGATGAGGCTCGGCACGCCTGCGACGAACGCGGGGGCGAGCTTCTCCAGCGGCCCCCACACCGGGAAGTTGAACGCGTTGATCTGCACCGCCACGCCCCGCAGCGGAGTGGCGATGTGCTGGCCGACGAACGTGCCGCCCTTGCTCAGCGGCTCCACGGCACCCTCGACGTGGATGGTGTCGTTGGGCAGCTCCCGCCTGCCCTTGCTCGCATAGGCGAAGAGCACGCCGATGCCGCCGTCGACGTCGAACTTCGAGTCGCCCAGCGTGGCGCCCGTGCGCGCCGACAGCGCGTACAGCTCGTCGCGGTGCTCCCGCAGGTGCGAGGCCAGCGCCTTGAGCAGGCTCGCCCGCTGGTGGAACGTCAGCTCCCGCAGGGCGGGGCCGCCCACCCGGCGGCCGTACTCCAGGGCCGCGCCCATGTCGATGCCCTCGGAGGAGATCCGGGCGACCTCCTCGCCCGTGGCCGCGTCATGCAGTGGCGCGCCCTCCCCTGACGGCGTCCGCCATCCACCGGAGACGTAGCTGCGCAGCAAACCCATCGGCGCGACCTCCTCGTCGAATCACCAGGCCGAATTACCAACCGTCCGTTCAGTAATTAATGGTAGGTCGCCGCCCCGCAGAGGGCAATGCCGATCTTCGGAGACTCACCCTTGACACCGGCCGATGCCGACGCAGAGTATTAACCGTCCAATCGGTCAGTTACCAGGGACGGTCAGTGACGAGCAACGCCGCTTACGACATGTTCGCCGTGGACGCCGCCTCCAGGGCGCTCGGCATCGAGCTGCTCGAGGCCGGGGACGGCAGGGCGGCCGCCAGCATGCGCGTCACCGAGACCATGGTCAACGGCCACGACATCGCCCACGGCGGCTACGTGTTCCTGCTCGCCGACACCACTTTCGCGTGTGCGTGCAACAGCCACGGGCCCGTGACCGTCGCCGCGGGGGCGGAGATCTCGTTCGTCGCCTCGGCCCGGCTCGGCGACGTGCTGGTCGCCACCGCGGAGGAGCGCACGCGGTTCGGCCGCAACGGCATCTACGACGTCACCGTGCGCCGCGGCGACACCGTGGTGGCCGAGTTCCGCGGCCGCAGCCGCGTCATTGACAAGGAAGTCCGATGACCCATCTCGATCCCGCAGAACGCCTCAGCGTCGACGAGCTGCGCGCACTCCAGCTCGAACGTCTGCAGTGGACACTCCGGCACGCCTACAACAACGTGCCGTTCTACAAGCAGAAGTTCGCCGATGCGGGGGTGCACCCCGACGACTGCCGCACGCTGGACGACCTGGCGAAGTTCCCGTTCACCACCAAGCACGACCTGCGCGACAACTACCCGTTCGGGATGTTCGCCGTGCCGCAGGAGCAGGTGCGCCGCATCCACGCCTCCAGCGGCACCACGGGCCAGCCGACCGTCGTCGGCTACACCGAGACCGACCTCGACAACTGGGCCACGCTCATGGCCCGTTCCATCCGCGCGGCGGGCGGGCGGCCCGGCCACAAGGTGCACGTCGCGTACGGCTACGGACTGTTCACCGGCGGTCTCGGCGCGCACTACGGCGCGGAGAAGCTCGGCTGCACGGTGATCCCCGCCTCCGGCGGCATGACGGCGCGGCAGGTGCGCCTCATCACCGACTTCCGGCCGGAAGTGATCATGGTGACGCCGTCGTACATGCTCACGCTGCTCGACGAGTTCGAGCGCCAGGGCATCGACCCGCGCACCAGCTCGCTGAAGGTCGGCATCTTCGGCGCCGAGCCCTGGACCGAGCGGATGCGCGCCGAGATCGAGGAGCGCGCGGGCCTGGACGCGGTGGACATCTACGGGCTCTCCGAGGTGATGGGCCCCGGCGTCGCCCAGGAGTGCGTGGACACCAAGGACGGCCTGCACATCTGGGAGGACCACTTCCTGCCCGAGGTGATCGACCCGCTGGAGGGCACCGTCCTCGGCGACGGCGAGCACGGCGAGCTGGTGTTCACCTCGCTGACCAAGCAGGCGCTGCCGATCATCCGCTACCGCACGCGTGACCTGACCCGCCTCCAGCCCGGCAGTGCCCGCCCGGCGCACCGGAGGATGGAGAAGGTCACCGGCCGCAGCGACGACATGATCATCCTGCGCGGGGTCAACCTCTTCCCCACGCAGGTCGAGGAGATCGTGCTGCGCGTGCCAGGGCTGTCGCCGCACTTCCAGCTGGAGCTCACGAAGCGCGACCGGATGGACCATCTCACGGTGCACGTGGAAGCCGCCGACGGCACGCCTGCCGAGCGCAGGAAGGCCGCCGAGGCGGAGATCGCCGAGCAGGTCAAGGACGGCATCGGGGTCTCCGTGGCCGTCAACGTCGTCGACCCGGAGACGCTGGAGCGCTCGGTGGGCAAGATGCGCCGGGTGATCGACCGGCGCGGCGACTGAGATACTGCGACCCCATGAGCACCGCGCCGCAGGCCAGGACGACCCGCAGGGGCAGACCCGGCTACGACCTCGAGTCGGTGCTCCGGATCGCGGTCAAGCTGTTCAACGAGCGCGGGTACGACGGCACCAGCATGGAGGACCTCGCGCGCAGGCTCGGCATCACCAAGTCGGCCATCTACCACCACGTGCCCAGCAAGCAGGAGCTGCTGCGGCTCGCCGTCGACCGTGCCCTGGACGGCCTCTTCGCCGTCGCCGAGGAGGCCAAGGCCGTCGACGGCAGGGCCGTCGAGCAGCTGGAGTTCCTGGTGCGCGGCAGTGTCGGCGTGCTCGTGGAGCGGTTGCCGTTCGTGACGCTGCTGCTGCGCGTGCGCGGCAACACGAAGGTGGAGCGTTCGGCGCTCGCGCGCAGGCGTGAGTTCGACCGGATCGTGGCCGAGCTGGTGGCGCGTGCCGAGACCGAAGGCGACATCCGGCCGGACGTCGACCCGGCCGTCACGGCACGCCTGCTGTTCGGCATGGTGAACTCGCTGATCGAGTGGTACCGGCCGCGCAAGGGCGACACCGACATCGCCGACGTCGTCGCCAAGATCGCCTTCGACGGCATCCGCCTCCGTTCGTAACCCTCGCCCCAAGCTCCCCAATGCGGCATTCGCTCCACTGGATGGAGCGAATGCCGCATTCGCTCCGTTGAGTGGAACAAATGTGGCATTGGGGAGCTTTGTCACCGGCCGTGTCGCTACCCTTATCGACAGTGACACCCTCGGTAAGGTAAGACTTGCCTTACACAAAGCGCTTGCCGAGCCGAGGAGTCCTGTGACCGCCGCTCCGTCCGTGGCCGAGTCCGTCGGCGCATCCGTCTTCGACTGTGTCGGCAACACCCCCGTCGTGGCACTGCGCCGCCTGTTCCCCGATCCGGACGTCGAGGTCATCGCCAAGCTCGAGCTGATGAACCCGGGCGGCAGCATGAAGGACCGCACGGCCCGCTTCATCGTGGAGAGCGGTCTGCGCGACGGTTCCCTCGCACCCGGAAGCCACCTCGTCGAGAGCAGCTCCGGCAACTTCGGCATCGCGCTCGCCATGGCGGCGCGCGTGCACGGCCTGCGCTTCACCTGCGTGGTCGACCCGAAGACCACCAGCGCCAACCTCGCCATCCTGCGCAGCCTCGGCGTGGAGGTGGAGCAGGTCACCGAGGTCGACGAGGCGGGTGGCTACCTGCTCACCCGCATCCGCCGCGTCCAGGAGCTGCTCGCGGGCATCCCCGGAGCCATCTGGGTCAACCAGTACGCCAACGACCGCAACTGGCAGGCCTACTACCACGGCACCGGCGCCGAACTGGCCACGCAGCTCGTGCGGCCGCCGTCCTACCTGTTCGCCGCCGTCAGCACCACCGGCAGCATCCTCGGCTGCTCCCGGCGCCTCCGCGAGCGCTTCCCCGGCCTGCGCGTGGTCGCCGTCGACGCCGCCGGCTCGGTGATCTTCGGCGGAACGCCAGGCCGTCGCGAGATCCCCGGGATCGGCTCCAGCCGCGTGCCCGAACTGTGCAGGCCCGAAGAGGTGGACGAGGTGGTGCGCGTCGACGACGTGGACGCCGCCCTCGGCTGCCGCGAACTGCTGGCCAAGGAGGGCATCTTCGCGGGAGGCTCGACGGGCTCGGTCGTCGCCGCGATCGGCAGGGTGCTGCCGCGCCTGCCCCGGCCGTGCCGGCTGGTGGCGATCTTTCCCGACCGCGGCGACCGCTACCTCGACCTGGTCTACGACGACGACTGGCTGGCCGCCGCCCGCGCCCGCCGTGCCGACACCGGAGGAGAACCCCGTGCCTGACCCCAGCATCCTGTTCCTCACGCGCGGCGACGTCACCGCCGTCGGCGGCGCCCACTCCGACCTCTACGTCGAGGCCCTGCACGCCGCGCTCGTCGCGCACGCGCGGGGTGAGACCGTGCAGCCGCTCAAGCCGTACCTGCGCGTGGGCACGGGACACATCGCCGACCGGATCATCGCCATGCCCGCCCACGTGGGCGACCCCGGCATCTCCGGCCTCAAGTGGGTCGGCAGCAAGCACGACAATCCCGCGTCCGGGCTGGAGCGCGCGAGCGCCGTCGTGGTGCTCAACGACCCGGCGACGAACTACCCGATCGCCATCCTCGAAGGCGCGCTCATCAGCGCGTGGCGCACCGCCGCCGTCACCTGCCTCGCCGCGCGGCACCTCGCCCGCCCCGGCTTCACCGACGTCGCTCTCGTCGGCTGCGGCCTCATCGGCAGCACGCAGATCGCCGCGCTGCTCCAGCAGTTCGCCCACCTCGAGACCGTGCACGCCTTCGACCTCGACACCGAGGCCGCGCGGGCACTCGCCGAACGGTTCGCGGGCCAGGTCACGGTCCGCGTCGCGGAGAGCGCGGAGGACGCCGTGCGGGCGGGCGACGTCGTGGTGCCGTGCACGGTCACCGACACGCCGTACCTCGGCTACTCCTGGCTCAAGCCGGGCGCGTTCGTGGCCAACGTGTCCATCATGGACGTCCACAAGGACGTGTTCCTGCGCGCCGACAAGGTCGTCGTGGACGACTGGGAGCAGAGCAACCGCGAGAAGAAGATCATCAACCAGCTCGTGCTGGAAGGCTCGTTCTCGCGGGAGCAGCTGCACGCCGAGCTGGGCGAGGTTCTGGGCGGCACCCGGCCGGGCAGGGAGAGCGACGACGAGATCATCCTGCTGAACCCGATGGGCATGGCGGTGGAGGACATCGCGTGCGCCGCCGAGGTGTACCGGCGGGCCAGGGACCAGGGCGTCGGCACATGGCTCAGCCTGTACTGACGGACCGCGCCCTCGCCACCGAGGCGGTGATGCGCGACCTCGTGGACACGCTCATCCAGGAACGGCTGGGCGGCTTCGCCGACGGTGTACCGGAAGGCGACGGCTGGTACCGGGTCGGCGAGGTGCGGCTGCGCGTGCGCGACGGCGGCGCTCTGCAACGGCACCGCTTCGCGGGCGGGCCGGTGCTGCACGGCGACCGTGAGCTGTCCCCGGCCGGACTGCTGGAGCTGGTCGCCGGGGGCGAGCCGTACGCGGGCCAGGTGGCCGGCGACCTGCGGTGCGCCGTCGAGCATGCCGGCGTCGTGGCGCGCGGCACGGCCGTCCGGGTTCCGCACGGGATGCCGGCCGGGGAACGCCTCGCGGCGCTGCGCAACCGGCCGTTCCACCCCACCTCCCGCGCCGCCGTGGGCTGGAGCGCCGCCGAACTCGCCGAGTACGGCACCACCCGGGACACACCGCTGGGGCTGGACTGGGTGGCCGTGCGCGCCGACCGCCTGCGGTACGGCTCCGGACCGGGCTCCCACGAACTGGCGTCGCTGCTGCTCGGCGAGGCCGATCGCGAACGGGTCGAGGCCACCCTCGATCCCGGCTTCCGGTTGCTGCCCGTCCATCCGTGGCAGTTCGACCACGTGCTGCCGCGCGAGTTCGCCGCCGAACTGGCCGCCGGGGACGTCCGGCCGGTCGCGCGCGGCGTGGGCGAGTTCCGGCCCACCGCGTCGCTGCGCACGCTCGCCACGCGGCACCCGGCGCGGCACGTCAAGCTCCCGCTGGGCATCGCGACCCTCGGCGCCGCGCGCCTGCTGCCGCCGCGCTACCTGGACAACGGCGAGCGCGCCGAGCACACGATGCGCACGATCCTGCACCGGGACGCCGGCCTGGCCGCGCTGGTCGCCGTGTGCGACGAGCGAACGTGGTGTGGCTGGGCGGGCGACGAGTTCGCCGACCGGCCGGGCCAGCTGGCCGCTCAGGTCCGCACCTATCCCGCCGACGTGCTCGACGCCGTGCCGATGGCCGCCTTCGCCGTGCCCGGCACCGACCCCGGTGGCGATCCGGTGGCGTTCTTCCGGCGGGTGGCCGAGGGCTTCTGCGCGCTGGCGCTCGGCTTCCTGCGCTACGGCGTGCTGCCCGAGCTGCACGGGCAGAACGTGGCGGTCGTGCTCTCCGACGGTGCACCGGCGCGGTTCGTGCTGCGCGACCACGACACGCTGCGCGTCCATCCACAGTGGATGTGCGAGGCCGGTGTGGCCGACCCCGGTTACCGCGTCCGGCCGGGCGCGCCCCAGTCGCTGCGCATCGACGAGCCCGAGCGGCTCGTCGGCTACCTGCAGACACTGGGCCTGCAGGTGAATCTCTACGGGATCGCCGACGCGCTGTCCCGGCACCACGGCATCACGGAGGGGACACTGTGGCACCAGTTGCGCGCCGCGCTCACGGCCTGCCTCGACCGGATCCCGCTGCCGGAGGAGGTGCGCAGGCTGCTCCTGCACGCGCCGACGTGGCCGAGCAGACAGGTGCTCGGCCCGCTGCTGCGGCAGGGCCGCTCGGCGGGGGTGAGCATGCCCGCGAGCACCGGAGCGGTGCCGAACCCGCTGCTGCCGTGACGGCGCGCGCGCAGGCGCGGCGGCGGCTGCTCAACGCCTACCTGCGCGAAACCGGGATCCACGACGTGCCGCTCGGCGCGTTCGCCGTGCCGCTGCCCGCCACCGGACGGCGGCTCGTGGTCGACGTCCGGCACCGCTCCCCCACCGGCCACCACGACTACGGCGAGCACACCCAGCCGGGTCACGACGGGCTCGTCGCGGCGCTGCTGGCCGAGCTGGAGGCGAGCACCGGCAGCGCGGGCGCGGCCGAGCTCGCCGCGCAGATCGGCAACAGCGTCACCCGCACCGCCCGCTACCTGGCCCGGCCGCGATCCGCGCCGCCCGCCGAGCCGCAGGGGGCCACCCGGCACGCCGAGCAGTCCGTGCGGCTCGGCCACCCGTTCCACCCGACGCCGAAGAGCGCCGAAGGGTTCACCGACGCCGACCTCGCCCGGTACGCGCCCGAGCTGGGCGCGTCGTTCGTGCCGCACTACCTCGCCGTGGCGCGCGAGCTGGTGCGCGAGGTCCGCGTCGCGCCCGGTCAGTGGGTTCCGGACGAGGTGGCCGCGCAGGTTCCCGCCGGATACGAGGTGCTGCCCGCGCACCCGTGGCAGGTGAGGTACCTGCTGGCGCGGGCCGAGGTGTCCCGGCTCGTCGCGCGGGACGTACTGCGGCCGCTCGGCCCCCTCGGCCCGGCGGTCTACCCGACGTCGTCCGTGCGCACCGTGTGCGCCCCGGCGTCACCGACCTCGTGGAAGCTGCCGCTGCACGTACGCATCACCAACTTCCTCCGCAACAACCCCGCCGAGCACCTGCGGCGCGCCGCCGACGCGAGCGCCCTGCTGCCGCACCTGCCGCCGCACCCCGGTTTCGGCGTGCTGGCCGAGAGCGGGTACCGCACGATCGACGCCGACGAGTCCCTGGCCGCGGACGTCGCCGTGCTGTACCGGCAGAACCCGTTCGCCCACAACGGAGAGTCGCCACGGGTAGTGGCGGGCCTGCTGGACGATCAGGGGGAACTGCTGCTGGGACTCGTGGCCGGCGCGGGCGACGTCGAGGAGTGGCTGCGCCGCTACCTCGATCTCGCGCTGCGGCCGCTGCTGTCGCTGTTCGCCACCCACGGCGTCAGCTTCGAGGCGCACGTGCAGAACTCGCTGCTGTGCACGGACGGCGGCTGGCCCTCGCGGTTCTGGGTGCGCGACATGGAGGGCACGGCGGTGAGCCGCACGGGCGCCGCCGCCGCGCACGTCAATCCGGGCAGCCCGCTCCTGTACACCGAGGACGAGGCGCGGCTGCGGCTGCACTACCACGTGGTGACCAACCACCTCGGCCAGCTGCTGCACGTGCTCGGCAGGCACGGCGGTGCCGGGGAGGACCGCCTGTGGCGCCTCACCCGCGACCGGCTGGCCACCTGGCCGGAGGCCGCCGACCTGCTCGCCCGCCCGGCGCTGCCCGCCAAGGCCAACCTGCTGAGCCGGTTCACCGGACGCGGCGAGCGGCCCCTGTACGTCGACGTTCCCAACCCGCTGCGGGAGCTGCCATGAACCACGACCTCGTCCAGCGCGCACTGACCGGCCCCGGCTTCGAGGCGGTGCGGCGCAGGGTCATTCACCAGCTGGTGGAGTCGCTGCTCTACGAGGGCGTGCTGAGCGTCGAGGCCGCCCGCGCGGCCGGATATGCCATCACCGCGCGGCGGCGGGCCACGTTCGACCGGATCACCGTGGACGCGGTGACCCGCGACGGCGCCGAACCCGAATCGGTCACCCGGTTCCTCACCGACGTGGCGGGCGCACTCGACGCCGACCCGGCGTGCCTGACCCGGTTCGCCAGGGAGCTGGAGGAGACCGTGCTCAAGGACGCGCTCGCCCAGCACGTGCGCCGGGGCGCGCTCGCGGGACTGGACTTCGACACGCTGGAGGGCGCGATCACCGACGGGCACCGCTACCACCCCGCCTACAAGTCGCGTATCGGCTTCGACATCGACGACAACCTCGCCTACGGACCGGAGTTCGCGCGGCCCGTCCGTCCACTGTGGCTGGCCGCGCATCACTCGATCACGGAGGTCACCGGCGCAGGGGAACAAGCGCTGACACCCCTGACACCGCCACCCGGGTACACGGCGATCCCGGTGCACCCGTGGCAGTGGACCAACCACGTGGCGCGGGCGTTCGCCACCCAGCTGCGCACGGGCGAGCTCGTCGTTCTCGGCGAGGACCCGCACACGTTCACCGCGCAGCAGTCGATTCGCACCCTCTCCTGTGTGGACGATCCGGCACGGCCCTACCTGAAGCTGGCCATGTCGCTGGTCAACACGTCCACGAGCCGGGTGCTGGCACCGCATACCGTGCACAACGCGCCGCTGATCTCGGGCTGGCTGAAGGGCATCGCCGACAAGGACCCGTTCCTGCGCGACGAGCTGCGCACGGTACTGCTCGGGGAGGTACGGGGCACCGTCGTCACGCCGCCACCGGACCTCCTGGGGCAGGACACCTACGGCGCGCTGGCCTGTATCTGGAGGGAGAGCCTGCCGCCGCGTCTCGAGGACGGGGAGCGCGCGGTGCCGTTCACCGGGCTGACGGCGCGCGAGCCGGACGGCACGCCACTGATCGATCCCTGGGTCAGTACGCACGGCCTGAACCGGTGGGTGCGGCGGCTGGTCACGGCCGCCGTCGTGCCGGTGGTGCACCTGCTGTGCGCACACGGGATCGCGCTGGAGGCGCACGCGCAGAACATGGTGCTGCTGCACCGTCAGGGCCTGCCGACGCGGGTGGCACTGCGCGACTTCCACGACGGCGTGCGGTTCTCCAGGTCCCGCCTCGCGGAGCCCGAGCTGTGCCCGCCGCTGCGCGGAACGCCACCGCAGCACCAGAACCGCAACTCGTTCGTGGAGACCGACGACCCCGGCCTGGTTGCCGACTTCATGCTCGACGCGCACCTCTTCGTCAACGTCGGGGAGCTGGCGATCTTCCTCGCCGACGCCTACGGCCTCGCCGAACGCGACTTCTGGGACCTCGTCCGCGGCGGCGTCGAGTCCTATCTGGACCGTTTTCCGAATCCCCGGTTCGATGTGCGCAAGCCGGCCGTCGCCGTCGAGAAGCTCACCACGCGCAGGCTCCTGCCCGACACGGAGCTGCGCCTGCACGACGCGCCCAACCCACTGGCCCGCCATGCGTGAGCCGGTCTGCCGTTACGAGTACGACCTGGGCGCGCTGGCCCGGCACGTACGGGAGGTGGTCGCGGCGCTGCCCGCGCGGTGCCGCATGTTCTACGCGATGAAGGCCAACAGTGCCGCGCCGCTGCTGCGGACGCTGGCGCCGCTGGTGGCCGGGTTCGAGGTCGCCTCGGGTGGCGAGCTCGCCAAGGCGCGGGCGGCGGCGCCGGGCGCTCCCGTGCTGTTCGGGGGGCCCGCCAAGACCGACGCGGAGATCGCCGAAGCCCTCGACGAGGGCGTCGAACGCCTGCACGTCGAGAGCATCTTGGAGCTGCACCGGATCTCCGCGATCGCGGCCCGCGCGGGCCGGGTCGCCGACGTGCTGCTGCGGGTGAACCTCGCGGGCCCGTTTCCCGCCGCGACACTGGCGATGGCCGGGCGGCCGACGCAGTTCGGCATCGACGAACGGCTCGTCACCGAGGCCGTGGTCGCGGCGAAGGAGCTGCCCGGCCTCCGCCTGGCCGGGTTCCACCTGCACTCGCTGTCGAACAATCTCTCGCCCGAGGCGCACCTGGAGATGCTGGAGCTGTACCGGCGGACCGTGACCGGCTGGGAGGCCGAGTTCGGGCTGCGCTGCGACGTGGTCAACGTCGGCGGCGGCATCGGTGTGAACTACGCGGACCTGGCCGCGCAGTTCGACTGGGCCCGCTTCACCGACGGCCTGCGGAGACTTGTCGACACGTTCCCCGGGCACTGGCGCGAGATCGACTTCGAGTGCGGCCGGTTCCTCGTCGCCGCGTGCGGCAGCTATCTCACCGAGGTGCTGGACGTCAAACGCAACCACGGCCTCTGCTACGTCCTCGTGCGCGGTGGCACCCATCACTTCCGGCTGCCGGTGTCGTGGCAGCACAGTCACCCGTTCACGGTCCGGCCGGTCGAGGCGTGGCCACCGGGGCTGCCCCGGCCGGAGGCGCGCGGCGAGCCGGTGACGGTCGTCGGCGAGCTGTGCACCCCGAAGGACGTGCTGGCCCGCGACGTCGTGGTCGATCGGGTGCGGCCCGGTGATGTGCTGGAGTTCGCGTACGCGGGCGCCTACGGTTGGGAGATCTCCCACCACGACTTCCTCAGCCATCCGCACCCCGAGCAGGTGTTCGTCTAGGCTCGCGCCCATGCCGGACACGCAGTACGAGGCCCTGCTCAGCCATGTGCTCGACACGGGCACCCGCAAAGCCGACCGCACCGGCACAGGCACGCGGTCGATCTTCGGACACCAGCTCCGCTACCGGCTGGCCGACGGGTTCCCGCTGATCACGACGAAGAAGGTCCACTTCCGTTCGGTCGCCTACGAGCTGCTGTGGTTCCTGCGCGGCGACGCGAACGTCACGTGGCTGCGCGAGCACGGCGTCACGATCTGGGACGAGTGGGCGGCGCCGGACGGCGACCTCGGCCCGGTCTACGGCGTGCAGTGGCGGTCGTGGCCGGCCCCGGACGGCGGGCACATCGACCAGATCAGCGAGGTGCTGCGCACCCTGCGCGAGAACCCCGACTCCCGGCGGATCGTCGTGTCCGCGTGGAACGTCGCCGACATCCCGCGCATGGCGCTACCGCCGTGCCACGCGTTCTTCCAGTTCTACGTCGCCGACGGCGCGCTGTCCTGCCAGCTGTACCAGCGCAGCGCCGACCTGTTCCTCGGCGTGCCGTTCAACATCGCGAGCTACGCGCTGCTGACACACATGATCGCCGAACAGGTGGGCCTCGGCGTGGGCGACTTCATCTGGACCGGCGGCGACTGCCACATCTACGACAACCACACCGACCAGGTGCGCACGCAGCTCGCCCGCGAGGCGCGGCCGTTTCCCACGCTGAGCCTCACACCGGCGCCGAGCCTGTTCGACTACACCTACGAGCACATCGCGCTCGACGGCTACGATCCCCACCCCGGCATCAAGGCACCGGTGGCGGTGTGATCGGGCTCGTCTGGGCGCAGTCCGCGAACGGTGTCATCGGCCGCGACGGCGCGCTGCCGTGGCACCTGCCGGAGGACCTGAAGCACTTCCGCACGCTGACCGCGGGCGCCACCGTGCTCATGGGCCGCCGTACCTGGGCGTCGCTGCCGCCCCGGTTCCGGCCGCTGCCCGGCAGGCGCAACCTCGTGCTGTCCCGCACCCCGCAGGACGGCGTGGAGACGTTTCCCGACCTGACGCGAGCGCTGGCCACGGCGTCCGGAGACGTGTGGGTGATCGGCGGGGCGGCCGTGTACCGGGCGGCGCTGCCGCTGGCGGACCGCATCGTGGTCACCGACATCCGCGAGTGCTTCGACGGCGACACGCACGCGCCGGACGTCGGCCGCCCGCCGGACTCGGTTGGCGCCTGGCAGGAGTCGTCGACCGGGCTGCACTACCGGTTCCTGACCTGGCACTGAGGCCGGGAACTCCCCGGCCTCACGGCCCTGCCTCGACGGTCGCCCCGTCGAGCAGATCGGTGACCAGCCCGGCCAGCGCGGGCCACACGCCGGGCACGAGCACCACGGCAAGCACCGAGAACACGGGGAACACCAGCCCGTTCTCGACGCCCTTGCCGGTGCGGAAGCGCAGCAGCGACGGCGGGCGCAGCTCGTACCAGGTCTCACCGGCGATCGGCAGCGGGAACAGGAACGGGCAGCCGGACTCGGTGAGCGCGTCGCCGAGGCAGTGGGTGAAGCAGCCGAGACCGACGGCGATCCCGAGCAACCCCGTGACGGCGTCCAGCTGGCCGAGCGCGCCCGGGTTGTTCTCGTACACCCACCACACCACCGCGCCGCCCGCCACGGGCAGCAGCCAGTCGCCGAGCGCGTCCTCGGCGAGCAGCAGCCCGAGCAGCACGACACCGGCCACCGCCCACGGCCCGCCCGCCTCGGTGCCCGCCGCGGCGGCGGCGCCGAGTGCGACGGCGAACAGCAGCGTGTGGGACAGGTGCCGGTGCGTGCCCGTGCAGTCCTCGTCCCGGGGACCCTTCGTCACCGCGTACAGCCCCGCCGAGGCCTTGCGCAGCAGCCAGGACAGGCCGCCCGTCAGCGGACCGAGCAACGTCGACGCCCGCGCTCCCGGATGGTCGAGGTCGGGCAGCAGGGCGTAGCCCGCCGTCGTCGCCGCGAACACCACCGCCTGCGCGAGGGTGTTCACCCCGACGAGCGGGGCGACGGCCAGTCCTGCGCACCAGCCGGTGAGCGCGTGCGTGCGGCCCATCATCGGTGGGGAGCCCTCCTCCAAGATCGACAACGGCGACCGCGACAGTCTCCAGCACCCCACCGACAACCCGGCCCAAGGCTCCCCAATGTGGCATTCGCTCCACTCAACGGAACCAATGCGGCATTCGCTCCATCCAGTGGAACCAATGCCGCATTGGGGAGCTTGCGGCGACCCCTACGAAAGTCGGGAATTTCGCCCATCATCACCCGAATGTGAAACGTTTGTGAGGTCCGTGGTGATGGTTCGGACACGCGCAGGCGGGAGGTTCAGGTAGTGGGTAAGAGACAGTGGTCGGGACGCGCAGGCGTCCTGGCGCTCATCACCGCCGTCGGAGCACTGGGACTCGGTGCGCCGCAGGCGGTCGCGCAGGAGCCGGAGCCGCCGCGGCCCGGCGACGAGCGGCACCTCGATCAGCAGGATCGTCAGCTGCTCCAGCAGGCCGAGCGGCGGGGCGAGTCGACAGTCACCCTGCTCGTCGCGGCGCAGCGAGGGCGCGCCGGCGCCGCAGCGGGTGAGCTGGCCTCCATCGGCGGCGTGGTGCAGTCCACGGACCGCAAGCTCGACTACCTGAAGGTCACCGTGCCCATCGGCGAGGCGGAGCGGGCACCGAAGCTCCGCTCGGTGGACGCGGTGGACGTCGACGGGCTCATCAAGCGCGACGAGCCCGCTCCCGTCGGCGCGTCCGACCCCCTGCCGCAGCCCGCTCCCGACGAGGACACGCCGCGGGTCAACCCCTACCTGCCCACGGGCGACACCAAGGCGGCGCAGTTCGGCAGGACCTTCCCGTTCTGGGACGGCAGGGGCACGACGATCGCGGTGCTGGACACCGGTGTCGACCTCGACCACCCGGCGCTGGCCAGGACCAGCACCGGAGAGCGCAAGATCGTCGACTTCTACACCGCCAACTCGCCGACGTCCGGCGACGGCACGTGGGTCGGCATGTCGGAGGAGACGTTCGCCGGTTCGTTCTCGGCTGGGGGTCGGGAATGGACCGCGCCGGAGCAGGGCTCCTACTCGTTCGGCCTGTTCACCGAGGTCGCCGGTGACCTCGGCACCGCGGCGAGCGACACCGGCGGGGACCTCAACCGCGACGGCGACCGCACCGACCGCTGGGGCGTGCTGCAGGACACCGCGTCCAAGCAGGTGCGCGTCGACCTCGACGGCGACGGCGACTTCACCGACGAGCAGCCGATGATCGACTACGCCGTCAACCACGACGTCGGTCACTTCGGCGTGGACGACCCGGCGACCGGTGTCGCCGAGCGCGTCCCGTTCGTCGTGCAGACCGACCGCCAGGGCTACGTCAACATCGGCATCGCGGGCGCGGCACACGGCTCGCACGTCGCGGGCATCGCCGCAGGCAACGACCTCTTCGGCGGTGCCATGGACGGCGCGGCGCCCGGCGCGAAGCTGATGTCGGTGAAGGTCTGCCTCTCCACCCCGTCGTGCACGGCGAGCGGGCTGATCGACGGCGTGATCTACGCCGCCGAGAACGGCGCCGACGTCGTCAACATCTCCATCGGCGGTCTGCCCGCGCTCAACGACGGCAACAACGCCCGCGCCGAGCTGTACAACCGGGTCATCGAGACCTTCAACGTGCAGCTGTTCATCTCCGCGGGCAACAGCGGCGCGGGCGCCAACTCGGTCGGCGACCCCTCCGTGGCCACCGACGCGGTGAGCGTCGGCTCCTACATCACCGACGACACGTGGCTGTCCAACTACGGCTCCGAGTCGCCGGTGGCGGAGTCGCTGCACCCGTTCTCGTCGCGCGGGCCGAGGGAGGACGGCGGGTTCAAGCCGAACCTCGTCGCACCCGGCGCGGCCGTCTCCACGATCCCACGCTGGCAGGCGGGCGAGCCGGTGCCCGGCACCTACGAGCTGCCCGCGGGCTACGGCATGTTCAACGGCACCTCGATGGCGGCGCCGCAGGCGACCGGCGCGGCCGCACTGCTGGTGAGCGCCTACAAGGGCCTGCACAGGGGCGAGCGGCCCTCGGTGGCGTCGCTGCGCTCGGCGATGTCGTCCACGGCACGCTTCGTCGAGGGCATCTCCGCCAACGCGCAGGGCGCGGGCCTGATCGACACCTTCCGCGCGCTGGTCGCGCTGCGGGGTGACCGGCACGACGCGGTCACCACGTCCGTGCCCGTGGACACCGTCCTCTCCGGACAACTGCGGACGCCGCACACGGGCGTGGGCATCCACGACCGCGAGGGCGTCACCGTCGGCGAGGCCTACACCCGCACCTACACCCTCACCAGGACCACCGGCGCCGACCGGCCCGTGCGGTACCGGGCGAGCTGGGTCGGCAACGACGGCACGTTCTCCTCGCCCCGTACGGTGCGGCTGCCGCTGAACCAGCCGGTGACGTTCGACGTGCGGATCAGCCCCCGCACGCCGGGCACGCACTCGGCGCTGCTGCGGCTCGACGACGTGCGCACTCCCGGCATCGACGTGCTCACGATGAACACCGTCTTCGCGCCGCACGAGTTCACGCAGACGGGCGGCTACGAGGTGCAGGCCTCGGGCACCGTCCAGCGCAACCAGACCACCAGCGTGTTCGTGCGGGTACCGGAGGGTGCGAGCTCGCTGCGGATCGACCTCGCCGCGGGCGGGCCGGAGCCGGGCGCGGGCCAGGTGCGGTTCCTGCGCTACGACCCGACGGGCGTGCCCGTGGACCCGACGTCCACCGTGTACTGCTACAACCCGGACGCGGGCGGTGGCTGCCCCACCGGCTCACCGTCGAGCCGGACGGCGACCGACCCGATGCCCGGTGTGTGGGAGATCGTGATCGAGTCGCGGCGCACATCCGACGCGCCGTCCTCGGACTGGTCGCTCACGGCGTCGGTGCAGGGCACCGAGATCACCCCGAACCCGGACGTGATCGCCTCGGCGACGCAAGGCGAGGCCGTCGCCCGCGAGTACACGGTCACCAGCACACTCGGCGCGTTCACCGGCAGGCTCACCGGCGGGCCGCTCGACAGTGCCCGCGTCGACCGGCCCAGCATCGGCGAGGGTGAGGCGCGGACGTACGACATCGAGGTGAAACCGGGCGCGACCGCGCTGACGGCCACCATCGGCAACACCTCCGACGGTGGCGCCGACCTCGACCTCTACGTCTACAACTGCACGAGCGGCTCGTGCGGCCTTGCCGGCTACAGCGCCGACGGCGACTCGGAGGAGTCGGTGACCGTCGCCAACCCGGCGGCGGGCACCTGGCGGGTGGAGATCGACGGCTACGCGGTGCCCTCGGGCAGCACGGAGTTCGACTACCTCGACACCTACGCCGCGCCCGGCCTCGGTGCGATCGAGGTCAGCGACACCGACGCCGCCCGCCCGAGCGGCACGACGTGGACGGTGCCCGCGACGGTCACGGCGGGCGCGCAGCCCGGCGACGGCCGGGTGCTGCGCGGCCTGGTGACCGTGCGGACCACGGAGAACACGCGGGTCGGCACGGGGGTCGTGATCGTCGAGTCGGTCTCCTAGGTCGTGTCCGATAATCCTCAACGGGATTGTCGGACGCGGCCCAGGTGACTCGGGCCGCCTGATCGGGTAGACCGGTCGTATGGGCGGCAAGCTCGAGGAGTACCGGCGCAAACGGCGCGCGGGCCGCACGCCCGAGCCGCTGCCGGACGGCGATGGTGCCGTGGGTGACGACGACCGGTTCGTCATCCACGAGCACCACGCCCGGCGGCTGCACTGGGACGTGCGGCTCGAGCGCGAGGGCGTGCTGGTCTCGTGGGCCGTGCCGAAGGGACTGCCACCGGAGCCCGGCACGGTACGCCTCGCCGTGCACACCGAGGACCACCCGCTGGAGTACGCGACCTTCTCGGGCGAGATCCCGAAGGGCGAGTACGGCGCGGGCCGGATGACCATCTGGGACTCCGGACACTACGAGACCCTGAAGTGGTCCGACCGCGAGGTCTCCGTGGTGCTGCACGGTGAGCGCGCCCAGGGCAAGTACGTCTTCTTCCGCAGCGGCGAGGACTGGCAGGTCATCCGGTCCGACCCGCCCGCGGACCCCGGCTGGGAGCCGTTGCCGGAGCTGCTGCGGCCCATGCTGGCCGTCAGCGGCACGCTGCCGCCCGTCGCCGAGGACGACGACTGGGGCTACGAGTTCAAATGGGACGGTGTCCGCGCGCTCGCCAGGGTCGAAGGCGGGCGCGTGACCCTGTTCTCCCGCAGGGGCACCGAGATCACCGACACCTACCCCGAGCTGCGTGGTCTCGGCCCGCAGCTCGGCAGCACGCAGGCGTGGCTGGACGGCGAGATCGTGGCGCTCAAGGGCGGCAAGCCGAGCTTCAAGGCGCTGCAGGCCCGCATGCATGCCGGCGAGCAGCGCGCCCGGCAGCTCGCCAAGCACCAGCCGGTGACCTACCTCGTCTTCGACCTGCTGCACCTGGAGGGCCACTCGTGCCTGCGCCTTCCGTACCGCCAGCGCAGGGAACTGCTGGAGGAGCTGGAGCTGGGTGGCGTGCACTGGCAGCTCTCGCCCAGCTTCACCGGCGAGGGCGCCGCCGTGGTGGAGGCCGCTGCCGAGCAGGAGCTGGAGGGCGTGCTGGCCAAGCGGCTGGACTCGCCGTACCAGCCGGACCAGCGCTCCGGCGACTGGGTGAAGATCACCGACCTGCACGCGCTCGACGCCGTGATCGGCGGGTGGCGGCCCGGCGAGGGCAGGCGCTCGGACACGTTCGGCTCGCTCATGCTGGGCCTTCCCGAGGACGGCGGCCTGCGCTACATCGGCCAGGTCGGCACCGGCTTCACCGACGACATGCTGCGCGAGCTGCTCGCCGCGCTGAGCGAGCTGGAGACGGAACGGTCGCCGTTTCACACCGAGGTGCCGCGCGACCGGGCGAAGGGCGCGCACTGGGTGCGTCCCGAGCTGGTCGGTGAGGTGGTGTTCAAGGACTGGACGGACGACGGCAGGCTGCGCGCGCCTGCCTGGCGCGGGCTGCGGCCCGATCTCGACCCCGGGGAGCTGTAGCCGATGACGGGACCACTCGTGGAGGTCGACGGCCGCAGGATGCGGATGTCCAACCTGGACAAGGTGCTCTATCCCGAGGTCGGCTTCACCAAGAGCGAGGTGATCGACTACTACGCCCGCGTCGCGCCGATCCTGCTGCCGCACCTGAAGGACCGGCCGCTGACGCTCAAGCGCTATCCCAACGGTGTCGACGGCAACTCCTTCTTCGAAAAGGACGTCTCGCGGCACGCGCCCGACTGGGTGAGCACCGTGTGCATCGAGACACCGGGCAGCTCACGCGGGTCCGAGAAGGCCGACTACGCGCTCGTGCAGAACCTGCCGACCCTGGTGTGGGCGGCCAACCTGGCGAGTCTGGAACTGCACGTCCCACAGTGGACAGTGGGGCCGCGGGGGGCGAAGCGGGTGCCCGACCTGCTCGTGTTCGACCTGGACCCGGGCGCTCCGGCCACGATCGTCGAGTGCTGCCGGGTGGCGCTGCGGCTGCGTGACGCGCTGGAGGACGACGGCCTCACCGCCTATCCCAAGACGAGCGGCTCCAAGGGCATGCAGCTGTACTGCCCGGTGCGCGTGCGCTCGGCCGAACGCACCAGCGAGTACGCCAAGGGGCTCGCGGAACGGCTGGAGAAGGCGATGCCCGACCTCGTGGTCTCGCGGATGGCGAAGAACCTGCGCCCGCACAAGGTGTTCATCGACTGGAGCCAGAACAACCCGAAGAAGACCACGGTGGCGCCGTACTCACTGCGGGCCCGCCCACAGCCCACCGTGTCCACGCCACTGACGTGGGACGAGGTCGCCGAGTGCGAGGTGCCCGAGGATCTGGTGTTCACCGCCGAGGACGTGCTGGAGCGCATCGAGGACCTGGGAGACCTGTTCGAGCCGCTGCTGGCCAAGGACAGGCCCCGGCTCTGACCGTGGTCACCGGGTCTTCAGGTGGTCGTCGAGGAACGCCAGCGTGCGGCCCCACGCCAGGTCGGCCGCCTCCCGCTGGAAGAACGACGGAGCGTCGAAGTTCGAGAACGCGTGCCCGGCGTCGTAGTGGTGCACGGTGATGTCCGGCCTGTTCGCCACCGCCGCCTCGACGGCGGCGACCGCTTCCGCGGAGATGTAGGGATCGGCGTCGCCGTAGTGGAACATCATGGGGCACTCGATGCTGCCGACCCGGTCCAGCATCGCGTGCACGCCCGAGCCGTAGTAGGACACCACCGCGTCGGGGCCCCGGCCGTCGGCCCTGACGGAGGTGGCGAGCAGGTACGCCAGCGTTCCGCCGAGGCAGAACCCGATTCCGCCGACCAGACCGGTGCATTCGGACATTTCACGCATCGACCGCAGGGTCGCCGCCATGTCCGCGCAGGCGGCGTCCAGGTCGAGCTGCTGCGCGAGTTCCATGCCCTCGGCCAGCCCCGACTCGTCCTTGCTCTCGAACCGTCGCCGCAGCCGCCAGAACATGTCCGGCACGAGCACCACGTAGCCGTGTCCGGCGAGCCGCTCAGCCAGCGACCGCATGTTGTCGTTGATGCCGAAGACCTCCTGCAGCAGCAGGACTCCCGGTCCACGGCCTGCGTCCGGGACCGCGCAGAAGGCGTCGAACCCGCCACCGCCGTCCGCGGCGAGGTGAACGTACCGAGTGGTGACCACGACGATGATCGTCTCGTTTCGCCGCCCGCCTGCCAAGCCCCGGCACCGAAGTCGCAGGCCAGCGGACTGTCCACTGCTCGGCCGCCGCAGGGCGGTTATGCTCCGGGCATGTCGAGGTCGGTCGGCTCCGACAACGCCGAGGAACGACTCCGCCGTATCGAGGCGGTCACGGACACCACGCTGGCGCATCTTGCTGTTGAGGAGTTGCTGGAGGAGCTGCTCAAGCGAGTCCGCGACATCCTGGATGCCGATACCGCCACCGTGCTTCTCGTCGACGGCGGCGGGCAGAACCTCATCGCCACGGCGTCGTCCGGAATCGAGGAGGAGGTGCGGCAGGGTGTGCGGATCAGGGTCGGCCGGGGATTCGCGGGCCGGATCGCCGCGCGGCGCGAACCGCTGGTGCTCGAGCGGGTGAGCCCCGCGACGGTGGCCAACCCCCTGCTGTGGCAGAAGGGCATCCAGTCGCTGGCCGGGGTGCCGCTGGTGGCGGGCGGGGAGCTGCTCGGCGTGCTGCACATCGGCAGGATCAGCGGCGACCCGTTCACCAGCCGCGACGTGGAGCTGCTGCAACTGGCCGCCGACCGGGTGGCACTGGCCACCCGCGCCCGGCGCTCGCACGTGGAGCGGGCTGCCGCGTCGGCGCTGCAACGATCGCTGTTGCCCGCCCGGTTGCCCCGGATACCGGGGCTGGAGCTCTCCGCCCGGTACGCGCCCGGCGAGGGCGGCAGCGTCAGCGGCGACTGGTACGACGTGTTCACCCTGCCGTCGGGCTGGCTGTGCGTGGCGATCGGCGACGTGGTGGGGCGGGGCCTCACCGCCGCGACCGTGATGAGCCGCATGCGCACCGCCATGCGATCGTTCGCGATCGACTCCGCCGACCCCAGCGAGGCGCTGAGCAAAGCGGACCGGCACGTGCGGCATTTCGAGCCGCAGACCATGGCCACCATCGCCTATGCCATGTGGGAGCCGTCGCTGGAGCGCATGCACCTGTCGCTGGCCGGGCACCTGGCTCCGGTCATGGCGCCCGCCGGCGGGGTCGCGGCGCTGGCCGAGGTGCCGATCGACCCTCCGGTCGGCGTCGGCTCGGCTCCCCTGCGCAGGAACACCACGGTCATCGACGTGCCGCCGGGCGCCACCGTGCTGTTCTACACCGACGGCCTGGTCGAACGGCGGCACCGGCCACTCGACGCGGGCCTGAAACTGCTGCGGGACAGCGTCGTCAGCGGACCGACCGAGACCGTGTGCTCCACCGTGATGGCGCGGCTGGTCGGCAACGACCCCACCGACGACGACATCGCCGTGCTCGCCTTGCGCAGGCAGACTCCCGAGGAGCTGCGCACGATGGACCTCGACGTCGACGCGGTGCCGGAGTCGCTGTCGGACATCCGCTCGGCACTGCGCCGCTGGCTGCCCGCGGTGGGAGCGTCGGAGGACGACGTCGCCGACCTGCTGGTCGTCGTCGGCGAGGCGTGCGCCAACGCGGTCGAACATGCCTACGGACCGAGGGGCGGTCCGTTGAACATCCGACTGGAAGCCGGGGAGGACGAGGTGCGGGTCACCGTCAAGGACTCGGGCAACTGGCGCGAACCGCGTGGCCGGCTCCGGGGCAAGGGAACTCAGCTCATGCGTCAGCTCAGCGACGAGCTCCACGTCGAGCACGATCCGCACGGAACGACGGTGCACATCCGGCGGCGCCTCGCGGGTGGCGATCCCCCGTGACCATCGCGCACGTCGAGGTACGAGCACAGGACGAGACGTCGGTCGACATCGCGATCAGCGGCGAGATCGACCTCTCCAACGCCGTTTCGGTCCAGGACGGCGTCTTCTCCGCCATCACCAACCGCCTCCTCTCCGTCCGCATCGACCTGGCGGGCGTGACCTACCTCGACAGCGCGGGCCTGCGTATCCTGTTCGCGCTCGCCGACCGGCTGCGCCTGCTCCAGACGTCGTGCATCATCGTGGCCCCGTTCGGTTCGCCGACCCGGCGCGTGATCGAGCTGTCCGGGCTGGACAATCTGGTCACCGTCGACGCCTGAGAGTCCTGCCTTCGCCGCCGGTGTGACGACCGTCAGCAAAATGCCGAACGGCGGGGTATCATGATGGGCCTCATCCGTGTTCGAGGACACAGGTACCGGGAGGTCGGATGGACACCGACGACGAGGCCGGCTCCGGCGGCACGCCCTGGCAACGCCCGCAGGCGCTGCTGCTCAACTTCTTCGCCGCACACCTGCTGGGCCGCTCGGAGGCCATCTACTCCGGCAGCCTCATCGACGTGCTGGCGCGGGTGGGGGTCGGCGAGCACGCCGCCCGCTCCACGCTGTCCAGGATGACCAGGCGCGGCCTGCTGGAACGGCATCGTTCCGGCAAGCGGGTGTACTTCGGACTCACCGGCTACACCGTCGGCGTGCTGGAGGAGGGCGGCCACCGCGTCCGGCAGGCCGTCAACCGCAACTGGGACGGCCACTGGACCGTGCTGGGCTTCTCGCTGCCCGAGACCCGCAGGGCCGACCGCCACCTCCTGCGCTCCCGGCTGGCGTGGGCCGGGTTCGGGCCGCTGCAGAACGGGTTGTGGATCACGCCGCGCCAGGTCGACATCGACCAGCTGCTCGACGGTCTCGACGTCAGCGAGCACGTGAAGGCGTTCCGGGCCACCACGCTGGCCCCCACCGACATCCAGGACATGATCGCCGAGACGTGGGACCTTGCCGAGCTGGCCGAGGGTTACCGGGGCTTCCTGCGGCGCTGGGACGGTGCCGAGTCGACGGCCCGTGAGGGGGACGTGCTGGCGCGGCAGCTGCTCATGCACACCGAGTGGACGTTGCTGCTGCGCAACGATCCCGGCCTTCCGGTGGAACACCTGCCCGCCGACTGGCCCGCGGTACGCGCCGAGCACGTCTTCCTGCGCATGCGCTCGGCGCTCGCCCCGCACGCCGAGCGCGAGGTGGAGGCCCTTGTCGAGCGCCTGCCCCTCGCGCAGGACGAGCCCGCACGGCGACCGGGCAGGCGCACCGCCTGACCCCGGCGCCGCGGCCCCAGCCGTGTCAGACGTAGCTGCGCAGCACCAGCGTCGCCACGCACGCGGGCTTGTCCTGGCCCTCGGCCTCGAACGTCAGCGTCACCCGCAGCTGCACGCCGCCCTCGACCTCGGTCACCTCGCCGACCGTCGCCCCGCAGCGCAGCTTGCTGCCCACCGGCACCGGTGAAGGGAACCGCACACGGTCGCAGCCGTAGTTGATCCCCATCGAGAACCCGCGCAGCTCCAGCAGTTGCGGCAGGAACACCGGGGCCAGCGACAGGGTGAGGTAGCCGTGCGCGATCGGGCCGCCGAACGGCCCTTCCTTCGCCCGCGCGGGATCGACGTGGATCCACTGGTGGTCGCCGGTCGCGTCGGCGAAGGTGTTCACCCGCTCCTGGGTGATCTCCAGCCAGTCGCTCACGCCGAGCTCCCTGCCCTCCAGTTCCCTGACTCCGTCGACACCGACGGCAACGGTCGCACCCATCCGCGCTCCTTTCTCAGCTGTCGCCCTTGCCCAGCCCGAACAGTGCCGCGGCGTTGTCCTTGAGGATCAGCGGCCGGACCTCGGGCCGGATGTCGAGCTTGTCGAAGTCCCGCAGCCAGCGCTCCGGCGTGATGACCGGATAGTCGGAGCCGAACAGCATCTTGTGCCGCAGCAGCGTGTTGGCGTACTGGACGAGCTGTGGCGGGAAGTACTTCGGCGACCAGCCGGACAGGTCGATGTGGACGGTCGGCTTGTGCAGCGCCACCGAGAGAGCCTCGTCCTGCCACGGAAACGACGGGTGGGCCAGGATGATCGGCATGCTGGGGAAGTCCACGGCCACGTCGTCGACGTACATCGGGTTGGAGTACTTCAGACGCACGCCGCCACCGCCAGGCGTTCCCGCGCCGACGCCGGTGTGCCCGCTGTGGAACAGCGCGATCCTGCCGTGCTCGGCGATCACCTCGTACAGCGGGTAGACGGAGCGGTCGTTGGGGTAGAACGCCTGCGTGTTGGGGTGGAACTTGAAACCCTTCACGCCGTAGTCGGTGATGAGCCGCCGCGCCATGGCCACGCCCTCGGCGCCGCGCGCAGGGTCGATGCTGGCGAAGGGGATCAGCACGTCGGCGTTCTCCGCGGCCAGCTCGGCGACCTCCTCGTTGGTGACGCCACCGTCGCGGTGCACCGAGTCGACGCCGAACACCACCGCCGCCATCGCCCGCTCGCGGTAGTACGCCGCGATGTCGCGCGTGTTGCCGGGCCGCACGTCGTCGGTGCGGAAGTACTCGGCCATCTGCTTCATGGACTCCTCGTCGACGGCGCTGCCGTCCACCGAGGCGTGCACGTGGACATGGACGTCGATGGCCGTGACGGCGGCCGGATCGATGGCGGGCTCGGTGTAGACGGTCATGTGGCTCCCGAAAGACGGTCGGCTGGCGAACCCCGATGCGCTGGAAGTTAGCCATCTTCGTAACGGCCGTCAACAGGATGCCCGCAGGGCGGAAGTTCTTCCCCGCAACCGCACGCGCCGGTGTGGGATAGCGTGCGGGCCATGCGCAGGAACAGGCTGCTCATCGGCGTCGTGGCGATCATCGTGACCTGGCTCGTGGTGGTCACCGTGCTGATCGCCAGGGAGCCCGAGATCGGTGTGGAGTCGCCACAACGGTTGCGGGCCCAGCTGGAGCACGCCCTCAACGAACGGGACGCCGAGCAGCTGACCGGCGTGCTCGGCTACCCGCCGGGCCACGTGGAGGACTTCGCGGGCGCCTACGTCGCCAGGCTCGACGACACGGGCGCCCACGCGATCGAGGTGACGCTGGAGCCGGGCACCGCGGCGCCGCGCGTGGCGAAGGTCAGCGGGCGGCTGGCGGGCGGAGGCACCTTCGCCTACCGGGTCGCCGTCGCCGAACGGGACGGCAGCTGGCGGCTGGAGTTCACCCCGCCGCTGTGAGGGCGGGCCCGCCGTTGGCGGCCATGGAGAGAATGGGGCATGGCGATGCGGTACGTGACGCTCGGCTCCGGGGACCGGATGCCGGTGCTCGGGCAGGGGACGTGGCACATGGGCGAGCGGCGCAGGGACGCCGAGGCCGAGGCGGCCGCGCTGCGGCACGGCCTGGACCTCGGGCTCGGCCTGATCGACACGGCGGAGATGTACGGCGACGGCGGCGCGGAGGCCGTGGTCGGCGAGGCCATCCGGGGCCGCCGGGACGAGGTGTTCCTGGTCAGCAAGGTGCTGCCGCACAACGCCGGCCTGCGCGGCACCGTCGAGGCGTGCGAGCGCAGCCTCACCGCCCTGCGCACCGATCACCTCGACCTGTACCTGCTGCACTGGCGCGGCGGGGTGCCGCTGGCCGAGACGCTGGAGGCCTTCGAACGGCTGCGCGCCGAGGGCAAGATCCGGCACTTCGGCGTCAGCAACTTCGACGCCGCCGACCTCGCCGAGCTGTGGGAGCACCCGGCCGGGCGGCAGGCCGGGACCGACCAGGTGCTGTACAACCTGACGCGGCGCGGCCCGGAGTTCGACCTGCTGCCGTGGTGCCGCGACCGCCGGATGCCCGTGATGGCGTACTCGCCCATCGAGCAGGGCAGGCTGCTGCACGACGACGTGCTGCGGACGGTGGCGGACCGGCACGGCGCCAGCCCGGCGCAGGTGGCCATCGCGTGGGTGCTGCACCAGCCGCTCGTGTGCGCCATTCCCAAGGCGGCCACGCGGGAGCACGTCGAGCAGAACGCGGCGGCGCTGGAGCTGGCGCTCACCGAGCAGGACCTCGCGGACCTGGACCGGCGGTTTCCGGCGCCGAGCACGGCCACGCCGCTGGAGATGCTCTGACTCAGGCCCGTTCCCGCAGCAGCAGCGCGGCGAGCACCGCGAGCCCGGCGAACACCGCCGCCCCCACCCAGCCGACCGCGTTGAGCCCCCCGGTGAACGCCGCGCGTGCCGAGTCGAGCAGGGCGGCTCCGGCATCGCCCACCAGGTCCGGGGCCGCGTTGACGGCACCGGCGAGGCTGTCGCCCGCGGCCTCCGGAGCCCCTTCCGGCAGCACGACCCGGTCGCGGAACACCGCCGCGCCGATGGTGCCCAGTGTGGCCAGGCCGAGCGCGATGCCGAACTCGTTGCTGGTCTCCGACACCGACGACGCCGAGCCGGCCTTCTCCGGCGGCGCCGAGCCGATGACGAGGCCGGTGCCGAGTGTCGCGGGCGGTGCGACGCCCACGCAGGCGAGCGTGAACCCCGCGAGCAGCAGCACGGCCGCCCCGGTGCCACCGGCGTCGACCTGCGTGATGAGCAGGCAGCCCACCGCCGCGACCAGCAGCGCCGCCGTCATGACCGGGCCGGGCCGGAACCGCTTCGCCAGGTGCGGCGACAGCTGCGTGCTCGCGATCATCGCCAGCGCCTGCGGGACGAGCCACAGTCCGGCGACCAGCGGCGACAGCCCGGTGACGAGCTGCAGGTACTGGGGCACGAACAGGAACGTCCCCGCCATCACGACGGCGCCGAGCAGCATGATCAGCAGGGCGGTGCTGAACGCGCGGGCCTGGAACAGGCGCAGGTCGAGCAGCGGGTCGGCGAGCCTGCGCTGCCGCCACACGAACACCACGCCCACGGCGAGCCCGGCGGCGACGGCGCCCGCCGACGACGGCTGCCAGCCGTGCTTGGCCAGTTCCTTGAGGCCGTAGACGACGGGCAGGATGGCCGCCAGCGACAGGCCCACGCTGAGCAGGTCGATGCGGCCGGCCCCGGCGTCGCGGTACTCCGGCAACAGGATCGGGCCCACGGCGAGCAGCAGCACCATCACCGGCACGCCGAGCAGGAACACCGAGCCCCACCAGAACGCCTCGAGCAGCACACCGCCGACGACGGGACCGATGGCCGTGCCGACCATGAAGCAGCTCATCCACACCGCGATCGCGACGGCGCGCTGGTGGGCGTCGGCGAACATGTTGCCGATCAGCGCCAGCGTCGAGGGCATCAGCGTCGCCCCCGCGATGCCGAGCAGCGCACGGGCGGCGATGAGCATCTCCGCGCTCACCGAGTACGCCGCGAGCAGCGACGCGACGGTGAACGCGCTCGCGCCTGCGAGCAGCAGGCGTCTGCGTCCGATCCGGTCGCCGAGCGTGCCCATGGTGACCAGGAACCCGGCGATGAGGAAGCCGTAGACGTCGAGGATCCACAGCTGCTGGACGCCGCTCGCGCCGAGGTCGGCGCTCAGGTGCGGCAGCGCCAGGAACAGCACGCTCATGTCGAGTGAAGCCAGCAGGGTCGGCAGCGCCAGCACGGCGAGCCCGATCCATTCCCGGCGCCCCGCGCGCAGGTCCCCTGGCTGGGTGGTCGCTGTGGCCATCTCGTCCTCCTCGTCGGTTCGGGGGGACAGACCGGGGCCGCGCCGCAAACTCATCGCCGCCGCCGCGATGAGTTCTTTCTGTCGGGGTGGTCTGTCAGGATGAGGACCTCAGCAGGGGACGAAAGGGCACGGCCATGGCCGATACCGAGGTCGACGACGACTTTCTGCGGCAGGCGGATCCGTTCCGGAGGGAGCTGCTTGCGCACTGCTACCGCATGCTCGGCTCGCCGCACGACGCCGAGGACCTGGTGCAGGAGACGTACCTGCGCGCGTGGCGGGCCTACGACAGGTTCGAGGGCCGTTCCTCGCTGCGTACCTGGCTGCACCGGATCGCCACGACGGCCTGCCTGACCGCGCTGGAGAGCCGGGGCCGCAGGCCCATGCCGACGGGTCTCGGGGCAAGCTCCGGCCCGGGCGACGACCTGGCGGAACGGCGAGAGGTGCCGTGGCTCGAACCCATCCCGGACGCACGGGCAGGCGCGGACGACACCGACCCCGCCGCGATCGTCACCGAACGGGAGAGCATCCGGCTGGCCCTCGTCGCCGCCCTGCAGCATCTGCCGCCCCGGCAGCGCGCCGTACTGATCCTGCGGGACGTGCTCAAGTGGCGCGCCGCGGAGGTCGCCGACGCCGTGGGCCTCTCCACCGCGGCGGTCAACAGCATCCTCCAGCGGGCTCGCGCGCAGCTCGCGCAGGCCGCGCCGAAGCAGGACCAGATCACCGAGCCCACCGCCGAGGAGGAACGCCAGCTGCTCGACCGCTACGTCTCCGCGTTCGAGCGCAAGGACATCGACCAGCTGGTGTCGCTGTTCACCGAGGACGTCGTGTGGGAGATGCCGCCCTACGCCGCCTGGTACGCCGGTACGGACACGGTCGCCTGGCATCTCGCCGAACGTTGCCCCGCCCGGCCGGGCGGAGTGCTCATGCTCCCGGTGCGGGCCAACGGGCAGCCCGCGTTCGCGATGTACCTGCGTGATCCCGAGCGCGGTGACTATGCGGCGTTCACGCTGCAGGTGCTGACCATCGACGGCGCCCGCATCAGCCACGTCGCGAACTTCATGGACGCCGCGGTGTTCGACCTGTTCGGGCTGCCGCGCAGGCAGCCGGTCCCTGGCTCAGCCCGGGTCGCGGCCGAGGAAGGCGAGCAGCCGGTCGCCGGGCTCGCACCGCGGTGACACGGCGACCGGCTCGGCGAAGCGCCCCGGCCGGTCGGCGTCGGTGACGAACAGCGGGGAGAGCTCCAGCAGGGGCTCTGCGAGGTCGCCGGGGACGGGACGGTCCAGCCCGCACGCCCTGGCGACGTCCCACCCGTGCACGGTGATCTCGACCGCGCCCGCGGCGGCGACGATGTCGGCGGGCAGGGGCCGGTCCGCGACCCAGACGGCCGCCTCCCGCTCGACGGCCGCCCACCCGTGGATCAGGGCGCAGGCCCGCTCGCAGAGGCCGCCGACCAGGTCGGCGGGTTCGTCGCCGGACGGCTTCAGCCCGATGTGGCCCAGGTCGGCGGCCTCGCACAACGTCGCGAGGGAGTCGGTCATGTGCCACAGCAGGTCGCGCAGGACCCACTCGTGGCACGGCGTGGGGCGGGGCAGGGCCGCGCTGGAGACGTGCCGCAGGCCGCCGAGGGCGTAGCCCACGGCGCGTTCGAGAAGCGCGAGCCCTTCGGCCATCGGCCCTCCCTCTCGCAGGCGGTCCCCGGTACTGACCCGTCAGGGAGGGGAAACTCATCGCACCCGCGCGAGTCCTGCGCTCCAGCCCGCGAGTCCTGCGCTCCGGCCCGCGAGTCCTGCGCTCCAGCCCGCGAGTTCTGCGTTGGCGGCCTGCGGCATCGTCGTGAATGCAGAACTCGCGGGCCTGAATGCAGGACTCGCGAGGTGTGCCCTCACGCCCCCAGCTCGGGAATCCGGTCCCGGTAGCGGGCGACCAGCTCGGCGTTGCGCTCGTCGCCGCCCGGCACGTTCGCGCTCGTCCAGCGCGGCAGCTCCACACCGCGCTGCCCGGCCAGCCGGTCGAGCTCGGCGAGCAGCGCCGACCACAGATAGGCACCGAGCACCGTGGACACCGCCGAGGTCACCGGCGCCTCCGGCGGGTGGACGACGTCGCCCGGCGGCACGCCGGTGTCGAGCACGACCGTCGCGTGCTCGGCCAGCCGGGTTCCCGTCCGGTCGCTCGCCGCCGCCGACGCGGGCAGCGACGTCACGGCGATCACCGGCACGTCCCTGGCCAGCGCCTCCTGCGCGATCTCCACCGGATACGGGTTGCGCCCGCTGGTGGAGAACACGACCACCGCGTCCGGCGGCACCGGGGCCGCCGCCTTGACCAGAGCCCGGCCCCTGCCCGGCTCACGCTCCACCGCCGAGCTGCGCAGCGCCCCGCCCAGCGGCAGCACCGCCGGGTCCCACAGCGGCCGCACCGCCGCGAGACCGCCCGCCCGGTAGAACGTCTCGCACACCATGGCCAACGAGTGCCCCGCACCCGCCGCGTACACGATGCCGTCGCCGGCGACGGTGTCCAGCAGGACGGTGGCCGCGCGGGTGAGCTCCGCCTGCCGTGCGTCCAGCTCGTCGAGCAGTACCCGAACGTTCTTCCGCATGCGACGCCTCCCGCACTCCGACACCCCAGCTCCCGGTGCCACGCTAGAGCGGAGTCCACGGAGTTGTCCAGACCAATTCCGGCCAGCCGCGCCCAAGGTGACCTTGGGTACCCAGGATGCACCCAAGGTGACCTTCGGCTCGGCACCGGCGGGCTGCTCAGCTGTGGACGGTGACCTCGTCCCGGTGGGTGAGGCGCAGCGCGAGCAGGCCACCCAGCGCGGTCGCCAGTGCGAGGGCCACGAGCACCAGTGCCACCGACCACGACTTCTCGTCGCTGGCGATGAGCAGGGCGCTGGCCACCAGCGGCACGAACCCGCTCACCATGCCGGCGAGGTTCGACGAAATCGCCACACCGCTGTAGCGCAGCTTCACCGGGAACAGCCCGGCCAGCAGCGCGCCGGACACGGCGTAGGGCACCGACGCGCAGTTGATGCCGACGGCCACGGCCAGCACGACGAGCACCGGGTTGCGCGTGTCGATGGCCCAGAACACCGGGAACGCCGCGAGCGCCGAGACCACCCCGCCCCAGAAGCACACCTTGCCGGGCGTGAACCGGTCGGCGAGCCTGCCGCCAATGAGCAGCGTGCCGATCTCGACCACCGCGGCCACCAGCGTCGCGCCGAGCATCAGCGACTTGGGCAGGCCCAGCTGGTTGGTGCCGTAGCTGATGACGAACGTCGTGAGCAGGTAGAAGCCGCCGATGCCGATGAGCGAGGCGGCCAGCCCGACGAGAACCTGCCGCCACGAGCGGCGGAACAGCTCCAGCGCGGGCATCGACGCGCGGTCGTGCTCGGCGAGCAGTTCGGCGAACAGCGGGGACTCCCCGACCCTGCGCCGCAGGTACAGGGCGACGCCGAGCAGCGGGAACGCGGCGAGGAACGGCAGCCGCCAGCCCCACGCGTCGAACGTCTCGTCGGGCATGAGCGCGACGAGGTAGAAGCCTCCGGAGGAGAGCAGCGTGCCGATCGGGGAGCCGATCTGCGGCAACGCGGCGAACCGGCCACGCTGCTCCGGAGGCGCGTGCTCCACCGCCAGGGTCACCGCGCCGCCCCACTCGCCGCCGACGGCGACACCCTGCAGGATCCGCAGCAGGGTCAGCAGCAGCGGCGCGGCGACTCCGATGGCCGCGAAGTCGGGCAGCAGCCCGATCGCTCCGGTGACCACGCTGATCAGCGTCACCGTGATGAGCAGCGTGCGGCGGCGGCCGATGCGGTCACCGAGGTGCCCGAACACGACCGCGCCGACGGGCCGCGCCAGGAAGCCGACCGCGAACGACGCGAACGCGGCCAGCGTCGCCACCGCGGCGTCCTCGGTGGCGAAGTAGAGCCGGTCGAACACGATGGAGGCAGCCGTGCCGTAGAGGAAGTAGTCGTACCATTCGAGCGCCGTGCCGACGAACGCGGCGAACGCGACCTTGCGGGCCTCGGCGGGATCGGCGGCGGATCGGGTGGTGCGGTGTCCGGTCGTCTCGGTCACGGTGCCTCCCTGTGCCTCAGGTGGGGACGTTGGCGAACTTGTCCGCGCCATGCACCGCACGGCCCGCGACGAGGGTGGCGAGCACCCCGATGTCGCCGATCGCCGAGGCAGGCACGGTGGTCGGGTCGTCGTCGAGCAGCACGAGATCGGCGGCCATGCCCGCGGCGATGCGGCCTCGCACGTGCTCCTGGTGTGCCGTCCACGCGGCGTGGACGGTGTAGGCGCGCAGCGCCTCGTAGGCGTCGACGCGCTCGTCGGCGCTGAGCACGGCACCGGCCTTGCTCAGCCGCTCCACCATGGAGCGCATGCCGAGCAGGGGCGCGCCGACCGAAACGCACGGCCGGTCGGAGCTGCCCGGCACGATCAATCCGGCATCCACAAAGGACTTGTGCCGGTACAGCCACGGCACCCGCTCGGGGCCGACCGCCTCGACCATGGTGTCGCCGATCTCGTAGAGGAACCGCGACTGCGGCACGGGGATGACCCCGAGCGCCGCCATGCGCTCCAGCTGGTCGGGCCGCACCATCGCGGCGTGCTCGATGCGGTGGCGCACGTCTGGCCTCGGCAGTTCCCGCTGTGCCTGCTCGAAGACGTCCAGCGTCAGATCGATGGCGCGGTCGCCGATGGCGTGCGCGGCGATCCGCCAGCCGCCGTGGTGGGCGGCGAGCATCCGCTGGCGCAGCACCTCGGGGTCGTCGCCGAGCACGCCCACACCGCCGTGTCCGTGGAACGGCTCGGTGACGGCGGCGGTGCGGCTGGACAGCGCACCGTCGGTGAAGATCTTCATCGGCCCGATGCGCAGGAAGTCGTCGCCGAACCCGGTCCGCAGGCCGAGGTCGAGCCCATGGGCGTCGGGCCCGACCGGGTGCAGCACCTCGCTCGCCGGCATCAGCTCCACGCGCAGCGGCAGGTCACCGCGCAGCCGGGCCAGCTGGTAGGCCGCCGCCTCGGCCGGGCTGTGGCCGATCCAGCCCCCGCCGATGCCCGCCTCGGTGACGCGGGTGAGGCCCTCGGCCACGTAGACCCGCGCGGCGCGCGCGATCGCGGCCGCCAGCTCCTCCACCGGGTAGGGCTTCACCAGCGCGTCCACCAGCTGCTGTGCCTGCTCGGCCAGCAGGCCGGTCGGCTCGCCCTGCTCGTCGCGCTCCACGACCCCGCCCTCGGGCACCGTCGCCGAACCGTCCAGCACACCGGCCTGCGCGAGGATGTCGCTGCTGGCCACGCACATGTGCGCCGACCGGTGCTTGAGCCACACGGGGCGGCCGCCGCCCGCGCGGTCCAGCTCGGCGCGGCTCGGGTGCCCGCCGAGCACGAAGTCGTCGTAACCGGAGCCGATCACCCAGCCGTCGGAGGGCAGCGCCGCCGCGCGCGCCGCCACCGCGTCGTACAGCTCCTCCCTGCTGCGCAGCCCGGACAGGTCCAGCTCGGCCAGCGAGAGGCCGTACCACACCATGTGGTTGTGCGAGTCGGCGAAGCCGGGGGCGAGCACGGCGCCGTCGCAGTCCACGACCGCGCGCGCCGGGACGTCGGCCACCTCATCGTCGACGCCGACGATCCGCCCGTGCAGCACCCCGACCGTGCCGGCCGTCGGCCGCTCGCTGGTCATGGTCAGGGCTCGCACGTCGCGCAGCAGCAGGTCAAGCACAGCAGGTTCCTCTCAGGCCAGGTGGTGCAACCGTGTCAGCGGCAGCGTAGGCGCTCGGTGCACGTCCACGGCGGTGCCGTCGACGTGGACCGGGCCCGGCTCCACCGGCACCTGCACGCGGGGCGTGGCCGTGTTGCGGACCATGTCGGCTCTGGTGAGGTTGCGGCTCTCCCGGACGGGCACGTAGCGCGGACCGCGGGGCAGCCGCGCCCGCTCGGCCGCGTCGGCGACAAACACAGTGGACAGTGCACGCGGCGCGGCACCGAGCCCGCCGAAGAACGGGCGCATCACCCTCGGCTGGGTGAGCCGCGTCGAGCCCGACCCGGAGCCGCTGGCACCCCACGCCACGAACCCGGACTTGATCACCAGGTCAGGCTCGGCGCCGAACCACGCCGGCTGCCACAGCACGATGTCGGCGAGCCTGCCCGGTGACAGCGACCCGACCTCGTGGGCCATGCCGTGCGCGATCGCCGGGTTCAGGGTGATCTTGGCGAGGTAGCGCAGCACCCGCTCGTTGGCGGGCCGGTCCGGTCCCGTCTCCCCCGCGAGCGTGGCCTGCACGTGCGCGAGCTGCCAGGTGCGCCGCGCCGTCTCGGCGATGCGGCCCATACCCATCGAGTCGGAGTTGACGATGCTGATGGCGCCCGAGTCGTGCAGGGCGTTCTCGGCGGCGATGGCGTGCTCGCGCACGCGGCTGCCCGCGATGGCGTGGTCACTGTCCAGCAGTGCGTGTCCCCTGTGGACGGTCATCGTCATGGGCAGCAGCTCGCTGACGGTGGCCGGAGTGAGCGGCAGCGTCGGCGTCGTCGACGATGTGAGCACGTGCGGGCTGCCCACGATCTCCAGCAGGTCGGGATGCCCGCCGCCGCCCTCGACGTGGTAGGCGTGCACGGTGCGGCCCCGCGTGGCCTCCAGGGTGTCGGTGAGGTAGCCGGACTCGTTGAGCGTGTCGGTGTGCAACGCGACGGGCAGGTCGGCGTCCTCGGCGACGGCGAGGCAGGTGTCCACGATGGAGGGTGTCGCGCCCCAGTCCTCGTGGATCTTGAACCCGCCCGCGCCCGCGAGCACGGCCTGTTCCAGCAGGTCGTCCGACGACGAGGAGCCGCGGGCCAGGAACGCGACGTTCACGGGGAGGTCCCGCCAGGAGTCGATCATCGTGTGCAGGTTGTGCGCGGGGTTGGCGCCCACGTCCCACACGCCGCCGAGGCCCATGCCGACGAGCGACGTCACGCCCGCGGCCAGCGCGGAGGGCACCACCTCGGGACTGGAAAGGTGGACATGGGAGTCGACGATGCCGGGCGTGGCGATCATGCCCTCGCCGGTGATCATCGCGGTGTGCGAGTCGACCACCAGCTCCACGTCGTCCATGGCGTCCGGGTTGCCCGCCCTGCCGACACCGACGATGCGGCCGTCCTTGACGCCGATGTTGGTCTTGCGCACGCCCAGCAGGGGGTCGAGCACCAGCACACCGAGCACCACGAGGTCCAGCGCGCTGTCGCGGCCCGCCCTCGGCGTGACGAGCAGGCCGTCGCGGGCGGTCTTGCCGCACCCGCCGAGCAGTTCCTCGCCGGGCTCGCTGTCGTCGTGCTCGACCCGCACCCACAGGTCGGTGTCGGCGAGCCGCACCAGGTCGCCGGTGGTGGGCCCGTACAGGGCGGCGTAGCGGTCGCGCGGCAGCCGGGCCGTCATGCCGCACCTCCCCGCCCGCCGACGGCCACGACCGTCACCTGGCGCCGCTCGCCGGGACCGAGCCGCACGGCGGTGCCCGCGGGGATGGCCAGCCGGTAGCCGGTGAGGTCGGTCTCGGCGCGGACGGCCGGGTTGAGCTGGTGCAACGGGAAGTGCGAGGAGATCCACACGGCTCGATGCCCGCTGTTGTGCACGGTGACCACCCGGTGTTCGCGGCCCGCGGCCAGCTCGATCTCGCCCTCGGCCGCGCGCACCGAGCCGGGCGCGCCGGGGCCGGGCGGGCCGAACGGCTGTGGCACGTGCACCAGCGCGCTGCCGTGCGGGAACAGCGCCTCCACCTGGATGGCGGGCACGGCCGCCGCCACACCGGGTTGCAGCCGGTCGGGTGTGAGCAGCTCACCCGCCCTGCGCACGATCTCGTCCAGCTCCACGCCGTCCCAGGCCCATTCCAAGATCTCGTCGCAGACGTAGGCGATGGCATCGGGAGCGCCCAGCAGCGCGCCCCTGGCCAGCCTGCGGCGGGCCAGTTCGGCGGCGGTGAACAACGTCAGCCGCTCCTGTTCCCGGGGGGTCAGGTGCATGCTGAGCACGGTCCCCTGGTCACCGGCCCAACACAATGGCCAATCGCCGCCGTGTTGAGCGCCTAGATTGTGCCTATGCACACTCCGCTTCACGCGTCCGTTACTCCGGACGAGCCACTGCGCCGATTGGTGCACGCGTGCCTCGACGAGCTCGACGAGCTGGTGGCGGTGTTCCTCGCCGAACTCCGCACGCTGGAGCCCTACGCCAGCGACGCCGTGCCGTGGCCGGAGCTGCGCGAGCACGCGGAGGGCAGCCTGGAGCTGCTGCTGCGGCTCATCGGGGGGTTGCCGGTGCCGGACCGGCTCGGTGACCTGTGCGAGCGAATCGGCCGGAGCAGGGCTCAGCGCGGTGTGCCGCTGGAGGTACTGCTGCACGCGGTGCGCTTCGACTTCCGCGTGCTGTGGGACGCGCTGGTCCGCCGCGTCACGGAACAGGAGCTGCCGTCGCTCGTGCGCAGCGCGGTGCGGGTCTGGGCGGCCGTCGACCACCACACGACGCGCATCCATCTGGCTTATCTCTCCGAGGCCGCGGTGCTGGCCAGGGAGCGCGAGCACGAGCGAGGGCAGCTGGTGGGGCGCCTGCTCGCCACCGACGCCAGGGATCCGCAGGTCGTGGCACAGGTGGCCACGGCACTCAGCGTCAGCGCGAGTGCCCGCTTCGCCGTCGCGGCGGCGCCGCTGGCGGAGAGCAGGCCGCTGCGGCACGCGGCGGAGGACCTGCGCGCCGCCGGGCTCACCGTGCACGTCCAGGACGTCGAGCGCAGGCCCGTGCTGATCGTGCAGCTGCCACCCGGCATCGGCGAGGTCCCGGCCCGGTGGCTGCGAGGTGTGCCGTGCGGGCTCGCGCCCGTCGCGGCGTCGCTCACCGAGGTGCCGAAGGCCGTGCGCACCGCGGTCGAGCTGGCCGCGCTGCCCAGCGGCGAGCCGGGGCCGCGGGGCCTGACCGACGTGTGGCCCGCGCTCGTCGCCACCCGCCTCGGCGAACTCGGCGAGGCGCTGGCGGCCGAGGTGCTGTCCGGTCTGGACGGCACCGGCACCAGGGAACGGGAGCGGCTGGTGGAGACGGCCATGGCGTACCTGCGCTCGGGCTCGGTCGGGGACGTGGCGGGTGCCCTGTTCTGCCACCGCAACACCGTGCTCAACCGCCTGCGCAGGCTCACGGAGCTGACCGGCTGCGACGTCACGCGCCCCGAGCAGGCCGCGCTGCTGCGCGTGGCGCTGGCCGCCCGCGAACCGGCCGGGTGAGCCGGGTGGCCGGGCCGTCCGGTCCGGTTCCCGGCCCGCCGGGGCGGCGTCTTCCGATGTAGACGCCGTGCGCAGGAATGCGCGGGGCACGTCGTGCGTTACGGCGGCAGAGTCCGGGCAACGTCCGCACACGGACAAACGAGACGAGCGCGGACCGGGGCGCCTCCGCTTCGGAGCCGCCCCGGCCGGCACTGAGCCGGCAACAGGACTCGAACCTGCGACCTGCTGTTTACAAGCTGTTGGATGCCGTGTTCGCCGCAGTACCCCACATGGCGAAACACGTGGTAAAGCAGCGGAGATGGCCCCAGCCGATCGCCGCTGACCGTGCGCGAATGAGACGACAACTGAGACGACGACGGGCAGGCGTAACACGGCTTGGTCCGCGCACGACTTCGTGGCGAGACCTTGGGGGAACCGAATGAGAAGTCACCTCGTAGCCACGGTGCTCGGAGGACTCCTGTTGATCTCGGCGTGCACCGCTACGCGCCCGGAACCGCCACCCGTGCCATCCAGGCCATCCCCACCTGTCGTTACCACCACGACGCCCGCGCCCACGACTACCAGCTCGCCACCTGTCGTAACGACGACAACCCCGCCGCCGCAGACGAGCGAGCCAGCGGACGTAGCCGAGCCGCTCTACTCGTGCGAGCCGACCGCCCCGGCAAAGTTCGAGGACCCCAACAACCCGAACATCATCACCAACAAGAACTGCCCCGAGCTGAACGCCGAACGCAGCCGCGCGCAACGTGCATACGCCGAGCAGCTAGAGCGTGAAGCTGCCGAGTCCAGGGCGACCATGACAGACGCCAACGGCGAGACCTACGAGGAGTACTGCGCGAGAACCGGCCAACCACTCAACGACTGTGCCGCGGGTTAGCTGGATGGGGCCACGGCGTTGCTGACGTCGGACTGGAGGATGGCTGGTTTCCGGCGGAAGGTTGGCGCGATGATCGTTGGAGTGCACGTTGCGCACTGTCATACCCGGGTCGAGTCGGCGGCCTTCCGCTTTTCAGGTCTCGGGTAACGAGTTCACCATAGGTCTCCGGCGGAATATGCCCAGGTCAACGACCTACTGAGGCCGCACGTGACCCCTCGCGACCGGCGATGAATGAGACCTAGTTTGAGCACCTTGGCCATGCATAGGGGCCGTGCACTCAACCCCGCTGCATGGTCGATGACCGGGTACCTTGGCCGCATGGCGCGAAGAGCACAAGACCACTCCTGGCCGGGATACAACCAAGCGCAAGCGGAGCTCTTGGACTTCCTCGATGATCTCGGCAACAACGGCTGGGCGCGAAACCCGCAGACCGAAGAGATCATGCCCAATCTCATGGGCGACATTCACAAGGCAGGCCTTAGCGTCGACCGTGTCAAAGAGGCCATGGCATCCATTGGTTACGACCGGATGGCGTTGCACGAACTCGGCCGGTGGGAGTCGAAGCGAACCATCGGCAAGTTCGGGCGTTAGACCGCCTAGGTTCGTTGGTCCTCTTGGTCTCCGCCTGCAGCCAGCCGTCACCCGAGCAGCGGTTTAGACCTGCGGCGCCGCATCTCGCCAACGGAAGACGAACATCGTCGGGGATGGCTCCTGCCGGGAGTGCGGTATATCGTCTGTTGGATGGATCATTGGCCGCCGGTCACGCGTGACGATCTGAAGGCAGCAGCTACCTCCGCTGGATTCGATACCGTGTTCCCTCTTCTGGTACGTCGCCTAATTGCGGAGACTGCCAACGGTTTGGCGGATTTGGACATGCCCGGAGGATCCGGGACTGCCACCGGTGGCTTCGATGGAGTCGTGCGGTGCGACGACTCGAGCGTCTTTGTGCCTTCTGGGACCTCCGTGTGGGAACTGTCAGTGGGCGGAGGGCAATCGAAGGCTGAAGAAGACTACGTGAAGCGGTTGGCCGGTCCCAGCGATATGGCAACGCAGGACGTGACGTACATCGAAGCGCTGCTCGTGCCATGGACCAAGGCAAGGGCCTGGGCGACTGAGAAGAACAGAGAAGGACGCTGGCGCGAGGTTCGCGCATACAACCTCGACAAAATCCACGCATGGCTCGATCACGCCCCCGCAACAACAGCCTGGTTAGCGGCCCAAGTGGGCAAGGCGTTGCCGGGAGTCCGGAGCATCGGAGCTTGGTGGACCGAGACATGGCTACCGTCGACTCGCGTTCCCTTAAACCAAACGATCGTGCTTGCTGGCAGAGAAAAGGCAGCAGAAGACCTGGCTGCAATGCTCAGTACTGGACGTCGCCTGATTAAGCTAAGCAGTGATCTTCGACCGGACGAAGCGCGCGCATTCATCGCAGCAGCATTAGAACGCACAGCCTCTATTGATGCCAGTCGCGCAGGAGCCCGATCACTCTCCGTTACCGACGCTACGAGCCTTGCGCGCCTGGTGGCCCAACCACAGCCGCTCATCCTGGCCCTCGACGACGCTGCGTTGGCACGGGATCTTCCTGTTGGACATTCGCATCAGCTAATCGTAAACGCCGCTCCAGGACAACAACCTGATGTCACGGTTCCGCGGCTCGATAGCGAGATTATCGCTACGGAACTTCGAGTCGCTGGTGTTTCGCATGATCAAGTATCGCGGCTCGGCAATCTCGGTCGGCGAAGTCTTCTTGCCCTGAGAAGAGCCCTCGCATATTACCCGGACACGCTTACCCCCGCGTGGGCACGCGAACCAAACAAGATGATGCGCAGACTACTTCTTGTGAACTCTTGGCGCGCCGGGCATGACGAGGATCGCAGGATTGCTGCCGAGCTCACCGGGCAATCCTATGAGCAGGTCGACGAGACGGCCCAGCAGCTATCTCAAGGACCCGACGAGCCCTTCGTTGGCCGTGTCGATGACATTTGGCATGTGCTTTCAAGCGAAGACGCCTGGACGTTGCTTGCGTCAGCAATGACAGCCGACGACCTCCAGGCCTTCCGAGGAGCTGCCCTTGAGGTCTTTACCGAGCTTGACCCGGTGCTCGAAATGGCGCCCAGCGAGCGATGGATGGCAGGGTTTTACGGAACAACACGGAGATTCTCGCATACGTTACGGACGGGACTCGCGGAGTCGCTGGTTTTGCTTGCCGTCGTTGACTCCACTATTCAGGGCACCGTCGGCAGGACGACGGCAGAGTTCGCTCGCCACATAGTTGCCGACCTCCTGAATCAAGCAAATGCCGACGATAGCTACCGGCTTTGGCTCTCAATTTCTGACATCCTAACATTGCTTGCCGAAGCGGCACCGGACGAGTTTCTCGACGCCATGAGAATCGGAATGTCTGGCGACGCACCAGCACATGTAGCCATGTTCACCGAAGACCAAGAAGACGCTTTCGGTCTCGGCTCTCGTTCGCCGCATATCCACTTCCTTTGGGCACTCGAGGTTCTCGCGTGGAAGCCCGAATATATTGACGAAGTCGTCGAAGTGCTTACCGCACTCGCAGCGATGGACCCTGGCGGCCGTATCGCTAACCGACCACTATCTAGCCTGGTCGGGATTCTCAGTGCCTGGTGCCCGAACACGACGGCCAACGCCGAAGACCGGATCCGATGTATCCGGCGAATTGCACGTCGGGAGCCACGAGTGGCAAGACGTCTGCTGCCCGCACTAATCCCCGAAAGACACACGTTCCAAACGGCTCACGCGGGCCCAAAATATAGGGACTGGGAACGTAGTACGACGATCACTTACGGCGACCTCGATTGCGTGATAAAGACCGTTGTCGAACTCGCAACGGAAATGATAGACACGGAAGTCAATATGTGCGTCGATCTAATCGACAAAATTGACCTTGTTCCGCCTAACTCCAGACTTCTTATCACAGACCGCCTGAAAGCACTAGGAACAGAATTGTCGGACGGCGATTCGAAGACCCGCGCCTTTGAGGCCTTACGAGAAAAGATCGCGTATCATCAGGAGTATTCCGACACAGAGTGGGCCTTACCGCAGGACCAACTTTCCAAGTTGCAAGAAGCATGCGCCGCGTTGACGCCGAGCAATCCGGTATTGCGTCACGCATGGCTCTTCCGAAAAGACTGGATCACGCTCGGCGAGACGAGCAGGCGTGACGACTTCGAGGCACACGAGCGGCAGGTTAGCAACTATCGCTCAAGGGCGGTCGGTGAAATCCTCACGCAAGGTGGCGTCAGTGCGCTGATGGACCTGGCCGCACAAGTGCTGCATCCCAGCCTTATAGGAATAGCCCTCGCGAATTACTCGGACGGCTACGACGAAGACATGCTCGCGAAGCTGCCAGACAATGAGAGCCCCGAACGGGACGTGGCGTCCGGCTATATCAGTCAACGCTTGCGGCACGCCGGGACAGACTTGCGGGACCGACTTATCTCCAACACCCATGACCACCTAACCCAGGCCAGGGTTCTCCGATTAATGAGAAGACCTTCGGAGTCCTGGGAAAAACTTGGCGAATTGAGCCCAACGGTTCGGGAGCACTACTGGCGTGAATTCGTTTACTATGGCCTGGGCCACGACTTCGCACATGCATGCGAGGCAGCCTGGGCACTTCTCGATGTCGGGCGAGCAGCTGCGGCACTCGACTTGATTCAACTTTATTCGCGAACTGACGACCCGGGTATTGAAGTCGCCGAAATTATCGCGAGCGGACTCGAAGCGCTAGTTGAGAGCGGCCAGGATGATCCCGAAGTGCGACAATTCCAGGCTCACGATTTCGAAAGACTGTTCGGAATTCTCTCACGGTATCGGGATGCGGTCGGGCTTCAAAGAGTGGTCCACCTCGAATGGCAACTCTTCCCTATCATGACACTTGAGACCGATGCCCCGACACTTCATCGTGCCATCGTGGAGAACCCCGCCTTCTTTTGCGAACTGGTCGCCTACTCTCACAGACCGGACAACCAGAGCGAAGCTGAAGAAGATGGCATGGAGGAGCGCAGACGAGCACTTGCATCGCGCGCATACGAAGTCTTGAGATCATGTAGGCGGTGCCCTGGGGTTACTGCCGATGGCGAAATCGACGCAGCCACGTTGCGTTCATGGGTCCATGATGCGCGTACCCAGCTAAGAGCTGCCGATAGAGTGACTGCTGGCGACCGGCAAATCGGGGAGTTCCTTGCGAACTCGCCACCCACCAGCAATGGTGCACCGATAAATGAAATCGTCCGCGATATTATCGAGGAACTCTGTAGTGCTGACATTGAACGCGGAATTGAGATCGGCATTTACAATCTTCGCGGGACGACTGTACGCGGCATCACGGAGGGTGGCGCCCAAGAGCGACAACTGGCAGAAGCGTTCGAGCTACATTCCGAGCAGGCCCGGGAGTGGCCTAGGACACGAAGATTGCTAAAGAGGGTCGGAGAGCTTTATGCGGCAGAAGCTCGGCGGAACGAAGCAGAGGCGGAACGTCGGAGGCAAGGCTTGGATAGATAACTCGTGACAGATCACCAAGGTTTCGCCGAATATCGGTACCCTTAGAATGTGCGACGCCTGCGGAATTCTCGTACACCTGAGCCGAGACACGAAGGGCCTTGAGAAATTGACGACGAGCGCACCCATGACGGAAGAGTCGGCAAGAAAGGCCGTGGTTGCCGCCTGCGAGAGGGTGGGCCTCGACCCCACTGGGAGTGTGCTAGTTCGGCTAGGTTCGAATGCGGTGTTTCGCCTTAAGAAGGCGACGATCGTTCGTATCGGCCGTGATGTCGGTGGTATGCGCGACGCGGCCAAGCAGGTGGCCGTCGCGCGTTGGCTTGAGACTGAAGGGTATCCTGCAGCGAGAGCGCTCAAGGTCGCTCAGCCAGTTGACCTGGGCGGTCATCCAGTGACGTACTGGGAGTCTGCCTCAGACAGCGAGCGGTACGCACCTTTATCCCAGGTCGGAACCCTGCTGCGTTGCCTGCATGCACTTAGTCCGCCCGGATCGCTGCAATTGGATGAGACGCGCCCGTTTGCGAAGCTAGACAAACAGGCGGGCGCACTCGGCAACCTCCATCCTGACGACGCCGCATTTCTTCGTGATCGCATTGATTTTTTGCGGGAAAGTTATCAGAGTGTTGATTTCGCACTCTCACCCGGTGTGATCCATGGCGACGCCAACGTCGGCAACGTCATCCTTGACCGCGAGGGCAACCCGGTGCTGATCGACCTCGACAGCTTCAGCATTGGCCCGCGCGAGTGGGACCTGGTGCAGACGGCCCTGTTCTACGAGCGGTTCGGCTGGCACACGGAGGAGGAGTACCGCTCGTTTGTCGAGGCGTACGGCTTCGACATCATGGAATGGCCTGGGTACCCGGTGCTCGCCGACTACCGCGAGATCTCGATGACGATGTGGCTGTGTGGGAAGGCCGGGTCCGATGAGCGGGCCGCCGCCGAGGTGCGCAAGCGGGTCGAGACGCTCAGGACTGGCGGGAGCCGCCGCGAGTGGGCGCCCTTCTAGCGTCTTCCGGGAGCCAGAGCCGCGTGTTCGTGGCCTGCTCGATGAAGTTGGCGACGACCGGGCTTCGGCCGACGCGGGCGAGCCGTTCGCGGAACTCGCCGACGTAGGCGTGGCAGCGGGCTGACTTGAGTTGCTCGCCGATATGCAGGGCATCTAGGGCTACCTGGCAGGCCTGCTCCGCCTCGCCCTGGTCGAGGTAGGCGTCGGCGAGCACCATGGTGGCGAAGAAGTCGCTGCGTATGTAGCCGCTTTCGGTTGGCCCGAGGGATTGTGTGGCGTAGGTGGTGGCGTCGGCAGCCCGTCCGAGGTCGCGGTTGCAGTGGCCCAGCTCGGCGGCAAGCTCGGCTTCGTTGAAGTAGTCGAACCAGTCGGCGGGGTCGTCGTGCGGGTTGCGGCGTTCGAACTCGCGCACGGCCGCGGACATGGCGCGGTCGCATGCGGCGGCGTCGCCGAGCCGGGCCAGGGCGCGGGCTTCCATGGCGTAGTAGTGGGCCGATGCGCTGGGAGAGCCCGCGGTCTCGGTGCCCATCCGCGCAGCACGGGCGAGGTTGGCCGCCTCGCGGTAGTTGCCGAGAAACGTTGCCTGGTGGCTCATGGCGTCGAGGATGCTCGCGCCGAGTAGGCGGTCGCCGGTCGCCTCAGCAAGGCGAAGCGCCTGGATGAAATACCGCTGGGCGAGCCCGTGCAGCCCAGCGTCGTAGGACATCCACGCGCCCAGCAACGTCGCCTGCGCAGCGGCTTTGAACAGCTCGCGACCGACCTCGTCGGTGCAGGAACCCTGTAGCAGCGCAGCCAGATCGGTCCGCAAGAACTCGATCAATGCTCGGCGAGCGTGACCGCCTCCGTGCTGGCCGTCGAGCTGGTCGAACATCTCTGTGGTGCTGCGCAGGCCAGCGATGTCACCGGGGCCGACCTTGCGCTTGCCCTTGTGCCCCAACATGTCTTCGCGGGAGGCGACGAGCCAGGACAGGGAGGCCTCGTTCCACGCCGCGACGTTGGCCGGAGCCGACAGCACGACTGAGGTGGAATCAAGGTCGGCCTGCCACAAGCGCGTGACCGTGGCGATGCCGTTTGACATGTCGTCGGGATAGGCCAAGCCCAGGTCGCCCGGCACCTTCTCCGCCGCGCTGAACCCGACCTCATCGAGCCCGACCTGCCGCCCGAGCCGTTCACCGAGTGCGCCGGTGATGGCCTGCCGCGTAGCGGAGTCGCGCGGAACCATGCCGTTGAGCCAGCGGCGTACGTAGGTGTGGGTGTAGGTCCGACCGGCATGTTGCCCGACCGCGCGCGCGAACACCTTGAGCCCGACCGACCCGTCATCCCGCAGGAATCCGGCCTCATGCATCAGCGCGGCGAGACGCTCGTTGCCTTCCACGTCAGGCCCCGACTGTGCCCCGAGTGTTCAAGTGTGCCCCCTAGTGTGCCCTGTTTTGCCTGGTCAGGCTGCGGTTTCCTGGAGTCATGGCAGCGAACGGGAACACACAGAACCCGGCACTGGGAGGTATCCATGGCCCGCAAAAGCCTGATGCCGATGCCCACCAAGGGGCGGACAGCACCGAAGCTCATCGCCACCTTGGTCATCGTGGCATCGCTCGCGATCATTGTGAAGCACCCGAACGAGGCGGCGAGCTGGGCGAATGCGATCGGCAGATGGCTCGACAGCGCGCTGGACGGCCTGGTCTCGTTCGTACAGCAACTCTGAGCCGGGCCGCCGCCGCGAGGCTACGTTCCGAGCCGGGACAGGGCGGCGGACAGACGCTCGGCGAGGTCGTGTGCGCGCCGTTCCAACTCCTTCGCATCCTGTTGGAGGGCAAGCAACTCCGCTCGCGCGTCGGTCAGCCTTGCCTCCGGTGTGCGACCGCCCTCGCGCGGCGCCAGGACAACGGCCGCGCTCTTGTCCCTGATCTCAACCAGCCCTTCCCGCTCGAGCAGGTGGACTGCCTCCGAGGCGGTTCCCCGCGCCGCGCCGTGCTGATTGGCGAGCGCTCGGAAGCTCGGCAGCTTGTCCCCTGGCTTGAGATCGCCCGCGACGATGCGCTCACGCAGCGGCCCAGCGATGTCGTCCCTGCTCGCACCCATGCAATCCCCTTTCGCGGCCTGCCCAGTCTAGCGGTGGCCTAGGCCAGACCCTTGACACAAGCATCTGGCCCACTTACTGTCTCAATTTGCACGTCTGGCCTAGGCCAGATCTCAGGAAGCTCAACGGATGGGAGATTAATGAGTTCCGCACGGATCGCCAGCAAGACGGCACGTAAGGCGCTGTTCCCGCTGCTGGACGAGGACGTTTCTGCGGTGGCGAGGGAGGAAGCGATGGCGGCTGAGGTCGCGGAGATTGATGCGCTGGTGGAGGAGATGGAGCGGGAGTGGGCTGCTGCGGATCGGGTGGAGTCGCTGCGGGTGTCGCGGGATTTCACCGATCAGGTCCGGGCTCGGCGGACGCATCGCCGGGCGGATCGGACGGTGTTGCGGTCGCTGCCGACTCGTCTGGGTGTGTCCGCGTGTGGTGAGGGGGAGGCGGCGTGATGGGCAGGCCGAACACGGTGAGCGAGTTGGCCGCGTTGCAGCTGGCACGCCCGGGGCTGGACGCGCCGGAATCGGTGGTGGCGGCTTGGTACGCGCGCAAGGCGCGGGTGTTGGAGCACTTGGCCGCGGAGGGTTCGACGGCCGCTCGGGAGCAGGCGCGGGCTGCGTTGGAGCGCGCCCGGCGGTTGGGGGTCGCGGCGTGGTCCGGATAAATGTGCCGGACCCCGGCTCGGCGGCCCGAACCGCCAAGAACGCGCCCACCGGGCCGGGGCTTCCCACTCAGCCAGCAACGGACTCAACGGGAAGGAATCCCATGGTAGGCAAGCTGCGCGCGGTGCTGGGTGCCACGGCCCTTCGGCTGGCCCGCGCCGCCACAGAGGACAGCGTGACGTATTGCCCGCACGCGCTGAACCGGCTCATCTCGACGGTGACGGCGCGGGAGGTGGCGGGGCGGCTGCGGGAACGCGCCGCCTGGCACGCCTGGTGTGCTGAGGATGCGGGTGTGACCGCGTTTGAGCGGCAGTGGCACGCCAGCGAAGCGGTGGAGCTGGAGGAGCTGGCTGGGCGCGAGCTCGCCGCGGCGGGCCTGGCCGGAAGCGAGGCCACCCGATGACCCCCACCACGACAGACACGGCGGTGCGACGGGTGCCGACCGTTGTGGAGATCGAGGCCGCCCGCCTGCGTGCGCTCGCCGAGCTGGAGGCCGCGTTGCGGGTGTTGGGTGGCTGGACGGATCTGTTGCGTCAGGTCGCCGAGCAGCGCGTCGGTGGTGGCACGGCGGATGAGGTGCTGGGTGATCCGGCGTATTGGGACGCGATTGGCCTGTACGGCCAGATCAGCGCCAGCATCGCCCGCTTCGAGCGCGACAGCGCGCACGTGGGGGGTGAGCGGTGATGTCCACGTTCGACGTTTTGGCCCGTTATGGCACGGCGGCGTTGCTGCGGTTTGTGGGGGCGGTGGTGCTGTTCTTGCTGCTGCACCTGGCCCGGATTCCGCTGGTGTTGCTGGCGCGGGTGCTGGAGATCGCGATGCGCCGGATTGACGCCTACGCGGCGCGGCAGGCGTCGCGGCCGCCGCGGCGGCCGATCAATCACTACTTCGATCACTCGGGGGAGGAGGCCACGGGTGTCTACGCCTGACTTTTACACCACGGATGAGGCCACCGCGGCAGCCGAGGAGCGGCGGGAGTGCGTGTGGCACAACACCCACGTGCTGGCCGGGGCCGCCGTGGCCGGGGGCCTGCTGTGGTGGCTGACCACGAACTTCTACGGCGGCTGGGTGTTCTGGACGGTGCTGTTGCTCGGCGTGGTGCTGGGCGATGCGTTCTACGCCGCCGTGGCGTTGGTGGCCGCGTGGCGGTCGCGAGGGGAGGTGCCGGGTCGTGACTGAGCTGGAGCGTCGCGCGGTGGCGGGCGAGGCCACGCGCACGGATCGGGTGGTGTCGTGGATCGGCTGGCACATCGGCGAACTCACCGCCGTGGGCCTGCCGCTGCTGCTCGCCGTCGCGATCACCTGGTGGCTGTTGGGGGTGGCGGTGTTGGCCGGCGGGTTGTGGATCGCCCGCGAGGTGCACCGCGCCCGCCAGCGCCACGCCACCACCAACCCCCGCAAGCAGAAGCAGGAGCGCGAGCACGCCCGTCAGGGCGCTCGTGGTGAGGAGGCGAGCGCATGAGTACGTGGCGGGAGGAGCGCCGCAAGGACCGGGCCGCCGAGGCCGAAGTGAAGCGCGCTGATGCGCTGGCCGCGGCGGAGGCGGAGGCGATCCGGGCGGCGGCGATGACGGAGGCGCAGCGGGCCGCGACCGAACAGCAGCACGCGCTGGCGCGGCAGGCCCGCGCCGACCGGGCTGCGGCCAGGCAGGCGCGCCGCGAGCGCCGCACGGCGGCTCTGGCGGGGTTGCGGGCGTGGGCGGGTGCGCATGTGGTGGATCTGCTGATCTACCCGCTCGCCCTGGTGAGCGCGGTGATGGCGGTTCCGGCGATGGCCGCCTACGGCCACGCCCTGTACGGCATGGCGATCGGGCTGGTGCTGCCACTGCTCTCAGAGCTGGGCATGTGGGCCTTCGCCCTGGCCGTGCAGGTCACCCGCCACCGCACACCGCAGCGGCCGGTGTGGGCGCTGCAGGTCGGGGTGTGGCTCTTCGCCGGGGTGAACTTCACCCTCAACCTGCTGCACGGCCTCGAATCGGGTCTGTCGGCCGGGGTGGCGATGGGCCTGGTGTCGGTGGCCGGGGTGGTGGCGCACCAGCTCATCACCGCCGGACCCCGCAAGACGCGGACCGAGCGCGACACCGCCCGCATCGAGAAGGTCGCCGCCCGCAAGGTCGCCCGGGTGCGGAAGGCGGCGGTGCGCCAAGCGGTCGCCGAGATCGGCCCGGACGGCGCCGCCCGGCTGGTCTACGCCCCCGGCCGCTACGTCCTCACCCGCCCGCGTCGTCTGGCGGTGCGGCGTCGACTGGAGGCCGCCATCGTGCCCGGCCTACCTGTCCCGTCCGCTGTCGACGCGGACCTGGACGGGCTGGATCGGGAACTGGCCGACCTCCTTGGCAGCCACGGGGCCGGGGTGGAGTCGAGGCCTGCCGACCCCGGCGACGACCCGACTACCGACGCCGGTGGGTCGGGGTCGGTGGCGACCCTCGACCACGGGCCTGGCCAGCAAGAGTCGACCCCCAACTCGGCGCGGATCGAGCCGCGTCCGGGCCGCTCGATCGAGCAGCTCCGCGTGGAGCTGGCGGCGGCGGTCGAGGCGGGCCGGGTCGATCCGACGTCGGCGGAGTCGATCCGCAAGACCCTGCGGTGTGCGGCCAAGACCGCCCGCCAGCTCCGTGACGACTACCGCCGCAACCACCACCAGTAACCCCGGGGGACACCAATGGACACACACGAGCACGACGAGCAGGGCGAGTGGGGGTTGGCGCGGGTGCACTACCTGCCCGCCACCCGCACCAACGACCACGACCCGGTGGGGTCGGGGGAGGCGATTGAGGGGGAGATCGTCACCACCGAACCCCGCCCGACGTGGGGCACGCGGCTGCTGCACGGCCCCTCGGAGATGACCCGCGCCCGCCGCGCCGAGAGGGCCGTGGTCATCACCCATCGCACGGCGCCGGTGGCCAAGCGGGGCACGAAAGTGCTGGGCCGGGAGCTGTACTACCTGGGCAAGGGCACCGTCGTCGCGGCCGCGCGGGTGTGGCAGGCCAAGACCAACTCCGGCTACCAGCGCGATCTGCGGGAGGCCCGCGCCGCCGGGAACACCGAGCTGTATCTGGAGATCGAGGAACGCGGCGAACGCGCCCGCGAGCACCGGCACCGCCGCCGCATGGAACTGCTCACCGAAGCCCCGAAAGCCCTGGTCAAAGCCCTGTGCGTCGGCTCGGCGGCCCTCGCCGGGGCGCTGCTCGCCCTCGGCATCGTGCTGGCCGTCGCGCAGAAAGACCCGGGGCTGATCCTCGCCCCGATCAACGGCGTCATCGAGGCCATCACCTGGACCTACTGGTTCGCCGTGACCTGGGGGTTCCTGTTCCTCATCGGCGGGTCGGTAGCTGCGGTAGCGGGCTTGCGGTATCTGGGCAAGACCCACGGCACCGTGCCGACCTGGGCCACCCCGGACACCACCCCGGTCGATCCGGACCGGGATGTGGTGCCGGACGAGGGCGCGATCCTCTCGGCGCTGCGCACGCTCGGGTATGGGCCGTTGACCAGCGCGTTCAAGGAAGGCTGGCAGCCGCGGTGGGTCGCCCCCACCACCCGCGTCGGGCGCGGCTGGCACACCCAGTTGTTGCTGCCGCGGCAGGTGCCGGTGGAGGAGATCGCCAAACGCAAGACCGTGCTCGCGCACAACCTGCTGCGCAAGCCGATCGAGGTCTGGCCCACCGAACCCAAGGACCAGCCCGGGGTGCTCGACCTGTGGGTCGCTGACCAGGGCATCCTCACCGGGCCGGTGGACCCGTGGCCGCTGCTGCACGAGGGCACCTGCGACTACTTCACCGGCGTCCCGGTAGCGGTGGATGCCCGCGGGGAGCAGGTGATTGGGCGGCTGATGGCCCGCAACTACCTCATCGCGGGGATCATGGGCTCCGGCAAATCGTCCCTGGTCATCTGCCTGCTCCTCGGCGCGATGCTCGATCCGCTGGTGGACATCGACGTGCACGTGCTGGCCTACAACGTCGACTACGACCCGATGAAACCCCGCCTCCGGTCGCTGGTGAAGGGCGATGAGGAGGAGCACATCGAGGCCGCCATGACCACCCTGCGCACCCTCGCGGGCGAGGTGTCCGAGCGGGGCCGCATCCTCGAAGAACTCGGTGGAGAGGAAGCCAAGCTGACCCGCGAGATCGCCGAGCGCGACGAGCGGATGCGGCCGCGGGTGGTGGTCTTCGATGAGGTGCACGAGCTGTTCACGCACAAACAGCACGGCACCGAGGCCAAAGAGCTGGCGTTGAAGGTGACCAAGAAGGCCCGCAAGACCGGCATCACCATGCTCTGGGTCACCCCCGACGCCGACGCCAACAGCCTGCCGCGCGGGATCTCCAAGACCGCCTCCAACCGGGTCGCCTTCGCCATCAACGACCACCAGGGCAACGACGCCATCCTCGGCACCGGCATGCACAAACGCGGCTACTCCGCCACCACCCTCGTCGCCGGGGAGGACGTGGGCACCGCGATGGCCGCCGGGTTCGCCAAGGTGCCGGGCCTGATCCGCGCCCACTACGTCCGCAAAGAGAAGGGCATCGACGAGATCACCCCGGTGGTGCAGCGCGCTTTGGCGCTGCGCGAGGAGCACGGCATCACCACCACCCCCGCCCCGGTCGAGATCAGCGCGGCGGTCGATCCGCTGGCCGACATCGCGGCGGTGCTGGGCGAGCGGGCGCGGATGAAAACCCGCGAGGTGCTGCAACAGCTCGCCCAGCGCAACCCGGCCGCCTACCGCGACTGGACCCCGCACCGGCTCACCGCCTACCTCGCCGAGCACGACGCCGAGCCCTACAAGACCGAAGGAGCCATGCAAGTCTCCGCCGCCCGCATCCACCAAGCCATCACCGAACGTAACCACGACAGCGACGACGAACCCGACGACACCGAGGGCATCTAGGCCAGGGAGGCAGCGGAGTTGAGGGAGTTTTCCCTCACCGCCTCCCTCACCCCACCTCCCCCGACCTGAACAGCCACGACAACGGCCAAGGGAGGCCAGGGACCCAGCCCCCCACACCCCCTCGACCACGCCAGAACCCGCACCCGCACACCGCCGGGTGGCTCCCTCCCCGGGGACGCCGCCCCGGCACCCCCTACCCACACGCCACTACACACCGTAACCAAGCCTGGAGACGAGAGATGGGACGCTACCGCGACCACGAGGACCTGACCCGCTGGGTGTCGGCCTTCCACGAAGCCGGGCACGCCGTCGTGCACTGCGCGGCCGGGGGCCGCCTGCGCACCGCCCGGCTCACCGCCGACGACGCCGGACACATCACCACACGCGAGAACGGGCCGCACCCCGACCGGCCGCTCGACTGGCTGGCCATGCTGCTCGCCGGACACGAGGCCGCCACCCGGTTCCTCGTCCAACACGGCGGCTACAGCACCGGCCAGGCGCGCAGCCGCACCCGCGGCAGCGCCCGCGACGACCTCGCCGCCTTCCGCCGCGACGCCCGCGGCACCGGCATCAGCGAAAGCCGCGCCCGCCGCGAAGCCGCCACCCGCGTGCGCCGCCACTGGGGCCGCATCCAACGCGCCGCCCACACCCTGCACGCCACCGGCCGCCTCACCACCTCCCGCGTCTAACCACCCACGAAAGGCACCCGATCCATGCACACCCACACCACCCACAGCACCCGCCGGGCCGTGCTCGCCACCACCGCCGCACTCGCCGCGACCCTCACCCTCACCGGATGCCGCCTACCCACCACACACACCACCACCCCCGCACCCGCGGCCACCCCGGTCGCTGGCGCCGTTGACGTGGCGGGATTGCGGGTCGCGCCGGAAGACACCGGCGCCCCCTACGACCGGGACCAGTGGCCGCACTGGGACTACGTCGGCGACGGCTGCGACACCCGCGACGAGGTTCTGCGCGAGCAGGGCCACGGCGTCCGGGTCGGCGAGGACTGCCGCATCACCGCCGGACAGTGGACCAGCGCCTACGACGGGCAGGTCGTCACCGACCCGTCCGAGCTGGACATCGACCACGTGGTGCCGCTGGCCGAAGCCGCCCGCTCCGGCACCCGCCACTGGAGCGAGGCCCAGCGCGAGGCCTACGCCAACGACCCCGCGCTGCTCGTGGCCGTCACCGCCGCCAGCAACCGCGCCAAGGGCGACCAGGACCCCGCGCACTGGCTGCCCGACCGCGACCGCTGCGGCTACGTGCAGCGCTGGGTCGCGGTCAAACACCGCTACCGACTCACTGTTGATCCCGCCGAGGCCGCCGCGCTGCGCGGCGTGCTCGCCCGCTGCGGGGGTGATCGGTGATGGGACTGTTCGGGCCACGCCGCGACCCCGAGGACCCCCGGCAACTGCAGATCGCCGTGCACGAGCTGGGGCACGCATTCGCCTGGAAGGCCGCCGGGTTCCGGATCAAGGAAATCGTGCACGAGGGCGACAGCGGCTACGTCAACGTCCGCTGGGACGACGACAACCTCCTCGGCTACGCCATTGGCTGCTGGGGCGGATTCGAGGCCGAAGACAAGTGGATGCGCACCCACGGCAAGCGCGCCAGCCGCTACCACTCCAGCCACGACATCAAGAACTTCCGCCACGTCAACCGCGCCCTGGGCAACGACCGCCTGTCCGAAGGCAAGGCCCGCGCCCTGGCCCGCAAGCACATCAACCGGCACTACGCGGCGATCCTCGCCGCCGCCCCGCGGCTGATCGTCAAGGGCCGCCTGTCCCTCTAAAGCCGCTGCCGGGCCGATGACCGGCCCCCGGAGCCTCACCGGCCCGGCAGCCCCCACACCACCCCACGTCGGAGGAACCCGTTGAACACCACTGCCACCGCTGTAGCGCTAACCGACCCGGAACGCCAGTTCGTCGGCTGCCTGCTCTGGCTGCCCCACCACACCGCCCGCGCGGTGCTGGCCGGCATGCGCGCCACCGACCTGGCCGACCCCATGACCGCACACGTCCTACACCTGGTGATCGAGGTTGTGGCCGCCGGGCAGGCGCCCGCACCGGTCACCGTCTACACCCACGCCACCGCCACCGGCCACGCCCCCGGCGAGCACCGCCGCCACTGGCTCGCCCGCTGGCTGGCCGACACCTACAGCCACACCCCCACCCCCGTGCCCGATGTCGCCTGGCACCTCAAAACCGCCGTCCTCGAGGCCGCCTGGCGCCGCGCCCTCACCACCCACGCCCGGCGCCTGCTGCACGCCACCGAGCACACGCCGACCGAGCTGCTCGCCGAGCTCGCCGACGACACCGAAGCCGCCGACGAACTCTGGACCCGCTACCGCCAGGCCCTGGCCGAGGTGGCCCCGAACCGGCTGGAGGTGGCCGCCTGATGCCCGCCCGACGCACCCACACCGGCCCCACCCGCGCCGTCCACGTCCCCGGCCGCGCCACCGTGCCCCGCCTGTCCTGGGCCGACTTCGGCCTCCAACCGGGTGAGCTGGACTGGCAAACCCACGCCGCCTGCGCCGCGCCCGACATCGACCCGGACCTGTTCTTCCCCGAACCCCGCCAGGCGGCCCAAGCCCAACGGATCTGCGCGGCCTGCCCCGTGCGCCAGCAATGCCAGGCCCACGCCCAACGGCACCGCGAGCGACACGGCATCTGGGGCGGCCTGAGCACCCGCAAACTGCCGCGCACCCGCCAACCCGGACACGCCGCCACCCGCCAACGCGCGGTGGCCGTCGCCCGGCTCACCCGCGCCGGACTGACCTCGGTCCAGATCGCCCAACGGCTCGACCTCAGCCCCCGCACCATCGACCGCTACCGCGCCCACCACCAACGCCTGGAGGAAGCCGCCTGATGAACGTCCTCTCGCTGTTCTCGGGAATCGGCGGGCTCGAACTCGGCCTGGAACGGGCCGGAATGACCACTGTCGGCCAAGTCGAACTCGATCCGTTCTGCCGTTCCATCCTCGCCCGTCACTGGCCGGAGGTACCCCAGCATGACGACGTCCGCACCACCCCCGAATGGTGGGCAAGCGCTGTTCGACCCGCCGTCGACCTCGTCGCCGGCGGATTCCCCTGCCAACCCTTCTCCAGCGCCGGGCGCCGGCGCGGCGTCGCCGACGAACGCTGGGGCTGGCCCTGGATGGAACGAGTCATTCGCCTGGTTCGACCCCGCTACGTCCTCGTGGAAAACGTCGCAGCTCTGCTTGATGACGGCGACGCCTTCGGATGGGTCCTGCGTGACCTGGCCGCGCTCGGGTTCGATGCGCAGTGGTCAGTGCTCTCGGCGTGCGCCGTGGGTGCCCCACACACACGCGAACGCCTGTTCCTCCTGGCCCACCCCCACAGCCTCGATGGGCCGCCGCGGCTGGGGCCTGGGCACGGGCGGCCGCTACCGCCCCGACGTGGAGGCCCGCATCCGTGGCCTGATCCGATCCACGGGCTGCTGGCGACCCCACCCGACTCAACTGGAATGGCTGATGGGGTTCCCCCAGAGCTGGACGGCCCCCGCGTCCACGCACTCGGCAACGCAGTCGTGCCCCAGGTCGCCGAACACATCGGCCACCTGATCATGCGCTCTCACCACACGCATAGCGACCAAGCCGAGGAGGCCGCCTAATGACCACCCACACCGCCACACGCGCTGTCGAGGGTCGGCGGGCGTTGTCGATCCGCCAACCTTGGGCCGCGCTGATCCTGGCCGGACACAAACCGGTCGAAAACCGGACCTGGGGCACCCGCTGGCGCGGTGTGCTGCTGCTGCACGCCGGACAACGCCCCGACCCCCACGCCACCACCCTGGCCGCCCGCTACGGCATCACCAGCCCACCCACCGGCGCCTACCTCGGCACCGCCGTGCTCGCCGACGTCCACCACGACCGCGACTGCGGTGGCTGCACCGCATGGAGCGAACCCGGCGTGTGGCACTGGGTACTCACCCACCCCCGCGCGTTCGCCGAACCCATCCGCGCACCCGGCCAACGCGGCCTCTACACCCCGCCCACCGCCATCACCACCCACGCCACCGTGCGTGCCGTGGAGGAGGTTGCCTGATGACGAACCCGGATGCCGTCACCGCGATCGACACCGCCCTCGCCGACGTCGCCGAGCCGGACTGGTCCGCGCCGTGCGCGTGCTGCGGGAACCCACGCGGTGACTCGCCCTCCCCGGACTTCTGCTCGGAGGAGTGCCAGACACGCTGGCACCTCGCCGACACCGACACCGGCGGGGTCACCGATGGCGGCGCGGCACCGGACACCACCCTGCCCGAAGCCGCCCCCGCACGGCCCCTCACCTGGCTCGGCCCCGCCCCGGCGGGCGCGCGGGCCGGGCACGAGGTGCTGGACACCGTGCGCGAGTTCGTCGCCCGCTACTCGGCATTCCCCAGCGAACACTGCGCCGCGATGCTGGCGCTGTGGTACGCCCACACCCACGCCGCCGACCACTTCTACGTCACCCCCCGGCTGATCCTCGACTCCGCCGAACCCGGCAGCGGCAAAACCCGCGTGCTCGAAGTCGCCCAATTCCTCGTCCGCGCACCCGAAATGACCATCTCCGCCACCACCGCCGCGCTGTTCCGCATGGTCGCCGACGGCCCCATCACCATCCTCTTCGACGAAGTGGACGCGATCTTCAACCTGAAGAACGGAGGCAACCACGAAGACCTGCGCGCCCTGCTCAACGCCGGATACAAACGCTCCGCCACCATCGCCCGCTGCGTCGGCGACGCCCGCGCCATGAAAGTCGAAAAGTTCCCGGTCTACGCGCCCGCCGCCCTTGCCGGGATCGCCGGACACATGCCCGCCACCATCACCACCCGCGCCATCACCGTGCACATGAAACGCCGCCGCGCCGACGAACCCGTCGCCGAGTTCTGGGAAGAAGACGTCGAACGCGAAGCCCGCCCCATCCGCGACGCCCTGGCCGCCTGGATGGAAACCATCGCCGAACACGTCGGGCGGTCACGGCCGGACATGCCCACCGGCGTGCGCGACCGCCCCGCCGAAATCTGGCGACCCCTCATCGCCATCGCCGACGCCGCCGGAGACCACTGGCCCACCACCGCCCGCACCGCCTGCCAACACTTCGTCACCCACGCCGCCACCCAACCCGACAGCATCGGCATCCGCCTGCTCGCCGACCTCCAAACCCTGTTCACCACCCGCGACACCGACCGCATGACCACCGCCGACATCCTCACCGCCCTCCACGGCCACGACGAATCACCCTGGGCCGACCTCCAAGGCAAACCCCTCGACGCCCGCCGGCTGGGCAAGCTGCTCGGCAAGTACGGCGTGCGCTCGACCAACATCAAACAAACCGGCGGCGGGGTCGCCAAGGGCTACCGCCTCGACGGCGACGGCGGCCTCGCCGACGCCTGGAGCCGCTACCTGCCTGTAGCCGCTACCTCCGCTACCACCGCTGCCCCGCAGGTCAACCCGGTAGCGGATACCGAACCGGTAGCGGATACATCCGCTACCCCCACCACCGAGCCACCCGAGCCCGAACCGGACGGGTAGCGGATACATCCGCTACCACCGATCCATCCGCTACCCCACTGACCAGGCAAGTAGCGCCGGTAGCGGAGGTAGCGGATACCACCAGCCCCCGCCAACCGATACCTGAGGAGGCCCCCGTGTTCATCACCCGCCACCGCAGCCACCACACCGGGGAGACACACCACGCATGGCCACCGCACAGGAACTAAGCCAGCTCGCCGCGACCCTCGCCAAGCTCGCCGACACCATCGCCGAACGCGAGACCGCGCCACCCGAGCAACCAGCACCCAAGCCGACACCCGAACGGATCATGCTCACCGCCGAGGAAGCCGCCGAACGACTCGGCATCGGCCGAACCCTCATCTACCGGCTCATCCGACACGGCGAGATCGAATCCGTCCGCATCGGCCGACTCCGCCGCATACCCGCCACCGCAGTCCACGACTACGCCACACGACTCATCAACGGCACCGCCACCACGCACGCCGCCTGAGGCACCAGGGAGACGCATGGCCGGAAGAAAACGCACAGAGGGCACCCGCGCCCCGAACGGCACGAGCAGCATCTACCAAGGCAACGACGGCTACTGGCACGGCCGAGTCACCGTCGGCGTGAAAGACAACGGCAAGCCCGACCGGCGGCACGTCCAAGCCATGACGCAGGCAGAGGTGGCCCGGAAAGTCCGGAAGCTCGAACGCGAACGCGACGCGGGCACGGTGCGCAAGCCAGGCAAGGAATGGACCATCGAGCGGTGGTTGCTCCACTGGTACGAGCACATCGCGGTCCCGAACGTCCGCTACAAGACGCAGGCCTACTACCGAACAGCGGTAGAGAAGTATCTCGTACCGGGCATCGGGGCACACAAGCTCAGCAGGTTGGAGCCAGAGCACATCGAACGGCTGTACGCACGCCTGCGCAAACAGGGCGCCAAGTCCGCGACGCTGCAACAAGTGCACATCGCCCTCCGGGCCGCGCTCAACGAGGCCGAGCGACGTGAGCGGCTGACACGTAACCCCATCCGGGCCGTCCGCGCTCCCAAGATCGAGGAAACCGAGATCGAGCCACTGACCGTGGACGATGCGAAGGCGATTCTGCGGGTCGCGCACGGACGGAGGAACGGCGTCCGTTGGGCCGTGGCGCTAGCGCTCGGGCTTCGGCAGGGAGAGGCCCTGGGGCTCAAGTGGGCGGACCTGGCCGTCGAATGGCACCACGGCTGCTCGAATGACAACCCGTGTCGAGAGGGCAGCGCGCGTGCCTGCCCACAGGCGCAGGTCACAGGAATGCTCACCGTACGCCGGGCGTTGCAACGGCAGAGCTGGCAGCATGGCTGTGAGCCGGGTGACGGCTGCGGGCGCAAGCGCGGAGCCGACTGTCCGAAGAGGCACAGCGGCGGGCTGGTCGTCGTGGAGCCGAAGTCGCGGGCCGGTCGTCGCGTCGTCAGCGTCCCGCCTCCCCTTGTGCTCGCCCTGCTGGAGCACCGGCAAGCACAGGACGAGGAACGGGTGCGTGCGGCGGACCTGTGGCACGACGGCGGCTGGATGTTCGCACAACCAACCGGCAAGCCGACCGATCCACGCGCCGACTACGGCGAGTGGAAGGACGTGCTCAAAGCGGCGGGTGTGCGAGAGGCCCGGCTACACGATGCCCGGCACACGGCCGCCACGTTCCTGCTCGTGCTCGGCGTGGCCCAGCGCGCGGTGATGGACGTCATGGGTTGGTCGAAGATCGACATGGCTCAGCGCTACCAGCACGTACCTGACGAACTCCGCCGCAACATCGCCTCCCAGCTCGGCGGGCTGCTGTGGCAAGCCTCCGGCGAGGGCGGTGACGACGACCCGGAGGGCGCTGGGGCATCCGCCTGAAGAGGACAACTGAGACGGAAACTGAGACGAACGCAGACCAGGGGGTTTCCGGATTACGGAAACCCCCTGGTCAGGAGTGAGCCGGCAACAGGACTCGAACCTGCGACCTGCTGTTTACAAGACAGCTGCTCTACCAACTGAGCTATACCGGCCTTGCGGATCTCACTATATCCGCCGCCGGTTCACACGAGTGCTCACCGGTGACCGGCGAGCTAAATTGGCAGGGGGTCGACGGGGGTCGTGATCTAGCAACGTGGCGGACGCCACTGTCGCCAGTATGCAACGGCAAGGGCATGTCGGTCGATGCTCTGCGGGAACCTGCGAGGAGGTGGGCGAATGAAACTCCGGCCGCGCGCGAGAACGGTGATCAACCGGCACGCGTGGCAGATCCTGGAAGCACCGGCCGACGATCACAACGACAAGCGAACCCCCCGCCAGCACCGGGGTCGCAAGCCGCGCCAGCGGGCGTGGCACATTCTCGAGGCACCGACCGGGGAACTGCCTGCCGTCGAACCCACGGCGGCCATGGGTCCTCAGCTACCCGACGAGGCGACCGTCCACCTGGTGCTGGATCTCGTCGTGCGCATCGGCGAGGTCCAGATGGCCAGCGGCGCTGGCGCCTCCGACGTGACGGCGACGATTCTGGCGCTGACCCGGGCCCTGGGTCTACCTCACTGTGAGGTCGACGTCATTTTCACGTCGATCACGGTCAGCTGTCACCGGGGCAGTGACCTGCCTCCGGTCACGGCCGTGCGCGTGGTGCGTTCGCGCAGCCTCGACTACACGCGGCTTTCCGACACCGAGCGGCTGGTCCAGCAGTTGCTGCGCAACCGGATCAGCACCGAGGAGGCCTACACCGAGCTGCACCGCATCACCAACGCGACGCACCCGTACCCGCGCTGGGTCGCGACGCTGGCCTGGGGTGGCATGGCGGCCTCCATCACCATGCTGCTCGGCGGCACCGGGTGGGCCTCGCTCGTCGCGTTCGTGATCAGTGCCGTCGTCGACCGGGTGGGCAGGCTGCTGAACAAGGTGCGGCTGCCGTTCTTCTTCCAGCAGGTGATGGGCGGGTTCGTGGCGACGCTCTCCGCGATCGCGATCGTCAACCTGGAGTTCTTCCCCCTGGACAAACCGACGCTTGTGGTGGCCGCCGCCCTGACCGTGTTGCTGTCCGGCCTGTCCACTGTGTCCGCCGTGCAGGACGCCATCACGGGCTACTACGTCACGGCGGCGGGCAGAACGCTCGAGGTGGTGCTGATGAGTGCCGGGCTCATCAGCGGTGTCGCGTTCGCCATCAACGTCGCGGCGAGCCTGGGCGCGTCCCGCACCCCGGCGCCGTGGGTGCCCAGCCTGGATGCGCTGAACCTGCTGATCGTGGTGCTGGCGGGCTGCGGCGCGGCGGCGTGCTTCGCGCTGGCGTCGTACTCGCGGCTGCGGCCGCTGCTCGTGGCGGCGGTGGCCGGAGCCGTCGGCGCGTTCGCCTACGGCCTGCTCACCGGATTCGGCGCGAGCCAGATCCTCGCCTCCGCGACCGCGGCCACGCTCGTCGGTCTCGGCGGCGGAGTCCTGTCCCGCAGGCTCAGGGTCACCCCGCTCGTGGTGGCCGTGTCCGGAATCACGCCGCTGCTTCCCGGCCTCGCGACCTACCGCGGGCTGTCGGAGCTGGCCGACGGCGGCGACATCAGCACCTTGATGGGCGCGGTCGCGATCGGGCTGGCACTGGCCGCGGGAGTGGTGCTCGGGGAGTTCCTCGCGCAACCGCTCCGGACCGGTCTCGGGCGGCTGGAACGCAAGCTGGCGGGCCCCCGGATGGCCGGTCCCCTCGATCCTGGCCGCCGCCTGGACTGACGTTGTCGCGATAGTGTTCTAGGTATGCCGACCTCGGGAACGACGGAGACATCTGAGGCCAGAGCCGAGTTCGTGGTCGTCGCCAACCGGTTACCCGTCGACCTCGAACGCGGGGCCGACGGCACCCAGCGCTGGACACAGAGCCCCGGCGGGCTCGTGTCCGCGCTGGAGCCGTTCCTTCGTTCCCGCAAGGGCGCCTGGGTCGGCTGGCCCGGTGTCCCCGACGTGGAGGTCGAGGAGTTCACCGACGACGGCCTTGTGCTGCATCCGGTCACGCTCACGTCCACCGATGTCCGCGACTACTACGAGGGTTTCTCCAACGCCACCTTGTGGCCGCTCTACCACGACGTCGTCGCCAGGCCGATCTTCGACCGGAGCTGGTGGGAGGCCTACGTGCGGGTGAACCGGCGCTTCGCCGAGGCCAGCGCGGCCGTCGCGGGCGAGGGCGCCACCGTGTGGGTGCAGGACTACCAGCTGCAGCTCGTGCCGACCATGCTGCGCGAGCTGCGGCCGGACCTGCGCATCGGCTTCTTCCTGCACATCCCGTTCCCTCCGGTCGAGCTGTTCATGCAGATGCCGTGGCGGGCGGAGATCGTGCGCGGGCTCATCGGCGCCGATCTCGTCGGGTTCCACCGGCCGGGTGGCGCGCAGAACTTCCTCTGGCTGGCCCGGCAGCTGATCGGGCTGGAGCCGAGCCGTGGCTCGGTGGGCGTGCGCTCCAGGCCGGGCATGGTGCAGGTCGGCGACCGCACGGTGCGGGTCGGGGCGTTCCCCATCTCCATCGACGCGGCCGGGCTGGACGCGCTCTCGCGCACCAAGGAGGTGGCCGAGCGGGCCGCGCAGGTCCGCAGCGACCTCGGCGACCCGAGGACGATCCTGCTCGGCGTCGACCGGCTCGACTACACCAAGGGCATCGACCTGCGCCTGCAGGCCTTCCACGAGCTCCTGCAGGAGGGCAGGGTCAAGCCGGAGGAGGTCACCTTCGTCCAGCTGGCCACGCCGAGCCGCGAGCGTGTCGAGCACTACCAGCAGATGCGCTCGGAGATCGAGCAGATGGTGGGCCGCATCAACGGCGAGTTCGCCCGGGTCGGCCATCCCGTCGTGCACTACCTGCACCAGTCGGTGAACCGCAAGGAGCTCGCGGCCTTCTTCTCGGCGGCCGACGTCATGGTGGTCACGCCACTACGCGATGGGATGAATCTCGTCTGCAAGGAGTACGTCGCCTGCAGGCACGACCTCGGCGGCGCGCTCGTGCTGTCCGAGTTCGCCGGGGCCGCCGCTGAGCTGAGCAGCGCTTTCCTGGTCAACCCGCACGATCTGGACGGGGTGAAGAACGCCCTCGAACAGGCCATTACGCTCGACCCCGCGGAAGGTCGGCGTAGGATGCGCGCCTTACGTCGTCAGGTCCTGACGCACGACGTCGACAGGTGGGCGCGCTCGTTCCTCGAAGCTCTCGGGTCCGAGACGGCCGCCTGATCCCCAGAGACACTGCGAAGCTCCTTAAGGAGGAGTGTTGACCGCCGAGGCCCTGCCCGCTGAGCTGCGGCGTGCGATCATGCAGATCGCGCGGACGCCGCGCCTGCTGGTCGCCTGCGACTACGACGGCACACTGGCGCCGATCATGGAGAACCCGGACGAGGCCCGCCCGCGTCCCGAGTCGGTCGGAGCGCTGCGCTCGCTCGCGAGCCTGCATGAGACGACCGCCGCCGTGATCTCCGGCCGCGCCCTGCGTGACCTCGCCACGCTCTCCAGACTTCCCTCCGAGGTGCACCTCGTCGGCAGCCACGGCTCCGAGTTCGACATCGGCTTCGTGCACGAGCTCGACGCCGAGGCGCGCAACCTGCACCGGCGGGTCGAGGCGGAGCTCGATCGCATCGTCGACGGCGCGCCGGGCGCGGCGCTGGAGGTCAAGCCCGCGAGCATCGCCGTGCACGTCCGCCGCGCCTCCCGCGAGGACGCGCGGCGCATCATCGAGCAGGTCCACGGCGGCCCCTGCACCTGGGACGGCGTCTCCACCACCGACGGCAAGGAGGTGGTGGAGCTGTCCGTCGTGCAGACCAACAAGGGCAAGGCGCTCGACACGCTGCGCCACCAGGTGGGCGCGACGGCGGCGGTGTTCATCGGCGACGACGTCACGGACGAGAAGGCCTTCGCCCGGTTGTCCGGGCCGGACCTGGGGATCAAGGTCGGCGACGGCGAGAGCGCGGCCCAGTACCGGGTGCCGGACACCGAGCAGGTGGCCACCGTGCTGGCGTTCATGCTCGAGGAGCGGCGCAACTGGCTCTACGGCGAGCAGTCGCCGCCCATCGAGCGCCTCTCGATGCTCGCCTCGGCGCGCTCGGTGGCTCTCGTCACGCCGGATGCGAAGCTGACCTGGCTGTGCCACCCGGGACCCGACGCGCCGGCCGTGTTCGCCGACCTGCTCGGCGGCGAGAGCGCGGGGCACTTCACCATCAAGCCGCACCGCAACGGTCTGCCGCTCGGCCAGCGCTACCTGCCCAACACCATGACCGTCGAGACCCGCTGGTCGCGGCTTCTGGTCACCGACTACCTGGAACCGGAGAGCCCGGCGCACCGCACCGACCTGGTGCGCGTCATCTCCGGGGAGGCGCCCGCGTCGATCGTGTTCGCGCCGCGGCCCGAGTTCGGTGGTGTGCCCGTGCGGCTGCTGCAGGAGGAGGACGGCCTGCGGGTGCTGGGCACCTCCGAGCCGTTCGTGCTCCGTGCGCCCGGTGTGACGTGGCAGATCACCAGCGACGGTCTGCACGACACGGCGAGTGCGCTGGTGCAGCCGGAGCCGGACAAGCCGGTCGTGCTCGAGCTGCGCTGCGGCACCACCGACCTCGGCCCGCACGAGCTGCCGGAGATCGAACGGCGCGCGATCGCGGGCGAGTACTGGAGCTCCTGGTCCTCCACACTGAAGCTGCCCGCCGTGGAACCGGAGCTGGTGGCACGTTCCGCGCTGACGTTGCGCGGGCTCGCCGACATGGAGACCGGCGGCGTGATGGCCGCCGCCACCACCTCGCTGCCCGAGGAGATCGGCGGCGTCCGCAACTGGGACTACCGCTACTGCTGGATCCGCGACGGCGCCATGACCGTGCGGGAGCTGGTCATGCTCGGCTCGCTGGAGGAGGCGGAGGGCTTTCTGCGCTGGCTGCACGGCGTGCTCGCCACGCTGGCCGGTCCTGAGCGGCTGCACCCGCTGTACACGCTGGGCGGGGCGCAGCTCGGCGCCGAGGCCGTGATCGACTCGCTGCCGGGCTACAAGGGCTCGCGGCCCGTGCGCGTCGGCAACCTGGCCAACCACCAGGTGCAGCTGGACGTGTTCGGGCCCGTGGTGGAGCTGGTGGTGACACTGGCCGAGGCCCGGGGGGAGCTGCACGACGCGGACTGGCAGATGGTGCGCGCCATGGCCGAGGCCGTGAAGCGGCGCTGGAACGAGCCCGACCACGGCATCTGGGAGGAGCGGCACATGCCGCGCCACCGGGTGTACTCGCGGGTGATGTGCTGGCTGACCCTGGACAGGGCGATCAAGCTCGCCGAGGTCTACGACCGCCCGGTGCCGAACGGCTGGCCGGAGCTGCGCGACACCATCGCCGCCGACGTGCTGGAGCACGGCTGGAACTCCGAGGTGCGTGCGTTCACCACCGCCTACGACGGCACCGACCTGGACGCCGCCTCGCTGTTCGTGGGGCTGGCCGGGCTGATCGACCCGCAGGATGAGCGGTTCCAGTCCACGGTGACGGCGATCGAGGCGGAGCTGCGCAGCGGGTCGACCGTGTACCGCTACCACCGCGACGACGGCCTGCCCGGCGGCGAGGGCGGCTTCCATCTGTGCGCGGCGTGGATGATCGAGGCGTACCTGCTGACCGGCAGGCGCACCGAGGCGCAGGAGCTGTTCGAGCAGCTGGTGGACGCTGCGGGCCCCACGGGCCTGCTGCCGGAGCAGTACGACCCGGTGGCGGAGCGCTCACTGGGCAACCATCCGCAGGCCTACTCCCACATCGGCCTGATCCGCTGCGCACGCCTGCTCGCCCAGTAGCCTGTGTGAGCTGCGCCACAAAATGCCCCGGACTCCGACATCAGGCCGTCCCGGTCGCGTCACATCCGCGACCGGGACGTCAGCACGGGTCCGGGGTGTCGTCGGGGGACATCCCGGCCCCGTCAGTCCATCGGCACGTACTGCACGGCGTACAGGGCGCGGCTCAGGTCGCTCACCTCGAGGGTCTTGATACCGTCAGGCAGCGGGCCGGGGTCCGGGGGCACGAGGGCGTGGGTGAAGCCCAGCCGCACGGCCTCCGCCAGGCGCCTGCCGACGCCGGTGACCCTGCGCACCTCGCCGGCAAGGCCCACCTCGCCGATCGCCACGAGCCGCGGTGACAGGGCGACGTCCTCGCACGCCGACCGCACGGCCAGGGCCACCGCCAGGTCGACGGCGGGTTCGGTGACCTTCATCCCGCCGACCGTGGCCGTGTAGACGTCCTTGCCCTTGAACTGCGTGTCGGCGCGCTTCTCGAGCACGGCGAGCACCATGCTCACCCGCGCGGAGTCGAGGCCGCTCACGGCCCGCCTCGGCTGCGGCAGCGCCGAGTCGCCCACGAGTGCCTGCACCTCGCACAGCAGCGGGCGTTTGCCCTCGACGGTGACCGTCACGGCCGTGCCCGCCACCGCCTCGGTGTGCCGGTTGAGGAACAGCCCGGACGGGTCGGGAACGCCGACGATGCCGTCGTCGCGCAGTTCGAAGCAGCCGATCTCGTCGGCGGCGCCGAAGCGGTTCTTCACGCCGCGCACCATGCGCAACGTCGAGTGGCGGTCGCCCTCGAACTGGAGCACGACGTCGACGAGATGCTCCAGCACGCGCGGCCCGGCCACGGAGCCGTCCTTGGTGACATGCCCCACCAGCACCACGGGAAGGCCGCGCTCCTTGGCGAGCGCCACGAGGCCCGCGGCCACGGCCCGCACCTGGGTCACGCCGCCAGGAGCGCCCTCCGCCTGCGGCGACGTCATGGTCTGCACGGAGTCGACGATGAGCAGGCCCGGCTTGACGTCGTCGACGTGGCCGAGCACGGCCGACAGGTCGCTCTCGGCGGCCAGGAACATCCGCTCGTGGACGTTGCCGGTGCGCTCGGCCCGCAGCCGGACCTGTCCGGCGGACTCCTCTCCGGTCACGTACAGGGCCGCGCTGTCGGCTCCGGCGGCCCACTGGTAGGCGACCTCCAGCAGCAGGGTCGACTTGCCGACCCCGGGCTCACCGGCCAGCAGGACCACGACCCCGGGGACGAGGCCGCCCCCGAGCACGCGATCGAGTTCCGAGACCCCTGTCTGGCGCGCGCGGGACGTCTCGATGTCCACCTGGGCGATCGGCCGCGCGGGCGCGCTCGGCGCACCGGCCGCCACCCGGGCGAGCGCCGGGCGCCCTTCGCCACGTTCCTCGATGGTGCCCCACGCCTGGCACTCGGGGCAGCGGCCCACCCACTTCGCGACCTCGATGCCGCACTCGGCACACCGGTAGCTCGTCGTTGCCTTCTTCGCCACGCGCCGACCGTAGCCGCAACCCCCGACAGCGCGTAGCGGGCTCGAAGGCCTCAGTGACCGCCTTCGGCCTCGTGGCCCTCCTCCGACTCCCGTGGCTCGTCCGGCGCCGAGATCGGCAGCTCGACCTCCACCGGGCCCGCGTCACGGAACGTGAACGTGGCATCCACGGTCTGTCCGGGGCGCACCTGCCGCTTCAGTCCTTCCAGGACGATCTCGGCGTGCAGGCGGTTGTCCAGACCGGGTGCCGCCGGGCCGACCACGAGCGTCGAGTCGGCGGGCACGGCACGGTCGCCCGTGACGGAGACGCCGGACGCGGCCGGGGAGCTCACCGACACCAGCTGGTCGTTGGTGCCGCCCTGGTTGACGATGCTCAGCATCACCTCGGCGTTGGCGCCCTGGACGTAGGCGGCGGGCTGGGTGCCCTCCGGGTAGGCGAGCTCGGCGTCGCGAATGGCGATGTTGCCGGACTGCGCGTTGGCCCCGTTGATCGCCGCCGCCTGGGTGTCCGTCTGTGTGATCTGACCGGCCCCGCATCCCGTGAGGAACAACGCGGCACCGAGGCCGAGCACGGCCGCGCCCAGCATGCGACGTTTCACTTCTCGAGTCCTTCCTACCTAGGGTCATGCCCTGCCGCGCAGACTATCCCGCTGCCCCATCGGCCCCGGCACGTGGTAGCCGTCTCCGGTGGCGCCGCTCACCTCCGGCCACGGGAAATAGTCCACAGTGGATTTTACAGCCCGCGGGAATCGTATCGCCGCCCCACCTGCGTGAGTACGCGAATTGCCGGTTTGTCAACCCCCGGCGCCCGGCTCATCAGGCCACTGACCTGCGAGGACGAGTGCGGGTGGCTGGTTGCACCTTGAGGCTCCGTGCTAAGCTTGATACAGCGAAAGGGGCAGAGGACACATGGTTTTCAAGGTCGGAGAGACCGTCGTCTACCCGCACCACGGTGCCGCACTCATCGAAGCGATCGAGACACGCGTGATCAAGGGCGAGGAGAAGCAGTACCTCGTCCTCAAAGTCGCGCAGGGTGATCTCACGGTTCGCGTTCCCGCAGACAACGCCGAGATCGTCGGCGTGCGTGATGTCGTGGGCCAGGACGGACTGAACCGCGTTTTCGACGTGCTGCGGGCTCCGCACACCGACGAGCCCACGAACTGGTCCCGTCGGTACAAGGCCAACCTGGAGAAGCTCGCCTCCGGCGATGTGAACAAGGTGGCCGAAGTGGTGCGCGACCTCTGGCGGCGTGAGAAGGACCGTGGCCTTTCCGCAGGTGAGAAGCGGATGCTGGCCAAGGCGCGGCAGATACTGGTGAGTGAGCTGGCGCTAGCCGAGGGCACCGACGAGGGCAAGGCCGAGGTGCTTCTCGACGAGGTCCTGGAAACCGCGGCGGTCTAGCAACTCTGAACGTCATCGCACTGGTTCCCCTCGGCGATCGGGACGAGCACCATTCCGGAGCACTGCTCCGGTTCCGGGGTGAGCCGCTGCTGTCGCATGCCGTGCGCGGCCTGCTGAGATCCGGGGTGGTGGACCGGGTCGTGGTGGCAGGTCCGGCACGGCACAAAGCCGCGTACTCGGAGGCCGTCGAGCCGGCCGGGGACACGCGGGCGCAGGTTGTCGCCGGGGCCGCCGGCCGCGCCGATTCGGTGCGGTCGGCGCTCACGGCGAGCGCTGCGCAGCCGTCGGACGTCGTGCTCGTGCACGACCCGGCGAGGCCGTTCACCCCGGCCACGACCATCCGTGCCGTCGTCGAGGAGGTGCGGGCGGGGGCCGTCGCGGCCGTCCCCGTCGAGCCGGTCACGGACACCATCAAGGTCGTCGACTCCGACGACGTCATCCGCGGCACCCGCGATCGCGGGGGGCTGCGCTCGGTCCAGGCTCCGCAGGCCTTCCTCGCCAAGGTGCTGCTCGGTGCGCACTCGGCCGACCCGCTCGCCGAGCTGGGCGCGGAGGTGCACACCGTCACCGGCCATCCGCACGGCATGCGGCTGGCGACCCCGTTCGACCTGGCTGTCGTGGAGGCGCTGCTCACCGCGGAGGGCACCCCGTGAGGATCGGCCAGGGCATCGACGTGCACCCCATCGAACCCGGGCGGGACTGCTGGGTCGCGGGGCTGCTGTGGGAGGGCGTCGACGGCTGCGCCGGCCATTCGGATGGTGACGTCGCCTCGCATGCCCTGTGTGACGCGCTGCTGTCGGCCGCCGGTCTCGGGGATCTGGGAGCCGTCTTCGGCACCGGTGACCCGCGCTGGGCAGGCGCCCACGGCGCGGAGCTGCTCGCCGAGGCGCGCAGGCGCGTCGAGGAGGCCGGATTCCGGCTCGGCAACGCCGTGGTGCAGGTGGTGGGCAACGCGCCGAGGATCGGAACGCGCCGCGACGAGGCGCAGCGCGTGCTCAGCGAGGCCGCGGGCGGGCCGGTGAGCGTGTCCGGGACCACCACCGACGGGCTCGGGCTGACCGGGCGTGGCGAGGGCATCGCCGCGATCGCGACGGCCCTGCTGCTGACGACTCGGTAGCCTGGTTCCCGTGACGATCCAGGCCGTGATGTTCGACTTCTCCGGCACGCTGTTCCGGCTGGAACAGGACGAGACGTGGCTGGACGACCTGACCGACCACGAGGGCGATCCGCTCGACATCGAGGCGCAGGCCGAGCTGATGCGCAGGATGACGGCGCCGGTGACCCAGGTCGTGGAGCTCGAGGGCGAACTCCAGCACGCGTGGGAGAACCGCGACCTCGACCCCGGGCTGCACCGGAAGGTCTACCTGGAGGTGCTGCGGCAGTCCGGGATCCCGCAGGTCGAGCAGGCGAAGGCGCTGTACAACCGGCTGATCGACCCCGCGGAGTGGACGCCCTACCCGGACACGGAGCCGGTGCTCAAGACACTCGCCGACCGGGGTGTGCGCGTGGGGGTGCTGAGCAACATCGCCTTCGACATCCGGCCCGCGTTCGCCGAGCGCGGGCTCGACACCTATGTCGACGACTTCGTGCTGTCGTTCGAGGTGGGGGCCATCAAACCGGACCCGGCGATCTTCCGGATGCTGCTCGACCGGCTGGGCACGGCACCGGAGCGCACCCTCATGGTCGGTGACAGCAGGTCGGCCGACGGCGGAGCCCGCGAGCTGGGCTGCCCGTTCGCGCTGGTCGAGCCGCTGCCGACCGCCGAGCGGACCGACGGCCTGCTGACCGCCCTGCGCGAGCACGCCGTGCTCTGACCCGTACCATTTCGGGTGTGGCCCTTCATCTTTTCGACACCGAGACCAGGGACGTGCGGGAGTTCCGGCCCGCGCGCGACGGAACGGCGTCCATGTACGTGTGTGGGGCCACGGTGCAGGGCATCCCGCACATCGGGCACGTCCGGGGCGCGCTGAACTACGACGTCCTCCGGCGCTGGCTGGTCCACAATGGACTTGACGTGCGGATGGTGCGCAACGTCACCGACATCGACGACAAGATCCTCACCAAGGCCGCCGACGCGGGCAGGCCGTGGTGGGAGTGGGCGGCGACCCACGAACGCGCGTTCGAGGAGGCCTACGACGCGCTGGGCTGCCTGCCGCCGTCGATCGCGCCGCGCGCGACCGGCCACATCACGCAGATGATCGAGCTGATGCAGCGGCTGATCGACAAGGGGCACGCCTACGCGGCGGGCGGCGACGTGTACTTCTCGGTGACGTCGTTTCCCGGCTACGGCGCCCTGTCCGGGCAACGGCTGGAGGAGGTCCAGCAGGGCGAGTCGCAGGCCGAGGGCAAGCGTGACCCGCGCGACTTCACGCTGTGGAAGGGCGGCAAGCCGGGTGAGCCGTCGTGGCCGACGCCGTGGGGGCACGGCAGGCCCGGCTGGCACCTGGAGTGCTCGGCGATGGCGACGAACTACCTCGGGGAGGAGTTCGACATCCACGGCGGCGGCGTCGACCTGGTGTTCCCGCACCATGAGAACGAGCGGGCGCAGTCGCGGGCCGCGGGCGACGGCTTCGCCCGGTTCTGGCTGCACAACGCGTGGGTGACGCTCTCCGGCGAGAAGATGTCGAAGTCGCTGGGCAACGTCGTGTCGATCCCGCAGATGCTGCGCCGGTTCCGGGCGGTGGAGCTGCGGTACTACCTGATCCAGCCGCACTACCGCTCGACCATCGAGTACTCGGACGAGGCGGTGACCGAGTCGGCGCAGGGCTACCGCAGGGTCGAGCAGTTCCTGCGGCGGGCGGCGGCCGGCACGGACGCGGTCCGCATCGGCACGGTCCCCGGGGAGTTCGCCGCGGCCCTCGACGACGACCTCGGCACGCCGCAGGCGTTCGCCGTGCTGCACAACACGGTCCGCGACGGCAACGCCGCCCTCGACGCGGGCGACGCCGCGAAGGCGCGGGAGCTGGCCGAGACGGTGCGGGCGATGACCGACGTGCTCGGCATCGATCCGCTGTCGCAGCGCTGGGCGGAGAGCTCCGGTGTGGAGGCGAAGGCGCTCGGCTCGCTCGTCGAGACCCTCCTGGCCCGCCGCCAGCAGGCCCGCGCCGAACGGGACTTCGCGCAGGCGGACGCCATCCGCGACCAGCTCGTCGAGGCCGGCATCGCCGTCGAGGACACGCCCAACGGTCCCCTGTGGACAGTAAGAGACTGAGGTATGGCAGGCAATTCGCGGCGCCGAGGCGCCATCCGTAAGCAGGGCACCAAGAAGGGCCAGGTGGTCGGCTCGGGTGGCCAGCGGCGCAAGGGGCTCGAAGGCAAGGGCCCGACGCCGAAGGCCGAGCAGCGGCCGGGGCATCCCGCGCAGCGCAGGGCGGCCGCCGCTGCCGCGCGCAACGAGAAGAAGCGCACCGCCGCCAAGAAGGCCGCCGAGGGTCCGGAGGTCATCGCGGGTCGCAACCCGGTCGTGGAGGCGCTGCGGGCGGAGGTGCCGGGCACGGCCCTGTACGTCGCGCTGAACATCGACGCCGACGACCGGGTGAAGGAGGCCGTGCGGATGGCCGCCGACCGGGGCATCTCGATCCTGGAGGTGCCGCGCGACGAGCTGGACCGCAAGACGGGCAACGCGGTGCACCAGGGGCTGGGACTGCAGGTTCCGCCGTTCGAGTACACCCATCCGGATGATCTGCTCGAGATCGCGCGCAACGCGGGTGACGCGCCGCTGCTCGTGGCGCTGGACGGCGTGACCGACCCGCGCAACCTCGGCGCGGTGATCCGTTCGGCGGCCGCGTTCGGCGCCAACGGCGTGCTGCTGCCCAGCAGGCGCAGCGCCGGGATGACGGCGGTCGCCTGGCGCACCAGCGCGGGCGCGGCGGCGAAGCTTCCGGTCGCGATGGCCACCAACCTCACGCGGCAGCTGCGCGCGTGGGCGGACGACGGCCTGATGATCGCCGGGCTCGACGCCGACGCCCCGATGACCGTCGACTCGCTCGACATGGCCACCGATCCGCTGGTCGTGGTGGTCGGCTCCGAGGGCCGCGGGCTCTCGCGCCTGGTGCGGGAGACGTGCGACGTGACGGTGTCGATCCCGATGGCCCCCGGCGTGGAGTCGCTCAACGCCTCCGTGGCCGCGGCGGTCCTGCTGGCCGAGGTCGCCCGGCGCCGCCGTACCACCGGCCGCGTCTGACCGCACCCCGCTCCTCCCGCCCGCGCGGGAGCAGGGGAGGTTTACTCCCACAAAACGAGAGTAAAGGTCCCTCGCTCCCGCTTTTGCGGGGTGAACGGCTCCGTTCGTGTCGTCTGGACCGGGTGAATGGCGAAGGCCACTCGGGTTCGGTATCGGCTCCGTCGCGTAGCGCGCTCGGCTAGGGTCACGATGCTGACCGTGACCAGGGGGCCCACCGGATGTCGTTCGTCTCGCCGCTGTTCCTGTGGTACTTCATGCCCGCGGTGCTGCTCGCGGTGCTGGTGTGCCCCCGCAGCTGGCGCAACGGCATCGTCGCCGTCGGCAGCCTGATCTTCTACGCCACCGGCGCCGGGGCGTTCACGCTGCTGCTGCTCGCGTGCATGGTCGTCAACTTCGCGGCCGGGCCGGGGCTGGAACCCGACGAGTGGGGCCTGCGGCCCGCCCCGCGCCGCCGCTGGCTGCTCATCGGCGTCATCGCGTTCGACCTCTCGATCCTGCTGGTGTGGAAGTACGCGGGGTTCGCGACCGAGCAGATCGCCTGGTTCGCGCAGCTGTTCGGCGGCGACTTCCCCATCGCCGAGCTGGCGCTGCCCATCGGCATCTCGTTCTTCACGTTCCACCACATCTCGTACGTGGTCGACATCTACCGGGGCGAGCGGCACGCGCTGCGCAACCCGGTGTCGTTCGCGACCTACATCTCGATGTTCCCGCAGCTGGCGGCCGGCCCGATCGTGCGTTACCGGGAGATCGCCGACCAGCTGCCCCAGCACCGTTCCCACCGCCTGGACGACATCGCCGCCGGATTCCCCCGGTTCGCGCTCGGCCTGTGCAAGAAGGCCGTCATCGCCGACTCGCTGGCGCCCATGGTGGACGCGTGCTTCGCGACGCCTGCCGACGAGATGACGTTCGCGATCGCGTGGCTGGGCGCCATCGGCTACACGCTGCAGCTGTACTTCGACTTCTCCGGCTACTCCGACATGGCCATCGGCCTGGGCCGCATGCTGGGGTTCCGGCTGCCGGAGAACTTCGCGCGGCCGTACTCGTCGGTGACGATCACGGAGTTCTGGCGGCGCTGGCACATGTCGCTGTCGCGCTGGTTCCGTGACTACGTCTACATCCCGCTCGGCGGCAACCGAGCCGGCGCCCGCAAGACGTACCGCAACCTGTCCATCGTCTTCGTGCTCACGGGGTTCTGGCACGGCGCCGCCTGGACGTTCGTCGTGTGGGGCGTCTACCACGGCGCGCTGCTCATCATCGAGCGCGCCACAGGCTGGGACCGCACGCCGGACGAGCTCCGCGCCCGCATCGCGCGGCGGGCGCTCACGCTGGTGCTGGCCGTGTTCGGCTGGGTGTTCTTCCGCTCCCCCGACCTCGGCCACGCATTCACGATGCTCGGCCACATGCTGCTCCCCGACTTCGACGGGCTGACCGACGTGGTGGAGGCCGCGCTCACCAACCAACGGCTGGTGATCCTGCTGGCGGCGCTGGCGATCTTCGTCCTGCCCGCCCATCCGGTGACGGGTCCCCTGCTGGAGTCGGCGCGGAGCAGGCCTGCCGCCGTGCTGCGGGTCGGCATCATGACGGTGGGCCTCGCCTACGCCGCGATCCTCGTGGCGACCGGAACCTTCAGCCCGTTTTTGTACTACCAGTTCTAGCGACCAGGTGGCCCGGCCTACGGAGCGACCAGTCCTGTTTGGTAGGCGATGACGACCAGCTGCGCGCGGTCGCGGGCACCGAGCTTGACCATGGCATGGCTGACGTGGGTGCGGGCGGTGGCGGGGCTGAGGACGAGTTCGGCGCCGATCTCGTCGTTGCTCATGCCCTGACCGACCAGCGCCAGCACCTCCCGTTCCCGGTCGGTGAGCACGGCGAGCCGCTGCTCGGCGGCCTTGTCGGCCGTTCGGCGAGTGGTGAACTGGGCGATGAGGCGGCGGGTGATGCGTGGCGCGAGCAGGGCGTCTCCGGCGGCGATGACGCGGATGCCGTGCAAAAGCTCGGCCGGGCCCGCGTCCTTGAGCAGGAACCCGCTGGCGCCGGCCTGCAGGCCCTCGAACACGTAGGCGTCGGTGTCGTAAGTGGTGAGAATGAGGGTGCGGACCTGATGCAGGCCCTTCGTGGCGGCGATCTCTCTGGTCGCCTGGATGCCGTCCATCACCGGCATGCGGATGTCCATGAGCACGACGTCGGGGCGCGTGGCCCGGGCCTGTTCCACGGCTTCGGCGCCGTTGGTGGCCTCGCCGACCACCGTGATGTCGTCCTCGACGTCGAGCAGGAGCCGGAAGCCGGAACGCACCAGCCGCTCGTCGTCGACGAGCAGGACCTTGATGGGAGCGGCGCCGCTCGACGCGCCTGTCGTGGTGCTCATGCGTTCGCCGTTCCGCTGGGGGCCAGGGGCAGTCGGGCGGTGACCGCGAACCCTCCGCCCGGGAGCGGGCCCGCGTCGAGGTCTCCGCCCAGGAGTCGGCACCGTTCACGCATTCCCAGTATCCCGCGTCCGGGCCTGTCCCGGCCTGCGAGCCCGGGCGCTGCTTCGTCGTCTCCCGGCCCTCCTCGTCGGCCCTCGTCTCGCACGCGGACCTCCACGCTGTCGGCGCCGTAGTCCAGCGCCACCGTGACCCGGGTCGGGCCGACGTGGCGAATCACGTTGGTGATCGACTCCTGCAGGATCCGGTACACGGCACTGCTGATCGCACTGGGCACCGACGGCGGCGGCGAACCGGCCTCCAGGTCGAGGTCGAGCCCGGCTTCGCGCGCCGTGGCGGTCAGCTCGTCGATCTGCCCAAGGCCGGGGTGCGGGACGCGGCCCTCGTTGTCGTCACGCAGCACGCCGAGGATGGTCCGCATCTCCCGCAACGCCTGGGAGCTGGTCTGCTCGATGGCTTCCAAGGTCTCGCGGGCAGGGTCCGGCCGCTTGTCGAGCACGTGGGCGGTGACGCCGGACTGGACGTTGATGACGGCGATGGCGTGCGCGACGGTGTCGTGGACCTCCCGCGCGATCCTGAGCCGCTCCTCGTCGACCCTCGCGCGGGCTTCCTCGTCACGGGTTCGTTCAGCCAGCTCGGCGCGCTCGAGCGCTTCGGCCGCGATGAACCTCCGCGAACGGACACTCTCGCCGAGGGTGGCGCTCATGACCGAAGCGCCGATCCGGAAGAACACCCAGCCGATGGCGGCTGGTGGTTCGATGTCGGCGGCGGCGATCAGCCAGCACGTGGCCAGTGCAGCGATTCCTGCCCCGGCCGCCGCCAGCGAGCGGCGTCCGTCGCCGAGGGCGGTGAGGGTGTAGATGGCGACGAACAGCCCGAGCCATCCGGGTCCGTCCGGGAAGTCGAGGACGTAGTACACCACGCTCGCCAGCGCGGTGACGCCGAACACCGCGACCGGCCAGCGGCGGCGCACAGCCACGACCGCGCCGCTGACGACCAGCAGGACGTATCCCAGGTAGCCGAGGTCGGCGAGGGGACGCAGCACCAGTTCGGGTTCCCCGCTGTTACGCACGACCGTGCCCTGCACCTGCATCACGGTGACGAACGCCGCCAGCAGCACGTCCTGCGCCCAGGCAGGCAGGCGGAGCAACGGGATGCGGTGCTGCATCTGGTGATCCTAGAGCTCTCCGCGCGGACCCGGCTCCCACCAGAGGCGCGGCCGCCTACGTCGGCGAGCGCGGTTGCGTACCGGCCTGCTACGCCGAGCTTCGTACCCCGTTCCCGCCCGCCGGCGGAGGACAGGCGGGGCACCCGGCGCGACGATGACCTGCGTTCAGTGGCTACCCGTCCTCCGACGAAAGGACCGACCATGCTCGTCCTGCACACGCTCGCCGCACCGGCGGCCACGCCGTTTTCCGTTGCCGCCGGTTACGAACTCGGTGTCGGGCGAACCGTGCCCACCGCGGCCGCCGTCCTGGGGCTCATTGGCGTGATCGTCGGCGGCCTGGCGGTGGCTCGTTCTCGCCGCACCGGCACCGGGCGAGCCGGGGTCATCGTGGCCACCGCTCTTGGACTGCTCAGCGTGGTCGTCGGCGGACTGCATGGCGCCAACGCCGCCGGCGGCTACGGCACCGGCAACGGTCTCGCCGGCGCCGTCGCCGCCGTGGCGCTAGGGCTGCTCGGCATGGCCCTCGGTGGGCTGGCGCTGAGTCGTTCCCGCCGCACCAGCCGAAGTGTGCACTGAAGCGCCTGGGGATGCGTTGCGTCCGGCGCCGGCGCGCAGGCCGAGCAGCACCAGCACGACACGAAGCAGTCCCACCGGCGGGCCGAAGGGCAGCGCGAAGCCGATCCAGAAGGCCAGCTCGAACGGCACCACGGCGAACGACAGCACGACCCCGGATCGTCGCCCCGCCCACAGCAGACCGCCCGTGACGACCTCGGCAACGCACACCACGACGAACGCCGCGAGCAACGGGATGGAGGTGGGCAGCCCGATCGCCTCGAACGGCCCGTGGCCGTACGTCGGCAGTCCCAGCAGTGTCCACACGGCACCATCGCGAGCGAAATGCCAGATGGCCACGACACCGGGCACGCCGAAGCCGAGCCCGAGCACCCACGCGAGCAACGCCGCCGCCTTGTACATGGCCGCACCTCCTTCCGGCGGCAGGACCCACCGCCGGACGTGCGTCGATGGTGCACCGCCGCGGCCGGTGCGCGCCTGAGGCGAAAGACCCGCGATGCCGGGTCCGCACGACGGACCTGAACGCAGAACTCGCGGGCCCGAGCGCAGAACTCGCGGGCCTGAGCGCAGGACTCGCGGGCCTGAGCGCAGGACTCGCGGGCCTGAGCGCAGGACTCGCGGGTCAGCCCAGGCCCACCGCCGCGACCATGAGCGGGATCAGCAGCATGATCAGCACCGCGCCCGCCACGTCGAACACCGAGCCCGAACGGATCATCTTCGTGATCGGCACCGCGCCGGAGCCGTAGACGATCGCGTTCTGTGGCGTCGACACCGGCAGCATGAAGCCGAACGAGGCCGCGAAGGTCGCCGCCAGCGCCGGGACGAACGGATCGATGCCCGCCGACGCCGCGATCGGGATCACGATCGGCACCACCACGGCCGCCGACGCCGTGTTGGACGTCGTCTCCGACACCACGATCGCCAGCAGCACCGCGAACACGATGAGCGCCACGGTGCTCGTCAGCCCGAACGCGTTCGCCAGCCCGTTGCCGACCCGCTGTGCCAGCTCGGTGTCCGACAGCAGGGAACCGAAGATGATGCCGGTGCCGAACAGCAGGATCGTGCCCCAGTCGATCCTCGCCGCCTCCGACCACGTGAGGGTGAACCGCCGCTCCCGCCAGTTGGTCGGCAACGCGAACAGCAGCGCCGCACCGATGACGGCGACGATGCCCTCGTCGAGCCGGTCGCTGACCGCCTCGTAGGCGGCCGAGTCGTTGCCCGCCACCAGTGCCACGATGCCGGGCACGATCCACAGGGTCACGGTGACGCCGAACGCGATGAGGGTGTTCCACTCCGCCCGCGACAGCTTGCCCAGCTTCGCGCGCTCCGCCGCCACGTACTCCTCCACGCCCGTGAGCCGCTTGATCTCGGGCCGGTTGAGCAGGATCAGCGCCGCGACCAGCACCACGAACATCAGCGCACAGATCGGCAGCGCCGTCACCGTCCACTGCAGGAACGAGATCTCCTCGCCCGTCGCCTCCGCGATCAGCTCCCTGCCGATGAGGTTGGGCGGCGAGCCGATGGGCGTGAGCAGACCGCCGACACTGGCGCCGTAGGCGAGCACGAGCATCAGCGCGATGCCGATCCGCAGCCGCAGCGGATCGAAGTCCTTCCCCTCCGGCGTCTGGGCGCGCACCAGCTCGGCGATCACCGACAGCAGCCCGACCGCGGTGGGCAGCAGCATCGCGACCGTCGCCGTGTTGGAGATGAACGCCGACAGCACGCAGGTCACGAAGCCCAGCGCGACGATCACCCGCCACGTGCTGCGCCCCACGCCGGGCGCGGCGAGTATGCGGAACGCGAAGCGCCGCGCCAGCCCGTGCCGCAACATGGCCTGGGCGAGGATGAACGCGCCGATGAACACGAACACCGTCGACGAGCCGAACGGCGCCAGCACGTCGTCGACAGGCAGCACGCCCAGCACCACGATCGCGGAGACGCCGATGAGCCCACCGATCGGGATGGGCACCGGTTCGCACACCCACAGCACCACCACACCGAGCAGCACGGCGGCGAGCTTCTGCTGCGCGGGATCGAGCGCGGTCGGCACGAACAGGAAGACGATCGTCACCAGGGGCGCGAGCACGAAGCCGACCGTGCGCCGCGCTCGCTCGAACCGTTCCTCCGCAGGCGACAGCTTCTGTTCCGCCAGCCCACGATAGGTACTTCCGGACAGTAACGCCTGCGTGACGCTCTGCGTGCGCCCGCCTTCGTTCTCGTCGGTGGCTGCCATGGCGGCACTGTAGCTGGTCAGTGATCCACATCACTAGAGCCAAGCGGGGGCCGTGGCCCTGGATCGATGCCTCAGCTCGCGGTCGACGGCATCCGCGCGAGCTGGTCCGGGTGGAACGCGTCCCGCTGCGGCGGGGGCAGCCACGTGTCCGGACGGGTGCTCTTGTACCGGCCCAGCTCGACGAGGCTCAGCGGGGCACCGAAGTCGATGCCGTAGGCGGCGGTGCCGGTGACCCTGTCGAGCCGCAGCCCCTCCGGCTCGACACCGATGCCGACGGCGACCACGTAGGTCTCCTCCAGCGCGTCCGTGAAACCCGCCCACGCCCCGGCGAAGCGCCACACCCTGGCCCCCACGCGGGTGCCGTCGACGTCCCAGCCGACCCTGGCCCAGTCGCGATGCAGCTTCGCCTGGCGCTCGGCATGCTCCACCAGCGCGGGAATGAGCCCGTCCGGCCGCGGCACGGAACTGTCCGGAAGGGTCAGGTTGACCAGCCCGAACGCACCGCTGAACGCCACCTCGGCGAGCGGGTCGCCCCCGCCGGGACACATCGCGTCGGCGTACCGGCGGCGAGGCAGGCTCCCGACGCGCACACCGTGCTCCGAGTCGCGTTCACGATGGCCGAGCCACAACGCCCACGGCGCCTCTCCGGGCAGTCCCTCGAAGAAATCGACCCAGCGAGCGCCCTGGAACTGCGGTCCGACCCCGTGAACGGGAAAGTCGACGGGCAGCGATCTCTGTTCGACAGCGTCCGAGTTCACCCGGAAATAGTGCACGCTGAGCGCCGAATCGGCAGCTCGGCGTTACCAAGCTGCCGTTTACCCCGCGTTACGCCGCTCTCACCCGCGATCCGCAAAGGACGAAGGGCCGTTACTTCTGACCGTAGCCGCGCAGCTTGTCCACCACGTGCTCGATCTCGGGCCTCGGCAACAGCCTCGGCTCGCCGGCCGCGCGCGCGGCGAGCCACACCTGGCACAGCCATTCCAGCTGGCTCGCCCGGTGGTACGCGTCGTGCAGCGTCGCGCCGTAGGTGACCGTGCCGTGGTTGCCCAGCAGGCAGCCCCGCCTGCCCTCCAGCGCGGAGAGCATCGACGCCGCCAGCTCCCCGGTGCCGTAGGTGGCGTAGGGCGCGACCCGCACCGAGGGCCCGATCAGTGCCACCAGATAGTGGATCGGCGGCACCTCGGCGGCCACAGTGGACACCGCCGTGGCGTGCACCGAATGGGTGTGCACCACGGCCCCGATCTCGTGTCCGTCCGGGTCCTCGGCCTTGCCGTACACGGCGAGGTGCATGGGCAGCTCGCTCGTCGGCCGCAGCGATCCATCCACTGTGGAACCGGCAAGGTCGACGACCGGGATGTCGCCGGGAGTCAGTGTGTCGTAGTCGACCCCGGTCGGGGTGACGGCGACCAGCTCACCCGCGCGTGCGGACACGTTGCCCGACGTGCCCACCACGAGACCGTCGGCCACCATGCGCCGGGCGTAGTCGCAGACGGCCTCGCGTTCCTCGGCAAGCAGCATTCACAACGTCCAGTGATCTCGGGCCGCGTTCAGCGACGTCTGGTACTCGGCATAGCCACGCTCGTAGTGCTCCACATTGGCGGGCACGACCTCGACGGTACGCGAGTTGCCCGCCCACAGGTCCACGTCGAACGGCTCGCCCAGCGCCTCTCCCGCGACGAGCACGGCGCCGCGGGCACCCACGCCCGGATCGCCGGGAATGACGATCGGGCGGCCGAGCACGTCGGCGAAGATCTGCGTCCACTCGGGCGAGCGCACGCCGCCGCCACACGCGTAGAGCGTGCCGGACAGCCCTGCGGCCTCGAAGCAGTGCCGCGCCGCGAAGGCGATCGACTCGCACAGCGCGCGCACCACGTCCGCACGCGAGCTCTCCAGGCTGAGCCCGCTGAACTGCGCACGGGCGGCGGCGTCCACGAACGGCGCCCGCTCCCCGGACGAGGACAGGAACGGCAGCGCCCGCACGCCGTTCGCGCCGGGCGCGCTCGCCGCGAGCAGCGGCCCGATGTCGGTCACCTCGATGCCGAGCAGCCTGCACGCCCAGTCGAGGCCCGCCGTGCCCACCATCGCGGGCATGGCCCGCAGGTAGTCGGCCTCGTTCGGGGTGCACAGGAACATCCCGGCAGGCTCGCCCTCGGGGTCGAACGTCGGGTCGCGCGTGAGCACCTGGCAGGCGAGCGTGGTGCCCGCGGTGAGGATGCCGTCGCCCGGCTCGCGGACCCCCGCACCGATCGCGCACGCGGGCAGGTCGAACGGCCCCGCCGTGACGGGCAGGCCCTCCGGAAGGCCCAGCAGCGCGGCGCCGGCGGCTCCCAGCCGGAACACCGTCTTCGGTGGCGCGGGCTCGGCGAGCAGCCCCCGGCGGTGGGTGAGCCCGCACGCGGCGATGGCCTGCTCGTCGTAGCGCCGGGTCACCGGGTCGACGAACGGCAGCGAGGCATCGGAGATGTCCACGGTGATCTCGCCGGTGAGCCGTTGCACGACGGCGTCCACGCAGTAGCCCGCCACGGCGGCCCGGTCGAGCACGTCCGGCTCGTGAGTGTCCAGGTAGGACAGGATGGCGGCGGCACAGCCGGGGAACATTCCGGATCCGGTGCGGCGGAACACCTCCCGCGTGACGCCGCTGGCCTGCCACTCGGTGAGCAGCGCGTTGGCCCTGCCGTCCAGCCAGGAGATGGCGGGCCGCACCGGGTAGCCCGCCTCGTCGCGCAGCCACACGCCGTCGCCCTGCCCGGTGAGCGCCAGCGCCTCGACGGGGCCGTCGAGCTGCGCGGCGACGTCCCTGACCACGGTGGCGACGGTGCCGAGCACCTGCTCGAAGTCCTGCTCGACGGCACCTTTCGGCAGGTGGTGCACCTTCGACGGCGTGCACGCCTGCGCGATCGAGGCGCCCGCCTCGTCGAACACCACGGCCTTCGTCAGCGACGTGCCGATGTCGACACCGATGATCCCGCGCATGGCTACCGCCCGAGCACGTCGGGGTTGGCCACGTTGGCCAGCGCCTCGCCGCGCACGTACCGGCCGACCTCGGCGGCGACGATCGCGGCCGCGCGGTCGGCTGTCTGCCTGCTGGCCCCTGCCAGGTGCGGGGTCGCGATCACGTTGGGCGCGTCGCGCAGCGGCCAGTCCGGCGGCGGCGGCTCCACGTCGTAGACGTCGAGCGCGAGCGCGCCGAGCCTGCCGGAGCGCAGCGCCTCCGCGAGCGGCGCGTAGTCGAGCAGCCCGCCGCGCGCGGAGTTGACCAGCACGGCCCCCTCGGGCAGCAGCGCGAGCTTGTCCGCGTCGATGAGGTGCCGGGTCTCCTCGGTGAGCCGGGCGTGCAGGCTCACCGCGAAGCTGCGGCGCAGCAGGTCGTCGAGGCCGGTGAGCTCGGCGCCGTCGGCCGCCACCTTCGCCGGGTCGGCGTAGGGGTCGGCCACCAGCACGTGCGCGCCGAACGCGGCCAGCACCCTCGCCACCCGCGAGCCGATCGCGCCGTGGCCGACCAGGCCGACCGTGGTGCCCTCCAGCTCGATGCCCGCGTTGGCGTAGGCGTAGTAGTCACCGCGCCAGGTACCCGCCAGCAGCTCCGCCGACGACGTCGCGATGCGGCGCAGGGCCGCCAGCAACAGGCCGATGGCGAACTCGGCGGCCGCGGCGGCGTTGCGGCCGGGCGCGTAGGTGACGGCGACCCCGGCCTCGGTGGCCGCCGTGAGGTCCACATTGACCGGTCCGCCCCGGCACACCGAGACGAGCCTCAGCCCGGGCGCGGCGGCGAAGACCTTCTTGGTGAACGGTGCCATCTGCGTGACGGCGACCTCGGCGCCGCCCAGCGCCTCGATGACCTCATCCTCGGTGCCGCTGGCCTCGTTGACGCCGCCGACCGGGCCGAACGGCACCACCGGCCAGGGCAGCGACAGCTCACCGAACTCCGGTTCGGTGCCCAGTTCCGCGCGCACGGCCGCCTTCAGCAGGTCCGTACCGACGAATTCGTCTCCCGCAGCGAGTATCCGCACTGGTGGTTCCTCTCTGAACCGGATGTGTTTAGAGGGTTTCTCCGACGGCCGTGACGAGCAAGGCGAACGACGTCGCCCCGGGATCGGCGTGCCCCCTGCTCCGCTCGGCCAGCCGGGCCGCCCTGCCCCTCGTGGGCAGCAGGTCGGCGGTGGCCTCGGCCGCCTTGGCCGCACGCTCGGCGGCCACCCGCCAGGCCTGCGCCACGCTCGCCGCGGCTCGCGCCTGCTCGCGCAGCGCCTGCCGGAACGGCTCGATCGCGTCGAGCATCGTCTTGTCCCCCGGCTCGGCCCTGCCCAGCTCCGTGAACGCCCGCACGGCCGCGTCGACGGCGTCGGCCAGCGTCGCCGTGTCCGGGCAGGTCCCACGCAGGCCCGCGCCCGTCTCGGCGAGCAGCACACCGTACAACGCACCGGACGCGCCACCCGCCGCGTCGGCGAACGCGGTGCCCGCGGCAAGCAGGGCGCCGGAGAGATCGTCCGGCGGCACCTGCCTGGCCGCGGCCACCGCGGCGCGCATCCCCCTCGTCATGCCGAGCCCGTGGTCACCGTCGGCCGCGACGGCATCGAGCCTGCCCAGCTCCCCCTCGTGGTGCTCCAGGCTCCTCAGCGCCGCCGTCAGCGCCCGGTCGACGACGCCTTCGCCCGCCTCGCCGTCGACGGTGGCGAGCGCCGCGTCGGTCGTGACGTGCGGCTCGACGGCATCGAGCACGGCGCCGCCACTGCGAAACGCCGGCGTGTCGCACGGCGCGGCGTACAGCTCGGCGAGTTCGTCGTCCAGCTCAAGCAGCGTCAGCGACACACCCGCCATGTCCAGTGAGGTGACGAACTCGCCGACCTCGGCGTGCACCGGATTCAGCCCCTCGGCCGCCAGCCGCTGGTGGATGCGGGCGTAGGTGGCGAACATGTCCTCGTACTTGGTGCGGCCGAGGCCGTTGAGCACGGCGACGACCCTGCGGTCGGTGCCGGGAAGCTCGGGCAGCAACCCGTCGACGAGGACGTCAGCCAGTTCGGTCGCCGACAGCCGCGGGACCGTGCGCACGCCCGGCTCGCCGTGGATGCCGAGCCCCACCTCCATCTGCGACTCGGCGACGGTGAACAGCGGCTCGCGGGCCCCGGGCAGCGTGCAGCCGTCGAAGGCGACGCCGAACGTGCGGGTCCGGGCGTTGGCCAGCTCCGCGGCCGCCTGTACCGCGGCGAGGTCGTCGCCCCGCTCGGCCGCCGCGCCCGCGACCTTGAACACCAGCAGGTCCCCGGCCACGCCCCTGCGGCCCTCCGGTGCCTCGGGCGGCCCGCTCGCGATGTCGTCGGTGACGAGCACGGTCCTGCTGTCGATGCCCTCGGCGGCCAGCCTGCGCGCGGCGAGCCCGAAGTGCAGCACGTCGCCCTGGTAGTTGCCGTAGGCGAACAGCACACCGGCGCCGCCGTCGGCGGCCCGCGCGGTGCGGTAGACCTGCTCGGCGCTGGGACTGGTGAAGACGTCGCCGACCACCGCACCCGCGGCCAGGCCGGGGCCGACGAGCCCGGCGAAGGCCGGGTAGTGCCCGCAGCCGCCGCCGATGACGACCGCGACCTTGCCCGGGCGCGGCACGTGCCTGCCGACCACGCCGTAGGCGCCGGGCACCTTGCGCACCGTGCGGCCGTAGGCGCCGACGAAGCCGTCGAGCCAGTCGCGCTTGAACGTCTCGGCCGGCGTGAGCGTGGTGGTCATGACGTCCCCTTCGAAGTCACGGGTTCACCTGCCAGATAGGCCAGCAGCGTGCGGCGGGCCTCGTCGTTGGTGCCCGCCACGGCGCTGGCCAGCTCCAGCGCGTCCGGCTTGGGCGGGTACGTGCGGTTGGGCAGCGCCACCACGGTGAGCCCGGCGGCCGCGGCGGCCCGGATGCCGTTGCTGGAGTCCTCCACGGCGAGGCAGTCACTGCCCGCGTGCCCGAGCCGGGCGGCGGCCTCCAGGTAGACGTCCGGGCTGGGCTTGCCCCTGGGCACCTCGGCGCTGGACACCGTGGCCGAGAACTCGGCGGTGAGGCCGTAGGTGGCAAGCACGGCGTCGATCACCCTGCGGGTGGCCGACGAGGCGAGCGCGACGGGCACCCGCGCGCTGACCTCGGTGACCATGTCGGCCGCTCCGGGCAGCAGCGGGGCCTTGCCCGCCTCGACGGCCTCGATCATGCCGTCGACCACCGCCCGCTCGACCTCCTCGACGCTCTCGGAGGTGCCGCTGTGCCGCGCGAGGTAGGCCGCCCACTCGGGGGCGCTCATGCCCTGCACCGTCGCCGTGTCCCCGGGAGTCCACTGGACGCCGTGCCGGGCGGCGTAGGCGACCCAGTTCTCCTCCCAGAGGTGTTCGCTGTCCACGAGGACGCCGTCGAGGTCGAAGACGACCGCGGCGAGTGTCATCTGATCCAGCCCCCTTCACATCGTTCGTGTTAAATTAACACCACGGCCGCGACTTGTCACGGCCCCGATGTGAAGGAGAGCGAGATGAGCGTGCGCCTGCTGCTCGCCCGGCACGGCGAGACCGAATGGCATGCCGAGAACCGCTACGCGGGCACGAGCGACGTCGCGCTGACCGCGCGCGGGGCCGCGCAGGCCGACGCGCTCGCCCAGCACGTGCGAACGCTCGCCGAGCCGCCCGCGGCGCTGTACTGCTCGCCGCAGCCGAGGGCCCTGCGCACCGCCGAGCCCTCGGCGAAGGCGCTCGGGCTGGTGCCGTCGGTGGCCGGCGACCTGCGTGAGGTGCACTTCGGCATCGCGGAGGGCCGCACGCTCGCGGAGGTCCGTGCCGACGACCCTGCGGCGGCCGAGGCGTTCGCCGCCGACCCGGTGGCCGGGGCGTTCCCGGGTGCCGAGCCGCCGGGTGAGGCCGCCGAGCGGGGCGCCGCCGCGCTGCGCGCCATCGCGGAGACCGAGGCGGGGCCGGTCCTGGTCGTCGCGCACAACACGCTGCTGCGGCTGACCCTGTGCCTGCTGCTGGGCATCCCGCTGCGCGAGTACCGCGTGGTGCTGCCCCGGCTGGAGAACTGCGCGCTCACCGAGATCCGCGTCGACGGCACGCGGACGAGCCTGCTGAGGCTCAATCTGCCCACGGGGTGACAGCACGCGACCGCAGAGCCGCCGACCCGTGGCGACTACTCGACGCGCCCGGCGAAGCCCCACGCGCGTGGCGGCGGGGCGCCTCCCGCCGCGGACAGCCACCGACGAGAACATGTCCGAGCCCCGGCGACACGGACGTGTTGCGCGTTCTCTGTCGGATGCTGAGATCCTTGTTCACATGAGCAGTGAGACACCGGCGGGCGGCAGTGCGCGATCCCGCACCATGCGGCAGCAGCGCATCACCGACTACGTGATCGATCACGGCTCGGCGCAGGTGACCGAACTGGTGGAGCTCACCGGTGTCAGCCACATGACCGTGCACCGCGACATCGACGAACTGGTGCGCCGCGGCCTGCTGCGCAAGTTCCGGGGCGGCGTCTCCGCCCAGCCGTCGACGGTGTTCGAGAGCAACGCGGAGTACCGGCTCAACGCCCACGTCGAGGCCAAGAACGCCATCGCGAAACGGGCGAAGGAGCTGGTGGAGCCGGGCATGTCGGTGATGCTCGACGACTCGACGAGCGCGCTGGCCGTCGCGCAGCTGCTGCGCGAGGTCTCGCCGCTGACGGTCGCCACCAACTACCTGCGCACCATCGACGCGCTCAAGGACAACGAGGAGATCCGCCTCATCTGCATCGGCGGCGACTACTCGCGCACCCACGACTCGTTCCTCGGCATGCCGTGCCTCGAAGCCATCGAACGGATCAGCGTGGACATCGCGTTCGTGTCCACCTCGGCGATGACCTCGGAGATGACCTACCACCAGGAACCGGAGATCGTGCTGGTCAAGCGGGCCATGCTCGCCAGCGCGCAGACCAGGGTGCTGCTCATGGACTCCAGCAAGATGCCGCGCTCGGCACTGCACCGGCTCGCGCCCGTCTCCGGCTACGACCGCCTCATCGTCGACTCGGACGCGCCCGCGCAGCTCGTCGAGGAGGTCCGCAGCCGCATCGAGGTCGAGGTCGCGCCGAAATAACACCGGACCAATCTCGGCTAACACCTTGCGCGTTAATTTAACACAAGTCATGATGCCTCGGGTACAAGGACGGAGGCATCATGGTTTCAACGACGACACCACCATCGGACGGGGCGCAGAGCGGTTTCGCCAGGCTGCTCAACCGCTGGGGGCTGCCCGCGCCGCTGTTCCTGGGCTACGTCGGCCTGCTGCTGTTCATGATCGGCGACGGCGTCGAGTCCGGCTTCATCGCGCCGTTCATGGCCGGGCACGGGGCCGGCGACGACATCCGGGCGTCGTACGTCATCACCGTGTACGGCGTCGCGGTGATGCTGGCGTCGTGGCTGTCCGGCGCGCTCTCCGAACTGTGGGGCCCGCGCAGGGTGATGCTGGTCGGTCTCACGATCTGGCTCGTCTTCGACGTGCTGTTCCTCGCCGTGGCCGTCACGGGCGAGAACTACACGCTCATGCTCGTGACCTACGGCATCCGCGGCTTCGGCTACCCGATGTTCGCCTTCGGCTTCCTGGTCTGGATCACCGCGGTCGCGCCGGTGGCCAGGCTCGGCGCCGCCGTCGGCTGGTTCTACTTCGCCTTCACCGGCGGCCTGCCCACGCTCGGCTCCCTGGTCGCGAGCTTCACCAACCCGGTCCTGGGCCACTACGGCACGCTGTGGCTGTCCGTGGGCATCCTCGGCCTCGGCGGCCTCGTCTGCCTGCTCGGCGTCCGCGAGCGCACCGGCTTCCACCGGCTCGCGCCGCCCGACGTCAAGCCCGTGCAGAGCCTGGTGAACAGCGCGTCGATCGCGTGGAAGAAGCCCAGGGTGGGCATCGGCATGATCGTGCGCGTCATCAACACCGCGCCGGAGTTCGGCATGCTGGTGTTCTTTCCGACCGTGTTCATCACCCAGATCGGCTTCGGCGAGAGCAAATGGCTGCTGCTGGTGTCGGTCATCTACGGCACCAACATCTTCTTCAACCTCATCTTCGGCGTGCTCAGTGACAGGATCGGCTGGCGGACCACGATCTTCTGGTTCGGCGCCATCGGCTGCGCCATCTCGATCCTGCTGCTGTACTTCGTGCCGCTCACCCTCGGCGCGGACTACTACTGGGTCGCGCTCGTCGTCGGCGCGCTCTACGGCGCGACGCTGGCCGGGTTCGTGCCGATCTCGGCACTGCTGCCCTCGCTGGCACCGGAGAACAAGGGCGGCGCCATGGCGCTGCTCAACCTCGGCGCGGGCGCGGCCGCCTTCGCGGGCCCGGCGATCGTGAGCCTGTTCCTCGGCCCGCTCGGCGCGGGCGGCGTGGTGATCGTGTTCGCGGCCCTGTACGTGGTGGCCGCCGTGCTCACGCGGTTCCTCACCCTGCCCGAAGCGACCAGGAAGGCCGCCGAGCAGGACGCCAGCCTGCAGCAGGTGGCCGGGCAGGTGCCCGCCTCGTGAGCGTCACCGTGGGCATCGACGTCGCCACCGCGGGGGTCCGCGCGCTCGCGGTGGGCGACGACGGTGCCGTCCTGGGCTCCGCCTCCGCCGCCCTGCCCCCTCCCGCGCGGCCGGGCGGTGCGGGCGAGGGCCGCAGCGAGCAGGACGCGACGGCCTGGTGGCCCGCCGTCGTCTCCGCGCTCTCCGAGCTCACCTCCGCGCTGCCCGGCCGCGGCGCGGAGGTGACCGCCGTCGCGGTCGCCGCCACGTCGGGAACGATCGTGGCGGTCGGCCGCGACGGCGAGCCACTCGGACCCGCGCTCATGTACGACGACCGGCGCGCCGCGCCGTACAACGCCAAGGCACGCGAGTTCGGCGCCGAACGCTGGGCGAGCCTCGGCCGCACGGTCTCGCCGACCGACGCGCTCGGCCGCATCGCCTGGATCCGCGACCACATGCCGGGCGCAGCGGGCATCCGGCACACCGCCGACCTGGTGTGCGCGCGGCTGACCGGCGACGAGGTGGCCACCGACTCCTCGCACGCGCTCAAGAGCGGCTACGACGCGCTCGCGGGGCAGTGGCCGCACGAGGTGTTCGGGGCGTTCGGGGTGCCAGCGGAGTGGCTGCCCCGCGTGGTCCGGCCGACGACGGTCCTCGGCGAGGTGCGAGCCCCGGTCGCGGGGCTGCGGCCCGGGTGCCTGGTGGTGGCGGGCATGACCGACGGCTGCGCGGGCCAGCTGGCATGCGGCGCGGCGACGCCGGGGGCGTTCGCGGGCATCCTCGGCACCACCTACGTGCTCAAGGGCGTCACCGAGCACCTGGTGCGGGACCCGGCTGGCACGCTGTACTGCCATCGGCATCCGGACGGCTGGTGGCTACCGGGCGGAGCCTCCAACACCGGCGGCGAGGCCGTGGCAGGCACGCCGCGGCTCGCGGAGCTGGACGAGGCCGCGGACCGGCACGGCCCGGCCGGCGTGGTGGCCTACCCGCTGTGCAGGCAGGGCGAGCGCTTCCCCTTCGCGGCGAAGGACGCGCGCGGGTTCGTCGAGCCCGCCGCCCGCGACGAGGTGGAGCTGCACCGGGCCAGGCTGGAGGGGGTGGCCTTCGTGGAACGGCTCGCGCTGGACCACCTGCGACGGCTGGGCGTCCCGGTCACCGGGCCCCTGCTCGCGGCGGGCGGGGGCAGCCGGAGCCCGCTGTGGAACCGCATCCGGGCCACGGTGACCGGGCTGGAACTGCGCGTCTCCGCGCACGCCGAGACGGGCTACGGTGCCGCGCTGCTGGCCGCCGCGGCCACGGCGCCGGGCGGGCTCGGCGAGGTGTGCGGGCGCGCCGGGAATCCTGGTGCGCTCGTGGAGCCGGAACCGGCGGAGTCGGACGCGCTGACGGCGTCCTACCACCGGTTCTGTGCCCGGCTCCACGAGCGCGGCTGGATCGACGACGAGCTGTACGCCGTCGCCTGTCGCTGAGCGCGCACCGGGTTCAGGCGGGCTGCTTCGCCGGCTTCTTGTCGCCGGCGGCGGGCGCCGCCTGCTCCTCGGCCTCGGCTTCGGGTGAGGGACCGAGGCGCTCGATCGCCTCCTGCAGCGCGGTGTGGCTGGCGGCGAGCCGCTCGGCGACCTTGCCGCGCAGGGCCAGTGCCTCGGTGCGCTTGGCGTTGGCCTCGGCGAGCTTGCGCTCGGCCTCGGCGATCATCTGGTCGGCCTGCTGCTTGGCGGTGGACCGCAGCTCGTTCGCCACGCGCTCGGCCTCGGCCTTCGCGGCCGCGATCTCCTCGCTGGACTTCTTCTCCGCCGCCGCGATCTTCTCGGCCGAGGTCTTCTCGTTGGCCGCGATGGTCTCCGCCGACGTCTTCTCGTTGGCCGCGACCTTCTCGGCGGACGCCTTCTCCGCGGCGGCGATCTTCTCGGCCGAGGCCTTCTCGGCCGCCGCGCGCCGCTCCTCGGCCTCCTTGTCGAGCTGGTTGCGGCGCTGCTCGGCCTCCTTGCCGAGCTGCTCGGCGTCGGCACGCGCCTTCTCCCGCGTCTTGTCGGCGTAGGAGTCGGCGGCCGACCTCGTCGCGGCGGCCTCGTCCTCCGCCTTCTTCCGCAGGTCGGCGATCTCCTCCTCGGCGAGCTGCATCATCGTCTTGACGCGCTCGCTCATGGCGGCGGGCCCCGAGGGATCCTCGACCATGCGGGTCAGGGCGGCCTTGGCGTCCGCGAGCTCCTGCTGTGCGTAGCTCAGTGCCTTGGTGAGGTCGGTGACCGACGCGCTGACGTCGTCCCGGCTGCGCGTGAGCTGCTTGAGCTCGGCGGCCACCTTCTTGACGTACTCGTCGACCTGGACCTGGTCATAGCCGCGGAAGACGGTCGTGAACTGGGATGGTTTGGTGGGGTTGGGGGATGCTCCGGCTTCTGCCATTCGGCAACCTTAATGAGTCCTCAGGCCGAATCCCATACCTCCAAACGGACGCATTCTGCCGGCGCCCGATACTGTGCGTGCAGCGGTCGGCGACGCAGGGAGGAGGTCCGAAATGGACGCGGTGCTGGCCGACCTCGCGGCGCACTGGCCGCTGTACGCCGCCATCCCGTTCGTCGCCGCCCTGATCGGCTACGTCACCAAGCGCGTCGCCATCGAGATGATGTTCCGGCCGCTGGAGTTCGTGGGTGTCCCCGGCACCGTTCTCGGCTGGCAGGGCGTCGTGCCGCGCCACGGTGGCCGGATGGCGGCGATCGCCACCGACCTGCTCACCGCCAACCTGCTCGACATCTCCGACGTCTTCGCCAGGATCGATCCGGAGCGCATCACGCGCGAGATCGAGCAGCCGCTGCTGCGGTCGGTGGACGAGATCGCCAGGGAGGTGCTGCGCGAGTGCCATCCGCGGCTGTGGGAACGGCTGCCCGCGATGGCCCGCGACCTGCTGGTCAAGCAGCTCCAGGCGTCCTCGCCGCAGCTGGTGCGCAGGCTGGTGGACGAGCTGCGCGAGAACCTCGACGACGTCCTCGACGTCAAGCACATGACCGTGCAGCAGCTCACCAGGGACAAGGCGCTGCTGGTGCGGCTCATCCGGGAGACGTCCCGGCCGGAGATGGCGTTCATCGCCCGCTCCGGCATCTACTTCGGCTTCGTGCTCGGCGTGGTGCAGTCGGTGGTCTGGGCACTGACCAAGGAGCCGTGGGTCATGCCGATCTTCGGCGCCAGCATCGGCCTGCTCACCGACTGGCTCGCCATCAAGCTGATCTTCGTGCCGAGGGAGCCGGTGCGGCTGTTCAACCGGTTCACGCTGCAGGGCAAGTTCCAGCGCCGCCGCGCCGAGGTGGCCCGCCAGTACGGGGAGCTGATCGCGCGCGAGGTGCTCACGGTGCCCAACCTGATGAACGCGCTGCTCCGGGGCCCGCGCTCCGACCGGCTGATGCTGATGATCCGGCGCATGGTCGCCGAGGCGGTCGACACGCAGGCCGCCGCCGCGCGGCCGCTGGTGAGCGTGGCGATCGGCGACCAGCGGCTGGCCGAGATGAAACAGGCCGCCGCCGAGCGGGCCATCCGGCGCCTTCCGGACACCGTCTCGCACGCCGAGGGCTACCTGACCACGGCCATGGACGTGGCGAACATGGTCGAGGAGCGGATGCTGCGCCTGACCCCCGTGGAGTACGAGGGCCTGTTGCGCCCGGCGTTCCGCCAGGACGAGTGGAAGCTCATCGCCGTTGGCGGGGTGATCGGCTTCGTCGTCGGTGAACTCCAGGTGCTGCTGATGCTGCACTGACGGGACGGCGCCGCGTCCCCTCGAACGCCCGGCGGCGAGCCGAAGGGCACCTTGGGTACCCGGTTGGTACCGAAGGTGTCCTTGGGCTCGGTTCGGCGCGAAACCCTGTGTACCGGCCACACGGCGGGCCGCCGATGGATACCGTTGGGCCGTGACGAACCGCGAGCAGCAGTTGCCTGCGGTGCACGAGGCGTGGCTGCCGAGGGAACACGCACTGCACCGCCCCCGCCACGGCGGGCGCCAGCTCACCGCCCTGATCAGTGCACTGGTCTTCTTCGTCACCCCGGCCCTGATGTGGGTGTTCGGGGCCCGCCCCGGCGAGATCGAGAACCACCGGCTGGCCGGCTTCCCGGCCGTCACCGAGGGCTGGGGCCTCTTCACCGGCCTGCCCGCGTGGGCCACCGACCACCTGGTCTTCCGCGCCGGGGCGATCGAGGCCGCCGACGCCATCAGCAGGGGCCTGTTCGGTGAGCCCGCACCGTTCGACCAGGGCGGCGACACCGGTCCGCTGCCGGGCACACCTGCCCCCGGCACGGGAGGGACCGGCGGCACGGGCGGCCCGAGCCCCTCCGACAGCGACGCGGGCTACCGCCGGGTGCTCGAGGGCAGGGACAACTGGCTGTACTACGGCAGGGACGTCGAAGCCAAGTGCGAGCCCACCCGCCCGTTCGCCCAGACGCTGCAGGGCATCGACCGCCTGCGCCAGGCCGTGGAGGCATCGGGGCGCCGGTTCGTTCTCACGGTCGCGCCGGACAAGACGACGATGGTTCCGCAGAACCTGCCGGGCTCCTACGCGGGCAAGGAGTGCTCGGCAGCCGCCACCTCGCGGCTCTGGCAGCTCATCGACGAGCACACCGACGCCGTGGACCTGCGGCCTGCCCTGGCCGAACTGCAGGCTCGGATGGGCAAGCCCGTCTACTACCCCAACGACACCCACTGGATGGACGAGGGCGCACTGGCGATGACCCGCGTGCTCGCCGAGGCGGTCCAGCCGGGGATCACGGACTCCTGGGTCGTCGAGGGCGACGGCTGGATCACCGCGGGCGCCGACCTGCCGCCGATGATCGGCAGGAGCGAGCAGAAGACGACCATCAAGTACGACCTGCGCCCCGACGGCGAGACCGACCGCACGAGGGACCAGCTGCCGCACCTGGAGGAGCCGGTTCACCAGACGGCGCCACCCATGGACGGCACGGTCAACGACCCCGCGCTCGTACTGGGCGACTCGTTCACGCTGGCGTCGTCGCGCTACCTGCCCGCGGCGTTCAGCGACCTGACGATCCTCGGCTACGCGACGATGGGCGAGGACCTGCAGGCCGCGGTCGACGCCTTCGTCAACGCCGACGTGGTCGTGGTGGAGGTCGTGGAGCGCTCGATGGCCGACGGCAGGCTCCCGTTCACGGACCCGGCGTTCATCGACAAGGTCGGCAGGGCTATGGCCGAGCGGCCGGTGCGCTGACCACGGGCTCGGCGGGCTCCGCGGGCCCGCCCGGCCTTGCCCGGCTTCGCAGCGCGGCGACCGCGCGGCACACCAGATAGATGGTGAACGCGATCGCGGTGACGAAGAAACTCACCGGAACGCCGGGGGCGAGCGAGAGCACGATGCCGCCCACGGCGGCGACCTCGGCGAAGACGACCGCGAGCACCGTCGCCCGCGCCGGGCTTGCCGTGACCCTGGCGGCCGCGGCCGCGGGCGTCACCATGAGCGCCACCACGAGCAGTGCCCCGACGATCTGCACACCCAGCGCCGAGGCGATGCCCACCAGCACGGCGAACACGAGCGACAGAACGTTCACCGGCACCCCGCGCGCCACGGCGACGCCGGGGTCGACGCTGGCGAACAGCAGCGGACGGTAGATCACGGCGAGCACGGCCAGCACCACCACCGCCGAGACGATCAGCGCCGCGAGGTCGGCGAAGTCGACGGCGACAATCTGCCCGACGAGGATGCCGAACTTGTTGACCGACCGGCCCGGGTACAGCCAGAGCAGCAGGACCCCCACGCCCAGCCCGAACGACAGGATCACCCCGATCACGGAGTCGCGGTCGTGTTCGCGGGAGCCGAGCAGCCCCAGCAGCAGCGCGGCCACGACGGCGCCCGCCAGCGCGCCGTAGCTGACGCCGATGCCCAGCAGCAGCGCGGCGGCCGCGCCGGTGAAGGCCAGTTCGGCGGTGCCGTGCACGGCGAAGGACATCCTGCGCATCACGATCAGCGGCCCGAGCAGCCCGGCGACGAGGCCGAGCACGGCCGCCGCGAGCAGCGCCGTCTGCACGAAGTCCAGCCCAAGCAGGCGCGCGGTGAGCTCGAGGTCGAACATCTTCTCCATGGCCGCTACGACACCCGCTCGCTCTCGTGGTGGTGCACCTCGTCCTCGCACAGCGCGCTCTGCGCGCCCGCGACGTGGAACTGCCCGCCGACCTTGATCACCTCGACCCGGGTGCCGTACAGCTCGGTGAGCGTGGCCGAGTTCATCACCTCGTCGGGCTTGCCGACGCGGAACTGACCGTTGACCAGATACAGCACGCGGTCCACATAGGCCAGGATCGGGTTGATCTCGTGGGTCACGAACAGCACCGCGGTGCCCGCGGTGCGCCTGCGCTGGTCGATCAGCTCGCTGACGATGCGCTGGTGGGTGAGGTCGAGTGAGGCCAGCGGCTCGTCACAGAGCAGCAGCTCGGGCTCGCCGACCAGCGCCTGCGCCACCCGCAGCCGCTGCAGCTCGCCCCCGGACAGCCTGCCGATGGGTGAGGCTGCGTACGACGTGGCGCCGACGGCCTCGACCGCCGAGGCGACCAGCCGTCTGCGCCTGCGCAGGCCCAGCAGGCCGGTGCCCCACCGGTGCCCGTCGAGGCCGAGACCGACGAGGTCGGTGCCGCGCAGCGTGAGCCCCTGGTCGGCGGAGCGCTGCTGCGGGATGTAGCCGACCCGGCGGTTGGCACCGCCGGGCGGCTCGCCGGCGACCCGCGCCCTGCCCGCCGTGAGCGGCTGCAGCCCGAGCAGCACGCGCAGCAAGCTGGTCTTTCCCGACCCGTTGGGGCCCAGGACGGCGAGGAACTCGCCGGGGGCGACGTCGAGATCGAGCGCCGACCACAGGGTGCGGTCGCCGAACCCGAGCGCCGCGCCCCTGATCTCGACGGGTGTGCTCATCTACTTGCTCAGTGCTCCTGCCAACGCGTCCACCTGGCCGCTCATCCAGGCAATGTAGCCGGTGGTGCCCTCGGGCAGGGTCTCGGTCACGTCGACGACGGCGAGCCCGGCGCCGCGCGCTTCGCCGATGACCTTCTCGGTGGCCGGGGTGACCGTCTGGACGTTGTTGACCACGGCGTCCACCTTCCTGCCGGAGACCAGCTCCAGCATCTCCTGCTGCGCGGCCACGGGAACGTCGGTCTCGTTCTCGACCGCCTCGGCGAAGTCGCGCGGCGTGGCGTCGGTGACCTTCGCGGCCTCCAGGAGGTAGTGGGCGACCGGCTCGGTCGCGACGACCCTGCTGTCCGGGTGCCGGGTGCCGATGTCCGAGATCCGCGTCTCGAGCTGGGCCAGCTCGGTCTTGAACGACTCCGCGTTGGCCGTGTAGGCCTGCCTGCCCTGCGGGTCGGCCTCGCCGAGGCGCGTGGCGACGGCGTCGGCGACCTGCTCGACGGTGTGCAGGTCGTACCAGACGTGCTCGTTCACCTCGCCGTGCTCGTGCCCGTGGCCGCCCTCGTCGGCGTGGCCTTCCTCGGCGTGGCTCTCGTGGCTCTCGGGGCTCTCCTCGGAGTGACCTTCTCCGGCGTCGTCGCCCTTGCCGGAGAGGTCGAACGCCACGACCTTCCTGGCGTCCGGAGCCTGCTCGGCGAGCTGGCCGAAGAACTCGTCGTAGCCGCCGCCGTTGTAGACGAGCAGCTGCGCCGACTGGGCGTCGGCGGCGTCCTCGGCACTGGCCTCGTAGGAGTGCGGGTCGCCGGAGGGATCGTCGATGATCGACTTGACGGCCACCCGGTCGCCGCCCACGGCGCTGACGACGCTGCCCCAGACGTTGGTCGAGGCGACCACCTGGATCTTGCCCTCGCCGCCGGACTGCCCGCCGCTCTCGCCGCCGTCGCCACCACCGCACGCGGCGAGGGCGAGTGCCGTCACAGCGGCGGTCGCCACCACGGGGAACAGGCGCCTCGCACGGGACGCTCTCATCGACAACCACACTCCGTCAGTCGGGACCAGTCACTATCAGTGTAGATAATGGAAACCATTGTCAGATGAAACATACCCCATCCGGACGGCGAACCCACAGCTCAGCGATGAGTGCCACGACACAGCGTCAGATGTGACGCACACTGGGTAGAGCTTTGGCATCCCCATCTGAACCGTTACGGTTTGTTCATGAACCGGCCGATACGGACCCGGCGGCAGGCGACGCTCGCGTCACTCGCCGCCGAGCTGGGCGTGTCCAGGACAACGGTGTCGAACGCGTACAACCGGCCGGACCAGCTGTCACCCGAGCTGCGCAGGCGCGTGCTGGAGACGGCGCGCCGCCTCGGCTACCCGGGCCCCGACCCGGTGGCCCGGTCGCTGCGCACCCGCAAGGCCGGGGCCGTGGGCCTGCTGCTCACCGAGAACCTGTCCTACGCCTTCCGCGACCCCGCCGCCGTCGGTGTACTGGAGGGGCTGGCACTGGCCTGTGAGGACGCCGGGGTGGGTCTGCATCTCGTGCCGGCCAGCCCCGGCCGCGAGGACAGGGAGACCACGGCCGCCGTGCACCGCGCGGGCGTCGACGGCTTCGTCGTCTACTCGGTGCCCGACGACGACCCGCACCTGGCCGCCGTGCTCCAGCGCCCGGTGCCCACCGTGATCGTCGACCAGCCGCAGATCGACGGCGTCGACCGGGTCGGGCCCGACGACGCCTCGGCCACCGCGACGCTCGCCGGGCACCTGGTGGAGCTCGGGCACCGGCAGGTCGGGGTGCTGTGCATGCGGCTCGCCCGCGACCGCAACGACGGCTTCGTGCCGATCTCGCGCCAGCAGGAGGCGCACTACCACGTGCAGCGCACCCGCCTGGCCACGCTCGCGGACACGTTCGAGGCGGCGGGCGTGGACTGGCAGAGCGTGCCGGTCGTGGAACGGTTCGAGCACACCGTGGACGACGGCGCCTCGGCAGCCCGGCAGTTGCTCGACGCCTACCCGAGGGTGACGGCGCTGATCTGCACCTCGGACATCCTCGCGCTCGGCGCGATGGCCGAGGCGGGCAGGCGCGGTCTGCGCGTGCCCGCGGACCTGACGATCACCGGCTTCGACGGCATCGCCGAGGCCACGCGCGCCGGGCTCACGACCGTCCACCAGCCGGTGCTGGAGAAGGGCAAGGCTGCGGGCAGGCTGCTGCTCGGCGCGGGCGATCGCGTGACGCCCAAGGTCATCACCCTGCCCACCGAGCTGAGGGTGGGCACGACGTCGGCGCCCCCGAGGACCGCCGAGGAGCGCTGGTTCGGGCCGTGATGCCGCCGGCGTGGCGTCTTCCTATAGACAATGCGTGATACCCTTGAAGCGTGGACGGCACCTCCGGCTCGCTGCTTCGCGAAGCGCGACGCCGGGCGCGACTCTCACAAAACGACCTGGCGAGACGCGCCGGTGTGGCGCAGTCAGTCATCAGCGCCTACGAATCGAACCGCCGAGAGCCCGGGATCCGCATGTTGAACAGGCTGATCGAGGCGACAGGCCACGAGTTGTCAGTCGAGCTGATTCCCGCCCCGCGCGGCAGGCTGGGGCTTCCTGACACCCGGCTGGGCCGCCGCCTGCGCCGCCACCGCCGCACGGTCCTCGAACTGGCCGCTCAGCGAGGAGCTCGAAACGTCCGGGTTTTCGGCAGTGTCGCGCGTGGCGAGGACACCGCGGACAGCGACATCGACCTACTGATGGATCTTGACGACAACGTCGGCCTGGTCGCGTTGGCAGGGCTGAAGAGAGAGCTCGCCGAACTGCTCGGCGTCGATGTCGATGTCGTTCCCGCCTCGACACTGAAACGGGCCATCAGGGATCAGGTTCTCGCGGAGGCAATCTCGCTGTGAGCCGGCACAACGACCAGCGCTTGGCTGACATCCTGGCTGCCGCAGCCGCCATAGAGGACCATGTCAGTCGCGGCGGCCTCGATGACGGCCTCGTCTTCGACGCCGTGCGAATCCGCCTGCTCGAGATCGGTGAGGCCGTCAAAGCCATCGACCGTGGACTCCTCGCCCATGAACCCGATGTCCCCTGGGTCGACATCGCTGCGATGCGCAACCACCTCGCACATCGTTATTTCGACACTGCGCACGCCATCGTCCAGGCCACCATCACCGAGGATCTGCCTCCGCTCGTCGCAGCCGTTGAGCGGCTCCTCGAGGAGACCACACGTCGCCGACTGTGAACTTGCGGCACCCCCGAGGACCGCCGAGGAGCGCTGGTTCGGACCGTGATGCCGCCGGCGTGGCGAGCCCAAGGGCACCCTGGGTACCCACCAGGCACCCGCGGTGCCCTTCGGCTCGGCGCCGAGCGCACGACCACGGCCGTCACGCGGCTGGTGACGTTCATCCGGATCGACTTGTGCCCGCGCCCCGGGATCGCTGGAATGGACCGCATGGCCGCGATCGACCTGCTGCTCAAGCGCAATGCCGAACTGAAGGACGCCGTGCGCGGGGACCGCTCCTCGCCGCGTCCTTCCCTCCACGTCGCGATCCTGACCTGCATGGACGCGCGCATCCGCGTGTTCGAGCTGTTCGGGCTGCTGCAGGGCGAGTCGCACGTACTGCGCAACGCGGGCGGCGTGGTGACCGACGACATGATCCGGTCGCTCGCGCTCAGCCAGCGCAAGCTCGGCACCAAGGAGGTGCTGATCGTGCAGCACACCGAGTGCGGCCTCAACGCCGTCACGGAGGACAGCTTCAAGGACGAGCTGGAGGCCGACACGGGCATCCGGCCGCCGTGGGCCGTCGAGGCGTTCCGCGACGTGCACGACAACGTCCGGCAGTCCATCCGCCGGGTACGCACCAGCCAGTACCTGCCGCACACCGACGTGGTGCGGGGGTTCGTCTACGACGTGCGCACCGGCCAGCTCACCGAGGTGTCCTAGCCACCACCCCACGGGCGGCCCAGGCCGCCGCTGCTGTAATGGGGCCGTGCCCATCTCTTCCGACGTCCTGATCGACTGGTTCGCCGAGCAGGGGCGCGACCTGCCGTGGCGCCGCCCCGGCTGCACCCCGTGGGGCGTGCTCGTCAGCGAGATCATGCTCCAGCAGACGCCCGTGGCCAGGGTGCAGCCGATCTGGGAGGAGTGGCTGGCGCGCTGGCCGCGCCCCTCGGCGCTGGCCGCCGCCGGCCAGGGCGAGGTGCTGCGTGCCTGGGGCAGGCTCGGCTACCCCCGCCGTGCGCTGCGCCTGCACGCCGCCGCCGACGCCATCGCCCGCGAGCACGGCGACGAGGTTCCCTCCGACGTCGACACACTGCTGGCGCTGCCCGGAATCGGCGCCTACACCGCCCGCGCCGTCGCCGCGTTCGCCTACGGCAGGCGGGCGCCCGTGGTGGACACCAACGTCCGGCGCGTGGTGGCCAGGGCCGTGCACGGCGCGGGCGACGCGGGCCCGCCCTCGAACACCCGGGACATGGCCGACGTCGAGGCGCTCCTTCCCGCCGGGGACGCCCGCGCGGCCCGGTTCTCCGCCGCGCTGATGGAGCTCGGCGCGCTCGTGTGCACGGCGCGCTCGCCCCGCTGTGCCGACTGTCCCCTGACCGAGGGGTGCGCGTGGCAGCACGCGGGCAGGCCGGCCTACGCGGGCCCGGCCAAGCCGGTGCAGCGGTACGCGGGCACCGACCGGTACGTCCGCGGGCTGCTGCTGGAGGTGCTGCGCAGCACCAGCGAGCCGGTGGAGAAGAGCCGCCTGGACATCGTGTGGTCGCAGGCAGGGCAGCGCGACCGCTGCCTCGACTCGCTGCTGGTCGACGGTCTCGTGGAACAGACCGCCGACGGCAGGTTCGCCCTTCCCGGCGAACATTGACCCGAAGTGCTGATTTCTTGTTAGCGTTTTCCCTCCGGAGAGCGAGGGAGATCGACATGGCTGACAAGCCTGGACTCGACCGGCGCGCGCTGTTCAAGGGGGGTCTGGCCGTCACCGCCGCCGCGGTGCCCGCACTGTCCGCCCTCTCCGCGGTCCCTGCCCATGCCGCGGGCTCGCGCAAGGTCGCGGAACCGGTCATCTACGGCACGACCGACTGGGGAGCCCGGCCGCCGAACGGCCCCATCGACGTCATCGACCGCAAGCCCACCTACATCGTCGTCCACCACACCGTCGAGCCCGGCAACACCGACGACTACTCGCGGGAGCGAGCGTTCCGCATCTCCCGCGACATCCAGAACTTCCACATGGACACCCGGGGCTGGCTGGACTCGGGCCAGCAGTTCACCAACAGCCGTGGCGGCCACATCACCGAGGGCAGGCACCGCAGCCTGGAGATCCTGCGCGGTGGCGAGCAGCACGTGGTCGGCGCCAACGTCGGTGGTCACAACAGCGAGGTCATCGGCATCGAGAACGAGGGCCTCTACACCGAGGTCGACGTGCCGAGGGCGCTGTGGGACTCGCTGGTCGGGCTGGTCGCCTACATGGCCGACCAGTACGGGATCCCGCCGGAGCTCATCCGCGGGCACCGCGACTTCAACTCGACCCAGTGCCCCGGCGACGTGCTGTACGCGCGGCTGCCGGAACTGCGGGAGGCCGTCGCGGGGTTGCTGGGCGTGCGGGTGAGCCAGCCGGGACAGTGGCCGCTGCTGCGGCCCGGCGACACCGGCGAGCACGTGCTGCTCGCCCAGCGGCTGTTGCGGGAGCGGGGAGCCGACGTCGAGGCCGACGGCGTGTTCGGTCCCGCGACGCGCGAGGCGGTGGCCGCCTTCGCCGAGGCCAACGGCGTCGCGGGGCCGACCTGCCACGGCTCGGCGCACGCCGGCGAACGGGGCTTCCTCGGCGCCGACATCTGGCCACTGCTGGGCGTTTCCCAGGCGCGGCTCGCGAGCTGACCCGTACGGCACCGAGCCCAAGGGCACCGCGGGTACACAATGCGAGCCCACGGTGCCCTTCGGCTCGGCCGCTACCGGCGATCGCGGCCGCCTCGGGTCAGCGGGCCAGGACCTCGGAGAGGAACGCCTCCACCGCGCCCCGGTACTCCTGCGGTGCGTCGTCGTGCACCACGTGCCCGGCACCGGGGATCACCACGTGCCTGCCGCCGGGCACGCGGCCGGCCAGCTCGGCCTGCTGCCCGGCAGGCATCGCCGTGTCACCGGCCTCCACCACCAGCAGCGGGCACCGCACCTTGTCCACAAAGGACCAATAGTCGCGGCGGCCCCACTCGGCGGCGATCTCGTAGAGGTCCTCGAGGTCGGCGATCAGGTGGTAGCCGTCGGCACGCTCCTCGACGCACTCGGCGAAGTAGTCGCCGGTGCTGCCGAAGAACTCCCGCACGTGCGCGAGGCACGTGAACGGCACCGGCCACGACTCGAAGTACCCGCGCCACGTCTCCACGGTCCGGCCGCGCTGGTCCGGCGCCATGTCCTCCACCACAACCGCGCGCACCAGCTCCGGGTGGGTCGCCGCGAGCACCCACGCGTGCAGCCCGCCCATCGAGTGGCCGATCACCACGGCCGGGCCCTCGCCGAGGCCGGTCACCAGCTCGGCCACGTCGGCGACGAAGTCCTCGGTGCTCCAGGGCCCGTCCCGCCGGGCGCGACCGTGGCCCCGCGCGTCCAGGCCCACGACGTGCCCGTACGCGGTGAGCCAGCGCGCGACCCGCCACCACGTCGTGGCGCGGCCCATCAGGCCGTGCAGCAGCACGATCGGCTGTCCCTCGCCGCCGAAGTCAACCAGGCCCTCACGGGGATGCATCTAGGCTCTCTTCCCATGCTCAACCGTCGCGTGCGGACAGTCCTGCTCACCGGTCTGGTCTGCACCCTAGCCGCGTGCACGGCACCGCAGCCCGAACGCCAGGAGCGGACAACCCCGCCCGCGCCGGAGGGGCCCGCACCGGGCGCGGCGGGGATCGGCGACCCGTACTACCCCACCGACGGCAACGGCGGCTACGACGCCACCGACTACGCGGTTTCCGTGCGCTATCAGCCCCGCACGGGGCGGCTCGACGGCGACACGACGGTCACCGCCACGGCCACGCACACGCTGACGCGGTTCAACCTCGACCTGCGCGGTTTCACGGTCGCCTCGGTGGAGGTCGACGGGCAGCGCGCGGAGTTCACCCGGCGCGGCGCCCACGAGCTGGTGGTCACCCCGGCCCGGCAGGTGGCCGAGGGCCAGGCGTTCCGCACCCGCGTGCGCTACCACGGCAGGCCGCAGAGCGCGTCCAGCGCGCAGCTCGGCGGCAACGGCTGGCACCGCACACCCTCCGGCGCGGCCTTCGTCCTCGGCGAGCCGCATTCGGCGTCGTACTGGTATCCGGTGAACGAGCATCCCAGGGACAAGGCGCCGTTCCGGCTCACGGTGCGCGTGCCCGAGGGCTGGTCGGCGGTGTCGATCGGGCGGCAGGGCCGCACCACCACCGGGCAGGGCTGGACCACCACGACGTGGACCGAGCCAGACCCGGTGGCCAGCTACCTGACCACGCTGGCGGTGGACCGGTTCACCGTCGACCGCCGCAGGCTCGCCGACGGCACGCCCGTGCTCGACGCCTACGCGCCCGGCGCCGAGGGCATCCGCGGCGACGCCCGCAGGGTCGGCGAGATCATCGAGTTCCTCTCCGGCTGGTTCGGCGAGTACCCGGCCACCGTGGCGGGCGGGATCTATCTCGGCGAGGACATCGGCTACTCGCTGGAGACCCAGGGCAGGCCCACCTACACCCGCTCGGCCGGCCTGGAAACGATCGTGCACGAGCTGGCCCACCAGTGGTACGGCAACACCGTTTCGGTCCAGTCGTGGGCCGACATCTGCCTCAACGAATGCCTCGCCAGCTACTCGCAGTGGCTCTGGGCGGAGGGCAAGCAGGGCGACGACCTGGACGCCCGCTACCACCGAGCACTCGACCGGCTCGCCGAGGACCAGGGCTTCTGGGCACCGAGGCTGTACGACATGGGCGCGGGCAACGAGTTCACCGGCGTCTACGACAAGGGCATCCTCGCCATCCACGCGCTGCGCAGGCAGATCGGCGAGGATGTCTTCGGCCGGGTACTGCGGGAGTTCCCCGCACGGCACCGCGACGCCAACGCGAGCTGGCCCGAGTTCGAGCGCTATGTCGGCCGCGTGTCCGGGCAGGATCTGCGCGAGTTCTTCGACGCCTGGTTCCGCGGTACCGAGCGGCCCGGTGACGAGTACCTCCTTCCCGGCTCGCTGGGCCGCTGAGCCCTACCCTGAACCCATGGCTGTTGTGAAGATCAACGCGATCGAGGTGCCCGAGGGCGCGGGGCCGGAACTGGAGAAGCGCTTCGCCGCGCGGCTGCACGCCGTGGACTCGCAGCCCGGCTTCCTCGGCTTCGAGCTGCTCCGGCCCGTCTCCGGGGAGAACCGCTACTTCGTCTACACCAAGTGGGAGTCGGAGGAGCACTTCCAGGCGTGGGCGGAGGGCCCCGCGAAGGAGGCGCACGCAGGCGAGCGGTCCAAGCCGGTGGCCAGCGGCGCGAGCCTGCTGGAGTTCGAGGTCGTGCAGAGCTCGGTGCCCGCGACGGAGTGAGGGCCGAGCTGGAGCGCGCCGCGACGCTGATCGCGGACGCCGACGCGCTGCTCATCTGCGCGGGCGCGGGCATGGGCGTCGACTCGGGCCTCCCGGACTTCCGGGGCAGCGAGGGTTTCTGGCAGGCCTACCCGCCCTATGCCCGGCTCGGCCTGAACTTCGCCGAGCTGGCCGACCCCCGCCACTTCGCGGACGATCCCGAACTGGCGTGGGGCTTCTACGGTCACCGGCTGCACCTGTACCGGCGGACCGTGCCGCACGAGGGGTTCCGGCTGCTGCGGGAGTGGGGCGAGGCCAGACCCGGCGGGGTGCACGTCTTCACGTCCAACGTCGACGGGCAGTTCCAGAAGGCCGGGTTCGGCCAGGTCGCCGAGGTGCACGGCTCGATCCACCACCTGCAGTGCCTCGCCCGCTGCGGCGACGACATCTGGCCTGCCGACGACGTCGAGGTGGACGTGGACGAGGACACCATGCGGGCGAGGCCACCGCTGCCGTCGTGCCTGCGGTGTGGCGGCCCCGCGCGGCCCAACATCCTCATGTTCGGCGACCTCGACTGGCTGCCGGAGCGCACCGAGCGCCAGCTCGACGCACTGCGCGCCTGGCGGCGCGAGCACCCCAGGGCGGCGGTGGTGTAGCTGGGCGCGGGCCGGGCGGTGCCGACCGTGCGCAGGCAGGCGGAGCTGGCCAGCGCCGCCACCGCCGCGCTGGTCCGCATCAACCCGAGGGAGCCGGAGGTCCGGCACGGCCGCGGCGTCTCGCTGCCCCTCGGCGCGCTGGACGCCCTCACCCGGATCGACGCGCTGCTGTCCTGACGTCGCCGCCGTGCCAGCGGGCTGACAGCGCGCTGTGCGCGGGCTGCCAGCGACCGCGCGCATCGTGGCAGGCATGAACGACGACATCGCGATCCGGGCCGAGGGCCTGGTCAAGCGCTACCGGGAGACCACGGCGCTCGCGGGCGTGGACCTGGAGGTGCCCACCGGCACCGTGCTCGGCGTGCTCGGGCCCAACGGCGCGGGCAAGACCACCGCCGTGCGCATCCTCGCCACCCTGCTGCAGGCCGACGCCGGGCACGCCACCGTCTGCGGCCATGACGTGCGCCGCGACCCGGTTGGGGTGCGCTCGGTCATCGGGCTCACCGGCCAGTACGCGTCGGTGGACGAGGACCTGACCGGCGCCGAGAACCTGACGCTCATCGGCAGGCTGCTCGACCTGCCGAAGGCCGCCGCCCGCGCCCGCGCCGCCGAGCTGCTGGACCGGTTCGAGCTCACCGGCGCGGGCGGGCGGGCCATCAAGACGTACTCGGGCGGCATGCGCAGGCGGCTCGACCTCGCGGCGAGCCTCGTCGGCAGGCCGAGGGTGCTGTACCTCGACGAGCCGACCACGGGCCTCGACCCGCACGCCCGCAACGAGGTGTGGCAGGTGGTGCGCGGCCTGGTCGACGAGGGCGCCACCGCGCTGCTCACCACGCAGTACCTGGAGGAGGCCGACCAGCTGGCCGACCGCATCACCGTGTTCGACCACGGCCGGGTGGTCGCCGACGGCCGCTCCGACGAGCTGAAGCGCCGCGTCGGCGGCCAGACGCTGCAGGTGCGCCCCACCGTGCGCTCCGACCTCGACCTGGTCGAGCGCATCCTCGCCGAGCTCACCGGCGCCTCCCCGGCCCGCGACGACGACGCCGCGCTGCTCACGGCGCCGGTGTCCGACCCCACCCTGCTGTCGGCCATGGTCCGCCGGCTCGACGAGGCCGGCATCACCGCCGACGAGCTGGCCCTGCGCCTGCCGAGCCTCGACGAGGTGTTCCTCGCCCTCACCGGCGACGCCGCCACCCGGCCCGCCGAACCCGAAAGGAGCCTGGTGTGACCACGCTCGCAGCCCCGCCCGCGACGCGGATCGGCGCGGCCAAGGCCCTGCGGCACGGGCTGACACTCGCCCGGCGCGGCGTACTCAAGATCGCCAAGAACCCCGAACAGCTGGCCGACGTCACGATCATGCCGATCCTGTTCCTGGTCATGTTCGTGTACCTGTTCGGCGGCGCCATCTCCGGGGACACGAGCAGCTACCTGCAGCTCGTGGTGCCCGGCATCATGGTCATGACCACCATCCAGGCCAGCGTCACGGTCGGCATCGCGCTGAACACCGACGTCAGCAAGGGCGTGTTCGACCGGTTCCGCAGCCTGCCGATCGCCCGCTCGGCGCCGCTGATCGGCGCGGTGCTCGCCGATCTCGTCCGCTACCTCGTGTGCCTGGTGGTGCTGCTGGTCGTGGCCACGATCATGGGCTATCGGGTGGGCACCAGCGTCGCGGCGATCCCGGTCGCGATGGCGCTGATGATGGCGTTCGGGCTCGCGTTCTGCTGGATCGCCGTGTGGGTCGGCATGCTCGTGCCCAACCCGGGCACCGTGCAGGGGCTCATGGCGGTGCTCATCATCCCGGTGAGCTTCGGCAGCAACATCTTCGTGCCGAGCGAGACCATGCCCGGCTGGCTGCAGGCGTGGTCGGACGTCAACCCGGTGAGCCTGCTCGCCGACACACTGCGCGGGCTGCTCAACGGTGGCCCGGTCGCCGGGCCGCTGCTGGGTGCGCTCGCCTGGATGGCGGCGATCCTGGCGGTGTTCTTCCCGCTCGCCATGCGGGCCTACCGCAAGCGGCTCGCCTGATCGGCCTGCTCACGCAGGACACGCACCGCGTCCTCCCTCGGCAGCCGGGCCGCCTCGTCGTAGGCGGCCCGGTAGCGCCGCAGGCCGAGGTCGGTCACCAGCCGCTCCGTCAGCTCGCGCAGCTCGGGGCTGCCGTGGTCGAAGACACCGCGGATCGCGTGGCTCAGCCCGAGCGCCGCGGCGGCCTCCTCCGGGCTGCCCTCCTGGTGGCGCAGGCCCGCGAGCAGCTCCGCCGCTCTCGCGGTGTCGGGCATGTCTCCCCGCCCTGCCGCGGCCTGCACCGTCTCGGCCAGGGCCTGCCTGGCCTCGGCCGTCCTGCCCTCCGACAGCAGCAGGGCCGTCTCGGCCGTCGCCAGCCATTCGCGGCCGACACCGCTGCCGAAGTCGAGGGTGGTCATCGCCCTGCCGATGTCGTCCAGCAACCGGTGGGCGTGCGCGAAGTCGCCGGTGCGCCGGGCCAGCTCCACGGCGGTCAGCTCCACGTACACCTGCACCTGGCGCTGACCCACCCCGGCCGCGATGCGGCGGGCCTCGTCGAGGCCGCGCCGTGCCGACTCGATGTCGTCGTGCCGCAGATGCTCCTCGACCGCCCGCAGGGACAGCTGCACCGCGTCGTCGCCGGTGCCCAGTTCCATGGCGACGGCACGCCCGCGCTCGAGGGCGTCCAGGGCGGCGGCGTGATCGCCCCGCAGTGTGTGGCCCTGGGCCTTCATCGCCAGCGTCATGGCCTGTCCCCAGCGGTCGCCGACCGCGGTGAACCCGCGCAGTACCTCGTCGCGGATCCGCTGGGCGCCGGCCAGGTCACCGACGTCGTCCAGCCGGAGCGCCTCGGCCCAGCGCGCGACCGTCCGGGCCCAGGGGTCGGGATGGGCCAGCGCGCGGTCGAGTTCCTCGCGTACCAACTCGCTGTTCCTGCTCAGCAGTGCCAGCATCGGCAGCACGACCGCCAGTCCCGGGTAGCGCTCGGCCGCCCTCGTGTGACGGCAGTTCTCGGCGACCTCGCGCACCTCGGGGGCCCCGGGAGCGCAGCCGAGAAAGTCCAGCAGAGTGCGAAACGCCTCGATCGCCGAGCGGGCGGGGCACCGGTCGCCGTCGGCCCGGCTGAGCACCTCGTTCAGCAGCCGCACCGGCTGGCCGATGATGCGGGTCAGCACCCAGTACCAGCACAGGGCCGCCGCGATCCGGTACGCGGTGTCGGCATCGTTCGCGTCCAGCGCGGCGCGCAGGGCCGTGATGAGGTTGCCGTGCTCGGTGTCGAGCAAGGCCAGTGCGCCGACCTGGCCCTCGCCGCGCAGGGCCGGTTCCTGCTCCTCGGCCACCCGCAGGAAGTACGCGGCGAAGCGCTCCGTCACCGCCGCCGTCTCGCCTGCCTCGGCCAGTCGCTCCCGCGCGTACGCGCGAATGGTCTCCAGCATCCGGTACCGGGGCTGGTCGGCGAGTTCACCGACCTGCTCGACGATCGACTTCTCCACCAGGGAGCCGAGCAGGTACACGATGTCGGCCTCCGGCAGACCGTCGTCGGCGCAGACGGCCTCCGCCGCGGCCGTCGTCGCGCCGCCGGTGAAGACCGCGAGCCTGCGGGCGAGCATGCGTTCGGGCTCGTCCAGCAGGTCCCAGCTCCATTCGACCACCGCGCGCAGGGTCCGCTGCCGGGGCAGGGCGATCCGGCTCCCGGACGTCAGCAGCCGGAACCGGTCGTCGAGATGCTTGGCGACGTGGGCCGGCGGCATCGACCGCAGCCGTGCCGCGGCCAGCTCCAGCGCGAGGGGCATCCCGTCGAGCCGGGTGCAGATCTCCACGACGGCCGCGGTCGAGTCGTCGTCGAGCGTGAACCCTGGCCGCACGGCGGCGGCGCGGTCCACGAACAGCCGCACGGCGGCGGATCCGGCCGCCTCGGCGGGCTCCGCGTCCGCAGGGGGCAGCTCCAGCGGCCCCACCGGCACGAGCTGTTCGCCACCGATCGCCAGCGCCTCCCTGCTCGTGGCCAGGATGCGCAGCGCGGGCAGCCGCGAGAGCAGGTCGTGCGCGAGCCGGGCGGCGGCATCGACCACGTGCTCGCAGTTGTCGAGCACCAGCAGCGCCTCACCTCCCCGCAGCGCCTCCACCGCCAGGTCGATCGCCTCCGCGGAGGCGTCGGGCGCCGGGGCGGTGTGCAGCCTGCGCGGCTCCAGCGTGCCGAGCACCGCGCCCGGCACGTCGCGCTCGTCCCGGACACCGGCCAGCGGCACGAACCACACCCGCCCGCGTTCGTGAGCCGGGTGGCGTGCGGCGGTCTCGACGGCAAGGCGGGTCTTGCCCGCCCCACCGGGCCCGGTGAGCGTCACGAGCCGCGCCTCGGACAACAGCCGCGCGAGCGTGGCCAGCTCGCGCTCCCTGCCGATGAAGCTCGTCAGCCGGCCCGGAAGCTCGGTCCCGGCGAGCCCGGGCGGGGCAGGTGGCGCCGGGCTCGGCGTGGCAGGCGACTCGCCGCGCAGGACAGCGAGGTGGGCCTCGGCCAGCTCCGTCGAGGGGTCGATGCCGAGCTCGTCGGCCAGCGTCACGCGGACCCGCTCGTAGGCGGCCAGCGCCTCCGACTGCCTGCCCGCCGCGGCCAGCGCCCGGATGTGCAGGGCCGCCAGCCGTTCCCGCAGCGGATGCTCCGCCGCGGCGGTCTCCAGGTCGGCCAGCACCTGGGCGTGCCTGCCCAGGCGCAGCTTGGCGTCGAAGAGGTCCTCGGCTGTGCTCAGCCGCAGTTCGGCGAGCCGGGCGGCGGGAGCCCGCGCGAACGGAGCGCCCGCCGCGTCGGCGAGTGGCTCACCCGCGAAGACATCGAGGGCGCTGGTGAGCAGCTCGGCCGCTTCGGCGGCGCGGCCGGCGGCCAGCTCGCGTGCGCCGTGCGCGGCGAGTTCCTCGAAGCGGTGCACGTCCACGTCGCCGGGCTCCACGGCGAGCAGGTAACCGGTGCCGGTGGAGCGCACGAGGTCGGAACCGAGGGCCTTGCGCAGCCGCGACACGAGTGACTGGAGGGCGTTGGCGGCGTCCGACGGCGGGTCACCGCCCCACAGCCCGTCGACGAGCGCCTCCGTGCTGACGCCGCGCCCGGCGTCGAGCGCGAGCCGGGTGAGCAGCATGCGCAGCCGGGAGCCGCCGACGGCCACCGGGGTGGCGTCGGCGCCGGTGACCCGCAGCGGGCCGAGCAACGCTATCCGCACGGGTCAAGCTTTCCAGAAAGACGCCGACGCCCCCGCGCGGTGCGCGGGGGCGTCGGGTTCGTCCGGTATCGCGAGGACGACTACTCGTTCTCGGCCTCGCCGGTCTCCTCACCACTGGAGGCACCGATGCTCACCGGCGGAGCGTCCGGCACGTCCATCGGCTTGGACTCGCCGCGGAAGACGAACGTGGCCTTGTCGTCACGCTCGTCGCCGATCTCCCAGCCGTCCACGTCGACGATCACGATCTGGCCCGGCTGCAGGTCGCCGAACAGGATCTTCTCGGACAGCTGGTCCTCGATCTCCCGCTGGATGGTCCGGCGCAGCGGACGGGCGCCGAGCACCGGGTCGAAACCGCGCTTGGCGAGCAGCGCCTTCGCCCTTTCGGTGAGCTCGAGCTCCATGTCCTTGCCCTTGAGCGCCTCTTCGACCCGGGTCGCCATGAGGTCCACCATCTCGATGATCTGGTCCTGCGTGAGCTGGTGGAAGACGATGATGTCGTCGATGCGGTTCAGGAACTCGGGCCGGAAGTGCTTCTTCATCTCCTCGTTGACCTTCTGCTTCATCTTCTCGTAGCGCGACCCTTCGTCGTTGCCGGAAGAGAAGCCGAGGCTCACGGACTTGGAGATGTCCTGCGTGCCCAGGTTGGAGGTGAAGATCAGCACCGTGTTCTTGAAGTCGACCGTGCGGCCCTGGCCGTCGGTGAGCCGACCGTCCTCCAGCACCTGGAGGAGGGTGTTGTAGATCTCCTGGTGGGCCTTCTCGATCTCGTCGAACAGGACCACGGAGAACGGCTTGCGGCGCACCTTCTCGGTGAGCTGGCCGCCCTCCTCGTAGCCGACGTAGCCCGGAGGGGCACCGAACAGCCGCGAGGCGGTGTAGCGGTCGTGGAACTCGCCCATGTCGATCTGGATCAGGGCGTCGTCCTCACCGAACAGGAAGTTGGCCAGCGCCTTGGACAGCTCGGTCTTACCGACGCCGGACGGGCCGGCGAAGATGAACGAGCCGGACGGCCGCTTCGGGTCCTTCAGGCCGGCGCGGGTACGCCGGATCGCCTGCGAGACCGCCTTGACGGCGTCCTCCTGGCCGATGATCCGCTTGTGCAGCTCGGTCTCCATGCGGAGCAGACGCGTGGTCTCCTCCTCGGTGAGCTTGAACACCGGGATGCCGGTCCAGTTGGCGAGGACCTCGGCGATCTGCTCGTCGTCGACCTCGGCGACGACGTCCAGGTCACCGTCCTTCCACTGCTTCTCGCGCTCGGACTTCTGGCCGAGGAGGGTCTTCTCCTCGTCGCGCAGGCGGGCGGCCCGCTCGAAGTCCTGCGCGTCGATGGCCGACTCCTTCTCCCTGCGCACGTCGGCGATCTTCTCGTCGAACTCGCGCAGGTCCGGCGGGGCCGTCATGCGGCGGATGCGCATCCGGGCGCCTGCCTCGTCGATCAGGTCGATCGCCTTGTCCGGCAGGAACCGGTCGTTGATGTAGCGGTCGGCCAGCGTCGCGGCGGCGACCAGCGCCGAGTCGGTGATCGAGACACGGTGGTGTGCCTCGTACCGGTCGCGCAGGCCCTTGAGGATCTCGATCGTGTGCTCGAGCGAGGGCTCGCCGACCTGGATCGGCTGGAAGCGGCGCTCCAGCGCGGCGTCCTTCTCGATGTACTTGCGGTACTCCTCGAGCGTCGTGGCGCCGATGGTCTGCAGCTCGCCACGGGCCAGCATCGGCTTGAGGATGCTCGCCGCGTCGATCGCGCCCTCGGCGGCACCCGCGCCGACGAGCGTGTGCAGCTCGTCGATGAACAGGATGATGTCGCCGCGGGTCTTGATCTCCTTGAGCACCTTCTTCAGGCGCTCTTCGAAGTCACCACGGTAGCGGGAACCGGCGACCAGCGACCCGAGGTCCAGCGTGTAGAGCTGCTTGTCCTTCAGCGTCTCGGGCACCTCGCCCTTGACGATGTTCTGGGCAAGGCCCTCGACGACGGCCGTCTTGCCGACGCCCGGCTCGCCGATCAGCACCGGGTTGTTCTTGGTCCGGCGCGACAGCACCTGCATGACGCGCTCGATCTCCTTGGCGCGACCGATGACCGGGTCGAGCTTGCCCTCCCGCGCGGACGCGGTGAGGTTCCGGCCGAACTGGTCGAGCACCAGGGAGGACGACGGGGTGCCCTCACCACGGCCCGCGCCCGCCTCGGCAGGCTCCTTGCCCTGGTAGCCGGACAGCAGCTGCAGTACCTGCTGGCGGACCCGGTTGAGGTCGGCGCCGAGCTTGACGAGCACCTGCGCAGCGACGCCCTCGCCCTCACGGATGAGGCCGAGCAGGATGTGCTCCGTGCCGATGTAGTTGTGGCCGAGCTGCAGCGCCTCGCGCAGCGACAGCTCCAGCACCTTCTTGGCACGCGGCGTGAAGGGAATGTGCCCGCTCGGGGCCTGCTGCCCCTGGCCGATGATCTCCTCGACCTGCTGGCGGACGCCCTCCAGCGCGATACCCAACGACTCCAGCGCCTTGGCGGCGACACCCTCACCCTCGTGGATCAGACCCAGGAGGATGTGCTCGGTGCCGATGTAGTTGTGGTTGAGCATCCGGGCCTCTTCCTGGGCCAGGACAACCACCCGCCTCGCGCGGTCGGTGAACCTCTCGAACATTCCCACTCCCTCGACTGCTGCGCCGGCGGCCCGACCTCGTCGCGACTTCCGGAGAAGGTCGACGAGTCCGGCACCGTAAGACCACTGTAGTAGCCAAGCGCACGTGTCGGCGTACCGCCAGGGCGGATTGGACACCACTCGCATCGGCCGGCGAGCGGTTGCGCGCCGCACACACAGTCGACTTGTTGCTGGCTGTTGACGTCTGGAACAACGCACACGGCCCGCACCCGATTCCGGTTCGGGCCGCTGTCCGCTCACCGCGAACAGGCTGAGCCGACCAGGCGTCGCCCGATCGGGCGCCCGGGCTGGCGCCCCCTGCCACGAACGGTAAGGTAAGGCATCCCTAATTACCTGGACGGAGCAGTGGAGGCGAGCGCGTGACCGTTGACCGGTCTCTCCGTGATGCTCGACACACTCGCGTCGATCTGGACACGCTCGGCGGGTCGATCGCCAGGGTCGCGGGCCTGCAGCGGCGGGTGGAGCTGACCACGGGGCTCGCGGGCGGAGGCTGGCAACGCTGCTCCGACCTGCTCGCTCAGCCGCGCAGGCTGGGCGAGTGGCGGGCGCGGCTCGCGCGCTGGCTGCGCCAGGAGTACGGCGACGCCGACGCCAGGACCACCGCCAGCTACGTCATGTCCTGGTACCTGCGGGTGCCCGCCCACGTCGGCGCGCTGCTGCTGCACCACGAGCGGAGGGTGCCCTCGCTGCGGCCCGAGGAGCTGGCCGTGCGCACGGCGGGCAGGGGCAGGCCCGAACCGGACGGCATCGCGGTGCTCGGGGGTTCGTTCTACTGCCTGCCGTTCGACCCCGGCGCGACCAGGCCGGAGGCGACCGTGGTGGCCGACGAGCGCGCGCTGGCCGCGGTGCTGAGGGCACGGTTCACCGCGCACGCGGCGCGGTTCGTGCGCGCGTACGCCCCGATCAGCCCGCTGGGCACCCGGATGCTCTGGGCGGGCGCCACCGACGCGCTCGACGCCTGCCTGTGGTGGGCCGGGCTCGACGGTGGCGACGAGGGCGCCGGCGTCGCCGACGCCGCGCTCGTGCTCCAGTCCCGGTTTCCGCCGTTGACCTCGGCCTCGACGTTGCGCATGGAGACCGGCGAGGACGACAGGCGGGTGTGGGCGCGGCGCAGGGAGAGCTGCTGCTTCACCTACCTGCTGCCCGGGCGCACCGAATGCGACGCCTGCCCCCGCCGCAGCCCGAAGCCGTGACCCGACCCGCGAGTCCTGCGCTCAGACCCGCGAGTCCTGCGCTCAGGCCCGCGAGTTCTGCGCTCTGACCCGCGAGTTCTGCGTTGAGGACCTCCAGGAGGGGTCCCGGCCCGACATGGCCAGCGCCTTCTCCAGCGCGGGTGCGTCCGCGGCGATCGGGACCTCGGGGCCGAAGACGTTCCTCGCGCGCCCCGACTCGCCCAGCTCGCGCATGACCCGCTCGGCGGCCACGGCGACGGATCGCTCGCAGCGCAGCGGCCGCCCGGTGGCCGTCGCCAGGTCCCAGCCGTGCACGACGAACTCGCACAGCACCATCCGGCCGATCATCGACGCGGGCAGTTCGCTCCAGCCCATCGTGGTGGTGCCCTGCCACGCTTCCGGCTGTCGCAATGCGGAGGCCAGCTCGCCGGCGCAGGTGACGAGCCGATCGGACCAGTCGCCGGTGACCAGCCGGGATGCCTCCTCGCGCGGCTCCGGCGGCGGGGGCGGCGCCTTGCGTGCGGCGGCCAGCAGCCTCGGGGCCCAGTAGAGGAGGTGGTTGAGCAGACCGCGCACGTCGTACTCGGCACACGGGGTGGGCAGGGACAGCTGGTCGGCGCGCAGGCCGCGCACGACGCCGCGGAACTCCGCGGCCGCCGTGGCGATCGGTTCGGCAAGGCCGGACATGCCCCCAGCACACCGCACGCTGCCGCACGCGCCTTGAACAAAGGCGCCAGGCTGCGGCCTCGAACGCAGAACTCGCGGGCCTGGGCGCAGGACTCGCGGGCCTGAACGCAGGACTCGCGGGACGTGGTTAGGGTCGTCGCGTGGTGCGCATCCCCCAGGGGCTGCTTGGCGGGCCACCGGACGGCCGGGTTCGAGCTGACGCGGCACGAGCCCGCGGCGCTGGCGGCCGAGCTCGGCTACAGCGACCAGGCGCACTTCACGCGGGACTTCGCGGCCGCCGTCGGCGCCCCTCCGGCCGCCTATGCCCGCGGCCGGGTCTGAGCCGGACCCCGCACACGCGAAACGGCCTCCCGGAACCAGGTTGCCGGGAGGCCGTTCTCACGGGCGGACATCCGCCTCAGTTCTTCTTGTGGTAGGCCTCGACGACCTCGGAAGGAATCCGGCCACGGTCGGAAACCTCGTAACCGTTCTTGCGCGCCCACGCGCGAATGGCCTGGTTCTGTTCCCTGTCCACCGAGGCAGGACGCGAAGCCTGCTTCGCGTTGCCCCTGCCGGAAGGACGCTTCCGGCCACCCGCCCGCCGCGCGTGCTCGACATACTGGGCGAGAGCGTCACGCAATTCCTCCGCATTTTCCGCGGAGAGGTCGATCTCGTAGCTCACGCCGTCGAGGCCGAACTCGACGGTCTCTTCCGCCTCCGACCCGTCCAGGTCGTCGATCAGAGAGACAAGGACCTTCTGCGCCATCAGTTTCCTCCTGTTTAAGCCGTAACCAGGACAGCGTGCATGCCCACGCCCTGTCGAAAGTCTTGACTAGGCACATTGATACCGGTTGGCACCAGCAAAGGCAAATCCGTAAAGCACTATTCAGGACGGACCAGCGGAAACAGGATCGTTTCCCGGATACCGAGACCGGTCAGCGCCATCAGCAACCGGTCCACGCCCATTCCGGCACCACCGGTGGGCGGCATTCCGTACTCCAGCGCCCGCAGGAAATCCTCGTCGAGCTGCATCGCCTCGCTGTCGCCCTTGGCGCCGAGGCGGGCCTGCTCGGTGAGCCTTTGCCGCTCCACCACCGGGTCGACCAGCTCCGAGTACCCCGTCGCCAGCTCGAATCCACGGACGTAGAGGTCCCATTTCTCGGCGACGCCCTCCTGGCTGCGGTGCTGCCGGGTGAGCGGCGACGTTTCCACGGGGAAGTCCCTGACGAATGTCGGCGCGTGCAGATGGTCGCCGACCAGATGCTCCCACAGTTCTTCGACGAGCTTGCCGTGCCCCAGCGCCGGATCCACCTCGAGCCCGCGCGCGTCGGCGAAAGACCGGAGTTTCTCCACCGATGTTTCCGGCGTGACCTCCTCGCCGAGCGCATCCGAGAGCGAACCGTACATTGTGATTGCCGCCCACTCGCCGGACAGGTCGTACTCGGTTCCGTCATTGAGCGTGACAACCTGGGAACCGAATGCTGCCTCCGCCGCTTCCTGCACCACCTCGCGCGTCAGCACGCCAATTGTGTCGTAGGTCGCATACGCCTCGTAGTATTCGAGCATCGCGAACTCGGGAGAATGCGAGGAGTCACTGCCTTCGTTGCGGAAGTTGCGGTTGATCTCGAAGACCTTCTCGATCCCCCCGACCACACAACGCTTGAGGTAGAGCTCCGGCGCGATCCGCAGGTACACATCCATGTCGAAGGCGTTGGAATGCGTCACGAACGGCCGGGCCGACGCACCACCGTGCAACGTCTGCAGCATCGGCGTCTCGACCTCGGTGTAGCCGCGCCGGTGGAACGACTCCCGCAGCGCGCGGACCACGGTGGCCCGCGTGCGCACCACGTCGCGTGCCTTCGGCCGCAGGATCAGGTCGACGTAGCGCTGGCGAATCCGCGTCTCCTCGGCCAGCTCCTTGTGCGCGACGGGCAGCGGGCGCAGAGCCTTCGCCGTGAGCTGCCACTCGTCGGCCAGCACGGACAGTTCGCCACGCCGTGAGGTGATCACCTCGCCGCGCACGAACACGTGGTCGCCGAGGTCGACGTCGGACTTCCACGCCGACAGCGCCTCCTCGCCGACCTTCGCGAGACTCAGCATGGCCTGCAGCTCCGTGCCGTCGCCCTCGCGCAGCGTGGCGAAGCACAGCTTGCCGGTGTTGCGCAGGAACATCACGCGACCGGTGACACCGACCGTCTCGCCCGTCTGCGTGTCGGCGGGCAGGCCGGAGTGCGCGGCGCGGACCTCGGCCAGCGTGTGGGTGCGCGGAACCTCCACCGGATAGGGTTCGTGGCCCTCGGCGAGGATCCGGTCACGCTTCTCCCGGCGCACCCGCATCTGCTCCGGCAGGTCGTCCTCTGTCTTCGGGTGCTCGGGAACATCGCTCATGGGGCTTTAGGGTACGAACACCCCCGCGACCGGCGTGAACCGGTTGGCGGTTGCGCTCAGGCCCGGGAAGCGTGGCGGGATCCGGGAGCGTTGATGTTGCGCTCGTACACCAGCCGCAGGCCCAGCAGGGTCAGCTCCGGCACGTGTTCGGTGATCGTCTCCGCCTCGCCGACCATCAACGGCGCCAGGCCGCCGGTGGCGATCACCTCCACCGGGCCGCCACCCCCCGCGGACAGCTCGTGGGCTATCCGGCGCACCAGCCCGTCGACCTGGCCTGCGAAGCCGAAGAGGATGCCGGACTGCAGGCATTCCACGGTGTTCTTGCCGATCACCGACCTCGGCCGCACCAGCTCGACCTTGCGCAGCGCGGCCGCGCGCGCCGCCAGCGCGTCCACGGAGATCTCGATGCCGGGCGCGAACGCCCCGCCGAGGAACTCGCCCTTCGCCGAGATGGCGTCCACGTTCGTGGAGGTGCCGAAATCCACCACCACGCACGCCGTGTTGTGCAGGTGGTGCGCGGCGAGCGTGTTCACCAGCCGGTCGGCGCCCACCTCCTTGGGGTTGTCGACCAGCAGCGGAACCCCGGTGCGCACCCCGGGCTCCACCACCACCTTCGGCACCCTCGGGTAGTACCTGCCGAGCATCACCCGCAGCTCACGCAGCACCGCGGGCACCGTCGACAGCGCGCTGATGCCGGTAACGGCGTCGGCGAACTCGCCGAGCAGGCCGCGCATCGTCAACGCCAGCTCGTCGGCCGTGATGCGCGCGTCGGTGCGCATCCGCCAGTCACGAACCAGCTCGGCCTGCTCGCCCCTCCCCGAGAACAGCCCGAGAACGATGTTCGTGTTGCCGACGTCGACGGTGAGCAGCAACTAGCTCTCCGCGTGGAGCAACGCGTCGAGCCTCGCGGCGTCGACCGTCTCGGCGACCGGGAACGTCTGGCCACCGTCGTTCTGCCCGCCGATCGGCAGCGCGCCGCTGACCAGCCCCGAGCCCTCCGGCGCCTCGGCCGGGTCACTGCCCGCCTGGACGATGCGGTTGTCGGCGTCGACGAAGACGATCCTCGGCTCGAACGACGCGGCCTCCGCGGAGTCCATCTGCCCGTAGGCGATGAGGATCACCAGGTCACCGGGGTGCACCAGATGCGCCGCGGCGCCATTGATGCCGATGACCCCGCTGTCCCGCTCGCCCTTGATGACGTAGGTCTCCAGCCGGGCGCCGTTGGTGATGTCCACGATGGACACCTGCTCGCCCGGCAGGAGGTCGGCCGCCTCCATGAGCGTCTCGTCCACCGTCACCGAACCGACGTAGTGCAGGTCGGCCTGCGTGACAGTGGCTCTGTGGATCTTCGACTTCAGCATCGTGCGATACATGGCGGACTCTCCTCTATACCCCTGCGTCCTCTGTGGACCGCTCCAGCCCCCGCTCGGCCGCGAGACCGAGCAGGACACCGGTGTTGTCGATGAGCCGGGTTGCCCCGACCCTCGCGGCGACCAGCAGGCGCGCTTCCCCATCGACGGGTGCGGCCCCCAGGTCGGTTCCCCTCAACTCCAGATAATCCACAGCCACCCCGGGATACTCGGCCAGGGTGGCCCGCGCGGCGTCGAGCACCGCCCGCTGCCCGTTCCGCCCGGCGCGCGCACCCGCCCCGAGTGCCGCCGACAGCGCCACGGCCTGCTCCCGCTGCTCGGGCGTGAGGTAGACGTTGCGCGAGGACAGCGCCAGACCGTCCGGCTCCCGCACGGTCGGCACACCGAGCACGCGGGTGTCGACGTTCAGGTCGCGCACCATCCGCTTGATCAGCACGAGCTGCTGGTAGTCCTTCTCCCCGAAGAGCGCGTAGTGCGGCCGGACGACGTTGAACAGCTTCGCCACCACCGTGAGCACGCCGGTGAAGTGACCGGGCCTCGACGCGCCCTCCAGCTCGTCGCCGAGCGGCCCGGGATGCACGGTGACGGCGGCGCCGTCCTCGTAGAGCTGCGAGGCCTCCGGCGTGAACGCGATCTCCACGCCCAGTTCCCTGAGCACGTCGAGGTCACGCTCGAGTGGGCGCGGATAGGCCTCGAAGTCCTCACCCTCCCCGAACTGCAACGGATTGACGAAGATGGAGGCCGCCACGATCGTGTTCGGCAGCCGCTTCGCGCGGCGCAGCAGCTCCCGGTGACCCGCGTGCAGGGCGCCCATCGTCGGCACCAGCGCGACGTTGCGCCCCACGGCGCGCAGCGCCGAGGTCACCTTCGTGACGTCGGCGGGCGCCCGGTAGACATTGAGCGTGCCTCGGGTGAACTGGGGGGCGGTCATGGATTCTCACGTCCGTTGTCGAGGAGTTCGGTGATCTCGGCCGCCGCGCCGGCGCCGAGCAGGCCCGCGCCGGTGGCGCGCGCGACCGTGCGCCGGGCAAGCGTGGCATAGGTCGGTGCCACGTCCGGCGCCTGCTCCGCCAGCACCCGCAGGTGCGTCGCGACGGTGCCGGTGTCGCCCCGCGCGACCGGCCCGGTCAGCGCGCGGTCGCCGTGCCGCAGCACGTTGTCCAGCGCGGCGGACAGCAGCGGGGCGAGCAGACGTTCGGCATTGGCGACCCCACCCTCCCGCAGCAGTTCGGCACAGTCGGCGACCAGTGTCACGAGGTGGTTGGCCCCGTGGGCCAGCGCGGCGTGGTAGCGCGGCCTCGCCGCCTCCGGGATCCGCACCGGTTCCGCGCCCATCTCAACGGTCAGCGCCTCCCCGACATTCCAGCCGGCCTCGTCGCCCTCCGCGGCGGTGACGCCGACACTGCACGAGGCCATCCGCTCCAGGTCCTCGCTTCTGCCCGCGAAGGTCATCACGGGATGCAGCGCCAGCGGCAGCGCGCCGAGTTCGGTGGCCGGAGCCAGCACGCTCACCCCGTGCGCGCCGGAGGTGTGCACGACGATCTGGCCCGCGCGGAAGGCACCCGCCTTGGCGAGGCCCGCGGTCATGGGGGCGAGCGTGTCGTCGGGCAGGGCGAGCAGCACCAGGTCGGCCCGCCGCGCGACCTCGTCGGGCGGCAGCAGGGGCACGCCGGGCAACATGCGCTCGGCCCTGCGGACGGAGGCTTCGGAGACTCCCGACGCCGCGACGACGGTGTGCCCGGCCCTGGCGAGGGCGGCGCCGAGAACGCTGCCGACCCTGCCCGCGGAGACCACGCCGACCGCAAGCCGGGCGGGGCGCGTCATCGCGCGTTCCGGGGGACGCTCATGCCACAACTCCCATGCCTCGTTCCAGTCCCGCTCTTCGGTCGCGGGTACCAGACGACGGCGCGAGGGTAGCTCCCGCAACGCCGGGCCGCCGCAGGTAGGTGATGAGCTTCACCCGAGCAGGGTCACCCCTGCCCGCGGCCGCTGGCGAGCCGCACGGCCTCGGCCCTGCTGGCCCTGACGACGTCGAGCAGTTCCTCGTAGTGGGCGCGGACCTCGCCGCTTCTGGCCGCCTTGCGGCGCAGGAACGCGACCTCGCTCACACTCGCCTGGTACTCGCCGACCGCTCTGGCCGCGCGCCGCCCGGACTCCCTGCGCGCCTGCCTGCGCCACCGCCTGCGCGCGGAGAGGTCGGCGAGCAGGTCGACCTCGGAGCGGGCGATGAGCCCCGCCGCGGCGAGCCCGGGAAGGGCGGCGGCGATGACGCGCTGCTCGCGGCGGCGCTGCCACAGCACGAGCAGGACCACCGCGACGAACATCGGCACCATGATCAGGAAGTAGACGTTGAGGAAGGTCGACGCGCCGCCGAGCGTGGCCGCGGCGTTCCACAGGGCGTGCAGGCACACGGCCCCGAGGTAGGCGGCAAGCGGGACGGCGATCTTGAGGCTCCGCTCGCGCAGCCGGGCGGCGTAGCCCAACCCGATGCCGGTGATGGCCGTGAACAGCGGGTGCGCGAACGGTGACAGCACGCCACGCAGGATGAACGCCGCCACCACCCCGGAGCTCATGTCGTCGCCGAAGCCCTGCTCGGCGAACGCGCGGCCGAAGTAGTAGATGTTCTCGGTGAAGGCGAACCCGGCCGCGGAGAACCCGGCGTACACGATGCCGTCCACGATGCCGTCGAGCTCGTGCCTGCGCCGCCAGAAGATGAGCACCAGCGGCACGGCCTTGACGGCCTCCTCGGCCAGCGGCGCCGAGACGATCGCGCTGACCTTGCCGCCGTTGCCCGAGCCGAGCAGCAGGTCCCCGACGGCCGCCGCGGTGTCGTTGATGAGCAGCGCCATAAGCGTCGCCACACACGCGCCCCAGAGGAACGTCAGCAGCAGCAGCTTGGCGGGCTCGGGCTCCCAGCGGTCGATCCAGAGGAACGTGGCGACCACCAGCGCCACCGGCACCACGGCGGCGATGACCCCGATCACCACGGCGAGCACGCCGACCCGCACGGTGGCCAGTCCGAACACCAGCAGGCCGCACAGGGCGACGCCGGTGAGACCGACAACCGGCAACAGCACGGTGATTCGGCGCGGCGTGTGCCTGCGCGGCGGGCGCGCGGGCTCGCTGGTCTTGGCTCCCGTCGTCACGCGGGCACCCTAACCAGCCCGCCGTCAGTCGTCGGCGCGGCGCCTCCGGCGCGGCACCGAGCCGCCCGCCCCGTGGGCGGCGAGCAGCTCGCTCACCGAGCGGCCCTCGGCGTGGGAACCCCTCGGTTCGGCGGGCTCGTCAGCGGGCTCGGGCGCCCTCCGCCTGCCACCGCTGCCGTTGCTCTCGCCTGTCGAGTGCCGGGAGCCGTTGCCGCTGGCGCCGGAACCGGCGGCGAGGCTTTCCCACGGCGGCGGCTCGCCCTCGGGCCGGTGCCGCCGCCCTCCGCCGCCGGAGGCGGACGCCGGGGCGGAGTGGGCGGCGTCGTCGTCGGATTCGGGCTTGCGCCTGCGACCACCCGGCCTGCCCTGCAGGTCACGAATGGCGGGCGGGAGCGTCGGGTTGGGCTGCGGAGCGGCCTCAGGCTCGGGGTTCGGCTCGGCCGGCTGCTCGGGCTTGCGGTGGGAGCCCGCGCTCCCGGCGCTGTCGAACCGGGGCTCGGGACGCTGCACCGGGTCGGGACGCTGGGCAGGTTCCGGGCGCTCGGGCGTCTCGGCGCGCGGCGCCCGCTCTCCGACGGACGGCGGGGCGGGACGGCCGGGCTGGGCGGGGCGTACGGGCCGCTCGGCCCGGCGGGTCTCGGCCCGGGTCGGCTCGGGCCGGGCCGAAGGCTCCGGCCGCTGGTCGCCGGGCCGCTCCCAGCCGGGCGCCCGGTCCGGGTCGACGCTGTGCGTGTAGGTGGTCGGTGGTTCCGGGGCGCCCTGCTGGCGCGAGGGCGGCGCCACGCTGGAGGCGGGCCTGCCGCGAGCCACGTGCTCCATGGCCGGCCTGGTCGGCTCGCTCGGCGCGGGCTGCCGTGCCGGTCTCGACGGGGGCGCGGGCGTGTGCCCGGCCCGCTCGGCGGGCTGGGCCGGCCTGGGTTGCACGGGCTTCGCCGGTGGCGGGGCAGGCTGCTCCGCCGGGGCCTGCTGGGGGCGCGAGCGCTCGGCCCGCGCCCGGCTCGCCGCCTCGGCGACGCTGGCCGCGACCCGGCCGGAGCCCTCGGCGGGCCGCACCCGCCGGGTCGGCGGATCCGGCTGGCGCTCCACCGGCCGCACCGACGGCCTGCTGTCCTCGTGCGGCCGCGACGGGCGCGGCACGAACTGGCCAGGCGCGGGCTCCTGCGGCGCGGGCGGCTTCCGGCGGGCCCTGGCGGCCGCCGCGTCGTCGAGGTCACGGATCTTGCCGATCAGCTCCGTCGGCCGGTCGGTCCCCTCGGCGGCCTTCTTGGCTGTGGTGATCTGTGCCGGGGCTTTGCCGTTCGGCTCCGCAGCGGTCACAAGCCTCGGCTCCTCACCGATCGAACGCATGCGGGTCGACTGCGCGGTGAGGGCCACCCGCTCCCAGAGCACCTCACCGCCGAAAAGCGCCTGCAGGCTTTCCCGCAGCGCCGTGACCTCCGCGCGGAGGGCTTCCAGCTCCTCGCGCGCCTCCTCCTCGACCTGTTGCCGGGTGTCGGCCTCGACTTCCAGCTCGAACTCGCGGCGAGCGGCGATCTCGCGCTCCAGCTCCAGTTCGTAGATCTCCTGCGCCTGCGCAGCGGACTCTTCCGTTGCGGCAGCCTGCTTGCGGTAGCGGGCGGCGACGAAGGCTCCGATGAGGGCGGCCCAGAGGGCGGCGACGATGCCGAGCTTCAGCCAGCGCAGGTCGTTGGTCAGCACCAGCGCCAGCGTCGAGCCCACGGCGAGGACGACGCCCATGATGAGCCACGGCCTACCCACGGATTGGCCGCGCGAGTCGTCACCCACGCCAGTCATGCCCACACCGTACCTTCTGGTAATCCATCTGAGACCTCGTCGGTACTTCGAGCGGTGGGCACGAAGCGTTAACCGGTCACTCTCCGATCGTCGTCCCGATCACGTGGCTCCGGTGCGCGGCAGCAGTGCTCCAGCCAGAGGGCGGCGGCGATCAGCACGGCCGCGCAACAGGCGCCCACGATGGCGGCGGGCAGGTCCGCGGAGGCCGCGGTGAGCTCCTCCGCCCTCGGCGCCAGGTAGACCACCCCGGCCAGCCAGGCGCCGAGCATGAGCGCGCCCAGCAGTGACGAGGCCTTGGCCAGCGCGACGGCGCGCGCGATGCCGACACCCGTCACCACCCGGCCCGAACGGATGCGGTCGCGGATCACGTAGGCGAGCACGACCTCGACCGCCGCGAGCACGAGCAGCGTCACCCCGGCCAGCGCAGGCAGCCTGGGCACCGACTCGTAGGCCACCTCGAACATCAGGTACACGAGTCCGAGGCCGATGATCCCGGCGACGAGCAGCTCCCGAGGCCGTGTGAAGTGCATGCCTCCACCGTAGGCGAGTCACCGCACCGGCTTCGGCCTCGTGGTTGACTCTCCACCGACTGGAGACTTCAGCATGGATCCGTGCGGGGGAGGTTCAGCGTGTTCACGATCGGTGAGCTGGCGCGGCGGACGGGGCTGTCCGTCAAGACGATCCGGTTCTACTCCGACGAGGGCCTGCTCCCGCCCACCGATCGCACGCACGCCGGGTACCGGCTCTACGACGCGGCCGCGCTCGCCAGGCTCGAACTGGTGCGGACACTGCGGGAGCTGGGCATCGGGCTCGCGGACGTGGAGGGCGTGCTGGCGAGTGCGCAGAGCGTCTCCGCGCTGGCCGCCAAGCACGTGGAGGTGCTCGACGAGCAGATCCGCGTGCTGCGGCTGCGCCGTGCGGTGCTGCGCGCGGTGGCGAAACGGAAATCCGAGCTGGACGAGGTGAAGTTGATGAACAGGCTGGCGTCGATGCCCGACGAGGAGCGCAAGCGGCTCGTCGACGAGTTCTGGCACGAGGTGAGCGAGGGGCTGGACGTCAACTCCGAGTTCTACGCGCGCATGCGCTCGGCCAAGCCGGAGCTGCCCGACGACCCCTCGCCGGAGCAGCTGGAGGCGTGGCTCGAGTTCGCCGAACTCGTGCAGGACTCCGACTTCCGGCGGCTGATCCGTGGCATGGGTGAGGAGCAGGCACGCCGGCGGGACGCGGGCGAGGACACCGACGCCCGCAACAGGGCGCAGCAGGAGCACTGGTGCGGCTGGATCGAGCGGGCCGAGGACGCGCTCGGCGCGGGGCTGGAGCCTGCTTCCCCGCAGGGCAGGCAGCTGGCCGACGATGTCGTCCACGTTTCGTTGGGCGAGGGCGACACCGACGGTCCGGAGTTCCGGACGCGGCTGGCGGAGCTGATCGGTTCGGGCGCCGACCCGCGTGCCGAGCGCTACTGGCAGCTGCTCGCCGTGATCAACGGCTGGCCGCCGATCCCGAGCCGCAACGCCGCCGCCCAGTGGATCGTCGCGGCGATCCGCGCCTCGGCGGCCTGACCCCGCCGAGTGTGCCGGCCGCCGGCGCCGGTGGCGTCAGGGCAGCAGGGTGAGCTCCGGGAGGCGGCGGACACCGTCGCGGTCGGCCCGCGGCAGCGCGGCCAGCAGGCCGGCCACGCTGCCGTGGCCCGGCACCTCGGCGTGCGGGTCGATCTCCAGCCACGGGATCAACACCGTGGCCCGCTCGGGCGTGCCCGGATGCGGCAGCAGCAGCTCGGGGTCCTCGGAGCGCACGTCGTCGACGGTCACGACGTCCACGTCGAGGGTGCGCGGGCCCCAGCGCTGCTCGCGCACCCGCTCGGCCCGCCGCTCCAGCTCCTGCCCGGCGCGCAGCCACGCCCAGTGGTCGCGGGCCGGATCATCCACGATGCACACCGCGTTGAGGAAGTCCGGCTGGTCCGACACTCCCCACGGCTCCGTCTCGTAGACCGCGGACACGGCCACGAGCGCGTCGCGCAGGCCGTCGACCGCCAGTCGCAGGAAGCCGAGCCGGTCGCCGAGATTGGACCCCAGCGAGAGCACCGCCCTGCTCATCGGAGCCTCACCGCTCGCGCCGGATCGTCACGGCGACGTCGGCGAAGGTCAGCGGAATCGGTGCCGACGGCTTGTGCACGGTGACCTCGACGGCCCGCAGCCGTGCGTCCTTCATCGTCTCGTCGGCGATCCGGCCTGCGACGCTCTCGATGAGGTCGCACGGCTCTCCTCCGACGATGTCCGCCGCGCGCTGGGCCAGCTCGCCGTAGTGCAGCGTGTCGGTGAGCTCGTCGGACGCCGCCGCGCGTGTCAGGTCGAGCCAGGCGGTGATGTCCACGACGAACTCCTGCCCGTCGCGCTTCTCGTGCTCGAACACGCCGTGCCTGCCGAACACGCGCAGGCCGGTCAGCGTGATGTGGTCACCGCTCACTTGTCGCCACCGCGTCCCCACGCCGCGGCGACCTGCACGGCGTCGAGCGAGGCGCCGACGTCGTGCACCCGCACGCACCACGCACCCGCCTGCGCGGCGAGCGCCGACACCGCTGCCGTGGCCACCTCGCGGCCGGACGGCGGGCGCGGGTCGCCCTCGGCATCGGCGAGCAGCTTGCCGAGAAAACGCTTGCGGGATGCCCCGACCAGCACCGGAAAGCCCATGGCCAGCAGCACGTCCAGGTTGTGCAGCAGCGCCCAGTCGTGCCCGGCGGTCTTGGCGAACCCGAGCCCGGGATCGAGCACGATCGAGCGCTCGGCGACCCCCGCGGCCAGCGCCTCGTCGACCCGGGCACTCAGCTCGTCGCGCACCTGCGCCACGACGTCGTCGTAGGTGGCGAGCGCGTTCATGTCCTTGCTGTGCCCGCGCCAGTGCATCAGCACCCACGGCACTCCGGCGTCGGCGGCGACGCGGGCCATGTCCGGGTCGGCGAGCCCGCCCGAGACGTCGTTGATGACGGCCGCGCCCGCCTCGACGGCGGCGGCGGCCACGGCCGCGCGCGTGGTGTCCACCGACAGCAGCAGCCCGTCGGCGGCGAGCGCCCTGATCACCGGCAGCACGCGAGCCTGCTCGGTCTCGGCGTCCACGCGCAGGGAACCGGGCCGGGTGGACTCGCCACCCACGTCGATGATGTCGGCGCCCCGCCGCCACATCGCGTGCGCGTGGGCGAGCGCGTCCTCCCGGCTCAGGTAGCGGCCCCCGTCGGAGAACGAGTCGGGCGTGACGTTGAGGATGCCCATGACGGCACACCGGCCCGGCGACGGCAATGCGCTGCTCACCGGCGGCCCTTGATGAGGTCCAGCGCCTCCGCCCGCGACGAGGCCGAGGTCTTGAGCAGACCCCGGACGGCGGACGTGGTGGTGCGCGCGCCCGGCTTGCGGATGCCACGCATGGCCATGCACAGGTGCTCGGCCTCCACGACGACGATCACACCGCGCGGCTTGAGCTTGCGGTCGATGGCGTCGGCGATCTGCGACGTCAGCCGCTCCTGGACCTGCGGCCGCTTGGCGTAGAGGTCCACCAGCCTCGCGAGCTTGGACAGGCCGGTGACCTTGCCCTGGCTGTTCGGGATGTAGCCGACATGGGCGACCCCGTGGAAGGGCACCAGGTGGTGCTCGCACGTCGAGAACATCGGGATGTCGGTGACGAGCACCAGTTCCTCGTGGCTCTCGTCGAACGTCCGGTCCAGGACGTGATCCGGGTCGTTGTAGAGCCCGGCGAACATCTCCCGGTAGGCGCGCGCTACGCGGGCAGGCGTCTCCTGCAGGCCGTCCCGGTCGGGGTCCTCGCCGCACGCGAGCAGCAGCTCGCGCACGGCCCGCTCGGCACGTGCCTGGTCGAACATCCGGCCCGTGGCGACCGGCATGTCCTCGGGGAGGATGCCGTGCCCGTTGCCCTCGACATCGCTATCGATGTTGACCGTCCTGCTCGTCGGGATCACGCTCGCCCCGCCGCTCACCCTGCTGTGGCGAGGGGTCGGGCGGGGCGGGCCGCCACGGCGGCTGGCTGGGCCTGCTGCCACCGGGTGAGGTGGCCGGGGTCCAGCCGGGAGGTGCGCCGTAGTTCGGCGGTCCCGCAGGATACTCGCCCGGCTGGCCGCCGCCGTAGGGACGCGGAGCCTGCTGCCCGCCACCGCCGTGGCCGGGGCCGTTCTGACCAGGGCCGTTCTGACCAGGCCCGTTCTGGCCGCCGTTGTACCGGCGGTTGCCGTTCGGGTACCCGCTCGGCGGCGGAGCGTACGGGTTGTAGCCGCCCGACTGCGGAGGCGGATTCTGCGGCGAGGGCTGCTGCGGGCCGCCGTACGGCGGACCACCGGGCAGCTCGTTGCCGCCGGGCGCGGTGGCCACCGGGGTCGGCTCCGGCTCCGGCTCGCGCTCGGGACGCTCCGGCTGCTCGGGCTCGGGCGGCCAGGGCTCCCCGCGCTCCATCGCCAGCTCGCCGGGTGTCTTGATCGGCGGCTTGTTCGACGGCAGCCGCTCACCGAACTCGTTGAAGGCGGTGATCCTCGGCCGCTTCTCCACCGCCGCGAAGATCCGCTCCAGGTCCCTGCGCTGCAGGGTCTCCTTCTCCAGCAGTTCCACGACCAGGTCGTCGAGCACGTCGCGGTAGGTGTTGAGCACCTCCCACGCCTCGGTGTGCGCGGTCTCGATGAGCTTGCGGACCTCCTCGTCGATCTCGTGCGCGACCTCGAGGGAGTAGTCCGGCTGCCTGCCGGCCGAACGGCCGAGGAACGGGTCCCCCTGCTCCTGGCCGTACTTGACCGCGCCGAGCCGCGGGCTCATGCCGTACTCGGTGACCATCGACCTGGCGATCTTGGTGGCCTGCTCGATGTCGGACACCGCGCCCGTCGTGGGCTCGTGGAACACGAGCTCCTCCGCGGTGCGCCCGCCCATCGCGAACACCAGCCTGCCGATCATCTCCGACCGGGTCATCAGTTCCTTGTCGTCCTCGGGCACAAGCAACGCATGCCCCCCGGTGCGACCACGCGGCAGGATCGTCAGCTTGTACACCGGTTCGATGTCCGGCATCGCCCACGCGGCGAGCGCGTGCCCGCCCTCGTGGTAGGCGGTGATCTTCTTCTCCTTCTCGGAGATGATCCGGCTCTTGCGCGCGGGGCCGCCGATCACGCGGTCGACCGACTCCTCCAGCGCGGCGTCGGTGATGACGTGCCCGTTGGTGCGCGCGGTGAGCAGGGCCGCCTCGTTGATGACGTTGGCCAGGTCGGCACCGGACATGCCGACGGTGCGCTTGGCCAGCGCCTCCATGTCCACGTTCTGGGCCAGCGGCTTGCCCTTGGAGTGCACCTCCAGGATCGCCCTGCGGCCTCGCAGGTCGGGCGCGGACACCGGGATCTGCCGGTCGAAGCGGCCGGGACGCAGCAGCGCGGGGTCGAGGATGTCGGGCCGGTTGGTGGCGGCGATGAGGATGATCCCGCCGCGGGAGTCGAAGCCGTCCATCTCGACGAGCAGCTGGTTCAGCGTCTGCTCGCGCTCGTCGTGCCCGCCGCCGAGGCCGGCGCCACGCTGACGGCCGACCGCGTCGATCTCGTCGACGAAGATGATGCAGGGCGCGTTCTGCTTGGCCTGCTCGAACAGGTCCCTCACCCGCGAGGCGCCGACACCGACGAACATCTCGACGAAGTCGGAACCGGAGATCGTGTAGAACGGCACGCCCGCCTCGCCCGCGACGGCACGCGCGAGCAGCGTCTTACCGGTGCCGGGCGGGCCGTAGAGCAGCACGCCCTTGGGGATCTTGGCGCCAAGCGCCTGGTAGCGGCCGGGGCTCTGCAGGAAGTCCTTGATCTCGTGCAGTTCCTCGACGGCCTCGTCGGCGCCCGCCACGTCGGTGAACGTGGTCTTCGGCATGTCCTTGTTGAGCTGCTTGGCCTTGGACTTGCCGAAGTTGAGGACCCGGTTACCGCCGCCCTGCGCGTTGTTCATCATCCACATCAGCAGCAGCAACAGGATCCCGAGCGGGATCATGTAGATCAGCAGCTGGGTGAAGAAGGAGTCCTGGGTGACGGTGGTGTCGAAGCGGACGTCCTGGTCGCCGTTGCGGGCGGTGATCAGCGCGTTGTAGAGCTGGTCGGACGCCCCCGCGGGGAACTTCGTGATGATCTGGCTGACCTGCTGGCCATCGACACCGATCGGATCCGCCAGGGTGAGCTTGAGCTGCTGCTCCTTGTCCTCCAGGTTCGCTTCCGTGACGTTGCCGGAGCGGATTTGCTCGACGGCCTGCGACGTGGGCACATGCGTGTACCCCCTGTCACCGTCGAAGATCATGCTGAAGGCGAAATAGAGCAGCAGAACCGCGACTATCCACAGCAGTGGGTTCTTGAGCAGGCGCTTGCGGTCCATTAGATCCGGCCGTGGTGGCCTCGACCCTCCCTGGCTAGGCGGTAGGTGTGACATCCGCCGTCACGGTGTTGACAACTGCATGGGGCACGGAGCTAACCGTCCCACCAGGGTACCGCCCGGTCCGAGTGAGCAGCCGGGCGATCCTCAGCAAGTCAACGGTGACCACCATGGTGGTGTTCCCGCAGGCTGGGGACGGCCTAACCCGTGACCGCCGCGAGCATCTCGCCCAGCCTCGTACGCAGGGTCTTCTCGTCGGCGGGCGACACGGTGACCCACTCGCGCCCGTCGGTGCCCGCCCGGGAGAGGCTCAGGTAGCGGCCGGTGGCGGTGTCGAACCACGCCAGCACCGGCGAGCGGTTCCTTCTGCCCAGCTCGTCCCTGGCGTTCGCGGCCAGCTGACCACCCCGCAGCCGGGGCTGCGCGATGAGCTGCGCGTACGCCTGGCCCGGGTCGGCGGGCCGTTCCGCGAGGCCCGCGCGCCTGCGCTCCCGCGAGGCAGGCGGAGCACCGGACACGACCCCGGTGCGGGACGGCTGGGTGCGCACGGCCTGGTCGATGGGCAGCGTGATCGAGGCTTCCGAGCCGCGCGAGCACGCCGGGAGCAGGTTCACCACCGCCGACGCGAGCCCGTCGGGGTAGATCGGCCGCAGCCAGACGCCGTCGGCGTCCTGGACGGCGAGCACGGCCGTGCTGCCGTCGGTCGCCGCGAGCGCGGCGACCGGAGCGGCCTGGAACTCGGGGATGTGCAGGGCGTCGACGCTGGCCGAGGGCCTGGCCAGCAGCTGGAGCCACTCCGGGACCGGCGAGTCCTCGAGGCGCCTGGCCGAGAACTCCAGCTCCGCCCTGGCGCGCAGGGCGGCGCGCTCGGTCTCGGTCTCGCCGTGCGAGTGGACGCGGAGCGGGTAGGGCGGCTCACCGGCACCAGCCGCCTCCCACAGGAAGTCGAAGGCGACCGGGGTGAAGAACTCCTGGGTGGACACGATCCTCCGATGGCTCCTGGCGACGGCGCGTGCCAGCTGGACTACCGCAGAGTAGCGGACGCGGCCGGGGCGCCGGCACTCACAGCGGCGCCGCCGTGGAGTTCACCGCGCTCGCGAGCATCTCGGACAAGCGGTGCCTCAGCGTGGGGGCGTCGGCGGGCGCGATGGTGATCCAGTCCCTGCCGTCGCGACCCCGGGTCGCCTGCGTGAAGTACCGCCCCGACTCCGTGTCGAACCAGCTCAGCACGGGCATCCGCGTCTTGCTGCCGGTACGGCTGCGGGCGTTGGCGCCGATCTGGCCTCCGCGCAGCCTGGGCTGGGCGTGCAGCCGCGCCAGCGCCTTGCGGTCCTCGTCCACGCTGGCCCGCCCGCCGTCGGGGGCCGGGACGCGACGTTGCATGAAGTCGACGCCGGGGCCGGAGAGCAGCTGTTCCAGGGGCACGGTGATCGACTTCTCGGCGCCGCGGGGCGCGCCGGGCAGCAGCCCGACGATGGCGCTGGCCAGCCCGTCGACGGGGACGTCACCCAGGTAGAGGCCCTGCTGGTCCTGCACGGCGAGCACGCCCTGGCCGCCGAGCGCCGAGGCCACGGCGAGCTGCGGCTCGGCGTCCGGTGCGCTGATCTGCACGGAGTCCAGGCTCACGTCGGGCGCCGCGAGCACCCCGAACCAGTCCTCGACCTGCGGCTGCGGCCTTCCTCCCGAGTCGGCGAGCCCGCGCTGCGCCGCCTCGGCCAGCACGCGCTGCCGCAGCGTGGCGCGCTCCTCCATCGTCTCGCCGTGGGAGCGCGCCTCCAGCGGGTACGGCAGCTCTCCTTCCCCGAACGACTCCCAGAGGAAGTCCAGCTCCAGTGGGGTGAGGCGCTGCGCCACCGGTTACCGCTCCTCGTCGTCGTCGGGCCCCCAGGCGCCCAGCACCGGCGGCGGCGTGGCGACCGTGGCGCCGAACGCGTCGTCGGGGTCGGGCTCGATGAGGAAGGAGGCGTGGGTGTGCTCCTTCTCCTGCTCCTGCTGGCCCGCGCCCGCGCCCATGCCGCCCATCGGGGCACCGCCCATCGGAGCCTGCTGCGCGCCACCGCCGATGGTGCCGCCGGGTGCCACCATGCCCTGGTTCTGGGGCTGCACGGAGGCGGCGCTGGCCGCCTGCTGGTTGGCCGACGCCGACGTCTCCGAGGACGACTGCTTGGTGCTGCCGCTGCGCGCCCCCTTGGCGAGCGCCTTCGCGCCGCCGAGACCGAGTGCGCCGCCCGCCACCGCCGCGCCGAGCGCCTGGCCTGCGCTGAGCCCGCCGCCCGAACCGGCCGCGGCCGCGGCCTGGCCGGATCCGGTGGTGGCACCCTGGGCCGGGCCCGCGGCCGGAGCGCCGTGCACCGGGGAGGACGGCCCGCCGGCGTGCTGGGGGCCGCCGTGCGCGCCCTGGCCGAGGCCGGAGGCCGCGACGGCGTTGTCGGCGCCGCCGGGCCCGCCGATGGCCGGCGTGCTGCCGAGCCCGGCGAACGGACCGGCGAAGCCCGCGCCACCCGGCATGCCGTAGCTGCCCACGGAACCGACGCCGCCCGCGTTGAGGCCGGAGGCGTTGCCGCCGGGCTTGAGGCCGATCGACTCGGGACCGAAGCTCGGCGTGCTGCCGTCGATCTCCGACATCGCGGCGGTGTAGGCCTCCAGGTACGCCACCTGCTGGGCCTTCACCTCCCGCGCGGCGTCGAACTGCTCCTTCATGTCCTTGGTCATGGCGGCCGGGCCGCCTGCCAGCATGGCGGCGGTCTCCTTGGCCGGGTCGAACTCCTGCGGCTGCGGCATCTTCTTCAGCTCGGCGGCGGCAGCGGCCTGCTGCTTGAGCCGCTGGCTCATCGTGTCGGCCGCCTCGGACGCCTGCGCGCTGGAGTTGGCGATGGCGACGAGCGAGCCCTGCGCGGCGCCAGCGCCCTGGCCGATCCACGCGGCACCGAGCTCGGAGATCGCGTTGTACAGGTTCTCGGAGGCTTCCCGCAGGCTCGTGCTGTGACCCGACCACGTCTGGCCGATCTCCTCGGCCGTGCCGGGCACGTTGTTGACCGTGGCGTAGCGGTAGAGCTGCTGGCTGTCCTGCGAGGCCCAGTTGGGCCGGTCGCCGATCGCCCTGTCGTCGCCGTAGAGGAAGCCGTCGGCGCGGCCACGCGCCTGCTGGACGATGTCGCTGACCTCGGCGTTGTCCCCCAGCTTCACCGGCGTGCCACCGTCGCCCGGCTGCGGAGTCTGGATGTCCATGTTCGCAAGTCCCCCTGGTCTCACGCGCGCCCGTTGAACGGCTCGGCGCCGGCCTGGTCGATCTCGTGGTAGCGGCTCATCGCCGTGGTGATGGCCTGCTCGGCCTGGTCGTACTGGTCGTAGAGGTTGCGCAGCGCCTGACCGTAGGAGTCGCCGCCCCCCGCGGCCCGGTCGGAGAACTTGGCCGCGATGGCGTTGCCGACGGGGTTCGCGCCGATTCGCGGGGCGGTCGCGAGCGAGGGCGCGTCGCCGAGCAGCCGCTCGATCATGTCCTTGCCGTTACGGATCTTGCTCAGCACCGTCTGTGCGGCGTCGGGGTCGATGCCGATCTGCCCGGTGGCCGCCGCGTTGCGGAACGCCGCCGCATCCGCGTAGCTGCTGTTCCCCATGTTTCGCTTCACTCCTGTCCCCAGCCCGGCACGGATGCCGGCCTCGCGCCTGCGATCTTCGCTTAGGTTAACGCAACAGCTGTGCCGGTATGACGCGTTCTCCAGCGACAGGGTTCCCTATTCTCCGTCCGTAAGCAACGCGTCGACCTGCGGTTACGAGGAGTAAACCCGGGGGTCGAGTGTTCCGATGAACGGCAGGTCCCGGTATCGCTCCGCGTAGTCGAGGCCGTAGCCGACGACGAACTCGTTGGGAATGTCGAACCCGATGTACTTCACGGGCACGTCCACCTTGACGGCCTCCCGCTTGCGCAGCAGCGAACAGACGTGCAGCGACGCGGGGTTGCGCGCGGCCAGGTTCTTGAGCAGCCACGACAGTGTGAGGCCCGAGTCGACGATGTCCTCGACGATCAGCACGTCCCTGCCCGCGATGTCGCGGTCGAGGTCCATCAGGATGCGCACGACGCCGGACGAGGACGTGGCCGAGCCGTACGACGACACCGCCATGAACTCCAGCTGCGTCGGGATCGGCAGGGCGCGCGCGAAGTCGGTCATGAACATCACCGCGCCCTTGAGCACGCCGACCAGGACCAGATCGGAGGCCCTTCCCTCCGCGGGGTAGTCCGCCGCGACCTTCTCGGCCAGCTCGGCGATCTTGTCCTTGATCTCTTGCTCGGTGATGAGCACGGAGGCGATGTCGCCTTCGTACACGGGTCAGTCCCCTCTGGTGGTGGGTTGGCCAGTTTCGCCGGTCTCGGCAGTGTCGCCGATGCTGACGCAGAGCTTTCCACGCGACCTGCGCGCTTCAAAATTGCCCGGTAGCCAGACGCCGCCCTGGCCGCGCCAGCGGGCGACGAGTGCGTCGACGGAGCGCAGGTGCGCATCGGTCAGCTCGCGCACGCCCGCGCCGAGCAACCAGCGGCGCAGGGCCCGCCTGCGCAGGGCGGACGGTGCGGGCGCCAGCTCGGCCACGTCCAGCTCGCCCCGCTGCTCGGCGCGGCTGTAGAGCTCGCCGGCCAGCGCGTCGAGGGCCTCGCTGTCCTCCCGCAGCTGGGCGGCGGTCCTGGCCAGCGCGGCGGCCACCCCGCCGTTGAGCACGTCCTCGAGCAGCGGCAGCACCTCGGTGCGCAGCCGGACCCTGGTGAACCGGGGATCGGCGTTCTGCGGGTCCGACCACGGCCGCACACCCAGCTCGGTGCACGCGTCGCGGGTCACCGACCTGGGCACGTCCAGCAACGGTCTCGCCCAGGGCGCATCCAGCGGGCGCATCCCGGACACCGAACGCGGGCCGGAGCCCCTGCCGAGCCCCAGCAGCACGGTCTCGGCCTGGTCGTCGCGGGTGTGCCCGAGCAGCATCAGCGCCGCCTCCGCGGGCAGCGCCCTGCGCAGGGCCGCGTAACGGGCCTTGCGGGCCGCGGCCTCCGGGCCGCCGGGTCCGGACACGGTCACGCCGACGACCCTGGCGTCGTCGGCGCCGAGCCGGAGCGCGGCCTGCGCGGCCGTGGCGGCGACCTCGGCCGAGTCGGCCTGCAGGCCGTGGTCGACGACGACCGCGTTGACCCGGACGTCCAGCCGGTGCCCCACGTGCGCGGCTGCCTCGGTCAGTGCGAGCGAGTCGGCACCGCCGGACACCGCGACGAACAGCTCGCCGCAGCGCAGGTGTGCCTCGTGTGCGGAGAGGAACGCGCGCACGGCACGGCGCACCGTGACGACCGCCGGACCGCTCACCCGTGAACGCGTCGCACCCACGCGCGCGGGTCCCTGATCTCCGCTCTGGTCGGCAAGGTGTTCGGCGAGGTCCACGCCGCATTGAAGCCCGCCATGCCGACGGCGTCCACGACGTGCCGCGTGAACGCGGCGCCCAGCGCGTACTGTTTGATCTTGGCGTCGACGCCGAGCAGGCTCCGCAGCAGGCGATCGAGCAGGCCACCGCCCTTGCGGCGCACGGTGAACCGGCGGCGGATCGTGGCCACGCTCGGCACGACGTCCGGGCCAACGGCGTCCATGACGTAGTCGGCGTGCCCCTCCAGCAGGGTGGACAGCGCCAGCAGCCGGTCGAACACCTCGCGCTGCTTCGGCGACTGCAGCAGCTCGGCGAGGGCCAGCGAGCCGTCGTCCTTGCTGCGGCGCGCCTCGCGCACGGCATCCGGCAACCTGCCGACGACGGTGGCGAGGCCCTCGGTGTCGGCGAGCCCGCCGACGAGCAGGCCGACCTCGTCGGCGAAGTAGTCGCGCAGCCAGTCGACCGCGGTGAACTGCAGGCGATGGGTGCACTCGTGCAGGCAGACCCACATGCGGAAGTCCCTGCCGTGCACACCCATCGCGCGCTGCGCGGTGACCACGTTGGGTGCCACGAGCAGCAGCCTGCCCGCCCTGTCCTCGCCGCCGAACGGGTCGTACTGGCCGAGCACGCGGGCACCGAGGAACGCCAGCACCACACCGGTCTGCACGCCCGCGCCACCCGCGACGAGCGGGGTGAACGGTCCCGCCTTGGGCTCGGCCTCGCCGGTGAGCGCCCTGCTGGTGAGCTCGTCGAGGCCGGAGGCCGCCGCCCGCACCCAGCCGGGCCGGTCGACGACGTCTCCGGGCAGCAGGGGCAGGTCGGCGCCGAGACCGGTCAGCTCGCGCACGTGCCGCTCGGCGTCCACGGTGAGCTCGCGCAGCTCCCGGACGGCCCGCTGGGCCTCGTCCCTGGGCACCGCAGGCCCGCCGCGCACGAGGAACGCGCCCGTGTTCGCCGCCAGGGACCAGTCCACCAGCGGGTTGCCGCCCCTGGCCCGCGTCGTCGTCTGCTGACTCGCCATGATTCGACGCTACCCGGCTTCAGCGGCAGCCACAGCCGCGTAGCTGGGCGGCCACGTCGTCGAGCGCGGCCCTGGCGGGTCCGGTGTCCGCGCCCGCGGACATCAGCGTGAAGACGAGCACCCTGCCGTCGGTGTCGAGCACCACACCGGCGAGCGTGTTGACGCCGGAGAGCGTGCCGGTCTTGGCCCTGACCCAGCCGCGGCCCTCGGTGGCGGGGGGCTCGGTGTACCGGGTGGCGAGGGTGCCGCTGCCGCCCGCGACGGGCAGTCCGCCGAGCATCGGCCGCAGCTTCGCGGTGTTGGGATCGGAGTCGCCGGGCGCGGCGGCGGAGGCGAGCAGGTCGCTGAGCATCGTGGCGGGAACCTTGTTCAGGGTGGACAGCCCGCTGCCGTCGGAGAGCCGCACGTCGGAGACGTCGAAGCCGTTGCGGGCGAGCACGTCGAGGGTGGCCTGCGCGCCGCCCTCGAACGAGGGCTCCCTGCCCTCCGCGTTGGCGACGACCCTGGCGAGGACGTCGCCGAGCAGGTTGTCGGAGCTCCGCAGCATCTGGTCCACCAGCTCGGCCAGCGGAGCGGACCTCACCTCGCCGAGCACCCGCGCGTTCTGCGGCGCGGTGGTGGTGGTCTGCGGAGCGACCTGGGCGCCCAGCCTGCGCGCGAACTCCTGCGCGAGCGTGCCCGCCGGGTTGGCAACCCGCATCGAGTGCTCGTCCTTCGGGTCGCTGCGGCCGCCGTCGAGCATCGCGGGCACCACGGGCGCGGCGAACGTGGAGGGCGCGTCGCCGGGCGCCCAGCCGGGTGCGGTGGTGTCGCCGGCGAAGGCGCTGAGATCGAGCTGCACGCTGCTCACGTCGCCGCCGGTGGCCTGCCGGACCTGCTCGACGAGGTCGTCCAGGTGGGCGGCGCCCGGATAGATGGACTCCTCGCCCTGGGGCAGCGACGACAGCGTGACGTCGCCGCCCGCGACGAGTACGACCGAGCCCGGCTCCGGGCCCTGCACGACCTTGGTGGTCAGCTGCCTGCCGTGGTCGAGCTTGAGCAGGGCGGCTCCGGCGACGAGCAGCTTGGTGGTGGAGGCCGGGGTGAGTGTCCTGCTCTCGTCGCGGGCCCACAGCGTGGTGCCGGTGGCGGGGTCGACGACGCTGCCGGTGAGGGTGCCCAGCGCGGGGTCGGACGCGGGGCCGTCGAGCGCGGCGGCCACCCCGGCGGGTGTCGGCGCCGGGGCGGACTCAGCCGGCCCGTGCAGCTCGGTGGTGACCGCGATGGGCTCTGGCGGATCGCCCTGCGGCGCGTTCGGCGCCCACGGCAGGGCCAGCCGGTTGGAGACGTCGGGCAGCGCGAGCACGACGCCCGCGGCGATGACGAGCAGCAGCGCGAGGCCGGTGAGCAGCAGGCCTCGCCGCCGCGTGCGCTTCGGTGCGGGCTCGGTGTCCGCGGCGTGCCCGGTGTCGCCGGAGGTCCCGCTCTCGGCGGCGCCGCCGGGGTCCGCGGGCGGCGTGTCCGAGCCGGTGCTCACAGGGGCCGGGTGCTGCCTGCCGTCCGGCTCGATCCGCATCGGCCGGGCCTGCGTGGCCGGGGGTGGCGCCGTCTCGGGCCGCGGCGGGTGCACCACGACGGTCGGCTGTGGCTGTGGCTGTTGGCGCTGCGGCGGCCGCTGCTGGTGTTGCTGCTGGGGCGGGCGTTGCGGATGCGGAGGCCGTTGCTGCGGCGGCTGCGGCGGCTGCGGGGTCTGCGGGGTTTGCGGGGCCTGCGGCTGAACCTGCGGCGGCCGCTGTGGTGCCGGCGGGGGCGTGGCCGGCTGCCCCGGCGCGCGCACCCACACCGTCGGCGGATCGGTGGAGGTGACATTGGGCACAGGGAGCTGGTTCGTCGCGCCGTCCGAGCGGTTGTCGTCGTGATCGTCCGACGGCCACGCGGGTTCTGGCGTCTCGTCGCTTCCTGGCACACACCCCTCCTCGCCCTGTGGCGGGGCCGACATCACACTTGCACACCATCGGTGCCGCACCCGCCGGGTACGTGGTCCACACTAGTGAGGACAGGACAAGGTAAATGTGAGCCGCCCGGAAGCGGCGCCGACGAAGGCAGCGAGGACGCCGTGGAGTTCGACGCCACAATCGAGATTCCCCGCGGGGAACGCAACAAGTACGAGCTGGACCACAAGACGGGGCGGATCAAACTCGACCGCACCCTGTTCACGGCCACCCAGTACCCGGCCGACTATGGGTTCATCGACAACACGCTCGGCCAGGACGGCGACCCACTCGACGTGCTCGTGCTGGTTCAGGAGCCGACGTTTCCCGGCTGCCTCATCCGCTGCCGCGCGATCGGCATGTTCCGGATGACCGACGAGAAGGGTCCCGACGACAAGGTGCTCGCCGTGCCGTCGGACGACCCGCGCCTGGAGCACCTGCGGGACATCCACCACCTCAACGAGTTCCACAAGCTCGAGATCGAGCACTTCTTCCAGGTCTACAAGGACCTCGAGCCGGCCAAGAGCGTCGAGGGCTCCACGTGGGCCAGCCGCTCCGAGGCCGAGGAGGAGATCAAGCGCTCCTACGAGCGCGAGGCCGAGCGCCTGGAGAAGCAGGCCGCCGACGCCGGCGGCCACCACTAGGCACGAGCGCCACCGACGTCAGCAGCGACCCGGTGCCGGCGAGGCTCGCCGGCACCGGGTCGCTGCCGTCAGCGGGGCTCAGGCCCGGTAGCCGGGGATCGGGTAGGCGGCGAGGAACTCGCGCACCTCGGCGGCGATCGTCTGCAGCGCGGCCTCGTCCTGCGCCAGCGCGGCGGTGACCGTCCGGTCGATCCACTCCGCGATCGCGGGCTGGTGCTCCGGCCGCAGGCCGCGCGTGGTGATCGCGGCGGTGCCGAGCCGGATGCCGGAGGGGTCGAACGGCTTGCGCGGGTCGAACGGCACCGTGTTGTAGTTCAGCTCGATGCCTGCCCGGTCCAGCGCCTGCGCGGCGGGCTTGCCGCCGATCTCCTTGCGGGTGAGGTCGACCAGCAGCAGGTGGTTGTCGGTGCCGCCGGACACGAGGTCGAAGCCGCGTTCGATCAGTGCCTCGGCCAGGGCCCTGGCGTTGGCCACGATGGCGTGGGCGTAGTCGCGGAACTCCGGCCTGCCCGCCTCGGCCAGCGCCACCGCGATGGCGGCCGTGGTGTGGTTGTGCGGCCCGCCCTGCAAACCGGGGAACACCGCCTTGTCGATCGCCTTGGCGTGCTCGGCGTCCGTCATGATCATCGCGCCGCGCGGGCCGCGCAGCGTCTTGTGCGTGGTGGTGGTGATCACCTGCGCGTGCCCGACGGGCGACGGGTGCGCGCCGCCGGCCACCAGCCCGGCGATGTGGGCGATGTCGGCCACGAGCACGGCCCCGACCTCGCGCGCGATCTCGGCGAACGCGGGAAAGTCGATCGTGCGCGGGATCGCGGTACCGCCCGCGAAGATCAGCTTCGGCCGGTGCTCCCGCGCGAGGTCGCGCACCTCGTCCAGGTCGATCCTGCCGGTCTCCTTACGCACGCCGTAGCGCACGGCGTTGAACCACTTGCCCGTCGCCGAGACCGACCAGCCGTGCGTCAGGTGCCCGCCCGCGGGCAGCGCCATGCCGAGGACGGTGTCACCCGGCTCGGCGAAGGCCAGGTACGCCGCGAGGTTGGCGGGCGAGCCGGAGTACGGCTGCACGTTGGCGTGCTCGGCACCGAACACCGCCTTGGCCCGCTCGCTGGCCAGCTGTTCCAGCGGGTCGACGTTCTGCTGGCCCTCGTAGTAGCGCTTGCCCGCGTAACCCTCGGAGTACTTGTTGGTCAGCACCGTGCCGGTGGCCTCCAGCACGGCCTGCGAGACGTAGTTCTCCGAGGCGATCAGGCGGACCTTGTCGTGCTGGCGGGCGGCCTCGGCCTCGATGAGGCCCGCGATCTCGGGGTCGGCGGCGGACAGCGCGGTAATGGCCGGCTGGTGCGTCATATCGCTCACTCCTGGCATGGCGGTGCACGGCGGGGCACCCAGGCGCGCGGTGCCTGCCGCTCACGTGATCGCTCCCCGGTGGTGCTCCACCTCGATGGCGCCAGTCGCTCTGCCGCCTGCGATGTTAGTCCACGCCGACCCGGACGCCCATCGACCGAGCGGTGCCCGCGACGATCCGCATCGCCGCCTCCACGTCGTCGGTGTTGAGGTCATCGAGCTTGCGTTCGGCGATGGCCCGCAGTTGCCCGGCCGTGAGCGTCCCGGCCGTCTCGTGTCCCGGCCGCGCCGCGCCCTTGCCGCCGAGCGCCTTGCGGATGAGGAACGCCGTCGGCGGCGTCTTGAGCCGCAGCTCGAACGAACGGTCCTCGAAGACGGTGACGACCACCGGCACGATGTCGCCGCGCTGCCCCGCCGTCTCGGCGTCGTAGGCGCGCTTGACCTCCACGAGGTTGACGCCCGTCTGCCCGAGCATCTTGCCGAGGTCGACGACCGGCGCGTCCCCGCCGGGCAGCTGGAGGGTGGCCCGGAAGGCGGGTTTCTTCTGTTTCTGCTGTCTCTGTGGCACGCGGCGGAACGCTATGGACTCCAGTCACTGGAGAGTCAACGCCGATTCCGCGGGCCCGCGCGTCGTCAGAGGGGCTCGATGCCTTCGGCGTGCCTGCGGGCGAGGCGCTGGTAGACCTCGGCGTTGTACTCGATCCAGCCGCGGGCCGAGTCGGTCAGCGGCACGAACTTCTTCGCCGGGCTGCCCATCGCGATCACCTCGGGCGGCACCTCGGTGCCGGGGGTGACCGTCGCCCCGGCGGCCACGAGCGTGCGGGCGCCGACGGTCGCCTTGTCGAGCACGGTCGCGCCGTTGCCGATCAGCGCCTGCTCACCGACGGTGCAGTCGTGCACGATGCAGGAGTGGCCGACGGTGGCGTTGCGGCCGACCTCGCACACGCCCTCGTTGACGTGCAGCACCGAGTTGTCCTGGATGTTGGCGCCCTCGCGGATGACGATCCTGCCGAAGTCGGCCCTGATCACCGCGCCGTACCAGACGGAGGCGTCCTTCTCGATGACGACGTCTCCGATGAGCGTCGCGGTGGGCGCGATCCAGGCGTCGGGGTGCACGGACGGGCTCATGCCCTCGAAGGCGTAGGTCGGCATGGCAGTCACCTTAGCCGGAGCCGGAAAGCACCAGGGCCCCTCCGGTGTCCGGAAGGGCCCTGGTGCCGGGTGGAGCCGCCTGGGGGAATCGAACCCCCGACCTGCTCATTACGAGTGAGCCGCTCTGGCCGACTGAGCTAAGGCGGCGCGCGGGCGAACCCGGCTGGCTCCCAGTATAACGATGCCTTCCGGCGTCACTATCCCACCCCACCCTCGTTAGCCACGGCAGGACACCGGCGCCGCTCGGCGGCCGGGTCCGCTGGTGCTCTGGAGGACTCGATCAATGCGCGGACGCCTGCCCCGCACGCTGGCCTTGCCCGTCACCGCCGCGGTACTCCTGCTCTCGGCCGCCCCCGCCGCCGGGCAGACCATTCCGACGACACCCGTGCCGGAACCGGCCAACCCGGGCCAGGCCCCGATCTCGTCGCCGCCGAACCCGGCGCCGAGGGGCAAGGCCGTCGCGGACGTGGGCACCGCGCTCGCCATGCTGCGCCTGCTGCCCGAGGCGGTGCCGACCAACGCCATCCTGCCCGGCATGGACGACGAACTGCCCCGGCAGTCCGCGCTCGAAGGCGGCTTCGGCATCTCCAGCGCACAGGCCAACTCCGAGGCCTACCTCTCCTACGAGCGAGCCATCGCGCAGGCGTCGCCGTTCGGGCTCTCGGTCGCGGGCAACGCCCCGCAGAGCCCCGGCTCCCTGGTCCAGACCGCGCTTCCCGACAACCCGGAGCCGGTCACCACCGGGTTCAACGCCCCGGAGAACCCGCTGCTCAACGTGGGCCTGCTCAACGGAAGCGCGCACGCACGATGGAGCGAGACGCTCGGCCCGTGCGTGGGCACGATCGCCGACTCGAGCACGTCCGTGGGCAGCATCTCGCTGCTCAACATGATCCCGTCCATGCCGGACGTCAGCCAGCTCACCGACGCCAGCGCGCAGTTGCAGGAGGGGCTCAAGTCGCTGCCGGGACCGCTCGCGGGCCTCGGCGGCCTGCTCTCGGGCGCCTCGTCGGGTGAGCAGCCCAGGGCCGATGGCACGGGTGCCGTGCTGAGCATGCCCAACACCCTCTCGACGCGGTCGATCGTGCGGCTGGTGGACATGCCCGGCACGGCTCGCAAGGCGGTCGAGGCGACCTCGACGCTGCAGGCGGCCGACATCAACATCCTCAAGGGCACCCCACTGGGCCTGACGATCAAGGTCGTCAGCCAGCCGACGCTGCGGGTCACCTCCACCGGTGACAAGGAGACCTCCAAGGTGGAGTACACGGCGCCGGTGCTGGCCGTGGAGCGCGGCGGCCAGAAGCTCTTCGAGCTCGACGCCGCCAACCCGACCAAGGACGTCCCCATCGGCATCCCGCTGCCCGGCCTCGAGGACGTTCCCGGCTTCCGGCAGGTGGAGGACGTGCCGGTGATCGGTGGCGCCGCCGAGCTGGCAGGTGGCGTCGCCAAGCCGCTCACCGAGGCGGCCAAGGGCTTCGTGCTCGACCTCGGTGTGCTGCGGCTGAGCATCGCCGGGCTGGACGAGAAGGGCATGCAGCAGACGACGCCGTTCAAGGGCTACCAGCTCGGGGCGTCGGCCCGCATGCTCGACCTGCAGATCCTGCCGACCAAGGCGCTCAAGGACGCGCTGCCCGCCGACGCGGCCGACAAGCTGCCGTCGTCGCTGGCGCAGCTGTCGCTCGGCGAGCAGGTGGCGAGGGCCTACGCGCCCACCGGCGGCGTGGACTGCAGCGTCGCGGCCCCGCCGACGCAGGCGCCGCCGCCACCCGGCGGCGGGCAGCAGCCCGGCGGGCCGGACAAGCTCGCCTACACCAACGCCGCGTACTCGGCGGTGCCGATGTTCTGGACCGGCACGGCGATGCTGCTCCTCGGTGTCGTCCTGGTGGCCGGGTTGCCGGGCCGCCGCAGGCAGGCGCCCGTGACCGTGCAGCCCGCGAAGCCGTCACCGTCACCCCGCCCGCGTACCGACGACACCGAGTAACCGAGCACCAGGGATCTCCCCAATGCGGCATTCGCTCCACTGGATGGAGCGAATGCCGCATTCGCTCCGTTGAGTGGAACAAATGTGGCATTGGGGAGCTTGGGGCGGTCAGCCTTCGCGCAGGGTGGTGACCATGGCTTCCACGGCGATGCGTGGCTTGACGTTCCACTCGATCGCCTCGCGGCAGGCGAGCACGGCCTCGAGGCGACGCAGCGTGGACGCGGGGGTCCACTGCCGGGCCGCGACGGCGCTGTCCTCGGCGCGGTCGGGATGGTTCAGGGTCGCCTGTGCACCGCTGCCCGTCACCAGCACGTCCCGGTAGAAGCCCGCGAGGTCCACCAGTGCCAGGTCGAGGGTGTCGCGCTGGGTGCGCGTGGCGCGGGACTTCTGCCGCTTCTCCAGCTGCCGCACGGCCGCGTCGGCGGCCCGCTTCGCCGCCGCGACGCCCTTGCCGGTGCCGCCCGAGCCCATCGCGGTGCGCAGCGCGTCCTGCTCGGCCTCGTCGCGGGCCTTGCTCTCCTCGCCCGCATCCGCCTCGGCGGTCGAGATCAGGTCGTCGGCGCACGCGAACACGTCGGACGCCCTGCGCAGCCCGAGCGGGATCCGCAGCACCGCGTCCCGCCGTTTGCGCGCGTCCTCGTCGGTGGCCAGCCTGCGCGCCCTGCCGACATGCCCGCCGCACACCGACGCCGCCCACCGCGCCATCTCCTCGGCCACGCCGTCGCGCTCCATGAGCACGCGGGCGATGGCATCCGGCGGCGGCGTACGCAGCGTGACCAGCCTGCATCGCGAGCGGATGGTCACCGTCACGTCGTCCGGGTGGTCCGACGGCGCGCAGAGCAGGAACACGGTGCGCTCCGGCGGCTCCTCGACGGCCTTGAGCAGCGCGTTGGCGGCGCCCTCCGTGAGCCGGTCGGCGTCCTCGATGATGACGACCTGCCAGTGGCCGGTCGTCGGCTTGCGGGCCGCCGTCTGCACCAGCGCCCGCATCTCCGCCACGGAGATCGACAGGCCCTCGGGCACGACGAGCCGCACGTCGGCATGTGTCCCGGCCAGGCTCGTCCGGCAGCCGGTGCACTCGCCGCATCCGGTGCCCGTCGAGCACTCCAGCGCCGCCGCGAACGTCCGCGCGGCCACCGACCGCCCCGAGCCGGGCGGGCCGGTGAACAGCCATGCGTGGGTCATCGCGCCCGAGTCGGCGGTCTCGCCCGCCACGAGGGCCGCCGCCGACCTCGCCGCCGCGGACAGCACCTCGACGGCCGGCTCCTGCCCGACCAGCTGCGACCACACCGGCCCTGTCATGTCGGCTCCACGGCCAGCGTGGGTGTGAAGCCGGAGACGCGGTGCCCTGCCAGCGCGGTCTGCACGGCGGTACGCACCCGCGCCGCCACCTCGTCCTCGGGGCCCTCGGCCTCGACCACCACGTACCTGTCCGGGTTGGCGGCCGCCATCTCGGTGAGCAACTGCTGCACGCGCCAATGGTGCTCGGCCGAGCTGGTGCCCGGTTCGGCGGGTACCCCCGGATCGGCGTCGAGCAGCACCGTGATGTCCGGCCGGAGCCTGCCGGTGGCCCAGTCGGCGAGCCCCTCCAGTTCGGTCGTGTCGAGACCGGCCACCGTCGACAGGTGCGCCAGCGGCGAGTCCACGAACCGTTCCATCACCACGATCGCGCCGGAGTCGAGTGCGGGCTGCACGTCCCGTTCGACGATGTCGGCCCGGACGGCCGCGGCCGCAAGCGCTTGCGCCCTGGCCCCGGACAGTGACGCACCCGAGATGAGCGAGGCGAGCCGGGCGTCGTCGAGCGCGGGGTCGGCGGCCAGCACCACCTTGCGCGGGCCGCCGCTGAGCCAGTCGGCCAGCCGCGTCGCCTGGGTCGCGGTGTCGGTGGCCGTGGTGCCCTCCAGGGCGATGAGCAGCCCGTTGACGCGCCGCGGCCTGCGCCGGATGACGTTGCGCAGGTCGGCGAGGATCGGCTCGGTACGCCGGGAGTCCATCTGCCGGTAGGCGATGACGCCGACCAGCGCGGCCAGCAGGCCCCCGCCGAGCAGGACCGGCCGGGTGCCGTCGATGGTGAGCGCGTTGCCCCACACGATGACGACGCGCGGCCGCACCAGGCCGATCAGCAGTGGCACCGTCGCGGTCGCCCCGAAGATGATGATCTTCATCAGCGACTGGTAGATCGCGTTGATCCGGCCGCGGATGGAGTCGTCGATCTGCGAGCCGATGATGGTGACGCCGGTGAGGAACGCGGCTCCGGCGCATGCGCCGACCACGGCCACGGCCACCAGCGAGACGGCCAGGTGGGGCGACAGCGCGACGACGCTCAGCGCCAGCCCGGCCAGCACGATGCCAATGCCGAAGAGCCGGTCGTGCGGGAGCCGTCGCGCGAGCTTGGGCACCCCGGCCAGCCCCACCGCTGCGCCGACGAACACGGCGACGAACAGCAGGCCGAACGCCGAGTCGCCGCCACCCAGGCTCGACGAGTACGGCTTCGCGGCGCCGATCACGGCGCCGCCTGCGGCGAACGCGCCCATCATGCCGATCAGCAGGCCCCGCACCAGTGGTGTCGTGCGCACGAACCGCAGGCCGTCGCGGAACATCGCGAGCAGGCCGGGCTTGCGCTCCTCGGCGTCCGCGCCGTCCGCGTCGCCCGCGGCGGGCGCCGGCTTCGGAGCGGCGCCGCCTGCGGGCACCGGGTGCACGTTGCGCAGCGACAACTCGGGGATGCGGGTCGCCACGATCAGCGCGCTGGCCAGGTAGAGCAGGCTGTTGATGATGACGACGGCGTTGGCGATGCCGAAGGTGCCGAACACGTCCGGCGGCAGGTTGAAGGTCGTCTGGATACCGGTGAGCACCGAGTACAGGCCCGCGCCGGTGACCACGGCAAGGCCGTAGGTCATGAACATGCCGAGCTGGTTGGCCGTCTCCACCTGGTCGGGCCGGCGCAGCAGGTTGGGCACCGCGGCGTCCTTGGAAGGGATCCACATCATCGCCGCCGAACCCACGAGGAAGTTGGCGATGAACAGCCACACCGGCGAGCCCACCAGCGCGATCGACAGCAGCAGACCGAAGCGCACCAGGTCGGCGACGATCATGACCTTGCGCCGGTCGATGCGGTCGGCGAGCAACCCGCCGAGCGGGGCGAACAGCAGGCCGGGCAGCAGGTTGGTGAGCACCACGCCCGCGAACGCGAAGTTCTGGGCCATGTAGTTGTCGGTGAACTTCGTGACCAGGCCGGTCAGTGCGAGCAGCGCGAGCCAGTCGGCGACACTGCACAGGTAGGTGACGCCCCACAGCCTGCGGAAGGGCTTGATGGCGAGCACGCGGCGCACGCGGCGCACGGTGGACGCCTCGCGCTGCGCCGACGCACGCGCGTCGGCGCTGGATGTATCCCGCACTCCGTCGCTGATGTGGCCCACCCCATAGAACGCCCGACACCCCTTGTGGAGCCAGGGTATCGCCCGGCACGGACGGTTCGCCGGGACCACGGCACAAAACACCCGCTGTAGTCAAGCGGCGACGACCTGCGATTCCGTGTTCCGGGGCTGCCGCGGCGGCGGGTCACTCGAACAGGCCGGTGATGCTCTCCACGAAGCTCGTCACGAACTGCACGGCCACCAGACCGAACGCCAGCAGCAGCACGAGTGCCACCGCGAGCCCGGCCGAGCCGCTGGACGGCTTGCGCCACGGCACCCGGTCGCGCCGCTCGGCGAGGTCGTCCTTCTTCTCCGCCCGCTGCGCGCCCAGCTGCCTGCGCCGCAGCATCGGCGGCAGCAGCGCCGACCGCGCGGGCCAGGCCCGCTGCTGCTGCGGGTAGAGACCGGCAGGCTGCTCCGACTGCTTCGGCTCGGCGTCCACGGCGGGCAGCTCCCCCGTGGTGGCGTTGGCGTCGACGTCGTCCTGGCCGTCCTCGCCGACCTGGTCGTCGCCCGCCGTCCGGGGAGCAGGCGCCTGCGCACGCTCGCCGGCCATCGCCGCGTCCACCATGCCCCGCACCATCTCCGAGTCGGGCTCGACCGGCCTGGCGATCTCGATGTCGCTGTACTGGTCGCGGTCGGTCTTGACGCTGAACTCCGGCCTGCCGCTGCTCACCAACCCGGCCAGCGGGTCGGCGAAGCTCTGCGGCGGCTCGGGCGCCTGAGTGCCGTCACCGTTCGCCACGCGTCCTCCCTTGCCGGATCGTCCTCGCATCCAGGGTAGCCACGCCCTGGCCTCACGCATCCGCCCAACAGGGCGACCGTACGGCTACGGACGGTGACACCGGGTGTCGTGGATCAGGACTTCGACTTGGCGGTCGACGCCTTCTTGCGCGTGGTGGTCTTCTTCTTCGGCGCGGGCCCCTTGGCTCGCTTCTCGGCGAGCAGCTCCTCCGCCCGTTCCTGCGTGAGGTCCTCCACGCTGTCCGACTTGCGCAACGAGGCGTTGTACTCACCGTCGGTGACGTACGGCCCGAAGCGGCCGTCCTTGACCACGATCGGCTTGCCCGACGCCGCGTCGGGGCCGAACTCCTTCAGCGGCGGCTTCGCGGCCGCCTGCCTGCCCCTGCGCTTCGGTTCGGCGTAGATCTTGAGCGCCTCGTCGAGCGTGATGTCGAAGATCTGCTCCTCGGTGCTCAGCGACCGCGAGTCGGTGCCCTTCTTGAGGTACGGGCCGTAGCGGCCGTTCTGCGCGGTGATCTCCTCGCCGCTCTCCGGGTCGGTGCCCACCACCCTCGGCAGCGACAGCAGCTTCAGCGCGTCGTCGAGGGTGACCTCCTCGATCGACATCGACTTGAACAGCGAGGCCGTACGCGGCTTGGGCTTCTTCGCCTTGCTGGTCTTCTTGCCGTCGGTGGCTTCCTCCGGCTCGGGCAGGATCTCGGTGACGTACGGCCCGAACCGGCCCTCCTTGGCCACGATCTCGTGGCCGGTCACCGGGTCGGTGCCGAGCACGCGGCCCTCCTGCGGGGTCGCGAACAGCTTCTCCGCGATCTCCAATGACAGCTCGTCCGGCGGCAGGTCCTCGGGCAGGTTGGCCCGCTGCGACTCGCCGTTCACCTCCCGCTCCAGGTAGGGGCCGTACCGGCCGACGCGGACCACCACCGGGTGCCCCTCGCTGTCGTCGAACAGCGGGATCGAGTTGATCTCACGCGCGTCGATGTCCTCGACCCCGGAGCCGACGAGTTTCTTGAGCCCGCCGAGCCTGCCGATCGAGCCGTCGGCACCCAGGTCGCCGCCGAAGTAGAACCGGGAGAGCCAGCGCGTGCGCTGCTCGTCGCCCGCGGCGATCTTGTCGAGCTCGTCCTCCATCGCGGCGGTGAAGTCGTAGTCCACCAGCCGTTCGAAGTGCTGCTCCAGCAGGCCCACGACCGAGAAGGCGACCCAGGACGGCACGAGGGCCGAGCCCTTCTTCCACACGTATCCGCGGTCCTGGATGGTCTTGATGATCGAGGCGTAGGTGGAGGGCCTGCCGATGCCCAGCTCCTCCAGCTTGCTGACCAGGCTGGGCTCGCTGTAGCGCGGCGGCGGCGAGGTCGAGTGCCCGTCCGGGTTCAGCTCGGTGGCCGTGAGCTCCTGCCCGCGCGTGAGGTGCGGCAGCCTGCTCTGCTTGTCGTCGGCCTCACCGCCGGTCTCGCTGTCGACGGACTCGACGTAGGCCTTGAGGAAGCCGGGAAAGGTGATGGTGCGGCCGGACGCGGAGAACACGCACTCCTCGCCGCTGGTGGCCGTGCCCGTGATGCGCACCGACATCGTGGTGCCCCTGGCGTCGGCCATCTGCGAGGCGATGGTGCGCTGCCAGATCAGCTCGTAGAGCCGGAACTCGTCGGTCTCCAGCTCGGCGGCAACCTGGCCGGGCGTGCGGAACGTCTCGCCCGCGGGGCGGATGGCCTCGTGTGCCTCCTGGGCGTTCTTCACCTTGCGCGTGTACTGCCTCGGCTTGTCGGAGACGAACTCCGAGCCGTACAGCTCGGTGGCCTGCCTGCGCGCCGCCGAGAGCGCCGTGTCCGACAGCGTCGTCGAGTCGGTGCGCATATAGGTGATGTAGCCGTTCTCGTAGAGGCGCTGCGCGATGCGCATCGTCCGTTCCGACGAGAACCGCAGCTTGCGACCTGCCTCCTGCTGCAGCGTGGAGGTCATGAACGGCGGGTAGGGACGCCGGGTGTAGGGCTTCTCCTCGACGCTGGTGACCGCGAACTCGCGCTCGCGCAGCGCCTGCGCCAGCCGGGTCGCCTCGGGCTCGTCCAGCGTGGTGACGTCCTTGGCGGAGGCCTTGAGCCGCCCGTCCGGCCCGAAGTCGCGGCCGGTGGCGAGGCGCGCGCCGTCCACCGAGGTGAGCCGCGCGGGGAAGCTGCGTGGCGACGCGGCGTCGCCGCCCGCGCCGGTGTCCATCGTCGCGGCGATGTCCCAGTACGACGCCGACGTGAAGCGCATCCGCTCCCGCTCGCGCTGCACGATGATCCGGGTGGCCACCGACTGGACCCGGCCTGCCGACAACCTCGGCATGACCTTCTTCCACAGCACAGGCGAGACCTCGTAGCCGTAGAGCCGGTCGAGGATGCGGCGGGTCTCCTGCGCGTCGACCAGGTCGGGGTCCAGCTCACGGGTGCTCTCGGCGGCCGAGCGGATGGCCTGCTCGGTGACCTCGTGGAAGACCATCCTGCGCACCGGGATCTTGGGTTTGAGCGCTTCGAGCAGGTGCCAGGCGATGGCCTCGCCCTCACGGTCGGGGTCCGTGGCGAGGTAGAGCTCGTCGACGTCCTTGAGCAGGCTCTTCAGCTCGGTGACCGTGGCCTTCTTGTCCGGGGAGACGACGTAGAGCGGCTCGAAGTCGTTCTCGACGTCCACGCCGAGGCGCGCCCAGGGCTGGCCCTTGTACTTCGCGGGCACGTCGGCCGCGCCCCTCGGCAGGTCGCGGATGTGGCCGCGGGAGGACTCGACGACGTAGTCCCGGCCGAGGTACGGCGCGATCTTGCGGGCCTTGGTGGGCGACTCGACGATCACCAGTCGCCGACGGCCCGCGCCGTTCGCCGCGGTCCCGTTCTTCTTCGACCGGCTACCCCGGCCACCGCCTCTCGAGGCGGCGCCCTGCGCCTCAGTCTCCTTCGTCGCTCCAGCCACGCTGTCCCGCTCTCCGCTCCAACTCACCTGTTCGACCCGCCAGTGTGCACTCTCCCGGGCGACAGTGTCTTCTCAGGTGGCCCCAACACGCCGTAAAGCGTGTGTCAAGCGCATCGCTGTGCGCCTGGGTGATGTTTCTCTTCCACACCTAGCACGTGACGCGCACCTCACGCCGTCCGGGCCGGTGCGTATCCGGACGGATACGCTGCGTCGAGTCTCCGCCACACGGAAGGCCTCACGGAAAGGTTTGCCTGCCGATGCCCCGAAGCCTCCTCAGCATCCTCGGCGCCCTGCTGGCGGCTCTGTTCACGTTGTCTCTGGTCACCGCCGCCCCGGCGCACGCGAAGACGATCGACCTCGCCGGCACGGTGGCGCTGTCCAACTGCTCGGGCTCCGTCGTCGAGCTGGCGGGCACCCCGGACACGGCGCCCGCACTGGTGCTGTCCAACGGGCACTGCCTCGAGTCGGGTTTCCCGAGGCCGGGCGAGGTAATCGCCGATCGGCCGTCGCAGCGCACGTTCGCGCTGCTCGGCGGCGACGGACGCGAGCTGGGCACCCTGCGCGCCGAGCGGCTGCTCTACGCGACCATGACCCACACCGACGTCTCGCTGTACCGGCTGGACGTCAGCTACGCCGACCTGAAACGTGCCCACGGCATCACGCCGCGGGTGCTCGCCACCTCGGGGCCCGCGCCCGGCACCGGCATCACCGTGGCCTCCGGCTACTGGAAGCGCACATACACCTGCGCGGTCGACGGGTTCGCGCACGAGCTGCACGAGGGCGGCTACGTCTGGCGGAACTCCATCCGCTACACCCGGGCCTGCGACACCATCGGCGGCACGTCCGGCTCGCCCATCGTCGACACGGCGACCGGTCAGGTCGTCGGCGTCAACAACACCGGCAACACCGAGGGCGGGCGGTGCACCATGAACAACCCGTGCGAGGTCGACGAGCAGGGCCGGGTCACGGTGCGCAGGGGTGCGAACTACGGCCAGCACACCGAAGGGCTCTACGGCTGCCTGACCAGGGCGAACGACCCGGCGTTCGACGCACCCGCGTGCACGCTGCCCAAGCCGCCCGCCGCCGCTGTGACCGGCGCCACGCGCATTCCGGCTTGAGGTTGACGCAGCGTCAACCTCTACCGTCGACCACATGGCCTACTCGATCGTGCAGGTCGCGCGGATGGCGAAGGTGACCTCGCGCACCCTGCGGCACTACGACGAGATCGGCCTGCTGCCACCCGCGTACGTGGGCAGCAACGGCTACCGCTACTACGAGCACGACCAGCTGCTGCGGCTGCAGCGGATTCTCCTGCTGCGGGAGCTGGGCCTGGGGCTGGACGCGATCGGCGACGTTCTCCGCAAGGAGACCGATCCCATCTCGGCGCTCGAACTGCACCACGAGTGGCTGCTGGCCGAGCGTGACCGGTTCGACCGGCTGGCCAGGACGGTACGCAACACCATCGAGCAGTTGAGAAGAGGAAACACCGTGAACGCCGACGAGTTGTACACCGGCTTCGCCCGCGACTCCGAGCAGGCGCAGCGGCTGGCCGAGGAGGCCGAGCAGCGCTGGCCGGGCGCACTCGCCACCCACCAGCGGGTCAAGGGCTGGTCCGAGGAGAAATGGGAGGCCGTCCAGCGCGCGGAAGCCGAGGCTTCGAGGGCGATCGCAGACCTGATGCGCGCGGGCGTGCCCGCGGACGACGCGCGCACCATCGAGGCGACCGATGCCCACTACCGCTGGGTGTGCCATTTCTGGACGCCCAACGCCGAGGCCTACACCGGCCTCGGGCAGCTGTACGTGGACGACGAGCGGTTCACCGCCACGATCGACCGTGAGGCGCCGGGACTGGCGGCGTACCTGCGCGACGCCATGGCGGCCTACGCCAGGCAGCGCCTGGAGTGAGAAGGCTCACACCTCAGCCGCCGGCGGTGCCGGGGTCGAACCGCGGCGCACCGCTGTCCGTGGTGAGCTGACGGCACGACGGCGCCTTCGCGGCCGCCTTCTTCAGCGCGGGCACCGTGTCGAAGCCGTTGAGCAGGTTGATCCGGCCGATGTCCTCGAGCGGCGTGCGGACGGCGCTGATCGCCGCCCGGCTCTGCTCCTCGTCCACGGCCGCGTCGAGCTGCTGCTTGGCGCCGAGTGCCCGGTCACGGATGCCGGTGTAGGTGGACACGGCATCGGCCTTGATGGCCTCGCCCTCGGCCACCGGCGCGGGGCCGAGGCCATCGAGCTGCCGCAGCGTGCGGTCCAGCCCCTTCACCATCACGCCGAGCAGGCGGCTGGAGGTGCTGGACGCGCGCTGCGGCGTGCTCGGGTCGATGTCGGGCATCGTGGAGAACGACTGCACCAGCTCCGACACGGCTCCGCAGTAGTCGTCGGCCCAGGCCACGGTGGCGTCCTCCCTGCGCACCTCCTGGGCCGTCATGCCAGGCCCGTCGTCGCGGGCCTGTGGTTGCGCACCCGGTGCCACCGGGCCGTCAGCGCCGTCCATGCCTCTGCCTTGACCGCATCCCGCCAGTCCAAGGCCCAGGGCCATGGTCACCGCGGCGAGAACGGTCATCCGGGGCCGCACGCCGACACCTCCTGACGCAGACAGTCCTCTGACACAACCGACTGTGACGGTACCGGTCGTGTTACGCGATGCAAATCACCGCACTGCCGCCCGCCGCACCACCCGGACACGAAGCGGGCCCGGGACACGGTTCACCGCGTCCCGGGCCCGCTTTCCTGCCGGATGCGCTAGACGTTCGTGTTGCTCGACTGCGGCGCGGGCGTCTCGGCGATGGCCGTACCACGGCGCTTCGACACCACGATCGCGGTCACGATGATCAGCACCGCCACGAGGGCGATGGCGATCCGGACGCCCACCGAGGCGTCCGGGCCCACGGTGAACTGGACCACCGCGGGCGCGATGAGCAGCGACACCAGGTTCATGACCTTCAGCAGCGGGTTGATGGCAGGGCCCGCCGTGTCCTTGAACGGGTCGCCGACCGTATCGCCGATGACCGTCGCGGCGTGCGCCTCGGAGTTCTTGCCACCGTGGTGGCCGTCCTCCACGAGCTTCTTCGCGTTGTCCCACGCGCCACCGGAGTTGGCGAGGAACACCGCCATCAGCGTGCCCGTCGCGATCGCGCCGCCGAGGTAGCCGGCGAGCGCGCCGGTGCCGAGACCGAAGCCCACGGCGATCGGCGCGAACACCGCGAGCAGGCCCGGTGTCGCCAGCTCGCGCAGCGAGTCGCGGGTGACGATGTCGACGACCCTGCCGTACTCGGGGCGGGTGGTGCCCTCCATGATCCCGGGGATGTCGCGGAACTGGCGGCGCACCTCGTACACCACCGCACCCGCGGCCCTGGACACCGCGTTGATGGCAAGGCCGGAGAACAGGAACACGACGGCCGCGCCGATGACCACGCCGACGAGCGTGTTCGGCTCGATGATGCTGTCCACGAACGACTCGGGAACCTCGCCGAGCGCGGTGCCCACGTCGGAGAGCGCGCCGAGGATGGCCTCGGAGTAGGAGCCGAACAGCGCGGTCGCCGCGAGCACCGCGGTCGAGATCGCGATGCCCTTGGTGATCGCCTTGGTGGTGTTGCCGACGGCGTCCAGCTCGGTGAGGATCTGCACGCCCTCGCCCTCCTCCAGGTCGCCGGACATCTCGGCGATGCCCTGCGCGTTGTCGGAGACCGGGCCGAAGGTGTCCATCGCGACGATGACGCCGACCGTGGTGAGCAGGCCCGTGCCCGCCAGCGCCACCGCGAACAGCGCCACCGCGCCGCCGAGCAGGTAGGCGCCGTACACGGCCGCGCCGATGACCAGCGCCGTGAACACGGCCGACTCGAAGCCGACCGAGATGCCGGACAGGATCACGGTCGCGGCACCGGTCTCCGAGGTCTTGCCGACGTCCTTGACCGGGCCGTGCTCGGTGCCGGTGTAGTAGCCGGTGAGCCACAGGATGACGCCGGCGAGCGCGATACCGATGATCACCGACACGGTGGCGATGACGGCCGGGTTGCCGTCGGCTCCCGCGAAGGAGGTGGGCAGGAACACGAACGCCGCGATGGTGGACAGCACGGCCGAGATCACCGCGGAGATGTAGAACGAGCGGTTGATCGTGGTCAGCCCACTCTCACCGGCACGGGCCTTGGTGATGTAGATGCCGATCACGGCGGTGATGACACCGATCGCCGGAATGATCAGCGGGAACACCAGGCCGTAGCCCGCGGCGCCGAACGCGGCGCTGCCGAGGATCAGCGCGGCGACCAGCGTCACCGCGTACGACTCGAACAGGTCCGCGGCCATGCCCGCACAGTCGCCCACGTTATCGCCCACGTTGTCGGCGATCGTGGCCGCGTTGCGCGGGTCGTCCTCGGGAATGTTCTGCTCGACCTTGCCGACGAGGTCGGCGCCGACGTCCGCGGCCTTGGTGAAGATGCCGCCGCCGACACGCATGAACATGGCGATCAGCGCCGCGCCGAAGCCGAAGCCCTCCAGCACCTTGGGTGCCTGGCCCGTGTAGACGAGCACCACCACCGAGGCGCCGAACAGGCCGAGGCCCACGGTGAACATGCCGACGACGCCCCCGGTGCGGAACGCGATCCGCATCGCCTTCTCCCGGCCCTGCGGCTCACGTGCCGCCGCCGCGACGCGGACGTTCGCGCGCGTCGCCAGCCACATGCCGAGATAGCCGATGAGGAACGAGAACACCGCGCCGACGACGAAGAAGACGGAACGGCCTATGCGCTCGTTCCAATCCTCCGCCGGAAGCGCGAACAGCAACACGAACACGATCGCGCCGAAAATCGCGAGCGTTTTCCGCTGCCGGTTCAGATAGGCAGCCGCGCCTTCCTGCACCGCCTTGGCGATCTCCTGCATCTTCTCGGTGCCCTGGCCCGCGGCCAGAACCTCCTTGAGCAGGAAATATCCAATGACGATCGCAGCAAGGGCGACCACGGCGACCACGGCCACGATGCCGTAGTCACCTCCGGAGAGCTGGGGACCGCCCTCCGCGAGGAATTGCCGGGACATTCGTCCTCCTGGAAACGTCGCCTGTTGCCTGCGCCGGAGCGGACTGGCCACTGTGCCGGCGCTGACATGGGATCTACACCACTTCTGGTGTGGTTTCGCGGAGTCTATTGGTAGCGGCAGACGCGGCGGCAAGGCGTCCCACCCTCGTCTCCGCAGCGCAGGCCTGTGAGTCCGCTCACTGAACCGATCATCGACGGCTTTTCGTGCCCGGCAGCGGGTGTGCGATGCTCGAACACATGAGCGGGCCGACGGATTCGGGTCGAGCACGGCAGCTGCTGCGCCGGGCGACGGCGGGCATCCCCGAGCGGCGCAACCCGGTCACGCACGTCGCCGACCTCCCGGCGAGGCCCGCCCGGTTCGCCGACTGGCCGGACTGGGCGCCGCGGGAGGTCGTGGACGCGATCCGGGCGTGTGGTGTCGAGCGGCCGTGGGCGCATCAGGCCGAGGCGGCGTCGCTGGCGTGGTCCGGCAGCGACGTCGTGGTCGCCACCGGTACCGCGTCCGGCAAGTCGCTCGTGTACCAGCTGCCGGTGCTGTCGGCGCTGGTGGCTGACCGCAAGGCCACGGCGCTCTACCTCGCTCCCACCAAGGCGCTCGGCGCCGACCAGCTGCGCGCGGTGGACGACCTGGGCGTCGACGGTGTCCGGCCCGCGTCGTACGACGGCGACACGCCGCTGCCCGAACGCGACTGGGTGCGCCAGCACGCGCGCTGGGTGTTCACCAACCCGGACATGCTGCACCGCGGCATCCTGTCCGCGCACGCCCGCTGGACGCGGTTCTTCCGCAAGCTGCGTTACGTCGTGGTGGACGAATGCCACAGCTATCGCGGGGTGTTCGGCTCGCACGTTGCGCTGCTGCTGCGCAGGCTGCGTCGGGTGGCGAGGCACTACGGGGCGGACCCGGTGTTCGTGCTCGCCTCCGCGACCACCGCGGAGCCCGCCGCGTTCGCCGAGCGGCTGACGGGCGGGCCGTGCGTGGCGGTCACCGACGACGCCTCGCCGAGGGGCGCGCGCACCGTCGCCCTGTGGGAGCCGCCACTGCTGGAGGAGCTGGCAGGCGAGAACGGTGCGCCGGTGCGCCGGTCGGCCGGCGCCGAGGCGGGCCGCATCCTCGCCGAGCTCGTCATCGAGGGCGCCAGAACGCTGGTGTTCGTGCGCTCTCGGCGCGGAGCCGAGCTGACCTCGCTCGGAGCCAAGCGCATACTGTCCGAAGTGGACAGCAAGCTGACCGGGCTGGTGGCCGCCTACCGCGCGGGGTACCTGCCCGAGGAACGGCGCTCGCTGGAGAAGGCGCTGCTGGGCGGCACGCTGCTCGGGGTCGCGACGACGAACGCCCTGGAGCTGGGCGTGGACATCGCGGGCCTGGACGCGGTGGTGCTCGCGGGGTATCCGGGCACGCTGGCGTCGTTCTGGCAGCAGTCCGGCCGCGCGGGCCGGTCGGGCGACGAGGCGCTCGTGGTGTTCGTCGCGCGGGACGACCCGCTCGACACCTACCTGGTGCATCACCCGGCCGCACTGCTGGACCGGCCGGTGGAGACGGCGGTGCTGGACCCCGCGAACCCGTACGTGCTGGCGCCGCAACTGGCGTGCGCCGCCGCGGAGCTGCCGCTCACCACCGCGGATCTGCCCTCGTTCGGGGGTGAGGCGGCGCGGGAGGTGCTCGACGACCTGGTGGCGGAGAAGATGCTGCGGCGCAGGCCGTCCGGCTGGTACTGGACGACGCGCGACCGCCCGCAGCACGAGGTGGACATCCGGGGTTCGGGCGGCGACCAGGTGGCGGTGGTGGAGGCCGACACCTCCCGCCTGCTGGGCACGGTGGACCCCGGGGCGGCGTGCGGCACCGTGCATCCGGGGGCGGTGTACCTGCACCAGGGGACGTCGTACGTCGTGGACGAGCTGGACCTGGAACACGGGCTCGCGCTGGTGCACCAGGAGAACCCGGAGTGGAACACCACGCCCCGCGAGGTGATCGACATCGCCGTGCTCGACACGGTGCGGGAGGAGCACTACGGCGGGGTTCGGGTGTGTCTCGGCGAGGTCGCCGTGACGTCGCGCGTGGTGGGCTACCTGCGACGGCTGCCGTCCGGTGAGGTGCTGGACCACGTGGCCCTCGACCTGCCCGAACAGGTGCTGCGCACGCGGGCGGTCTGGTACACGATCAGCGACGAACTGCTCGCGAACGGCGCGGCACCCCAGGCGAGTCACGAGCGCGCTCCGGCCGAGGGCCCCGCGATCGCGGCGGCGGGGCGCTCCGCCGGAGAACCGCAGCCGAACAACGAGAGCCCAAGCCCCGGCGACGCGATCACGTCGCGCGCAGAGCCGCGAGAACACAGCGACGAACTGCTCGCGAACGGCGCGGCATCCCGGGGCGGCAACGGATCCACGGCGAATGGCAGGGCGCCGGGGGGCGCCGGTCTTGATCCGGCGCGCATCCCCGGCGCCCTGCATGCCGCCGAGCACGCGGCGATCGGCCTGCTACCGCTGTTCGCTACGTGCGACCGCTGGGACATCGGCGGGGTTTCCACCGCTCTGCACAGTGACACCGGGGAGGCGACGGTGTTCGTGCACGATGGTCATCCCGGAGGTGCGGGATTCGCCGACCGCGGCTTCGCCGCGCTCGTCCCTTGGCTGGCCGCCACGCGGGAGGCGATCGTCTCCTGCGAGTGCCCGGCGGGATGCCCGTCCTGCGTCCAGTCGCCGAAGTGCGGGAACGGCAACGATCCGCTGGACAAGGCAGGGGCGGTGACCGTGCTGGACATCGTGCTCGGGGCGCTGAACCGCGATGCTTCGCACGGCCACATGGTGGTCACTCAGGCTGCGGAGGACCCGGCCGCGAAGACCGGCTGAGCCACCGGCTGCTCGGCATGCGCGCCGAGCAGCGCGCGCACCAGCACGTCGTGCACGGCCTCGGCCCGGGGCAGCCGCCAGCCCCAGATCTCCGGCTTCACCCGCCAGTGCACCACGCCGTGCTCGAACGGCGTGGGCGGCAGCGGGATCCAGCTGCCCTCCGTGTGCCACTCGACGTCCTCGTGTTCGGCGAGCACGGCCGGGACCCGCTCCGCCGAGGTGGTCAGGAAGAGCCAGCGGCCGTTGGGCATGGCCACGATCGGCGCCGGGTTGCCGGTGGCGCGCAGCAACGTGGCGGCCCGGCGGCCGAGCCGGTCGTCGACCTCGATCGCGTCGACCATGGTGCCGGTGGCCACGAGGAGGCTGTACGGGCGTCCGGTCCACCATGCGGCGACCTGCCGCGGGTGCGCGCCCAGCCGCTGCTGCCAGTCGTCGTGAGCGGGCACCGGCCGGGTCCACGTGGAGCCGGGCTCCGGACGGTCGGCGGTGTCGGGATAGGTGCCGGGCAGGACGGGCCAGCCCCGCCAGGCGAGACCGATGGCCTCGGCGCGCAACTCGATGCGGAACGCGCCGCGCCAGCTGTCCGACCACTCCGTGTCCAACATGTCTTTCTCAAGCCTCCTCAGAAACCTTCACCGCCTCGTGCGCGGTGTCACATATGAATAAACGGCAAGTTGCACGACGGCGATAGCCCTCCGTCGACAACCGGCAGTCACGAAACGACGAGTGAGCATCGACACAACGGTCCGGCCGAACGCCGGGCGTCGATCATCGGGCTCAGTGGCCGATGACCTCGCCGTTCGTCGCAGCTCCGGTGCACGCCAGAGGCGCGGGCGAACAGGGCGGTACGCGGGCGTTCAGCGCTGCTCACCCGCTGCGAGACCGTTCATCGTGTGCCGACGACCGCTGCGCGGTGGCCGGGGCGGCGCCCAACCGGTCACCGGCACCGTGCCGTTCGCCGACCGCTCGTCCACTCGTCGCGATCGGCTCGGCAGGCCCTGCCCTGGCTCTGCCGACCGCCGGGCCGAACGCCGCGAGCAAGCCGGGCCCCTCCGCCTCGACGACCACGAGTGCGTCCCACTGTTCGAGGCGGCAGTCCCGTACGGCCACCCGCATCCGCTCGGCGATGCGGGTGGCGTGTCCGCATGCCTCGACAGCACCGTCCTGGACGTGTCCCGCGGCGGCGAGCGCGGCCAGGTCGGCGGCGCTCGCCGCGCGGTGCCGGGTCACCGCGGCCGCACCCAGCGCCCACAGCAGCCCGGTGACGGCCAGCAGAGCGGCGATGGCGCCGGCTGCCCACACGGTGGCCGAGCCGCGGTCGCCCCGTGCCTCGCCGCACCGCTCGTCGCCGGCTGTCCTTCCGTCAGCGCGGAGCACCGGCACCCACCTCTGCGGGCTCGTCGCGGGAGACGCCCGCGACACCGGGCTCCAGCTCGGCATGGGCGCTCGCCACCACCGTGACGCCGGGCAGCAGGCCACCGGCAGGATCGGCGCGCACCGTGACGGCCACCGTGCGGCCCTGGCCGCGCACGTCGAGCGTGGCGCCGGACGGTGCGAGCGTGCGCACCGCCTCGGCGGCCAGCGCCGGTTGCCCCCTCGCGATGAGCCGCGCCGCCTCCCTCGCGGCGTCGGTGCACCGCAGCTGCCCGGTGACCGCCGCGGTCCCGGCGAGCACGAAGGCGAAGACCACGACGAGAGAACACAGCGCGAGTGCACCCTCCACCGTCACGGAGCCACGGTCGGCCGCCGCAGGCGAGGGAACCGGGGAAGCGGCCATCGTCAGAAGTCCACCGAGATCGCCCGCTCCACGAGCGAGGTGAGCCCGCTGAGGATCGAGTCGCCGGTGACCACCGCGTACAGCACGGCGGCGAACGCGGCGGCCGCGATGGTGCCGATGGCGTACTCCGCCGTGCTCATCCCGGCATCGGCGTCGCCATCGTCGTCGCGCGACGGCCGGACGAGCAGCACCGCGCGGGTCAACATGGTGTTCATGACAGGTCTCCTTCTGGGTGAAGAGGTGGGTTCAGGGCAGGACGGTGAGCTGGCCGGCGAGGCCGATCACGACCGGGATCACCCCCAGACACAGGAAGGCGGGAAGGAAACACAGGGCGAGCGGCCCGGTGATCAGCACGCCCGCGCGCTGTGCTCGAGCCTCGGCCTCGTCGGCCACCGAAGCCCGGGCGCGTTCGGCCAGTTCCCCGGCGGCACCGGCCAGCGCGCTGCCGGATCGCGCCGTGCGGCACGCAGCACGGGCGAGCTCCGCGGTCGCGGCACAACCGCGCGCGGGCTCCCAGGCCTCGGCAGGTTCCGCGCCCAGCGCGAGCAGCTCGGAGGTGGCGCGCAGCGCGGCTTCCGCTTCGGCCGGAGCGGTACCGGCCACCGCGCGCACGGCAACCGGCACGGGCAGGCCTGCTCTCAGGCACGCGGCGAGCAGGTCACCGGTGGCCGCGAGCCGCAGGGCCTGCTCGGAGCTACCCGTGCGGCCCCTTGTGGCGAGCCATCTCCGGGTGCCGAACCACGCGAGGGCACCCGCACCCACCGCCACCGGTACCGCCGCCACGGTGCCGCCCACAGCCGCGACGAACACCGTGACCGGCACCGCCACACACGCCGGCCGCCAGTGCGGTGACGCGGTCGCCGCCGCGAGCCGGGCCCGCGGCCGGGCCCGGGTGGAGGGCAGGATCGCCCGCAGCCGTGCCGCCCGCCCGGACGGGAGCGCCAGCACAGCCGCCGCGAGCAGCGCGGCCACCACGCTCGGGGCGTTCAGCGTGGTCAGCATGCCATCACCCGCCCGGTCAGCGCGGCGCTCCAGGCGACCCCGGCGAGGACGAGCAGACAGCCCGCGACGAGCAGGACCTGACCGGCCGCAGTGGTACCCAGGACCCGCAGCGGCGCGGCGCCCATGGCCTCGCCGAGCGCGACGCCGCCCAGCGGCAGCAGCGCGAGAATGCCCGCGCTCGCCCGGGGGCCCGCCATCCGCGCGTCGATCTGTTTCGCCAGACGCACGGTGGCGTCCACATCGCGGCGCACCGCGTCGAGCACACCGGCCAGCGGGAGGCCGTGCTCGCGCGCGAGCGCCCACCCGGCGACCAGCCGGGCGACCACATCCCGGTTGACGGCGGGCTCCCGCGCGGCGGCCGTTTCGGCGAGCGCGGCGTCGAGGTCGCCTCCGAGGCGGGCGGACGCCGCGACGGCTCGCAGCACCCCGGCCGCGCCGGGGTCGGCGTCGCCTGCGGCGGCGTCCGCGGCGGCGGACGGGTGCGCGCCCGTACGGAGCTCGGCCGCCATCGCCCGCACCGCCTCGGCCAGCCCCTCGGCCGCCGCGAGCCGCGCGCGGGTCGCGCACCGTTCGCGCCGGTACCAGCCCGCCGCACAGGCCAGCACGGTCAGTGCGAGCGCGACAGCCGGACCGGCCAGCACGGCGGTCGCCAGCGCCGCCGCGGCCGCCAGGAGCATGCCCACGTGCCGCCTGCCCAGGCGCACCGTCCAGCAGGCACCGCGGAGGCGGCCGGTGACCGTCGCCAGCCGGGCCGCCGACGCGGCGGGCGGCCAGCACAGCAGCGCCAGCCCGCCACACGCGAGCGCGGTGGTCAGCACGGCAGCCCACCCCCGGCCGCTTCCAGCAGCCGGGCGAGCAGGTCCCTGCCTTCGGCCCAGCCGTCCGGGCGCCAGGCGGGCAGCACGCGCACCGTGTCACCCGCCCGCTCGACCACGCCGATCTCCGCGAGCACGCGGCGACCGTCGGCATGGCGGCGCATGTGCAGCACCACGTGCACCGCGGCCGCCAGCTGGCTGTGCAGCGCCGCCCTGCCCAGCCCGCCGAGGGCCGCGAGCGCTTCGAGCCGCGCCGGAACCTCGCTGGGTGAGTTGGCGTGCAGCGTGCCCGAGCCGCCGTCGTGGCCGGTGTTGAGCGCGGTCAGCAGCTCGCAGACCTCCTGACCGCGCACCTCGCCCACCACCAGGCGGTCGGGCCGCATCCGCAGCGCCTCCCGCACCAGCTCCCGCAGCGTCACCTCGCCCGCGCCCTCCACGTTGGGCGGCCGGGCCACGAGACGCACGAACTGGGGATGCGCGGGCTGCAGCTCGCCGGCGTCCTCGACGCAGACGATGCGCTCGGCAGGCGGGACCGCACCGAGCAGTGCCGCGAGCAGGGTGCTCTTGCCGGAGCCGGTCGCGCCGCTGACCAGGAACGCCAGCCGGGCGGTGACGATCTCGCCGAGCAGCGCCAGCCCGTGGTCGTCGACGGTGCCGAGCCTGCGCAGGGCACCCAGGCCGTGGGCCGCGGGGCGCAGCACCCGCAGCGAAAGGCAGGTGCCGTTCGCCGCGATCGGCGGCAGCACCGCGTGCAGTCGCACCCTGCCGTGCGGGCCGGCGCCGGGCAGCCATCCGTCCACGTAGGGCTGCGCGTCGTCGAGCCTGCGGCCTGCCGCGAGCGCGAGCCGCTGCGCCAGCCGTCGCACGGCCTCCTCGTCGGGAAACCGGATGCCGGTGCGGGCCAGCCCCGCCCCGCCGTCGACCCAGACCTCGTCGGGCGCGGTGACGAGCACGTCCGACACCGCCGGGTCGGCGAGCAGCGGCTCCAACGGTCCCGCGCCGACGAACTCGTGCCGCAACAGCCGCAACGCGTCGAGCAGGTCCAGATGGCCGGTGACTCCGCCGGTTTCGGCGCGCAGCGCGTCGGCCACGGTGCGCGGATCGGTGCCGGAGCCGGCACCCGCGAGCCGCCTGCGGACCCTGGCGACGAGCTCACCGTCGTGCCGATTCTGTCCCGACTGGACAGTGGACGTCATCGTGTTCCCCCCTCGGCTTTTCTACTGTGGATGGTCGGGAGCCGGCAGTGCACCGAGGACGGCCCGCGAGGCCGTCGCGAGCCCGCCACCGGGGCGCGGGTCGAACACGCCGCGCTCCAACGCCCTGCCGAGCCCTCGGTCGCGGCGCAGCCAGCCCAGCGAAGGGACACCGACCGCGTCGGCGACGTCGTCGGAGGTGAGCCCGTCCGGCGCGGGGCCCCTGGCCAGTGCCCTGACCTTGCCGGCGTGGTCGCCTAGATCGGCGAGCACGCGGGCGGCGGCGACACACGCCCGCACCTCGGCCGGAACCACGAGCACGACGAGACCGGCCCGCTCCAGCACCGCGTCGGTGCCCGGACCACGGCGGCGCGGCAGGTCGCAGACGACGAGCCGGCCCGCGCGCCGTCCCGCGTCGACGACCGCGGCCACGGCCGCGTCGTCCGGGCCAGGGCCTTCCCGCCCGCAGGACAGCACCGCCAGCGCGCCCTCGCCGTGCCTTGTGCCCGGGAGCGCGTCGTCGAGCGCGGACATCGACACACGTCCGGACCCGATGCGCAGACCCGGCCAGCGAAGCCCTTCGCTCAGCTCCGCGCCGAGCACGAGATCGATGCCGCCGCCGAGCGGATCGCAGTCCACGAGCAGGCAACGGCCACCCGCTCTCGCGGCGGTGACGGCGATGCCCGCCGCGAGCACGGACGCCCCCGCGCCACCACGGCCGCCCAGCACGGCGAGCACGTGCCCACCGCCGGGTTCGGGCGCCTCCACCATGTCGGCCAGCGCCGCCAGCAACGCGTCCTCGTCATCGGGCAGCGCCACGATGGCATCGGCGCCGACCGTGACCGCGTGCTTCCACGACTCGGCCGCCGGCGGGCCCTTGCGGACGAGCAGAACTCCGGTGCGGCGCGGCAGATCGGCTGTGGCCGCGCTCGCGGCCGACTCGTCGTCGGTGAGCACGAGCGGCGCGCGGGCCCACCGGCCGCGCGCGGCGCCGAGATCGCTCACGCACTCGGGCTCGCAGCCCACGGCCGCGGCGAGGCGCAGTATCTCGTCGAGAACGGTGCCGTCGGCGACGGCGACGAGCGGGCGTTGATCGGTCTGCACGGCTACCCCCGGAAAACGAGAACGTCGCTGGCGAATCGGTCTCCACCGTCGCGCCACGCGGGCAGGCCGGACAACGCCGGATCCGTGGCCCTGTGGACAACCGGGGGCCTGTGGACAGATCTGTGGGCGGACGTGGAGCGGCCCCCGCCAGGGGGGAGGAGCGGGGGCCGCCGAAGGTTCAGCTCCGGGGGGTCGAGCTGAACCGCTCCGGTTTTCCACCGGATCCCTCAACTGTAGCTCGCCCAAGGAGCGGAAAACGCTGGCGAGCACGGCGATTCGGTAACGGCACGGGCAGCCGGAACCCCCTAGGTGATGGGGTTTTTCCGGCGGCCACTCCTCGCCGCCGCTCGCCAACGGCGCGCGTCCGCAAAGCCCGGCGGTGTGATCACTTATCGTGGAGCCGTGGCCGAACTCAGCAGCGCACCGAGCGCGCGCGACGCACCCGCGGTGGCGGCGTTCTTCGATCTCGACAAGACGATCATCGCGTCGTCGAGCGCGCTCGCGTTCAGCAAGCCGTTTCTCCGGCAGGGACTGATCAACCGGCGGGCGGCGTTGAAAAGCGCCTACGCCCAGCTGGTGTTCTCCCTGTCCGGTGCCGACGCGACGCGCACGGAACGGCTGCGCGCCGAGATCTCGGCGATGTGCGCGGGCTGGGACGTCGAGCAGGTGAAGGCCGTGGTCAGCGAGACGCTGCACGACGTCGTCGCACCCCTGGTGTATGCGGAAGCCGCGGATCTGATCGCGGAGCACAAGGAGCAGGGTCACGACGTCATCGTGTTGTCGGCGACCGGCGAAGAGGTCGTCACGCCGATCGCGCAGATGCTGGGCGCCACGCGCAGCATGGGCACCCGCATGCAGGTCGTCGACGGCAAGTACTCGGGGGAGCTCGACTTCTACTGCTACGGCGAGTACAAGGCGGTCGCCGCCGAACGGTTCGCCGCCGAGTACGGCTACGACCTCGCCGCCTGTCACGCCTACACCGACTCGAGCACCGACGCGCCGCTGCTGGAGGTGGTCGGCAACCCGCACGTGGTCAACCCCGACCGGGCCCTGCGCAAGCTCGCCGCCGAGCGCGGCTGGCCGGTGCACACCTTCGCGAACCCCGTCTCACTGCGCGCCCGCATCCCGTCGTCGTCGGCCGCGGTGATGGCCGTCGGTCTCGGCGTCGGCGCCGTCGCGGGGGCCACCCTCTACGGGCTGTCGCGGCGCCGCCGCAAAGACGCGTAGCCGGCACCCACATGCCTCACCCTGGCCCCCGGGCGGGCGGCGCGGTCACGAAGGGCGCACCGCCGGGTCACTGGATCGAGCCTCTGTACCGGTGCACCCTTTCGCACCCTTGAAGTGACGCCCGTCACTGGGTAGAAAAGAGGTGCGGACGTCTTGTCGGCCAGGGGCCAGGCAGCAGAGAAGCCTGGTCCACCCCGGGAAGATCTCCGTGCGCGGGCTGCGGGTACCCACGCTGGGCACGCCGCGGGAGGCTTGTCGTTGAGGGACTGCGCCACGGGACGCCGGACGCCGAGTCCCCGTAAATACGACACGAGTTGCAGCTTGGTCGCCCGAGCAGTCCGCGCGAGCAGGCGGCGCCCGCTGACGGTCACGTCGGCGGGCGCCGCCAGCGTATGCGCAGCCCGGCTCACTCCGAGCCCCCGGCGCAGGCTCGTCCGACACCCTCCTTTCGGCCGTTGACCAGGGGTGCGTTCGTCAGTAGCTTTCCGATGCCGCCGCGTTCTCGTGGATAACCCACAGCGCGCGCTGACAACCGGGGAGGCTGCCGTGACCACCGTTGGCCGCACACGCGGAAGAATCCGTGCCACGATGCTCGCCGGGCTCCTGGCAGCCACCGCTCCCGCGGTACCCTCAGCAGCCGCCGCGGCGGAGGGCGCGGAGAATGCCGGTGTGGCCACGACCGAGGCCGGCATCGAGGACAGAGCGAGCGCCTGGGCGCGGCGGACGCTGCGCGGCATGAGCCTCGAGGAGAAGGTGGGCCAGCTCTTCGTCGCCGACGTGTGGGGCAAGGCGGCGCACGAGGCGCACCCCGGCAACCAGGCCAAGTACGGCGTCGGAACTCCCGCCGAGGTGGTCTCGCGCTACCACGTCGGCGGCGTCATCTACTTCAACCACTCCGGCACCGACAACATCGACGACCCGGCGCAGCTCGCGCGGTTGTCCAACGGCCTGCAACGCGCCGCGCTGCGCGCGGAGCCGCGGGTGCCGCTGCTCATCTCGGTCGACCAGGAGGGCGGCCGCGTCACGCGGATCGCCGGTGAGGCCACCGAGTTTCCCAGCGCGATGGCGCTCGGCGCGGGCCGCAGCGCCGCCGACGCCGCGGCCACGGCGGCGATCGGCGGTGCCGAGCTGCGCGCGATGGGCATCGCCCAGGACTTCGCACCGGTGGCCGACGTGAACTCCAACCCGCTCAACCCGGTCATCGGCTCGCGGTCGTTCTCGTCCGATCCCGCGCTGGCGAGCGAGTTCGTCTCCGCGCAGGTCCGGGGCTACGAGGACTCCGGGCGCAACACCGAGACCGTCTCGGCCTCGGCCAAGCACTTCCCCGGCCACGGCGACGCGGCGACCGACAGCCACACCGGCCTGCCCGTGATCGACAGGACCGAGCAGGAGTGGCGCCAGACCGACCTGCCACCGTTCCGGGCCGCCGTCGAGGTCGGCGTCGACTCGATCATGACCGCGCACATCACGGTGCCGAGCCTCGACCCCTCCGGGAACCCCGCCACGCTGTCCCGGCCGATCATCACCGGCCTGCTGCGGGAGGAACTGGGCTACGACGGCGTGGTGGTCACCGACTCCCTGCAGATGCAGGGCGTGCGGGAGCTGCACCCGGACGCCGAGATCCCGGTGCTCGCGCTCGAGGCGGGCGTCGACCAGATGCTGATGCCGCCCGACCTCGACATCGCCATCCAGGGTGTGCTCGACGCGGTGCGCGGCGGGCGGCTCACCGAGCAGCGCATCGACGCCAGCGTCGAGCGCATCCTCGAGCTGAAGTACACGCGCGGTGTCGTCGCGAAGCCGCTGGTGAACGAGCGCGCAGTCGGCCGCACCGTGGGCACGCCGCGGAATCTGTCCCGCGTGCAGGAGATCGCCGACCGCACCACCACGGTGTTGCGCAACGACGCGGGCCTGCTTCCGCTGACCGGCCGACGCGACCTGCTGGTCACCGGCTGGAGCCGCCCGGACTATCCCGGCTACCCGGCGGCGCCCGTGGCCGCCCTCGCGGCCGCGCTGCCGTCGGCGAGGGCGCTGCCGACCGGCACCAACCCGGACGCGGCCGCCATCGACGAGGCCGTGCGCGCCGCCGGCGACGCCGGCACGGTGGTGGTGCTCACCAACAACCTGCGCGGCAGCCAGGGACAGATCGATCTGGTGAACGCTCTGCTGGCGACGGGCAAGCCCGTCGTGGCAGTCTCGGTCCAGGAACCGTACGACCCCGGCTACGCGGACGTGCCGACCTGGGTCGCCACCTACGACTGGCGGAGCGTGACCATGACCTCGCTGGCGAGGGTGCTGCTCGGCGAGATCCCCCCACGGGGAGCGCTGCCGGTGAACGTCCCCGCGGGCGACGACGCCGGGACCGTGCTCTACCCGTTCGGCCACGGACTCACCTGGTAGCCACGATGACGGTCAACCGCCGCCTCTTCCTCGCCGCGAGCGCGCTGGCGAGCCCGGTGCTCACCACCGGCTCGCGGTTCGCCGCCGCCGAACCGGCCCCCACGGGCGAGCAGGGCCCTGTGGTCACCGGCGCCGACCGGCTCGCCGCCGAGGGCTGGCGCCGCCTCGCGGGGCGGAAGGTGGGCGTGCTGTCGAACCCCACCGGAGTGCTCGCCGACGGTGACCATGTCGTCGACTCGCTCGTCGCGGCCGGGGTGCGGCCGGTGGCGGCGTTCGGACCCGAGCACGGTTTCCGCGGCAGCGCCCAGGCGGGCGGCTCCGAGGGCGACTACGCCGACCCGCGCACCGGCATACCGGTCTACGACGCCTACGGCGCGAACGCCGAGACGCTGGCGGGCATGTTCACCAAGGCGGGCGTGGACACGGTGGTGTTCGACATCGCCGACGTCGGCGCGCGGTTCTACACCTACATCTGGTCGATGTACACCGCGATGGTGGCCGCCGCTCGCACCGGCGCCGCGTTCGTGGTGCTCGACCGTCCGAATCCCGTCGGCGGCACCGCCTGCGGGCCCATGCTCGACCCGGCGTTCAGCTCCGGTGTCGGCCTCAAACCGATCGTGCAACAGCACGGCATGACCGTCGGCGAGCTGGCCCGGTTCTTCGCCGCCGAGTTCCTGCCCGCCGAGGGCGTGCGGCCGGCCGAACTGGAGGTCGTGCAGACGCGCGGCTGGCGGCGCAGCCAGCTGTTCGTCGAGACCGGGCTGGCATGGACACCGCCGAGCCCCAACATGCCCACCCCCGACACGGCACTCGTCTATCCGGGCACCTGTCTGTTCGAGGGCACGCTGTTCTCCGAGGCCAGGGGCACCACCCGCCCGTTCGAGATCATCGGCGCGCCGGGAGTCGACTGGCGCTGGCGCGAGAAGCTGGGCGAGCAGGACCTGCCCGGGGTGCGGTTCCGCGAGGCGTACTTCGTGCCGACGTTCGGCAAGTTCACGGGCCAGACGTGCGGCGGCGTGCAGATCGTCGTCACGCAGCCGCGGGCGTTCGACGCCATCCGCACGGCCGTGGCGATGATCGTGACGGCACGGCGCCTGCATCCCGCGATCTTCGGCTGGCGCGAGGATCGCTTCGTCGACAAGCTCTTCGGTTCCGCGAGGCTGCGCACGATGGTCGACCGCGGCGCGGGCACCGACGAGATCGTCGGCTCCTGGCGGCAGGAGCTGGCCGAGTTCACGGGGCGGCGCGAGCCGTACCTGAGCTACCGGTGAGGCCGGCGTGCGGCGGCGCATCGCGGCACTGACCGCGATACTGGCCCTCACGGGAGCGAGTGCGATGGCCGACAGCGGGTCCACCACCGGGCGCTTCGACCGCCCGGCTCACGGTTTCGCGCCCGCGTCCACCGTGCTCACGCAAGCCCAGCCCGAACAGGCCGGGCTCGACGCCGCCCCCATCCGGGCGGTGGAGCGGCGGCTGGCCGCGTGGACCGCCGACGATGCCGTGGACGGCCATCCCCTCTTCCCCGGAGCCGTGGGCCTGCTCGCCCACGACGGCAGGATCGTCGACACCTACGCCACCGGCAGTGCCGTGCGCTACGCCGACGGCTCCGGCACGGAACTGCCGGAGGAGGCGCAGGTGCCGATGCGGGCCGGCACGATCTTCGACCTGGCATCGGTGACGAAGCTGTTCACCTCCCTCGCGGTGCTGCAGCTCGTGGAACGCGGCAGGGCGGACCTGGAGACGCCGGTCGCGACGTACCTGCCGGAGTTCGGCGTCAACGGCAAGGAGTCCATCACTGTCAGGCAACTGCTGACGCACACCTCCGGTCTGGAGCCGTTCCTGCCACTGTGGCGCGACTGGCCCGACAGGGCCTCGCGCATCAAGGCGGTCATGGACGTGGCCCCGCGCGACGAGCCCGGCACCACCTACACCTACTCCGACCTCAACCTCATCACCCTCGGCGTGCTCGTGGAGCGGCTCACCGGGTCCACATTGGACACCGTTGTCGCCGAGCGGATCACCCGCCCGCTCGGCATGCGCGACACCGGCTTCAACCCGCCACGGGCGAAGCTGGACCGGATCGCCGCCACCGAGTACCAGTCGGCGCCGGACCGCGGCATGATCCGGGGCCAGGTGCACGACGAGAACGCGTGGGCGCTCGGTGGGGTCGCCGGCCACGCGGGCATCTTCTCCACGGCACACGACCTTGCCGTGCTGGGACAGGCACTGCTCAACGGCGGCGTCTACCGCGGCGAGCGAATCCTGCGCGAGCAGACGGTCCGGATGCTGTTCACCAACTACACCGCCGCCTTCCCCGGCGACGACCACGCGCTCGGGTTCGAGCTCAACCAGCTCTGGTACATGGGCGGGCTCACCTCGCCCGCGACGGCGGGCCACACCGGGTACACGGGCACGTCGTTCGTCGTCGATCCGCTGTCCCGCTCGATCGCGATCCTGCTGACCAACCGCGTGCATCCGACGCGGTCGTGGGGCTCGGTGAACCCGGCGCGGCAGGCGTGGGCCACCGGCCTCGCCCGTGCGCTCGCCGTGCGTCCGGCGCGGGGGCGCGACTCCTGGTTCAGTGGCGCGGGCGACGGGACGACGGCCACGCTCACCTCGCCTCGGCTCACGAGCGACGACGGCCGCGTGTCGGTGAGCTTCGCCGCGTTCGTCGACTCGGAGGCCACCGACCGGCTCGTGCTGGAGGCCAGCACCGACGGCGGCACGACGTGGCAGCCGGTGGGCCTGCGAGCGTCCGGCCGCGGTGCACCGACTGGAACGGTTGACGCACTGTCCGGAACCGGTCACCGCGCGTGGTGGAAAGTTCACGGGACAGCGCCCGCCCGAGGTGGTGTCACCGTACGTTGGCGATTCACCACGGATGGGAGCTACACGGCTCGCGGAGTGCACGTGGACGCGATTCGCGTGACCGAAAGCGACGGTCCGCTCCTCGACGGTGAGCACGATCCCGCAGCGTTGACCACTGATGGCTTTCAGTTGCGCAGCCGCTAATACGTTGCAGTTTCGTTAGCCAAGCCAGGTTAACAAGCAGGACCCGGTTGGCGACTTTCTCAGCAACTACGACAGCACGGCCGGGACGTGGGAACACGCTCAGCTTGCGATCACTCGGGAAGGTGTGGGTAACCTTGTCGCAGATGCCTACGGTTAGTAAGTTTCCCACGAACGGTGACGTCGCGTCCGAGGACCCGGCGGTTCCGGAGGGCTCGGACGTCATCGCCGGGCCAGCCGGAGCCGGCGAACGGGACGCCGACGCGAGCCCGCTCGTGCGGATCCGTTCCCTGCTGCCCGGGCTTGCCCGCGCCGAGCAGCGGGTGGCGAAGGTGGTGCTCGACGACCCTTCCGCGGTCGCCCGGCGCAGCATCACCGAGGTCGCCCTCGCGGCGAACACCAGCGAGACGACGGTGACCCGGTTCTGCAAGGCCATCGGCGTGGGCGGATATCCACAGCTGCGCATCGCGCTCGCCGCCGACACCGCCCGCTCTGCCGCGCGGTCCGTCCGCGATCTCGGCGGCGACATCGCGCAGGACGACGACCTCGCCTCGGTGGTGAGCAAGGTGAGCTTCGCCGACGCCAGGGCCGTCGAGGAGACCGCCGAGCAGCTCGACATCGCCGAACTCGAGCGAGTCATCGACCTGCTCGCCGCCGCGGGCAGAGTCGACGTCTACGGCGTCGGCGCGAGCGCGTTCGTCGCCGCGGACCTGCAGCAGAAACTCCACCGCATCGGCAGGGTGAGCTTCGCGTGGTCGGACACGCACATCATGCTCACCTCCGCCGCGGTGCTGAAGGCAGGCGACGTCGCGGTGGGCATCTCGCACACGGGCGCCACCACCGACACCGTCGAGGCACTGCGCGTGGCCAGGGAGCACGGCGCCATCACCGTGGCGGTGACGAACTTCCCGCGCTCCCCGATCACCGAGGTCGCCGACCACGTGCTCACGACGGCGGCCCGCGAGACGACGTTCCGCTCCGGCGCGACGGCGAGCCGGATCGCGCAGCTGACGGTCATCGACTGCCTGTTCATCGGTGTCGCCCAGCGGCACATGGACGACGCGGTGAACGCGCTCGATGCGACCCGCGACGCCGTGGGTACCCACCGGATGGGTGTGCGGCCGGACGGCCGGCGGCGGCCGCGGGAGACCGGCAAGTGACAGTGCGCGGACGGTGAGCGAGTGGCGGGGGGCCACAGACCCAGCGAGCAAAAGACGGTGAGGCGAATGACGGAGGTGGGGGCGGGTAGCCGCAGGGGGCTCGGCTATGGCCCGGCAGCGCATATCGTGCATGTCGAGTCGCCGACGGAGCAGCGAAACCCGCGCACGGTGGACATCGACCAGATGTCCACGGCAGGCATTCTCGCGGCCATCAACAGCGAGGACCGCGACGTCCCCAGGGCGGTGCAGGCGGTGCTGCCGCAGCTGGCGACCGCGGTCGACTACGCCGTCGACGCGCTGCGCACCGGTCGCCGCGTCCACTACGTCGGCGCGGGAACGTCCGGGCGGCTCGCGGTGCTCGACGCCGCCGAGCTGGTCCCGACGTTCAACGTGCCGCCGGACTGGTTCGTGGCGCACCACGCGGGCGGCGAGCGCGCATTGCGGCAGGCCGTCGAGAACGCCGAGGACGACGAGACGGCCGGCGCGGCGGAGCTGAGCTCCACGACGGCACCGGGCGACTTCGTACTCGGGCTGACCGCGTCCGGGCGCACCCCGTACGTGCTGGGCGCGCTGCGGGCGGCCAAGCGCAGGGGCGCGCGCACCGGCCTGGTGTCCGGCAACCCGAGCGCCCCGGTGCCGCCCGAGGTGGACGTGCTCATCGCCATCGACACCGGCCCTGAGGCCATCGCGGGCTCGACACGCATGAAGGCGGGCACCGCACAGAAGATCGTGCTCACCGCGTTCTCCACCGCGACGATGGTGCGGCTGGGCCGCACCTACTCCAACCTCATGGTCAGCATGCGCGCCACCAACGCGAAGCTGCGGGGGCGGACGCTGCGCATCCTGCGCGAGGCCACCGGCATGAGCACCACCGACTGCGACGAGGCGCTGACGAAGGCCGACGGCGACCTCAAGGTCGCGCTGGTGCACCTGCTGTCCGGGGTGGATGTCGCCGAGGCGACCGACGCGCTGGCCGCCACGGGCGGGCATGTCCGCAACGCGCTGGACTGCGTGCGCGCCAGGGCGTCCTGAGCCCGGCGGCGCCGTTAGGAACCCGCCGCGGCGTCGGCGATGCTGGTGGCCTCGCGGGCACCCGTCTCGAAGGCCTCGCAGCAGAACAGCAGCCACTCGCGCACGCCGTCCGGTTCGCCGCTCGCGAAGGCCTCGGCCGCGGCCTGGTAACGCCTGAGGCGCCGGAAGCAGGCGACCTCGGGCACGGTGAGCGCCTTCGGGTCGAGACCCGTGGCGATCATCGTCAGCCGGGCCGCCGCGCGGGCGACGACGCCGTCGGCGGAGCCGAACGGCCGCAGCGTCAGCAGCTCCCCGTGCACCACGGCGGTGAGCACCGGCCCGCCGACGCCGGTGGCGCCGGTCGTGAGCTGCGCGAGCAACTCCAGCCGGGACGCCACCCCGTCGGCGGGCCGGGGCCTGCCGAGCGAGTCGGGGTCGGCGGTGAGGTCGGCGGCAGCCAGGACGTGCATCCGCGCCAGCGCCTGCAGTGGCGCGCGGCGCCACGTCGGCAGCAGGCTTTCGGTGGCCTCCGCCACCCGCAGCGCGCCGGCGAGCACGGGATCGCTGACCGCGCCCTCCTCCGGGATGTCCGGGTCGGCGCCCTCGACGGCCGCGGAGGCGCGGGCGGCCCGCACCGACGCCTCGGCGGCGGTCGCCGACCCGCCGCGCAGGTTGGCGCGGTGCCGGTGCACGGCGAACACGGCGTCCTGGGCCGCCTTCGCCGCGGCGGCGACACCGTCCAGTTCGGCCAGCGGAGCGAGCGGGTCCGTCCTGCCACTCACGCGTCCAGCACCTGACCCTCGCGGCTGACCACCGGCGGCAGCGTCGACCACGGGAAGTTGATCCACCTGTCGGTGCGCCGCCACACGTACTCGCAGGACACGGCCGACGTGGGCTTCTCGTACACCACGGCGCAGCGCACCTCGGCCACCTGGTCGGCGCAGAAGTCGCGGACCAGCTTCAGGGTGGCTCCGGTGTCGGCGACGTCGTCGGCCACCAGCACGGTGGCACCCGCGAGGTCGACGGCATTGGGCACCGGCGGCAGCATCACCGGCAGCTCCAGCCGTTCGTTGACGCCGGTGTAGAACTCCACGTTCATCACGTGAAGGTTCTTCACGTCGAGCGCGTAGCCGAGGGCCCCCGCGACGAACAGCCCGCCACGCGCGATGGACAGGATCAGGTCGGGCGCGAACCCGCTGTCGGCCACCTGCCGCGCCAGCTCACGGCTGGCCGTCCCGAACTTCTCCCACGTGAGCTCCTCACGCTCCGCCATGCGCCGTTCCCCTCTCGTTACCGCCGGGTACACCGAGCATAGGCAGCGCCCGTCGACCGCTTGTCAGCCGCTCGTCGTGCATGGCTTGTCCCGCCCGCAACCTGCCTGCAACCTTGGACTTGCCGTACTAACGTCACTACCGGCACCAACGCCGCCGCGGGCGTAGCCACTCATCGCACATCAGGAGGCCATGCACCATGACAGAGCAGTCGCCGGCACTCGACAACCTGCTGACCGAGAGCCGCACCTTCCCTCCGAGCGAGGCGTTCGCCGCCAAGGCCAATGCGACCGCGGACTCCTACGCCGAAGCGAACGAGGACAGGGAGGCGTTCTGGGCGCGCCAGGCCGAGCGCCTGCACTGGGACACGAAGTGGTCGCAGGTGCTGGACTGGTCGGACGCGCCGTTCGCCAAGTGGTTCGTGGGCGGCAAGCTCAACGTGGCGTACAACTGCGTGGACCGGCACGTCGAGGCCGGGCACGGCGACCAGGTGGCCATCCACTGGGTCGGTGAGCCCGGCGACACCCGCGACATCACCTACGCGGAGCTGCAGCGGGAGGTCTCGCGCGCGGCCAACGGCCTGATCTCGCTCGGCGTGACGGCGCGCGACCGGGTGGCCATCCAGCTGCAGATGATCCCCGAGGCGATCATCGCCATGCTCGCGTGCGCGCGGATCGGCGCGATGCACAGCGTCGTGTTCGGCGGGTTCTCCCCCAGCGCGCTGCGGCAGCGCGTCGACGACGCCCAGGCCAAGATCGTCATCACGTCCGACGGGCAGTACCGCCGCGGCAAGGCGGCGCCGATGAAGGCCAACGTGGACGAAGCGCTCGCCGGAGCCGAGAGCGTGGAGAAGGTCCTCGTCGTGCGGCGCACGGGCGAGGACGACGTGCCGTGGAACAACGGCCGCGACCTGTGGTGGCACGAGCTGGTCGAGGCGCAGTCCGACCAGCACACGCCGGAGGCCTTCGACTCCGAGCACCCGCTCTACATCCTGTACACCTCGGGCACCACGGGGAAGCCGAAGGGCATCCTGCACACCTCCGGCGGCTACCTGACGCAGGCTGCCTACACGCACCACGCGGTGTTCGACCACAAGCCCGGCGAGGACGTCTACTGGTGCACCGCCGACATCGGCTGGGTCACCGGGCACTCCTACATCGTCTACGGGCCGCTGGCCAACCGCGTGACGCAGGTGGTCTACGAGGGCACGCCGAACACCCCGCACGAGGGCAGGCACTGGGAGATCATCCAGACGTACAAGGTTTCCCTGTACTACACCGCACCCACGCTGATCCGCACGTTCATGAAGTGGGGCGCCGACATCCCCGCCAAGTACGACCTGTCGTCGCTGCGGGTGCTGGGTTCCGTTGGCGAGCCGATCAACCCCGAGGCCTGGATGTGGTACCGCGAGCACATCGGCGGCAACCGCTGCCCGATCGTCGACACCTGGTGGCAGACCGAGACCGGCTCGATCATGATCTCGCCGCTTCCCGGCGTGACCCACACCAAGCCCGGGTCCGCGCAGCGGCCCCTGCCCGGCATCTCGGCGAAGGTCGTCGACGACGCGGGCAACGAGGTCGGCAAGGGCGGAGGCGGTTACCTCGTGCTCGACAAGCCGTGGCCGGGGATGCTGCGCGGCATCTGGGGCGACGACGAGCGGTACCGGGAGACCTACTGGTCGCGCTTTTCCGAGCAGGGCTACTACTTCGCCGGTGACGGCGCGAAGTACGACGCCGACGGAGACGTCTGGCTGCTGGGCCGGGTGGACGACGTGATGAACGTGTCCGGGCACCGCATCTCCACCACCGAGGTGGAGTCGGCACTGGTGTCGCATCCGACGGTGGCCGAGGCCGCCGTGGTCGGCGCCACCGACCCGACCACCGGCCAGGGCATCGTCGCGTTCGTGATCCTGCGGGGCGACGTGGCCGAGGACCAGGCGCGCGGCGACGCGGCGATCCAGGAGCTGCGCAACCACGTGTCCAAGGAGATCGGCCCCATCGCCAAGCCGAGGCAGATCATGGTGGTACCGGAGCTGCCGAAGACCCGCTCCGGCAAGATCATGCGCCGCCTGCTGCGGGACGTGGCCGAGAACCGGGAGATCGGCGACGTCACCACACTGGCCGACAGCTCCGTGATGGACCTCATCTCCAGCGGCCTGAAGTCCGGTTCGGACGAATAAACCGACCGTCCACGAAGGGCGCCGGGTTGCGGAAGCCCGGCGCCCTTCGGGTGTCCGGCGTGCCAGGCTTCACGGAAGCTCGTAGTGAGTCCCCCGGCGCTCGCCTCGTTGGACGAGCTTGTTCTCCGCGGCGAGCCGCCCGAGAAGTCTGCTGGCTTGCTGGGCGTGATGGCACAGAGTTCGGCGGCTTGTGCCCGGGCGATACGTCCGTGCGCGGTCACGTAGGCGAGGATCATCTGTTCCTGCTGGAGAGGCTCGAACCCACGGGTCCGGACATACCCGGCCGACGACTCCAGCGCGCGATAGACCGAAGCCGAGAGGTGCCACGTCCGGCCTTTGCCTTCACCTCGGCCCTCGACCCAACCCAGCTCCACCATGTGTGTCAGCTGCCTCCGCGTCTCACCCTCGGTGCGCTGGATGACCGGCGCGACGTCGGCGGCACTCAGGCGTCTCTCCCGCAGCAGCTCCGCCGGCACCTGCAACTGCACGAGACCGAGTGGGTGCCCCCGCTCTCGTTCCCGTTCCAGTACCCACCTGGTCATGGCGAAGTTCGCGGACCGCCCGGCACGATGGCGGCGACCTGTTGGTCGGTCGTCCGGCCGTAGTCGGGCGCAGGGCGGCCGACACGAAGTTGCTCAGCGAACATCCTGTTGATGCCCCGCCCTGTCCGCTCCACGATTCCCGTCCGCTTGAACGCATCCGCAAGGAGGCCGTTTCGGAGTAGCTCGGGCACGGAAGTGGGAGAACATCTCCTCGGCCAACCGAAACAGCGGATCGTGGGAGAAGTCATCGACCTCGACGTCCAGGCCACGGAGTACGTGAAATGCCGCTTCGTGCGTCGGAACGTACAAGCGAAGGGATTCGGTCCGGCCGAAGAGCAACGGCGCACCGATACTGACGTCCTCACCGGAGGAGAGCCAGCCCCAAGGCATGCGCGGCAGGGCACGCACATTGGACGACCGTCACCGCCGATGGCACGACGCACGTAAGTCCTGAGACGTTCCGACGACACGAGGACTGTCCGGCACCTCGACAGCGGGCACGGGCGTGCCGTCGATGTCGGCGGCCTGAACCTGTGTCGAGAGCGGCGGTTGCAAGGTTATGCATAATTATCTATCACCACACCACTGACGGCGTGGATGGTAGATAACTATAGACGCCTGGGGCGCTGGCAACCCCGCCAACACCTCCGCGGACGGCCAACACGCGGTGCGGACAGACGAAAGCGGCCCCCACCCTGCTCGTGGTGGGGGCCGCTTTCGGTTGTGCCTGAACGGTTCGGCTGCGTCAGCCGGTCACGTCCAGGTGGCCCTCGACGGGCGTGGGGACCGGGGCGCTGCCGTCCGGGTTGGCCTGGCCGCCCGAGCCACCGTCACCGTCGTCGCCGTTGTCCGGCGGCGTGGTCGGCTCACCCGGCGGCTGGGTCGGCGTGGAGCCCTCCGCGCAGGTGGCCGACGCGATGTCGATGGTCTGCAGCTTGTTCACCTTGATGGAGATCGCGGTGACCGTCGTCGAGCCGTCGGGGTTCTCGGTCTGCTTGTTGAGCACGACCGAGGCGACGCCGGGAACGTCCACACCGGTGTTCGGCGGCGCCGCCACGTCGAGCGGGGTACCGCCGAGGTTGGCGGCGGCCAGGGAGGAGGAGACCTCGCCGTCGTCGCAGCGGGCCTCGATGGCCGTCGCGGTCAGCAGCGGCTTGGACAGGCCGAGGTCGCCAAGCGGGCTGAGGTCGAGCCGCAGGTCCGCGACGCTCGACTTCGCGTAGCCGTCACCGGCGCGCGCGTTGAGCACGTTGGCCTTCAGCAGGCCCTTCGGGTCGGCGACCTCGACGACGGAGTCCTCCGACGCACCGTTGCTGTCGTCGACGGCAGGTGTCGGGTCGATCGAGATCAGGCCGGAGGCCGCGAGAGCGAAGGCCGAGTTCTGCGGCTCGTCGGCGCTCGCCGCGGGGGCGAACAGCAGTCCGGCGGTCAGCGCCACGGATGCGGCGCTGACGCCACAGGCGGCGAGTCGTCTTCTGGACAATTCTTTACCCTTCGACAGTTCGAACAATGGCTGCGTGATTCACGGTGATTCACGCGAACAAAACGAGCTTCCGGTGAGGACCGGGCGGTCTCGATCAGACGATGTCGACGATCGTGCCCAGCGGAAGCTTGACGAGCTGGTCCAGGGCCTCTTGCGTCACCCTGATGCAGCCGTCACTGGTGGCCTTGCCGACGAAGCTGTTGTCGGGCCACGTGTGGATTCCGACGGTGCCGGGGCCACCGCCGAACGTCTCGTGCGAGTCCGAGTGGTAGCTCAGCGGAAGCACGATGGGGCTGTAGTCGTTCACCGTCTCCTTGATGGAGGCGATGATGTAGGCGCGGCCCTTCGGCGTCGGATGCTCCGGTTTCCCGGTGCCGATCGTCCAGCTGCCGAGGGACTCGCCGTTCTTCGTGATCTCCAGCCGGAACGCGTCGCGGTCGACGATGACCGCATAGTCGTTGGTCGCCGACTCGACGGCGTCGTCGGTGGCGTGGACCCAGCCGCTCGCGCCGTTCGGCCGGGTCGGCAGGAGCACCTGCGCCCACTCGCCCTGCTCGGCGATCACCGGCACCCAGGTCGGTGAGCCGACCTGGCGGGTCGGCAGCTTGGCGATGGGCTCCCCGTCGACCTGCGAGTAGACGACGAGGTCCTGCTTGGGATGGAGCACCGTGCCGGTGCCGTCGCCGCCCGGATCCTTCGGGGCGCCGGGCAGGTCGCCGTAGGTGGTGGCGTCGGGCAGCTTGGTCAGGTCCTCCTGGCTGATCGCGGCCGGCTTGACCGCCCCGGCGCCGCCGGTGCCCTCGTCACCGCCACCCCCGCATGCGGAGACGAGCAAGGCCAGCAGCGCCGCGCTCGCGGCGGCCACCAGCCGCACCGATCGAATCCTCCCGCGAGCGCGGGAGGTGCCACGTCTGTCGTCCATCAATCACTGTCCCCTGAAGCAGTCGTTACGTCCGTGGAGCGTGCGCAGGGTCCTTGGTGAGCACACCGGAGGCATGCGTGACTACCCGCTGCGCACGAGGCGACGGCGAATTCTTAACCGCGGGCCAACAGTTGATCAAACCCGTTGCTTTTTCACCGTGCCGCTCCCAGCAGCGGAAATGCAGCATCCGCCCAGCTCAGCGACATGCCCATGGTTCACTCGAACGTGTTGCTTCGGATCACTCGACGCAACAGCGGGTTCCACGCCGAGTCGTCACACCGTGGTCGGGGTCACCACGCTGGGATCCCCCGTGCGGGGGTCGGTCACCACATCGGGCGGCGGCCGCGCCCCGGGCCCGAACCCGGGTCACCGCTGCGGAACAATCGGCAGCGCCCGAACCCGGGCCTGCACATCTCGAACGTGTGTTCTAGACTTCCGGCCGTCGTAGCCGGACGCCACCGACAGGGAGACCACACCCGCCATGAGCCTGGACACATCGATCAGCCCTGAGGAGCAGGTGAGCTCCGAGAACGCCGCGGACAGCACGGCGGCGGCCGAGCCCGCCCAGCCCGCCGAAGGTGCGCCGAACGCCGAGGGCAAGCAGAACGGCGAGAGCGCTCCGGCAGACAGCACCGAGAACAAGCCCAAGCGCGGCAGGCCGAAGGGCAGCGGCGCGCGCAAGACCCGCACCGTCGAGCTCACGCTCACCGTCACCGGCACGGCGGACGGCGAGTGGCAGGCGGAGCTCAAGCACGGCAGCAAGTGGGTCGCCCGCGGGCTGGACATCCCCGCGGCCGCGGTGTCCCGCGCCGCCAAGGAGCTGCACGCCGAGCTGTCCGGCCCCATCGACGAGGTCATCAACGCGGCCCGCGAACAGCAGCAGGCCAAGGTGGCCGAGCTGGAGGCCGAGCTCGAGCGGGCCAAGCAGGCACTCGCCGAGCTGGAGAGCTGACCGGCGGGGTGCTCGCGGCGTCCACGCGGCCGCGAGCACCCCGTTCAGCCCGCCACGACGATGCGCGGCTCGTGTTTGACCGGGAAGTTCACCGACCGCGCGATGAAACACTTCTCGTGCGCGAGAGTGTGCAGCTCGCTCGCCTTCGCGACCATCTCCCGCGCCGCGACCGTGACGACCGGCCGGAGGACCACCTCGCGGAACTCGCCACCGCCATCGGCGTGCTCGATCATCGTTCCGCCCGCCTCGTCGACGTAGCCGGTCACCACCACGCCCGCCTGTGCGCACAGCGCCAGGTACCACAGCATGTGGCACTGCGACAGCGAGGCCACCAGCAGCTCCTCGGGGTTCCAGCGCGCCGGATCGCCGCGGAAGGCCGGATCCGCCGTGCCGGACAGCACCGGCTTGCCCCCGGCCGTCACCTCGTGGTCCCTGCTGAAGTCCCGGTAGCCGGACGTGCCCGTGCCCGTGTTGCCGGTCCACCGCAGCGTGAGCCCGTAGCTGTGCTCGCGTTCCCGCATTCGCCTCGCCCCTTCTGCCGACCCTTCCGCTCCGGTATACCGGCAACGGCGTGCCGCGCGCCGCAGCGTCGGCTCACCCGGCGTTCAATGGGCCTGTGAGCGATACAGCGGGAAGCCCGGTTCCGCATCGGGGCGAGCGCCACCATCCGGACGTCGGCGGCAAACTGAACTGGCTGCGCGCCGGGGTGCTCGGTGCCAACGACGGCATCGTCTCCGTCGCCGGCCTCGTGGTCGGCGTGGCGGGCGCGACGACCGACCGCGCGGCGATCATGCTCGCCGGCATCGCGGGCCTGGTGGCGGGCGCGCTGTCGATGGCGGGCGGCGAGTACGTGTCGGTGAGCACCCAGCGCGACACCGAACGCGCGCTGCTCCGCCTCGAGAAGGACGAGCTGCGCACCATGCCCGAGGCGGAGGAGCGCGAGCTCGCCGAGATCTACGAGGACCGCGGGCTCTCTCCGGAGCTGGCCGCGCGCGTGGCACGGGAGCTGACCGAGAAGGACGCGCTGCAGGCACACGCCGAGGCCGAGCTGCACATCGACCCTGACCACCTGACCAGCCCGTGGCAGGCGGCGTTCGCCTCGATGGCGGCGTTCACCGTCGGCGCGCTGCTGCCGTTCGTCGCCATCCTGCTGCCACCAGCCTCGCTGCGGGTGTGGGCCTGCATCGGCGGAGTGGTGGCGGGGCTCGCGATCACCGGCTGGGCCAGCGCGCGCCTCGGCAACGCGCTGGCCGGGCGGGCGGTGGCCCGCAACGTCGGGGTCGGCCTGCTGACGATGCTCGTGACCTACCTCGTCGGCCTGCTGTTCGGGGTGACCACGGGTTGACGCCGCGAGCCGAAGGTCACCTTGGGTACGTGCTGTGCACCCAAGGTGACCTTCGGCTCGCCCGCCCGGCTCAGCGCACGCCGCGCATCAGCCTGGTGATGACCGGTGACAGCAGTGCCACCAGCACACCGATCGCCACGGCCACACCGCCCACGATGGCGAAGTACGGCGCCTCGTCCTGCGGGCTGTAGTAGCCGGCGAGCGAGCCGGACAGCGCGGTGCCGAGCGCGACGGACAGGAAGTTCAGCGCCACCATCTGCGTGCGAAACGCGGTGGGCGCGAGCTTGGTCGACAGCGAAAGGCCCACCGGCGAGAGCAGCAACTCGCCGACCGTGAACACCAGCAGGATGCCGATGATCGCCAGCAGCGGGCTGCTGTTGCCGGTCCCGCCCGCCATCGGCAGGAACAGCAGGAACGCACAGCCCATGATGATCGTGCCGAGCGCGAACTTGATCGGCGTCGACGGCTGGCGGGCGCCCAGCCTCGTCCACACCGCCGCGAACACGGGCGCGAGCGCGATGATGAACACCGGGTTGATCGAGTTGACCCACGACACCGGCATCTCCCAGCCGAACAGGTCCCGGTCGAGCCGCTGGTCGGAGTAGACGTTGATGACGGTGAACTGCTGCTGGTAGAGCGCGAAGAACGCCGCGCTGGCGATGTACATCGGGATGAACGACAGCACGCGGCTCCGCTCGACGGCGGTGATCCGCCTGCTGCTGAGGATCACCGCGAAGTAGCCGACCGAGGCGATCGCGATGATCCACACGGTGAGGTCGGAGAGGTTGGCCGCCGTGACGGCGCCGACGAGCACGAGCAGCACCGCCAGCACGACAACACCCGCGGCGAGCGCGGCCACGGCGGGCCTGCGGGACGCGGGCAGCGGGTTGGGCACCACACTCGCGCGCTCACCGAGGTTCTTCCTGCCGATCGTGTACTGGACCAGGCCCAGCGCCATGCCCACGGCGGCGAGGCCGAAGCCGAGATGGAAGCCGACCTCCGACTGCGCGAGCCCGGTGAGCAGCGGCCCGGCGAACGCGCCGAGGTTGATGCCCATGTAGAAGAGTGTGAACCCGGCGTCGCGCCGCTCGTCCTTCTCGTCGTAGAGCGTGCCGACGACCGAGGTCGCGTTGCCCTTGAGCCCGCCGCTGCCGAGCGCCACGCACAGCAGCCCGGCGCCGACGCCGAGCGTCCCGGGCAGCACGGCGAGGCTGACGTGGCCGACCATGATCAGCACGGCGCTGTAGAAGAGCGTCCGCTCGGCGCCCAGCAGCCGGTCGGCCACCCAGGCGCCGACGATCGTGGAGAGGTACACGAGCCCGCCGTAGGCGCCGACGATGCTCACCGCGGTCGCCTCGGGGATGCCGAGCCCGCCCCGGCTCGCCGAGTAGTAGAGGTAGATCGGGAGGATGCCGAGCATCCCGTAGAACGAGAAGCGCTCCCACATCTCGACGCCGAACAGGTTCGCGAGCCCTCGTGGGTGCCCGAAGAACCTGGTGTCGCTGCCTGCCTCGGTGGAGGTCCGCATCGGTAGGTGTCCGTCCTTGTCCGTGGACTTTCGTGAACAGACCACATGGTATGTACCTGTCTGGTCAGACTTTCGCCTGGTGTGGTGACGCCGGGTGGCGCTCGCCACCCTCGGCAGGCGCGGCCCGCTGACGGCGGCTAGGGTCACGGCCAGGTGTGCCGGGAAGTCTGGTCGGCGTCTCGTTGTCGACCCGTGGAGCCGCCCGTGAGTACACGACGCCCGAACCAGGCCGGCGAGTTCGCCCGGTTCCTTCGCACGGAGACCACCGGCGGGATGATCCTGCTGGCGGCCACCGCACTCGCGCTGCTGTGGGCCAACTCGCCGCTCGGCGACGTCTACCAGCAGGTCCGCGAGTTCGAGATCGGCCCGGAGGCGCTGCACCTACACCTGTCCATTGAGGACTGGGCCAAGGACGGACTGCTGGCCCTGTTCTTCTTCGTCGTCGGGCTGGAGCTCAAACGCGAGCTGGTGGTCGGCGAGCTGTCCGACGTCAAGGCCGCGGCTCTGCCGATCCTCGCCGCGGTCGGCGGCATGATCGTGCCTGCCCTGATCGCGCTCGGCGTCGGCTGGGGCGAGCCGGGCATCGACCAGGCCTGGGCCATCCCGGTGGCCACCGACATCGCCTTCGCGCTCGGTGTGCTGGCGCTGACCGGGTCGAACCTGCCCGGTGCCGCGCGCATCTTCCTGCTCTCGCTGGCCGTGGTGGACGACCTCGGCGCGATCATCGTCATCGCGGTGCTGTTCACCGCCACCTTCGATCTCGTGGCCGCGGGCATCGCGCTCGCCGCGTTCGCCGTGTACGCGTTCCTGCAGCACAAGCGGGTCACGGCGTGGTGGCTCTACGTTCCGCTCGCCGTCGTGGCCTGGGCCGCCGTGCACGGCGCGGGCATCCACGCGACCATCGCCGGCGTGGTGCTCGGCCTGCTCACGCGGGTGCGCAGCGACGAGGGCGAGCACGAGCCGCCCGCGCTGCGGCTGGAGCATCGCCTGCAGCCGTGGTCGGCCGCCGTCGCGGTGCCGGTGTTCGCGCTGTTCGCCGCGGGCGTCGAGATCAGTGGTGAGTCGATGAGCGCGGTGTTCTCCGAACCCATTCCGCTCGCTGTCATGGCGGGCCTGCTCGTGGGCAAGGTCGTGGGCATCATGGGCGCGAGCGCCCTCGCGGTGCGGCTGCGGCTCGCTCGCCTGCCCGACAGCCTGCGCTGGATCGACCTTGGCGCGCTGTCCATGCTGGGCGCCGTGGGCTTCACGGTGAGCCTGCTGATCGCCGACCTCTCACTCGACGGCGAGCCTGCCGAGCTGGCCAAGGCCGCGGTGCTCATCGCGTCGGCGATCGCGTCGCTGGCCGCCGCGCTGCTGCTGATCCGGCGCAGCAGGGCACACGCCACAAGCGCGCCCACCGAGCCGCCGAACTGACCACATGGCACGATGAGGCGCGTGAGCAGCCCCAAACACGAACTCAACGACGGCGACGGGACGCGTGTGCCCTACCTCCCGCTGTCCGAAGAGAACGGGCAAGCGGCTGACGGGCAGTCGATCGGCGCGCTCGTCAAGGACGCTACGCAGCACCTGTCGACGCTGTTCCGAGCCGAGGTCGAGCTGGTCAAGGCCGAGACCGTCGGCGAGGCGAAGAAGGCCGCCAAGGGCAGCGTCTTCTTCGTCATCGCCGGTGTCGTGGCCCTCTACAGCTCCTTCTTCTTCTTTTTCTTTCTCGGTGAGCTGCTGTCGGAGTGGCTGCAGCGCTGGGCGGCCTTCGGCATCGTGTTCCTGCTGATGCTGGTCACCGCGGCGCTGCTCGGTCTGCTCGGCTACCGGAAGTGGAAGAAGGTCAGGGCCCCGCAGCGGTCGATCGACAGCTTCAAGGAGACGGCCGCCGCGCTGAAGCCGCGCAGGCAGGCCGAGCACGAGGAGCCGAAGGTGCCCGCCGTGCCGGACCTGGACGCGCCGGCCCGACGCTGACCCGGCTCCCCGCTGCCGACCGTGCAGGCTCCCGACCCGTCGGCCGTCCGGCTCGACGGCCCCTGGACACATCGCGACGTCTCGGCGAATGGCATCCGGTTGCACATCGCCGAGGCGGGCAGCGGGCCGCTGGTGCTGCTGCTGCACGGCTTCGCGGAGTTCTGGTGGGCGTGGCACCACCAGTTGCGCTCGCTGCCGGACGCGGGCTTCCGGGTGGTGGCCGCCGACCTGCGCGGCTACGGCGACTCGGACAAGCCGCCGCGCGGCTACGACGCGTGGACGCTGGCCGGTGACGTCGCGGGACTGGTGCGCGCACTCGGCGAGCGGCGCGCCCACCTCGTCGGGCACGCCTGGGGCGGCATGCTCGCGTGGACGGCGGCCGCGCTGCACCCGCGGGTGGTCGCCACGGTGAGCGTGCTCGGCGGTGCCCACCCGCTGGCGCTGCGCTCGGCCATCGCTCGCTCGGCGCTGCGCAGGCGCCACAGCCAGGCCAGGGCGATGCTCCACCTGCTGCGGTTCCAGGTGCCGATGGCGCCGGAACGCACGCTGGTGGCCGACGACGCCTTCGCGGTGGAAGCACTGCAACGCGCCTGGTCGGGCGAGCGGTGGCGGGACAGCGACGACTTCGCCGTCACCGCGCGCCGCTTCCGGGAGGCCATGCTGGTGCCCGGCGTCGCCCACAGCGCACTCGAGTACTACCGGTGGGCGTTCCGCGCCCAGTTCCGCGGTGAGGGCAGGCGGTTCACCGACGCCGTCGGCACCAGGGTGCGCACGCCCGTGCTGCAGTTGCACGGCGAGCAGGACCCGTGCGTGCTGGTCTCCACCGCCCGCGACTCGGCACCGTGGCTCGGCCCGCGCTCCCGGTTCGAGACCCTGCCCGGCGTCGGCCACTACCCGCATCTCGAGGAGCCGGCGCTGACCGCGAAGCTGCTCGTCGCCTTCCTCCGCGCGCAGCGGCCCGGCTGAGCCTCACGCCGTACAGGCGCCCGTGCCGACCCTGGCACCGAGACCCGGCGCCGCCTGCACCTCGTCGCGCACCTCGTCGGCGGTGAGCACGAAGCCGGTGTCCGGGTCCTCAACGGAGGCGCCGAAGATCACGCCGACCACGTTGCCGTTCGGGTCCACCATCGGCCCGCCCGAGTTACCGCTGCGCACCTGGCCGCGCACGGTGAACACGTCGCGCTGCACGGTCCTGGCGTCGTAGATGTCCGGCCCGCGCAGGTTGATGCGCTCCCGCACGCGCAGGGCCGACGCCGTGTAGGGGCCGTCCAGCGGGTAGCCGAGCGCGATCGCGTCGTCGCCTGCCTGTGCGGGCGCCGCCCGCAGCGGAACCGCCTCCGCGTCGAGGCCAGGCACCGCGAGGATCGCGAGGTCGGTGCCCGGGTCGTAGTAGACGACCCTGGCGTCGAGCCTGCCCTGGCTGGTCTCCACGGCCACCTCGTCGGTGCCCGCGACGACGTGCGCGTTGGTCATCACCCGCTCGGGCGACACGACGAAGCCGCTGCCCTCCAGCGAGCGCGAGCACGAGGGCGCGATGCCGCGGATCTTCAGCACGCTGTCCTGGAGGTTCTGCACGACCTGGCTGTTCTGCAGCGCCGTGTCTGGTGGAGCGATCTCGCGCACCGGCGCCTTCTGGAAGGGCTCCACGATGGACGGGAAGCCGGACGCGTCGAGCAACTGGCGCAGCTCACCCGGCAGGCCCTGCGCGGCGTCGGGCATCACCGAGTTGACGCCGCCGAGCACCACCGAGTTGTTGATCGCCCTCGCCAGGCCGGGCAACGACGCCACGCTCGTGAGCGGGAGCGCGATGAGCCAGGCGACCACGAACACCACGACACCCTGCACCACCGCGCCCAGCGTGCTGTCCACCCCGGACAGCTTCGGAGAGGAGATCCTGCGCTTGAGCTTGTTGCCGAGCCAGACGCCGAACGTCTCACCGAGCGCGACGAGGAACACCACGGTGCCGACGGCGAATGCCACCCGTGCGGCGGGGTTCTCGAAGAAGTCGACGATCGCCGGGGCGACCTCGATCCCCAGCAGCGCGCCCGCGACGACACCGAGAAACGCGGGCAGCGCGATCACGACGCCCTGACGCGCTCCGGAGATCGCAGCCAGCACGGCCAGCAGGACCACCAGGACGTCCACCCAGTTCAAGCATCTCTCCCTACTCGCGGGCGCCCGGTTCCAGCTGCCGGGCCCTGGCCTCGTGACGCGCCAACGCTACGTCAAGGTCGCGTACATCCGTGTGATCCCACTCGCGTTCCCAGCCACCGAGCGTGAGCAGGACGGAAAGCAGACCCGCTGTGAACCCCCAGACGAACAAGCCGCCGACCTCGAACGCGGGACCCTTCCAGCCGGCACCCTCCTTGCGCACGAGGAAGCGGTTGGCCGGGTCGGCGAGGTCGGCCACCGGCACCCTGGCCACGGCGGCCGTCTCTCCGGGGTCGACGGGACGGACGGGGCTGGGCTCGTGCCAGTGGGCGAGCACCGGGGTGACGGCGAACCGGGACACCGGGACGTACAGCCGCGGCAGCACGGCCACCGGGCGCACGCCCGACGGGTCGACCCCCGTCTCCTCCTCGGCCTCGCGCAGCGCGGTGTGCACGGGGCCGTCGTCGCCCTCCTCGGCCCCGCCGCCGGGGAAGGCCACCTGGCCCGCGTGCGAGCCGAGCGTCTCGGCCCTGCGCAGCAGCAGGACGTCCGGACCGTGCGTGTCGTCGCCGAAGAGGATCAGCACCGACGCGTCCCTGACGCGGCCGTCCCCCGGCGGCGGCGAGAAACGCGTGAACGTCCTCGCGTCCAGCTCACCGCTGATCTCGACGAGCCGGCGGAGCCAGTGCGGGGTCTCGTGGGGATCGACGAGCGGGCCGCTCACCGGGCGCCTCCCCGCAGCCCCGCCACGGTCTCACGGATCTGTCCCACCGACGTGAACAGCCGCGGGTCGCGGACGAACCGCACCGAGCCGTCGGCCGTCACCAGGTACGACGCGGGCAGTGCCCGCGGGACCCGCAGCGCCGTGCGCACCGGCCCGCTCGCGCCGTCGCCGTCGTGCACGGCGGGCAGGCGCACGCCCAGCTCGGCCAGCAGCTCCAGCCCGTCCCTGGCCGAACTCTCCACCTGCACCGTGAGGACCCGCACCGCGTCCGGCCCCGCGGCGTAGTCCTGCAGCAACGGCAGCTCCTCCCGGCAGGGCTCGCACCAGGTCGCCCACACGTTGACCAGGGTCGCCCGCCCGGCGAGGGCGGTGCCGAGATCGGCCGTGGAGCCGTCGCCGAGGCACGTGACCCGCACGCCGGCGAGCGCGTCCACCCGTCCCGTCCCCCCGGAAGGGCAGGGTTGCAGGGCCGCCCGCTCGCGGGCCGGTCCGAGCTCCGGTTCGGGCGCCGTGCCGCCATCCGAGCCGGTTCGCGGCAGCAGCGCGACCAGCACGGCGAGCGCCAGCACCCCCGCCGCCAGAGCCCATTTCGTCGCCGTGGTCAAGGCTTCGTCACCAGCGCGAGCAGATGCTCCCGCTCCGGCCCCTTCACCAGCTTGGCCGCGGCCTCGAACTCGGTCGGGCCCGCACCGTAGGAGGGGCAGTCGCGGGCGAGCGGGCAGGCGCCGCACGCGGGCTTGCGCGCGTGGCAGACGCGCCTTCCGTGGAAGATCACGCGGTGGGAGAGCATCGTCCACTCCTTGCGCGGGATGAGGTCACCCACCTCCTGCTCGACCTTCACCGGGTCGTCCGCGGACGTCCAGCCCCAGCGGCGGACCAGCCTGCCGAAGTGGGTGTCCACGGTGATGCCGGGAACGCCGAACGCCTCGCCGAGCACCACGTTGGCCGTCTTGCGGCCGACGCCGGGCAGCTTCACCAGGTCGGCCAGCGTGCCCGGCACCTCGCCGTCGTGCCGCTCGACGAGCGCGGCGCCGAGGCCCATGAGCGAGGTCGCCTTGTTGCGGTAGAAGCCGGTCGGGCGGATCAGCTCCTCCAGCTCGGTGCGGTCGGCGCCCGCGTAGCCCGCCGCCGTGGGATAGCGGGCGAAGAGCGCAGGGGTCACCTGATTGACCCGCTCGTCGGTGCATTGCGCGGACAGGATGACGGCCACCAGCAGATCGAGCGGCGTGGTGAAGTCCAGTTCGCAGTGGGCATCCGGGTAGGCTTCGTCGAGGCGACGTTTCATTCGCCGCGCACGTCTCACCAGTGACAGCCTGGTTTCGGCGGCGAACGAACGACCCTTCCGGGGGGCTTGACCGACGGCTGACGACACCCCGCTAGCCTACGTGCGCCGTCCGATCGGTGGACACGTGCTTCACCGAGACCCGGCCACCACACAACCGGCGACCGTCCGAGACGCCACGAGTGAGGATCTGAGTCTTATGACCGTCTGGTTCGTCATCGCGGTGCCGCTCGTGGTCATGCTGTTCGCCCTCGGGATGGAACGCGTGGAGAACCGCCTGCGGCACGTGTCGGTGCGCGGCGAGGACGTCGAGGAGTTCCTGGAGCAGGCGCAGCCCGACGAGGTGCGCGCCCTCTACGGCCACGGCATCGGCCGCGCGCTCGAACTGTTCCGGCTGCGCAGGCTCGGCGGCAGGAGCGCCAAGCTCAAGACCCGGCGCGTGCGCAGCTAGGCCCTCCCGTCTCCCACCACCACCACCGCCCAAACGGAGACGCTGCGCGTCGCAGGTTAGGCTGTCCGATCGGACGAGATCGATCCGGATGCCGCTTCAACAGGCAGTATCCGCGTGAACGCGGACAGGAACGCCTGGTGTCACCCGCACGGTGTGGGTTGCCCGCGCGGCGGCGAGCCGGGAAGCGATCTCGCGGGCACGCCCTACACTGCACGTAGTGATCGGCGACACGCTCCTCGCTGGCGAGGGGACAGTCGCTTCTCGAAGGAGGCACGAGGTGGACGAGACCCTGGCCCGGGCGGGCATTTTCCAGGGTGTGGAACCGGCAGCGGCCGAGGCGCTCGCGCAGACCTTGGAGACTGTGGAGTTTCCCAGGGGCCACGTGATCTTCAACGAGGGCGAGCCGGGCGACAAGCTCTACATCATCAAGTCCGGCAAGGTGAAGATCGGGCGCAAGTCGGCGGACGGCCGGGAGAACCTGTTCCAGATCATGGGGCCTTCCGACATGTTCGGTGAGCTGTCGATCTTCGACCCCGGACCTCGCACCTCGACGGCGACCACGGTGACCGAGGTCAGCGCCGTGACGATGGACCGCCCCGCGCTCCGGCAGTGGATCTCGACGAGGCCGGAGATCGCCGAGCAACTGCTTCGCGTGGTCGCGCGGCGGCTGCGCCGCACGAACAACATGGTCGCCGAGCTGATCTTCACGGACGTTCCCGGCCGCGTGGCCAGGGCGCTGCTGCAGCTGGCGCAGCGGTTCGGCAGCCAGGAGGCCGGCCTGCTGCGGGTGACGCACGACCTGACGCAGGAGGAGATCGCCCAGTACGTCGGCGCCTCGCGCGAGACCGTCAACAAGGCGCTCGCTGACTTCGCGCACCGTGGCTGGCTGCGGCTGGAAGGCAAGAGCGTGCTGATCCTCGACCCGGAGCGGCTCGCGCGCCGCGCACGCTGACCCGCCTGCCCGTCAGGAAGACGGCATCGAAGACAGAGCAAGGGGCCGGGCGCCACCCCCGACGTGGCGCACCGGCCCCTTGTCTATGCGCGGACCATCCCCCGACAGCCCGCGCTCCCCGCCCTCCGGTGTAGGCCCCGACCCGAATCCGGAGGGAGACTTGGTTTCTTTTTCACTGTCAACGATCGCACGACCCCTACCCCGAAATTCAAGGCCGTTCACTCTCAAGGACGCGTGGCCGCCGGGTTTGATGCCCGAAACCGGCCCACCGTTACCTAACTGAGACAGTGATACCCGATCGGACGTATTTCACACCTGCTCGAGGCGTGTCGCTACCGAATAAATAACTGGTACTTGCGTACCACAGTGAGGCATACTGGTACGCGTGTCCCACTCCGCTTCCGACGGCCGCACGACGCTGGCCGACTACCGCGCGACGCTGAGTACGCCCGGGGCGTTGCGTCCCGTGGTGGCGTCGCTGCTCGCCCGCCTCCCGATCGCGATGATCGGCATTTCGGCGTTGCTGTACGTCCAGCACGAGACCGGCTCCTTCGCCACCGCGGGCCTGGTGTCGGCAAGCTCGCTGGTCGGGGTGTCCGTGGGCTCGGTGGTGCAGGGCAGGCTCATCGACCGCTTCGGTCCCACCCGGCCGCTGCTGCTGGTGGCCGCGTTGTTCACACTCTTCATGGCCGCCGTGGTCACCGCGATCGAGGCACATGCGCCGGCGCCGGTGCTGGTCGCGCTCGCCGCGGGCATCGGCATCACCGAACCGATGACGGGTTCGGCGTCGCGGGCGCTGTGGACGCGGCTGCTGCCGCCGGGACCCACACGTAACGCCGCGTTCTCGTACGAGGCCATCAGCATGGAGGTGTTCTTCATCCTGGGGCCGGGCCTGGCCGGGGTGCTCATCACCGCCCCCTGGCCGGGCACGGGCATGGTCCTCGGCGCGACGTGCATGGTCACGGGCGCGGTGTCGTTCGCGCTGAGCCCTCCGGTGCGGGCGTGGGGCCCGGCCGAGCGCACCGGAGGACGGTTGCTCGGAGCGCTCGCCAGCCCGGGGATGCGCACGCTGGCCCTCGCCGCGCTCGGCTTCGGCATGGTGATCGGCTTCGTCGAGGTCGCCGTGCCCGCCGCCGCCGAGCAGGCGGGTGCGGTGGCGATCGGCGGGCTGCTGCTGTCGCTGTGGTCGGTGAGCTCGGTGGGCTTCGGCGTCGCCTACAGCCTGCGCCCGTGGCCACGGCCGATGCGGGTGCGGCTTCCCGTCCTGCTCGCGGCGTTCGGGCTGCTCGTCGGCCTGCTGGCGGTGCCGTCGACGCTGTGGGGGCTGGCGCTGGCGATGCTCGCCGCGGGTGCCCTCATCACGCCGCAGTCGACGGCGCACTCGGCGGCGATCGAGCTGGTGGCTCCGGAGGGCACGGCGGCGGAGGCCTTCGGCTGGGTGCTCACGGCGATCACGCTGGGGCTGGCGTTCGGCCAGTCGGCGAGCGGCTACCTGGTGGAGCACAGCGGGCCACCCGCCGCGTTCCTCGCCGCCACCGGGTGCGCGCTGGTACTGGCCGGGGTCGTGTGGCTGCTGCGCCACACGGTTCGCACCCCGGAGCCGAGCCCGACCCCGGTGACCGCCTGAGCCCCCACACACCTCCCCAATGCGGCATTGGTAGCGCTCAACGCCACGAATGCCGCATTGGTGGCGCTCAACGCTACGAATGTGGCATTGGGGAGCTTGGGGCTAGGGCTCGGAGCGGAGGTACTCCAGCTGGGCCACCACGCTCGCCTCGGCAGGGCCCCACAGCGACCGGTCGACGTCGGCGTAGACGACCTCCACGACCTGCCTCGGTGTCGCGTCCGGTCCGAGCTGCCGCAACGCCGCTCGCACCTGGTCGAGCCGCTGCTCGCGGTGCTGTGAGTACTGCCGTGCCGTGGCCGGGAGGTCGGCCAGCTCGGGACCGTGGCCGGGCAGGCCGAGCGCGCCCTCCGGCAGCGCGCGCAGCGTCCGCAGCGAGCGCAGGTAGTCACCGAGGTCGGACAGGATCGTCGTGCCCCTGCCGAGCACCGTGTCGCCGGTCAGCACGTGCGAGCGGCCGCCGTGGGCCAGATGCAGGGTCACCGAGTCAGCGGTGTGACCCGGCGTGTGCAGCACCTCGATCTCCAGCCCGGCCGCGGTCACGACGTCCTCGTGCGTGATCGGCGCGGCGCCACGGCACAGGCCGGGATCGAACGCGCGCACCGGAGCGCCCACCCGCTCGGCCAGCCAGGGGGCGCCCTCCGAGTGGTCGGGGTGGTGGTGCGTGAGCAGGATCAGCTCGACGTCACCGGTCAGCTCGGTGAGCAGGCCCAGATGCTCGGGATCCTCGTAGCCGGGGTCCACGACGACACAGCCGCGCGCGCCGGGGCCGCGCAGCACCCACGTGTTGGTGCCCTCCAGGGTCATCGTCGACGGGTTGTTCTCCAGCAGCACCGACGCCACGGACGAGACCGGGCGCAGCACGCCGTACGCGGGATGGGTCACGGCAGCTCCACTCGTACCTGGTCACCGTCGACCACCAGCCGCGGGGTGATCTTCGGGATCGGTTTCGTCGTGGCCAGCACCTCGGCGACCGAGGCGCACTCGGCCAGTTCGCCCAGCACGTACCACGTGGGCGGCATCAGGATGCTGCGCCCGGCCTCGGCGTCGGCGATCGCGTCGCGCGGGCGCTGCCAGCCCGACGACTCCGCCTCGGTGGTCTCGCCGTCGGCGTGCTGGCCCCGCGGCAGCGCGGCGACGAAGAACCGCGCGTCGTAGCGGCGCGGCTCCTGCTCCGGGGTCACCCAGTTCGCCCACGGCCGCAACAGGTCCGCCCGCAGCGTCAGGCCGGCGTCATTGAGGAACCCGGCCAGCGACAGCTCGCGCGACACCAGCGCGCGCCGGGCGGCGGCGTAGTCGGCGGTGTCGCCGACGACCGCCTCCGCGGAGCCCGCCAGCAGCACGCCCGACTCCTCGAACGTCTCCCGCACGGCCGCGCAGACGAGCGCGCTGGCCAGGGACACGGAACAGCCGAACCACTCGGCCCACTGCCGCGGTGGCGGACCCGCCCAGCGCACCGACGCGTCGGCGTCGCGCTCGTCGACTCCGCCACCGGGGAACACGGTCATCCCGGCGGCGAAGGCCATCGCGGCGACCCGGCGCTGGAGGAACACCTCGACACCGCCGCCGTCGGTGCCGCCCGCGTCGCGCAGCAGCATCACCGTGGCGGCGTCCCTGGGCTCCGCGGGCCGCGCAGGCGGCTTCGACGGCAGGGACAGCACCGACTCCTTGGGCACGTGAAAGGTGGCGGACACGTCCCGCAAGATACCCCGGCCCCCGGAGGGCGGCCGGTGGTCAGGCACCCGAGAAGCCGTCCGCCCAATGCTGTTCGGCACCGTTCATCCTGGCCTTGGCCGCCTCGGCGCGCTCGCGCTCGGCCAGCTCGGCGTGCAGCTCCCGCAGCAGCTGCCGGTCGCGCTCGGACAGCTGCGGGTCGTCGAGGTCGAGCTCCGGTAGCTCCACCACGTCGCCGGACCCGCCGTTGACCCCGGCGATCAGGCGGCCCTTCTCCGGGTCCTCGGCGATGGCCGCGCGCAGCTGCGCGACCTCCTCCTTGGTCATCTCCGTGGTGGCCGCGGCGCGGTTCTCCCGCTCGGCGGGGCCGGGCTCGGGCTCGGCCTGCTCGCCGGACTCGGCCTTCGCCACTGGCGCGGGCTCAGGCTGGGACTGCGGCTGGGGCTGGGGTTCCGGCTGCTGAGCCACCCTCGGGGCAGCTACGGCAGGCTCCTCGAAGTCGGGAGCGGCGTGGGCGGGTTCCCTGGACGCCTCCGCGGCGGTGTGCGCGCCGCCCGCGGCTCTCGCCCGCGGCGCACGGGACGACCACGACGCCGAACCGCCGGAGGACTGGCCCGTGGCCAGCCACACCGGGGTCGCCGCGGCCAGCGCCGCCTCGTGGTACTCGGTCCGCTCGGCGCCGGGTCCGGTCACCTCGACGACGGAGCGGATACCCGACCGGCGCAGCGCGTCGTCGACGCGGAACGCGACGGCGGGCGGGTGCGCCTCGGGGCCGACCTCGACGAGCACCACCCGGGTCGGCAGTGGGCCGGGCACGCTGCCCGCGGGGGTGTTGCGCCACACGGCGTGCACCGAACGCAGGTCCGGCAGCACCTCCAGCGTGCGCCCGAGGGCTTCGGAGATCCCCCGCTCCGGCTCGTTCTCCCTGCTGAACCGGTGGGTGTAACCGGGGACGGCTTCGCCGACGGTGAGCTGGTCGGCCAGTGAGGCGTCCGACCGGCTCATCTCCAGCACGAGGGCCAGCTCACGCTGCTCGGGTGGCCGGACCATGATCCGGCCCGCGATCAGCGCGCCCGTGGTGAGTTCGGCCGCGTCGTCCAGGTGCGAGCGGGCGACGAGCTCCCGTGCCTCCGAGAGCGCGCTGTCGTCCAGGCGACCTGCCAGCGCCAGCAGGACGTTGTGCAGTCGCAGCGGAACCGCGAAGCCGTCCTTGGGCAGGCCATCGTGGACATCCACCATCGCCGGTCTCCCTCCAGCCCGCTGGCCGAGCGAGCGTTACGCGGGTACGAGTTCGTGGTGACCGGCGTCCACGGAGCCCACGCACACGAACCGCGAGTTCGCGAGCGCCGCCCGGTGATAGGCGGGCAGGTCCATCTGTGCGGGCAGAACCTCGACGCTGGGCGCCTCGTCGCCCAGCACGCGGAGAACCCGCTGCAGCTCCCCAGCGAGGCGCGGGAGCCCGGACACGGCGGTGACCAGCAGCACGCGCTTGGGCTCATGCTCACCGGTACCACGGTCGTGTCGCCAGCTCTCCCGGACCTCTCCCACATCCGGGCGGCCACGCAACGTTGCGTGAACCACCACGGACACCGAATCGACGGTGTTCACCCAATCGGGTGCACCCGTCGTGAATGTGTACCTGTTCTCGGCAGAGGCGTCTACCCCAAGCGTGGAACTCACCTGGTGCCAGTCGGCTCCATGGGGAATCAGACCGGCGACCAGCAGGCGATACTCCGCTTGGTCCAGGTCAATCCTGTGCTTGAGCAAAGACTTCGGCAGGGTGCGCGCGAGCGTGCCCATCGCACCCTCTCCCAGCCAGTCGCGGAACCGCCAGAGCATCTGGTCGGGCATGCGGCCCGCCAGACGCAGGAGCAGTTCGTGGCATGCGTGCTCGATGTCCGGATCCATAGTTCAGCTCACCTCGACGATCAGCTCGACCTCGACCGGGGCGCCCAGCGGCAGCTCCGCGACCCCCACCGCGGCGCGGGCGTGCGCACCCGCGTCCCCGAAAACCTCACCCAGCAACTCCGACGCCCCGTTGATCACGGCGGGCTGGCCGGTGAACCCCTCGGCGGAGGCCACGAACCCGGTGACCTTGACGATGCGCCGCACCGAGTCGATGCCCACCAGGCCGTGCACGGCAGCCAGCGCGTTGAGCGTGGCCGTCCGCGCGTGCTGCTTGGCCTCCTCGGGACTCACCTCGGCGCCGACCTTGCCGCTGGCCGCCAGCGAGCCGTCGACGAACGGCAACTGCCCCGACGTGTAGACGTGCGAGCCCGTGCGCACCGCGGGGATGTACGCGGCGACCGGCGCGGCCACACCGGGCAGTTCGATACCGAGCTCCGCGAGCCTCGCGCTCCAGCTCACCGGGCTCAGCCCTTCGGCCGCTTCAGGTAGGCGACGTGCTGCTCGCCGCTCGGGTTGGGCAGCACGGTGACCAGTTCCCAGCCGTCCTCGCCCCACTGGTCGAGGATCTGCTTCGTCGCGTGGATCAGCAGCGGAACGGTGGCGTACTCCCACTTCGTGGCACTCATGGCCGACACCCTAACGGGCTGCGGCCAGTACCGTCTCCGCGTGTGGAGACATGGCGGATCGTCGCTGCCGCGCTGCTGGCGGTCGTGGGTGTCGTCGGCGTGCTGATCGTCATGGCCAAGGCGCGGGAGCGCACCGGCAGCTCGGCCACGGTGGCGGTGACCGGCCTCGTGGCCTTCACCACGCTCGCCGTGCTCTGCGTCCTCGCGCTCACCGTGCTGCCCGCCGCGCTGACCTGGGGACTCGTCGTCGCCGTCGCGGCGACCGTCGGCGTGCTCGCGCTCGCGAGCTGAACGCGTCCGCCGCCGTGGCTTACGCTGCGTAGGTGACCACGCTGGCTGGCTGGACTGACGAGCTCACCCGGACCCGGCTCCATTTCGTCACCGGCAAGGGCGGGACCGGAAAGACCACACTCGCGGCGTCGCTGGGCCTGGCACTGGCCAGCGGGGGCAGGAGGGTGCTGCTCATCGAGGTCGAGGGGCGCCAGGGCCTCGCGCAGGTCTTCGACACCGAGCCGCTGCCCTACGCCGAGCAGCGCATCGCGTCGGCCCCGGGGGGCGGCGAGGTGCGCGCGCTGCACGTCGACGTCGAGGCCGCGCTGCTCGAGTACTTCGAGATGTTCTACAACCTCGGCTTCGCGGGCCGGACGCTGCGCAGGATGGGCGCCATCGAGTTCGCCACGACCCTCGCACCCGGGCTGCGGGACGTGCTGCTCACCGGCAAGATCAAGGAGTGCGTCGGCCGGACCGAGTCCGACGGGCGGCACACCTACGACGCCGTGGTGGTCGACGCGCCGCCCACCGGCCGCGTGGTGAAGTTCCTCGACGTCACGAAGGCCCTCACCGACCTCGCCAAGACCGGCCCCATCGGGGCGCAGGCCGAGGGCGTGGTGCGGCTGCTGCACTCGGGCGAGACGGCCGTGCACCTGGTGACCCTGCTCGAGGAGATGCCGATCCGCGAGACACTCGACGCCGTCGCCGAGCTGGACGGCGCGGACCTGCGACCCGGCGCCGTGCTGGTGAACCGGGTCCGCCCGCCGCGGCTGCCCGCACGTTCCGTGCCCGCCGCCGCGGACGGCAGGGTGGACGCCTCCCGGGTGCGTGCCGGGCTGGCATCGGCGGGTCTGGACCTCTCCGAGTCGACGATCGACGGACTGGTGGAGGAGACGGTCGAGCACGCCATCCGGCTGGACGCCGAGCAGCGGGCCCGGGAGCAGTTGTCCGAGGCGGACCTGCCGACGCTCGAGCTGCCCGAGCTGAACGGTGGCGTCGACGTCGCCGCGCTGTACGAACTCGCCGAGGCCCTTGTCGAGCAGGGAGTCCGATGACGACCACGCTGGATGTCGACGAGCTGATCGACGACCCGCGCACGCGCGTGGTCGTGTGCTGCGGCTCGGGTGGTGTCGGCAAGACCACCACCGCGGCGGCGCTCGCCTTGCGCGCGGCCGAGCGCGGCAGGCAGACGGTGGTGCTGACCATCGACCCGGCGCGCAGGCTCGCCCAGGCGCTCGGCCTGCGGGAGCTCGGCAACCACCCGCGCAAGGTGGTGATCCCTGGCTTCGAGCCGAAGGGCGAGCTGTGGGCGATGATGCTCGACATGCGCCGCACCTTCGACGACATGGTGCGCCGCCACGCCGGCCCCGAACGCGCCGAGCAACTGCTCGCCAACCGCTTCTACCAGACCATCTCCACGTCGTTCTCCGGCACGCAGGAGTACATGGCCATGGAGAAGCTGGGCCAGCTCGCCGCGGCAGGCGAGTGGGACCTGATCGTGGTCGACACCCCGCCGAGCCGCTCCGCGCTGGACTTCCTCGACGCGCCGACCCGGCTGTCGGCCGCGCTGGACGGCCGGATGATCCGGCTGCTCACCGGGCCTGCGCGTGCGGGAGGCTGGGGCCTGCGCAAGGTGGTCAGCGCCGGGTTCTCCATGTTCGCCAAAGCCGTGTCGACGATCCTCGGCGGGCAGTTGCTCGCCGACGCGTCGGCGTTCATGCAGGCCTTCGACACCACGTTCGGCGGCTTCCGCGAGCGCGCCACCAAGACCGCAGAGCTGCTGCGGTCGGAGGGCACGGCGTTCCTGGTGATCGCCGCGCCGGAGCCGGACGCGCTGCGCGAGGCCAGCTACTTCGTCGAGCGGCTTTCCGAGGAGTCGATGCCGCTGTCGGGGCTCGTCGCCAACCGCACCCACCCCGTGCTGGCCGACCTTTCCGATATCGACGCGCTCGCGGCCGCCGAGGCGCTGGAGCGCGGCGGCAGGAACGCGCCACTCGCCACCGCGGTCCTGCGGCTGCACGCCGACCGGGTGGTGCAGGCCGAGCGGGAGAAACGGCTGCTCGCCCGGTTCACCCGCGCGCATCCCAGCGTGCCCGTCGTCAGGGTGCCCGCGCTGCCCAGCGACGTGCACGACATCGCGGGCCTGCGCGACATCGGCGACCGGCTGGCGGGCTCGGCGGGAACCTAGGGACTCAGGACACGCGTTCGGCAGGCTCGTACTGGCGCTTCGCCGACTCCAGCAGGTCGCGCCAGTTGGCGACGTCGGCGCGCCTGCGCAGCAGCGCACGCCGCTCGCGCTCGGTCATGCCACCCCAGACGCCGAAGTCGATCCGGTTGTCCAAGGCCTCGGCGAGACACTCGGTACGCACCGGGCAACCCATGCAGACCAGCTTGGCGCGGTTCTGCTCGGCACCACGGACGAACAGGCCGTCCGGATCCGTGTCGCGGCACGCCGCATGGATCCGCCAGTCCGACTGGTTGGTGTTCATACCCCCAGCTCCTACCCTGTTGTGACCGGCAGGCAGGACACGAAGTGCAGGACCTCGCCCCCCGCGAGCAGGTCTTGTGTGCTCACGTCCCTCCAGTGAGCGCCTCCCCTGGCGCCACTTTCGTGAGATGTTGACGGACTGTAGGGCTCACCGGTTCCGTCCGCCAACCCCCTTGTGGCCTTTTGTTACCAGATGTCACATTCCCGTCAAGGTGCCCGGGAGCCGTACACGTCACGACGGTCCAACGCCGCCTTGCGTACCCTGACGTGCGTGAGGGACGGACTGTTCAAGATGCTCGGCCTGTGCCTGCTCGCGGGGGTCCTCGTGGCGGGCATTCTCTTCCCGGTCGTCGGCGCGGCGGGAGTGATCTCGAACGAGGCCAGCGACACCGTGGAGTCCATGTCCTCGGACCTGGCCGACAAGCCGCCGCCGCTGGTCACCACGGTGACCGATCGCAACGGCCAGCCGATCGCGACGCTCTACGACCAGTACCGCGTCCCGACCGCGCCCGACCAGATCTCCGACGCGATGAAGTGGGCGCTGATCTCGGTCGAGGACCGCCGGTTCTACGAGCACGCCGGCGTCGACTGGAAGGGCACCATCCGCGCCGCCATCAGCAACACCTCGGGTGGTGACACGCAGGGCGCCTCGACGCTGACGCAGCAGTACGTCAAGAACTACCTCATCAACGTCATCTACCGCGACGACGACCTCGGCCAGCAGCGGGCACAGGAGCAGACCATCGCCCGCAAGCTGAAGGAGGCGCGGATCGCCATCCAGCTCGAGACGAAGATGAGCAAGGAGCAGATCCTCGCCGGCTACCTCAACGTCGTCGAGTTCTCGCGGCGGATCTTCGGCGTCGGCGCCGCGGCGCACGCCTACTTCAACACCACGCCGGACAAGCTCAACGTGGCCCAGTCGGCGATGCTCGCCGGGATGGTGAACAACCCCGCGGTGTACGACCCGTGGAACAACCCGGAGAAGGCCACCGAGCGGCGCAACTTCGTGCTCGACAAGATGGTCGAGAACCTCAAGCTGTCCAAGGAAGACGCGGAGCGGCTCAAGTCCGAGCCACTGGGCGTGGTGCCCGAGGGTCCGAACAAGCCGGCGTCGAACTGCGTGGGCGCGGGCCCGGAGAACGGGTTCTTCTGCCAGTACGTGCAGGACTACCTGCTCAGCCACGGCATGACCGAGGACCAGCTCTACACCGGCGGCTACACGATCCGCACCACCATGGACCCGAGGGCGAACCACCTGGCCAAGGAGTCCGCGGAGACGCAGGTGGACAAGACCGAGCCGAACGTCGCCAACACCCTGTCGCTGGTGAAGCCCGGCAAGAACCGGCACGAGGTGGTGGCACTGGCCGCCAACCGCGACTACGGGCCGAACGCCGATGCCGGCCAGACCGAGTGGGCGCTGCCGTCCGACATCGCCAACGTGACCGGAACGGGCTCCAGCTACAAGATCTTCACCGCCGCCGCGGCGCTGGAGCGAGGCGTCACCGGCATCTACGAGCGGGTCCAGTCACCCAGCTCGTACACGTCGAGAGTGTTCGTCGGCGGCGGCGATCACTGCGCGATGATCGACCAGTACACGCGGGGCTACTGTGTCGTGAACGCGGGCGAGTACCCGCCCAGCATGACGCTGCAGGAAGCGCTCGCGACCTCCCCCAACACCGCGTTCGTGATCCTGGAGGAGCAGGCGGGCATGAAGGCGGTCGTCGACATGGCCTACAAGCTGGGCCTGCGCAAGACCATGACGTCGAACGCAGCCAACGGCGGCCCGGTGCAGCCCGACCACGAGAATCCGGCCTACAGCCAGACGCAACGCGAGTTCTTCGGCCCGAGCGGACGGTCGCCGGGCAAGGGCGCGTTCACCCTGGGGGTGAGCCCGACGAGCGGCCTGGAGCTGGCCAACGTCGCGGCGACGATCATGAGCGGCGGCGTGTGGTGCCCGCCGACCCCGATCGCGCAGATCACCGACCGGGAGGGCAACCCGGTGCCGATCAAGGAGGCCAAGTGTGAGCAGGCCGTCCCCGAGGGTCTGGCCAACTCGCTCGCGGTCGGCATGAGCAAGGACGACGTCGGCAACGGCACCTCGGCGGCGGCCGCCAGCGCCGCGGGCTGGGACCGGCCGATGATCGGCAAGACCGGGACCACCCAGAACAACGGCTCGGCGGCGTTCATCGGCGCGACCCCGCAGATGGCGGGCGCCGCCATGGTGTTCCGGCCGACCTACCCGAACGGCGGGCTCATCGACGGCGGTCCCGGCAACGTCACGGCGCTGGAGGGCAGCGACACCGTGGGCAACATGTTCGGCGGGAAGACCCCCGCCCGGACGTGGTTCGGGGCGATGAAGCCGCTGCTCGAAGGCCAGCCGAAGCTGCCACTGCCCCGGTCCGATCCGCGGTACGAGTGACCGGGTCACCCGGACTGGGCGGGTTTGGACACAATTTGGCAGCCAAGGCCTCGATCGCCACGCATTTCGCATCGGGCGCGTACGCTGGGTGACAGAGGTAGCTCCGAAGGATGATGATGAAACGCCTCGTGACGGGCACGGCTGCACTCGGCGCCGCAACACTCGGTTATGCCGTCGGGTTCGAACGGCGGCACTGGACCCTGCGCACGGCTGAACTACCGGTGCTGGCCCCCGGCGCCCGGCCGATCCGGATCCTGCACGTGTCCGACCTGCACATGCTCCCCGGCCAGGAGTCCAAGCAACGCTGGGTCGCCGCGCTCGACCGGCTGGAGCCGGACCTCGTGGTCAACACCGGCGACAACCTCGCCCATCCGAAGGCCGTGCCGTCGGTGCTGCGCGCGCTCGGGCCGCTGCTCGCCCGGCCCGGCGTGTTCGTGTTCGGCAGCAACGACTACTACGCGCCCAAGCCCAAGAACCCGGCGCGCTACCTGATGCCCAGAGGCCGCAAGAAGCGCATCCACGGCAGGCACCTGCCCTGGCGGGACCTGCGCGCCGCGTTCATCGAGCGAGGCTGGCTCGACCTCACCCACGTCCGCAGGCTGGTCAGCATCGCGGGCCAGGAGGTCTTCGCCGCCGGTGTCGACGACCCGCACCTGCACCGCGACCGCTACGGCGACATCGCGGGGCGGCCGGGGGGCGGTGCCGTGCTGCGGCTCGGCATCACGCACTCACCCGAACCGAGGGTGCTCGACCCCTTCGCCACCGACGGCTACGACCTCGTGCTCGCCGGGCACACCCACGGCGGCCAGCTCCGCGTGCCGGGCATCGGGGCACTCGTCACGAACTGCGAGCTGGACCGCTCCCGGGCACGCGGGGCGTCCCGCTGGGGAGCCCACATGTGGCTGCACGTCTCCGCGGGACTCGGCACGTCGCCGTACGCACCGGTGCGGTTCGCCTGCCCGCCGGAAGCCAGCCTGTTGACGCTGGTCCCGCGGGGTACGCGAGTGCCGAACCCGCAGAAACCGGCCCGCCGTCAGGCGCCGAGCGACGTCCGCTAGACTGAATGCCGACCCGTTAAGCGGTACCTCGGGGTGTGGCGCAGCTTGGTAGCGTGCCTCGTTCGGGTCGAGGAGGTCGTGGGTTCAAATCCCGCCACCCCGACGAAAGTGCCGGGAGGGCTGTGCTTGCGGAACGCGCAAGCACAGCCCTTTCTTTGTGTCTTGTGGGGGCGCAGCCCCCACACCCCACCCGGACGGGCTTCGCCCCCCGGACCCCCCGGTAGGTAGACCCTCGAGGCGGGAGCCGCAGGTGGACCCTTGAAGCTGGGAAAGCCGTGTCTGCGGAACGCGCAAGCACAGCCCTTTCTTTGTGTCTTGTGGGGGCGCAGCCCCCACACCCCACCCGGACGGGCTTCGCCCCCGGACCCCCCGGTAGGTAGGCGTTTGGAGCGGCGTTGCCGTTACCTGGTCGCGAGGAGTTCGGTCCAGCACTGGGCGAAGTCACCCGAACCGCCGCGTGCCCACATCCACGCCGAGCGGGCCGCGCTGGCCAGCTGCTGGTCGCGCGCGCCCTCGTCGGTCTGCACCGCCGCCGCCAGCTGCGCCTCCACCCGGCGGGCCAGCTCCTGGTAGCCGACGCCCTCCCGGTAGCGGGTCCTGGAACGCACGTCGTAGAAACCGGCCCGCGTCACCCACTCGGCCACTCGCCTGCCCGCGAACGGATCGCCTCCGGACCGGCGGTGCAACAGGTGCCTGCCCCGCAGTGCGGCGTCCACATTCGCCGTCTTCGGCCGTAGCCTGGCCCTGCTCCAGTCCGCGGCCGAGACGGCGAGCGTCCCGCCGGGCCTCAGCACCCGCGCGAACTCGGTCAGCGCCGCCCCCGGATCGGCCAGCTCCCCCAGCAGCGCGTGCGAGTAGACGATGTCCACTGAGGACGACGGTAGCGGGAGGAGGTCCGGCGCCGCCACGAGGTAATCCACAGTAGACACCGAGGCACGGCGGGCCGCCGCACGTGCGCCCGCGGCCCTCGCCAGGTCGGCGTCGACGCCGAGCACCCGCAGTGGATGGGCGGCCGTGCCGAGCGTGAGCGTGGCCTCGCCACGGCCGACGTCCAGCACCAGGTTTCCCGGCCGCAGCAACGGCAGCACGAAGCCTGCGGCGTCCGCCGCGTAACCCTCCAGCACGCCCCATACAGTACGGACCTGGCAGGATCGGGGGGTGACCACACAGCATCCGCACGCTTCGGTACCTGACCAGCTCTTCGAGGACGCACAGGCCGAGGCCCGCTGGCGGGCACGATTCCTCGCTGCGCGGGTCTCCGTGCCCGACTGGGCGCTCGACGCACCGGACGCCAGCATCTACGTGTCCAACGCCAGCGGCGTGTGGGAGGTGTACTCCTGGGACCGGGCCACCGGTGAACACCGGCAGGTCACCGACCGGCCCAACGGCACGCTGCACGCCACCACCTCGCCGGACGGGCGCTGGATCTGGTGGTTCGACGACACCGACGGCGACGAGTTCGGCTCATGGGTACGGCAGCCGTTCGGCGGCGGCGCGGAGGCCGCGCCCGCGGTGCCCGGGGTTCCCGACGGCTACCCGGCAGGGCTGGAGATCGGGCACCGGCTCGTCGCGCTGGGCGTGTCCACCGACGAGGGCAGCACGCTGTACGCCCGGCACGGCGACGGCGAGACGGCCCGCTTCTACAGCAACGAGAACGACGCCGGGGTCGCGGCGCTGTCGCGGGACGAGCGGCTGCTCGCGATCTCGCACTCCGAGCACGGTGACTCGCGCCACCCCGCGGTGCGCGTGCTCGCCACGGACGGCTACACCACCGTCGCCGACAAGTGGGACGGCGAGGGCAAGGGCCTCGCCGCGCTGGCGTTCTCCCCCCGCGGCGGCGACTCCCGCCTGCTGATGCTGCACGAGCGCAGGGGCCGCGAAGAGCTGCTCATCTGGGACGTCGAGAACGACACCGAGCAGGAGCTCACCCTCGACCTTCCCGGCGAGGTGGCAGGCGACTGGTACCCCGACGCCGAGGCGCTGCTCGTCGTGCACTTCCACGAGGGCCGCAGTTCGCTGCACCGCTACGACCTCGCCACCGGCACGCTGTCCGCTGTGGACACCCCGAAGGGCAGGATCGGCGGCGCGGGCGTGCGCCCGGACGGGGCGATCGAGTACTCGTGGTCCAACGCCGCCGAGCCGCCGGTGGTGCGGGTCAGGACGCCCGACGGGGCCGACAGCGTGCTGCTGGAGCCGCCGGGCGACAAGGCTCCGGGCTCGGTCCCCGTGAGCGACGCCTTCGTGGAGGGACCCGGCGGGCGGATCCACGCGCTCGTGGCGCGTCCCGCGGGCGCGGAGGGCCCGCTGCCCACCGTGTTCCTGCTGCACGGCGGCCCGCATGCCGCCGACGAGGACCGGTTCTCGGCCTACCGCGCGGTGTGGCTCGACGCGGGGCTGGCCGTGGTGGAGGTCAACTACCGGGGCTCCACCGGCTACGGCTCGGCGTGGCGGGACGCCATCGAGGGCAGGCCGGGCCTGACGGAGCTGGAGGACGTCGCCGCGGTGCACGACTGGGCCGTCAGCAGTGGCCTGACCGACCCGCAGCGGTGCGTGGTGAGCGGGGCGTCGTGGGGCGGTTACCTGACCCTGCTGGCACTGGGCACCCAGCCCGGCCGCTGGGCGGCCGGCGTCGCTGGCGTGCCGGTGGCCGACTACGTCGCCGCCTACGCCGACGAGATGGAGCAGCTGCGGGCGTTCGACCGGGCGCTGTTCGGCGGCTCGCCCTCCGAGGTGCCCGCCGTGTACGACGAGTGCTCGCCGATCACCTACGTCGAGGCCGTCGACGTGCCCGTGCTGGTGCTCGCGGGCGACAACGACCCGCGCTGCCCGATCCGGCAGATCGAGAACTACCTCGACCGGCTCGCCGCGCGGGACGTGCCGTACGAGTTCTACCGCTACGACGCCGGTCACGGGTCGCTGGTCACCGCGGAGACCGTGAAACAGGTCGCCATCGAGGTGCACTTCGCGTTGCGTGCGCTGAAGCTGCGCTGAACCCCGCGCACACGAAGACCCCGGCGCCGCGAACGGCTCCGGGGTCTTCGTCGCTTCGGGGTCAGGCCTGCTGGGCCTGCCACATCCAGTGCTGCTTCTCCAGCTCGGCGGCGATCTCGATGAGCAGGTCCTGCGTCACGAGGTCGCTCTTGTCGGTCTCGTCGATCCGCGCGCGGATCCGCTCGATCACGCGCGCCAGGATGTCGACGATGGCCGCGATGGTCGCCGTGTCGGCCTGCCAGTTGTCCGGGTACTCGGGCAGGCCCGAGGTATCGGCCACCGTCTTCGCCTTGCCGTTGGGCGACACGCCGATGGCGTTGGCTCGCTCGGCGACGTCGTCGGTGAAGCCGCGCGCGGCGGACACCAGCTCGTCGAGCTGGAGGTGCACACTCCGGAAATGCGAGCCCACGACGTTCCAGTGCGCCTGCTTGGCGATGAGCGAAAGGTCGATCAGATCAACCAGCGTCGCCTGCAGGGCGTTCGCCGTCACCTCTTTGTCGCTCTCCTTGAGCGGGCTCGTGATAGGCGAGTTGGCCATCATGCTTCCTCTCTGCGCTGTGGTGGAGCGTCAGTCGGTGGGCGACCTCATTCAGGAGTGCCCACTCCAGCATCCGGCGAAACGCCGTCCCATGCACGCCGGGAGTGCCCGAACTCAGCGACCTGGCGGCCGATGAGCCGCAGTTTGTCGGCCACCCGGCTGTCGGAGGCCCCACCTGCCTCGTCGAACTTGACCTCCGCCGTGTTCACCGTCCCGCCGAGTGGCGTCGGCCACCCGCGCAACGCGTGCGCGATCGTGCGCAGCTGGTCGAGCGTGGTGACGGCCGCCTGCCAGCCGTTGGCGACCGCGATGAGGCCCACCGCCCGGCCGTGCAGGTACGGCCGGACGTCCGAGCGCAGGTCCTCCACGTAGTCGAGGGCGTTCTTCACCAGGCCGGACAGGGCGCCGTGGTAGCCGGGTGAGACGACGATCACGCCGTCGGCCGTGCGCACCGCCTCCACCAGGGCGAGCGCCTCCGCGGAACGTTCGGCGACGGCCGCGTCGTAGAACGGCAGCGACAGCGCCGAGCCCGCGAGGGCCACGGTCTGCGCCCCGGCCTCCTCCGCTCCGGCCAGCGCTATCCGCAGCGCCCGCTCCGACTGCGAGCCTTCTCGCAGCGATCCGCCGATGCCGAGCACCCTCATCGCACTCTGGGAAGTCACCCCTCGAGGCTAGACGCTCCAGTTAGGTCGAGGGCCAGCCCACGGGGCGGGGACCTCCATCACACCTGGCACCGTGGCCTACTCGTTAGTAACCTCAGTGTCGTCACCGCCGACGAGGAGGAAGCATGGCCCTACCGCTCCAGATCCGGATCCAGGCCGCGGCGGCCCAGCTGCTCTACGCGCTGCCCAGGCCGCTGCGCAGGCTCGTCGCGGGCAGGCCGATCCGGATCGACGGGCAGGAGCTCGCCCTCGACGCCCAGCTCCTGCTCCGGCTGCAACAGCTTTCCGGCGCCTCACTGGTCGACGGTGACTCGGTCGAGTCCGCGCGGGCGGCGCTGGACGTCTCGCGTCATCTGGTGAGCGGCAGGCCCGTGCAGCCGGTGCGCGCGAGTGAGGTGACGATCCCGGCCGAGCACGGCGAGCTGCCCGCGACCCTGTACACGCCCGAGCACCTGCCGGAGGGCTCGGGCCTGCTGGTCTTCTACCACGGCGGCGGCTGGGTGATCGGCACCCGCGCCAGCCATGACAACACGGCCCGCTACCTGGCCAAACACGCCGGGGTGCGGGTGCTGTCGGTGGAGTACCGGCTTGCCCCCGAGCATCCGTTCCCCACGGCGACCGAGGACGCGCTCGCGGCCTTCGACTTCGCCCACACCAAGGCCGCCGAGCTGGGGGCGGACCCCGGCCGCATCGCCGTCGGCGGCGACAGCGCGGGCGGCAACCTGGCCGCGGTGACGGCGCAGGTCACCACCCAGCGCGGCGGTCCGGCACCCGCGTTCCAGCTGCTGCTCTACCCCGGCGTCGACGCGACCGTGCGCCGCCGCTCCCGCGAGCTGTTCGGCGACGGCTTCTTCCTCACCGACGAGCACATGACGTGGTTCCTCGACCGCTACGCACCCGAGGGCGTCGACCGCAGCGACCCCAAGCTCTCGCCGCTGCTCACCGAAAGCCTCGCCGGGCTGCCGCCCGCCTACATCGCCACGGCCGGGTTCGACCCGCTGCGTGACGAGGGGGAGGCCTACGCGGCCCGGCTGGAGGCGGCCGGTGTGCCGGTGGCGCTGAGCAGGCAGGCCGACCTCATCCACGGCTACGTCAACTTCCTCGGTGTCGGGAGGCGGTTCACCGAGGCGACGGCGGAAGCGGCGGGCGCGCTGCGGGTGGGCCTGAGCAAGAACGCGAAAAACTGACGCGAAAACCGGAGGGACACGGCAGGGAAGAAACAGCGGAATCCGGCGTGGAATTGCTTCCACGCCGGATTCCGTCCCCCTCCCTGTGAATACGGATCAGGGTGCGGGCAGCTCCGGAGTCTCGGGCACCGGCAGCGCGGGAACGCCTCCGCCCAGCAGCGAACTCAGCAGCCCGGTGACGGCGCCGAGCACGGCCTTGAGCAGGTCGCTGACCGCGGTGAGCGGCGGCGGCAGGTCGGGGATCTCCGGCAGGGGCACGTCGGGCACCTGCACGACCTCGGCGTTCGGGTCGGCCAGCACGCGCGAGGTCTCCGTGGAGTACCGGTGTGCGGTGTCCGCCCGCTGCTGCGCGTCCGCCTGGATGGAGTACTGCTGACCAGCGGCAAGGTCGGCGAGCACGGGGTCGAGTTTGGCCAGTGTGTCCTGCGTGCGGCCCACGTCGCCCGCGTAGGCGGCACGCGTCAGGTCGTCGCGCAGCTGCAGCACCTGGTCAGCGGCGGCCTGCGTGCTGGACGTGCCCTTGCCGCCGCCCGACGTGCCTGCGGCGGCCACGCCGGACGCCGTCACGGCGAGCAGCGCTCCCGCGGCGAGTGCCGCGATCGCGCGGCCCAATTTGCCTTTCATTTCCTACCTCCCGGCCTTTCGAAAGACCCAACGGCATAACTGGATACCAACCGTGTCGGTGATCCACCAGCCGATCACCGTGCCGCGCGCTTTCTGACCCTTACGTGCCGAATTCAATTCGCGACAACAGACCCACAATTGATGAACGCTGACCGGTTGCCCCTCGCTCGGAAGCTCCGTCCACCTGGGACGCGAAACTACGCTGCGCACACCCCTCACCCGACGGGGACGCCGGGTAACCCACACTGATGTATTCGGTGATCGTTTGCCCTCACCACCCCGTCGTGGTGAGCAGGCCAGGTGAATCACAACGGCGCAATTCACCCCCGTTTGTCGCAATCGCCGCGCGGGCGAACGGGGACCCTGCCGTCCGCAGCGGCGGCGTCACGGCTGAAGCGGGACTCCCTCCTCCAGCCTGGTGAGCGCCCGGTCGAAGTAGCCGATGAAGTCGTCGCTGCCGTCCTCGATCGAGGCCAGATACGCCGCCACGAGGATGCCGATCAGCGAACCCGACCACACGCGCACGTCGAAGTCGTCGGGCTCGCGGCCGACCCGCTTGGCGACCGCGTCGTTCAGCATCGTCAAGCCGCCCGCGACCTGGTCCAGCAGCCGCGCCCGCAGCTCCGGCACCGAGAAGACGAGCCGCTGCCTCGCCCGTTCCAGCTCCGACTCCTCACTGTCCAGGCTGTCGAAGATCGCGTGCAGGGCCCCGCGCACCGCCGCGAGGGGGCTCAGCTCGGGAGGCTGGTTGAGAAAGCTCTCGATCAGTACCGGGTCGAGCCGGTCGTAGAGGACCGTCTCCTCCTTGGTGGGGAAGTAGCGGAAGAAGGTGCTCGGCGACACCTCCGCGGCCTCCGCGATCTGTTCCACGGTCGTGGCGGCGTAGCCCTGCTCGATGAACAGCCGCAGGGCGTGGTCCTGGATCGCGGCCCTGGTCCTGGCCTTCTTCCGCTCCCGCAGCCCGGCAGGCCGGTCATCGCGCGACGTAGTCATGCTCAGATTCTGCCTCGGAGACGTCCTCCGGTCGCTGCGGCACGAACAACACGGTGAGCACGAACCCGGCCACCGCGAAACCCGCGCACACCCAGAGCGTGCCGCTCATGCCGTGGACGAACGACTCGCGCACCGACGCCAGCAGGTCCGGAGCCCCGGTCGCCTCGGCCACGCCGGCCCCGGAGGCCGCGCTGTCGCGCACGGCCTCCGCCGCCCGCGGTGCAAGCCCGGTCACGTCCACCGTCGCGCGGTAACCCGCACTCAGCACGGTGCCCATGATCGCCACACCGAGCGTGCCGCCCACCTGGCGCATCGACTGGAGCAGGCCGGAACCGACGCCCCCGCTCTCCGGGCTCAGCGCGCCCATGGCCACGTCCATCGCGGGCGGCAGCGAGAAGCCGAGACCGAGCCCGATCACCGAGACCCAGATCGCGACGAAGCCGTAGCCGTCACCTGCCTGCGTCCCGGTGCCGAGCACCAGCCCGGCCGCCATCAGCACGAAGCCCGCCGCCACGACGTGCTTCGCTCCGAGCAGCGGCCGGATCCGATCGGCGATCTGGACGCCGACGAGCAGCCCGCCGACGATCGGCAGCAGCCGCAGCCCCGTGCCGAGGGCGTCCGCGCCGCCCACGGCCTGGAAGAACTGCGGCAACACGAACATGGCGCCCATGAGGGCGAACGAGGCCAGCGTGGCCAGCACCGCACCCCACGCGAACCCGGCCGAGCGGAACAGCGCCAGGTTCACCAGCGGGTGCCGCGAGCGGCGCAGCCACAGTCCGAAGCCGGCCAGCAGCACGACGCCGACGGCCATCGGCACCACGGCAGACGCGGAGCTCCACCCGCTCTCGCCCGCCTCGACCAGCCCATAGGTGAGCGCGACCAGACCGGCGCTGGAGAGTCCGATGCCCGGCCAGTCCATCCGCAGCTCACCCCGGCCGGGCAACGCGGGCAGCAGTACCGACAGCGCCACGACTCCGGCGACCACGAGCGGGACGTTGATGAGGAACACCGAGCCCCACCAGAAGTTGTCCAGCAGCCAGCCACCCACGACCGGGCCGAGCGGGATGCCGATGGCCAGGGCCGCCGACCACACGGCGATCGCGCGGCTGCGTTCCGGGCCGGGGAACAGCGTGTTGAGTACCGACATCGACAGCGGGACCATCAGCGCGCCGCCGACACCGAGCAGGGCGCGAGCCGCGATGAGCAGTTCCGCCGTACCGGCGTAGGCACACGCGACCGAGGCCACCCCGAACACCACGAGGCCGCCGATGAGCAGGCGTTTCGGCCCGAACTTGTCGCCGAGCAGGCCGGCGGGCAGCAGGCCGGCCGCAAGCACGAGCGTGTAGGCGTTGGCGAACCACTGCAGGTCACTCGTCGAGGCCCGCAGATCCACGGCCAGCGTCGGCAGGGCGACGTTGAGGATCGTCACGTCCAGGCCGAACGCGAGGAGGGCGACGGCGAGGGCGCCGAGGGCCCACCAGCGCCGGGGGTGTGGAGTGTCCATCGGAACACCTTTCGAGAGCTACTGTCTTTTGACAGTAGCTCTCATTTGATGCCGGCGCCAGCGATGTCCCGGCGAAAAGAAGTTGCACGGGCGTACCAGCTTGCGGTATCTCGGACGAGTGCGCCCCTACCTGACCGTGCTTCGCATCCGGGGCGTGCCGACGTCGATACTGCTGATGTTCTTCACCCGGCTGCCGATGACGGCCATGGGCATCACGCTCACGCTGCACATCGTCAGCGATCTCGGCCGCGGCTACGGCGCGGCGGGTCTCGTCGGCTCCGCCACCATGGCGGGCACCGCGCTCGGCGCGCCGACGGTGGGCAGGCTGATCGACCGGCACGGCCTGCGGCCCGTGGTCGCCGTCTGCGGCGCCGCCTCCGCGGCGTTCTGGGTGAGCACACCGCATCTGCCGTTCGAGGCGCTGCTGGTGGTGGCGCTCCCGGCGGGCGCGCTCGTCGTGCCGGCGAGCTCGATCGCGCGGCAGGTGGTCACCGCCCTCGTGCCGCCAGGGCAGCGGCGCACCGCCTACTCACTGGACACGATCTCGCTGGAGACGTCGTTCATGATCGGCCCCGCCGTGGGCGTCCTGGTGAGCACCCAGCTCTCGTCGACGGTCGCGCTCACCGGCATCGGGGTCGCGTTCGGCGTGCTGGCGCTCGTCCTCTACCTCACCAACCCGCCGATCCGGACCGCCGAGGAGGCCGCCGCCCCGCGGACGGCACGGCCCCCGATCCTGAGCTGGCTGACGCCGGGGCTCGTCGCGACGCTGCTCATCGCCGTCGGCGCACTGTTCGTGCTCATCGGCACGGAACTCGCCGCGCTCGCCACCCTCCGCGCCGCGGGTGAGGTGAGCTGGACCGGTGTGGTCATCGCCGTGATGTGCGTCGCCTCGCTCGCGGGCGGCCTGGTGCACGGCGCCGTGTCCAGGCCACTGTCCCAGCTGAGGCTGATGGTGCTGCTCGCCCTACTCGTCGTGCCGGTCGGGCTGGTCGGCGCGCCGTGGTGGCTGCTCGCGCTCGCCCTCGTCCCGACCAACCTCATGTGCGCGCCGACGCTGGCGGCCACCACCGAGTCGGTGAGCAGGCTCGCCCCGCCGTCGGTGCGCGGGGAGGCGATGGGCCTTCAGGACTCGGCGACCCGGATCGGCCTGGCGCTGGGCAGTCCCGTCGTGGGGTTCGTCATGGACCACACGGCGCCGGGCTGGGGTTTCGTGGCCGCCGGCGTGGGCGGGTTGCTCTTCGCGGGCGCCGGTGCGCTGCTGCACCGGCGCGTCGTCACGCGCAGGCCTGCCGCAGCTGCTCCAGATTCCGCAGGTTCTGCTGCAGCCACTGGTTGAAGCCGTTGAGGTGGTCGAGCTTGCCCTGCTCCAGCTCCAGATAGCCGTCGGCCATCGCGACCAGCGTCTGCCGCAGGTCCTGCTGCGTGGCCTGCTCGCCGAGCTCGCGCAGGCGGTTCGCCTTCTGCTCGGCGTCGGCTCGCACCTGCTCAGGGTCGACGTTCGGGTTGAGGTCCGCCACGCCCAGCGCCTCGGCGCACACACTCGCCTTGCCCGCCGCCGAGTTCACCTGGTCGGCGGCGTCGTTGACCTCCGCGCATCCCGTCGCCAGCACGGCCATGGCTCCCAGCGCGGCCAGCGCGCTCCACGTTCGCATGGCACCGAACCTACCGGGGACCCGCTTCGCGCGGATTCCTCCCTTGTGCCGACCCCGCCTCCTCCCGGGGAGGGACGCGCAGGCACGCCCTCCCCACCGACGCTGACCAGCGACGGAAGGGGAACGGATGCGAAGGGAACGCGTCGCGGCACTCGATGTGGCCCGCGGGGTGGCGATCCTCGGCACACTGGGCACCAACATCTGGATCTTCACCGACCCCAGGGGCGCGGCGGGCTTCCTGGCGCTGCCCGACCCCGGCACACCGGCCGGGTTCGCCGAGACACTGCTGCGGTTCGCCAGCAACGGCAAGTTCCTGGCACTGCTGTCTCTGCTGTTCGGCATCGGCCTGGAGCTGCAGTACCGCGCGGCGCTGCGCAGGGGGAACCGGTGGCCGGGCTGGTACCTGTGGCGCTCCGCGCTGCTGCTCGTCGAGGGCCTGCTGCACTACGTGCTGGTCTTCGAGTTCGACGTGCTCATGTACTACGCGGTGGTGTCGGTGCTCGTCGCCTACCTTGTGGGGCGCAGCGACCGCGTGGTCCGGAGCTGGATGGCGGCGCAGGCGGCCGTGCACCTGGCGATCGTGGGGGCGCTGACGGCCGTGCTGCTGAGCCCCGGTGTCTCGGTGTCCGGCGGTGAGCCGGGTCCCGGCACCGGAAGCTGGGCAGGGCAGGTGCGCCACCGCCTCACCGAGGCCGCGATGTTCCGGGCCGAGGCGATCTTCGTGCTGCCGCTGAGCACGGTGTTGTTCCTCGCCGGGTCGCGGCTGTGGCGGGCGGGTGTGCTGGAGGACTCCGAGCGGGGCAGGCGCATCCAGCGACGGCTGATCGCGTGGGGACTCGGCGGCGGGCTGCCGCTGAACCTGCTGACGTCGTTCGCCGGGCCCGGCTGGTTCCTCGTCGACCGCTACGTGGCCGCGCCGCTGGTGGCGTTCGGGCTGCTGGGGCTCGTGCCGTGGCTGGTGCACCGGATGCGCGGCCGCCCGGGACCGGTGCGGAGGGGCCTCACCACCGTCGGCACCACCGCGCTGTCGGCGTACGTGGTGCAGAACGTGCTCGCCTCGGTGCTGTGCTATGGCTGGGGACTGGGTCTGGCGCGGACGTTCGCGGGCGCGCGGCCGTGGTGGGTCATCGCCGTCTACATCGGACTCAGTGCGTTGCTCATGGCGCTGGCCACACTGTGGCTGCGACGGTTCTCGCGCGGGCCACTGGAGCTGGCTTGGCACTGGGCGTACCGCGCACCGCAGCGGCGCAACACCGCACTCACGCGAACGCAACGGCGCTGACATGCCGCGGTGAGAGGTTGCGCGGCATGACGATGCCGACATGGGAACGCAGGATGCTGCTGAGGGCGGCCGCCGGGCTCGCCGCGGCAGGTGCGGCCACGCTGCCCGCCGGAACCGCCGCGGCGGGTACCGGGCACCGGGGCCCGGTGGTGCTGCAACCGCACCGCGGGCCGGCGCGCGGGCACTACCTCCCGGCGAGGCCGGAGACCGTGACGTGGGGCAGGCTCCCCAATCGCGACAGCACGCCGGCGACGGTGGTCGACTCCGGCTCGGTGATCACCATCGACACGATCTCGCACGAGGGAGTGCTCGAGGACCAGGGCCGGGATCCGCTCGCCTACTTCACCGGGCACGGTGTGCCGCCGTCGCAGGTGCTCACCGACGCCGTCGAGGTCGCGGCGCGGGTGGCCCACGACGGCCCCGGCCCGCACGTGGTCACCGGCCCGGTGGCGGTGCGCGGCGCCGAGCCGGGCCACACCCTCAAGATCGAGGTGCTGGACCTGCGACTGCGGGTGCCGTACGGCGTGGTGTCCAACCGGCACGGCAAGGGCGCGCTGCCCGGCGAGTATCCGGAGGCGTGGGCAGGCAGGGCGGAGTTCGCGCCGTACTTCAACTCCGGCGGCAACGTCAGCGTGTTCACCGAGGTCGGCACCCGGCGCGGCGAGCTGGTCGGTGTGCTTCCCGGCGGCGCCGCTCGGTTCCCGCTGGCGCCGTTCCTCGGCGTCATGGGCGTCGCGAGGGACACCTCCGACCTGGTCAACTCGGTGCCGCCGACCGACGCCGGCGGCAACATCGACATCAACGACCTGGGCGTGGGCAGCACCCTGTACCTGCCGGTGCGCGTACCTGGCGCCCTGTTCTTCACCGGCGACCCCCACATGGCGCAGGGCGACGGCGAGGTGGCGCTGACCGCGATGGAGGGTTCCCTGCGGGCGACGTTCCGGCTCACCGCGATCCCGCCCGGCGGGCCCGCGCCGAAACTCGCCTTCGACGAGCCGTTCGGCGAGACTCCCAGCCACTGGGTGCCGATCGGGTTGTCCGATCCGGACGGACCGGTCGGCGGTCAGGTGACCAGCCTGGACGTCGCCATGAGGCGGGCCGTGCGCAGCGCCCTGCGGTTCCTCACCGAGGAACGCGGGATGCCGGAGCCGGTGGCCTACGCCTATCTCAGCGCGGCCACCGACTTCCAGGTGTCCCAGGTGGTCGACATCACCACCGGCATCCACGGCCTCATCCGCAAGACGGATTTCGGCCGCTGAGCGCAGGACTCGCGGGCCTGAGCGCAGAACTCGCGGGCCTGAGCGCAGGACTCGCGGGCTACAGGGTCGCGATGACCTGCTCGGCGACCTCGTAGGTGTTGAGCGCCGCACCCTTGCGCAGATTGTCCCCGCACACGAAGAAGTCGAGCGTGTTGGGGAAGTCGAGGGCCTGGCGGACCCGGCCGACGTAGGTCGGGTCGCCGCCCACGACGTCGGCGGGCGACGGGAACCTGCCGTTGTCCGGGTCGTCGATGAGCACGATCGACGGCTGCGCGTCGAACACCTTGTGGGCGGCGTCGACGGTCACCTCGCGGGCGAAGGTGGCGTGCACCGCGAGCGAGTGCGTGGTGACCACCGGGACGCGCACGCAGGTGGCCGACACCTTCAGGCCGGGGATGCCGAGGATCTTGCGCGACTCGTTGCGCACCTTCAGCTCCTCGGAGTACCAGCCGTCGCCCTTGTACGAACCCGCCGACGGCACCACGTTGAGCGCCAGCGGCGTACCCGCGAACGGCGAGTCGGCGAGCGGCAGCCCGGCGGCCTCCAGTGCCTCGCGCACGTCGCCCGCCTTGCTGCCGAGGCCCTTGCCCGCCACGGCCTCCAGCTCGGCGTGCAGCCGGTCGATGCCGCCCTGGCCCGCGCCGGACGCGGCCTGGTACGAGGCGACGACCAGCTCGGTCAGCTCGAACTCGCGGTGCAGCGCGCCGAGCGCGGCCATCATCGACAGCGTCGTGCAGTTGGGGTTGGCGATGATGCCCTTCGGCCGGTTGCCGACCTCGCCGGAGTTGACCTCGGGCACCACGAGCGGCACCTCGTCGTCCATGCGGAACGCGCCCGAGTTGTCCACCGCGACCGCACCGCGCGCGGCGGCGACCGGCGCCCATTCGGCGGAGACCTCGTCGGGCACGTCGAACATGGCGACGTCCACGCCGTCGAACGCCTCGGGGCTCAGCTCCACCACGGTGCGCTCCTCGCCGCGCACCATGATCTTCTTGCCTGCCGACCGCGCCGAGGCGATCAGCCGGATCTCACCCCACGGCACGCTCTCGCGCCCGTTGATGATGTCGATCATGACGGTGCCGACGGCGCCGGTGGCGCCGACCAGTGCCAGTGTGGGTGCCATGTTCAGCGACCACTCCCCGCGTAGACGACGGCCTCTTCGTCGCCGCCGAGTTCGAATGCCTCGTGAATCGCGCGCACCGCGTCGTCGAGCTGCGCGTCCCTGATCAACACCGAGATCCGGATCTCCGAGGTGTTGATGATCTCGATGTTCACGCCCGCCTTGGCCAGCGCCTCGCAGAACGACGCCGTGACGCCCGGGTGCGAGCGCATGCCCGCTCCCACCAGCGACACCTTGCCGACGTGGTCGTCGTAGAGCACGGCCGAGAAGCCGAGCTCGTTCTTGATCTTCTCCAGCTCCCCGACGGCCTTCGGCCCGTTGGCCTTGGACAGCGTGAAGGTGATGTCGGTGCGGCCCGCGGTGTTGGAGATGTTCTGCAGCACCATGTCGATGTCGATCTCCGCGTCCGCGACCGTGCGGAAGATGCGGGCCGCGGCGCCCGCGTGGTCCGGAACACCGGTGACCGTGATCTTGGCCTCCGACCGGTCGTGGGCCACACCGGTGATCAACGCTTGTTCCACGGGGATCTCCTCAATCGAACCGGTCACGGTCGTGCCCGGCTTGTCACTGTAGGAAGAGCGGACACTGATCGGCACGCCGTAGCGGCGGGCGTACTCGACGGAGCGCAGGTGCAGGATCTTCGACCCGCTTGCCGCCAGCTCCAGCATCTCCTCGTACGGCACCGTGTCGAGCTTGCGCGCGTTGGGGACGATGCGCGGGTCAGCGGTGTAGACGCCGTCCACATCGGAGTAGATCTCGCACACGTCGGCGTCGAGCGCCGCCGCCAGCGCCACCGCGGTGGTGTCCGAGCCGCCGCGGCCGAGGGTGGTGATGTCCTTGGTGTCCTGCGAAACGCCCTGGAACCCGGCCACCAGCGCGATGTAGCCCTGCTCCAGCGCGTCGGTCACCCGGCTCGGGGTGACGTCGATGATGCGTGCGTTGCCGTGCACGGACGTGGTGACCACGCCCGCCTGCGAACCGGTGAACGACCACGCCTCGGCGCCCTGCGCCGAGATCGCCATCGCGACAAGCGCGTTGGAGATCCGCTCACCAGCGGTGAGCAGCATGTCCATCTCCCGCTCCGGGGGAACGGGATTCACCTGCTCTGCGAGATCGAGCAGCTCGTCGGTGGTGTCGCCCATCGCGGAGCACACGACGACGACCGAGTTGCCGGCCTTCTTCGTCGCGACGATGCGTTCGGCGACGCGCTTGATCCGGTCAGCGCTCTCCAGCGACGAACCGCCGTACTTCTGGACTACGAGCGCCACTAGCCCGAACCTCCTCGCCTGAGCGGGCTCATACCTCCGGGCTGGGTCGCCAGAGAGGCCCGGCTCGTTAACCTTGCGAAACAGGGTACCGGTGCCCGGTTTTACCAACACCTGACTTTGTGGCGCCGGCCACTCCCCGGGTATACAGGCAGCCATGAGCGACAAGGACGCGGAGACGAGTGTGCCGGTGCACGACCTGATCGCCCGCCGGTGGAGCCCGAGGGCACTCGACGAGTCGGCCGAGGTGACCGCCGAGCAGCTGCGGGCCCTGCTGGAGGCGGCACGCTGGGCGCCCTCGTACGGCAACACGCAGCCGGCGCGCTACCTCGTCGGCCGCCGCGGCGACGAGACCTTCCAGCGGATTTTCGGCACGCTCAGCCGCGGCAACCAGTCATGGGCCCACCGGGCGGGTGTGCTGCTGATCGGCCTCGCGCTCATGCGCAACGAAAAAGGTGACATTCCTTACGCCGAGTACGGCCTGGGCCTCGCCGGCGAGAATCTCGTCCTGCAGGCGGTGGCCGAAGGGCTCGTCGCGCACCAGATGGCCGGCTTCGACGCCGACGCCGTGCGCCGCGAGTTCGCCCTGCCCGAGGGCGTGCGGCCGGTGGTCGCGATCGCCGTCGGCGTACTGGGCGACCCGGAGGTGCTTGGCGACGAGCGGGCCATCGCCAGGGAGACGGCGCCCCGCCAGCGGCTGCCGCTGGGGGAGTTCGCGCTGCGCGACTGGGACGAGCCCGCGTTCTGACGCGGACCGGTCACCGTTCCTGCCCTGGCCGCCCGTTCCAGTGGATGATCTCCGGAAACTCGTGGTGGGCGCGCAGGTGCTGCTCCTCCGTGCGGCCGTGCAGGACGAACGTGAAGCTCGACCCGTCCGGCCAGGTGAGGGTGCGCTTGGCGAAGCTGATCGCGGGGAGGTGCGGGCCGCGTGCCTGCCAGACGACCTGCGGCGGGGGCGCCCCGGCCGGGTCGCGGACCGTCGGCCCGGTGTCCACCACCGCGAGGCCCGACGGCGCGAACACCAGCCAGGGCGCCTTCGCCTGCCGGAGCCGGTCGACCAGGTCGAGGGCCATCGCGTTCGCCGGTCCCCGGACGTGAACGACCGGCCTTCCCCTGCCGCCCCCGCCTGCCGAGTTGTGCGCCAGGAAGAGGACGTAGGCCGCCGCGCGGCCGATGCCGCGGACGAGGTTCCAGAAGAACCGCCGGACGAGCTTCGTCCCCTCGACCGTGCCGTCGGGCCGCCTGCCGGGAACCTCGAACACCAGGCCGCCGTCGGCAAGGCGCAGCACGATGACGGGCTCGCGCCACAGGCCGCGCATCAGCTCCTCGACCCGTTCCCGGAACCCCGGCCGAACGAGAGTCTGCTCCCGGCCTGCATCGAGGCGCGCCTCGTGGGCGAACATCTTCCGCGCGGCCTGCCGCCGCGCCTCGGTCGGCGCCGCGTCGGCGAACGCGCCCAGCTCGGCGGCTAGATGTCGAGATTCCGGCGAGTCTCCTCCGGGCTCTGGTCCCCGCCGATCTCGCTCTTGTCGAACCACGGCTCGTCCCCTCCCAGGCTGACGTCCTCGGTGCCCTCGCCGTACACGGTCTTGCCCGCCCCGATGCCTGCCTTGACGCCCGCGCCCGCCACGAGCGGGCCCGCCCCGACGGAGGTGCCGAACATCGTGGTGAGCACCCGGTTGCTCGGCTGGAAGCCCTGCGCGACGTCACCGAAGCCGAACTTGGTCTCGCCCGGCATCACCCCGACCCGCAGCTTCCTGGTGAACGTCTCCATCTTCCCGGAGAACCGGACCAGGAACTGCATGAACTCGTCGAGCAGCTTGCCGAACTTGCCCAGGTACCGGGTGACCTTCTGGAACACGCTGGCCGCCTTGGCGATGGACGCGGTCATCGCCGCCGCGACCGAACCGCCGAAGCTGATCACCGACGAGGCCAGTGCGGGCAGCCAGATGGTGATCAGCCAGGAGACCAGCTCGGTGATGATGGCCTTGATGACCTCCTCGATGACCTGCATGACCATCGACCACATCTGCAGGACCTCGGCCACCGACCCGGCGGCCGAGCCGATCCCGCGGATGCCGGAGGAGAAGTCGCCGAGCGCCTCCTTGGCCGCCTTGCCCGCGTCGTCCACCCACTCGGCCAGCGCGGTGTCGCCGGTCTGCTCGAAGTCCTCGGCGAGCGCGACGAAGCCCTGGGCGATCGTGACGAAGTTGTCGGAGGCGTGGCCGATGGCCGGGCCGTCGCCGGTGACCTGGTGCAGCGCGTCCTGCAGCGGCTGCACCAGTTCGAGCAGCATGTTGAGCCCGTGGCTGACCAGCCAGCCGATCGGGTCCATGGCGAAGGTGACCATGTCGCCCGCGGCGGCGCCGACGAACGCCGCGCCGTCGCCGACCAGGGCCGCACCGGCGGAGGCCAGCTCGGCCGGGTTGTCCGCCTCGGCCGCCTGCTGGGCGTGCGCGGCGATCGACTTGCCGGAGTTGTAGATCGTGCCCGCCACGGGCACATGGCCCATCGCGCGATCGAGGTTCGCGCTCGTGCTCTCGTCGTAGGCCTGGACGTTCAGCGCGTCGGCGATGCTTTCCTGCTCGCTCATGCTCCCGGCTCCCCCATCGCGTCGATCTGCGCCTCGTGCCTGCCGAACGTGATCTTTCCTGCGTCCTCCGCGTCGCGGTACATCTCCGCGGCCTTGTTCAGCTTCGTGATGAACCCGTCGACGCCGTCGGCGAGGTCGGTCAGCAGCGAGCGCAGTTCGGCGAGCCGGTCGGTGTAGCCCTGTTTGGCGAAGATGCCGACGACGCCCCAGGCCTCGTCGGTCACGTCGGCGCTGTCGATCAGGTTGCCGAACTTGCCGGCCTCCTGCTCGTAGTGGGGAAGCTGCCGGGCGTACGCGGAGATCGCCTCGATGTTGGTCTGTATTCCGTCTGGCATCGCAGGGACCCTCTCGGTCTGGTCAGCGGCGGAGGATGGAGTTCTGGTCGAAGTAGTCGTCGTTGTCGTCGGCCGGAGGGCTCGGCCTGCGCCGGGACGGCGCCGGCGGCGGGGGTGCCTGCCGGGACGACGGCGGCGACGGCTGCGCCGGCGGCTGCCGCGGTGCCTCGTGCCGTGGCTGCTCCTGCTGTGACGGGGGCTCCTCCGTCGTGGTTCCCAGTGCCTCGGCCTGGGCCTGACGGACCTGCTCCGTGATGTTGACGCCGAACGCGTCGCCGAACGTGCTGTCCACGATCCCGGCCTGCTGCTGCACGGCCCCGGCGACGGCCTGGCGCAGGGTGCTCATGATCGTCGCGGAGAGCCGGGCGGGGTCGAGGCGCATGGCCGCCGGGGTGAGCCGGACGTCGGTCACGGTGCCACCGGCGCCCGCGACCACCGTGACGGTGCCGTCCTGCGACGTCACGCTGTGCTCGACCTGCGCGATCCGCTCCTGCATGTCGCCGACCCCGGCGAAGCGCGCCTCGGCCTGGCGCACCTTGGCCTGGAACCTCTCGAACTGGGCGATCAACTGATCCATGTGGGCGGACATCGCCTCTCCCCTGCGCAGCGCCTGGTTAGGTGGCGTGATTATGGCAGGTCCGCCCGGGTGCCGAGGCCGGTTTCACCGGATGCGGCAAGCGAGCCGCCACCGGGTCACGAGGCCCCGCCGACCCTCCGGATGATCCGGGCCACGATCGAGGAGACGATCAGCCAGAACAGGGCCGCGATGCCGTAGTTGACCAGGACGTCGAGCTTGGGGTCGTCCGGCCGGAACAGGTCCTTGAAGCCCAGGGCGAGGCCCTCGGCCCAGTCGGCGACGAACGACACGATGCCGTTGTCCGGGTTGGCCTCACCGATCACGAAGATCACGTGCAGCACGAGGATCAGCGCGAACGCCAATCCCACCCAGCGGGCGATCCCCGCGAGCAGGCCGACGACCTGGTCCTTGACCGATCGCCAGTCGATCCGCCGCTTCGGCGCCTGCTCCGGCTCCTCGGCCGGGGGTACGTAGGCGGTGGAAGGGACCGCAGGATTCGCCTGAGGGGCGTCCTCGCCCTTGTCTTTCCTCTCGGCGTGCTCACCCATGCCCCGCAGTTTCCCACGCGGGCCCGCCGATTGCTACGCGCGAGTAACCACATGGCGCGAACGTGGATAACGGTTTGGCCTCGGCCCGGCTTTTACATCTGGACGGGGGCGAAGTAGAGTCGGCTCCGTGGCACGCGCCCTTCTGCTTCGCTGCCGCGACGGGGCCTGATTCAGACCGGCTCCCCGTCGCGGGGCTTCCGGTTGTTCACCCAACGCCGTGCCGCCGGTCGCTCCCGAGCAGTCCACGAGAAGCAGGAGCCTGTCTTTCCGATGAGCACGCCCGATTCGCCTATCACCCCGTCCAGCCGCATCCGCACCCCGTCCCGGCAGGCGCCAGCGGACCAGCCGGGCTGGAACCCGCAGCGCGGGTCGTCCATGCCGTTCCACCGCTACCGGCCCTGGTACCGGCTGGTGGAGGACATCACGCTGCCCGACCGCACCTGGCCCGACAAGCGCATCGAGCGCGCACCGCTGTGGTGCGCCGTCGACCTGCGCGACGGCAACCAGGCGCTGATCGACCCGATGTCGCCGGCCCGCAAGCGCAAGTTCTTCGAGCTGCTCGTGCGGATGGGCTTCAAGGAGATCGAGGTCGGCTTCCCGGCGGCCAGCCAGACCGACTTCGACTTCGTTCGCGAGATCATCACCGAGAACGCGATCCCGGACGACGTCCGCATCCAGGTGCTGACCCAGTGCCGCCCCGAGCTGATCGAGCGCACCTTCGCCGCGCTGGAGGGCGCGCCGCGCGCCGTCGTGCACATCTACAACTCGACCTCCATCCTGCAGCGCAGGGTCGTGTTCCGTGAGGAGCGCGAGGGCATCAAGAAGATCGCGCTGCAGGCCGCGGACCTCGTCGTGGAGTACGCCTCGAAGTACTCCGACACCGACTTCCGGTTCCAGTACTCGCCCGAGTCCTACACCGGCACCGAGCTGTCCTATGCGGCCGAGGTGTGCAACGCCGTCACCGACATCTGGCAGCCCACCGCCGAGAAGCCGGTGATCCTGAACCTGCCCGCCACGGTCGAGATGGCCACGCCCAACGTCTACGCGGACTCGATCGAGTGGATGAACCGCAACCTCGAGCGCCGCGACGGCGTGATCCTGTCGCTGCACCCGCACAACGACCGGGGCACCGGCATCGCCGCCGCCGAGCTGGGATACCAGGCCGGGGCCGACCGGATCGAGGGCTGCCTGTTCGGCAACGGCGAGCGCACCGGCAACGTCGACCTGGTGGCGCTGGGCATGAACCTGTTCAGCCAGGGCATCGACCCCCAGCTCGACTTCTCCGACATGGACGAGATCAAGCGCACGGTCGAGTACTGCAACCAGCTGCCGGTGCACGAGCGCAGCCCGTGGGCGGGCGACCTGGTGTTCACCGCCTTCTCGGGCAGCCACCAGGACGCCATCAACAAGGGCTTCGACGCGCTGCGCGCCGCCGCGGAGAAGGCGGGCACGCCGCTGGAGGAGTTCCCCTGGGAGGTTCCGTACCTGCCGATCGACCCGAAGGACATCGGCCGCACCTACGAGGCCGTCATCCGGGTCAACTCGCAGTCCGGCAAGGGCGGCATCGCCTACATCATGAAGACCGAGCACCAGCTCGACCTGCCGCGCAGGCTGCAGATCGAGTTCTCGCAGACCATCCAGCGGCACACCGACGCCGAGGGCGGCGAGGTGGACCCGGAGACGATGTGGACGGCGTTCTCCGCCGAGTACCTCGAGCCGCGCACCCCGCTGGAGCTGGTGCGCCAGCACGTCACGGCCAACGGTGAGTACGCGCTGACGGCCACGGTGCGCGTGGACGGCGAGGAGCAGGAGATCTCCGGGCGCGGCAACGGCCCGATCGCGGCGTTCTTCGACGCGCTGAGCACGGTGGGATTCGACCTGCGGCTCATGGACTACAGCGAGCACACGCTGACGCCGGGCGACGACGCCAAGGCCGCCTCGTACATCGAGTGCGCGATCGACGACAAGATCTACTGGGGCGTCGGCATCGACCCCTCGATCGTCACCGCCTCGCTGCGCGCCGTCGTGTCGGCCGTCAACCGCGCTCACCGCTGAGCACCGGACGACGAGAACCCCTCGGGGACATCACTGAGGGGTTCTCAGTTCGCGCGGCGTTGGGCAGTACGTGGACGTCTCGACGGTCTCGTTGCTGGCCCTGTTCGCCATCTCGGTGGTGCCACTCGCGCCCACCGAGCTGACCCTCATCGGCATGGGGATGCTCGCGGCGCAGCAGGGCGGGTCCCTCGCGCCGGTGATCCTCGTCGCCACCGCGGGCTGCCTGCTCTGCGACGCCGGGCTCTACCTGCTCGGCAGGTACGGCGGCGGATCGTGGGTGCTCGACCGCGTGCGGAGGCGGCCGAGCGCGGAGGCCACCCTCGGCTGGCTCACCCGGCACGCCCGGCGGCGGCCGGTGGCGGTGCTGGTGGTGTCCCGCTGGCTGCCCGCGGGCGGCACGGCCGGTTCGCTGCTGGTGGGCTCGCTGCGCTGGCCGCGCTCGGTGTTCGCGGTGGCCTCGGCCATTGGGGTGACGCTGTGGGTGACCTACGCGGTCCTGCTCGGTTACCTCGGTGGCGAGCTGGTGCAGCAGCCGTTCGTCAGCCTCGGGGCGTCCCTCGCGGTGGCCGCGCTGCTCGCGGCCGTGGCCGCGGCGGTGCTGCGCCGCCACTCAGGGCATGATCTGCGGTATGCGAGCGGAACGGCTGGTGGCCCTGCTGTTCACCCTGCAGAGCCGGCGTAGCGCGACCGCGGCCGAGCTGGCGGAGGCGCTGGGTGTTTCCGAGCGGACCATGCACCGCGACATCGCCGCGTTGCAGGCCGCGGGCGTGCCACTGTGGACGGAGCCGGGGCGGCACGGCGGGGTGCGGCTCGTCGAGGGCTGGCGCACCCGGCTCGACGGGTTGACCTCGCGCGAGGCGGTGGCGATCTTCGCGATGGGCGTGCCGAGGGCGCTCGCCGAGCTGGGGCTGGGCAGCGCCGTGTCGGCCGCGCACGCGAAGGTGTCGGCGACCCTGCCCGCGCCCCTGCGCGAGCAGGCGCAGCACCTGGCCCAGCGGTTCCATCTCGACGCACCGGGCTGGTTCCGCGGCGAGGACGACGCCGAACACCTGGCGGCCGTCGCTCAGGCCGTGTGGGAGCAGCGGCGGCTCGCGGTCACCTACCGGCGCGGCGATGGGACGGTCGAGCGCGTGCTCGATCCGCTCGGGCTGGTGCTCAAGGCCGGGATCTGGTACCTCGTCGCCCGCACCGGCGAGGACCTCCGCACCTACCGGGTGAGCCGGATCGCGGGGATCGAGCAGCGGCCCGAGCGGTTCGAGCGGCCCGCCGACTTCGACCTGGCGAGCTGGTGGGCGGCCTCCTCGGCGCGGTTCGAGCGGTCGCTGAACCGCACGCTCGTGCGCGTGCGGCTCAGCCGGGGTGCGGCGCGGGCACTGCCGCAGCTGATCGACGCCGACCTGGCGCTGGCCGCGCTGGACGCGGCGGGGCCACCGGACGAGGACGGCTGGGTCGAGGCGGAACTGCCGATGGAGGAGCCGCACATCGCGGCGGGGCAGCTGCTCGGGCTGGGCACCGGCGTGGAGATCCTGGGCCCGCCCGCCGTGCGGTCGGCCTTCGCCGAGGCCGCACGGCGGATGGCCGAGCGTCACCGGTAGCCGGTGGGGTCGGCGGGCTTGCCCGCCTGCTGCACCTCCCTGACGTAGCGCCACCCGTCGGGCCTGCTGCCGTCGACGTCGTCGAAGTCGTAGATCTTGGCCAGCTGCCCGCTGTCGAGGGTCTGTCCCGCGAAGCGGCCGCGGTCGGGGTCGGCGGCCAGCGAGGCCACGGCCCTGCCGACGAAGGCAGGCGACTCGGAGATGCAGAAGTGCGGCTCCTTGGCCAGCGCGTCGCGCCAGTTCTCCTCGGTGACGCCGAAGCCCTCCAGCATGGCCTCCGAGCGCAGCCAGCCGGGTGTCATGGCCACGGCGGTGGCGCCGTACTCGCCCAGCTCGTGCGCCTGTGCCAGCGCCAGGTGGTGTGCCGCGGCCTTGGCGACGTAGAAGGCCAGCGACGTGCCGGCCCGGAACGTCGCGTTGATCTCGGCGGTGCCGTCGGTCATCTCCACCACCAGCCCGCCGGGCTCGCGGATCAGCAGCGGAAGCAGGTGGTGGCTGGTGATGATGTGCGAGTCGATGCCGAGCCGGATCATGCGCAACGAGGCGTCGAGCGAGTGCTCCCAGACCGGCTGCCCCCAGCCGAGGTAGTCGTCGCCGCCCCACAGCCCGTCGACGAGGATGTCGAGCCTGCCCTGCTCGTCGTCGATCCGCTCGGCCAGCGCGCGGACCTGGTCGCGGTCGAGGTGGTCGACCCGCACCGCGACGCCCCTGCCGCCCGCCTCGGTGATCCGCTCCACCGTGCCCTCGATGGTCTCCGGCCGGTCCACCTCGGACCGGTGCTGCCGGGACGTGCGGCCCGTGACGTAGACGTACGCGCCCCGCCTGCCCAGCTCGACCGCGATCGCGCGGCTCGCCCCCCGGGTGCCGCCCGCCACCAGTGCGACCTTGCCTGTGAGTTCGTCGTTCATGACCACCACGATGGCGGCGAACCCTGTCAGCTCACGGCATGGTTTCCCGGCCGACGTCCGCGGCCTGTTCCCGCAGGGCGGCCAGTACCGCCGCCACCGCGGGCCTGGCCAGCGAGCCGGGCCGCAGCACCGCCTCGACGTGGCGCGCCGCACGGATGCCGGCCAGCGGGCGGCGCAGCACCCGCCGGGTGTCCATCGTGTAGCGGGGCAGCAACGCGATGCCGTGCCCCGCGGCCACGAGTGCCTCGGTGATGCGAAAGTCGTTGATGCGGTGCGCGATCCGCGCCCGGACACCGGTGCGCACGGCCAGTGACAGCAGCACGTCGTCGACGGGGAAGCCGACGTCCACGCTGATCCAGCGTTCGGCGGCCAGCTCCGCGAGCTCCACGCGCTCGGCGCTGCCGAGCCGGTGTCCCGGCGGCAACGCCACGTCCAGCGGCTCCCGCAGCAGGTGGGCCACCTCCACGCGATCGGGGCCGAACGGCGCCGCGTGTTCGTCCCGGTGGGCCACGACGACGTCGAAGTCGGCGAGCAGGCCGGGCACCTCCGGTGGTGTCATGTCGACATCGCGGACCTCGACGTCGAGTCCCTCGCTCGCCTCGAACCGGCGCAGCAGGCCGGGCAGCAGCATCAGCGCGGCGGAAGGGAAGATCGCGAGCCGCACCCGGCCCCTCGGGGCGCTGCGGAACGCGTCCAGCTCGGCCTCCGCGCGTTCCACCGCCGCGAGCACGTCGTCGGCCCGCGACACCAGCGCGCGCCCCGCGTCGGTGAGCCGCAGCCCCCGCCCTGCCGGTTCGGTGAGCACCAGCCCGACCTCGGCCTGCAGCGCCCGCAGCTGCTGGGACACCGCCGACGGCGTGCAGTGCAGGGCCTCGGCCGCCGCGGTCACGCTGCCCCGGTCGGCGAACTCCCGCAGCGTCCTGAGCCTGCCGATGTCCATGGCGACAGTGAAGCAGATCTGCAAGGTCGTTGAACACTTTCTCGCTGGTCCTTCACGGTCGGACCGGCCAGGCTGGAGGTGTGGTTGTCCGGGACCGTCTGCTCGCCGCGTTCACCGCCCTGCTGTGGGGCTGCAACTTCCTCGCCATCCACGCCACGCTCACGCACTTCCCGCCGCTGTTCGCGGGCGCGTTGCGGTTCGTGGTGATCGCGATCCCGACGATGCTGCTCGTGCCGTGGCCGAAGGTGCGCCCGCTGTGGCTCATCGGGTACGGCCTCGGCTTCGGCACCCTGCAGTTCGCGTTCCTGTTCGTCGGCATGGCAGCGGGCATGCCCACCGGGCTCGCGTCGCTGGTGCTGCAGGCCTCAGCGCCGTTCACGGTCCTGCTCGGGGCGGTGTTCCTGCGCGAGCGGCTCAACTCCTGGCAGGTCACCGGGATCCTGCTCGCCGTGGCCGGGATGAGCGCGATCGCGTGGCAGCGCACCGAGCACGCCGCGCTGCTGCCGGTGATCCTGACGCTGCTCGGCGCGCTCAGCTGGGCGGCGGGCAACCTGTGCTCCCGGCAGGCCAGGCCCGAGAACCCCCTGCATTTCGCCCTGTGGATGTCGGTGGTGCCGCCGATCCCCATGTTCCTGCTGTCGCTGGTGTTCGAGGGACCGGCCCGGCAGTGGGAGTCGCTGACGACGATCGGCGACGCCTGGCTCGCGCTCGCCGGGCTCGCCTACATCGTGCTCGGCGGCACGGTCGCGGGCTCCGGCATCTGGACGACGCTGATGCGCCGGAACTCGGCCAGCTCCGTGGCGCCGTTCTCCCTGCTCGTGCCCGTGGTCGGCATGACGCTGTCGTTCCTGCTGCTCGGCGAGCGGCCCACCCTCGTCGAGGTGGCCGCGAGCGTGGTGGTGGTCACCGGCGTGCTGCTGGGCACCAGGGCACCCCGCGGCAGCCGGCGACCACAACCGGTTCCCACCTAGCGATTCCTACGACTGCGCCAGTTCTGGCTCGACCTCGTGCGGCGTGATCGTGCCGGCCAGGATCTCCTCCGCGTAGTGGCAGGCCACGCGGTGGCCCGAGCCGACCTCCCGCAACGGGGGCCGCTCGGTGTCGCAGCGGGCGGGCTGCCGCCACGGGCACCGCGTGTGGAAACGGCAGCCGCTGGGCGGGTTCGCGGGCGAGGGCAGGTCGCCGGTGAGCAGGATCTGCTCCCGCGTGTCCTCCACCTCCGGGTCGGGCACGGGGATCGCCGACAGCAGCGCCTTCGTGTACGGGTGCATCGGCCGCTCGTACAGCTCGTCCGAGCCGGCCTCCTCCACCAGCGAACCCAGGTACATCACCCCGATGCGGTCGGAGATGTGCCGCACCACCGCCAGGTCGTGGGCCACCACGAGGTAGGTGAGCCCGAACTCGTCCTGCAGTTCCTCCAGCAGGTTCAGCACCTGCGCCTGCACCGACACGTCCAGCGCCGACACCGGCTCGTCCGCGACGATCAGGTCCGGTTCCACCGCCAGCGCCCGCGCGATGCCGATGCGCTGGCGCTGCCCTCCGGAGAACTCGTGCGGGTACTTGCGCAGCGCGCTCTCCGGAAGTCCCACGGCGGCAAGCAGCTCCTTGAGCCGCTGGTGGGTGGCCTGCTTGCCCTTGTCGAGCCCATGTGCCCGCATGCCCTCCACCAGCAACGACTCCACGGACTGCCGGGGGTCCAGACTGGACATCGGGTCCTGGAACACCATCTGCATGCGGCGGCGCATCCGGCGCAGGTCCTCGCCCTTGAGCGTGGACACGTCCGTTCCGTCGAAGACGACGCTGCCGCCTGTCGGCTCGACCAGCCGCAGCAACGCCCTGCCGAGGGTGGTCTTGCCGCAGCCCGACTCGCCGACAAGGCCGTACGTCTCGCCACGCCGTACCTGCAGGCTGACCCCGTCCACCGCGTACACGTGGCCGACGGTGCGGTCGAGCAGGACGCCCCGCTTGATCGGGAAGTGCACCTTGATGTCGTCGACCGTCACGAGCACGTCGTCAGTCATCGGACTCCCTCCCCGGCCGTCACCGGGACCTCGACGGGGTTGTGGCAGCGCAGCATCCGCCCGTCGTCGGCGACCAGAGCGGGTGTGACGCTCCAGCACGGTTCGATCGCGTTGGGACAGCGGGGCGCGAACGCGCAGCCGTCCGCCCACGGGATGTTGTCCACCACCGAGCCCCTGATCGGCACCAGCCGTTCCCCGCGCGGCGCGTCCAGCCGCGGGATCGACTCCAGCAGCCCGTTGGTGTACGGGTGCCGGGGCGCGGTGAACAGCGCGTGCCGCTCGGCCCGCTCGACGATGCGCCCGCCGTACATGACGTTGACTTCGTCGCACAGGCCGGCCACCACACCGAGGTCGTGCGTGATCATGATCAGCGCGGTGTCGGTGTCGGCCACCAGCTCGGTGAGCAGGTTCAGGATCTGCGCCTGGATGGTGACGTCCAGCGCCGTGGTCGGTTCGTCGGCGATGAGCAGCCGCGGCCTGCAGGCCAGCGCGATCGCGATGAGCGCGCGCTGCCGCATGCCGCCCGACAGCTGGTGGGGGTACTCGTCGAGCCGCCGCGCGGGGTCGGGGATGCCGACCCGGTTGAGCAGCTCGGCCGCCTCCGACCGGGCCTGCTTGCGCGACAGCTCCCGGTGCCGCTGCAGCACCTCGGCGATCTGCACGCCGATGGGCACCACCGGGTTGAGCGAGGAGAGCGGGTCCTGGAACACCATGCCCAGGTCGCGCCCGCGCCGCTCGTCGAGCCGCCGCTGCGACAGGTGCAGCAACTCGGTGCCCTCGAACGACACCGACCCGGACACGTCGACGCCGCGCGAGGGCAACAGGCCCATGATCGCCAGCGACGTCACCGACTTGCCACAGCCGGACTCCCCGACAAGGCCCACCGTCTGGCCGGGTTCGACGTCGAAGCTGATGCCGTCGACGGCGATGGTCGGCTCCTCGCCCTTGCGGCGGAACACGACCGAGAGGTCACGAACTTCGAGCAGTGCCATGGCCGCATCACCTCCGCTGCCGGGGATCGAGGGCTTCCCGCATCGACTCGCCCACGAGCGTGAACCCGAGCGCCACCGCGATGATGCACGCGGCGGGCCAGAACGCCAGATGCGGCTGGCTGTCGAAGAAGTCCTGCGCGTTGCCGAGCATCTGGCCCCACTCCGGAGTCGAGTCGTCCGCCGCGCCGAGCCCGAGGAAGGACAGCGCGGCGGCGTCGAGGATGGCGATCGCGAGCACGAGCGTCGACTGCACGATCACCGGCCCCAGCGAGTTCGGCAGGATGTGCCGGAACACGATCGCCCTGCGTTTCACACCCAGCGCGCGGGCCGCGAGCACGTGGTCGCTCTCCCGCACGCCGAGCATCGTGCCGCGCAACAGCCGCGCGAAGATCGGGATCTGCACGATGGCGACCGCGATGATCACCGTGAACTGCGACTGCTGCGCGAACATCGCGCCGATCGAGACGGCCAGCAGCAGGGAGGGAATGGACAGCAGCACGTCGACGATGCGCATGACGACCGTGTCCACCCAGCCGCCGAACGCGCCCGCCAGGGTGCCGAGCACCAGCCCGCCGCCCAGGCCGATCACGGTGGCCAGCACGGCGACCATCAGCGTCTGCTGGGAGCCGAGCAGCATCCGGGAGAAGAAGTCCCGCCCGTACTGGTCGCCGCCCATGGGATGGCCCGGCTGTGGTGGCGGCAGCTGGTTGCGTGCCTGTACCACCTGGTCCTGGAGCAACCGCAGCCCGGGATCGTGGGGCGCGATGAACGGAGCCAGCAAGGCCAGCAGCAGGAACAGGCCGATGATCACTGCTCCCGACAGGAACATCGGGTTGCGCCGCAGCCTGCGCCACGCGGAGGCCGCGAGGCTGACTCCCGCGTCGGATTTCGGCCCGTTGCCGCCTGCCTGCGGCTCGCCCTCGGCCGTCGGCTTGTGCGCGGCCGTCGCGGCGAGCCGGTCGATCTTCGCCGCACGTGACGACGTCATCTCAGCCCACCTTCCCTGCCGTGCGGATGCGCGGGTCGATGGCGGCGTAGGACAGGTCGACGATGAGGTTGACCAGTACGTACGCCATCGCGGCCGCGATGATGACGACCTGCAGCACCGGGAAGTCCTTGCGTTCGAAGCCGACGGCCAGTGCCTGCCCGACGCCCTGCCAAGAGAACACCGTCTCGGTGAGCACCGCACCGGAGAGCAGGGCGCCGGTCTGCAGACCGACCGTGGTGACCACCGGCAGCATCGCGTTGCGCAGGATGTGCCGGTCGCGGACGATCCGCTTGGCCAGCCCCTTGGACCTGGCCGTGCGCACGTAGTCCTCGTCCATCACGTCCAGCACCGACGCCCGCGTGATGCGGAAGATCACCGCGAACGGGATCGACGACAACGCCAGCGCGGGCAGCAGCAGGTGCCGCAGTGCGTCGAGCGAGGCGTCCCACTCCCTGGTGAGCAGCCCGTCGAGGACGAAGAACCCGGTGACCCGGGTGGCATCGAGGCCGGCGCTCTGCCTGCCGCCGGTCGGCAGCCAGCCCAGTTTGATCGCCAGCAGGTACTTGAGCAGGAAGGCCAGGAAGAAGATCGGGATCGAGATGCCGATCATCGAGCCGACCACACTCGCGTTGTCGAACCAGCCGCCGCGGCGGCGTGCCGCGAGGTAGCCGAGCGGGATCGCGCCGATCAGCGCGATGACGATCGCCGCGATGCTCAGTTCGATGGTGGCGGGGAACCGCTCGAGGAACAGCTCCATCGCGGGCTTGCCCGGCGAGACACCCGTCGAGGTGCCGAAGTCACCGGTGAGCGCCCTGCCGAGGAACGCGAAGTACTGAACGAAGATCGGATCGTCGAGGCCGAGGGCCTCTCGTAGTTGGGCGCGGCTTTCCGCCGTGCCGCGGTCTCCCAGGAGGGCCGAGACCGGCCCTCCCGGGAGCGCCCGCAGCCAGGCGAAGAGCAGCACCGACAGCACCAGCACGACGAGCGCGAGTTGCAGCACCCGCCGGATCGTGTATCGGAGCACCGTTCTCGCTTATTCGGACGACGACATGCTGACCGGGGCGAACTCCTCCTTGGTCAGCGGGCTGGGCACCAGCCCCTGGACCTCGGGAGAGACCACGATCGCAGGCGGCGAGTGCGACAGCGGGATCGCGGGCAGGTACTCGGACATCAGCTTGCGGTTGATCTCCTGGTACTTGGCCTCGCGTTCCGCGTCGTCCACGGTGGCGTCCGCCTCGTCGATGGCCTTGGCGAGTTCGTCGCCCCACGGCGAGCCGGAGGTCCAGAACTGGTTCTCCGTGGTGCCGAAGAACGTGCCGATGAAGTTGTCCGGCGAGTTGTAGTCACCCGTCCAGCCGAGCAGGAACAGCTGGGCGTCGGCGACCTCCACCTGGTCGAGGTAGCCACCGGCCCACGGCTTGCTGATCGGCTTGACCTTGATGCCCGCCTGCTCCAGGTCCTCCTTGATCGCACCGAAGATCGCCTGCGGGTTCGGCATGTACGGGCGGGTGACCTGGCTCGGCCACCACAGCTCGACGGTCAGGTTCTCGTGCCCGGCCTGCCGGAGCAGCTGCTTGGCCTTGTCGGGGTCGTACGGGTACTCCTGCACGTCGTCGGCGTAGCCGTCGACCGTCGACGGGTAGAACTGCTTCGCGACCTCGGCCTTCTCCGGCATGACCGACGTGACGAGGCTCTGCCGGTCGATCGCGTAGGCCAGCGCCTGGCGCACCCGCAGGTCCTTCAGCGCCGGGTTGTTCTTCTGGGTGATGCCCAGGTACAGGATGTTGAACGGGTCCCGGATCATCAGGTTGTTGCCGCTGGACTTCAGCGCGTCCCAGTCGGCGGGTGCGGGGAAGTCGTAGCCGTCGATGTCACCGGCCTCGAGCGCCTGCTTGCGCGCGGTCTCGTCCTCGATGACCCGGAAGATCAGCTTCGACAGCTTGGCCTTCTCGCCGTGGTAGTCGTCGTTGCGCTGCAGCTCGATGGTGCCGTTGGCCTCGTCGTAGGAGACGAACTTGAACGGCCCCGTCCCCGTCGGGTGCGAGCGGGCGTACTCGGAGAAGACGAAGCTGTCGCCCTGCGCCTTGACGTCATTGGCCTTGTACTTGTCCATCGCCGCCGGGCTCTGCATGGCGAACGAGTCCTGGCTGAGCATCGTGGGGAAGCCCGCGGTGAACCTGGTCAGCTCGAGCTTGACCGTGGTCGGGTTCTCCGCGGTGCAGGACTTGTACAGCGACGGGTTCTTGCCGTCGGCGAAACCGCCGAAGTTCTCGATCCAGTAGTACGACAGCGCCGCGGTGGCCCCTGCGCCGGTCTGGTTGTACATCCGCTCGAAGTTCTTGCAGACCGCGTCGGCGTTGAAGTCGGTGCCGTCGTGGAACTTCACGCCCTCCTTGAGGGTGAAGGTCCAGGTCTTGCCGTCGGGCGTGGACTCCCATTCGGTGGCCAGCTCGGGCTCCAGCTCGGCGGTCCCGGGCTTGATCCCCACCAGGTTCTCGTACAGCTGCCTGGTGACGCGGAAGGTCTCGCCGTCGGAGGCGTAGAACGGGTCGAAGTTCGACGGGGCACCCGTGGCCCCGAAGACGAGGGTTCCGCCGTCCTGACCACCCCCGCTGTCGCGCTGGGATTCGGCACAGGCGGACAACGACACCGCGAGCGCGCCGGCCAGCCCGATCAGGACCGTGCGGCGCATTCGGGTCACCCGCAAGTGGAGCATGTTCGCACTCCTTGGAGAGAGCATCAGTTCGGTCGTGCCCTCGACGGACCGGGGGCACGGATGGTCGCAGACCCTAGCGGTTATCGACCGCTCACTTAAGGGTCCGAGGTTACGATCGGGCTACGCAGTGGGTGAAAGTCTGCCGACGACCCCATGAACAGCGACGCTGAGTGAACAATCGGGAGGGCGCTACCGACTTTCGTAGGGTCTTGCTAGCCCAGCCGGGTGTCGGCGTGGTCGCGCGTCCGGTCGACGGCGAACCAACCGTGCTCGAAGCGCTGCCAGGCGGCGAGGTACGGTCTGGACCACTCGCCGTCCCGGGCGACGGCACGATCGAGCCGCTCGGCGGGATCGTCCACCTCCACCCACCACAACGCCGAGAGCCGGGCTCGCACGGAGGCGCGGCCCGCCGAGACGCCCTCCAGCACCAGCACGTCGGGAACGGGGACGTCGACGTGCGCGCCGAGCCGGGGCCGCCCACCGGGCCACTCCATGCGGCGGTAACGGCCGGGCCCGCCGTGCACCAGCGGGCGGAGCACGCCGTCGGCCAGCCTCGGCCACCAGGCGACGGGACAGTCCCAGGTGGCGAAGTCGTCGGTGCTCACCAGCGCGGTCGGCACGCCCCGCTCGCGCAGCGCGGCGACCACCTCGCTCGCCACGGTGGACTTGCCGGAGCCGGACGGTCCGTCGATGGCGAGCAGCCGCACCTTGCCCAGCCGGGCCGGAGCCGCGAGCACGGCGCGCAGCACGGCAGGGCGCCTACAGGGCGCGGCGGCCGGACAGAGCGCGGCCGAGGGTGAGCTCGTCGGCGAACTCCAGGTCACCGCCCATGGGCAGGCCCGAGGCCAGCCGGGTCACTGTGAGGCCGGGGAAGTCGCGCAGCATCCGCACCAGGTAGGTGGCGGTGGCCTCGCCCTCGGTGTTCGGGTCGGTGGCGATGATGACCTCCGACACCTCCTCCCCGCCGATCCTGGCCAGCAGCTCCTTGATCCGCAGCTGGTCGGGTCCGACGCCGGAGAGCGGATCGAGCGCGCCGCCGAGCACGTGGTAGCGGCCCCGGAACTCCCGGGTCCGTTCCACCGCGAGGACGTCCTTGGGCTCCTCGACCACGCAGATCAGGGCGGGGTCGCGGCGGGCGTCGCGGCAGATGCGGCAGCGTTCCTCCTCGGAGACGTTGCCGCAGATGTCGCAGAACCGCACGCCCTCCCTGACCTTGCCGAGGATCTCCTGCAGCCGCGCGATGTCGGCCGGGTCGGTGGCCAGCAGGTGGAAGGCGATGCGCTGCGCGCTCTTCGGACCGATGCCCGGCAGCCTGCCGAGCTCGTCGATCAGGTCCTGGACGACACCTTCGTACAAGCTAGTGCCCTGGCAGCCCGAGATTGCCGAGGTCGGGCATACCGCCGCCGAGGCCGCCCGCGAGGGGGCCCAGCTTCTCCTCGGTGAGCTTCTGCGCGTTGCTCGTCGCGTCGCGCACCGCGGCGACCACGAGATCGGCGAGCGTGTCGGTGTCCTCGGGGTCGACGACCTTCGGGTCGATCGTGAGGCTCTTGAGCTCCATGCCGCCGCTGACCGTCGCGGTGACCAGACCGCCGCCGGACGAGCCGGTGACCTCGGCAGCCGCCAGTTCCTGTTGCGCCGCGACGAGCTGTTCCTGCATCTGCTGGGCCTGCTGCAGGATCTGCTGCATGTCGGGCATTCCGCCGCCGGGTTGAACCATGATTCGGCTTCCGCTTCCTTTGCGCTGGGCGTGCACGTGCCCACCAGCCTAGTCGCAGAGCGTGTGGCACGGTGGACGCCGTGCGTGGTGTCCTCCTGCCGCTGGCGATCCTGCTCGCGCTGACCGGGTGTTCCGGTGGTGGGGGAGGCGGGGCGAGCGGCGCCGCGTCCGGTTCGGCCCCGCCCACGACCGCGACCACGGCCCTGCCCACGGCCACGACCACGACGCCGAAGGCCACCGCGACGACGCCGAGGGCCAACACACCGACGCGGGCGGCCAACACACCGGTCGTCGTCCTCGACCCCGGGCACAACGGCGGCAACGCCGCGGCGCCGGAGGCGATCAACCGGCAGGTTCCGGCCGGGCGGGGCCGCACGAAGGCGTGCAACACCACCGGCACCTCCACCGACTCCGGCTACCCGGAGCATGCCTTCACCTTCGACGTGGCCGGGCGGGTCGCGCGCCTGCTGTCGGCGCAGGGCGTGCGGGTGGTCCTCACACGCGACACCGACGACGGTGTCGGACCGTGTGTCCACCGGCGCGCCGCCATCGGCAACGAGGCCGGCGCCGACGCCGTGGTGTCCATCCACGCCGACGGAGCCGCGGCCGATGCCGGTGGCTTCCACGTCGCCTACTCGGCCCCACCGCTCAACGAGGCGCAGGGCGCACCGGCGAACCGACTGGCCAGAGCCCTGGTGACCAGCATGTCCGCGGCCGGGTTCGGCGTCTCCGACTATCTCGGCGAGGGCGGGCTCTCGCCTCGCGACGACCTCGCCGGGCTCAACCTGTCACGACGGCCCGCCGTCCTGGTCGAGTGCGGCAACATGCGCAACGCCACCGAGGCCGCCGCCATGTCGTCGCCAGCGGGACGCCAGCGTTATGCCTCGGCCATCGCCGAGGGCGTGCTCGCCTACGTGGACGCGACCTAGTCGATCGGACGGGCGCCGAGGTGGTCGGACAGCAGCCGGTGTGCCGCCTCGTCCGGATCCACGGGCACGGACGGGGGCGCGGCGGACGCGTCGGGCGAGACCTCGGCCTCTGGGTAGGGCTCCTCGTCGTCCGGCTCCGGGGGCAGCGGGATGTCCGGCTCGCCGGTCGCGGGCGCGGGCCTGCGGCCCTGCGCCTGCTCGGCGGACGCCGAGGGCCGCAGGTACGACCGCTGCTGCTCCTGCTGCGGGGGCCGTTCCTGGCGCGCCGGGGCCTGCGCGGCAGGCGCCTGGCCCGCGCCGGGCGCGGATGCCGCCTTCACGGCACCCGCGTGCACGCACCGCACCGTCCACTCACCCGAGATGAGCTGCCCGAGCGCGGTGGCGATGCAGTCGGCGTTGCGTGGCTCGGCGAGCCTGCGCGCCAGCGGCTCGGCGGTGTGGGTGAGCACCACCGTCGAGCCCTCGACGCTGTGCACGGTGGCGTTGGTGAGCATCGCCTCGGTGCTGCGGCTCAGCTTCCGCACGGCGGCGAGCAACTGCGGCCAGTACTGGCGCAGCGCGGCTGCGTCCACCTGCCCGGGAGCCGACGAGGCGGGGGCGCTCTCGGCGGCGGGAGCGGCGGCCTCGGGCTCCGGGCGCGGAGCCGGACGTTGCGCGGGCGCCGATGGCTGGGCCTGCTGAGCCTGCGGAGCGGGCGGAGCCTGCCGCGTGGCGTCCGGTTCCGCCTGCTGCGGCGGGGCCGCGGCAGGCGGGTCGGGCCGCTCGGGACGCTGCGACGGCCGCTGGAACGTCCGTTCCGGCGTCGCGGGCTGCGCGGCCGCCCCCGGGGCCGGAGCCCCCGCGTCACCGGCGGGGGCCGCGCCGCCTGCCGTGACCCTGCGCTCGAGGCGCTCCAGCCGCTGCACCAGGGCTCGCTCGTCGTCGGCGACCTCGGGCAGCAGCATCCGCGCGCACAGCAGTTCGAGCAGCAGCCGGGGCGCGGTCGCGCCGCGCATCTCCAGCAGGCCGTTGTGGATGATCTCCGCGTACCGGGTGAGCGTGCCGGGCTTGAGGCGCTCGGCCTGCCCGACCATGCGGCTCAGCTGCTCCTCCGGAGCCGACACCATGCCGTTGTTCGCCGCGTCCGGCACGGAGCGCAGCAGGATCAGGTCGCGCAGCCGGTCGAGCAGGTCGCTGGCGAAGCGGCGCGGGTCGTGCCCGGCCTCGGCGAGCCGGTCGACGGTGCCGAACACGGCCTTGGCGTCGTCGGCCGCCAGCGCGTCCACCATGCCGTCGATGAGCGCGACGTCGGTGACCCCGAGCAGCGCCACCGCGCGGTCGTAGGTGACGCCGTCCGGCCCGGCACCGGCGAGCAGCTGGTCCAGCACCGACTGGGTGTCGCGGGCCGAGCCGCCACCGGCCCGGATGACCAGCGGGAACACCGCGGGTTCCACGGGAACGCCCTCGGCGGCGATGTTGCGCTCCAGCAGCTCCCGCATCGCGCTCGGCGGGATGAGCCGGAACGGGTAGTGGTGCGTGCGCGAGCGGATGGTGGTGAGCACCTTGTCCGGCTCGGTGGTGGCGAAGATGAAGATGAGGTGCTCCGGCGGCTCCTCCACGATCTTGAGCAGGGCGTTGAAGCCCTGCGTGGTGACCATGTGCGCCTCGTCGATGATGAACACCCGGTACCGCGACTCGGCGGGCGCGTAGAACGCCCGGTCGCGCAGCTCCCGGGCGTCGTCGACACCGCCGTGGCTGGCCGCGTCGAGCTCGGTGACGTCGACGCTGCCCGGCCCCTCGGGGGCCAGCGCCTTGCACGGGCCGCACTCGCCGCACGGGTCCGGCGTCGGGCCCTGGACGCAGTTCAGCGAGCGCGCCATGATCCGGGCGCTGGAGGTCTTGCCACAGCCCCGCGGGCCCGAGAACAGGTAGGCGTGGTTGATGCGGCCCGCGGCCAGCGCGGTGCGCAGGGGCTCGGTGACATGCTCCTGCCCGACGACCTCGGCGAAGGTTGCCGGCCGGTACTTGCGGTACAGCGCGAGAGCCACGCCGCGAGCGTACCGGCAGGCTCCGACGAATCCCTGCGCGGTGCGGGGCAGGCACAAAAGGGGACCCCCGCACCCGTCAGAGCCTGCTTATCCTTGCTGCCTTCCGGCCCTGGGGAGGTTCACAGGGTGGACGCCGCGGGGGTCCGGTACCCAGTGTAGGCGAAGGCTCGGCCCGCCTCGGACGCGGGCAGGGTGACGGTGGGCCCGGGTCTGCTCCCGGCGGCGCGAACCGGCACGGACCGGCGTGGACGCCCCGCTAGCCCGGGAGATCGAACTGGCCCGCCTTGACCGCGATCAGGAAGGCCTGCCACTCGCCGGGGTCGAAGACGAAGACCGGGCTGTTGGCCAGCTTCGTGTCGCGCACCCCGACCTTGTCGCCTGCCAGGTTGACCTCGACGCAGTTGCCCCCGTTCGGCTCGCTCGCGAACGACTTCTGCCAGGCGGCCGCGTCGAACATGCTCCCTGCCGTTGCCGGGTCGTAATCCGCTTGAGCGGCATAATCGGCCATGGTGTTACCTCCGTGCCCGGTCGGCGGACGCGGCCGGACGTGTGGTCCGACCACACGTTCCGTCGCGCCCCAGTCGTCGCTTCGACTGACCCATGCCGCCATCCGTGCGACATTCGATCAATCGCCTCGACAGCGTGATTAATCTGCGACTAGGATTATTCCTATCGGTAGGGAGATCCGGGGGCAAATCCGGGGTCGGTCTCGTGAGAGATCGGCAACAGGCGCACTGGGGATGGAGCAGGCTATGGCGGTACGACTCGATGTCGAGCCGATCGCGCCCGGCGGCGAGCCGGGCGCCGAGGAGGAACAGACCACTCGCAGGCCGCGCCGCAGGCTCGGCTTCGGCCTGATCAAGCTGTCCCGGCGCAGCGACGACGGCAGGGAGCTGTTCGGGCGCAAGAACAGCAGCGCGCTGATGCTGGTGGACGACCACTTCGCGCTCCGTCACCTCTGCCGCGCCTGAGCGCGTCGCGTGGCCGAGCGAGCGGCCTCTACGTGTTGAGCTGCGCGCGGTAGGACTCGGCGAGGTCGGCGAGGAACTGCCGCGTCTCCTGCCGCTCCAGCGCGGCACCGCGCAGGCGGTCCCAGGCGTCGACGAACAGCTGGAAGTCCTTGATGTCGTCGAGGTAGATGCCGCCCGCCGTGTGTTCGATGTAGACGAAGTCCCGCGTGCGGTCGGGGAACCGCATGATCGTGAAGTCGTTGGGCACCGAGGCCAGCTTGGCATCGAACGGCAGCACGTGGATGTAGACGCGTGAGCGGCGCTCCAGCTCCAGCATGTGCTCCAGCTGGTCGAGCATCACTGCGGGCGCGTGCCCGCCCGGCGCCCTGCGCAGCGCCGACTCGCTCAGGATGAACCGGTAGTACGGCGGCTGCTGCTGGTCGAAGACGGCCTTGCGGTCCAACCGGTTGCGCACGAGCGACGTGATGTCGGTGGCGCCGAACTCGGTGAACTGCTTGAGCATGTAGTGCTCGGACTGCAGCGGCCCCGGGAGGCGCTCGCCGTGCCACGTCATGATCTCGGCGGCAGCGGGCTCCAGATCGGTGAAGGTGCGAAACCAGTGCGGCACAACCGAGCGGTAGCCGGACCAGTGCCCGCGCTGGCCCGCCGCGGCCCTTGCCAGGCTCAGCAGCGTCTCGGCCTCGTCGCCGTCGATGCCGAACGCGTCCAGCATCGCCCGCACGTCCCCGAGCTTGACGCCCACCGCGCCGGACTCGATCTTGTTGACCTTGCCCTGCGTGCACCCCAGTATGTCGGCCACCTGCTGCTGGGTGAGTCCCGCCGAGGTACGCGCGTGCCGCAACTCGTTGCCGAGCTGCTTGCGGCGGGACGTGACGGTGCTGGCCATGACGCCGGTGACGTTACCGTTTTCGGTGCTCAACGAGAAATCGCCATCCCGTCTCGCGCGCGCGTAGGCTGCGTCTCATGACCAAGAAGGCGAGCATCGGAGTCACCGGCCTCGCGGTGATGGGCCGGAACCTGGCCCGCAACCTGGCCCGCCACGGGCACACCGTGGCCCTGCACAACAGGTCCGGCGAACGCACCAGGGAACTCGTGGAGCGGTTCGGCTCCGAGGGGGAGTTCGTCCCGGCCTACTCGGCGCAGGAGTTCGTCGACGCGCTGGAGCGGCCGCGGCAGATCGTGATCATGGTCAAGGCGGGCGCACCGACGGACGCCGTGATCGAGGAGTTCGCGCCCCTGCTGGAGCGCGGCGACGTGATCGTCGACGCGGGCAACGCGCACTTCGCCGACACGCGGCGGCGGGAGGCCGCGCTGCGCGAACGCGGGCTGCACTTCGTCGGCACCGGCGTCTCCGGCGGCGAGGAGGGTGCCCTGCACGGGCCGAGCATCATGCCCGGAGGGTCGGCCGAGTCGTACGCCTCGCTCGGGCCGCTGCTGGAGGACATCGCCGCCAAGGTCGACGGCACGCCCTGCTGCGCGCACATCGGTCCCGACGGCGCGGGCCACTTCGTCAAGATGGTGCACAACGGCATCGAGTACGCCGACATGCAGTTGATCGCCGAGTCGTTCGACCTGCTGCGCGGCGCGCTGGGCCTGGAGCCCGCGCAGATCGCCGACGTGTTCCGCACGTGGAACACCGGGCGGCTCGACTCCTACCTCATCGAGATCACCGCCGAGGTGCTCGCGCACACCGACGCCGCCACCGGCAAGCCGTTCGTCGACGTGGTTGCCGATGCCGCCGAGCAGAAGGGCACCGGCCGCTGGACCGTCCAGATCGGACTCGATCTCGGCATCCCGATCAGCGGCATCGCCGAGGCGACCTTCGCCCGTTCGCTGTCCGGGCACACCGGCCTTCGCGCCGCGACGCGCGGGCTCGCCGGTCCCGAACGGACACCGCTGACGGGCGCGGCGGCCGAGCGCTTCGCCGACGACGTCGAGCAGGCGCTGTACGCGTCGAAGGTCGTCGCCTACGCGCAGGGGTTCAACCAGATCCAGGCGGGCAGCGCCGAGTACGACTGGAACATCGACCTCGGCGCGGTGGCCTCGCTCTGGCGCGGTGGCTGCATCATCCGTGCCAAGTTCCTCGACGACATCCGCGCCGCCTACGAGGCCGAGCCCGCGCTGCCCACACTGCTAACGAGCGGCGACTTCCGCAAGGCCGTCGAGGACGCCCAGGACGCGTGGCGCTCGGTCGTGTCCACGGCGGTGCGGCTCGGCATCCCGACACCCGGCTTCTCCACCGCGCTGGCCTACTACGACGCGCTGCGCGCGGACCGGCTGCCCGCCGCGCTGGTGCAGGGTCAGCGGGACTACTTCGGCGCGCACACCTACCGTCGCGTCGACCGCGAGGGCGTCTTCCACACCGAGTGGGCCACCGAGGCGCGCGCCGAGCGGCCCGCGTAACGGGCGTTCTCGCTCACGGCGGCTCGCTGCGGACACCGTCGAAGGGGGTGCGTGCCCTCGGGGCGCCCAGCGCCCGGGAGATCCCGCGCGCGGCGGCCCGCACGGCGGGCACCACCGTGCGCGGGTCCGTGGCGTCGGCGGGGGCCACGATCGAGATGGCGGCGACGACGGTGTCCTGGCGCCCGTACACGGGGGCCGCCACGGACACCGCGTCCGGCTCGATCTGGCCCTCGCTGATCGCGTACCCGTCGCGCCGCACGTCGGCGAGCACGCGGCGCAGCTCGTCGGCCGAGGAGATGGTCCGCTCCGAGTAGCGCTTGAGGGGCGCCGCCAGGGCGTCCTCCTGCACCTGCGGTGGCGCGAACGCCAGCAGGACCCTGCCCACGCCGGTGACGTGCGCAGGCAGCCTGCCGCCCACCCTCGTCTGGATGCGGATCGCGTCCCGCCCCGAGATCCGCTCGACGTAGACGACCTCGGCGCCGTCGAGCACGGCGAGCTGCACGTTCTGATGGGTCGCCTCGTACACGTCCTCGAGGAACGGAAGGGCGGCCTCCCGCAGGCCGGTGCCGTGCGGCGCGAGGGAGGCGATCTCCCACAGCCACAGCCCCACCCGGTAGCCACCGGACTCGTCGCGCTCCAGTGCGCCGCGTGCGGTCAGCTCCCGCACCAGGCGGTGCGCCGTCGACAGCGGCAGCCCGGCGCGGCGGCTCAGCTCGGACAGAGTGAGCACGGGCCGCTCGGAGCTGAAGGCGTCGAGCACGTCGAGCACCCGGCCGACCACGGTGGGTGAGACATCAGGGTTGCGCCGCACCCGGACCACCCAAGCCGGTCGACACACCCGGTGCAAGCTGCCGCCGTGCCGATGCGGGGCCGCCTGCGAATGGTTAGCTTGGGCATCGAAACACCCGCCGACGAAAGGAAGCGACCCGGTGGCGCAGGCGCTGCTCCGGCCCACCCTGCGCAGGCTCCTTCCCAGTTGGCGCAGGCCGGCTCGCATCGTCGCCGTCGCGTTCGCGCTGGCGATCAGCGCCGGTACGGTGCTGCTCCTGCTGCCGATGGCCACCGAGGGCGGCGAGTCCGTCGACTTCGTCTCGGCGCTGTTCACCGCGACCTCCGCGGTGTGTGTGACGGGCCTGGTCGTCGTGGACACGCCCACCCACTGGTCCACCTTCGGCGAGGTGGTCATCCTCGGCCTGATCCAGGTGGGCGGGCTCGGCATCATGACCATCGCCTCGCTGCTCGGGCTGCTGGTGTCACGGCGGCTCGGACTGCGGCTGCAGCTGACCGCCCAGGCCGAGACGAAGGCGCTGGACCTGGGTGACGTGCGCCGCGTGGTGGCGGGCGTCGTGCTGGTGAGCCTCGCGTTCGAGGCGGTCACCAGCGCGGTGCTCGCCACCCGGCTCGCCACCGGCTACGGCTACGACACCGGGCGCGCGATCTACCACGGGGTGTTCCACGCGGTGTCGGCGTTCAACAACGCCGGGTTCGCCCTGTATCCGGACAGCCTCGTCCGGTTCGCCACCGACGCGTGGGTGTGCCTGCCGATCGCGATCGCGGTGCTGGCCGGCGGCCTCGGTTTCCCGGTGTGGGTGGAGATCTGGCGGCACCGCAGGGGCAGGCACCGCTGGTCCATGCACGCCAAGATCACGGTCATCACCACCTCGGCTCTGCTGGCGATCGGCACGCTCGTCATCACCGTCGCCGAATGGAACAACCCCGAGACGCTGGGCCGGTTCGGGGTCGGCGGCAAGCTGCTTGCCGGGTTCTTCAGTGGCGTGATGCCCCGCACCGCCGGGTTCAACAGCGTCGACGTCGGCCAGCTGGAGTCGGGCACGCTGCTGGTCAACGACGTTTTGATGTTCATCGGCGGCGGCAGCGCGGGCACCGCGGGCGGCATCAAGGTCACCACGTTCGCGCTGCTGGCGTTCGTGATCCTCGCGGAGGTGCGTGGGGAGCCGACCGTGCACGTGCTGGGCCGCAAGCTGCCCGCGACCGCGCAGCGGCAGGCGCTCACCGTGGCACTGCTGAGCGTCGGTGCCGTGGTGGCCGGGACGCTGGTGCTGCTCACGCTGACACCGTTCCGGATGGAGGCGGTGCTGTTCGAGGTGATCTCGGCGTTCGGCACGGTGGGCTTGTCCACCGGGATCACCGCCGACGTGACCACGTGGGGACACCTGGTGCTGACCGTGCTGATGTTCCTCGGCAGGGTCGGGCCGATCACGCTCGCCTCCGCGCTCGCGCTGCGGGAGCGGTCGCGGCGTTACGAACTTCCGGAAGAGAGGCCGATCGTTGGGTAACCGCAGTTCCAGGCACCGGGTGGTGGTCATCGGGCTCGGCCGCTTCGGCAGCTCGCTCGCGATCGAGCTGGTCAGGGGCGGCAGCGAGGTGCTCGGCATCGACAGCGACCCCAGGCTCGTGCAGCGCTACGCCGACGAGCTGACGCACGCCGCCGTCGCCGACACCACCGACGTCGAGGCCATGACCCAGCTGGGCGTGCCCGAGTTCCGCAGGGCCGTGGTGGGCATCGGCACCGACATCGAGGCCAGCATCCTCACCACCTCACTGCTCGTGGACTTCGGCGTGCCCTCGATCTGGGCCAAGGCGGTGAGCCGCCAGCACGGTCGCATCCTCGAACGCGTCGGCGCCCACCACGTGGTGCTGCCCGAGCACGACATGGGTGAACGCGTGGCGCACCTGGTGACCGGGCGGATGCTGGACTACATCGAGTTCGAGGACGACTACGCGATCGTCAAGACGACCGCGCCCGCCGAGGCCGTGGGCAGGCCGCTTGGCGAGAGCAGGCTGCGCGTGAAGTACGGCGTGACGGTGGTGGGCGTCAAGCGCCCCGGCACCGGGTTCACCTACGCCACCGCGGAGACCGTGATCGACCGCGCCGACATCCTCGTCGTCGCGGGCCGCCGCGAGCAGGTCGAGACCTTCGCCGACCTCACCTGAGCCGAGCCGAAGGTGCCCTTGGGTACACCATGCGTACCCGAGGGCACCTTCGGCTCGCCCGACGCGAAGGCTTGGTGCGCTAGCCCCAGACCTTCGCCGCGGTCTCGACGATCCGCTCCAGCTTGCGGATCTCCTGGTCCTCGGTGATGTCGTTGCCCTCCTCGGTGGAGGAGAAGCCGCACTGCGGCGACAGGCAGAGCTGGTCGAGGTCGACGTACTTCGAGGCCTGCTCGATGCGCCGCTGCAGCGACTCCACCGACTCCAGCTCGCCGCGCTTGGTGGTCACCAGGCCGAGCACGACATACTTGCCCTTCGGCACGAACCGCAGCGGCTCGAACCCGCCGGAGCGCTCGTCGTCGAACTCCAGGAAGTAACCGTTGACGTTGAGCTCGTTGAACAGGGCCTCGGCGACGAAGTCGTAGCTGCCCTCGGCGGCCCACGACGACCGGAAGTTGCCCCGGCACAGGTGCGTCGTGATGGTCATGCCCTCGGGCTTGGCCGCGATGGCGGCGTTCATCGTCTTGATGTTGCGCAGGTGCAGCGTCTCCGGGTCGCCGCCCATGCGGGCCACCAGCTCACGCTGGTTCGGGTCGTTGAGGTAGGCCAGGCTCGTGTCGTCGAGCTGCAGGTAGGTGCAGCCCAGCTCACCCACGCCCTTGATCTGGTTCGCATACGCCGCGCTGAGGTCGGCGAAGAAGTCCTCGAGATCGGGGTAGACGTTCTCGTCCACGGCGGCCCGCCCGCCGCGGTAGTACACCATGCTCGGCGAGGGGATGGTGAGCTTCGGCGTCACGCCGGGGTCCACAACGGACTTCAGGAAGCCGAAGTGCTCGCCGAAGATGGTCCCGCTCAGTCCGACCTTGCCGTCGACCTGCAGGCCCGGCGGGCTGAACTCCAGATCTCCCGCGGCGTTGTGGAACTTCACGTGCAGCCGCTCGTCGCTCTTCGAGACGCCGTCGAGCTGGTAGATGAAGTCCATGTGCCAGGACGCGCGCCGGAACTCGCCGTCGGTGGCGGGCTGCAGGCCGACCTTGCGCTGGAGGTCCACGACACGCCGGATGGCGTCGTCCTCCACGGCCTTGAGTTCCTCGGCGGTGATCGCGCCCTGCGCCGCCTTCTCCCTGGCTTTGTGCAACTCGGGGGGCCGCAGCAGGCTGCCGACGTGGTCTGCGCGAAACGGTGGGGTCGAACGCTGACTCATTGCCGAATCCTCACACGACGATGTGAGCGGCTTCAATACGCGGGCCGATCCCTTCCGCCCGGCGGAAGGCGGCTTGCGGTGAGTGAAAGGCCGCGGCGGCCCCGGGCCTTTCCGGGGCCGCCGCGGAAACCGCTCACTGCTGATGCGGTGCCTTGTAGCCCTTCGCGTCCTCGGACTCGAACAGCGGCTTGACGTACTTCATGCCGCCTTCGACCGACGCGTCCGGCTGCGCCACGTACACCTGCCGCGTCGCAGGCGCGCCCGGCTGGGAGAAGTCCAGCTCGGCCACGAGGTCGCCGGTTTCGGCAGACGTCGTCTGCTGCAGCGCCTTGTGCACACCGGCCCGCGTGAGGTCCTTGTTCTCGCAGGCCTTCCTCAGCACCGTGCCCCACACCTCGGCCACCGCGTAGCCGTAGGGGACGCCCGCGTTCGGCGGCTCCGTGAAGCCCGCCTCCTCGTACTTGCGCGCGACCTCCCTGGCCTTGTCGATGTCGGCCGAGAACGGCACGCTGCTGGCCACCACGTAGAGCTTGTCCAGCGCGTTCGCGGCCGGGCTCTGGTGCAGCAGCGGGTCGAACGTCGGGTTGTTGCCGAGGATCGGCACGTTGAGCCCGAGCGCCTTGTTGGCCGCGGCCACCGACCCGGTCTGCGTGGGCGTGGTGGTCAGCAGGATCGCCTTGACACCCTGGCCACGCAGGCCCGTCACCACGTTGGTCAGGTCGTTGTCCGACGAGGTGATCTTGACCTCGCGCAGCTTCAGGTCGTGCTGCTCGGCGTAGTACCGCGCGCCGCGCAGGCCGTTGGCGCCGTACTCGCCGTCGATGTAGATGTGGCCGACGGTGTCGCCGTCGGAGATCATGCCCTCTTCTTGCAGGTAGGACAGGCCGTCGATCATCTCCACGTCGTACGTCGTGCCGACGACCATCAGGTAGGGGTTGCTCAGCAGCTCCGACGACCACGACGCCGGCGTGGTGGTCATCTCGTCGGACTCCAGATCCCCGCTGAGCGCCGCGGTGACAGGGGAGCCGACGAGCTGCACCAGCCCGAGAACGTTCGGCTCGATCTGCGGGTACAGCGTCTTCGCGGTGTCGGCCTTGTAGCCGTGGTCGACGATCCGCAGCTTGAGCTGGCGGTCGCAGATGCCGCCCGCCGCGTTGACGTCCTTCACCCACAGCTCGTTGCCGTGCGTGATGCCGGTCGAGAGGTTCTTGAACGGCCCGGTCTGGTCGGTCATGACGCCTAGGGTGATCTCGGAGTCGGTGACGCCGACGTCGGTCTGCACGCCGCCCGCGCCCTCACCGCCGGAGTCCGAGCCGCCACCCTTGGTGCCACAACCCGCGAGAACCAGCGCCGAGGCACAGGCCAGGGCGAGTATTCGTTTCATGTTCATTCCTTTCCGCGCCGCGTGAAGGTCAGGCGTTGCCCGATCCTGCGGCCGATGGCCGCGAGACCCCCTGGCTCGAACAGCACGACGAGGATGATCGCCGCGCCGTACACGAACGAACTGATCAAGATGGGCGTGAACGCGCCCTCGCCGGTGCCGGTGGACCAGCCCAGCTGTGTGGAGTAGAGCGCGAGCACCTGCGGTAGCCCGTTGACCAGCAGTGCCCCGACGAGCGCGCCCGGCACCGAACCGAGCCCACCGATGATGATCATCGCGAGGTAGGCGATGGAGACGTTGATGCCGTAGGTGCCGAACTCGCTCTCGTCGGGCTTGAGGATGTCGAACCACAGCACCGTCATCACGCCCGCGAGCCCGGCGTAGGCCGAGGACACCGCGAACACCCCTGCCTTGACCGTCGGCACGTTGACGCCCATCACGGCGGCCGACGCCTCGTTGTCCCGCACGGCCCGCCAGGCCCTGCCGATGCGTCCGCGCACCGCACCCCGCGCCAGCAGGAAGGCGATCACGACCAGTGCGAGGAACAGGTACCAGACGCGCTCGGTCTCGCGGATCGGGACACCCGCGATCTCCAGGTCGCCGTCGTTGGAGAACGGGAACCCGAACAGCTCGAACGTCGCGGGCGGGCGTCCTGTGGACGTGCCGCCGGTGAGCGACTCGGCCGACTGTCCCAAGTAGAGCCCGAGGAAGACGAGCGCCAGCGAGGCGACACCGAGGTAGATGCCGCGCAGCCGCGCGGCCACCGGCGCGAACGCCAGGCCCAGCACCGCCGTGATGGCGACGGCACCGAGCAGGGCGAGCAACGGGTCGAGCCCGAAGCCGACGAGTTCCGGGTCACCGGTGGGCCCCGAGAGGACCGTGTAGGAGGTCGCCCCGGCGAGCAGGAAGAAGGCGTGCGCGAGCGAGAGCTGGCCCGCCTGACCGGTGAGCAGGGTCAGCCCGATCGCGCCGACGGCGCCGACCATCATGTACTGCCCCGCCTTGAGCCACTGTGCCTCCAGGTACAGCGGCAGCGCGAGCAGCACCAGAAACAGCGCGAGCCACAGCGCCTTGCGCACCCACCACTGCGCGCCACGGCGCGGCGTGGGCCTCGGCGGCGCCTGCGGCGGCTCCGGCGGCGCCGTCGTGGTGGCGCGGGCATCGGTTCCGGTGTCAGACACGGGTCGTCTCCCTCGTCCCGAACAGGCCCGACGGCCGGATCACGAGCACCAGCAGCATCACGAGGAACACCGCGCTCTTGGAGAAGGCGAACGACACGTAGTGGGTGGAGAGCGCGTCGACGAGGCCGACCACGATGCCGCCGACGATGGCGCCCGCCGTGGAGTCGAGACCACCGAGAATCGCGGCGGGGAACGCGGCGAGCGCGATCGAGTGGGTGCCCCGGGACAGGCCCGCGCCCGAGAAGTCCTGCGTGGCGATGAAGAGCACCGCGACACCGGCGAGCAGTCCCGCCACCAGCCACGCGGTCGCGGTGACCCGCGCGCTGCGGATGCCGACGAGCGCGGCCGCCTCCTTGTTCTCGGCCTGCGCCCGCATGGCGATGCCCCAGTTCGAGTACCGGAACGCGATGAAGAACAGCGTGATCAGCACGGTCGCCACCACCAGCGCCACCAGGTGCGTGCGGAACAGCGTGACGCCACCGGCCTGGATGGGCTGGGCGTCCCAGGCGTCGCCGATGAACGGCAGCGACACCCCGAGTCTGCGCACGATCTCCTCGGTGATGATCACGTCCACGCCGATGGTGAGCAGGGCGAGGCTGAACGGGTCGGCCAGTTTGGACCGCGAGAGCAGCAGCCGCTCCACGAGCAGGGCGAGCAGGCCCGCCCCGACGATGCCGACGACGACCGCACCCGCCCAGCCGAGCGTCTCCCGCGTCGCCACCACGAGGTAGCCACCGAACAGCACCAGCGAGCCGTGCGCGAAGTTGACCACCTCCGTGGCCTTGAAGATCACCACGAAGCCCAGCGCCAGCAGGGCGAACACCGCGCCCTTGCCGAGCCCGTTGACCACGAGCTGAACGAACGTCTCCACTTACCCGGCCTCCGTGCTCTCGGTGTTGTCCGTGCCCAGGTAGGCCTTGACCACCTCGGGGTCGGCCTGCACCTCGGCGGGCGTGCCGTCGGCGATGACCCGGCCGAAGTCCAGCACCGTCACCCGGTCGGCGATGTCCATGACCAGTCCCATGTCGTGCTCCACGAGCAGGATCGAGATGCCGAGCTCGTCACGGACGTCGCGGATCGTGCCTGCCAGTTCGGCCGTCTCGGCGGCGTTCATGCCCGCCGCCGGCTCGTCGAGCAGCAGCAGCGACGGCTCCACGGCGAGCGCGCGGGCGATGTCCACCCGTTTCACCGCGCCGTAGGGCAGGCCGCCCACCGGGGTGTGCAGCGCGGCGCCGATGCCGAGGAAGTCGCAGATCTCCGCGGCCCGTGCCGCGTGCCTGCGCTCCTCGCGCCGCGTCCAGGGCAGCCGCAGCCCGCACGCCAGGAACCCGCCGCGGGTCAGCGCGTACCGGCCGAGCATCACGTTGTCCAGCACGGTCGAGTGCGGCGAGAGCGCGGCGTTCTGGAACGCCCTGCCGACGCCGAGCCGGGCTCTGCGGTTGGGCCGGTAGGCGGTCAGCTCGTGTTCGCCGAACGTCACCGACCCCGCGCTCGCCCTGTACAGGCCGCTGATCACGTTGAAACAGCTGGACTTGCCGGCTCCGTTGGGCCCGATCAGCGCGTGCAGGGCGCCGGGCGCCACCGTGAAGGACACGTCGTCCAGCGCATAGAGCCCGCCGAAGCGCAGTGTCACCTCGCGTACCCGCAGTTCCGCGGTGGTCATCCGCTCCACCTCGACAATCCGCGCATCCCGGCCCGTTGCTCGCGCGCCTGTTGTGCCTCGCGCTCGGCATCGGCGTCGGACTCGGCGTGCCCGCCGAGGTAGAGCCGTTGCACCTCCTCGCTGCCCGCCAGCTCGGCGGCGGAACCGGCCAGCGCCACGGAGCCGACCTCCAGCACCACGGCGGTGTCGGCGACCGCGAGCGCCATCACGGCGTTCTGCTCCACGAGCACCACGGCCGTGCCCTGCGCGTGGATCTCGCGGATGGTGGCGGCGATGCGCTCGACGATCTTGGGGGCGAGCCCGAGCGAGGGCTCGTCGAGCAGCAGCAGGCGCGGGCTCGACATGAGGGCCCTGCCGATGGCCAGCATCTGCTGTTCGCCGCCGGAGAGCAGCCCGGCCCGCTGGCCCGCCCGCTCGGCGAGCACGGGGAACAGCTCGTGCACGCGTTGCTTGGCCTCGGCGCGCTCGGCGGCGGAGCGGGCGCCGATGCCGCCGGCGCGCAGGTTCTCGTCGACGCTCATCCGCGCGAAGATCTGCCTGCCCTCGGGCACGCCGACGATGCCGAGACCCACGATCGCCGCCGGGTCCAGCCGATCGATGCGCCGGTCGCCGTAGCGCACCTCGCCTTCGACGACCTCGCCGCGATGCATACGCAGCGTGCCCGAGAGCGTGCGCAGCAGGGTGGACTTCCCGGCGCCGTTGCTGCCGAGCACGGCCAGCACGCCGTCGTCGGGAACGTCGAGGTCAAGCCCGTGCAGAGCCGCGACCGAGCGGCCGTACCGCACGCGCAGGTTCCGCACCGTCAACACAGCGTGTCCAAAGTGGGGGCGTCGTTGCCCACACGGCCTCCTCCGGTCGTGTGACGTCAGTCACTACCAGTGGCGGCTATCCTGCGTGCGCTTGGGAAGTTCCCATACCCCCACCTGGAGAGGGAAAGGGCAACGAACTGGAAACGGTGCTGGTCAGAGCAGCCCGGCCTCGCTGGCTTTGCCGATGGCCTCCACCCGGTTGCGCGCGCCGAGCTTGTGCAGCGCCGACTGGAGGTAGGTCTTGACGGTGTTGCGGGTCAGCCCCGTCGCCTCGGCGATCTCCGGGTTGGTCTTGCCCTGGGCGGCCAGCCGCAGCACCTCGTACTCACGCCGCGTGAGCCCGCTGCGCGCGAGCGCGTCGGTGCGCTGCCCCGCGTCGGGCATGATCCGGGGGTCCACCACCCGCTCGCCGCGCAGCACGCGGCGCAGCGCCGTCGCCAGATCGGTGCCCGCGACGTCCTTGAGCAGTCCGCCGTGCGCACCGGCCTCCAGTGCGGCGACGACGCCCTGGTGGTCGCCGTGCGCGGTGAACACGACGATCTTGGCGCCGGGATGGGCTCTGCGCAGCCCGGCGATGACCTCGGGCGCGAGCATGTCGGGCAGCCGCAGATCGAGCAGCACCAAGTCCGGCAGCAGCTCGCCGACCCGCTCGATGGCGGCCCTTCCCGACTCGGCCGAGCCTGCGATGACCAGCGTGGGGTCGGAGCGCAGCAGCAGCGTCACACCGTCGCGCACCACCGGGTGGTCGTCGACGACCAGAATCTTCGCGGTCACGCCGGGACACCGGGCAGCCAAGCGCGCAGGGTGCAGCCGCCGTCCTCGTCCCGCACGAGGCTCACCCTGCCGCCGACGCGGGCGGCGCGCTCGGCCAGCGACCGCACGCCCATGCCGGTGCTCGCGGCCTCCGGCTCCGCGGCCTCGCCGACGCCGTCGTCGGCCACCACGACCTGCACGCCGTCGTCGCACGGCCCGAGGCTCACCACCACCGAGAACGCCCGCGCGTGCTTCTCCACGTTGAGCAGGCCCTCGCGGACGACGGCGACGAGCAGCGCGGTGCGCTCGGCATCGAGCGGCGGCACCGGCGCGAGCTGCACGAACCGGGCCGGGACGCCGGTGCGGGCCTCGAACGAGCGGGTGTACTCGGCCAGCTCCACGGGCAGCGCCCGCTCCGGGGTGGTCTCCGACAACGCGAGCAGCGACTCGCGCAGCGCGCTGGACGCGGCGGAGACGTCCGACTCGAGCCTGCGCAGCCGCAGGTCGAGCGCCGGGTTGTCGCGAATGGCCTCGTGCAGGTCGCGCACCTGCACGCCGATCGAGAACAGCAGGGCGCCGACGGAGTCGTGCAGCGCGCTCTGCATGCGCTGCCGCTCGGCGGTCACCGCGTCGGCCCGCGACGCCGCGGCGGCGCTGGCGATGCGCAGCGCGGTGGCCGCCCTGCCCGCGATGCCCTCCAGTTTGGACACCGCGTCGTCGCCGAAGTCCGCGGCCTTGCGCATCGCCGCGTAGGCCACCGCGACCGTCTTGTTCTTGTCCTCGCCGGTGTCGAGAATCGGCACCGCGAGCATCGCACCGAGGCCCTCGCCGCGCACCTGCGCGTCGAACTGGTGCGTGATCGTCGGGGAGCTGACGTAGTCGGTGACCCGGACGGGCCTGCCCAGCGCGATGACCCGCCCGCCGACCCCGTGGCCCACGGGCACGATGAGGTTGCGCAGCTGGTCGGTTCTCGTGCCGGACAGCCACCGGATGACGGCCTGCCGCGGGCCGTCCACCTCGGCGACGAACCCCGAGTCGGTGCCGAGGGTGTCGCGGATGAGGCGGGCCGTGCCGTGCAGGGCCACCACGCGGTCGAGCACGGTCAGCAGGCCGTCGCGCTCGCGCAGCAGCGCGTCGAGTGCGTTGCTGTGCTCGACGGCTCGCTCCGTCGCGCTTCGTTGCTCGGCCGCCACGACGTCACTATAAGTCCTGGACCGGGCGAGCGTGAGGGAGCGAAGCGGCGGGTATCCACCGGCCATGTTTGGTTCCATACTGCGTGGCATCGCGGCGGGCGCCGCGGGCACCACCGCGCTGAACGCCACCACCTACCTGGACATGGCCGTGCGCGGCCGTCCCTCCAGCAGCACGCCCGAGCAGACGGTGGAGAAGATGGCGAAGACCGCGGGCGCCGACATTCCCGGCGACGAGGAGACCCGGCAGAGCCGGGTGTCCGGGCTGGGCGCGCTGATGGGCATGCTCTCCGGCACGACCATCGGCGCGGCCTACGGTGCGGCGCGCGGGCTGGGCTGGCGCCCGTCCGTGCTGGTCGGCAGCGTCGTCACCGGCCTGGGGGCGATGGTCGGCTCCGCGGCTCCGATGACCGCCATGAAGGTCACCGACCCCCGCGAGTGGGGCGTCGAGGGCTGGGTCAGCGACGCCGTCCCCCACCTCGCCTACGGACTGGTCACGGCGGCGACCTACGCCGCGACGGAGCCGCGGCGCAGGTGGTCGTTCACGCGCGTCACTCGCTGAGCAACGCCCTCGCGCCGTCCACGACGGCCGAGGCGTCGATGCCGGCGTGCTGGAGCTGCTCCTGCGGGCTCGCCGAGCCGGGCAGCGCCAGCACGCCGAGCTTCGCCACCCTCGGCATGCTCGTGGCCTGCGTGAACGCGTCGAGCACCGCGTCGCCGAGCCCGCCCTGCGGCCAGTGGTCCTCCACGGTCAGCACGCGGCCGGTGTCGGCGGCGGCCTCGTGCAGGGTCGCGGCGTCGATCGGCTTCACCGAGTAGGCGTCGATCACCCGCGCCGCGATGCCGTCGGCGGCGAGCCGGTCGGCCGCCGCCAGTGCCTCGGGCACGGTGATGCCCGCCGCGACGATCGTCAGGCGGTCGCCGGGCGAGGAGCGCAGCACCTTGCTGCCGCCGATCGGGAACGTCTCCTCCGGCCCGTACAGCACGGGTGTGTCGCCGCGGGTGGTGCGCAGGTAGCTGATGCCGGAGCGGTCGGCGATGGCCGCGGTGAGGTGCGCCGTCTGGTTGGCGTCGCACGGGTAGAGCACGGCGCTGCGCCACAGCGCGCGGAAGAACGCCAGGTCCTCCAGCCCCATCTGCGACGGCCCGTCCTCGCCGATCGAGACGCCGGCGTGCGAGCCGACGACCCGCAGGCTCGCCCCGCTGATCGCCGCCATGCGCAGGAAGTCGTAGGCCCGGCTGAGGAACGCGGCGAACGTGGACACGTACGGCACCCAGCCCCGCACCTGCATGCCGACCGCCGCCGCGACCAGTTGCTGCTCGGCGATGTAGCACTGGAAGAACCGCTCCGGGTGCGAGCGCGCGAAATAGCCGAGCCTGGTCGAGTCGCTGACCTCGCCGTCGAGCGCGACGACGTCGGACCGCACGCCACCGAGCGCCTCCAGCGCCTCGCCGAACGCGGTGCGGGTGGCGACCTCGGAGCCCTGCTCGTAGGCCGGGATGCGCAGCGAAGCCGTGTCCGGCCTCGGCGGGGCGGCGTTGCCGTCCGGGGCGTTCACCTCGACGCGGATGGCGCGGCGGCCGCCGAGTTCCCGGATGGCCTCGTCGGCATCGGGCAGGGGCTTGCCGTGCGCGCCCTCCTTGTCCTCGACGGCGGCCACGCCCTTGCCCTTGCGGGTGCGCGCGAGGATCGCGGTGGGCCGGTCGCTGCCCAGCGCCTCGGTGTAGGCGCGGTCGATCTCGCCGACGTCGTGGCCGTCGATCTCGATCGTGTGCCAGCCGAACGCGGCGATGCGGCGGGCGTAGGCGGCGGTGTCCCAGCCGTGCCGGGTGGGGCCGCGCTGGCCGAGCCGGTTGACGTCGACGATCGCGACGAGGTTGTCCAGCCGCGCGTGCCCGGCGTGCTCGAAGGCCTCCCACATGGAGCCCTCGGCGAGCTCGCTGTCGCCGCACAGCACCCACACCCGGTAGCCGAGCTGGTCGAGGTCGCGGCCCGCGAGCGCGAGGCCGACCCCGATGGGCAGGCCCTGCCCGAGCGAGCCGGTGGCCACGTCCACCCACGGCAGCTGCGGCGTCGGGTGACCCTCCAGGCGGCTGCCCGCCCTGCGGAAGGTGAGCAGCTCGTCGTCGGCGATGGCACCCGCGGCGGCGAACATCGCGTACAGCAGTGGCGAGGCGTGGCCCTTGGAGAAGATCAGGTGGTCGTTGCCGGGGTTCTGCGTCGCCGTGAAGTCGTAGCGCAGGTGGTTGCCGAGCAGCACCGCCATCAGGTCCGCCGCCGACATCGACGACGTGGGGTGCCCCGAGCCCGCCGCGTCGGCGGCCCGGATCGCGTCGACGCGGAGCTGTTGCCCCAGTTCCGCCAGTGCCGCCTGTTTCTCTGCGTCCACGGTCGCCACGGCCACGGCGTCCCTCTTCCCGGTCGGCGTCGGCACGGTCATCCGCTGCCTCGCGTACCCGGCCGGTGGGAAACCCAAACGGCGCAACCGCTTCCGGAATGCGGACCGGCCTGGACACCAGCCCGGCGCGGGCAGGACGCTCGAAGCTGCCGGACGTTTCACTCCAGCCGAGGAGGCGCACCATGAGCCACGCCGCGACCGATCCGACCTTCTACCGCAGCCCCTCCGACGCCATCGCCGCGCCGCCGGAGCACCTGGCCTACGTGGTCGCGTTCGACCGCGCGGGCCGGCGCCCCGACGCGCTCACCGTCGTCGACACCGATCCCGCGTCCGCCACCTACGGCCGCGTCGTCGGCTGGGCCGACCTGCCGACCCGCGGCGACGAGCTGCACCACTTCGGCTGGAACGCGTGCAGCAGCGCCTTCGCCCACGCCGGTCACCACACCGACGGCCTGCGCCGCCGCTACCTGCTGCTGCCCGGGCTGCGCTCGTCCAACATCCACGTCTACGACACCGAGCCCGATCCCCGGCAGCCGCGGCTCGTGCACACCGTGACGGCGGCCGAGCTCGCGGAGCGGGCCGGGTACTCGCGGCCGCACACGCTGCACTGCGGGCCGGAGGGCATCTTCCTGTCCTGCCTCGGCGGCGCGAACGGCGACGACGGTCCCGGCGGGATCGCCTTGCTCGACCACGACACGTTCGGCGTGCTGCGCGCCTGGGAGACCGACCGGGGGCCGCAGTACCTCGCCTACGACGCGTGGTGGCACCTCAACCAGAACACCGCGATCACGTCGGAGTGGGGAACGCCGTCGATGATCGAGAACGGGATCGACCCGGAACTGCTGCTCGGCAACAAGTACGGTCACGCCCTGCACTTCTGGGACCTCGCCGAGGGCAGGCACCTGCAGCGCGTGGACCTCGGCGAGCAGCATCAGATGGTGCTGGAGCTGCGGCCCTCCCATGACCCGGAGGCGACGTGGGGCTTCGTCGGTGTCGTCGTCAGCACCGAGGATCTTTCGGCCTCCGTGTGGCGCTGGCACCGCGACGACGACGGCACGTGGAAGGCCGACAAGGTGATCACCATCCCGGCCGAGCCCGCGGACGCCGAGGCCCTGCCGCCCGCGCTCAAGCCGTTCGGGGCGGTGCCTCCGCTGGTTACCGACATCAACCTCTCCGTGGACGACCGGTTCCTCTACGTCTCGTGCTGGGGCACCGGTGAGCTGAAGCAGTACGACGTCAGCGATCCCGGGCACCCCCGGGAGGCCGGCTCGGTGCGGCTCGGCGGGATCACCGGGCGGGTGGCGCACCCGTCGGCGCCGGATGAACCGCTGTCGGGAGGGCCGCAGATGGTGGAGGTCAGCCGCGACGGGCGGCGGGTCTACGTCACCAACTCGCTGTACGGCGCGTGGGACGACCAGTTCTATCCGGACGGGGTCGGCGCCTGGTTCGCCAAGCTGGACACCGACCCGGACGCCGGGGGCGGGCTCGTCGTCGACGAGCGGTTCTTCCCGCACGGCGACGACTTCCGCGGGCTGCGGGCCCACCAGGTGCGGCTGCAAGGTGGCGACGCCTCGTCCGACTCGTACTGCTTCCGGTGATCGCGCTCCGGTGGGCCCGGTGAGCGCGCCGACCCGCCAGGGCTTCGCCGAGCACCCCCCTGCTACCCTCTTCGGCGGAGGATTGGCCGAGCGGCCTAAGGCGCACGATTGGAAATCGTGTTGGGTGTAACAGCCCTCACGGGTTCGAATCCCGTATCCTCCGCTCTCTGAACAGGCGAAACGCCGGGCACCCGGGAAGTCGGGCAGCCCGGCGTTTCGTCGTCTCGGGCAACAGTGCTGCGCTTTACCCCTCGTAGAGGTATCGCGCTACGCATACTGGGACGGAAGGGGCGGGGCGGACATGGGCGACATCGTGTCGCTGCTGGATCGTCCGGTGTACACCTATCCACAGGTGGACCGGGTGCTCGGGCTGACCGAAGGTACCGCCCTGCGGTGGCTGAACGGATACCGGCGCAAGGGCACGTCCTACCCACCCATCCTGCGTGCCGAACCAAAGCGCACGCGCTGGGTGAGCTGGGGAGAATTCGTCGAGACACGCCTGTTTGCCGGGTACCGCGATATCGACAAGATCCCGGTGCAGCGGCTGCGGCGGGTGGTCGAGGTGTTACGCGAGCGGTTCGACGAGACCTATCCGTTGGCGCACGCGGCGCCCTACGTTCAGGCGTCCGGCCGGCGAATACTGTGGCAGGCGCAGGAAGACTCCGGACTTCACGGCATGTTCACCGAGGCAGTCGGCTCCGGGCAGATGCTTCTGACGCCGTGGGTGTCGAAGTTCGTCGAAGCCGCCGAGTTCGACCAGGACAGCTCCGGCGAGGTCTCGGCGATCCGTCCTGATCCTGACTTCCCGGCGGTTCGGCTTGACCCTTCGCTCCGAGGCGGGGAGCCCGTCGTCGACGGATGCAGTGTGCGGGTGACAACGATCGCGGGCTTGGTACGCGCGGGAGAGGACCCCGAGGAGGTCGCCGACTGCTATGGGCTGGCGGTCGACCACGTGCGCCAAGCCGTCAACTACGACCGGCTGCACGCCCGTATCGCGTGACGCGACCGGCAAACCCTGAGCTCGCCAAGGTCAGGTTCATCGTCGACGAGGACCTCACAGGTGTCGGGCTCGGCCTGATGCGACTACGGAAGGACGTTGTGACGGGCTCGCACAAGCCGGTCGCCGATCTCATACCTCGGAAGGATGAGGAGTGGATACCCGCGGTCGCCCGGTACGGATGGGTAGCGATCACCAATGACCGGCATATTCGCACGCGCTTCTACGAAGCGGCCGCTGCTCTCAAGAGTGGCTTGCGCTGCGTTCGTCTACGGCCGCCCGGGCGGGATGCGAACCGTTGGGACTTCGTTCGTCTGCTCGCCGCACACTGGGAGGCCGTTGAACACCTCTGTAGCGCACAGGGCCCATCTGGTTGGAAGTCACCAAGCTGCGGACCCGCCGCCTGGACTATCAGCCGGGTAAACCACCGCGTCTCCCCGCCGACGACCACTCGTAGCACGGCAAGACGATCACGGTCCCCACCGGCGTTCCGTTCACCCGCGTCGGGTAACCCGCTCCAGGGCGTCTCGCCACCGTGCCGAGCCGAAGGTGACCTTGGGTACCTGGCGTGTGCCCAAGGTCACCTTGGGCTCGCCGGCGCCGGGCAAGCTTCCCTCGGGAACCGTGCATAACGGACGCGAGGGTGGGTAGTCCGTGGATCTCACATCCGCTCCCACGGGCAGGAGGGAACCATGGCGAAGCCGGGCATGGCGTCCACACGCCGCTACACCCCTGTACAGATGGCCGCCCTCGTGGTCGGCGGCGTCTTCCTCATCGTCGGCGTTCTGGGATTCATCCCGGGCGTGACCACCAACTACGACGGCATGGAGTTCGCCGGGCCGGACTCGACGGCCATGCTGTTCGGCGTCTTCATGGTGTCGATCCTGCACAACATCGTGCACCTGCTGTTCGGCGTCGCCGGCCTCGCGCTGGCCAGGACTGCCACGGCCGCCACCGCCTTCCTCGTCGGCGGCGGGGTCGTCTACCTGGCCCTGTGGCTGTACGGGCTGTTCGTCGCGGAGAACAGCGCGGCCAACTTCGTGCCGCTCAACAACGCCGACGACTGGCTGCACCTCGGCCTCGCCGTCGGCATGATCGGGCTGGGGGTGGCCCTCCGCAGGTCGGCCGTCCGCAGGGCGGGCTGAGAACGGGGCCGATTCGAGCCCTGCGCTGGGGAACCATTACCCTCTCAGCCAACGCATCCACTGAACGCCGGATCCGCCAGGGTCCGGCGTTCAGTTATTGCGAAGCACAGAGTAACCAGCACATCCCCCAGCCATCAGACTGTCCGGAGTCACTCGGTCACGCTAAGTTGGTACCGAACGACCCGACTTCCTCAAGGAGTCCGCCCTATGCCCGGAGTGGAAGAGATCCGCGCGGGGATCGCCCTCGCGAACGAGAAGGCTTCCGCTAGCATCGCCGCCCTCCAGCAGGCAGCCCAGTCGCTCGAAGAGGCCCAGCAGACACTGGCGCAGGCGACGTCCGGCAGCACACAGGACGAGGTCAACCAGGCGCACGGCCTGCTCGCCGAGGCGCTGCAGGGCATCAACGGCACCCAGACCACCATCCAGGCGTGCATCTCGTCCGCCGAGAGCTACTCGGCCCGGCTGTAACGGCGCCATGTCACTCGACCAGCTGCGGCAGTCACTCAACGAGGTCCACAGCGGGCTCTCGGACGCCCGGGCGCACACCGATCGCGCGAAGGAGCTGCTGGAGGAGTACCGGCGAGTGATCGTCGCGTCGCAGGCGCAGGCCCAGCCGTGGCTGCCCTCCCAGCTGCCGCAGGCCCTCGAACAGCTGGATGGCCAGCGCGACCGGCTGACGGGCATCGGTGACCTGCTGGAGCACTACCAGGCGAGGCTGTAGACGATCATGGGCAGGAAGGCCGCCGAACAACGAGCCAGGGTGCTGCGGGCGCTGAACCAGCTGCGGCACCAGATCGGCCTCGCGCTCGGCGCCTCCCGCAACGCCCGGGAGTCCGCCGAGCTGAACCTGGCGAAGCTGCGGCTGGAGCAGGTGGTCGTGCGCACCGGCATGGAGCGGGCCGCGGCCGACCCCGAGCTGGCCGAGCGCCTGCGCGACCCGGCCATGCGTGACGTGCTGTCCTGGCTGGGCAGCGTCCGCAACCAGTTCTACGCCGAGTGGGCCGACGGCCCCAGCAGGCTCCGTGAGCTGGTGTCCGCCACGGCGCCCGGGCCAGCGGGCCGCCCTCCCGGCGAGTGGCTGGGCAGGGTCGGCACGGGCCAGGGCCTTTCCGCGCCGGGGCTGTGGCGCATCGGCTCGTCCACAGTGGATGGATCAGCGGCCGGGCGCACCCCGGGCACCGAGCTGACCTTCGACGTCGCCGTGCCACTGCTCGACGAGTCCCACCTGGCGATCACCTCGGCGCCGAGGACGAGGGACACCGTCGACGCGATCGTGGAGAACCTGCTGATGCGCGTGCTCAGCACGTTCGAGCCGGGCGCGGTCAAGATCCACCTGTGGGACGTCGGCCAGCTCACGGCCGTGCTGCCCAACTTCTACGCGCTGAGCCGCACCAGCGCCGTCACCGTCCACGACCCCACCCGGCTGGTGGACCTGCTCGACGAGTTCGCCGGGCACATCCGCCGCGTCCACGGCTACACCATGCAGGCCGGGTACTCGTCGCTGCGCGCGCTGCGCGCGGCCACCGGCAAGCGCACCGAGCCGTGGCGCATCGGTGTGCTCTACGGCAACGGCGAGGACCTGCAGCCGGAGCAGTTGCGCGACCTCAAGCGGGTCGCCAGTGGCGCGCTCGACGCCGGCATCTCGCTGATCCTGGTGGACGTGCCCACCGTGCTCGGCGGCTCGGTCGAGACGATCAGCCTGCTCGACGAGCGGCGCGCGATCACGAGCATGACCGGGCCGGAGCTGGTGGTCGACCTCGACCCTCCGCTGCCCGCTGGCCAGGTGACCACGGCCGCGAGCCGCATCGCCGAGGCTCTGGTGGCCAAGCAGGGCGGGCCGCGCTCGTTCGCCGACCTGCTGCCCACCGAGTACGGCACGCACAGCTCCGCGAGCGAGCTCCGCGCGCCGGTGGGGTTCTTCGAGGGCGAGCCGGTGGAGGTCGTCATCGGCGACGCCACGCCGCACGCGCTGATCGGCGGGCCCAGCGGCTCGGGCAAGACGAACTTCCTGTACGCGCTGATCGGCGCGTTGTGTGCCCGGTACTCTCCCGACGAGCTGGCGCTCTACCTGCTCGACTTCAAGGAGGGCGTGTCGTTCGCGGGGCTCGCGCCGGGGCGCAAGGACTCCAGCTGGCTGCCGCACGCCAGGCTGGTGGGCGTGAACGTCAACACCGACCGCGAGTTCGGGCTCGCCCTGCTGCGGTTCCTCTCCGACGAGATGCGCAGGCGCTCCGCCGCGGCCAAGGACCACGAGGTCACCAACATCGCCGAGCTGCGGGAGCAGGACCCGGAAGGGCACTGGCCCCGCATCGTCGCGGTGATCGACGAGTTCCAGTACCTGTTCGCGGGCCGCGACAGCGTCACCGCGCTCGCCACCTCGCTGCTGGAGGACCTGGCCCGGCGCGGCCGCTCTCAGGGCATCCACCTGATCCTGGCCAGCCAGGACATCGCGGGCATCGAGGCGTTCTGGGGCAAGCCCGCGGTGTTCGAGCAGTGCACGCTGCGCATCGCGATGCCCAAGGCGCGGCGGGTGCTGGCCGAGGCCAACCAGGCCGCGGTCGCGGCACCCCGCTGGCATGCGGTGATCAACCACGACTCCGGGGTCGCGCACGGCAACCAGCTGGCGCACGTGCCCGACGCGAGCGCGAAGGGCGTCTTTCCGTCCCTGCAGCGGGAACTCTGGCAGCGCTACGCCGCCGGGCACGGTCAGCCCCGGCTGTTCGACGGTGCGCACGCGCCGCTGCTGGAGACGTCCGAGGCGTTCACCGGGCTCGGCCTCGCCGAACGGCCGCGCGCGCTCGTCGGCCAGTCGATCGACGTCGCCGACACGGCGCAGGCCGTGGAGCTCTCGCCCGCGCCGGGGCGCAACCTGGCCGTGCTGGGCACGAGCACGAAGGAGGCGTTGTCGGTGCTCGACTCGGCGACGCGCTCACTGGCCCGGCAGTACCAGCCCGGCGACGTCGAGTTCGTGTTGTGCTGCGCGGTGGACACGTGCGCTCCCGCCGTCACCGAGCTGGCCGACCGGCTCACCGCCGAGGGGCACAAGGCGGGCGTCGTTGCCGCCGACGAGCTGGCCGAACTGGCGGGCAACCTCGTGGAGGAGCTGCCGACCAGCGGCATCGCGCGCATCCTCGTGTTCTACGGGGTGGACGGAGCGCTGCCGCTGCTGGAACGCAAGGAGCCGGGCAAGCCCAGCGGTCTCGACCACCTGCGGACGCTGCTCAAGCAGGGGCCGGGCAACCGGCTGCACGTGCTCGGCTGGTGGCGCGGCATCGCCCGGCTGAAGGACACGCTCGGCTTCGGCGGCACCGACGACATCGGAGCCTGGGCGGCGCTGGACGTGCAGGGCAGCGAACTGAGCCCATTCTGCGGCGGCCAGGTGGTGCACTGGGCGCCACGTCCGGGCCGGGCGCTGTTCTTCGACCGCACCACGCACGCCGCGCCCGAGGTCATCATCCCGTTCCGCCGCCCGGAGGCCGACGATGAGTGACGACGCGACCGCCGCCGTACGGTACAAGGAGATCGTGGGGCTCGCCCGCAAGGCCGCCGAGGACCTGCGGGCCTGGGAGCTGGCGAGAGCCGAGGAGCTGACCTCGGCGATCGCCGCGGCCGAGCAGGAGGTCGCGGCGGCCACCGAACGCGAGCAGGTCACCGCCGAGCGCGCCACCCGCTGGTGGCGGATGGCCGCCGACAACGTCTCCCGGCTGTCCTGGCTCGACATGGGCGCGGACCCGGAGCCGGTGTCCTCGGCGCGTGGCGACTGGCTCGACCGCTACGCCGAGGACATCCGGACCGCCTACCACGAGCTGACGCAGGCGATCCTGCGACTCGGCTGGCGAGCCCGCTAACGCGTACGGCCGCCCCGGACGACTCACCTCGGGTACAGCCGCACCACCTGCGGGTCGTGGTCGCTGGCCTGCTCGGCGAACTCGGCGTTGATGTGCACGATGTCGTAGTCGACGCGGCGCGGGCCACGGGAGACGAGCATGTGGTCGAGGACCTGCGAGTTGCCCTCGAAGACGTAGCTGTACCGCTCGTTCGCGGGCAGCGTGTCCACCAGCGCCCGCAGCGCACCACCCTCGGTGAGGGTGCGCACGGCAGGCGAGAACGGATAGTCGTTGAGGTCACCGGCCACCACGACGGTGGCCTTCCGGTCGGCGGCGAGCAGGTCGTCGACGAAGGCCCGCAGCACCTCCGCCTGGCGCACCCGCTGCACCTCGGAGCCGCGCGTCGGCGGCTGGTAGCGGCCGTGGAGGGGCTGGTCGCCGCCCTTCGACGCGAAGTGGTTGGCGATGACGAACACGGTGCGGCCGCGGAAGACGAACTCGCCCGCCAGCGGCTTGCGGCTGTCCTCCCACGCCGCGTCACCGGGGGCGACGCGGCCCGGTGAGATCGAAAGGTGCGGCGTGTGCCGCGCCGTCACCACCGACACGGGCGTCGTCGCGTCCCCGCCAGGACGGTCCACGAAGGACACCCGATGCGGGTTGAACAGGAAGCCGACGCGGATGTTGCCGCCCGGCTGGCCGCCGTCGGCACCCTCTTGCGGGTCGATCTGCCGCCACGCGTAGCGCGGGCCGCCCGCGGCGACGATCGCGTCGGTGAACCGGCGCAGCGTCGCGTCGGCCGCCACCACGCCGTCGCCGGTGCCCGCAGGGCCGTTGTTGTCCTGGATCTCCTCCAGCGTCACGATGTCGGGCGAGGCCAGATGGCGCACGACACCCTCGGCCAGCGTGTCGAACTTCTCCTGCTCGTCGGCGGCCGACAGGTTCTCCACGTTGTAGGTGGCCACGGCCAGCTCGCCCGGCCGCTGCGGACGGGTGACCTCGCGTTCGAGGCCGTTGTCCTTCACCTCGCCGAGCACGTTCGCCAGCAACGTGTAGCCGCCGAACCGGTCGTACTCCACCGGGCCCGAGGTGACGCCGGTGAGGACGTCGCCGGTGTTTGCCGCGGGAAACGGCCGCTGGGAGAACGGGATCAGCGACTCGATCTTGAGGATGCCGGTGTTGGGCCGGCCGTAGCCGAGGTAGACGGTTCCGCCTCGTGCGCTCGGATTCTGCTGCGGCTTGGTCGTCACGTACAGCTCGTTGAAGTCGGTGCTGCGGCTCACCAGCCGCGCGTCCGACACGCTCACCAGCTCGCCCTCGTGCGCCTCCCAGAAGTCCAGCGCGTAGCGCCCGGGCTCCAGCGCAAGCGGCTCGATGTTGCCGCCGGGCAGCGGAGCCAACTCGTCCGGAACGGTGTCCTCGCCGACAGCCAGCGCGCCGGGCACGGGATTGCCTGCGGAGCGCACCGTCCACTGTGCACTGATCAGCTCGGTGGTGGACTGGAAGGGCGAGCCGGCCGGGTTGTCCGGGTAGAACTCCGCGACCTCGCCCGTCACGGTCACGGCGTCGCCGGGCGCCACCGACGGCGTCGCCGAGCCGGTGAACACGAAGATGCCCTCGCTGGTGCGCGGATCGGCGTCGGGCTCGGGTTCCTGCAGCCAGAAGCCGCGGCTCGACCCGAACGTCCGCGTGGCGGTGACGACGCCGGGCACGCGCACCGTCTCGCCCGCGAGCGGCGACAGCCGCGTCACACCCTGCACGTCGTGGACGCGTGCGTCGACCGGCTCGGGCGCCTCCCCGCCCGGGGTCTCGCCCGCCGCGTTGACCGGCGTCGGGGCGCCCGCGGCGAAGTCCGCGGCGTTGTCGTCGGTGTCGGTGAGCTCCGCGCGGGCCACCGACGTCGTGTTGCTCGCGGCGGGCGCGGGGCTGGTTTCACGCACCACCGCACTGCCGTAGCCGACGAGATCGACGACGCGCGGCTCGGCGGCACACGCGGCCGCCGTGAGGCAGGTCAGCGGCTCGGTGCCGGTGACGAGCGCGACCGTGCCGGACCCCGCGGCCATCGCGATGCCACCCGTGGCGTCCGGCGCGGGCAGCGCGACCGTGCCGCCCGCGCCCCTGCTCTGCGCCACCAGGTACCGGCCGCCCGGCTCGACGCCGCCCGCCAGCGGGGTCACCTGCCAGCGGCTGGCCGCGCTCGGCGAGCCGGGCAGGTACTGCACGCTCAGCCCGGCCAGCTCGGCACGGCCGGTGCCGACGGTGGCCAGCTCCACGAAGTCCTGGGTGAGGGTGGCGCCGGAGTTGCCGCCCCCGCCGTAGACCTCGGCGATGACCGGGCCGGTGCTCGGTGCCGCGGCGGCGGGCACGGCGGCGAAGGACAGGCAGGCCACGGACGAGACGAGGGTCGCTCTGCGCAGGAGTGAGGTCACCGACGCATCTTGACCCAGAAGTGTGAACGCCGGGAAGCCGACGAAAGGCGGGTCAATGACCGGTCAGCAGGCCCTCGCAGCTGCGGATCACCACGGAGGCCGCCCTCCGCTCGGCGGCGCCGAGGACCGGGTTCTCGGCGTACTCCCGCCACAGCCGCACCGCACCGGCCGCGGCGTCCGCCACCTCGGGCCCGGACGCGCCGACGCCGAGGCGCGCGCCCGGATCGGAGCCGTGGCCGCCGATGAGCCGGATCGCCTCCTCGCGCAGTTCGTCCGGCAGCCGCGCCCGGCCTGCCCGCAACGCCGACAACAGGCGCAGCTCGCGGAACTCGTGCGCGCCCGCCAGGATCCGTTCCAGCTCGGCCACCAGCGGCGCCGCGGCCGGTCTCGGCTCCATGCGCAGGACGACCTCGATGCCCATCAGCGCCGAGCGGGCCTTGAGCACGGGCGCACGGTCGGTGAAGTACAGCCCGATCGCCTCGCGCAGCTCGGTGAGCCCCGTGCGCTGGAGCAGCTGGGTAGCCAGCGCGGCCGGGGTGTCCGCTCCGCGCCGCAGCAGCATCGTGGCCAGCCGCACGCCGAACAGGCCGAAGCGCGACAGCAGCTCCTCCCGCGCGGGCTCGCCCGCGAACCGGTCCACCGACAGCAGCAGCGGCTCCAGCTCCTCCTTCGGCACCGACGCCAGCGCCGCGAGCGTCTCGAAGTCGGCCTCGCCGAAGGTCTGGGCCGCGCTCGCGGCCAGGCCCGCGACGGCCACGACGTCCTGGCACAGCGGGCCCAGCTCCGCGTCGCGCCGGTAGCGGCGCGCGACCTGCCGCGCGGACACCACCGCGTCCACCCGGCCGCCGCCCAGCTCGTCGGCCCTGGCCAGCACGGCCAGCGACGCCACCGGCGCCGCCCTGGCCACCGGGTGGTCCTGCATGGCCCGCAGGAAGGCGAGGTCGGCGTTGTGCGGGTGGCCCATCAGGTAGAGCACGGCGTCGGACTCCATGCAGAGCCGCTCCATGGCGCCGGGCTCCGGGTCGGCCTCGATCGGGGGCGCGTCGAGCAGGTTCAGCTCCGGCTGCTGCCCGAGCGCCGTGACCAGGGTGGTGCGCCCCGAGCCCGGAGGCCCGGCCACGGCGAGGCGCACCGGCTCGGAGAACCGGGCGAGGTGCCCGCGCAGCCAGTGCGTGGCGCGCGGGCTGTCGGAGTAGGCGTCGAGCACCTGGTTCAGCAACGACCAGGTCCGGTCGGCGAGGCCTCTCATGCGGTGTCCTCCGCGAGTCCGCGCGCGCACGCGATCGGGTCGCCAGGGCGCCCGTGAGCATCTCGTGTCAGGTCAAGTGCGATGGCGCCCTGCCGCCCCGATCGCGGGCCTGTCGGCACCACGCGCGCGCCGTGGTCGGCTTGGCAGCCGCGGCTCCACCCCGTGCGCATCATGCGGTGAGCCCGCGCACCGGCCGGGTGGCGGCGAGCGCCTGCGCCCGCCTGCGCAGCAGGTTCAGCTCCTCCATGCTCCGGCTGACCTCGCGGGACCGCACCCCGCGCTGCGCGGTCTCGGTGTCGATCACCTGCTTGATGCGCTGTGCCGTCTCGACGATCTCGGCGCGCAGGTCCTGCGCGACGGCGGTGCAGCGGTCGCGCAGCTCGCGGTGGATCATCCGCACCGTGTCCTTGCACTCCTTGCCGTAGGTGAGGAAGAAGTCGTCGACGTAGCGGTGGGCCGCGGTCTTGGCGGTGGCCTGGCGCCGTTTGAGCCGGTTGCCCCGCTCCTCGAACACGCTCTTGGCGCCGAAGGCGGCACCCGCGCCGAGGGAGATCGGGTTGATCAGCGGCATCCCGGCCAGCGTGGTGGCGAGGCCGAACATCAGCAGGCCGCTGTAGGAGCCGCGCATGCCGACGAACAGCTTCTGCCCGATGCCGAACCGCTCGACGTTGGGCATCCGCAGCTCACCGATGTGGTCCCGCGGGGCCGACCCGAGCAGCGACTCCGGCACCACGTCCTGCCGCGGCGCCACCTGCCGGGCGATCTTGCGGGCGATCCACTCGAACCGGTCGAGCAGCCAGTTGGAGTTGGTCTCCGCGACCGACTTGAGGTTGTCACGCAGCCACTCCTCGAACTGCGGCCAGTCGCGGGCCGGGTCGGCGACGTCGAAGAACTCGTCGGCCTCGCGCAGGATGCGCCGGGTGCGCTCGCGCAGGTCGAAGTCGAGGTCGGCCATGAGGTCGGCCACCTCGTCGGAGAGCACCGTCTGCCAGCGGGCCGCCTCCCGCTGCAGCTCCTCGGCCTTGCGCCCGGCCGCGCGCCACCGTGCGGTGAGTTCCTCGGTGCCGCCCTGCCGCAACTCGTCCAGCTCCTCGCGCAGCGGAGCCATCAGCTGCTCCACGGTGGCGTGGCCGAGCGCGGCCACCGAGCGTCGGCGCAGCAGGTCGACGTGGCCCATCAGATCCTGGTGCAGGTACCGCACGAGCGCGCCGAACCCGGACTCCTCGTTCAGTTCGGCGTCCCCGGCACGGGCGGCGGCCAGCCGCAGCGACGCCGACACGGGGACCACGGTGGCGGGAAGGCCGTCGCGCGCGAGCCGGGCCCGGTTGCGCTCGGCGACGCGCCGCCAGCCCGGCACGAGGTCGATCTTGGTGAGCACCACCAGCACGGTCGGGCAGAGCCGGAGCACCTGGCCGAGCAGGTCGAGCTCCGCGGCGGTCAGCTCGCGCGTGGCATCGGTGACCAGGAGCGTGGCATCGGCCTGCGGAAGCAGCGACAGCGTGGTGCGGGTGTGCTGCGCGGCGGGCGGGCCCACCGGCGGTGTGTCGACGAGTGCGAGGCCGCTCTCCAGCAGCTTGCGTGGGAGCCCGATCTCCGCGCGCACGACACCGGTGGCCTTGTTGGCGCGCGCGGTGGCCTGTTCGACGGCGACCGGCTCGGGAGCGGGGCCCTCGATGGCGCGCGGCGCGGCCTCGCCGGTGACGAGCGTGGCGACCGGTGACGGGGCGTGCCGCACGACGGCGGGCACGGAGGTGGTGAGGTCGTCACCCACCGCGCACACCGGCGCGTTGAGCAGACCGTTGACGAGCTGGCTCTTGCCCTGGCCCGACTCGCCGACGACGAGAACGCGCACGCCAGAGCCGGACAGGTCGGACCGGCGGGCCCGCAGGCTTGCCGCCAGATCCTGCCTGTCGTGCGTCGCGCACGCCTGGATGGTGTCATCCAGGACGTCGAGCCAGGGCGAAGCCATCATCGGACGGAAAGTGTGCCCTGTTCACTCTCCGCAGTGAAGGCGGGTCCGTGATTTTCCCGAGCCCCGCCTGTTATCGCCGCGAAACCGGCGGCGGGTCAGAGCCCGCCGAGGTCCACGTCGCCGACGCTCGGCGCCTGGTCCGGGGTCGGCAGGTGGCCGGCGACGTCGCCCAGCGGGCTGGAGCCGACGGCGTCGGTCACCGGGTTGTCCTGCACGCCCTGCTCGACCTCCGACCGCACGTCCTGCGGAGCGGGCAGCGGGTTGGCCACCGGCAGCTCCGGCAGCTCGGCGGGCAGGTCGGCGGGCAGGTCGTCCGCCGGCAGGTTCGCGGGCACGTCGGTGGGCACGTCCACCGGCAGCTCGCCCGTCTCCGCGGGCAGCGAACGGGCCGGGTCGGGCAGCTCCGTGGGCAGGTCGGCGGGCAGCTGCTCGGTCGGCAGCTTCGCGGGCACGTCCACCGGCAGCGACCCGGTGTCCGGCAGCTGCGGCGCGGCGGGCACGTCCACGGGGGCGAGGCCACCGAGCGCGGCACCGTTCGAGGTCATGTAGGTGGCCAGCGTGCTGGCCGCCGACTCGCTGCCGCGGCCGAGCGCCTCGGAGTCGAGCGCACCGGCGAGGTCACCGGTGGTGCACAGCTCCGGCGCGGCCGGGGTCTCGGGAGCACCGGACATCTCGACGCCGTAGGCGCCGAACGGCGAGTTGACCGAGCCGCCCGCGGCCAGCGCGTCGGCCTTGCCTGCCGCGCTGCCCTCGAGCGAGAGCTCGTCGCTGCCCAGCGCGACGCCGCCGGTGGCACCGTCGGTGCTGGCGGCGCCGAACCCGGCAAGGCTGCCCTGCTCGGAGTCGAAGCCCAGCTCGCCGGTCGCACCCTCCATGCCGGCGTCGAGGGTGCCGCTGCCGCTGCCGAGCGCGCCCTCGTACGACGCGCCGCCGCCGGAGGAGCCCTCCAGGCCACCGCCGCCGACGGCCGCGAAGTGCCCGGCGGCCGAGTCGGAGCTCGAGCCCAGGTGGACGCCGTCTGCGGTCGCCTCGCCGGTCAGCTCACCCGCACCGGAGGCCTCGCCGGCCCAGGCCAGCGAACCCGTGACGCCCTCGAGCCCGGCGCTGCCCGCACCGGCCAGCTCACCGGCCTCCGAGGTCAGCGCGGTGGCGGCCGCGCCGCCGTCCTGGCTCGCGCCGATGCCGCCGACGCCCTCGAACTGCTCGCTGAACACCTCGGCGGTGCCGGTCAGGCCGTCCCCGCTGCCCTCGGCGTCGAGGTCGAAGCCGCCCAGGTCGCCGAGACCGGAGTCGGACCGCTGCTCACCGGCGGCGTCGGCGACGCTGCGCAGCTGGGCGATCGCGCCCTCGATGCCCTCGGCACCGGCCGGGAGGTCGCCAAGGCCACCACCGAGCGAGTCGGCCGAGGGCAGCTGGCCGAAGTCCATGACGAGCGGGACCACTTCCTGCACGTCCTGCGCGGTGATGTCACCGAGGCCCGCGCACTCGAGTGCGTGGGTGGGGTCCTGCGCGAACGCGGACCGCGCGGCGGTGTCATTCAGCAGGTTCAGCACGAAATCGTGCAGGGTCTGCTCCTCGTGGATAGACAAGAAACTCTCTCCTTCGTGGGATGTGGGGAACCTCTCCGGGGATGGCGCGATACGCCTTCACGAGACGTTAGGTCCACGCCGCCCGCAGGGCATCGGGGATCACTCCGGGTTGTCGCCGGGACCGCCACGCCGCGGCGTTAGGGGATTAGGGGATCGGCCACGCTTGGCCTACGGGGCTGTCATTCGGGTGTAACCCTTTGGTACGAAAGGGGGCACCCGTCCGCCCCCGCCCGAGGAACCGTGAGGATCCGTCGCAGATGCGCTATGTCCTGGGTATTCACCTCGGAGCCACCCGCACGACGGCGGCGGTGTCCCGATCCGCGGGAGGCCCCTGGGGCACGCCGGAAGCCGTCCCCCTGCTGGGTGGCCTCCCATGGCTCGACTCCGCGCTGTACATCGGGCGCGACGGGACCCTGGAGGCCGGGCAGGCGGCGCTGCGGCATGCCCCGACCGAGCCGGAACGGATCGCCCGCGCACCGCACCTGCGCACCGGCGACCCCGTGCCGGTGGTGCTCGGCGAGGCGTCGTACCCGGCGGAGTCGCTGGCCGCCGCGCTCATCGGCTGGGTTGCCGACCGCGTGGCGGAGGCCGAGGGCGCCGACGCCGAGCGGATCGTGGTGACCCACCCGCCCAGCTGGTCGGCCTATCGGCGGGGGCTGCTGCACGACGCCCTCGACCAGGCCCAGCTGCCCGGGGTGCTGGCGTTGCCGAGCCCGATCGCGGCCGCCGAGAGCCACCACGCCCGGGAGCCGGTGGACGAGGGCGCCGCGCTGGCCGTGTGCCACCTCGGCGGCGAGCACGTCGAGACGGCGGTGCTGCGCAGGGGGCCGAGGGGTTTCGAACTGCTCGCGCACGCCGAGGCGGCCGAACAGGACGCCGGGGCGCGGCTCGACGACCTGCTGGTGCGGCACGTGCTGCCGCGGGCGGGGGTCGACGAGAACGACCCCGGGTCCATGGCCCGCCTGCGCATGGCCTGCACGGCGGCGAAGGAGCGCCTCTGCCAGGTGCCGGAGGCGGCCGTGCTCGGCGAGGTGGGCCTGAGCAGGACCGAGTTCGAGTCGCTCGCCCGGCCGGTGCTCGCGGCGGCCGTCGCGCACCTGGAGCGCATCGCCGCCACGGCGCCCGCCGACGGGCTGACCGCCGCGGTCCTGGTGGGCGGCACGGCTCGCATCCCGCTCGCCGCGGAGCTGGCGCGCACTATGCTGTCGTGCCCTGTGGTGGTCGACGACGACCCCGGCACCGCGCTGGCCAGGGGTGCCGCACTGGCGGCACAGCCGCGGCCCGCGCCTCCGCCCGTGCAGGGCGAGCTGTCCGGCTCACTCGTGCCTGGCGGCGGGCCCGAGCTGCCCGCCGTGTACGGGCAGCCCGACGACGACCTGGAGCCGCCGCCCGAGCGCCCGCCGGTCGAGGTGACCCCGCTGGAGCCGCCGAAGCGGCGGTTCTCGCTGTCCCGCAAGGGCACCTCGGCCCCCGACCGAGACGAGGACCGTTGATCGCCAGCAGCAGTCGCACCGAGCCGGTGCTCGACGAGCCGACCCGCGAGCTGTGCGCCGCCGTCGTGGGCGGCCGGCTCGCGCCGGCCAGGCTGGCGATCGTCGCCCCCGGCGGCTACGGCAAGACGGCGGTGCTCGACCACGTCGCCGAGGGCCGCCTGCGCTCGGGCAGCCCGGTGGCGCGGTTCGGCGAGCACGACGCCGACGCGGAGTTCGTCCTCGTCGACGACGCCCACGAGCTCGGTGACGACGGCTTCGAAGAGCTGCGCAGGCTGGCCGACGACGAGGCCCGCGGGCTGGTGATCGCGGCACGGCCGTGGCCGAGGCCCGCCGCGTTGAACGGCGTGCTGGCGAGGCTGCGCGGCCAGGTGGTGCTGCGCCCGCTGGAGAGCGCCCGGATCGCGGCCCTGCTCGGGCCGTCCAGGGCGGGCCTCGCCGAGTTCGTGCACGCCGAGACGGCGGGGGTGCCGGGGCTCGTGGCGCGGCTCGCCCGCACCCTCGGCGCCGAGCCGGACGTGCCGCCCTCGGCGCTGGCCGACTTCAAGGCCGACCTCGACCGGCTGGCACCGGACACACTGGTGCTCCTGCTCGCGGCGCAGGCCGGAACCGGACTCGACACCGGCCTGCTGGCCGGGCTGCTCGGCAGAAGCCCCGAGGGGGTGGCCGACGCGGTGGACGCGGCGAGGGCCTCCGGCCTGCTCGGCCACGACGGCACGCTGCCACCGCTGGTGTCCCGGGCACTCACCACGCTCGTGCCCGCCGACCGCAGGCTCGCCGTGTGCCAGCGGCTGGTGCGCTCGCAGCTCGACCGGGGCGGGCCCGTGCTGGAACTGGTGCGGCCGCTGCTGGGCGGGGGGCTCACCGGAGAGGAGTCGGCGGCGGCGTTCGAGGCCGCCGCATCCGAGGCGGCGCCCGCCGACCCCGCGCTCGGCGCCCGGCTCTTCGGCGAGGCGGTGGCGGCGGGCAGGCCGGCGACCGCCGTCGGCACCCGCTGGGCCGAGGCCGCCGCACGCGCGGGCGACCTGGACACCGCGTTGCGCATCGCCGATCAGGTGGTGGCCGACGTCTCCGCGCCGGAACGGGCCGAGGCCGCGCGGATCGCCGCGACCGCGCTCACGCACCGGGGACAGCTCGGGCGGGCGGCGGAGCTGTTCCGCTGGTCCGGCACCCGGCTGTCCACCGTCTACGCCGCGGTGTGCCTGCTCGGCACCGGGGAGGCGGCACAGGCCCGCGGGTTGCTCGACCTGCCCGCGGGCGACGAACCACCGACCCTGCTCTCCGGTGCGATGGCCGGGCTGGCAGGCGGGCTGCTGGCATCACTGGACGGACCCCAGACGGGTGCTCTGTCCACTGTGGTCGGCGCGGCGGAGACGCTGGAGCCGGTGGGGCGCGAGCTGTTGCTGCCGGACAGCCCGGCCGCGGTCGGGGCGCTGGCGGGCATCCACGGCGGCGAGCTGGAGGTCGCCAAGACCCTGCTGGAGCGCGCGCTCGCGGCGGAGCCGGGTGGCGAGGCACTGCGAGCACGGCACCGCCTGCTGCTCGGGTGGATCGCGATGCTGCGCGGCGAGCCGGAGACCGCGACGGATCAGCTCTCGGCGGCGGGCTCGGACCTGGCGCCACGCGACTGGCTGTTCGCCGTCGCCCTGCGGGCCGGGCTCGCGCGCAGGGAGAGCGACCTGGCCGGGCTGCGCCGGATCTGGGCCGAGGCGTGCGACGCCGTGATCCGCCACCCGGTGGACCTGTTCACGCTGCTGCCGTTCGGGGAGCTGGCCGTGGCGGCCGCACGGCTGGGCGACCGCGACCGCCTCGCCCACCACATGCGCTCGGCCGCCGAGCTGCTGCGCCGGCTCGGTGAACCTCCACTGTGGACCGCGCCGGTGCACTGGAGCGGGCTGCACGCCGCGATCACGGCCGAGCAGGGCGACGAGGCTCGCGACCACGTGGCCGCGCTGGCCCGCGACGAGGAGCGCGGCGGCTTCCACGCGGTGCTCGCCGCCGCGGCGCGTTGCTGGCTGGACGTGCTGGCGGGCCGGGTCGACGCGCGGGCCGTCGAGCACGCGGCGCAGGGCCTGCACGACGCAGGGCTGCGCTGGGACGGCGCGCGGCTGGCCGGGCAGGCCGCGATCCGCACCACCGACCGCGCCGCGATGGTGGCGCTGCTCGACCGCGCGCGGGTGCTGCGCGGCAGGGCGCCCGGCGATGCGGTGACCGACCCCGGCGGCGGACCGAAGCTGAGCGAGCGCGAACGCCAGGTGGCCGAGCTGGTGGTGAAGGGCCTGACCTACAAGCAGGTCGGCGACCAGCTGTTCATCTCGGCGAAGACCGTGGAGCACCACATGGCGCGGATGCGTCAGCGCCTCGGCGCGACCAGCCGCGGCGACCTGCTCGCCCAGCTGCGCGTGCTGGTCAGCGAGTAGCTTCGCCACGTTCGGGTGGACGTGGGCCGCAGCTGAACTTCGCCACTTACTTCGCCACTTACTTCGCCATATCCTGGCAAGTGGCGAAGTAAGTGGCGAAGTGAGGACAGAGTGCTCGACGACGACCTGGCCGAGATGGTCAACACTCTCCGGACGCTGGGTGGTGACCACGCGACGGTCGAAGCCAAGCGCGCCGAGACAAAATTGCCAAAGAGTGTGCGTGAGACCCTGTCCGCGTTCGCCAACACCGCCGGAGGCGTACTGATCCTCGGACTTGACGAGTCGCAAGGATTCCGCGCAACTGGCGTCCGGGAGGCGACCAAGCTCGCTGCCGATCTGGGCGCGTTGTGCGCCGAAAGCATGGAGCCCCCGCTACGTCCCCTTATACAGATACACCGATTTGAGGACGTTGATCTTTTAGTCGCCGAGGTGCCGGAACTGGATGCCGCCCAGAGACCTTGCCATTACCGGGGGACGAGCATGGCGCAGGGCAGCTTCATTCGGGTCGGCGACGGCGATCGGAGGTTGACGCCGTACGAGGTCCAGCTAATGCTGGCAAACCGAGGACAGCCTCGCGAAGACGAACGGCCCGTGCCGGGCACGAGCATCGAACATCTCGACGGGGCGCTTGTGGACACGTTCCTGAATCGGTTACGCACCCGCCGTCCCCGAGCATTCGCGGGCCTGGACACCAGCGCGGCGCTTCATCGCGCCAAGGTGCTCGTCAACGAACAACTGTCACTGGCGGGCTTACTCGCCTTGGGAGCTTACCCACAGGAGTTCTTCCCTCAACTGATGCTGACACTCGTGCGCTATCCCACAATTGAGGGTCCTGACCCCCACAGCGGAGCAAGGTTCATCGACAATGTAGCCGCCGAGGGCCCGATTCCCGTCATGGTGGATGAGACGCTTATTGCCCTGCGCAGGAACATGAGCCGCCGGTCGACAGTGCGCGGGCCCGGGCGCGCCGACTCTTGGGAGTATCCAGAGAGCGCGTTACGTGAAGCCGTCGTCAACGCATTGGTGCACCGTGACTATTCGCCGTTGTCGCACGGCGCGCAGGTCCAAGTTGAGATGTACCCGGACCGGCTTGTGGTTCGAAATCCCGGCGGCTTGTACGGTGTGGCACGGGAAGAAGACCTCGGCGAAGAAGGAATATCCTCTGCGCGCAACGCTACGTTGCTCAAACTGCTTGAAGACGTTCCACTTCCCGGCTCAGAACGACCCGTATGCGAAAACCGTGGATCGGGCATCCCAACGATGATCGCAGCGCTACGCCAGGCAAAGCTGAGCCCTCCTCGCTTCACCGACCATATCGCCTCGTTCACGGCTACCTTCCCCAATCACACGCTGATGGGAGAGGATGTCGTCCGCTGGATCAACTCGCTGCAAGAACCTGGTCTCACCAACAGCCAATGTCATGGCCTGGCAATGCTTTATCACGGCGAAATCCTGAACAACCAGGCTTACCGCAACGCGAACAACATCGACTCGCGGGTGGCGACGGAGGAGCTCGGAGATCTGGTGGCGAGGGGACTTGTCGTGGCGGCGGGGGGCCGGCGGCATGCCCAGTACCGGCTCACCGACGACGTGCGCACCACGATCAATTCGGGCAGTTCTCCACGGTCGCCGAGGAAGCGGGCCGATCGACGGGCCGAGTTGTTGGCAGCTCTGGACGGCTTAGAGCTGACCCGCGCAGAGCTTGGCGCAAAGACAGGTCTACCCGATCGTACTGTTTCCCGATGGCTGCGGCTCTTGGTCAAAGAAGGGCTGGTGGAGCCAACAGAACGGCACCTGCGGAGCCCCACCGTCAGTTATCGGCGAAGCGCTAAGATCATGCTGGACGACGGCTTCGGCCAAGAGTGATCAAGTCAGGACCGCCGTCGTCGAGGCGCGGACCATCAGTTCAGGGCGCAGGCGCTCCGAGCTGACCTCCTCGCCCTGCAACAGGCGAGCCAGCAGTTCCAGGCCACGCCTGCCCATCTCGTGCATCGGGGACCGCACGGTGGTCAGCGGCACGGGCAACTCCGCGGCAAGCGGGGTGTCGTTGAACCCGGCCACCGCGACGTCGGCGCCCACACGCAGGCCATGGTCGCGCACCGCGCCGAACGCGCCGATCGCCGCGAAGTCGTTCACCGCGAAAATCGCCGACGGCGGATCGCCCGCCGCCAGCAGCCGCTCGGTGGCCTCATGCCCACCGCGGGCGTCGAAGCGGGAGTGCGTGAACCGGTGGGCCGGGATCTCGATGCCCGCCTCGGCATAGGCGTCGGCGAACCCGGCGGAGCGGTCGATACCCGTGCTGGCGTACGGCTCGCCCGCCACCACGGCGACGTCGCGGTGGCCGAGGCTCAGCAGGTGCTCGCCGACCATCCGGCCGCCGAGGTAGTCGTCGCACGTCACCGACGGGTAGTCGCCCGCCCTGCGGCTGACGAGCACGAACGGCACGCCGCGCGCGGCGACCTCGCCGAGGAAGCCCGCGTCGATGTAGGCGTCGCCGAAGATCATCCCGTCGACGCGGCGGGCCAGCACCATGTCGGTGCGGGCGCGCTGGAAGTCGGGCACGTCACGGGTGTTGGTGACGAACGTGGACAGCCCGTGCTCGCCCGCGGCCTCCTCGATGCCCTCGTAGATCGTCGCCAGCACGATGTCCGACAACCGGGGCACCAGCACGCCGATGAGGTTGCTGCGCTGCGTGCGCAGGCTCGTCGCGTGCGGGTTCGGCCGGTAGCCGAGCTCGTCGGCGAGCCTGCGCACGCGTTCCACGGTGGCACTGGAGGCCGCCCGGTGGCTCTCGTCCGGCTTGGCGTGCAGCACGCGGGACACGGTGGAGACGTGCAGTCCCAGCCGATCGGCGAGCATCCGCAGCGTCACCGGAGACGTTCTGTCGGCACCCACTTCGCCTGCTCCGCCTCCGTCACGGTGTGTGGTTTCGAGGATCGTAACAGCGACTCCATTGACTCCCCTCCGGCTCTGCGTGCATGATACCCAAACGTTTGGCCCAAACGTTTGGGCAATCGCACCGGCGTCGGTCCAAGGAGGTCATCGCGTGCGTAAGGTCGTCGTCCTGTCCACCGGCGGAACCATCGCCACCCGGCGAGGAGTCGCCCACGACAGCGTGAGCGCACTGCTGGGCCGCCTCCCCGGCGACCTCGGCGTGAAGCTCGAGGGCGTCGACGTGTTCTGCCTCGGCAGCTACCTGCTCACCCCCGAGGACATGCGCGAGGTGGCCCGGCAGGCCCGGGCCGCGCTCGGCGACGACGACGTGGTGGGCGTGGTCGTCACGCACGGCACGGACAGCATGGAGGAAACGGCCTTCCTCACCGAGCTGTTCCACGCCGACGCGCGGCCGGTGGTGTTCACCGGCGCCCAGCGGCCCGCCGACGCGACCGACAGCGACGGCCCCCGCAACCTCGCCGACGCCGTCACGGTGGCCGCGGCCACGACTTCGCGCGAGCGCGGTGTGCTCGTCGCCTTCGACGGGCAGATCTTCCCCGCGCGCGGCACCCGCAAGACCCACACACTCGCGCCCGCCGCGTTCTCCGCACCGGACGGTGGCGCGATCGGCCGCGTCGGGCAGGGCGGCGTCGAGTTCAGCGCCACGCCCGAGCGGTGGCCCGCGCTCGACCTCGACACCTTCGACCTCGACGGCGTGCGCGTCGACGTCGTGGCCTGCTATCCCGGCGCCGACACCGTCGCGCTCGACGCGGTCGCGGCGGCGGGCGCGACCGGCATCGTGCTGGAGACCACCGGCGCCGGCAACGCCAACCCGGACATCCGCGACGCCGTCGCCAGGCTCACCCGCTCCGGCGTGGTCGTCGCACTCTCCACCCGCGTGCACGCGGGGCCGGTCGCCGAGCTGTACCGCAACGGCGGCGGCCTGGATCTCGTCGAGGCGGGCGCCGTGCCCACCGGGAACCTCCGGCCCTCCCAGGCCCGCGTGCTCCTCACCGCGCTGCTCGGCTGCCACCGCGACCCGGTGCAGACCGCCGAGCGGCTGCGCTCCCGTACCCGGCTCACGGAAAGGATCTAGGCTCATGCCCAAGGAAATCTTCGTCGCGTTCGGTGTCGATGTGGACGCCGTCGCAGGATGGCTCGGCTCGTACGGCGGCGAGGACTCGCCGTGCGACATCTCGCGCGGCCTGTTCGCCGGCGAGGTCGGCGTGCCCCGCCTGCTCACGCTCTTCGAGCGCAGGAACCTGCGCACCACGTGGTTCATCCCTGGCCACTCGCTGGAGACGTTCCCCGACCAGACGCGCATGGTGGTCGACGCGGGCCACGAGGTGGGCGCGCACGGCTACTCCCACGAGAACCCCATCGCCATGACGCGCGACCAGGAGAGCGCGATCCTCGACCGCTCCATCGAGCTGATCGAGAAGCTCACCGGCAACCCGCCCACCGGCTACGTGGCCCCGTGGTGGGAGTTCTCCCCGGTCACCAACGAGCTGCTGCTGGAACGCGGCATCAAGTACGACCACTCGTTGATGCACAACGACTTCACGCCGTACTACGTGCGGGTCGGCGACAGCTGGACCAAGATCGACTACGCCAAACCCGCCCAGGAGTGGATGAAGCCGCTCGTGCGCGGCGAGGAGACCGGCCTGGTGGAGATCCCCGCCAACTGGTACCTCGACGACCTTCCCCCGATGATGTTCGTCAAGGCCAGCGCCAACAGCCACGGATTCGTCAATCCGAGGCAGCTGGAACAGCTGTGGCGCGACCAGTTCGACTGGGTGTACCGGGAGCTGGACTATGCCGCGTTCACGATGACGATCCATCCCGACGTGTCCGGAAGGCCGCAGACCCTGCTGATGCTGGAACGGCTGATCGACCACATCAACAGCCACGAGGGCGTGCGCTGGGCGACCTTCGACGAGATCGCCGACGACTACCTGGCGCGTTTCCCGCGCGGCTGATTTCCCTTTCCCGAACCGTTTTTTCGTTCTCGTGTCTTCGTAGAAGGGCACCCCCATGTCCAATGCCATCCCGGTGGAGGCCGCCGGACCGGCCAGAACGTTTCCCCGCATCGGCGTGCGCGCCACCCGCAAGGCGACGATCATCGCGTTCTTCGCCTGGCTGTTCGCGGTGTTCGACTACATCATGTTCGGCACGCTGCTGCCGGAGATCTCCGTGCACTTCGGCTGGGACCCGGCGATGGCGTCGCTGGTGTCCACACTGGTCTCGGTCGGCACGGCGATCTTCGCGCTCGGCGTCGGCCCCGTCGTCGACCGCATCGGCCGCCGCAAGGGCATGATCCTCACCGTTTCCGGAACGGCGCTCGCGTCGGCGGCGACGGCGGCCACGCCCGGCGCGGCGTATCTCGTCGGCGTGCGGGCACTCGGCGGGCTCGGGCTCTCCGAGCAGGCCGTCAACGCCACCTACCTCAACGAGATCTACGCCGTCACCGAGGACGAGAAGATCAAGAAGCGGCGTGGCTTCATCTACAGCCTCGTGCAGGGCGGCTGGCCGCTCGGTGTGCTGCTGGCCTCGGCGTTCGTGGCCGTGCTCCTGCCGCTCGTCGGCTGGCGCGGCTGCTTTCTGATCGCCGTGTTCCCGGCGCTGCTCATCGCGCTGATGCGGCGCGGCCTCAAGGAGAGCCCGCAGTTCGAACTGGAGCTGAGGCTGCGCAGGCTCCGCAAGCAGGGCAAGGCGGCCGAGGCCGCCGAGCTGGCCAGGGCCTACGGCGTGAGCAACGAGCAGTCCGCGCCGCTGGCGGCGATCTTCCAGGGCCGGGCGCTGCGCAACACGATCGTGCTCGGAGTCGCGTGGTTCACGAACTGGTTCGGCATCCAGGTGTTCAGCGTACTGGGCACCACGGTGCTGACCCAGGCCAAGGACCTCAGCTTCTCCAACTCGCTCATCATGCTCATCGTCGTCAACGCCGTCGGCTACCTCGGCTACGTCACGCACGGCTGGATCGGCGACAAGCTGGGGCGGCGCAACGTGATCGCGTTCGGCTGGATCGTCTCCGGCCTGTTCTTCGCGCTCATGCTCACCGTCGCCGACGGCATGGTCGCCGTCGTGACGCTGTACTCGCTCGGCATGTTCTTCCTCGTCGGGCCGTACGCGGCGCTGCTGTTCTACATGGGTGAGTGCTACGACACGCGGTGCCGGGCCACCGGAACGGCGTTCCTCAACGCGCTGTCGCAGCCCGGCGCGATCCTGGCAGGCGCGCTGGTCACCTGGCTGCTCGCGTCCGGTTCGGACTGGGGAGCCTCGGCACTCGTCGTCGGCGCCGTCGGCACGTTCCTCTCCGGTTTCGTGATGTTCGGTGCCCGCAAGGCCGAGGTGCTCGATGGCTGAGCAGGCACGGGTCGCGGTCGTCACCGGAGCCGCGAGCGGCATCGGCAGAGCACTCGCCGTCGCCTACGCGCGGGCGGGCATCCGCACCGTCGCCGGGACGTTCCCCGGCGACCCGCACGATCCACTCGAGACGGTCAGGGCCGTCGAGCTGGCGGGCGGCGAGTGCGTCGTGCACGAGGTGGACGTCCGCGATCCGGCGCAGGTGGACGCGTTCGCCAGGCGGGCGCTCGACGAATGGGGCAGGCTCGACATCGCGGTGGCGGGTGCCGGGGTGCTGCGGGAGGCACCACTGGCCGAGCTGACCGACGCCGCGTGGGACGACATGCTGTCGGTGGACCTCACCGGCGTGCTGCGCACCCTGCGCGCGGCGGCGGCGTGCATGCCGGGCGAGGGCGCCATGGTCGCCGTGTCGTCCATCGCGGGCGGTGTGTACGGCTGGGGCGCCCACGCCCACTACGCGGCCGCCAAGGCCGGGGTGCTCGGGCTGTGCCGCAGCCTCGCGGTGGAGCTCGCGCCGCGCGGCATCCGCGTCAACACCGTCATCCCCGGCTACATCGTCACGCCGCAGTCGCTGGACCCGGTCAACTCGCTCGGCCCCGAGGGCCTGGCGAAGGCGGGCGGGGACATCCCGCTCGGCAGGGCGGGCGAGCCGGACGAGGCCGCCGCCGTGATCCGGTTCCTGACCTCGCCCGAGGCCTCGTACGTCACCGGTCAGTCCGTCGTCGTCGACGGCGGGCTGACCGTCCGGATGCCGACCTGAGGAGGTGATCTCGTTGCCGGTGCTGGACAACCGCACGGCGCTCGTGGTCGGCGGCGGCAGCGGCATCGGCCGCGCCATCGCCGAGTCCTTCGCGCGGGAGGGTGCGCGGGTGGCCGTCGCCGACCGCGCGGGCGCTGCCGTCCCGCTCGACGTCACCGACGAGGACTCGGTGCGCGCGGCCGTGGACCAGGTGACCCGCGAGCTCGGTCGCATCGACGTCCTGGTCAACTCGGCGGGGATCCTCACCGAGGCTCCACTGGTGGAGATGGACGCGGCGACGTGGGCGGAGACGATCTCCGTCGACCTCACCGGTGTGTTCCTGTGCTGCCGGCACGTCGTGCCCGGCATGGTGGAACGCGGTTTCGGCCGCGTCATCAACATCGCCTCGCAGCTCGGCATCAAGGGCGGCCGGTCGCTGGCGCACTACGCGGCGGCCAAGGCCGGCGTCATCGGGCTCACCAAGTCGCTGGCGCTGGAGGTCGCCGAGCACGGGGTGCTGGTGAACGCGATCGCGCCGGGGCCCGTCGAGACGCCGATGGTCGCGGGCATCACCGACGAGTGGAAGGCGGCCAAGCGCGCCGAGCTGCCGCTCGGCCGGTTCGGCACGCCGGAGGAGGTGGCGCCGACGGCGGTGCTGCTGGCCAGCGAGCCGGGCGGGAACCTGTTCGTCGGGCAGACGCTCGGCCCGAACTCGGGCGACGTGATGCCCTGATGTGCGGGGCGTGCGGCGAGCGGTCCACGGCCGACTGGGCGCGGGGCTGGTTCGCCGACCCTGCCGCGCGGGCGGCCGGGGCCGCCGCGGCGGCTCGCCTGCTCACCCGCCCCGGCGTCCGGGTGGTGCCCCGCCCCGGCGGCTGGCTGGTCACCACGCCCACGGGAACGAGCACGGCGTGCGGCGGGCTCACCGAGCTCGTCGCCGCCGTGCGGCCGTGGGGCCCGCCCGTTCCCGGGCCGGCCACCGGCGGGCCGGGACGGCTGTCGGTGCCCGGGCCCGATGCGCGGCAGGGTGTCGTGCTGCGCGTCGGCTCCGCGCGGCGCGCGGAGTTCACGGCCCCCGACGAGGCGGCGGCCCGGCACCTGCTCGCCCGCCTCGCCGCCCCGCCCTGGTCGCTGCGCTACTACCTGTCCGGCCTGACCGGGGTCACCGCCCCGTGGGGCGGGCCGCCGGACGTGGTCACCGGCGAGGCCGCCGACGTCCTGGTGTGGCTGGAGTGGGCCCGCCAGGCGGGAGCGCTCGACGACCGGGCGATCGCCGCGCGCTGCCCGCTCGGCGGGCCGCACGAACTGGACGTCGAGGTCCGGGCCGGGCACGTGGTACGAGCCACGACCCGGCACCGGACCCCGCGAGGTGCTCAGTAACGGCGATCCGTCACCCTTCCGGTCGAGGCGATCCAGGTGATGTAGCCGTGCTGGAAGTTGTTGCGCCGCCCGCCGGAGATGGCGAACTCGCCGCTGGTCGGGTACCCGAGGTACGAGCGCTCCCAGCCGAGTGCCTTCCAGCGGTCGCGGATCGCACCGTAGATGTCACGGGCGCCCGTCCGCCCCGTCCAGTACACCGAGCCGTTCTTGGAGAAATGGTTGTACCGGCCCACACCGTCCGGGGTCTTCTTCTCGTCCGTGGTCGGGTAGCCGAGCGGACCGTTCTCCCAGCCCAGGTTCTTCCACCGTTCCCGGATCGAGCCCCAGATGCCGTGCGCGCCCGTGGCGGGGCTCCAGTAGATCGAGCTGTTCTTCGAGAAGTGGTTGTACCGCCCCTTGCCGTCCGGGGTCTTGCTCTCGTCGGTGGTGGGGTAGCCGAGCGGGCCGTTCTCCCAGCCCAGCTCCCTCCACTTCGCCCGGATGGCGCCCTGCACCGCGTGCGCGCCGGTGCCCGGCGTCCAGTACACCGACGCGGGCATCCCGCCGGGCAGCCCGGCGAAGTGGTTGTACCGGCCGACGCCGTCCGGGGTGGTGCGCTCGTCGGTGACCGGAGGGCCGAACGCCGCGTGTGCGCCGAGCGCGACGTATCTCGCGTTGATCGCGCCCTGCACGGCGTGGGTGCCGGTCTGCGCCGTCCAGTACAGCCTGCCCCGCTCGTAGACCTGGTAGTACAGCGAACCCTCGATGATCTCCGGCCCGGTTGGTGCCCCGAGCGCCTGCCGCAGGCCGGGCTCGGCGTCGTAGCGCTGCGCCACCGGCGTCGTGTAGTTCGCGGTCAGCGTCAGGTCCTGCCCGCCCATGGTGACGCTGCGCAGCGCCGCCTGCTCGCCGTCGGACCAGCCCGCGAAGGTGGAGACGCCGTCGGTGGCGGTTCCCGGCGCGGTGACGGTCACCGTGGCGCCCTCGGTGACCAGCGCGGAGCTGCGCCCACCCGTGCCGCTGCCCTCGCCCTCGCTCGCGATGTCCAGCGCGGCGGGCACATTGCTCACCAGGCTCAGCCGGTGCTCCCTCGGCCACGCGGTGTAGGTGTAGGTGGCCGAGACGCCGGCACTGTCGGTCACCGTGGCCGTGAGCTCCATCCGCGAGTCGGGGTGGTCGGTGAACGGCAGCGTGAACGACGAGCCCTGGCCGCTGAGGCCCGGGTGCGAGTGGCACGTCGCCTCCTCGGGGCAGTGCAGCACCGCGCTCGTCCAGTGCACGGTGAGCGCGCCGTCCTCGACGTCGCTGGCCGTGGCGCCGACGCTGACCCGCTCGCCGATGGCGTAGCGGTCCTGCGCAGGGGGCCGGGGCACGATGACCGGCGAGTGGTTGCCGGGCACCACCGTGACCTCGGCGGTGTCCGTCGCGCCTGCGGGGTCCCGGACGGTCAGCTTCGCGGTGTACCGCTCGGTGCCCGCTGCGTAGGCGTGGCTGACCTTCATGCCGGTCTTGACGGTGCCGTCGCCGAGGTCCCAGCGGTAGGTGAGCGGGTCGCCGTCGAAGTCGTGCGAGTCCGACCCGTCGAGGGTGACGGTGCGCGTCTCCGGGTCGGTGCTCGTCGAGATACTGGCGACCGGTGCGGTGTTGCCCTCGGTGTAGCTGAGCCTGCGCAGGTTGCCGGTGAGGATGTCGGCGTAGACGAGGTCGCCGTTGGGGGCGGCCGCGAACTTCACCGGTCCGCCGATGTCGGTGCCCAGCGGCGGGCTCTGCGGCGCCTCGGTGAGCGTGCCCTGCGCGTCGTAGCGCAGCGACCACAGTTTGTTGCGGGTGTAGTCGCCGAAGAAGTAGTCGCCCCGGTACTGCTCGGGGTAGCTGGTGCCCGCGTAGTGAATACCGCCGGTGATGCTGTTGCCGTTGTCCACGCCGCTGCCGTGCCGGAACTTCACCAGCGGTGCGGTGTTGGAGACGTTCGCGCAGCCGGCAAGGTCGGAGTAGCCGGGCGTGCGGGCGTCGCCCTCCCAGCACGGCCAGCCGTGGTTGGCGCCGGGCCGCACGACGTTGACCTCCTCCCAGGTGTTCCAGCCGACGTCGCCGACCACCGGCAGGCCGGTGCGCGGGTCGAGCGAGAACCGGAACGGGCTGCGGAATCCGGAGGCGAACACCTTGCTGCGGGTGGCGTTCGGCGCGCTCGCGGAGTAGTAGGGGTTGCCCGGGACTCCCGCGCCGGTGGGGCTCAGGTGCAGGAGCTTGCCCTGGGGCTGGTCGAGGTTCTGCGCGCGCAGGGCCTGCGGGTCGACCTTGCGGAAGTCGGCGACGTCGCCGATGGACACCCACAGCGTGCCGTCGTCCGCGGCGACGATGCCGGTGACGCCGTGGACGATGCTGTCGCCGGGAATCTGGAGCAACGTCTGCTCCTGGGTGATGCCGGTGGGCTCGGCCGAGCCGGTGACCGTCCAGCGGGCCAGCCGCAGTACGTACGCGCCGCCGCCCGTCGGCACGGACCGGGCGAGGTAGATGTGCCGCGAGGTGGCGTAGTCGGGAGCCACGGCGAGCCCGACGAGGCCGAGGTCCTGTTCGGCGACGACGGACAGCGTCGCGATCTGGCGGCTGGTGCCGTCGGGGGCGACCCAGCGGATGCCGCCCTGCTTGCCGGTCGCCAGCAGGCCGCGGCCGTCGGGCAGGTAGGCGAAGTCGGTGAGCTCGTAGGCGGGGAAGCCGGTCGGCTGGTCCCTCAGCACGAAGCCGGGCGGAAGTGCCGGCGCCGCCGAGGCCGCGGGTGCCGCCACCGCGGTGAGCAGCCCGGTGAGGGTCAGCCAGGCGGTGAGAACCGCGAGCAGGCGGGCAGGCAGGCGCTTTCCGTCACTTCGCATGCCTCTTTCTCGCTCGATCGGGTGATGGTGTTTCACGCGCCGGAGTGGCTTCACGGGACCGCAATGCGAATGTGATCAGTCTGGCCGCCCGGATGGACGGGTGGTCCGGCAGCTCAGCGTCCTGTGGCGCCGTCGATGAGCTCGCGCAGGATGTCGGCGTGCCCGGCGTGGCGGCCGGTCTCCTCGATGAGGTGTGTGAGTGTCCAGCGCAGGGACGGCCCCGGCCCTGGCCGCCCGCCCGGACGAGGGCCGGGTGCGGCGGGGTCGGCGCAGGCGGCGACCACCTCGTTCGCCAGCGCCGAGGTCTGCCGGTAGGCGAGGACGATGTCGTCGGCGCTCTCGTCCGGTTCCGGGTGGAAGGTCGCCTGCCAGTCGGCGACCGGAACGCCGAGGAGCCAGTGGCGCTCGACCTGGGTGAGGTGCTTGACGAGGCCGAGCAGGTTCGTTCCCGACGGGACACCGGGGGTGCGCACCTGCGGTTCGGCGACACCGTGCGTCTTGGCGATCACCGAGGCGCGCAGGTAGTCGAGAAAGCCCAGCAGCACCTCCTTCTCCCCTGGGCCGGTCCTCGGCGGGCCCGCGTCGCGGCGACGGGAGGTGGAGCGGTGGGCCGGTGGCATGGGTGATCCCTTCGGGTTCGAGGACTGGCGGGCGTGGGCGGCGGGCAGGCGCTCAGGCGGCCGCCCGGCGGATGACCAGGACGTTGTCGATGACGGTCGCCGTCCGGCCATCGGGTCCCGTCGCGAGCCGCCGGGGCATGTCCGCGCGCTCGACGTGCCACCGGGCGGGGTCCAGAGTCAGCTCGGCGGACACCTCGTCCGGTGTGGGGTAGTGGGTGCCGGGGTCCTGGTTCCACGACCACGGCGCCGTGGAGCCGTGGTCGACGACCACGAGCCGGCCACCCACGGTGAGCGCGTGCGCGGCTGTGCGCAGAACGCGGGCGCGGGGCAGCGCGAACGGCGTGTGGAAGTACTGCGCGGACACCAGGTCGAAGCTGCCCTCGGGGAAGCTCTCGGCCAGGTCGGCGCGCTGCGCCGACAGCAACCCGTGCAGGCCGCGCGCCCTGGCGGTCTCGGCGAGGTGGCGCACGGCGTTGCCGGAGATGTCGACGGCGGTGACCCGCCAGCCGCGACCGGCCAGCCAGAGCGCGTCACCGCCGGCGCCGCAGCCGAGGTCCAGAGCCGCCCCGGCAGGCAGTGCCTCCGCGATCTCGGCCAGCAGAGGGTTCACCCGGCCTGTCTGGGCCGGCCGGGGAGCGCGGTAGTGCTCGTCCCAGAACCGGGCGGCGTCGGCGGCCGGGGTCGTGCCGGTGGTGTCCTGGCCCATCGTCGGTGTCTCCCTGCGTCGGTCGTTGCTTGCGCAACCACCTTGACCCCAGGTCGGCGTGGAGGGCACGGAAACTTGCCGGAACCGCAAGACTGGAGGCGTGAGCGACGACATCGAGAGCGTGCTGCACACGGTCGGCCCGCGGCTGCGCGCCCTGCGCAGACAGCGCGGCGTCACCCTGGCCGAACTCGCGGCGAAGACCGGTTTCTCGGAGAGCACCCTGTCGCGGCTGGAGAGCGGGCGGCGGCGGGCGAGCCTGGAGCTGCTGCTGCCGCTGGCTCGCGCCTATGACGTGCCGCTGGACCACCTCGTCGGCGCCCCTCGTACGGGCGACCCGCGGATCCATCTGCGCCCGATCCACCGGCACGGCATGACGTTCATCCCGCTCACCCGCAGGCCCGGCGGGGTGCAGGCGTACAAGATGCTCATCCCGAGCAGCCGCGAACCGCTCGAACCGGACCCGCAGACCCACAGCGGCTACGAATGGCTCTATGTCCTCAACGGACGGTTGCGGTTGGTGCTGGGCGACGGGGATCTGACCCTGCCGCCGGGCGAGGCCGCGGAGTTCGACACCACGCTGGCGCACTGGCTGGGATCGGCCGACGGGCGCGCGGTCGAGTTGCTCATCCTGTTCGGCCCGCACGGCGAACGCGTCCACGTCAGACCGCGCGCCACCTGAAACGGCGACGGGGCGGGAACGCCTGCTCGTTCCCGCCCCGGCCGGCTGCGGTAGCGGTGGGATTTGAACCCACGGACGGGGTCAACCGTCACACGATTTCGAGTCGTGCTCCTTCGGCCGCTCGGACACGCTACCGCCGGATACGATACAGCAGCGGCTCAGCGGCTCTCGAACGGCCCCGGGGCGCCGCGTTGCCCTGCGAAGAAGTCCTCCAGGAGCGCGGAACACTCCTCGGCGAGCACCCCGCCGATCACCTCCGGCCGGTGGTTCAGCCGCCGGTCGCGCACCACGTCCCACAGCGATCCCACCGCACCGGTCCTCGGCTCCCAGGCCCCGAACACCAGCCGCGCGACCCGCGCAAGCACCAGCGCGCCCGCGCACATCGTGCACGGCTCCACGGTGACGGCGAGCGTGCAGCCCTCGAGCCGCCAGCCGTCCCCGTGCACCTTCGCGGCCTCGCGCAGAGCAAGCACCTCGGCATGCGCGGTGGGGTCGCCGAGCTCCTCGCGGGCGTTGTGGGCCGCGGCGAGCAGCGCGCCGTCCGGCGCGAACACCACCGCGCCGATGGGGACGTCGGCCGTGCCCCGCGCGCGCCGGGCGACCTCGAGGGCCGCCCGCACCGCGTCGGACTCGCCCGGCCTCACAGCTCGTCGAGCAGTTTGGCGAACTCGTCGCCGAAGCCGCAGCGCTGGGCGATCATCTGCAGCTGCTCATCCGGGTACAGCTCGATCTCGTTGACGATCACCTCGAGCTCGGGCCCGGGCATGCCCAGGTCGGCCAGGATCTCCAGGTCGCCCTCCGGCCAGAGCATGTCGTCGTCCTCGTCGGGTGGGTCCACGCGCAGCAGGTCGAGCACGTCCGCCGCGATGTCGTAGTCGAGCGCCGCGGCCGCGTCCGAGAGCAGCAGAGAGGCGCCCGTCGGTGACGGCCGGACGATGACGAAGAACTCGTCGTCCACCGCGAGCATGCCGAATACCGCACCGGTCGAACGGAGCTTGCGCAGCTCCGTGATCGCGGCGTCCAGCTCGGCGAGCGCAGCCGTGTCGAGCGGGCTGCATCGCCACTTGCCGTCCTCGCGCACGACGGCCACCGCGAACCCCGTGATCGGCTCCTTCACCGCCATGCGCCCACCGTATACCTGCCGGGTGGATCTCCGAATGCCGAAACGCACCCCCGTGCGTGCCACTATCGAGACCATGACCGGACCCACCGAGCTGCCGTCCCTGCCCGACGCCCGCCTCGCCGGGCTGCTCGCCGAGGCACGCGCGCTGCAACCCTCCACCGTCGCCCTGCGCCGTGAGCTGCACCGTCACCCCGAACTGGGCCTCGAACTGCCGAGGACGCGGCAGAGCATCCTGCGGGCGCTGTCCGGTCTGCCGCTGGAGATCACCACCGGCACGTCCACCACGTCGGTCACCGCGGTGCTGCGCGGCGGCAGGCCGGGGCCGGCCGTGCTGCTGCGCGGCGACATGGACGCGCTGCCGATGCCCGAGGACACCGGCGCCGAGTTCGCCTCCGAGGTGCCCGGCGCGATGCACGCCTGCGGCCACGACACGCACGTGGCGATGCTGGCCTCCGCGGCGCGGCTGCTCGCCGAGCGCGCCGACGAGCTGGCCGGCTCGGTCGTGTTCATGTTCCAGCCCGGCGAGGAAGGCTTCCACGGCGCGCGGCACATGATCCACGACGGCGTGCTGGACGCGGCCGGAACCCGCGTGGAGCGCGCGTTCGCCCTGCACACCTACGCCAACCTGCCCAGCGGGACGATCGCGACGCGGCCAGGCCCCATCCTGGCGTCGGCCGACCGCCTCTTCGTGCGGGTCATCGGCAAGGGCGGGCACGGCTCGATGCCGCACAACGCCCTCGACCCGGTCCCCGCCGCCGCGGCCATGGTCGGCGCGCTGCAGACGATGGTCACCAGGCGGGTCGACGTCACCGACCCGGCCGTGCTGTCCGTCACCCGCATCACCGCGGGCACCACGAGCAACGTCATTCCGGAGACCGCGGAGCTGGAGGGCACCATCCGGACGCTGTCCGAGCGCACCCGCGCCCGGGTGCGGGCCGAGGTGCCGACGGTGTGCGAGGGAGTCGGCGCCGCCTACGGCTGCCGGGTGCTCACCGACATCGAGCCCGGCTATCCGCCCACCGTCAACGACGACGCCATGGCGGCGCGGGTGCTGTCGCTGGCCGGTGACGTGCTCGGCGCCGAGCACGTCACCGAGATGGCCGCGCCGATCATGGGCGCCGAGGACTTCTCCTACGTGCTGCAGCGGGTGCCCGGCGCGTTCGCCTTCCTCGGCGCCTGCCCGCCGGGCACCGATCCCGCCGAGGCCGAGGCCAACCACTCCAACCGCGTCGTCTACGACGAGGACGCGCTGGCCAGCGGTGTCGCCCTCTACGCGGCCTTCGCACTGGACAGCCTGCGCTGATGAGGCAGGATGGCCCCGTGCGAGACGTGTGCGTGATCGGACTCGGGCTCATCGGCGGCTCCCTGCTGCGCTCGGCCGCCCACACCGGGAGAACCGTGTGGGGCGCCAGCGACTCCACAAAGGACGCCACCGCGGCCGCCGACGACGGCTTCGACACCTCCACCGACGTCGCCGCCGCCCTGCGCAGGGCGGCCGAGGCCGATGCGCTGGTGGTGCTCGCCGTGCCGCTGCCCGCGGTGGAGGCCGTGCTGAGCCTGGTCGGTGACCATGCGCCCCGGTGCCTGCTCACCGATGTCACGAGCGTGAAGGGGCCGGTCGGCGAGGCCGTGCGCAGGCGTGTTCCCGGGGCGCGGTTCGCGGGAGGGCACCCCATGACGGGCACCGCTCACTCCGGCTGGGCAGCGAGCTCACCGACGCTGTTCACCGGCGCGGCGTGGGTGGTCTGCGTGGAGGAGGACACGGAACTGGCCGCGTGGCGGGAGGCCGCCGCGCTGGCGCTGGGCGTGGGCGCGCACGTGGTGCCGGTGACGGCGGCGGCTCACGACGAGGTGGTGGCCCGCGTCTCCCACCTGCCGCATCTGCTCGCCGCGGTGCTCGCCTCGGTCGGGGCGCACGGCGGCCCGCTCGCCGCAGCGCTCGCGGCGGGCTCGTTCGCCGACGGCACCCGGGTGGCGGGCACGCGGCCGGATCTGGTGCGGGCGATGACGGAGGGCAACCGTGCCGCCCTGCTGCCCGTGCTCGACGAGGCACTGGGCAAGCTCGGCGCCGCGCGCGGCTCGCTGGCCTCCACCGGCGGCCTCGCCGCCACGATCGAGGCAGGTCACAAGGCGGCGCGTTCGCTGGACGAGCACCGCCACGCCCCGCACACCGCGGTCCGCATCGACCTCGGTGCGCCGGACGCCAGGGACGGGTTGACCGCGCTCGGAGAGCGTGGTGGGCGCATCACCGCGATCGACGGCGATGCCCTCACCGGCGAGGTCGCCTGACCCTCACTGCGGGCCGGGCTTCGGGGGCTGCTGGCCGCCCTGGCCGCCACCGTGCTCACCGCCAGCGTTCTTGTGCAGGAACTCCTTCGCCTTCTTCGTGGCGGAGTCGATCTTGTCCGACTGCTTGCCGAACCTCGACTTGGCGGCGCCGCTCGCCTTGTCCAGGCCCTGCTCGATCTTGCCGCTGTTCTTGGTCAGCGCGTCCTGCGCCTTGTTCTTGATCTGCTCGAAATTGATACCCATGTGTTCCAATCCACCAGGTACGCCGCCGTTCCGCAACGCGAAGCCCCCGTCGGTGGTCAGCGCCGCCTGCGCAGGGAGAACCGCGAGCGGGTGAGGTCCGGCCCCCGCACGGCGTCGAAGGCCGACTCGAGCTGGTCACTGACTCCGGCGAGCCGCTGGTCGGCGGGCAGGTCGACGTCCGCGGGTTCCCGCTGCTCACGCACGGCGGTGGCCAGTTCGGCGAGGGCCGAGGTGACCAGTCGCACATCGTCGGGCTCCGGCGGCTCCGCGCCGTGCTCGATGGTCACCACCACCGCCGTGACGGCATCGGCGACCTGCTCGAGCGCGACGATGGCGGGCCACCACGCCGCGGCCTGCCGCCCCGCGGGTGAGGGCTCGACGACGAGCTGCTGGAAAGCGGTCCGCAGGTCGGCGAGGCCGCGGTAGGCCCGGCGGCGGCGCCGCGACCGCTCGGCGCGTTCCTGGCCGGTCTCGGCGGGGCGCAGCCCGTGCTCGACGTAGCGGGCGACCGTGTCGGCCACGTCGGCCAGCCTGCCGCCGACCCGGGGCCGCAGGCTGCCCGGCCACAGCAGGTAGCCGAACACCAGCACGATGGCGCAGCCGAGCCCGGTGTCCACCAGCCGGGCCAGCACGAGCGGCCAGTCGCCGCCGGCCGAGAGGTCCATCTGCACGATGATCAGCGGGGTGATGAAGGCGCTGAGGATGCCGTAGTTGCGCACCTTGCCGATGGCGGCTCCCGCCGCGAACAGCGCCACCAGCAGCACCAGCGCGAAGCCCCGGGTGCCGAGGCCCAGGACCGCCGCGCCGATGCCCACGCCGACCACCGTGCCGAGGCCACGCAGCACCGCCCTGCCGAACACGGAGCCGAAGTCGGGCTTGAGCACGATCCCCACGGTGAGTGTGATCCAGTACGAGCGCTCGACCGGCACGACGAGGCTAACCGTCTCGGCCAGCGCCACGCACAGCGTCAGCCGGAGCGTCGCCACCCAGGTGAGCGGGCCGGACGTGAGCGAGTCCAGCCAGTCGCGCAGACGCCGCAGCGGTGGCACGCGGTCCCGGCGGGCCCGCTCGGCGTCGGTGCCGATCTTGGCCAGCGCGTGGTGGAGCGCGGTCACCGTGCCGTCGATGTCGTCCGGGTCGTCGGCGTCGTCGGCGCCGGGTGCGGACCGGCGTGGCGGCTCCGGCAGCGGCGCGTTGGCGAGCACGGCGGTGGCCAGGTCCGTGAAGTGCCCGATCACCTCGCGCGGCGCCCGGGTGCCCGCGTTGACCATGGCCACCGAGGCCTCGACGGCCGGGGTGGTGGCGGCCAGCAGGTTCAGCAGCTTCCGGTAGGTCGTGTCGCGGCCGGACAGCCACGAACGCGCGGTGAGCAGCCGGTCGTAGGCGGTGTTGAGTGCGGCGGTGAGCTGCTGGCGCGCCGCCAGCGACGTGGGCTCGTCCTGCGCGGACAGCATCGCGGCGAGCTCGATGTAGACCTGCGCGACAGCGTTGCGCTCGGGGGAGGTGGCGTGCACGGTCCAGCCGGACAGCGCCACGACGAGCCCCCACGCGGCACCGGCGGCGAAGCAGCCCAGCACGATCCCGAACGCGGCGACACCGTGCTGCCCGGTGCCGAGGACGGTGAAGATGAACAGCTGCAGCCCGGCCACCGACGCGTTGCTGCCCGCCGCGCTGACCAGCGCGGACACCGCGGCGATGAGCACGACGACCGCGACGGAGACCGCCGTTTCGGCTCCGGCGAGCAGGCCCACCGCGAAGCCGCCCACCGCGGCCACCACCGCACCGCCGAGCCGCTGCGCCCGGTAGCGATACGTGCCAGGCGACTCGGCGAGCACGGTCGGCAGCGCGCCGGAGGAGGCCAGCGCGCCGAGTGCGATGTCCCCGAGCACGTAGGCGACCGCGAGCGGGGTGGCCAGCGCGATCGCCGCCCGCACGGCTCTCGACCAGGGCACCGGAGCCGGGGCGCTGCGCAGCAGGTGGACGAGCCAGCGCGGGGCGGCGAAGTCGGCGCGGGACGAGCTCACCCCGCCATCATCGCCCATGGACACTAGGGTTCCGGCGATGATCGGGAGACGCTTCACGTTCGAGGTCCGCAGGGTCACCAGCGCGGCACCGGAGACGCTGTTCCGGCTGGAGACCGACGGCGCGGGCTGGTCGCGCTGGGCGAGGCCGCTGGTACCCCGCTCGCGCTGGGCGCGCGAGGGCGACCCCGCGCCCGCCGGTGCGGGCGCGGTGCGCGAGGTCGGGCTGTGGCCGCTGCTCGTTCGTGAGCGCACGGTGGAGTACGAGCCGCACCGCAGGCACGTCTACACCTTCGACGGTGCCCGCCCCCCGGTGCGCGACTACCGCGCGGAGGTGCTGCTCACGCCCGACGGCTCGGGCGGCACGGAGCTGCTGTGGCGCGGATCGTTCACCGAGGCCGTGCCGGGCACCGGCCCGCTCGCGCGGACCCTGCTGCGCGCGGCGATCCGGTTCCTGTCGGCACGGCTGGTACGCGCGGCGGAGGCAGGGCGGGGCTGAGAGGCCTGGCTCAGGCGTCGTCGCGCCGCTCCTGCTCGGCGTGCCAGCGCTCGAACAGGGCCGGGATCTCCTTGACCATGAAGTCGAGGAAGTCGGCCATGCGCGTGAGCCGCCGGCCCGCCGGGGTGTCCGCGCCCACGGCGGCGACACCCTCGATGGTCGCGTCGCGCCAGAGCCGCATCATGCGGTCGCGCTTGAGGAAGGACGCGTACCAGAGGTCGTCGAAGAGGGTGTAGTGGTCCCGGCGCTCGCCGGGCAGGCGTTCCTTGGCGACGAAGCCCACCTGCTCCAGGTAGCGCACGGCGCCGGAGATGGCCGCCGGGCTGACGGACAGCGTCTCGGCGAGTTCCGCGGAGGTCATCCGGCCGCTGTCGGAGACCGTCAACGCGGAGAACACCCGCGCGGGCATGCGCTGCAGGCCGATCTGCGTCAGCGTCAGCGCGAGGTTCTCGATGTAGTTGCGGACTGCTTCCTCGTCGCGCCCTTCGGCCGGGTCGCGCTGAGACTGTGGCCTGCTCGACATGACTCCATCCTCTCCGAGCCCGCGACGTGCTATCACTCAATCCATACGTTTTTTTAACTTCACAAGTTTGTGAAATCATACTAGTTTCAGGCCATGGACAACGCCATCTCCATCTCCGGCCTCCACAAGTCCTTCGGCCGGACCAAGGCCCTGGACGGCCTCGACCTGTCCGTCGCCACCGGCGAGGTTCACGGGTTCCTCGGTCCCAACGGCTCCGGCAAGTCGACGACCGTCCGGGTCCTGCTCGGCCTGCTCCGCGCCGACAAGGGGACGGTGAACCTGCTCGGCGGCGATCCGTGGCACGACGCCGCGAGCCTGCACCGCAGACTCGCCTACGTACCCGGCGACGTCAGCCTCTGGCCGAACCTTTCCGGCGGGGAGGTCATCGACCTGCTCGGGCGCCTGCGCGGCGGGCTGGACACCAAGCGCCGCCAGGAACTGATCGAGCGCTTCGACCTCGACCCGAAGAAGAAGGGCCGGACCTACTCCAAGGGCAACCGGCAGAAGGTCGCCATCGTGGCCGCGCTCGCGTCCAACGTCGAGCTGCTGATCATGGACGAGCCCACCGCGGGGCTCGACCCGCTCATGGAGGCGACGTTCCAGTACGCCATCTCCGAGGAGCGCGAGAAGGGCCGCACGGTGCTGCTGTCCAGCCACATCCTCGCCGAGGTCGAGGCGCTGTGCGACCGCGTGAGCATCATCCGCAACGGCCGCACGGTGGAAACCGGCACGCTGGCCGACCTGCGGCACCTGACGCGCACGACGATCTCGGCGGAGCTGGCCGGTCACCCCAACGGGCTGTCGCGACTGGAGCACGTGCACGACCTCAAGATCGAGGGCAACCACGTCCGGTTCGACGTCGAGACGAGCGCGCTCGACGAGGCGCTGCGCCAGCTCAGCTCCATCGGCGTGCGCAGCCTCACCAGCCAGCCGCCGACGCTCGAAGAGCTGTTCCTGCGGCACTACACCGACACCTCGGACTCCAAGGCGGCATCAGCGTCATGACCACGTCCACCCTCGACCGCGCGGTGAGCCCCACCCCCGGAGTCGGCACCAAGGGCAACCTGCTCGCGGGCACCGGCCAGCTGGTGCGCCTCGCGCTGCGCCGCGACCGCATCGTGCTGCCCCTCTGGGTGCTGGTGATCGGCGTGATGGCGGCCGCGGGCGCCGGAGCCTACGAAACGCTCTACCCCACCCAGGCCGAACGCGCGGCGCTCACCGCGACCATGGGCAGCAACCCGTCGCTGACCCTGCTCTACGGGCCCGCCTTCGACCTGAGCACCGCGGGCGGGTTCACCGCCTGGCGCTACGGCACCCTGCTGCCGCTGTTCCTCGCACTGGCCTGCATCTTCACCGTCACCCGGCACACCAGGCAGGAGGAGGACACCGGCAGGCAGGAACTGCTGTCGTCGACCGTCGTCGGCCGCTACGCCCCGCTGACCGCCGCCGTGATCACGGCGGGGATCGGTGCCCTGGCCACCGGCCTGCTGATGGTCGTGACCCTCGCCGGAGCGGGGCTGCCCGCCGCGGGCTCGGTGGCCTTCGGGCTGGGCACGGCACTCGTCGGCCTGGTGTTCGTCGGCGTCGCGACGATCGCCGTCCAGCTCGGCGAGTACTCCCGCACGGCCAACGGCATCGCCAGCGCCGTGCTCGGCGCGACGTTCCTGTTCCGCGCCGTCGGTGACTCGGCGACCGACATCAGCTGGCTGTCCTGGCTGTCACCGATCGGCTGGGGCACCCAGGTCCGCGCCTACGCCGACGAGCGCTGGTGGGTGCTCGTGCTGCTCGCGGGCGCGGCACTGCTGCTCGGCACGATCGGCTACCGGCTGCTGCCCCGCCGCGACGTCGGCCTGAGCCTCATCCCGGCGCGGCCCGGCCCCGCCGAGGCCTCGCCAGGGCTGAACTCGGTGCTGGCCCTGTCCTGGCGGTTGCACCGGGGTGCGCTCATCGGCTGGCTGATCGGCTTCGCCGTGATGGGCGCGCTCTACGGCTCGCTCACCGCGGGCATCGGCGACCTGCTGGGCGACAGCGCGCAGGCCGAGCAGATGATCCAGCGCATGGGCGGCTCGGAGAGCATCGAACGCGCCTTCATCGCGGCCACGGCCGGCATCACGGCGATGATCGCGTCGCTGTACGCCGTCCAGGCCACGCTGCGGATGCGCGCCGAGGAGGTCGGCATCCGGGTCGAGCCGCTGCTGGCCACCCGCGTCAGCAGGCTCGGCTGGGCCGCGAGCCACCTGACGTTCGTGCTGCTGGGGACGGCGCTGATACAGACGACTGCCGGCCTGTTCATGGGCCTGCTGCACGGACTGCGCGTCAACGACGTCGGCGAGCAGCTGCCGTCGGTGCTCGGCGCGTCGGTGGCCCAGCTGCCCGCGATCTGGGTCGTCGCGGGCGCCGCCGTGGTGATCTTCGGCTTCCTGCCGAAGGCGGCCACCACCGCGTGGGCGGTCGCGGCGCTGTTCCTGCTGATCAGCATGTTCGGGCCCGCGGTCGGAGCGAGCCAGGCGGTGCTGAACGTCTCGCCGTTCCAGCACGTGCCGAAGCTGCCGAGCGCCGACTTCACAGCGACACCGCTGGTCTGGCTGACCGTGGTGGCCCTGGCACTGCTCGGGGCGGGCCTGGCGAGGTTCCGCACCCGCGACATCGGCTGACGAGCCGGCGACGACCGGGCCCGGACTTCATCGGGGGAGTCCGGGCCCGGTCCTTTCCGGTGCTGCCCCGTCCTGTCCGGCGCCGCGCTCAGGCCCGTTCGCGGATCTCGCCGTCGGCGGTGACGGTGAGCTGGGCCTGGGGGCCCTGCGGCGGGCACCCGCGCCCGTTGGGATACACCGGCGCGGGCGTGACCGTGAGCGTGCGGCGGGCCAGCTCGGTGCCGTCGGCGGCGGTCACCGTCAGGGTCAGCTCCACCGGCTGTTCCGGGAGGCCGGCGATGTCGGCGAACCCGTTGCGCCCCCCGGTCTCCCGCACCCCGGCCGAGCACACGGCATCCGGCCCCTCGCCCGTGCACGACGTCGGGCCCGCCGTGGTGGAGGGGCGCAGGTCGGTCCGGACGGTCTCGCAGGAGCCACCCCAGCAGGCCTCCACCGTGGCGGCCTCGGCCTGCGGCCCCTGCTCCCGCGGCGCGACGTCGACGCCGATCCCGGCGGGGGCACCGATCTCGGTGCAGGCGACCTCGCCGCCGGATCCCGCGGAGGCTCCGCATCCGGCGACCAGCAGCAGGGCGAACGCGGTCAGTGCACGCATGCCGGGAAGACGGCGCAGACCGGACATCCGGTTGCACGGCGCGCGGTGTCGCTTCGCCCGCCTCCGGGTAGCCCGCGGTCATGGACGGCATCATCGAGCGCATCCCGAGGCAGCTCTTCATCGACGGCAAGTGGCGCGACGCGGCCGAAGGGAGCACGTTCGGAGTCGAGGACCCCGGCGCCGAGCGCGGGCTCTGCGACGTCGCCGACGCGCAGGGCGCCGATGCCGAGGCCGCCGTCGAGGCGGCCGTCGCCGCGCAGGAGAGCTGGGCCCGTACCCCTCCGCGCGAGCGCGGGGAAATCCTGCGCAGGGCGTGGCAGCTGATGACCGAGCGCACCGACGAGCTGGCCACGCTGATGACCCTGGAGATGGGCAAGAGCCTCACCGAGTCCCGTGCCGAGGTCGGCTACGCCGCCGAGTTCTTCCGGTGGTTCTCCGAGGAGGCGGTGCGCATCGACGGCCGCTACTCGGTGAACCCCGCAGGGGGCGGTCGCACGCTGGTCACCAGGCAGCCGGTGGGCCCGTGTCTGCTGGTGACGCCGTGGAACTTCCCGCTGGCGATGGGCACCCGCAAGATCGGCCCCGCGGTGGCGGCGGGCTGCACGATGATCGTCAAGCCGCCGCAGCTGACTCCGCTGTCGATGCTGAACCTGGCCGCGCTGCTCGCCGAGGCCGGACTCCCTGACGGCGTGCTGAACGTCGTGCCCAGCACGTCGGCCACCCGGATCGTCGACCCCGTGCTCGGCGACCCCCGGGTGCGCAAGCTGTCGTTCACCGGATCCACCGAGGTCGGCCGCAAACTGGTCGAGCAGTGCGCGCCGAACCTGCAGCGCATGTCGATGGAGCTGGGTGGCAACGCCCCGTTCGTCGTGTTCGCCGACGCCGATGTCGACGCCGCCGTGCGCGGCGCGGTCACCGCCAAGATGCGCAACAACGGCGAGTCGTGCGTGGCGGCCAACCGCTTCCATGTCGCCGAGCCGGTCGCCGAGGAGTTCACGCGGCGGCTGACCGAGGAGATGGCGGCGCTGCGCATCGGCCACGGCACCGAGAACGGGGTGTCGGTCGGCCCGCTCATCAGCTCCGACCAGCGCGACAAGGTCTCCGAGCTGGTGGACGACGCGCGGGACCGGGGCGCCGAGGTCACCACGGGTGGAGAGCCGCTGGAGGGCAAGGGCTTCTTCTACCGGCCGACGGTGCTGTCCGGAGTGCCCGAGCAGGCCCGCATCCTGCGCGAGGAGGTGTTCGGCCCGGTCGCTCCGATCACCACCTTCCGCGACGAGGACGAGGCCGTGGCACTCGCCAACGACACCGAGTTCGGCCTCGTCGGGTACGTGTTCACCCGCGATCTCGACCGGGCCGTCCGGGTCGGCGAACGGCTGCAGACCGGCATGGTCGGTCTCAACACCGGCCTGGTCTCGAACCCCGCCGCGCCGTTCGGCGGCGTGAAGGCCTCCGGGTTCGGCCGCGAGGGCGGCTACGAGGGCATCGACGAGTACCTCGACACGAAGTACCTGGCGCTGGCCGTCAGCGCCTAGGACCCGGTGCCGGGCGCCGCCGGCCCGACGTCCACGTCGAGCGCGGTCACGAAGCGCACCCTGGGCACACCGGCGAGCAGCGGCAGCACCTCGTCGGTGTAGGCCTGCTGGCCGAACTTGCCGAGCCAGGCGCCCGGATCCTCCGCCGTGGTGTCGATCAGGAGCCGGTAGCGGTAGGTGCCGGGAACTGCCGGGGTGAAGGTCGCGAACGTGGAGAGGGGAAGGAACCGTCCTCGCGACGTGGGGTCGAAGGTCTCGCCCGGCCGCAGCCGGTGGAAGTCGGTGCGGCGCAGCGGCCCGACCAGACCGTCCTCGGGAGCCGGTGGCTCGGCGACCACCTCGTCGGTGGCGCCGAGCACGGCGGGCCGGTAGATCGGGAACCTGCTCGCCGTCTCGGAGCCGTCGAGCACCCCGGGAAACCACACGTCATCCGTGCCCGTGTTGCCGACCCGCAGCTCGACGGGCGGGACGGCGCCGACGACGCAGCGCCGTCCCGCGGGGACGTAGAGCCAGGCGGAGACCGCCGCGACTCCGGTCCTGCCGGGCATGTCAGGCCTCGGACGAGCGGTGCCCGTTCTCGCCGTCGTCGGCGCCGATCTCCTGCCAGGTCGCCTCGGCCTGCGCCCGGATGTCGTCCAGCACCAGCGGGTTGAGGTGCTTGCCCTCGAACATGCGCACCATGTCGCGCGTCGTGTCGACGGCCCTGCCGAGGTCGCCTGCCTTCGCCTCGGCGCGGGCCTTCGCGCGCAAGGCCATGTTGAGGGTGATGTTGTCGACGCCCACGGTGTCGGCAACCGAGTCCTCGACCACCCTGGCCAGCAGCTGGGCGGCCTCCGCGCCGTGCGCGGGCCGGACCCGCAGCGTCTTGTCGGCGGTGAGCTCCTTGAAGTCCCGCAGCTCGTTGATGCCCTTCGCCAGCCTGCCGTACACGGCGAGCGGGTGATCGGGGTGCTCGTCGACCAGCGTGTCGATGGCCGTCATGCCGCCCCGCAGGGTCGCCGCGTCGGAGCCGAGCAGCGCCAGTAGCTGACCCTGTTCCTCCCCGAGCAGCAGCTCGCCGACGATCTCGTCCGCCCCGGTCGCGGGTGGGCGCACCCGCAACCGCAGCACCGGCGAGAGCACGCGCGAGCCGTCACCGGCCACATAGGATGCCCGGATCCGGTAGGTGCCGGGTGTCTCGAACAGGAAGCCGTCACGGCCGAAGCCGAGGTAGGCGCTCTCGTAGAGGGCGGGCCTGCCCACGCCGAGTGTCACGGTGCGGGCGGTGTCGACGCAGTGCCGCAGCAACGGCCGGAACAGCCTCGTGCGGCCCGAGGGTTGCTGCACGGCCACCGAGACCAGGTCATCGTTCGGGTGCAGGTAGCCGTGGGTCTCCCGGTCGCGCAGCTCGGTGCCGGACAGCTTCAGCTCGACCACCACCGGCTCCCCGAACGCGAACGCCGGCTTGGGGCTGCGCAGTTCCAGCGCCAGCCCGGAGGCGTCCTGCACCGGGTCGTCGAACAGGTCCGGGTCGATGTCGGCGGCACCCGACGAGAACGCGTTCGCGCCCATGATGACGTTGCGGTAGTACCCGTGCCGCAGGTGCACCAGCTCGTTCTCGGTGAACTGGAACGGGAACGACGCCCAGTAGGCGCTCGCGCCGCCGGGCCCGGACGGCGACTGCTGGTACTTCCAGTCGTAGTTCATCCACGACAGGTCCGCGAGGCCGCCGTTGGGGCCGAGCGGGGCGGGCGGCACGGCGAGGTCCTTCTGCCAGGAGTGCATCAGGTTGAAGGCGTGGCCGAGCTCGTGCACGTAGGTCCGCAGCTGCGAACGCCGGCTCGCCGCGTCGGTGCCCTTGATGGCGTCGTAGAAGACCGCGGCGCCCTGGCGCTGGAAGGCGTCTTCGTAGTCGAACATGATGCCGCGGTAGCCGCCGTCGTGGGCGCCGGCGACGAGCATCCACACCTGCCACCGGGGCGCGTTGGTGAACCTGCTGAAGTGGTTGACCATCGCCGCGTGCAGCTCCGAGTCGCTCCAGGTGGCGTTCGCGCCCGCGGCCGATGTCGGGATGACGTTGGCCGCTCCGGTGGTGAGCAGCTCGATGCCGGCCTCCGCCAGTGCCTTCGGCACGGTGAGCACCCTGGCCGGGCTGCCTGCCGGCTGCGGAAGGGACGCGGTGTCGTAGGAGACGAACGGCACGGTCCCGGTCACCGAGTCCTCCTCGTAGGAGACGGTGCGGAAGTACCGGGACTCGTACGTGCACTGGTAGGCCGAGCCTGCCGTGTCCGATGCGGTGCGGAACTCCAGCGTCGCGGGTCGCTGCGGCTGGTGCGCGGGCACGCGCGGGATCCTCAGCCGGATCTTCGGCGCCGCCGCGCGCCACGTGAAGCTGCCGGTGCCCTCGATGAGCACGTGCGCGGGTTTGGTGGTGATCGTCGGTGCGTGCACGACGAACGATCCGAAGTAGCCGGTGGTCGAGCCCGAGGTGGAGAAGAAGTCACCGCTGACGCGCCGGGTGGGGCGTTCCCCGTCGACGTCGACGCGCAGTTCGAGCCGCCAGTTGCCGCTCGCACCGCGGTAACGACCGCGCACCGCGCGGGTGCGCAGCGGCCTCGGGAAGGGCGCCTGGATCCGTTCGGGCCTCGGCGGCGCGGGCTGCGGGGGCACCTCGGCTTCGGCCTCCGCCGGGGCAGGCGCCGACGTCGATGCGCCGTTGCCGAGGGCGGCAACCTCCTCCTGGTAGTCCTGAGCGTCCTCGAACCGGTCGAACATCCCGGACGTGACAATGGTGGGATCGGATACGCCGAGCATGATTTTTCCCCTCTCGCCGTGAAAACCGGCCCGATAACACTACGCCCGATTTCCCCGGAGAAAGGGAAAAGCTGCTGCCGATGGTGGCCAATTGAAAAGAATCTTCGGTCCGGCAGGCACGTCGTTCAGCGGGTGCGGTTGAGGTCGTCGACGGCCGCCTCGGCATCGGCCACGCGGCTCTGCGCCGCCTCGAACGCCTGGCGCGCCGACTCCGTCCGCTTGCGCGCCTTCGCCTCCTCGCGCTCGGCGGCCCGCAGCGCGCGGCGTGCCTCGTCGCGGTCGGAACGGGCCCGCACCGCCTCCTCCCGCGCGCGCTTGAGCTCCTCGCGCCTGCGCCGCCGCTCGTTCTCGGCTTCCCTGCGGGCTTCGGCCTGGCGCTGCCGCTCCTGTTCGGCGCGCCGGGCCGCCTCCCGCTCCGCCGTCTCCGGCGACGGCGTGCGCCCCTTGGCGGGCTTCGCCTCGCCCGCGGGCTTCGTCCCCTTGGCGGTCTTCTTCGGGGTGGCGGGTGCGCGTGGCACGGCAGGCGTGCTCGGTGCGGCCGCCAGCCAGTCGCCGGAGAAGACGTCGCCCGGCCTCAGCGCGGTGGTGAGCCTGCCCTCGGTGACGGCGCGCGCGGAGCCGGGATCGGTCAGTGCGGCGTCGAGGGTCTCGGAGACCTCACGGCTGACGGACTCGCTCACCGCGCCGTCGGCGAGCCGCTCGGCCCGGCCGGTGAGCGACCGGACCAGCTCGTGCCGCCGCCGCGACAGCGTGCGCAGCGCGTCACCGGCCAGCTGGGCGTGCGCCTGCCGCAGCTCGTCGCCGAGGTCGGCCAGCGTGGCGACCTCGTCCGGCTCCTCGCGGGCGAGCCGGTTGACGAGCCAGGCGGCCAGCGTCGGCTTGCGGAGGGCCCTGATGCGCGAGGCGAGATCCTTGTCACCTGCCGCCCTGGCGTCCGCCGCGTGTTTGTCCCGTGCCGCGATGAACTCGTCCCTGTCCAGGGCGTACAGCTCGTCGGCGATCGCGTCCGCGGCGTCGGCGTTCATGCCCCCAGCTTCCCCCACCGGCCACGGAGGGGCGCGGTTATGGTGACCTGAAGGGGCACGGATGACGCCGGATGTGAGCAGGAGGTACGCCCCAGTGACGGAAGTCGAGTTCTACTGGCGCCCCGGGTGCCCGTTCTGCGCGATGCTGCGGGGCAGGTTGCGGCGCAGTGGACTGCCCGTCCGCGAGATCAACATCTGGGAGGACTCCGCGGCCGCCGCGCGGGTGCGCTCGGTGGCAGGCGGCAACGAGACCGTGCCCACCGTGTTCGTCGGCGACCGCGCCCTGGTCAACCCGAACATCCGCCAGGTGACCGAGCTGGTGCGCAGCGAGGCCCCTGAGCTGCTGGAGCGCTGACGCCTCTCCGGCTTCCACGGAGCGGCAACGGCATCGTGGTGAGCCTCGAGTCAACGTACCCTTGTTGTGTCCGTCACCTCGCGAGTAGTATCGCTCGTGTATACCGTATACACCAAGGAGGCGGTATGGCGGTCGAGAGCGCCGGTGCTTCGGTCGCGGAGCGGGTGCGTGCCGTCGTCGAGGCGCACCGGGACGAGCGGGGTGCGCTGCTGCCCATCCTGCACGGCATCCAGGCCGAGTTCGGCTACATCGATCCCGAGGTCGTGCCGATTCTGGCGGCCGAGCTGAACCTGTCGCGGGCGGATGTGCACGGGGTCGTCACCTTCTACTCCGACTTCCGTTCCGAGCCCGCCGGGGCGGCGACGGTGCGGCTGTGCCGCGCGGAGGCCTGCCAGTCGGTGGGCGCGGAGAAGCTGGTCGCCGACGCCGAGCAGGTGTTCGGCGTGAAGCTGGGCCAGACGACGCCGGACGGGTCGGTGACGTTGCAGCAGGTGTTCTGCCTCGGCAACTGCGCACTCGGCCCGGCGGCGCAGATCAACGGCCGCATGTACGGCCGGCTGGACCGGACGCGGCTGGTGGAGATCCTGGCGAAGGGAGCCGAGGCGTGATCACTGTGTTCGTGCCGCGCGACTCGGCGGCGGTGTCGGTGGGCGCCGACGAGGTGGCCGCGGCGATCCAGCGCGAGGCGGGTGATGCGGTGCGGGTCGTGCGCAACGGCTCGCGCGGCATGTTGTGGCTGGAGCCGCTGGTGGAGGTGGTCACCGAGCGCGGGCGGATCGGCTACGGCCCGGTGTCTCCCGCGGCCGTGCCGGGGCTGATCGAGGCCGGGATGCTGGCCGGAGCCGACCACGAGCTGTGTCACGGCGTGGTGGACGAGCTGCCGTGGATGGCCGAGCAACAGCGGCTGTGCTTCGCCAGGGTCGGTGTGATCGATCCGCTGTCGACCGACGACTACGAGGCCCACGGCGGGCTGAGAGGCCTGCGCACGGCGCTGGAGCGGGACCCGGCCGCGGTGGTGGCCGAGGTGACCGAGTCGGGGCTGCGCGGCCGCGGTGGCGCGGGGTTCCCGGCGGGCATCAAGTGGAAGACGGTGCTCGACGCGCAGGGCCCGCTGAAGTTCGTGTGCTGCAACGCCGACGAGGGCGACTCGGGCACCTTCGCCGACCGGATGCTGATGGAGGGTGACCCGTTCTGCCTGATCGAGGGCATGACGATCGCGGCGCACGCCGTGGGCGCGAGCGAGGGCTACATCTACATCCGCTCGGAGTATCCGGACGCGGTGTCCACGATGCGCCGGGCGATCGACATCGCCTACGCGCACGGCTGGCTCGGGGAGAACATCCTCGGCTCGGACACGAGTTTCGACCTGTTCGTGCGGGTCGGGGCAGGCGCCTACATCTGCGGCGAGGAGACCTCCATGCTGGAGAGCCTGGAGGGCAAGCGCGGCATGGTGCGCTCGAAGCCGCCGATCCCGGCGATCACCGGGCTGTTCGGCAAGCCCACGGTGGTCAACAACGTGCTGACGCTGGCAAGCGTCCCCGCGATCCTGGCCGACGGCGGCTCGGCGTACGCCGAGCTGGGCGTGGACCGCTCGCGGGGCACGCAGGTGTTCCAGCTGGCCGGCAACATCGCCCGCGGCGGGGTGTTCGAAACCGCGTTCGGCATCACGCTGGGTGAGCTGGTCGACGGCTACGGCGGCGGTACCCGTTCGGGACGGCCGGTGCGCGCGGTGCAGGTGGGTGGCCCGCTGGGTTCCTACGTGCCCGCCGGCCAGTTCGGCCTGCCGATGGACTACGAGGCGTTCGCCGAGGCCGAGGCGATGCTCGGTCACGGCGGCATCGTCGTGTTCGACGACACCGTCGACATGGCGGCGATGGCCCGGTTCGCGATGGAGTTCTGCGCGGAGGAGTCGTGCGGCAAGTGCACGCCGTGCCGCGTGGGCGCGGTGCGCGGGGTCGAGGTGATCGACAAGATCACCGGCGGCGACGACCGCGACGGCAACCTCGCCCTGTTGAACGACCTCTGCGAACTGATGACCGACGGATCGCTGTGCGCGATGGGCGGGCTGACCCCGAACCCGGTGCGCAGCGCTCTGAACCACTTCCCGGACGACTTCTCGTCCGGCGCCGCCACACAGAAGGAGGCGACATAGCCATGGGCTTGCTCAAGGAACACGACCTCGGCACCCCGGCCCAGCCGGGCCCGGCGACGGTGTCGGTCGAGATCGACGGCGTGCCCGTGACCGTGCCGGAAGGCACGTCGGTGATGCGCGCGGCGGCGATGACCGGCACCGACATCCCGAAGCTGTGCGCGACCGACAGCCTGCAGGCGTTCGGCTCGTGCCGGCTGTGCCTGGTGGAGATCGACGGCAAGAAGGGCACCCCCGCCTCGTGCACCACACCGGTGGCCGAGGGCATGAAGGTGCGCACCCAGACGCCGCGGCTGGAGAAGCTGCGCCAGGGCGTCATGGAGCTCTACATCTCCGACCATCCGCTGGACTGCCTGACGTGCTCGGCCAACGGTGACTGCGAGCTGCAGGACATGTCCGGCGTGGTCGGGCTGCGGCAGGTGCGTTACGGCTACGAGGGCGAGAACCATCTCGACGCGCCGAAGGACACCTCCAACCCGTACTTCGACTTCGACGCCTCCAAGTGCATCGTGTGCTCGCGGTGTGTGCGCGCCTGTGACGAGGTGCAGGGCACGTTCGCCCTGACCATCGAGGGCCGGGGGTTTGACTCGAAGGTCTCGCCCGGCGCGGGTGAGCTGTTCATGGACTCCGAGTGCGTCTCCTGCGGTGCCTGCGTGCAGGCCTGCCCCACCGCGACGCTGGAGGAGAAGTCGGTCGTCGACCTGGGCATGCCCACGCGCACGGTGCTCACCACCTGCGCCTACTGCGGTGTGGGCTGCTCGTTCAAGGCCGAGCTGCGCGGCGACGAGCTGGTGCGCATGGTGCCGCACAAGGACGGCGGCGCCAACGAGGGCCACTCGTGCGTCAAGGGCCGGTTCGCCTTCGGCTACGCCACCCACCCCGACCGCCAGCTCAAGCCGATGATCCGCGAGAAGATCACCGACGAGTGGCGGGAGGTCGACTGGGAGACCGCGATCTCCTACACCGCCGAGAAGTTCCGCGACATCCAGGCCCGGCACGGGGTCGGCGCGATCGGCGGCATCACCTCCTCGCGCTGCACCAACGAAGAGGTCTACGTGGTGCAGAAGATGGTGCGCGCGGCGTTCGGCAACAACAACGTCGACACCTGCGCGCGGGTGTGCCACTCGCCGACCGGCTACGGCCTCAAGCAGACCTTCGGCACCTCGGCGGGCACGCAGGACTTCCGCTCGGTCGCCCAGTCCGACGTGATCGTGGTGATCGGCGCGAACCCGACCGACGGGCACCCCGTGTTCGCCTCCAGGATGAAGCGCAGGCTGCGCGAGGGCGCCAAGCTCATCGTGATCGATCCGCGCCGGATCGACCTGGTGCGCTCGCCGCACATCGAGGCCGAGCATCACCTGCAGCTCGCCCCGGGCACGAACGTGGCCGTGGTCAACGCCATGGCGCACGTGGTGGTCACCGAGGGCCTCGTCGACCGCGAGTTCGTCGACGCCCGCTGCGAGGACTTCGACTCCTGGGCCGAGTTCATCGCCCAGCCCGAGTACAGCCCCGAGGCCACCGAGGAGATCACCGGCGTTCCGGCACGGGAACTGCGGGCCGCCGCCCGGCTGTACGCCACCGCGGGCAACGGCGCCATCTACTACGGCCTCGGCGTCACCGAGCACAGCCAGGGCTCCACGATGGTGATGGGCATGGCCAACCTCGCCATGGCCTGCGGCAACATCGGCCGCGAGGGCGTCGGGGTGAACCCGCTGCGCGGGCAGAACAACGTGCAGGGCTCCTGCGACATGGGCTCGTTCCCGCACGAGCTGTCCGGCTACCGCCACGTCTCCGACGACGCGGTGCGCGAGGTGTTCGAGAAGCTGTGGGAGCGGCCGATCCTGGCCGAGCCGGGGCTGCGCATCCCGAACATGTTCGACGCCGCCGTGGACGGCACCTTCCGGGGCCTGTTCGTCCAGGGTGAGGACATCGCCCAGTCCGACCCCAACACCGGCCACGTCAACGCCGCGCTCGGCGCGATGGAGCTGGTCGTGGTGCAGGACCTGTTCCTCAACGAGACCGCCAAGTTCGCGCACGTGTTCCTGCCCGGCACCTCGTTCCTGGAGAAGGACGGCACCTTCACCAACGCCGAGCGGCGCATCAACCGCGTGCGGCCGGTGATGACGCCCAAGACCGGCAAGGACGAGTGGCGCGTGGCCTGCGAGATCGCGCAGGCGATGGGCTACGACATGCACTACGACCACCCGCGCGACATCATGGCCGAGATCGCGGCCGTGACGCCGACGTTCGCCGGAGTCTCCTTCGAAAAGCTGGACAAGCTCGGCAGCGTCCAGTGGCCGTGCAACGACACCGCACCCGAGGGCACCCCGGTGATGCACGTCGACAGCTTCGTGCGCGGCAAGGGCAAGTTCGTCCAGACGCCGTTCGTGGCCACGCGGGAACGCAGCACCCGCAAGTTCCCGCTGATCCTCACCACGGGCCGGATCCTGTCGCAGTACAACGTCGGCGCGCAGACCCGGCGTACCGCCAACGTCGCCTGGCACCCGGAGGACGTGCTGGAGATCCACCCGCACGACGCCGACGTGCGCGGCATCTCCGACGGCGACGAGGTGACGCTGTCCAGCAGGGTCGGCACCACCACGCTGCGGGCCAGGATCGCCGACCGGATGCCGGTGGGCGTCGTCTACACCACGTTCCACCACCCGGTCACCGGCGCCAACGTGGTGACCACGGAGAACTCCGACTGGGCGACCAACTGCCCAGAGTACAAGGTGACGGCGGTGCAGGTCGGGCTCAAGCACGCCGCGAGCGCCCACCAGGACGCGCGCGACGAGCAACCGGCCCTGGCCGACTGAGACGGGAGGGCGCCCACAGCATGACATCGACCCTGTCACCGCAGATCCGGATGGCCAACGACATCGCCGTGCAGTTCCATCACCTGCCCGCCGACGAGGCCGTCGAGGCGATCACCAAGCACATCCGCATGTTCTGGGACCCCCGGATGAAGGCGGAGCTGCAACGCCTCGCCACCGAGGATTCCGGCTCCTTCGACCCTCTCGCGCTGGCCGCCGCCAAGCAGCTGTCCGGCTGACCGGAGGCTGCGGCGCGGTGAGCCGCCGGCGTCGCCCGTGTGCACGGCGGGGAACCCGTGCGCACGGGCGGCGGCCGGTGTGCGGGCGGCGAGCCGGGCTGGGCCTGGGTGCAGAACTCGCGGGCCTGAATGCAGGACTCGCGCGGTTACTTCTCCTTCGGGAGCCGGAACACCGGGAAGCCGGGTGCCGCGGCACGCAGGTCCTCGTCGGGCGACGTGGCCTTGAGGTCGTCGAAGAAGGCGCTGACCTCCCACGCCCACTTCTTCAGGTACGCGCGGATCACGGGGACCTTCTCGTCGTCGGTCAGTTCCACGGGCACGATGCGCTCCTCCCGTCTGCCCAGCCGCAGCTTCGCCTCGCCGGCCGCTCGCAGGTTCCGCACCCACTGCGTGTGACCCCGCGGGGCGAGCAGGTAGCGCTCTCCCTCGAAGACCAGCAGGTTCACCGGCGTCGAGCGCCACTCGCCGGTCTTGCGGCCGCGCACGGACAGGATGCGGCTGCCCCACAGGCTCACCCCGAGTTTGGCCAGCACGGCCACCGCGCGATTGAACACGTTGGTGGGCTTCTTCGGCTTGAGGTAGCGGGACTGACCGGGCATGGTCTCCTCCTTCTGGTTCGAGAGCGGTGCTCTCGCTTGAGATCAGTGAACACGCGACAGGTGCTCACTGTCAAGAGCGGTGCTCTCGTTTTGTGGCACACTGACGTCATGCCCGCTCATCGCACCGCCAGGGAACGTGCCCGAGCCGAGATCACCACGGCGATCAAGGAGGAAGCCCGCAACCAGCTCGCCACCGCGGGCGCCGACGGCCTGTCGCTGCGCGCCGTGGCCAGGCAGCTCGGCATGGTCTCCTCGGCGCTGTACCGCTACTTCCCCAGCCGCGACGACCTGCTGACGGTGCTCATCATCGATGCCTACAACGCCGTCGGAGAGCAGGCCGAGCGCGCCGCCGCGCGGGAGTCCGGCGCGCGCGAACGCTGGCGGGCGATCTGCCACGCCATCCGGGACTGGGCCAGGGCCCACCCCCACGAGTACTCGCTGATCTACGGCTCGCCCATCCCCGGCTACCGGGCACCCCAGGACACGATCACCCCCGCCAGCCGGGTGCCCGTCGCGCTCGCCCGCACGGTCCACGACGGCTGGGCCGCCGGGACGCTCACCGAGTCCCCGTCCGCGCCGGACCTGCCACCCGGCCTGCGCGAGCAGGCCCGCGTGGTCACCACGGCCGTCGGCGTCGCGCTGCCGGACGCCGTCGTGGTGAGAACGCTCATCGCGTGGACACAGCTGTTCGGCATGGTCGGCTTCGAGCTCACCGGCCAGCTCGTGGGCAGCATGGACCCGGCCGACGAGTTCTTCGCCCACGCGGTGGAGGAGATGACCCGCTTCGTCGGGCTGACGTGAGCGTGCGCGCCTAGGGTCGGGAACGAACGTCCCTCGATCACCCCTCGACGAAGGAGACACCATGGCCAGTCGCGACGCGACCACCCACTGGACCGGCGGCCTCAACTCCGGCAAGGGCTCGGTCACCCTCGACTCGTCCAACGCGGGCCAGTTCGACGTCTCGTTCCCCCACCGTGTCGGCGACCCCGAGGGGCAGACCAGCCCGGAGGAGCTGGTCGCCGCCGCGCAGTCGTCCTGCCTCGCCATGAACCTGTCCGGGGTGCTGGAGAAGAACGGCTACGCCCCCAAGACCGTCGACGTGAGCGCCGAGGTGACGGTCGGACCCGCCGACGGCGGGCTCGCGATCAGCTCCATCGACATCACGCTGCGTGCCGAGGTCGACGACATCGACGACGCCACGTTCCAGGAGCTGGCCACGACGGCCAAGGACACCTGCCCGGTCAGCAAGGCCCTGGCCGGAACGGCCATCACACTCGACGCCTCACTCGCGCACTGAACCCCCCGCGAAGCCGGTGACCGGCATCGAGCAGCACACCGGTCACCGGGCTCCCCTCACGCCGAGGCCGGGCCGAGCACGACCACGGAGTTGTGGCCGCCCATGCCGAGCGACGACTTCACGGTCAGCCCGCCGTCGACGGGGAACTCGCCGTGCAGCAGCCGCGGGTGCGCCTCCGCCACCCGCGGAGGCGCGGGAACGACCCGGCGCTCGTAGCCGAGTGCGGCCACCGCGATCTCCACGGCGGACGCGGCGCCCTGGCAGTGCCCGGTGAGCGGCTTCACCGAGTAGACCCCGGTCTCGGCAGGGAACAACTCGTCCACGATGGTCGCCTCGGTCCGGTCGCACTGCCGGGTGCCGGGGCCGTGCGCGTTGACGAAGCGGACGTCCCGGGGGTCGACGTCCGCGTTGTCGAGCGCGTCGGCGAAGCAGCGCCGCACCTCGGGAAAGGCGGGGTCGATCGACGTCACGTGGTAGGCGTCGTGCGACATGGCCCCGCCGAGCGCCATCGCGTAGGCACCGCCGGAGCCCTTCGACAACACCATCGCCACCGAGGCCTCGCCCATGATGAAGCCCCGGCTGCCCTCCTGGAACGGGCGGCAGCCGTCGAGCGGCTCCAGCTTGCCCACCGCCACGCCGAGCCGGAGGAAGTGGGACACGTTCTCCGGGGTCAAGGACAGGTCCGTCGCCACGAGCACGACGTCGTCGACGATCCCGGCTTCGAGCCACGCCTTGGCCGTGAGCAGGCCGGCGTTGCCGGACGCGCACATCGCCGAGACGTTCATGGCCGGACCGTGGAAGCCGAACTCCTGCATGAACGTCGACATCGGCGTCGACGGCATCAGTGCCAGGTAGTCGCGCACCCGCAGCTTGCCGCCGTCGACCGTGTAGAAGTCCTTCCACAGGTAGGCCTCACCGATCACGACAGCGTGGAGCAGGCCGACTCTGCGGCCCGGTGACCAGCCCCGCGCCGTGGCGTCGTCGATGGCCTCGCGTGCGGACGCGCGCATGGCCCTGGCGAACCTGCCCCTGCCGTCGGCGGGGTCACCGCCCTCGGGTACCGCGGCCACCCACAGGCTCTCGTCCTGGTTGCGGCCGTAGCCGCCGGTGAGCGTCGCGGCGGGCTTCGCCGACACCAGTCCTTCCCACAATTGCTCGCGGCCCCAGCCGTAGCCGGTGACCGCACCGATCCCGCAGATTCCGATTCCGCGTGACACGATGCTCGCCTCGCTTCCATTTTTCGGGGGATAGCGCCGGCACCCACACGGGTTGCCGGTCACTCGAAGTACAACCCGATTCGTCCTATTCGCCTAGCGGGCATTTCGTGTTGTAATCAGATCCCGAATGGATCAGCGGATGGACGGATGATGGAGGCGCACGCCCAGCGCAGCCTGCTCACGGTGCGGGACCCGGGTATCGACGTGCTCACCGACCTGGCCCTGTCGGCCAGCGCGTCGGCAATGTGGAGGGTCGAACTGGACGAGCGCACCGTCACGTGGGCGCCCGAGTTCCCCCGTATGCTCGGGTTGCCGGCCACCGCAGAGCAAGACATCCGGCGCGGGTTGCTCCAACTGGTCGAGCCGATGACCGTGGCAGCACGGAATTGCCCGGTATGGCAGGATTTTGACCTTGAACAGCGCCACCAGACACCCGAAGGCGACGCGAAATGGATCCGGTTCCTTGCCCGAAGCTACGGCAACGGCAAGACGGAGGGGCTACTGGGGATCGCCAGCGACGTGACTGAACGGCATGGCAGCGAGCAGGCCCTGAACGATCTCGCGGACCGGTACCGGCTGCTCGTCGACCTCAGCCCGGACGCCATCTGTGTGCACGAGGCGGGCAAGCTGGTCTACGTCAACCCGGCCGCGCTGCGCTTCTCCGGCGCGCCAGCGGCGGAGCACCTCCTGGGCAGGCCGATCACCGACTTCGTCGACGCGGGCTCGGTGCCGGAGATGCTCTCGCGCATCAGCTCGCTCACCGAGCCGGGCGCGACCTCGGACCCCACCGAGGTCACGCTGCGCCGGTGGGACGGCGGGTCGCTGCTGGTCGAGTCGGTCTCGGTGCGGACCACCTGGCAGGGGCGGCCGGCATTTCAGGTGATCATGCGCGACATCACGGCGCAGAAGGCTGCCGAGTCCGCGCTGCGCTACCAGGCCGCGCTCGTCTCCCACGTCAGCGACGCGATCATCGGCACCGCCGCCGACGGCACCGTGACCAGCTGGAACCCGGCAGCCGAGGCGGTCTACGGGCATGCCGAGGCCGACGCCATGGGCCGGCCCGTCGGCGACCTGGTCGGCGCGCCGCTCGACCCGGCGCACATCCTCGCCCAGGGCGGCGTCGTGGACGCCGTGCACCGCAGCGCCGCGGGCGCCACGCTGGCCATCAGGGTCTCGGCGGCCGCGATGGACGGCGGCTACGTGCTGCTCTGCGCCGACGAGACACCGCGGCGGCGTGCCGAGCGCCGGTACAGCACCGTCGTCGCGGCACTGGACGAGGGCGTGGTGGTGGTCGGCGCCGACGGGCGCGTGGAGTCGGCGAACCCGGCCGCGCAGCGCATCCTCGGCCTGCCGGCCAGCCGCATGGTCGGCTGCGCCCCGACGCTGCTGCCGCTCTACGACGAGTCGGGCACCTGCGTCCCTCCCTCCGAGTACCCTTCGGCGAAGACCCGGCGCACCGGCAGGCCGCACGGACCCATCGTCGTCCGCGTGCAGCGGCCCGACGGCCGCTCCGCGTGGCTGTCCATCAGCTGCAGGCCGCTCGACCCTGAGGCGACGCCGCCGTCCACGGTCGTCACGTCCTTCACCGACATCACCGAGCGCAGGGCCATCGGCGAGCGGCTGGAGCACGACGCCACCCACGACCCGCTCACGGGGCTGGCCAACCGGACGCTCGTGCTCAGGCGGCTCGACGCCGCACTCGGCGACCCCCGCCGGTCGGGCATGATCTGCGTGCTGTTCATCGACCTGGACAAGTTCAAGGTCATCAACGACTCCCTCGGCCACGGCATCGGCGACAAGGTGCTGCGCATCGTCGGGCAGCGGCTGAGGTACTGCGTACGCACCTCGGACCTCGTCGGCAGGCTCGGCGGCGACGAGTTCGCCGTCGTGGCGTTCGGCACCCGCGGCGTCGAGGAGATCCAGGCGCTCATGGCCCACCTGCGCGACACGCTCACCCAGCCGATCACCCTCGACGGCAGGCGGCTGCACGTCGACTCGAGCACGGGCATCGTGACCGCCGGGCCCGGCGACGAGCGCTCGGCCGAGGACCTCATCCGCGACGCGGACGTGGCGATGTACCAGGCGAAGACCCGGGGCCGGGGGCGCTACGAGTTCTTCGACGTCGAGCTGCGCCAGCGCATCCAGCGGGAGCTGCGGCTGGAGCAGGACCTGCGGGAGGCGCTGCGGGACGGGCAGCTGTGGGTGGCCTACCAGCCCGTGGTGGACCTGCGCAGCGGCCGCACGGTGGCGGTGGAGGGCCTCATGCGGTGGCAGCACCCCACGCAGGGCGCCGTGCCACCGGGTGAGTTCATCCCGCTCGCCGAGGAGAGTGACCTCATCAACCACGTCGGCGACTACATGCTGCGCACCACCACCGCCGAGATCGCGGCCCGGCGGCGGCGCAACGGCATCGACACCCGCCTGACGGTCAACCTCTCGGCCCGGCAACTGGACGACGCCACGCTGGTGGACACGGTGCGCGAGACCCTGCGGACCACGGGGCTGGACCCGGGCGCGCTGTGCCTGGAGATCACCGAGAGCGCGCTCGTGCGGGAGCCGGACGCGGCCGCCGAGGTGCTGACCCAGCTGCGCGCGCTCGGCGTGCGGCTGGCGATCGACGACTTCGGCACCGGTTACTCGTCGCTGGCGCAGCTGTGGCGGCTGCCGCTGGACACGCTGAAGATCGACCGCTCGTTCGTCGCGGGCCTGGGGGCCGACGACCACAAGGACGCCGAGGCGATCGTCACCAGCATCGTGCGGATGGCCCACGCGCTGGGCCTGACCGTCATCGCCGAGGGCGTCGAGCACGAGCGGCAGGTGACGATCCTGCGCGAGCTCGGCTGCGACCAGGCACAGGGCTACTACTTCGGCAAACCGGTGTCCCGCGAGGAGCTGTTCGACCCGGTGGTTCATCCGGGCCGCTGACCGGTGGCGCGGTCGACGATCGGCTCGTCGGGCAGCACACCGGCTGGGCGGGAAACCGGCGGTCGGCGGGGTCGGCGTACTCGCAGGCGCACGACAACATCCACGGAACTCCCTACACAGGATTATCCTCGACAAGATAATCCTGTGTAGGATAATCCTATGGAGTTTCTTAACCGTACCGACGAGTTGGCCATGCTCGGCCGGCGGCTTTCCAGTGACGCTGCCGAGTTGCTCGTCGTCTACGGTCGCAGGCGAGTCGGCAAGACCGAGCTGTTGACCCACCTCACGTCGAACGTCCGCTCGCTGTACTTCGAGGCGACCGACACGGTGACCCCCGAACAGCTCCACGACCTGACGGCGGAGCTCGCACGGGCTTCCGGCGACGATCTTCTCGCCGCGCAGCCACTCACCAGCTGGGAAGCCGCGCTGGCTGCCATCGCGAGATTCGTCGGGGACCAGCGCACGCTCGTGGTGCTGGACGAGTTCCAACTACTCGCCACGCAGGCACCCGAACTCGAGAGCGTCTTGAGCCGGTGGTGGCGTACGACGGGGCGAAACCTGCCTGTCGTTCTGGTTCTCGCGGGAAGCGAACTGTCCTTCTTCGAAGACGAGGTTCTCGCAGGCCGCCTTTACGGCAGGCGGACAGGGCAGCTGAAGGTCGCACCGTTCCTCGCTCGCGAGGCGGCGCTGTTCCACCCCGGCTACTCACCAGCTGACCGAGTCCGCACCTTCTCGGTGTGCGGAGGCATTCCCTACTACCTGGAACGGTTCACCGACACGAGCCCTCTTGAGGAGCATCTTCTCGCCGAGGTGTTCGAGCGCACCGGACTGCTCCACGACGAAGCGGAACTGATGCTGAGGCAATCGATCAGCAACCCCACCAACCACACGGCAGTTCTACGCTCGATCGCCCATGGCCACAACCGCAACAGCACCATCAGCCAGCGCACCGGGCTCGAACCCGCCTACGTCACGAAGGTAGTCGGCTCACTCGAGCGGCTCGGCCTCGTCGAACGGTTGCGACCGGTCACCGCGTCGGAGCGAGCGAAGAAGCTGGCCTATCGGATCAGTGACCAGTTTCTCCGGTTCCACTATCGGTTCGTCGAGCCCGCGCGATCGCAACTGCGCACGAGCTCCTTGGCGGACGCCTACCTCCGCGACTCGGTCCTGCCCCAGCTGGATCACCATGTCTCCGAAGCATGGGAGGACATCTGCCGCGAGCACGTCCTGCGCACGATGCCTGGCGTGACAACGGTTGGGCGGTGGTGGGGGCAGGTGCCCACGGGCACCGGCAGAAGGACGGAGGAACGGGAGGTCGACATCGTCGGCGTCGACGCCAACCGGAAACCGGTCGTGATTGGCATGTGCAAGTGGACCAGGGCCGCCGTCGATTTCGACGAGCTGAACCTGCTCGACCGGCTGAGCCCCCACATCGACGGCAGCAGCGGCGAGCTGCACAGGATCCTGTGCTCGCGGGAGGGATTCACCCCGCGACTGCGGGCGTACGCCGAGAACGACCCGCTGCTGACTCTCGTCACACCCGCCGACATCTATTCGTGAGCCGTCGCCAGAAGCTCCCCAATGTGGCATTCGTAGCGTTCAACTTCCCCAATGTGGTGTTGTGGATGGCTCGGCGGGTGATTCCGGTGGAGGTGCGGGAGAGGTTTTTCGTTTTGGTGTGTGCGGGCTGGTCGTTGGGGGCTGCTGCTCGGGCTGTGGGCGTGGCGTCGTCCACGGCGGGGCGGTGGTGGCGAAGCTCGGGACTTGTGGAGACAGTGATGGAGGTTGGTCGGCGGGGTGGGTTGGCGGGGTCGCCGCCGCCGGTGGTGTCGGGTGGGGCTGATGCGGGTGGTGGTCGGCGGCGGCGGTTGTTGACCGGTGAGGATCGGTGTCAGATCGCGGTGGGGTTGCGGTGTGGGCTTTCGTATGCCGAGATCGGTGCGATGCTGGGGCGGGACCGGTCGGTGGTCTGGCGGGAGGTGCAGCGTAACCGGGGCCGGGATGGCTCGTATGTGGCTCCGGTGGCGCATCGGGCCGCGTTCGAGCGGCGGCGCCGCCCGAAGCGGTTCAAGCTGCAGGACAATCCGGGTCTGTGCCGGCAGATCGAGGAGTGGATGGATCAGGGCTGGTCGCCGAGGTTGATCGCGATGGTGCTGGCTGAGGATCATCCGGTGGGGAGTAGGGACCGCGTGTGTCACGAGACGATCTACCAGGCGTTGTACGTGCAGGCCCGGGGGCGTCTGCGGGCTGACCTGCACACCCAGTTGAGCCTCAAACGCCGCCGCCGTAAGCCCCGCACCACCCCGCGAGCGGGGTCGGCGCGGTTGTATGCCGAGGCGTTCACGATCAGCCAGCGACCGGCCGAGGTCGCCGACCGGGCGGTGCCCGGGCACTGGGAGGGCGATCTGATCCTCGGCGCCGGGAACCGCTCGGCGATCGGCACCCTCATCGAGCGCACGACCCGGTTCACGCTGCTCCTGCACCTGCCCCAGCGGCACGACGCGGCCACCGTCGCCGCCGCGATGATCCGCGAGATGCAGCACCTGCCCGAGCACCTCCGCCGCTCCCTGACCTGGGACCGCGGCCGGGAACTCGCCTGCTACAGCGACATCCAGCTCGCCCTGAACATGCCGGTCTACTTCTGCGACCCACACAGCCCCTGGCAACGCGGCAGCAACGAAAACACCAACCGGCTCCTGCGGTTCTGGTTCCACCGAGGAACCAACCTGGCCACCCACACCCGCAACGACCTCCACCGCATCGCCGCCACCCTCAACAACCGGCCACGCCCTACCCTGAACCTACAAACCCCAGCCCAAGCGCTGGACCAGCTGCTCGCCAACCCGGCAGCAGCACCACCGCGTTGCTACCACCGATAGACCACGCCCGGCATTCGTTGCGTCCAACGCCACCAATGCCGCATTGGGGAAGTCCGCATTGGCACCGCGGCGCGCAGCGTCTCCGTCTGGATGGTGACGGGAGAGGGGTGGGCGCTACCGGGCGATCAGGACCTCCAGGGTGCGCGGGCCATGGACGCCCTCCACGCGATCGAACTCGATGTCGCTCGTCGCTGACGGTCCGCTGATGAACGTCAGCGGGCGCGTCGGCTCCAACCGCGCCAGCGCCTCCGGCACGCTCACCACCACCTGGTCGGCCCGCACCACGCACAGGTGGTAGTCCGGCACGAGGCTCAGCATCCGGCGGCCCTGCGCCCGCGCGGCATCGAGCACGATCGTGCCCGTCTCGGCGATCGCCACCGCGCAGCCGGTGAGCACGCCGTCCACGATGTCCAGTTCGGACAACTGAAGCGGTGGGTCGTCGGGCCGCCAGCGTACGCCCTCGACTCGCCACGACGGCGGCACGTCGGCGGGCACCACCATCGTCGACGCACCCCGCTCGGCCAGGCACCCGGCGATCCGCCCCGGCAGCGCCTTCTCGCCGACGGTGTGCACCACCGCCTGGTAGTCGGCGACCCGCTCGGCGAGCAGGCCCACCGGGTCCGGCACGGTCCGCGCACGCTCGTAGTCCCTCGGCACCGCGACCGGTGACGGCCTGCCCGCACCACGGATCCTCGCCAGTATCTCCTCCCGCGCGCTAGCCACGGTTGCGCCTCCACCACGCCCGGAACGACTCCTTCGGCACGGCGGGAAAGTCCCGCGCGTCCGTCCACTTCGATCCCGGCCACGGCAGCCGCGAGATCCGGCCGTCCCGCGCGAGGTAGCGCGTCAGCGCGCCGGCCTTCTGCGCCCGCTCGTAGCGCTTCGGGTCGGCGAACACCCACGCGGCGGCCGCCATGGCCAGCGCCTCCGGGGTGCGCCTGCCCTTCGCCTCGACCACCTCCGCGCGCAGGTGCGTCAGCACCTCCGGGATGTTGATGCGCACCGGGCACACCTCGTAGCACGCGCCGCACAGCGACGAGGCGTACGGCAGCGAGGCCGCCTGCTCGTCGTGCAGGTCCCCGGCCAGCTGTGGCGCCAGGATCGCGCCGATGGGGCCCGGATACACCGAGCCGTAGGCCTGCCCTCCCGTGCGCTCGTACACCGGGCACACGTTGAGACACGCCGAGCAGCGGATGCAGCGCAACGCCTGCCGCCCCACCTCGTCGGCGAGCGTGGCCGTGCGGCCGTTGTCCAGCAGCACCAGGTGGAAGTTCGCGGGCCCGTCGCCGGGGGTGACGCCCGACCAGATGGAGGTGTAGGGGTTCATTCGCTCCGCTGTGGACGATCGCGGCAGCAGCTGCAGGAACACCTCGAGGTCCTGCCACGTCGGCACGAGCTTCTCGATGCCCATGACGGTGATCAGCGTCTCCGGCAGGGTCAGGCACATGCGGCCGTTGCCCTCGGACTCCACGACCACCACCGACCCGGTGCCGGCGACGGCGAAGTTGGCCCCGGAGATGGCGACCTTCGTGGACAGGAACTTGCGCCGCAGGTGCCTGCGCGCGGCCTCGGCGAGGTCGCGCGGCTCGTCGGAGGCGGGCTGCTCGGCCATCCGCCCGCCGAAGATGTCGCGGATCTCCGCGCGGTTGCGGTGGATGGCGGGCACCAGGATGTGGGAGGGCCGGTCGTTGCCGAGCTGGACGATCAGCTCGGCGAGGTCGGTCTCGACGGCGCGCACGCCGCCCGCCTCGAGCGCCTCGTTGAGGCCGATCTCGGCGGTGGCCATCGACTTGACCTTGACGACCTCGTCGGCGCCCTGCTCGCGCACCAGGTCGAGCACGATGCGGTTGGCCTCCTCGGCGTCGCGCGCCCAGTGCACGACGCCCCCGCGCGCGATGACCGACTCCTCCAGCCGCAGCAGGTAGTGGTCGAGGTTGGCGAGCACGTCGTCCTTGATCGCCTCGCCCGCCGCGCGCAGCCGCTCCCAGTCGTCCAGTTCGGCGACGACCCCGGCCCGTTTCGTGCGGATGGTGGTGGTGGCCTTGCGCAGGTTGCGGCGCAGCTGGGGGTCGGCGAGCGCCTCGTGCGCGGCCTTCGGAAACGCCGGGGTGCCCAGCCACGTCACGGGGTTGCGGGCGCCCATGGCTCCTCCTTCGTGCTCGCCAGTATCTCCGCGAGGTGCACCGTGCGCACCCCGGTGCGCAGCCGCGACAGGCCGCCGCCGATGTGCATCAGGCAGGAGTTGTCGCCCGCCGTCAGCACCTGCGCCGCCGTGTCCTGCACGGAGCGCATCTTGTCCGCCAGCATCGCCGTGGAGGTCTCGGCGTTCTTCAGCGCGAACGTGCCGCCGAAGCCGCAGCACTGCTCGGCCTGCGGCAGCTCGACCAGTTCCAGCCCCGTGACGGCACGCAGCAGCCGCAGCGGCTTCTCGCCGACCCCGAGCATCCGCAGCGAGTGGCAGGTCGGGTGGTAGGTGACCCGGTAGGGGAAGTACGCGCCGACGTCCTCCACGCCGAGCACGTCGACGAGGAACTCGCTCAGCTCGTAGGTGCGCTCCACGGCGAGGCTCGGACCGCACAGCCCGGGGTGGATCTCGCGGACCATGCCGCCGCACGAGCCGGACGGCGCGACCACGTAGTCGTAGCCGTCGAAGATCCTGGCGTAGTCGCGGGCCAGCGGCCTGGCGTAGCCGGGGTAGCCGGTGTTGAAGTGCAGCTGCCCGCAGCACGTCTGCTCCTGCGGGAAGTCCACCTCGCAGCCGAGCCGTTCCAGCAGCCGCAGCATCGCCTTGGCGGTGTCCGGGTACAGCGTGTCGGTGAGGCAGGTGGCGAACAGCGCCACCCTCGGCCGGCTCATCGCAAACCCACCCGCCGGGCCGCCGACTCCCACGCGGCGGTGCCACCACGCGGCTCGTAGCGGGCCAGCGGCGCGGCCACCGGCGCGTCCGCCACCACGCCGGCGGCCCTGGCCTGCACGAACACGTTGCCGAGTGCGCTGGCCTCCACCGGGCCGGCCAGCACCGGCAGCCCGCACGCGTCGGCGGTGAACTGGCACAGCGGTTCGTTGAGCGCGCCGCCGCCCACCAGGTGCACCACCTCCAGCTCCCGGCCCGACAGCCGGGATGCGGTGCGCAGCGACGCGGCGTGTGCCACCGCCAGTGACTCGAGGATCGTGCGCGCCACGGCGGGCGGGCTCTGCGGCACCGGCTGCCCCGACCCGGCACACGCCGCGGCGATGCGCGCGGGCATGTCACCGGGCGGCAGGAACTCGGGCGAGTCGGGATCCACGATGGACCTGAACGCCGGTTCCGCCATGGCCTGCGCGAGCACGTCGGAGAGCCTCATGTCCAGGCCCTGCTCCCGCCAGACTCGCATCGACTCGCTGAGCAGCCACAGCCCCATGGTGTTGCGCAGGAACCGTACGGTGCCGTCGATACCGGCCTCGTTGGTGAAGTTGGCCTCGCGCGCGGCCTCGGTGAGCACCGGCGAGGGCAGCTCCAGCCCGACGAGCGACCACGTGCCACACGAGATGTAGCCGAACCGCTCGCCCGAGGCGGGCACGGCGGCCACCGCGGAGGCGGTGTCGTGCGACGCCACCGCCACCACCGGCGTGCCGCCAGGGCCCTCGCCGATCCGCGTGCCGGGCAGGCGCAGCGGCGGCAGCAGCGTGCCCGGGATCGGCGTACGCTCCAGCAACTCGGCCGACCACTGCCGCGTGGTCGCGTCGAGCAGGGCGGTGGTGGACGCGTTGGTCACCTCGGCGCCCTGCTCCCCGGTCAGCCAGTAACCGATCAGATCCGGCAACAGCAACATCGTTTTGTCGACAAGGCGATCCGGTGGTTCGGCGAGCAGCTGGTAGATCGTGTTGAACGGCAGGTACTGCAGCCCGGTGATCCGGTACAGCGTGGCGTCGTCCACGCTCTCCCGCAGCCGCTGCGCCATCCCGGCGGTGCGCGGGTCGCGGTAGCAGCGCACGTCACCGTCGAGCGTGCCGTCCGGGCCGATCAGGCCGTAGTCCACCGCCCACGAGTCGATGCCGATCGACACCGGGTGCGCGTCGGCGGTGTCGCGCAGCCCGGCCAGGATCTCGCCGTACATCTCGTCGACGTCCCACCGCAGGCCCCCGCCGGGCCGCTCGCGCGGGCCGGTGGGAAACCGGCGCACCTCGGTCAGCGTGATCTCGCCGCCGCGGACGTCGCCGAGCATGACGCGGCCGCTGGTGGCCCCCAGGTCGACGGCTACGAACGCGGGCATGAGCTCAGACCTCGACGACCGGCACGTCCAGCAGGCTCGCCACCGCACGCAACCGCGCGGCACGATGCCCGACGCCGAGCGCCCAGTGGTGCGCGACGCCGCTGGCCGACCACTCGTCGGTCCACTCGCCGGGGTCGCGGCCGAAGTCGACCCGGCTGGTGGTGTTGCCGATCTTCATCAGCGGACCGTCGACCACCTCGCCCTCCGACACGATCAGCGAGTACCGCCCGTGGTGGTCCTGCCCGACTCCGAGCAGCGTCACCGGCCCGTGCGCGACGTCGAACTCCACGGACACGCCCCAGCCGCGCTTGCCGTGGTAGACGCCAAGGCCCCGCAGCAGCGGCTTCGTGGCGCTGATCGCCAGGTGTGCGGGACCGTCGTGGCCCATCTCGACGTGGCCGCGCTGGAAGTCCAGTGCCTGCAGCTCGGTGAACGAACCGCCCGCGCCGAGCACGTCCATGATCAGCATCGCCAGGCTGGTGCGCAGCTCGTACTCTCCGGCCGCGGGGATGCCGCGCGCGGTGAGCAGGCTCGCGCCGAGGATCATCCCCGCGCCGAGCCGCTCGTGCAGCTCGCCGTCGAGGCCGCGGTGGTAGTAGGCGAGGCTGTCCAGGTCGAAGTCGGCGACCAGCCGGTCGAGCCCGACCGCCACCTTCGCGCCCCACTCCAGGTCCTCGCGGTTCACCGAGGCGTCGAGCTCGAACACCGACTCCGCCTCGGCGACCTTCTCCGCCACCTCCGCGTCCGTCACCCGCTCGACCCGGACGCGCAGGTCGTCGAACTCCAGCACCTCGACGTGCCCGCCGAAGTGGGCGCTCACCATCGTCAGATCCGTCGACACGTCGTACATGCCCGGGTAGAGGTGGCCCATCAGGCCGTGCCTGCCGTGGCGCAGGACCGTGCGCACCGACGCGGCCGAGATCCAGTTCTCGATCCTGGCCCACGCCCGCTCGTCGCGCAGATGGCCCGACACGCTGCGGAACTCGACACCCGCCCTGCGGAAGGCGTTGGCCATCTCCGGCAGCGGGCACGCGCCGCAGTAGGCCAGCCACTGCCCGGTGTCGACGCTCGCGTGGTCCATCGACTCGGTCGGCTGCAGGTTGATCAGCAGCACCGGGGCACCGCTGCGCTGCGCGATCGGCATCAGCATCGTGGCCGTCATGTACGTGGTGAGGAAGCCGACGATCAGGTCGCAGCCCGCCGCCCGCAGCTTCTCCGCCGCGGCGGCGCCCTCCTGGGCGTCGGAGATGAAGCCGACGTCGACGATCTCGGCGTCGTAGCCCGCGATGCGCTCGCTGACGTAGGCCGACGAGCGCTTCAGCGTCGGCAGCAGGTCGGGAAACTGCGGCCAGTACGCGCCGAGCCCGCCCGCGACGAGGCCGATCGTCGGCCTGCGCTTGGTGTTGGACGTCATGGGGACTCCTTCGTCACCGCAGGAACGCGGCCGCGACACCGGCATCGACCGGGATGTGCAGGCCCGTGGTGTGGGACAACTCGCCCGAGGTGAGCGCGAACACCGCGTTGGCGACGTGCTCGGGCAGTACCTCCCGCTTGAGCAGCGTGCGCTGGGCGTAGAAGGCGCCCAGCTCCTCCTCGGGCACGCCGTACACGGCGGCCCGCTGGGCGCCCCAGCCGGAGGCGAAGATCCCCGACCCGCGCACCACCCCGTCCGGGTTCACGCCGTTGACCCGGATGCCGTACTCGCCCAGCTCCGCGGCCAGCAGGCGCACCTGGTGCGCCTGGTCGGCCTTCGTGGCGCCGTAGGCGATGTTGTTCGGCCCGGCGAACACGCCGTTCTTGCTGGCGATGTAGACGATGTCGCCGCCGAGGCCCTGCGCGATCATCGCCCTGGCCGCCTCGCGCGAGACCAGGAACGAGCCGCGCGCCATCACGTCGTGCTGCAGGTCCCAGTCGCGCGTGCTGGTCTCCAGCAGCGGCTTGGAGATCGACAGCCCGGCGTTGTTGACCACCAGGTCGACGCCGCCGAAGGCCAGCGACGTGGCGGCCACCGCCTCGGCCACGGCGTCCTCGTCGGTGACGTCGACGGCCACGGCCACCGCCCTGTCGGCGTTGCCGATCTCCCCGGCGACCTTCGCGGCCGCCTCGGCGTCGCGGTCGGCGACGGCCACACACGCGCCCTCGGCGGCCAGCCGCTGCGCGATGGCCCTGCCGATCCCGGAGCCACCCCCGGTGACGAGCGCGATCCGCGTGGCGAGCGGCTTGGGCTTGGGCATGCGCCGCAGCTTGGCCTCTTCCAGCTCCCAGTACTCGATGCGGAACTTCTCCGACTCCGGGATCGGCGCGTACGTCGACACCGACTCGGCGCCGCGCATGACGTTGATGGCGTTGACGTAGAACTCGCCCGCCACGCGCGCGGTCTGCTTGTCGCGGCCGAAGCTGAACATGCCCACGCCCGGCACCAGCACGATCGCCGGGTCCGCGCCGCGCATCGGCGGCGAGTCGGCGGTGGCGTGCCGCTGGTAGTAGGCGGCGTACTCCTCGCGGTAGGTGGCGTGCAGGTCCCTGACCCGCTCTATGACCTGCTCCAGCGGCGCGGTGGCGGGCAGGTCCACCACGAGCGGGGCGACCTTGGTGCGCAGGAAGTGATCGGGGCACGACGTGCCGAGCGCGGCCAGCGCCGGGTGCTTCTGTCTGGACAGGAACTCCAGCACCTCGGCCGAGTCGGTGAAGTGGCCCAGCTGCGGCGCGTCGGTGGAAGCGAGCCCGCGCAGCACGGGGAACAACTCGGCCGCGCGGGCCCGCCGGTCCGCGTCGGGCAGCGGCTCGTAGCCGGGCAGCACCGGGCCAAACGGCTCCGGATCGCCGTGCTCGGCGAGGTAGGCCTCGGCGGTGCGGATGATCTCCAGGGAGTTGCGCCGGCACTGCTCGCTCGAGGCGCCCCACGCCGTGATGCCGTGCCCGCCGAGGACGCAGCCGATGGCCCGCGGGTTCTCGGCCTTGATCGCGGCGATGTCGAGGCCGAGCTGGAAGCCCGGCCGCCGCCACGGCACCCACACCACGCGCTCGCCGAACACCGTGCGGGTCAGCTCCTCGCCGTCGACGGCGGTGGCGATCGCGATGCCCGAGTCGGGGTGCAGGTGGTCGACGTGCGGCGCATCGACGAGGCCGTGCATGGCGGTGTCGATGCTCGGCGCGGCGCCGCCCTTGCCGTGCAGGCAGTAGTCGAACGCGGCGACCATCTCGTCCTCGCGCTCCTCGCCGGGGTAGACGTCGACGAGCGCGCGCATCCGGTCGAGCCGCAGCACGGCGAGCCCGGCCTCGGTGAGGGTGCCCAGGTCGCCGCCCGAGCCCTTCACCCACATCAGGTCGACGTCATCGCCGGTGGCCGGGTCTGTGGCGGTGCCCTTGGCCGAGGCGTTGCCGCCCGCGTAGTTGGTGTTCCTCCGGTCGGCTCCGAGCTCGTGCGAGCGCGCGAGCAGCTCGGCGACGGCGGGATGCGGTTGGCTGGTCATGGTGCTCAGGCTCCCCATCCGGCGGCGCTGCCGCCAACACGTTCGGCGCGGATCTTCTCGGCGTGGCCGCTGCGGCGGTAGGCGGCGATCGGGTCGGGGTCGAGGCCCATCTCGTCGCGCAGCTCGGCCAGCAGCGGGCGCACGTCGGTGGAGAAGGCGTCGACGAGCACGGCGTTGGCGCCGAGCACGTCGCCGTCGGCCTGGGCGGCCCGCAGCGCGCCGGCGTCCACGAGCAGCGCCTTGGCGGTGGCCTCCTGCACGTTCATCACCGAGCGGATCAGCGCCGGGATCTTCGGCTCGATGTTGTGGCACTGGTCGAGCATGAACGCCACTCCCGCCGAGGCGTCGAGCCCGCCGCCGAGCACGATCTCGACCATGATGCGGAACAGCTGGTAGGGGTCGGCCGCGCCGACCATCAGGTCGTCGTCGGCGTAGAAGCGGGAGTTGAAGTGGAAGCCGCCGAGCCTGCGCTTGCGCAGCAGGAACGCGACGATGAACTCGATGTTCGTGCCGGGAGCGTGGTGACCGGTGTCCACGAGCACCTGCGCCCGCTCGCCCAGCTCGATGCAGTGGGCGTAGCTGGTGCCCCAGTCGGGCACGTCCGTGGCGTAGAAGGCGGGCTCGAAGAACTTGTACTCCAGCAGCATCCGCTGCCGCTCACCGAGTCGCTCGTAGACGGCGGCCAGCGCCTCCTCCAGGCGGGCCTGCCGGTCGGCGATGGAGTCCTGGCCGGGGTAGTTGAGGCCGTCGGCCAGCCACACCGACAGGTCCCGCGAGCCGGTGACGTCCATGATGTCGACGCATTCGAGCAGGTGGTCCAGCGCCTTGCGCCGCACGGCGGGGTCCGGGTTGCAGAGGCTGCCCAGGCGGTAGTCGTCGTCCTGGAACACGTTGGGGTTCACGGCGCCGATCGTTACGCCCGCCTCCTTGGCGTGCCGGGCCAGATCGGCGTAGTCGTCCACCCTGTCCCACGGGATGTGCACGGCCACGCTGGGGGCGACACCGGTGAACCGGTGGACGGTGGCGGCGTCGTCGATCTTCTCGTAGGCGTCGCGGGGAATGCCCTCCTGGGCGAAGACCTTGAAGCGGGTTCCGGAGTTGCCGAAGGCCCACGAGGGGGTTTCGATGTGCTGCGTGCGCAGCGCGGCCTTGACGGCCGAGTGGTCGGTCATTGGGTCCCTCCCGGGTGGTCGGTGTCAGTCGAGGTGGAAGACCTCGGTCAGCGGCGCGATGCCCTCGTCGGGCCTGCCGTCGAGGCTTTCGAAGAACGGCGCCATCTCGGCCTGCCAGCGGGCGTTGACGTCCGTGGCGGCCATGCCCCGCAGGGCCGCGTCGAGGTCCTCGGTTTCGAAGTAGCCGACGAGCAGGCCGTCCGGTGCGAGAAACAGCGAGTAGTTCCGCCAGCCGGTCTCGCGCAGCGCGGCGAGCATCTCCGGCCACACCTCGGCGTGCCGCCGCCGGTACTCGTCCATCCGGTCGGCCTTCACCTTCAGCAGGAAACAGACACGCCTCGCGGTCGGGCGTTCCATGTGCGAGCCCCTTGCCGTGCCGGGGGCGGTGGGCGCTCAGGCAGGGCGCCCACCGCCCGCCCTGCGTCAGAAGTTGTAGTCGTCGATGTTGTCGGCGTTGAACACCGTCGGCGGGCCGAGGATGATCTCGCCGTTCTTGCCGATGGTGCGCTCGCCGAGCTCACCCGCCTTGAGCACCTCACCCTCCTTGCCGGTGATCTGCCCCGAGGCCAGTGCGGCCGCGGCGTAGCCGGCCAGGTAGCCGAGCTGCTCCGGGTCCCACAGCGCGAACTCCTTCACCGTGCCATCCTTGACGAACTGGCGCATCTGGTTCGGCGTGCCGAGACCGGTGAGCACGACCTTGCCCTTGTACGGCGACGAGGAGATGTAGCGCGCCGCGGCCGAGATGCCGACCGTGGTCGGCGAGACGATCGCCTTGAGGTCCGGAATGGACTTCAGCAGCGCCTGGGTCTCCTGGAACGACTTCTGGTCGTCGTCGTCACCGTAGGCCACCTTGACGAGCTGGATGTCCTTGTACTCGGGCTTGGTGAGCTCGTCCTTCATGTACTCGATCCAGGTGTTCTGGTTCGTCGCGTTGGGCGTCGCCGACAGGATCGCGATCTTGCCCTTGCCGCCGATCTGCTCGGAGACCATCTTGATCTGCGAGCGGCCGATGTCCTCGGAGTCGGCCTGGTTGACGAACACCTGGCGGGCGTCCACCGCGGCGTCGGAGTCGTAGCTCACCACGGCTATGCCCTTGTCCATCGCGTCCTTCAGCGCGGGCGCGACGGCGTTCGGGTCGTTGGCCGCGATGACGATCGCGTCCTGGTTCTGCTGCACCAGCGTGTTGATGTAGGAGACCTGCGACGACGCCGACGCGTCGGAGGGGCCGACCTCCTTGCCGGTGCCCTTGAGCTCCTCGACCGCGGCGATTCCGCCCTTGTCGACGATGTTCTCGTACGGGTTGTCGATCTCCTTGGGCAGGAAGGCGATCTTCAGGCCCTCCTTGATGGGGGCGTTCGGATCGGCCGTCTTCTCGGTGCCGGAGCCGCCGCTGTCGGACGCGGCGTCCGAGCCCTTCGTCGTGCCACCGCAGCCTGCGATCAGCGCGGCCACCAGACCTGCGCTCGTCACCGCGAGCGCGGCACGCTTCCTTCTCTGCAGTGAGGTGATCATCTTTGGTCCTCCTCGGGGGTACCGTGGGCAGCGGTCGCCCCCACGGGGTCTGGCAGGGTTTCCTGGGGTGGGGGTCCCGGTTCCGCGGCGGGCGCCGGGTTGCGCCGCCTGCGGATCAGGTTCGCGACAACGGGCACCAGGACCGAGACGATCAGCAGCAGGCCGTTGATCACGTTCTGGATCTCGTTGGTCACGTCGTTGAGGAACAGCACGTTGCGCAGCCCGGCCATCAGCAGCAGGGCGCTCGCGACGCCGAACACGGTGCCCCGGCCTCCGAAGATCGACACGCCGCCGAGCAGTACCGCGGCCACCGCGATGAGCTCCATGCCGTAGGCGTTGTCGGCGCGGGCGCTGTTGTAGCGCAGCGTGTAGATCAGCGAGGCGATCGCACACAGCACGCCGGAGACGATGTAGAGCGTGAACTTGATGCGGTCGACGCGGATGCCGGAGAAGCGGGCCGTCTGCTCCCCGAGCCCGATGGCGTAGAGGGAGCGGCCGACCGGCGTGTGGTGCACCACGACCGCGACGAGCACGCCGACGATCAGCACCAGCAGCGTGGCGTAAGGCAGGAACGTGCCACCCAGGTTGTCCGCGGCGATCGGGCGGTAGTTCTCCGGGAAACCGGTCACCGCACCGTCGCCGAGCACCACGTACGCCAGGCCCCGGTAGAGCCCGAGCGTGCCGATGGTGACGGCGAGCGCGGGCAGCCCGAACCTGACGATGAGCGCCGCGTTGAGCGAGCCGAGTACGGCACCGGCCACCAGCACGATCGGCACGATGGTCTCGAAGGGCATGCCCGCGTTCCACAGCACCCCGGTCAGCGCCGAGCAGAAGCCGATGATCGAGGCCACCGAGAGGTCGATCTGTCCGGTGAGGATGATCGGCAGCAGCGCGAGTGCGAGCAGCGCGACCTCGGTGTAGTCGAGCAGCAGGAAGCTGACGTTGTCGGCTTCGGCGAAGCCAGGGGTGCTGGCCGAGCCCCACGCGAACACCGCGACGCACAGCAGCACGAGGATGGACTCCCAGCGAAAGAGCTTCTCACGCACGGCGCAGGCTCCTCTCCTTGCGGAGACGTTCGGCTAGTCGCAGCATCACGGCGCGGTCGAGCGAGATCGCCAGCAGCAGCGCGGCACCGTCGACGGCCCGCTGCCAGAACGCCGGGACCCCGAGAATGGGCAGCGCACCGGTGATCGTGGTGAGCAGCAGGGCACCCAGCACGGCACCGAGCACCGTGCCGCTGCCGCCGAAGATCGCGACGCCACCGACCACGACGGCGGCCACGACCGCCAGTTCCTTGCCGGTGCCCACCGAGGCGTTGATCGTGCCGAAGTAGGAGGCGTGCAGCACCCCCGCGAGCCCGACGAGGGCACCGGAGAGCACGAACGCCGTGAACACCCTGCGACCCGCCGGGATACCGGCCAGCCGGGCCGCGTGCGGGTTGGAGCCGATGGCGTACAGCTCGCGGCCGGACCGCCAGTTGTGCAGCGCGTAGGCGGCGATGACGAGTGCCACGAGCGCGATCAGCGTCAGGTGGGGGATGCCGAGGACGGAGCCGCTGCCGAAGGACAGGAAGCTCGGCGACATCTGGTCGGCGTTGATCTGGTGCACCCCGGTGGCGCTGGCCCAGCCGTAGTCGATGCCGCGGAAGACGTAGAGCGTACCGAGGGTGACCACCAGGGCGGGCACCTTGGCGATGGCCACGAGCGCGCCGTTGAACGCGCCGCACGCCGCGCCGAGCGCCATCCCGGCGAGCACCACGACGATGGTCGGCGTCCCCTGGTCGGCGATGAACATCTGGCCGGACAGGTAGGCCGTCAGGCCCATCACCGAGCCGACCGACAGGTCGATGTTGCGGGTGATGACCAGCAGGGTCTGGCCGATGGCCAGCAGGGCGATGATCGAGGCGTTGAGGAACAGGTCGTGCACGCCCTGCGCGTTGAGGAAGGACGGGTTCACCGCGGTGGTCACGGCCACCACGACGACGAGCGCGAGCACGATGCTCAGCTCACGCCCGGAGAGGACCTCGCGAAGCCTGCTCATGCTGCGCTCCCCTGCCTCCCGTTACCGGTGGCCGCGTACATGACGGACTCCTCTGTCGCTTCGTCCCGGGACAGCTCGGCCGTCAGCCGTCCCTCGTGCATCACCAGTACGCGGTCGGCCATACCGAGCACCTCGGGCAGTTCCGACGAGATCAGCAGCACGGCCATGCCCTGCGCGGCCAGGTCGGACAGCAGCGCGTGCACCTCGACCTTGGCGCCGATGTCGATGCCGCGGGTTGGTTCGTCGACGATGAGCACCGACGGCTCGGTGGCCAGCCACTTGCCGAGCACGACCTTCTGCTGGTTGCCGCCGGAGAGCGTGCTGACGGAATCGGAGAGCCTGCCGAACTTCAGCGCGAGCCGCTCGCCCCATGTCCCGGCGAGCTCGCTTTCCTTGCTGCGCCGGGTGATCCCGCCCGGGGACACCTGGTGCAGCCGGGCGAGGCTGGCGTTGCGCTCGATCGACAGCTCCAGCACGAGGCCCTGTTCCCTGCGGTCCTCGGGAACGAGGGCGACGCCCCGCTCGATGGCGGTGCGCGGCCTGCCCGCGGGCAGCGGCTCGCCGTTGACGGTGACGCTGCCCGCATCGCGCTCGTCCACACCGAAGATCGCTCTGACCACTTCGGACCGTCCGGACCCGACGAGCCCGGCGAGGCCGACGATCTCGCCCTTGCGCACGGAGAACGAGATGTCGCGGTACACGCCGGCGCGCGTGAGACCGTCGACGACGAGCACCTCCTCACCGGCTTCGGTGTCGCGCTTGGGAAAGAGCTGCTCGACGGAGCGGCCGACCATGCGGCGCACGAGCGTGTCGTGGTCGATGTCGGCCATCCGCTCGGTGGTGACGAACGCGCCGTCGCGCAGCACGGTGACGCGGTCACACAGGGCGTACATCTCGTCGAGCCGGTGGGAGATGAACAGCAGCGCGGCGCCGCGCTCGGCGAGCCCGCGCGCGACCCGGAACAGCCGCTCGGCCTCCACGGCAGACAGGGCCGCGGTGGGCTCGTCCATGACGATGATCCGCGCGTCGGCCACGAGTGCCTTGGCGATCTCGATGATCTGCTGGTCGGCGATCGAAAGGCCCCGCGTCTGGCGGACCGGGTCGATCGGCACGCCGAGTTGCGCGAACACCTCGGCGGCACGCCTGGTCATCGCCCGCCGGTCGATGCGCCTGCCGGGCCGCAGCGGCTGGCGGCCCATGAAGACGTTCTCGGCCACCGACAGGTCGGGAAACTGGATGGGCTCCTGGTGGATGACCGCGACACCGCGCTGCTGCGCCTCGCGCGGCGAGGAGAACCGCACGGTCTCGCCGTCGAGGAGCACCTCGCCGCTGTCGGGCTGGTGCTCACCGCCGATGACACGCACCACGGTCGACTTCCCGGCCCCGTTCTCGCCGGCGAGCGCGTGGACCTCTCCGGCGCGCAGGGCCAGCGACACTCCGCGCAGCGCCCTGACCGCCTGGAACGACTTGCTGACGTTCCTGAGCTCGAGCAGCGGCGCGGAGGGGTGCTCCGGTGCTCCCACGATGGCCTCCTTCACTGGAGATCGTGAAACGTTTCATTCCACGAGTGGCGCTCAAAGTAAGGCAGCGGAGCCAGACCAGTCAAGACCCGCTGACGTGCGGCATGGTCACGATCGCGCGGCGAGACCGGGGTATCCTCTGACTACCGCGCCGCGCGGCTCGGGGCCACCGGCGGCCCCGAATCGGGTGAACCGTTTCAGACCATGCGAGGACAGCCATGTCGCCGAGCATCAAGGACGTCGCCGAGCGCGCGGGCGTCTCGGTGGGCACGGTGTCCAATGTGCTCAACCATCCGGAGCGGGTCGCCGAGAGCACAAGAGCCACGGTGCTCGCCGCCATCTCCGCGCTCGGCTTCGTCCGCAACTCCTCCGCCGCCCAGCTCAGGGCAGGTACCAGCCGCTCGCTCGGGCTCATCGTGCTCGACCTGGCCAACCCGTTCTTCCACGAGGTGGCCAGAGGCGTCGAGCAGGTCGCCGACGAGCTCGGCTACGCCGTCGTGCTGTGCAACTCCGACGACCAGACCGCCCGCGAGAACCGCTACCTGCAGGTGCTGGAGGAGCAGCGGGTGCGCGGCGTGCTCATCACGCCGGTGGAGGTCGGCTCCGAACGGCTCGACGCGCTGCGCAGGCGCGGCACGCCGACGGTGCTCGTCGACCGGCACGATCCGCGGGTGAACTGCTGCTCGGTGGCGGTGGACGACGTCGTCGGCGGCGAGCTGGCCGGCGCGCACCTGCTGAGCCTCGGCCACGCGCGGATCCTCCACGTCACCGGGCCGCTCAGCCTGCGGCAGTGCGCCGACCGGCTCGCGGGCCTGCGCCGGGCCGTCGCAGCGGCCGGGCACGACCCGGACACGGCGATCGAGGTCATCGAGGAGCGGGCCATGAACGCACGTACCGCCTACGACGCGGCCCGCGCCCGCTTCGCCCGCGACGACGAGGTGGGTGCGGTGTTCTGCGCCAACGACCTGATGGCGCTCGGTGTGCTGCGCGCGGCCCTGTCCTCGGGCAGGCGCGTGCCGGAGGACCTGGCGATCGTCGGCTACGACGACATCGAGTTCGCCGCCGACGCGGCCGTGCCGCTGACGTCGATCCGGCAGCCGACCCAGCAGATCGGCAGGGCCGCCGCGCAGCTGCTGGTCGAGGAGTGCGACCACCCGCGGACGCACGCCCACCAGCAGGTCATGTTCAAGCCCGAGCTGGTGGTGCGGGAGTCCACCGCCGGCTGACGTACTCACTCGCTAGGGTGACCCTGTCAAGAATCGACAGACTTGGGGGTCATTCCGGTGTTTCGCCGACTTCGGGGCGCGGCGGCGCTCGCCGCCGTCACCGCACTGACACTGCTACCGGGCGTGCCCGCGCAGGCCGTCGCGAACGGTGAGGACGTTCCCGACGGCAGGTACCGGTTCTCGGTCTCGCTCTCGATGCCCGAGATCACCAGGCCGAACGGTACGACCTACGCCAGCGCGTGCTCGGCCGCGCTGATCTCGACACAGTGGATCATCAGCGCGGGGCACTGCTTCCACGACGGCGCGCGCAACCGGATCAACGGCGCGCCGCACTACCCGGTGATCGCGACGGCGGGGCAGGCCACGCTCTCCGGCACCGGCGGGGTACGGCGCGAGGTGGTCGAGGTCGTGCAGGCTGACGACACCGACGTGGCACTGGCCAAGCTCGCGGAGCCGGTTCCCGGCATCAGGCCGCTGCGGATCAGCGCGACGGCGCCCGCCGAGGGCGACGTCGTCCGGCTCGTCGGCTGGGGCTCGGCCGACAGCACCGCGGACCTCGCGCACCGGCCCGACCGGATGCAGACGGGACGGTTCACGGTCACGCGGCACGACGAGCACCACCTCTACGTCACCGGGCACCTGCCGCAGCGCTCCGTCAGCGCGTGCCCCTACGACTCGGGTGCGCCGCTCTTCACCGAGCGCGGCCACGGCCGGTTCGAGCTGGTCGCCACCGAGGTCGGCGGCCCCGCCTGCCCGCACGAGTCCGAGGAGACGACGGCCCGCGCGGACGTGCTGCGCAGGTGGGTTCACCAGCACATCCACCGCTGGTGAGCCTGGCTCAGCCGCCGATGCCGTGCCGGGCGAGGTGGTTGCGCGTGCGCTCGGGCGTGGCCAGCACGTCCCACTGCCGCTCGGGGTAGCTGAAGTTGTCGGTGAACTCGTCGGCGACCGCCTGGTGTTCCGACATCGCACCGAGCAGTTCCAGCAGGTGCTGGGGCGGCGGGGTGCGGATCATCAGGTTCGTCCAGTCCGAGGTGGACTGCACGCGGTCCTGCCTGCGCCGCGCGACCTTCCGGCAGAACCGCTCGTCGAAGTTCTGGTCGGCCAGGATGGTCTGCCCCAGCTCCCACGCCGAGTAGGAGGCACAGTTGGCGCCCTGGCCGACGACCGGGTCCACCACCGTGTGCACGTCGCCGACGGCCACGGTGTAGCGGCCGTTGGGCAGCCGGATGTAGTCCTCGCGCTCGGTGGGCACGACACTGCCCTGCAGCAGGTCCTGCGGGCTGGTGAGCCGGAACCGGCCGGGCTCGATGCGCTCGAACACCGTCGGGTGGTGCTGCTCGACCTTGCCGAGCACCAGCTTGTGGAACGCCGCGGGATCCTCGTCGTGGTCCGCGTCCGCGAGCTCCTCCAGGTCGCCGCCCGGCACCGCCTCGAACAGCAGTGCGGTGACGTGTCCTGCGAAGGAGTACATGGGAATCTCCAGCAGCTCGCCGTGGCCCGGCGAGATGCTCATCGTCACCCCCTTCGGGTCCGTGGGCGCCACACCCTCGTACAGCCCCGCGCAGAGCCTGCGCTGCGGGGTGTCGTACGGCGACCGGTCGGCCCTGCGCGGGAACACGGTGCCCATGCTGCCGCGCCCGGAGGCGATCACGACGAGGTCGTGGCGTTCCGACAGCGTCACCACGTCGGCGGGCTGCACCGGCCGCACCTCGAAGCCGCCGCCGCGCGAGAGGAAGTCCTCCAGCAGCCGCGGCAGGTAGATCCGGTAGTCGAGGGCACGCGACGGCGCGGCGAAGAAGCCGGGGAAGCGCAGCGGCGACGGCCCTCCGATGTAGTGGTGGTGCCCGAAGTACCCGTACTCGCCGATGTCCCAGTGATCCACACCGAGCCGCCGTTCGCGTTCGACGGTGACGTGGTGGTGGGCGACCGTGTTGGGCAACCGGCCGCCCGACAGCTGCTCCGCGGTGCGATCGCTGTAGATCGTCACGGGCACCTCGTGCCGGCGCAGCAACAGGCCGAGATGCAGACCGGCCACGCCCGCGCCGACGATTCCGATTCCGTCCATGAACGAACTCCTTGTCTCGCAGCGGATCCCGGGGCGGTAGCCGGGTCAGTAGGTGAAGAAGCCTTCGTCGATGTCGGTGTGCAGTGCCCGGTAGGAGCCGGTGAAGAACACCAGCGGCTCGCCGTCGGAGTGCGCGAGGTGGGTCACGTGTCCGATGTAGAGGATGTGGTCGCCCGCCTCGTGCGTGTCCACGACGTCACAGCCGATGCGGGCCATCGAGCCGGGCAGGAACGCCAGGCCGTCGGTGAACTCGAAATCCGGTGCCAGGCCCGGGACGGGCTTGCCCGCGAAGTGCACGGAGTGCAGTTGCTGGCGGTCGGAGAGCACGCTCACGCCGTAGCGCCCAGTGCGGGCGAGCAGCGCGGCCATCTTCGAGGCGCGGCCGAGGGAGACCAGCACCAGCGGTGGCTCGAGTGACACCGAGAGGAAGCCGTTGGCCGTCATCCCGTGCACGTGGCCGCTCTCCACGGTGGTGACGACGGTGACGCCACTGGTGAACCGGCCCATCGTGCGGCGGAAGTGAGTGGGGTCGATGGCCGGGCGGTGCGGCGGCGCCGATGCCGCGGAACGCTCCCGCGATGTTCGCAAACCGCGCAATTCCCTACCTTCCAGCTCTTGGGCAGGGAGCACGGTAGCGTGCTCGTGTGTAGCCGGGCAATGGCCCTGCGTGTCTGCGCCGGTCAGGCGGACGGGACTCCGTCGGAGCGGGCCGACCACGCCGACGACGCGGTGCGTCCGTTGTGCCGCACGCGGCTCACGATGTGCGCGATCCGCTCCGCCGCGTCGCGGCCCTCGGGCAGGTCGGCCAGCAGCCAGGCGTGGAACATGCCGGGGTACTCGTAGTACTCCAGCTCCACACCCTCGTCACGGGCGCGTTGCCGCAGCCTGCGCGCGTCGGCGAGCAGCACGTCGTCCGTCCCGACGAACACGCTCACCCTCCCCAGGTTCGACAGCGGGCCGTAGAGGGGACTGACCAGCGGATCCTTCGGGTCCAGGTCGTCGTTGCGGTACAGCCGGCCCGCCTCGCGCAGCCCGGCGATGGCCAGGTACGGGTCCCTGCGGTCGATGTCCGGCTGCGTGGGGTCGGAGACGGTGATGTCCAGCCACGGGCAGATGAGCACGAGCTCGTCGGGCTGGGGACGCCCGGCCTCCTCCAGCGCCTCGGACAGCACGAGGGCGAGGGCGCCGCCCGCGGAGTCGCCCATGATGATCTGGTCGCCGGAGTCGCGTCCGGCGAGGAAGTGGTCGTAGGCGTCCTTGATCATGGCGACCGTCTCGGCGGCCTGGTACTGCGGCGCGAGCGGGTAGACCGGGACCGTGACGGTGCAGCCGGTGCGGTCGATGAGTCGCGAGAAGAACCTCCAGTGGTCCCGCTGGATCTCGTGGACGTAGGCGCCGCCGTGGAAGTAGAGCACGTGCTTGCTGCTGGTCGGCGCCTTCGGTGCCAGGGTGAAGCAGGGCCTGTCGCGCACGACGGTACGAGTCACGTCGAGCCTGCGCCACAGGGCGGCCGGTGGCTGGATCTCCTCGGCGGGCGTCCGCTGTTCGATGCTCTCGTGCAGCGCGTCCAGGTCCGCATACGTGCCCTTGGCACGCGTCAGCCTGAGTTGCGCCTTGAACAGGCGCGCCCGCAGACTCGGTCCTTTCGTCACCGCCCGGGTGTACCCGGCGGCCGGACCCGTGAAACGGCCTGTCCCACGAGCGGGTGAATCGTTTCATACGGTGATAGGCTGCGCCGACGCAGGCCGGCGCAGCGAGCGAGGGGTCCATGGTCGGTATCAAGGATGTCGCCCGGCGAGCCGGGGTCTCGGTGGGCACGGTGTCCAATGTGGTCAACCGGCCGCACCTGGTGTCGGCCACCACCCGATCGCGCGTGCTGACGGCGATCCAGGAGCTGGGGTACGTGCGCGACGAGTCGGCACGCCAGCTGCGCGCGGGCCGCAGCCGCATCCTCGCGCTCGTGGTGCTCGACCTCGGCAACCCGTTCTTCGTCGACATCGCCCGCGGCGCCGAGCAGGCCGCACACGACGAGGGTCTGCACGTGATCACGTGCGACAGCGGTCAGCAGGCCGACCGTGAGCAGTCGTACCTGTCGATGCTGGCCGAGCAGCGTGTCCGTGGCGTGCTGCTCAGTCCGGTGGACACCTCGGGCGTGGCGCTGGAGACCTTCCGCCGCAACGAGATCCCGTACGTGTTCGTGGACCGCAGGGTGCCCGCGGACGAGGCGAGCTCGGTGTCGGTGGACGACGTGGCCGGTGGCGCGCTGGCCGCCCGGCACCTGGTGGAACGCGGGCACCGGGAGATCGCGCTGGTCAACGGCCCGCAGATCCTGGCCCAGTGCCGCGACCGCGAGGCGGGCGTGCGGTCGGTGCTGGCGGACTCGGCGGCCCGGCTCTCCGTGCTGGAGACGAACGATCTGGACGTGGCGTCCGGACGGGACGCGGGCGCGCGTCTGCTCGGCATGAGCCCGCGCCCCACCGCCGTGTTCTGCGCCAACGACCTGCTGGCACTGGGCGTGCTACAGGCGATGGTCAGCTCGGGCGTGCGCGTGCCGGAGGAACTGGCGATCGTCGGCTACGACGACATCGAGTTCGCGGGAGCGGCGGCGGTGCCGCTGACGTCGGTGCGGCAACCCGCGCGGCGACTCGGCCACAGGGCGGCCACGCTGCTCATCGCCGAGACGACGGAGGACACCGCGCCACCGGCACGGCAGACCGTGGTGTTCGAGCCGGAACTGGTGGTGCGTGAGTCGACCAAAACGGTGGTCAGGTAGCGGGTGGGCCGGGCTCCGTGCCGCCGGCGCGCCGGGCGCGGGGGTGGTGCCGAGCATGATCAGCCCGAAGTGGGTCACCCGGTCGCTCGGCGACGGATGCGGTAGCGGAGGTGGGTGGCCTCCGGGGTGTCGGTGACGCGCAGGATGTCCAGCTCAACGCGCGACGGCAGCACGTCGAACAGCCGGCGGCCGCCGCCGAACAGCACGGGAATCTGATGGATGCACAGCTCGTCCAGCACCCCGGCCTCGAGCGCACGCTGCGCCGTGTACGCGCCGATGACGTGCACGTGCCGGCCACCCGCGGCGGCCTTCGCCTGCGCCATTGCGCTGGCGATCCCGTCGCGGACGTAGGTCACCAGCGGGTAGTCCGCGACGGAAGGGTCGGGCGGCCGGTGGCTGGGCACGAAGATCGGGACACCGCTGTCGTGGTGGTCGCCGCCCCAGTGCCCGACCTGTTCGGCGGTCCGCCGCCCCGCGACGACCGCGCCCATGGCGTTCATCTCGCCGAGCACGTCCGCGGCGAGGCCGGACTGGCGGAACTCGCCGTCCGGGGTGAGGGCCCAGTCGTGCAACCGCACGAAGCCGTCGCCGCCGGGGTTGCCGGGACCGTCGTGCGGGCCGGCGATGTAGCCATCGAGAGACATCGACATGTCAAGGACCGAGGTGGCCATTTCGACTCCTTATTCGCGATCGGATCTGGCTACCGGGCTACCGTCTCGGGCCGCCCGTTGCGTACGCGTCGAACAGCGCAGGCCGGATTCGACGCGACGGTCACGTCGTTCGGGGACCGGTCCCACGGGCCGCGCTGGTGTCCGCCGCGCTGCCCGTGCCGCAGTCCGCGCTGCTCGCCGTCCTCATCCGCTGGTGCGGGCGGGATCGGTGAACGACCCGCCCGACTCCCTCAGGCGACTCCGGTGGATCACGCTGGCCGTCGACGCTCGGCTCATTCGCGTCCTGCTGGTTCGGCGGGAGCGGACCGCCTGGCTGACGCTCGTCGCGCTGGACGCTGTGTGGATCAACGGTTCAGATGGGGCGGGAAATCGAGCAACAGGTAGTCTCGCGCACGCTTGTTGGTCTCTGCGCCGCCGACATGCACCGAATGGAGAATCCCATTGTAGACAAGATCCCACAATTTATGATTCTGCTGCAAATCGAATACTTTTACGCGCGCTGATGCGCCGTGTCGGTCGGCCATATCGATGACATGCGCGGCGCCGTCGACGAAAACCTTGACCGTCGTCAGTTCGTAGGTCTTGATGAAGGTGTCTTTGCCGATGCCAACCCAATCAGCACCGGCCGATGTTCTCCCGGTTCGCCCGATCAACAGAAACACAAACGGCCACGGCGCCGCAATGAGCCAAAGCCAGATATTTCCGACCCAGCTGAACCCCCAGTCTTTGACAATATAGACCGCAAGGACTGCGGCCGTGCCACACAGTCCGGCGATGAAGCGACTGGTGCGGTCGGGGTAGAACCATTCGAGCATCCTGGCCTCGCCAGGCGGAGGCTGCACAACCTTCGATTTTCCGGCCGCACGGCGAGCGCCGGGCTTTGCCTTCTCCGATTCCAGTGGAGCGCGGGGAGGGCGCGGCTCACCGGTTACAGCGTCAGGTTTCGGGGGAAGGCTCGTGATATCCATGCGATCACCTAGAAGAGATCGTCAAAGAAGTTGCCCACAGCCTTGCCCGCATTACCGATCGCGGACCCGGCGTCAGAAAGCCGGTCGCCGGCCCAGTCGGCCGCGTCACCCGCCATGTCAACGGCATCGTCGCCCCACTCTTCAATCGCAAACCCAACGCCCGCCGAAACCAGGGCACCACCTGCCACGGCCCAACCTACAGGTCCGCCAGCGGCAGCGATCCCCGCGGTGGCCAAGGAGCCGGCAACGAACCCGCCCGCACCAGAGGCAATGGCTGTCGCAGGATCCTTTCCGGAATGGACATCCATACCAACACCGCCGGCGGTGATGAGGTCCCCGACGAGGGGGAGTTTGGCACCCACCTTGGCCGCTCCGCGCAATACGGTGTTGGCAATAGGCTTTTGAGCCCGCCCGAAGTCAAGGTTTGTGGTCAGGAACGACTTCACACTGTTGGGAAGCTTGTCGACTATGCGAGCTGTTCGCGTCGCGACCGCCTTGTTGAGTTCTGCCTGTTTCGCAAGCCTGCGCTCGATCTCCAGGGCATCAGCGCGAGCCTGCGCGAACGGATTCGTGCGACCGCTCTTGGCGTAGGCCGCCGCCCGTTCGATCGCAGGGTCCATTGCTCTCGCGGCGGCCCGGAACTTGCTCGTGCGCGCAGCGACCGCGCCGGCGAGTCCAGTTGCGATGTCACCGATATTGACTGGAGCCTTCTCGGCGTACCCCTTGGCGAACTTGACGAACGTTTGCTGCGAATCGATAAAGCTCTGCCGCGCAGGGGTCGCGACGCGTTCGGCTTCGACATACGCCTGAACCTGCTTTGCATACGCAGACGACGCTTGCGTAGCCTGCTCGTGGATTTCCTGCTGGCGTGGCGTCGGAGCACTCGGAAGCGGAGCGGGGTCGGCCGGCGCAGGCCCGGGCTCTTGAACTATGTGGCCGTTGATCGCCAAGCCGCCATTACGGGCGATATCGAGCGCCTGGGACATCCTCGACTTCGCCGTATCAACGTCATCGGCGTGGGCATTCAAGGCAGAGACGGTAGCGTTGAGATCACCAGTCAGCCCGTCAACCTGCTGACCGAACTGCGTCATCGTTGCGCGAAAGCCGTCGGACGCAGGTCCCGCCCATGTGGATTCCGAATCGCCGCGGACTCCGTACACCTGCGTGCCGGCTCCGTGAGCGTCGTTTGCCCGCTGGGACAACCACTCTGCTACAGCGCGAATGCTCGCCGCGTCCGAGCTAATCTCGGTATCGATTGGCATTTACTCCCCCAGACCCCTCAGCGTCCTCCAGCGCTCTCCACGTCGGCGCGGCTGTCCTGCTCAGCCGTTTCGTGCTCCTTGCCGCCAGCTACCCGCGCGAGACGTTCTCCCAGGAAGAAGGCTTCACCCCCGCAGAGCTGGGCTGGATCGGCCACATCAAGGAACTTGGCGCAGCACTACACCGACGCACACCACCGCGCTACCAACTCCCCAGCGGCGGCACCGCCTACGTCTGGCAACAGATCCGCGACCACCTCACTGAACGCATCGACGCCGGAGAGTTCGACCGCTGGCTACCGACCCGGCAGGCCCTCGCCTAGCAATACGGCGTCGGCATCGGCACCATCGACCGCGCCATCCACGAACTGGCCGCACAAGGCCGCGTGACGATCCTGCGCGGCAAGGGCACCCGCCCTGCACTGCCGAACTGCCCTCTAACAGGTCAAGAGCGGCGCGCTCCGCGCGCCGCCGCCGGGAACCGCCCGGCCTCCCGCTGACGCTCCGGCCGGCGGCCCCGGGGTGCTAGCGCTCGACATCATGGCGCTAGGAGCTGTTTAGGAATTGGTCTTGGTGAGGTTGCGTAGCCAGATGTCGATGGTGGCGACGTGGAGGGTGGCTTCGTAGCGGACGGCGAGTTTGTCGTAGCGGCTGGCGATGGCGCGGTGGTGTTTGAGCTGGTTGATGCCGCATTCGACGGCGTGGCGTTGCCGGTAGTGGTGGGGGTTGAAGGCGGGTGGGCGGCCACCGGCTGATCCGCGGGCGCGGCGGTGGGCAGTTTGATCTTTGGGGGTCGGGATCGTGGCCGCGATCCCGCGTGTGCGCAGGTAGGCCCGGTTCGAGCGGGAGGAGTAGGCCTTGTCGGCCAGCACGCGCCGTGGGCGTGTGCGCGCTCGTCCAGGTCCGGGCCGGGGCACCCGGATCGCGTCCAGCACGCTGGTCATCTGAGGGCTGTCACCGCGTTGACCGGCGGTGATCACCAGTGACAACGGTTTGCGTCCTTGTTCGCAGGCCAGGTGGATCTTCGTGGTGAACCCGCCCCGGGACCGACCGAGCGCGTGGTCGCCCGGCTCGTCGCCGGGCGGTTCGACCTGCTCATCGGGTCGGCGGCGGGCCCCGGACGCGTGCTGGTGGGCCCGATTGATCGTGGAATCCACCGACACCTGCCAGTCGATCAGCCCTGCCCGGTCGGCCCATGCCCACAGCATCGTGAGAATCCAGGGCCACACGCCCTCCCGTTGCCAGCGACGGAACAACTGATAGATCGACTGCCAGTGCCCGTACCGTTCCGGCACGTCCCGCCAGGGAGCACCGACTCGTACCCGCCACCGGATCCCGTCCAGCAACTGACGCCACGTCCACTTCGGCCGACGACCTGCCACGGGTCGAGGCGGCAACACACGCTGCAACGCCTGCCACTGCCGGTCCGTCAAGTCTTTACGCGCGCCCACCGATACGCTTCCCACCGAGGTCTCCGGATAGATGCTGATCTTCTTCGTCGTTGATCCATCTACCGGAGACCTCGCTACACCCACACACCAGGGCCCCTTCTTAAACAGCTCCTAGATGCCCCTCCTCGCGCAGCACCGCAAGCGCTGCCTCCGGATTGCGCCGTACGGCAGCACGAAGCTGCCGCAGTCGGAACGCTTCACGACTGCGGGTGATCTCTTCAGGCCACCCGTCGCGTGGTTGTATCAGCTTCTCGGAGATCAAGAACTCGATAACGTCCTCGACCGACGGCCGGAACCGCCGAGGTCCAACTGGAAGATGCAGACGCTCGAGTAGCCGACTGCTTCCATCGACCCGCTTACCCGCCTGCTCCCAATCGTCCGACGATGCACAGACCTGCAGGTGTGCTTCCGGGTAGCCGTCGTCCTTTCCGCGCTCGTAATCGTAGTGGAAGAGCACGCGGTCCAGACCCACGTCGAGGGAAAGAAGGATCACGGAGGACGTGACCATGAGGTACCGCTGGTCTTCGTCAGCTTCCAACCGGAAGAGCAATCCGAGATAGAAGGTCGGTGCTGAACCATCACACGTCAGCGGAATCCCATGCTGTAGATCCTGCTCCCGCCGCGAGATCTTGTAGCCGACCACAGTCCGCGGATGGTTCTCATCTGACACGACGCTAGTAACTCGCGGCCCGTTGCAGACCGTCCCGTTGAGGAGACTATTGAGCTCGTCACTGAACTTTCGCGACTCAGCGACTACGTTGAACTTGGCCGTAGTCCCTCACCCCTAAGCAAGTCACCAACCGCAACCCATGCCAGTCGAGCACGGATCGATGTAAAACGGCCGGACCTCGCTTGGGCAAGGAGTTCGTCGACAGTGCAGCCCGCTCGTTCCAGCGCGTGAGCAACAGCGGCATCTAGGTCTTCGGCAGCTGCCAACACTACGTCGTCCGACGGTTGCTCGACCACGGCAGTCATCTCAGACCTCCACCTTTGTTCGCATCACATTGTCGTTCCGACAGGCAGACCGTGTTACAGCTCAATCATCGCGGTCACCCCTGACATTTTCAGGAAGAAGCAGCCCGGGCCGCTGCCCCGGACCCCGGCACCGCTTCGGAGATCAGCCGAGTGGCCTAACGTCCGGTGACCTCCACACGGCGCGCCGAAGGGCTGCCAGACCGGGCGCACCGGCCAAGGGCGCTTCGCGGCCTCCGGCAGACCCTTGACCGGCATCACCCGGCCCGGCAGGGGTGAACCCGCGCCGCGAGGAGATCACCTCAGCCCAAACAATGGGGAGACGCGCCCCAGCGCGGGCGACATACGGACAACTAGCGAGGGCGACCGGCGGTCAACAGCGGTCAATCCCGGTACAGCGCATGATCGGCCCCGGGCACGAAAAAACCGCCCTGACCGGCGTCTGGGCGGTTCTGACGATGGTGGCCAGGGCCGGGGTCGAACCGGCGACCTTCCGCTTTTCAGGCGGACGCTCGTACCAACTGAGCTACCTGGCCGGACACGCCGGCGAGTAGCCAACGTATGGCGACCCTGACGGGACTCGAACCCGCGACCTTCGCCGTGACAGGGCGACGCGCTAACCAACTGCGCCACAGGGCCTTGTTCTGTACTGCGTACTCCCAACGGGATTCGAACCCGCGTTGCCGCCTTGAAAGGGCGGAGTCCTAGGCCGCTAGACGATGGGAGCCCGGTCAGTTCGGCGAACCGACCGACCGCGCTCTCAGGTCCCCCTGGGAGCGAGTACTAGTCTATGACACACCTTCAACCCCTTTCACAGGGGGGTCCCCAACTCGTTGACCTGCGCGAACCGGCCGCAGCCCGCGCCACCTCCGCGCCGGGGCCTCCGGGCGGGCGGACGCGCGGTCACTGTGACAGTCCCGGCAACAATGTTACGGAAAGACTGTGGTGCCGTTCGCGAAAGCGAAAGAGGTTCTTCGTGACACTGTTATCACCGGCAATCGATTGCCTCGCCACGGTCTGGACCAGTAACTTGACCTCCGTGCTGCTCAGGTGCACGACCAGGGGGTGTGCATCTGGGCAGCACCGACTGCGCAGGTGACCCCGCGTGACGCTATCTCTGCACCGGAGCCTTGCCGTCCTTGTCCGGCCGAAGGCCCAGCATGTCCAGCAGCTCCGCGCAGTCCTCGATGCCCTCCGCTCCGCGTGCCACGGCGAGCCTCGCCCTCCGCACCTGGTCATCGGAAACCCGGGACGCATCTGCCTGGCCGGCCCGCTGTGCGGGCACCCCGCCGTAGCCGGCGCTCGGCCCCTCTCCCTCGTAACGAAGGAGGAACTGCCGCACTTCCACAGACCCGCTCATGGCTCCTCCAAGGGCTTCGTGATGACCTTGGCCGCGAGGCTAGCGAGCAGGGGAACCAGGCCACAGCCCCCCGCAGAGTGAACCGCTCAGCACGCTGCGTCGACTTGAGCGGCCATTCGGGCACAGTTGCCGTACATGAACAGATGGCAACGAGAAAATGACAGGTCGGAGGCCTTTTTGCGGCTCAACCCTCGCGAGGCGGCCGGGTCTCGTGTAACAATCAACGTGCTGACACACCCCCGGTCAGCGCCTGTGGAGATCCCCTCCGGCCCCCGCGTTCCTCCCCCTGGCGCGGGGGCCCCTCCATTTCCGGGGACGATTTCCGGCTCGGCTCGCCGGGCTCGCTCCGCCGAGACGCACAGGCACGGGGTCCGCCACCAAGCGTGTCCGCTGTCCGCACCAGACGGCCGCACCACTACTCCAGATGGCACAACTTCGCGGGCCGACCTGCGACACGCCGTGTAAGTAGACTCACACAGGCAACCCCGCCGAGACACAACCGTTATCGTGGGCGCGTGCCCCTACCCTCATTCGGACGGCTCAGCAGCCGCAGCAACCTGAAACCCGTGAACGGCGGCAGACACCGCGGCTCCGAGCCGATCGGCAACGACGCGGACCCCGCCGCCGAGGACCACGAGCTCACCAGCTACCTCGCCGCGCTGGCACCGGACTCGGACCCCGAGAGCACCGGGTCGGGCCGCCGGTTCGGCGACGCGCAGGTCTACCAGCTCCGCATGAACCTCATCGCCAGCCAGCAGCTCAAGGACATCGCCGCCGAGCGTGGTACATCCCCGCAGGCGCTGGCCCAGGAGTGGGTGATGGAGCGCCTGGCCTGGGAGGGCCAGACGACCTCGGAGCAACGTGGGCAGACGCCCTCGAGGCAGCCCGCCCGGAACGAGTCCCCCCGCTCGTTCGGCGAGCCGCAGACCGACAGGCACTACTTCGACGCCGCGCAGTGGGAGCCCCCGCTCCGCGGCACCCTGCGCTGAACCCCCGCCCGCACCCCGAGACCCCGAACCCCGAGAACGTCAACCCCGACAACACCCCACAGACGACTCGAGCCCCCGGCGGATGTTCCGCCGGGGGCTCGATGCAGTCAGTGGGTGAGCGCCCTTAGAGAGCGCGGACCTTCTGGGCCTGCGGGCCCTTCTGGCCCTGACCGACCTCGAACTCCACCCGCTGGTTCTCCTCGAGCGTGCGGAATCCGCGGCCCTCGATCTCTGAGTAGTGCACGAAAACGTCGCCTTCGCCGCCGTCCTGGGCGATGAAGCCGAAGCCCTTTTCGGCGTTGAACCACTTCACAGTGCCTTGCGCCACCGTTTTACTCCTCGTTGCTGTTCCGCATGGGTGCCACCGCAGTAGCGCCCTGGCCGTCCCGGGCGGTTCCAACGAGTCGAGCAAAGAGCGCGCTTGGCTCCAGGCTCGCGTCAGAAGTTCCGCGAGTGTGAAGCCACGAACACGCAAAACGACGGCCGCCATGCAGCCTACCGGCATCTGGCCGTTTGCGAACCCCATGGGGCGAGGTTTGGTCCGACCGGGCGGATCGGCGCCAGAGGGGTTGCATAAACCCGCCGCCATCCGATCACCCCTCACAGTGGGGTGACGACAACGGTCAGCGCTGCGGTGATCCACTCACGCAACGCAGCGACACCGCCCCCAGCTACGCAAGGACCGACCCCGAAGGGTGACAGCGGTCACCTTTTTCAGGGTGCAACGAACCCGTTCCGTAAGGCGTCAGTGGGGTACACGGGGACACAAAGGGGCAGTGACGTGAAAGAACAACAGAGAGTGCACAGCGGGCTACTGGCACTCGTGCTCGCCGTCGTGCTGGGACTGACGGCGTGCTCCGGGGGAACGGACACGAGTTCCGAGGAGCCGGACGCACCCGAGCGGCCGCCGGCGCCGGCCGCCACGGTCGTCGCGGAGCCGGTCAACGGCGCACAGAGCGTCGCGCCGCGCGATCCGGTCCGGGTCACGGTGAACGACGGCACCATCCAGTCGGTGGCGCTGACCAACCCGGAGGGCGAGAAGGTCAAGGGCACGCTCTCCGAGGACAAGAAGAGCTGGACGGTGGCCGAACCGCTCGGCTACAGCAAGACCTACACGTGGTCGGGCAACGCCGTGGGCAGCGACGGGCGGCAGGTGCCGATCACGGGCTCGTTCACCACCGTGACGCCGGACGCGACGCTCGGCGCGAGCTCCAACGTCGGAGACGGCAAGACCTACGGCATCGCCATGCCGATCGCGATCAGCTTCGACGCGCCGGTGGCCAACAAGGCCGCCGTCGAGAAGGCGCTCGACGTGCGGACGACCCCGAAGACGCAGGGCTCGTGGGCGTGGCTGGAGAACGACACCTCGGTGCACTGGAGGCCCAAGGAGTACTGGCGGCCCGGTACGAAGGTCTCCGTCACCGCGAACATCTACGGCGTGGAGCTGTCCGACGGGGTCTACGGGGCCAACGACCTGACGGTGGACTTCTCCATCGGCCGCTCGCAGATCGTGAAGGCCAACACCCAGACCCACCGGATGGTCGTGATCCGCGACGGCAAGCAGGTGGCCGACTATCCGGTGAGCTTCGGGCTCGACTCCGACCCGGGCCGGGTCACGCGCAGCGGCACCCACGTGGTGATGAGCAAGCACTCGACGTACTTCATGAACAACCCGGGCTACGGCTACGAGGACTTCGAGGTCAACTGGGCCGTGCGCATCTCGAACAACGGCGAGTTCACGCACGCGGCCCCCTGGTCGGTGTCCGACCAGGGGGTGAGGAACGTCTCGCACGGCTGCCTCAACCTCTCGCCCGAGAACGCGAAGGAGTACTACGACAGCGCGCTGATGGGCGACCCGGTGGAGATCACCGGAAGCAGCCAGCAGCTGGGCCCCCGCGACGGCGACTACCACGACTGGACCTACTCGTGGCAGGAGTGGACCGCCAAGTCCGCACTGAGCCAGTGACCCGGGCACGCGCCTGACGCGTCCGCGCCTCCGGACGCCGGGAAGCTCCGCGCTTCCCGGCGTCCGGCGCGTTTCGGGCAAAGTTCATCACTCGGGTGGCATGGGAAGGGAAACTTTCCGACACTGATCGTGATCCGACAGTTGATGACGAGGTGGACTTCCGATGGCCGAGGGTGCCGCCCGGAGCGCGCGAGCGACGACGTACGAACCGAGCGCCGAGGACGTGCGCAAAGCCGTCGCCGGGTCGGCGATGGGCAACTGCATCGAGTGGTACGACTTCGGCGTGTTCGGCTTCATGCCGGCCATCCTCGGCCAGGTGTTCTTCAACGCCGCGAGCACCGAGGAGGGTGCACTCGCCACGTTCGCACTGCTGGCGGTGACCTTCGTCATCCGGCCGTTCGGCAGCTTCGTGCTCGGCCCGCTCGGCGACAAGCTCGGCAGGCAGCGGGTACTGGCGCTGACGGTCATCCTGATGTCCGGTTCCACCTTCGCGATCGGCCTGCTGCCGACCTGGGAGACGATCGGGCCGCTCGCCGCGGTACTGGTGATCGTGCTCCGCTCGCTGCAGGGCTTCTCCGCGGGCGGGGAGTACGGCGGTGCCGCCACCTTCATCGCCGAGTACGCCCCCGACCGGCGGCGCGGCTTCCTCGGCAGCTGGCTGGAGTTCGGCACGCTCGTCGGGTTCTTCCTCGGTGCCGGTGCGGTCACCCTGTCCACCGTGGTGCTCGGGCAGGACGCCATGCAGGAATGGGGCTGGCGCATTCCGTTCCTCGTCGCGGGCCCGCTCGGCCTCGTGGGCCTCTACCTGCGGACGCGGCTGGAGGACACGCCGGTCTTCCGCGAGATCGCCAAGCAGCACAAGGTCGCCAAGTCGCCGCTCAAGGAACTGTTCGCGCGGCACTGGAGGTCGATCCTGCACCTCATCGGCCTGGTGATCCTGCTCAACGTCGGCGACTGGATCATGCTCGCCTACGTCGAGACGTATCTGAAGGACGTGCTCGGCATGTCCGGCAACACCCCGCTGCTCATCGTCATGGGCGTGATCCTGGCGATGCTGGCGGTGATCGTCCCGATCGGCGGGCTGTCCGACCGCATCGGCCGCAAACCCATCCTCATGGCCTGCTGCGCCGGGTTCCTTGTCCTGCCCGTCCCGGCGTTCACGCTGATGGAGAACAGCAAGACCGAGCAGGGCATCAACGTGGCGATGCTCGCGGGCGGGCTGGCGATGATCGGCGCCTGCCTGGTGCTCTTCCTCGCGGTGGTCGCCTCGACCCTGCCCGCCATGTTCCCCACACAGGTGCGCTACGGCGCCTTCTCCATCGGCTACAACGTCTCGACCGCCGCGTTCGCGGGCACGGCGCCCTACATCGTGGGCTCGCTGGTGGACGCCACCGGCAACACCCTGTGGCCCGCGTTCTACCTGATGGGCGCCGCCGCGATCGCGACCGTGCCGGTGCTGTTGCTGCCGGAGACCAACGGCGTCGCGCTGCGTGACATCGTCAACTCGCGCATGGCTGTGAGCAAGACCGCCAAGGCAGGTGCCGCGACGGCGGGATAACTTGGTCGGGTGAGCAATCCCGGACATACCTGGCCCCCGGTCGAGACCGAACCGGCTGTCCCACACGAGGACGCGCCCCCGCCCGGCAGCAAGCTCGCCATGCACTACAACGAGTGCTTCGGGTGCGGTGACGACGTCGAGGGCGGCCTGCACATCCAGTCGGCGGTGGCCGAGGGCATGGTCGTGGTCTCACAGTTCGAGGTCACCGACGCCCACCAGGGCGCTCCCGGCCTCGCGCACGGCGGGCTGCTGGCCTGCGCGTTCGACGAGGCGCTCGGCTCCACGGTCGGCAACCTGCTGCGCCGCCCCGCCGTCACCGGACGGCTGGAGACCGACTTCCGCAGGCCCGTTCCCGTCGGTTCGACCCTGCACATCGTGGCCAGGCTCGACGGCGTGGCCGGCCGCAAGATCTACGTCTCGGCCGACGGCAGGCTCGACGCCGAAGACGGCCCGATCGCCGTGCAGGCACGGGCGCTGTTCGTCACGGTCGGCTTCGAGCACTTCACCAGCCACGGCCACACCGACGCGATGCAGAAGTTCCGGCAGGCGCGCACGCGGGAGCGCGAGGACTGGGACATCAACCCCTGATGTTCTTCTTCGTCGCGATCGGCCTGATCGCCGTCGTCCATCTCTATCTGTGGAAACGCCTCGTCGCCGACACCACCCTGCCGAGGACGCGGGCCCGCAGGCTGGGCACCGGGGTGCTCGTGGCCCTGGTGGCGATCATGGTCGCCGCGCTGGCACTGGGCACGAGCATCGACCCGGACCTCGCCCAGTGGTTCGCCTGGCCCGGGTACCTCTGGCTGGCGCTGTTCTTCTACCTGCTGCTCGGCCTGCTGATCCTCGAACTGCCGCGCCTCGCCCTGCGGCGCTGGGTGCGCCGTGGGGAGCAGCGGGAGACCACCGGGGCCGGCACCGCCGCGGCGAACGGGCAGGGCGAGCCCGCCGAGGCTCCCGCGGGTGTCAGCAGGCGGCTGGTGCTCGCGCGTGGCTCGGCGGCCGTGGCCGGGGTGGCGGCGGCCGGGCTCACCGGCTACGGCATGACGGTGGCGCTGGGGCCGCCGACCGTCACCAGCGTCACGATGCCGCTGCGCAGGCTCGATCCGCGGGCCGCGGGCTGCCGGATCGCGCTGATCAGCGACGTGCACCTCGGCCCGATCACCGGCCGGGCCTTCACCGAGCGGATCGTGCGGCTGGTCAACGAGCAGCGGCCGGACCTCGTGGCCATCGCGGGCGACCTCGTGGACGGCGAGGTCGAGCACCTTGCCGAGGCCGCGGAGCCATTGGCCGGGCTGCGCAGCACCCACGGCACGTTCTTCGTCACCGGCAACCACGAGTACTACTCGGGCTACGAGGAGTGGGTGGAGCACGTGCCCACGCTCGGCATCCGCCCGCTGCGCAACGAGCACGTCGACATCGAGCACAACGGCGGCGTGTTCCACCTGGCGGGCATCAACGACCACACGGGCTACCAGTGGCAGGACGCGGGAGACGTCGGAAAGGCCGTGCGGGGCAGGGACGCCGACCGCGCCGTGGTGCTTGTCGCCCACCAGCCGGTCGACGTCGGCAGCGCGGCCGGGCACGACGTGGACCTCATGCTCGCCGGGCACACGCACGGCGGGCAGCTCACGCCGTTCGAGCTGATCGTGAGCCTGCAGCAGGGCGCGGTCGCCGGGTCCTACCAGGTCGGCGGCACCCGGATGTACGTCACGCGCGGCGCCGGGTTCTGGGGACCGCCGGTGCGCGTGGGCGCGCCCCCGGACATCACGATCGTCGAGCTGACCGCCGCTACGTGAGGGTGCGCGGGCGAATGGCGTTGGCCTTGTCCACCAGCTCGATCCGCGCCTCGGCGCTGGTCGCCAGCCGGGCCAGTGCCCGGTAGCAGCGTTCCAGGCCGAACCGCAGGTCCCGCTCGGCGAGGTTCCAGCCGAGCACCGTCGCGCCGGGCAGCTCCGGACCGCCACGCTGGCGGGTCGCGTCGGAGCAGACCCACTCGAACGCCGCCTCCAGCACCTCGGCGGCCAGCCGGGTCCTGCGTTCGGCGTCGAGCGCGAGCCGTTCCAGCCGGTCGGCGGCCTCCACGAAGTCCCGCTCGCCCACGGCCTGCCCCGGCCTGCCGCCGGTCACCCGGGTCTTGATCTTGATCGCGGCGACCTGGGCGGCCACGTGGTGTGTCGACGACGGCGGCACCGACTCCAGCACCTCGATGGCGCTCGCCCTGGCTCCCTGCGCGAGGTACACCCTGGCCAGCCCGAACGCCGCGCTCACGTACGAGCGGTCGGTGCGCCACACCAGCTCGTACAGGCGCGACGCGGGGAAGTAGTCGCCGACCGCCTCCGAGCTGAACGCCAGCGCCAGTTTCGGCGCCAGCTCGCCGGGCAGCTCGTCGTACACCGCGTCGAAGGCCACGTGGGCGACCCTGGGCCTGCCGCCCGCCAGCTCGATCAGTCCGCGGTACCAGTCGATGCGCCAGTCGTGCGGGAAACCGGCCTTGATCGCCAGGTACTGGGCGGCCTGCAGCTGCCTGCTCGCCTCGGCCAGCTCGCCGAGCTCGATCCGGGCACGCACGATGCGCAGCCGCACCTCGATCGACTCCCGCGGCGCGGTGGCGAGTGCCTCGATGGCCGTCTTCGGGTCGGCCGAGACGGTCGCGGCAAGCACACCGGCACCGACGTCGTCGGTGTGGATCTGCGGAATCGGCAGCCCGGCCACCACCTCGCCCGCGTCCGGAAGCGGCACGCTCTGGCCGGGCTCGGGCACCACCATGTCCACGCCGAAAGTGTTGGTCTCGGGGCCGAACACGTTCGAAGGGGCGGGCCGCTGCTTGCCGGTGCCGAGCGACATGATCTCGCGCAGCACGCCGGTGAGCTGGTCGGCCATGTCCTCGGCGGAGAAGAACCTGCGGTCGGGGTCGGCGTGCGTCGCCCGGCGCAGGAAGCGGTAGTAGGAACCGAACAGCCGGAACAGCGGCACGTCGTCCGGGCTCGGCAGCGTCGTCTTGTACTTGGTGGTGTAGCCGGTGAACTCGAAGCTCAGCACCGCCAGCGTGCGGCCGACGGTGAACAGGTCCGACGCCACCGACGCGCCCCGCGTCGCCAGCTCGGGCGCGCTGTAGCCGGTGGTGAAGAACAGCGGGCTGGAGTAGTCGTCCATGCGGCGCACCGCGCCGAGGTCGATCAGCTTCAGCTGCTCGTGGGTCTGGATCACGTTGTCCGGCTTGAGGTCGCAGTAGAGCAGTCCCTGGCTGTGCAGGTACCCCAGCGCGGGCAGGATCTCCAGGCCGTAGGCGATGACCTGGCCGACCGGCAGCGGCTCGGGCCTTCCCGTCTCGCGGTGGTGCGCGAGCGCGAGCTGGCGCAGCGACTGCCCGCCGACGTACTCCATGACGATGTAGCCCACGGAGTTGCCGGTGTCCGGGTCGGGGTGCTGGACGAAGTTGTAGATCTTGACGATGTTCGGGTGCTCGACCTCCGCGAGGAACCGCGTCTCGTTGACGGCGGCGGCCATTGCGGTGGCGTCACCGGTGTCGATGAGTCCCTTCAGGACGACCCAGCGGTCGCTCACGTTGTGGTCCTGCGCGAGGTAGATCCACCCGAGGCCGCCGTAGGCGAGCGCGCCGAGCACCTCGTACTGACCGCCCACCAGCTCGTTCGGGCGCAGCTTCGGGCGGAACGAGAAGCGCGCGCCGCAGTTGTCGCAGGTGCCCTCCGGCTCGCCGGGCCTGCCGTTGGTGCCCCGGCCGACCTTCGCGCCGCAGCTGCCGCAGAACCGCTTCTCCTCGGAGACCATCGGATCCCGCAGCACCGCCGACGCCGGGTCGCGGTACGGCACGGGCGGCACCTCCACCAGGCCCGCGCCGAGCCTGCCGCGCCGCGAGGTCCGCGAGCCGGTGCGGCGTGACGTGCCGGGGAACGCGCCCGAGCCCGTGCCGGGCCCGGTGCCCGGCCCCGTGCCGGGCGCGAGGCCGTCGCTGGTGCTGGGCGGCAGCACGCTCTCGGTGCCCGGATCGGGCAGGGTGCCCGGCCCGCTGGGCTCGGGTGGCGGCGAGGGCGGCGTGATGCTCTCGGTGCCCGGCGCGGCGGCGAGCACGCTGGTGGGCTGCGGTTCCTCGCCCGTCTGCCACAGGGGGCGCATCAGCTGGGTGTCCGCGGGCGCCACCGGCGGCTGCTGCGGTTGCCGGGGCTGCTGCGGGGCAGGTGCCAAGCCCGCCGGCACGTCCGGCGGCTGTCGCCGGCCGCTGGACTCCGGACCGTCGTCCGGCGCGGCGTGCCGAGGACGCCGGGGCTCATCCGACACTGCTACCTCCAGGGGATGTCACTGGTACGTGGGGGCAGGCGGGCTCGCGGGCCCCAGCCGGTCGAGCAGCCACCTGTTGTAGCTGCTCTGCCAGGGGCCGTTGCGAACCTTCTCCAGCACGGCGTTGACGTAGCGCACCATGTCCCCGTTCTCCTTGGGGATGCCGATGCCGTACAGCTCGTCGGTGAACCGCTCGCCCACGATCTTCGTGGTGGGGTCCTGCTCGGCCATCCCGGCGAGGATGGTGTCGTCGGTGGAGACGGCCTCGACCTGGCCCTGCTGGAGCATCACCAGGCAGTCGGACCAGTCGTCGACCGACACCGGGATCGGCTTCGGCTCGGCGTTGGCGATGTTCTTCAGCGACGTGGAGGCCTTGGCCGCGCAGACCCGCTTGCCGCCGAGGTCCTCGACCCCGTCGACCTTCGAGTTCTTCTCCACCAGCACGCGCTGCCCGGCGACGTAGTACACGGTGGAGAAGTTGATCTCCTGCAGCCGCTCGCAGGTGACCGAGAACGTGCGGACGACGAGGTCCACCTCGCCGTTCTTCAGCGCGGGGATGCGCTGCGCCGAGGTGATCGCCTTGAACTGGACGGCCTCCGGGTCGCCGAGCAGTTCCCTGGCGATCTCCTTGGCGATGTCGATGTCGAAGCCCTCCAGCATGCCCGTGGTCGGATTGCGGAAGCCGAACAGGAAGGTGTTCTGGTCCACGCCGACGACCAGATGCCCGCGGTCGCGGATCGCGTCCATTGTGGACCCGGCGGGGACGCTGGGGTTCGGGGCGAGGCTGGCGGTCGGGTCACAGTTCTCCTCCGCCGAGCCGCTGTCCTCGACGGCCGTCTCGACGGCGGCGTTGGCAGGCATCGGCGGCCGCACCGAGCCGACCGGCGCCGGATCCACCGGCGCGCCCGGCGACCCGCAGGCCGCGAGCAGCAGGGCGAGCAGGAGCAGCGGCACGCCGTGCCGTTTCGGATTTCTCATCAGCGGTACTCCCGCAAACGTTCCCGGATCCCCAAGGTGGTGCCCAGCGCGGCGATGACGGCCAGCACGGCGAAGCCCGGCGCGAGCAGCGTGAGCGCGCGCGAGCCGTTGGTCGTGTCGTCGAGGAAGCTCTGCCGCGCCGACGTGATGGCGGCGGTCAGGTCGCCGTCGACCCGGCCGAACGCCTTCGCGGCGCCCTGTTCGTCGCGGCCGCTGATGGCCTTCTCGACGGCGCCCTGGTAGTCACCGGCCTGTTCGAGGCCGCGCACCTCCTCGTGGGCCCGCAGCCAGGTCTCGGCGTTGCCTGCCGCCGACTCGATGTGCGGCCCGGCAGGCAGTCCCGCGGCGCGCTCCCGCGCCTGACCGAGCAGCCCTCCCTGGCCGTCCCGCCCCGCGAACTGGCCGAACAGCGCGCCGAACTCCTTCTCGTAGGCGTCGCCACCGCCCCTGGCCACCAGCGTGAGGGTCTCGTTGGCGCGAGCCTGCAGCGCCGCGATGCGGGCACGCACCAGCAGGTCGGCCTGCTCGGTGCCGTCGCCGCGGCCCGAGCTGACGAGCACGCTCTGCACGGTCAGCGCCGCGGCGGTCCAGAGGATGGCCACGCCCACGGCGACGGTCGCCACGAGCAGGCCCACGTTGAACACCCGGTTGGTCCTGCGCTTGAGGTAGACCTGCGCGGCGACGAGCGCCGCGGCCAGCCCCAGCACGAGCACCGCGGTGAGCCACGGCACCCCGGTGGCGTCGTCCTGCTCGGCGGCGAGCCGTTCGGTGTCGATCTCGTACAGCCGGTGGGCGGCGGGCAGGATCGTGGAGCGCATCAGCTCCGAGGCCTCCCGCAGGTACGCGGCGCCCGCGGGGAAACCCTGCCGGTTGTTGGCCCGCGCGGTCTCGATCAGTCCGGTGTAGACGGGAATCTGCCTGCTGAGGATGTCGACCTGCTCGGCGGCCGCGGCCACGCTTCCGGAGTCGGAGGCGGCCTTCGCCAGCGCGGCGCCGGCCTTGGCGATGTCGAGCTGGTAGCGCTCCCGCAGGGCGGGCGGCTCGGCACCGGTGGACAGGAAGGCGCTCGCGGCCGTCGCGTCGGCGTCGGACAACGAGCCGTAGACCTCCTGCGCGGCCGCGGCGAGCGGCTCCCTGTGCTCGATCAGTCCGTCGATCGTGTTGGCCCGGTCCTGCACGGCCAGGGTCCCGACCAGGCCCGTGAGCAGCGACAGCACGATGAGGCCCGTCGCGATGAGCGACAGCCTGCCCGGCGTCCGTGCGGCCGAACGGGTGATGCTGCGCACGGCGTCGCCCGGCAGCTCGAGCAGCCAGGTGAAGCCGGAACGCGGTCCACGGGGCTCGTCCGGCGGCTCCGAGGTGGGCACACCCGGACCACGATGGGTCACGGTGCTCGTCATTGGTGATTACGCTCCTCCACCCAGTTTCCGCACCCGCATGACCGTAGCCGAGACGGCCGTGCGGCAACCACGGACTCCACGAAGGAGGCCAGGATCGTGCCAGGGCTGTAACACACCCCGCGGGCGTCACCTGTCCGGACTAACCGCGGCCACGGATCGCGGGCGCCGTCGAGTGCGGCAGCACCAGGTCCGGCTCGTCGGGCTGCTGGAAGACCACGTCGATGTCGTCGGCGAACCGGTAGGGCCTGCGGGCGAGGATGCCGCCGAGTCGCCTGCGCAGCCGCGACATCTCGGCCCGCACGGTGACGGTGCGCTCCGGGTCGCCGAAGAGGTCGAGCGCCAGTTCGGCCGCCGAGCGGCCGTCGCGATGCCGGGCGAGCACGTAGAGCATCTCGGCGTGCCGGGGACTCAACCGGTAGGACCACGCTCCGCTTTCACCGGTGACGGTGAGCACACACTCCCGGGGTGAGCGCACGTCGAGCACCGCCGTGGTGGGCACGGGCTCGCCTTCGTCCCGCTCGGCCAGGCGCACCAGCCACCCGCCGGGCACCGGCTCCAGCCGGCACGTGCCGAACGCGGGCAGCCACGCCTGTCCCGCTCCGCACCCGGCCGGCAGGGTCACCCGGTCGACCGGGGCCAGCCCGGACACGGCGGCCACCCACCCGTGCTCGTCGGTGACCAGCGCCCTGCCGTCGACCTTCGCCAGCGCGGGCAGCGTGGCGGCCCGCAGCCGCTCCAGCTCGGCGAGGTGGGCGTTGCGCAGCTGCGACTCGGCGAGCCGGGCCACCGCGTCCACGAGCGCGAGAGTGCTGGCGTGCACGGTCGCCGCGGGGCCGGAGAGATCCACGACGCCGAGCAGCCTGCCGTCGCGGGGGTCGTGCAGCGGCGCGGCGGCACAGGTCCAGGCGTGGTGGCTGCGCACGTAGTGCTCGGCCGAGTACACCTGCATCGGCCTGCGGGCCACCAGCGCGGTGCCGATGGCGTTGGTGCCGACGCGGTTCTCGTGCCAGGACGCGCCCTCGGTGAAGCCGAGCCGGTCGGCCCTGTGCCGCACGGCCGCGCTGCCGTCGCGCCACAGCACGCGCGCGTCGCCGTCGACCACCACCATGATGTGCGCGGCCTCCTCGGCGACGCTGATGAGCCCGCCGCGCAGGATCGGCAGGGCATCGGCGAGCCCGCTGCCTCGCCTGCGGGCCTCCAGCTCGGCCTCCGGCAACGGCGGGTCGTCCCGGCCGTGGTCGGGGTCGAGCCCGAGCAGCCGCATCCGCTGCCAGGACGCGCCGATGACCGGCCGGGGCGCGGTCGGCGGCCGGGCCCCGCTCAGTGCGGCCTCGTGCGCTTGGGCGAGCACGCGGGCGTAGCGCCGGGGGTCCGCACCCACCGGCACCGCCGCTTCGAGGTGCTCCTGGCGCACGCTCCTCAGTGTCGCAACTCGCGGAGCCCGGCGGAACCCGTCCGCTCGTGTCAACCTCGGTTATCCACCGTCCCCCGCGACCCTGCCGACAGCGCTGACGACGGCGCCCGGCTGCTCCATGTGCACCATGTGCCCCGCGTCGTCGACGAAGGCGACCTCGCCGAGCCCCGAGGCGTTGGCCGGGGGCAGCACGGCGTCGGCGCGGCCCCACACCACCGCCACCGGAACCTCCACTGTGGACAGCAGGGGTGCGGCGTCGATGCCGGGCCGGTCGCCGTCGAGCAGCGTGCCGAGCAGCGTGTTCAGCGCCTTGTCCACGCCGTCGAGCCGCTTGTACTTCATCAGGTCGTCGGCGAGCTGCCTTGTGACCTGCGAGGAGTCGGCGAACAGGGCCGTCAGGTGCGGCTTGAGCTCCCTGCGCGACGACGCCGAGGCGAACCCGCGCAGGTACTCGGCGTTGATCTCGGAGCCGAACCCGGCGGGTGCCACGAGCGTCAGCGACGCGACCCTGCCGGGCTCCCGCGCCGCCGCCGCGGTGACCACGGCGCCGCCGAGCGAGTGCCCGACGAGATGCGCCCGCGCGATGCCCTTGGCCTCGAGGAAGCCGAGCACGGCTCCGGCCAGGGTGTCGAGCGAGCCGTCGCCGACGTCCTTGACCGACTCGCCGTGCCCCGGCAGGTCGAGCGCGTGCACGGTGCGGTGCTCGGACAGCGGCTCCTGCACGAACAGCCAGGAGTTCTTGTCGCCGCCGTAGCCGTGCACGAGCACCACGTGCTCCTCGCCGTCGCCGAGCGTCGCGTAGGCGAGCGTGCGCCCTTCGACCTCGACGGTGCCGGTGACCGGCCCGGCGACCTCCTCGACGGCCCCGGAGTCCAGCTCCTCCCTGGCGAGCCTTGCCGCCTCGTCGATGTCGGACTCCGGGACGTCGGCGGGCGCGATGAGCGCGATCGTGCCGCCCACCGGCACGTCCTCGCCCACGTTCGCCACGATCCGGCGCAGCACACCCTCGTCGGCCGACTCCAGCGAACCGGCGATCTTGTCGGTGTCGATGTCGGCCAGTTCGTCGCCGCTGGCGATCTCGTCGCCCTCGGCGGCGATCCACTCGGTGATCTTGCCCGTGGCCATCGAAAGGCCCCACTTGGGCATGACCACCTTCCTGATGGCGTCGTTCATGTCTCGCCCACTTCCGTTCTGCTGACGACCCTGCGTGTTCCGAAGCTCACGACTTCCACTCGGTCACGGTCTTCACGGCGTTGGTCACGCGTTGGGCGTCCGGGATGTAGAGGTCCTCCAGCGCGTCGGAGAACGGCACCGGCGTGTGCGGTGCGGTGACCATCTCGATGGGCGCACGCAGAGACCCGAAGGCCTCCTTGGCGACGAGCGCGGAGATGTCGGTGGCGAGGTTGCAGCGCGGGGTGGCCTCGTCGACCACCACGAGCCGCCCGGTGTTCTCGACGCTCTCCAGGATCGTCTCGGTGTCCAGCGGGCTCGTCGTGCGCGGGTCGATGATCTCGGCCTCGACGCCGGAGGACGACAACGTCCTCGCCGCCTCCTCGGCCACCGACACCATCCGTCCGATCGCGACGATCGTGACGTCCTCACCGTCGCGCACCACGTTGGCCTCACCGAACGGGATGGTGTAGCTGTCCTCCGGAACGTCTCCGGTGGCGTCGTACATGGCCTTGTGCTCGCAGAAGATCACCGGATCGTTGTCGCGAATGGACTGGATCATCAGCCCCTTCGCCTCGTACGGACTGGACGGGACCACGACCTTGAGCCCGGGGATGTGGGTGAAGAGCGGGTAGAGGGCCTGCGAGTGCTGCGCGGCCGCGCGCAGCCCCGCACCGTACATCGTGCGGATCACCACCGGGGTCTCGGCCTTGCCGCCGAACATGTAACGGAACTTGGCGGCCTGGTTGAAGATCTGGTCGAAGCAGACGCCCATGAAGTCGATGAACATCAGCTCGGCCACCGGGCGCATTCCCCGCGTGGCGGCGCCGATGGCCGCGCCGACGAAGGCCGACTCCGAGATCGGCGTGTCCAGCACCCTGCCGGGGAAACGGTGGTAGAGCCCCTTGGTGACGCCGAGCACGCCGCCCCACGCGTCGTCCTCGCCGGGGCTGCCCGCGCCGCCCGCGTTGTCCTCGCCCATCACCAGTACCGACTCGTCGCGCTCCATCTCCTGGTGCAGCGCCTCGTTGATCGCCTCGCGGTAGCTGATCGTGCGTGCCATGGCTGAACTCCTCGCAATCCGTCAGTACGAGACGTAGACGTCGGTTTCCAGATCTGCGGCGGTGGGCTTCGGCGCGGCCTTGGCCTCGTCCACGGCGGCGTCGACCAGGTCGGCCACCTGCGCGTCGACGGCGTCGAGCTTCGCGGCCTCCACCTGCCCGGTCTCGGTCACCCTGCTCCGGAACCGCTTGAGGCAGTCGAGGTTCTCCCTGGCGTTGGCCACCTCGCTCGCGCGGTAGGTCTGCTGGTCGCCCTCGAAGTGGCCGAAGTAGCGGGTGAACTTCACCTCGATGAGCGTCGGGCCGCCGCCCTCGCGGGCACGTTCGATGGCCTCGCCCGCCGCCTCGTACACGGCGAAGAAGTCGAAGCCGTCGACGATCACGCCCGGCATCCCGAACCCGGCGGCGCGGTCGGCGATGTTGTCCGCGGCCACCGACCAGGTGCTGGCCGTGGCCTCGGCGTAGCCGTTGTTCTCGGCGACGAAGATCGCGGGCAGGTTCCACACCGACGCGAGGTTGAGCGCCTCCAGCGTGGTGCCCTGGTTGCTCGCGCCGTCGCCGAAGAACGCGACGCCGACGCCGCCGGTGCGCTGCTGCTTCGCGGCCAGCGCGGCGCCGCAGATCAGCGGCGGGCCTCCGCCGACGATGCCGTTGGCGCCGAGCATGCCCTTGGAGAGGTCGGCGATGTGCATCGAGCCGCCCTTGCCGTGACAGCTGCCGGTCCTGCGGCCGTAGATCTCGGCCATCATCGCCTTGACGTCCACGCCCTTGGCGATGCAGTGGCCGTGCCCCCGGTGCGTGCTGGCGATGGAGTCGCGGTCGTCGAGGTGCGTGCACACCCCGGTGGCCGAGGCCTCCTCGCCGGCGTAGAGGTGCACGAACCCGGGGATCTCCCCGGTGGCGAACTCGTCGTGCAGCCGTTCCTCGAACGCCCGGATCGTGCGCATCGTGCGGTACGCGTCGAGCAGGGCGTTCTCGTCCAGCTCGCGCGTGACCCCGGTGGAAAGGGTGTCCGTCATCGTTGACGCTCCTTCGTTGTTCGCGTGGCGACGCGTCAGCGCATGACCACGCCGCCGTCGATCATCACCGACTGTCCCGTCATGTAGTCCGAGTCCGGACCGGCCAAATAGGACACGAAGGACGCGACGTCCTCCGGTGTCTGCACGCGGCCGAGCGTGATGCCCTCCGCGTACCGTTTCATCGCCTCGCCCTTGGGCAGGCCGAGGTAACCGCCGAGGCGGTCGTCGATCAGCTCCCACATGTCGGTGCCGACGATTCCGGGGCAGTAGGAGTTCACCGTGATGCCGTGCGGGGCCAGCTCCTTCGCCGCCGCCTGGGTGAGCCCGACGACCCCGAACTTGGTGGCCGAGTAGGCGCCGAGGTAGTCGAAGCCCGCATGGCCCGCGATCGAGGCGGCATTGATGATCTTGCCGCCGCCGTGGGCACGCATGTGTTCCGCGGCGGCCTGGATGCCGTACACCACCCCGAAGACGTTGACGCGGAACAGCGTCTCCAGCTCCCGGGGCTCCATCTCGGTGAGCGGCTTCACGTGGGCGATGCCCGCGTTGTTGACCACCACGTGCACGCGGCCGAACGCGCGCGCGGCCTGCTCCACCATCCCGAACACGGAGTCGCGGTCGCCCGCGTCGCCGGGCACGGCCAGGCTCCTGCGGCCGAGCGCGGCCACCTCGTCCGCGACGGCCTCGGCCGGGCCCGGGTCGATGTCGTTGATCGCCACATGGGCACCGTCGCGGGCCAGCCGCAGCGCGATGGCCCGCCCGATGCCGCGGCCCGCGCCGGTGACCAGCACACCGTGCTCCTGGATGCTCATGCCGTTTCGGCCTCCTCACGTCGTCGCCATCGCTGACAGGGGGTGAGCTCGGTACGCAACAGCCCGCGCCGCGCCGACTCGGCCAGCACGGCGGGCACATCGACGCAGCGTGGGCCGTCCGCGCGCAGCCGGACGCTCACCGGGGTGTCGCCGGTGAGTTCGAGCTCCCGCTCGCCGTCGACGGCGACGACGCCGCCACCCGCGGGAAGCGCGACGTGTTCGCCCACCCGCAGCGGCCGCCAGGCGCGGACGCCGACGGGCAGCACGAGCCCGGGCGCGATCGGTGCGTGCACCACCCAGCGCGCGCGATGCGGCGGCGCGAAGGTGAGCGCGACGCCGTCCTGCGACTCGCGCGGACTGGGACAGAGCTGGCCCGCGATGCTGGAAAGCCCGATGCCGTCCGGCTCGGCGAACGTGCAGAACAACGCGGTGAGGGTGGCCGGGTCCCACAGCGCGCGGGAGGCGACGTGGCGGGAGGTGGACACGCAGACGTCGACGAGGGCCACCTCCGTGCGCCCACCCGCGGTCACCTCCAGCAGGCTCGCCGTGCGGGTGCCGGTCTCGGGTGGCACGGCGCCGGTGGCCACCAGCCCGCCGGCCAGGCCGGCGACCGTGGCCTCCCGCATCCGGGGGAAGGCGTTGTTGGTGCCGGTGGACAGGGCGAGCAGCGGCACGTCGCCGCAGGCAGCGGCGGCGACGCGGGCGGTGCCGTCGCCTCCGAGGCAGACGATGAGCCCCGCGCCCTCGGCGCGCATGCGGCGCACCGCCTCGGTGGTGTCGTCGGCGGTGCCGGTCAGGGTGACGTCGTCGCAGAACTCCACGTCCGGCCAGGGAGCCTCCTTGCCGGGCCGCCGGGTGCGCAGGGTGCGCAGCACGGCGGCGGAGATGCCGCCGAGGTCGGTGGACAGCACGGCCCGCTCGACGCCCGTCGCGGCGAACGCGCTGAGCAGGCGGCGCACCATGTTCGCCTTCTCGGCGGTGGGAAACACCGACGCCTGAGCCACGAGCCGCCGGATGTCCCGCCCCGATGCGGGGTTCGCGACGACGCCGACCACTGCGCCCACAGCCACCTCCCGGTGTGTGCGACGTCACCTCTGACGCCGTACTCCAGTGGACTACCAGGGGCCGGGATGACGAAAGGGTTGCAGGGGGTTGCAACCGGAAACGCTGAACTCGCGGCTCTGGCGGCAGGACTCGCCGGCTGGGGCGCACGTCCGTTTTCCTGGGCCCATGACCGCGCGCCCGCCTCTATAGTCTGCTCATTCGGGGACTGGGGTTCGAGGGGATCGAGCGGGGGGCGCAGCCGTCAATGACCTATCCACCGCAGCAGCCGGGCGGCCACTTCCGCCGGCAGGGGCCTGCCGCTGCACCCGGCACGTACCCGTACGGCCAGCAACACTACGGCGGGCAACCCCCTGGCTACCCGGGTGCGGGACCGGGTGGGCCGCCGAGGAACAGGCGGGGGGTGATTATCGCGCTCGTTGTCGTCGCGGTCGTCGTTCTCGCCGGCGCCGGCGTCACCGTCTGGCTGCTCACCAGGGACGGAGGCACCAGCAGCAGCGCATCCGAGCCCGGTGCAGGCCGACCGGCGCAGCCGCCCGGGGCCGGCCTGCCGACTGCGGGCGGAGTGCCCTCCGCTCCGGAGACCGCGCCTGCGACCACTCCTCCGGGCGAGTCCGGCACCGGTTCCGGCGACGAGGCGGCGCTGCTGGCGACCGCCCAGGACTACACCGACGCCGTCAACAACTCCGACGAGGCCACCGCGACCGAGCTGACCTGCAGCAAGGCCAACGCCGGCGCCATGTACGACGCGCTGGCGGGAGAGGGGACCGCCGTGGTCGGTGACGCCCTCGTGACCGGGCAGCAGGCCACGGTCGACATCACGGTCGAGGGCGGGTCCGGCAAGTCGATCCCGCTGCCGTTCCAGTACCGCGACGGAGCCTGGTGTGTCGCGGTCTGATGCCGAGGCCTGCGTGTCACCACGCTCGGCGAGCAGGCCGCTGCTGGTGGTGGCAGCGGCGTCCGTGCTCCTTCTCGCGGGCTGCTCGGAACGCATCCAGGGCAGTCCGGCCGTCGACGGCGCGGCGGTGTCCACGACCGCCACCGTCGCGTCCCCGTCCTCGTCGACCGGGTCCCCGGCCGAGCCGCCGCAGGTGGACTCCCGGCTCGCCGACGTCGAACCGTGCGCGCTGGCGGATCCGGCGGGGCTGGCCTCGCTGGGACTCACCGGCGGCAGTGCGGAGAGCATCGGCGCGGCCAGGGTCTGCCGGTACCGCCACGAGGGCAGGACCCTCAAGGAGACCTTCACCGTCTCCGTCGAGATCTTCGAGACCTACGGCATCACCGACATCGTCGGCAGGGACATCCGGCCGTTGCCGAAGATGGGCAGCCACGACGCCGTGCTCTTTCTCGAACCGACCGGCGGCTGCGCGGTGAGCCTTGCCGTGACGGAGACGTCCCGGATCGACAACACCGCGCACGGCGGTGACCAGCAGCTCGCGTGCCGGTTCGCCACGCGGCTGGCCGAGCTCGTCGAGCCCAACCTGCGCTGAGCGCAGAACTCGCGGGCCTGAGCGCAGGACTCGCGGGCCTGAGCGCAGGACTCGCGCCGTCAGGCCTTGGCGGCGAGGCGGTCCAGGCGCACCGGGGTCGGCCAGCGGACGTTGGTCGCCCAGCCGAGCTTCTCGAAGATCCAGATGAGGCGTGCGGAGATGTCGATCTGGCCGCGCAGCACACCGTGCCGGGCGCAGGTCGGGTCCGCGTGGTGCAGGTTGTGCCAGGCCTCGCCGAAGGAGAAGATCGCCAGCGGCCAGAAGTTCGCCGCCTTGTCCCTGCTGGCGAACGGCCGCTCGCCGATCATGTGGCAGATCGAGTTCACCGACCACGTGACGTGGTGCAGCAGGCCGACCCGGACGAACCCGGCCCAGAAGAACGCGGTGACGCCGCCCCACACCGACCAGGTGATGAGGCCGCCCAGGACGCCGGGCAGCAGCAGGCTGGTGAGAACCCAGACGGGGAACAGCCGGTCGACGGTGCGGATGTCGCGGTCGGCCACCAGGTCGGGCGCGAACCGCTCGGCGTTGGTGATCTCGCGGTCGAACAGCCAGCCCATGTGGGCGTGCCAGAAGCCCTTCGCCAGCGCGCGCGGGCCGGTGCCGAACAGCCACGGCGAGTGCGGGTCGCCCGCCCGGTCGGAGAACGCGTGGTGCCGCCGGTGGTCGGCCACCCAGGGGGTGACCTGGCCCTGCGCGGCCATGCTGCCCGCGATGGCGAGCGCGATCCGCAGCGGCCGCCGCGCCTTGAACGAGCCGTGCGTGAACAGCCTGTGATAGCCCACGGTGACGCCGAGCCCGCTGAGCACGAAGAAGAACGCGCCGAGCCCGATGTCCAGCCAGCTCAGTCCCCACCCCCACGCGAACGGAACGGCCGCGGCAAGCGCGACGAGCGGAGCGATCACGAAGATCTTCACCGTCACATGCTCGGGCATCGAGGTGCGGCCGGAGATCATCGGTTTCGGTCGGCGGGCGGTGGCTGGACTGGGCGAAGCGGACATGAACACCTCGGGTTTCTCTGCGCTGTCGCGGCTGGTCCCACGCAGGAGATACCCGCCGTTCCGCCGCCCAAACGCGGCCGGGAACGCCGGGAACGAATACTGGAGAATCGCCGGACTACGGCGACGCGGCCGACCCCCACCGGCCGATCAAGTTGTGGTCGAGCATCCGAATGGACAAGACGCCGCCGGGGGGTTACTCCGATCTGCTACGCGGACTTACTGAGCAAGGTCTACCTTCGCGACGCTACCCGATGCGCCGACGGCCCGCCAAGATCTCACAGGGAACCATAAGGTTGGCGCCTGTGAGTTACCCGCATTGGGACGTCGTGCCGACCAGGTGGAAGGACAACGACGTCTACGGCCATGTCAACAACGTCGTGTACTACGCCTTCATGGACACGGTGATCAACGACTGGTTGATCACCGAGGGTGAGCTGGACATCCACCACGGGCAGGTGATCGGCCTGTGCGTGGAGTCGCACTGCAACTACCACGCGGCGGCGGAGTTCCCACAGCGGCTGGCGATCGGGCTGCGCGTCGGGCACCTCGGGCGCTCCAGCGTCCGCTACGAGCTGGGCATTCACCGCGAGGACCGCACCGAGCTGGTGGCCGAGGGGCATTTCGTGCACGTCTTCGTCGACCGCGATACCCGGCGGCCTGTGGAGGTCACCGGCAGGCTGCGCGACTCGCTGCAGCGGCTGCTGGTCTCCTGAGGCCACCCGGTCAGCGGGTCAGCGGGATAACGGGGACAGCGGGGGCACCGCCTCGGCCTGCTCCCGGCCCGCGGTCCAGGCCAGCATCAGCTCGGCGTAGCGCGGTGAGGCGGCCAGCAGCTCGTCGTGCCCGCCGAGCAGGGTCGCGTCACCGTCGAGCACGAGCACCCGCCCCGCGCGCAGCGCCGAGCTGAGCCGGTGGGCGATCACCACGAGCACGCCGCCACGCGCCGCGAACGCGCGTTCGGCGCGGGCCTCGGCCGCCGGGTCGAGGTGGGCGGTGGCCTCGTCGAGCACGACGACGCTCGCGGGGCTGGCATAGAGCCTGACCAGCGACAACAGCTGCGCCTCTCCCGCCGACAGGCCGCCCGCGGCATGCCCCAGCTCGGTGTAGAGCCCGCCGAGCCGGTCCAGCAGCTCACCCGCACCCACGGCGTCGGCGGCGGCGAGCAGGTCGGTGTCGGTGGCCGAGGGGGCGAGCAGGGCGAGGTTCTCCCGGACGGTCCCCGCGAACAGGTAGGACTCCTGCGGGGTGAACGCGATCAGCCGGTGGCGCAGGCCGGGCCGCACGCCGGTGACGGGCCGCCCGCCGAGCAGCACCCGGCCGCGCTGGGGTTCGAGGAGCCCGGTGAGCAGGCCCGCCAGTGTCGACTTGCCGATCCCGCTGGGTCCCACGATCGCCAGGTGGTCGCCGGGTTCGAGGTCGAGGTCGAGGTCACGCACCACCGGCTCGGCGTGCGCGCCCCAGCCGAACGTCACCCCGCGCAGGGACAGCGCGCTGCCGTCCGGCTCCGCCGTGCCCCCGGCACGCGACGGCGGCGGGCAGGACTCGCCGAGCCTGCGCAGCGCGACGAGCAGGCGCAGCAGCACGGTGCTGGTGGTGGCCGCCAGCCCCTGCAACGCCGGTTGCAGGGTCGCCGCCAGGTAGACCAGCGCACCGAGCGCGGCTCCCGCCGTCAGTTCCCCCGCGGTGACCATTCCGGGCGCGGCGAGCAGCACCAGCAGCAGCGGCACGAACCCGCCGACGGCGACGACCAGGGTGCGCAGGGCGGTGGCCTCTCCCATCCGCACCGCGGCGGTGGCCTGCGTGTCGATCGCGGCGTCGACGCTCGCGACGGCGTTGGCCTCGGCGCCGCAGGCCACGACGTCGCGCATCCCGCTCAGCACAGCACCCGCGGAGGAGGCCACCCGCTCGTCGGCCAGCGTCAGCGCCCGCTGCCGGGCGGCCAGCGTCGGCAGCAGCGCACCGAACGCGGCGAGCGCCAGCAGCACCGGCACGGCGACGTACCAGGCCAGCGCCCCGGCGACGCTGAACAGCCCGGCGAGCGCGGCCACCGTGGTCACCACCATGGCGCGGGCCTGCACCAGCATCCCGGCGGTGGCATCGCGGACCACCTCGATGTGCTGGGTGAAGCGGGCGACGCCGCTGGCGTCGGGCGCGTGCCGGGGCGTGGCGCCGTCGCCGAGCACCCCGCGCACGACGGCGCCGACGAGCACGTCCCGCAGGGGTTCGACGACGGTGCCGAGCCGATGCCAGACCAGCCGCGAGCCCAGCGCGCCGAGCACCGCGACCGCCGCGAACACGCCGAGCCACGCCAGCCCGGTGCCGGGGCTGCCCGCCGCGAAGCCCTGGCTCACCGCCCGCTCGACCAGCCTTCCGGAGGCGAACGCCGGCGCGCTCTCCAGCACCGAGCACGCCAGCAGCACCAGCCCGCCCCGCCACTGCTCGCCCAGCGCCTTCCAGTACAGCCTCATCCGGGCGCGCCTTCAGTGAAGACCGCCCGGTAGCCGGGCTCGGACCACAGCACGTCGTGCGGAGCGACCGCCCGCACGGTGCCCCCGGAGAGCCACACGACCGTGTCTGCGCGGCGGGCGGTACCCGCCCGGTGGGTCACGACCACCCGCGTTCTGCCGGGCAGCGCGTGGGCGATGGCGTCCTCCACCCGCGACTCGGTGACCGTGTCGAGGCTCGCGGTCGCGTCGTCGAGCACGAGCACGCGCGGGTTGCGGGCCAGCGCCCTCGCGAGCCCGAGCCGCTGTGCCTCCCCTCCCGAGAGCGGCGTGGCCTCCAGCGGCGTGGCGTAGCCGCCCGGAAGCCGCACCACCAGGTCATGCACGGCCGCGGCCCGGCAGGCCCGCTCCACCGACCCGGAACCGGCCCAGCTTCCGTAGGCGACCGCGTCGGCGACGCTGTCGCCGAGCAGCGCGGGTCGTTCGAAGGCGTAGCCGACGGCGGCGCGCAGGCTCTCGGTGCGCAGCGCCGTGACGGGCACGCCGTCGAGCAGCACCTCACCCCGGTCGGGCAGCCGCAGGCCGCCGAGCACGCCCGCCAGCGCGGACTTGCCGGAACCGGAGCGCCCGACCACGGCGACGGTGCTGCCGCCCGCGATGTCCAGGTCGACGTCGCGCAGCGCGGCGCCGACGGCCACGCCGCGCAGGGTGAGCCCGCCGGGGCCCGCGGGCAGCCACGCGGTGCCCGCGGCGGGCGGCTCGGTGCCGAGCACCGCGTCGAGCCGGGCTGCGCACGCGCGGGCCTGGGCGAGGTTCGTCAGCTGCGGCACCTGCCCCACCAGGCCCATGCCGAGCACGACGTAGCCCAGCGCGGCGAGAACGTCGCCGATGCTGAGCCTGCCCGCCGCGACGCCGAACCCGGCCGCCGCGAGCACCGCGATCTCGACGGCGGGCAGCAGCAGGCCGGCCTTCCACACCATCCGCGACTGGGTGCGCCACATGCCGAGGCCCGCGGCATGCAGCCGCGGCAGCGGCCGCAGCACCCGCCGGGCCTCCCGCTCGGCGACACCGGACGCGGCGATCGTGCGCAGCCCGCGGACGGCGTCGAGCAGCCTGGCCGACAGCTCACCGGACACCTCCTGGTACGCCGCGACGTCCCCGGCGGTGAGCCGCAGGTGCGAGCGGGCGAGCAGCAGCGCCACCGGGACACTGCCGAGGAAGACGAGCGCCAGCCGCCAGTCGAGCAGGGCGAGCAGCACCACGGCGCCCGCGGAGATGACGGCCGCCGCGACGAGTTGCACGACGATCGCGGCGAGGTTGCCCGCGCCCGCGCAGTCGGTGGTGAGCCTGCTGACGGCGTCGCCGGGCGCGAACGGCGACGCGGTGCCCAGCTTGCACAGGTGGCGGGTGACCCGCCTGCGGAGCCGGGCGCAGGCGGAGCTGGTGACCCTGGCCGTCAGGATCGCGGCCACGACGTCGGCGGCGATCTCCGTGCCCCCCACCGTGAGCAGCCACACCACGTGCGGCAGGCTCGGACCGCCGGAGATCGCCGCGTCGACGGCGTCCGCCAGTGCCGCAGGCAGCAGCAGCCCCGCAGCAGCTGCCACCATGGCGGCGGCCAGCAGGAGCCCGAAGCGCAGGGGGTCGCGAGCGAGAAGGCTGGCGCTCGTCCGGTTCATCGCTCACGACCCCACGCTGTCGGGCTCCTGCCGCCTCAGTGGCAGGTGAGCAGGCTGATGGTGCTGTTGGCGCACGAGGCGAGCAGGCTCAGGTTGCTCGCGCCGCCGTGGCTGCCGCCGCCGTACTCGGGGCCCTCGGCCGCCTCGAGGCCCTGCAGTTCCAGGATCTGTTCCATGGTGGTGTTTCCCTTCTCTCTTACCTCCGCCGGTGGGTTCCGGCCAGGAGCTCAGCGGGACGGCCGCGGGCCACCGAGAAACGGCAGCACCGCACCGTGACCGTCCAGAATGGACGACAGCGTCAGCAGGATTCCGGCGCCGCCGGTGGCGAGGTCCATCGACAGCCGCAACAGCTGGTTGCCCGGAAAGGCCAGCCCCCGCTCGCCGTGCGGCACGGCGTGCCAGGCCAGGCGCGACAGGTGCAGTGCCACGGCGTCGGCGTGCGCGGGTTCGGGGGCGGCGCGGTCGGCCGCGGCGAGGGCGGCGGCCAGCCCGCACCGCCCGTAGAGCAGGCCGGGGTGGATGACGAACTCGCCGCGGCAGGCGCGCAGCAGCTCCGGCAGGCTGCCCGCACTCGCCGCGCCGGGCTCGACGGCGGCCAGTTCGCTCGCGACGAGCGCGATGCCCGCACTGCCGACCGCGACGTAGGGCAGTGTGCGGGTGTCGCCGTCGCGGACCTGCAGCGTCGCGTCGTCGGCGGTGACGCATTCGCGCAGGTCGAGGGCCAGCGCGCGGTCGGCGAGCGCGAGCAGGTCGCGGTCGCCGGTGTGCTGGAACAGCCGGACGAACAGCAGTGCGGGGCCCGACCAGCCGCCACTGAGCCCGGCCCGCGCCGACGGCCCCGGCTCGGGGGCCTCGCCGAGCGCGGCGGCCACCCGTTCGGCGACGCGCAGCGCGTCGCCGTCGAACCCGAGGTGCAGGAGGGTGAGGCCGATCCCGGCGAGCCCGCTGCCGTAGCTGGGGTCGCGCGTCTGCTCGACGAGGGTGGCCGCGTCGCCTGCCAGCGCCAGCGCCTCGTCGCGATGGTCCAGCTCCGCCAGCACGTAGGCGATGCCGTAGGCGCCGTCGAGCAGGCCGGGGCGGGCGGGTGGTTCGCGTCGCACGGCGTCGAGCAGCCAGCGTTCGTGCTCGGGGTAGCGGCCCGCGCCCGCCACGTCGAGGGCGTGCAGCACGCCCGCCGCGCCGTAGGCCAGGCACGTGCCCCCGAGCCGGAACTGCTCGATGTCGCCGGGAAACAGCCGGTCGGTGCGTTCGGGCGTGGCGCTGGCGAGGACGGCCTCGGCGATGGCCTTGCGCACCACGCCCCAGTCGGGTCGCGGCTCGTCCAGCTCGGTGACGGCGCCCCCGGCCGAGCGCGGGGCAAGGCAGCCCTCGGGCAGCGCGAACCGCCGCTCGGCGGACGCGGCGACGACGCCCAGCCTGGCGGGCGCCAGCTCCAGCATCGGGTTGAGCGGCAGGAACATCCACAGCCGGAGCGCGGCCAGTGCGTGCTCGTCGATCGCGAAGCCCTCGCAGCCCTCCGGGGCTCGGAAGCCGGGGGCGCCCAGCGCGGGCCTGCCGCCCTCCTCGACAGGTGCCGCCAGCTCGAAGTCGATGAGCCGGACGGTGTCGTCGGTGTCGACGAGCACGTTGAGCGGGTGCAGGTCGCCGAACACGATGCCGCGCTCGTGCACGGCGTGTATCACCGTGGTGATCGCGTCGAGCAGCCGGAGCGCGCGCTCGGTGTAGGCGGTGAGGTCGGCACCGGTGACCTCGGACCGGGTGAGCGGGTAGTTGCGGGCCAGCCAGGATCCGAGCGGGACACCCGGCACGTCCTCCATGGCGAGGAACGTGTGCTCCCACGCGGTGAACAGGTCGTGGACCTCGGGCACGCCGGGAATGCCCGCGAGGCGGGTGAGCACGGCGTGCTCGCGGTGCAGTCTGGCGACGGCGTCCACGCCGTCGCGGTCGAGCCCCGCGTGCGGGCGGCCCTCCTTGAGTACGACGTGCCTGCCGTCGGCCAGCCGCTCGGCGCGGTACACCCCGCCGCCGTTGGAGAAATGCAGCGAGCCCGTGACGCGGTAGCCGAACTCGCCTGCCGCCCCCGTGCTCCTGCGGGCCGCGAGGTGCGGTTCGAGGCAACGCGGCACCGTGACCCAGTCGGGCACGGAGAAGGTGGGCGTCCGCCGGTCCGGCACCCGCGTACCGTCGGGCTTGGTGACGGCCAGCACGCGGGTGCCGTCCGACTCCATCCACTGCTCGGTGAAGCCGCCGTAGCGCACGTACAGTGGCCCTGCGCCGTAGCGGAGATCGCTGAGAATGTAAGGCCCCTGCTCGCCGTCGAGTTCGGCGGAAAGGTCGGCGAGAATCGTCTCCAATTGCCGCTCGTCGGCCGGATAAATGGTCACGAGCTTTCCACTGGACTGCCGGGTCGCGTATTTCGAGTTCCGGGAAAGCAGCACCGGCTTCGAGCGCAGATGCTTGAATGCGACACCCCGCGCGACGCAGTAGCGGTACACCGTGCCGAGCACCCGTTCGGCATTGTCCATAGCGGACGACACATGGATCTTCCAGCCCTGCCCCGGCAGGGCGGCCGTTTCGGGAAACAGCATGCGCCACACGCCGAGGTCTCGCTGCCGCCAGCCGGAAGCGGGAACCGCAAGGACGTCGCCGAAGCCAGGATCGTCCTGCTGCGCACCACGCGGCTCGTCGAAGAACAACGGATCGGCGAAGCAGAAAGCTTCGTACCGGACATCCATTTCGCGGCCCTTTCCCCTGCTCACCACAATGGTGCTTCGACGACCTCGTTCACGACTCCCGTGTGTATTCCCGCACGTCGGCACCCCCAGGGCCAATCCGCCAAACCAGCGGTTCGGATCGGCCGAACAGGGTGGGTCGAATTTCCGCTACCGGCGGGTAAAAAGCGGTGGGTGCACGACTGAACGACCGGAATCACTCAGACGAGTTGTAACAGCAGGACGGCGTGGCAAAGTCGCTGGTGAGCGCGTCGCCGACGAGCACCCGAAAAGGCGAAGGTCAGGGGAGTTCCGCGGGCCCCCAACCCGGTGTATAGACCAACAGCGACAGTCCACTCAGGACTCAAGGACCGCCGGTGAGCTGTCGAACGCGGCCCCGCTATGCTACGGCTGGTAGTAGGAGGGTGGATCGACGTGATCACTGAGTACGCGGTCGCGCTGGCGCTGTGCTCGCTGGCGGTCGCGACGTGGAGCTTCGTCCAGGCCGCGCGCAACCGGCCCCCGGCACGGCCGCTGCTGATCGGGCTGGCCGCCATCGAGGTGTTGCTGCTGGTTCAGGTGGTGATCTCGGTCGTGCTGCTGGTCGGCGGGCAGCGGCCCGGGAGCATGGTCACCTTCCTCGCCTACCTGGTCGGCTCGCTGCTCGTGCTGCCCATCGGCACCGCGTGGGCGCTCGCCGAGCGCAGCAGGTCGAGCACGGTCGTGCTCGGCGTCGCCTGCGTGACCGTGCCGGTGCTGATACTGAGGATGTCCGAGGTGTGGGGTGGAGCAGGTGCCTGACGACGCCAAACCGGCGACGGCCAGCGGGCCGGGACGGGTGCTCGTGGCCGTCTACGCGATCTTCGCGGTGGCCGCGACCTCGCGGGCCGCGGTGCAGATCGCGACCCGGTTCCACGAGGCACCCGTGCCCTATCTGCTCTCGGCGTTCGCGGCCGTGGTGTACCTGCTCGCCACGCTCGCGCTGGCCCGCGCCGGGCGGGCCTGGTGGAGCGTCGCCCTCGTGGCGTGCTCGTTCGAGCTCGCCGGAGTGCTCGTGGTGGGCACGCTCAGCGTCGTCGACCCGGCCGCGTTCCCCGACGCGGCCGTGTGGTCGGACTACGGGCGGGGCTACCTGTTCATCCCGCTCGTGCTGCCCGTGCTGGGACTGCTGTGGCTGCGCAGGACCGCGCCTACCAGAGCACCGCGATAGCGACGTTCGCCACCGTCAGCCCTCCCGCGACGGCGACGAGGCGCTGGTTCACCAGGTCCTTCCTGCGCCACAGCACGAGCGCAAGCAGCAGCACCGCGACCGCCACTGCGAGCTTGACCGCGATCTTGGTGTTGTTCACGGTGGTGTCCACCACCCCGGAGGAGGCCATGCCCACCAGCGCGAGGCCGGTGATCACCTGCAGGCTCGCGCTGTGGAACATGCTGGTGAACGCGGCGGGAGCCTTGGCCGAGTAGTAGGTCACCACACCGGCGAGAATCCCGGCCATGCCGAGCAGGTGCAGGACGACCACGACGTCGTAGACGATTTCCATGGCCGCAACTTACTACACTGGGTAGTAACGATCAGAGCGGCACCGCGAACAGCGACGCGGACGTGCCGAGCGCGGTGAGCACCACCAGGCAGGCGGCAGGCCACATCGCGGGAAACGCGCTGCGCTGCGGCTCCCGCAGCCTGCGGATCCGCGCCTGCACGGGAGTGTCGGCCACCGCGAGCGCCCCCGCCGGCGTGCCCGCGACGCCGTGGGCGTGGAACCGCTCCAGCGCGCTGGCCAGTGGCTCCCTGCCGTGAGTGCGGGCTGCGCGGTCGTCGGCGCACATCTCCACCAGCAGCTCGATGGTCGCCACCACCCTGGTGAGCAGCGCACTGCCGGGCAGCAGCCTGCGCAACGCCTGGAAGGGCGCGACCACCAGGTGGTGCCGCTCGCGGGCGTGGGCCCGTTCGTGCGCCAGCACGGCGTCCAGCTCGGTATCGGTGAGCAACCTGCGGGCGCCCGCGCTGACGACGATCCGCGGCGTGCGGCCCGGCAGGCAGTAGGCGACGGCGATCGGGTGATCGACCTCCAGCGCGTCCGGGGCGGGCCTGGCGACGAGCTGGAGCAGCAGCCGGTGCCGCGCGCGAGCCCTTGCCGTGCTGCGCAGGCACAGCACCTGGTTGACCACGAGCCACCCGGCGAGCGTGAGCCCCGCGGCCACGGCCGCGAAGTGCCACACGTCCAGCTCGCCGACCCGCGCGGGCAGCAGGAACAGCGCGGGCAGCAGGCCCCGGTTGAACGGCGCGAGCCCGAAACCGAGCAGCGCGCCGATGGTCGCCACGATGAGCGTGAGGCCGGTGATCTGCCACAGGACGAGCGCGGCCCGGGGATGGGTGTGCGTCCAGCGGCTGCGCAGCAGCCACGCCACCACGGCCACGGCCGTCGCGCCCGCTGCGAGCTGATGCCACGCCAGGATCACGTCTTCTCGCCCCGCTCCAGCGCCTGACGCAGCGCGTCGGCCTCGTCGCTGGTCACCGACTGCGCGAAGCGCACCAGCGCGGACCCGCGGTCGCCGGTCAGCTCCAGCGCCTCCAGCATCAGCTCGGCGACGTACTCCTCCCTGCTCGCCGCCGGTGCGTACAGCCAGGCCCTGCCCGCACGCTCACGCCGCACGACGTTCTTGGCGGCCAGCCGGGTGAGCACGGTCATCACGGTGGTGTAGGCGAGCCCGCGATCGGCGAGCGCGGCGTGCACGGCGCGCACGCTGGCCGGCTCCTGGCTCGCCCACAGCACCTCCATCACCGCGCGCTCCAGTTCTCCGAGCCTCGCCACGTCCATCCCTTCGCCGTCGTTGACTCACGATTCAACCACGAACATCGGCAGGCGCGGCCCGCGTTGTGACCGCCAGCAACAGCTGAAGATGGCAGGCCAGCCGCTCGCGAGGGTCACCGAGGTCGATGCCGCTGACCGCGGCGGCCCTCCGCACGCGGTGCCGCACCGTGTTCGGGTGCACGTGCAGCGCCGTCGCCGCCGCGCGGACGTCGCCGAGCGCGTCGAGATAGGCCAGCAGGGTCGGCACCAGCTCGGAGGAGTGCTCGGCGTCGTGGGCCGACAGCGCGTCCACGGCCGGGTCGCGCAGCTCGGGGTTGGCCTCCAGCAGGTTGAGCGTCTCGCCGAGCAGCACCTCCGCCCGCAGGTCGGCGATCGTGGCGACGTCGCGGCGCTCGCCGATGGCGTCGAGCACCCGGTCGGCCTCCGAGCGCGAGCGCACGACGTCGCGCAGGCTGGGCACCGGCGAGCCGATGCCTGCCTGCACGCGCACGCCCGTTCGCCGCGTCAGCACGCCCGCCACCTGGGTGACCTCGTTGACCAGGCCCGCGAGCGAGCCCGCCCCCGGCAGCACGGCGTACACCCGGGCCCCGTCGCCGCCGACCAGCGCACCCCGCCGGTACGACGTCAGGTGCACCGACACCATCGTGAGCATCTCGGCGAGGTGGAGCTCGTGCGCGGGCTGGTCGGGCTCCGTCTCGCGCACGGCGAAGGCGACCACGGTGGCCGGGGTCGCCGGTTCGATGCCCAGCTGACCGGCGACCAGGTCGGCGCTGGTGCTGCCGTCGAGCAGGCCGGTGACCAGCTCCTGCCGCGACCGGCCTGCGCCGCTGCGGTGCCGCAGCAGGTGCAGGGCGGCCAGCCGGGCGCCGCCGAGCAGGGCACTCTCCGCGCGCTCGGCGAACGGCTCCCGGCCCTGCTGCACCCACACGGTGCCGAGATGCTGGTTGCCCGCCCGGATGCCGACGGCGAGCCTGCGCCGGATGCCCAGCTCGGGCCGCTCGTCGATGCGCACGACCTCCTCGCCGTCGCGCAGGCGCTGGAACACGCCCCACTCCCGCAGCAGGGCGAGGTAGCTCTCCGGGCCCTTCCAGCCGAGGATCGAGAGCCTGCGCAGCTCGTCCACCTCGTCGTCGGAACGGGAGTAGGCCAGCACGCGGTTGCCCGCGTCCTCGACGCTCACGCTGCCGCCGGTGAGCACCGCAAGCGTTTGCGCCAGGGCGAACAGGTCGCCGGACTCCGACTGCACGCCGTCGGTGAGCGCCGCGCCGTCGAGCACCTGCCTCGACAGCGTCTCCAGCTGGTCCCAGCGCACACCGGGGGCCACGGCCAGCAGCGCGATCCCGGCCTCGGCCGCCGTGCCCGCCAGGTCCACGGGCGCGTCCTTCACCGCCACCGCGGCGGCACCGCGGCGGGCCGCCGCACGCACGAACCGCGCCGCCTCCCGCCCGCGCACGCCGATGACGAGCACCAGTTCCCCCTCGAAGCCGCCGGGCTCGTCGTCCGGATCGAGGATCGCGACGCCGCGCACGATCGGGTCCGCCTCCGGCGTGCGCAGCTCCACCAGCGGCTCGCCGATGGCGACGAGCAGCTGCCGCAGCCGCACCCCGTTGTCCGATCGAACAAGGCTCACCCCGCAACGGTAGCCGACCGGACAACCACGTCGGGCCCGCGAGTTCTTACCTTTCGGACATGGACGCGATGACCAGCCCGCCCGCACCGCGCAACGAGCCGGTGCGCGCCTATGCCCCCGGTTCCCCCGAGCGGGAGAGCCTCACCCGCACGCTCGACGAGCTGGCAGGCAGGCAGTTCCAGCTGACGGCCACCATCGACGGCAGGCAGCGGATGCCGGGCGGCGACCGGATCGACGTCGTCCAGCCGCACAACCACGCCCACGTCCTCGGCCAGACGGCCAACGCCACCCACGAGGACGCCAAGGCCGCCGTCGAGGCAGCGCTGCGCGCGGGCGAGTCGTGGCGCGGGCTGCCCTTCGACGAGCGCGCCGCCGTGCTCCTGCGCGCCGCCGACCTGCTCTCCGGGCCGTGGCGCGACACCCTCAACGCCGCCACGATGCTCGGGCAGTCCAAGACCGTGGCGCAGGCCGAGATCGACTCCGCGTGCGAGCTCGCCGACTTCTGGCGGTTCAACGTCCACTACGCCCGCCAGATCCTGTCCGGTCAGCCGGAGAGCGCCCCCGGCGTGTGGAACCGCATGGAGTACCGCCCGCTGGAGGGCTTCGTCTACGCGATCACGCCGTTCAACTTCACCGCCATCGCGGGCAACCTGCCCACCGCGCCCGCGCTGATGGGCAACACCGTGCTCTGGAAGCCCTCGCCGGCGCAGGGACTGGCCGCGCACCTGACCATGCGCCTGCTCGAAGAGGCGGGGCTGCCGCCGGGCGTCATCAACCTGCTGCCGGGCGACGGGCTCGCCGTCTCCGACGTGGCACTCGCCGACCCGGCGCTGGCCGGCATCCACTTCACCGGCTCCACGAGGACGTTCCAGCACCTGTGGTCCGCCGTCGGCGCGAACATCGGCGGCTACCGCACCTACCCCCGGCTCGTCGGCGAGACCGGCGGCAAGGACTTCGTCGTGGCGCACTCCAGCGCCGACGTCGACGTCCTGCGCACGGCACTGGTGCGCGGCGCGTTCGAGTTCCAGGGCCAGAAGTGCTCGGCGGCGTCGCGGGCGTTCGTGTCGCGCTCGGTGTGGGCCCGGCTGCGCGACGACCTGGTGTCCGAGGTGGAGTCACTGACCGTCGGTGACGTCACCGACCTGCGCAACTTCATGGGCGCGGTGATCGACCGGCGCGCGTTCGACCGGCTCGCCGCGGCGCAGCGGATGGCGCACGAGTCGCCGTCGCTGGAGGTCATCGCGGGTGGCACCGCCGACGACTCGCGGGGCTACTTCGTGCGGCCCACGGTCGTCGAGGGCACCGACCCGACGCACGAGATCTTCAGCACCGAGTACTTCGGCCCGCTGCTGGCCGTGCACGTCTACGACGACGGCGACTACGAGCGGGTGCTCCGCGAGATCGACCGCGGCGCCGCGTACGGGCTCACCGGTGCGGTGATCGCCCGCGACCGCGCCGCCATCGAGCGGGCGAGCGAGGAGCTGCGCTTCGCGGCGGGGAACTTCTACGTCAACGACAAGCCCACCGGCGCGGTGGTCGGCCAGCAGCCGTTCGGCGGCGCCCGCGCCTCCGGCACCAACGACAAGGCGGGCTCGGTCTACAACCTGCTGCGCTGGGTGAGCCCGCGCACCATCAAGGAGACGTTCGTCCCGCCGGTGCGTTCGGCGTACCCGCACCAGGGCTGAGGCGAGGAAGACAAAGGAGTCGTCATGCTGCGCTCGGCACTCATCGCCGCATCCCGCTCACCGCGCTGCCGCGCCCTCGTGGAGGGCCTGCCGGTGGCCCGGCCCATCGTGGACCGCTTCGTCGCGGGCACCGGGGTGGCCGACGCGCTGCGCGCGACCCGGGAGCTGACCACCGACCGGCTGGTCACGCTGGATCACCTCGGCGAGGACACGACCGAGGCGGCGCAGGCCGACGCCACCGTGGACGCCTACCGCGGCCTGCTCGCCACCCTCGCCGACGCGGGCCTCGCCGACCGCGCGGAGGTGTCGGTGAAGCTCTCCGCCCTCGGCCGGGCGCTGCCCGTCGACGGCGACAAGATCGCGCTGGAGAACGCGCGGCTGATCTGTGTGGCGGCGGCGCGGGCGGGCACGACGGTGACGGTGGACATGGAGGACCACACCACCACCGACTCGACGCTCGGCATCGTGCGCGAGCTGCGCGTCGACTTCCCGTGGGTGGGCACGGTGCTGCAGGCCTACCTGCGGCGCACCGAGGGCGACTGCGCCGAGCTGGCCGGGCCCGGTTCCCGGATCCGGCTGTGCAAGGGCGCCTACGACGAACCGGGTTCGGTGGCCTTCCGGCGCAAGGCCGACGTCGACGCCTCCTACGTGCGCTGCCTCAAGGTCCTCATGAGCGGCCAGGGCTACCCCATGGTCGCCACCCATGACCCCCGGCTCATCGCGATCGCGGAGGATCTCGCGACGCGGGCCGGGCGGTCGGAGCGGGAGTACGAGTTCCAGATGCTGTTCGGCATCCGGGCGGACGAGCAGCAGCGGCTCGCCGCCGAGGGCAGGCGCGTGCGCGTCTACCTGCCCTACGGCAGCGAGTGGTACCCGTACTTCATGCGGCGCCTCGGCGAGCGGCCGGCGAACCTGGCCTTCTTCGCCCGCGCCCTGTTGGGGTCGTGAGCGGCCGACCCGGCGCTCACGACCCTGCGGGCACGGCGTCGCGGGCCTGCCTGCCCTGCTCGGTGGACTCCCGCGCGCAGTGGGCGCAGCAGAAGAAGCTGCCGCCCACCGAAACGCCGTGGCCCATCACCCGGCAACCGCAGTGCTCGCACACCGGGGCCAGCTTGTGGATGGCGCACTCGAACGAGTCGAACGTGTGCCTGCCACCGCCCTGGGTGTGGATCTCGAAGGCCATCTCGTAGTCGTTGCCGCAGACTTCACACGTCGCCATGGGGTCACCTCCGTCGTCGATGCGCGCATAGGCATTCCCGAATACGTGGCGGGGAAACGTCAGCGGGCGAGCCGGGACGGCCACCAGACCCGTTTGCCGATGTCCACGGTGAGGGCGGGCACCAGCAGCGAGCGGACGACGAGCGTGTCGAGCAGCACGCCGAACGCCACGATGAAGGCGATCTGGGCGAGGAACAGGATCGGCAGCACGGCGAGCGCGGAGAAGGTCGCCGCGAGCACCACCCCGGCCGAGGTGATGACCCCGCCCGTGAGCGCGAGTGCCCGCCGGGTGCCCTCCCGGGTGCCCTGGCGCAACGTCTCCTCGCGCACCCTCGTCATGAGGAAGATGTTGTAGTCGATGCCCAGCGCGACGAGGAACACGAACCCGAACAGCGGCACGGCGGGATCGGCGCCCGGGAAACCGAGGACGTGGTTGAACACCAGCGCCGACACACCCATCGTCGCGGCGAACGACAGCACGACGGTGGCCACGAGCAGCAGTGGTGCCAGCAGCGCCCGCAGCAACAGCGCGAGCACGGCGAGCACCACCACCAGCACGAGCGGGATGATCACCGTGCGGTCGCGCTGGGACGTGCGCTGCGTGTCCAGCATGACCGCGGTGTCGCCGCCGACCCTGGCGTTCGCCCCCTCGACGGCGTGCACCGAGTCGCGGACGCGCTCGACCGTCGCGACGGCCGGCTCGGAGTCGGCCGGATCGGTGAGCACGGCCTCGATCAGCACCATGCCGCCGCGGGTGCCCGCGACCTCGGCGGAGGCGACCCCGGGCACCCGCGTCGCGGAAAGCACGGCGTCGGTGGCCTCGGCGTCGGCGATCACCACGGTGGGCGAGCCGGTGCCGCCCGGGAAGTGCCGCGACAACACCTCCTGGCCGGTGACGGACTCCACCGGGGTGAGGAAGACGTCGGACTGCGCCGTACCGCTCGCCTTGAGCTGCGGCACGAACGCCGCTCCCGCGAGCAGCACCAGCGCGGTGACGATCCAGATCGCCCGTGGCCTGCGGTCGACGAACCCGGCAACGCGGCCCCAGCTGCCCCGCGACTCCGGGTGCGGCGAGCCGAGCGCGGGCCGGAACGGCCAGAACGCCGCCCTGCCGAGCAGTGCCAGCGCGGCGGGCAGGAAGGTGATCGACGCCAGCAGCGCGGCGCCGATGCCGATGGCCGCGACCGGGCCGAGCCCCTGGTTGGAGTTGAGGTCGCTGAACAGCAGGCACAGCACGCCGAGGATCACGGTGCCCGCCGACGCGGCGATGGGCTCGATGGTCGCGCGCCACGAGCGCCGCATGGCCTCGAACGGGGCCGCGGTCTCGCGCAGCTCCTCCCGGAAGCGGGAGACCAGCAGCAGCGCGTAGTCGGTGGCGGCACCGAACACGAGGATGAACAGGATGCCCTGGCTCTGCCCGTTGAGCGCCAGCGTGCCCGCGTCGGCGAGCAGGTAGACGACGAGGCTGGCCAGTCCGAGCGCGAACACCGCCGAGAGCAGCACCACCAGTGGCAGCAGCGGGCTGCGGTAGACGACCACGAGGATCAGCGCCACGACGGCGCCCGCGACGAGCAGCAGCAGCCCGTCGATGCCGCTGAAGGCCTCGGAGAGGTCGGCGATCTGCGCGGCGGGGCCGGTGACGTAGACGCCGAGCCCCTCGGGGCGGTCGGCGAAGGCCTCCCGGATCCACTCCACGCTGGTGCCGGGTTCGCCGCTCTGGGTGATCGGCACGACCACCTGCGCGGCCTTGTCGTCCCGCGGGGACGGGAGCACCGGGGAGGGCTGTCCCGTACCGGGCAGCCCGGCGACGGCGCCGCGCCGCTCGGCCAGGTAGGCGCGGTCGGCCTGGGTGAGCCCGCTCCGCCGTTCGGCGACGACGACCGCCGGGATGGCCTGGCTGTCGGTGAACCGGCGTTGCAGCTCGGCGACCTCGGTGGCCTCGGCCGACTCCGGCAGGAACGAGGCCATGTCGTTCTCGGCGACATCGCTGAGCTTGCCCGCGTAGGGGCCGCCGAACCCGCCGACGGCCAGCCAGCCGATGATGATCAGTGCCGGGACGATCCAGCGGACGGTGCGCACCCTGCTCCTCAGTAGTTCGACCATCGAATCATTCGGTGTTCGAAATACTAGGCTGGGCAGGCACCCCCGGCAAACCGGCGGAGAGGAGCGAACGTGGCATCCCAGAAGCAACCGGCCGGCGAGCACGGCGACGACGTGCTGGTGCGCAAGCTGCGCAGGCTCACCGTCGAGAACGACCGGTTCGCCGAGGTGCTGCGCGAGGCACACGGCATGCACCGCACCGACCTCAACGCCGTCGCCGTCGTCATGGACGCCACGAGGACCGGACGGTCGGTGAGCCCGCGCGAGCTGGCCGAGGCCCTGCATCTGTCGGCATCGGCCACCACGGCCCTGCTCGACCGGCTCGAGGCGGCCGGGCACGTGCGCCGCGAGCGCAGCGCCACCGACCGCCGCCGCGTCGAACTGCACGTCGAGGAGCCCGCGCTGGAACTGGGCCGCCTGCTGTTCGCCCCGCTGGGCGAGGAACTGGCGAAGGCCTGGACCGAGTTCGGCGACGAGGAGCGCCGGATCATCGACCGCTTCCTCACCGTGACCATCGAGGCCACGGTGCGGACGAAGAAGGCGCTCCCGCCCAAACCCTGACCGGACTAGAACTCGACCGGCTTCGGCTGAGTCAGCCGCCAGTGATTGCCGCTCGGGTCCCGGAACGCCGCGTCGATCCCGTAGAAGCGCTCCTCCGGCTCCTCGATGAACTCCACACCCTTGGCCTTGAGCTCCTCGTAGGTCGCACGGCAGTCGTCGGTGCGGAAGGCCCCCGGCCCGAGCACCCCCGTCGAGACGAGCGCGCGGATCTTCTCCGCCGTGGCCTCGTCGGTCATCGGCGGCGCGGGCGCCACCAGCATCAACGACAGCTCCGGCTGCTCCGGCGAGCCGACAAGCAGGTACCGGATGCCGTCGTGCTCGACGTCGGTCGTCACCTTGAGCCCGAGCTTGCCGACGTAGAAGTCGTAGGCCTCCCGCTGGTCCCGGACCCGCACGCACACCAGGCACATTCCTGTGATCATCGACAACCACCTCCTGCGGCAGACGCTAGCCAGCCGCGCCACCCCCGGGCTTCTCGAAAACGCTCATTCCGGCGGCGGGAGCGGCCGGTCCCACATCTTCACGTAGCAGCCGGGGACCGGAAGGGGCGCCGCCGAGGCGCGCCCGCGGCGGTAGGCGGCCGGACTCTCACCGACGAACCGGCGGAACTGCGTGCTGAACGAGCCGAGGCTGGAGAACCCGACCGCGAAGCACACCTCGGTGACCGACAGCTCGCCCGCGCGCAGCAACGCCTTGGCCCGCTCCAGCCTGCGGGTGAGCAGGTAACGGTGGGGCGTCTCACCGAAGGCGTCCCGGAAGCTGCGCCGGAAGTGCGCCTGTGAGACGAGCGCGCTGCGGGCGAGCGCCGGGATGTCGAGCGGCTCGGCGTAGTGACGGTCGATCAGGTCGCGCACACGCAGCAGCTCACGGGCCAGCGCCGGGCGCGGGGTGCTCACCGCAGCTCCTCGTGCCGGGACCGCATGCCCCGGATCAGCAGGTCGAGGCCGTACTCGAAGGTCGCCTTGGGATCATGCCGCGCGCGGCCCCCCAGCGCCGCGGCGAGGTGCGGGTAACGCTCATCGTCCTGGGCGGCCCAGCGCAGCTCGGGGTTGTCGGTACCGTCGAGCTCGCGGACCGCCTCCGACTGCCACTCCAGCGCCGCACCGCCGATGTAGGCGCCGAGCGCGAAGAACGCCTCCTGCGCCTCGGCGGCGGAGAACCCCACCGCGACGAGCTCACCGAGTGCCGTGTCGATGTCGGCGAGCGCGTCCGGGGTCGGCCGGTTGCCCGCCACCACCTGCGGGGCGTCGCGCACGGAGACCATCGCCTCGAACATCGTCCTCGCCCGCTCGCGCAGCCACTCCCACCACGGCTGCCCCTCGGCGGGACGGGTCGCCACACCGGCCGCGCCCCGGCGCAGCAGATGCTCGGCCACGGCGTCGAGCAGCTCCCGCTTGTTCGCGATGTACCAGTACAGGGTCGGGGCCGACACGCCCAGCTCGGTCGCGATGCGGCGCAGGGACACCGCGGCCAGCCCGCTCTGCTCCATCAGGTCCAGCGCCTTGTCGACGATCGCGGCCTTGGACAGGGCTTTTCCGGACGTCTCGGTCGGCACGCTTGACAGGCTAACAGTGTTAGAGAGACGCTGCCTCTAACACCGTTAGAGAGGAGGCCGGCGAGTGACCGGCAGACACGCGGTCCACGTCAGGGGACTGGAGAAGGCGTACGGCGACGTGCGAGCGGTGAAAGGCATCGACCTGGACGTCGCCGAGGGCGAGATGTTCGGCTTTTTGGGGCCGAACGGAGCGGGCAAGACCACCGCCATCAAGATCCTGTGCACGATCGCCGACGCCACCGCCGGGTCGGCCACGGTCGCGGGTCACGACGTGCAAACCCAGCGCGCCGACGTGCGCCGCCGGATCGGCGTGGTGTTCCAGGAGCCCACCGTGGACACCTACCTGACGGCCGAGCAGAACCTGCGCTTCCACGGCGAGCTGTACGGCATGCCCAGGCGGCTGCTCGCCGAGCGCATCGACGAGGTGCTGGAGATGGTCGGCCTCGCCGACCGCAGGCACACCGAGGTGCTGAAGTTCTCGGGCGGCATGAAGCGCAGACTGGAAATCGGCCGTGGCCTCCTGCACGCGCCCGAGGTGCTCTTCCTCGACGAGCCGACCATCGGGCTCGACCCGCAGACCCGCGCCTCCATCTGGACCTACATCGCCGAGTTACGGCGCAGGCAGGACATCACGATCTTCGTCACCACGCACTACATGGACGAGGCCGAGCACTGCGACCGGATCGCGATCATGAACGACGGGGAGATCGTGGTCGCCGACACCCCGGAGGCGCTCAAGAACCGCGTCGGCGCCGACCGGGTCAGCATCCGCACCTCCGACGACGCCGTCGCCATCGAGCGGCTGCGCGAGCGCTTCGGCCTCGACGCCGCCGTGCACGACGGGATGGTGACGGTGAAGGTGCCCGGCGGGGCACAGTTCGTGCCAAGGCTCTTCGCCGAGCTGGGCCTGGCGATCGAGACGGTGACGGTCACGCGGCCCAGTCTCGACGACGTCTTCATGGCCTACACCGGCCGCACCATCGCCGACACCGAGCAGGCCGGCGGCGCGAGCGCGATGCTGCGCGCGATGGCGGCCCGGCGTTGAGGAGGGAGCGAGATGAACGCGATCCAGACCCTTCGTGACGCGCGGCCGGACCGGGTCGTCGCGGGCGGGCTCGGCCACGAGCTGCGTGCCACGGCCATGGTGTGGCGGCGGGAGATGATCCGGTTCCGGCACGACCGCACCCGCATGGTGGCGATGCTGCTGCAGCCGCTGCTGTTCCTGTTCGTGATGGGCACCGGGCTGGCCGGCGTGGTGGACACCGGCGGCGGGCTCGACTTCCGGACGTTCCTGTTCCCCGGCGTGCTGGCGATGTCGGTGCTCTTCAGCGCGGCCTTCGCCGGGATCTCGCTCGTGTGGGACCGCGAGTTCGGGTTCCTGCGGGAGATGCTCGTGGCGCCGGTGAGCAAGTCCGCGATCATCCTCGGCAAGTGTCTCGGCGGCGCCACCACGGCAACGCTGCAGACGCTGGTGCTGCTGGCGCTGGCCGGGGTTGTCGGCGTTCCCTACGATCCACTGCTGCTGCTGACCCTGCTCGCGCTGCTGTTCGTGGGCGCACTGATGCTCACCGCTCTCGGCGTGCTGATCTCGGCCCGGATCAAGCAGATGCAGGCGGCCATGCCCGCCACCCAGCTGATCATCACGCCGATGATGTTCCTGTCCGGTGCGCTGTTCCCGATGGCGGGACTGCCCGACTGGCTCGCGGTGCTCACCAAGATCAACCCGCTGACCTACGTCGTGCAGCCGATGCGCTCGGCGGTGTTCGCCCACCTCGAGTTGCCCCCGGCGGCGCGCGCCGCGTTCGACCCGGCCATCACGTGGGGTGGCTGGGTGGTGCCCGGCGGGGTTCAGGTGCTCGTGGCGCTGGCGTGCACAGGCCTGATCGTGGCCGCGGGTGTGGCGCTGTTCAACCGCACCGATTAGCCGGCGGGCGGGTACTCGCCGAGCCGCACGGTCTCCGCGTGACGGGGAAGGCACACCTGGCGGCGACGGGTCCGCCTCGGCGGGTACGGCCGGGGCGGGCCGCCGTGCCGGATGGCGCTGGCGGCGTCGATGCCGAAGGCGACATCGGTGGCCAGCTGACGCACGACCGCCACGAAGCGGGACCGGGCGCGGGAGGAAGCCAACATGGCGACGATTCTGCCTGCCACGGTCCTCGCTTCGCCAGCACGAAACCTGTTGCCCGGCAACGGATCCGCCGCCAGTGATTCACCAACAGACAGGACGGTGAGTGGCTGGCGGGCCAGGAAGATCACAGGCCGATCAACTTCGGGATCAACCGATTGACCCAGCGTCGCCCGATCGGGTTAACATCCGCGGGCCCGCCGCGCCGTCCGCGGCGTTTTTCGTGTTGAGCGTCCATCCAATGTCGTCTGGGGGTCGAGTGCGTCCGAGATTGATCACCGCCGCGGTCATCGCGCTACCGCTGGGGCTGGTTCCCGTCGTGTCCGCCGCGAGTGCGCCGCCGCCGGGCACGCCCGCAGCGGTGAAGCCCGTCATCGAGTCGGTGCCGCTGACCGCGGCACGCGGGCTCACCCGGGCCGCGGAGGTGCGGGAGCTCACCCCCGAGGAGCCGTTCGCGATGGCCGCCGTGCGCTGGGCCGGGCCGGCTCCGGACATGCTGGAGATCCAGGCCAGGGACACCGGCGGCAGCTGGGGCGAGTGGATCGAGCTGGAGGCGGTGGACGGGCTCGACAAGGGTCAGCGCGGCCGGAGCGCCGCCAGCGAGCCCGCCTGGGTCGGCGACTCGACCGCACTGCGGGTGCGCGCCGAGCGCGACGGCACCACCGTGCCGGCCCGGTCGTTGACGGCCGTGCTGATCGACCCGGGCACCAGCAGCGGCGACGGCATCGCGCCCAAGGCCGGTGTGACGACCCCGCGCCCCACGATCGTCAGCCGCGCGGCCTGGGGCGCCGACGAGTCGATCCGCACCGGATGCTTCCAGCAGCAGGGCATCGGCGTCGAGTACAGCCCCACCGTGAAGGCCGCGACGATCCACCACACGGCGGGCGAGAACGACTACACGGCCGCCGACTCGGCGCGCATCGTGCGCGGCATCTACGCCTACCACGCGCAGACGCTGCAGTGGTGCGACGTCGGCTACAACGTGCTCGTCGACAAGTACGGCCAGATCTTCGAGGGCCGCTTCGGCGGGCTCGACCGGCCGGTGTGGGGCGCGCACGCGGGTGGCTTCAACAAGTTCACCGTCGGTGTCTCCATGCTCGGCACCTTCACCGACGTCGCGCCGAGCAGCGCACAGCTGGAGGCCGTGTCGCAGTTCGTGGCGTGGAAGCTCGCCAGGGGCTACCGCGATCCCAACGGCACGGTGACGCTGACCTCCGGCGGCGGCGGAACGTCGAAGTACCCCGAAGGCACCGAGGTGACCCTGCCGACCATCTACGGGCACCGCGACGTGGGCGCCACCGAGTGCCCCGGTGAGCTGGGCTACCAGCAGCTGCCGTCCATCCGCCAGCGCGTCACCGAGCTGATGGGCGAGTGGACGACGAGCCCGGTCTACCAGCGCTGGACCGCGGACGGCGCCGACTCCGGCGGCCTCGGTGGCGTGTTCCGGCTGGAGCAGGGTGCGGCCAACGGTGGGCTGAGCACGACGTTCGCGTCCGGCACCAAGTCCGTGTACTGGTCGGAAGCCACGGGCGCGCACGTCATCGGCGGCGCGATCCGCGACACGTGGACCCGGCACGGCGCCGAGGGTGGCTACCTCGGCTACCCCAAGAGCGACGAGCGCGGCACGCCGGACGGCGTCGGCCGCTACAACCACTTCGCGGGGTCGAACGGCTCGATCTACTGGACGAACGGCACCGGCGCGCACGAGATCCGGGGCGCGATCAAGACCAAGTGGGCGAGCCTCGGCTGGGAGCGCAGCCCGCTGCGGTACCCGACCACGGACGAGCGCGGCACGCCCGACGGCACCGGCCGCTACAACCACTTCCAGCGCGGGTCGATCTACTGGACGCCCAGCTACGGCGCCCGCGCCATCTATGGCGCTATCCGCGCCAAGTGGGCACAGCTGGGCTGGGAACGCGGACCGCTCGGCTATCCCAAGAGCGACGAGCACGGCACCCCGGACGGCCGCGGCCGCTACAACCACTTCCAGCACGGCTCGGTGTACTGGACCGGTTCCACGGGTGCGCACGCGATCTACGGCGCCATCAAGACGAAGTGGGGCCAGCTCGGCTGGGAGCGCTCGTTCCTCGGCTACCCGACCAGTGACGAGTTCGCCGTTTCCGGTGGACGGCGCAGCAACTTCGAGCACGGCTACATCGTCTGGAAGCCGAGCACCGGCGCGGTGGCCCGCCGCTACTGAGTTGGACGCGGCCGACGCCGGGGCACCCGTGGCAGGTGCCCCGGCGTCGGCGGGTGCGGTGTCAGTCAGTTCCGGAGTTTCAGTACGAACAGGCCGCGGTCCATGGTGCTGACGCCGATGACGTCGCGCTTGAACCAGCCGTAGTTGCTCCACGTGCCACCCTCGAACGAGGGGTTGTCGTTCTCCGGGTACACGTCGAAGTAGGCGACCTCCTTCAACGTGCCCTCACCGATCTTGCCGGTGTGGTAGACGCGCAGGCCGGACGTGTAGTTCGACGCGTAGGCGAGCCTGCGCTCGGTGTAGATGTTGTGGTCGATCGACGTCGTGTCGTTGTCGAACGTGCCGATGTGCTGCGGGTTGTCCAGGTCGGCCATGTCCCAGATGCGGGTCCTGGTGTTGATGCCGTGGTCGAGCTCGTCCAGCTCGTCACCGTGCAGGAAGTACCGCTGGTTCGGGGTGAGCCAGCCCTGGTGGCTGTAGCCGCTCTCGGCGTAGGGCATCCTCGCGATCGGCACGGGCGCCGACTTGTCGGTGACGTCCACGATGGACACGAAGTTGCCGTCGCTCGCGGCGTTGGAGTTGAAGCAGATCTCCCGGCCCGCGTAGTCGGCGTCCGGTCCGGAGTAGACGACGCACTGCGTGTCGTGGATGTAGCCGTGCTCGGAGAAGCAGCCCGCGAACGTGGGGCTCTCGGGCGCGGAGACGTCCACCATGTGCAGCCCGCCCGCACACGTGTTGGTGCCCACCACGTAGGCCAGTCCGGTGCCGGGGTTGATGTTGAGGTTGTGCGCGTTGGCGAACCCGGGGTAGTGCGCGTCCTCGGTGAACGTGCCCGTCTCGGTCCGCAGCCTCGTCAGGTCGAACACCTGCATGCCGTGCGGGATCTGCTCGGACACCACGAAGGCGTGGTTGCCGTACACCTTGATGTCCCGCCAGAACGGCCGGTTCGGGTCCAGGACGTGTGCGGGCAGCATGCCGACCACGGTGGCGTCGGTGGGGTTGCTGATGTCGACGAACACCGTGCCCTCGGTGCCGCCGATGATCGCGTAGTCCTTCTGGGTCGCCGGATCGGTCCAGCCCCACATGTCGTTGGCGAAGCTCAGGCCGAGATCCTCGAGCCAGAGGTGGTCGAGCATGTCGATGCCGTCACAGGCGTAGGTGCCGGCCGCCAGGCCGTTGACGCATTTGGCGGTACCGCTGGGTGCCGCCTGCAGTTCGGTCTGGCGCTCCTCCATGGTCGGAGGCGAGACCTGGTCGAAGGCCTGCTCGTGCGCCCAGGCCTGCGGGGCGCCGACGACGGCCGCGGTGAGCAGGGCGATCGCCGCGGTAGCCAGTATCGCTCTCATAGCCCTCCCGTCCTTTCGAAACGCGGGTTCTGCCGCTTTCGTGCCCCGATACCCCATACCTCTGTGAGCCAGGACACAAGGACTATTCGGGCGAACCGCGCGGGGTCACCGCCGTCGATACGCAGCGTGACCCGCCGCGTCCGGGCCGCCGCAGATTCACACCGTTCGGCACTCGCGCAGGCCCCCGGAATGCGACTAGCGTCGATTTCCGGCAGTTGTTCGCGAAACCAGAGGAGACGCCATGTCGCTCACCGTTCCCCCGGAATTGCTGCAGCAGGCTCAGACCGGGGAGATCAGCGACGACGATTTCATTCGCTGCATTCAGGACTCCCTGCCGTACGCGTGGTCCGTGGTGGAGCAGACGGCGGAGAAGCTGCGCGCCAACGGAGCGCGCTACGTGGTCAACTCCGACGTTCCACCTGATGAGGCCGCTTGGGGCCAGCTGTTCCGGCTGGTGTCGAGCAACGCCATGCGCGCGGCGGTGGAGCGCCGCTTCGGGGTTCGCATGGCGTTCCAGAACTGCTGCAAGGTGGGGCTTTTCGACCCGTCGGCGGAGGCCGAATACGAGGAGTTCACCTCACCGAGGGCACAGATTCTGAACCAGAAACCGGAACTGCTGAACTGCTGACCGGCAAAAGCCTGCCGCGGGCGCACTCGCGCGGCAGGCCTTTGCCGAATCGATGCAATTATCGCGATATCCGCAAACCGCGGGCGTGGTCAGTAGCCCTGGTAGCCGCCGCCCGCGGCCATCGAGGCCAGGCCGGGGTGGTTCGCGAAGCCGCCGTAGCGGGCGAGTGTGTACCGGACGCCGGCGATGATGTTGTCCACCGGGTGGTAGATGTCGTCGTGCCCGGGCAGCTTGTACGCGTCGAACGTCGGGTCGATCGTCTGCATGAGGCCCTTCGACGGGGTGCCCCTGGCCGCGTTGCTGTCCCAGCGGTTGATCGCCCGGGGGTTGCCGCTGGACTCCCTGTCGATGATCGTCCTGATCTCGTCGCGGTACGCCGCGGACACTGTCACGCCGTGTGAGCGCATGATCGCGATGGCCCTCGAGATCCACCGGCCGAGCGGGTCGGCGGGAGCGGGCGCCGCCGCGCGAGCGGGCTTGCCCGGCATGGTGACGGCCTTCTTCTTTCCGGGTTTGGGCACCCGGGTCTCGCTCGCGTTCTGGTCCTGGTGCTTCCTTTGGCCGGCCTTGGCGGTGTGCCGTGCGGTCCTGGACGAAGCCTCGGCAGAGGACTCGGCGGAGGGTTCGGTGGACGCCTCGGTGGTGACGTCGGTGGCGCGGGCCGGGGTTGGCCGCTCGTCACCGGCGTAGGCGAGCGCGCCGTTGCCTGCGAGTCCGGCCACCGCGGCGACGAGCACTGCCGTGCTCACGCGCCGCCGGACGGCATGAGCGGCAGGCTGGTCGAACGGGTCGGGGTTTCGGGTCGGGGATCGTCGCGCGGCGTGTTTTCCGGCACGCCGCGGCAGGGGGTTCCAAGCCACGATGACGTGGTCTCCTTCGGGGATGCGGGATCTGCCGTCCAGTCGGGGGCCTGGACGGCGGAGCCGCGCGCGATAAGTCCCGTGTGGACACCGTCGTTGGCTCCACAGGGCACCGATCGCCGCGCGGCGCCCCAGCGAGGTTACGAAAAGGACACGGGTACGTCACCAACGCGTGTCATGAAACACAGATCAAGTCGCCGATCCCGAGCAACCCCGCCGCCACCCGGTTACTCACACCACACCCAGCCGCGCGGCAAGCTCCCCAATGCGGCATTGGTGGCGCTCAACTTCCCCAATGCGGCATTGGTGGCGTTCAACGTGACGAATGCCGCATTGGGGAGATGTGGTGCAGCCCGGCCGGGCACACCCCCGGTCGCCTGCGTCAGCTGCGCTGGTACTCCTCCCAGGTCACCTTCTTCACCTGGGGACCGTCGTCCTTGCCGTTGTCGGCCAGCCCGTTGCGGCCCTCGAAGTACGCGCCGACCTGCCGTTGGGCCTCTGGGGACAGGTCGGTGTCACTGATCGCGACGGCGTGGATGTGCGCGGCCCACGGGCCCTGGCTCGGCGAGCGGTACCACGCCGCGAAGCCCACCTGACGCAGTGCCTTCACCGCGGCCGTGCTGCTCGGCAGACCGCGGACCGAGATGTCCACGGCGCCGCCGCCGTCGTGGGTGCCACCGGAGGCGTCGACGCCCCCGTAGGAGCCCTGGGTCACGGTGAAGCTCACGCCGGCACGCTTCTCCGCGGCCTTCACCATGTCGGCGGTGCGCCGGTTCACCGGCTCACCGTCCATTGTGGTCCGGCCGCCGATGTTGATGACGCGGGTGAGCGTGTAGCGGCCCTTGCCGAGCGCGGACAGCGACCCCTTGCCCGGCAGGCCACTGGCGGCCAGACCGCTGTAGCCGAGCGAGCGCTGGTAGGCGGCGTAGGCGCTGACCGTCGAGGTGCCGAAGTGGCCGTCGACGTACTTGCTCGCGAGGAATCCCTTGTCGGCGAGGGCATCCTCGACCTTCGTCACGCTCGGCCCGGACCCGTCGGTGACATCCTGGCCGGACTTGTACGGATCCCACATGGCCGCCTTGATCACGGCCTCCATGTTCACCGTCGTCGCGGGCGCGGCGACGCTCGGCGCGGGGGCGGCCGTGCCCGTCGCGCCGAGCAGCGCGCCCGAGAGCACCGTCAGCGCCACGGCGGTGGCGAGTGTGCGCATGATCGCTCCTTCCTGTGCAAGGGGATGGCGGCGAGGTCAGCCGCAGTGCTCGAACGGACTGGTGTACTTCTGCGAGCCGAGGGAACCGCCCCATTGCACGCAGGTACCGGGGGCCTTCTTGCGCACGGGACCGGCATAGTAGGTGTACTGGCCGGAGTCGGTCGTCCGCGAGCCGTCCTTCACCTCCAGGAACGCCGACGCCGCGGTCTTCGTGTCCAGCGAGGCCGACTTGAGCGTGACGACACAGTTGTTGCCGTTGCCGGAGTTGTACATCAGATACACCGTTCCGGCCCTGCCGAGCGCGTGGCGGTCGATCACCGAGTAACCCGATCCGCAGACCTCCTTCGGGGTGTACGGGTTGGCGCCGCCGCCGGCACAGTTGTTCTTGCTCGTGAACGAGGTGTGGCCGTAGTAGGGCACGGACCGGCCGTTCAGCACGGCCTTGCGGGTGCTGCCGTTGTGGTTCTGCTCGTAGTGCAGGTGCGGGCCGGTGACGCCGCCGGTCGCGCCCGCCTCGCCGATCTTGGTGCCGAGGCCGACCTGCTGGCCCTCGCTCACCGACTGCACCGACAGGTGGGCGTACCTGGTGGTCCAGCCGCCACCGTGGCTGATCTCGATCCACTTGCCGTAGCTCTCGCCGGGGGCCGTGCTGTCGACCCGGGTCACCGTGCCCGCGGCCGAGGCGACCACCGTGTCGCCCGTGATGCCGGACTTCTGGAAGTCCACCGAGTTGGCGGGACGGTGACCGCTGAACGTCGCGGCGGTGGCGGTGTAACCGCACGGAAACGGCATCTGGAAGTTCGGTGCGGCCGACGCCTGCGGTGCGCCGCCGACCAACAGCGCGGCCGCGGTGGTGGCCGCGACGGCGCCGAGTGCTGCGAGCCTTCTGCTGAGTCTCATGGGGTTCTCCGTGGTTCGCGTGATCATGTGGCGGGTTGTTCAGCGGGTGCGCTGGTACTGCTCCCACGTGCGGATGGGTTTCACCTCCGGTCCGTCGTCGGGGGCTTCGTTGGCGAGGCCGTTGCGGCCCAGGTAGTAGTCACCTGCCTGGTGCTGGGCCGGGCTCGACAGGTCCGGATCACCGAGCGCGATGGCGTGGATGTGATGGGGCCAGTCGCCCTGATCGGGCGTCCGGTGCCACGCGGCGAAACCGACCTTTCGCAGCGCTGTCACGACCTTCGTCCGCGTCGCCGTGGTCATGTCGTCGACGTTGATGTCGACGGCCCCGCCCCCGTCATGGGTTCCGGCGGACGTCGGGTCGCCCCCGGGGTTGTACGAACCCTGGTCGACCACCAGCGTGCGGCCGAGCAGCCGTTGCGCCTCCACCAGCATCGCCTTGGTGCGGGCGTTGACGACCTTGCCGGTGTGGGTGGTGCGGGTGCCGGGCCTCACGACATGAGTGACGTCGAACCGGCCCTCGCCGAGCCGCCGCAGCGACTCCTCACCGGGCAGGCCGTTGGCGGCGAGCCCTGCATAGCCGAGTGAGTGCTGGTGGTCGGCGTAGGCCGCGACGGTCCTCGTGCCGAAGTGGCCGTCCACGTACTGGGGGCCGAGCAGCCCTTTCGCGCGCAGGGCCTGTTCGACGGCCGTGACACTGGCACCCGCGCCGGGCGTCATCGTCTGGTCCGGGCGCTGCGGGTCGATCTGGGCGGCACGCAGCACCGCCGCCATGTCGACCGTCGCGTCGGCGGGGCCCGAGCCGGGCGAGTCGGAGGCGGCGGCCGGGACGGCCGCCAGTGCCGCCAGCCCCGTGACCGTTGCGGCGATGCCGGCTCCGGCCGGTGGTGTTCTCACGAGCCGCTCCTTGCGTCGATGGACAACACGGAAGCGACCCTGGCCCGGCTGCGCGCGGTCCGGTACCCGGGTGACGATCTTCCTGACGTCAGAAGGGCCCGTATGACAGCGCTGTGCGGTGGGCAGACGCCGGAGCCGCCCTGTTCGCCGCCGGATCGGCGGCCCCTTGCGCATCGGCGTTGACAAGCCACAAGATGAGACGACAAGTCGTGTCAAATTGACAGCTCTGTGGCGGCGCAGCGACGCTGACCGGTACGCCCAGGGAGGACAGCGTGCCCAGACCGGAAGCCGTGGAGAGACCGGCCCCGCTCGAAGAGTTCATGGCGGAGCTGAGGCGGTTGCGCGAGCAGGCGGGTGCGCCCTCGTTCCGCCGCATGGCGGCGACGTCGGGCGCCGTCTCGCACGCCACGCTGCATCTCACGATCACGGGGCGTCGCCTGCAACCCTGGGAGACGGTGCGCGAGTTCGTGCGCGCCTGCGGTGGGGACGAGGCGCAGTGGCATGCGCGCTGGCAGGAGGTGTCGCTCGCGCTGTCGGAGGAACAGCGCCGAGCCGTGCCCGCCGACCACGACGAGCCCGCCGCGACCGGCCCGGACCCGGGTGAGGGCGGGTCCGGCCGGTCCCGGGTGCGACGGCGGCCGCTGTGGCTGCTCGCGCCACTGGCCGCCGCCGCCGTCGCGCTGATCGCCGTCGTGGTGGTACGGACCACCTCGGCCGACGGCACGGAATCCGGCGCCGCCGACCTGCGCGCCATGGTGCACGAGGGCGACGCCAGCAAGTTCCTCCGCGACGTGACCTACCCCGACGGCACCGTCGTGAAGCCCGATTCGCAGTTCGTGAAGGTCTGGGAGATCCGCAACACCGGCTCAGTGGAATGGCGGAACCGCTACCTGCAACGGATCGACCTGCCCATCGGTCCCGACGACTGCAGCACCCCCGAACGCATTCCGGTCAACCACACGCGTCCCCAGCAGAACGTGCAGATCACCGTGACGGTGCGGACTCCCGCGACAGCACCGGTCGACTGCAGGGTGCGCTGGAAGATGGTCGACGAGTCGGGCCGGATGCTGATGCCCGGCTACCGTCCCATCTACTTCGAGGTGCGGGTGCGCGAATAGGCACCGTGCCCGGTCAGTTCACCACCCGAAACCGCAGGTGTGTCGCGGCCGGGGTGGTCAGCGCGCCGGTACGCTCCAGCGTCACCGCCGAGTCGAGCGTGTCGAACAGCCGCGTGCCCCCGCCGATCAGCACCGGGACCACGTGCACGTGGATCTCGTCGACGAGTCCCAGCGGCAGGCACTGCTGCATCACGGTCGCGCCGTGCAGGCCGACGACCTTGTCCCCGGCCGCGTTCTTGGCCAGCTCGATCGCGCTGGCCACGCCGTCGGTGACGAACGTGTACGTCGAGGGATGGGACTCGGCCGGCTCGTGGTGCGTGACCACGAAGCACGGGGCGCCACCGAGCGGGCCGTGCTCGCCCCACATCTCCACACACTTGTCGAACGACCTGCGGCCCATCACCACCGCGCCGGTGCCGGCAAGCCCTTCCTGCAGCAGTGCCCGGTCGTCGTCGGTGGCGCTGTCGAACAACCAGTCGTGCAGCATGCCCGCGCCGTCGCCGAACGGGTTCTCGCGGCTGTCGTTCGGTCCGGTCACGAAACCGTCGAGCGACATCGACATGTCGGAAATGACGCGTGCCATGGGACTGTCCTTTCTCCTGGCCCGGTGGGCGCTGTCCTGGTCTCGGCAACGCGTCGAACGGGCAGGCCGCCATTCGACAGCCCCGGAGAAAAGAATCCCTAGCCTGTGCGGATGCCCCGCCACACCAGGTCGACCAGTGCGGCCGTCCGGCCCTGCCAGTCGTCGTCGGGGTCGAGGAAGAGCAGGCCCATGAGCCCGCTCATCACGGTCTCCGCGTCCACGTCCGGCCGCACCAGTCCAGCCTCGACGTTGGCCCGCAGCAGTTCCTCCATCGCACCGAGGATGGACTCGACCCCGCTGAACGGCAGCGAGCCGCGGTGCGCCGTCGCCACGGCGAGCGCTTCCGCCAGGCCGCGCTTGGTCATCGCGTACCGCGCGACGTGGTCCGTGGCCCACGCCCGGAAGGCTTCGGCAGGACCGGCCTGCTCCAGCAGTTCCGGCACGACGTCCACCAGGTGCCGCACCTCGCGGTCGTAGACGGCGAGGATCAGCTTCTCCGGCGTGGGGAAGTGCCGGTACACCGTGCCGACGCCGACCCCGGCCTGTTTCGCGATCGCGTTGAACGACACCTGGGCCGACTCGGCGAGCGCCTCGGCCGCCACGGCGAGGATGCGCTCGTGGTTGCGCCGGGTGTCGGCACGCCGCGGGCTGACCGAACCCGTCGTCATCGTTCCTCCCGATCCACCTGCGCCGGAGACGCTCGTTCGGCGCCCTGACCACCACGCTAAACGCCCGCACCTGGAGTTGCTCCGGGTGTACCGTTCGTTGCGAAGCGGATAGTAATCCGATAGCTTGGTCTCACCTGACCGGATAAGTATCCGCTTGGGTTTCCGGTCGGCCTGCCCGGGGGCGGCCCACCACAACCCCTACGTCGCCAGGGAAGAAGCAGTGGACATCTCACTCGAAGTGAACGGGCACGTCGAACAGCTGAGCGTCGATCCCGGCGTCACCCTGCTCGACGCGCTGCGCGAGCGGCTCGGGATCACCGGGCCCAAGAAGGGCTGCGACAGGGGCCAGTGCGGCGCGTGCACGGTGCACGTCGACGGCAGGCCCGTGCTGTCCTGCCTGACGCTGGCCGCCACCGTGGCCAAGCCGGTCACCACCGTGGAAGGACTGTCCTCACCGGACGAACTGCATCCGGTGCAGCAGGCGTTCGCCGACCAGGACGCCCTTCAGTGCGGCTTCTGCACGCCGGGCCAGATCATGTCCGCCGTGGCCGCGGTCGAGCAGGAGGTGGAGGACGTCCGGGAGTTCATGTCCGGCAACCTGTGCCGCTGCTCGGCCTACCCGAACATCGTCAAGGCAGTCGAGCAGGCGAGGAGCGCCGATGCGAGCCTTTGAACTGACCGCCCCCACCACCGTCGACGACGCGCTCGCGTCGTCCGGCACCTACCTGGCCGGCGGCACCACTCTCGTCGACCTCATGAAGCTCGACGTCCTCACGCCACGACACGTGCTGGACATCAACGGACTGCCACTGCGAGGCATCGACACCGCCGACGGGCTGCGGATCGGTGCGCTGGAACGGCTGGCCGACATCGCCGCGCATCCGGGCGTGTACCCGGCGATCTCCCGCGCACTGCAGCTGAGCGCGTCGCAGCAGCTGCGCACCATGGCCAGCATCGGCGGCAATCTGATGCAGCGCACCCGCTGCACGTACTTCCGCGACGTGGCGATGCCCTGCAACCGGCGCGAACCCGGCACCGGGTGCCCTGCCATCCCGGGCGCCCACCGCATGCACGCGATTCTCGGCACCAGTGACGCGTGCGTCGCCACTCACCCCAGTGACGTGGCCGTCGCCCTCGTCGCGCTCGACGCCGAGATCCGGCTCGCCGGGCCCGACGGCGAACGCACCGTCGAGCTGGCCCGCTTCTACCGCACGCCCGGCGACACCCCCCACGTCGAACACGATCTGCGCGCAGGCGAGCTCATCACCGAGGTGCGCGTGCCGCGCCTGGACTGGGCCGCCAACTCGACCTACGTCAAGGTGCGCGACCGCCAGTCCTACGAGTTCGCGCTGTGCTCGGCCGCCGTCGCGGTCGACGTCCGGGACGGGATCGTCGCCGACGCCCGGGTGGCCGCCGGCGGCGTCGCCACCGTGCCCTGGCGGCTTCGGGCCGTCGAGGCGGCGTTGCGCGGCAAGCCCGCGACGGAGGACTCGTTCGCCGAGGCGGCTTCCCGGGCCGTCGACGGCGCCAGCCCCCTGCCGCAGAACGGTTTCAAGCTGTCCCTGCTGCCGCGGACGATCGTCCGCGCCCTGCTCGAGGTCACCGAGGGGAGTCGCTGATGGCCGCACGGGTGGACGCGCCGCTGAAGGTCACCGGCCGCGCGAAGTACGGTGTGGACAACAACGTCCCCGGCATGGTGTACGGCTACGTGGTGGTGAGCACCATCGCGCACGGCGAGGTCGAGAGCATGGACGTCACGGCCGCGAAGAGCGCGCCGGGCGTGCTCGCGGTGTACTCGCCGTTCGACCCGCTGGTCCTGCGCACGCCGACGATGCCGATCATCGGCCAAACGTGGGTTCCCCTTCAGGACAAGGCCATCACCTACCACGGGCAGCCGGTCGCGTTCGTCGTGGCGGAGACGTTCGAGCAGGCCCGGGACGCCGCCATGCTGGTCGAGGTCACCTACCGGGAGCTGCCCGCGCTGACCTCACTCGAGGACGGCCTGGAGACCGCGGTGGAGGCGGCGCCGGGGCACGTGTCCGCGCCGCCGACGCTGACGGTGCTCGCGGCCGGTGTCGAGTCGATCGAGGACGCCCTGGCGGAAAGCCCGGTGGTCGTGGAGTCCACATACCACACGGCGCCGCAGAACCACACGCCGATGGAGCCGCATTCCGCGGTCGCGGTGTGGGAACAGGGCTCGCTCACCGTCTACAGCGGAAACCAGGGCAGCGACCTGCAGGCGGCCGAACTGGCCATGGCGCTGGAACTCGACCCGTCGCGGGTCCACGCGGTGAACCCGTTCGTCGGTGGCGCTTTCGGAGGCAAGGGCCGCACGTCGGTGCCCGCGTTCCTGGCGGCCGCCGCGTCGCGGGCACTCGGCAGGCCGGTGAAGGCGTCGTTGACCCGGGAGCAGGTGTTCACGGCGACGGCGGGCCGCGCGGCGACGGTCCAGCGCATCGCACTGGGCGCGGAGCGGGACGGCTCGCTCGTCGCGCTGCGGCACGACTCGTGGTGCAACACGGACACCGAGCGCTCGTTCATCGAGCCGACGTCGCACGGCACGTCCCGGGAGTGGTACGCGACGCGGAACCTGGCGATCAGTCAGCGGATCGTGCCGCTGAACCTGCCGCCGACGACGTTCATGCGGGCGCCGGGAGAGGCGCCCGGCTCGTTCGCGTTGGAAAGCGCGATGGACGAGCTGGCCGTCGCGCTGGACATGGACCCGATCGAGCTGCGGCAGCGGAACAACTCGCTCGCACCGCCCGGAAACGAGCTGCAGTGGTCGAGCAAGCACCTCGACGAGTGTCTCCGGATCGGCGCGCAACGGTTCGGCTGGGCGGACCGTTCACCGCGGGGCCACACCGACGGCGACTGGCTCGTCGGCATGGGCGTGGCCGTGGCGATGTTCCCCGCCCTGCGATTCCCGGCCTCGGTCGGGATCACGCTGCGCGCGGACGACACCGCGGACGTCGAGACCAGCGGCGCGGATCCCGGAACCGGCCTGCTGACCGTGCTGTCCTCGATCGGCGCCGAATCCCTGGACATTCCCGCTGACAAGATCACGCCGCGCCTCGGCGACTCGGCGTTGCCGCCCGGTGGCATGTCCGGCGGTTCGACCGCCACGGCCAGCACCGGCACGGCGATCATGGCGGGCGCGGCTCAGCTGATCGACGAGCTGCTGGCGGTGGCCTCGGCACCCGGCGCCCCGTTCGCGGGTCAGGAGGTCAGCTACGCCGACGGCCGCGTGCACGGCGACGGACGGAGCATGACCTTCGGCGAGGTGCTGCGCGCGGTGGGCCGGCCCAGCCTGTCGGTGGTCGGGTCGTCGGCGCCCGGCGAGGAGCTGACCAAGCACTCGTTCAGCTCGTTCGGTGCCCAGTTCGTCGAGGTCAGGGTGCACCGGCTGACCCGGGAGCCGAGGGTCTCGCGGATGCTCGGGGTGTTCGACGGGGGCCGGGTCATCAACCACCAGGCGGCCTACAGCCAGCTCGCGGGCGGCATGATCTGGGGCGTTTCGGCGGCGCTGCACGAGGGCTTCGAGGTCGAGCGCAGCGGGCGGTTCGCCAACGCCGATCTCGCCGGTTACCTGCTGCCCGTCAACGCCGACATCCCGGACATCGACGTGCACCTCGTCGAGTACCCGGACACGCTGCACAACGCCGTCGGCGCTCGGGGGCTCGGCGAGATCGGCACGGTCGGCGTGGCGGCGGCGATCGCGAACGCCATCTTCAACGCGACCGGAATCCGCGTGCGCCACATCCCGATCAGGATCGAGGACCTGCTGGACTGAAGCCTGACGCGCCGGGCTTGGTAGGCCGCCTGGGACTCGAACCCAGAACCCGAGGATTAAAAGTCCCCTGCTCTGCCAATTGAGCTAACGGCCCTCGGCGAGGAGTCTAGCGGGGCGCCAAGGCTGCCTCGTGAAGTGGGGAACCTCCGCTCGGCAGCGGGCGAACGGCTGGGATCGTGCGTCCGGCATGCCGTTCGGGCAGCGCGAGAGACCGGCGCACGCCCCGCCCCGGCAGTCCGGCTTTCAGCCGGCCGGGGCGGGGTCCGGCAGGTGCTGCAGGGCCTCCACCAGCGGCGCCAGCTCGGGCAGGTGCTGCGCCTCGACCAGCGCTTCGGCGAGCACGCTGTCGTGGGTGGGCCTGGCATGCTCCAGCAGCGCCCAGCCCGCCTTGGTGAGCTCGGTGTAGATGCCCCTGCGGTCGTCGCGGCAGAGCACGCGGGTCAGCAGTCCCCGCTCCTCCAGCCGGTTCACCAGCCGGGTGGAGGCGCTCGGCGAGAGCGCCGCCGCCCTGGCCAGCTGCTGCATCCGCATGTGCCAGCCGTCCTGCCTCGAGAGGGCGTCCAGCACGGTGAACTCCACCACCGACAGGCCGTGGTCCGCCTGCAACCGGCGCTCCAGCGCGGTCTCGATCAGCCCGTGCAGCGCGGCCAGGGTCCGCCAGCCTCGCGCGCGGACCTGCACGGCGTCGTCGGCGATTCCCATGGTCGGCCTTTCGTCGGCATCGTCGGAGGTGCTCGATACCAGGCTACCAATCGCGCACAACAATCAGCTCGTGCAACTAACTCGCGGCGACCGGGGCCGCGAGGACTGTCCGGGCCCGCGCGGCGGCACGCCGCTCCAGCGCCGCCGACAGCACGGCCAGCACCAGAGCCGACGCCGCGAGGGCGGCGCCGACCCAGTTCGGTGCCGTGTAGCCGAACCCCGCGGCGATGACCAGCCCGCCGAGCCAGGCAGCCAGCGCGTTGCCGAGGTTGAACGCCCCGATGTTCACCGCCGACGCCAGCGTGGGAGCGCCGTGCGCCTGGTCGAGGACCCGCTTCTGCAGTGGCGGCACCGTCGCGAAGCCGAGCGCTCCCACGAGCACGATCGTCACCGCCGAGGCCACCTGGTCGTGCGCGGTGAGCGCGAACACGGCGAGCAGCACGGCGAGCGCGCCCAGTGCGACGAACAGCATGGGCATGAGCGCCCGGTCGGCGAACCGGCCGCCGACGAGGTTGCCCGCCACCATGCCGAGCCCGAACAGCACCAGCAGCCAGGTCACCGAGCCCTCCGAGAACCCGGCGACCTCGGTCATCATCGGGGCGATGTAGGTGATGGCGGCGAACACGCCACCGAAGCCGAGCACGGTCATCGCCATCGCGAGCAGGACCTGCACGTTGCCGAGCGCCCTGATCTCGTGCCGCAGCCGCACTCCCTGCGGCTTCGGCAGGTCGGGCACCAGCCGGGCGATCCCGAGCAGCCCGACGAGGCCCAGCCCCGCGACGAGGGCGAACGTGAACCGCCAGCCGAGCGACTGCCCGATCAGCGTGCCGCCGGGGACACCGACCACGTTGGCGACGGTCAGCCCGGTGAACATCAGGGCGATCGCGCTCGCCCTGCGGTGCGGCGCCACGAGCTCGGCGGCCACCACGGCGCCGATGCCGAAGAACGCGCCGTGCGCGAGCGAGGCGAGGGTGCGCCCTGCCAGCATCACGCCGTACGCCGGCGCCACCGCGGAGAGCAGGTTGCCCGCGACGAACAGGCCCATCAACAGCATGAGCATGCGTTTCCGCGGGATCTTGGTGCCCAGCACCGTCATCACGGGCGCACCGAGCACCACCCCGAGTGCGTATCCCGTGACCAGCAGGCCCGCGGTGGGAATCGAGACGTCGAACTCCGTGGCGACCTGGGGCAGCAGTCCCATGATCACGAACTCGGTCGTGCCGATTCCGAAGGCCCCGATGGCCAGGGCGAGAAGTGCCAGCGGCATGGAAGGTCGCTTTCGGGTCAGCGAGGATGCGCGCGGCATCATTGCAAGCGCGCCTTACTTGCAGCGACAATACTTGCATACGCAGTATATTGCAAACGCCTGGCGCGGCACCCGTCACCGGATCGGGAGATTTGCCCGGTGATCTTCCGGGGTAGCCGGGCGCCGTGAGATCACGACTGACGACCCTGACCGCAGCCGGTTCCCTGCTTCTCACGCTGCTCGGCATCCCGCCCGCACCCGCATCGAAGACGGCGCCGCGCCCGCAGCTGGCCGAGAACTTCCCCGACCCGGAGGTGAGCCGGTTCGGCGGCTGGCAGTACGGCTACGCCACCGGCAGCAAGCAGCAACGCGTTCCGTACGCGATGGCCGACGCCGGCGGCCACAACTGGCGACTGCTGGGCGATGCGCTCCCGACGCCGCCCGCCTGGGCCGCCCCGGACGTCGGCGCGTGGGCCCCCGACGTGTCCCGGCGGCCGCGGGGCGACTACCTGATGTACTTCTCCATGGCGCGGGCAGGCGACCGGCTGATGTGCCTCGGCGCCGCACTCGCGCCGACCCCCGCAGGCCCGTTCCAGCCGGTCGGCCGCGAGCCACTGCTGTGCCAGCCCGAGCTCCACGGCACGATCGATCCCGCGAGCTTCGTGCGCTCCGACGGCAGCCGGTACCTGCTCTACAAGACCGACTCCCACCCCGCACGCATCTGGCTACGCCCGACGACGCCGGACGGCCTGCGCCTCGCGGGGCCGGCCGTCGAGTTGCTGCGCGCCGACCGGCCGCACGAGGACGGCGTCGTGGAGGCACCCGTCCTTGTCGAGCGGCCTTCGGCGTTCGTGCTGCTCTACGCCGCCAACGACTTCCGCAGCCGCGCCTACCAGACCCGCTACGCCACAGCGCCCACCCTGGGCGGGCCCTACACCAAGGCCGGCAGGGCGCTGCTGACCACGGACTCCGTCGGTGTGCGGTCGCCGGGCGGCGCCGACGTGGCGGGGCACCGGCTGTACTTCCACGGCTGGCTACCCGGGGCGAAATCCGTGCGCGCCCTCTATGGCGCGCCGCTACGCTGGGATGGCCCGCGGCCGGTCGCGGGCTAACGTTTGCGGTCGTGACCGGATCGTGGTGGTGGGACGTGCTGCTGGGCGCCGCGGTCGCGCTCGCCGTCACGTGGCTCGCGCTCATCGCCGCGCTGCTCGCGCTGCGGCCGCGAGGCGACCTGCTCCGCGAGGCGGTGCGGCTGCTGCCTGACGTCCTCCGGCTGGTGCGCCGGCTCGCGGCCGACCGGGAACTGCCCCGCGGGGCGCGGGTCAGGATCTGGCTGCTGCTTGCCTACCTCGCCTTACCGTTCGACCTGGTCCCGGACTTCGTGCCAGTCCTTGGCTACGCCGACGACGCGATCGTCGTGGCCGCCGTGCTGCGCTCGGTGGTGCGCCGTGCCGGGCTCGCCACGGTCGAACGGCACTGGCCCGGCACGCCCGACGGGTTCGCGGCGCTGCGCAGGATCACCGGCCTGTCCGGCCACGAGCGGCGCTGAGGCGCCCGGGTCCCACCGGTGGAACCGCCACACGCCACCTCGCCGCGAGCCCGGCCGGGCCCGCGGCGACGTGTCAGTCGGTCAGCACTTCCCGCAGCAACCGCAGTTGGGGCCCGTGCAGGAACCGCAGCAACCACATCCGCTCATCGCCGACCTCCAATCGTTCGACAGCGAAACGCCTGTCCCGCGAACCCACGGTAGGAACAGACCAGTCGCGACGGACACCACTAGCCGAGTGACACATGCCGACTTCGCTATGTGATCGCGCGGCGCACCGGACATCGGCCCAGTCACCTGACAGATGCCGAGCGCCGGTGCGGATTCCTACCGTCGGGGCCATGTCCGACACCACACTGAGGCTGGCCGTGATCATCGGCAGCACCCGCAAAGACAGGTTCGGCCCGGTTCCCGCGGCATGGTTCGCCGGCCAGGCCAAACAGCACGAGGACATGGAGGTCGACGTGATCGACCTCGCCGAAGTCCGGCTCTCGGCGGCTCTCGACAGCACCGGTGACGTGCGACCGCTGGGCGAACGGCTGGCGGCCGCCGACGCGTTCGTCGTGGTGACGCCGGAGTACAACCACAGCTTCCCCGCCTCGCTGAAGACCGCGATCGACCACTACGCACGCGAGTGGCAGGCCAAGCCGGTGGGGTTCGTCTCCTACGGCGGCATGGCCGGTGGCCTGCGCGCCGTCGAGCACCTCCGGCACGTGTTCTGCGAGCTCCACGCCACGACCGTGCGCGCGACCATCAGCTTCCACAACTTCTGGACCGTCTTCGACGACGACGGCATGCCGCGCGACACCGAGTCTGCGAACTCGGCCGCGAAGGCGATGCTCGACCAGCTCGCCTGGTGGGGCCACGCGCTGCGCGACGCCCGCACGGCACGCCCCTACGCAGCCTGATCCGAAGAGGACAGTTGACCTCGACTATAATCGAGGTTGCAGAGTGGCGGCATGACACTGAGTCCGCTCTCGACAACGCCCCCGCTGCTGGGGCGCGCCGGGGAGCTGGCCACGCTCGACCGGCTCCTCGGCGACGTCCGCCACGGGCGCGGTCACGCGCTCGTCGTCCGCGGTGAGGCAGGCATCGGCAAGTCCGCGCTGCTGCGCCACGCCCGCGACACGGCGGGCGATGCGCTGGTGCTGCACGGCGGCGCCGTGGAGGCGGAGGCGCACCTGCCCTTCGCCGGGCTGCACCTGCTGCTGCACCCGGTGCTGCACCGGATCGGCGAACTGCCCGCCGAGCAGGCCTCCGCCCTGCGCCGCGCGCTCGGCACCGGCACCGGCGGCCGCGCGGACCGCTTCGGCACCAACCTCGCCGTGCTCGGGCTGCTCGCGCTGCTGGCCCGCGAGCGACCGGTGCTGTGTTCGCTCGACGACGCGCACTGGCTCGACAGGGCCTCGGCGGAGGCCCTGCTCTTCGCCGCGAGGAGGATCGGCGAGCACCGCGCCCTGCTGCTGTTCGCGGCCCGCGACGTGCACGCCCCGCCGTTTCCCAGCGCGGGTGTTCCGGAGCTGCGACTGAGCGGACTGGAACCCGCCGCCGCCGAGGAGCTGCTCGTCCTGCACGCGGGCGACCTGCCCCGGCACCTGCGTGAGGAGGTGGCGGCGGAAGCGCGCGGCAACCCGCTCGCCCTGATCGAGCTCTCCGCCGCGCACCGCGAGGGCAGGGCGGGCAGCAGGCTCGGCGGCATCCCCGGCCTGCCGACCCAGAGCCGCATCCAGCATTCCTTCGCCGACCGGATCGCCGGGCTGCCGGAGAGCGCGGCGACCCTGCTGCTGGTGGCCGCGGCGGACGGCACGTGCGACACCGGCACGGTGCTGGACGCCGCCACGCTGCTGGGCTGCTCGATCGAGGACCTGCGCACGGCCGAGCTGGAGCAGCTCATCATGTTCACCGACAACTGCATCGGCTTCCGCCACCCGCTGATCAGGGCGGCCGCCTACCAGAGCGCCCCGGTGGCCCGGCGCCTCGCCGCGCACCGCGCGCTCGCCGAGGTGCTCGACAGCGAGGACAACGCCGACCGCAGGGCCTGGCAGCTCGCCGCGGCCAGCACCGGCCCCGACGAGCACGTGGCCCGCGCGCTGGAGGACACCGCCCAGCGCGCCAGGGCCCGCGGCGGCTATGTCGCCGTCGCAGACGCCTACGAACGGGCCGCGGCGCTCAGCCCCGCGCAGGACGAACGCGGCAGGCGGCTCACCGCCGCAGCCAGGGCGGCCGCCGACGCCGGTCAGCTGGAGCGAGCGTGCGAGCTGGCCCTCCAGGCGACGACCCAGCTGAGCGACCCGGTGGCGCAGGCCTGGGCGGCGATGATCCACGCGACCCTGTCGGAGGACCACGGCAACGCGCGGGAGGCACACCGCATCCTGGCGCGGACGGCGGGCTCGGTGGCCGCCCGCGAACCGTCCCTGGCAGGCAAGCTGCTGTTCTGGGCGGCGGCCTCGGCCTGGTCGGCGGGTGAACCCGACGCGACCCGCGCCGCGAGCGCGCTGGCGGAGGAGCTGGGCCTGCCGGACGCGCCGCTGGTGCGCCGGCTCGCGACGGCGGCGACCGCAGGGGTCGCCGAGGCGACGAGCGCGCTGCGCTCGCTGCTCGACGAGCAGGACGAGCTACCGCTGCACTGCACGGACCAGCCGCTGGCTCTGCGGGGGCAGGCCGAGCTCGCCCGGCTGCACCTGCTGCTCGGCGACGACCTCACGGCGCACGACCTTGCGGCCGGTGTCGCCGCGGACGCGCGCGCCCAGACCGCGGACGGGGTGCTGCCCCACGCGCTGGCCGTGCTCGCCGAGGCCAGGCTGCAGCTGGGGGACCACGAGGCCGCGCTGGCCGACGCGAGCGAGGGCAGGCGCATCGCCGAGGACATCGGCCAGCGGCGCAGCCTCGGCACGCTCGCCGGGACGCTCGCCAGGCTGGCCGCCATCGAGGGCGCCGAGCAGCGCACCGGCACCCTCGCGGCCGTGGCGGACCCTGCGCTCGCCCCGGCAGCGCTGGGGCTGCTCGACCTGGGCCTCGGCAGGCACGAGGCGGCGCTCGACCGGCTGACCTCGCTCGCCGGGGAGGCCGGCCCGCTTGACTCGGTCCGTGTGCTGCCCGACCTGGTCGAGGCCGCCGCGCGGGCGAGGCAGCCGCAGCGCGCGAGCGCCTGGCTCGCCGACTACGTCTGCTGGGCCGAGCGCACGGGCAGGCCGGGTGCGCTGGCGGTGGCCCTGCGCTCGCGGGCGCTGCTCGGGGAGCCCGAGCTGTTCGAGCGCGCCGTGGAGCTGCACGCCGCCGACGGCGGGCAGCCGTTCGAGAGGGCACGCACGGAGCTGCTCTACGGCGAGTGGCTGCGCCGCGCCCGCAGGCCCGCGAGGGCACGTGCGCTGCTGCGCTCGGCGGTCGCACAGTTCGACCGCCTCGGTGCCACACCGTGGGCGGAGCGGGCCCGCACCGAGCTGCGGGCCAGTGGCGAGAGCCTGACCACCGCAGCCTCGGCGGCCCGGGCCGCCGAGCGCCTGACCCCACAGGAGCGGCGCATCGCGCGGCTGGCCGCCGCGGGGCTGAGCAACCGTGAGATCGGCTCGCGGCTGTTCCTCAGCCCGAGAACCGTCGGCTACCACCTGTACAAGGCGTATCCGAAGCTCGGCGTCGCCTCCCGCGGCGAGCTGGCGAAACTGGAACTGGGCGAGAGCGGCTGATCGGCTCGTGCCACACTGCGCACCGTGGAGTACCTACTCACCGCGGAACTGACCTCGCCTGCCGGAGGCCCCGACCTGGACCCGTTGCAGCAGGTGGGCGTGGTGTCCTTGCTCGACACGCGGCTGAGCCGCCTCGCGAGCATCGAGGGCCCCGACGGCGTGGAGATCACGCCCGTCGAACACTCGATCCACGCGCACCTGGCGGGGGCGAACGTGAGCTGGCTGCTCGACGCGCCCGCGCTCGTCTTCGCCGAGGACGCCACCAGGGCGGTGCTGGAGCAGCTGCTGGCCGAGACCGAGCTGCTGACGGGCTGGCAGGTCAAACACTGCGCGGTCACCGCGACCGACGACCAGCTGGAGAGCGCGCTCGCCGCCGAGGAGGAGCCCGAGGCCGGCGACGCCGACGAGGAGCCGGAGGGCCTGACCGAGGAGGAGATCGAGCAGCGCCGGGCCCGGCTGCTCGAGGCCGCGGGGCAGCTGCGCGCGTTCGGCCTCGACGCCTTCGGCCACGCCGCCGACGGCCAGGTGACGGCCGAGGAGGCGCGCTACGTCGCGGGCGCGCTGATGCACGGCGTCGAGATGCTCACCGACGAGCTGTTCGGCGACATCCAGATGCTGGAGGACGAGGACACCACCGCCGACGAGGTGGAGGTGCTCTGGGCCCTCGACGAGCTGCCGCAGCAGCACGCGAGCGGTTACACGGCGCTGTTCGCCAAGCAGTTCGTCGTCGCCACCTCCATCCTGGGACACCGCCTCACCCAGCCGGGCTGGACGGCACCACTGTGCGTGGCCGAGGCGCTCGCCCTGCAGCTGGCGAAATCACGCGCGGAAATCGAACTCGACCTCGCCGACGTACTGGACGAAGACCGCGTTGCGGACATTCTGCGCATTTTCGACGAGCACGCTTTCGACAGCGACGAACACGAATTGCTCTACGAGCAGGACAGCGTTTCCCCGGCGCCCGAGGAATGGTTCCGCCCACGCCCGCACGTGACGGACGCGGTGGCGCTGCACCCCTACCTCGCCGACGAGGACACCGAGGACCTCCCCTAGCGGGCCTGGGTTCGTTCCGCGGCGCGCTGGCGGTAGGTCAGCGCGGCGCTGAGCGTGCCCAGCGCCGCCAGCAGCACGCCGAGCACCACGTCGTTGGCGACGGCCGCCCCGGCCTGCCTCGCCGCGGAGTGGTCGAGCAGGAAGGCGCCCGCCACCAGCCACACGCCGAGCGCGGCGTTGACCAGGCTCAGCCACGGGAGGTCCCGGGGCGCCACGACCCGGAACAGGGCGATGGCGCCGACGACGAGCGCGACCACGACGTCGTTGGTGTCCACGGCCGCCGAGTAGCCGGGGAAGCCGTAGTGCAGGGCGAACGGCGCGAAGCCGAGCCACACGGCGCACAGGAACATCAGGGAACTGGGCAGGCTGGGCGTCATCCGGCCTTCCGTGGCCGGACCGGTCCAGAAATGACGTGCGGACGCTGCGCTGTTCGACATGCCGGACTCCTCACCAATTGTCGCCAATTGTTCGTATTCGTGTCCGAACCCGTCACGGCGCCGGGACGTGAACCATTGCTGATTGTGCGCCCCGCGGTGAGCCCGACGCAGCGATCAATACGTTTTCCTAACGCGGTATGACGCGTCTCTCGCGGGCACGACGCCGAACCTGGCCCCCGGTGCCCGCACCCCCGCCTTTGGTCGTACGCCCGGCGGGTGATCTGTGCCGGTATGTCGTGAATCAATAACCGAAGCCGGCTCGGATTTCAAGACTGCACCTCGACCGTTCGACGCGGCTAGCGTCCAGGGCCATCACCGTCAACCCTGCTCGGTGATTTTCACACTATCGGGAGAGATCAACATCATGAAGAGACCTCTCATTCGGACTCTGATCGCGGGCCTTGCCCTGGTGGGCGGGTCGGCGGCCCTGGCCGGCCCCGCCGTTGCCGCGCCATCCGCGGACGCGGCGGCCAGTGTGGGGGTGGTCCGCCACCAGGCAGCGACCACCGACAGCGAGCAAGACCGCGTCGAGGCGTACTGGACGCCCGCGCGGATGAAGTCGGCGAAACCGGCCGAGAGCCGGTTCACCGGCGGCAAGGCGCCCGCCAAGGCGGCGGCGAAGAAGGCGAGGGCCGCCGCCGTCCCCGAGTCGCCCCAGCCGAGGCTGGGCAAGGTGTTCTTCACCCTCGGCGGGCAGAACTACGTCTGCTCCGGCACCGCGACCAGCAGCAGCAACGGTGACGTGGTGACCACCGCGGGGCACTGCCTCAACGAGGGACCCGGCGCGTTCGCCACGAACTTCGCGTTCGTACCCGCGTACAACAACGGCTCCCGGCCCTACGGCACGTGGACCGCCGAGCGGCTCTTCACCACCTCGGCGTGGGCCAACTCCGGCGACTTCAACTACGACGTCGGCTTCGCCGTGCTGAACGAGAACTCCAGCGGCCAGAGCCTCACCGGCGTCGTCGGCTCGTACCCGATCGCGTTCAACCTCGCGCGCGGCCTGAGCTACACCGCCTACGGCTACCCCGCGGCCCCGCCGTTCAACGGCCAGACCCTGTACTCCTGCTCCGGCACGGCGCGCCCCGACACGTTCGGCGGCTCGAACGACCAGGGCCTGACCTGTGACATGACCGGCGGCTCGTCCGGCGGCGGCTGGCTGACCAGCGGTCGCATCAACTCGGTGAACAGCTTCAAGTACACCGCCGACCCGAACACCATGTACGGGCCGTACTTCGGCTCCACCATCCAGTCCGTCTACAACGCGGCGGCCACCGCCTGACCGCGAACCGTTCCGCTCCCCGGGGCGCCACGCGCGCTCCGGGGAGCGCTCTGTGTCGGCAAAGGCACCGACCGACCGGCACCGGCATGAAATCACCTGACTGAAAGTTTCTGCAAGAGCTTGCAAGCATCGACTCTCCTCGCTACCGTTCTGCGTCACCCCCGGTCTCAACGAGGAGAGCCATGAGAATCTCCAGCAGAATCGCGCTGGCCTTGGCCACGACGGCCGCGCTCACGGTGGCGGGCTGCGGCGGGGACGGCGCCGACCAGAGCGGCGCCGCCGAGCAGGCCGCCACCGACCCCCAGTCCGTCTCCGGCACCGTCACCTGGTGGGACACCTCCGACGCGACCAACGAGGCGCCCGCCTTCAAGGAGCTGGTGGCCCGTTTCGAGAAGCAGTACCCGAACATCGACGTCGAGTACGTCAACGTGCCCTTCGACGGCGCCGACGACAAGTTCAAGACCGCGGCCCAGGCAGGCGACGGTGCGCCCGACGTCATGCGCGCCGATGTCGGCTGGACCCCCACCTTCGCCGCGCTCGGCTACCTGCAGCCACTCGACGGCACACCGGCACTCGACGGCGCCGACGACTACCTGCCCGTGCCGCACCAGAGCAACTCCTACGACGGCAGGACCTACGGTGTTCCCGAGGTCACCGACACCCTCGCCCTGCTCTACAACAAGGAGCACTTCGCCAAGGCCGGCATCGCCGAGCCCCCGGAGACGTGGGCCGAGTTGAAGAGCGCCGCGCAACGGATCGAGCGCGCCGTACCCGGCACCACCGGCGTGTTCCTCAACGCCGACTCCTACTTCCTGCTGCCCTTCGTCTACGGCGAGGGCGCCGACCTGGTGGATCTCGATGCCAGGAAGGTGACGATCGACAGCCCCGAGGTCGCCTCGGCCATCGAGACCGTGCGGGAACTGACCGCCGACGGCATCGGCGCCACCGACACGAGCGCGAACAAGTACACCAACATGATGGACGGCTTCAAGAGCGGCAAGGTCGGCATGATCCTCAACGGGCCGTGGGCGGTGTCCGACGTGCTCACCGGCAACGCCTTCGCCGACAAGGAGAACCTGGGCGTCGCGCCGGTCCCGGCAGGCCCGAAGGGACAGGGTGGTCCCGTCGGCGGCCACAACCTCGTCGTCTACGCGGGCTCGCCCGACCTCGCGGCGTCGTACCTGTTCGTCAGGTTCCTGAACTCGCCGGACAGCCAGGCCCTCGTCGCCTCGCGCAACAACACCCTGCCCACGCGGAAGTCCGTCTACCCGCGGCCCGAAGTCGCGGGCAACGACGTGATCGCCGCGTTCCAGCAGCCGCTGGAAGACGCCAAGCCCCGCCCGCCCGCACCTGGCGCCGGTGACCTCTACGACATCTTCACGCCGTTCTACGAGCGCATCCTCGGCAACCAGGTGTCCATTGCGGACGGTCTGGACCAGGCGCAGCGCAAGGCCGACGGCGCGGTGCCCGGCTTCGAGTCATGACGACCGTCACGGCCGCAACCCACGCCGGCGTGGCACCGCCACCGGCACCGCCCCGGCGCGCGTTGCGCACAAGGCTCGCCAGGCACTGGTACGCCTGGGCGATGGTGGCACCGGTGGTGCTGGTCATCACCGTGCTCGTGCTGCTGCCGCTGGCGCGTGGCATCCACCTGTCGCTCACCGACGCCACGGAGCTGAACAGCGGCCGCACCATCGGTGTCAACGAGATCCCCGCGACCTACTCGTTCGTCGGACTCGACAACTACGTCGAGGTGCTCTCCGGCGCCGACGGCGCGTTCTATCCGAGGCTACTGTGGACGGTGCAGTGGACCGTCGTCTGCGTGACGCTGCACTACGGACTCGGCCTCGGACTGGCCCTGCTGCTCAACCGGGCCCTGCGGCTGCGAACGCTGTACCGGATGCTGCTGATCCTGCCTTGGGCGGTGCCGCCGTTCGTCGCGGCCTTCGGCTGGCGGCTGATCCTCAACGAGCAGGGCGGCGTGCTCAACACACTGCTCGGCATGGCCGGCGTCTCCGCGGTGGACTGGCTGGGCGAACCGCTGGCTGCCAAGGTCTCGGTGATCATGGTCAACGTCTGGCTCGGCGTGCCGTTCATGATGGTCGCGCTGCTCGGTGGCCTGCAGACCGTGCCGAGGGAGCTCTACGAGGCGGCCGAGATGGACGGCGCCTCGCCGTGGCAGCGGTTCCGGGCCGTGACGCTGCCCGGCCTGCGGCCGGTGTCGGGCACGGTGCTCCTGCTCGGCACCATCTGGACGTTCAACCAGTTCCCCGTCATCGCGCTGCTCACCGGCGGCGGACCGGGCGGAGCGACGAACATCCTGGTCACCGAGGCGTACGAGCGGGCGTTCCAGGGAATCCGCGACTACGCGGGCGCGGCCACCTACGGCGCGATCATCGCGTCGATGCTCGTGGTGTTCGCGTCGTTCTACCGCCGATGGCTCCAGCGGCACACCGGGGAGGTGCTCGGATGAGGACACGCGGCAAGCTGGCGTCCACCGGGCTGCACACCATCCTGGTCGGCGCCAGCGTCATCGCGGTGTTCCCCGTGGCGTGGGTGGCGCTGACCGCGCTGAAGACCGAGCGGGACACCTGGTCGCGCCCCGGCGAGCTGGGCACATTGGGCCTGGACAACTTCGGCCAGGTCCTCGGCGACACGCAGTTCGCGACATGGTTCGCCAACTCATTGCTGGTGGCGGCGGGCACCACGGTGCTCGGCGTGCTCATAGCGGCCACCGCGGGCTACGCGGCCTCGCGCATGCGGTTTCCCGGGCAGCGGCCGCTGATGTGGACGTTCCTGGTGACGCAGATGTTCCCGGCCGCGGTGCTGATCGTGCCGCTGTACAACGTGATGGCGCGGCTCGGGTTGCTCGACTCCTATGCCGGGCTGATCCTCGCGCAGTGCACCATCGCGGTGCCGTACTGCGCGTGGATGCTCAAGGGGTACTTCGACACCATCCCGGTGTCCATCGACGAGGCGGGCCGCATCGACGGGCTGAGCCCGTTCGGCACGTTCTGGCGGCTGATCGTGCCGCTGGCCAGGCCGGGGATCTCGGTGACGGTCTTCTACTCGTTCATCACGGCCTGGGGCGAGGTCGCCTTCGCCGGGGTGTTCCTGCAGAGCGAGGGTCACTACACGCTGCCGGTGGGCATGGCCACGTTCGTCAGCGACTTCAAGGCGGAGTGGGGGCTGCTCACGGCGGGCTCGGTGCTGGTGATGCTGCCCGCGGCCGTCGTGTTCTTCGGAGTCCAACGCCATCTCGTCGCCGGTCTGACCGCCGGCGGGGTCAAGAACTGAAGGGAACGTGTTTTGGGTTCGAACTGGTGGCAGACCGCGGTGATCTACCAGATCTACGTGCGCAGCTTCGCCGACGCCAGCGGGGACGGTGTCGGCGACCTCAACGGGGTGCGCGCCAGGCTGGGCCACCTCACCGACCTCGGGGTGGACGCGCTGTGGCTCACGCCGTTCTACGTCTCGCCGATGGCCGACGGCGGCTACGACGTCGCCGACTACCGGGAGGTGGACCCGCTGTTCGGCCGCCTCGCCGACGCGGAGGCACTGATCGGCGAGGCCCACGACCGCGGTCTCCGGGTCATCGTCGACCTGGTGCCCAACCACACCTCGTCGGAACATCCGTGGTTCGCCGAGGCGCTGGCCTCGCCCCCGGGCTCCGAAGCCCGCGCGCGCTACCTGTTCCGCGACAGCGCCCCCGGCGGCGGTCCGCCGAACGACTGGGAGTCGGTCTTCGGCGGGCCCGCGTGGACCCGCGTTCCGGACGGGCAGTGGTACCTGCACCTGTTCGACCCCGCCCAGCCGGACCTGAACTGGAAGCACCCCGAGGTGCACGCCGAGTTCGAGAGCATCCTGCGGTTCTGGCTCGACCGTGGCGTGGACGGTGTGCGGGTCGACGTCGCGCACGGGCTGGTGAAGGCCGACGGACTGCCCGACACGGGCCGCACCGGCCAGATCAAGCTGCTCACCACCGCCGAGCTGCCCTACTTCGACCAGGACGGCGTGCACGAGATCTACCGGGAGTGGCGCAAGATCCTCGATTCCTACCCCGGCGAGCGCATCGGGGTTGCGGAGGCGTGGGTGCGCAGCGCCGACCGGCTCGCCCGCTACGTGCGGCCGGACGAGCTGCACCAGGCGTTCAACTTCGCCTACGCGCAGGCGGACTGGTCGGCACAGCGGTTCCGCACCGCCGTCGACGAGTCCCTGGCCGCCGTGGCGGGCGTGGGCGCGGCGAGCACCTGGGTACTGTCCAATCACGACATCGAGCGGCACGTGACCCGCTTCGGCGGCGGCGACCTGGGGCGGCGCAGGGCGCGGGCGGCGGCGCTGCTGACGCTGGCTCTGCCCGGTTCCGCGTATGTCTACCAGGGCGAGGAGCTGGGGCTTGACGAGGTGACCGACCTGCCGGAGGAGGTGCTGGCCGATCCCGTGTGGGAGCGCTCCGGCCACACCGACCGGGGCCGCGACGGCTGCCGGGTGCCGATGCCGTGGTCGGGCGAGGCGCCGCCGTTCGGGTTCGGCACGTCGGCGTGGCTGCCGCAGCCCGCGGAGTGGGCGGCGCTCACCGTCGAGGCGCAGCGGGACGATCCGCACTCGATGCTGTCGCTGTACCGCGAGGCCCTGCGGCTTCGGCGCGGGATACCGGACGGCGGGCTGGTGTGGCTGGACCGCGGCCCCGAGGTGCTGGCCTTCCGCAGGGAACCCGGGTTCACCTGCACGGTCAACTTCGGCTCCTCGCCCGCCCCGGTTCCCCGGCCGGGACGGCTACTGTTGAGCAGTACCGACGAGTCCGAGTTCGATCCGGCGGAGGACACCGTCCAGTTGCCGCCGGACAGCGCGGCGTGGTGGACCGGAGACGCGCATGCCTGACAGAGCCCTCGAGACGGTGCGGCTCACCGACATCGCCGAGCGGGCGAAGGTCAGCGAGGCCACCGTGAGCCGCGTGCTCAACGGCAAGCCGGGGGTCGCGGCGGCGACCCGCCAGGCGGTGCTCACGGCCATGGACGAGCTCGGCTACGAACGGCCGAGCCGCGCCCGCCAGCGCAGCGCAGGGCTGATCGGGCTCATCATCCCCGAGCTGGACAACCCGATCTTCCCGGCGTTCGCCCAGGTCATCGACCGGACGCTGGTGATGCGCGGATACACGTCGGTGCTGTGCACGCAGTCGCCGGGCGGCGCGAGCGAGGACGAGTTCATCGAGACCCTCACCGACCGTGGCGTGGCGGGCATCGTGTTCGTCGCCGGGCTGCACGCCGACACCACCGCCGACCACGAGCGCTACACCCGGCTCGTGGCGTCGGGCCTGCCGGTGGTGTTCGTCAACGGCTACGCGCCGGGCGTGCGGGCGCCGTTCTTCTCCGATGACGACGGCACCGCCGTGCAGCTGGCGATCACGCACCTGCGCGAGCTGGGTCACGAACGCATCGGGCTGGCCGTCGGCCCGGAACGGTTCGTGCCCGCCCAGCGCAAGGCCGCCGAGTTCCGCAGGCTGATGGCGCCGGTCATGGGCAGCCCGGACGACGTGGACAAGCTCATCGTGCACTCGCTCTTCTCCGTGGAGGGCGGGCACTCGGCGGCGTGGTTCCTGCTGGAACAGGGCTGCACGGCCGTGGTGTGCGGCAGCGACCTCATGGCGCTCGGCGCGATTCGCGTCGCGCGCAAGCGAGGGCTTGCGGTACCGAGGGACTTCTCGGTGGTCGGCTATGACGACGCGCCGCTGATCGCGTTCACCGACCCGCCGCTGACCACCATCCAGCAGCAGGTGTCGGCGATGACGACGGCCGCCGTGCGCACGCTGCTGGACGAGATCGCGGGCAAACCCGTGCCCACGGGTGAGTACCTGTTCCAGCCGGAGCTGGTGGTGCGCGGCTCGACGGCCGCGTGCCCCCGGCCCTGACCGGCGCCATGAGGCGGCCCGGCACCTCACAGCTTGCGGGGGATCAGGAACCACAGCACCACGAACAGGCTCCCGACGAAGATCGCGAACACGGCCATCAGCACCGGGCCGAAGATCACCTTCACGATGAGCGCCACCGTGAGGGTCACCGCGATCGAAAGGCACACCAGCCCTGCCACCACGAGCCGGTTGCCCACCCGCAGGATCTGCGTGCGGCGGCCCGCGCGGAACAGCACGCGATGCCACACGGCGGGTGCGGTGAGCAGGGCCGTGGCCGAGGCCGTGAACAGCACGGTCACCAGGTGCAGCACCTTCTCGAAGCCGCTCGCGTCGCGGAAGGTGCCGGTGAAGGCCACGGCGAGCAGGAAGCCGAAGAGGATCTGCACCCCCGCCTGGGCGACGCGCAGCTCGCCGAGCAGCTCGTTGACGTTGCGCGCCAGCTGCTGGTGCCGCGGTTCTCCGGTCTCGGTCACGGGACCACCTCCAGCGGTCGGGGCTCCACGACAGCGCGGGTGCGCCGGGTCCGCTCGTGCCAGCCGAGTGCGGTCACCGACGTGACCACGACGGCGAGGCCGAGCCACTGCGTCACCGACAGGGTCTCACCGAGCACGGAGACGCCGATGAGCGCGGCCGTCGCGGGGAAGGCGAGCTCGGCCAGGGGTCGCGCGGGCGGCGGGCGTGGCGCTCAGGCCCACGTAGTACAGGCTCAGCGCCAGCAGGCCCGGCACGAGGGCGAGCAGGCCGAGGCCGACGGCGTTGTCCCAGCCCACCGTGACGTCGTCGCCCCGCACGGCCACGATCACCGCCGCGACGGGAAGTCCGACGGTGAACCGCAGCACCGTCACGTCACGCCAGCGCAGCCGCGCCGACACCAGCCTGCCGAGCACGGTGCCCGCCGCCCACAGCGCAGCGGCGCCGAGTGCCAGCAGGGCCGCGCGCACAGCGGCGACCTGCACGTCGAACGGGTCGGCGAAGGCGAGCAGCCAGGCTCCGGCCAGCGCGGGCACGGCGAAGAGCACGAAGCCGGGCCTGATCCGCTCACCGAGCAGGAGCCAGGCGGCGAACACGGCGAACAGCGGCTGGAGTTTCTGCAGCACGAGCGGCGTCACGGGATCGCCGAGCTGGAACGCGGCGGTGAACAGCGCGGTCGCCAGCGCGGAAGCCCCGCCGCCGATGACGAGCACGGCAAGCCATTCCCGCGGCCCGCACCGGGCGAGCGCCCGCAGCGCCGAGGGCAGCAGCGGCAGCAGCACGACCACGACCAGCAGGTGCTCCCAGAAGACCACCGTGCCCGCGGCGAGCTCGTCGGCCAGCGGCAGGCGGAGTAACCCGTCCGTGCCCCACAGCGCCGCCGCGAGCGCCACGAGCCAGGTCCGGTCCGTCCTGCCTTCCCCACCAGTGTCGGTCACGCGTTCAGGCTACGAGCCGCGCGGGGTCGCGGCGCCCCGCTGTGTCACGGACTGGGATCACCCGCTCGTGTGATCCGGTTGCGGGCCTTCCCCGGGTCTCGTAGAGAACGACAGATGAGGCATTTCAGAACCCGGTCCCTGACCCTCACCGTCACTGCCCTCGCGGCGGCCCTGCTCGCCGGCACGGGACAGGCGGGCGCGCAACAGGAAGGCGCACCCGGAAAGACGACGATCGCGCACGGCACCTTCGCCGCGTACGGCCCCGGCCAGGCGGCCGTCACCTACGACGAGACCCTGGTGCCCGAGGGCGCGATGGCCGGTGTGCTGTCGGTGACGCGGTCCCACCTCGGCACGATCACCAAGCTCGGCGTGCACGGACTCGTGCCGAACCGGGCCTACGGCGCCCACGTGCACACCAAGCCGTGCGGGCCGACCGGTGAGGCGGCGGGGCCGCACTTCCAGCACGTGCAGGGCCCCTCGGACGACCCGGCCTACGCCAACCCCGAGAACGAGATCTGGCTGGACTTCACCACCAACGCCGCGGGCACCGGATTCGCGGCGTCCAGGGTGGACTGGACGTTCGGTGAGCGCCGCCCCGAATCCGTCGTGATCCACGACCACCACACGTCGACGGCCCCCGGCGAGGCGGGCTCGGCGGGCCCGCGGCTCGCCTGCCTCAACGTCGACTTCTGACCGCGGGCGAAGTGACCGCTCAGACCGGCTGCCCGGCCGTGGCGTCGTAGGCGGCGCGGGCGGCCGCGATGGCGTGGCGGTGCCGTTCCGCCCAGTCCGTGAGGCTGGCGAGGGTCGAGTGCAGCTCCCTGGCCATGTCGGTGAGCTCGTACTCGACCTTCGGCGGCACGGTCGGGTAGACGGTGCGCTGCAGGAGGCCGTCGCGCTCGAGCTTGCGCAGCGTCAGGGTCAGCATCCGCCTGCTGATGCCGTTGATCGCGCGCTCCAGCTCCGTGAACCGCACCGGGCCGTGTGCCGCCGCGACGATGATGCCGATGCTCCACTTGCCCGCCACGTGATCGAGGACCTCGGCGACCGGGCACGCCTCCGCCTCGATGACCTCGGCGGACACATCGGTGTGACTCTGGGACATCAAAGTGCCTCCTTCCGCGCCACCCGATAGTCACACAGGATGGGCTCAGTTACAAATCGTGCACTAAGGAGCCCATCGATGACCGGATCCCGCTGGCTCGCGCTCGCCGTGCTCTGCGCGGGCGCGCTGATGGCGATCGTCGACGAGACGATCGTCGCCGTGTCCCTGCCCGCCATTCAGCGCGACCTCGGCTTCAGCCAGTCCGGGCTGGCGTGGGTCACGGGCGCCTACCTGATCGCCTTCGCCGGGCTGCTGCTGCTCGGCGGCCGGCTCGGCGACCTGCTCGGGCGCAGGCGCGTGTTCCTCGCGGGGCTCGTGGTGTTCACCGCCGCCTCGGTGCTGTGCGGGCTGGCGTGGACATCCGGAGCGCTGGTCGTGGCCCGGTTCGTCCAGGGCATCGGCGCCGCGGCACTGACGGCCGTGATCCTCGGCATGATCGTCACCCTGTTCCCCGAGCCGCGCGAGCGCGCGAAGGCCATCGGCGCCTTCAGCTTCGTGCAGGCCTCGGGCGGCACCATCGGCACGCTCGCGGGCGGGCTCATCACCCAGGTGGTGAGCTGGCACTGGATCTTCTTCGTCAACGTGCCGATCGGGCTCGTGGCGCTCGGACTCGCGCTGCGGCTGCTCGACCGCGAGCGCGGAACGGGCCTCGGCGCGGGGGCGGACGTCCCGGGTGCCGCGCTGGTCACCGGCGCACTGATGACGCTGGTCTACACAATCATCCGGGTCGAGGAGCACGGCTGGGCCTCGGCGCACACGCTCGGCTTCGGCGCGCTCGGGCTGGCGCTGCTGGCGGCGTTCCTGGTGCGGCAGGCCAAGGCCGCGAACCCGCTGCTGCCATTGCGCGTGTTCCGTTCGCGCCGCCTCTCCGGCGCCAACGTCGCGCTGTTCCTGCTCGTGGCGTCGATGTTCGGGTTCATGTTCACCACGGTGCTGTACCTGCGAGAGGTCGTCGGGCTCGGCGCGCGGGAGACCGGCTTCGCGATGGTGCCGACCGCCGCCGCGATCGCCGTCGTCTCGCTGGGCGTGTCGGCGCGGCTGAACACGCGCTTCGGCGAGTGGCGCGTGCTCCTGGCCGGGCTGGTGCTGCTGGTCGCGGGTCTCGCGCTGCTCGGCATCGCGCCCGCGGACGCGAGCTACATCGCCGACGTGCTGCCCGCGCTCGCCCTGCTCGGCACCGGCTTCGGCATGGCGATGCCCGCGCTGATGGCACTGGGCATGGCCGACGCGACGCCGGAGGACTCCGGGCTCGCCTCCGGGCTGTTCAACACGACGCAGCAGGTGGGTGGCGCGCTCGGGCTCGCCGTGCTGGCGGTGCTGTCGGCCACCCGCACCACCACGCTGCTCGGGCAGGGCAGCGACGAGACAGCGGCGCTGCTCGGCGGCTACCAGCTCGCCTACCGGATCGGGGCCGGCATCGTGCTGGTCACGCTGGTGTTCGCGGCGCTCGCCCTGCGACCCGCACCGGCGGCGAAGGCACCCCGGGCCGTGGCGGCGGCATGAGTTCCCACCGCGGGTGGACCCCACCGTGGCCGGTTGCGGCCACGGTGGGGACCGGTCGCGGGCACCGTCCTTAGTGTCCTGCCCAGGATGTGTCGCATCCGACGAGGAGGGGCGGGATCGTGACCGAAGACGGAGACCTGGGCGCCCTTGCCGGGCGATACGAGACCGACAACGGCCGTCGTGGACGCCATGCGCTGGTGCTGCTCCTGCTGGGACTGGTCGTCACCCCGGTGAGCGTGATCCTCGTGCTACCCGCCTACGGCAACTCGCTCGTCGGCGACGACGTCCTGCCGAGCGTCCTGCTGGGCTGCGGTGGCGGGCTGCTGCTCATGGGTGCATGGCAGGGTGTGCTGTTCCTGACACGCGCCGGTGAGGCATTCGAGCTGTACGAGCACGGCCTGGTCCAGGTCTACGGCGGCAAGCGCCGGGTGGCGAGGTGGGACGACGTCACCGGCATCACCGACAACGGCAAGGACACCGCGCTGGCCCGCGCCTTGGGCGGGAACGTGAACGTGCAGGTGAAACTCGCCCAGGGCCGCGGTGTGGTGATCACCGGCCTGACCGAGGACGCCGAGCACCTCGCGCTGGCGGTCCGGCGGGCGGTGGAGGACGGGGCCCGGCCGACACCGGCGTGACGTCCTGGTAGGCCACCAACGACGAAGGCGGGTCGAGCCCCGCCGCGCTCGGCGACCGGGATCATCGGCGACAATGGACGACGTGACCGCCACCCTGAGCAAGCCAGCACTCAAGATCGGCCCGTACGAGGTCGATCCGCCTGTCGTGCTCGCCCCGATGGCCGGGATCACCAACATCGCCTTCCGCAGGCTCTGCCGCGAGTACGGCGCAGGCCTCTACGTCTGCGAGATGATCACCGCCCGCGCCGTCGTGGAGCGCCACCCCGGCACGATGCACATGATGGCCTTCGACACGGGCGAGTACCCGCGCTCGATGCAGCTCTACGGCGTCGACCCGAAGACCATGCGCGAGGCCGTCAAGATCATCGTCGGCGAGGGGCTCGCCGACCACATCGACCAGAACTACGGCTGCCCGGTGGCCAAGGTGACCCGCAAGGGCGGCGGCGCGGCGCTGCCGTTCAAGCGCAGGCTCTTCGGTGACATCGTGCGCGCCTCCGTCGAGGCCGCCGAGCCCGCGGGCGTGCCGGTGACCGTGAAGTTCCGCGTCGGCATCGACGACGAGCACCACACCTACCTCGACGCGGGACGGATCGCCGAGGCCGAGGGTGCCGCCGCCGTCGCGTTGCACGCGCGCACCGCGGCCCAGCGCTACTCCGGCCAGGCCGACTGGACGCGGATCGCCCGCCTCAAGGAGGCCGTCACCACCATTCCGGTGCTCGGCAACGGCGACATCTTCACGGCCGACGACGCCCTGCGCATGGTGGCCGAAACCGGCTGCGACGGCGTCGTGGTGGGCCGCGGCTGCCTCGGAAGGCCGTGGCTGTTCGGCGAGCTGGAGGCCGCCTTCCAGGGCCGTCCCGTTCCCGAGGGGCCCAGCCTCGGCGAGGTCGCGCGCGTGCTGCGCAGGCACGCCGAGCTGCTCGTGGAGCACGACGGCCACAGCAAGGCGATGCGCGACCTGCGCAAGCACATGGCGTGGTACTTCATGGGCTTCCCGATCGGCTCCGAGCTGCGGCGTGCGTTCGCGATGGTGTCCTCGCTCGGTGAGCTGGACGAGCTGATCGCCAAGCTCGACCACGACGCGCCCTTCCCCGCCGACGCGCTCGGGCCCCGGGGCCGCCAGGGTTCGCCAGGCAAGGTCACCCTTCCGCACGGCTGGCTCGACGACCCCGACGACCCGTGCGTGCCCGAGGGCGCGGACGTCATGCACTCCGGCGGCTGAGCGGGCCGTATCGGAGGGCCACCCGTCCGGTGGGTCTCGTAGTCCAGTTGAGCGATATTCACTTTTGAGGCGTTCCCAGGGCTTCAGCACGCCCTCCCTCCAGACGACAACCCTTCCATCGAGGGCGGACGCGACGGAGGACAGACGTGGCGGTTGGCGACAGCCCGCGAGGCCGGCGGCACCCGGAGAACGACCATGACGTCACGGGGCTGCTCGCCGCGCACGAGTCACTCGCGAGCCGCTACGCCGAGCAGGGCGACTGGCGCCGTGCCTACGAGCATCTGCGCACCGCGCTCGACCTCACCAACGCCACCACTCGGCCTCCGATCCCCGAGCAGTACCGGGCGGAGGTCGAACGACTGCGCAGGGAACGCGCGCAGGCGAGGCAGGAGAGCCTGACCGACGCGCTGACCGCCACCTACAATCGGCGCTATCTCGACCACCGTCTCGCCGAACTCGGCTCGCCCGCCGTGGCGCTGGTCGACCTCGACCTGTTCAAGCACGTCAACGACCATTTCGGTCATCTGGTCGGCGACCAGGTGCTGCAACGGGTCGTGGCCCTGTTGCGCCAGAGCCTTCCGCCGGACGGCTTCTGCGCCCGCTACGGCGGCGAGGAGTTCGTGCTCGTCCTTCCCGGCGTGACGGCCGCCACCGCGGTGGCCATCACGGAGCGTGCACGCGCGCGGATCGCGGCGCACCCGTGGTCGCGCCTGCGGCCGGGCCTCACGGTGACGATCAGCGCCGGAGTCGTGCCACACGGCCGGTTTCCCGGCGAACCGCACGAGCAGTTGCTGGAGGCGGACTCCCTGCTCTACGCCGCCAAGCGAGCCGGGCGCAACGTCGTTGCCTACCGGGACTCCGGCCGGGTCCGGATGCTGCGCGCCGAACCGGCGCCGCGTGGCCCCGAGCCACCCGCGCAGAACACCGTCTGTGCCCAGGCAACTCGTCCAGGCACGTGACGCACTGGCCTGTCGATCCCTCACGGGTGGCCGGAAAAGTCGGACAGAACAACCCTGTGTAAAAAAGTCACGGCATGGTGTCGTCACGAACGGCGGATATCCGTACGATAACGAACGCTGTCCACAGGACGATCAAGGCAAGAGATTGAGCATGACCAAGGGACCCGTGTGCGAAGGGAGAGTGCGTGTCCGACGACCGCCACACTTCCGGCACGACGTCCCAGGCCGAGGAGTGGCGCGCCCGCGCCCAGCTCAACCGTAAGGTGGCCGAGCGCCGCCGCCGGCGTTCCCTCGACACGCACGGCGGCATCAGCGTTTCCGACGTCGTGGCCCGGCACACCGGGCAGCGCCCGCAGTTCGACACCGGCCAGCACGCGGCGCCGCCCGCTCCGCAGGCTCCACCCGCGCCGCAGGCCGCACCCCCCACGGCTCCGCCCCCGAAGCCCCCGCCGCGCGCGGCGGCCGACCCGGTGCCGGCACCGCCGCCCTCGGCGCGGCCGCGCAGGGCACCCGCCCCGCGCCGGGAGGAGCCGCCCGCTCCGCCACCCCGGCCACCGCAGGCACCGACCCGCCGAGAACCGATGGGGTCGGGGCCGTTTCCCCGGCAGGCGCCGCGTCCCCCGGCGGCGCCGCCGCCTCGCAGGCAACCCCCGCCCCCGCCTCCGGCCGCACCCCCGCCACAGGCCTCGCCCCGGCCCGAACCTCCGCGCGCGGAGCCGCCCCGTCCCGACGCCGTGCGCTCCGACCTGGTGCGGCCGGAGCCACCGCGGGTGCCGCCGCCGCGGCCCGAACGGCCGCGCCCGGAACGCCCCGAACCGCCTGCCGACGAGCCCACCCGCAACGTGGCCGCGGTGCTGGACGGCGGCCAGGAACGACCGAGGACGGCACCGCCTCCTGCGCCGAAGCGGCCCGCGCCGCCGCGGCCCCGGCGCCCCCTGCAGCCGCCCCCCGAGCGGTCGCCGGAAGACCGCCTCACGATGACCGACCAGATGGAGCCGGTCGACGACGCGACGATGTACCGGCGCAAGATCGACGACTCGCTGGCGCGGTTCTCGGCCGCACACGACGAGCTCGAAGCCGAGGAGAAGGAACGCAGGGCCCGCAAGGAACGGCTGGTCGCGAGGCTGGAGCAGACCAGGACGAAGCTGCAGCGCGTGGTCTCGGTCGCCGGCTCGGCCGTGGGCTCCAAGGACGGCACCGGCGAGGCCGGCGAGGGCGAACCGGAGGCCGAGCAGGCCGGTCCCGCCCCGCGGACCCGCCTGCAGGAGAAGAAGCAGCGGCGCAGCAAGCGGACGCTGTTCGCGGGCCGGATCACGGCGATCGTCATCGCCGTGCTGGTTTTCGTGGCCACGGGCGTCGCGTGGGGCGCCAAGACGTGGTTCAACTCGAAGTTCAACGAGATCGCCGCGCTGGACGAGAACTCGGCCGACATCCGCAACGCGGCAGGCCAGCTCGGCGACGAGAACTTCCTCATCGTCGGCTCGGACACCCGTGAGGGCGCCGAGCTGGAGGACAACGTCGGCGACGCCGACGGGATCCCGGGCGCGCGTTCGGACACCGTGATGCTGGCGCACGTGCCGAAGGACCGGCAGCGCGCCGTGGTCGTGTCCTTTCCCCGCGACCTGGAGATCAGCAGGCCCGCGTGTGAGCGCTGGGACTCCGGCACCGGCGAGTACGGCGAGATCGTCGAGGCGGCCGAGCAGGTCAAGCTCAACACCGCGTTCACCGTCGGCGGCCCCCGCTGTGTCACCAAGGTGATCCAGCAGCTGTCCGGGATGAAGATCAACCACTTCGTCGGCATCGACTTCCAGGGCTTCAAGGGCATGGTCGACGCCGTGGGCGGGGTTCCCGTGCACCTCGACGAGCCCATGCGCGACCAGGAGCTGGGCCTCATCGTCGCCGAGACCGGTGACGTCGTGCTGCGCGGCGACCAGGCGCTGAACTTCGTGCGCGCCCGCAAGGTCTACGGCGACCCCACGTTCTCCGACTACGGCCGCATGCAGCGCCAGCAGCAGTTCATGTCGTCGCTGCTGCGGACGACGATGTCGCGCAACGTGCTCTTCGACGTCGGCAAGCTGACCGACTTCGTCAACGCCTTCGCCGCCTCCACGTTCGGCGAGAACATCGGCGTGGACCAGCTGCTCACGCTCGCGCAGTCGATGCGCGGGCTCGATGCGGGCAACGTCGAGTTCATGACCGTGCCCACGGTCGGCGAGGCCAACGAACGGGGCAACGAGGTGCTGCTGGAACGCGAGACCAGGGACCTGTTCCACGCGCTCATCGAGAACACCCCGATGCCCGGCGAGGAGCCCGAGCAGAAGCCGCCGGGAGAGCCCAGCGAGAGCCCCGGCAGCGAGGACACCCAGCAGGCCGCGCCCGCGTAGGACACTTATCAGCCGTGGTTCACCCGCGGTTCACGTTGACGATGCGGCGACCACCCGGCCGGGGCCTTAAGGTGGCGGGTATGCGCGAGGCTTACCACGTCGAACTCGACAACCTGGCCGACAACCTGGCCCGGATGTCCAGCCAGGTCGCCGACGCCATGGAGCGGGCGACAAGGGCACTGCTGGATTCCGACCTCAAGCTGGCCGAGCAGGTGATCAGCGACGACAGCCTGGTCGACAACGCTCGCGCCGACAGCGAGGAGCAGGCGTACGCCCTGCTCGCACTCCAGGCGCCTGTGGCGACCGACCTGCGGATCGTGGTCGCCGCTCTGCACGCGGCCGAGAGCCTGGAGCGGATGGGTGATCTGGCACTGCACGTGGCCAAGGCCGCCCGCAGACGCCACCCCGACCCGGTGCTGCCCGCCGAGGTGCGCGACTACTTCGCCAGGATGGGAGAGGTCGACGTCCGGCTCGCCCGCAGGGCCGAGGACGTCATCCGCACCAAGGACGTCGAGGCGGCCCGCCGCATCGAGGCCGACGACGACGAGGTCGACGACATCCATCGGCACCTGTTCACGGTGATCATGGACAAGGACTGGCCCCACGGCGTCGCCGCGGCCGTCGACGTGACCCTGCTCGGCCGGTTCTACGAGCGCTATGCCGACCACGCGGTGTCGGTCGCGCGGCGGATGGTGTTCGTTGTCACAGGCCGGATGCCCGGCTACGGCGGCAGCGACTCCTAGCGGCAAACCGGTCGAAAAAGACAAAACGGGCGCCCGCGAACCCGGCAGGACACGTTCTGGATGGCCCCCGTCACACCGCAAGCCAACACACAGTCACGTCTCCGTTATGTCGCTGTGACGTCGATTTCTTGTCGGGCGTCGTTCATTTTTCGTTCATTCGTCCTGCCCTGCGGTGTCACGTCGCGCCCATAGCGTCCAGCCACGTGAGCATCCCCCAGCGGCGGCATCTGCCGACCGCGGAGAATCGGAAGAGGTTAACTGTGAAGCGTTCCACCCTGGGCCGCGTTCTCGCCCTCCCAGCGGCAGCCGCGCTCACCTTCGGCCTGGTCGCGTGCGGTTCCGCCAACGAGGGAGGCGGCAACGGCGACTCCGGTGAGGGCGGCGGCAGCGGCGGCGGTGTTTCGGGAACGATCTCGGGTGCCGGTGCCAGCTCCCAGGACGCCGCGCAGCAGGCCTGGCAGGCCGGCTTCCTCGGCAACAACCCCGACGCGACGGTCAACTACGACCCGAGCGGCTCCGGCGCGGGCCGTGAGCAGTTCGTCGCGGGCGGCGTGGACTTCGCCGGCAGCGACGCGTACCTGGACGAGGAGGAGCTGGCAGGCGCCAAGGAGCGGTGCGGCCAGGTCGTCGAGGTCCCTGCCTACGTCTCGCCGATCGCCGTCATCTTCAACCTCGAGGGCGTCGACCAGCTGAACCTCAAGCCGGCCACCATCGCCAAGATCTTCAACCAGAAGATCACGAAGTGGAACGACCCGGCCATCGCCGCGGACAACCCCGGCGTTCAGCTGCCCGACACGGCCATCACGCCGGTGAACCGCTCGGACGAGTCCGGCACCACCGAGAACTTCGTCGAGTACCTCAAGGCCGCCGCGCCGCAGGACTGGCCGCACGAGGTCAGCGGCGACTGGCCGGTGCAGGGCGGCGAGGCCGCGCAGGGCACCTCGGGCGTGGTGCAGGCGGTGAGCAACGGCAACGGCACCATCGGTTACGCCGACGCCAGCCAGGCGGGCGACCTCAGCACCGCCAAGGTCGGCGTGGGTGAGGAGTTCGTGCAGTACTCGCCGGAGGCGGCCGCCAAGGTGCTGGAGGTCTCCGAGCGCGTGCAGGGCCGTGGCGAGTACAGCTTCGCCTACGACCTGGCCCGTGACACCACCGAGGCGGGCACCTACCCGATCGTGCTCGTGTCCTACGAGCTGGCCTGCGCCAACTACGACGACGCGAACAAGGCCGAGCTGGTGAAGGCGTACTTCCAGTACATCATCAGCGAGGAGGGCCAGAAGGCCTCCGCCGAGTCCGCCGGTTCGGCGCCGATCTCCGACGCCCTGCGTCAGCAGATCCAGCCTGCCGTCGACGCCATCTCGGCCAAGGGCTGAGCTGACGACAACAGCGGTACAGAGTCCGGGTGGTCACCTGCTCAGGTGACCACCCGGACACCTGCGTTTGACGCGGGGCCGCAGTCAACACAGAAGGGAAGTAACCGTGGCCCTCAGCACCGAGAGGCCGAGCCCCCGACGGGTGCCACAACGGCCGGGGGACCGCATCTTCAGCGGCTTCTCCACCGGAGCCGGAGTGCTGATTCTCGTGGCGCTCGCCGGGGTGGCCGCGTTCCTGCTCGTCGAGGCATGGCCGTCGCTCACCGCTCCCGCAGAGGACATCTCCGGCGGCGAGGGCCTGGTGCTCTACGTGTGGCCGCTGCTGTTCGGCACGCTGATCTCGGCGGTGTTCGCGCTGGTGATCGCGGCGCCGCTCGCCGTGGCGATCGCCCTGTTCATCACCTACTACGCCCCGCGCAGGCTGGCGCAGGCGCTCGGCTACCTCATCGACCTGCTGGCCGCGGTGCCCAGCATCATCTACGGCCTGTGGGGCTTCCAGCAGCTGGCCCCGCTGACCGTGGACCCCACCACCTGGCTGTCGGAGAACCTGGGCTTCCTGCCGTTCTTCGCGGGCCCGCCCTCGGCCACCGGCCGCACGATGTTCGTCGCGATCATCGTGCTCGCGGTGATGATCCTGCCGATCATCACGGCGGTGGTCCGTGAGGCGTTCCGGCAGACGCCGCGCCTGCACGAGGAGGCCTCGCTCGCCCTCGGCGCCACCCGCTGGGAGATGATCCGGATGGCGGTGCTGCCGTTCGGCCGTTCCAGCATCGTCGGTGCCTCGATGCTGGGCCTCGGCCGCGCACTCGGCGAGACGATGGCCGTCGCGATCGTGCTGTCCGTCTCCGGCGGTGTGACGTTCAACCTCATCGGCAGCGGCAACCCGTCGACGATCGCGGCGAACATCGCCCTGCAGTTCCCCGAGTCCACCGGGCTGCAGGTGAACACGCTGATCGCCTCGGGTCTCGTCCTGTTCGCCATCACGCTGGTCGTGAACATGGCTGCCCGCGCGGTGATCAACCGGCGCAAGGAATTCTCGGGAGCCAACTGATGCCGACTCCGACGACCTCGACCCGCTCCGACACCGACCTCTACGCGCCGCTGTCGGGTGTTCCGCTGACGGCGGGGCAGCTGCCCCGGGGCGCGGCACCGCTGACCCTGCTCGCCGTGGTGCTCGCCGGCGTCGCGCTCTGGCTCAGCGGCTGGAACGCCGCCGCCTGCGCCGTCCTCGGCGCGATCACCTACACGCTCGTGGTCACCGTGTGGTCCCGCGTCGTGGAGGGCTCGCGCAAGGCCACCGACCGCCTCGTGACGGCGGTGGTGACGTGCGCGTTCCTGCTCGCGCTCCTGCCCCTGATCTCCGTGGTCATCACGGTGATCTCCAAGGGCCTCGCCCGCTTCGACGCCGAGTTCTTCACCTACTCGATGCGCGGCATCGTCGGCGAGGGCGGCGGCGCCTACCACGCCATCATGGGCACGCTCATCATCACCGGCCTCGCCACCGTGATCTCGGTGCCGGTCGGCATGCTGGCGGCCATCTACCTCGTCGAGTACGGCCGCGGCAAGCTCGCCAAGGCCATCACGTTCTTCGTCGACGTCATGACCGGCATCCCGTCGATCGTGGCGGGCCTGTTCGCCTACGCCCTGTTCGCGCTGTTCTTCGGACCGGGCGTGCGCATGGGCATCATGGGCGCCATCGCGCTGAGCGTGCTGATGATCCCGGTGGTCGTGCGCTCGACCGAGGAGATGCTCAAGCTCGTGCCCAACGAGCTGCGCGAGGCCTCCTACGCGCTGGCGGTGCCGAAATGGCGCACGATCGTGAAGGTGGTGTTGCCCACGGCACTTGCCGGGATCGCCACCGGGGTTACCCTGGCCATCGCGAGGGTCATCGGCGAGACCGCTCCGTTGCTGGTCACGGTCGGGATCACGTCGAGCGACAACTTCGACCCGTTCGACGGCCGGATGGCGACGCTGTCGGTGTTCGCCTACAACAGCTACGCCCATCCGGGCTTCCCGGCCGATGCCTTCACGGACCGGGCCTGGGCGGCGGCCCTGGTGCTCATCATCATCGTGATGGTGCTCAACCTGATCGCCCGGCTCATCTCCCGACTGTTCGCACCGAAGACCCGCGGGTAGCGGGGACACCTGGATAGGAAGTCACTGTGGCAAAGCGCATCGAGGTCAAGGACCTCGACATCTACTACGACAAGTTCCTCGCCGTGCAGGGCGTGTCGATGACGATCCAGCCACGGTCGGTCACCGCGCTGATCGGGCCTTCCGGCTGCGGCAAGTCCACGTTCCTGCGCACCCTCAACCGGATGCACGAGCTCGTGCCCGGCGCCAGGGTCGACGGCAAGGTCTTCATGGACGACCAGGACCTCTACGCCAACGGTGTCGACCCGGTGAAGGTGCGCAGCCAGATCGGCATGGTGTTCCAGCGGCCCAACCCGTTCCCCACCATGTCGATCTACGACAACGTCGCCGCGGGCCTCAAGCTCAACAGCAAGCGCCTGAAGCGCTCCGAGCTGGACGACATCGTGGAGCGCTCGCTGCGTGCGGCCAACCTCTGGGAGGAGGTCAAGGACCGGCTGCCCAAGCCGGGCTCGGGCCTCTCCGGTGGTCAGCAGCAGCGGCTCTGCATCGCCAGGGCGATCGCCGTCCAGCCCGACGTGCTGCTGATGGACGAGCCGTGCTCCGCGCTCGACCCGATCTCCACCCAGGCGATCGAGGACCTCATGCTGGAGCTCAAGGAGCGCTACACCATCGTCATCGTCACCCACAACATGCAGCAGGCGGCGCGCGTCAGCGACGTCACCGGCTTCTTCAACCTGCGGGGCGTGGGCCAGCCGGGTGAGCTGGTGGAGATCGACGAGACCACGAAGATCTTCTCCACGCCGAGCAAGAAGGCCACGGAGGACTACATCTCCGGCCGCTTCGGCTGAGGTACCCGCGCACCGGCTTCCCCAATGCCACATTTGTTCCACTGAACGGAGCGAATGCGGCATTCGCTCCGTTCAGTGGAGCGAATGCCGCATTGGGGAGCTTCTGGCCCGGCGCTCGCGCACGAGGATGGCGCAGGCAACGCCAAGGCCCGCCACCGTGAGCGCCGCACCGGCGAGATAGATCGAACGCACGCCCGGCCCGCCGATGAGGCGGCCGCCGAGCCAGCCGGCGAACGCGGCGGCGAGCTGGAACCCGGACGCGTTGACCGCCACGGCCAGCGTGGGCGCACCGACCGCCGTGGCCAGCACCCGCGTCTGCATTCCCGGGATGACGGCGAACGCGAGCGATCCCACGGCGAACGTCAGCAGGGCGGCCGAGACCCGGCTGCCTCCCGCGAACCACGCCAGCGCCAGCACGCAGGCCAGCGCGCCGAGCAGCCAGACCAGCGAGGGCAGCAGTGCCCGGTCGGCGAGCCACCCGCCGAGGAAGTTGCCCAGCACGGCGCCAGCGCCGTAGACCAGCAGCAGCGCCGGCACCGCGCCCGCCGCGTACCCGCCGACCTCGGTGAGCAGCGGCGCGAGGTAGCTGAACACGGTCATGACCCCCACGTTGCCCACGGCGGTGAGGGTGATGGCCAGCCACACGTCGCGGTTTCCGAACACTCGCAGCTCATCCCGCACCGGCCCCGCCGCGACCGCGGGCAGATCCGGCACGAAGCGCAGCAGGAGCAGCAGGGCCACGGCGATCACCGCGGCCAGTGCCGCGAAGGTCGCCCGCCAGCCGAGGTGCTGGCCGACCACGGTGCCCATCGGGGCGCCCAGCACGATGCCGAGGTTCAGGCCCACCGTCACCCTGGCGACCGCGGAGGCCTGCCTGCCCTGCGGCGCCATCGCCGCGGCCGTCGCGATCGCCAGCGCGAAGAACGTGGCCACGACCAGCCCGGCCCCGAACCGGGTCGCCAGCAGCACGGCGTGTCCCGGCGCGACGGCCGATGCCCCGTTGGCCAGCACCGACGCCGTCACGAGCCCGGCCATGAGCGGCTTGCGGGGCAGCCTCGCGGTGAGCACGGTGACCACCGGCCCGCCGACGATCATGCCGAGTGCGTAGGCGGTGACCAGCAGACCCGCGTCCGGAACGGACACCCCGAGACCGGACGCCACGTCCGGCAGGATGCCCGCGACCACGAACTCACCGGTGGTGAACCCGAAGACGACGAGCATCAGCGCGAAGATCGGAAAGGACATGGACCGATCGTCGGCGTACGCTTACCGACGTACAAGTACCCACTTCAAAGTGGGGTACTTACCGAAAGGTGAGTGGTATGGCCACGCGCAGGTGCCAGGTGTTCGTCTCGGGGCTCGATGCCGCGATCGACGTGGTGGGCGGCAAGTGGAAGGTGCTCATCCTCTGGACGCTCGGCCAGGGGACGATGCGATTCGGAGAGCTCAAGCGTGCGCTCGACGGCGTCAGCGAGAAGATGCTGATCCAGCACCTGCGGGAGCTGGAACAGGACGAGATCGTGCATCGCGAGGCCCACCACGGTGTGCCACCCAAGGTGGAGTACTCCCTGACCGACGTCGGCGGCACGCTGATCGAGGCGCTGCGGCCGCTCGGCGACTGGGGTTGCGCGCACAAGGAGCGCCTGGAGAGCCTCAGGGCGGCCGAGGGGTGAACCGGTCTCACGCCCTGGCGTACTGGACGTCCACCTCGCGCGGGGCGAAGCCCAGCTTGCGGTACACCGCCACCGCCGGGGCGTTGTCGCCCTCGACGTAGAGGATCACCTGGCGCAGTCCGCGCTCGCGCAGGTGGCGCAGCCCGGCCAGCGTCAGCGCCCTGCCCAGTCCGCCGCCCTGGGCGCCCGGGTCCACGCCGACGACATAGACCTCGCCCACCCGTCGTCCACCGCCACCCGCCACGGAGGCGCCTCGCGCCGCTGTGTCGTCCATGGGCCGGCCCCCGAAGCGCTCCGGGTTCGGCGGGTGCACCTTCGTCCAGTGAAAGCCGATCACCTGGCCCTCGGCGTTCTCGGCGAGGAAGAAGCCGTCCGGGTCGAACCAGCTCTCCCGCTCGGCCTCGCGCAGCTGCTCGACGCTGAACGCGCCCTGCTCGGGATGCCAGTCGAACGCGCGCGCGTTGACGGCGATCACCGCCTCCTCGTCGCGGCCGGGGACGAACGTGCGCAGCGTGACCCCCTCGGGCAGCGCCGGCTCGGGCCAGTCGGCACCCTCGACGGCCACGTGCATCACCAGCAGCTCCCGGACCCTGCTCAGGCCCGACCGTGCGGCGATGCGCGCCGCGGCCGGGTGGTCGCCGTGCGCCCACACCCGGACGTCGGGCTTCGCCACGGCCAGCAGCTCGCCCGCCAGCTGCGCTCCGTGGCCGCGCCGCCGGTGCCGCGGGTGCACGATCAGCTCGGCGACCTGCCTGCCGAACGCGTCGCCTGCCGTGTCCAGGTGTGCGTATCCGGCAAGGTCGTCGCCCGCGTAGCCGAGCAGGTGCGACCCGCCCGCGAACTCACCGGGCAGCGGGCCGTCCGGCTCGATCTCCGGACGGCCGTCCGAGGCCCGTGCCGCCTGCAACAGCGCGCGCACCTGTTCGGTACGCGCGCTGTCGAGTACGTCCGCCCACACCGTGTTCAGCATGGGCCCGACACTACGTCACCGCGTGGAGAACTCGTTCGCCTCGAACGACTCCGGCACGACGGGGGTGCCGCCCTTCGTCGGGCCGCCGGCCTTGGCGGGCCGCTCGAACTTGTAGCCGACGTTGCGGACGGTGCCGATCATCTGCTCGTGCTCGGGGCCCAGCTTGGCGCGCAGGCGCCGGACGTGCACGTCGACCGTGCGGGTGCCGCCGAAGAAGTCGTAGCCCCACACCTCCTGCAGCAGCTGGGCGCGGGTGAACACCCGGCCCGCGTGCTGCGCGAGGTACTTGAGCAGCTCGAACTCCTTGTAGGTCAGCTCGAGGGTGCGCTTGCGCAGCCGTGCCGTGTAGGTGGCCTCGTCGATCACCAGGTCGCCGACACGCAGCTCCGCGTCCACCTGCGTCGCCGCGCCGTCCCTGGTGGTGGCGAGCCGCAGCCGGGCGTCCACCTCGGCCGGGCCCGCGGAGGGCAGCAGGATGTCGTCGGTGCGCCACTCCGCGCTGACGGCCACGAGGCCGCCCTCGCCGACCACGGCGATCACGGGGGTCGCGGCCTCCTCGTCGCCCGCCCCCTTGAGCAGCCTGCACAGACTCTTCGCCGAGGCGAGATCGGAGCGGGCGTCCAGCAGGATCACGTCGCGATGTCCCGCGTCGAGCAGCGCGGTAACCTCGGGCGCGCGAACGCGCACCGTGTGAGGCAGCAGGTCCAGGGCGGGCAACACCGAGGTCGCATCGGATTCCGGGGTGAGTACCAGCAGGTCCAGGCTCATGGCCACCGCCTCACAGAGTTCAGATCGCCTCAGGTCCAGGCTGGGCAGGTCCTGAATGAGAATAGCGGGTGAACTCGTGAGAGTCCTCACCGTGAAATCGGCATCACACGAGGTCGCGGGCTTCGCGGGGGAGCGGTAACGCTGAGTTGACAGAACGGATGCGATTGTGAGCACTGCTGTGACGGACACCTCCCGGCCCACGGGACGCAAGCGCGGCCGGCGCCTGCGCAGGCTCGTCATCGTCCTCGCCGTGCTGCTCGGGCTGCTGGTCGCGGCCGATTTCGGCGTGGCGGCGTTCGCCGAGCACACCGTGTCGCAGAAGGCCCGCGAGCAGCTCGGCCTCGCCCAGGACCCCGCGGTGACGATCCACGGCTTCCCGTTCACCACGCAGGCGCTGGCGGGCGAGTACGACCACATCACCGTCTCGGCCAACGGGGTGCCCGTCGAGGACCTGCTGGACGACGTGACCATCAGGGCGGAGCTACGCAACGTCACCGCACCCCTGTCCGACCTCACCTCCGGCAACGTCGACGCGATCACCATCGGCGACCTTGAGGGCCAGGTGACCCTCAAGGCCAGCGACATCGCCGACGTGCCGCCGCTGACCAACATCGAGGACCTGCGCATCGAGCCGTCGAGTGAGTCCTACGTCCGCAACGGAGAGGGCACCGGCGAGGGCTCCGAGGGCTCCGACGGTTCCGGCGACTCGGGCGACTCCGGTGGCTCCGGCGCCGACAGCGGCAGCGGGGACAGCGGGGACAGCAACTCCCAGCAGGAGCAGCAGGACGACTCCACGGCAGGCGTCCGGCTCTCCGGCAAGGTGCAGATCGCGGGCGAGAAGATCGAGATCTTCGCCTTCGCCATGATCGAGCTCGAGGGCTCCACCATCCGGATCACGCCGCATCGGCTGCAGTTCGGGAATGACCAGGAGACCACGGTCGTTCCGCGAGAGGTGCAGCGTGCACTCCTGCCCAACTTCGAGGCGGACATCAACACCGGCGGCCTGCCGTTCACGGTGACCCCGACGGCGGTGCGGGTGGAGTCCGGCTCGATCACCATGAAGGGCGAGGCGACGAACGTCACGTTCTCCGGAACGTCGGCGGGAAACCAGTGAGGTAACGGCGGTGACGGGACTCTGGGTGCTGGTGGCCACGGTCGTGGCGGCACTGGCCGCGGGTGCGGTGCTGTACGCCCGCAACGGCCGGATCCGCCCCGCCCGGCCCGGCGACACCGGCACCGCCGGGGGCCAGGGACCCGCCCTGCCCGAGCCGGTCGCGGCCGCGCTGGCACCCGGCACCGTCACCCTCGTGCAGATCTCCACCACCTTCTGCGCGCCGTGCAGGCACACGAGGGCGGTGCTCGGTCCACTGGCCGCGCGCACCGAAGGGCTCGATCACGTCGATCTGGACGTCACGCACCAGCCCGAGGTGGCGCACGCGCTCGGCGTGCTGCGGACACCCACCACCATCGCGTTCTCCGAGCACGGCCGCGAGCTGCTGCGGGTGAGCGGCGTGCCGAAGCCCGCCGAGCTGCTCGGCGCCCTCGAACCGCACCTCGTCCCACGGGCTGAACGCGGTTCCCACTCTGAGGGAGGCTGAGTACCCTGGGCGCCGTGGACAGCCTGCCTGCACACTTCCTGACCCAGCGGCGCGCGGTCGATCTGTGCCGCGTGCGCAGCAGCCTGTGTCCGTCCTGCCGCTAGTCCCGGCATGACGCCCGCGCAGCTGTTGGAGGAGTGAGATGTCAGCAGGAGCACCGGTGGACCCACGCGGCCCCCGTTTCGCGGCCGCGGTGACCTCGGTCGTGCTGGCCGTGGTGCTGGTCACCGGCTGGTGGCCACTGCTCGCGGCGCAGACCGTGGTCTTCGCCATCGGCGCGTTCGTCGGGCTGCGGCCCGCCCCCTACTCCGTCCTCTACCGGTTGCTCGTCGCGCCGAGGCTGGGGCCTCCCACCGAGCGTGAGGACGCGGCGCCGCTGCGGTTCGCGCAGGCGGTCGGCTTCGTCTTCGCGCTGGCCGGCACGGTCGGCTACGCCGCCGGGCTGACCACGCTCGGCGTCGTCGCGACGGCGTTCGCGCTGTTCGCGGCCCTGCTCAACGCCGTGTTCAATTTCTGCCTCGGCTGCGAGATGTACCTGCTCATCAAGCGGTTCACCCCTCGCGCCGAACAAGCATCCTGAGTAACACCCTTCGCCAACCACGAGAGAAAGAGAGTGCAGCTCGATGAGCCGTGAAGACGTCCTGGTCACGACGCAGTGGGCAGAGGACAACCTGGACACCCCCGGCGTGGTCTTCGCCGAGGTCGACGAGGACACCACCGCCTACGACGGCGGGCACATCCGTGGCGCCGTGAAGATCGACTGGAAGAACGAGCTGCAGGACCCGGTGCGCCGCGACTTCGTCGACAAGGCCGGCTTCGAGGCGCTGCTCTCGGAGAAGGGCATCGGGAACGACGACCTGGTGGTGCTCTACGGCGGCAACAACAACTGGTTCGCGGCGTACGCGTACTGGTACTTCAAGCTCTACGGCCACGACAAGGTGAAGCTGCTCGACGGCGGCCGCAAGAAGTGGGAGCTCGACGGCCGCGAGCTGACCACCGAGGAGCCGAAGCGCGAGCGCACCAGCTACCAGGCCAAGGAGCAGGACCTGGCCCTGCGCGCGTTCCGCGACGAGGTCGTCGACGCCATCAACACCAAGAACCTGGTGGACGTGCGCTCGCCCGACGAGTTCGCGGGCAAGCTGCTCGCCCCCGCCCACCTGCCGCAGGAGTCCGCGCAGCGGGCGGGCCACATCCCGAGCGCGGTGAACGTGCCGTGGTCGAAGGCGGCCAACGAGGACGGCACCTTCAAGTCCTCCGAGGAGCTCAAGGAGCTCTACGAGGAGGCCGGCCTGGACACCTCCAAGCCCACCATCGCCTACTGCCGCATCGGCGAGCGCTCGAGCCACACCTGGTTCGCGCTGCACGAGCTGATCGGCCTGCAGGACGTCAAGAACTACGACGGTTCGTGGACGGAGTACGGCTCGCTGGTCGGCGTGCCGATCGAGACGGGAGCGAAGTGATGAGTGACGGATGCGGCGCGCCCGCGCAGACGGCGGTGTCGGCTGACGAGGACACCAAGGGCCAGGTCGTGGTGGCGGGCAAGGTGACGGGCGGCGACGGTCCGCTCGGCGGCGCCTACGTGCGCCTGCTCAACGCCGACGGCGAGTTCGCGGGCGAGGTCCAGGCCTCGGCCGAGGGCGACTTCCGCTTCTACGCGGCGCCGGGCACGTGGACCGTGCGCGCCCTGCACCGCACCGGCAACGGTGAGGCCTCGGTGAGCGCCGACGGCCCCGGCGTGCACCAGGTCGCCATCGCCGTCGCCTGACAACCCCGGCGGCGCCTGTCCCGAGAACGGCCCGTCACCGGCGTCCGGCGCCGGTGACGGGCCGTTCGTGGCCTGGGGCGGTGACCGCGCTCACGGCGCTCACCCTGCGGCCAGCCCGCTGAGCAGCGCGGGGTTATCCTTCGGCCGTGGAGATTCTGTTTACGACGTTGCTGGTGCTGGCCATCGTCGGCGTCACCTGGTTCGGCGGCTACGTGGTCTACCGGCTGTACTCCGACCAGCGCTGAGACCGATGACCGAGAGCGGCGACGAAGCCATCCGGCTCGCGGCGGAGCGGGCCGAGACCACGGCCAAGCGCAACATCCCGCAGCTGCCCGACCTGCCGATCCCCGGCGACACGGCCAACCTGCGGGAGGGCCCGAACCTCAACGACGCCTGCCTGGCGCTGCTGCCGCTCGTCGGCGTGTGGCGCGGCGAGGGCGAGATCAGCTACCCGACGATCGACGGGCCCTTCCGGTTCGCGCAGCAGGTGACGATCTCCCACGACGGCAGGCCCTTCCTCTACCACGAAGCCCGTTCCTGGCTGCTCGACGAGGACGGCGCCGTGATCCGTCCCGCCGCCAGGGAGACCGGCTGGTGGCGGCCGCAGCCGGACGACACCATCGAGCTGCTGCTCTGCCACTCCAGCGGCGTCCTCGAGATGTTCTACGGCAAGCCCCGGAGCCAGACGGCGTGGGAGCTCGGCACCGACGCGGTGGTGCGCACGGCCTCGGCCAAGGAGGTCACCGCCGCCCAGCGCCTGTACGGCATCGTGAACAACGGCGACCTCGGCTACGTCGAGGAACGCGCCATGGTGGGCCAGCCGATGACCCCGCACGCCTCGGCCCTGCTCCACCGCGTCGTCGGCTGAGCCGCTGCCGAGCCCAAGGGCACCGTCGGTACCTGTCGCGTACCCGCGGTGCCCTTCGGCTCGCCCGCCGGCGGCTAGGTTCGCGCGTACTCCGCGTCGTAGGCCTGCGCCAGTTCGGCATGCAGGCCGGTGGAGTCGGGCAGGCGGTTGCCGTCCAGCGTGTGCACGCGGGTCAGCTTGCGCACCGACGAGGACAGGAACAGGCCGTCGGCCTTGTCCAGCTCCTCCACGGTCAGCGGCTCGATCTTCGTCGCCCACCCCGCACGCTCGGCGGCGCGGAACACCGCCCGCTGCGTGGTGCCCGGCAGGATGCCGATGGCGGGCGGCGGCGTGTACAGCGTGCGGCCCCGCGCCAGGATGACGTTGGACGTCGGCCCCTCCAGCACCGAGCCGTCGGTGGCCGTGAAGATCACGTCGGCCGCGCCGCGCCGGGCCGCCTCGCGCACCCCGGCCATGTTCACCGCGTACGACAGCGACTTGGCGCCCAGCAGCAGCCACGGCGCCCTCGCCGCCAGGTCCGGCTCGATGCCGCGCTCCAGGGTGATCGCAGCGATGCCCTCGGCGCGGGCCCGCTTGACCTTCTCGTCGATCTCCATGCCCAGCGCGAACCCGGTGGGCCGGGCCTCCGGGTCGCCCTCGATGCCGCGCGTGTAGACGAGCTTGAGCGCCAGCTCCGGCGAACCCCGCCAGTTGTCGATCACGATCTGGGCCACCCGCTCCCACGCGGCGCGGTCCGGCTCCGGCAGGTCCAGCATGGCCGCGGAGCGGGCCAGCCGGTCCAGGTGCGGGCCCAGCTCCCTCGGGACGCCGTCGGCGACGAGGACGGTCTCAAAGATGCCGTCCCCGCGCATGAGTCCGAGGTCGTCGACGCGGATGTGGGGCTGGTCGGGATCGGCGAGGGTGCCGTCGAGGAAAGCAAGCACGCGCATGTGCTCACCGTACTCACCGGCACGAGGGAGTTCCCGGCGATCGCGCCTACGATCGGGGTATGGGCTACCAGTCACCGCTACTCGACCGGCCCGGCGCGGTCGCCGCTCCCGAGACGCACTCCGAGCAGGGCGTGCCCTGGCACTGGGGTGACCCGTTCGCCGAGCAGCGCACCGCCGTGCGCGGGGTCGCCGTCGTGGACCGCTCGCACCGCGAGGTCATCACGGTGACCGGCGAGGAACGCCTCTCCTGGCTGCACCTGGTGCTCTCGCAGCACGTGGCGGCCCTGCCGGAGGGCACCGGCACCGAGGCTCTCGTGCTGGACAGCCAGGGCCGGATCGACGCGCACATGGTGCTCGCCTACCTGAACGGCACGGTGTATCTCGACACGGACCCGGGAGCCGAGGCCACGAGCGCGCTGCCCAAGGGCGGCAGGCAGCCGCTCGCGGCCTACCTGGAGGCGATGAAGTTCTGGTCCAAGGTCGAGCTCACCGACGCCACCGGTGACTACGCGGTGCTCACGCTGCTCGGCCCCGACATCGCCACGGTGCTCGACGTCGAGCTGGGCCCGGAGCCCTACGCGGTGGCCGAGATGCCCGGCGGCTTCGCGCGGCGGATGCCGTGGCCCCGCTCCTCCGCCGTCGACCTCGTGGTGCCGCGCCCGCAGCTGACCACCTGGTGGGACCGGCTGACGGAGGCCGGTGCGCGGCCCGCGGGATCGTGGGCGTTCGACGCGTTGCGGGCCGAGTCGGTGCGGCCGCGACTCGGGGTGGACACCGACGAGCGGGCGATCCCGCACGAGGTGAACTGGATCGGCTCGGCCGCGCACGTCGCGAAGGGCTGCTACCGGGGCCAGGAGACGGTGTCGAAGGTGCACAACGTCGGCAGGCCGCCCCGGCACCTGGTGCTGCTGCACCTGGACGGCTCGCCGGAGATCTACCCCGAGACGGGCGATCCGGTGCTGCTCGGCGAGCGGACCGTCGGCCGGGTCGGCACCGTGGCGCAACACCACGAGCTGGGCCCGATCGCGCTGGCGCTGGTGAAGCGGTCCACGCCGCCGGACGCCGAACTTCTCGCGGGCGCCGATGACCGGGTCGTGCAGGCCGCGATCGACCCCGACTCGCTTCCGCAGGAGCACGCGGCACCGGGGCGCGAGGCGATGCAGCGGTTCCGAGGATGACCGAGCCGACCCCACCCTGGTGTGTGGCACCCAGGTAGAGCAGGATGACCCCGTGATCGAAGTCCGTCCCGGCGGCCGCCGTCGCATCGACCGTGTCCTCGACGCCGCCTACGCGCGCGACGTGGACACTCTGCCGATGACGACGCTGCGCGAACGCCGCGACGAGGCGGCGCAGGAGGAGACCGACCTGTCGTACCTGCGCAGGCTGCTGCACGCGCGCATCGACATCGTGCGCGCCGAGCAGCAGCGGCGCGCCTCGGGTGGCGACGCCAGCATCGTCGACCAGCTGGCCACGATCCTTGCCGAGAACGCGCTGGGCCCGGCGACCGGCTCCGGCAGGCACCAGACGCTGGAGCCGACCCGGGCAGGCGAGTACCGGCGGCGTGCCGAGGCGCTGGTCGGCAACGCCGACCTCTCCGATGTCTCGTCGCTGGACGACGGCAAGCTCGCCGAGACGCTGAACACCTTCCGCGAGCAGGAGGCGTCGGTGTCACAGCGCCGCCGCGAGGTGCAGGTCGTGGTGGACACCTTCAACGCCGAGATCGCCCGCCGCTACGCCCAGGGCTCGGCCTCGGTCGACGAGCTGCTCGCCAGCGAGCGCGGTGAGGACGGGGCCGGAGACGGCGCATGACCGGCCCCGCGCTCGTGGAGGTCGTCCGGTCCGGCCTCACCGAGAGCGTGCACCACGGCGCTCTGGTGATCACCGGCCCCGACGGCTCGGTGCGCACGGCGCTGGGCGATGTCGACCGCCCGGTGTACCCGCGCTCGTCGAACAAGCCGTTCCAGGCGCTCGGGATGCTGAGGGCAGGGCTGGAGATCGGCGAGCCCGACCTCGCCCTGGCCTGCGCCTCCCACAACGGCGAGCCCGCCCACGTCGCGCGGGTGCTGGCGATGCTGGCCTCCGCCGGGCTCACCGAGGACGACCTGCGCTGCCCCGCCGACTACCCGCTGCACGAGCCGAGCAGGCTCGACGCGATCCGCACCTGGCCTGGCAGGCGGCGGGCGGCGATGAACTGCTCCGGCAAGCACGCCGCGATGCTCGCGACGTGCGTGCAGCGCGGCTGGCCCACCGGCAGCTACACCGACCCTAAGCACGAACTGCAGCGGGTGATCGCCGAGACGGTCGTCGGCCTCACGGGCGAGCCGATCGCCGCCACGGGCGTGGACGGCTGCGGCGCACCACTGTTCGCGTTCTCCCTCACCGGGCTGGCCCGCGCGTTCGGCAGGGTCGCGGGCAGCCGTCCCGGCGCGGCCATGCGGGCGGCGCCGTGGCTGGTGGCCGGGTCCGGCCGCGACGACACGCTGCTGATGCTCGCGGTGCCGGGCCTGCTGGCCAAGGGTGGCGCCGAGGGCGTGCACGCGATGGCGCTGCCCGACGGCACCGCGGTGGCGCTCAAGGTCTCCGACGGCGCCGCGCGGGCCAGGGACCCGCTGCTCGTGGCGGCGCTGCGCTCGCTCGGTGCGCTGCCGGACAATCCGGCGGCCCGGTCGGTGCTGGACGGCCTCGGCCGGGGAGCCGGAGTGGTGCTCGGCGGCGGCAGGCAGGCCGGCGAGCTGCGCCTGACCCGGGAGTGCGCCGCGGCGCTCGGCCTGGCTAGTTGAAGCGCTCCTTGGCGGCGATGTCGCCCCAGTAGTCGCGCAGTGTCTGGAACAGCTCGGCGATGTCCTCCACCGCACCGCCGCGCAGCGCGTCCAGCATCGCGTGGACCTCGTCGGCCGAGGTGTCGCTCTCCAGGATCGGGTCCTCGATCAGCTGCACCAGCCCGCCGTAGTCGAGCTCCACGGCCGACGCCGGGTGGAAGTTGGCGAGCCAGCGGTTGGTCTCGGCGAGGATGCGGGTCGGGCCGGTGTCGCCGAGGGCGTCGTGCACGAGTTCCTCGGCCTCGGCGATCCGCGTGAGCGCGTCCCGCATGGCGACCCGCCAGGACAGCTCCCGCTTCGGGTCGTCCATCCCGGAGCCGAGCACGAGCCTGCGCTCGTCGGGCTCGACGATCGAGAACCACGGCAGCGGCACCGTCCACGTCGTCGACAGCACGTGCATGGTGGTGCCGTGCAGGTCGCGCAGCGCGGCGTTGGCCCTGGCGCGCACGGTGTCGGCGGAGACGCCCGCGGCGTCGAGCACGGCGGTCCGCAACGCGGGGTGGGCCTCGCCGAGGAACCCGGCGAGCGCGGCGGCCGAACGCACGCGCAGCTCCAGCGGGCAGACCAGCGGGCCGGGACCCACCTCGGTGCCGCTCGCGGTGGGCACGTCGGCCGGGTCGAGCACCAGCACGTCGGTCTTCGTGCTCGGCGAGGGAGAGCCGTCGATGCGCTCGGCGGGAAGCAGCCGCGGCGGTATTGAAATTTGTGACCTCAGCCACAGCAGGTGCTCGCGTTCGCCTGCCCGCGCGCGCGTCAGCTTGGCGGACTCGACGGCTTGGACCAGCTGTTCGTCAGGAGGGTCGCCGAACGCCGAGAGCGGCTCGTACACCCTGAGGTAGGCCACGAACGGACGGAGCACCGATGAATCGTGGCACGCCGGGACTCGGCCACTCCGACCGGCTGGTCCCACGGGCGGCAGTGGAGCGATACTGTCACCGTTCGCACACCGTGCCACGTCGCGTCGGACGGGCCGGACACGGTACGGTGTGTACAGGAAATAGTTGTCGAGACGACGCGGGGCCGCCGATTTCCCCCGGCCGCCCCGCCCCTGTGCAAGGGGGTCGAGCCATGGGGCGCGGCCGAGCTAAGGCCAAGCAGACAAAAGTGGCCCGGGAGCTCAAGTACAGCGTTCCCACCACGGATTTCGATGCCCTACAGCGTGAGCTGTCGGGCAACTCCTCGGAGGAGACCCGCGAGGACGACGAGCGGTACGAGGACCCATACGACGATGGGTACGACGACTACCGTCGTTGACGCAGCCGCGTGACGCGAGGGTGGGGCCCGGGCGGGACCGGGATTCCCCACCCTCGCGTTCCGCGTGCTGACCTTGTGGAGCGTCCGTCGGCGGCGCCGCCGCTGCTGCGATCGTGGTCGCGCCGGTGCCCAGCGGACACCGGGGTGACCAACGGACGTGAGGAGGAAGCGTGCCTGACATCGCACGGGTCGGAGTGGTCGGTGCGGGACTCATGGGTTCCGGCATCGCGGAGGTGCACGCGCGAGCGGGCCTCGACGTGGTGGTGACGGAGGTCGGCCAGCCGGCACTGGACGCGGGAAGGGCGCGCATCGAGAAGTCGCTGCAGCGGGGAGTCCGCAGCGGCAAGCTCGCCGCCGAGGACGCCGAGGCGGCGCTGGGCAGGATCACCTTCACCACCGACCAGGCGGCGTTCGCCGACCGCGATCTGGTGGTCGAGGCCGTGCTCGAACAGGAGCAGGCCAAGGTCGACGTGTTCCGGGCACTCGACAAGGTCGTCGAGCGGGAGGACGCCATCCTCGCCTCGAACACCTCCTCGATCCCGATCATGAAGCTGGGGATGGCCACCGAGCGTCCGCAGCAGGTGGTCGGCATCCACTTCTTCAACCCGGTGCCGGTGCTTCCGCTCGTGGAGCTGGTGCCGTCCCTGCTCACCGACGACAAGACCACCGAGCGGGCCGACGCGCACGTGTCCGGCGCGCTGGGCAAGACGGTGATCCGCTCGCAGGACCGCGCGGGCTTCATCGTCAACGCGCTGCTCGTGCCGTATCTGCTGTCGGCGATCCGGATGTTCGAGTCGGGCTTCGCCTCGGCCGAGGACATCGACAACGGCATGGAGAAGGGCACCGCGCACCCGATGGGGCCGCTGCGGCTTGCCGACCTGATCGGCCTCGACACCATCAAGGCCATCGCCGACTCGATGTACGCCGAGTTCAAGGAGCCGCTGTACTCCTCGCCGCCGCTGCTGCTGCGGATGGTGGACGCGGGCCTGCTCGGCAAGAAGACCGGGCGGGGCTTCTACAGCTACGAGTGAGTCCTGCGCCTACGCTCGCGGACGTGGACACTCAGCTGCGGGTAGGACTGATCGGCGCCGGCTCGTGGGCGAGGACGGTGCACGCGCCGGGCCTCTCCGACCATCCGGGCACCGCGCTGAGTGCGGTGTGGACCCGGCGCGAGGACGTGGCCGCCGCGCTCGCCGAGGACTACGCCGCGCGGGCCTGCGCCTCGTTCGACGAACTGCTCTCCGAGGTCGACGCGGTCGCCTTCGCCGTGCCGCCGTCCGTACAGGCCGGGCTGGCGGTGCGGGCGGCCGAGGCGGGCAAGCACGTGATCCTGGAGAAGCCGCTGGCCACCACCGTCGCCGACGCCGAGCGCGTCGCCGGTGCCGTGGCGGAGGCCGGGGTCGCGTCGCTCCTGGTGCTGACGCTGCGGTACGCGCTGCGCACCCGCGAATGGCTGGACGGGCTCGCGGCCGCGGGCGGCTGGACGGGCGGCAGTGCGCGCTGGTTGTCCGGTGCGTTGCTGGGCGAGACCTACGGCAACTCGCCGTGGCGGCACACCGAGGGCGCGCTCGGCGACGTCGGCCCGCACGCCTTCGACCTGATGGACGCCGCGCTCGGCGAGATCACCGCCGTGCTCGCCGCCCACCGTACGGAGGGTGACCTGTGGCACGTGCTGCTCGAGCACGCCGGGACGGCGACCAGCACGGTCGCGCTCACCACCCGGCTGCCGATGCGGCCGACCGTCGTGGAGTTCGCCGTGTACGGCGAGCAGGGCTACCGCACCCTCGGGCGGGCGCCGAACGCGACCGCCGAGTCCTACACCGCGCTGCTGGACGACTTCGCCGCCATGATCGCCAGCGGCACGCGGAAGCACCCGTGCGACGTGCACCGGGGTGTTCACCTCCAGCGCATCCTCGCCGAGTGCCTCCGCGTGGCCGGCTGACTCAGACGCCCGCGGGGTCCTTGGGCTCGTCACCGCTGGGCCGCTTGACCAGCCTGCGCAGCAGCGGCCAGGCCAGGATCGCCGCGACGATCACGTACACCGTGACGGCCATCGGCGAGTTCACCAGGCCGACGAGGCTGCCGTCGCTGAGCTGCAGCGCACGCCGCATCTGCAGCTCGGCGGCCGGGCCCAGGATCACGCCGATGACGGCGGGCAGCACCGGCAGCCCGTAGCGGCGCATGGCGAAGCCGAGGACGCCGATGGCGAACAGCAGCAGCAGGTCGATCACCTCGCCGCCCACCGCGTAGGCGCCGACGCTGGCGAAGAACAGAATGCCCGCGTACAGGTACGGCCGGGGGATCCGCAGCAGCTTCGCCCACACCGGCGCCATCGGCAGGTTGATCACCAGCAGCAGCACCAGCCCGATGAACAGGCTCGCGATGAGGGCCCACACCAGCGCCGACTCACGCTCGAACAACAGCGGTCCCGGCTGGATGCCGTACTGCTGGAACGCGGCCAGCATCACCGCGGCGACGGCCGTGGTCGGCAGGCCCAGCGTCAGCATCGTCACCAGCGTGCCCGCCGCCGACGCGCTCGCCGTGGACTCCGGGCCCGCGACACCCTCGATGGCGCCCTTGCCCCACTCGTCCTTGCGCCGGGAGAACCGCTTCTCGGTGACGTACGACAGAAACGTCGGGATCTCGGCACCGCCCGCGGGGATCGCGCCGAACGGGAAGCCGATCACCGGGCCACGCAGCCACGGCCGCCAGGTGCGCCGCAGGTCGGAGCCCGCGAGCCACGGCCTGCCGACGGGGATCGGCTTGTCGAGCGTGCGCCGCAGGTGCGCGGCCACCCACAGCGACTCGCCGACCGCGAACAGCCCGACCGCCACGATCACCACGTCGATGCCGTCCGCCAGGTGCAGCGAACCGAACGTCAGCCGGGCCTGTCCGGTGAGCTGGTCGAGCCCGACCAGCCCGATGGTCAGCCCGATCAGCAGCGAGGCGAAGCCCCGCACCCGCGACCGGCCGAGCACCGACGTCACCGCGATGAAGGCGAGCACCATCACCGCGAAGTAGTCGGGCGCGCCGATGTTGACGGCCAGCGAGGCGACGGCGGGGGCCAGCAGCACGAGCGCGACGGTGCCGATCAGGCCACCGACGAAGTTGCCGATCGCCGCGGCGGCCAGCGCCTGCGGCCCCCGGCCGCGTTTGGCCATCGGATAGCCCTCCATGGCCGTGACCACCGACGCGCTTTCACCGGGCGTGTTCAGCAGGATCGACGTCGTCGAGCCGCCGAACATGCCGCCGTAGTAGATGCCGGCGAACATGATGAACGCGGCGGTGGGCTCCAGGCCGTAGGTGACCGGCAGCAGCAGCGCCACCGCCATGGCCGGGCCGATGCCGGGCAGCACGCCGATGGCCGTGCCGAGCACGACGCCGATGGCGGCGAACAGCAGGTTCTGCGGGGTCAGCGCGGTGCCGAACCCGTCGATGAGCAGTGACAGCGAGTCCATGGGCTACAGCACCCCCATCAGCGGTCCGCCGGGCAGCGGAACCCCGAGCAGTTCGTTGAAGGCCAACCACGTGACCACCGAGACGGTGGCGGCGACCAGCGGATCGCGCACGGGGTTGCGACTGCCCAGTGCGTAGGCCGCGCCCCAGAACAGGACGGCCGACGAGATCGGGAAGCCGACCAGGTCGATCAGGGCCGCGTTGGCGAGGAAGGCACCGGAGAGCAGCAGCACCGTGCGCCAGTCGGCTCCCGTCGACAGGTCGACGTCCTCACCACCCTCGGCCTCTCCGGTGACGCCGCGGAGCACGTCGCGGGCCAGCAGCAACGCCACCAGCACCAGCAGCGAGCCCACCACGACGGGCACGGCCTTGGGACCCAGCGGCCCCCGCTGGGTGAAGTCGGTGGGCAGCGTCAGCGCGTCGGTGAGCACCAGCACGCCCAGCACGAGCAGCAGCAGGCAGATGCCGAGCTCGGAGTGCGCCCGCCACCAGCTCTGCCTCGGCGCCGCGGCGCGCGGCTCTTCCACAGTGGACACAGGACTACTCATGCCAGACCCAGCTCCTTCAGCACCGACACCACGCGGTCGTTCTCGGAGGAGAGGAACGCGCCGAACTGCTCACCGGTCTGGAACGCGTCGCTCCAGCCGTTGCGCCGCAGCGCGTCCTTCCACTGCCGGGTGTCGTGCAGTGCGGTGAACATCGTGACCAGCTTGTCGCGGTCCTGCTTGGACAGCCCGGGCGGCGCGACGATGCCGCGCCAGTTGGTGAAGCTGACGTCCACGCCCGACTCCTGGAGCGTGGGCGCGTCGATCCCGGGAACGCGTTCCGGGCTGGTCACCGCCAGCGCCCGCAGCTCTCCCGCCTCGATCTGGTCGCGGGTCTCGCCGATGCCGGAGACGCCGAACGCCACCTTGCCGCCGAGGATCGAGGCCATCAGCTCGCCTCCGCCGTCGTAGGAGACGTACTGGACGTCCTTCGGCGAGATCCCGAGCGCCTCCGCGGTGAGCATCGGCGCGAGGTGGTCCGGCCCGCCGGGCGAGGAGCCGCCGCCGACAGCCAGGCCGCGGGGGTCGGCCTTCCACGCCTCGATCAGCTGCTCGATGTTGCGGTAGGGCGAGTCCTTGCCGACCACGATGATGTCGGCTTCCTCGGTGAGCTTGGCGATCGGCGTGGTGTCCTGCAGCGACGCGGGCGAGGAGTTCGTGTACACCGAACCGACCACGCCCAGGCCCATCGACATGATGAGCTTGCCGTTGCCGCGCTCGCCGACCAGCCTGCCGAGCCCGACGGTGCCGCCGGCACCGGGCAGGTTGAACACCTCGGTGGTGCCGTTGAGCCCGTTGTCCTCGATCGTCTTGGCCGCCGTGCGGGCAGTGATGTCGTAGCCGCCGCCGGGGGTGTTGGGCACCATGATCCGCAGGCCGGGAACCTGTGAGCCCGACTCGTCACCCTCGGACCCGGCCAGCGGTGGCACCACGAGCACGAGCAGCGCCGCGCCCAGCACCGAGAGCCATGCTTTCGGGTTCTTCATCATCACCTCGTTGTGAGGACCGTTCGGAGATTGCCGAACATCGTGCATCGCGGCCCGGGTGAAGTCTCGGTTACGGGCGTATCGGTACTTGTGTTCGTTGTGGTCACGGGCGGCCCGCCCGCAAGGTGTCATAGTGATGCGGTGGGCGCGAAGGGTTCGCTGGCGAGACAGCTGCTTGGCTGGCTGCTGGCCATCGTGTTCGCCCTGCTCGGCTGCGTGCTGGTGTTCTCGGTGCTGCAGTCGAACGAGAACTTCCGCAACGTCGAGGGCCGCAGGCTGCTGTCGGTCGCCGAGAACGTCGCGGCGACGCCGGGCGTGCGCATCAGCCTCGCCGACCCGGTGAACCGCGACCCGCTGCCGGTGTTCGCCGAGGGCGCCCGCAGCCTCTCCGGCGCGGATTTCGTCACGATCGCGGGCCCCGGCAGGCGAGTGCTGACCTCGCAGGACCCCGACCAGCTCCGGACGAGGCTGCCGCTCGGCGAGAGCACCGTGGCGCACGGCCGGTCGTGGGTCGGCGAGGTGGACGGCTCCCTGGTGGCGCACGTCCCGGTGATCGGCGACGACGGCGCGCTGATCGGCATCGTGGCGGCAGGCAAGGCGACGCCCGGCTTCTTCGAGGGCATCGCCAACCGGCCCACCGACGCGCTCGTGCTGCTGGGCATCGCGACCGTGCTGGGCGTCGCGGGCGCGGTGTTTCTGGCCTGGCGGGTCAAGCGGCAGACGCTGGGCCTCGAACCGCGGGAGATCACCGGGCTCGTGGAGCACAGGGAGGCGCTGCTGCACGGCATCAAGGAGGGTGTGGTGGCCCTCGACCAGCAGCACCGGATCACGCTGGTCAACGACCACGCCAGGCAACTGCTGGCCCTGCCGGGGAACGCGGTCGGGGCGCGGATCGACGACCTGGACGTCAACGAGCGGCTGCGCGACGTGCTCACCGGCAGGGCCAGCGGCACCGAGGCGATCGTGCTGCGAGCGGGCCGGGTACTGGTGATGAACCGGCTGCCGGTGACGCGCGACGGCCGCGAGCTGGGCGCGGTGGCCACCCTGCGCGACCGCACGGAGCTGATCACCCTGCGCGAGGAGCTGGCGGCGACCTCGCGCACCACCGACACGCTGCGCGCGCAGGCCCACGAGTTCAGCAACCGCCTGCACACCATCGCCGGGCTCATCGAGCTGGGCGAGTACGACGAGGCACGGCACTACGTGGACCTGGTGAGCCGCGCGCACGGCGAGTGGCACGAGCAGGTCACCGCGCGCGTCCACGACACCGCGGTGGCCGCCCTGCTGATCGCGAAGGCGAGCCTGGCGGCCGAGCAGGGCGCCGGGCTGCGCCTGACCGACGACAGCAGGCTCGGCCAGGTGGACGAGGCCCTGTCGGCCGACCTGGTCACGGTTGTGGGCAACCTTGTGGACAACGCGCTCGACGCGCTGCGGGGAACCGACGGCGACCACTGGATCGAGGTGGAGATCGGCGAGAGCGAGGAGGCTGTGTCGGTGGTGGTGCGCGACTCGGGTCCCGGCGTCGCACCGGAGATCGCGACCGAGGTGTTCACGCACGGGTTCACGACGAAGGCCGCCGAGCACGGCGGCGCTCGCGGGCTCGGGCTGGCGCTGACGCGGCAGATCTGCAGGCGGCGCGGCGGCTCCGTGGACGTGCACAACGCCGACGGTGCTGTGTTCACGGCCGTGCTGCCGGTGCGGCAGGCGGCGGTGCCGCGATGATCCGGGTGCTGGTGGTGGACGACGACTTCATGGTCGCGAAGGTCCACAGTGGCTATGTCGAGCGCACGCCAGGATTCACCGTCGTGGGTGCCGCCCACACGGGTGCAGATGCGCTCAGGGCGGTCCGTGATCTTGCACCCGATCTGGTGCTTCTGGACATCTACCTTCCGGACCTCGACGGGCTTGCGGTCCTTCGTGAACTGCGTGCCGATCCATCCACAGTAGACACCGACGTGGTGGTGATCACGGCCGCACGCGACGTGGAGACCATCAGGGGCGCGATGCGCGGCGGCGCCCTGCACTACCTCATCAAGCCGTTCTCCTATGCCGCGCTGCGCGACCAGCTGGAACACGTCGGCGCCCTGCGCGCCAAGCTGGCCCGGCTCTCCGCGCGCGAGGGAGCGGGCCAGCAAGACGTGGACGACGTGTTCGGCGCCCGCCCGCGCAGCACGAGCGGCCTGCCGAAGGGACTCACCGAGCAGACGGCGGAGCTGGTGCGCCAGGCGCTGATCGGCCATCCGGACGGGCTGTCGGCGTCCGAGTGCGCCGCCGTCACGGAACTGTCCCGGCCCAGCGCGCGGCGCTACCTCGAACACTTCGTGGACATTGGTCAGGCTCAGGTCCGGTTGCGCTACGGCGGGACGGGCAGGCCGGAACGGCAATACCACTGGCGAAGCTGACAGCGCAATAACCGGATAGTGCAGCCGGTTTCCCCGTGCGCTCCCGATCGCTCGGTGTCAGGGTGATCTTGGGAGTCGCGAGAAGTCGGGGAGGCAGATCGCGTGGATGTTCTGCTGCGCAGTTTCGGCGTCCTGGTCCCTGCCACGCTGTTGACGCTGCCGGTGGCCGTGCTCGCCTGGCGGTCACTGGCCGCGCTGCGGTCCAGGAACAGACCGGCCGCCGCCGCGCGGATCACCGCTGCCCTCGACGTCGCGATCGTCGTGCTCGGCGCGCTGGTGCTCGTCGTGGTGTCGATGCCGTTCTCCACCGGCAGCGCGCTGCACCTGCTCCCGGGCACCGACCTGGAGATCGCGCTCACCGACAACACGTCGTTCTGGCAGGTCACCGCCAACGTGGTGATGCTGCTGCCGCTGGGCCTGCTCCTGCCACTGCGCTGGGCGTGGTGGCGGGTCCCCGGACGAGTGACCGTGGCGGCACTGCTGGCCTCGGTGGCGATCGAGGCCATGCAGTTCGTCATCGACGCGGGCCGGGTGAGCTCGACCGACGACGTCCTGCTCAACACCGTCGGCGCGGCCGCGGGGGCGGGGCTGACGAGGAGGACGGAACTGAACCGGCGGTTGTGGAGCCTCTGCCTGCCCCGGCTCGTCCCGCCGCCCGCGGGGCGGCCGCGGCACAGGGTCCCGGCGCCGCGCGCCCGGCCACCCGCGACCGGGGTCGCCCTGCTCAGCGGTCGACGCGAATGTCCATACCCGGGCCCAGTGGCAGATCGGCGAAGTAGAACACCGACAGGATGACCGCCCACACCGTCCAGAAGGGAACGACGAACGGCAGCATCTTGGCGATCACCGTGCCCAGCCCTGCCTCGGGCTGGTAGCGCCGGACGAACGTGAGCAACACGATCATGTACGGGTTGAGCGGTGTGATCACCTGGGTCGCGGAGTCACCGACCCGGAAGGCCGCCTGGCTGAACCCGGGCTCGAAGCCGAGCAGCAGGAACATCGGCACGAACACCGCGGCCATCAACGTCCACAGGCTCGACCCGGAGACGATGAACAGGTTCAGCAGCGACGCGAGCACCATGAACCCGAGGAACGCCGCGTAGCCGGTGAGGCCGATGCTCTGCAGGAAGTTGGCGCCGCTGACCGCGAGCCACGCGCCGATGTTGCTCCAGGAGAACAGCGCGATGAACTGCCCGAGGATGAACGCCAGCACGATGAACCCGGACAGGTCCTTGAGGGCCCTGCCCATGAGCACGGGCACGTCGGCCGCCCTGCGGATCGCACCTGCGGAGACGCCGTAGGCGAGGCCGGGCACGAAGAACGAAAGGAACACCAGCGTGGTCACCGAGTCGAGCAGCGGCGACTCCGGCAGGAACCCGCCGTCGGCGTTGCGCATCGGGGAGCCGGGCACGAGTACCAGGACCACCACCGCGCCGGTGAGCGCGAGCAGGGCGACGGCGGCGACCCGCAGACCCCGCCGCTCCCCGGGCACCAGCCCCGCCGACAGGGTGCCCCCGGACGGCTCGACCTCGTCGCGCGGGAAGTTGTTGCGCTCCAGCGACGGCTCGACGACCTTGGCGATGATCAGGCCGGCGACCAGGCCGAGCACCACGGCGGCGATGACGTTGTAGTAGTAGTTGGACACCGGGGTGACGTCGGTGCCCGGGTCCGGCAGGGTCTGGGCGACGGAGTTGCTGATGCCGGCGAACAGCGCGTCGAGGCTGGTGACGAACACCGACGTCGAGTAGCCCGCGCCGGTGGCGGCGAAGCCGCCGATGAGCCCGGCCACCGGGTGCCTGCCCGCCGCCTTGAACACCATCGCCGCCAGCGGCGGGATGATGATGAACGCCGAGTCGGCCATGATGCTGCCGGTGACGCCAATGAACCCGAGCGCGTAGGGCAGCAGCCAGCGCGGGGCGCGGCGGAACGCGAGCCGGATCAGGGCCGACAGCAGGCCGGTGCGCTCGGCAAGACCGACGCCGAGCATGATCGTGACGACGGTCTGCAGCGGCGGGAACTCGATGAAGTTCGTCGCGAGACCGGTGAAGAGGAACTGCAGTCCCTCGCCGGTGAAGGCGCCGTGGATCGCTCTCGCCTGCTCCTCGCCGGGCACGCTGACCGTGACCCCGAACGCGGCCATGACCGTGGAGATCACGCCGAGCAGCAGGGTCAGCAGCGCGAAGAGGATGAACGGTTCCGGCAGGCGGTTGCCCACCCGCTCGATCCAGTTGAGCACGCGGTCGAGGCGTCCGGCCGGAGTCGCGGTTTCCGTCATGCGGGCAGAGTAGGCAGAAAATGTTTCACTCGGATACCGATCCGGTGATCTTCTACGGCGAGCAGGACGCCCTAGCGCTCGAAGTAGCGAGGTACGTCCAGTGGGCCGCCTGCGGCGGCGAACTCGTCGTGCATGGCGGTGCGCAGATCCGCGTCGGCGAGGTAGTCCACGGCGGTCAGCGCGAGCCCGAGCGCGCCGTCGGTCACCGCGCGATCGCCGGCGTCCGAGCCTGCGGCCTCGGCGAAGTCGGTGGTGTGCAGGGCGACCGTGGGCGCCGAGACCGCGATCATCGGGTGGATCGCGGGCATCCGGTGGCTCAGGTTGCCCAGGTCGGTGGAACCGGTGAGGAACTCCGGCACCACGCCGGGCGGCAGCGGCTGCCTGCCGCACGGCTGCTGGTTGACGGCCCACCGCGCGGACAGCGCCCGGTTGAACCGGATCGGCAGGTACGGCGGCTGCGGGTCCCAGCGCAGCTCGACCTCGCAGCCGGTCTGCTCGGCGGCCCCGCGCGCGATCGCCGCCATCCGCTGCGCCAGGTCGCGCAGCGTCTCCGGTAGCGCGGAGCGCAGGTAGAACAGCACCGCGGCGCGGTCGGGAACCACGTTCGGCCGGGAACCGCCGTCGGTGAACACCCCGTGCACCCGGTCGCCCGGCGGCAGGTGCTGACGCAGGGCCGCCACGCCCTGGTAGGCGCTCACCGCGGCATCGAGCGCGTTGCGTCCCATGAACGGCTGCGCGGCGGCGTGGGCGCTGACACCGTGGAAGATCATCTCCAGCTGCCTGCGGCCCAGGAACGGGTGCATCGCGACGTCGTGGCTGAACGGGTGCAGCATCACCACGGCGTCGACGTCGTCGAACACGCCTGCCCTGGCCAGGGTCTCCTTGCCGCCACCGCCCTCCTCGGCAGGCGTGCCGACGAGCGACACCCGGCCGCCCGCCTTCGCCGCCACGGCGGCGGCACCGAGGAACCCACCGACCCCGGCCGCGCCGATGATGTTGTGCCCGCACGCGTGGCCGATTCCGGGCAGCGCGTCGTACTCGGCGAGCACCCCCAGGTGCGGCCCGGAGTCCCCGGTGCTCGCCACGAGCGCCGTGTCGAGCCCGCCTACGCCGACTGTGGCCTCGTACCCGCAGGCCGCGAGCAGGTCGGCGACGGCACGAACGGAGCGGTGCTCGGTGAACGCCGTCTCCGGGTGGGCGTGCAGGTCGCGGCTCAACGCCACCAGGTCCTCGCTCCGGCCGGTCACGGTGGCGGCGGCCTCGTCCCGCAGGTCGGCGGGCGCGCCGTCGTGTTCGGAGGTGAGTGGCTCGGCGCGGCGCACGGCCTCGGCCGTGGCCTCGATGAGGGAACGCAGGTAGCTGTCGTCGACCACCCACGCACCCTAGACGGGCGGCGTGCTCAGTCGTCGCCGCGGCTCCGCCTGCCCCGCTTGATGTCGGCGCGCCGCTTCTTCTGCGCGAGCCTGCGTTCCTGGGAACCCCTCGTGGGCTTGGTCGGCCTGCGCCTGCGCGGAGGCGGAGCGGCCGCCTGCCGCAGCACGGTGACCAGCCGCTGCCGCGCCGCCTCGCGGTTGGCCAGCTGGGCACGGTGTTCGCTGGCGGCGATGGTGAGCACGCCGTCGGTCAGCCGCCCGGCGAGCCGGGCGAGCAGCCGAGGGCGCAGATCGCCGGGCACCGACGGCGAGCGGGCGACGTCGAACGACAGCTCCACCCGCGACGACGTGGTGTTGACCCCCTGGCCTCCCGGCCCCGACGAGCGGGAGAACCGCTCGCTCAGCTCGGCGTCCGGGATCACCAGGCGCGATGTCACCTGAAGCTCCCCCATCACGTCCCCTTCGAGCTCCCCAATGCCACATTCGTAGCGCCCAACGCCACCAATGCGGCATTCGTAGCGTTCAACGCCACCAATGCCGCATTGGGGAGCGTGGTGCGCGGCGGCATCGGCGACCTCGGTGGCTAGAACCGGGGGTGGTCGCCGGTCAGCTGGGCGCGCGGGCCGTCCGGGTCGTCGGCAGGCCGGACGTCACCGAGCACCCACGCGGGCACGTGGCGCGCGGTGAGCACCGCCAGCGACCGGTCGACATCCTCCGGCGACACGACCGCCACCATGCCGACGCCCATGTTGAAGGTGCGCTCCATCTCCACGCGTTCGACCTTGCCCCGATGGGCGATGAGCGCGAACACCGGCGCCGGCGTCCACGCGCCGCGGTCCAGCTGCGCCACCAGGCCCCTCGGCATCACCCGCTCGAGGTTGGCGGCGAGCCCACCGCCCGTGATGTGCGCGAACGTCCGCACGTCGGCCTCGGCGGCCAGCGCCAGGCAGTCCTTGGCGTAGATCCGGGTGGGCTCCAGCAGCTCCTCGCCGAGCGTGCGCCCGAACTCCTCGACGTGCCCGCCCAGCGGCATCCGCGCGATGTCCAGGAGCACGTGCCTGGCCAGCGAGAAGCCGTTGGAGTGCAGGCCGGTCGAGCCGAGCGCGATCACCACGTCCCCCGGCCGCACCAGATCCGGGCCGAGCACGCCCGAGGCCTCGACGACACCGACACCGGTCGCGGAGATGTCGTAGTCGTGCTCGCCCATCATGCCGGGGTGCTCGGCGGTCTCGCCGCCCAGCAGCGCGCAGCCTGCCTGCACGCAGCCCTCGGCGATGCCGGAGACGATCGCCTCGACCTTCTCCGGGATCACCTTGCCGACCGCGATGTAGTCCTGCAGGAACAGCGGCTCGGCGCCGGTGACCACCAGGTCGTCCACCACCATCGCGACGAGGTCGATGCCCACCGTGTCGTGCTTGTCCAGCGCCTGCGCCACGGCGATCTTGGTGCCGACGCCGTCGGTGGACGACGCGAGCAGCGGCTCCTTCCAGCGGCCCGGCTTCAGCGAGAAGAGCCCGGCGAACCCGCCCACACCGCCGACGACCTCGGGCCTCGTGGCACGGGCGGCATGCGGTTTGAGCAGCTCGACGGCGTGGTCACCGGCATCGATGTCGACTCCGGCGGCGGCGTACGTAGCGCTCGGCGACTCGCTCACGGAAGCGGACTCCATCCTGAAAGTCTCGACAAAGGGTCAGGGACGCCGGACGGCATCCTCGGCACCGTACCCCGCGGAGGTGACGGGGAGCGCGGATGTGCCCGCGCCGTTACCACCCGTGATCCCTTCGAGCAGATGCTTGCCGATGAGCGCGTCGTCGGGCAGCGCGATGGGGTACTCGCCGTCGAAGCAGGCCGCGCACAGCCGTGACCTCGGTTGCTCCGAGGCCGCGACGAGCCCGTCGAGCGAGACGTAGCCCAGCGAGTCGGCACCGATCGAACGCCGGATGCCGTCCAGGTCCGCGCCGTTGGCGACGAGCTCGGCCCTGGACGCGAAGTCGATGCCGTAGAAGCAGGGCCAGCGCACCGGCGGCGAGGCGATCCGGACGTGCACCTCGAGCGCACCGGACTCGCGCAGCATCCGCACCAGCGCCCGCTGGGTGTTGCCACGGACGATGGAGTCGTCGACGACGACGAGCCGCTTGCCGCGAATCACCTCGCGCAGCGGGTTGAGCTTGAGCCGGATGCCGAGCTGGCGGATCGTCTGCGACGGCTGGATGAACGTGCGGCCGACGTAGCCGTTCTTCACCAGGCCCTGCCCGTAGGGGATGCCGGAGGCCTGCGCGTAGCCGATGGCGGCCGGGGTGCCCGACTCCGGCACCGGGATCACCAGATCGGCATCGGCAGGGCACTCCTCGGCGAGCCTGCGGCCGATCTCCACGCGGGTTGCGTGCACGCTGCGGCCCGAGATCGTGGTGTCGGGCCTGGCCAGGTAGACGTACTCGAAGATGCAGCCCTTGGGCTCGGGGTTGGCGAAGCGCGACGAGCGCAGCCCGCCCGCGTCGATCGCGATCAGCTCGCCGGGCTCCACCTCGCGCACGAACGAGGCGCCCACGATGTCGAGGCCCGCCGTCTCGCTGGCGACCACCCAGCCGCGTTCCAGCCTGCCGAGCACCAGCGGCCGGACCCCGTGCGGGTCGCGGGCGGCGTACAGCGTGTTCTCGTCGGCGAAGGTGAGGCAGAACGCGCCGCGCACGGTGGGCAGCAGTTCCATCGCGGCGGCCTCGATGCCCTTGTCCGCGGCGGCCGCGGCGAGCAGCCCACACAGCAGGTCGGAGTCGGTGGTGGCGCCGTTCTTGCCGATGATCCCGAGGCCACGGGCCCGTTCGTGCAGCTCATGGGTGTTGACCAGGTTGCCGTTGTGCCCGAGCGCCAGCCCGGTGCCCGCCGCGGTGGTACGGAAGGTCGGCTGCGCGTTCTCCCACGAGCCGCCGCCGGTGGTGGAGTAGCGGCAATGGCCCACGGCGACGTGGCCCTGCAACGACGAGAGCGTCTGCTCGTCGAACACCTGGCTCACGAGCCCGAGGTCCTTGAACACGACGATCTGGTTGCCGTCGGACACCGAGATGCCCGCCGCCTCCTGCCCACGGTGCTGGAGTGCGTACAGGCCGTAGTAGGTCAGCTTCGCGACCTCTTCACCGGGCGCCCAGACACCGAAGACGCCGCATTCCTCACGCGGTTCGGGATCGGACTGCTCGCCGGCGGCTGCTCCGGTGGACGACAGGTCGGTGTGCACCGAAAGGCTCCCCTGGATACGAGAACGGGCCGCCTCCAGTGTAGGTGGCCGGAGGCGGCCCGACTCGGTGATCTAGCGCTCAGGACAGGCGCGAACGCGGCTCAGGCGGTGGCCATGAGGTACTTGGCACGTCCGGCGCCACCCCGGATCCAGCATCCGGCCGTCCTGGAGGGCGCGTGCTCGGTGTGAGCGTCGTCCGACAGCTCGAGCAGGCCGTCCACCACGGCCCGCATGGTGCCGGACCTGCTCCACAGCACGGTGCGCGGTTCGAGGATGTTCGGCTCGTCACCGGGCAGGCGCATGGCGGTGACGTCGTCCTCGGCGTCCAGCCGTACGACGTCGATCACGTGGCCGTGCGCACGCACACCGACCACGGTGATGATCTCGCCGTCAGCGTCGCGGGGGTGGACGAACCGGTAGCCGCGGGCGATCAGCCTGCCCAGCGTGTCCTCGACCGTCGTGTGTTCAGGCGACCACATCGTCGAACTCGCCATCCTTGGCTCCTGCGAGAAAGGCTTCGATCTCGGCGCGCGTGTAGATCAGCGCGGGGCCGCGCGGGTCGCGGGAGTTGCGCACCGCGACCTGGCCGTCGCCAAGCGGAGCGACCTCCACGCAGTTGCCCATGGAGCCGCTGTACTTGCTCTTTCTCCAGGCAGCGCCTGACAACGACTCCGCAGAGATCCCGTTGTGAATCTGCTCCGCCATGATCCTCACCTTCCCGACTTACACCATTGGAGGATGCATCTGCACGTGCATTCGATTGTGCACCCACCGTAGCACGTGCCAGTGCAGGTGTGAATGCACGTGCAGATACAAGTTCACCGAATGGTCACCAAGTCGGTGAACAGGCGCAATGCGGCGGAGAGGAGCAGGGAGGGGGCCGGTCCGGCCCGCCGGTCACATCTCGGCGCGGACCTTGGAGAGCATCTGCCGGGAGCGGTCGGGCGTCTCGGCGTCGACGGCGAGCCGGTCGAGCGAACGGCCGATCAGCTCGATCTCGTCCGGCCGGTCGAGGTAGATGCCGCCCGCGATGTGCTCGATGTAGGCGATGTTGGGCAGCTCGGGCTCGGAGAACCGGAGCAGCGTGAACGCGCCCTCGGCGGCGTAGCCGCTGCGGGCGTACGGCACGACCTGCAGCGAGATGTGCGGCAGCGTCGTCAGCTCCAGCAACTGGTCGAGCTGCGCGCGGTGGACGTCCCTGCCGCCGATCGGCCGGTAGAGCACCGACTCGTCGATGACCGCCCACAGCCGCGGCGCGTCGGGCCGCTGGAGCAGCTTCTGCCTGCGCATGCGCAGCGCGACCCTGCCCTCGGCGGCCTCGCTCGCCGACTCGGGCAGCCCGTGCGTGACGATGGCCCGCGCGTAGTCCTCGGTCTGCAGCAGACCCGGCACGAACTGCAGCTCGTAGGTCTGGATGCGGACCGCCGCCTCCTCCAGCCCGACGTAGTCGTCGAACCACTTGGGCATGTAGTCGTTGAACTTCTGCCACCAGCCCGGCTGGTTCGAGTCCTTCGCCATCTGGAGGAACACGTCGCGCTCGGACGGGTCCCCCACGCCGTAGAGGGTCAGCAGGTCGCTGACGTCGCGCTCCTTGAAACCGACCCGGCCGAGCTCCAGCCTGCTGATCTTGGACTCCGAAGCGCGGATGTGGTAGCCGGCGTCAGCACGGGTGATGCCCGCGCGTTCGCGGAGCCGGCGAAGCTGCGAGCCGAGGATCATCCGGCGCGCGGTGGGGCCTGTCGACTGCTCCCCGACCGTGCCGTCCACCGCAGCCATGGTCCGGATCCACACCTCTCGTCACGACTCGTCGAAGATGTGCCATCGTACCCGAGGGAACCGCCTGGTCACCGAAAGTACACCGGCATCCTGAGCAGTCAAGAGACCGGCGTGCACGCCCCGGGCACAGCCCCCTACTCTACGCCAGCACCGAGGCCGGCACACAGACGTCGTCCAAGGCCCGGCTCGTCAGAGCCGCACGATCGGCAGCCAGCGGGAGACGTCTGCCCGCGTTCCGGACGCGCTCACCCTGCCCTCGGCCACCGCGTCGGTCCACTGTAGACGCCCGGTGGCGAGTTCGAGCCAGGTGCGGGGGTCGGTCTCGACGACGTTCGGCGGCGTGCCACGGGTGTGGCGGGGGCCCTCGACGCACTGCACGGCGGCGAACGGCGGCACGCGCACCTCGACGCTGCGGCCGGGGGCGGTCGCGGCCAGCGTGCGCAGGCTCAGCCGCACCGCGGCGGCCAGGTCGGCCCTGGCGGGATCGGGGGCGCTTCCGGTCAGCCAGGCGGAAACCCGCTCGACGGCGGCACGCAACTCGGCGGGGTCGGCGGAACGCGATGCGGGCATGCGCCAACAGTAGAGTGAGCACCGAACGAACAGCACGGCACCGAACGCGGGGAAACAGGACATGGCACAGCGGGATGAAGCGGACCGGCTGGTACCCGACGAGCCCACGGTCAGCAGGACACCCAAGATCACCCGCGAGATGCGGGCGAACGCCAGGGCCAACCCGAACAGCTGGCTCTATGTGATCGACGAGGCCTTCGACCCCAACGGCCGCGTGCCGTCCTGGGCGGTGGTGGGTGCCTACCCCGTCAACGCCGACGGCGAGGTCGTCGAGGACTTCCATCCCAACGACCGGTACCGTCCCTCCCCGAAGGCGCTGGGGTTCCCCGAACCCACGAACGATCTCGAGCGGCTGCTGCAGCTCGTCCGGACGCGGCACCGCCCCGCGGAGGACCTGCCGCCCGTCATCCTGAACTCGACGCTGTTCGTCTACGCGATGTCGCCCGTGCAGCGGACGGTGATCGGCTTCCACAACACCGACGGCCGGGTGCTGGTGCCCGCGTACACGAGCAAGTCGCTGGTGCCCGCCGAGTGGCCCCACGCGCGGGCCGTGCTCGGCAGGGACATCGTCGAACTGCTCGCCGGGCACGCACTGGCGATCAACCCGCACGACGTCGTGACGGCCGTGGTGCCGGCCGAGCATCTGGAGCAGGCGCTGGCCGACGAGAGCTAGCACACGCCGGATGCGGTGACAAAATTACTCGTCCGGGTGACATCTGGTTCGCGAATACCGCTCCATGGAGGCATGGTGCCCCCATGGGAGTTGCTGGGAACCGTCCTCACCCGTACACCTGTCTGGCTGCCGCGGTGGCCGCTGCGGGCGCGCTGGTCTGTACCAGCCCGCCCGCGGCCGCCACACCCGACTACCGGGGAGCGGCCGACCGGCACGCCGGGTCGCAGATCGCCCTGCACGAGGGGGTGCACGGCAGGCCGGCACCCGACGGCTACCTCGCGAGCAAGCAGGTGCTCGGTCACGACGTGAGCGGCTGGCAGGGCGCCGTCGACTGGCCGAAGACCGCCAAGGCGGGGGCGAAGTTCGTCTACGTCAAGGCCACCGAGGGCACCGGCTACACGAGCGACGACTTCACCCAGCAGTACAACGGCTCCTACGAAGCGGGCCTGGTCCGCGGCGCCTACCACTTCGCCCGGCCCGACGTCTCGTCCGGAGCGAAGCAGGCCGCCTACTTCGTGGCCAACGGCGGCGGCTGGAGCGCCGACGGCCGCACGCTGCCCGGCGCGCTGGACATGGAGTACAACCCCTACGGCGACACCTGCTACGGCAAGAGCCCGGCCGAGATGGTCGCCTGGATCAAGGACTTCTCCGACGCCTACAAGGCCAGGACCGGACGCGCGCCCACCATCTACACCAGCACGAGCTGGTGGGAGACCTGCACCGGCAACAGCGACGTGTTCGGCCGGACCAACCCGCTCTGGCTGGCGCGCTACGCCAAGCAGGTGGGCACGCTGCCCGCGGGCTGGCCCACCCAGACCATCTGGCAGTTCGCCGACTCCGGCTCGTTGCCCGGCGACCAGAACTACTTCAACGGCGACATCCACCAGCTGACCCGGCTGGCGAAGGAGTGAGGATCCACGCCACGGAAGTGGTTTTCACTGTCGATTGTGGCGCGCTGTTCAGCTGTGAATCACCCACTTGTAGCGGATATTTCACGCCAACTAGTGACAAATCTCGTCCGCTGCGATAACAATCAACGCCCGAGCGGCTACCTGCATCCGCCGCTCGAAGCGAGGGCAATTTCTGAATAGCGAAGGGAAAACTCCCATGTCCACCGGACGAAGAATGTGGCGGCGGTTGGTCACCGCCGCCGTCGCCGGTTCGGTCGGCGCGCTCCTGCTCGGCGCACCGGCCCCGGTCGTCGCGGCCCCTGCGAACGTCGACGGCATGCCGGTCGACGACTACGTCGCGAAGCACGATCACCCCATGGGTTCTCAGATCGCCAGGCACGAAGGCGATCACTCCACACCGGCCACGAAGGCGCGGGCGTTGCAGCCGCAGGGCGTGAACGCCGACGGCGTTCAGGCACAGGCGACGGTGCCGGGCATCGACGTCAGCGGCTGGCAGAAGAACGTCGACTGGAACCACTGGTGGGGCCAGGGCAAGCGGTTCGCCTACGTCAAGGCCACCGAGGGCACCGGCTACGAGAACCCGTACTTCGCGCAGCAGTACAACGGCTCCTACAACGTCGGCATGATCCGTGGTGCATACCACTTCGCACTGCCTGACCGGTCGTCCGGCGCGGCGCAGGCGAACTTCTTCGTGGACAACGGCGGCGGCTGGTCCCGCGACGGCAAGACCCTGCCCGGCGCGCTGGACATGGAGTACAACCCCTACGGCGCCACCTGCTACGGCAAGAGCAAGTCGGCGATGGCCGCGTGGATCCGCGACTTCCACGACACCTACCACAACCGCACCGGCCGCTGGCCCGTCATCTACACCTCGACGAGCTGGTGGAACCAGTGCGTGGGCACCGCGCAGAGCTTCGGCAGCACCGTCCCGCTGTGGGTCGCGCGGTACTCGTCCTCCGTGGGCACCCTGCCCAACGGCTGGAACTTCCACACGTTCTGGCAGTACACCTCCAGCCCGATCGACCAGAACTCCTTCAACGGCGCCTACGACCGGCTGAAGGTGCTCGCCACCGGCTGAGCCGCGCTCGCGCCCGCGTGCGGCTGCCGTCCGGATCGCCACCGGACGGCAGCCCTCGCGTGCGGCCGCGCCGACCACCAGGCACAATGCGGCTCACGATGTGGGCTCTGGGGGAACCACACCTTCCACCGGCGCGTCTCATCACACCGAGCGCGCCGCGACGGGGAGCGCCGTGACGAGGGAAGGTTCCGCCATGACCTATCCACCCCAGCCTGGGCAGCCGGGTCAGCCCTACGGTCAGCAAGGCCAGTACGGGCAGGGCGGCTACTCCCACCAGGGCGCGTATCCGCAGTCCGGCCAGTTCCCGCAGCAGGGGGCGTACCCCCAGCAGGGCGCGTATCCGCAGCCGGGGCAGTTCCCGCAGCAGGGTGGCCAGTACCAGCAGTACGGCTACCCGCAGGGCGGCGGTGGGTTCGGCGCTCCGCCCGGCAGGAACAAGACCGGGCTGTGGATCGGGCTGTCCGCGGGCGCCGTCGTCGTGATCGTCTTCCTGATCACCGCGTTCCTCGCGCCGGGCTTCCTGCTCGGCGACGACGAGGACAGCGGCGGCAACGCAGGCGGCTCCGGCAGCGGCGATTCGGGTGCCGCCGCGCTCGCGCAACAGATCGTCGACGGTTTCAACAACCAGGACAGCTCGGCGCTCAGCGCGCTGAAGTGCGCGGACGCCGACCCGGACGTCGACGAGGTCATCCAGCTGGCAGGCACGGTGGACAGCGCGCAGCTCGGCAAGGTCCAGGAGTCCGGTTCGACGGCCACCGCGCAGGCGACCGTCGTCGCCGGCGGCCAGTCGATGGACACGACGGCCGAGCTCACCAAGAGCGGCGAGAAGTGGTGCTGGCAGAACCTGAGCATCGGCTCCGCCGCGGGCACCGGCTCGGGAGCGGAGTACCCGAGCGCCGACGCCTCGCCCGTGCCCTCACCGGGAGCGGCCGACGGTGAGGCGAGCGCGTTCATCGAGGAGTTCGTCAGCGCACTGAACAGTGGCGATTCCGCCACGGCCACCAGCATGGTCTGCACCAACGCCGTGGACTACGTCTCCGGCACGATCACCCAGGCCACCAGCGGCTCCGCGCAGCTGTCGGTCGGGACGGTCGCGGGGAGCAACGCCGTCGTGGAGGGCACGGTCGGCGGGCAGCCGGTGACCGGCTACCTGATGGTCACCGACCAGAGCGGCTACTGCGTCCTGGCCTTCACGCTGAGCTGAGCCCCCTCGCCGCGCGGGGGCGCATGATCAGGGCCGCGACGTGGTAGGTCACCGGCTCGGCCGAGTGGTTGGCGTAGGCGAGCGTGCTGTCGGCGGCGAGGTACACCGAGTCTCCCGCCCCCAGCACGATGACGCGCTCGCCGTCCACGGTCAGGGTGAGCGTGCCCGACTCGACTGCGATGAACTCGTGGGAGCCGGGCGCGTAGGCCGGGTACTCGCCGGGCACACAGCCGGGCGGCAGCGTGGAGCGGATCCACTCGAAGTTCACCCCCGGCACGACCGGGGTGAGGATCGTGCGCCGCCAGCCGCCCGGCTCGTCCACCACGTCCTGCTCGGCCGCCCTGCGCACGACCACGCGCTCGTCCTCCGGCTCCACGAGCAGCGTCGCGAGCGGGACACCGAGCCCGGTCGCGACCCGGTCGAGCACCACGACGGTGGGCGCCTTGTCGCCGCGCTCGACGGCGGAGAGCATGCTGACGCTCACCGCGGACTCCGCGGCGAGGTCCTGCAACGTCAGGCCCCGCTCGCGGCGGAGCCGCTGCACGCGCTGGCCGAGGGCGACGAGATCCATCTACACTATAGTAGTGACGAATTCCTCTATAGCGGAACCGGTGGTGGTGCGCGAGGCCGTGGTCGCCGACCTGTCCGCCATCACAGGGATCTACGCGCACTACGTCACCGCGAGCGTCGCGACGTTCGAGCTGGAGCCGCCGGACGAGGCGGAGTGGCGGCGGCGCTTCGCCGGCATCACCGGCGCGGGCCTGCCGTTCCTGGTCTCCGAGCAGGAGGGCCGCGTCGCCGGGTATGCCTACTGTTCGCCGTGGAAGCCGCGGCCCGCCTACCGGCAGACCGTGGAGGATTCGATCTATCTCGCCCCGTCGGCGCTGGGCCGCGGGCTCGGCGGCAGGCTGCTCGACGGCCTGCTCGGCAGGTGCTCCGCACTCGGCATCCGTGAGGTGATCGCCGTGGTCGCCGACTCCGGCGATCCCGCGTCGGCCGCGCTCCACCGGCGGCGTGGGTTCACCGACGCCGGACGGCTGCGCCGCGTCGGTTTCAAGCACGGCCGCTGGCTCGACACGGTGCTGCTCCAGCGCAGCCTGTGATCATCCGTCGCGTACATTCCGGGCACATGAATCGCGTTCGCATCGCGTTGAGGTCGCCGCTGTTCGGCACCATCGCCGGGGCCCTCGTCCTGGTGCTGTCCATCAGCATCTGGCTGCTCACCGACAGCAGGACCAGCCGCAGCGACGCGTTGCGGACCGGAGGGCTCGCGGGGGGCGCTCTCGTCGCCCTCTACGCGCTGTGGCTCAACGACCGGCGCCGCCGGGTCGAGGAGGCCAGGCAGGAGATCGAGCGGCAGCGGCACGAGCTGGAGACCGACCGCATCTCCGACGAACGCTTCGCCCGCTCCGTCGAACTGCTCGGCAACGACGCCGACCAGGTGCGGGTGGGCGCGCTGCACGCGCTCACCGGCCTGGCGCGGTCCAGGGCGGACTACACGCAGACCGTGCTCGACGTGCTCTGTGCCTACCTGCGCAGGCCGTTCAGCCACCCGCGCTGGCAGGAGGCGGGAGGTGAGCCGGACGCGGCGGCCGAACGGGAGCTCCAGGTGCGGCTCACGGCCCAGCGCCTCCTGCTCGACCTGCTACCCGAGGCCGGCAGCGGCGCGCCCGCCTACGACCTCGACCTCACCGGTGCGGCGGTGGAGTACCTGGACCTGTCCGGCCGCAGGCTCGGCACGGTGCTGCTGCGCTACGCGCGGCTGCACAGCAGCACCAACCTCAGCGACTGCGAGTTCACCGGCCCAGCCTGGTTCACGGCGGCGAGCACCGGCGAGGGCAGGCTCGCGGGCCAGTTCCTCTGCAGGCGTGCGACGTTTCACGGCCGGGCGTGGTTCAGCGGCACCGAGTTCGGCTCGCGCGCCGACTTCACGGGCACCACCTTCGCGGGCGAGACGAGCTTCCGCGGCGCCGTGTTCGCCGACGAGGCGCTGCTCGGCGAGACGGCGTTCACGAGCACGGCCGACCTGCGCAACGCCCGCTTCGACGGCTACGCCGACCTTCGCTGGGCCCGGGAGCCGCAGGCGGTGTCGCTGTACAACACGCTGATCGACCCGGACCGCGGCGCCGAGCTGCCGGACGGCTGGACCACCGAGGACCTCCCGGACGGCCGCACCCGGCTCACCGTCCCCGCGTCGTAAGAAGCTCCCCAATGCGGCATTCGCTCCACTGGATGGACCGAATGCCGCATTGGCTCCGTTGAGTGGAACAAATGTGGCATTGGGGAGCTTTGGACGGCGCTGGGTCAGGACTCGAACAGGGCGGGCAGGGTGCCCTCCCAGGCGGTGTGCAGTTCCTCGAGGCCGAAGCTGGCGACGTCCTGGATGTCCAGCGCGTTGGCGTCCGGGTCCACCACACCGGTCTTGCGCCACGGCAGTCCCCGCGCCGAGCACATCTCGGTGAACCGCAGCTCCTCGGTCCGCGGCACCGCCACCAGCACCCGGCCTGCCGACTCGGAGAACAGCTGCACGAACGGGTCGGCGTCGGGGTCGAGCAGAACCCTCGCCCCGCACTGACCGACCAGCGCCATCTCCACGAGGGCCTGCGCGAGACCACCATCGGAGAGGTCGTGCGCCGCCGAGATCATGCCGTCGCGCGAACCGGCGACGAGGATCTCCGCCAGCAGTCGCTCACGCGCCAGGTCCACCTCCGGCGGCAGGCCTCCGAGGTGGCCGTGGATGACGTGCGCCCACGCGGACCCGCCGAACTCGTCCCGCGTCTCGCCGAGCAGCAGCAGCGTCTCGCCCGCCTCGGCGCCGATGCCGGTGGGGATGCGCCGCCGCACGTCGTCGAGCACGCCGAGCACCCCCACCACGGGAGTGGGCAGGATCGCGGTGTCGCCGGTCTGGTTGTAGAAGCTGACGTTGCCGCCGGTCACCGGGACGCCCAGCTCGGCGCAGCCGTCGGCCAGGCCGTGCACGGCCCGCTCGAACTGCCACATCACCCCGGGGTCCTTGGGCGAGCCGAAGTTCAGGCAGTTGGTGACGGCCAGCGGCATGGCGCCGCTCGTCGCGACGTTGCGGTAGGCCTCGGCCAGCGCCAGCTGCGTGCCCCGGTACGGGTCGAGGTAGACGAACCGGCTGTTGCAGTCGGTGGCCACCGCCACACCGCGCCCGGTCGACTCGTCGATCCGGATCACCCCGGAGTCCGACGGCTGCGCGAGCACGGTGTTGCCGCGCACGTAGCGGTCGTACTGCTGCGTGACCCACTCCTTCGACGCGAGGTTCGGCGAGGAGACCAGCCGCAGCAGGGTGTCCCGCAGCTCGTCCGGAGTGGACGGACGGGGCAGCGCATCCGGGGTGTCGGCCTGCACCGCGTCCTGGGCCGCGGGGCGGGCGAACGGCCGGTCGTACACCGGGCCCTGGTGCGCCACCGTGCGCGGCGGAACGTCCACCACGGTCTCGCCGTGCCAGGTGATGACGAGGTGGTCGCCGTCGGTGACCTCGCCGATCTCGGTGGCGATCACGTCCCACTTGGCGCAGACCTTCATGAACTCGTCCACGTCGGACGGGGCGACCACCGCGCACATCCGCTCCTGCGACTCGCTGGAGAGGATCTCGGCAGGCGTCATGCCCGAGGCCCGCAGCGGCACCCGGTCGAGCTCCACCCGCATGCCGCCGTCGCCCGCGGCGGCCAGCTCGGACGTGGCACACGACAGGCCCGCGCCGCCGAGGTCCTGGATGCCGACCACGAGCCGCTTGTCGAACAGTTCCAGGCAGCACTCGATGAGCACCTTCTCGGTGAACGGGTCACCGACCTGCACGCTGGGCAGCTTCTTGCGGCCACCACTGGTCTCGTCGCCGGAGAAGGTGTCGCTCGCCAGCACGGACACCCCGCCGATGCCGTCGAGACCGGTCCGCGCACCGAACAGGATGATCTTGTTTCCGGTGCCCGAGGCGTGCGCGAGGTGCAGGTCCTCCTTGCGCATCGCTCCGACGCACAGCGCGTTGACGAGCGGGTTGCCCGCATAGCTCTCGTCGAACACCACCTCGCCGCCGATGTTGGGCAGGCCGAGGCAGTTGCCGTACCCGGCGATCCCGGCGACCACCCCGGGCAGCACGCGGCGCGTGTCGGGCGCGTCGGCGGGCCCGAACCGCAGCGGGTCGGCCACGGCGAGCGGCCGCGCGCCCATCGCGAGAATGTCCCGCACGATGCCGCCGACACCGGTCGCCGCACCCTGATAGGGCTCCACATAGGACGGATGGTTGTGACTTTCGACCTTGAACGTCACCGCCCAGCCGTCACCGACGTCCACGACACCGGCGTTCTCGCCGATACCGGCGAGCATCTTCGCCTTCATCTCGGCCGTGGTGGTCTTGCCGAAGTACGCGAGGTGCCGCTTGGACGACTTGTACGAGCAGTGCTCGCTCCACATCACCGAGTACATGGCCAGTTCGGCCTCGGTGGGCCTGCGGCCGAGGATGTCGCGGATGCGCTGGTACTCGTCGTCGGCGAGCCCGAGTTCGAGGTAGGGCTGCGGAAGGTCGGGGGTCTGCCCGGCGCGGGCGGTGGTGTCGATGACGGGGCTGTCGACGTCAGGTGAGGCCACGGCTCCAGGGTACGTGGCGAGCACGAGGGAAAATCGGTCGCCCCGCTGGTCAGGCGGCTCGTACGCTCGCTGTCATGCCTCATCGCAGCACTCTCGCCCCTGATTGACTCGGCGCACGCGGCCGGTTGACGCCGCCGCGTTTCCTCCTCGCCACGCTGCTGCGGCGGCCGTGGCTGCTGGCGGCCACCGCACTGTGCGGCGCGCTGTGGCTGGTGCCCGGCGCGCTCCTGCCGTTGGTGGCCGGTGAGGCCATCGACACCGGGATCGCCGGCGCGGACCCGGCCGCCCTGCTGTGGTCAGCCGCGCTGATCGGGCTGATCGGCATCGCGCAGGCCGCGTTCGGCGGCGCGCTCACCTTCCTCTCGCACGGGCTGTGGATGCACGGTGCGGCCGCGACGCAGAGCCAGGTCGCGGCGCACACGGCCCGGCTCGGCTCGGCACTGCGCGAGCAGGCGGACCCCGGCGAGGTGCTGGCCATCACGTCGTCGGACATCGACGCGGTCGGCAACGCCTACGAGGTACTGGGCAGGCTCGCCGGCTCCGTTGTGGCGTTCCTCACGGTCGGCATCGCGCTGCTGTCGTCGTCACCGCTGCTGGGTGCGGTGGCACTGGCCGGTGTTCCGCTCGCCGCCGCGGCCATGGGTCCCCTCATCGCACCACTGCAGCGCAGGAACGAGGCCCAGCGCGAGCAACTGTCCGCGGTCAACGCACTGGGCTCCGACATCGTGTCGGGCCTGCGCGTGCTCCGCGGGGTCGGTGGCGAGCGGCAGTTCCTCGCGCGGTTCCGGGCCGCGAGCCAGCGGGTGCGGCGCACCGGCGTGGACGTGGCCCGCAGCGAGTCGTGGCTGGCCGGTGCCGAGGTCCTGCTGCCGGGCCTGGTCACGATCGCCATCACGTGGCTCGGCGCGCGGCTGGCCGCCTCGGGCGCCATCAGCGTGGGTGAGCTCGTGGCCTTCTACGGTGCGTCGGCGTTCCTGGTGATCCCGGTGAGCACGGCCACCGAAAGCGCCGGCCTGTGGTCCGCGGCGCTGGCGTCGGCCAGGAAGGTGAGCCGGGTGCTGAACCTGCGCCCGGTGCTGGCCGAGCCGGAGTCACCGCTGGCGCTGCCCGCCGGTCCGCTGGAGCCGCACGACGCCGAGACCGGGTTCACCGCCGTGGCCGGCAAGCTCACCGTGGTGGACGCGGGATCCGGCGCCGAGGCGCTGGCCGCGCGGCTCGCCAGGTTCGCCGACGGCAGCCACCCGGTGCTGCTGTCGGGCGTGCCCGTGGACCGGGTCGCGCTGGCCGAGTTGCGCACGCGGGTCGTGTACGCGCACAACCAGGACGTCTGGTTCTCCGGCGTGCTCGGTGCCGAGGTGGCGCCCGACCGGCCGAGCACGGTGGACGTCGGCACGGCGTTGTGGGCCGCCGACGCCGGGGACATCGTCGCGGCGCTGCCCGGCGGGGTGGACGAGCTGGTCGGCGAGCGCGGCAGGGAGGTCTCCGGCGGCCAGCGACAGCGCCTCTGCCTGGCCAGGGCGCTGGCCACCGACGCCGACGTGCTCATTCTCGACGAGCCGACGTCCGCGGTGGACGCGCACACCGAGGCCCGCATCGGCGAGCGCGTCGCGGCCCTGCGGCGCGGAAGGACGACCGTCGTGTTCAGCCAGAGCCCGCTGTGGGCGGCGGTCGCGGACGAGGTGGTGACCCCGTGCAGCTGAGACTGCCACTGGCGACCAGGGGACAGGCCCGCGCGTGGGCGCGGCTGACCTGGCGTGAGAACCGCCGCGACTTCCTGCGGGTGATCGTGTTGTTCGGGGCGGCCACGCTCGCCGGGCTTGCCGGGCCGCAGCTGCTCGGCTACCTGGTGGACGAGGTCACCGCGGGCACCGGCACGCTCGGCATCGACGTGCTCGCGCTCGCGTTCGTCGCGGTGCTGCTCATCCAGGCCGTGCTCAAACGGGCCGCACGGGTGCGTGCCGGCGTGCTCGGCGAGCGGGTGCTGGCCCGCACGCGCGAGGGCTTCGTCGCCGACGCGCTGCGCCTGCCGCTGGGCACGGTGGAGGCCGCGGGCACCGGTGACCTGCTCAGCAGGGCCACGTCGGACATCGACCGCATCGACAACGCCACCCGCAACGCGGCTCCGGAGATCACGATCGCGGCCATCACCGTGCTGCTCACGGTGGCGGCGATGATCGTGACGTCGCCGCTGCTCGCGCTCGGGTTGCTGGTGGCGGTGCCGGTGCTCCTGCTGCCCACGCGGTGGTACTGGCGGCGTTCGCCGTCGGCGATCGAGCGGATGCTGTCCGCATGGTCGGGCGTGCAGTCCGGCACCCACGAGACCATCGAGGGCGCCCGCACCGCCGAGGCGCTGGGGCTGACCGGGCGGCGCATCCACAGGGGCGAGTCAGCGCTGCGGGACGCGGTCGCCGGGGAACGCGCACTGCGCAGGCTGCAACTGCGCTGGGTGCCGTTCCTGGAGCTGTCCCACGCGCTGCCGGTGGCCGCGGCGCTGCTGCTCGGCGGCTGGGCCTACGGGCGGGGCCTCGTCGAGCTGGGCACGATCACCACGATTGTGCTCTACCTGCAGGCGCTGGCGGCCCCGCTGGACGAGCTGCTGTGGTGGGTGGAGGACCTCGCGGTGTCCGGCACAGCCGTGCGGCGGGTGCTGGGCGTCCGGCTGCCGCCCTCTCCGAAGACCGGGCGGCCGCCGCGCGGCAGGGACATCGTGCTGCGCGACGTGCGCTTCGCCTACGACCAGGGCAGGGAGGTGCTGCACGGCATCGACCTGCGCGTGCCCCGTGGCCAGCGGCTGGCCGTGGTCGGACCGTCGGGCGCGGGCAAGTCGACGCTGGGCAGGTTACTGGCGGGCATCGCGGCGCCCACGCACGGCTCGGTGACCATCGGCGGCGCGGAGGTGTCCGGCCTGCCGGATGACGTGCTGCGTGGCGAGGTGCTGCTGCTCACCCAGGAGCAGCACGTGTTCACGGGCACCCTGCGGGAGAACCTGACGCTGCCGGGTGAGGGCAGCTGGACCGACGGGGAACTGCTGGCCGCGCTGGAGGCGGCCGGGGCGCGGGCCTGGGCCGGGACCCTGCCCGAGGGCCTGGACACCCGGCTGGGCAGCGGCGCACACCAGGTGCCCGCGGCGATGGCGCAGCAGCTGGCGCTGGCCAGGGTGGTGCTCGCCGACCCGCACACGCTGGTGCTGGACGAGGCGACGTCACTGCTGGACGTCTCGTCGGCGCGGCAGCTGGAGCGCACGCTGGCGCGGGTGCTGTCCGGCCGGACGGTGATCGCCATCGCCCACCGCCTGCACACCGCGGCGGCGGCCGACCGCGTCGCGGTGGTGGAGGACGGGCGAATCACCGAGCTGGGCAGCCACGCCGAGCTGCTGGCCAGGCACGGCTCGTACGCCAGGCTGGTGCGCGCGGCGGAAGCCGGGTCCGCGGGGTAGTCAGCCCGCGGTGGCCAGCGGCTTGAGCGCGTCGAGCGCGGAGTAGAACACGCCGAGGCCGTCGTCGGAGGGGCCGGTGAGCGCGTCGATGGCGTGCTCCGGGTGCGGCATCAGCCCCACGACGCGGCCGTCGGCGCTGCAGATGCCCGCGATGTCGTTGCGGGAGCCGTTCGGGTTGCCGCCCACGTAGCGGAACACGACACGACCCTCGCCCTCGAGCGCGTCGAGGGTGGCCTGGTCGGCGACGTAGCCGCCCTCGCCGGACTTGAGCGGGATCAGCACCTCGGCGCCCGCGTCGTAGCGGGTGCTCCACGCGGTGGTGTTGTTCTCGACGCGCAGCCACTGGTCGCGGCAGACGAAGTGCAGCTTCTCGTTGCGCACGAGCGCGCCGGGCAGCAGGCCCGCCTCGCACAGGATCTGGAAGCCGTTGCAGATGCCCAGCACCGGAAGGCCCCCGCGGGCGGCCTCCACCACCGAGCCCATCACGGGCGCGAACCGGGCGATGGCGCCGCAGCGCAGGTAGTCGCCGTAGGAGAAGCCGCCGGGCACGATGACGGCGTCGACGCCCTTGAGGTCGGCGTCGGCGTGCCAGAGCGACACGGGCTCGGCGTCGGAGTACGACACGGCGCGCGCGGCGTCGACGTCGTCGAGGGTGCCGGGGAAGGTGATGACGCCGATGCGGGGGCTCACTGCTCGACCCTCCGCACCGTCCAGTCCTCGATCACCGGGTTGGCGAGGAAGCCCTCGGCGATCTTGGCGAGCGTCTCGTCGTCGACGGAGTCGTCGACCTCCAGCTCGAAGTGTTTACCCTGGCGCACCTCGGTGACGCCGTGGAAGCCGAGGCGCGGGAGTGCGCCGGCGACCGCCTGACCCTGGGGGTCGAGGATCTCGGGTTTGGGCATGACGTCGACGACTACTCGGGCCACGACAGGCTGCTCCTAGATTTCCGCAGGTCGATGCCCATTCAGCGTAGCTCAGGGGCCGAGAGGCCCCCGACACCCCTCGGCCCCTGTGAGCCACACTTCACCAGCTCTATACATCCGTAGGACGTGCAACTATTCCCGCGCGTTGCGCCGGAAAGGCCGATTCGCCGGATTGGCCCAACGCTGCTCAGTACCAGTGACCCTGCGCCATGGGCGGGGCGCCGACTCGCCTGCGCATGGCCCGGCCCGTGATCGGCAGGACCGCGATGACCAGCGGGACGAGCCACAACAACAGCGCGAGGATCGGCAGGCCGACGTAGTCGCCGCCACCGTCGGTAGAGGCCAGGTCGATGATCGCGTAGACGTAGTAGCCCACGGCGATGCCGGCGAGCGCGGCCAGGACCCAGCGCACGAAGCCGACGCGGGCGAACTCCAGCGCGACGAACAGCAAGGTCACCGAGGGGTAGATCATGCTCAGCGTGATCGCGAAGTCGACGTTGCCGGTCAGGTCGTCGGAGAACGCCACGCCCAGCACCGACACGGCGGCGTCGACGTTGTCCGGGGTGATGCCGTCCCAGGTCATGATCGCCACGATGTAGGTGAACGCGATCGCGGGCAGGAAGAACGCGGCCGAGACGAAAGCCATCACCGGGCTCGCCTGCCGAGGGGGCCCGAACGGCCCGTATCCGGGCGGCGGTGCTCCGTAGCCACCCTGCGGATAGCCGGGCGGCGGGCCGTACGGCTGCTGCCCGTAGGGAGCCTGCTGGTACGGCTGCTGCTGCGGGTACCAACCCGGGTTCGGCTGGCTCATCGGGCTCCCCCCACCTGTGCTGACGACCGGCACCGGCGGCGTGCGCCGGTGCCGGGTCGTTCATAGCACGTGGCCTACCGGGTTGCGAGGGGTTCGGTGGCGTCCGCGCCATCGGGGCCGTCCGCGTCGGCCGCGCCGCCCCTCGTCAGCACGCGGCGCAGGCCGAAGGCGCCGAACACGCCGAGCACGGACACGACGATGAGGAACACCAGGCCCGTCAGCGCCGACCCGGTGCTGTCCACCACCGCGGCGATGCCCATCGGGCCGAAGCCGCCGCCGAGGTTGCCGATGCCGTTGATCACGCCGATCCCGGCCGCGGCCGCGGCGCCGGTGAGGAACCTGGGCACCAGCCCCCACATCACCGGCTGCGCCGCGAACCCGCCGACCGAGGCGACGCAGATGCCGATCATCTGCAGCCACGGTGAGCCGGCCACGGCCGCGACGGCGAAGCCCGCCGCCGAGAGGCCGAGCATGAGCGCGAGCCAGCCGAAGGGACTGCCGTGCCGCTTCGCCAGCCGGGGCACGACGAGCAGGCCCGCCATCACGCACACGTACGGGACCGCCGACAGCGCGCCGACCGCGAGCCCGGACAGTTCACCGAAGCCGTCCACGATGGTCGGCAGCCAGAACGCCAGGCCGTACGTGGCGAGCGGGAAGCACAGGAAGAACAGCGCGAGCGAGAGCACCCTGCGGTCGCGCAGCACCGTCCACGGGTTGCGCGGCTGCTCGCCTGCCTCGGCGGCCTCGGCGTCGAGCCGCGTGGTGAGCCACTGCCGCTCGGCCGCGGTCAGCCACGAGGCCGACGCCGGGTCCTTCGGCAGCAGCCACAGCACGACGGGCGCGACGAGGACGGCGGGCACACCGGTCGCGATGAAGATCCACTGCCAGCCCTCGAGGCCCCACACGCCGTGCAGGTCGTTGAGCGCGCCCATCAGCGGGTTGCCGACGATGAACGAGATGGGCCCCGCGAGCATGAACATGCCGATCGCCGCGCCGCGATGGGTGGAGGGGAACCAGCGCGTCAGGTAGTAGATGACGCCGGGGAAGAAGCCGGCCTCGGCCGCGCCGAGCAGGAACCGCGCGAGATAGAACTGCCAGGTCGTCTCGACCAGCGCGGTGGCCACGGTGACCAGACCCCACGTGACCATGATTCTGGCGATCCAGCGGTGGGCGCCGAACCGGTGCAGCGCCAGGTTGCTCGGCACCTCGAGCAGCGCGTAGGCGACGAAGAAGAAGACCTGGCCCGCGGTGAAGACCGTGGCCGAGAGGCCGAGTTCCTCCTGCAGGGTCAGCTTCGCGAAGCCCACGTTGGACCGGTCGATGTAGGCGATGACGTAGAGCAGAGCCAGCAGCGGGAGCAGCCGCAGCGTGATCTTCCGGATCGTCGCGCGGGAAGTGTCCGGTTCCAAAGTACGACTCCGTTGTCTCGTCCGATATTTCGGACGCCATCCGTGATTACGTTCGTCGGCGAAGACTAAGCGCGACCCCTTGGCCTGTCAACGATCTTGTGGCGCGACCCCGGGCGGGCCTTGACCGGCCCTTCACGGTTCTCTACCGTCGTCTGCGATAACGAATGCTTTTCGATATTTCGAACAGGACGGTGGGTTCAGTGGAACGGACGCGGGCCTTCCTGCGCTCGCTGGGGTTGCCGGAGCGCGATCCGGGCGAGCTGCCGGCCAGCACCAAACGCTTCCCCGACGGCGCGCAGTACCGCGTGGAGATCCCCAGCGTCGAGGGCGTCGAGGCGATGGAGGCCGTCTACAGCGAGGCCGACGCGCGCGGCGTCGTCGTGCACCGCCTCTCGCAGGGCAGCGGCGGCATGCTGCACACCGAGCGGGAACTGTCCGTCATGGCGGGCCTCGCCGCAGCCCGCGGCGTCGAACTGAGCCTGTTCGCCAGGCCGGTCGCGGCGTGGGACACCGGCGCGGGCGCGGGCGCGCCCGGCGGCGGCCCGCTCGCCGCGCAGGCGCGGGGCACCGAGCAACTCGTGCACGTGCTGGAGGACATCCGGCGCACCGCGGAGTCCGGAATCCGCAGCGTGCTCGTCACCGACCTCGGCGTGCTGTCGGTGGCCGAGCGCATGCGGCAGGCCGGGGAGCTGCCCGCCGACCTGCAGTTCAAGGTCAGCGTGCAGATGGGTCTCGCCAACCCCGCCGCCGTCCGGCTCGCCGAGCAGACCGGCGCGAGCACCTACAACGTGCCCACCGACCTCTCGCTCGCGCAGCTCGCCGCCATCCGCGCGGCCGTGGACGTTCCGCTGGACATCTACGTCGAGTCGCCCGACGACCTCGGCGGTTTCGTGCGGCACTTCGAGATCGCCGAGATCGTGCGGGTCGCCGCGCCCGTCTACCTGAAGTTCGGGCTGCGCAACGCGCCCAACATCTACCCCAGCGGCAGCCACCTCACCGGCACGGCCGTGAGCCTGAGCCGGGAGCGGGTCCGCCGCGCCGAGATCGGCCTCGAGCTGCTGGCGCGCTACGCGCCGGACGCCGTGGCCTCCACCCTGCCCGCCGAAGGGCTCGCCGTGCCCGTCAAGGACCTGAGGAGCACCGTATGAAGATCACCGACGTCGAGACGTTCGTCCTCGGCACGCCGTGGCGCGACCTGACGTTCGTCCGCCTGCACACCGACGAGGGCATCACGGGTGTCGGCGAGACCCGCATGCTCGGCCACACCGAGGCGCTGCGCGGCTACCTCGCCGAGGCCGTTCCCCGGCACGTCACCGGCGCCGACCCGTTCGACATCGAGTCGCTCGTGCAGCGTATGAAGCGCGGCGACTACGGCAGGCCCGGCGAGATCATGATGTCCGGCATCGCGTGCGTCGAGATGGCCTGCTGGGACATCGTCGGCAAGGCGCTGGGCCAGCCGGTGTGGCGGCTGCTCGGCGGCAAGGTCCGCGACCGGGTGAAGGCCTACGCCAACGGCTGGTACACCGTCGAGCGCACGCCCGAGGAGTTCCACGCCGCCGCGAGGCGGGTCGTGGAGCGCGGCTACCGGGCGCTGAAGTTCGACCCGTTCGGCCCCGGCCAGTGGGAGCTGGAGCCCGAGGAGCGGCGCCGGTCGATCGACCTCGTCGCCGCCGTGCGCGACGCCGTCGGCCCCGACGTGGAGATCCTGGTCGAGATGCACGGCCGGTTCGCGCCCGCCGAGGCGGTGCGCATCGCGAACTCCCTCGCCGAGTTCGACCCGAGCTGGCTGGAGGAGCCGGTGCCGCCGGAGAACCTCAAGGCGCTGGCCAAGGTCGCCGAGCACGTGCGGCACCCCGTCGCCACGGGCGAGCGCATCCACGAGCGCGCGGAGTTCCGTGAGCTGTTCGAGCTGCAGGCCGCCGACATCATCCAGCCCGACATCGGCCACCTCGGCGGCCTTCTGGAGACCCGCAAGCTCGCCGCCACCGCCGAGACACACTTCGTGCTCGTGGCGCCCCACAACGTCGGCGGGCCCGTGCTCACCACCGCGAACCTGCACCTGGCGGCGTGCACGCCGAACTTCAAGATCCAGGAGCACTTCAACGACTTCGCCGACGAGCACGTCAAGCGCGCGGCGCCGGGCATGCCGGAGGTGGTCGACGGCTACTTCGCTCTGCCGACCGCGCCGGGTCTCGGGGTGGAGCTGGACACCGACTTCATCGCCGAGCACCCGTTCCAGGCGGCGCGCTTCGACCTGTTCGCGGAGGACTGGCAGTTCCGTGGCACGAAGGGGGTTGCCCGTGATCGCTGAGGTGCTGGCAGCGGCCGAGACGGCGGCACGGCCGTGGGCGAAGCTGCCGCTCGAGCGGCGCGCGGCCGCGCTGGACGCCGTCGCCGACGCGCTCGACGGCGCGGCAGGCGAGCTGGTTCCACTGGCGCAGCAGGAAAGCCACCTGCCGGAGGCGCGGTTGCGGGGCGAGCTGGGGCGCACGACGTTCCAGCTGCGGCTGTTCGCGCGGCAGGTGCGGGAGGGCTTCGAGGTGATCGCCGACGAGGCGGACCCGGACTGGCCGGTGGGCCCGAGGCCCGCGCTGCGCCGGGTGCTGGTGCCGCTGGGCCCGGTGGTGGTGTTCGCGGCGTCGAACTTCCCGTTCGCGTTCTCGGTGGCGGGCGGCGACACCGCCTCGGCGCTCGCGGCGGGCTGCCCCGTGGCGGTCAAGGCGCATCCGGGACACCCACGGCTGTCGGACGCCACCGGCGAGATCGTCGCCCGCGCGCTGACGGGTGCGGGTGCGCCGGAGGGCACGTTCGCCGTGTTCCACGGTGACGAGGCCGGCCGCGACGCCGTGCTGGACCCGCGCGTGAAGGCGGTGGCGTTCACCGGCTCGCTGCGGGGCGGGCGGGCCCTGTTCGACCTGGCGATGTCGCGGCCGGAGCCGATCCCGTTCTACGGCGAGCTGGGCAGCGTCAACCCGGTGTTCGTAACCCCTGCCGCCGCCGAGGCGCGGGCCGGGGAGATCGCCTCCGGATACGTGGACTCCTTCACGATGGGCGCGGGCCAGTTCTGCACGAAGCCGGGCCTGCTGGTGGTGCCGTCGGAGTCCGGGCTCGCCGAGGCTGCCGCCGAGCGGGTGCGCGCCAAGGCGGCGGCGCCGTTGCTGAACGAGCGGATCGCCACCGGCTACACCGCCGGGCTCGGCAGGCTCACCGGCCACGCCGACGTCCGGGTGCTCGTGCGCGGCGCGGAGACGGAGGACGGCCCGGCGCCGACCCTGCTGGCCACCACGGCGTCGGCGCTGCTGGAGCACGGCGACGAGCTGGGCGCCGAGTGCTTCGGCCCGGTGTCGCTGGTGGTGCGCTACGACGACGAGGAGCAGTTGCTGGCCGTCGCGCGGTCGCTGGAGGGCCAGCTCACCGGCACCGTGCACGGCGAGGAGTCCGACGCCGTGGCGCCGTCACTGCTGGAGGAGCTGGCGGCCAGGGCGGGCCGGGTGCTGTGGAACGGCTGGCCCACCGGGGTGTCGGTGACCCACGCGATGCACCACGGCGGGCCGTACCCGGCGACGACGTCGCCGCTGCACACGTCCGTGGGCACCACCGCCACCGCGCGGTTCCTGCGCCCGGTGGCCTTCCAGAACGTCCCGAAGCAGTTAATGCCGGTGTGACGCCGTCGCCGCGTCGGCCTGTTCGAGCAGCGCCAGCAATGTCTGGCGCTGCTCGGCGGTCAGCGAGGCGAACAGGTCCTCGGCGGCGCCGACCCGAGCCTGGTACATCCGAGTGCGCATGGCCGTGCCCTCGTCGGTGAGTTCGAGCAACGTCGAGCGCCGGTTGTGCGGGTCGATCCTGCGGCGGACGAGCCCGGCCTCCTCCAGCGCGTCGACGATCGGGGTCACCGCGCGCGGCACCACACCGAGGCGTTCGGCCAGCTCGGCCATCCTGGGCGGCTGATCGCACCGGCCGAGCACGCTCAGCGCCCGCGCCTGGGCCGGCGTCAGCCCGAGCGGGGTGAGTCGCTCCACCTGCAGCACGTGTGTACGGCGCGCCAGGCGCATGAACAACTCACCGAGACGGCCTTCGCCTTCGTCCACGGTCACGCGTCCAGCATAGCAGAGTCTAGGTAATTGTGAACTTAGGTAATTAAGAGCTATACTCGGTGTATGCCTGATACCCACGACTCACCCAGGGAGCCGGTGCCCGTGCGCCGGATCCTGCGGTTGTTCCGGCCCCACTGGCGCACGCTCGCCGTGGTCGGCCTGCTGGTCGGGCTGTCCTCGCTGGTGTCGGTGGCCTCGCCGTTCCTGCTGCGCGAGGTGCTCGACGTCGCCCTCCCGCAACAACGGCTCGGCCTGCTGAGCCTGCTGATCGGCGGCATGATCGCCGTGGCCGTCGCCACGAGCGTGTTCAACGTCCTCCAGACGTACCTGTCCACACGGGTGGGGCAGCACGTCATGCACGGCCTGCGTTCCGCCGTCTACGCGCGGCTGCAGCGGATGTCACTGGCCTTCTTCACCCGGACCCGCACCGGCGAGGTGCAGTCCCGCATCGCCAACGACATCGGCGGCATGCAGTCCACCGTCACTTCCACCGCGACGTCGCTGGTGTCCAACGTCACCACGGTGGTGGCCACGGTCGTCGCCATGCTGGCGCTCGACTGGCGGCTGACCGTGGTGTCGCTGCTGCTGATGCCGCTGTTCGTCTGGATCAGCCGCCGGGTCGGCTCCGAGCGCAAGAAGATCACCGCGCGACGGCAGCAGCAGCTGGCGACGATGTCGTCGAGCGTGCAGGAGTCGCTGTCGGTGAGCGGCATCCTGCTGGGTCGCACCATGGGCCGCTCGGCGTCGCTGACCGACACCTTCGCCGACGAGTCGCAACGGCTCGCCCGCCTGGAGGTCGAGTCGAGCATGGCGGGCCGCTGGCGCATGTCCACGATCCAGATCGTGATGGCCGCGCTGCCCGCGCTGATCTACTGGTCGGCAGGTGTGACGAGTGCCTTCGGCGTGCCGATGATCTCGCTGGGCACGCTCGTCGCCTTCGTCACGCTGCAGCAGACGTTGTTCCGGCCCACCATGTCCCTGCTGCAGACGGGCGTGGAACTGCAGAGCTCACTGGCGCTGTTCCACCGGATCTTCGAGTACCTGGACCTGCCCGTGGACATCACCGAGCCCACGCGGCCGGTGGCACTGAACCCGGTGCGCGGCGAGGTGCGCTTCGACGACGTGTCGTTCTCCTACGACGGCGCCGAGCCGACGCTGGAGCACGTCGACCTCACGGTGCCCGCGGGCGGCAGCCTGGCGATCGTCGGCGAGACCGGCTCGGGCAAGACCACCCTGAGCTACCTCGTTCCGCGGCTCTACGACGTCACCGGTGGGGCGGTGACGATCGACGGCGTCGACGTGCGCGAGCTGAGTTTCGACACGCTCGCGCGGGCGGTGGGCGTGGTGTCGCAGGAGACGTACCTGCTGCACGCGTCGGTGGCGGACAACCTCCGGTTCGCCAAGCCCGACGCCACCGACGACGAGCTGGTGGCGGCAGCCAGGGCCGCGCAGATCCACGAGCACATCGCGGCACTGCCCGACGGCTACGACACGCTCGTCGGCGAGCGTGGCTACCGGTTCTCCGGCGGCGAGAAGCAGCGGCTCGCCATCGCGCGCACGATCCTGCGTGACCCGCCGATCCTGGTGCTGGACGAGGCGACGAGCGCGCTCGACACGCAGACCGAGCTCGCCGTGCAGCAGGCGATCAACGACCTTGCGGCGGGGCGCACGACCATCACCATCGCGCACCGGCTGTCGACCGTGCGCGACGCCGACCAGATCGTGGTGCTGGACAGGGGCCGGGTCGCCGAGGGCGGAACGCACGAGGAACTGCTCGCCGAGGGCGGCCTCTATGCGGCGCTGGTGGACCGCGACGCGAGTCCACTGGCGACGGTGTGATTCAGACGCGCAGCCGTCCGCCGAGCCGCCGGGACAGCTCGGCGGCACCCTCCCGCACCAGCTTCTCCCAGCGGGGCCACAGCTCGTCGGCGTGGCGCGACGTCGGGATGGAGATGCTCATGCCCGCGACCCACTCGCCCTGGGCGTCGACGACCGGCGCGGCGACACACCCGGCGTCCGGATTGGACTCGCTGCGTTCGTGTGCGACGCCGGAGGCCCGCACCTGGGCGATCTGCTCGCGCAGCCGGGTCCGGGAGGTGATGCTGTTCTCCGTCAGCGCCACCAGCTTGTGCCCGCGCAGCCGGCCGGCCAGGTCCTCGGGGTCGAGCCCGGCGAGCAGCACCTTGCCCACGGCGGTGCAGTGCGCGGGCAGCCGCCGCCCCACCTCGGAGATCAGCCGCACCGAGTGGGTGGAGTCGATTTTGGACAGGTACACGACGTCGAGCCCGTCGAGCACGGCGACGTGCACGGTCTCGCGGCACTCGGCGGCCACCTGCCGGGCCACCGCGTCGGCCTCGGCGGCGAACTCGAGCCGCTGCTGGTAGCGGGAGCCGAGCTCCAGCAGCCGAGGACCGAGCCGGAACGTGGTCTCCTCACCGGAGCGCCGGACGAGATACTGCCGTTCGACGAGCGTGGTGAGCAGTTCGTGGGTGGTCGAGCGCGGCAGGCCGAGCCGTTCGGCGATCTCGCCTGCCGACAGCGTGGCCTCGTCGCCGAGGAACAGTTCCAGGATGTCGGCGGCACGAAGGACGGCCGGTACCAGGCGAGCCATCCGTCCAGCCTACCAGAACCCATCCGAAATCCCGGACGCAGCGCGATGGCCAAAGCTCCCCAATGTGGCATTCGTAGCGTTCAACTTCCCCAATGCGGCATTCGTAGCGTTCAGCGCTACCAATGCCGCATTGGGGAACTCGGCTCCGGGGGATCCGGTTACCTGCGGCCGTGCAGTTTCGTGATGAGCTTGCCGACGAGGGCCTCGGTCCTGGGGGTACGGGCGAACGTCGTCAGCGCGATGGGCGCGGTGAAGCGCTGCCTGGCGATGGCCTTGGGGCGGGCGAACTCGCGCAGCCCCTCGGGGCCGTGGATGCGCCCGAAGCCGGAGTCACCGAGCCCGCCGAACGGCAAGGCCGCGATGCCCGCGAACGACAGCGGCGCGTTGATCGCCGTCTGCCCGGTGCGCAGCCTGCGGGCCAGTTCCATCCCGCGCCGCCGGGAGAACACGGTGGAGCCGAGACCGTAGGCGGAGTCGTTGGCCTTCTCGATCGCCTCGTCCATGTCGGCGACCCTGGCGATGGTGACCGTCGGCCCGAACGTCTCCTCGCGCACGGCGGCGGAGTCCTCCGGGACGTCGACGAGCACGGTCGGCTCCACGAAGCGCTCGCCCACGGCGTCCTTGCCACCGACGAGCGCTCGCCCGCCCCGGGCCAGCGCGTCGGTGATGTGCCTGCGCACCACGTCCAGCTGCGACGGCATCGTCATCGGCCCGTAGTCGGCACCGGGATTCACGTCGCGGGCCTTGGCGACGACCTTGGCCACGAACTCGTCGTAGACCCGCTCGTGGACGTAGACGCGTTCGACGCCCGCACAGGTCTGGCCCGCGTTGGAGAACGCGCCCCACACGGTGGCGTCGGCGGCGGCGTCGAGGTCGGCGTCGGCGTCCACCAGCACCGGGTCCTTGCCGCCCGCCTCGATGACCACCGGCGTGAGCGTCTCGGCGGCGGCGGCCATCACCTTGCGTCCGGTGGCCGCGGAGCCGGTGAACGCGATCTTGTCGACCCCGGCGGTGGTCAGCGCGGCGCCGGTGGCGCCGAATCCGGTGACCAGCTGGAGCACGGGCTGCTCGGGGACCGCCTCGGCGAAGGCGTCGACGAGCCACGCCCCGACCGCGGGGGTGTACTCACTGGGCTTGAACACCACGGCGTTGCCCGCCGCCAGCGCGTAGCTGACCGAGCCGAGCGGCGTGTAGACCGGATAGTTCCACGGCCCGATCACGCCGACGACGCCGAGCGGCTGGTACTCGACGGTGGCTGCCTGGTTGGCGAGCAGCAGGCCGGGTGCCCTGCGCTTGCGGCCGAGCACCTTGCGCGCGTTCTTCGCGGCCCAGGCGAGGTGCTCGATGGCGAGCACGATCTCCAGTTGCGCGTCGCCGCGGGGCTTGCCGGTCTCGCGGCTCACCACCTCGCACAGCTCGGGAAGCCTGCGCGCCAGGATGCCCCGCCAGCGGGCGAGCCGCTCCGCGCGGCCGTCGAAGCCGAGGGAGTCCCACCAGGCGGCTGCCTGCCGGGCCCGGCCCACCGCCGCCCGCACCTGGTCGGCGCCGTGCACCGGATAAGTGCCGATCACCTCGTCGGTCGCCGGGTTGAGCGAGTCGAAGGTCTCCGTCGCCGGTCCGGCCGTGGGCGCAGTGGTCATCGTGCCTCCATCAGGTCGGCTCGGGCGCAAGCCTAGGCGGCTTGCTGGCGCCTTGCCAACTACTTCGTCCCTACCGCCAGCATGGCACAGCACGAGGCGGGGAACCCGCACGAGGAACGACGCACCAGCGACGACCCGACGGCCCGAGGAACCCGAGATGATCCACTTCTTCGCCCTTGCCCCGCGCGCCGACGGCGTCTCGCCGCGGGAGTTCCACGATCACTGGCGGCATCCCCACGCCACCCTGGAAAGCCGGGTCCCCACCGTGCGCGGCTACGTGCTCAGCCACCAGACGCACACGAACCTGCTCGGCGACGGCCAGGCCGAGTTCGACGGGGTGACGGAGGTGGCCTTCGACACCGCGCAGGACGCGGCCGGCTTCGGGGAGGAGCCGTACTACCGGCGGCACGTCGAACCGGACGAGCCGAAGTTCGTCGACCTGTCCCGCCTGGAGGTGTTCCAGACGGAGGAGGAGGTGCTCACCCCGCGGATCAGCGAGCAGGACGGCGCCACCCACGCCGACGCCCTGTGGCTGCACCTCGACCGTCCCGTGTCGGCGAAGCTGCTGCAGTTCGTGCGGCGCGACGGCAACCCGCACTGGGCGGGCGAGGAGGACGCCGGGCTGGGCAGGCGGATCGGGGCGTTCCGGCACGTCCGCAACCACCCCTCACGGGCCGTGCACGGCGACGACCCGCCCTTCCTCGGCGCACGGCAACTGTGGTGGCCCACCGTCTCCGCGTTCGAGGCCGGGGTGAACCGCGACCGCGACGCGTTCGAGGGGCTGGTGACGAAGGCGGGCAATGCCGTCGTCCTGCTCGCCGAGTCCGAGCGCTACCTCCGGTAGCCGGCGCTGCCCTTGGTGACGCCCTGCTCCGCGCGTAGGGTGGACAGCCGTCGACCCAGGGGAGAGAACCGATGCAAATCGTCCACTTCGGACATTCCTGTGTGCTGGTGGAGACCGACGGCGCGCGGCTTCTGTTCGACCCCGGTGCGTTCTCCACCGGGTTCGAGACGCAACGCGACCTCGACGCCGTACTGATCACCCACCAGCACTTCGACCACATCGACTCGGAGAAGCTGCCCGCGCTGCTGGAAGCCAACCCGGGCGCACAGCTCGTCACCGACCCGGGCACCGCCGCCACCGTGGAGAAGCTGGGCCTGGCCTCGCGCACCGCGCAGCCCGGTGACGCCTTCGAGATCGGCGGCACGGCGGTGAACGTCGTCGGCGGCCAGCACGCCACGATCCACGCCGACATCCCCGTCGTGCCCAACGTCGGCTTCGTGATCGGCCACGGCGCGTTCTACCACCCCGGCGACTCGTTCTTCGTGCCCGACCAGCGCATCGACGTGCTCGGCCTGCCCACCGGCGCGCCGTGGCTCAAGGCGGGCGAGGCGGTGGACTACCTGCGTGCCGTCGCGCCCCGCATCGCCGTGCCCATCCACGAGGCGGTGCTGGCCAAGCCGGAGCTGCACTACGGGCTGTTCACCAACCTCGCGCCCGACGGCACCGAGGTCAGGGTGCTGCCGCGGGCTGAGCCGGTGCGGCTGTGAGCGACGGGTAGGTGCGTCCGGCCGCGCCCTGCTCCAGCGCCAGGTCCACGGCATCGAGGAACGCCTGCCGCCTGCCCGGCCGCGCCAGGTCGGCGGTGTCGACGCCCAGCCGCACGAGGCCGCCCTTCCGTGCCGCCCGCCCGGCACTGAGCACCAGGGCGAAGCAGCGCACCGTCTCCGTGCGCTGACCCTGGCTGCCGAAGCCCTGCACCCGTGCCCGCCACGTCCGCCCCGTGCGCAGGTCGCGCACCGCCGACAGGTCGGCGCACAGCGAGAAACCGTGGTGCCGCAGCGCCTCCAGCGTGCCCCGCGAGACCCGCCAGCGCGGCGGCGCGAACGCGGTGGTCCGCAGCCCCGCCCTGTCCAGCGACGCCGTGGCCGCGATCAGCCGCAGCCTCGCCTCGTGGGCGGGCAGTGCCGCGAACTCCGCCCGGATCCGGTGGTCGTAGCCGTGCAGCAGCACCGCGTCGCCCTGGCCTGCCCGCTGCCGCAGCCAGGCCAGCGCGCCCGGCGAGCCGTGACCCGTGCTGGGCGTGAACAGCATCGACAGCGGAACCCCTCGCCGGTCGAGCTCGGCGGCCAGGTCGGCGCAACGGTGCAGCGTCCGGGCGCCGATCCCGGACAGCGACACCAGCAGGGACGCTTCCATGCCTCCATGAGGCACTACGGGGATGACCGCGGGTTGACCCCGAGGTGAGTTCCTGGTGAAAGGGCGACGTCGGTGGCGCCTGCCGCTCAGCGGCGGGCGCGCTCCTCGCTCGGCTCGTCCTCACCGACCAGGGCGTTGATGCGCTTCTCCTCGCGCATGGAGCGCAGGCCCGACAGCACGGCGGCGGCGATCAGCGTCACGAGGCCGACGTAGACGACGGCGATGGCGGGCTTCGACGCCCCCAGCACGCGCAGCACCAGCCAGCCGTTGGTGAGGATGGTCAGCGCGCCGGCGGCGATGCCGAGCAGGCGCGGCGGCATGTGGCGGGTCAGCCACGCCCCGATCGGTGCGGCGATCACACCACCGATGAGCAGCCCGGCGACGACCGTCCAGTCCATTCCCTCGTGGGACAGCGCGATGAGGAAGGCCACGCTCGCGGCCACCGTGACGACGAACTCGGCCGCGCCCACCGAGCCGACCACCTTGCGCGGCTCCAGCCTGCCGCTGGACAGCAGTGTCGTGGTGGCCACGGGGCCCCAGCCGCCACCGCCGGTGGAGTCGATGAACCCGGCGATGAACCCGAGCGGACCGAGGAACCGGGCGCCCGGCCGCTTGTCGGTGATCAGCTTGCCGAGCTTGAGGAACGCGAACCGGACCAGCACGTACATCCCGAGCAGGAACAGGATGGTGCTGATCCACACGCTGGCGAAGTCCACGGACAGCGACACCAGCACGAACGCGCCGAGCACGGAACCGACGGCGCCGGGCACGGCGAGGATGCCGACCGTGCGCCAGTCGATGTTGCGGAACTTCCAGTGCGAGAGACCGGACGCCAGCGACGTGCCCGCCTGCGCGAAGTGGGCCGACGCCGAGGCGATGGCCGGGGCGGTGCCGAACGCCACGAGCGCCGTGGTGGAGGTCATGCCGTAGCCCATGCCGAGCGTGCCCGACACGAGCTGGGCCAGGAAACCGGCCAGGCCGAACAGCAGCAAGGAATGCATCCGCGGCCTCAGCTATCGACGTGCCGGCGCTGCACCAGCGCGATCGAGTCACTGCCCATGGGCACGATCCTGACAGACGCCCACAGGGCGGTCCACGTTGTCCCACATCTTGGGTGCTGGAACACAGTCGCGCTACAGGATCGGGGCTGGTCGGTACGCGGCGGCATCGGGGAATCGTTTCACGAGGTCGTCGACGCGCGCGCACACTGCCTCGACCTGCGCGGCCGCCGTCCCGGTGAACGAGAGGCGGTCGGCGAGCAGCGCGTCGAGCGCGGGCCGGTCCAGCGGCAGCCGCTCGTCGGCGGCGAGCCGGTCGACCAGGTCGTTCTCCGACTGTCCCTGCTCGCGCATCGCCAGCGCGACGGCCACGGCATGCTCCTTGATCGCCTCGTGGGCGGTCTCCCTGCCGACCCCGGCGCGCACGGACGCCATGAGCACCTTGGTGGTCGCCAGGAACGGCAGGTAGCGCGCCAGTTCCCTGTCGATCACGGCGGGGAAGGCGCCGAACTCGTCCAGCACCGTCAGGAAGGTCTCCAGCAGCCCGTCGAGCGCGAAGAACGCGTCCGGCAACGCGACCCTGCGCACCACCGAGTCGGACACGTCGCCCTCGTTCCACTGGTCACCGGCCAGCTCGCCGACCATCGACAGGTGCCCGCGCAGCACCACGGCGAGCCCGTTGACCCGCTCGCACGAGCGGGTGTTCATCTTGTGCGGCATCGCCGAGGAACCCACCTGGCCGGGCTGGAAACCTTCGGTGACCAGCTCGTGGCCCGCCATCAGGCGGATCGTCTTCGCCAGGCTCGACGGCGCCGCCGCCACCTGCACGAGCGTGGACAGCACGTCGAAGTCCAGTGAGCGCGGGTACACCTGGCCCACGCTGGTGAACCTGCGGTCGAATCCGAGGTGCGTGGCGACCCGGGACTCCAGCTGCTCCAGCCTGCCGGGCTCGCCCAGCAGGTCCAGCATGTCCTGCGCCGTGCCCACCGGGCCCTTGATGCCGCGCAGCGGGTAGCGGGCGATGAGCTCGTCGAGGCGTTCGAAGGCGACCAGCAGCTCGTCGGCCGCGGTGGCGAACCGCTTGCCCAGCGTCGTGGCCTGCGCGGCGACGTTGTGGGAGCGGCCTGCCAGCACCAGCCCGGCGTGCTCGGCGGCCAGCGACCCCAGCCGTGCCAGCACCGCGACCGCCCGCTGCCGCAGCAGCTCCAGCGAGCGGCGCTGCTGCAGTTGCTCGACGTTCTCGGTGAGGTCGCGCGAGGTCATGCCCTTGTGCACGTGCTCGTGCCCGGCGAGGGCGTTGAACTCCTCGATGCGCGCCTTCACGTCGTGCCGGGTGACGCGCTCGCGGGCGGCGATCGAGGCGAGGTCCACCTCGCCGAGCACCCGCTCGTAGTCGGCGAGGACGCCGCCGGGCACCTCGACCCCGAGCTCGCTCTGCGCCCTGAGCACGGCCAGCCACAGCTCGCGCTCCAGCATGACCTTGCGCTCCGGCGACCACAGCTCGACCAGCTCCGGCGAGGCGTAGCGGCCCGCGAGCACGTTCGGGATACGAGGCTTGTCCGTCACGCCAGCCAGGCTAACCGGCGACGCAGGTCACAGGTGCAGCGCAGGGTCCGTCGGCCACCCCGAGCACTGTCCCGGCTTCAGCCCAGTGCGGCCCTCAGCATGCGCGCCGCGGCGGCCCTCGGGTCGGGGTCCACCTCGATGAGCGCGTTCACCACCGCGCCATCGACCAGCGCGATGAGCTGTTCGAGCCGTCGCGCGTCGATGGCGACGCCCGACCTGGCGAAGATCTCGGTCAGCAGTTCCCTCAGCTCGGCCGCGAGCGTGCGCATGAGTGGCCGCAGATACGGTCGCCGCCCCGTGGCGACGAGGCGTTCGTAGCGCAGCAGCACGGCCTCGTACTCGGCGTCCTCGCCGAGCAGCTGGTCGAGCACCAGCTCCACGAGCGTCTCCGTGCCGCGGTGCTCGGTGCTGAGCCCGGCCAGCTGCGCCCGGCCCCGCGCCAGCTCCGAACGCCCGTAGTGCTCCATCGCCGCGTAGATGAGGTCGTCGAGCGAGTCGAAGTAGTAGGTGGTGGAGGCCAGCGGCAGGCCGGCCCGCTCGGCGACGGCGCGGTGCCGGATGGCGTCGAAGCCGCCCTCGAACAGCAGCTCGGCCGCGGCCGTCACCAGGGCCGCCCGCCTGCGTTCACCTTTCGGCGTGCTCGCTGCTGACGTCATGGCGGGCTAGTTTGCCACTCCCCGTTCTAGAAGCGCCTGGCGAGCGCCACCGCGATGCGATCGAGGTCACCGGCCAGCGGCGCGGACGCCGCGCCGTCCGCCGGGGTGCTCACGACCAGCACGGTGCCGCCGCCCGCGGTGGCGCTGTGGGCGGTGCGGGTGCCCTCCGGCTGGTCCGCCACGCTCGGCACGTCCCTGCCCGGCACGAGCACCGCCGTGATCGTTCCGCCGTCGACCGGGAACCCCGCGGAGCGCGAGCCCGTCGGACACACACGACCGGGCCGCGCCCCGGTCTCGGCGGTGACCGGGAGCTCGCCAGCGAGGGCGGTGGCGAGCTCCCGGTCGACCTTGTCGCACCCGGAGGTGCTGCCGGCCTGCCGGCCGGCCTCCCCGCTCGCCTCGCCGCCCTGCTTCGGCGAGGTCCGCGGGAAGCCTTCCGCGTCCGTGCTCAGGGGACGCTCCTGCGACGGCCCGGGTTGCTCCTGGCCCCTGACGTCGCCGGAGGCCTCGCCCATGGCGGGCGCCTGCGCCTGCGACGCCGACTCGCCCTGCCCGGGGCTGAGCACTGCTCCCAGGATGCCCGCAGTTCCTCCCGCGAGCACGACGACGGCGGCGGCCACTCCCGCGATGGTGTTGCGTCGCCTCGCGGTGGCGCGCCGGGAGGCGGCGGCCACGTCGGCGGCGGTGAACCGGGGCGGCGGCGGCTCGCCCGGCGCGTCCCGGAACAGCTCCTTCAGGTCCCGCTCATCCATGCGTGTCCACCTCCTCACCCAGTACGTCCCGCAGGTTGGCGAGCCCCCGCGCGGTCTGGCTCTTGACGTTGCCCTCGCTGCACCCGAGCACCTTGGCGACGCCGCTGACGTCGAGCCCCTCGAAGTAGCGCAGCACCAGCACCGCGCGCTGCCTCGGCGGCACCCTGCGCAGGCCCGCCAGCAGGTCCTCTCGCGTCGCCACCCGGTCGGCGAGCGGGTCGGCCGACGGTGGCGGCTCGGGCGGGGTGTCGGTGTACCGCTCGCGTCGCCACGGCCGCCGGGACTCGTCGATCGCCGCGCGGACCAGCGTCGTGCGCAGGTAGGCGTCGGTGGCGGCGCGGTCGCGGATCTTGCGCCACCGCCGGTGCAGCGCCACGAACGCCGTCTGCGCCAGGTCGTCGGCCCGGTGCCAGTCGCCGCAGAGCAGGTACGCGGTTCTGCGCACGGAGTCTCGCCTCGCGGCGAAGTACTCCGCGAACTCCTGCTCGTCGCGGTGGTCCACGCGGATGGTTCCCCGGTCGGTTGTGTTGTCGATGACTGGACGGAAGTGGCGGCCTCCACGGTTGCACGCCCGCGCGAGATCGCGCGCGGGCGGACTCCATTGTGAGATCAACTAACGATGTGATGTGATCGGACCGTGACCTTCGCCAGCACTCCGCCGCTCGACTTCCGCTCCGACACCGTCACCCGGCCGGATGAGGAGATGCGCGCGGCCATGGCCAGAGCGGAGGTCGCCGACAACGTCATCGACACCGATCCCACCGTGCGCGCGCTCGAGGAGAGAGCCGCGGACCTGCTCGGCGCCGAGGCGGCCCTGTGGACGCCGAGCGGCACCATGGCCAACCTCATCGCCCTGTCGATCCACCTGCACCGGGGCGACCGCTTCCTGGCCACGCGCGGCGCGCACGTGCTGAACAACGAGCTCGGCTCGGCCGCGTGGCTGGCGGGTGGCATGCCGGAGCCCCTCGACCACGACGGCGGCCCCGGCAGACCCTCTCCGCGCGCGGTGCGTGCCTCGGCGGGCACCCGCACGGGGCCCTACTACGCGCTGCACACCACGCTGCTGTGCCTGGAGAACACCCACAACGCGGCCGGAGGCGCCATCACCCCGCCCGACGAGCACGCCCAGCTGGTCGCGGCCGCACGCGGTGCCGGGCTGACCGTGCACCTCGACGGCGCACGCCTGTGGAACGCGGCGGCCGCGCTGGGCCTGCCACCCGCGGCACTGACCGTCGGTGTCGACACCGTGTCGGCGTGCTTCAGCAAGGGCCTCGGCGCCCCGGTGGGCTCGGTGGTGGCGGGCGGCGAGGAGTTCGTCGAGCAGGCGCGGCGGATGCGGCAGATGCTCGGTGGCGGGGTGCGCCAGGGTGGCGTGCTGGCCGCCGCGGGGCTGCTCGCACTCGACCGCATCGGCGACCTCGCACAGGACCACGCCAACGCGCGAGCGCTGGCCACCGGCCTGCGCGAGCTGGGCTGGGACACCACGGAGCCGCAGACCAACATCGTGCTGGCCCGCGTACCGGACGTGGCGCTGACCCTCGACCAGCTGCGCGGCAGCGGCGTGCTGGCGCTGCCGATGGCCGGGATGGTCCGCTTCGTCACCCACCGCGACGTGACGGCGGCCGATGTCGACGACGCACTGACCCGGATCAAGGAGCTGAACCGGTGACGACCCGCTGGCTGGTGTTCGACTACGGCGAGGTGCTCTGCTCCCGCACGGAGGCGATCCCGAAACTGGCGGCGCGGATGGGCGTGCCCGCCGAGACGTTCGAGCCCGCGTACTGGGCCTGCCGCGACGCCTACGACCGGGGAGCGAGCGACGCGCTGTACTGGCAGGCCGTCGGCGCGACGGTGGGCGTCGACGTGGACACCGTGCTGTCCGACGAGCTGACCCGCCTGGACATCGAGGGCTGGTCGCACGTGGAGCCCTCGACGGTGGAACTGCTGGAGGCGCTGGCCGAGGCAGGCTCGGCGCTGGCGCTGCTGTCCAACGCCCCGGTGTCGTTCGCGCGCTTCGCCGAACGGCAGCCGTGGGCGCGGCACTTCAGGGAGCTGGTGTTCTCCGGCGACCTCGGCATCGCCAAGCCGGACAGCGCGATCTTCGAGGTGCTGCTGGCCCGGCTGGGCGCCGATCCCGCCGACTGCCTGTTCTTCGACGACAAGCAGGCCAATGTGGACGGTGCCCGCGCGGCGGGCCTGCGTGCCCATCGCTGGCTCGGGCCCTACACCGCCGCGGCGGTGTAGGGCCCGACGTTTCAGGCGAGGCCGAGCAGCACGGCGTTGGCGACGGCCAGCACGCCGAGCGTCGTGGCCGGTGAGGCGACGGCGACCGGGTCACGCGCTCGCACGTGCCGGAACACCGTGCCGATCATCATCAGCACGAGCCCGATGGACGCGGCGAGCGCGACCGGGCGGAACCAGAAACCGACGATCAGCCCCGCCGCCGCGGCCAGCTCCAGTGCTCCGATCGCGCGGTTGCCCCGCGCCGAGATGCCCAGGTGCTCGGCATAACCGCGCAACGGCTCCGCACCGGCGAGCCGCGCCCCGCCCGCGCCGACGAACGCCACCGTCAGCAGGAGCGACAACACCCCGATGACGAGCGACATGCGCGGTGGGGCCTAGGAGCGGATCTGCTTGTTGGTCTTGCCGCCCTTGATCGCGCCGTAGGCCGCGGTGCCGAGGAAGACCGCGCCACCGATGAGCGCGATCCAGAACACGGCCTTGACGAGGAACCCGACAACGGAGCCGATCACCATGAACGCGACCCAGGCCAGGAGCAGTGCGCCGACGATCTTCCAGAACATGACCTTTCCTCCGCTGCACTAGGGAAGCCATGCGGCCTCGTGATCCAGGTTGGCACGCGGCGGCACGAAAAAGCTCTCCGCTCGGTCAACGTTCAGGGAAAACTCGGGGTTCCCCCCGACCGGTGTGCGGCTACAGCCAGTCGCCGAGCCTGCGCACGCCCTCGGCGAGCTGACCGGAGTCGCCCGCGAAGGAGAACCGCACGAACCGGCCGCCCTCCACCGGATCGAAGTCGATGCCCGGGGTGATGGCGACGCCGGTGTCGGCCAGCAGCCGCTGGCACCAGCTGAGACTGTCGTCGGTGTGCGCGGAGACGTCCACGTAGGCGTAGAAGGCTCCGTCGACGGGCGCCACCCGGTCGAGGCCGATCTCGGCAAGACCCTTGAGCAGCAGGTCCCGGTTGGCGCGGTAGTGCGCGACGTGCCCGTCGAGCTCGGCGTAGGACTCCGGCGTGAACGCGGCGACGGCCGCCTGCTGGGCCAGCGCGGGAGGGCAGATGTTGAAGTTGCCGGTGAGCACGTCCACGGCGCGGTGCAGCCGCTGCGGCACGAGCATCCAGCCGAGCCGCCAGCCGGTCATGGCGAAGTACTTGGAGAACGAGCCGAGCACCAGCGCCTCGGTGGAGGTCTGCCAGGCGCAGCCGAGCTCGGCCTCGTAGGAGATGCCGTGGTAGATCTCGTCGCTGACCAGCTGCACGCCGCGGGAGGAGCACCAGCCCGCGATGGCCGCCAGCTCCCCGGGCGGCAGCACGGTGCCGGTGGGGTTGCTGGGGCTGGCCACGATCAGCCCCTGGATCGGACCCAGCTCGTCGAGCAGGTCGGTGGTCGGCTGGAAGCGGGTGCTCTCGTCGGTGGCGAACTCGACCACCTCGCAGCCGAGCGCGGCGAGCAGGTTGCGGTAGGCGGGGTAGCCGGGCCGCGCCATCGCGACCCGGTCGCCCGCCTCGAACGCCGAGAGGAACGACAGCAGGAACCCGCCCGACGAGCCCGTCGTGACGATGACGTCCTGCGGGCCGACCTCCAGCCCGTAGCCGCGTTCGTAGTGCGCGGCGATGGCCTCCCGCAGTTCCGGGATGCCGAGCTGCACGGTGTAGCCGAGGTCGCCGCGCAGCGCCCGCTCCGCCGCGGCGAGCACCGGCTGCGGTGCGCCCGCGGTGGGCTGGCCCGCGCAGAGCGCGATCACGTCGCCGTGCGTGCGCTGGCGGGCCTGCGCCGCCGAGAGCACCTCCATGACGTGGAACGGCGCCACGTCCGCGCGCTGGGCCGGGCCGGGAAACGGCGCGAAGTCCACCATGCGGCCACGGTAGCGTGCCGAGCCCCCCGCTCAGCGGCGTGCGGTCGCTCGGCGCGCTAGTAGCCCTGGTAGCCGCCGCCCGACGCCATCGAGGCCAGACCGGGGTGCCCTTCGAAGCCGCCGTAGCGGTCGAAGGTGTAGCGGACACCGGCGATGATGTTGTCCACCGGGTTGTAGATGTCGCCGTGCCCTGGCAGCTTGTAGGCGTCGAAGGTCGGGTCGATGCACTGCATCAGCCCCTTCGACGGGGTGCCCTTCGCGGCGTTGCTGTCCCAGAGGTTGATGGCGTGCGGGTCGCCGCCGGACTCCTTCTCGATGATCGTCCAGATCTCGTCGATGTTCTCCTCGGTCACCGGGATGCCGTTGGCCTGGAGAATCTTGATGGCCTCCCGGATCCACTGGTCGACGTTGCCGGGAGGAGGGCCGCTCGACGGCGGGCCGCCGCTCGCGCCGAGTCCGCCCGCGGAACCGCCACCGCCGCCGGCACCGCCGCCCCCTCCGGAGCCTCCCCCGCCGCTGTAGTCGCCGCCGCCGCTGATGCCGCCGGTGGAGGCCATCTGCGACCCACCCGAGCCCGGCGGCGGCACGCTGGAGAAGCCGCCGTCGATCTCGGTCTTCATCAGCCGCTGCGCGCGCTTGATCGCGTCGTTGGACTGCCGCAGCAGCGCGTCGATGCGCTCGGCCGCGTCCTGGGCGGTCCGGGAGTTGGCGCGGCCTGCCCTATCGATGATCTCCTCCGCGGTGGGTGACGGCGGAGTGTCCCGCGCGCCGCTGGTGAACTGCTCCATCGCGGTGCGCGCGGCCTGCGCCTCGGTCTCGGCCTGCTCGTTGCGGTCGTCGATGGCCCTGCGGGCGTCGGCCTTGGTGCTCTGGATCTGCCGTTTGAGGTCGGACAGGGTCTGCTGCAGCGACGTCAGCTCACGGGCGGCCTCGTCGAGCCTGTCGCGCACGCGGTCGCCGGCCGCCGCGACCTTGGCGACGTAGTCGAAGAAGGCGTCGGCGGCCGGGCCCGCCCACACGCCGCCGTCCTGCAGCGGCGCGGCCGCGTTCTTCAGACCCGACGTGTGGTCGCCCGCGTTGCGGGACGCCTCGTCGAACTGCCGCGCCACCGCCTGGATCTCGCCGGGGTTGACCTTCTCGACCTTCGCGGCCCTCGACTCGACCTGCGACCACTCGGCAGGTAGGCCCGCGCCGGTCACGACCCCTCCCGCAGCGTGAGGTTGTCGGCGGCCACGTGGTCGGCCTCGGTCATCGCGGCCACGGCGTCGCGCAGCGCGGTGCTCGCGGCCGACATGAGGCCCGCGGCGGTCTCGAACTCGCCCTGCATTCCGCTGGTGAACGAGCCGAGCGCGCCGTCCACCCGGTCGGGGTCGTGCTCGTCCTCGACCTCTCCGAACGGGCTTTCGCCCTCGACGCCCTTCAGCTTCGCCTTCGCTGCCCGGAAGTCCTCGGCGAGCTTGTCGACCTTGCCCGCGGTGAGGAGCATCGAGTCTGCGTCGTAGACGGGCACAGCTGTGTCCTCCCCTTCACACCCCATGTCATCCGCCGGTTCGACGCGGCCATCCCCTCGGCGGTTCCGCGCCAACTGTACGACCGCGCTGGGCGGCTCACACCTCGTCCAGCAACTCCCACACCCGCTGCGCCAGCAGGGTGTTGTCGGCGGGGGCGACCGTGGCCCAGGGGCGGCCGTCGGCGCCGGGGCGCACCTCGAACAGGTAGCGGCCCGCGTCGGTGTCGTGGAAGGCGACGACCCGGCCCGCCCGCCGGACGCGACCGTCGCGGCCCGCCCGCTGCGCGCCGAACTGGCCGCGGGTGGCCATGCCGATGAGCATCCCCGCGAGTTCCTGTGCCTGCCACAGCTCGACGCCGCGATCCTCGAGGGCGGTGACGAGCGCCTTCGCGTCACCGCGGGCCTCGGCGTCGGCGGCGACGAGCACGTCGTGGGGCACGCTCACCGAGCGCCCGACCCCGGGCGCCCGGTCCCCGGCGACGGACACGGCCGTCTCGGCCAGTGAGGAGTCCCGTGCCGGGATCAGCCACACCTCGTCGCCGTCGACGACGCCGAGCAGGGCCTGGCCGCCGACGCTCGCGGCGAGCCCGGAGATCCGCCGGTCGGCCCAGATCCACAGGTCCACGCTGACCTTGGGGTGCGCGAACAGGTTCAGCAGGTCGACGACGTCGGCCGAAGCCTGCCTCCCCCTGGCCAGCCGCCGCCGTGCGAGCGAGTCCCATGCCTGCTCCACCAGCCGCGCCCGCTCGGTGCGGGTGACGCCGGGGCTGGCAACGTCGAGGGTCACGTGCCGCTCGGGCAGCCGCTCGGCTTCCCAGAGCATGTCGAATTCGAGGGTGGACAGCACGATGCTGCCGCCTCCACCGGCAGCCGTCACCGGCGCCCGTCCGTGTCGTCGTCGCCGATGACGTCCGGGCTGACCATGCGCTGGTCGGTGAACAGGTCGCTGTCCTCGACGCCGAACCGGCGCACGTGCCCGAGCTCGTCCTCCTCCGGCCCGGACGCCTTCTCCAGGTAGCCGCCGCGCCGGGGCTCGGAGCCGGGGGCAAGGCGCTGTGAGTTGCGCTGGGCGCGGGCCTCCTCCTCCGGCAGGTCGCCCATCGCCAGCTGGTGCGGCGAGCGGGCGGCGCCGGGAGCGCTGCGCCCGACACCGCGGCCCCGGCGTTCACCGTCGCCGCTCAGCGCGCCCGCGACACCGCCCGCGCCGATCGCGGCCGCGCCGGCGCCGAGGTCGTTGAACGAGGCACCCGCCCTGGGCGGGGCGCCGAAGCCGCCGCCACCCGCGCTGCCGGTGACCGGGGACGCCGGTTGCGGCCCGGCGCCGACGGACTTGCCCCGGGCGAGTTGCTGGTCGTCGGAGGCCGCTCCGCCGCCGGGCGCGGCGGGCTTGCCGCCCACGAGCCCGGCCGCGGGCGGCGGAGTGGCGCCGGGGACTCCGGGGGTTCCCGGCGTACCCGGGGTGGCGCCCTGGACGGCACCGGGCACCCCGCCGCCGAGCTTGCCGGGCACACCCGCGCCGGGGACGGGTGCCTTGCCGGAGCCGACGGCGCCGCCCGAGGGGCGCTCCGCCGGGCCCGCACCGGGAGTGCCGGGAAGGCCGCCGGTGCCTGGCGTGCCTGACGTGCCAGGTGCTCCGGGCACGGCCGGGGTGGCGGTGCCTCCCGTGCCGGGCGAGGGGTGCGTGCCGGACGAGGGCTGCTGCGCCTGCCTGCTCACGCCCGCGACGCCGGTGACCCCGCCTGCCGAGGCGGCCGGGGTGGTGGGCGCGCTGCTGGGCGCCGCCGGCTGCGCGGGGGTGGCGGCGGGGCGTGCGGTGCCGGTGGTTCTGGCCGGTGGCTGCTGGGCGGGCAGGCCAAGGGCCGGGGTGGCCGCGTGGTAGCTCACGCCCGCGGCGGGCGCGGCCTGCGGCCTGGCGGGCGGGGCCTGCCCGGGCGCCGGGGCGCTCGCCGGCGCGTCCGTGGCACCAGCGGTGGTGGTGACGTCGCCGGGACCTCCGCCCGCGTCGACCGAGCCGGGCAGCCGCGGCCCGGTGTCGGCGTGGACGGCCTGCGGTGAGGCCAGCTCCTGCAAGCCCTGCAGGTTCTCGCCGCTGTCCCTGGCGTAGTCGTCGAGTGCCTCGACCGCCTGCTGGCGGGCCTCCCGCGCGGCCTGGACCCTGCGGGTGTTGTCGGTCTCGAAGCCGAGCAGGCTCGCCATGGAGTCCCACAGCCCGTAGCCGCCGGCGCCCTCCCGCAGGGTCTGCGCGTCCGGCAGCTTGTGCAGGGTGCGGTTGAACGCCTCGCCCTGCGCGAAGATGCGCTCGGCGGAGTCGTTGACCTTCTCGGTGGCCTCGCCGGAGAAGTCCGCCTGCCCGGAGAACACCGCACGGGCGGCCTCGGCCGCGTCGCCGTGCCATCGCACGCCGAGCTTGCCGAGTTCGGTTCTCAGCGTCCGCTCGGTCTCGGTGAGGGCCTGCCCCACGGCCTTCAGCGCGTCCACCGCCGCGCTGATGCCCGCGGGGCCGGGCCCGGAGCGGAACCGGTCGATCTCGTCGGCGAGCATGTTGTCGGTGTAGCCGGTGAACCGGTGCTCGCTGATCCGCTCGGCGAGGGCGGGAATGTCGACGTTGTCCATGCCGGGTCCTTACCTCGTGGCCTGAAGGTTCTGCACCGCGAGCGTCGCCACCCGCGTGGCCAGGTCGCACATCTGGCGCTGGGTGAACGCGCTCGGGTCGAGCGGGTACATCTGGGTGCGCAGGGTGTGTCCCTCGGCGACGCCGACCAGCGTCTCGCAGTCGCTCGCCGCACCGTCCCTGGCGTGCGTGACCAGCGCCGGGAAGCCGAGCACGTCGATGCTGTCGCTGGTCATGACGTCCTTGTGCCGGTCACCGTCGATCCACTCCCGCAGGTCGGCGGGCACGGCCTCCACGTAGAAGCTGTGGTAGGGCGGCGTGCGGTCGGCGTCGAGCGAGCAGGTGGGTCCGTCCCTGCCCTCGTCGGTGGTGCGCGGCACGCTGTTGACCTTCAGCTCGTCGAGCTGGGCTCCGGTGAACAGGGTGCAGGGGTCGACGCCCTCCAGCGAGAGCTCCGCGGGTCGGCGCTGCGGCTCGCTGGGCCGGGCCCGGTCTCCGGATGCTGGGCTGGGGGTGCCGCCCTCGGTGCTCGTGCAGCCGGTCAGCAGGACCGCGGCGCAGCCGAGCAGCGCGAGGCTACGCCTCGTGGACACGCCGGTCACCGAAGGCCTCGGCCTTCTCCTGCTCGCTGAGCTGGTACCGCTTGCTCGCCTCGCGCAGCTGCCCGGCGAGGTCGCGCAGGCCCTGCACGTACGCGCGGACCCTGCGCTCGTAGGAGCCCTCGCCGCCCGCGACGACCTGGTTCCACGCCTGGACGGCATGGGTGGAGACGGTGTCCTCGGAGGGCGGCTGGATGCGCAACGCACCGAGGTGCTCGGCGAGCTTGCGCTGCAGCTCCTCGGCCTGGTCCTCGATGATGCTGGCGACGTCGAGGACCTTGTCCGGCGCGATCTCGATGTCCCTGGCCGCGGGGACGGCGGGCACGCTGGACGCGAGCGCGGACACGCCGGCACCGCCGCGGAACACGGAACCCAGGTCGAACGACGTCGGCTCGGCCTGCTCGGTGTTGCCTGCCATGCGCGCACCCCCTGCTACGGCCGGTAGCTGACTCATCTCCGAGCGCAGGCTACCAAGGCGACTGTGACGGCGACCTGAAGTTGGACGGACCGCACCCGGGACCGGTTCCCGGTTTCTCCGGCGGAGTCCTAGCCGGCGGGAATCGCGACCTCGCCGCGGGATGCGCGCAGCGCGATGTCGGTCCGGTGGTGGGCGCCGGGCAGGTTGATCCTGCCGATCCGCTCGTAGGCCTCGGAGCGGGCCTCCTCCAGGTCGGCGCCCGTGCCGACGACCGAGAGCACCCGGCCGCCGCTGGACACGACGGCGCCGTCGTCGCGGCGGCGGGTGCCCGCGTGCAGCACACCCTCACCCTCGCTGCCGGTGATGACGTCGCCCGTGCGCGGCTTGCCGGGGTAGCCGTCGGCCGCGACGACCACGGTGACGGCCGCGCCGTCGGCCCACTCCAGCGGCGGCTGCCCGGCGAGCGTGCCGGTGGCGGTGGCGTGCAGCAGGCCGGCCAGCGGCGTGCGCAGCAGGGCCAGCACGGCCTGGGTCTCCGGGTCGCCGAAACGGCAGTTGAACTCGATCACCTGCGGGCCGTCGGAGGTCAGCGCGAGCCCGGCGTAGAGCAGCCCCGAGAACGAGGCGTCCCGCGCGGCGAGCTCGTCCACCACCGGCTGCACGATGGTGGCGACGACGTCGTCGACCAGGTTCGGCGGCGCCCACGGCAGCGGCGCGTAGGCGCCCATGCCGCCGGTGTTGGGTCCCGCGTCGCCATCGCCGACCCGTTTGAAGTCCTGCGCGGGCAGCAGCGGCACCACGGTGTGGCCGTCCACGAGGCAGAACAGCGAGGCCTCCGGCCCGTCCAGGAACGACTCGAGCAGCACCGGGTGGCCGCCGTCGAGCAGCATCAGCGCGTGTTTGCGCGCCTCCGGCAGGTCCTGCGTGACGACGACGCCCTTGCCCGCGGCGAGGCCGTCGTCCTTGACCACCCAGGTGGGGCCGAAGCGGGCGAGGGCGGTGTCGAGGTGGGCCGGGTTGTCGACCACCTCACTGCGGGCCGTCGGCACCTTGGCGGCGGCCATCACGTCCTTGGCGAAGGCCTTCGAGCCCTCGATGCGGGCGGCGGCGGCCGAGGGGCCGAAGCACGCGATGCCCTCGGCGCGCACCGCGTCGGCGGCGCCGGCGACGAGGGGCACCTCGGGCCCGACGACCACGAGGTCGGCCTTCCAGCGGGCGGCCGCCCCGGCGATGGCCTTGGGATCGGTGAGGTCGGCGCCGAGCGGCTCGGCGAGCGCCGCGATCCCGGCGTTGCCGGGCGCGCAGGCGAGCGCCGTGACCGCCGGGTCGTGCGAGGCGGCGAGGACGATGGCGTGCTCACGGGCTCCGGAGCCGATAACCAGGACGCGCACGGGTGACCAGGGTAGCCGCGGGGGTAGCCCGCCGTTCACCCGCATGTCCTCCTGCGGCAGCCCGGCCGTCGCCCTGCCGTCGTGGCCGCCGAGAAAGGTGTCCTCATGATTCGACAGCGAGTGGCCCTGGTGGCTCTCTCCGCGTTCGCGGTGCTCGGCATGACCAGTGTGGTGACCCCGGCGAGTCGCGCCGACGCTGCGGCGCAGGCGAGCCGCGACGACGGCCCGGTGATCGTGGCGCACCGGGGCGCCTCCGGCTACCGGCCGGAGCACACGCTGGCCGCCTACGAGCTGGCGGCGCGGATGGGTGCCGACTACCTCGAGCCCGACCTCGTGACCACCAAGGACGGCGTGCTCGTCGCCAGGCACGAGCCGGAGATCGGTGGCACCACCGACGTGGCCGACCACCCGGAGTTCGCCGGGCGCAAGACCACGAAGGTCGTCGACGGCGCTCCGGTCACCGGCTGGTTCGCCGAGGACTTCACGCTCGCCGAGCTGAAGACGCTGCGGGCCAAGGAACGCATCCCGCAGCTGCGGCCGAACAACACGATCTACGACGGCCGGTTCGAGGTGCCGACGCTGCAGGAGGTCATCGACCTCACCAAGCGGCTGTCCCGGGAGCTGCGCAGGCCGATCGGGATCTACCCGGAGACCAAGCACCCGACGTACTTTGCCGAGCAGGGCCTTCCGCTGGAGCCTGCGCTGGTGCGCACGCTCGACCGCAACGGGCTCAACCACCCGGGGGCGAGGGTGTACGTGCAGTCGTTCGAGGTGGGCAACCTGCAGCGGCTCGACCGGCAGCTGCGCGTGCCGCTGGTGCAGCTCATCGCAGGCTCCGGCGCGCCGTACGACTTCGTGGCCTCGGGCGACGAGCGCACCTACGACGACCTCGTGACGCCCCGGGGGCTCGCCGCGATCGCCCGCTACGCCGAGGGCATCGGCCCCGCCAAGGACCGGATCATCCCGACCGACGCGCAGGGCTACCTCGCCGAGCCGACGACGCTGGTGGACGACGCACACGCGGCGGGCCTGACCGTGCACCCGTGGACCTTCCGCGCGGAGAACGCCTTCCTGCCCGCCGACTTCGACTCCTCGGCCGACCCGGCGGCGTGGGGCGACATCCTCGCCGAGCACGAGGCGTTCCTGGCCACGGGCATCGACGGACTGTTCGCCGACCACCCGGACATCGCCGTCGAGGCGGCGCGCAGCCTCACGACCGGGACATAGCCGCGGCCTCGGGGGCGGCGCCGTCGCATTCGGGTTCGCCGGAGTACACGGCGATCTTGTGCCGGATGAGCCGCTGGTGCTCGTGCAGCTGCGCGATCTGGCCGGTGACCCGCCGGTCGTGCTCGCGCAGCACCGCCAGCCGCTCCTCCCGGCGGGCGTCGCCGCCCCGCAGCAGCTCCACGAACCGCAGCATGTCGGCGATGGGCATGTCGGTGTCGCGCAGGCAGCGCAGCAGCCGCAACAGGTTGACGTCGGCCTCGGAGAACCGCCTCCGGCCGCCCGGCGTGCGTTCCACCTCGTGCAGCAGGCCGATCTTCTCGTAGTAGCGAAGCGTGTCGATGCTGAACCCGGTCTTCGCGGTGACCTCAGCCGGAGAGTAGAAGCTCACCTGTCCAGAGTCGCACCTGGAGCGCGCTCCAGGTCAAGCTCCGTCCTCGCAGCGCACGACCTCGCGGGAAGGGCGGCCGCGCGCGGAGACGACGGCGCCGCCCGCACCCACGACCCGGACCTGCAGGGAGCCGCACGCGCAGCGGGTCCAGACCGTCTCGCCCTCCGGGGTGTGGTGCCGCGACACCACCGCATAGAGGTCGTCGTCGGGCCAGCCACAGAACGGACACGTGCTCATGGGGCCAGCATGGGCCCGCCCAGCGTGCAGGTCCAGGTTGGATTCGTGGACCCGACCGTGAAGAATCGCCTACATGATTGACCTGCGCAGGCTCACCGTCCTGCGGGCGGTCGACTACTACGGCACCGTCACCGCCGCGGCAAGGGCACTGCACCTGACACCCTCGGCGGCGTCACAGCAGATCCGCCAGCTCGGCAAGGAACTGGGCGTCCCACTGCTGGAGCCGCACGGGCGCAAGGTGCGGCTCACCGGCGGCGCCCGGACCCTGCTCGCGCACGCCGACGCCATCGCGTCCCGGTGGCAGCAGGCCGAGGCGGAACTGCACGCCACCGCCGACCAGCCTGCCGGGGTGGTGCGGCTGGCCGGGTTCCCCACCGCGATGTGCCGGTTCCTCGGCCCCGCCACCGCACGCCTGCGTGCGCGCTACCCGGCGCTGACGGTGCGGCTGCGCGAGACCGAGACGCCGCGCTGCTTCGACCTGCTGTTCAACGGTGAGGTCGACATCGCGGTGGTGGAGGCGATCCCGGGCAACCCGGCGGTCGGCGATCCGCGGTTCGACCAGCGCCCGCTGCTGGACGATCCCTTCCACCTGCTGCTGCCCGGCGGCCACCGGCTCGCCGGGCGGCGCTGCGTCGAACTCGCCGAGGTGGCCGACGAGCCGTGGATCATCGGGGCACCAGGCGACGCGTGGCGGGTGCACGTGCTCGCCGCGTGCTCGGCGGCCGGGTTCAGCCCCACGATCGCGCACGAGGCGTGCGACTCCAGTCTCGTCGCCTCGCTGGTCGACCTCGGGCTCGGCGTGGCGCTGTTTCCGAACCTCGCCCAGCTGCCGCCGGATGCCGACGTGCGCACCGTCGGCGTCAGCGGCACGGCGCCGTCGCGCCGGTTCCTCACCTGCACGCGGCGAGGCGCGAGGGACGCCCCCGCCGTCGCCGCGGTGCTGGAGGCGGTGGACGAGCTGCTGCCTAGATGAACTGGTGGCGCACGATCGTCTGCTCCCGGCCGGGGCCGACGCCGATCGCGGAGATCCGCGCGCCCACCAGCTCCTCGAGGCGCTCGACGTAGGCGCGCGCGTTGGCGGGCAGCTCGTCGAACGTGCGGCACTGGCTGATGTCCTCCCACCAGCCGGGCAGCTCCTCGTAGATCGGCACGGCGTGGTGCACGTCGGTCTGCGTCATCGGCATGTCCTCGGTGCGGAAGCCGTCGACCTCGTAGCCGACGCACACCGGCACCCGCTCCAGCCCGGAGAGCACGTCGAGCTTGGTGAGGAAGTAGTCGGTGATGCCGTTGACCCGCACCGCGTAGCGCCCGATGACGGCGTCGAACCAGCCGGTGCGCCGGGAGCGGCCGGTGGTGACGCCGAACTCGCCCCCCGCCTTGCGCAGGTTCTCGCCCGCCTCGTCGTGCAGCTCCGTCGGGAAAGGGCCCGAGCCGACGCGGGTGGTGTAGGCCTTGAGGATGCCCAGCACTGTGGTGATGCGGCCGGGCCCGATGCCGGTGCCCGCGCTGGCGCCGCCGGAGGTGGGGCTCGACGAGGTGACGAACGGGTAGGTGCCGTGGTCGACGTCGAGCAGGGTGCCCTGCGAGCCCTCCAGCAGCACCGTCTCGCCGCGTTCCAGCGCCTTGTTCAGCTGCAGGCGGGTGTCGGCGATGCGGTGCGCGAACCGCTCGCCCTGCGCCAGCACGGTGTCGGTGACCTCGTCGGGGTCGAGCGCCTTGCGGTTGTAGACCTTGACCAGCACCTGGTTCTTGAACTCCAGCGCGGCCTCGACCTTCTGCCGGAGGATCTTCTCGTCCAGCAGGTCCTGCACGCGCACGCCGACGCGGGCCACCTTGTCCTGGTAGCACGGGCCGATGCCGCGGCCGGTGGTGCCGATCTTCTTCGCGCCGAGGTAGCGCTCGGTGACTTTGTCGATCGCCACGTGGTACGGCATGATCAGGTGCGCGTCGGCCGAGATGAGCAGCCGCTCCGTGTCGACCCCGCGCTCCTCCAGCCCGGCCAGCTCGTCGAGCAGCACCCCGGGGTCCACCACCACGCCGTTGCCGATCACGTTCGTGACCCCGGGCGTGAGGATGCCCGACGGGATGAGGTGCAGCGCGAAGTCCTGCCCGTCCGGCAGCACGACCGTGTGACCGGCGTTGTTGCCGCCCTGGTAGCGGACCACCCACTGGACGCGGTCGCCGAGCAGGTCGGTGGCCTTGCCCTTGCCTTCGTCGCCCCACTGGGCACCGATCAGCACGATGGCCGGCATGTGACACTCCTGGTAATCGACGGCAGGAAATCGATGGCGCGCGAGAATTGCCGGTGCATGAGCCTAACCGAGGAGAATGACGTGCGCGGAACGGTGCTGGTTTGTGGCCGGCCGGGCGAGTCACCGCAGGTGCCGGAGGGAGTCGCGGTGCATGCCCTGCCCGCGCGGCCGGGCAGGTCGGACATCGATTCGCTGCTGACCGACGCGCTCGTGGTGGTGGGTTCCGACGCCGATCTCGCCGCCGTGGCGCTGCGGCTGCTGCGCAGGGAACGGCTCGACGCCACCACCGTGGGTTACGTGCCGGTGGACCGCGACTCGGCCGTGGCCCGGCTGTGGGGCCTGCCCGCGAACCCGCGGGACGCGCTCGCGCTGGCGCTGTCCGGCGAGGCCCGCCCGGTGCCGCTGGTGCGGGACGACGCGGGTGGCGTGCTGGTCGGCCATGGCGTGATCCGGCAGCCCCGCGGGGTGGCGTACTGCGACGACACGCTTGCCCTGCGCGGTGAGGCGGCGTCGATCACGGTCCGGCCGGGTCCCGCGGGTCTCGTGGCGACGATCACGCGGGGGCGGCTGCTCCGGCGCCGCACCGTGTTCGAGGGGCGGGCCTTCCAGCTCGGCACGGCGCCGGTGAGGCCGGTGTCGGACGGGGTGCCGTACCCGAGGCCTCTGGAGCGCTGGACGTGGTACCGGCATACCCACGACTTACGTCTGGTTCTGCCCGCCCGTTAACCCGGACGTGTTGAGTACGTCACCTTTCTGCGCGACAGTCGGAAAGTCTCCAACCTCACACAGAGAGGCGTCGCCGTGTCCGCTCCCCGCACTCTCCGTCATGGACTGACCGCGCTCGGCTCCACCGCTGTCCTGCTCCTCGGTGGCGCCGGTGTCGCGTCGGCCGAACCGCCCGGCATCCCCGACGAGGCCACAGCCCGCGCGCAGCTGGCCGAGCTGACCGTCGCCCCGGAGGGCCCGATGGACGGCTACGATCGCGACCGGTTCCCGCACTGGAGCGACCAAGGCGACAACTGCAACACCCGCGAGGCCGTCCTGGAACGCGACGGCACCGGCGTCGAGACCGGCTCCGACTGCTACCCGACGTCGGGCAGCTGGGAAAGCCCGTACGACGGCGCGACCTGGACCGACCCTTCGGACGTCGACATCGACCACGTGGTGCCGCTGGCGGCGGCGTGGCGCTCCGGCGCGGCGGAGTGGACGACGGACAGGCGCGAGCGGTTCGCCAACGACCTGTCCGGCCCGCAGCTCATCGCCGTCACCGACGACGTGAACCAGGAGAAGGGCGACGACACACCGGACGCCTGGAAGCCACCGGAGCAGGGCTACTGGTGCACCTACGCGGCCATGTGGATCACCGTGAAGCACACGTGGGAGCTGACCGTCACCGACGCGGAGCACGCCGCGCTGGAGGACATGCTCGCCACCTGCTGAGCGGCTGGCTCAGCCCGGCGATTGGGCACGTGTCACGGTGAACAGCAACGGCGAACGAAAGCCGAGCTGGGCGACGGAGTCGGCGACGACCTCGGCCAGCCACCCCACCGCGTCACACGACCATTCAGCAAGCTGGCCGCGCAGCACCACGCCGTGCCGGGGCGGGCCATTCCAGAGCCTGTCATCGAACGGCGGAGGGACAAGAGCGTCCTGGCCAGCGATATCGTGGGAACTACACACGAACACGTCCTGATCCAGATCACCGAGGTGGCCGGTGAGCTGCTTTGCGAGAGCAGGGATCGAAGGGTCCCGGCCGCTGTTGATGCCGACCTCCACCGGCGTCCTCGATCGCAGGTCACACGCCGCGAACCAATCGACCGTTTGCATCGACGGCACGGCTGCGTACGGCGGGCGCGACGAGGGATCAAGCCCCTGAACCGGTAGGAGGATCTGTACCGTGGACAAATTCAGCGTGCCAACCCGCTCAGTCGTGTCCTCAGCGCACCGCAGGAACGGCTGCACTGGTAGCGGTCGGTCGTCGGCCACCGCGCTGGCCTCGACCTGGAACCACGAGGTCAAGGCCGATCCGGGAGCGGCGAGGGGGTGGCTCCACCCGGCGTCGTTCATGCCCCACAGTCCGGTTGCGCGGACCATGCCCTCCTCCAAGCCGCCTCCGGCCGAGCTGTCGTCGAGCCAGCCCATAGCGAGCGATCGCTGATAGAACAGCTGGTAGGCATCGTGCTCGGGATCGTGCCCGGCGTGTGGGACCAACTCGCCGTACAGGGCTGCGAACATGGTGCCCGCGGTCCGGCTGGCCGCGGGCACCATCCCCGGTTGCGTTGTCACGCTGCGCTCCGGCACGCTGGGTCCTCCCTGGCCGCCTCGCAGCTGCGACCTTTCTCCCATGACGTTAGTACACCCGGCAAGCGACGTTGGCCTGGTTATACGGCCACTCGCTTGTGTCAATCTCGCCGATCACGTCGACGTCCACGTGGTTACGCCACGACGTCGGGAGGGTGTTCGCGCAAGCGTGACGCGCCGTCGTGCGGTTGCCACGCCCGCCGCCGGGCCGGAGCTCCGCGGTCGGCGAACACGCCTTCTGGCGCCAGGTGTTATCCGTGTACCACTCGTAGAGGCAGTTGTACACGTTGGCGCGGTTGTTGCTGCAGTTTCCCTTGTTCCACCACCCGTGACCGGACACGTCCCCACCGGACGGGTGTGGGTTATCCCTCCCACTGACCGGTGTGCAGCCGATCTGTGCTGTTTCCGAAACTGCGCCCGAATTCTGAGCCATGGGAATTGTCCGACCGGTTCTGTCCAGGTAAACCGAGGTCTTGTCAGCGCCAGGTGGTGCTATCCCCGGCACCGCGTCCGTGGACGCCACGGACGCAGCACCGACTGGTGTAGAAGCAGGGATCGCGTGGGCCACGGCGGTTACCGGAGCCGCGACCGCTGACGCCTGTGACAACACGAGTAAACCCGCGCCGACAATTCCGGTCGCTATGGAATTTCTGTAACGAAAAAACGCATGACCGTTTCTCCAGAAGTAATGGATGCGGCCCAAATTCAGATGCGAACGCAGGTGGAGCGTCCCCGAACCTCGCCCCGAGTCCCCAGCCCCCAGACCGCTTTGCCATTGCAGCAGACAAATTACGATGCGCCTGAAGCCGTCGAGATCACCATCCGCCATTCGGACGGTATAGACCAGCACGACCGGTCGATCAGTCGGGTTCCACCGCTGGCCACGGCCTTCCAGGAACCCCCACCACAGCTCCAGCCGTTCGCACAGGTACGAACGACACGTGGTGCCGCTGGCGGCGGCGTGGCGCTCCGGCGCGGCGGAGTGGACGACGGACAGGCGCGAGCGGTTCGCCAACGACCTGTCCGGCCCGCAGCTCATCGCCGTCACCGACGACGTGAACCAGGAGAAGGGCGACGACACACCGGACGCCTGGAAGCCACCGGAGCAGGGCTACTGGTGCACCTACGCGGCCATGTGGATCACCGTGAAGCACACGTGGGAGCTGACCGTCACCGACGCGGAGCACGCCGCGCTGGAGGACATGCTCGCCACCTGCTGAGCGGCTGGCTCAGCCCAGGCCGGTGGCGTCGGCCGCGGCCGGGTCGGACTCGGTGAGGAGCTTCGTGCAGCGCTCGTACTCCTCGCTCTCGCCGATGCGGCCCGCGGCCTTGGCCAGCGCGGCGAGGGCGCGCAGGAAGCCCTGGTTGGGGCGGTGCGCCCACGGCACCGGTCCGAAGCCCTTCCAGCCGGCGCGGCGCAGCTGGTCGAGGCCGCGGTGGTAGCCGGTGCGGGCGTAGGCGTAGGCGGCGACGACCTCGTCCTCGCCCAGCGCGCGCTCGGCGAGCGCGGCCCACGCCTCGCTGAAGTCGGGGTGCTCGGCGGCGACCTCCGCCGGATCGGTGCCCGCGTCGAGCGCGGCCTGCGCGTCGGGCCGCTCGGGCAGCTTGGTGGCGTCCGGTTCGAGGAGGTTGCCGTGCGTCATGCGGCCATTGTGCAGGACGGCGCCGTCACAGGAAGACGGCCATCACCACGCCGCTGCCCCCGAGCACGAGGGCGGCGACCAGCACCGCGGCAACGAGTCGTTTCGGCATCATGAGCGCCTACCTTGCACTATCGGTGACGAACCGGACACCCGGGGGTAGCTCCCCAATGCCACATTCGTAGCGTTCAACTTCCCCAATGCGGCATTCGTAGCGTTCAACGCCACCAATGCCGCATTGGGGAACTTCTCTCGGGAAGGGTTCCCTAGAGCTTCTTGCCTGCCGACTTGAGGCTTTCGGCGGCCTCCACGACGCGCTTGGCCATGGCGCCCTCGGCGACCTTCAGGTAGCTGCGCGGGTCGTAGGTCTTCTTGTTGCCGACCTCGCCGTCGATCTTCAGCACACCGTCGTAGTTCTTGAACATGTGGTCGGCGATCGGGCGCGTGAACGCGTACTGGGTGTCGGTGTCGACGTTCATCTTCACCACGCCGTAGGACACCGCCTCGTGGATCTCCTCCAGCAGCGAGCCGGAGCCGCCGTGGAACACCAGCTCGAACGGCTTGGAGCCCTCCACGAGACCGAGCTTCTCGGCGGCGACCTGCTGGCCACGCTTGAGCACGTCCGGGCGCAGCTGCACGGCGCCGGGCTTGTACGAGCCGTGCACGTTGCCGAACGTCGCGGCGAGCAGGTAGCGGCCCTTGTCGCCGGAGCCGAGCGCGTCGACGGTCTTGAGGAAGTCGCCCTCGGCGGTGTAGAGCTTCTCGTTGATCTCGTTGGAGACCCCGTCCTCCTCGCCGCCGACGACGCCGATCTCCACCTCGAGGATGATCTTCGCCGCGGCGGCGCGCTCCAGCAGGTCGGCGGCGATCTTGAGGTTCTCGTCGAGGTCGATCGCGGAGCCGTCCCACATGTGCGACTGGAACAGCGGGTTCTCGCCCCGGTCGACCCGCTCCTTGGACACCTCGATGAGCGGGTTGACGAAGCCGTCGAGCTTGTCCTTGGGGCAGTGGTCGGTGTGCAGCGCGACGTTGATCGGATACTTCGCGGCGACGACGTGGGCGAACTCGGCGAGCGCGGTGGCGCCGGTCACCATGTCCTTCACCTTCTGCCCCGAGGCGAACTCGGCGCCACCGGTGGAGAACTGGATGATGCCGTCACTCTCCGCCTCGGCGAAACCCCGCAGCGCGGCGTTCAGGGTCTCCGACGAGGTCACGTTGATGGCCGGGTACGCGAACTCGTTCGCCTTGGCCCGGTCCAGCATCTCGGCGTAGACCTCGGGGGTGGCGATGGGCATCGTTGTCCTCCTCGAACGGCGTCCTTCTCGTTCGCATCCTACGAGGGGTTACCCCGGTGCCCGCCAGGCCTCGACACAGCACTTCAGCACAGCACTTCGGCCAGCGCGCGGTAGCCGGGCAGCGGGTCGCCGTCGGCGGAGAGCACCTGGACGCAGACGTGGTCGGCGCCCGCCGTGAGGTGCGCCCGCACGCCGGCGGCGATGTCCTGCGGCTCGCCGTGCAGGCCGAGCGCGTCGACGAGCCGGTCGCTGCCGCCGTCGGCGAGGTCGTCCTCGGTCCAGCCGAGCCGACGCAGGTTCCTGCGGTAGTTCACCAGGCCGAGGTACGGCGTCCGGATCGCGGGGCGCGCGATCCGGCGCGCCCTCGCCGGGTCGGTCTCCACGACGACCTTGTGTTCCGGGGCCAGCAGCGGGCCCTCGCCGAGGATCTCGCGGGCCTCGCGGGTGTGCTCGGGCGTGGTGAGGTACGGGTGCGCGCCCGCCGTGCGCTCGGCGGAGAGCGCGAGCACCTTCGGGCCGAGCGCGGCCAGCATCCGGTCCTCGACGGGAACACCACCCTCGTCGAGCGCGTCGAGGTAGGCCACGATCGTGTCGTAGGGCTTGCGGTACTCCCGGATGGCCTCGGGGTGGCCGATGCCGACGCCGAGCAGGAACCGGCCGGGGTGCCGCTCGGCAACGCGGTGGTAGGAGCGCGCCACGGTGGCGGCGTCGGCGGTCCACATGTTGACGATGCCGGTGGCCACCGTGATGGTGCTGGTCGCGTCGAGCAGCTCCTCGGCGAGCGCGAGGTCGGCGGGCGGCGAGCCGCCGATCCAGATTGTGCCGTAGCCGAGTCGCTCCACCTCCGCCGCCACCGCCGCGTCGAGGCTGTTCGCCCGCTGCCAGATTCCGATCTCACCGAGGTTCGCCGTCATGCCCGGGACAACGCCGTGCGGGGCTGGCCACATTCCGCGACGACTGGAGATCGATTCACGCCTACCAGTGAGTAGCCTACTGGGAGTAAGTTGAGGTACGGTGCCCGACGAGGCACCGCAAGGAGGCACCAATGGCGTTCCTGACCGGCAGCAAGGTCACAGGCAAGGTCGTGTTCATCACCGGCGCGGCGCGGGGGATCGGCGCCGGGCTGGCCGAACGCCTGGCCGCCGACGGCGCGAAGGTCGCACTGGTCGGTCTGGAAGCCGACGAGCAGCGCAAGGTCGCCGAGCGCATCGGCCCGGCCGCCCACGCCTGGGAGGCCGACGTCACCAGCTGGAACGACCTGGAGCGGGCCACCAAGGGCGTCGTCGAGCACTTCGGCGGCATCGACATCGTCATCGCCAACGCGGGCATCGCCACCACCGGCTTCGTCCGCTCGGTCGACCCCGCCGCGTTCGAGAAGGTCATCGAGGTCGACCTGCTCGGCGTGTGGCGCACCTTCCGCGTCACCATGCCGCACGTCATCGACCGCAAGGGCTACCTGCTCGCCATCTCCTCGCTCGCCGCGATCACCCACGCGCCGGGCATGGCCAACTACGCCGCCGCGAAGGCAGGCGTCGAGGCCTTCTGCAACAGCCTGCGCGCCGAAGTCGCCCACCTCGGCGTGAAGGTCGGCGTCGCCCACCCGACCTGGATCAGGACCGACCTCGTCGAGAGCGCCGACAAGCATCCCGTGTTCGGCAGGCTCCGCTCCGGCATGCCCGGCCTGATCGGTAAGACCTATCCCCTCGACGTCGCGCTCGACTGCCTGGAGGCCGGCATCAAGCGCAGGGCACGCACCATCCACGTGCCGAGGTGGGTCGGCGGGCTCAAGCTCGTCCGCGCCTTCCTGCCGCCGATCATCGAGCTGGGCTCACGCTCCCGCGTGCCCGCCGCCGACCGCGCCGCGCTGGAGGACATCGCCGCCCGCGGCGCGCGCGAGGCCTCGGTCACCGGTCACGGTGGCCGCGCCGCCACGAAGTAGGAGAGGCCGATGTCGCGTCGCGGCCAGATCCGGATGAGCCCGGACGAGGTCGTCACCTACCTCGAGCGGCAGCGGGTCATCAACGTCGCGACGATCGGGCCCCACGGCAGGCCGCACCTCGCCCCGCTGTGGTACGTCCCCCGGGGCGCGGGCATGGCCACCTGGACCTACCGCAAGGCGCAGAAGGTCGCCAACCTGCGGAGGCTGCCGGAGGCGACCGTGCTCGTGGAGTCCGGCGACAGCTACGAGACCCTGCGGGGCGTCTCGATGGAGTGCGACGTCGAGCTGGTCGAGGACACCGGCGCGGTCGCCGACATCGGGCTTGCCCTCGCACTGCGCTACGCCGGGACCACCGAGGTCACCGACGAGCTGCGGGCGTTCGTCGGCGGGCAGGCCCCGAAGCGCATCGGGCTCGTCTTCACCCCCACCAAGGTCGTGAGCTGGGACCACACCAAGCTCGGCGGCACCTACTGACGCCTGCCGAGACGGGCGGCACCTACCCGATCGGACGGTGTGCCCACCGTCACACCGGGCCTACCTTCGGAGGCGTGCGAGCCTCGAACGTGCATTTCGCGAGCCCGGTGGCAGGCGTACCGTTGAGCCGTTCGGCGCGACGACGCGCCGACCGCGGACCTCGGACGCTGGAGGGCCACGCGATGCCGGAGCTGCTCACGGGACCGTGCGCACGACCCGATCCCGCTGACGCGCCGCCCCGGCTGGCGAAGTTCCACGCGCCGGAGATCGTCTTCGGGCCCGGTTCGCTGGCCGAGCTGGGCCACTGCGCGCGCAGGGTCGGCGCCCGCAGGCCGTTCCTCGTCACCGACCCCGGGCTGGAGAACGCGGGCTGGGTCGCCGAGGCCGTCGGGCACCTGGAGGCGGCCGGGCTGCGGCCCGTGGTGTGGGACGGCGTGACGCCCAACCCCAAGGACTACGAGATCGAGGCCGCCTACGACAGGTACGCGGCCAGCGGCAGCGACGTGATCCTCGCCGTCGGCGGCGGCTCCTGCATCGACGCGGCCAAGGGCGTGGCGATCCTCTCCGGCAACGGCGGGGCGATCCTCGGCTACGCGGGTGTCGACAAGGTCGTACAGCCGATCCCTCCGCTGGTGATGGCACCGTCCACCTCCGGCACCGGCGCCGACGTGTCGCAGTTCGCCGTCATCACCGACACCACGCGGCGTACCAAGCTCACCATCATCAGCCGCACCCTGGTGCCGGAGATCTCGATCGTCGACCCGCGCCTGCTCACCACCATGCCCGACGACCTCAACGCGGCCACCGGGCTGGACGCGCTCACGCACGCCATCGAGGCGTTCGTCTCCCGCGCCCACAACCCGCTCACCGACCACCACGCCCTCCACGCCGCGCACCTGATCACCGAGCACCTGCTGCACACGCTGGTGCGGCCGTGCGACGCCGAGCCCAGGATCGGCATGGCCCAGGGTGCCCTGGAGGCCGGGATGGCCTTCACCAACGCGATCCTCGGCATCACCCACGCCATGAGCCATCAGGTGGGCGGGCTGCTCGACCTGCCGCACGGCGTCGTCAACGGCGTCCTGCTGCCGCACGCGATCCGGTTCAACGCCGAGGCCGACCCCCGGCGCTACGTCGCGCTGGCCGCGGCCACCGGCATCGACGTGGCGGGCAGGCCCGCCGACGAGGTGGCCGAGCTGCTGGCCTGCCGCGTGCGCGAGCTCGCGGACGCGGTGGGGGTGCCGCGCGGGCTGGCCGCGCTCGGCGTCACCGAGGCCGACCTCCCGACGCTGGCCAGGACCACGCTCGACGACGCGTGCCTGGCCACCAACCCGCGGGAGGCCGACGCCGCCGACGTGGAGTCACTGTTCCGGCAGGCGCTGTGAACGACGGCGAGAACACCAGGGACGACACCGCCTACCTCGGCGCGCTGACCGGCGTGCGCTCCGGCAAGCGCTCGTTCTACCCGGAGTACGTCCGCTCCGCCGAGCGGCTGCAACACGCGGTGCAGGCCATCGACCGGATCTCCCGCGCCCTCGTGCACACCGCCGAGGGCCCCCGCGCGGTGGTGGAGGCCGTCGTGCGCGCGGCGGCCGAGTACCTGCAGGCCGAGTGGCTGCTGTTCGCCGTCGCCGACGGCGCGCTGCCCACCGCACGGCCGCGGCAACTGCTGCTGCGCGGCGATGTGCTGCTCGAGGACGAGCGGCGGTTTCCCGCCGAGGCCGCCGACCACCTGAGCGTGCTGCGCACCCGGCCGCAGGAGGCCGAGGACCATCCGGCCGGGGTGGCGATGACGCTCGGCGGCGAGCCGGTGGGCGGCATGGCGGGCCGGGTGGCGGGCGGCGCCGCGATCGCGGAGACCGACAGGGCGATCCTGCGGGTGCTGGTGAACCTGGCCGCCCGCAACGCGGAGCTCCAGCAGACCCAGCGGCAGCTGATCGAGGCCATGCAGCGGCAGGCACTCGACGACGAGCGCCACCGCATCGCCAGGGAGCTGCACGACAGCGTCACCCAGGACGTGCTCTCCGCGGGAATTACCATCGAGGTGTGCCGGTCCAAGGTGGAGGGTGAGGGCCTCACCGAGATCGCGGCCGAACTGACCGCGGCCAAGGACCTCACGCGGCGTGCGGTCGAGCGGCTACGCGCCGCGATCTACGCCCTGCACCACGGCGCCGACGAGCGGCCGGGCTCGCTGCCGGTACTGCTGGAGCGACTGTCCACTGTGCACCTTCCCAGCGATGTCAAGGTGCGCGTCACCGTGCGCGGCACGCCGGTGCCGCTGCCGGGAGCCACCGAGCACGCCCTGCTGCGCATCACCGGCGAGGCGCTGTTCAACATCGTCACCCACACCACCGCCACCCAGGCCGTGGTGGTGCTGCACTACCGCACCGGCCGCGTCACCCTGACCGTCTCCGACGACGGCGACGGCGATCCCGCCCACCTGCGCAGGACGCTGCGGCTCGCCACCGCCACCGACCTGGCAGGCGGGCACCGCGGCCTGGCGAACATGCTGGCCAGGGTGGACGAGCTGGGGGGCACCCTGTCGATCCGGCGGGCCCGCATCGGCGGCATCCTGCTCGCCGTCGAGGTCCCGGTGGCGGCGGCATGACGACCCCGCTCAAGATCGTGCTCGTCGACGACCACGCGATCGTCCGCCAGGGGCTCCGCTCGATCCTCGACCGCGAGGAAGACATGGGCGTTGTCGGCGAGGCCTCCACCGCCGCCGAGGCGCGCGCCGTGGTGGAGCGTGCCCGGCCGGACATCGTGCTGCTCGACCTCAAGCTCTCCACCGGGTCCGACACCGAGGGCCTTGCCGTGTGCTCGGAGCTGACCGGGCGCTACCCGCGCCTCGGTGTCCTGGTGCTCACGACGTTCCTCGACGACGCGCTGGTGGTGGAGGCGATCCACCGCGGCGCCCGCGGCTACGTCATCAAGGACGTCGACACCACCGCGCTCGTGTCGTCGATTCGCGCCGTGGCCCGCAACGAGAGCGCCTTCGACTCCCGCTCCGCCTCGGCGATGGTGCGCTCGATCAAGACCACACCCGACGAGCCACGGCTGACCGAACGCGAGCAGAACGTCCTCGAACTGCTCGCCCGTGGACTGTCCAATCGCGACATCGGAGCCCGTCTCTACATCTCGGAGACCACCGTGAAGTTCCACGTGCGCAACATCATGCGCAAGCTCACCGCGGCCACCCGCGCCGAGGCGGTGTACGAGGCGAGCAAGCTCGGGCTGCTGTGACCGCGGGCGCCCTCAGTCGAGCGCCATGCGTTCCAGCCCGCGCAGGTCGCGCACCACCCGCACGCGGTCGCAGTGCTCTGCGTAGGCGGGCAGGGCGCAGCCACCGAGGCCCCACGAGTACCTCGGCTCCGGGGTCAGCCAGATCGTCTCCCGCGCCCTGCGCGTGATCTCCTCGAACGCGGGCAGACCCGGCTCCTTGCCGTTGTTCCGGCCGTCGCCGAGCACCAGCACGGTGGTCCGCCGCGTCACCGCCGAGGCGTGCTCGGCGACGAACTGCCCGAACGCCGCGCCGTAGTCGGAGTTGGCGTCCACGTCGAGCACGTCCCCGCCGAAGACCAGCCCGAGCGCCTGCTCGGCCGGATGGTCGCGGAACAGCTCGGTGGTCTCGGCGATGCCCGCCACGAACGCGAACGAACGGACCTGCGCGAAGAGGTCCTGCAGCCCGTGCACCAGATGCAGGGTGAACCGCGCCGTCGTGCGCACCGACAGGCTCACGTCGGCGAGCACCACCAGCCGGGGCCGGTCCTCCGTGCGGCGCACGGTCACGGGCGTGAACGGAATACCGTCGAAACGCAGGTTGCGGCGCATGGTGCGGCCCGGGTCGATCCGGCCTGCCGTGGCGACGCGCCGCCGGTGGGTCAGCGCCCCGTGCAGTGACCTGGCGAGCCTGCGCAGCGACTCCTCCAGCTCGGCGCGCTCCACCTCGGCGATGCGGTCCACCTCGGCAGCCCTGCGCTCACGGGTCTCGATCACCCGCTGCTCCAGCTCCAGCAGCGCCTCCAGATGCCGCTTCAACGCCTCCGGCAGGTTCGCCAGCACCCCCGCGAGCCGCCTGCGCAGCGCCGCCGCGGCGTCGTCCGCGTCCTCGGCGTCGGCTGCCTGCGGCTGCGCGTCGTCCAGCCAGCCGAGCAGCGCCTCCTGCTCGGCGACGGACAGCTCGACGTCGACGCCCGTGCCGGTGCTCGTGGACAGCTCGCCGGGCAGGCCAGCACCGTGCAGCCGCTCGGCGTCGAGCTGCACGCGGTAGTCCTCGCCGCCGGCCGGGCGGGCGTCGGCGGAGAAGGCGATCTCGTCGGTGAGGGAGGCCAGGTCGATCTTGTTGGCCTCCTGGTGCAGGTTGTACCGCTGGGCGAGGTCCTGCTGGTCGAAGAACCGCCGCAGGTCGGAGGGCTTGCCGTGCTCGTGGCCCTGCTGCGGGCTCTCGCTCGGCTCCTCGGACAGCGTGAACGACTCCAGCTCGCCGGTGTCGGTGAGGTCGTCGTGCCCGTGGCCGTGGCCGTGCCCGTGCCCTGCCGGGCCGACCTTCATCAGCGCGAAGAAGGCGTCGAAGACCTCGTCGAACAACGGCTCGTCGCGGTGGTCCTTCACCAGCGCGACCCGCAGGGCCGTGCGCAGGACCCCCTTGTCGGCGAGCACTCCCGGCTGGCAGGCGCAGCGCATCGCGTCGAGCGCCTCCGGAATCGACACGCGCATGCCGCCGAGCCGCAGCAGCCGCACGAACCGGTGCAGGGTCGCCTCCACCGCGCCCCCTACACGACCCGGCGCCGCGGCGTGCCGTAGTAGCCCTCGGTGAACCGGCCGGGCCGGTCCTTCGCCGCCCGCACCGCCTTGCCGTCCACCTCGGACCGGTCGCCGTCGTGGTCGTGCCCATGCCCGTGCTCATGCCCGTGGCCGTGCCCATGCCCGTGGCCGTGCCCGTGCCCGTGCCCGTGGCCGTTCTCCGGAATCCGGGCGTTGGGGTCCACGAGCCGCGGCAGCGCATCGAGCGCCTTGCGCACATCCTTGTCGTACTTGACCACCACCGACACCGTGTCCGACAGCACCGGCGCCGACAGCTCGCTCGCCCCGAGCACCGCGAGCGTGCGCGCCCAGTCGATGGTCTCGGAGATGCTCGGCGACTTGCGCAGGTCGAGCTCCCGCAGGCCGCGCACGATGTCCACGAGCTGTCGCGCGAGCTCGTCGGCGAGACCGGTGCGCTTGCTGCGCACGATCTCCAGCTCCCGCTCCGCGGACGGATAGTCCAGGAACAGGTGCAGGCAGCGGCGTTTGAGCGCCGCGGCGAGGTCGCGGGTGTTGTTGGACGTCAGCACCACCAGCGGCGGATGCTCGGCCACGAACGTGCCCAGCTCCGGCACCGACACCTGGTACTCGCCGAGCATCTCCAGCAGAACCGCCTCCAGCGCCTCGTCGGCGCGGTCCACCTCGTCGATGAGCAGCACCGCGGGCTCCGGCGAGCGGACCGCCTCCAGCAGCGGCCGTGGCGCGAGGAAGCGCTCGGAGAAGAACACGCTCTCCTGCGCGCCGATGCGTTCCACGGCGTCGTGCAGGTCGGGCGCGTCGGCCACCAGCTGGCCGATCTTCTCGCGCAGGATCTGGGTGTAGAGCAGCTGCTTGCCGTAGTCCCACTCGTAGAGCGCCTTGGTCTCGTCCTGGCCCTCGTAGCACTGCAGCCGCAGCAGCCGCCGCCCGGTCGCGGCGGCCAGCACCTTGGCCAGCTCCGTCTTGCCGACCCCGGCGGGACCCTCCACGAGCAGCGGCTTGCCGAGCCTGGCCAGCAGGAACACGGTGGTGGCGAGGCGCTCGCCCGCGATGTAGCCCTGCGTGGCGAGCGCCTCACGCGCCTCGTCGACCGATGCGAACATGCTCAGCCGAGCAGCTCGTCGAGGTCACCGGTCATGCTGTGCGCGACGACCGGCCGCACGGTGTCGAACGTGCACTCCTTGGCGTTGCCCGGGGTGCACGCGTCGCCGAGGACGTGGTTGGTAATGCGGTCGACGTCGGCGTCGTCTCCCTTGATCACCGACGCGTTCTCGTAGAACTTGGTCGGGCCGGTGCCGAGCCGGTTCTTGGAGTAGGTGTCCTGCTTGACGTCGACGAAGCGTTCGGGAATGCCCACGTCGCGCAGCAGCCGGATGGCGGCGGCCAGCGCGGCGTCGGCCGCCTGCACGTCGGTCATGCCGTGGGTGTCCACGCCCATCTCGGCGGCGATCTCGGCGAAGCGCCGGTAGGCCACGGGCATGTTGAACGCCCACACGCGCGGCAGCGCGATGGCGTTGTTGAGCCCGTGGTGGGTGTCGTAGAAGGCGCTCACCGCGTGCGAGATGGAGTGGATGATGCCCAGCCCGCCCGAGTTGAACGCCTGCGCGGCGATGTACTGCGCGTACATCATTCCCTCGCGGCCGCCGAGGTCGAGCGGGTTCCAGGTGGCCGTGCGCAGGTGCTGTGCCGTGAGCCGGATGGCGCGCAGCGCGTTGCCGAGCGAGGGCTCGAAGTTCAGCCGCGACACGTACGGCTCCGAGGCGTGGGCGAGCACGTCGAACCCGCACTGCGCCGTGTAGTCCATCGGGCAGTCGTAGTACAGGGTCGGGTCGTCGATGGCCAGCGTGGTGACGCAGTAGTCGTCGAAGGCGACGTACTTGTGCGGGTTGTCCGGGTCGGTGGTGGTGTCGGTGATGACGTAGGCCCACGACGTCTCCGACCCGGTGCCCGCCGTGGTGGAGACGGCGATGTGCGGCGGGTTCTTCGGGTTCTCCGACTTGTTGAAGCCCTCGAAGTCGTTGACGTTGCGGCCGTCGTGGGCCACGGAGACGCGGGCACCCTTGCAGGCGTCGTGCGACGAGCCGCCGCCGATGGAGACGAAGCTGTCGCAGCCCTGCTCCTGGTACAGCGTGACGGCGTCCATCACGTTGTAGTCCTTCGGGTTGGACTCCACCTTGTCGTAGAGCACGACGTCGAGCCCGTGGTACTTCATCGACTCGACGATCTTGTGCACGGTGTCCGAGCCGCGCAGCCCGCTCGTCATCACGAGCGTCTTCCTGAAGCCCAGCTTGAGCGCTTCCGGCCCGATCAGCTCGTGTGCGCCGGGGCCGAGCAGGGCGCGCGGGAACGGGTGGAACTCCTTGATGGGGAACGGCTTGAGTAGCTCGTCGACCTGCATGACGTCGTCGTCCTCTCTGCACGGGCGGTTGCCCGTGAAGCTAGGAGCCCGGCTGTGACGCGGGGAACAGCACGAGCGCGAAACCGGCCGGAGGACACCGCGATCGCGCACGACCGGACGGGCCCGCACCTGACCCGATGGAGGGGCACCCCACCCGCTCGGGTCTTCAACCAGGGCCGTCCGGCTGGGATGATGACCTCGGACCACTCGACGAGGAGTGCGCTGTGACCCTACGACCGGAGATCGCGCAGTCGTGGCGGCGGGCGGAGCTGAGCGGGCTGACGCCGAGCACCCCGACCGACCGGCTCGAGGTTCGCGACGTGGACCTGCGGCAACGGCTGCTGCGTGCGGCCACCCCGGTGCTCGACGAGATGGCACGGCACCTGGCCGACACCGGCCTGTGCGTGATCCTGGCCGACCGCGACTGCCGGATCGTGGCCCGCCGGTTCGGCGCCAGGTCCGTGGAGCGGGTGCTCGACAGCATCAGCGCCGTGCCCGGCTGCCAGTTCACCGAGGAGACCAGCGGCACCAACTCGCTGGCCACGCCCTACGAGGTGCGCAGGGGCGTCGCCGTGCATGGCGAGGAGCACTACCTGGAGGCGCTCAAGCGGTTCACCTGCTACGGCCATCCGATCGTCCACCCGGCCACCAAGCGGCTCGAAGGGGTCCTCGACATCACGGGCCTGGTGGAGGACACCAACCCGCTGCTCGCGCCGTTTCTCGTGCACGCCGTCGCCGACATCGAGCAGCGGCTGCTCGACGGCTCCAACCAGGCACAGCAGCGGCTGCTGGCCGCGTTCCAGGCCGCGCAGCACCGGTCGACGGCCGTGCTCGCCCTCGGCGAGGACGTGGTGCTCGCCAACACCGCCGCCGTCGACCTGGTCGACCCTGCCGACCACGCGCTGCTGCGCGAGGTGAGCCGCACCCGGCGCGGGGTGCGCAGGCTGCGGCTGACTTCCGGCACCGACGTGGAGGTGCGGATGGAGGCCGTCTCGGTCAGCGCCGGGATGCTGTTCGAGCTGGCGCCGCTGCGTCCGGCCTACCCGAGCCCGTCCCGGCGGCGCGCCCCCGGCGGGGTGCTGCCCGCCGAGGCCGAGGAGCGGCTGCGGCGCAGCGCGCAGGCCCGCAGGCGGGTGCTCGTGTCGGGCGAGCCGGGCACCGGGCGCACGACGGCACTCGCGCTGCTCGCGGGTTCCGAGCGGCTGGCGACGGTCGACGCCGCGGAGGTGCCCAGCCTCGGCGAGTCCGCCTGGTGCGCCCGGCTGGAGGAGCTGGCGAGCGAGCAGGCCGGGCTGGTGGCCGTGGAGGGCATCCACCTGCTGCCCCCGGTGCTGGCCGCCCGGGTGGCGCGGCTGCTGGACGGCTCGTCCGCGTGGCTTGCGCTGACCAGCGGACCGGTGGGTGAACTGCACGGCGAGCACGCCGCGCTGGCGGCGCGCGTGCACCGGCGCGTCGAGCTGCCGCCGCTGCGGGAGCGGCGCTCCGACATCCCCGCGCTGGCGAGGACCTTGCTCGCCGGCCTCGGTCACACCGGCTCGCTGCGGCTCACCGCGGGTGCGCTGGAGCTGCTGGCCGCGCAGCCGTGGCCGGGCAACCTGCGCGAGCTGGAGACGGCGCTGCGCGAGACGGCGGACCGGCGCTCGGCGGGTGACATCACGGCCCGCGACCTGGCGCCGAGCTGCCGGGTGAGCACGGCGACGCCCCGGCTGAGCGGCTGGGAGCAGGCCGAGTACGAGGCGATCACCAAGGCGCTCTCGGCCGTCGGCGGCAACAAGGTGCACGCCGCGAGGCAGCTCGGCATCAGCCGGTCCACGCTCTACAACCGGATGCGGGCGCTGCGGATCACCGGATAGGGCGGCGAGTGTCCAGGATTTGCACACTTCACTGACACATAGCGGGCCGACAATGCGTAGTCGAACGTTGCAACGACGCGCGTGAGGAGGCGGCTGTGAAGACGAAGGCGGCGGTCCTGTTCGACTCGGGCAAACCGTTCGAGATCCTCGAGCTGGATCTGGACGGCCCCGGCCCCGGCGAGGTGCTGATCAAGTACACCGCGGCCGGGCTGTGCCACTCGGACCTGCACCTGATCGACGGCGACCTGGTGCCGCGGTTCCCCATCATCGGCGGCCACGAGGGCGCGGGCATCATCGAGGACGTCGGCCCCGGCGTCACCAAGGTCAAGCCCGGGGACCACGTGGTGTGCAGCTTCATCCCCAACTGCGGGACCTGCCGGTACTGCGCGACGGGCCGGTCGAACCTGTGCGACATGGGCGCCACGATCCTGGAAGGCCACATGCCCGACGGCACCTACCGCTTCCACGGGGGCGGCCAGGACTTCGGCGCGATGTGCATGCTCGGCACGTTCGCCGAGCGGGCGACGATCTCCCAGCACTCCGTGGTGAAGGTGGACGACTGGCTGCCGCTGGAGACGGCGGTGCTGGTGGGCTGCGGTGTGCCGACCGGATGGGCCACCGCCAACTACTCGGGCGGCGTGCGCGCCGGCGACACCACGGTGGTCTACGGCATCGGTGGCATCGGCATCAACGCCGTGCAGGGTGCCGCGCACGCGGGCGCAAAGAACGTCGTGGTCGTGGACCCGGTGGAGTTCAAGCGGGAGAGCGCGCTCAAGCTCGGCGCCACCCACGCGTTCGCCTCGGCGGACGAGGCCGCGGAGAAGGTCGCCGAGCTGACCTGGGGGCAGATGGCCGACCAGGCGCTGATCACGGTGGGCACGGTGGACGAGCAGGTGGTCACCGACGCGTTCAACGTGGTCGGCAAGGGCGGCACCGTGGTGATCACCGGGCTGGCGAACCCGGAGAAGCTCACCGTGCACGTCTCCGGCGGCGTGCTGACGCTGTTCGAGAAGACGATCAAGGGAACGCTGTTCGGCTCGGCCAACCCGCAGTACGACATCGTCAAGCTCCTGCGCCTCTACGACGCGGGCAAGCTCAAGCTCGACGAGCTGGTGACCACGAAGTACACGCTGGAGCAGGTCAACGAGGGTTACCAGGACCTGCGCGACGGCAAGAACGTGCGCGGTGTGATCGTGCACGCCGAATAGGAGCGGGCCGGTGGCCGTCCCGTGATCGGTGCCCGGGACGGCCACCGGCTGTCACTGCCCGGGCACCCACGCGCCGATGACCGGCTTGAACTCCCGGACGGTGCGTTCGGCGATCGCGCCTTCCAGGTGATACGGGTCCGCGTCGATGATCTTCTGCAGCTCGTCGCGGTTCTCCGCCCGGTAGACGGCCATGCCGCCGATGTCGTTCTCCAGCGGCCCCGCCACGGCCACCGTGCCCTCCTCCGCGAGCTTCTGCAGGAACTCGCGGTGCCGGGCGCGCACCGCGCCGAACTTGTCCTGCACGTACCGGATCTCCACGACGAACCAGGCCATGGGCGCCACCGTATCGGTTCGCTCACCCCGGCGCGGAAAGCCTGGGGGAACGCGGGCCCGACCCGATAGGCTGGCGACCGCGCGTGAGTCCGGGGCGAGGGGGCTCGAAGGACGCCGTCGAGGATGGGGCAGGTATCGCGATGCAGGGCAGCGCCGAGCCCGTGCGCAGGCCGGGCGCCGCGCAGAACGTGGAGAGCAGTGTCGAGCAGACACTCGGCCACCTGCGCACGCTGGACGCACCCGTGCAGCGGGTCCAGCCCTCGGGCCCGCTGACGCTGGAGGATCTCTACCGCCAGCACCGGATGCGGCTGGTGCGGCTGGCGATCCTGCTCGTCGACGAGCCGGCCACAGCCGAGGACGTCGTACAGGAGGCGTTCACCGGCCTGCACCGCAACTGGGGCAGGCTGCGCGACGCGGCCGCCGCGGTGGGCTACCTGCGCACCGCCGTGGTCAACGGCTCACGCAGCGTGCTGCGCCGCCGCAAGACCGCCCGCGAGTACGTGCCGCCACACGCCGTCAACGCCCGCTCCGCCGAGAGCCTGGCGATGCTGTCCTCGGAGCACCAGGCGGTCGTCAACGCGCTGGGCAAGCTGCCGCCCCGGCAACGCGAGGTGCTGGTGCTGCGCTACTACGGAGGGCTGTCGGAGGCCGAGATCTCCGAGGCCGCCGGTATCTCCAAAGGCACCGTCAAGTCGACAGCGAGCCGGGCACTGGAGGCCCTGCAGCGCGCGATGAACGACGGTAGAAACTGAGTAACGAACCACTCTCGAAACCCTGTTAGTTGCCAACATTCTGGTCTGGACCAATATGATGTGGTCGTGAACGGCGCCAACGACTTCGTGCTCACGGGTGGCCGCCTGGCCTGCCCGGAAGGTGTGCTGGACCGCGGCTGGCTCGCGGTCTCCGGCGGGCTGATCACCGGCGTGGGCACGGGCGACCCGCCCGAGGGCCGCGAGGTCGACCTCGGCGGCGCGCTCGTGGTGCCCGGCTTCGTCGACCTGCACTGCCACGGTGGCGGCGGTGCGTCCTTCTCGACGACGGACCCGGCCGACGCGGCCAGGGCGGTCGCCGCCCACCGCAGGCACGGCACCACGACCATGCTGGCCAGCCTCGTGTCCGACCCGCTCGGCGTGCTCGGCGACCAGCTGGCGGCCCTGTCCGAACTGGTCGCCGACGGCGAGCTGGCCGGAGTGCACCTCGAGGGGCCGTTCATCGCCGAGGCGCGCTGCGGCGCGCACGACCCCGCCGCGCTGCGCGAGCCGGACACCAGCGCGGTGGACACGCTGCTCGACGCGGGCCGCGGCACCGTGCGCATGGTGACGCTGGCGCCCGAGCTCACCGGCGGCGTCAAGGCCGTGCGCCAGCTCACCGAGCAGGGGGTGGTCGCCGCCATCGGGCACACCGACGGTGTCGAGGAGCAGATCCGCCCCGCCGTGGACGCCGGCGCCACCGTGGCGACCCACCTGTTCAACGGGATGCGGCCGCTGCACCACCGCGAACCCGGCCCGGTCGGCGTGCTCCTCGACGACGAGCGCGTCACGGTGGAGCTGATCTGCGACCTGGTCCACGTGCACCCGACGGTGGTGCGGCTCGCCGCACGGCACGCGGGATCGCGCACGGTACTGGTCACCGACGCCATGTCGGCCACCGACGCCGCCGACGGCACGTACACGCTGGGCAGGCTGGAGGTGGACGTCAGCGGTGGCGTGGCCACGCTGGCCGGCCGTGGCACGCTCGCGGGGAGCACGCTGACCATGGACGCCGCCTTCCGCAACCTCGTGGTGGGCGCGGGGCTCAGCGTGGCCGAGGCGGTGCGGGCGACGTCGACCCGGCCGGCGGAGCTGCTCGGCATCGACGACCGGACCGGCGCGCTCCGCCCCGGCCTCCAGGCCGACCTGGTTCTTCTCAGTGATGATCTTCGCCCAACCGGGGTATTGCGCCGCGGCGAGTGGGTGACGTTGCGCAACCACTAGACTCTCCTGGGTGGCGGAGTACCGCGTCGATGAGCTCGCCCGCGCTGCGGGCACGACCGTCGGAAACGTGAGGGTGTACCAGGACCGCGACCTCCTGCCCTCACCGATGCGCCGGGGCCGTGTCGCCATCTACTCCGAGGCGCACCTGGCGCGGCTGCGGCTGATCCTCAGCCTGCTGAAACGCGGCTACACGTTCGCGCAGATCCGCGAGATGATCACCACCTGGGAGACCGGCCGCGACCTCGGCGACCTGCTCGGCCTGGAACAGGTGCTCACGCAGCCGTGGTCGGACGAGACGCCGCAGCGGATGTCCCTGGCCAAGCTCGTGGCCGAGTTCGGCAGGCACGCGACACCGGACACGTTCAAGCGCGCCGTGAACCTCGGGGTGTTCGCGCGCGACGGAGCCCACGTGATCATCCGCAGCCCGCGCCTGCTGCACACCACGCGGGAGCTGCTGGCCGCCGGGGTCCCGATGGCGGCGGTGCTCGACCTGGCCGAGGCGGTGCAGCGCCAGACCGACGAGCTGGCGGCCCTGTTCCTGCGGATGGTGGACGACCACCTGCTGCCGGGGCGGGACACCGGCTGGACCCCGGGCGCCGACGAGGTGCCCGAGCTCACCGAGCAGGCCACGCGGTTGCGCCCGCTGGCGCAGGCCGCGGTGTCGGCGTTTCTGGCGCGGTCGATGAGCAGGGCACTCAACGACTGGATCGCCGATCGCTTCGGTCCGCTGCTGTCCCACGACTACCCTGAGCGGCGATGAGTGACGACCCGGAGCGCCTGCTGGCCGAGGCTCTACGGGCACAGGCGCGCAACGCGCCCCCGCGGCAGCAGGCCACACCGCGCCCGGAGCCGCTGCCGGTGGTGGAGACGCCCGGCGGCTACGGCCTGCTCTCCGGAGCGGGCGAGGGCTCGCTGGAACGCGAGCGCGCGGCCCTCGACGCGCAGGCCCCGCCCGCACCCGCACCACCACCGCCGCGCACCTCGGCCGGGACGGCGGCACAGGCGGCGCAGCACACGCAGGCAGGCCCCCTTCGCCTGCGCTGGGTCCTGCTGCTCGCGCTGCTGCTCGGCCTCGCGGCGGGGTCCGTCGCGGGCGTGCTGACCCTGCTCTGAGCCCGGCAGGCGGCCCCAGCCAGGTGAGGCGGCACAGCGCAACCCTGTACCTTGTGCAGGGTGATCCTCGCGCAGACACCAGCCCAGATGTCGATCATGCCGGAGTGGCTCGACCCCGAGCATCTGCTCTCCGGCCTCGGGCCCACCGTCGTCGCGGTGCTGTGCCTGATCCTGTTCGCCGAGAGCAGCATCTTCCCGGTGCTGCCCGGCGACTCGCTGCTGTTCACGGCGGGCCTGTTCATCGCGAACGGCAGCCTCGACGTGCCGCTGTGGCTGGTCTGCACGCTCGCCACGGCCGCGGCGATCATCGGCAACATCGTCGGTTACGCGATCGGCTGGAAGGCCGGGCCGAAGCTGTTCAACCGTCCCGACTCCCGGTTCTTCAAGCAGGAGTACGTGCACAAGACGCACGACTTCCTGGAGAAGCACGGGCCCAAGGCGGTCGTGCTCGCCCGGTTCGTGCCATTCGTGCGGACGTTCATCACCTGGCTCGCCGGCATCGGCCGCATGGACCCGAAGAAGTACTTCACCTACACGATCCTCGGCGGCATCCTGTGGGCCGCCGGCCTGATCGTGCTGGGCTCGCTGCTCGGCAACATCGGCTTCATCCGGGACAACGTCGACGCGATCTTCGTGCTCATCGTGCTGGTGTCGGTGGTGCCGATCGCGATCGAGTACCTCAAGGGCCGCAAGGCCAAGCGCACCGAGGCCGAGGGCGCCGGTGAGGTCACCGAGGTCATCGCCAAGGTCGAGTCCGAAGGCTAGCGGCGCGGCTCACTCCAGGGAGAACATCGACCCGGGGTTGAACAGGTTGCCCGGGTCGAGCGCCCGCTTGAGCTGCCGGTGGACGTGCAGCCCGACCGGGCCGAGCTCGCGCTCCAGCCAGTCCTGCTTGAACTTGCCGACGCCGTGCTCGCCGGTCACCGTGCCGCCGAGGGAAAGGCCCAGCTCGAGGATCGCGTCGAACGCCCTGCGCGCGCGTTCGAACTCCCCCTCGGCGTCCGCGTCGTAGATGACGGTGGGGTGCATGTTGCCGTCGCCGGCGTGGCCGCAGACGGCGATGCGCAGGCCCACGTCCTCGCTGATCCGCTCGCAGCCCTCGATGAGGTCGGCGATGCGGGTGCGAGGCACGCACACGTCGTCGGTCATGCTGGCGCCGAGCGCCTCGATGCCGTAGTGCACCGAGCGGCGTGCCTGCATCAGCAGGTTGCCCTCGGCGACGTCGTCGGTGGCATGGGTCATCTCGGCCCCGGTGTCGCGGCAGATCTGCTCGATGGCGGCCAGCTCGCGCCTGGCGAGCTCGCCACCCGCGTCCGACTGGCACAGCAGTAGCGCGCCGGAGCCGGAACCCGCTCCGAGTTCGGTGTTGAGGTGCTTTTCCACCGCGTCGATCGTGGTGGCGTCCATGATCTCCATCAGCGAGGGCACCAGGCCCTCCCGCACGATGCGGCTGACCGCGGCACCGGCGTCTCGCGTTGAGGAGAACGCGGCGGCGAGGGTGCCGGGCGCCTGCGGCAGCGGCCGCAGTGCCAGCGTGGCCTCGGTGATGACGCCGAGGGTGCCCTCGCTGCCCACGAACAGCTTCGTGAGGTCGTAGCCCGCGACGCCCTTGACGGTGCGCCTTCCGGTGCGCAGCAGCGAGCCGTCGGCGAGCACGACCTCGAGCCCGAGCACGGAGTCGCTGGTGACGCCGTACTTGACGCAGCACAGCCCGCCCGCGTTGGTGGCGAGGTTGCCGCCGAGGGTGCACCAGTCGTAGCTCGACGGATCCGGGGGATAGAACAGGCCGTGCTTGGCGACGGCCTCGCGGAGGTCGAGGTTCACCACGCCGGGCTGCACGACGGCCAGCCGGTTCTCGGGGTCGATCTCGACGATGTCGGCGAGCTTCGTGGTGACCAGCACGACGCAGCCCTCGAGGGCGTTGGCACCGCCGCAGATGCCGCTTCCGGCTCCGCGCGGCACGATCGGCACGCCTGCCGCCGCGCACGCGCGCACCGTGGCCTGCACGCCGGCGACATCGCGGGGCAGTACGACGGCGAGCGGTTGTCCCGCGGGCGCGAGCGGCATCTGGTCGCGGGTGTAGGCGGCGGTGACGTCGGCGTCGGTGAGCACGGCCTCGGCGCCGAGCTCGGTGCGGAGCGTGGTCAGCAGAGCACGGGTCATGGGCCCACGCTAGCGCGCCCCGCCGTACACACTTGCGTGTGACAACTAACGTGGCTTCGCCCACAGCGGACTTGTTCAGCTTGCGCAAACAACCTTCCGCGAGACATCCTTGCTCAAGGCAACTAGTTGTACAGCGCAAATAAGACATCCGTGAGGAAAAGCCCGCCATGTCATCTGTGATCGAGCCCGCCGCGCCTGCCCGCGAGCCGACTGAGGCCGAACTGGCCACAGCCGACGAGCTGGGCAGGCAGATGGTCCGGTTCCTGCGGCTCGGCGCGCGCATGAAGGCACAGGTCGCCAAGCAGGGCCCGGACGGCATCGAACGGGCCGCCTACGCGATCCTGTTCTGCCTCGTGCAGGAGGGCCCGCAGCGCACGAGCAGGCTGGCCGACACGCTGCACTCGGACATCTCCACGATCAGCAGGCAGAGCAGCCTGCTGGTGCAGCACGGACTTGTCGAGCGGCAGGCCGATCCCGAGGACGGGCGAGCGTGCCTGCTGGCTCCGACCGACGAGGGCAGGCGGGTGTTCGAGGAGAACCGGCGGCTGCGCAGTCACTGGCTGGCGCGGCTGCTCGCGGAGTGGCCGGAGGAGGACCGCGCCACGCTCAACGCGCTGTTCGACCGCCTCAACACGGAGATCGAGAACTTCGACCCACGGCTCGCCGGGCTTCCGGTGGGCAGCACGACCAAGGGGGACCACGCATGACGTCCGCTGTGGACAAACCGCCCGCGCAGGGCGCCGATGCGGAGCACGGACCGAATCTGACGCACCGGCAGATCGTCGTCATCCTCATCGGACTGATGACGGGCATGTTCCTCGCCGCACTGGACCAGACCATCGTGGCGACGGCGATCCGCACGATCGCCGACGACCTCAAAGGGCTGAGCCTGCAGGCGTGGATCACCACCGCCTACCTGATCACGGCGACCATCGCGACGCCGATCTACGGCAAGCTGTCCGACATCTACGGCCGCAAGCCGTTCTACCTGGCGGCGATCACCATCTTCGTGGCCGGCTCGGTCGCCTCGACGTTCGCGCAGTCGATGTACCAGCTGCCGGCGTTCCGGGCTGTGCAGGGCCTCGGCGCGGGTGGCCTGATGTCGCTGGCGCTGACGATCCTCGGTGACATCGTGCCGCCCCGGCAGCGCGCCCGTTACCAGGGCTTCTTCCTCGCCGTGTTCGGCATCTCCACCGTGCTGGGCCCCGTGCTGGGCGGCTTCTTCGCCGGCCTGGACTCGCTGGCGGGCATCGAGGGCTGGCGCTGGGTGTTCCTGGTGAACGTCCCGCTCGGCGCGATCGCGCTGACCGTCGTGGCCAAGGTGCTCAACGTCCCGCACGAGCGGCAGGACCACCGCATCGACTGGTGGGGCGGTCTCGCGCTCGCGATCTGTCTGGTCCCGCTGCTGCTGATCGCCGAGCAGGGCCGCGAGTGGGGCTGGGACTCCACGCGGGCCTTCGTCTGCTACGGGATCGGCGCGTTCGGGCTCCTGCTGTTCCTGTTCGTCGAGCGCCTGATGAAGGACGAGGCGCTGATCCCGCTGCGGCTGTTCCGCAACTCGACGTTCAGCGTCGCGATCGCGGGTGGCGTGATCGTCGGTGTCGCGATGTTCGGTGCCATCACGCTGATCCCGCAGTACCTGCAGATCGTGCAGGGCTACTCCCCGACGGAGTCGGGTCTGCTGATGCTGCCGCTGATGCTGGGCATCATGTCCGGCTCGGTGTTCTCCGGTCAGCTGACCTCGCGCACCGGCCGGTACAAGATCTTCCCGGTGGTCGGCACCCTGCTGATGACCGCGGGCATGCTGCTGTTCGCGCAGGTGAACTGGGACAGCCCGGTGTGGCAGCCGATGGTCTACATGCTCGTCATCGGACTCGGCCTCGGAAACTGCATGCAGACGCTGATCATCGCCGTGCAGAACGCGGGCCCGCGCCGCGACATGGGTGTGTCCACGGCGTCGGCGACGTTCTTCCGGCAGATCGGCGGAACGCTGGGCGTGGCGGTGTTCCTGTCGATCCTGTTCAGCACCCTGACCGACAACATCGCCGACGCGTTCCGCGCCGAGGGTGTCTCGCCCGCGGCGATGCGGCAGGCGGGCAACGTCCTGACCGACTCGTCGTTCCTCCAGCAACTGCCGATCGACCAGGCGCGGCCGTTCCTCGTCGGCTTCACCGACTCGGTCAACCTGGTGTTCTACATCGCCGCAGGCGTCGCCGCCCTGGCCTTCCTCGTGCTGCTGTTCATGAAGGAGATCCCGCTGGCCGACGGTGCGCCCAAGGCCGCGCCGATGGAGGGCGCCGAGGCGCTGCTGGACGAGGAGAACGCGGAGCACACCGAGCGGGAGGACCTGCTCGCCGACGCCGACGAGGCGTTCGAGCGCGAGCCGGAGCTGGTGGGCGCCGGCAAGCACGCGGCACCCGAGCAGAACGGGCACGCCCAGCTGCAGACGGCGGCGGCGCCGATCACCGCGTCGTCAGGTCTCGGCAGGCCCGTGGAGACGGCGGGGCTGCCGGTGACGGGGCACGTGCGCAGGCAGGACGGCTCCGCGGTGCCGGGTGCGGCGCTGACGCTGATCGACCAGCGCGGCAGGCAGGTGGCCCGCGGCACGGGGCAGGCCGACGGTGCGTACTCGGTCGGCGCCCCCGGCAGCGGCACCTACGTGCTGATCGTGTCGGCCAACGGCTACCAGCCGCAGGCCTCCAGCGTCGTCGTGGGTGACGCGCCGACGCGGCTCGACCTGACACTGACCGGCTCCGGCGAGGTCACCGGTGTGGTCAGGGCGGCGGGCTCGGGCGTGCCGCTGGCGAACGTCACGGTGACGATGGCGGATTCCCGGGGCGAGGTGACCGGCGCGTGCATCACCGGCGCGGACGGCGCGTACGCGTTCAGCGGGGTCGGCTCCGGCACCTACACCCTCGTGGCCAGCGGGCAGCGGCTGCGGCCGTCGGCGACCACGCTGAACGTGCCGGACAGCGGCGAGCTGCGGCACGACGTCGAGCTGGCCGGTGCGGCGTCGCTGACGGGCACCGCCCGCACGGACGGCGACCGCGTGGTGCCCGACGCCAGGATCACGGTGCTCGACGCCGACGGCAACGTGGCGGCGGTGGCGACCACCGACGAGTCGGGCCGGTACGTGCTGAGCGATCTGCCCGAAGGCGACTACACGGTGGTGGCCAGCGGGTATCCGCCCGCGACGAGCACGGTGTCGCTGTCGGGCGGCGAGTCGGAGCACGACGTGCGGCTCGGCTACGACCAGGCCATCGACGAGTTGACGGGGCGCGAGTACTGATGGCGGGTCTGTCGGGGCTCGTCCGCTCGGCCGACGGCTGGGCGGTGGGGCACGCGGTGCTGACGGTGACCGACCTGACCGGCAGGCAGGCCGCGCGGGTGGCAGCGGACGCCAGGGGGGCGGTGGCCACCGAGCCGCTGTCCCCCGGCGTCTACACCGCGGTGGTGACGGCCGCGGGCTTCGTGCCGGTGGCGCGGACCGCCCACGTGGCAGGCGACGGCGGTGGCTCGCTCGGTGAGGTGACGCTGGCGCCGGAGGAGGGCGCGGTGGAGCTGCCGCCGGAGGGGCCGTGGGTGATCGACCCGGTGCACTCGTCGGTGGTGGTGACGGCGCGGCACCTGGGGATCGCGAGCGTCAAGGCCCGGTTTCCGGAGCTGGCCGGGCGCATCGAGGTGCGCAGGCCCGCGGAGCGGTCGTCGGTGCGCGCGGAGATCGACGCGGCGTCGATCGACACGGGCATCAAGATGCGCGACGACCACCTGCGCTCACCGGAGTTCCTCGACGTACAGGCGTATCCGTCGATCGAGTTCGTGAGCACGGGCCTGCGGCAGCGGGGTGCCGACACGTGGGTGCTTGCCGGGCAGCTGACGTTGCACGGCCAGCGCCGCGACGTCGAGCTGGACCTGCGCTACGGCGGCTACGGGCCAGATCCGTGGGGCGGGCAGCGGGTGGCCTTCCACGCCGAGACCCAGTTGCGGCGCGACGACTTCGCGATCAACTACAACGCGATGGTGCGGGCCGGGGTCGCGGCCGTGGGCACGACGGTGAAGGTCGAGCTCGACATCGAAGCGGTGCGCGGGGACCGGCTGCCCGAGTGGTAGGCCGGTACCGTACGCAGCGCGTTCGACCCGGAAACGCAGCGTGAACGTCCGGGGCCGATATGAAGCCGACATCGTCGGCCGTTAGGACCACGCCCGGATCGCCACGTACGCTGCCGGACGTGGATGTTGTGCACGCAGAAGCCACGGGTGTCGGCCTCGGCTGGCTCTCGACGGCGGGCCCGCTGCTCGTGTGGGTCATCGTGCTCAGCTTCGTGTTCGTCGAGTGCGCGCTGATCATCGGCCTCTTCCTGCCCGGCGACTCGTTGCTGTTCGCCGCCGGAGTGGTGCTCGCGCAGCACGGCGCCGAGGGCCACGCGTGGGGTCTTTCGATCGCGGCGCTGCTGATCGCGGTCGTCGGCAACCAGGCCGGCTACTACATCGGGCGGCACACGGGAACCCGGTTCATCGCCAGACGCGGTGGCAAGGTGCTGAACAAGCAGAACCTGGAGAAGGCGCGCGCGTTTCTGAACCGCAGGGGATTCCTGGCGATCGTCGCGGCGCGCTGGATCCCGTGGGTGCGCACGCTGGCGCCGCTGATCGCGGGCGCGGCGCGGATGGACTCGCGCCGGTTCATGCTGGCCACGGCGGCGGGCGCGGTGCTGTGGGTGCCGACACTGGTGCTGCTCGGCTTCTACGGTGCCGGGCTGCTCGACGTGCTGCCGTGGCTGAAGACGGCCCTCGTGTGGGCGAGCGTGGCGTTCTTCGTCGTGGGCACCGTGTACGGGTTCGTCCGCTACCGGCAGGAGATGCGCAAGCCGGTGGAGGACGACGCCGAGGCCGCCCGGGCCTGACGCGCCGGCCGCCCGCTCATTCGGGATCGGCCCAGACCTCGAGCTGGATACCGTCGGGGTCGCGGAACACCACGACCTCGGAGCCCGGCGCCGTCCGGGACGGGGTCGCGGGCGTGTAGGTGACGCCGTAGTCGGCGAGCCTGCGCTCCCACTCGCTGAGCTCGGCGCGGGAGCCGACCTTGAACGCGACGTGGTCGAGCCCGGTGTGCCGCTCGTCGAAGCCGGGCCGCTCGGCGCGGGCGTGCTGGACGAGCATCACGGCGAACCCGTCGCCGGGTGCGCGGAGCACCACCTTGCGGAGACCGGTCTCGTCGTCCTCGCGGCGGGTGACCTCCTCGAAGTCGAGCACCCGCACGTACCAGGGCACACTGCGATCCACGTCGGTCACCGTGAGGGCCAGGTGGTGGACGCACGTCAGCTTCGACATGCTTCGTGGCCGTCCCTTCCAACCCCCAGGTGTGCTGGTCCGGCGGTGCGGACTCGTCTTGTGGACTACCGGTGCCGCCACCCAGAATTGTCGATCAGCCCGGGCCCGCCCGCCTTCCGCGTGGCTGGAATGGGACACCGCCGTAACCTCGCCGTTGGGCAGCGGGCGACCCCACCGCAGGGCGCGACACCCCGGTCACCGAGGGCAGGAAAAGCCGACCGGCCAGCCCCCACCGCTCCCAGGGGGGCGACCCCGTCACCAGCGTATCGGCACCTCGCGGGGATCCCCCGCCGCTCGGCGATCTGTGGATAACTCGGGGTTGTCCACAGCGACTGTGGACAACTCGGTGGACGCGGCGAACCACACCGGCGGTGGACGTCGGGTGCGGCGCTACACCGCGAAGGAGGGCAGCTCCATGTCCCGCACGATCACGTCCGCCCGCCGCGCGCTCGGCGCGATCAGGTCGGCGTTGCGCTGATCGGAGCCGTGCGCCCGCTGCTGCGCCTCCACCAGCGAGCGGCCGTACTTGCGGTGCCGCGTCACCAGCCGCTCGATCCGCGCCTGCTCGTCCGGCTCGAGAAACCAGACCTCGTCGATCAGCTCGCGCAGCTCGTTCCACGGCTCCGACTCGAGCAGCAGGTAGTTGCCCTCGGTGATCACGATGCGCACGCTCGGCGGCACCGGCACCGCGCCCGCGATGGGTTCCTCGATCTCGCGCCGGAACTCCGGCGCGTACACCGGTTCGGTTCCCGCCGCCAGCCGCCGGATCAGATGCACGTAGCCGTAGGCGTCGAACGTGTCGGGCGCGCCCTTGCGGTCGGCCCGCCCGAGCCGGTTCAGCTCCACCTGGGCGAAGTGGAACCCGTCCATGCCCACCACGGCCGCCCGCGACCCGAGGGCACCGGCCACCTGCCAGGCCAGCGTCGTCTTGCCCGACGCGGGTGCGCCCGCGATGCCGAGCACCGTCCGCTCCTTCCGCGCGACCAGCGCCTGCGCCCGCGTCAGCAGCTCCTCGAACGATGTCATCTCACTCCCATCCTCGCCCGGACCGGGCCCAGCCAGGCCCGCGGGCCGACATGCCGCACGCGCTCGGCGGCCACCGCGTTGGCGAACTCGATCGACTCGCCGACGTCTCGTTCGCCGGCCCGCAACGCCAGCGCTCCGTGCCACACATCGCCTGCGCCCAGCGTGTCACGTGCCGTCACCTCGGGCACCGGCACCTCACCCGAGCCGGTTGCCGTCCTCCAGCGCACCGGGCCGGGCCCCGCGGTGGTGATCACCACCGGCACCTCACGCAGCACCCCGGGAGGGCCGGAGAAATGCGCCGAGCACGCCACGACGTCCGCGAGCGGGAAGATCTCCCCGAACACCGGCTTCCAGCTCCCGGCGTCCACCACCAGCGGCACCCCGCACCGGCGCGCCCACCGCGCGGCCGCCAGCGCCAGCTCCGGGTGGTGCCCGTCCACCAGCACGGCGTCGGCGTCTGCGAGCGCGCCCGCGTCGAGCCCGTCCGGCACGGCGGCCGCGTTGCGCGAGACCACCGTCCGCTCGCCGTCGCGGTCGCGCACGGTCACGGCACTCACCGCGGGCGGTTCGGTGTGGCCGGGCAGCGCGTCGCGTACAGCGACGCCGCACGCGTCGAGGTCCGCGCGCGCCAGCTCCGCCAGCGGGTGGGAGCCGAGCACCGTCAGCAGCGTCGGCTCACCGCCCAGTGCCGCGACCGTCACCGCGGCGTTCGTCGCCGGGCCCCCCGCCGCCACCTCCACCGACCGCGACTGCACCTTGTGCCCGGGCGCGGGCAGCTCGTCGACCCGCTGCACCACGTCCACGGTGCACAGCCCGGCCAGCAACACGCGCACGCTCGCCAACACCTCTCATCCCTGACAAGGCACCACGGATGTCTGGAACGTAGACAGGGTCTATGCTCCCCGGCAAGCGTTTGCGCAAACGCTTGCCGAAGCCGCGACCCCGCGAAGGAACGCCACCATGCCCCCGCCGAGGTCGACCCGGCCCACCCAGCGCGACATCGCCGAGCTGGCCGGCGTCTCGATCACCACCGTCTCGCACGTCGTCAACGGCACGAGGGCCGTGGCGCCCGACACCAGGGCCGCCGTCCTCGGGGCCATCGAGCAGACCGGCTACACCGGCGACGTCATCGCGCGGTCGCTCGTCACGGGCGGCACCCGCTCCATCGGCGTGGCCATCTCCCTGCTGGCGAACCCGTACTTCGCGGTGCTGATGCAGACCATCGAAAGGGAAGCGGCGGCCGCAGGCTACACCGTGCTGCTGTCCGACACCCACGACACGGCCGACACCGAGCAGTCGATCGTGCGGGCCCTGCGCGCGCGCCGCGTCGAGGGCCTGCTGCTGACGCCCGTGCCCGGCGACAACGCGGTCGTCAGCGAACTGGTGTCGCTCGGCATCCCCACCGTGCTCGTCGACCGCGTGTCCACGCGCACCGACATCGACCAGGTCGGCGCCGAGAACATCCAGTCCACGTCCGCGCTCACCGAGCACCTCGCCTCCCGCGGCCATCGCCGCATCGGCCTCGTCGCCGGTGCACCCGGGCTGGCCACCAGCGAGGAACGCACCCTCGGCTACCGGCTCGGCCTCGGCCGCGCCGGACTGCCGTGGAACCCGGATCTCGTCGTGCCAGGCCACTCCGAGCGCGATCGTGGCGCCATGGCGTTCGCAACGCTGCTCGACAGGCCCGAGCCGCCGACGGCCGTCGTGGTCGCCAACGACGCGATGATGGTCGGCGTGCTGCACGAGGCCCGCCGGCGCGGCATCCGGGTCGGCACCGACGTCGCCGTCGTCGGCTACGACGAGACCGAGTGGTCCGACCTCGTCGAGCCACCGCTGACCACCATGGCGCAGCCGATCACCGACATCGGCGCCGAGGCCGTGCGCCTGCTGCTGGCCCGCATCACGGACCCGGACCGGGCCCCCGAGACGATCCGGCTACCACCTACCCTGCGTCACCGTGAGTCCTGCGGCTGCCCACCAAGCCACCCGAACGGCTGAACATTTGCCGTCTCGCTGTTCAACGCTCCGCCGAACGAGCCACCCGGGTTAGCGTCTTCGCACCGTCCCCTGCCGGGAGCCTGCTCATGAGCGCACCGTCCGACGCACCACCGCTGTGGGACACGCCGGTCGCCTACCGCCTCGGCGTGGCCATCGCCCCCTGTGCCGGCGACACCGAACTGGCCGACGCGGTCGACGAGGCCGCTCGCGCGGCAGGCTGCGCCGCGACGTTCGCCGAGGCCACCAGCACCGTCGCCGCCGAACTCGCCGCCGTCCGCGCCCTGCGCGCCCAGGGCGTCGACGGGGTGATCCTGCTGCCCGCGCCGGGCAGTGACACGGTGATCACCGAACTGCTGCGGCTCGGCACGCCCACCGTCCTCGTCGAGCACATCGCCACGCGCGACGACGTCGACCAGGTGGCCACCGAGAACGTCCAGTCCACCATCGCCCTCGTCGAACACCTCGCCTCGCTCGGCCATCGCCGGATCGCCTTCGTCGGCGGCCCCGCCGGATACTCCGCCACGGACGAACGCGCGCTCGGCTACCGGCTCGGGCTCGGCAGGGCAGGGCTGCCCTGGGAGGGCAGGCTCGTCGGCTTCGCGGGCGCAGGCGGCGACGCGGGGGCCGCCGCCGAGCGGGTACTCGCCCAGTGGCCGGAGCCGTCGGCGCTCGTCGTGGCCGACTCCTCACTCCTGCCTGCCGTGCGCCACCAGGCGTGGCGGCGGGGCCTGCGGATCGGCGAGGGCCTCGCCCTCGCCTGCCACGGCCACTGCCCGGCCACGCCGCCCATCACCGCGATGACCCCGTCCGCGGACGGCATCGCCCGCACGGCTGTCCGGCTCCTGCTCGCCAGGCTCGGCGACCCCGGACGCAGGCCGGAGACCGTGCGCCTGCCGCCCCGCTTCGATCACCACCGCACGTGCGGCTGCCTGTCGTGACCGCCGGAGTTGTTTGACCGCGGCGTGCCCGGGTAGGCGCGCAGTATGAGCGTGCTGGAATCTGTGCGAAGCGTGCTGTGGGCGCGGCGGCGCCAACCCGACGACATGATCTACGGAGTGGCGCTCGCGCACGAACGGTTCTCCCCGAACGACCTGCTGCGCCAGGCCACGGAGGCCGAACAGGCCGGTTTCGACCTGGTCTGCTGCAGCGACCACCTCGCGCCGTGGTGGGAGCCGGGCGATCCGGCACCCGCTCACTGCGCCAACCCGTGGGTGTGGCTGGGCGCGGCCGGGCAGGTGACGAGCCGTGTCTCGCTCGGCCCCGCGGTCACCAGCATCAGCCACCGCTACAACCCCGTGGTCGTCGCCCAGCAGGTCGCGACCATGGAGGCGATGTACCCGGGCCGCGCGTTCCTCGGCGCCGGGTCCGGTGAGGCGATGAACGAGGTGCCCGCGGGCATGGACTGGCCGTCGCCTGCCGAGCAGCTCGCCCGCACCGAGGAGGCGCTGACGATCATCCGGCGCCTGCTCGACGGCGAGACCGTGACGTTCGAGGGCCGCTGGTTCCGCACGGTCGGTGCCCGCCTGTACGAGGTGCCCGACCGCAGGCCGCCGATCTTTCTGTCGGCGTTCGGCGAGCAGGCGGCGGAGATCGCGGGCAGGCACGCCGACGGCGTCTGGACCCTGGCCGACCCTTCGTCCGCACCCGCCGTCATCGCGGGCTACCGGCGCTCGTGCGAGCGGGAGGGCCGCGAACCGGGCGAGATCGTGCTGCAGGGCATCACCGCGGTCGACGACACCGACGACGCCGCCATGGACGGCGCGAAGGAATGGAAGGCGATCCTGGTCAAGGACCACTACCGGGACGACATCCACGACCCCGCCACCATCCAGCGCAACGGGCGCTCCGACGTGTCGGACACCAAGTTCAAGGCCATGGGCCTGTTCTCCTCCGACCCGAAGGACCACGTCCGCAAGATCAAGGCACTGCGGGAGCTCGGCGCGACCGCGATCGTGCTGATGAACGTGTCCGGCACCAACCCGCAGGGCACCCTGCGCACCTACGGCGAGTCGGTGCTGCCCGCACTGCGCGGCGAGACGTAGCGTCCGTCCCCGCACCCTCGACACGCCGGGCCGTTTTGGCAACCATGAGCTGATGGCAACGGCGCAAGTCACGTGTCCCCTGTGCGAGGCCACCTGCGGACTCGACGTGACCCTCGACGGCAGCACGGTCACCGGCGTGCGGGGCGACGCGCTCGACGTCTTCTCCCGCGGCTTCCTCTGCCCCAAGGGCGCCTCGCTCGGCGCGCTGCACCACGACCCCGACCGGCTCCGCACGCCACTGCTGCGCCGCAACGGCTCGTTTCACGAGGTGTCCTGGGACGAGGCGTTCGCCGAGATCGACGCGCGCCTGCCCGCGCTGCTGGAGGAGCACGGCCGCGACGCGCTCGCCGTCTACGTGGGCAACCCGGCCGCCCACAACCTCGCCGTGGCGCTCTACGGGCGCCCCCTGTTCAAGGCCATCGGCACCCGCAACTTCTACACCGCGGGCACCGTCGACCAGATCCCCAAGCACTTCTCGTCGGGCTACCTCTTCGGCGGCGGCTTCACCATCCCGGTCCCCGACCTCGACCACACCCGGCACCTGCTGCTGCTCGGCGCCAACCCCCTGGTGTCCAACGGCAGCCTGATGACCGCGCCCGACATGCGCGCCAAGCTGCGTGCCATCCGCGCCCGCGGCGGCAAGATCGTCGTGGTCGACCCGCGCCGTACCCGCACCGCCGAGGCCGCCGACGAGCACCACGCCATCCGGCCCGGCACCGACGCGCTGCTGCTGTTCGCGCTCGTGCACACCCTGTTCGCCGAGAACAGGGTGAGCCTCGGCAGGCTGGCCGCGCACGTCAACGGCGTCGGCGACGTGGCGGCGCTGGCCGAGCCGTTCGCCCCGGAGCGCGTCGCCGGGGTCACCGGCATCGCCGCGGACGAGATCCGCCGCATGGCCCGCGAGCTGGCCGACGCCGAGCGCGCCGTCTGCTACGGGCGGATCGGCACGACCACGCAGGCTTTCGGCACGCTCTGCAGCTGGCTCGTGGACGTGCTCAACGTGCTCACCGGCAACCTCGACACCGAGGGCGGCGCGATGTTCCCGCTCGCGGCCGCCGGGCAGGCCAACGCGGGCGGGCCGCGCAGACCGTTCACGACCGGGAGGTGGCGGTCGCGCGTGCGCGGGCTGCCGGAGGTCTTCGGCGAGCTGCCGGTGGCCACGCTCGCCGACGAGATCCTCACCGAGGGCCCCGGTCAGGTGCGCGGCCTGCTGACCGTCGCGGGCAACCCCGCGCTGAGCACACCGAACGCGAGCAGGCTCGCCGAGGCCCTGCGGGGACTGGACTTCATGGTGTCGCTGGACGCCTACCTCAACGAGACCACGCGGCACGCCCACGTGATCCTGCCCGTGCCGAGCCCGCTGGAACGCCCGCACTACGACCTCTCGCTGTACCAGCTCGCCGTGCGCAACGTCGCGAACTGGACTCCGGCGGCGCTGCCCACCGAGCTGCCCCAGGAGTGGGAAACGCTGCTGCGGCTCACCGGCGTGGTCACCGGGCAGGGCCCGGACGCCGACATCGCGGCCCTGGACGACCTGGTGGCCGCCGAGACCGCCCGCCGCGCGGGCCTGGACCCGGCCGTCGCCGGGCCGCGCACGGGCCCGCAGCGGCTGCTGGACCTGCTGCTGCGCGCGGGTCCCTACGACCTGACGCTCGCCGATCTGGAGGCCGCGCCACACGGCGTCGACCTGGGACCGCTGCGCCCGCGCGTGCCCGAGGTGCTGAGCACCGCCAGCGGGAAGATCGAGCTGGCGCCCGAGCCGGTCACCGCCGACGTCCCGCGGCTGGCTGGCCTGCTCGGCGAGGTGCCGGACGGGCAGCTCGTGCTCGTCGGCAGGCGCCAGCTGCGCTCCAACAACTCGTGGATGCACAACCTGGAGCCGCTCGTGCGCGGCAGCAACCGGTGCACGATGCAGGTGCACCCGGCCGACGCCGCGAGGCTGGGACTCGCCGACGGCCACGCCGCCACGGTCACCGCGCGCACGGGCAAGATCGAGCTGCCGGTGGAGATCACCGACGAGGTGCGGCCCGGCGTGGTCAGCATCCCGCATGGCTGGGGACACGACGTCGAGGGCACCCGGGCGTCGGTCGCGGCGGCGCACGCGGGCGCGAACTCCAACGTGCTGGCCGACGAGCTGCTCGTCGACGGCCCCTCCGGCACGGCAGTGCTCAACGGCATCCCGGTGGAGGTCGCACCGGCCTGACGGCGGCTCACCAGGCGGTGGCGAGATCGGCGTGCTGGCGGATCCACGTGTGCATGACGATGCCGGCCGCCACCCCCGCGTTGATCGAGCGGGTGGTGCCGAACTGGGCGATCGAGACCACCAGCGACGCCGCGCGCTGCGCGTCCCCGGACAGCCCTGGGCCCTCCTGGCCGAAGAGCAGCACGCACTCGCGCGGCAACCGCGCCGTCTCCACCGGCTCGGAGCCCGGCATGTTGTCCACGGCCACGATCGCCAGCGCGCGCTCCCGCGCGAACTCGGCGAGCCCGGCCACCTCCGGGTGGTGGTACAGGTGCTGGTACCGGTCGGTGACCATGGCTCCCCGCCGGTTCCACCGCCGCTTGCCGACGATGTGGACGGCGGCGGCCGCGAAGGCGTTGGCCGTGCGCACCACGGTGCCGATGTTGTGATCGTGCTGGAAGTTCTCGATCGCCACGTGGAACGGGTACCGGCGGCGGTCCATGTCGGCGACGATCGCCTCCCGCCGCCAGTACCGGTAGGCGTCGACGACGTTGCGACGGTCGCCGTGCTCCAGCAGCTCCGGGTCGTAGCGGTCGTCGTCCGGCCACGGACCCGGCCACGGGCCCACGCCGACCTGCCGCTGGGTTCCCCACTCGGTCGGCCCGGCGTCCTCGATCACCGCGCCATTGTCGCTCAGCCGAGCCGGACCGGGTGGCCAGGGACGCCGTCGTCGTGGTGGTGCCGCTGGCGCCAGTGCGCGTACGCGCCGACATAGGAGCCGATCACCAGCAACAGCGCGGCGACCCCGACCACTGGGAGCAGCTCGCGGGGAATGAGCGTGTCGTAGATGTAGTACTCGTTGAACCCGCCCGGCATCGGCTCAAGCCCGCGCAGCCCGCGCAGGTGGTCCTCCAGCACCGTGAGCGGGCACGGCAGCGGGAACACGTTCACCGCCACGCCCCACAGCGCGAAGAAGACGTGGACGAACACCGACTTCGGCCAGATCCACGCCAGAAACCCACCGAGCCCGATGTACAGCAGCGCAAGGAAATGCACCGCTGTCGTGAGCGCCGTCAGCCACCACAGCAATCGCCCCACCGTCCCCAGTCGCGACCCCCTGAACGATGCCGACTTTACTCCTGTCTCACATCGGAGTCGTCGACAAAATGATCTGTTGACCGCGACGAGGCCTACCCGATTCCCGCGGTCCCTATCCGTAGGTGGCCTGGACCTCCACCTCGATCAGCCAGCCGGGAACGGCGAGGCCCGCGACCTCGGTGGTCGCGCGGGCAGGCCGCGCCCGGTTCGCCAGGTGGGGCGGGCCGGGTGAGCCGCTGCCGACCGGCACCGGCACCGGTTCCCCGGTGACGAGGTCCACGTTGGCGAAGAACTGCCGGTACGCGCGGTTCCAGCCCGCGTAGTCGGCATCCGCCGCACCCGCGGTGCGCTTCAGATAGCACTTCATGGTGATGACGTCCTGCGGCGTGACACCCATCTCCGTCAGGTTGGCCACGATGCGGTTCAGCGTGTTCCACGCCTGCGCCTCGGTGATCGTCACGCCCGCGGGGAGCACGCCGCCGGGAAACAGCGACGGGTCGACGTAGCGCTCGGGCGTCCCGGCCGGTGCTGCGGGGTTCGCGGCGGCCGGGCCGAGCCCGCTGCTGGTATAGACCGCCACCATGCCGCCGACCGCCACGCCACCCGCGATCGCCGGGTTGCTGTTGCCTTCCGGCAGGCTGAACCGCACCTCGTGCGGGCGAGGACCGGCGCCCCGCGGCGGCGAGGCCGACGCCGATCCCGCTCCGAGGCCGAGTGCGACGGCCGCGCCGCCTGCGACCGAGCCGAGTGCTCGCCGGGAGAACCTGTTCATCGTGCCTACCCTTCCGCCAGGACGCGTTCGTGGAGGTTCGTGACGACGTGGCGGGCCGAGTCGAACGCCCCCGCCTGCCACGCGATGAAGTAGCTGAGCCAGTCGCCCGCGAAGTAGACGTGCCCCGCGGGCCGGTTCAGCAACGCGTACTCGCCGCTGGTGCGCGACGGCCAGCCGACCCAGCCGCCCTCGATGAACGGCGTGCGATGCCAGGCGACGGAGAAGGCGCTCGCCAGCTCGGCGCGGTACTTCTCGCCGTGGATCTTGACGCCCTGCGCGAGCGCCCGCTTCGTCCGCTCCGCGGGCGGGAGGTCGCCGTAGAGCTGCGCGTTGGCGCCCGTGTTGTAGTAGCCGACCACCACGCCACGCCTGCCGTGGAAACCGGCCGAGGGATACCAGATGTGCGCCAGGTCCAGGTCCGTCTCGGTGATGCCGCCGTAGATCCGCTCGTCCTCCTCCCACCAGCGGCGGCGGTACTCCAGGCCGATCTTGCCCACGGGGCTCGGCCGGGGGAAGCGCAGCGCGGCGGTGACGGCCGGGTCCAGGTTGCTCGGCACCTTCGCCATGAGGTGCGGCGGCAGGGTGGCGACGCAGAAGTCCGCCCGTTCCACCGTCTGCCGTCCCCTGGTGTCGCGGTGGACCACCTCGACACCGTCGGCGGTGTCGGTGAGCCGCACGACCTCGGCGCCGAGGCGGACCGTGTCCTTGCCGATGGCCCGGTATAGCGCGAGCGGAAGGGCGTCCATGCCGCCCACCGGCTGGAGCATGGTCATCGCCTGGTCGTAGCCGAACTCGAAGGAGAAGTACCGGCCGACCTGGCTGGCCAGCACCTGGGACAGCGACGGCGGCGGACCCAGCACCACCCCCGGCTGGTCGGCGGCGCCCGGCTCCACCGCGTAGCCGCGCCTGCTGGTGCCGGTGTAGGCGTAGCCCGACGCCTTGCCGCCGATGGCACCGAACCCGCCGAGGAAGGTCAGCAGGGCATCCTTGTCCGTCGCGCTGAGCTGCTGGTCGAGCGCGCCCTGGTCAACGGCCTTGGCCAGCAGTTCCGACACGTAGCCGTACATGTCGGCCTTGGCGGTGCGGTACTGCTGCGGCGCCACACCGGTGGCCTCGTTGTAGATCAGCGCGTTCGCGTTGGCGTTGAGGAAGGTCTCCAGCGGCACGCCGAGCTCGCGGCAGTAGTCGAGCGTGATGTGCGACTGGGGCAGCCGGGCAGGCCCCGCGTTGAGGTAGCTGGACTCCTCGCGGCTGAACCGCGCGGTCTGGGTGTGCCCGTCGAGATCGGTCTCGGTGGTGCCCGCCCGCACCGTCCAGTTCCGGCCGCCGATGCGGGTCTTGGCTTCCAGGATGGTGCACCGGTAGCCGGCCTTGCCCAGCTCGTAGGCGGTGGCGAGCCCGGCGATGCCCGCGCCGAGGATCACCACCCGCTTGCCGCGTTTGCCCGCGGCGAGATCACCCGGCCTCGGTGCGCGGTAGTCCGGCACCGCCAGCGCCTCGGGGGAGGCGACGAGCCCGAGCGCACGCATGGACTCGAACATCACTCCTGCCCCGCCCGCGACCCCGATCGATCGCAGCAGGGTTCGACGTGTCACAGAGGACCCCAATGCAAGCTCCCTTCGCCCTGATGGCGAGGAGAAGCCTGATCGGCGTCGTCACCTGTTCGAGTGACGCTTCGATGTCGTACTTGTTGGTAAGGCCAAGGAATCAGCCGTGCGGCCGTAACCGCCCGTTCTTCAGGACAGGCCGAGATCGTCGAGGCCGAGCAGCGAGCGGTAGGGCAGCCCCTCCTTCTCGATGGCTTCCCTGGCGCCCGTGCCGCGATCGACCACGGTGGCCACGCCCACCACGGTGGCGCCCGCCTCGTTCAGCGCCTCGACGGCCGTGAGCACGCTGCCTCCGGTGGTGGACGTGTCCTCCACGGCGAGCACGCGCTGTCCCGCGACCTCCATGCCCTCGATGCGGCGCTGCATCCCGTGCTCCTTCACCGACTTGCGCACGACGAAGGCATCGAGCACCACGCCATCGGCGGCGGCCGAGTGCAGCATCGCGGTGGCCACCGGATCGGCGCCGAGGGTGAGGCCGCCGACGGCCACGTAGTCCCAGTCGGCCGTCAGCTGCCGCAGCAGGGTGCCGATGAGCGGCGCCGCCGCGTGATGCAGCGTCGCCCGGCGGAGGTCCACGTAGTAGTCGGCCTCCTTGCCGGAGGCAAGCGTGACCTTGCCGCGCACCACGCACAGCTCGTTGACCAGCCGAGCCAGTTCGATCTTCGCCGCTTGATCCAGGGAGGGGTTCGCCACGACCCGGAGTTTTACATACGGCCGTGGCTCAGGTGCGGTCGCGACCCGCGAACCTGCCACCGAGCCTGCGCACGAGCTCCCGGGGCAGCAGCCTGCCGATCGCCACCACGACCTTGTAGCGCAGGCTCGGCACCGAAAGGGCCTTGCCGCGGCGCAGGTCGGCCAGCGCCTCGCGCACCACCTGGTCCGCGTCCAGCCAGAACGCCCTCGGACCCGTCTTCTCCAGCCCGGCCCGCTCGTGGAACTCGGTGTCGGTGAAGCCGGGGCACACCGCCAGCACGCGCACCCCCGAGCCGTGCAACGCCGAGGCCAGGCCGTCGGAGAAGGACGTCACCCACGCCTTGCTCGCCGTGTACGTCGAGCCGCGCCCCGAGAAGAACCCGGCCACGCTGGACACGTTGACGATGTCGCCCCGCCCGCGCGCCAGCATCCCGGGCACGGCGGCCCTGGTGAGCCGCAGCACGGCGGTGACGTTGACGTCGAGCTGGTGCTGCAGCCGCTCCACGGGCACGGTCCACAACTCGCCCGAGAGACCCAGCCCGGCGTTGTTCACCAGCAGGTCCACCTCCTCGGTCGCGAGCCGGTCCTCGACGGCGGCCCTGCCCTCGGCGGTGGCCAGGTCGGCGGCGAGCACGTCCACCGGCACCCCGTGCGCGGCGGCCAGCTCCTCGGCCCGGCTCGCGAGCCGCTCGGAGTCCCTGGCCACGAGAAGCAGGTCGTAGTGCTCGGCGGCGAGCCTGCGGGCGAACGCGGCGCCGATGCCCGCGGTGGCTCCGGTGATCACGGCTAAGGGCATGCCCACACGGTAGCGACACCCGTTCGGGTGGGCGCGGGACGGACCGATCGGGACACGCAGTATCGTCGGCAAGCCAGTTGGGGTAACACCGAACCCACCCAGACGAGGTAGCACTCCAGATGGAGAACACCGCCATCGACTACCTGTCGTTCGTCCGCGGCTTTCTCGCGGCGACCGACACCCCCGCCGGTGCGCAGGACACGGTGTCCCCCGCGCCGGGCGCGGCCGTGGACCCCGACTCCTACGCGGCGGGCTACGCCGCGGGCTGCCGCTGCGGCAACGTCCCGGTGACCCGGTACCGGGAGCTGTCGGTGCGGGACGACGGCCGGTTCACCGGCACGCTCGACCTCACCGACCTCGCCCCCCTTCCGGGCGCCGCGGCGGCCGACGAGCCGCCGGTGCTGTCCGGCACGCTGGACCTGGGTTTCTAGAAGCCCTGCTGGCGGGCGCGCTCCTCGGTGGTCGGCTCCGGCTCCCGCTGGTGATGGCTGCCGTACTCGCCGTCAAAAGGGTCGACGATGTCGGCGATCTCGCCGAGGTCGCGCAGCAGCCGCTCCAGCCGCGACGGCCCGACGTTCGGCGCGACGCTGGCGAGCACCCACTCGTTCTCCAGCCACGCCACGCCGACGTCACCGCCGAGCGCGTCGGCGGCGTCCACCAGCTCCTGCGTGATGAGGTTGCGCGCGGCCGTGACGTCGTCGGCGAAGGCGTAACGCTGGCCGACCGGACCCAGCAGCTCCGGCATCTCGGCACGCTGGAAGGGCACGCTCGCCAGCCACAGTTCGAGCAGCACAGGGTGGATGCGGTTGCACCGCACCGCCACCACGACGGCGGGGATGAGGCTGTCGGCCTCGATGTCGAACACGAACACCGGGCGGCGGCCGTCGGAGGTGAACGTCGAACCGGCGACCACGTTGATCGCCGCCTCCGCCCCGAAGTAGCCGATCGCGCCGCCCGACCACTGCTTCGGCAGCCGCTCGTCCTCCTCGACGTACTGCCATCCACGCAGCTCGGCCCAGCGTGCGCGCTCGCGGTTGCGCGAGCTCTCCCTGGCTCTGTCGACCAGGAGCAGGGCGAGCCCGGCGACCGCGGCGGCGGCGGCGATGACGAACCAGATCCACGCTGGAATACCCACGGCGACCAGGGTATCCCTCACGGCCCGCCGACCAAGATCAGCGGGCCGTGTCGGGAGCACCCGTTCCGGGGGTTACGCCCCGCGCGTGACCTTCAGCGCACCGTCACCGGCGTCGAGCTCCGGGACGTCGACCCGCACGGTGTCGCCGTCGCGGATCTCCCCGCCCAGCAGCTTGCGGGCCAGTTCGTCGCCGATCGCCGACTGCACCAGCCTGCGCAGCGGGCGCGCGCCGTAGATCGGGTCGAAGCCGTTGAGCGCGAGCCACTCGCGGGCGGCGGGCGTGACGTCGAGGGTCAGCCTGCGCTGCGACAGCCGCTCGGCCAGCCTCTGGACCTGGATGTCCACAATGGAAGCCAGCTGCTCGGTGTCGAGCGCGTGGAACACCACGATGTCGTCGAGCCGGTTGAGGAACTCCGGCTTGAAGTGGCGCTGCACCACCGACAGCACGGCATCCCTGCGCTGCACCTCGTCCAGCGAGGCGTCGGCGATGGCCTGCGAACCGAGGTTCGACGTCAGCACCAGGATCGTGTTGCGGAAGTCCACCGTCCGGCCCTGGCCGTCGGTGAGCCTGCCGTCGTCGAGCACCTGCAGCAGCACGTCGAACACGTCCGGGTGGGCCTTCTCCACCTCGTCGAGCAGCACCACCGAGTACGGCCGCCTGCGCACCGACTCGGTGAGCTGGCCGCCCTGGTCGTAGCCCACGTAGCCGGGCGGGGCCCCGACCAGCCGCGCGACGCTGTGCTTCTCGCTGTACTCGCTCATGTCGATGCGCTGGATGGCCCGCTCGTCGTCGAAGAGGAACTCCGCCAGCGCCTTGGCCAGCTCGGTCTTGCCCACGCCGGTCGGGCCGAGGAACAGGAACGAGCCGGTGGGCCGGTCGGGATCCGCGACACCGGCGCGGGCCCTGCGCACGGCGTCGGAGACCACCTTGACGGCGTCGGACTGGCCGACGACCCGCCTGGTCAGCTCCTCCTCCATGCGCAGCAGCTTGCCGGTCTCGCCCTCGAGCAGCCGTCCCGCCGGGATGCCGGTCCACGCGCTGACGACGTCGGCCACGTCGTCGGCGCCGACCTCCTCCTTGAGCATCACGTCGGCCTTGCCCTCGGTCTCCTTGGTGGCCTCGGCGAGCTCCTTCTCCAGCGCGGGGATGCGGCCGTAGCGCAGCTCGGCCGCCCGGCCGAGGTCGGAGTCGCGCTCGGCACGGTCGGCCTCGCCGCGCAGCTGCTCCAACTGCTCCTTGAGCTCCCTGGTGCGCTCGATCGCGCCCTTCTCGTTCTGCCAGCGCGCGGTGAGCCCCGCCAGCTGCTCGCGCTTCTCGGCCAGCTCGGCGTGCAGCGTCGCGAGCCGCTCCTTCGAGACGGCGTCGTCCTCCTTGGACAGTGCCATCTCCTCGATCTCCATGCGCCGCACCGCACGCTCGACCTCGTCGATCTCGACGGGCCGGGAGTCGATCTCCATGCGCAGCCGGGACGCGGCCTCGTCGACGAGGTCGATGGCCTTGTCCGGAAGGAACCGGGCGGTGATGTAGCGGTCGGACAGCGTCGCGGCGGCCACGAGCGCGGCGTCGGTGATCCGCACACCGTGGTGGACCTCGTAGCGTTCCTTGAGCCCGCGCAGGATGCCGATGGCGTCCTCCACGGAGGGCTCGCCGACGAGCACCTGCTGGAAGCGACGTTCCAGGGCGGCGTCCTTCTCGATGTGCTTGCGGTACTCGTCGAGGGTGGTGGCGCCGACCATGCGCAGCTCGCCGCGGGCGAGCATCGGCTTGATCATGTTGCCGGCGTCCATGGCTCCACCCTCGCCGGTGCCGCCCGCGCCGACGATCGTGTGCAGCTCGTCGATGAACGTGACGACCTGCCCGTTGGAGTCCTTGATCTCCTTGAGCACGGCCTTGAGCCGCTCCTCGAACTCGCCGCGGTACTTCGAGCCCGCGACCATCGAGCCGAGGTCGAGTGCGACGACGCGCTTGCCGCGCAGCGACTCCGGCACGTCACCGGCGACGATGCGCTGGGCAAGGCCCTCGACGATCGCGGTCTTGCCGACGCCGGGCTCACCGATCAGCACCGGGTTGTTCTTGGTGCGCCGGGACAGCACCTGCACGACGCGGCGGATCTCGGTGTCCCGGCCGATCACCGGGTCCAGCTCACCCGCCCTCGCGCGCTCGGTGAGGTCGACCCCGTACTTCTCCAGCGCCTTGTAGGTGCCCTCGGGGTCGGGGTTGGTGACGCGGGCGGAGCCGCGCACCTTGGTGAACGCCTCCTGCAGCGCGTCGGCCGTGGCGCCGTGCCGCTTGAGCAGGTCGGCGACGGGGCCGCCCTGCGCGGCGAGGCCCACCAGCACGTGTTCGGTGGAGACGTACTCGTCGCCGAGCTCGGTGGCCAGCTTCTGGGCATGGGTCAGCGACTTGACGGCGTGACCGTCGAACTGCGGAGTGGACACCGTGGCCCCGGTGGCGGAGGGCAGCCCGGAGACGATCGGCTCCAGCTCCTTGTGGACCTGCTCGGGATCCGCTCCGACCGCGGTCAGCAGCGGCGCGGCCAGGCCGTCGCCCTGGGCCAGCAGGGCCCCGAGCAGGTGGGCAGGAGAGATCTCCGGGTTGCCCGCCATCGTGGCCGCCTGGGCCGCGGACGAGATCGCCTGCTGGGTCTTCGTGGTCGGGTTGAAAGCGTCCATCCCCTCACCTCTGGTCCTCAGGATCCCCGTGGGACAAGCCTCCCGCACGGGTGTCCGCACGAGCCTGTCGCCATGCATAACGTCATAAAAGTTGAGTGTGTTCCGCTCAAGTCTGCCTTTTTGGGCCATTCGCAAGCAACAACGGGTAACAAGTAGCCCCTGCCTCTTGTCAGGACTGCCCCTTTGGGGTCAACTACCGGACCATGTCTGTCATCACCACATTGGCTGGTTCGAGCCCACCGGCCGACTCCGCCACCCACGTCCTCGCCGCCGAGGGGGGAACCCTCGCCTCGATCGAGGAGTGGATCAATGACGTGTTCACCCCGATCTCGGACGGGCTCTCCGAGTTCGTGTTCGCCGAGCTGACGTTCGGCAGCATCTCGTTCCCGTGGATCGTCGGCTGGCTTGTCCTCGCCGCGACCGTGTTCACGATCTACTTCGGCTTCGTCCAGTTCCGGAAGTTCAAACTGGCGACCGAGATCGTGCGGGGCAAGTACACGCGCGCCGACGAGCCAGGGGAGATCAACCACTTCCAGGCCCTGAGCTCGGCCGTCTCCGGCACCGTCGGCCTCGGCAACATCGCGGGTGTCGGTGTCGCGGTGACCATCGGTGGTGCGGGCGCCACGTTCTGGATGATCCTCGCCGGCCTGCTCGGCATGTGCACCAAGTTCGTGGAGTGCACCCTCGGTGTGAAGTACCGGGAGACGCACGAGGACGGCACGGTGTCCGGCGGCCCGATGCACTACCTGCGCAAGGGCCTCGCCGAGCGGTTCGGCGGCGGCTTCGGCGCCGGGCTCGGCAAGGTGCTCGCCGTGCTGGCGGCCATCATGCTGCTGTTCTTCGCCCTGGCAGGCGGCAACATGTTCCAGGCCAACCAGACCTTCGCGCAGCTGCGTGACGTCACCGGCGGCGACGACGGCTTCCTGGGCACCGACGGCGCCGCGTTCGTCTTCGGCGTCCTGCTCGCCGTGCTGGTCGGCGCGGTGATCATCGGCGGGATCAAGTCGATCGGCGCGGTGACCAGCCGGCTCGTGCCCTCGATGGCGGTCATCTACATCGCCGCGTGCCTCATCGTCATCCTGGTGAACATCACCGACGTGCCCGCCGCGATCGGCGACATCGTCACCGGGGCGTTCGCGCCGGAGAGCGTGGCCGGTGGCGCGATCGGCGCCCTGATCGTCGGCTTCCAGCGTGCGGCGTTCTCCAACGAGGCGGGCCTGGGCTCGGCGCCCATCGCCCACTCCGCGGTGAGGACGAAGAACCCCATCACCGAGGGCTACGTCGCTCTGCTCGAGCCGTTCATCGACACGGTCGTCGTCTGCACGATGACCGCGCTGACCATCGTCATCGCCAAGACCCAGTTCTGGGAGAACGCCAAGCAGACGGTGTTCGAGGGCGGCGAGACGCCGGACGGCGTGACGGTCACCTCGGAGTCCTTCGCGACGGTGCTGCCGTGGTTCCCGTACGTGCTCACCGTGGCGGTGGCGCTCTTCGCGCTGTCGACGATGATCACCTGGGGCTACTACGGCCAGAAGGCGTGGACGTTCCTGTTCGGCAAGAGCCGCACCAGCGAACGCGTCTACCAGGTGATCTTCTGCCTGTTCATCGTGGCAGGCTCCGTGCTGACCCTGGGCAGCGTGCTCAGCTTCGCCGACGCGGTGCTGTTCCTGCTGGCGCTGTTCAACATCATCGGTCTCTACCTGCTGGTGCCGGTGGTCAAGCGGGAGGTCAAGGACTTCGCCGCCAAGATGCGTTCCGGCGAGGTGCAGAAGCAGGAGAAGGTCAAGAGCTGACGCGTCCGCGCGTCACTCGCCACCGCGAGAAACCAGGCCCGGTGCCGACGTTGCCGTCGGCACCGGGCCTTTTTCTGCCGCCCCTGCCACAGTGACGGACAGTTAGTTGTCTGATACAAACGAACTGGACCGAGGAGTGAGCTACGACACTTATCCCCGCCTTTTGCCACCCATCTGGAGCAACCCGGAGCGGACAACCTTCCCATCGGCTACCGCCCAGCCGTCACGGAACCTAGTGTTGGCCGGAGCGCTTGCCTGGAAAGGTGGAATAATCATGGGCACTTCGCAGTCATGGTGGGTCACTGACCTGCTGAAGCCGACGAAGACCCCCGTGTCACCCATTCGTGAATAATCGCGAGCGTGATTCTGTGACTGTGTGTATGCATCCGCGCGGCCGAGTCGGTCACACTGGAGCAGACGGATGACAGCCGACGCGGTCAGTCCACTACCTCGGGTGGCACCGCCCCGCGAGGCGCCACCTGCTGTCACGGCCATGGTGAAGCTGATTCGCGACACCTGGCAGCTGGCCGAGCCGTACACGCCGGAGATCTCGCAGTTCTTCTACGGCATGCTGTTCACGCTCGCGCCCGCCACCCGCGACTTCTTCCCCATCAACATGGAGGTGCAGCGCGGCAGGCTCGTGCGGGCGCTCGTGCACGTCGTGCAACTCGTGGACCGGCCGGACGACCTCGCGCCCTTCCTGCGCCAGCTCGGCCGTGACCACCGCAAGTTCGGCGTGGTGCCGAAGCACTACGAGGCCGTCGGCACGGCGCTGCTGGCCGCACTGAAGCGCCACCTCGGCGACGCGTGGACTCCGCAGGTGGAACGTGCCTGGGCCGAGGCGTACACGATCATCGCCCGCGCGATGCAGGAGGCGGCCGCCGCCGACGAGTACCCGGCGAGCTGGACCGGCACGGTCGCCGAGCACCGGCGGCTCAGCTGGGACCTCGCGCTCATCCGGGTGGAACCCGAGCACCACATCCCGTACCGGGCCGGGCAGTACCTGAGCGTGGAGGTGCCGCAGCGGCCGCGGCTGTGGCGTTACCTGTCCCCGGCCAACGCGCCGCGCGACGACGGTTCGCTGGAGTTCCACGTCCGCGCCGTCGACGGCGGCTGGGTGTCGCGGGCGATCGTCAGCCACACGCAGAGCGGCGACGTGTGGCGCATCGGTCCGCCGATGGGGCGGATGGCGGTGGACCGCCAGACCGGCCGCGACGTGCTCATGGTCGCGGGCGGCACGGGTGTCGCGCCGCTGCGGGCGATCCTGGACGACCTCGGCCGCTGGGGGACCAACCCGCACGTCACGCTGTTCTACGGCGGTGCCACCAGCGACGACCTGTACGACCTCGAGCAACTGCGCGCGCTCGCCTCGACGAACCCGTGGCTCACCGTGCACCCGGTGGTGGAGCACGGCGAGGGGCTGCCCGGCTTCGAGCACGGCACGCTGGCCGACGTGGTGACCCGGCACGGCGCGTGGCCCGGCCACGACGTGCTGGTGTCCGGCTCACCCGCGATGATCCGCGCCACGGTGTCGCGGATGCTGGTCGCGGGAACGGCGCTGGACCAGATCCGGTACGACCCTTTTACGATCGACTGAGGCGGGAGATCAAAGGCACCGCCGCGAAGCCGTCCGCCGAAGGAGAGACACGCGGCGCTGAGCTTGCGAAGCGCCGCCCAACAAACACCGACTGAGCGCAGAACTCGCGGGCCTGAGCGCAGAACTCGCGGACCTGAGCGCAGGACTCGCGGTCAGCGGCGCCGGGGGCGCCATACCACCAGCGCGTTCTCCGTGCGGACCGGCACCAGGTCCCTGCGGTACGAGGCGTGCACCGCAGCGGCGGCCTGCTCGGCGGCCGCGTAGGCGGAGGCGAGCTCCTCGGTCAGCTCCTGCACCCGGTGCTGCAGGGCCTCGACGTGGTTCTCGAGCTCGATGATCCGCTTGATGCCCGCGAGGTTGACGCCCTCCTCCTGGGAGAGCCGCTGCACCTCCCGCAGCTGGGCGATGTCGCGCATCGAGTACCGGCGCCCGCCGCCGGGCGTGCGGCCCGGCGACACCAGTCCCAGCCGGTCGTAGGAGCGCAGCGTCTGGGCGTGCAGGCCGGAGAGCTGCGCCGCGACCGAGATCACGAACACGGGCGTGTCCTCGGTCGCGCCGTGCGGCAGCCCACCGGGAAACGCGGATCCGGAACCGAACATCAGGCCCCCCTGTCTCGCAACAGCGCGGTGATCTCCGGCCGCGGGTCGTGCTTGGCGACCGTGTCGGCGTACTTCTCCAGTGCGGCCTTGGCCTTGCCGTCCAGCTTGGCCGGGATGGCCACCTGCAGGGTAACCAGCAAGTCACCCTGTGTCCCGTCCCTTTTGACGATGCCCTTTCCGCGCACCCGCAGCACCCGCCCGTTGGCGGTGCCCGCGGGCACGCGCAGCGACACCTTCGACTCCAGTGTCGGCACGGTGATCGTGGTGCCGAGCGCGAGTTCGCTGAACTCGACGGGCACGGTGATGGTCAGGTCGTTGCCCGACCGCCCGAACACCGGATCCGGGTTGACGTGCACCCGCACGTACAGGTCACCCGCCGTGGCGCCGCCCCGGCCCGGCTCGCCCTGCCCGGCCAGCCGGATGCGCTGGCCGTCGTCGACGCCGGCGGGAATCCGCACGGTCAGGGTCCTCGTCCGCGTGCTCACGCCCTCGCCGAGGCACTCCGGGCAGGGGTCGTCGATGATCGAGCCCCGGCCCCGGCAGTCCTGGCACGGCTCGGAGAACGAGAACGCGCCCTGGCTGCGGTTGACGAGGCCCACGCCCGCACACGTCGGGCACACCCGGGGCTGGGTGCCCGGCCGGGCCCCGTTGCCGCCGCACGTGCCGCACGTGGCCGGGCTGGACAGCCGCAGCGGCAGCGTCGCGCCCTTGACGGCCTCCGCGAAGCCGATCCGCACATCGGTCTCGACGTCGGCGCCCCGCTGGCCGCGGGCGGCGGTGGCTCCACCGCCGCCCCTGCGGCCGAACAGGTTGCCCAGCATGTCGCCGAGCCCGCCGAAGCCGCCGCTCGCGGCGCCCTGGCCGAAGATGTCGCCGAGGTCGAAGCCGCCCGCGCCGCCGGTGCCACCACCGCCGGGGAAGCCGAAGCCCCCGGCGCCACCGGTGCCGAACAGCCTCCTGGCCTCGTCGTACTCCTTGCGCTTCTCCGGGTCGGAGAGCACTCCGTAGGCCTCCGAGACGGCCTTGAACTTCTGCTCCGCCTCGGTGTTGCCCGGGTTGGCGTCGGGGTGGTTCTCCCGCGCCAGCTTCCGGTAGGCCTTCTTGATCTCCTCCTGCGAGGCGTCGGAGGAGACGCCCAGTTCACGGTAGAAGTCCTTGCCGATCCACTCCCTCGCGCTCATCGGGCGCCCCCTCCCTTCTTCGGGTCGTCGTTGTCAGCGTGCGTTCTCATCGGCGTCGACAGGCAGTTCGCCACCCACCGGCGGATCGATGGGCTCGCCGGGGGCCGGGGCCTGAGCCTGCTCCGAGGAGGGCTCGGAGGGCTCGTGGTCGGTGACCCCGACCAGCGCCGCCCGCAGCACCCGGTCGGAGAACCGGTAGCCGCGGCGCAGCACCGTGGTGACCGTCGGGCCGTCCACGTCGGGCGACGTGGTGTGCTGCACGGCCTCGTGGACGCTCGGGTCGAAGGGCTCGCCCTCCTTGCCGAACGACTCGAGGCCGGCCTTCTCCAGCGCGCCGACGAGCTTGTCGGCGACCGACTTGAACGCACCGGTCAGGTCACCGTGCGCCTCGGCCCGCTCCAGGTCGTCGAGCAGCGGGAGCAGGTCGCCCACCACGGACGCCTTGCCCGCCACCGTCATCGCCTCCCGGTCGCGTTCGACCCGCCTGCGGTAGTTGGCGTACTCGGCCTGGACCCGCTGGAGGTCGGCGGTGCGCTCCTCCAGCTGCTTCTCCAGGTCCGAGGCCGGTGCCACGGACTGGTCCACCGTGGCCTCGCCGGCCGGGGGCCCAGGGGTGTCCGCCGCGGCGGGCACCTCCTGGGCCTCGTCCTGCCCCGGCTGCTGCCGGAGCTCACCGGTCTCCGGGTCGATCTTCCGGCGATCCCGCACGACGACTGGCTCCTGTGCTTCCGCTCGCTCCGTGTCCTCGTGGCGTTCGGTCACTTCTTGTCGTCCTCGGCAGACTCGTCCACGATCTCGGCGTCCACGACGTCGTCGGCCTTGGCCGAGCCGGAGGCGTCACCGGCACCACCGGCCGCGCCCGCGGCGCCCTCGGCACCGCCCGCCTGCGCGCCCGTGTTGGAGTAGAGCGCGGTGGCCAGCTCCTGGGAGGCCGAGTTCAGCTTCTCCATGGAGTCCTTGATCTTGCCGGTGTCGGTGCCCTTGAGCGCCTCGTTGGCGTCGTCGATCGCGGTCTTCACCTTGCCCTTGAGGTCCTCGGGCAGCTTCTCGTCGTTGTCCTTGAGGAACTTCTCGGTCTGGTAGACCAGCGTCTCCGCCTGGTTGCGGGTCTCCGCCTCCTCGCGGCGCTTCCGGTCCTCCTCCGCGTGGGCCTCGGCGTCCTTGACCATCCGGTCGATCTCCTCCTGCGCCAGCGCGGAGCCGCCGGTGATCCGGATCGACTGCTCGTTGCCGGTGCCGAGGTCCTTCGCGGTGACGTGGACGATGCCGTTGGCGTCGATGTCGAAGGTGACCTCGATCTGCGGCACGCCCCTGGGGGCGGGCGGGATGCCGGTCAGCTCGAACATGCCGAGCTTCTTGTTCTGCGCCGCGATCTCGCGCTCACCCTGGAACACCTGGATCTGCACGGACGGCTGGTTGTCGTCGGCGGTCGAGAAGATCTCCGAGCGCTTGGTCGGGATCGTCGTGTTGCGCTCGATGAGCTTGGTGAACACGCCGCCCTTGGTCTCGATGCCCAGCGACAGCGGGGTGACGTCCAGCAGCAGGACGTCCTTCACCTCGCCCTTGAGCACGCCGGCCTGCAGCGCGGCGCCGACCGCGACGACCTCGTCCGGGTTGACGCCCTTGTTCGGCTCCTGGCCGCCGGTCAGCTCCTTGACCAGGTCGCTCACCGCCGGCATGCGGGTCGAGCCACCGACGAGCACCACGTGGTCGATCTCGCCGACGGAGATGCCCGCGTCCCGCACGACGTTGTTGAACGGCTGCCGGGTGCGCTCCAGCAGGTCGTTGGTGATCCGCTGGAACTCGGCCCGCGACAGGGTCTCGTCGAGGAACAGCGGGTTCTTGTCCGCGTCGACCGTGATGTAGGGCAGGTTGATGTTCGCGCTGGAGGAGCTGGAGAGCTCGATCTTCGCCTTCTCCGCGGCCTCCTTGATGCGCTGCATCGCCATGCGGTCCTTGGTCAGGTCGATGCCCTGCGAGGCCTTGAACTTGTCGACCAGCCAGTTGACGATGCGCTCGTCCCAGTCGTCCCCACCGAGGTGGTTGTCACCGCTGGTGGCACGCACCTCCACGACGCCCTCGCCGATCTCGAGCAGCGAGACGTCGAACGTGCCGCCACCGAGGTCGAAGACCAGGATGGTCTGCTCCTTCTCGCCCTTGTCCAGCCCGTAGGCCAGTGCGGCCGCGGTGGGCTCGTTGACGATGCGCAGCACGTTGAGGCCCGCGATCTGCCCGGCCTCCTTGGTGGCCTGCCGCTGGGCGTCCTCGAAGTAGGCGGGCACGGTGATGACCGCGTCGGTGATCTCCTCACCGAGGTAGGACTCGGCATCGCGCTTGAGCTTCATCAGCACGCGCGCGCTGATCTCCTGCGGGGTGTAGGCCTTGCCGTCGATCTCGGTCTTCCAGTCGGAGCCCATGTGCCGCTTGACCGACCGGATGGTGCGGTCCACGTTGGTGACCGCCTGGTTCTTCGCGGGCTGCCCGGTCAGCACCTCGCCGTTCTTGGCGAAGGCGACGACGGACGGGGTCGTCCGCGAACCCTCGGAGTTGGCGATGACCGTCGGCTCGCCGCCTTCCAGGACGGCGACGACCGAGTTGGTCGTGCCAAGGTCGATGCCGACCGCTCGCGCCATGTGTGTTCCCTCCTGCTACTTACGCCGCTGTCTGACCAGCGCTGTCGCTTCCACGTTGAGTGGGGTTCACTCAAGTTGTATCCGGTGGCTACCCCAGGCGTCAAACCGGACTTGAGTGAGGTTCGCTCAACCTTCCTGCCAGGCCCAACGAGCGGGCTCGCGGCATTGTTCCCGCCGGGTCTCAGGCCCGGGTGACGGTGACGTCGCCGCTGTCGGTGCCGAGGTCGAGCACGTTGCCCGCCGACGGGTCCTGCGTGATCTCGATGTCGCGGTCTCCGCTGTCCGAGTCGCCGTCCACCCGGTAGTCGCCCTCCGGCACGGCTACCCGCACGTCCCCGCTGTCCACGCTCACCCGCACGTCGCCGGGCTCGGACAGCGTCACGTCGACGTCGCCGGAGCTGAGGTCCGCCTCGACGGTCCCGCTGAGGCCCTCGCCGGTGAAGCTGCCCGAGTCGAGCCGGACGGTGACGGGCCCGGCCACGTCGCGGACGTCGATGTCGCCGGAGTCGGCCTCGACGTCGGCGCTCGCGACGCCCTCGATCGTCAGTTCTCCCGAGTCGACGTTCCCGGTGACCGTCGTGCCGCTCGGCACGAGCACCTCGTAGTCGACCGAGCAGCTCCAGTCCTCGCACGCGCCGAGGACGAGTGTCGTGCCCTCGACGGAGTAGGCGTCGCCGGGCCGGTCCCACCGGTACCGGAAGACCTGGCGCACCGTCGCCGCGTCGACGTCGGCCGCCCGGATCGTCACGTCCCCGCTGTCGCCGGCCACCCGCACCGTGCTGACGGGCTGGTCCAGCTCGGCAGTGGCCTCGGCCGTGGACGGCCACAGCCAGCCGAACGCCACCGCCACCCCGACGCCGATCAGCGCCACGCCCCCGACCGCCAGCCCCGCACGCCCCATGATGAGTCCTCCCGCCTCAACTTCCCTGCGCAGCTCAAGGTAGGGCGCACGGAACCCCGGGCACATCCGGGTCGGCCCCCGATTCCACCCTGAGGTTGTCCCCACCCTCGAACTAGCCTTGGCCCCGGAACCGATCACCGGAGGAGGAACGCATGACCCGAGCGCAGAACCCGTACGAGTCGCTGCCGTCCGTGCCGTCGTTCACGCTGCGCAGCGACGACGTGGCGGAGGGACAGACGCTGGCCGAACCGCACCGCAGCGGCATCTTCGGCGTCCCCGGCGGCGAGGACCGCTCGCCGCACCTGGCCTGGGAGGGCTTCCCGCCGGAGACCAAGAGCTTCGCCGTCACCTGCTTCGACCCGGACGCGCCCACCGGCAGTGGCTTCTGGCACTGGGCCGTGTTCAACATCCCCGCCTCGGTCACCGAACTGCCCTCCGGCGCGGGCGACGCGCAGGGTTCCGGCCTGCCCTCGGGCGCCCGGACGCTCGTGGGTGACGGTGGTGTCCGGCAGTACCTCGGCGCGGCCCCGCCTCCCGGCCACGGCCCGCACCGCTACATCTTCGCCGTGCACGCCCTCGACGTGGAGTCGCTGGACGTTGGGGAGTCGGCGAGCCCGGCCTTCCTCGGCTTCAACATGTTCGGCCACACGCTCGCCAGGGCGACCCTGACTCCGATCTTCGAGAACAAGGGCTGAAGGCCCGCGCAGGCGGGGCGCACCGCGTGTGCCCCGCCGCGCCTCGGCGCAGGGACTCAGCGCGGTTTGAGCAGGTAGTCGACGACCGGCCGCAGTTCCTCTGCCGTCGGCGGCTCGTCGTCGATGAGGCCCTGGATCAGCAGCCCGTCGATCCCCGCGAGGAAGACCCGGAAGGCCACCTCGTCGTCGTGCCGCACCATCGAGGTGAGCACGTCGAGCCAGCGTCGCGCGGCGGTCCGCAGCTCGGGGCGCCGCGCCGCCAGCAGGTACAGCTCGTACTCGGCCATCGTGCGCCCACGGCGCGGGCCGAGTGCCTCGGCGAGCAGGTTGGCGACCTCCTCCGCGCCCCTGCTGCCCCGCGAGCGGGCCCGGTCGATCATCCAGTAGACCTCGGTGGCCATGTCGCGGGCGCACTCCATGAGAGTGGCGATGAGCAGGTCGTTGAGGCCCGCGAAGTGGTAGGTGGTCGAGGTGGTCGGCACCCCGGCCTCCTTGGCGACCGTGCGGTGGGTGACCCCGGCGACGCCGTCGCGTTCGATGACGCGCAGCGTGGCCTCGATGATCTCGCCCCGGCGCTTCTCGCCGCGCAGCTTGCGGCCGTCGACCTGGCGCCTCACTGGGCGGCCCTGCCGAGTTCGAGCAGCACCACCCCGCCGATCAGCAGCGCGAGCCCGCCCACCATGGTCAGGTTCATGCTCTCGTTGAGGAAGGCCGCGCCGACGATGGCCACGAGCGCGACGCCGATGGCCGACCAGATGGCGTAGGCGACGCCCACCGGCATCCCGGCCTTGAGCGCCCGCGACAGGAGCACGAAGGCGATGCCGTAGCCGACCACGACGACGATCGACGGGACCGGTTTGCTGAAACCCTCGGACAGTTTCAGCGACACCGTGGCGGTGACCTCGGCCAGGATCGCCCCGGCGATCAGCAAGTACGCACCCATGCCACCGAGACTACCTGAACGATCGTCCCAATAACCGCGAGTTTTGCACCACATCAGTGGGACTTCCGGCCCCGCAATGGGTTACTGATCGGTAAGAAGCGTTAGGCTCCCGGAACCCACCACGCGAAGTCCCGAACCGAAAGGCCCGATCATGGGTGCACTGCAGATCACGCTCGGCGTGATCGGCGTTGCCGTCAGCGTTGTCGCCTGGGGTGTGTTCGTCGCAGGTGTCCTGCGCCAGATACGCATCATCCGGCTCGGCCAGCCGGACGCCACACGCAACGGCCCGTTCGTTCCGCGGATGCGAACCCTGATCACGGAGTTCGTGGCGCATACGAGAATGAACAAGTTCCGCCACGTCGGGCCCTGGCACTGGCTCGTCATGTGGGGCTTCCTGCTCGGCTCGCTCGCGCTGTTCGAGGCCTACGGCGAGACCTTCGTGCCGCACTTCGCCTGGCCGATCATCGGCCACTGGGAGCCGTGGCAGCTGCTGCTCGAACTGCTCGGCCTCGGCACCGTGCTCGGCGGCGTGGCGCTGGCGATCATCCGGCAGCTCAACCACCCGCGCCGCGCCGACCGGCAGTCGCGTTTCGCGGGCTCCAACTTCGCCCAGGCGTACTTCGTCGAGGCCGTGGTGATCATCGAGGGCATCGGCATCCTCGGCGTCAAGGCATTCAAGATCTCCAGCGGCATCGAGGATCCCGCACTGTGGTCGAGCTTCGTCACGCAGCCGCTGGCCGAGCTGCTGCCGACGAGCACCGCCGCCGTGTCGATCATGGCGCTCGTCAAGCTGCTCTCCGGCATGATCTGGCTCTACGTCGTCGGCACCACGCTGACGATGGGCATCGCCTGGCACCGGTTCAGCGCGTTCTTCAACATCTACTTCAAGCGCGAGGACGACGGTGGCGTCGCCCTCGGCGCACTGAAGCCGATGATGAGCGGCGGCAAGCCGCTCGACTTCGAGGAGGCCGACCCGGAGAAGGACGTCTTCGGCGCGGGCAAGGTCGAGGACTTCAGCTGGAAGGGCTGGCTCGACTTCTCGACCTGCACCGAGTGCGGCCGCTGCCAGTCGCAGTGCCCGGCGTGGAACACCGGCAAGCCGCTGTCGCCCAAGCTGGTCATCACGCAGCTGCGCGACCACGCCTACGCCAAGGCGCCGTACCTGCTCGCGGGTGGCCGCAAGGACATGACCGGCGAGGAGGTCGGGCTCACCGGCGACAACCCGTACGAGGGCATCGACGTGCTGGCCCTCGCCGAGGCCGACCGCGCGCTCGTCGGGGACGACGGCGGCGTCATCGACCCCGAGGTGCTCTGGTCGTGCACCACCTGCGGCGCGTGCGTCGAGCAGTGCCCCGTGGACATCGAGCACGTCGACCACATCGTCGACATGCGCCGGTACCAGGTCATGATCGAGTCGAACTTCCCGACCGAGCTGAACACGATGTTCAAGAACCTGGAGAACAAGGGCAACCCGTGGGGCCAGAACGCCAAGGACCGGCTGGCGTGGGCCGACGACCTCGACTTCGAGGTGCCCGTGTTCGACGGTGAGTTCGGAGACGCCGAGTACCTGTTCTGGGTCGGCTGCGCGGGTGCGTTCGAGGACCGGGCGAAGAAGACCACGCGGGCCGTGGCCGAGCTGCTGCACATCGCGGGTGTCAAGTACGTCGTGCTGGGCCCCGAGGAGACCTGCACCGGCGACCCGGCCCGCCGCGCGGGCAACGAGTTCGTCTTCCAGATGCTCGCCCAGCAGAACGTCGAGGTGCTCAACTCGGTGTTCGAGGACACCGAGCAGGCCAGGCGCAAGATCGTCGTGACCTGCGCGCACTGCTTCAACACGCTCGCCAACGAGTACCCGGAACTGGGCGGCGACTACGAGGTCGTGCACCACACCCAGCTGCTCAACCGCCTGGTGCGCGAGAAGCGGCTCACGCCGGTGGCCCCCATCGCCGAGGACGTCACCTACCACGACCCGTGCTACCTGGGCAGGCACAACAAGGTGTACGAGGCGCCGCGGGAGCTGGTCGGCGCCTCCGGTGCGGCCCTGCGCGAGATGCCGCGGCACGCCGACCGGTCCATGTGCTGCGGCGCGGGCGGCGCGCGCATGTGGATGGAGGAGCGCATCGGCAAGCGGATCAACGTCGAGCGCGTCGACGAGGCCCTCGGCACCGCGCCGTCGAAGATCGCCACCGGGTGCCCGTTCTGCCGGGTGATGCTCACCGACGGTGTCACGTCACGGCAGAACGACGGCAAGGCGGGCGAGCAGGTCGAGGTCGTCGACGTCGCCCAGCTGCTGCTGTCGGCGGTGCGCCGCGGCGAGGAGCGCAAGCCGGTGCCGGTCGGCGCCGCCAGCTCCGGCGGTGAGGCCGAGCCCGACGGCAAGGCCGATGTCCCGACCGACGAGGCGCCCACCGGCACCGCGCAGGCCGAGGAGGACAAGTAGGACTCAGGGCGACAGCCCGTGCTCGAGCGGGTCCGTGGGCGTGAGCGGCTCGCGCTCGGCGACGTCGATCAGCGCGAGGCCGGTCTCGTCGTCGTAGCGGCGCGTCAGCTGGGCCGGTGTCTCGGTGATCGTCACCTCCAGCGTGGGCCGGACGGTGGCCTCCCTGAGGTGCCCGCCCCGCGTGCTGCCGTCCCGCAGGCCGAGCACGGCGTGGGCGTGCACCTGCCAGTCGCCGTCCGGGGCCCGCACGATGTCGCCGACCAGCGACAGCACCTCGGCCTGCTCGTCGACAGGGATGTCCTGGTACTGCTTCTCCTCCACGTCGAAGAAGGCCAGCGTGGCCTGGCTGAAACCGCCGATGGCGGTCAGTGACGCGGCCTGGAGCCGCTGCTGGTTCGCGAACGAGCGGAGCGTGCTCATCGCCGGGTCCCCGGCGGCGAGCACGACGACGTAGGTGCGGGAGGGCAGGTCACCGAGCGCTGCGAAGCCGGCCATCGCAGTCACCTTCCTTCGTGATCCGGGTGAGCTATGCGGGTTGCCGCTGCGCACGCATGGGAAACCGGTTCGAAGGGAGGAACTCGGCGGTCCATTGTAGACCGGGCGGGAGCTGGACAGACCGGGTAACATGGTCCATCCTCGCAGTCAACGCAGCCCGCGGGGTCAGGTCAGCACCAGGCGAGGCGGACGAAGCGTGGGCACCTCGGATGAGCAGCGCAAACGGGCGGACGGGCGACCCGTCGGCCGTTCTGGTGCGCGCTTTCCCTCCGCCAGACAGCGGGAGCGGCTGGGCTACGAGGAGCAGCAGCCCGAGGCCCAGGAGGACCAGTCCCTGCCGCCGGACGACGGGCCCCGCCAGCGCCGCGTGGGCCGGTCCGGCGCCCGGTTTCCCTCCGCGCGGCAGCTGGAACGCCTGGAGCCGGAGGAGCAGGCCGCACTGCCCCCGGATCCCGACCCGGAGCCGGCCCCGCCCGCACGGACGGGTGATCCTCCGCCCCGCACGGAGCGGGTGCTCGCCGCAGCCGACCGGCACGCGGATGCCGAGGACGACGCCGCGGAGCAGCATCGGCTGCGGGTGCGCCCGTACGTGCTGACCAAGGGCCGCACGCGGGCCAGGGACGACCTGCACGTCGAGACGCTGATCTCCACCGACCAGCAGGCTCCGTGGAACCGGGAGCAGCTGAGCTCGGAGTACATGGCGGTCGGCAGGCTGTGCAGGCAACCCCGGTCGGTGGCCGAGGTCGCCGCCCTGCTCTCGGTCCCGCTCGGCGTGGCGAGGGTGCTCATCAGCGACCTCGCCGAGGCTGGTTACGTGCACGTCCACAGCAGCATGGCCACCGAGGGCGGCAGGCCCGACTACGTGCTCATGCAGCGGGTGCTGGAGGGGCTGCACCGGCTCTGAGGCTTGCCTGAAGAAGTGAATCAGTGCTTCACTTCTTGGGTGGTGTACCGCCGCACCCCCAAGATCCAGGCCCGCATGGACTCGCAACGGGCCGCGATTCTCGACGCCGCCGTGGAAGTGCTGGCCGACTCCGGCTACGCGGGCTGCTCGATGGCCGCCGTCGCCGCCAAGGCCGGCGTGGCCACCGGCAGCGTGTACCGGCACTTCCCCGGCAAGGCCGAACTGGTCGCCGAGCTGTTCGGGCTGCTCGTCACCCGCGAGGTCGGCGCGGTGGAGCGGGCGGCGAACGAGCCCGGCGACGTCGCCGAACGCGTGGTCGCCGTCGTCGAGACGTTCGCGAGCCGCGCCCTCAAGACTCCCCGGCTGGCCTACGCCCTGCTCGCCGAACCCGTCGACGCGCCCGTGGAGGCCGAGCGGCTGGTGTTCCGCAGGGCGTTCCGGGACGTCGTCGCACGCTGGGTGGGCGAGGGCATCCGCGCCGGGGTGCTGCCACCGCAGGATGCCCAGCTCACCGCCGCCGCCATCGTCGGGGCCGTCGCCGAGGTGATGATCGGACCGCTCACCTCGCAGGACCCCGGCGCCGTCGGCGAACTCTCCACCTTCACCCTCCGTGCGTTAGGAGCCCACGATGCCACCCACCCATGACGTGACCAACCAGGTGCCGCCGCTCGCCGGGTACGACGCCGCCGAGGACCCCGCGCTGCTGGAGGGCCTTCGCCGCGAGGGCGCGGCCTGGGCCGAGGACGAGCTGCGCGAACTGGGCAGGCTCGCGGGCGGTGAGCAGGCGCAGGAATGGGGCAGGCTCGTCAACGAGAACCCGCCGAAGCTGCGGACCCACGACCGGGTCGGCACCCGCATCGACGAGGTCGAGTTCCACCCGCACTGGCACGACCTGATGGACGTGGCCGTGTCCCATGGCCTGCACGCGACGCCGTGGCAGGACGAGCGACCCGGTGCCCACGTGGCCCGCGCCGCCAAGTTCTACGTCTGGAGCCAGGTGGAGGCCGGGCACACCTGCCCGATCTCGATGACCTACTCGGCCGTGCCCGCGCTCCGGCACAACGCCGGGCTCGCGAGTGCCTACGAGCCGCTGCTGGCCGCCCGGGACTACGACTACGGCCTGCGCGAGCCGGGCACCAAGCGCGGCCTCATCGCCGGCATGTCGATGACCGAGAAGCAGGGCGGCTCGGACGTGCGGGCCAACACCACCCGGGCCACGCCCGCGGGCGACGGCAGCTACGTGCTGGTCGGGCACAAGTGGTTCACCTCGGCACCCATGTCCGACATGTTTCTGACCCTGGCGCAGGCGCCGGGCGGGCTGTCGTGCTTCCTGCTGCCCCGCGTACTGCCGGACGGCACCCGCAACCGCATCCTGCTGCAGCGGCTCAAGGACAAGCTGGGCAACCGCTCCAACGCCTCCGCCGAGATCGAGTACGACCAGGCCGTCGGCTGGCTGGTCGGCGAGGAGGGGCGCGGAGTCCGCACGATCATCGAGATGGTCAACAACACGCGGCTCGACTGCGTGATCGGCGGCGCGGCCGGGATGCACTACGGCGCGCTGCGGGCCGCGCACCACGCGCGGCACCGCTCGGCGTTCGGCGCGCCACTGGAGCGGCAGCCGCTCATGGCCAACGTGCTCGCCGATCTGGCCGTGGAGGCCGAGGCCGCCACCGTCGTCGCGCTGCGGCTGGCGGGAGCCAGTGACCGTGCCGTCGCGGGCGATGCCGCTGAGGCGGCGTTTCGGAGGCTGGGCCTCGCGGTGACCAAGTACTGGGTGTGCAAACGGGCGCCCGCCCACGCGGCGGAGGCGCTGGAATGCCTCGGCGGCAACGGCTACGTGGAGGAGTCGGGCATGCCGCGCCTGTTCCGGGAGTCCCCGCTGTCGTCGATCTGGGAGGGCTCCGGCAACGTCGCCGCCCTGGACACGCTGCGGGCGATGGGCAGGCAACCCGATGCGGTCGAGGCGTTCTTCACCGAGGTCGAGCGGGCGGCGGGCGCCGACGCCAGGCTCGACGACGCCATCGCCCGCGTGCGCAAGGAGCTTGCCGACCTCGCCGACATCGAGTTCCGCGCACGCAGGCTGGTGGAGCTGCTGGCGCTGGTGCTGCAGGGGTCGCTGCTGGTGCGCTACGGCGACAAGGCCGTCGCCGACGCGTTCTGCGCCTCGCGGCTCGGCGGCGACTGGGGCGTCGCCTTCGGCACCCTGCCCACCGGCGTCGACACCGGCGCCATCACGGGAAGGATCCTGCCGTGAGCACGTCGCAGGGGGCGGATCTGCCGGTGCGAGTGGAACGGCGCGGCCCGGTCACCACGGTGGTGTTGAGCCGCCCGGCGCAGCGCAACGCCGTCGACGGGCCGACCGCGGCGGCGCTGGCCGACGCGTTCCGCGCGTTCGATGCCGACGACGACGCGAGCGTCGCCGTGCTGTGGGGCGAGGGCGGCACCTTCTGCGCGGGCGCCGACCTCAAGGCCATCGGGACCGAGAACGGCAACCGGGTCGCCGAGGACGGGGACGGGCCGATGGGACCCACCCGGCTGCGGCTCTCCAAGCCGGTGATCGCGGCCGTGTCCGGTTACGCCGTGGCCGGTGGGCTTGAGCTCGCGCTGTGGTGTGACCTGCGGGTGGCCGAGGAGGACGCGGTGCTGGGCGTGTTCTGCCGCCGCTGGGGCGTGCCGCTGATCGACGGCGGCACCGTGCGGCTGCCCCGGCTGATCGGGCAGAGCCGGGCGATGGACCTGGTGCTGACCGGGAGGGGCGTGCAGGCGGACGAGGCGCTGTCGATGGGGCTGGTCAACCGGGTCGTGCCGACCGGGACGGCGCGCGAGGCCGCCGAGCGGCTGGCCGCCGAGATCGCCGCGTTCCCGCAGACGTGCCTGCGCGAGGACCGGCTCTCCATGCTGGAGCAGGAGGGCCTCCCCGAGCCCGAAGCGCTGGCCGCCGAGCTGCGGCACGGGCTGGCGTCGCTGGGCGCCGACGCGCTCGCGGGCGCCCAGCGGTTCGCCTCGGGAGCCGGGCGCCACGGCCGCTTCGAGCAGGGACCTCAGTAGCCGAAGTTCTGCGTCCAGTACCAGCCCGACGAGTTCACGCCCACGCCGATGGCCGAGATGTCGCAGTTGAGGATGTTGCGGCGGTGCCCTTCGGACGACATCCACGCGTCCATGACCGCGTCGGCGCTCGACAGGCCCATCGCGATGTTCTCGGCCGCGGGACGCGGGTAGCCGGCCCGGCGGATGCGCTGGTCGAACGTCACGCCCTCGGGCGTGGTGTGCTCCAGGTAGCCGCGGCGGGCCATGTCGTCGCTGTGCGCCTGCGCGGCGGTGGTGAGCCTGCTGTCGACCGTGACGGGTGCGCAGCCCGCATCGGCGCGCTCGGCGTTGACGAGCGTGACGACCTGCGTGGTCAGCGGGCCGCCACTGGTGCTGGTGGGGGCGCTGGTTTCCGACCTTGCGGTGTTGCCGGGGCGCTCGCTCGTGGGTCCGGGGTGGCGCGAGCTGGTGCCGGTGGTGGTGCGCTCGGTGGTCGTCTCGGTGGACTCGGTGCTGCTGGTGGGCGCCGGTTCGGGGGGAGCGGCGCCGCCGGTGGTGGTGCGTTCGGGGGGCGGGGAGCTGGCGGTCGGGGATGCGGCAGTGCTGGCCGACGGCGAGGCGGAGCCGGGCTCCGCGCGCCGGAGCGGGGTGTCGTAGGTGGTGCCATCCGCGTCGTCAGGCAGGGCGACGGTGGTGTCGGGGCCCGGCGGGTTCAGCCAGAGCAGGTGCCCGCCGGCCGCCGCCGCGACACCCACAAGCACACTGAACATCACTAACAGTGAGCGAATTCGCGAGTTCGGGGCAGACACAAGAGCGGAAGCTACCACCAAAGCGTGAGTTATTGAACCGTTACTTTTTGTTTATCACGCTGCGTCAGCGGCGGGTGTCGATGCGATCGAAGTTGCGGTACGCCTTGCTCGGCGTCGGGCCGCGTTGTCCCTGGTAGCGGGAGCCTGCCTGGGCCGAACCGTAGGGGTGCTCGGCGGCGCTGGTGAGCCGGAACAGGCATAGCTGGCCGATCTTCATCCCCGGCCACAGGGTGATGGGGAGATTCGCCACATTCGAGAGTTCGAGGGTGATGTGCCCCGTGAAGCCGGGGTCGATGAACCCGGCCGTGGAGTGGGTCAGCAGGCCCAGCCTGCCCAGCGACGACTTGCCCTCCAGCCGCCCGGCGAGGTCGTCGGGCAGGGTGAAGATCTCGTAGGTGGAGCCGAGCACGAACTCGCCGGGGTGCAGCACGAACGGGTCCTCGCCGTCCTTCTCCACGAGGGAGGTGAGCTCGTCCTGCTGCAGCGCCGGGTCGATGTGGGTGTACTTCGTGTTGTCGAAGACGCGGAAGAAGCGATCGAGACGCACGTCGATGCTGGACGGCTGCAGCATCTGCGGGGTGAACGGGTCGACCCCGAGCCGCCCGGCATCGAGCTCCTTGCGGAGGTCACGGTCACTCAGTAGCACCCGCACACCCTAGCGGGGATCATGCGGCGGGCTGGTCCTCGGTGGGTGTGTGGCGCGCGTAGGTGGGGTCGGTGCGGAAGAGGGCGCCGAGCCTGCGGGCGTACTGGCGTCTGCCGAGGTCCCCGAGGCGCTCCTGCAGCAGCGTCGCGCCGGGCACCCACTGGCGGACGGTCTCGGCGGCGAAGTTGGCGGCCGCCGCGGCCACGACGAGGCCCTGCGCGACGGGGTCGTTGGGCAGGCCGAGGAAGTCGGCGTTGGTCTTGCCGAGGACGAGCCTGCTGATCGAGGAATGGACGCGCACGGAGACGTGGGAGAGCACCTTGCCGACGGCTCCGCGGCCCCGGCCGACGTCGGCGTGCGACCTCAGCAGCGCGGCCGCCAGGCGCCGCGAGTCGTCGTCGGGGACGAACTCGGTGGTGGCGAGCAGCCACAGCAGCCGCCACGCGTCGTCCTCGGTGGCGGGCAGCAGTTGCTCCGGGATGCCCATCAGCCAGCCGACGTAGCGCCACAGGTGCAGCATGTCGGCGCGCTCACGGTCGGTGTAGCGGACGCCGAGCAGCTGCATGCCGAGTACGTAGACCAGGGAGAAGAGCAGCAGTGTGCCGACCGTCTGGACCTGGTTGACCGGCCGGTCCCATGCGGCGTAGTCCCAGTCGGCGCGGCGGTTCATCGCGGCGCGGACGTGCGCGTGCACGAGCCGTACGCGCAAGGCGGAGGCATAGCCGTGGCCGCCGATGCGCAGCGCCCCGGGGGTGGTCACGTCGATCCACCACACGGCCGTCTCGACGAGCCTGCGGCTGGCGGCCTGCTCGATGGCCCCGGTGCCGACCAGGGATTTCGTGGCGCGCGATGCGAGATACCCGCCCATGAGGGACATGTCGCCGAGCGGGAAGAGGCCGAGGATGCCGGTGCGGGCGATGGCGCGGGCACCGCGCTCGAGCCGGGCCGTGTCGACCCAGTACGGCGTCGCCTCGACGGCGCGGAAGAAGTCGGCCAGCTCGGCGGGCGGATCCTCGACCGCGTCGATGCCGTGCTGCAGCGCCCGCTCGAACCCCGCTCGCAGCTCGCCGGAGCCGCGGGCGCGCATCGCGGCGGCGAGCGCGTCGGCCGGCGGATCCTCGGCCTGTGCGAACGCGCGCAGCCGCCGGACCTGGCGCTCGGTCGCACGCAGGTCGCCCGGCGCGAACAGCCGGACCGCGAGCCGGAAGCCGCCCTGCCGCAGGAGGTCCGGATCCGGCAACCGCTCGTCGTCGCCCATCGCGCTCACCTGCCCGTACACCACGTAGACAACAAGTGTTGTCACTTCAGGGCGGCGCCGTCAAGAAGGGACTCCTGGGGGAAACCCGCGTGCGGGGGACAGATCAGCACCGTGTATGCTCTGGGGCGCTGCGGATGTAGTTCAATGGTAGAACATCAGCTTCCCAAGCTGAGAACGCGGGTTCGATTCCCGTCATCCGCTCCAGACCGAAACCCCCAGGTCACACACCGTCGAATGTGGACCTGGGGGTTTCTGCTTTCGAGATCAACTCGTCGGCTGGGCCATTAATGGGCCATTAGCGAACCGGCACTGGCGCGCCAGCCGCACCATCGTCCGGGTCGTCATCGTCCTGCGAGGTGGACGCGTCCGCGCCCTGGCGATGCTTGTCCACCAGTTCCGACAACCGGTCGGCGATCCGCTCGTCGGCATCGCTCGTGGCCCGCTGGTCAAGAGCGGCGCGCTCCGCGCACCGCCGCCGGGCACGCCCCGGCCTCTCGCTGGCGCTCCGGCCGGGCGGCCCTGCGCTCGCGTTGCGATCCGCGCTTTCCTGCACGAGGCGACACGGCAGCCGCGCGGCACCCTGCGGAGCCCCCTTCTCGCCCGGTGATCGTCTTACGCCGCACTGGCCGCATCAAGGGCGCCTCCGGCGTCGCTGACGCGATGAGCTGCGCTCACCCTTGACCCGACCACCACGGCGCAACGGATCGGCAGGGGCGAAGGGAACGGGGAGGCTGTGGGCGGGGTACCGAAGCTGACCGAAGACGAGGTGACCGACACTTCACGCATGTGGACCCTGATCGTCACAAGCGTCGGCGTGCTTTTCACCCTGGTCGGCATTGGCTGTGCTTGGCGGGCGTACGCAATTTAGTTCAGAGACCATTCAAAGGAGCCATTGTGGCCAGCACTCACCAGATCAGCAGCCTGGATCCGCCAACACATTCTGCGTCGTCCCCGAGATGTCCGCGTGCACTCCGCGAGCGCAACAATCGCGATCAACTTGAGTGCTTCGGCTAGCGGTACCCGTTTCGGCTTGCCTATCCCAGAAGACGCACCGGTAGAAGAGCAGCTCCGGTTACTCGTTAGGCGTATCACCACCATCGAGGAAGAAGTAGTCGAGGACCGAAGGCGCCTAGATAACGACCTAAGGAGAGTTCGCGACGAGACATCCAAGGTTAAGGCTGACCTCAATGCTGAGGTCCAGCGTGTTGATCGCTCGGTCGACACCCGCATCGCATCACTCGCAACGAGCAGCGTTCGCCTCCAGATCGTAGGACTGCTCATGGTGGGCGTTGGCTCGATCTTGACGGCCGCACCGACAGTACTAAGTGCAGCAGCAGCCGTCTAGAACGGGCCATTAGCGGGCCATTCAGGGCGGTCAACCACGGCCAACAGCGGCACCCCGCGCACATACTCGTCCGCAGGTCAGGGCCACTTTCCAGCGTGATCACGCTGGTTCCCAAGCTGAGAACGCGGGTTCGATTCCCGTCATCCGCTCCAGACTTGTTTCCGCAGATCAGAAGGCCCGCCTCCCGATCCTGGGAAGCGGGCCTTCCGCTTGTGTTGATCACTTCCACCAACCCGCCGGCAACATCATTCGGCCGTTACGGCGCCGTGCAGCTGCCCGGAACGGTGCTTGTCCACCAGGCCCGAGAGCCCGGTCGCGACCATCCGGACCGCCTCACTCGTGGCCGCTGGAAGCTCAACGCGGCCCCGCATGTCGTCGTGGCGGGGCAGCAGCCTCAGACATCGAGCGCGGACCAATCGGTGGCTGCGATCGCTGCCTGTAGATCCCAGGTTGGCACGCGGACCCGATTCACAACCGTCTGATGTGGACCCGAGGTTCACTTGTCGGCCGAGTGGTACACCGACACGTGTTTCGTGCTCGTGGCGTCGAACGGTCGGCGGTCCCAGTCTCCGTATCGTTCTCCCAGCTGGAGCCCGGCCAGTTGTGCCATCAGGTCGAGTTCGGCCGGCCAAGCGTAGCGGAGGGCCACGGGCCGGAGCCGGTGCCCTTCGCTGTCCACGGTGATGTGCTGAGCATCGACTCGCTGGTGCACGGCATCGTGCAGTGCGACCTCGTAGGTGGCCGAGTCTTCGCCCACGGCAAGCGTCTGAACTCGGCGATCGAAGCGCCCGGGGTCGGGGACGAAACATTCGAGGACGAACGACCCGCCGGGCGCCAGGGCACCTGCGACCGCACGGAAGCAATCGACCTGCCTGGCCTGCGTGAGCAACGCGAAGAAGCTGTTGGCGACCAGGTAAACGAGGTCGAACGGCCCTTCGACGGCGACGTCGGCCATGTCGCCGATGGTGACGGGAATGCTCTGCCCTCCCGCCTTCTCGCGCAGCCGGGCCACCATCGACTCGGACGAGTCGATGCCCACAACCTCGACGCCGCGCTCGGCGAGCGGCAGGGCCACGCGGCCCGTTCCGATCGCCAGTTCCAGCGCCCGCCCGTCGTGGGCCAGGCCCGCCAGTAGCTCGATCGCGGGCGATACGTCCGACCCGTCGAACAGATCGTCGTACACCGACGCCCAAGCCTCGCCATAGCTGGCCGGATCCTCGAACCTCGACACAGCACGCAGCCAAGCAGAGCCGTCACGGCGCGAGCAAACACCTCCCGCCCCTTGGCGTTCAACTCACAGCGAGTTGACGGAAGGGTCCCTCGGTCGCTCACACCGCAGTTTCCCGGCGTCGCGCCAGGGTGAGGGCGGGGGTGGGGGCCGGTCGCGGTGCTGCCATGCCCCGACCACCCCGTGGGCGCTGTTGCGCAGGGGTCTTCGTGGGGGGTCGAGCCGGGCGGGGGGCAGGAACTCCGGCAGCCGGTCGGCCGGGTTGATCCGCACCTCCCACTCGGTGTGGTGCAGGATCCGGTGGTGGCGGGTGCAGACCAGCACCAGGTTGTCGATGTCGGTACCACCGTGGTTGATCCAGTACCGGATGTGGTGGGGCACGGTCCACTTGGGTGGCCGGTCGCAGCCGGGGAAGGCGCAGCCACGGTCCCGCAGCGCCAGCGCCCGCCGTTGGGCCTTGCTGGCGTGGCGTTCCCCCCGTCCCAGGTACAGCGGCTGGCCGGGGTGGCCGAAGATCGCGGGCACCACCTCCGCCTCACACGCCAGGCGGCGGAGTTGGTCGAGGCTGGTGCAGCCGGGTATGTCCAGCAGGCGCCGGTTGACCCGGGATTCGAGCTCGGTCAGGGGGATGGTCACGGTCAGCACCGCCCGCTGTCCGCCCTGCACCGTCAGCTCGTCCGCGCGCGCGGCGGAGTCGATCACCTCCGCCAGGGCGTCGCCTTGGCGTTGTTCGCGGGTGCGCCAGTCCGGGTGGCCCTCGGCATCGGCCGGGCGGGGTGTCGCGAGCGGCCCGAACAGCCCCTCCAGGGTGGTGGCGGTCTCCGGGTCGAGGAAGCCGGAGAACACCATCTCCCCGCGGCGGTTGCGGCGGTAGCGAAACGCCCGCTGCGGCTCCGGCGGATCGGCCGGCGGCCGATCGTCGGTCTGCCAGCAGGCGATCAGCCTCCGCCCCGCGGCCCGGACCGCCTCCGGCCGCGCCTGCACCGCCAGCTCCAGCAGAATCCGCTCCGCCTCGACCCGCTCCTGGTGCGACAGGGATTCCGGGCAGCGGGTGAACACCCGCCCGATCTCCCGCGCCTGCTCCACCCCAACCCGCCCGGCGGCCAGCGCGGCACCGGTCGCCGCCAACGGCGCCGGTACGGTGTCTCCCCGCAGCGTCACCCCATCCTGGGTGGCCGTCGCATCCGCCAGCCGGGCCTGGATCTCCCGGGCCGACAGGCGCAGCTCCTCGGCCAGAAACCCCCGCACATCGGCATACCCACCCGACAACCCCCGCCGCCGCGCCTCACCCAACAACCCGAGCATCTCGGCATAGGCCTGCCGCAGCACCACCTCCTGCCCGACCAAGGCCGCCGCCAGCTCCCCATCGGACACACGCCACCCCTCAACCGAGGCGGCGCTGTCGCTGGAGGTAGTCGATGTCTCGAACACCCCATCATGGTAGCGCGATACTCGAACACATGTTCGTACACGATCGGGTGGCCTATGGTCAGACGACTTCGGCCACTGAGTCCTCTCCCAGTCGCCCCGGCCAGGTGGCTGGGGCTCGCCCGGTGACCGCGGTACTGATCGTTGGCACCGGCGACATGGGCGAGCGGATCGCGGATGGCCTGGCTGCCGGCAGCCGCGTGCGACGCGTGCTGGTGGCTGGACGATCGTCGGCGGGCGAGGGGGTTCCAGCGACCGTGGCCGGCGCCGGACCTGGCCGACCCCCATCGCCGTCAACGACCTGGCGGCCAGGGCCGCCCGGCTCGACTCCCTACTCGGCTGAGTGTGTCCGGCGCCGTGGCTACTCCCCGGTGACGCCGTCGATCGACTCCCGGATGAGATCGGCATGCCCGTTGTGGCGCGCGTACTCCTCGATCATGTGCACCACGATCCATCGCAGGCTGGGCCTCCGCCCGTCCGGCCAGCCTCGCGTGGCCAGCCGGTCCAGACCGCCGTCGGCCAGCGCTTCGCTGGTGAGCTCCCGGGAACGCAACACCGCATCCCGCCACACGCGGAACAACTCGTCAGGGCTGTCACGCGCGGCCGAGTGCCAGTCCCAGTCCGGATCGGACTTCCAGTCGACCGCGTCCCACGGATCACCGAGCCCTCGGTCGTGCAGTGCTCGCGAGAACCAGTGGGCCTCCACATAGGCCAGATGCTTGAGCATCCCGCCCAGCGTCATCGAGGATGCGCCAACCGTCGCCCGCAGGCTATCCGCGTCCAGCCCGGCGCATTTCCACTCCAGCGTGGCCCGGTGGAACTCCAGGAAGCCCAGCAACGTGTCGGTCTCCCCGGAAGCCACGGGCGGCTCCGCACGGCCCTGCTCGTCCACGATCGTCACGACCGCCGAGTCTAGGCAGCCGCTCCACCCGACCGGCCGAGCAACCTGCCGCGGAGTGCGGCGAGTTGCCGCTCGGTGACCCCGGCCCGGCGCAGGTAGCTGCCGGTCTCCACGGCCGCGAGTGTGGCGAGTACCGAGTCGCGGACAGACGTGCCGTGGGAAGCGACAAGCGCGTCGATCCTGCCGTTCTGGTCACCGAAACCCAGCTCCTTCCAGGCCGGCGCCAACCGCTGCGCGCTGCGTAGGTAGTCGTCAGCGATGGTTTCGCCGGGCACACCGGCCAGCGCGAGCAACAACATGGTGACCAGGCCCGTGCGGTCTCTCCCGCCGGAGCAGTGCACCAGCACCCCGCCGGGACGGGCGTCGGCCACCGCACCGATCACGCGCGCCACCGTTGCCGGAAACCGGTGCAGGAAAGCGCCGTAGTACAGCGGCGTGCAGTCCAGCCCGCCGCCCCATTGATCCCAGAACTCGGTGTCGGCCGGATCGTCCAGAGGGATGTGCACGGTCGCCAGCTCGGCCGGACGTCTCGCGCCGCCATCACCGCGCTCGTCCGGACTGCGAAGATCCACCACCGTCCGGATCCGTACGAGCCGAGGGCCGCCCAGCCCTCCGCGATCAACCGGTCGACGGAATCCGCGCGGACCACGGCACGCGGGCACGTCGCGCAGCCGTCCACTGTGGGCAGGCCGCCGAGATCGCGGACGTTGTAGCAGCGCGGCCAGTCGAGGTCGCGTCCGGAGTCCCGCATCACTCCGTCCAGCCCGCGTTGCCGAGGATCTCGCGAATCACCGGCCACTTCGCCTCGGCGTAGTAGTTGATGTCCCGCCACTCGTGACGCGCCAGCTCGCGCTTCACCGCGGCGTAGCGGGCGCGATCGGCAGCATCGGCTCGCAGCCGATCACGGAACACCAGGTAGCGGCGCACCTCCAGGTGATCCGGTGGGTAGCAGTGCAGGTTCACCGGCCCGTCCGTCCGTTCGAGGCGAAGGCACCTGTGCTCCGGCTCCCGCACGCGCACGACGTAGCCCGCGGCCTCCAGCTCTGGCACGTAGGCGGGCTCGTCATCCGGGGCGTCGATTCCGGCGACGATGTCGATCACCGGTTTGGCCACCAGGCCGGGCACGGAGGTGGAACCGATGTGCTCGATAAGTCTCGCCCGATCACCCAGAATCGTGCGCAGTTGGGCAGCACACGCCTCGTAGCGGGCAGGCCAGGCCGGGTCGTATTCGCGCAGCTCGACCCGGGTGGGCCGCAGGCCGCCCACCAGTTTGGCCGCGAGCGCGTCGTCGGTAAGCCGCTCGGACATCACCATCGTTCCTACCGCATCCACGTGACGGCGATCACCTCGATTTCGGCGAGCGCTTCGGCGCGCACGCGTCTGGCGCCGGTGCTCCGGATAATCGGCGACATGACCGACGCGGCGCTGCCCGGCGCGATCGAGCTGCCCGACGGCACCTGGGTACGCGGCCGGGGCCTGCGCAGGCCCGATCCGGGCGAGCCGCGGCCCGACTTCGGGCTCTACCTCGGCGCCGCCATCCTGCATCGCCGCCACGAGCCGTCGCTGGACTGGCCGCACGAGTGGGTGCACTGGCCCGACGGCTGGGTGCCCTCGGACTGGGAGGCGGCAGCGGACGCCATCGTCCGCCTGCGCGAGCGAGCCAGGGCTGGCGAGCGCGTCGAGCTGGCCTGCCACGGCGGAGTCGGACGCACCGGCACCGCGCTGGCCTGCCTCGTCACGCTCGCGGGACTGCCACCCCGGGACGCCTTGCGCTGGGCCCGCCGCAACTACCACCGCCACGCCGCCGAGCTGCCCTGGCAACGGGCCTGGGTGGCGTGGTTCGCCCGCCGGCAACGGCTCGGCCGCCGGCTCTGACCCAACGCCCCGCCCCTCAGCCGTCCACCGCCTTGCGGAGCCGGGCGGGCGCCTTGATCCGCCACGCCTCCTCGATCAGCTCCGCCAGCTGCTCGCGGTCGACGAGGTCGAGGTTCAGCAGGATCGCCCCGTAGCCGTCGTAGTGCGGCGTCGTGTAGAACGCCGGATCGCCCGAGTCCAGCAGCGCCGCCTTCTCGTCCAGCCCGCACATGAGCACGAGCCCTCCCTCGGCCTCCGTGCGCAGCCGGGCGAAGCCCTTGCCCGCGACCTTCAGCGACGGGCTCCGGAACCAGGTCGACTCCTCGACCTCCGGCAGCTCCGCGGCGATCGCCACCACGTCCTCCCATGTCGGCATGGCGCCATTCTCCCGCCTGCGAGCCCGCCGGTCTTGGCGAAATGGGAACCATCCGGCCATCGGCCGTCCGGCCGATGCGCGTGCGCGCTCGCGGCCCTTCGACCGAGGTCAGCGCACCCTCGCCGGTCCTAGCGTCGAGATCATGACGACGGCACAGCAAACAGCACTGGTCTACGGGCTGCTCGGGTTCTGCGTGGTGTGGGGCATCGTGCTCGTCCCGCAGCTGATCAGCCACTACGCCCGGTTCGGCCGCGTGCTGGGAAGGCGGGTCGCCGCCACCGCGGCGGTGACGCTCTACGGCTGCCTCGCCGTGGCCGTGGTGCTGCTTCCGCTGCCGGGGCCCGGCACGAACCGGCTCTCCCAGACGGTCCAGCTGGTGCCGTTGCAGTGGGTCAGCGACGTCGGCACCGAGCTCGCCCGGCACGGCGAGCCCTCCTCGCACGCGCTGTTCACGCTGGCCTTCCAGCAGGTGGCGATGAACGTGCTGCTGTTCGTCCCGCTGGGCCTGTTCGCCCGCCTGCTGTGGCGGCGCGGGCTCGCCGGGACGGTGCTGCTCGGCTTCGGCGCGTCGCTGGCGATCGAGATCACGCAGGTCACCGCCAACTTCGGCACCGCGCCGTTCGTCTACCGGATCTTCGACGTCGACGACCTGCTGAACAACACCGCGGGCGCACTGCTCGGCTGGGTCGTCGCGGCCCTGTTCGTGGCACTGCGCAGGGCTAGCGCCGTGGCTGCTGCTCCAGCCGAGCCTGCAACCGTGCCGGTGCCAGTGGGTCGGCCTCGCCCAGCCGTGCCAGCCGGGCCTGCCTTTGCCGGGCGTCCCGTCGCGCCGCACGCCGGTCTTCGAGCAGGACCGTCAGCGCGGCAGCGATGAGGAGCAGCGAGGCGAGGGCGACGACCAGGGCCAGTTCCACGCATCCCCCTTGATGCCGGCTTGTGTGGCAGATCACAAAAGCGTAGGGGATACGACCACGGTCCCGCCACCCCGCCCGGCTCGTCAGCGCGGGGGCAGGACGCAGAACTCGTTGCCCTCCGGATCCGCGAGCACCACCCACGGATGCCGCTGCTCGTCCGAGAGGACCCGCGCGCCGAGGCCGACCAGCCGGCCGACCTCCGCGTACTGGTCACCGCCGACGGGCGCGAGATCCAGATGCAGCCGGTTCTTGCATGCCTTCGCCTCCGGAACCGGCTGAAACACCAGCGACGGCTCACCGTCGAGTTCGACGTAGCAGGCACCGTCGGCGTCGTGCCAGCGCCGGGGCTCCGGACAGCCGAGCACCTCCCGCCAGAAGGAGGCGAGCCGCTCCGGATCGGCACAGTCGACGGCGACGGCGAGCACATGTGCGGTCATGCACTCTGCATACCACGCCGGCAGCAGGCACACTGGGCAGTCATGGGCGGGCAGGACGTCGAGGACGTGATCGCACCCGGGTTGCGTGTGCTGTTCTGCGGGATCAACCCCGGCGTCCGATCCGGAGCGACCGGCCACCACTTCGCCCATCCGGGCAACCGGTTCTGGCCGGCCCTGCACCGCAGCGGATTCACTCCGCGCAGGCTCGCGCCCAGCGAGCAGCACGAACTCCTGGACTACGGGCTCGGCATCACCAACCTTGTGGCGAGGACCACCGCACGTGCCGACGAGCTCACGGCCGACGAACTGCGCGAGGGTGGCCGGAATCTCACCCGCAAGCTCGCCGAGTACCGCCCGCGCTGGCTCGCGATGGTCGGGATCACCGCGTTCCGCGCGGCCTTCGGCAGGCCAAGGGCCGCGGTCGGACCGCAGGACGAGCAGGTCAGCGGCGTCGACGTGTGGCTACTGCCGAACCCCAGCGGACTCAACGCGCACTGGACGCCCGACCAGCTCGCCGCCGAGTTCGCGGCGCTGCGCGAGGCCGCGTCGTAGCACACGGTGTCACTGCGGCTACGCCACATAATCGCAGCTCAACCGCAATGCGGCCCCCCTCCCGGGGGACTCTCCGTCATGGATTAAATGAATGCTCGTCCAAAGCGTCACGAGGCCCGATGTCGCGAGTCCCAGCAGGGGAGGGACCGGGAGCCGGCCTCGCACATGGGGGGCCGTGTGCAGCGGCGAGCGAACGCGTCCTGCGAGCAGGACGGTGGGAGACGGAGAACGAATGACGCACAGCATGGACAAGGGCCGGGCGGCACCCGGACTCGGCGCGGCGGGCACGCGGGCTCTCACCGTCGCGGCGCTGGATCCGGTGCCGATCTACCGTGAGGGGCTCAACGCGCTCATCAGCCGTACCCCCGGCCTGCGCTGGGTCGGCCACGCCGCGACCCACCATGCGTCGCTGCAGCTGTGCGAGCAGTTGCGGCCCAACATCGTCATCGTCGACTCCGGGTTCGACCCGAACGGCCACCTCGTCCGCCTGCTGTGCGACGGCGACCCGACCCTCGTTGTCGTGGTGCTGGTCCGCGACGCCCAGCGCACCGCCCGGTTCCTCGCCACCGCGGTGGCGGCGGGAGCGCACGGCATGGTGCCGAGGACCGCCGACCCGAGGCGGCTCGCGGAGGCCATCCGCAGGGCACACGTCGACCGCCGCTACACCGACCCCGCGCTCGCCGGGCTCACCGCGCGGCCGAAGCGGCAGACCGCCAACGGCCAGGTCGCCGCCTCCGGCTCCGGCTACCGCCCGCAGCTGCCACTGTCCCGGCGCGAGTACCAGGTGCTGCAGCTGGTGGCCGAGGGGCTGGAGAACTCGGCCATCGCGAAGGTGCTTTTCCTCTCCGTCGAGACGGTGCGCACCCACGTCAAGAGCATCCTGCGCAAGCTGTCGGCCCGCGACCGCACCCACGCGGTGACCACCGCCTTCCGCACCGGCATCCTCATCGCCAGGCCCGACGACTCCGCGGCCAAGCAGCCCGACGCGGCTCCGCCCGGCGGCCAGGACGGCCTCGGCTGAGGCCTGTCCGGGCGATCTCTTCCTCACAAACGGGGCGTCGTCCTTGCCGTCGGTTACCAGCAGGTAATATCCTGAAGTTACCGGCGAGTAGGGCAGCGATGTCCGACCCAGGAGTGCCCAGCCGGAAACCGAACAACCCGTACGGAGAGACGACATGGGCCACTACAAGAGCAACGTCCGAGACCTGGAGTTCAACCTCTTCGAGGTCCTCGGCGTCCAAGAGCGCCTCGGCAAGGGCGTCCTGGAGGAGTCGGACGAGGAGACCGCGCGGGGTGTGCTGACCGAGCTGAACAACCTCGCCGTCGGCCCACTCGCCGAGTCCTTCGCCGACGCCGACCGCAACCCGCCGGTCTACGACCCGAAGACCTTCTCCGCCACGCTGCCCGAGTCGTTCAAGAAGAGCTACCAGGCACTGTGGGACGGCGAGTGGTGGCGCATCGGCCTCACCAACGACCTCGGCGGCTTCGGCCTGCCCCCGACCGTGCAGTGGGCCGCCTCCGAGCTCATCCTCGGCGCGAACCCCGCGCTGTTCATGTACATGGCGGGGCCGAACTTCGCGATGATCGTCGACAAGAACGGCACCGAGGAGCAGAAGCGCTGGGCGCGCATCATGATCGAGCGCGCGTGGGGCGCCACGATGGTGCTCACCGAGCCGGACGCAGGCTCCGACGTCGGCGCGGGGCGGACGAAGGCCGTGCTGCAGGAGGACGGCTCCTGGCACCTCGAGGGCGTGAAGCGCTTCATCACCTCGGGCGACCAGGACATGACCGAGAACATCATGCACCTGGTGCTGGCCCGTCCCGAGGGCCCCGGCATCGAGGCCAAGCCCGGCACCAAGGGCCTGTCGCTGTTCCTGGTGCCCAAGTACCACTTCGACACCAACACCGGTGAGCTTGGCGAGCGCAACGGCGCCTTCGTGACCGGCGTCGAGCACAAGATGGGTCTCAAGGTCTCCACGACCTGCGAGCTGACCTTCGGCCAGCACGGCACGCCCGCCAAGGGCTGGCTGCTCGGCGAGGTCCACGACGGCATCGCCCAGATGTTCCAGGTCATCGAGTACGCCCGCATGATGGTCGGCACCAAGGCCATCGCGACGCTGTCCACCGGCTACCTCAACGCGCTCGAGTACGCCAAGGAGCGCGTGCAGGGCCCGGACCTGACGCAGATGCTCGACAAGACCGCGCCCCGCGTCACCATCACGCACCACCCGGACGTGCGCCGGTCGCTGATGCTGCAGAAGGCCTACGCGGAAGGCCTGCGTGCGGTGTACCTGTACACGGCGTCGTACCAGGACCAGATCTGGTGCCAGGACGGCGACGCCGACGCGCTCGACCTCGCCGAGCGCGTCAACGACCTGCTGCTGCCCATCGTCAAGGGCGTCGGCTCCGAGCGGGCCACCGAGCAGCTCGTGCAGTCGCTGCAGACCCTCGGCGGGTCCGGCTTCCTGCAGGACTACCCGATCGAGCAGTACATCCGCGACGCCAAGATCGACTCGCTGTACGAGGGCACCACCGCCATCCAGTCCATGGACTTCTTCTTCCGCAAGATCGTCCGGGACAAGGGCAAGGCGCTGACCCACATCGCGGGCGAGATCACCAGGTTCATCGAGTCCGAGGCGGGCAACGGCAGGCTCAAGAACGAGCGCGCGCTGCTCAAGCAGGCGCTCGACGACGTGCAGGGCATGCTCGGCGCGATGATCGGCAACCTGACGGCCTCCCAGGAGGATCCGAGGAACAGCTACAAGGTCGGCCAGCACACCGTGCGGTTGCTGATGTCGGCGGGCGACCTGCTGGTCGGCTGGCAGCTGCTGAAGCAGGCCGAGATCGCGCTCGGCAAGCTCGACGGTGACGCCGCGGGCAAGGACGCCGCCTTCTACCAGGGCAAGGTGGCGGTCGCCTCGTTCTTCGCCAAGACGGTGCTGCCCGAGCTGACGGCGCGCCGCGCGATCGTCGAGGCTGCCGACAACGACCTCATGGAGGTTCCGGAAGCAGCCTTCTGACCTGCGCTTTTCGCCACGGAACCCCCACGGCCCGCGCGGCCGTGGGGGTTTCGTGCGGTTGGAAACCGGCCGGTGCGGGTAACTCTTTCGAGTCATTTTGTTGACTCAGAACAGGAGCGAAGACCATGGCTGTATCCGGAATCATCTCCGCGATACTGGTGGGACTCGTGCTCGGCGTGCTGGCAAGGCTGGTGTTGCCGGGCAAGCAGAACATCCCGGTCTGGCTGACCATCCTGGTCGGGATCGTCGCCGCGTTCATCGGCACGGCCATCGCGCGTGGCATCGGCTACGCCGACACCTCAGGGTGGGACTGGCTGGAGTTCCTGACCCAGCTCGGCGTCGCGGCCCTCGGTGTCTCGCTCGTGGCGGGTACCTACCCGAAGAGCCGTAAGCGTCTGAAGCTCTAGCCGACCCGATCTCCCGAATGCGGCATTCGTTCCACTGGCTGGATCGAATGCCGCATTCGTTCCGTCAGGGAGCCCGTCGGGCAGCGTGGGGCGTCAGTCTCGGGGTGGCCCTGGCCTGCAGAGAACCGCCGGCCTGGGTTCGTAGGTCACCTCGCGCGTCTCGGTGCGCACCTGCCTGCCCGTGCGGACGTCGTAGAGCGTCCTGGTGTCGGCGACCGTGAAGCCGAGCGCACCCTGCGACGGTGTGCAGCCCGGTCCCCGCTCCAGCTCGACCGGCGCCGGGCGCAGGTCCGACCGCCTGCCCGTGCTGCTCTCCACGCGGTAGCGCTTCGTGCCCCAGATCCGCACCGTCACCGTGGAACCCTCGGCGCTCGCCTGCACGGCGACGCCCTTGGGCAGGTCGTTGGTGAAGGCCAGGTCGACGCTGGAGCCGTCCTCGCGCAGCGAGATGGCGTCCCGGCCGAGCGGGTAGCGGTCCACGTAGTGCCGGTGCGGAGTGTGCCCGGCGTCCTTCAGCCCGGCGAAGTAGGCGGCGTTGTACAGCGTCGTGGTGAACTGCGAGACCCCGCCGCCGATCACGGAGCGCCCGCTGCCGTCCTCGCCGACCGGCGCCTCCACGTACCCCTGCGACGACGTGCGGGCGCCCGTGTGGCCGTCGAGGCTGAACGTCTCGCCCGGCCTGACGAGCGCGCCGTTGACGGCGGCGGCCATCGTGGCCACGTTGTGCGCCGCGGCCCCGGAGAGCCCGCCCGTGGTGAACTCGCCGATGACCTCCCTGATGCCGAGGTCGCGCGCCTGTTTCGTGGTGACGTCCGGTGTTCGCGTGCTGTACACGACCGGCAGTTCGCGGTCCTCCGTGCGGCCGGCGATCTCCACGAACGGCGCGAACGTGCGTTCCCAGTCGATCTGCCTTCCCGGCTTGGACGGCTCGATCGAGGGCCTGCCTCCTGCGAACGTGATCCGCGCGCTGACCGGATCCTGCTCCGTGCTCGACAGCGCGGGCCGCAGCACGTCCTGCAGCCGGCCGCGCTCCAGCGTCACCCGCAGTGCGCCGTCGTCACGCGGGGTGAACCGCAGCGCGTCGGCGATGTCGGCCGGACGCAGCACCACGTCCCTGTCCTTGCCGCGAACCTGGATGGGGCCGGACACCATCGGCCGCACGGTGCCCTCCAGCGTGCGGCGCACGCCCTCGGCGGTTGCCCTGGCGGGGGTGACGTCCACCGGCAGCTCGAGCGCGCCGTTGCCCAGCCAGCCGTCCTTGACGATCGCCATCGCCGCGTCGAGATCGGTGAGCCGCTGGCCCTGCCTCGGCTGCACCGCGTACGGGCGCACGGTGCCGCCGCTGCCCGCCAGCGTGTGGAAGCCGATGTCGCCCTCGGTCACGTCGTGGTTGATCTCGTCGTCGGCGAGGCCGGTCAGCGTCTCCCGCAACTGCTGGTCGTCGCTGGTGGTCACCACACCGACCTCCCGGCTGGTGAAGAACGACGTCACCCTGGTGAGCGGGTTCAGTGGCTGGTTGCCTGCCTGCGCCAGCGTGCCGTCCCAGTCGAGACCGAGACCGGCGTCCTCCGGAGACAGCTGGGCCCGCACGTCACCCGCGCGCACCGCGATCGGCTCGGAAAGGCGCGGGCCGAGCTCGGCGCGCAGCCTCGACTCGGCCTCGCTGTGCGAAAGACCGCCGACCTCGACCCCGGCCACGGAGACGCCACGGGGCACGTCGCCGAGGCTGACCATCAGGTCGGTCACGTAGAGCACCACGAACAGCACGGCGGCCACTCCGGCGAGCAGGAACGCCCTGCCGATGCCACGGCGCATCCGCGTGGAGGACGTCGGCGGCGGGGTCCGGACGACGTCGGGTCGCAGCAGCTCGTCGACCAGCTCGTCGTCGTCGGTGCGCGGGAAGGCGGAGAAGGCCTGCGGGGCGGCCTTGCGCTCAGCGGGGTCGGAGTCCCACTCCGGCCAGTAGTGTTCCTCCCGCATTCGGCCCCTCCACCGGTTCCGCCTACAAGTACAGGCCCGTGCCGTGCTCCGTACGCTCGCTGGCCACCGCGTGGATGTCACGCTCGCGCATCACGCGGTAGGCGTCGCCCTGGATCTCGACCTCCAGCTGGTCCTCCGGGTTGAACAGCACGCGGTCGCCGACCTTCACGTTGCGTACATTATTGCCCACTCCCAGTACATTGCCCCAGGTGAGGCGGCGCGCCACCTGAGCCGTCGCCGGAATCACGATGCCGCTGCTGCTGCGGCGCTCTCCGTCCTCGGCGGGGACCCGGACGAGTACCCGGTCGTGGAGCATCTGGATCTCGAGCTTCGCGTCCGGGTCGAGTGAGCTGTTGCGGTCTGACACGCGCCTCATGCTACGTGGCCGTCACGCCGGATCTCCCGCCATGACAAGGCGGAGGGTCGCCTCGCCGTTCCGGTCGATCCGCACCGGCACGCCCCAGTCCTGCCGGGTGACGCGGCACGCCGGGTGCTCGGCGTCGGTGTCACAGCTCGCGGCCTGCGCCACGATCTGCAGCACGCCCTCGGCGTAGTCGTCGGCGAGCTGCAGCGTGCGGGTCAGGTCCGTGCCGCTACCCGCGCCCTCGGCGAGCAGGCCCGGCGGGGACGCGCTGACCTCCAGCCTGGTGGACGGGCCGAACCGGTCGTCGAGCTTCTCTCCAGGCGGGGGGACGAACGCGACGGCGAAGTCCAGCCTGCCCGGCGCGAGCACGGTCGGCGGCCTGCGCACGGCGTGCGCCTCGCCCTCGACGCGGTCCGGTTCGGTCCGGCTGTCGAGCGGACGCAGCCGGTGGGCGGCCGACTCCACGACCAGGACGTCGGTGTCGGTGCGCACCAGCCCGGACGGCTCGGCAAGGCCGGTCGCGAGCGTGGACACCTCGCCGGTCGCCGGGTCGTACCGGCGGATGGCGCCGTTGTAGGTGTCGGCCACGGCCAGCGTGCCGTCGCCGAGCACGCTCACCCCGAGCGGGTGCTGCAGCAGCGCGGACGCGGCCTTGCCGTCGCGGTGGCCGAAGGAGAACAGGTCCGTGCCCACGGCGGTGTAGACGGTGAAGCCGTCGCCGGCGGGCTCGATCCAGCGCAGCGAGGACGTCTCGGCGTCCACGAGCCACAGCCGGTCCCTGCCCACGGCCAGCCCCGAGGTCTGCGCGAAGAACGCCTCGCCCGCGGGGCCGTCGCGCAGCCCCTCCACGGTGGTGCCCGCGAGCCGCCGGACGGTGCCCTCCACCGGGTCGAACACGCTGAGCGTGTGGTTGCCTGCCATGGCGACGACCACGCCCTCGACCGCATCCCACCAGCGCACGTCCCACGGGCTGGTCAGGTCCACGTCGAGCGCCTTGCCCCCCGGCTCGCCGTCGCGCCACTGGCGCCCGGTGCCCGCGACGGTGGTGACGCCGCCGGTGCGCAGGTCGACACCGCGCAGCAGGTGGTTGGCGGTGTCGGCGACGACGAGGTGGTAGCCGACCTGCTCGGCGACCCGGTCGGGCAGCAGGGCGAGCCCGGACGGCTCGGCGAAGGTCGCGACGTCGAACGCGCCGTCCGCACGGCCGCGCTCGCCCCGGCCGAACCGCCGGACGAGGGTCTCGGCGTCGGAGGCGAACTCGGCGATCGAGTGGTTGCCGGTGTCGGCGACGAGCACCCTGCCCTCGGCGGTGACGACGGCCTTGCTCGGAAACCGCAGCTCCGTCTCCTCGACCTCGGGAGCCACGTACACGCTGCCGCCCTGGCGCAGCGTCCCCTTCTCCTCGTGGGTGGCGACGACCTCGGTGAGCACCCTCCGCAGGGCCTCGGCGTGCCCCTCACCCGCGGCGACGTGCACCACGTAGCCCTCGGGGTCGACCACCACGAGCGTCGGCCACGCCTTGACCGCGTAGGCGCTCCAGGTCCTCAGGTCCGGGTCGTTGAGCACCGGGTGGTGCACGCCGTAGCGCTCGACGGCGGCCTCGATGGCCGCGGCCTCGCCCTCGTGCAGGAACTTGGGCGAGTGGACACCGATCGTGACGAGGACGTCGGCGAACTCCCGCTCCAGCGGCCGGAGCTCGTCGAGCACGTGCAGGCAGTTGACGCAGCCGGACGTCCAGAAGTCGAGCAACACGATCTTGCCGCGCAGCCCGGCCAGCGACAGCCGCTTGCCGCCCGTGTTCAGCCACCTGTCGCCGGTCAGCTCCGGCGCGCGCACATGCCTGCCTCGATTCGTTGCACTCACACCTGTAGTGAACGCGACGCGCCGGGCGCGGCTTCCGCGCGGGGCCCGGAATCCCCCCGTGAGGGCGATGTCACGGCGACGGTGTTCAGCCCTTGGCAGGACCTCCCGCCGGCTCGGTGAGGGTCACGGTGGGCGCCCGCGTCCCGGTCTGCCACAGCTTGGCCGTGGAGGTGTTCTGCGGTTGTGGTTTCTCCGCGCAGCTCGCCGTCAGTGCGGCGACGGCGAGCGCGGCGACGATCGCGGCGACAACGCGCATCTCGGATGCCTGAATTCGGTCGGGGATGTGACGACATTCCTGCATCGTCACCCAGCGGCGTCGCGTTACCGCTCTGCGCGAGCCTTGAGGCGCTCCAGCGTCGCGGCGATGTTGCGCTGGTTGCGCTCGTCCCTGCCGTCGGGCCGTACGCCGACGAACGGAGACGTCAGCACCCGGAACCAGCGTGGCGAGCGGTTCCAGGTGACCTCGCGGACACGGCAGCCGTCGCCGGACGGCTCGAGGTCGTACTGCCAGCGCGACACCGGGATCGGCCCGAACGTCACGTCGAAGGCGAACCGCCTGCCCTCCTCGGCCTCGGTGATGGTGGCGACCGTGCTCCACCGCCGCAGCCCGTTGCGGTTGCGGCCCCGGAACCGGGCGCCGGGGCGCGCGGCGGTGGCGCCGCCGAGCCAGCGGTGGCCCGCGTACTCCCCGGCCAGCTCGGCGAGCACGCCCGGGTCGCTCACCAGCGCGTAGACCCGCTCGGCGGGCGCATCGATCTCGATCTCACCACTGGCCGTGGGCGCGGTGGACGGGGAGGACGGGGACGGCTCTGTCGGCATGCGCGCAGATCCTAGCCGCCGTTGCGCCGCAGGGTCCTGGTCATGCCCGCGGCGACCGTGGTGGCCAGCACCCAGCCCATCGCGGTGAACCCCGTGGCCACCCACTTGTCCTCGTCGGCCATGTACCAGCGGTTCTTGTTGCCGAAGTCGGCAATGGGCACCAGCAGGTCCACGGTGTAGAGCACGGGATTCCACTCGAGGCCGGTGTCGTCCCTGTTGATCACGCACCGCTCGCCCACGACCTCGAACCGCTGGGTGTTGGTGGTGCAGTCGTCGCCGCGCAGGCCGAACCACAGGCTGCCCGCGACGAGCAGCATCAGCAGCCAGCCCAGCGCGCGGACCGGGCGGTAGCCGTAGCCGACCATCCAGCGTTGCAGCCAGCTCCACAGCCGCACGCTCGCGCCGAGGTAGCGGTAACCGCGGGCCAGCGACTCGTAGCGGTACTGCTGCTTCTTGAGCAGCACGGTGTCGGCGTGTTCCTCGTTGCCGCTGGAGCGCAGCATCGCGGCGAACTGGTCGTAGGGTCCAGGCCGGTAGCCGCCCATGGCGTCGTGCAGCATCGCCAGCCGTCGCGCCACCGTGGCGTCGTCGCGCAGCGCGATCGGCGTGTCCAGCGCGTCGTACCGGAAGTCCTCCAGCTCCAGGCCGCCGGTGGCCTGCCACAGCTCGGGCGTGTCGCTGAGCGTGCCGCAGCGGGCACGACGCAGCACGACCCCGCCCTCGGGTGGCGCGGGCAGGGCCAGCACGAACTCGTCGGCGACGGCGTCGCCCGCGTCGAGCGCCACCTTGTCCCGTGGCGTCGAGCGCAGCTCGGCTCCGGTGAGGTCGATCTTGCGCTTGACGACGGCGCCGTCCATCGTGACGCCGCCGCCCGCCCGGAACGGCCGGTCGCGGTTGGCGGTGAGCAGGACGCTGCGGGCCACGTCCACCGAGCGCAGATCCAGCGACCAGCTGCTCGCCTCGCTGACCTCGGGCTGGGTGAGCTCGGTGCCGCGCAGGTCGATGCTGCCGCCGACGGTCATGCCCTGCAGCCGGACCGTGCCCGCCACGGCGCAGTCGGCGAGCAGCAGGTTGCCGGAGACGGTGCTGCGCCGGGCGGAGAACACGTCGCGCTCGGGATGGAAGAACGTGGCGGCGCGGACGAACAGGTTGCCGCGCACGGCGACGTCGGCGAGCCGGACCTGGCCCTCCGACCACAGGCCGGTGGCGTCGATGTCGCCGTTGATCTCGCTGCCGTCGAGGTGCACCGCACGGTCGTGGAACGGCGGGGTCTGCCCGCGCAGCACGTGCACGCGCGCGCCCGCCAGCCGCAGCGAGCCGCCGAGGTGCGCGTTGACCATGCGGATGGTGCCGGTGACGTCGAGCTGGTCGGACAGCTCCACGTTGCCGTCGACGTGCATGCGGTCGGCGATGAGCGCCGGCCGTGGATCGACGTACCAGTCGCCGGTCTTCCACGCGTCGACGACGATGTCGCCGGTCTGGTCGACGGCCAGCTTCGCGCCCCGGAAGACGATGTCGCCCGACACCTTCAGACTGGGCATGAACAGCATGCCGTTGGCGCTGAAGCGGCGGCGCTCGGTGCGCGGCCCGTAGCTGTCCACCTCGCACAGCAGGCTGCCGCCGACCTGCAGGCCGTTGCCGTTGAGCGCGAAGCCGTCGGGGTTGTTGAGGGTGGCGCCGGAGAAGTTCACGTTGCCGCCGGTGCGCAGACCGGGCACGCGCACCTCGCCGCTGGCCTCCAGCCGGTAGGCGAGCAACGCACCGGTGATGACGAGCCGGTCGGCCTGCATTGCCTTGCCGCGCGGATGCTTGAGGCTGCTGCGGGTGAGCACCACCGAGCCCTCGATCACCGCGTCGGTGAGGTTCACCGCCGCGTCGGGCACGCCGCGCTCGGCGTCCTCGGCCCTGCGCACGGTGGTCTCGCTGTCGGCGCTGCCCGAGTCGACCTCCACCACGCTGCGGATGAGGCGCACGTCGTTGCGGCTGCGGAGGTTGCGGGCCTTGAGCCCGGGCAGCCAGCACCGCCGGAACACCAGGCCGAGCAGGTTGGCCTCGCGCACGTCGGGTGGCTGCTCGAACCGGCACCGCTCGAAGCGGAACAGGTACTGCAGGTCGGCGGCGCGCAGGTCGAGCTTTCCCGTGATGTAGGCGTCCTCGACCTGCACGATCGGGGCGTTGGTGGCCTGCTTGCGCCAGCGCAGCAGGCCACCGTTGCCCGGCTCGATGAACGGCCGCAGCAGGTCGGCGGCCTTGACCTCGTACTCCTTGCCGGGGTCGGGATCGAACGGGTTCAGCCGGGGGCGCGCCGGCTCGGCGTTGTCCTGCGAGGCCTCCTCCGGCTCACCGGGCTCCCGCGTCCCGATCCGGCGAAAGCCCGGCATCCCCGCCTCCTCGTGCTCGTGTCCGCCCCAGAGCCTCAGCGAAGCTGATCATGAGCGTGTTACGCAATCGGCTCAATGGAGTACTCCGCGTATTCGGACGCCGCCAGGGACGTGGCCGGTTCCGGCCGCCTCAGGCCTCGGTGGCGTGCACGGGGTTGAGGACGCGATGCAGGAAGCTGCGGGTGCGCTCGTGCCGGGGCTGCCCGATCACGTTGGCGGCGGGGCCCTCCTCGACCACCGTGCCGTCGTCCATGAACAGCACGCGATCGGCCACCTCGCGGGCGAACTGCATCTCGTGCGTCACGACGAGCATGGTCATGCCCTCGTCGGCGAGCTGCCGCATGACGGCCAGCACGTCGCCGACCAGCTCCGGGTCGAGCGCGGACGTCGGCTCGTCGAACAGCATCACGGCAGGCTGCATGGACAGTGCCCGCGCGATGGCGGCCCGCTGCTGCTGCCCGCCGGAGAGCTGCGAGGGCATCGCGGCGACCTTGTCCAGGAGGCCGACCCGCTTCAGGTTGTCCCTCGCGATGCGGTCGGCCTCGGCCGCGTCGCGCTTGAGCACCTTGCGCTGGGCGACGGTGAGGTTCTCCAGCACCGAAAGGTGGCCGAACAGGTTGAAGCTCTGGAACACCATCCCGATCGTGCGCCGCGCCTTGTCGATGTCGACGTCCGGATCGGTCAGCTCGAAGCCGTTGACCACGACCTTCCCGGCGTTGGGCTCCTCGAGCAGGTTCACGCAGCGCAGCAGCGTGGACTTGCCCGAGCCGGAGGGTCCGATGATGCAGACCACCTCGCCGCGCCGCACGCTGAGGTCGATGCCCTTGAGCACCTCGAGACTGCCGAACGCCTTGTGCATCCCGGTCACCTCGACGATCACGTCACTCACGCCGTCACCTTGAGCCCTTCGTCCTGCTTGCGCCCGGTCCTGCGTTCCAGGTAACGCGACAGGTAGCCGAGCGGCACCGTGATGATCAGGTAGGCCAGCCCGGCGAGCAGGATCGGGGTCAGCGAGTTGGTGGTGTTGAGTCCCTCGCGGCCGAACTTGGCCAGCTCGAACTCGTCGCGGGTGAGGCCGAGCAGATATATCAGCGACGAGTCCTTGGTGAGCAGGATCAGCTCGTTGGTCAGCGGCGGCAGGATGATCCGGAACGCCTGCGGGATCACCACGGTGATCGTCGTGCGGGTCTGCGACATCCCGAGCGACCGCGCGGCCTCGATCTGGCCGGGCGGCACCGCCTGGATGCCCGCCCGCAGCGTCTCCGCGATGTAGGCGGAGCCGACGAGGCCGAGCGCGATCGCGGCGGTGGAGTAGATGTCGAACCGCAGGTTGAACGCGAGCGGCACGCCGAAGCCGAGCGCGATGAACACGAGCAGCGCCGGGATGCCCCGGAAGAACTCGATGTAGAGCGTCGCCAGCCAGCGGTACGGGCCGACGGAGGACAGCTTCATCAGTGCCAGCACCAGGCCGATGCCGAGGCCGAGCCCGAAGCCCAGTGCCGTGTAGATGACGGTGTTGACCAGTGCCGAGGTGAACACCTCGGGGAACTGCGTGGACGCGGCCTCCATGTTGAAGAACGCGTGCCGGATGGTGCCCCAGTCGGCGAGCACCACCAGCAGCACGACGGCGACCACGAGGACGGCGTACTGGACGCCGCGGACGGCTCGCGCGCGCTGACGACGCGACATCGCCATGGAAGAACTCCTCGAGACAGGACTCATGAGTGCCCGGCAGGGTAGACGTCCCTGCCGGGCACTCACGACGGCTGGGTGGTTACTTGCTCTCCGGCTTCTTGCCGAACCACTTCTCGTAGATGGCGTCGTAGCGGCCGTCCTGCTTGGCCGCCGCGAGCACCTCGTTGATCTTCGAGCGAAGCGCGCCGTTGCCGCTGGCCACGGCGATGCCGTACTCCTCGCCGGTCTCGAACTCCGCCGTCACCTCGGTGTCGGGGTTCTTCTTGACGAAGTCGTAAAGCACCGAGTTGTCGTTGATCGCGGCCTGGACCTGGCCGGTCTTGACCGCGGTCTGCAGCAGGGCCAGGTCCTCGAACTGGCGGACCTTGTAGCCGTACTTGTCCTTGTTCTCCTCGGCGTAGTCCTCGCCGGTGGTGCTCAGCTGCACGCCCAGCGTCTTGCCGCGCAGCTTCTCCAGCCCGTCGATCCCGGAGCCCTTCTTGACCAGCAGCGCCTGGTTGGCGTCGAAGTAGCCGTCCGAGAAGTCCATCACCCGATCGCGCTTGTCGTTGATGGTGATGGCGGCGGCGGCGAGGTCGCACTGGCCGGTCTCGAAGGACTGGCCCGACTCGATGCCCTCGAAGGAGGTGTCGAAGATCTCCTGCTTGACGCCCATGTCCTCGGCCACGAGGTCCACGAGGTCGACGTCGAAGCCCACCGTCTTGCCGTTCTGGGTGAACTGGAACGGCGGGTAGGGCAGGTGGGTGCAGGTCGTCAGCTGCCCCTCCTTGACGAGCTGGATCTCCCCGCCGGCCTGCGAGTCACTGCCGGGGTTGACCTCCTCCGCGCACCCCGCCACGGTGGCGGCCAGGGCCAGCGCGGGCAGCAGAACGAGCGCTCTGAGGTTGAGTCGACGCGCCACGATGTTCACTCCTAGTAGTTCCTACTGGTCGAGTAGAGCGCATCCTGCCACTCTTTGGAGCCAGTGCGCAGCACCGGACACGTTACGGACCAGTTTCGACAGCCGAGCCGCCGAGGACCCGCCTCCACCACCCGCCCGTTGACCTGCCGCTCTGCGCTGGTCGGCGCCGGTTCCGAGGTCGCGGACCGGGTCCAGGGGCTCACCGGCTCGCGAGCGCGGCGGGCCTGCGGCGGCCGAGGAGCAGGAACCACGCCAGGTAGGCGCCGCCGAGCGCGGAGGTGACCACGCCGACCGGCAGCAGGGACGCGTCCAGCAGGCGCTGGCCGAGGTAGTCGGCGGCCAGCACCAGCAGCGCCCCCATCACCGCCGAGGCCAGCAGGTTGGGCCCGGGCTGGCGGGTCAGCCGCTTCACCAGTTGCGGGGCCGCGAGCGCCACGAACGGGATCGGCCCCGCGGCGGCCACCGCCACCGCGGTCAGCGCCACCGCCAGCACGAACAGCACCCGCCGTACCCGGTCGACGTCCACCCCGATGCCGATGGCTGTCTCGTCGCCCATCTCCAGCATCCGCAGCGGCCGCGCGTAGCCGAACAGCACCGGGGCGAGCAGGCAGACCACGGCGGCGACCGGCCACACATAGCCCCAGTCGCGCCCGGCGAGACTGCCGACCTGCCACGTCACCGCCTGCGACGCGGCCTCCAGCGTCGAGCGCGTCAGCAGGTAGGAGTTGACGCCGACGAGCACGGTGCCCACGCCGACGCCGATGAGCACGAGCCGGTCGCTGCGCAGGCCCCTTGGCCCGCACAGCGCCGCCACCAGCAGTGCCGTGAGCAGGCCACCGACCACGGCACCGAGCGCGACGGTCACCGTGCCCGCGCCGAAGACGATGATCGTCGCGACGCCGCCGGTCGCCGACCCCGCCGTGAAGCCGATGATGTCGGGGCTGCCCAGTGGATTGCGGCTCAGCGTCTGGAACACCGCACCGGACAGCGCCAGCGCCACGCCGACCAGCGCCGCCACCAGCACGCGCGGCAGGCGCTGCTCGGTGACGATCAGGTAGTCGGCCTTGCTGCCCTGCCCGGCCAGCGTGGCCAGCACCTCGCCGGGCGCCAGCGCGTAGTCGCCCGTGCCGATCGACAGGACCGCGAACCCGAACGCCACCAGCACCAGGCACGCCACGACGGCGACGACACGTCTCGTCACTTGCTCACCGCCTTCAGGCTGCGGATCAGCAGCACGAACACGATGCCGCCGATCACGTCGGTGACGATGCCGACCTGCAGCTCGGCCGGGCTGGCCAGCAGCCTGCCGAGCACGTCGCAGCCGAGCAGCACCACCGGCGCGGCCAGCACCGACAGGCCCAGCACCCAGCGCTCGTCCTGACCGGCGACGAACCGCACCAGGTGCGGCACCATCAGCCCGACGAACGCGATGGGCCCGCACGCGGCCGTCGCCGAGCCCGCCAGCAGCCCCACCGCGACGACGCTGGCCAGCCGGATCAGGGCGGGGTTGGCGCCGAGACCGTGCGCGGCGTCGTCGCCGAGCGCGATCGCGTTGAGCGCCCGCCCCAGCAGCAGCGCCATGACGACGCCGGCGACGAAGAACGGCACCAGCCCGGTGAGCGTGCCGAGGTCGCGGTTGGCGAGCGAGCCGACCAGCCAGAACCGCATCTGGTCGAGCGCGTGGGTGTCGATCACCTGCATCGCCTGGTTGAGCCCGACGAACGTCGCCTGCACGGCGATGCCCGCCAGGGCCAGCCGCATCGGGCTGGCGGCGCCACGGCCGCCGCCGATCGCGTACACCAGCGCCGTCGCGCCCAGTGAGCCCGCGAAGGCGAACCACACCGCCACCGCCGGGCTGGTCACGCCGAAGACGGCCGAGGCGAACACGATCATCACCGCGGCGCCGTGGTTGATGCCGAGCAGGCCGGGGTCGGCGATGGGGTTGCGCGTGACCGACTGCAGCAGCGCCCCGGCCAGCCCGAGGGCCATCCCGGCGGCGATGCCGAGCACCGTCCTCGGCAGCCGGGTGTCGCGCACCACCACGTCGGCGTAGGTGCCGTCGTAGGCGAACAGGGCGTGCAGCACCTGCCCCACGGAGAGCTGGTTGGACCCGAGCGCGATCGACAGCACGACCACGACGGCCAGCGCGGCGAGTACCCCGGCCAGCGCGAGCACTCTGGCCGGGCGGCCGGTTTCCCTGGCCGAGACGGTCGTCACCATGGCCATAAGGCTAAGGGAAGGCTAACCTCATCGCGTGCAGATACGCAGTGATCTTTCCCGGAGGCGGTTCCTCGGCGGCGCACTCGCCCTCGGCGCCACGGCGACGCTGGCGGCGTGCGGCTACCAGGAGGACACCGGCGGCTCCGGCACGAGCCAGGCATGGTCCTACACCGACGACCGCGGACGCAAGCTCGGCGGCGACCGGCCGAAGCGCATCGTCGCGCAGGTGACCGCGGCGGCGGCGCTGTGGGAGTTCGGCATCCGGCCCGTCGGCATCTTCGGCCCCTCGAAGCTGCCCAACGGCGAGAAGGACCCGCTCGCGGGCCCCATCGACCTCGGCAAGGTGCAGTCGCTGGGCAACGTGTGGGGCGAGTTCAACTACGACCGGTACGTCTCGCTCGAACCGGACCTGCTGATCAGCGTCATGTACCTGCGCGACGAGCTGTGGTACGTGCCCGCCGAGCAGGCCGAGGCGGTGGAGAAGGCCGCGCCGACACTGGGCGTCGACCTCGCGGGCGTGTCGATGCCGGACGGGATCGAGAAGTTCCGCACGCTGGCCAAGGCGCTCGGTGCGGACGTGAACACCCCGCGGATCAACGAGGCCAAGGCCACCTTCGAGCGCGCGGGGCAGAACTTCGCCGACGCGGCCAAGACGGTGAACGGCAAGACGGCGCTGCTGGTCTCGGCCACCAAGGAGGGCATGTGGGCGGGCAACGCGCAGGGCTTTCCCTCCAGCAAGCAGATGGCGGAGGCGGGGCTGACGTTCCTCGAGCCCAAGGCGCCCGGCGACGGCAACTACTGGGAGCAGCTGAGCTGGGAGAACGCGGGCAAGTACCGCTCGGACATCATCCTGCTGGACAACCGGCACGGGAACCTGCAGTCCGAGCAGCTCAAGGCCTCCTACCCGACGTGGCGGCAACTGCCCGCCGTGCGGGCGGGCAACGTGTTCGCGTGGAACCCGGAGACGCCGTTCTACTACGAGGCGGCCACCGAACAGCTCGACCGGCTCGGGTCGTCGCTGCGCACCGTGTGACGTACGTCTTGCCCGTTCGCGGGTGAGGAGGGTTACCGTGCGACGCGTGTCAGCACCACGTGCCTCGCTACCCACCGCCGATCTGGCGCGGATCGTCGTGTTCGCGGCGTTCATCGCCGTGCTCGGGATCTTCCCCGGCTTCTACGTCGGCGGCTCGGGCGTGCCCATCGTTCTCCAGAACATGGGCCCGCTGCTCGCGGGCGCGATCCTGGGCGCGCGCAGGGGCACGGCCTCGGTCGTGCTGCTCCTCGCGCTGACCGCGATCGGCCTTCCGCTGCTGTCCGGCGGCAGAGGCGGCCTCGCGCCGTTCGCGGGGCCCAGCGGCGGCTTCCTGCTCGGCTGGATCCTCTCCGCGCTCGTCGCGGGCCTGATCGTGCAGCGTGCCGAGCGGCCTGGCCTGCCGACCCTGCTGCTCGCCACCACGGCCGGGCTGCTCGTCGACTACGCCATCGGCATCCCGTTCCTCGGCGCCTACACCGGCGACCTCGGCGCGGCCGCCGTGCAGTCGTTGGTGTTCGTGCCCGGCGACGCGGGCAAGGTGGTGGCCGCCGCCGTGGTGGCCGCGCTCGTGCACCGGGCGCTGCCCGGCACGGCCACGGGCCCGGCGGTACGCAGCGAGTGACGTTCGCGGCACCGCCCGTCCTCGGCACCGCGACACCGCCCGCGGGTCTGCTCGCCCGTGCCCACGGCGCGGCCCGCGACCTCGCCGCCCGGGGTGCCGGACCGCACTCCCGCGTCGCCGTCGACAGCGGCGACCCCGCGGACGTGCTCGCCTGGCTGCTCGGAGCCGACCTGCTCGGCGCGGCCACGCTCGTGGTGGAGCCGTCGTGGTCGCCGCGCGAGCGCGACGCCGTGCTGGCCGACGCCGCCCCCGCCGTCGTCATGACCGGCGGCCCCGGCGTCACCGGAGCGGGCGTGGCACCCGCCACCGGACAGTTCTTCTACCTGCCCACCACCTCGGGCAGCAGCGGGCGGCCGAAGGTGCTCGCCCGCAGCCGCGCCTCCTGGCTGGACAGCTTCGCCGCGCTCGGCCCGCTGCCGGGACCCGTGCTCGTTCCGGGTCCGCTCAGCTCGTCGCTGTTCCTCTTCGGCGCGCTGCACGCACTGTGGTGCGGCGCGGATCCGGTGCTGCCGGGCCGCTGGCGACCGCAGGACGCGCGCGGGGCCGCGACCGTGCATCTGGTGCCCGCGATGCTGGCCACGCTGCTCGCCGACCTGGAACGCAGTCCCGGACCGTGCGCGCTGCGGACGGTCGTGTGCGGCGGCGCGCACGTCGGCCCGGAGCTGCGGGCCCGCTTCGCCCGCCTGCTGCCGCGGGCCCGGCTGGTGGAGTACTACGGCTCCGCCGAGCACTCGCTGATCGCGATCCGGCGCGGCGACGGTGACCTGCGGCCCGTTCCCGGCGTCGAGGTGGACGTGCGTGACGGTGTGCTCTGGGTCCGCTCGCCGCTGGCCTTCTCCGGCTACCTGCGCGACGGTGAGCTGCGGCGGGTCTCGGGCTGGTCGAGCGTCGGCGACCGGGCCGCGCTGTCGGCCTCGGGGGCGCTGACCGTGCACGGCAGGGACTCCGCGACCATCTCCAGCGGCGGCGCGCTCGTGCCCGCCGAGGAGGTGGAGGCCGTGGTGCGGGCGGTGCCCGGCGTGGAGGACGTGCTGGTGGCGGGCACCCCGCACGCCACGCTCGGTGCCGTGGTCACCGCCGTGGTGCAGGCCGAGGACCCGCCGCCGCTCGCCACGCTGCGCAGCGCCGCCCGCGCCGGGCTGGCCCCGGCGAAACGGCCACGGCGCTGGCTGCACACCAAGCGGCTGCCGCGCACGCCGTCCGGCAAGCCCGCACGGGCCGAGGTCGCCGAGCGGCTGCGGGAGGGCACCCTGGACGCGGAGCCGCTGCCGTGACCGCGCCCGAGCGCACCCCGGTGGTCGTCGCCGCACGGCGCACGCCGATCGGCACGGCCGGTGGCACCCTGCGCCGGTACGCCGCCGACGAGCTGGCCGCGCCCGTGCTGCGCGCGGCGCTCGGCGACGCCGGGGTGGACACTGTGGACGATGTGGTGCTCGGCAACGTGTTCGGCCCCGGCGGCAACCCGGCCCGGGTGGCCGCGTTGCGCGCCGGGCTGGGCGACACGGTGCCGGGCATGACCGTCGACCGGCAGTGCGCGAGCGGGCTCGCCGCCATCGTCACGGCCGCCGCGCTGGTCAGGGCGGGAGAGGGCGAGGCCTACCTCGCGGGCGGCGTGGAGAGCGCGTCCACCGCGCCGTACCGGGCATGGCGGAGCGAGCCGCCCTCCTGGTACACGCGGGCACCGTTCGCCCCGCCCGAGATCGGCGACCCGGACATGGGCCCGGCCGCCGACGTGGTCGCCGCCGAGGCGGGGATCTCGCGGGAGCGGCAGGACGCCTTCGCCGCGCGCAGCCACGCCCGTGCGGTGGCGGCGCAGCGGGAGGGGCGCTTCGCCGCCGAACTGGTGCCGCTGGGCGGCGTCGCCGCCGACGAACGGCCCCGGCCCGGCTTCACCGTCGAACGGCTGGCCCGGTTCCGGCCCGCGTTCACCCCCGGCGGCACGGCGACGGCCGCGAACTCGTGCGGCGTCAACGACGGTGCCGCCGCGGTGCTCGTGGTGAGCGAGCGGTGGCGGCGGGAGCGCGGGCTGGCCGGGCTGCGGCTGGTCGCCTCGGCGACGGCGGCGGTCGACCCGAACCGGCTCGGGCTCGGGGCGGTGCCCGCGATGAAGCGGGTGCTCGACCGCACGCCCGACGTCGTGGAGTTCACCGAGGCCTTCGCGGGCCAGGCGCTGGCGTGCCTGGACGCGGCAGGCCTCGACGAGCACACGGCGAGCCCGGACGGCGGCGCGATCGCGCTCGGCCACCCGTGGGGTGCCTCGGGCGCGGTGCTGGTGGTGCGCCTGTTCTCCCGGCTCGTGCGCTCGGGCACCGGAGGCACGGGGCTCGCGGCGCTGTCCTCCGGCGGCGGCGTGGGTGTGGCGGCGCTGTGGGAGGCGGTGCGGTGATCGAGTTCGAGGGCGTCGGCCACCACTACGGCGACCGCACCGTGCTGTCCGATGTGGACCTCACGCTCGCCGAGCGCAGGGTCGCGTTCGTCGGGGCCAACGGCTCCGGCAAGTCCACGCTCGCCCGCATGGTCAACGGGCTCGTGCTGCCCGCCGAGGGCCGCGTGCGGGTGCTGGGGCTCGACCCGGCGAAGCAGGGCAACGCGGTGCGCCGCAGGGTGGGCTTCGTGTTCACCAACCCGGACAGCCAGATCGTGATGCCCACGGCGGGCGAGGACGTGGCGTTCTCGCTTCGCCGCAGCGGACTGTCCACACGCGAGCGTGCCCGGCGCGCGGAGGAGGTGCTCGCCGAGTACGGGCTCGGCGGCTACGCCGAGCATCCCGCGCACCAGCTCTCGGGGGGCCAGAAGCAGCTGCTCGCGCTGTGCGCGATGCTCGTGCTAAAGCCGGACGTGCTCGTGTGCGACGAGCCGACGACACTGCTGGACCTGCGCAACAAACGCCGGTTCGTCGAGCTGCTCGGGCGACTGGACCAGCAGGTGCTGCTGGTGACCCACGATCTGGACCTGCTGGGCGGGTTCGACCGCGTCGTGGTGCTCGACGAGGGCCGCGTCGTGGCCGACGACGAGCCGGAGCCCGCGCTGGCGTACTACCGGAAGCTGGCCGGATGAACCCCCTCGGCCTGTACCAGCCCGGCACGAGCGTGCTGCACCGGTTGCCCGCCGGGTGGAAGTTCCTCGGGCTGCTGGCACTCGCCACGGCCGTGTTCGTGCTGCGGACTCCTGCGCCGCTCGGCGCGCTGTGCGTCGCCGTCGCACTCGGCTACGTGCTCGCGCGCATCCCCGCCCGGCGCTGCGGGCAGCTCGCCAGGGCGCTGCTCGTGCTGGTGGTGTTCGTCTTTCTGCTGCAGTGGTGGCTGCTCGGGCTCACCGGCGCGGTGGTGATGTGCCTGCGGCTGGTGGCCGCGCTGGCCGCCGCGAACCTGTTCACGCTCACCACGCGGGTGAGCGACGTCGTCTCCGCGGTGGAACGCGGCCTGCGGCCGCTGCGCCGCGTGGGCGTGCGGCCGGAGCGTGTCGGCCTGCTCGTCGGGCTGACGGTCCAGGCCGTCGCGGTCCTTTCGGGCATCGCGGGCGAGGTGCGCGAGGCCGCGAAGGCCAGGGGCGCGTCCCGCTCGGTGACGGCGTTCGCGGTGCCGCTGCTGGTACGGACCCTGCGGCACGCCGACGAGCTGGGCGAGGCGCTGGCCGCCCGCGGCGAGTGACCCGCGGGCGGCCGGACGGGCTCAGCCCCTGGCGTGGGCGTCCAGGATGTGTGCGACCGCCTCGGTCACCCGCTGGGCGTGGCCGAGGTGCAGCCACTCGTCGGGCACGTGGGCGTTCGAGTCCGGCCCGAGCGCGCCGGTGACGAGGAACTGCGCGCGCGGGTACTTCTGGCCGAGCAGTCCCATGAACGGGATGGACCCGCCGAGCCCGACGCCGCGCCACGGCTTGCCGAACACGCCGTCGCTGACCGTTTCCAGCGCGCCGGACAGCCAGGGCGCCAGGTCCGGCGCGTTCCAGCCGTCGGCGGCTTCGGTGCCGGTGATCTCGATGGTCGCCGAGTACGGCACGTCGGTGGTGAGCGCCTTCTCGATGGCGTTCAGCGCGGCGGCGGAGTCGGCGGTGGGCGGGAGCCGGAAGCTCAGCGCCAGCGTCGTGGCGTCACGCAGCACGTTGCCCGCCTCGGCGGGCTCGGGGAAGCCGGAGGCGCCGATGACCTCCAGCGTCGGCCGCCAGCTGTTGTTCAGCAGCAGCTCCACCTCGTCGCCGGAGACGGGCGTGGTCGCGCCGTGCAGCGGGTACGCCCCGGCCGACGCGCCGGGCGCCACCTCGGCGGTGGCCCTGGCCTCGGCGACGCGGTTGGCGGGGATCTCGACGTTGCACTCGGCGAGCAGGATCTTGCCGGTCGCGGAGTCCTCGATGCGCTCGAGCAGGCGCCGCAGCACGCGGACCGTGCTCGGCACGATGCCGGTGGCCAGGCCGGAGTGCTGCGCGGAGTCGAGCACGCGCGCGGTGACGTGGACCTGGGCGAGGCCGCGCAGGCTGGTGGTCAGCCAGAGCCGCTCGTAGTCGTTGCCGCCCGAGTCGAGGCACACCACGAACGTCACCTCGCCGAGGCGTTCCGACAGGTGTTCCAGGTAGGCGGGCAGGTCGGGGCTTCCGGACTCCTCGCCGGTCTCCAGCAGCACCACGGCGCGGGCGTGGGCGCCACCGGCGGTGCGGACCGCTTCGAGTGCGGCGGTGGCGGCGTATCCGGCGTAGCCGTCGTCGGCGGAGCCGCGGCCGTAGAGCCTGCCGTCCTCGATCACCGGCTTCCACGGGCCGAGGCCGTCGGACCAGCCGCCGACCGGAGGCTGCTTGTCGAGGTGGCCGTAGAGCAGCACCGTGCCCCTGTCCTCGGCGCCGGGGGTGGCGGGCACGTCGAGCAGCAGCACGGGGCTGCGGCCTTCGAGCCGCACGACCTCGACGCCTGCCCCGGGCAGCCGCCGGGCGGCCAGCCACGCGCGCACGTGGTCGACGGCGGCGTCGAGCTGGCCGGTCTTCGCCCAGTCCCGGTCGAAGGCGGGCGAGAGGGCGGGGATCTCCACGAGACGGGACAGGCTGGGCAGGATGTCGGCCTGCCAGACCTGCTGGACGGTGTCGCTCACGGTTCGCTGTTCCACACGGCCATCCTGCCACCGCGCCACACCCCGGCGGCCGAAGGTCACAGTTCGGCTCGGGCCTTGTGCGAGCGCTCAGTAGGCGCATAACGTCCGTATTCACTGTGATCCACATCACTTCACTGGCGAGGGGTGGATCGTTGCCACAACCGATGCTGTCCGTGAGCAACCTCGAGGTCGTCTACGACGACGTGGTGCTCGTGCTCCGCGGGCTGAGCCTGGAGGTTCCCGCGGGAGGCATCGTCGCGCTGCTCGGCGCCAACGGCGCGGGCAAGACGACGTTGCTGCGCGCGGTCACCGGCCTGCTCGTGCCACACCGGGGCCGGATCACCAAGGGCACCGTGCACGTCGACGGCGAGGACATCACCGGCGCCGACGCCGCCGACGTGGTGCGCAGGGGCATCGCGCAGGTGATGGAGGGCAGGCGGATCTTCGCCGAGATCACCGTCGACGAGAACCTGCGCGCGGGCGGCTACACGCGCCGCTCCCGCACCGAGGTCCGCGAGTCCTACGCGCGCGTGCTCGACCTGTTCCCGGTGCTGGCCCAGCGGCGGAAGTCGGTGGCCGGTTACCTCTCGGGCGGCGAGCAGCAGATGCTCGCCATCGGCAGAGCGCTCATGGCGCGGCCCCGGCTGCTGCTGCTCGACGAGCCGTCGCTGGGGCTGGCGCCGCGGCTGGTCGAGCAGGTGCGCGACATCATCGCCCAGATCAACCAGCAGGGCACCAGCGTGCTGCTGGTGGAGCAGAACGCCGCGATGGCGCTGTCGATCGCCGGATACGGCTACGTGCTGGAGACCGGGAAGGTCGTCAAGGACGGCCCCGCGGCGGATCTGCTCGCCGACGCCGACATCCGCGAGTTCTACCTCGGGGCGGCAGGCGGGCAACGGCGCTCCTTCACCGAGGTCAAGACGTACCGGAGGAAGAAGCGATGGAGCGCGTGAGCAGCACGCCGCTGCTGGAGGTGCGGGACCTGACGCTGCGCTTCGGCGGCGTCACCGCGCTCGACGCGGTCGGCTTCGAGGTCGGCCCCGGCGAACTGCTGGCGGTGATCGGCCCCAACGGCGCGGGCAAGACGTCGATCTTCAACTGCCTGTGCGGGGTGTACCGGCCGCAGCGGGGCACGGCCACGCTCGACGGCGAGCCGCTGCTCGGCCGCCAGCCCGCCGCCATCGCCGCGCGCGGCGTGGCCAGGACGTTCCAGAACCTCGGCCTGTTCGGCCACCTGACGCTGGTGGAGAACCTGCTGCTGGGCCGCCATCACCTCATGCGTACGGGGTTCTTCTCGGGGATGTTCTGGTGGGGCAGGGCCAAGCGCGAGGAGATCACGCACCGCGCGGCGGTGGAGGAGATCATCGAGCTGCTGGAGCTGGAGCCCTACCGGCGCATGCCTGCCGGGATGCTGCCCTACGGCGTGGCCAAGCGCGCCGAGCTCGGCAGGGCGCTCGCGATGGAGCCACGGCTGCTGCTGCTCGACGAGCCGGTGGCGGGCATGAACCTGGAGGAGACCGAGGACACCGCGCGCTACCTGCTGGAGGTCCGCCGCGAGCTGGGGCTGGCGATGATCCTCGTCGAGCACGACATGAGCCTGGTGATGGATCTGGCCGACCGGGTGGTGGTGCTCGACTTCGGCGTCGTCATCGCCACCGGCGAGCCCAGCGAGATCCAGGACGACCCGCGCGTCGTCGAGGCCTACCTGGGAGGTGCGGCGTGAGCAGCGCACCCGGCCGCAGCGCCGTCGCCGACCCGGTGACGAGCACCGGTGCGACCCTGCCCGGCAAGCTGCTGGACAACGCCCGTGAGCGTCCCGCCGCCACCGCCATGCGCGAGAAGCACAGAGGGCTGTGGCGGCAGTGGACGTGGGCCGAGTACGCCGGCCGGGTCGCAGCCGTGGCAGCCGGGCTGCGCGAGCTCGGCGTCGGGCCAGGGGTCCGCGTGGCGATCCACGCCGAGAACCGGCCGGAGTGGGTCGTCGCCGACCTGGCCGTGCAGGGCCTCGGCGGGCAGTGCGTCGGCGTCTACCCGACCTCACCCGCCGCCGAGGTGGAGTACCTGCTCGGCCACTGCGCGGCCCGCGTGCTCGTCGCCGAGGACGAGGAACAGCTCGACAAGGCGCTCGCCGTCCGCGATCGGCTGCCCGGGCTGGAGCACATCGTGCTCATCGACCCGCGCGGCGTGCGGCGCGAGGACGTGCTGACCTTCGCCGAGCTGGAACGACGTGGCGCGCAGCAGGGTGACCCGCTGGGGGCGTTCGCCGAGTCGGTGGCCGCGCTCGACTCCTCGGCGCCCGCGATCATCGTCTACACCTCCGGCACCACCGGCCCGCCGAAGGGCGCGTTGCTGTCGCACGCCAACCTGGTGGCCTCGGCACGCACGTTCACCGGCGCGCTCGGCGGCACCGCCGACGACGAGGTGCTCAGCTACCTGCCGCTGTGCCACATCGCCGAGCGGCTGACGTCGGTGATCGACTCGGTGTGGGCGGGGTCGGTGGTCAACTTCGGCGAGGGCGGGCCGTCGTTCGCCCACGACATGCGCGACATCCAGCCCACGGTGTTCCTCGGCGTGCCAAGGGTGTGGGAGAAGATGCTCGCCGGCGTCGAGCTGCGGATGTCCGACGCGTCGCGGCTCAAGCGCAGGCTCTACCGGGCGTGCCTGCGGCAGGGCAGGCGGATCGCGCCCCGCCGGATGCGCGGCACCACCACGCTCGCCGACCGGCTCGTGCTCGCGCTGTGCGAGGTGCTGATGTTCCGGCCGCTGCGCGAGAAGCTGGGCCTGGTGCGCGTGCGGGTGGCGTTGTCGGGCGCGGCGCCCATCGCGCCGCAGGTGCTGGAGTTCCTGTGGGCCATCGGTGTCGCGGTACGGGAGGGCTACGGCCAGACGGAGAACACCGCCATCTGCACGCTCACCCCGCACGGCGACGTGCGGCTCGGCTCGGTCGGCACCGCGCTGCCCGGCGTGGAACTGCGCATCGCCGAGGACGGCGAGATCCTCACCCGCTCGGCGGGTGTGTTCCTCGGCTACCTGCACAACCCCGAGGCGACGGCCGCCACCGTGGACCCGGACGGCTGGCTGCACACCGGCGACGTCGGCGAGCTGGACGAGGACGGCTTCCTGCGCATCACCGACCGCAAGAAGGACATCATCATCACGGCCGGCGGCAAGAACGTCTCGCCGTCGGAGATCGAGAACCTGCTCAAGGTCTCGCCGTACATCCGGGAGGCCGTGGTGGTCGGCGACCGGCGCAGGTACCTCACGGCGCTGATCGGCATCGAGTACGACACGGTGGGCGACTGGGCACGGCGGCGCGGCGTCGCCTACACGACCTACGCCGACCTGTCCGCCAAGCCCGAGGTGCGGGCGCTCGTGGAGACCGTGGTGGCCGAGGCCAACCACCGGCTCGCCGCCGTGGAGCAGATCAAGCGGTTCACCCTGATCGGCAAGGAGCTCGACCACGAGGGCGGCGAGCTCACGGCGACGCAGAAGGTCAAGCGCAGGGCCATCGAGCGCAGCTTCGAGCCGGAGATCGAGGCGATGTACCGGTGACCGCCGACGTACTTCTTCCCGCGGAGGCGGCGAGATGACCGCCGACGTACTTCTTCCCGCGGAGGCGGCGAGATGACCGCCGACGTACTTCTTCCCGCGGAGGCGGCGAGATGACAGCGTTCCTGCAGAACTGCTTCGCCGGCCTCTCGCTCGGCTCCACCTACGCGCTCGTGGCACTGGGCTTCGTGGTGATCTACAAGTCGACCGGCGTCATCAACTTCGCGCAGGGCGGGCTGCTCGCGCTCGGCGCCTACCTCGGCTACACGTTCTCCAACAACCTCGCCGTCGCGTTCGGCGTCGCCGTGCTGCTGTGCTGCGTGTCGGCGGCGCTGGTGGGCGCGACCTTCGAGCGCATCGTGCTGCGCCGCATGGTGGGGCAGCCGCCGTTCGCGGTCATCATGATCACCATCGGCCTGCTGTTCGTCCTCGAACCGCTCGTCACCGCCATCTGGGGGTTCGAGCACAAGCAGGTGAACAACCCGTGGAACATCCGCACCGTCGAGGCGGGCGGGCTCGTCTTCGGCGTGCGGGACCTGTGGACGATCGGGCTCACCGCGGCGGTCGTGCTCGCCTTCTTCCTGTTCTTCCGGTACTCGTCGCTGGGTCTGGCGATGCGGGTGACCGCGTTCGACCCGGAGGCCGCGCTGGCGCAGGGCATCAGCGCCCGCAGGGTGTACGCGACGTCGTGGGCCATCGCCGCCGCGCTCGCCGCGCTGGCGGGCATCCTCATGGCGGCGGGTCCGGGCGGGCTGACGCCGTCGATCGGGTTCATCGCGCTCGCCGCGTTTCCCGCGATGATCCTCGGCGGCATGGACTCTCCGGCGGGCGCCGTGCTCGGCGGGCTGGTGATCGGTCTCGCCGAGGCGCTGGCCCGCGGCTACCAGGACGAGCTGTTCTCGTGGGCCGGGGACAACGTGTCGGTGATCGTGCCGTACCTGCTGATGATCCTCATCCTGCTGATCCGCCCCTACGGGCTGCTGGGCACGAAGGAAGTGAGGCGGGTCTGATGGGAGCGCACCGCAACGTCGTCCGCGGCTACGCCGACGAGCTCCGGCTGTTCGGCACCCCGGCCGCCCGCGCCGGGCTCGTCGCGATGGTCGTGGTGTTTCTCGTGCTGCCCACGGTGGTGCAGGACGACTTCTGGCTCTCGGTGCTCATCTACGTGGGCATCACGGCGTTCGGCGCGATCGGCCTGAACCTGCTCACCGGCTACTGTGGACAGATCTCGCTGGGGCACGCGTTCTTCATCGGCGCGGGAGCGTACGTGGCGGCGCGCATCGGAGGAGAGCTGGGCCTTCCGCTGCCGGTGTGGCTGCTGGCCGCGGCGGTGCTCGGCGCGGCGCTCGGCGGGCTGGTCGGGCCGTTCGCGTTGCGGCTGCGCGGCCATTACCTCGCGATCGTCACGCTCGGGCTGGTGTTCATCGGCGAACATCTCTGGCGCAACCTCACCGGGATCACCGGCGGCAACTCGGGCACGCCTGTCACGGCGGGCGCGTCGCTCGGCCCGGTGGACTTCGGTGCGCTGAACCTCTTCGGCGAGGTCTACTCCCGCAACCAGGGCTGGTTCTGGCTCGTGTGGGGCCTGGTGGCGCTCGTCGCGCTGCTGGCGAAGAACCTGGTGCGCACGCGGCCGGGCCGGGCGCTGCAGGCGGTGCGCGACCGCGACCAGGCCGCCGAGGTGATCGGCGTGCGCGCGGGCCGGTACAAGATCGGCGCGTTCATGCTCTCCAGTGCCATCGCGGCCACGGCGGGCGCGCTGTTCGGTGCCTACCAGCAGTTCGTCAGCCCCGACGAGTGGAACCTGCTGCTGTCGATCCAGTACATCGCGATCGTGATCGTCGGCGGGCTCGGCACGATCTTCGGCTCCGTGCTCGGCGCGATCTTCGTGGGCGCGCTGCCCGCGCTGATCGACCGCTACAGCGATGCCATCCCCGGGGTGCGCACCGGTGTCGGCAGCGAAGGGTTCATCAGCGTTTTCGCGCTCAACCAGGCCCTGTTCGGGGTGCTCATCGTGCTGTTCCTGGTGTTCGAGCCGCGTGGGCTCGCCGGGATCTGGCTGCGGGTCAAGGCCTACTTCAAGGCGTGGCCATTCTCCTACTAACGCAAGGGAGCGTCGTCATGAATGGCAGGCGGTTCAGATTCGGCGCGGCACTCGCCGCGACGGTGTTACTCGCCGCGGCGTGCGGCGGCGCGGGCGACGAGGCCGGCTCGGGCGGCGGCGAGGCGGGCGCACCGGCCAGCAGCGCCGGCTTCGACGGCACCACCATCCGGCTTGGCGTGCTGAGCCCGCTGTCCGGGCCCATCGCGGTGATCGGGCAGCCGCTCACCGAGGGCAACAAGGTGTGGTTCGACCACCTGAACTCGCAGGGCGGCGTCGCCGGCAAGTACAAGGTGGAACTCGTCCAGGAGGACACCCAGTACCAGCCCGATGTCACGGTGCAGCAGTACAACAAGGTCAAGAACGACGTCGTGGCGTTCACGCAGATCCTGGGCACGGCGCCGACGCTCGCGGTGCTGCCGCTGCTGAAGTCGGACAAGATGGTCGCCGCGCCCGCGTCGCTCGACGCGTTCTGGGTGCGGGAGCAGAACCTGCTGCCCGTGGGCGCGCCGTACCAGATCCAGGCGATCAACGCGATGGACCACTATCTCGGCGAGGGTGGCGGCTCCCCGCGGTCGAGGATCTGCACGATGATCCAGGACGACGTGTACGGCGAGGCGGGCCAGCAGGGCATCGACTTCGCCGCCGAGCGGATGGGCTTCACCGTCGCCAGCACCCAGAAGTTCAAGGTGGGCACCGAGAACTACTCCGGCCAGATCGGCGCGCTCGCCGGGGCGGGCTGCGAGATGGTGTTCCTCACCGCGACGCCCACCGACGCGGGCAAGATCTGGGGCACCGCCGCGCAGGCGCGGTTCGCGCCCCAGTGGTACGCGCAGTCACCGAGCTACGTGGGGGCCCTGGCACAGTCGGCGGTCGCGCCGTACATGCGCCAGTACGTCACGATCGCGTCCGAGGGCACCGAGTGGGGCGACGACTCCGTGCCCGGCATGCGCGACATGATCGAGCGCGTGGAGAAGTACGCGCCGCAGCAGCAGCCGGACTACTACTTCGCGTTCGGCTACAACCAGGCGCGCGCGATGACGGCGTTGCTGGAGAAGGCCGTCGAGCGCGGCGACCTCTCCCGCGAGGGCATCCTGCAGGCGAGCCAGGAGCTGGGCACGGTGTCGTTCGACGGGCTGACCGGCGACTACACCTACGGGCCCGCCGACAAGCGCAACCCGCCGCGTTCGACCACGCTGTTCCGCGTCGACCCCGGCAAGCCGTTCGGGCTGGCCACGCTGAAGTACAACTTCAGCTCCGATGCGGCGCAGGCCTTCGAGTTCACCAAGGCCAACCCGTAGGCCGCGGCGGGCACAGCGGACACGATGGGCACAACGGGCACAGCGGGCGCCGCGGCCACCCGGTCGCGGCGCCCGCTGCCCGCTCAGCCGGCGAGGACGGCGTCGATGCCCTCGGCCATCGTCTTGCCGAGCACACCGATCTCGTCCTCGGTGATGATCAGCGGCGGCGAGACCACGAGCGTGGAGCCGCCGAGCACGCGCACGATCAGCCCGCGCTCGCGGATGGCCAGCTGCATGCGCGCGGCGATGCCCTTGTGCTCGGCCAGCAGCTCGCCGTCCAGTTCGACGGCGGCGATCAGGCCGACGCCACCACGGACGTCGGCCACCGCGGGATGCTCGCGCAGCGGCAGCAGCGCCTCCAGCAGCGGCCGCTCCAGCTCCACCGCCCGCCCGGGCAGGTCCTCGCGTTCGAGGATGTCGAGGTTGGCCAGCGCCGCCGCCGCGACCGTCGGGTGTCCCGAGTAGGTGGGCCCGTGCGCGACGAGGCTGCCGGGCGCCTCCCAGAAGACGTCGGCGACGTGCCCGGCGGCGGCCACTCCGCCCAGCGGCAGGTAGCCGCTGGTGACGCCCTTGGCGAAGGTGATGAGGTCGGGCCGCAGGCCCCAGCGTTCGACGCCGAACCAGCCGCCGACCCGGCCGAACCCGCAGATCACCGAGTCGGCGACGAAGAGAATGCCGTGTTCGGCACAGATCTTCGCGGCTGCCTCCAGGTAGCCGGGTTCCGGCGGCCGGGCGCCGCCCGCGCCGATCACGGGCTCGGCGAAGAACGCCGCGATGTTCTCGGCGCCGATCCGCTCGATCGCCGCCCTCAGGTCCTCGGCGTCGTCGTGGGCGACGCGCGTGGCGTCGGACAGCAGTGGCCCGAAGCCGTCGCGGTTCACCTCGATGCCGGCCAGGCTGGTGCCGAAGCCGTTGGTGCCGTGGTAGGAGTGCCGCCTGCTGACGATGTGCACGCGCTGCGGCTCACCCCGCCGCGCCCAGTACAGCCGCGCCAGCTTGGCCGCGGTGTCCACCGACTCGCCGCCGCCCGTGGTGAAGAAGATCCGCGCCTGCTCCATCGGCGCCAGCTCCGACAGCCGCGTCGCGAGCCGCTCGGCGGGCTCGTTGCTGAAGTCGCCGAAGGTGAAGTAGCTGTCCAGGCGGCGCATCTGCGCGGCGGTGGCGTCGACGATCTCGGCCCTGCCGTGGCCCGCGTTGCAGTACCAGAGCCCCGCGGTGCCGTCCAGGTAGCGGGTGCCGTCGGTGTCGTAGATCCACACGCCCTCCGCGCGGTCCACCAGGAACGGCTTGTCCTTGACCTCCGCCATGTTGGCGAACGGGTGCCAGAGCCGGGTCTCCACTGTGTCTCCTCTCCGTCGTCACTCAGCGCGCGGTGGCGTGGGCGTGCAGGATGCGGGCGACCGTCTCGGTCACCCGCTCGGTCTGCTGCAGGTGCAGCCACTCGTCGGGCACGTGGGCATTGTTGCCGGGTCCTCTCGGCCCGGTGACCACGAATTGCGCGTCGGGGTACGCGCGGCCGAACAGCCCGAGGAACGGGATGGTCCCGCCGAGCGGGATCGACCGCCACGGCGCGCCGAACACCTCGGCGCTCGCCTCGTCGAGCGCCGAGGTGAGCCACGCGGCGCGCGGCGTGGTGCTCCAGCCGTCGGCGGCCTCGGCGCGGGCCAGCTCGACCTGCGCGCCGGAGGGCACGTCGGCGGTGAGCGCCTTCTCCACGGCGGCGAGCGCGGCGGGGGCGTCGACGGTGGGTGGCAGCCGGAAGCTGAGCTTGAGGCCGGTGTACGGGCGCAGCACGTTGCCCGCGTCGAGCAGCGGTGGCAGCCCGTCCGCGCCGGTGACCGAGAGTGTGGGCCGCCAGGTGTTGTTGAGCACCAGCTCCACCGGGTCGTCGCTGACCAGCCGCACGCCGTCGGCCACCGGCAGTCTCGGGGTCAGGAACCCCTCGGCCACGCCGGTGCGGATCTCGTCGGCTGCCCCGTCCGGCAGGGCTGTCTCCAGCTCGGGCAGCAGGATGCGGCCCGAGCGCGCGTCCTCGATGCGGTCGAGCAGCTGGCGCAGCACCCGGAACGAGCTGGGCACGATGCCGCTGCCGTGCCCGGAGTGCACGCCGGAGGTGAGCACGCGGACGGTGACGTCGAGGAAGGCGATGCCGCGCACCGAGCTCGCCAGCCACAGCCGCTCGTGGTCGGCGCCCGCGATGTCCAGGCAGATCACCAGGCCGACGGGACCGAGCCGCCCGGCAAGCTCGTCCAGGTAGGCGGGCAGGTCGGGGCTGCCCGACTCCTCGCCGGTCTCCAGCAGCACCACCGTGCGCGCGTGCCGTCCGCCCGCGGCGTGCAGCGCCTCCAGTGCGACGGCGGCGGCGTAGGCGGCGTAGCCGTCGTCGCCCGCGCCCCTGCCGTACAGCCGCTCGTCCTTCACCACCGGTGTCCACGGGCCGAGCCCGGGCGACCACTCGCCCGCGGGCGGCTGCTTGTCGAGGTGGCCGTAGACCACCGCGGTCTCCGGGTTGGTGGCGTCTCTGGCCGGCACGTCGAGCAGCAGCACCGGCGTGCGGCCGGGCAGCTCCACCACCTCGGCACGCGCACCGGCGATGGGCCGCTCGGCCAGCCACGCCCGCACCAGCTCGACGGCGGCGTGCAGCTGCCGGTTCGCCGCCCAGGCCTGGTCGAAGGCCGGGGACAGCGCCGGGATGGTCACGAACTCGGACAGCCCGCCCAGCGCGTCTCCGGCCCACACCTGCCGCACCCGCTCCCGCAGCACCCGTGAGTCCATGCCCCCGATCGTGACACGGACCCCCTGTGGTGCACGTCACAGTGCCTGCTGCGGTCGATCTCCCCGAGCGGGTCTCACCCGGAAGGACGCCGGGCGGCGGTCCAGGTTAACGCCCGTTCCCACGACCGACTTTCGGCGGTTGCACGGTAGGTAGTCCAAGCGTTTCCGCAGCTCAGCTACCGATTCCGGGCAACGAATCGGACTCGGAACCTCTCCAGAGCGGCCCCGTCCATGCCAGGATGGCGACGTGAACCGTCACCGCCGACGGACACCCGAGCGCTCGGACCCGATGCGTACGTGGTGCCGCCGGTGCGCCGCCGTGGCCGCCACAAGTGGTCGCGCGGCACGACACCAAAAGGGAGAAGCGCATGTCGTCCCCCGAACAGTGGACGCGCCCGGAGCCTGGCGCCGGACCGGCCGCGACAGCGGCGGAACCGACTCCAGAACAGGTGATTGCGGGTTTGCGAGCAACAACAGAAGGCGGGGCTGAGCTGACTCAGCTGCTCAACCCCGAAGGCGAGCGCCTTTCGTCGGCCATGTTCGACCCCTATGTCGCCGACATCGACGCCGAGGCGCTGCGTGGGCTCTACCGGGACATGGTGCTGGTCCGCAGAGGCGACCGGGAGTCCAACGCGATGCAGCGGCAGGGCCAGCTCGGCATCTGGGTGCCGTTGCTCGGCCAGGAGGCGGCCCAGATCGGTTCGGGCCGGGCACTGCGGCCGCAGGACATGGCCTTCCCCAGCTACCGCGAGCACGGCGTGGCGTACACGCGTGGCGTGGACTTCCGCGAGCTGCTCGGCATCTTCCGCTGCACCGACCACAGCGGCTGGGACTTCAAGGCCCACGGGTTCCATCCGTACACGATCGTCATCGGCAACCAGGTCCTCAACGCCACCGGCTACGCCATGGGGCAGAAGTTCGAGGGCAAGGTCGGCGACGACGACGGGGAGGCGACCATCGTCTACTTCGGCGACGGCGCCACCAGCCAGGGCGACGTGCACGAGGGCTTCGTGTGGGCCGCCGTGTACGACGCGCCCGTGGTGTTCTTCTGCCAGAACAACCAGTGGGCCATCTCCGAGCCCACCGAGCGCCAGTCGAGGCTGCCGCTCTACCAGCGGGCACGGGGCTACGGCTTCCCCGGCATCCGCGTGGACGGCAACGACGTGCTCGCCTGTCTCGCGGTGACCCGCTGGGCGCTGGACGAGTGCAGGCACGGCAACGGGCCGGTGCTCATCGAGGCGTTCACCTACCGCATGGACGCCCACACCACCACCGACGACCCCACGCGGTACCGGCTCTCCGACGAGCTTGAGGTGTGGAAGCACAAGGATCCGATCGAGCGGGTCCGCGCGCACCTGGCCCGCACCGGCGGCGCCGACACGGCGTTCTTCGAGGCGGTGCAGGCCGAGGCCGACAGCTTCGCCGCCGAACTGCGCGACTTCTGCTTCAACATGCCCGACCCGCCGCCCGAGCGGGTGTTCGCCAACGTCTACGCCGAGCCCTCGCCGCAGCTGGACGCGCAGCGCGAGGAGTACCTGGCCTACCTCTCCGGATTCGCCGAGGCAGGTGAGCACTGATGGCCGCGCCCGTGAAGTCCCACCCCGTCGAGGGTCCCGCCTCAGCCGTGCAGAACCTCACCATCGGCAAGGCGCTCAACCAGGGCCTGCGCGCCGCGATGGAGGCCGACGACAAGGTCATCGTGATGGGCGAGGACGTCGGCAAGCTCGGCGGCGTCTTCCGCATCACCGACGGCCTGCAGAAGGACTTCGGTGAGCAGCGCGTGCTGGACACGCCGCTGGCCGAGTCCGGCATCATCGGCACCGCCGTCGGCCTCGCCGTGCGCGGCTTCCGCCCGGTCTGCGAGATCCAGTTCGAGGGGTTCATCTTCCCCGGCTTCGACCAGATCTCCAGCCAGCTGGCGAAGCTGCACTACCGCACGCAGGGCAAGGTGAAGGTGCCCGTGGTGATCCGCGTGCCCTACGGCGGCGGCATCGGCGCGGTGGAGCACCACTCGGAGTCGCCGGAGTCGCTGTTCGCGCACATCGCGGGGCTCAAGGTCGTCTCCTGCTCCAACCCGGTTGACGCCTACTGGATGATCCAGCAGGCGATCGCCAGCGACGACCCGATCCTGTTCTTCGAGCCCAAGCGGCTCTACCACTCCGGGGCGCTCAAGGCGCCCGTCGACCCGTCGGCGACGCCGGACCCGCTGTTCGCCTCCCGGGTCGTCCGGCAGGGCGGCACGGACGCCGCGGCGACGGTCGTCGCCTACGGTCCTTCGGTGAAGGTGTGCCTCGACGCGGCCGCGGCCGCCGCCGAGGAGGGCCGGTCGCTGGAGGTCATCGACCTGCGTGCGCTCTCGCCGCTGGACCTCGGCCCGGTGTTCGAGTCCGTGCGCCGCACGGGCCGCCTCATCACCGTCAGCGAAGCGCAGTCCGAGTCCTCGATCACCTCCGAGATCGCGGCCCGGGTGCAGCAGGAGTGCTTCTACTCGCTGGAGGCGCCCGTCCTCCGCGTCGCCGGCTTCGACACGCCGTACCCGCCGGCGAAGCTGGAGGAGCACTTCCTTCCCGACCTGGATCGGGTGCTGCACGCCGTCGACCGCGCGCTGGACTGGTGAGGGGGATCGCGCAGACATGCCTGAGTACAAGCAGTTTCCCCTTGCCGACACGGCCGAGGGGCTGACGGAGGCCGAGATCCTCGACTGGAAGGTCAAGCCCGGCGACGAGGTTCAGGTCAACCAGATCGTGGTGGAGGTCGAGACCGCCAAGGCGGCGGTGGAGCTGCCGGTCCCGTGGGCCGGTGTGGTGACCGAACTGCTCGCGGAGCCGGGGCAGACGGTCGAGGTCGGCACGCCGATCATGACCATCGACGTGGACCCGCAGGGCTCGGCGCCCTCGGGAGGCGGAGCCACGGAGCAGCCCGCGGCCCCCGCCACCAACGGCGTCGCCCAGGAACCCCCTTCGGGATCGTCGGCGGCACCGGCTCCCGCCGACGACGAGATGAAACCCCTTGTCGGCTACGGCTCCAAGAACGTGGTCGCCAAGCGCCGTCCCCGCAAGCTCCCCAATGCCACATTTGTGGCGTCTGACGCTACGAATGCCACATTGGGGAAGTCTGACGCTACGAATGCCACATTGGGGAGCTCGGCACCGGAGTACGTGCCGCTGGCGAAGCCTCCGGTGCGCAAGCTCGCCAAGGAGCTCGGGGTGGACCTCCGCCAGGTCATCGGCTCCGCCGAGGGCGGGGTCATCACCCGCGAGGACGTGCAGCGGGCGGCCGAGCCGGAGACGACGGCGACCGCCGCGGCTCCCGCCCACGCTCCGGGTGCCCGGGAGCGGCGCGTGCCGATCAAGGGCGTGCGCAAGGCCACCGCGCAGGCGATGGTCTCCAGCGCGTTCACGGCACCGCACGTCACGGAGTTCCTCACCATCGACGTCACGCCGATGATGGAGTTCCGCGCGAAGCTCAAGAGCAGCCCGGCCTTCGCCGGGGTGAAGCTCACCCCGCTGGCGTTCGCGGCCAAGGCCGTGTGCCTCGCGGTACGACGCACCCCCGACGTCAACGCGGTGTGGGACGACGAGGCGAACGAGATCGTCTTCAAGGACTACGTGCACCTCGGGATCGCAGCGGCCACGCCGCGCGGGCTCGTCGTGCCCAAGGTCCGCGACGCCGATGCGCTCTCGCTCGTGGAACTGGCCCAGGCCATCGACGAGCTGACCACCACAGCCAGGGACGGCAAGACGCCGCCCGAGGCGATGCTGCACGGCACGTTCACCATCACCAACGTCGGCGTGTTCGGCGTCGACACCGGCACGCCGATCATCAACCCCGGCGAGTCGGCGATCCTGGCGCTCGGCGCGATCAGGGACATGCCGTGGGTGGTGGACGGCGAGCTGGCCGTGCGCAAGGTGATGCAGCTGTCGCTGAGCTTCGACCACCGGGTGGTCGACGGCCAGCAGGGCTCGCAGTTCCTCGCCGACGTCGGTGCGCTGCTCGCCGACCCGGCGCAGGCCATCACCTACTGACGCTCGCTCCGCGGTGCGCCGGAGGGATCCGGTTCCTCCGGCGCACCGCGGACTCGGGTGTGCCGCTCCGGCAACTCGGTGCCGATGAGCCGCGGCCGGCGCACGTTCAGGAGCTTGGGTCGATCGACGCCGTACTGCTCGACGCCGAACCGAACATCCCGTAGCTCGGAGTCGACCAGCCACAGCGCATGCCGACCCTGGTGCGCGGTGCGCAGGTCGATCAGGCATTCGTTGAGCGTGGACTCGTAGACGCCGAAACGGGGTTCGCCTCCGGAATCGTCGCGCCTGCGGGACGTCAGCCGGGTGAAGTCGAACGTGCAGTCCACGAAGCCGCAGCCCTCGAAGACCACCTCGCCCTGCCTGTTCTCTTCCCCGGTCACCGCGATCACCACCCCGGTGAACGTGCAGCCGACGAACCGGAACCGCTGGCCCCTCATGCGGTCGCTGTCGAACAGCAGCTCACCACCCTCGAACGTGACGTCGACCATGGAGAAGGCGATTTCGGCAACCGTCTGTGCAGCGCGGAAGCACGCGCCGGAGAAGTTCGCCGCGTCCGCAGCCACTCCGGCGACCGTCCAGTCGCCGTCGAACACCGCACCGTCGAAGCGCGCCTCGCCCCGGATGTTCAGCAGGGAGAGGTCCGCGTCCGTGAACCGGGCTCCGCTGAGATCGACCGAAAGGTGCCGCCACGTTCCGTCGGGGCCGAAGCGTCCCCACAGGACGCGGAGCAGCGTCTCCCTCACCTTGGCCTCGGCGACGTCGTCCTCGCTCACGGGAAGGCGAAGGTATCCGGTCAGCACGTCAACGCAGGCCTGTCGATTACCCACCCAGTCGTCGGCCAGCCCGGACATCGCGTACACCCCGGCGAGGCGCACCGCCCCGCTCTCATGAGCCAGTTGTTCAGCGGCCGTGCCGAACCGCTCGTTGAACACCTGCTCCCGCTCCCGCTCGTCGCGGCCGCGCGCGAGGCCGTGCTCGGCCTCGGTGACCCGCTGCCTGCGCAGGTTCACCGCCAGCAGCACCACACCACCGAGTCCGGCCACGACAGCGAGAGCGATCTTGAGCAGTTCCAGCACCTGCGAGGTGTCGAACGCGGCCACCGGTGGCAAGGTGGGCCAGCCGAGCAGCCAGAGCAGACCGGATCCGGTGCCCGCCGCCACGAGGACAGCCACGAGCATCCAGCCCGTGATCGTGGCCGCGATCCGGCCGGATGGTGCCTGGCTGCGCCGGACCTGCTGACCCGGCGGGCGGAACCCGGCCATCGCGCCACGCGAGTGCCGCGCCAGACGCCCGACGACGACGAGGACCAGCAACACGGCGGCCGTGACACCGGCGATCGCCTTCGGGTTGCCGTGACCGAGCCAGCTCCACACGACCGGCGACGTTAGCGTCCCTTCCGGGTCCGCGGGAGCAAATCGGCACGTCCCTGCGTTGTTCAGGTATGGCCGTCTTGTTCTTGTTGTACGTGGTCGCCGAGGTGGCCGCCGTGTGGGCGGTCGCGTCGCTCATCGGCTTCCTGCCCACGCTCGGACTGCTGCTGCTCGGCGCGTTCGCCGGGTCGTGGCTCGCCCGGCGCGAGGGTGGCAAGGCGGCCCGCGCCTTCATGACGACGGCCCGCTCGGGGCGCTCCGCCCACAACGAGGTCACCGACGGGATGCTCGTCGGGCTCGGCGGCGTGCTCATCCTGGTGCCCGGCTTCGTCACCGACGTGGCAGGCCTGCTGTTGCTGCTGCCGCCCACGCGCAGCGTCGTCCGCCGGTCCTGGCTGCGCCGCATCGAGCGCAGGGCCCCGATGATGCACGACCGCATGCGCGACCAGATGCGCGCTCAGGGTCACGTGATCGTCGTCGACAGCGAGGTGGTCGACGAGCGCAGGCCCGGTGACGACCCGCCACCGGGGCAGCGGCCGGTGATCGACTCGCCGTGAGGCGTTACCCGGGCGGCTTGGGGATGTCGAAGTAGCCGGACAGCCGCACGGCCGGCGCGTACTCGCCCTTCACCTTGACCTTGCCGGTGACGAACATGGCCGCCACCGCCGCGTTGCCGGTGGCCAGGCGGATGAAGTCGTCCACGGCGACGGTGATCGTGGTGTCGGGGTCGCGCCCGCAGTCGGCGCTGGACACGCACATGCCGTCCTCGATCACGGTCTGGAACCGGTCGAACTCGTCGCCGCCGTTCGGGAAGCGCCAGCCGACCACGAGGCTGACGTAGCGCGCCTTCTCCGGCACGAAGTGGTCGGACATCCGCCGGAAGATCTCGTCCAGGAACACCGCGCGCAGCTCCGGGTGCTGCCCGATGGCCCTGATCTGGTCCTTCGACGCCTTGGCGACGATGTCGACCAGCACCTCCGTCGACAGCGAGCGCAGTTCGATGCCTGCTCCCGCCGTGTCGAGCATGCACAGCGTCTCCAGGAGCCGAACGAACTGCTCGGTGGACAGCGCCCGGACGTCGATGTGCCGCGCGAATCGGTCCAACGCACTTTCGGAGGACACGGCGTCAGGCTACTCAGCGGTAGCTAACCCGGCAACACGAGCCTGATTCGCCTAACAGGTAGCGTTTCCTCCGGACAGGAGGTTGCGGTGACGGAGGATGTACGGCGCTCGCCCGAACGGGCTAAAAGGCTTCCCCGCGCGGTGCGGGAGAAGCAGATCCTCGACGCTGCCGTCGAGGTTTTCGCCCGGCACGGCTACCACTCGGCATCCATGGACGAGGTCTCCGACGTCGCGGGCGTCTCCAAGCCGATGATCTACAGCTACCTCGGCGCCAAGGAGGACCTGTTCCTGCACTGCATCCGCAGGGAGGCTGGCCGCCTCCTGGAGGCCGTGCAGGCAGGCATCAAGCCGGACCTGCCACCGGACATGCAGCTGTGGCACGGCCTGCGCTCGTTCTACGGGTTCGTCTCCGAGTACCGCGACTCCTGGACCGTCCTGCACCGCCAGGCGCTCACCGTCGGAGGCCCCTTCGCCGGTGAGGTCGACGCGCTGCGTGGCAGGGCCATCGAACTGGTCTCCGCGCTCGTGGTGTCGGCCGGCTCGCGCAAGGGGCTCGCCGAGCAGGCCGAGTTCTCCGGCGAGGGGCTGGCCGCCGCGCTCGTCGGCGCGGCCGAGTCGCTTGCCGACTGGTGGCTCGACCACTCCGACGTCTCCGACGCCGTGCTCGCCTCGTGGCTGATGAACCTGATCTGGCTCGGCTTCAACGACCTCGTGGAGGGCGACGTCTGGCGGCCTAGGTAAACCTGACCGTGCCCTTCAGGTGCGGCTTCGGCTTGCGCGCGTGCCACAGTTCGAAGGCCCACCCGTCACCCGGCCGCCGCCCCCCACGGAGACGCTCCGCGCCACTGCGTTCGTACCCTTCGTCGCTGGGCCACGTGGTGAAGGCGGCCTTCGCGGGCAGGAGCACCGGCTGCTGGAACCGCACGTCCACCGTGTAGGACTCGCCCAGCCTGCCCTCGAACGCGGCGAGGCTGCGTGCCTTGGTCCACATGCCGTGCGCGATGGCCTTCGGGAAGCCGAACAGCCGGGCGGTGAGCGGGTGCAGGTGGATCGGGTTGCGGTCGCCGGACACCTCGGCGTAGCGGCGGCCGATGTCGCCGGGAACGTGCCAGATCGCGCTCGGCGACGGCTTGGCCAGCTGGGCGGCCCTGCCCTTCGAACCGCCCGAGCCGCCCCCGCGCCGCAGGTAGGTGCTCACGTCGGTCCACACGGTCTCGTCCCCGACGACGGCCTCGCTGACGACGTCGAACTGGGTTCCCTTCTCGTGCGGGCGCAGGTTCTCCGCCCGCACCCGCAGGGTGAACGCCTCGCCGATGCGGACCGCACGGTGCTGGGTGATGCGGTTGGCGACGTGCACCATCCCGAGCACGGGGAACGGGAAGTCCGGCTGCGTCATCAGCGCCATCTGCAGCGGGAAGGCGAGGATGTGCGGATAGGTGGCGGGCAGTTCGTCGGCGAGCCGGAACCCGCACACACGGTTGTAGGCGGCGACGTGCGCCGGGTCGGCGACGACCCCGGTGCGCACGTACTCGGTGTCCGGCAGTGCCTGCCCGCCGCTCCTGCGCAGGCTGCCCAGCGCGGCCTTGGGGTACAGGCCGGCGAGGCTCGGCGTGCTCCGCAGTTCCCTGACCGTCATGTCACGCTCCCAACAGCGCCTGGCCGCAGACGCGCACCACGTTGCCGTTGACGGCGGCCGACGCCGGGTTGGCGTACCAGGCGATGGTCTCGGCGACGTCCACCGGCAGCCCGCCCTGGGCGAGGCTGGAGAGGCGGCGTCCGAACTCGCGGATCACCACCGGCACCGCGGCGGTCATCTGGGTCTCGATGAACCCGGGCGCGACCGCGTTGATCGTGCCGGAGTGCTCGGCTAGCCGCGGCGCGCCCTCGGCGACCATGCCGATGACGCCCGCCTTGCTGGTGGCGTAGTTGGTCTGGCCGACGTTGCCCGCGATGCCCGCGATGGACGAGACGCCGATGATCCGGCCGTTGTCCCGCAGCACCTTGCGCGACAGCAGCGTGTCGTTCACGGCGAGCTGCGCGGCCAAGTTGACGCCGAGCACGGAGTCCCAGCCCTGCTCGGTGAGGTTGCCGAGCGTCTTGTCCCGCGTGATGCCCGCGTTGTGCACCACGATGTCGACGCCACCGTGCCGCTGCGTGAGATGGTCGGCGAGCTTGTCCGGGGCGTCGGCGGCCGTGATGTCGAGCTGCAGCGCCGAGCCGCCGATGTCGTTGGCGACCCGCGACAGGTCGGCGCCCTGCGCCGGGATGTCGAGGGCGACCACGTGGGCGCCGTCGCGGGCGAGCACCTCCGCGATGGCGGCGCCGATGCCCCGCGAGGCGCCGGTGACGAGCGCGACCTTGCCGGACAGCGGCTGCTCCCAGCTCTCCGGAGCAGGGGCGGTGGTGACCCCGCCGGTGCCGACGCGGATCACCTGGCCGTCGACGAACGCGGACTTGGCCGAGAGCAAGAACCGCATCGTGGACTCCGTGGCGTCCTCCGCGCCCTGGCCGACGTAGACGAGCTGGGCCGTGGCGCCGCGCTTGAGCTCCTTGCCGACCGAGCGGACGAAGCCCTCCAACGCGCGCTGGGCGATCAGCTCGCGGCCCTGCGCCTGCTCGGGCGGGGTGCCCAGCACCACGACCCGGCCGCACGCGCCCACCTTGCGGATCACCGGGTGGAAGAAGCGGTGCAGCTCCCGCAGCTGCGCGGGCTCGGTGATGCCGGTCGCGTCGAACACGAGCGCTCCGTACCGCACGTCGTCGGCGGGGGTGCTCAGCACCTCGATGCCCGCGGCGTCCAGCTGGGCGGACAGCGCCTTCTCCAGGCGTCCGCCCGGCGCGGCGCCCAGAAGTGCGGGACCATCGAGAGCGGGCTGCCCCGGCCGGTAGCGCCGGAGCGTGGGCGGGTTCGGCAGGCCCAGCCTGGGCACCAGGAACTTGCCGACGGGTGTCTTGGTGAAGCGCTGGTACTTGTCCGCCATCGGGTGCCTCCCATACCGAGTGTGCAGCCCCAGCCTAACCTACTGGCGAGTAGGTTACACTTCCGAGTGGGCGCGACGAGCACAGGAGGAGCCATGACCTCAGCGCAGAAGTCCGGCGGCGGCCGGTCCCGGTCGAGCAGGAGCAGGTCCGCGACCGTACGCAAGGTCGCGATCGTCGGGGGCAACCGCATCCCGTTCGCCCGCTCGAACGGCCCCTACGCGCAGGCGTCGAACCAGGACATGCTCACGGCCGCCATCGACGGCCTGGTGAGCCGCTACGCCCTGCAGGGGGAGGTCATCGGCGAGGTCGCCGCGGGTGCGGTGCTCAAGCACTCCCGGGACTTCAACCTCGCCAGGGAGTGCGTGCTGGGCAGCAGGCTCTCGCCCGCGACGCCCGCCTCCGACGTGCAGATGGCCTGCGGCACCGGGCTCCAGGCGATCATCAACGTCGCCAACAAGATCGCGCTCGGGCAGATCGACTCGGCCATCGCGGGCGGCGTCGACACCACCAGCGACGCGCCGCTGGCCGTCAACGACAGCCTGCGCAGGCTGCTCGTGCGGCTCAACGCGGCCAAGAGCATGGGAGAGCGGCTGAAGCTGCTGGCCAAGGTGCGGCCGGGGCACATCGTCCCGGAGATCCCGCGCAACGCCGAGCCACGCACCGGCCTTTCGATGGGCGAGCACGCCTCGCTGACGGCAGGCACCTGGGACATCGGAAGGGCCGAGCAGGACGAGCTGACCGCCACCAGCCACCAGCGGCTCGCCGCGGCGTACGACCGGGGCTTCTTCGACGACCTCGTCACCCCCTACCTCGGGCTGACGAGGGACCAGAACCTGCGCCCCGACTCCAGCGCCGAGAAGCTGGGCAAGCTCAAGCCCGTGTTCGGCGGGCCGGAGGGCACGATGACGGCGGGCAACTCGACGCCGCTCTCCGACGGCGCGTCCACCGTGCTGCTCGCCAGCGAGGACTGGGCGAAGAAGCACAACCTGCCCGTGCTGGCCTACCTCACGACGTTCTCGCAGACCGCCGCCGTGGACTACGTGCACGGCGAGGAGGGCCTGCTGATGGCACCCGCCTACGCGGTGCCGAGGATGCTCGCCCGTGCGGGGCTGTCGCTGCAGGACTTCGACTTCTACGAGATCCACGAGGCCTTCGCCTCGCAGGTGCTGGCCACGCTCAAGGCGTGGGAGGACCCGACGTTCGCCAAGGAACGGCTCGAGCTCGACGCACCTCCGGGCTCCATCGACCGGGCCAAGCTCAACGTCAACGGCTCGTCACTGGCGGCGGGCCACCCCTTCGCCGCGACCGGTGGCCGCATCGTCGCCACCCTCGCGAAGCTGCTGAACGAGAAGGGCTCGGGCCGGGGCCTCATCTCCATCTGCGCCGCGGGAGGCCAGGGAGTGACGGCGATCCTGGAGAAGTAGCCCCGCCCCACCCCTCGAACGCGCCAGGCCGAAAGGCCCCCGCGTCCTCTAAATCCCACGACATTGTCGGTGGTCCCTCCTAGGCTGGCGCCATGTCCGAATCAGACAGAGGCATGGGGGGCCAGTCCGGCGTCGCCGTGCGCGCCCGTGGGCTCGTCAAGAGCTACGGCTCGACGCGCGCGCTCGACGGGGTCGACCTGGAGATCCCGACGGGACAGGTGCTGGGACTGCTGGGGCCCAACGGCGCGGGCAAGACCACCACGGTCCGGATCCTCACCACGCTGTTGAGGCCGGACGAGGGCGAGGCGGAGGTGGCAGGGCACGACGTGCTCGCCGATCCCGACGGGGTACGGCGCTCGATCGGGTTGTCCGGCCAGTACGCCGCCGTGGACGAGAACCTGACCGGGTTCGAGAACCTCTATCTCGTCGGCAGGCTGTACGGCAAGCGCAAGGCCGAGGCGCGCGAGCGCGCACGGGAGCTGCTGCGCCGGTTCCAGCTCGACGAGGCGGGCGACCGGCCCGCGAAGGGCTACTCGGGTGGCATGCGGCGCAGGCTCGACCTCGCCGGCGCACTGGTGGCCGAGCCGAGCGTCGTCGTGCTCGACGAGCCGACCACCGGGCTGGACCCGCGCGGGCGCATCGACATGTGGGAGGTGATCGAGCAGCTCGTCGCGACGGGCGCCACCGTGCTGCTGACGACGCAGTACCTGGAGGAGGCCGACCGGCTCGCCGACTCGATCGTCGTGATCGACAAGGGGAAGGTGATCGCGAGGGGCACCGCCGACGAGCTGAAGGCACAGATCGGCGGGGAGCGGCTCAACCTCGTCGTCGCCGAGCAGGAACAGATCCCGGCGGCCGTGCGCGTGCTCGAGAGCGTGGGCACGAGCGAGGCGACCGTCGACGAGCACTCCCGCAGAGTCGAGGTGCTGGTGGACACGGGACCCAAGGCGCTGGTCGAGGCGCTGCGCCTGCTCGATGCCGAGCGCGTGACGGTGCAGGACGTCGGGCTGCACCGGCCGACGCTCGACGACGTGTTCCTGGCACTGACCGGCCACGGCGCCGAGGAGGAGGTGCCCGCATCGTGAACGGGGCAGGCAAGATCCTCACCGACAGTGGGGTCATCACGTGGCGCAACGTGATGAACGTGCGGCGCAACCCGGAGTGGCTGCTCGGGGCGACGCTGTTCCCGATCATGTTCGTGCTGATGTTCGCCTACGTGTTCGGCGGCGCCATCGGCGGTCCCGGCGGCGACAGCGGCCAGTACCGCGAGTTCCTCATCGCGGGCATCTTCGCGCAGACGGTGGCGTTCAACTCGTCCTACACGGTCATCGGCTTCGCCAACGATCTCCAGAAGGGCATCATCGACCGGTTCCGGTCGCTGCCCATGTCGCGGCTGGCCGTGATCCTGGGCCGGACCACGGCCGACCAGGTGCTCAGCCTCGTGGTGCTGTTCGTGATGTCGATCTGCGGGCTGTTGATCGGCTGGCGCATCCGGGGCAGCGTGCTGGACGCGATCCTCGGCTACCTGATGATCCTGCTGTTCGCGTTCGCCCTGTCCTGGGTGGGTGCCTACATCGGGCTCGTGTCACGCAGCGTCGAGGTCGCCAACAGCGCGGGCCTGATCTGGATGTTCCCGCTGACGTTCATCTCGTCGGCGTTCGTGCCGCAGGAGAGCCTGCCGGGCGTGCTCGGCACGATCGCGGACTGGAACCCGTTCACGGCGGCCGTCAACGCCACGCGGGACCTGTTCGGCAACGCCAGCCCGGCAGGCTGGGCGGCGCCGTCGGGCTGGCCCGCGGACAACGCCGCGCTGTACGCGGTGCTGAGCTCGGTGGCGATCATCGCCATCTTCGCGCCGCTGGCCACCGCCCGGTACCGGAAGGTGGCCAGCAGGTAAGGGGGTCGGGCAGGGTCACCGGGAGAGCACGGACTCCACGCTCTTGCTCGCCTTACCGGTGACCTTGCCCGCCTTGCCGGTGAGCGCGCCGGCCTGCTTGCCGGCCTTGCCCACCTTCTTGCTCGCCTTCCCGGCGGTCTTGCCCGCCGTGCGCTGCACGGACTCGGCGGTGTCCTGGACCTGCTTGCTCGCGTCACGCACTGCGTGCCTGGCGCGCCAGCCCACCGACGGCTTGCCCTCGGTGTCGGCGGCGGCCAGCAGCAGCCCGCCCGCCAGGCCGAGGTTCTTCGTGAACTGGATCTGCTGCTCCTGGCGGCGACCGGAGTCCTTCTCCTCCCAGAAGGAGTGAGCCGCGAGCGTCGTCGGAACCAGGCTGCCGAGCAGCATGAGCGACGACAGGCGGGGGAGCTTGCCGATCGCCAGCAGCGAGCCGCCGACCAGCTTCACCGCGGCATCGATGCGGACCAGGGTCACCGGGTCGGTGGGCACCTGGTCCGGCAGCGACTCGGGCTGTTTGCCGACGGTCTTGTCCAGCAGCGGCTTGGCGGCCTCGGCGTGGCCCTCGGCCTGACGCAGAGCGTTGATACCGCCCGAGATGAACATTGCGGCGAGGAGCGGGCGAGCCACTCGGCGGAGAATCATCGTGACCTTCCCTCACTGGCCGGGATCGTTCCGCTCCGGAAACTACCCACTCCTCGCCGTCTTCACTCGGCTAAGCCTCTCTAGCCTGAGAGCTAGAAAGCGCTATGGACCGCTAGCGCCTGGCCGGGTACGCCCTGGGCAGCCGGAATCCGCGCTCGGCGGCCACCTCGCGCAGGCGGTCGGGGTAGTCGGTGATGATGCCGTCCACGCCGTCGTCGATGAGCTTGTGCATCGTCGCCGTGTCGTTGATGGTCCACGGCACCACCCTGATCCCCGCCCGGTGCGCCTCGTCGACCAGGGCCTTCGTGGTGAACGGCACGTAGTCCGGGTCGCCCACCGCGCCGCCCTGCGGGTTGCCGTGCACGGGCGAGAGCGCGCTGGCTCCGAAGCTGGTCACCGCACGCACCGGGCTCCCGCCGAAGTCGTCGATGTCGAGCCCGCCGAGCCACGGCGACCGGCCCGGCTGGCCGACCTGGAGGAACTCCGGCTGGGTCAGCGCCACCACCGGCAGCCACGGGGCCTTCGCGCGCACCAGCATGAGCGCACCCCAGTCGAAGCTCTGGATGGTCACGTTGCGCGCGAAGCCCGAGCGCATGATCTCCCGGATCGCCCTGTTCACGAACTGCTCGCGCGGGGCGGTCTCCTCGGGCGCGGCCGCCTCGACCTTCGTCTCGATGTTGAACCTCAGGTGCCACGCGTGGTGCCTGCGCGCCAGCGCGAACAACTCGGCCAGCGTCGGCATCTTCGCTCCGGGGGAGAGCTTCTGGTCCGGGTGGCCAGGGTGCCGCTGCGAGCCACAGTCGAGCGTGCGGACCTGCGCGAACGTGAGGTCCTTGATGTACTTGCCCGCGTACGGGTACTGGGGGTCTCCCGGCGTCACGGGGGCGGTGTCGGCGCACTTGGCCGGGTTGATCCTCCGGTCGTGAGTGATCACCTCGCGCCCGTCACGGGTGATCTGGATGTCGAGCTCCAGCGTGGTCACGCCGAGCTCCATGGCCGTGGCGAACGCCGCGAGCGTCCCCTCCACGGTGAGCCCGATGCCGCCCCGGTGGGCCTGGATGTCGAAGTCGGTGTGCTTCGGTTTCGCGCCGGCGGGGGAGAGCCCGCTGCCGAGAAGCACCACTGTGAGTACCGCCGCGATGGTCGCGAGCGCACGCTTCGTCGTCGTCACGCGCCCGACACTGACACGGACGGGTGAAGCCCAGGCGAACCCTGGATGTCGGCCGCGCGTGACACGCCGATACGAGTTTCTCGCGCAATATCGGGCTGGACCTAGAAAACCCAATAGTGTCGTAGCGATGGACCCGGTGCGGAATCCGTTCGCCCCCGGAGCGGGGCAGCGACCACCCGAGCTGGCAGGCCGCGAGCGGGAGCTGGAGGCGTTCGAGGTGGTACTCGAACGCGTCGCCCGAGGCAGGCCGGAACGCAGCCTGGTGCTCACCGGGCTGCGCGGCGTGGGCAAGACCGTGCTGCTCGGCGAGCTGCGCTCGATGGCCGTCCGGCGGGGCTGGGGCGCGGGCAAGGTGGAGGCCCGGCCGGACGCCGAGCTGCGCAGGCCGCTGTCGGCGGCGCTGCACAGGGCCATCCGCGACCTCGCCGTCAAGCACCGCGCCCCGGACCGGGTGGACGAGGTGCTGGCCGTGCTCAAGGCGTTCGCCCTCAAGGCCAACCGGCCGGACGCCAAGATGCGCGACCGCTGGCAGCCGGGCATCGACGTGCCCCCCGCGCAGGGCCGCGCCGACTCCGGCGACATCGAGATCGACCTGGTGGAGCTGTTCAGCGACGTCGCCGAGCTGGCCGCCGACGTGGGCACCGGTGTGGCACTGCTCATCGACGAGATCCAGGACCTCGTGCCCGAGGACGTCTCGGCGCTGTGCGCCGCGTGCCACGAGCTGTCGCAGTCCGGGACCCCGCTGGTGGTGGTCGGCGCCGGACTGCCACACGTGCCCGCCGTGCTCTCGGCATCGAAGTCGTACTCCGAGCGGCTGTTCCGCTACACCCGGATCGACCGGCTGAGCAGGTCCGACGCCGACCGCGCCGTGCTGGCGCCCGTCGAGCGGGAGGAGGCCGAGATCGCGCCCCACGCGCTGGAGGCCCTGTTCACCGCGTCGGGCGGCTACCCGTACTTCATCCAGGCCTACGGCAAGGCGGCCTGGGACGCGGCGCCGTCCAACCCGATCACCGAGGAGGACGTGCGCGTCGCCGCGCCCGAGGCCGAGGCCGAGCTGGCGGTCGGCTTCTTCGGCTCCCGGTACGAGCGGGCGACCCCGGCCGAGCGCGAGTACCTGCGCGCGATGGCGGAGCTGACCCAGGGCCGCGACGAGAGCGCGGGCACGTCGGACGTCGCGGTGTTCCTGGGGCGCAAGCCGTCGTCGCTGTCACCGGCCCGCGACAGCCTCATGAAGAAGGGGCTCGTCTACTCGGCCGAGCGCGGCCACATCGCGTTCACCGTGCCGCACTTCGGCAACTACCTGCTCGGCCGGCTCGACGATTGAGTCTTCTACGGATTTCTAGACTCTGAGCTAGAGACGCCTATAGACCCCGATCAAACCATTCTCCCCGGCAACAGGGCCAGTATGCCGACGATCTTCCGGCGCGTAAGGCACATCACCGGATGATCAGTGGAGACTTTGTGAAAAAAGGTACATACTGGAGAGGTAGCACGCTATCGCCGAGAAGAACGCCAAGGGGATGACACACGCCCGATGACCAACATCGCCGCCCGACTCCGTGCCCGCCGCGCCGAGGCCCGCACCCGGCGCGCCATCAACCGCGCGATCGACAACGCCGCCACCGCGACGATGCGCCAGGAGCTGACCGCGATCGCGCAGACACGCTCGCGCCGCCGGTGACCCTGGATCGGTGTGACCTGGCTTACAATCAACTCAGGGTGTAACGCCGCCGGAGGCGCCGTCGATACCCCCCATGACCCCGTGATGCTGGCGGACCCCCGACCTGGCAGCATCACGGGGTTTCCATATTTCCGGCCCCGAAATTCAGTGGCGCCACCCTGCGATCCCGGTATCATTGACTGAGTCAACGAAGTTGTTGAGGTGGTCAATGAACGAGCCGTCGGAACGCATCGCCGGTGTCCGCGCCTTCAACCGGCTCTACACGCGCGTGATCGGGGTCCTCGACGAGGGCCTTGTCGGCACCCCGCACTCCCTCACCGAGGCCCGCGTGCTCTACGAACTGGCCCAGCAGGATGTGCGCGAGGTGCCCGAGCTGCGCCGCAGGCTGGGCCTCGACCCCGGCTATGCCAGCAGGCTCCTGGCTCGGCTCGAGTCGCAGGGCCTGCTCACCCGCGGCCGGTCCGAGACCGACGCCCGCAGGCAGACCGTCGGTCTCACCGAGACCGGGCGCGCCACCCAGGCCGCGCTGGAGGAACGCACGGACGCCCAGATCGGCGAGCTGCTCGGCAAGCTCACCGAGGAGGACCAGCGACGGCTGCTCTCGGCCATGGCCACGGTCACCGACGTGCTCGGCGAGCACCACCGCGGTCCCGCGTTCGTGCTGCGCCCGCCGCGCTCCGGCGACTACGGCTGGGTGGTGCAGCGGCACGGCACGCTCTACGCGCAGGAGTACGGCTTCGACGCCACGTTCGAGGCGCTGGTCGCCCGCATCGTCGCCGACTACGTCACGGCGGAGGACACCGGCCGCCAGGCCGCCTGGATCGCCGAGCTGGACGGCGCCCCGGTCGGCTCGGTCTTCTGCGTGCCCGGCGGCGACGAGCACACCGCCAAGCTCCGCCTGCTGCTCGTGGAGCCCAGCGCGCGCGGTTCCGGGGTCGGCAAGCGGCTCGTCGGCGAGTGCCTCGCCTTCGCCCGCGCCTCCGGGTACCGGTCGATGGAGCTGTGGACGCAGAGCATCCTCACCACGGCACGCCAGATCTACCGGCGGGCCGGGTTCGAGCTCGCGGGCAGCGAGCCGCACCGCAGCTGGGGCCGCGACCTGGTGGCCGAGGTGTGGCGCCGCGACCTGTAACGGCCGCTACCGCCCCATGGAGTAGAACTCGGCGTTCGGGCGCAGCGCGGTGAGGTGTGCCAGGCGGTTCGACATCGCGAACAGGGCGGTGATGGCGCCGACGTCCCAGATCTCGTCCTCGGAGAGCCCGGCCTCGCGCGCCGCGGCCAGGTGCTGCTCGCCGAAGCGCGCCGAGTCGTGCGCCAGCGCCAGTGCGAGGTCCACGATCGCCCGCTGCCGTGGCTCCAGCTCCGCCTGCCACGGGTTGCTCGACACCCGGTCCGCCACGTGCGGATCCTTCGCCCGGATGCGCAGGATCGCGCCGTGGGCCACCACGCAGTACGTGCAGTGGTTGGCCCCCGACGTCGCGACGACCACCAGCTCCCGCTCCGCCTTGCTGAGGCCGTCCTCACGGTTCATCAGCGCGTCGTGGTAGTCGAGGAACGCCCGCAGTTCGGCGGGGCGATGGCCCAGCGCGCGGAAGATGTTCGGCACGAAGCCCGACTTCTCCGCGATCAGCCCGATCCGCTCGGCCAGGTCGGCGGGCAGCTCATCCGGTTCGACCGTGCCGAACCTGCTCACATCCTCGCTCATCGGTGTCACGCTAGTGCGTGTCGATTCCGGCCGTCCTCGTTCGTCTGGGTCTCGTAGGCAGCACGACCGGCCGACGACCAAGGAGGAGACATGCCCCAGTACGCCGGGTTCCTGCGCAACACCCCTGACGCGCTCGCTCATCTCGGCCCGGACGAGGCGCAGCGCACCCTCGAGCGCTACCTCGCGTGGAGCGAGGACATGGAGAAGGCGGGCAGGCTCGTCTACAGCAACGGCCTCTCCGCGACGAAGGGCCGTGTGGTGCGGCTGGAGGACGGTGTCCTGACCTCCACCGACGGCCCGCACACCGAGGCCGCGGAGGTGGTCGGCGGCGTCATCATCATCGAGGCCGACGATCTCGACCAGGCCGAGAAGACCTTCGGCACCCACCCGCACGTCGCGTTCGGGCCGATCGAGGTGCGCAAGGTGGGCGAGAACGGCTGCGAGGCCTAGGCAATGGGCGAGCCGGCCGGCGTGGTGGAGCATCTGTTCCGGCACAGCGCCGGGCAGATCACCGCCACGCTGGCCCGCACGCTCGGCCCCGCCCGGCTCGACCTGGCGGAGGAATGCCTCGCCGACGCCTTCGAGCAGGCGCTGCGCACCTGGCCGCACAGCGGCGTCCCGGCCAACCCGCGCGGCTGGCTGTTCCGCGCCGCCCGCAACCGGGCGCTGGACCTGCTGCGCCGCGAGCAGACGCTGCGGGCCAAGCTGCCACTGCTGGCCGAACTGGACGGCTGCGACGAGGCGCCCGCCGGAGACGCCGAGCTGGCCATGATGCTGCTGTGCTGCCATCCCGAGCTGTCCCAGACCTCACAGGTCGCGCTCACGCTCAGGACGGTCGGCGGGCTCGGGGTCGGCGAGATCGCGGCCGCACTCCTCACCAAGCCCGCCACCGTGGCGCAGCGGCTCGCCAGGGCGAAGAAGTGGCTGCGCACGCGGGACGAGCCGCTGCAGCTGCCGCCCGCGGAGCAGGTGGAGTCCCGGGTGGACAGTGTGCTGGCGGTGCTGTATCTGCTGTTCACCGAGGGCTACGACGCCACCTCCGGCGACGCCGCCGTGCGCGGGGAGCTGTGCGGCGAGGCGATCCGGCTCGGCAGGCTGCTGCTCGCCGACGCCCGCACCGACCTGCCACGCGCGCGGGCGCTGCTCGCGCTGATGCTGCTGCAGGCCAGCCGCCTGCCCGCGCGGGTCGACGAGGCAGGCGACGTGCTGCTGCTCGACGAGCAGGACCGCGGCCGGTGGGACCGGCGCCTCATCGCCGAGGGCACGCGGACGTTCGCCGCCGCGTGCACCGGCCCGGAGCTGTCCGCCTACCACGTCGAGGCCGCCATCGCGCTGTGCCACGTCGCCGCCGCGGATCCCGCCGACACCGACTGGCCGCGCATCCTCGCCCTCTACGACCGGCTGGCCGAGCTGCGGCCCTCACCGGTGACCCTGCTCAACCGCGCCATCGCCGTGGCCATGGTGCACGGACCCGGCCAGGGCATCGCGGAGCTGGAGCGCCTCGAACAGGACGACCGCCTCAGCGGGCACCGCGGGCTGCCCGCCGCGCTCGGCGCACTGTGGCTGCGCGCAGGGCAGCCCCGGACGGCCGCCCGCTACTACCGCAGGGCGCTGGAGCTGCCCGGCGCGCAGCCCCAGCGCCGGTTCCTGGAACGCAGGCTGGCCGAGTGCCGGTGACGCGGACGGACGTGCGCAGTGCTGGTCAGCGCTGGTCAGTGCTGGTCAGTGCTGCGCGCCGACGGGCCGGAGGTTCTTGTCTCCCTCGTCCACGTGGTAGTCGCCCGGGTCGGTGTCGTCGGTGCCGTTGAACACGCGCAGCCGCCGCGCCACCACCGTCACGACGGCCGCCACGAGCAGGTTCGCCACGAGCGCGACGATGCCGACGTAGATCTGCACCTGCGAGCCCGCGAACGGCTGCCAGCCGAGGATGTTCAGCTTGTCCAGCGCGAGCGCCGAACCGCCGAAGTGCGGCTTGCCGGTCGCCGGGTTCGGGATGTTGTAGAGCAGCAGCAGGCCCCAGAACATGCCGACGAACCAGCCGGCGATCAGCCCCCACCGGTGGAACCAGCGCGTGTAGAGCGCGATCGCCACCGACGGCAGCGTCTGCAGGATCACCACGCCGCCGATGAGCTGCAGGTCGATCGAGAACTGCGGGTCGATGAACAGGATGCACGCCACGGCCCCGAACTTGACCACCAGCGAGGCGAGCTTGGCCTGCCGCGCCTCGTCGGCCGGGGTGGCGTCGCGGCGGAGGAACTCCTTGTAGATGTTGCGGGTCCACAGGTTGGCCGCGGCGATGGACATGATCGCGGCGGGCACGAGCGCGCCGATGCCGATGGCCGAGAACGCGATGCCCGCGAACCACGACGGGAACAGATCGTCGAACAGCTTCGGCACGATGGTGTTGGTGTCGGGCCGCCCGGTCGCCTGGTTGGTCAGTGCCTCGGTGCCCGCCGCGATGGCCGCGAAGCCGAGCAGCGCCAGCAGGCCCAGCAGCACCGAGTACGCGGGCAGTGCGGACATGTTGCGCTTGAGCACGTTGCGCCCGCGCGAGGCCAGCACGCCGGTGGCCGCGTGCGGGTACAGGAACAACGCCAGCGCCGAGCCGAACGCCAGGGTGGCGTACTGCAACTGGTTGTTGGCGTTGAGCAGCAGGCCGTCGTTCGGCGACTCCGTCTCGGCGAACTTCGCCTCCGCGGCGGAGAAGATCTCGCCCCAGCCGCCGAGCTTGGCGGGCAGGTACAGCACCGCCACCAGGATCACCACGTAGATCAGCAGGTCCTTGACGAAGGCGATCAGCGCTGGTGCCCGCAGCCCGGACTGGTAGGTGTAGATCGCCAGGATCACGAACGCGATGAGCAGCGGCAGGTGGCCGAGGAAGCCCCCGGCGTTGAAGCCCATCGTGCGCAGCACGGCCTCCAGCCCCACGAGCTGCAACGCGATGTAGGGCATGGTGGCGACGATGCCGGTGACGGCCACCAGCGTGGCGAGCACCGGCGAGCCGTAGCGGCCCCGGACGAAGTCGGCGGGGGTGACGTAGCCGCGCGCCCGCGACACCGACCACAGCCGCAGCAGCGGCAGGAACACCAGCGGGTAGGCGATGATCGTGTACGGCATCGCGAAGAAGCCCATCGCTCCCGCGCCGAACAGCAGGGCGGGCACGGCGACGAACGTGTAGGCGGTGTAGAGGTCGCCGCCGATGAGGAACCAGGTGATCCACGAGCCGAACTTGCGGCCGCCGAGTCCCCACTCGTCGAGGTGGTCGAGCGTGGAGCCCGCCTTCCACCGGGACGCCACGAAGCCGAGCACGGTGACGAGCAGGAACAGCAGACCGAAGATGATCAGCTCGGGCCAGTGCAGGTCGTTCACAGCGCGCTCCCCTCGTCGAGGTCGTCGACGTCGGTGCCCTCACCGCGGGCGGGAACGGTCGGCGTCTCCCGCGTCATGACGTAGACCACCGCCGTGCAGGCCACGCCGACGGCGATGCCGACGAACTGGAACCAGTAGAAGAACGGCATGCCGAACAACTCGGGGGTGGCCCGGTTGTACAGGGGTGTGCACAGGATCCACAACGGGATGATCAGCAACAGGTTCCATGGACTGAACCGCAGCCCAGCTCCCGTGCCGCGCCTCGGGGTCGCCATCAGATCTCACCACTTCCGTGTGCAGTTCGCGTCACGTGCCGCTAACGCCGGCTGACCCTAAGTGGTGCGCAGGGTCACTCGGTAGGGTCATCGCCGATGCGCAGATACGGGCTCCTCGTCTCCGCGGCCGCGATGGCCGCCCTGCTGCTGTCGGGGTGCGCCACCGAGGTCCCCGGCACGCCGACACCGGGCGAGCGGACGCAGGCCGCGCCCACCGGTTCGCAGGACCGCACGCCGCAGCGCGTGCTGGCCGCGCCCGGCCAGTGCGTGTCCGGCAACGACCCGGCGCCCGTCGACTGCGGCACCGAGCACACGGTGGAGATCACCAGGGCAGGCGAGTTCGGCCCCGAACTCGGGGAGGACCCGCCCCAGCGGGCCGCCGTGTTCGGCGCCGTGTTCCCCACCTGCCGCGAGGCGGCCAGGGACTACCTCGGCAATGCCGCCTACGACGCCACCGTGCTCGGCGCGTGGCTGCTGTGGGCAGGCCCGGACGACTGGCAGGCCGGGCACCGGTGGTACCTCTGCGGCGTCGCGGAGCTCAACGGCAGGGGAGAGGCCGTGCCGCGCACGGGGTCGGCCCGCGGCGTCCTGGCCGGAGACGGGCTCTACGACCACCAGCTGTGCTCGGCGACGCGCCCGTCCCGCAAGGGGCTCGAACTGGTGGCGTGCGACGAGCCGCACAGCGCCGAAGCCATCGGCGTCGTTGCGATGGGCCGGCCGGACGAGAAGTACCCGGCCAAGGCCGAGTTCGACGCGATGGGACGGCAGCGGTGCCCGCAGCTGCTCGCCGGCTACCTGCGCGCGGCCAACCGGGACGACGTGGTGGCCTCCTGGACGTGGCCGGACCGGGCGAACTGGCCGCACGGCTTCACCAACCTGACCTGCTTCGCCGAGCCGGCCAAGACCGTGGTGCGCCCGGTGCGCGGGCTGGGTACCGCGCCGCTGCCCGTGCCGTGAGCCCGACCATCGGCGGTTGCCCCGCGCGCCGCGGCCGGATTCAATGACCGCGCGACACCGGCAAGATCGAGGGGACTGATTCCATGAGAGCCCGTTCACGAACCCGCCTCGCCGTGGTGGTTCCGGCGGTCGCGGCAGCGCTGCTGGCCGGGCTCGCACCGGCCTCCGCCGACCCGCCCGCGGCGAGGCAGACCCCGGTCGAGGTCCCCGCCCGCTACACCTCCCAGGTGCTCGACTGGCACCGGTGCGGGGAGGGCGAACTGCCCGCCACCCCACCCGCGGGCGCCGAGGACATCGAGTGCGCCACCTACCTGGTGCCGCGGGACTGGACCCGGCCAGGGGAGGGTGTGGACCTCACGATCGCCGTGAGCAGGCTCAAGGCCACCGGCGGAGAGGCGACCGCCAGCGTGGTGACCAACCCCGGCGGCCCCGGCGCTCCCGGCCGGATCTTCCCCGCGCGGCTGCGCGACCAGGACCGGCTGCGCGCCCACCAGGAGATCGTCGGATTCGACCCCAGGGGCACCGGCAAGAGCACCAACATCACGTGTGGCGGCGCCATCGGCACGGGCAGCTCACTGGACCCGCGCGACCGCCGCCGCTCGAACCTCAACCTCATCCTCGACGCCACCAAGTACGCGGCGGAGTCGTGCCAGGTGAAGTCGGGCGAGCTGGGCCCGCTGATCAACACGTTCCAGACCGTCCACGACATCGACCTGCTGCGCCAGCTGCTGAACCGCGACCGGATCAACTGGGTCGGCTACTCGGCGGGCACCTGGCTGGGCGCGCACTACGCGCAGCGCTTCCCCGACCACACCGGACGGTTCGTGCTGGACTCGTCCACGGAGTTCACGACCACCTGGCAGCGGTCGTTCGACTGGCAGCCGCTGGGCTTCGAACGCCGCTGGCGGGAGGACTTCCTGCCGTGGCTGGCCCAGTACGACCGGCTCTACCACTTCGGCACCACCGGTGAGGCCGCCCGGCAGACCTACGAGCAGGTGCGCGCGGCACTGGCACAGGAGCCGGTGGACCTCGACGGCGAGCAGGTCGGTCCCAACGAGCTCGACTCGGCCATCGCGGGCATGTTGTACGACAAGCAGTCGTTCCCCGAGCTGGCCGACTACCTGGTGAGCGTGCGCACGCTGACCCAGGACCGGCCGTCGGCGCAGGCGCAGAGCGACGCCGAGCGCACCCTGCGGGAGGCGCTGTCGAGGGTGGACTCCGTGGGACCGCAGCCGCTCGTGGTGCCGACCGACTACGACGACGCCTACGACGCGAGCTTCTGGACGATCCCCTGCAACGAGGGCCCGTGGTACGGCAACCGCGCGTCGGTGGTCTGGCAGTCGGAGCTGCTCGGCCGCAGCTACCCGCTGCTCGGCTGGGGCTGGCTCGTGCAGCCGTGCATCTTCTGGCACAACCGGCCGATGGACCTGCCGGAGCTCGACGGTGAGGGCGTGCCGCCGGTGCTCATCGTGCAGTCCGAGCACGACCCGGCGACGCCGATCGAGGGCGCGCGGCGGGCGCACGAGGCGTTCGAGGGCTCGCGGATGCTGACCATCACCGACGAGGGTGACCACGGCATCTACGCGGGCGGCAACGCCTGCGCCGACGACGTCGTGGAGGACTACCTCGTCGACGGCGTGGTGCCCCCGGACCGCACCTGTCCGGGGATGCCGCTGCCGGTGCCCGACGGCGCCTGAGGCCCGCTCGAACGGTCCCCAGGGGTGGCCCGCCCTTGGGGACCGTTGCCGTCCGCGACCACGTCGTCACCCTCCCGCAGCGCCCCGCACCACACGACGGCGAGCGCCGCACCGAACGCCACGACCAGCATGGCCAAGCCTGCCGAGACCATGGCCACCACCCCTCACTCAGCTGTTGTGACCTGTGTCACTACCTAGGACGCGTGAGCAGTGCCCGGCGTTTCCTCCCGGCAGGTTGCACTTCGGTCGCGGTAACGGTTCCCGGCGCTCCGCAGTGGTCCGCAGTGGTCCGCAGCGGTCCCCAGCCTGTGCACAGAGTTGTCCACAGGCTGTGTGTAACCCTGCGGCGGTATTAGTATCAGCGGCGTGGTGCGCGTGCCGTTGACCGAAGCCGAACGAGCGCGGGGTGAGCGGCTGGGCGCCGCGCTCCGTGCGGCGAGGGGCACCAGGAGCATGGTGGAGGTCGCGGCCGAGGCCGGGATCTCGGTGGAGACGTTGCGCAAGATCGAGACGGGCCGCATCCCCACCCCCGCGTTCTTCACGGTCGTCGCCGTCGCGGACGCGGTCGGCATCTCCCTCGACCACCTGCGCGGCATCGCCGACCTCGCGCCGTCGGCGGGCGAGCCCCAGGGCACCTTCGGCTCGCATGACGTACCCACGGTGCCCTTCGGCTCGGCCACCGCGCCGAGGGCACTGCCCTAAGGGACTGTAAAGGTCCGTTTTGCCTGGTTCCCCGGTCGTGTGAACCGCGTTACCTTGCGTGCATGTCTCACAAAGTCGGTCACGAGGACGTGACAGACGTACCAGTCGGCTGGCGAGCCAAGCTGCGGCAGATCGGGCCGGGCATCATGGCCGCCGCCACCGGTGTCGGTGCGGGGGACCTGGTGGCCACCATGGTCGCGGGCTCCCGCTTCGGTTACGTCCTGCTCTGGGCAGTCGTCGTCGGAACAATCTTCAAGATCGCGCTGGCGGAAGCCGTCGGCAGATGGCACCTGGCTTCGGGGCAGACGATCCTCGCGGGATGGCGCACCCTCGGCAGGTGGGTGCTCGTCTACTTCGGTGCGTACGCCGTGGTGTGGGGCTTCGTCTACGGCGCCACCGCCATGTCGGCCTCGGGGCTCCCGCTCAACGCGCTGATGCCCGGCCTCTCGGTGCGCTACTGGGCGATCATCTGCGGCATCGTCGGCTTCCTGCTCGTGTGGTTCAGCCGCTACGCGGTGGTCGAGAAGGTGATGACGGTGCTGGTCGGCATCATGTTCGTCACCGTGGTCGGCACCGCCATACTGGTGACGCCGAACCTGCTCGACACGCTGAGCGGCTTCGTGCCGCGGCTGCCGAGCGGCTCGTTCGTCTACGTGCTGGGCCTCATCGGCGGCGTCGGCGGCACGATCACCATGGCCGCCTACGGCTACTGGACGATGGCCAAGGGCTGGCGCTCGTCGCGCTGGCTGTCGATGATGCGGCTGGACAACGCGGTCGGCTACGTCACCACCGGCATCTTCGTCGTCGCGATGCTCGTCGTCGGCTCGGAACTGCTGCTCGGGCAACAGATCGTGGACGACGACGAGGGCCTGCTCATGCTCGGCGACATCCTCGCCGCCGACTACGGACAGTGGGCCCGGATCCCGTTCCTCATCGGCTTCTTCGCCGTGGCGTTCAGCTCGCTCGTCGGCGTGTGGAACGGCGTCAGCCTGCTGTTCGCCGACTGGTGGCGCACATGGCGGCTGCCGGCGGGCGCCACCGACACCGGCGAGGACTACGACCGCAAGGCGGGCGTGCGCAGCCCCGTGTTCCGCGGCTACGTGCTCTGGCTGACGTTCCCGCCGATGGCGCTGCTGTTTCTGGACAAGCCGTTCCAGCTCACGGTCACCTACGGCGTGCTGGGTGCACTGTTCATGCCGTTCCTCGCCGGAACGCTGCTCGTCCTGCTCAACACGCGGCGGGTGCCGGGCGAGGGCCGGTCGGGCTGGGTGTCCAACACCCTGCTGACCCTGTGCCTTGCGCTGTTTGCGTACCTGGCGATCGACGAGCTGATCGGCCTGTTCAGCTAGCGCGAACACCAGCAGACGATCGTGGCCGTCCCCGGCAGGAGCAGGACTCCGTGGGGGACGGCCACGATCTTCGCGCCGATCAGCCGAGGCGCTGCTTGAGCGTCTCCAGCTCGTCGCGCAGGCTGGAGGGCACCTTGTCGCCGATCTTGTCGAACCACTCCTCGATGAGCGGGATCTCCTGGCGCCACTCCTCGGCGCTCACGTCGAGCGAGGCCTGGATGTCCTCCGGCGGCTCGGTGAGGCCGTCGGTGTCGATGTCGTCGGCGGACGGCACGAAGCCGATGGGGGTCTCCCGCGCCGAGGCCTTGCCCTCGATGCGCTCGACGATCCACTTCAGCACCCGCGAGTTCTCGCCGAAGCCCGGCCACAGGAACCGCTTGTCGTCGCCCCGGCGGAACCAGTTGACGTAGTAGATCCGCGGCAGCTTGCTCGCCTCGGCGCCCTTGCCGACCTCGATCCAGTGCTTGAAGTAGTCACCGGCGTGATAGCCGAGGAACGGCAGCATCGCCATCGGGTCGCGGCGCACCTCGCCGACCTTGCCCGCCGCGGCGGCGGTCTTCTCCGACGACATCGTGGCGCCGAGGAAGACGCCGTGCTGCCAGTCGCGGGCCTCGTTCACCAGCGGCACCGTGGTGGCGCGGCGGCCGCCGAACAGGATCGCCGAGATCGGCACGCCCTTCGGGTCGTCCCACTCCGGCGCGAGGATCGGGCACTGCGACATCGGCGTGCAGTAGCGCGAGTTGGGGTGCGCGGCGGGCTCGCCCGCCTCGCCGTCGGCAGGCGTCCAGTCCTGCTTCTTCCAGGACGTCGCGTGCTCCGGCTGGTTCTCCATGCCTTCCCACCACACGTCGCCGTCGTCGGTCAGCGCGACGTTGGTGAACACCGAGTTGCCCTGCTCGATGGTCTGCATGGCGGTGGGGTTGGTCTTCCAGTTGGTGCCGGGGGCGACACCGAAGAAGCCGGCCTCCGGGTTGACGGCGTAGAGCCTGCCGTCCTCGCCGAAGCGCATCCACGCGATGTCGTCACCGAGCGTCTCGACCCGCCAACCGGGGATCGTCGGCTGGAGCATCGCCAGGTTGGTCTTGCCACAGGCGCTCGGGAACGCGGCCGCCACGTAGTAGGCCTTGTTCTCCGGCGAGATGAGCTTGAGCACCAGCATGTGCTCGGCCAGCCAGCCCTCGTCGCGGGCCATCACCGACGCGATGCGCAGCGAGTAGCACTTCTTGCCGAGCAGCGAGTTGCCGCCGTAGCCGGAGCCGTAGCTCCAGATCGTCCTGCTCTCGGGGAAGTGGCTGATGTACTTGGTGTCGTTGCAGGGCCAGGGGACGTCCTCCTGGCCGGGCTCGAGCGGGGCGCCGACCGAGTGCAGCGCGGGCACGAACTCGCGCTCGGTGCCGTCGGAGGTGACGAACTTGTCCAGCGCCGCCTTGCCCATGCGGGTCATGACCCGCATCGAGGCGACGACGTAGGCGAAGTCGGTGATCTCGATGCCGAGCTTGGGGTTGTCGTCGCCAAGCGGGCCCATGCAGAAGGGGATGACGTACATGGTGCGACCACGCATGCAGCCCCGGTAGAGCTCCGTCATGGTCGCCTTCATCTCGTCCGGGGCCATCCAGTTGTTGGTGGGCCCGGCGTCCTCCTCGCGCTCGGAGCAGATGAACGTCCGCTCCTCGACGCGCGCGACGTCGCTCGGATCGGAGGCCGCCCAGTAGGAGTTCGGCTTGGCCTTCAGCGGGACGAAGGTGCCCGCCTCGACGAGCTCGGCGTTGATGCGCTCCGCCTCCTCGTCGGAGCCGTCGACCCACACCACCCGGTCGGGGGTGGTCAGCTCGGCGACCTCCCTCACCCAAGACAGCACGCCGCTGTGCGTCGTTGGCGCCTTGTCCAGACCGGGGATGGCTACTGCAGTCATCTCTTCTCCTGTCTTCGACGACAAGAGCCCACACCGAACTGTGTCCGGATGCGGGCTCCGTTGCCGGCGACCGAAATGGCTTACGCCCACCGCCGAGCGGTGTGCTGATTTTGGGGATTCCCAGAGACTAGCGGCCAAACACCTGCGCAACCGAGGCCTGACCTGTCGGTTCTCTCACAAGAACGATCAGGGAATCGATTCAGTTGTCGCTGAATCGCGACAGGAGGAAAGACTTTCCTGCGACACGGAAAAGGCCCGGCGCACATGCGGCGCCGGGCCTGTTCCCGTTACGACTGCTTTGCCCGGTTCCCGGGCGGAGTGCCGCCTCAGTTCTGGCTGATCCACTGGCCGGTGGCCGAGTCGATCTTGGCGACACCCTCGACCGTGTCGTGCCCGCCGCCCCACAGGCTGTCGCTCCCGGCGGCCGCACCCGAGCTGCTGCCGGTCTCGGTCCACTCGCCGTCGCCGGTGTGCTCCAGGGTGACGGAGTTGCCCTCCGCGTCGATGAGCACCGCGACATCGGCCTCGCCGTCGCCGTCGGAGTCGGTGAACGCGATCGTCGTGTCGCCGTCCTCGACCACCGCGGTGTCGTTCACGCCGTCGTTGTCGGTGTCGACGGTCGCGGGGCCCACCTCGACGTCGCCGCTCGGCATGTCGGCCGTGATGGTGCCGCCCGCGCCGGTCTGGGTGTCGGTGCCGCCGCCGTCGCCTCCCGGCCTGCCCGGCTCCACGGACACCCAGTCGCCGCTGGCGTCGTCGTACTGGGCATGGGCGGTGGTCTGCCCCTGGGCGTCGAGCGCGATGTACTCGTCGGCGTCGCCGTCGCCGTCGTTGTCGACGAACGCCTGGGTCGAGCCGTCGGCGTGCTCGATGACCGCCGTGTCCTCGACGCCGTCCTCGTTGATGTCGAAGTTGACGTCGGCGGAGTAGTCCTCGCCTTCGACGGTGATGGTCATGTCCTCCGACGCGCCCGCCGGGTCAGTGGCGTCGGCGCCACCACTCTCGTCGACCCACACTGGGAACTCCCCCTCTGGTCAGGGCTTGGCAGTCTGTCTGTGCTGTCCGTGGATAGGACTCACGGTATTCCCGTTCGGTTCCCGGCACCAGTTCCGCTCCGCGGGACTCACCCGTCGCGCGGCCGGTCGCGCAACGCGCGGATCCGGCCGAGGAAGCTTTCGGCCTTGTCGCGGCCCTCGGCGACCTCCTTGAGGCGCCTGGTCACCACCGACAGCTTCCTGGACCGCTCCTGCGCGTCCATCTTGATGGTCTTGTCCAGCTCCTTCAGCTCCGCCTCGATCGCCTCGATGCGCCTGCTCAGCGCGTCGTCGAGGGCGAGGGCGAGCTGCTGCTCCGCCTCGATGAGCTGCTCGGCCACCAGCTGGTCCAGCGTCGAGCGCGCGTCCGCGATCGACTCGACCAGCCACTGCTTGGTGTGCTGCTTGTCGGCGGCGTGCCTGCGGGTGCGCGCCATCCACCAGCCTGCCCCGAGCCCGATCACGATCGTCGCGGGCAGCACCACCGGGTTGAACAGGGCGAACCCGGCCAGTGGCGCCGCGGCCAGCTTCGCCGCACCCGCGCCGCCGGAGACGCCCATGAACACGAGCAGCTTGTCCTCGGCCGTCGGCGGCCGCTTGTCCGGGGGCCGCAGCACGACCGGTGGCCCGCCCCCACGCGCGAACTGGGCCCGGATGATGTCCAGCTCCTCGGCGGAGAACAGTTCCGCGAGCGCCACCTCGGTGACGTGGTTGAGCCGCTGGGCCAGCAGCGCCGAGACGCGCTGCGAGATGGTCTGCAACGCGGCGTCCACCTGCTGCGGAAGGCCGGCCAGCTCCTCGCGGCTCGCGGCGTCGATGCGCTGCCGGAAGTAGGACTGCGCGTCGCGCATCTGCCTGCTGCCCTCGTGGCCCAGCTCCACGCGGGCGCGCTGCACCTCGCCGCGCAGCTTGAGCTGCCAGCCGCGCGTGGACGAGCGCCGCTCCGTGGTGAGCTGGTCGCGCCGCCGCCGCAGGTGCTCGGCCTCCGACTCGCCGGAGGTCAGCGCCCGCTGCTCGGCGCTGAGCTTCGCGTGCTGCTCGGCGAGCGCGCTGGACAGCGCCCGCAGCGTGTTGGCCTCACCGAGCATCACCGAGCGGCCCACCAGCAGCTCCTGGATGACACCCTGCAGCTCGGCGACCCCGGACTTCTCGCGGAGCATGGCGGCGGCCTGCTCGTTCGGCGCCTTGCCCGCCAGCTCGAACATGCGCGCGGACACGGGGTGGAACGGCGCGTCGGCGAACCGCGGTGCGTGCTCGGCGAGCAGTTCGCGGTCGGCGGCCAGCACCTCCCGCCAGCCGCGGAACTGGTCGGTCTTGGACAGCGCGAACAGCACCGTCTCGACGCGGTCGGCCATGGTGCTGAGGAACTGCAGCTCGGTGGAGGTGAACGGTGCCGACGCGTCGACGACGAACAGCAGCGCGGTGGCGCTGGCTGCCGCCTCCATCGCCAGCTCGCCGTGCATGGAGTCGAGCCCGCCGACTCCGGGCGTGTCCACCACGGTGACGCGCTCCAGCAGCGGGACCGGCCCGGACACCTCGACGTTGCGGGGCGGCAGCTGGCCCTCCGGCAGCTCGTGCGTGGTCGAGACCCAGCGCGCCAGCTCCTCCATCGGAAATCCGACGGGGGCGAGCTGACCCGGATAGCAGGCTTGGGCCAGCCACTCGTTGGCGTAGTCGAACACCAGGTAGGTGGCCGTGGCCACCTCGGCGTCGACGGGGGAGAGGCCGGGGGTCGCCAGCAGGGCGTTGACGAGCGAGCTCTTGCCCCGGTTGGTCTCGCCGACGACCACGACCGACGGCTTCTTCGCCCGCGCCCTGCGCTGCTCCTCGACCCATTTCGCGGCCTGCGGGTCGAGTTCGCGCAGCAGCACCAGCAGCGCCTCGCGCGCCTGTTTGACCTGGGCGGGCAGGGCAGGCTTGCCGAGCGAGGGTGCCGTGGTCACACGCGGACTCTAGCGCGGCCGCCGGGCCGTCAGCGTCTGGTGTACACCGTGACGACCGGTGCGCGCAGCAGCCGGTCGTGGTCGAGGAAGCCGACGACCTCGGTCTCGGCGACCGTGCCCTCGAGGCCCGCGTCCTCGGTGGGCACGGCACCGCCCGCCTCGTGCAGGGCCGGGTCGAAGCGCTGGCCGTCGGGGCGCAGGGCGTGGACGCCGATCCCGGCGAGTCCCTGCTCGATCCGTTCGGCGACCCCGCCGCTGCGCGCGCGGTCCATCGCGTACAGGCACAGCTGGATGAGCGCGTGCCGGTCCGCGAGCGCCTGGTCGTGGCCGATGGTGGCGGCTACTACGGGTTCCACGCCCGGCTTCGACGCGCCGTCCGCCGGTGCGGTTCCCTGCGACCCGACGGGGATCTGCCCGGTCGGCGGCTCGGGGTCGTCCGTGGTGTCCGCCGTGCCCCTGCCCTTGCGGAACCATCCGCTCATCGTCGGCCTCCAGCGGGCTCTCGCAGCTGCTGCCAGATCAGGAAGTACGCCCTGTGCACCACGTGGGCCACCCGGCTCTGCGCCGGGGTCGCCCCGAACGAGGCGAACGAACGCCACCAGCCCGCGCGCTCCAGCGCGTAGGTGGCGAGGTCGGCCCGGGATCCGCCGGGCTTGCCGAGCTGCGCCGCCAGGTCGGCGTTGCTGCCGACCCGCAGCACCTCCTCCGCCAGGTCCTCGGGCATCTCCACCGCGCCGGACGCGACGAGGGTCAGCGCCTCCAGCAGGCGCAGCTGGTGGGCCTCGGGCTTGGCGAGCAGCACCTCGATGGCGTCGTGGACCCGCTGCCGCTCGGCCTGGTCCCCGGAGGCGTGGGCGAGCGCGGTGATCGACGCCAGCGCCGCGGCGGCCTTGATGCCGTCGGCCCGCGCGGCGAACACCGTGTTCAGCCGCGCGCGCACCGCGGCGAGCCCGGAGACGTCGAGCAGCCGTCGCCGCAGCGCGCCCGCCGTGATGTCCGGCTCGGCGCGGATGGCGTCCACCGCGCTGCGGATGCCGAACAGGTCCAGCTTCTCCAGCAGGCGCACCCGCACTCCGGCTGGCACGTCGCACTCCCAGCTGGTGAACATGTCGGCCGAGATGAGCATCATCTCGAGCACCTCGTCGTCGAGTGCGGCCACGCGCCCAAGTGCCTCGGCGTCGGCGGAGGTGAACTGGCCGGACTCGGCCGACTCCGCGACGAGCCCGATCACCGGCAGCACGTCGGCCACCCGGGGCTTGAGCAGCGCGGCCTGCCGCTGGGCGAGCATCGTGGCGGCGCGCCAGACGTCGCCATCGGAGCCGTCCACCGACTCGGGCGCGATCGTGTCGGCCTTGTTCAGCACGGCGATGGCGTTGACGGGCCCGGCCTCGCGACTGGCGGTGGCGGCGGTGAACGCGGCCAGCGCCTGCTGGTCGTCGGCGCGGATGCCCTGGGTGACGACGTAGAGAACGGCCTCGGCGCCGGCGACGGCGCTGCGGGAGACCTCGTCCAGCTCATCGGAGGGTTCGCCGTCGTCGCTCTCGCCATCGCCCCGCGAGGCACCGAGCAGCTGCTCGGTCCGCGACACCGACGCCGCGTCGAGCGAGCCGAGCCCCGGCGTGTCGATCACGGTCATGTCCTGCAGCACGGCGTTGGTGAGGTAGGCCTCGATGTGGGAGACGTCGTCGACGTCCACACCCAGCTCGGCGGGGATCATCCCGTCCGGCGCGAACGGCAGCACCTGCTTGCGGCCGTCGGTGAAGACGACCTCGATGCGGTCGACCGTGCCGTAGGAGAACCGCGTGACCAGGCGCGTGCACTCGCCGATGTCCGTGGGCGCGACCCGACGCCCGATGAGCGCGTTGACCAGGGTGGACTTGCCCGACTTGATCCGTCCCGCCACGGCGACCTGCAGCGGCGCGCCGAGGCGGCGCAGCACCTCGCCGAAGCCGGCCGCCGTGCGCGGCGAGACCTGCGGCTGGAGCCTGCGGCACAGGTTCGCCACCGAGGTCGAGAGCGGCCCGGCCAGCCGTCCCTTTTCGGTCGCCGTCATCGTCCCCCCTGCGGTCACGGCGGGAATCCTGCCACGTCCGTCATCCTGAACGCGTAACCGTTGGTGGTACCGCAGGCTGACGCGGGTTCGCCAGTCCCCGTCCTAGTGTCGGGGGGTGCGGCGGTTCAGTCTGTGGATGCGGGCGCACCCGATGGTCGGCGACAGCCTCATCGCGGTGCATCTGCTGCTCATCGACGTCGCGATCCTGCTGTTCACGCGGTTCGAGGAGGCTCCGGACTTCGCGCCCTGGTACGTCGCGCTGCCGGTCGACGTCCTGACCGTGCTGCCCCTGGTCGTGCGCCGCAGGTACCCGCTGGTCTCCGCCTACGGTGTCCTCGTGCTGGGCGCGGCACACGCGGCGCTGCAGCTGGGGCTGGCCAGCGGGATCGCGAGCGCCGTCAGCGTCTACAGCGTGGTCATCTACGCCGGGCGCGCGCACGGGGTGCTCTACCTCGTGCTCATGGTGGTGGCCAGCGCCACGCAGATCCTGCTGCAGTACGACGACGGCCGGGTCATCAACGCGGTCGTGGTGGCTCTCGTGCTGGCGCTGTGCTGGATGCTGGGCGAGTTCGTCGGCGCGCGCAGGGCCTACCACGCGGAGGTGGAGGCGCGGCTGCACCTGCTGGAGACCGAGCGCGACCAGGCGACGCGTATCGCCGTCGCGGAGGAGCGCGGCCGCATCGCCAGGGAGCTGCACGACGTCGTGGCGCACGCGGTGAGTGTGATCGTGGTGCACGCCGACGGCGCCTCCTACGCCATCCGCACCGATCCCGGCCTGGCCGAACGGGCGGTGCGCACGATCTCCGACACCGGAAGGGGCGCGCTGGCCGAGCTGCGGAGGCTGCTCGACGTGCTGCGCGGCGAGGGCGGCGGCAGCGAGCCGCGGGTGCCGCAGCCGACGGCGGCCGACCTCGCCGAGGTCGCCGACGCGATGCGCGCCGCGGGGCTGCCCGTACTGCTGGACGTGGACGGCGACCTCGGCGAGCTGCCCGCGGGTGTCTCGCTCGGCGTGTACCGGATCGTGCAGGAGTCGCTGACGAACACGCTCAAGCACGCGGGGCCGGGCGCGCGGGCGGAGGTGTGTGTGCGGCGCGGCGACGACGAGGTCACCGTGACGGTCACCGACGACGGCGCGGGCCGGGCGCGGCAGGTGGCGGGCACGCGTGCGCCCGAGCCCGGCGGCAACGGCCTGATCGGCATGCGCGAGCGCGCCCACGTCTACGGCGGCACGCTCGACGCGGGCCCGAGCCCGGGCGGTGGCTGGCACGTGCGGGCCCGCCTGCCCGTTAGGTTGGAGCCATGATCCGCGTCGTGGTGGTCGACGACCAGGAGCTCATGCGCGTCGGCTTCCGGATGGTGCTCGGCGCACAGGACGACATCGAGATCGCGGGCGAGGCGGGCGACGGCGCGGAGGCGGTGCGGCTGGCCGAGCAGCTGCGTCCCGACGTGGTGCTGATGGACGTGCGGATGCCGGTGCTCGACGGCGTGGAGGCCACCAAGCGCATCGTCGAGGCGGGCACGGCCAGGGTGCTGGTGATGACCACCTTCGACCTGGACGAGTACGTGTACTCGGCGCTGCAGGGCGGCGCGAGCGGTTTCCTGCTCAAGGACACCCCGCCCGATCACCTGGTGTCGGCCCTGCGCTCGGTGGCGACGGGCGACGCGGTCGTCTCGCCCGCGGTGACCCGGCGGCTGCTCGACCGCTTCCTCGGTGGCGGCCAGGCGCCGCCGAGGGACGCCTCGGTGCTCGACGTGCTGACCGAGCGCGAGCGGGAGGTGCTGGCACTCGTCGCCAAGGGCCTTTCCAACACCGAGATCGCGGAGCGGCTGTTCCTGTCCGAGGCGACCGTGAAGACGCACGTCGGGCGGATACTGGCGAAGCTGGATCTGCGCGATCGCGTGCAGGCGGTGGTGCTGGCCTACGAGACCGGCCTCGCCAGGCCGGGCGCCGGTTAGATTCTCAGCGGTAGGCCGCGACGTCGACCGTCTCCGGATCGGCGCCGGCCAGGTACACCTCGCGGAGGTAGCGGCCGAAGTCGGGCCTGCTGCCGTCGACGTCGGTGACGCCGTAGGTGTGCATGAGCGTCCACGACGCCAGCGTCCGCCCGGCGAAGCGGCGCACCTCCGGGTCGGCCGCCAGCGCCACGACACCCCTGGCCAGGTAGTACGGCGTCTCCGAGACGGCGAACTCCGGGCGTTCCCCGGTCACGGCATCGCGCCAGTTCTCCTCGGTGACGCCGAACAACTCGAGCATCGCCTCCGAACGGAGGAACCCCGGCGTGACGGCGAGGCCTGTGCAGCCGTGTGCGGCGAGCTCGGCGCCGAGCGCCCTGCCGAGCGCCCGAACGGTGGACTTGACCACGTAGTACGGGATGCCCGCGCCCAGGTAGTCGTCGGTGTCGCCGTCGGTCACCTCGATCACCAGGCCGCCCTCGCGCCGCGTGAGCAACGGCAGCAGCCGGTGGAGGGCGATGAGGTGGCTGTCGACGCCGTTGCGCACCACGCCAAGGGCCTTGTCCAGATCGGACTGCCAGTAGGCCTTGCCGAACTCCACGAACGGGTCGCCGCCCCACACGTCGTCGACGAGGATGTCCAGCCTGCCGTCCACCTCGGACTCGATGCGCGAACGCAGCGCGTCGACGTCGGCGACCGACGTGAAGTCGCAGCGGACCGCGATCCCGCGCCCGCCCGCGGCGGCGACCAGCTCGGCGCTCTCCTCGATGGTCTCCCCCCGGCGCATCGGCGAGGCGTTGTCGCGGGTGGTGCGGCCGGTGACGAACACGGTGGCGCCCGCCCTGCCCAGCTCCACCGCGATGGCACGCCCGCAGCCGCGGGTCGATCCCGTGACGACCGCGACCCTTCCCTGCAGTTTCCGTTCGGTCGTGGTCATGTCCACCAGCCTTCCGTGATCGCGTCGATGTCCTCGCGCAGCCTCGTCACCAGCTCCCCCCTCGGCCGCACCGACCAGTCGATGGCGGTGCCGTTCGCCGCCGCCAGCAGCAGCCGCGCGGCCACCTCCGGTTCCGGCCCCCGCCAGCGCCGCCCCGCCGTGCGCCGGAGGAATCCGGCCAGCACGGCCTCGAGAGCGGCGTAGTACTCACCGAGAAGGTCACGCAGCGCCGGGTCGCTGATGTCGGCACCGAGCTGGCCGAGGTGGTTCGCCGCGACCGCGGGGTCGGCGAGCGGGGCGTAGCGATCGGCGAGGCCGTCGCGCACGGCGAGCCTCGGATCGCGGGCGGAGTCCAGCGCGGCGCTCAGGCCCGCGGCCGCCTCCCGCGCCGCGGCCCTGCTCAGCGCCCGCAGCAGCCCGTGCTTGGAGCCGAACCGGCGGGACACGCTGCCGACAGCCACCCCGGCCTCGGCGGCGACCTGCGCCAGTGTGAATCCCGGCCCCTCGCGGGCGATGGTCGTCCCCGCCGCGGCGAGCAGCCGCTCGTCGGTGATGGTCCTCGGCCGTGCCATGACGATTATTGAATCACGATTCACTAACCCTCGGCAAGGAGTTCAGGGTTCAGTCAGGGTCATCACGGATCGCCGGAGGCACGCGGATCCGCCACGCTATGACCACAGGCGGATCGGAATCTCGGTCTCCAGGATGACGCGGGCGGACAACGAAGCCGGACATGATGGCGTCATCGTGGATGGACCGTCATGGGGAACGCCACGCACCCGAGCAAGCGTCACGGCGGCTGGAGCAGCCGCACCAGGAGGGAAAGATGATCGAGGCACAGGGCCTCACCAAGCGGTACGGCAAGACGCTCGCGGTCGACGACCTCACGTTCAGCGTCACGCCCGGCCGCGTCACCGGCTTCCTCGGCCCCAACGGCGCGGGCAAGTCCACCACCATGCGCATGATCCTCGGACTGGACAACCCCACGAGCGGGCAGGTCCGGATCGGCGGCAAGCGCTACAGCGAGCTGCACCATCCACTGCGGACCGTCGGCGCACTGCTCGACGCCAAGTGGGTGCACCCCAACCGCTCGGCACGCGCGCACCTGACCTGGATGGCCAGGTCCAACAAGCTCCCGCTGCGCCGCGTCGACGAGGTGCTCGACCTCGTGGGGCTGAGCAGCGTCGCGGGCAAGCGGGCAGGCGGCTTCTCGCTCGGCATGTCGCAGCGGCTGGGCATCGCGGGCGCGCTGCTCGGTGACCCGGAGGTGCTGCTGTTCGACGAGCCGGTGAACGGCCTGGACCCGGAGGGCATTCTCTGGATCCGCAAGTTCATGCACCGGCTGGCCGACGAGGGCCGCACCGTGTTCGTCTCCAGCCACCTGCTCTCGGAGATGGCGCTGACCGCCAGCGAGCTCGTGGTGATCGGCAAGGGCAAGCTCATCTCGCAGAGCAGCACCGAGGAGTTCGTCGCCCGCGCCACCGACAGCACGGTCAAGGTGCGCAGCCCGCAGCTCGAGGCCCTGCGCGAGGCACTGGAACGCGCGAGCGCGCAGGTGGAACCCGCCGAGGACGGGCTGGTGGTGTCCGGAATGGACAGCGCCAAGATCGGCGAGATCGCGATGCAGCAGGGCGCCGTCCTGCACGAGCTGAGCCCCCAGCGCGGCTCGCTGGAGCAGGCGTTCATGCAGATCACCGGCGACTCCGTCGAGTACCACGCCGACCTGGAGGCCGAGGCACGGGACGTGCTCGCGCCCACCGCCCCCTGAGAACGACCTCTCCTCTCGAGCCGCAAGGACGAAAAGAATGACTCTGCTCGCAGTCGAACGCATCAAGCTGCTCACCACGCGCTCGCCGTGGTGGTGCGCGCTGGTCGCCCTGGTGGTGACCGCGGGATTCACGGCACTCGTCGTCGGCAACGCCGACGAAGAGTTCCCGGCCACCGTCGCCTCCACCCAGTTCGGGTACAGCTTCGGCCTCGCGGTGATCATGGTGCTCGCCGCGCTCGCGGTGACCACCGAGTACCGCTTCGGCACCATCCGGACGACGTTCCAGGCCGTGCCCAACCGGGCGGCCGCGCTGCTGGCCAAGACCACGGTCATCGCCGTGCTCTCGCTGATCATCGGTGAGATCACCGCGTTCGTGTGCTGGGGCATCTCGCTGCTGCTGCAGCCGGGGGCCGACCTCGCGCTGAACAGCACGGCCGACTGGATCAACGTCGCCGGGGTCGGCGTCGTGTACGCGGTGGCGTCGGTGATCGCGGTCGCCGTCGGCATCCTGGTCCGGCACAGCGCGGGCGCCATCTCGCTGCTGCTGATCTACAACCTCGCCGTGGAAAGCCTGATCCAGCTCATCCCGAGCATCGGTGACGACATCTACAAGTGGCTGCCGTTCAATGTGGCGAACAAGTTCCTCACCGGGGCGGGCGAGTCGAACGCCGGCCGCATGGCCGAGGCGGGGGCGCCGCTGTCCAGCTCGCCGCTGAGCCCCGGCTGGGCGCTGGCCTACTTCGCCGCGTTCGCCGCGGTGCTGCTGACGATCGCCATCACCACCGCCAAGCGGCGGGACGCCTGACCACCACAGGGAAGAAAAGCCGGCCGGGGGCATCGGGGAACGCACAGGCCGGTACGGGGGATGCAGGCCCGGGTCGCAATCGGGGGCGGCCCGGGCCTGTGTCATGTGTGCTGCACGGTCCGCGTGGTGGTGGGACCATCGACGGTGTGATCGAGGCAACAGGGCTCACCAAGCGCTACGGGCCGACGCTGGCCGTCGACGACCTCTCCTTCTCCGTGAGCGCGGGCCGCGTCACCGGATTCCTCGGCCCCAACGGCGCGGGCAAGTCCACCACGATGCGGATGATGCTGGGGCTGGACCGGCCGACAGCGGGCGACGTCCGCATCGGCAACAGGCACTACGACGAGCTGGACCATCCACTGCGGACGGTCGGTGCGCTGCTGGAGGCGGGCTGGGTGCATCCCAACCGCTCGGCGCGCAACCACCTGCGCTGGATCGCCCGCTCCAACGACATCCCGGACCGCAGGGTCGACGAGGTGCTCGGCCTCGTCGGGCTCACCTCCGTCGCGGGCAAGCGCGCGGGGGGCTACTCCCTGGGCATGCAGCAGCGGCTCGGCATCGCGGGCGCGTTGCTCGGCGACCCGGAGGTGCTGCTGTTCGACGAGCCGGTGAACGGTCTCGACCCGGAGGGCATCCACTGGATCCGGGAGCTGATGCACACCCTCGCGGGCGAGGGCCGCACCGTGTTCGTCTCCAGCCACCTGCTCTCGGAGATGGCGCAGACCGCGCAGGACCTCGTGGTCATCGGCCGCGGCAAGCTGATCTACCAGGGCACCACCGACGACTTCGTCGCGAGCGCCACCGCGCGGACGGTGCGGGTGCGCAGCCCCCAGCTGCCCGAGCTGAAGCAGGCGCTGACGCGGCGCGAGGTGTCCTTCGACGAGTCCGACGGCGCGCTCACCGTGTCCGGAATGGACAGCGACGCCGTCGGCGAGCTGGCGTTCGCCGCCGGCGTCACCCTGCACGAGCTCGCCCCCCAACGCGGGTCGCTGGAACAGGCGTTCATGCAGCTCACCGGGGAGGCCGTCGAGTTCCACACCGGGGAACCAACGCCGGATTAAGAACGCGTTAACTGTCTGTGAGGCCGCCCACTGGGGCGCCCACGGCGCACGGGCGCGGGGGATAGTGGATACCACCCGTCATGGACTCTACGGAGGTGACCCTTGACGGTGACAGACCTTCCCGAGGTCCCGCGACTCGAGCCGATGGTCGAGCTGGAGTGGTCGCGGGCGATCGAGCTTCCCCTGGACGCCCGGGCCGCCACGAGCCCGGCCGAGCTGCGCACCGCCTGGGTCCACCGGGCCGCCGAGGACAGGGTTCTCGCGCTCTACCGGGCCGCACGCTCCCACGACGAGGTGGTGCCGTCCCCCTGGTGGCTGCGTGCGGTCGCCGCCGGCCTGCTGCCGAGCAGGGAGGACGGGTTCCGCGTCGAGGACCGCATTGACGCCCTGCTGTGCAGGCGCCCGGGCTGGGAGTTCGTGCCCTGGGCTGCCGACGGCGAGTCGGGCTACTGGGAGTTCATGCCCTCCGAGGGCGGGCGCACCGGCCATCGCATCCCCACGACCATCGTCACCACGGACCGGCATCCCGGCTGGATCGACGTGCTGCCCGCGCACAGCGGGCCGACGCCGGAGCCGATCGCCGTGCCCGGGCTGGCGGGGCTGCGCGCCAGGCTCGGCGAGTTCGAGGCGGTGCGCTGAGCCACCCACCCGCGCGGCTATCGTGCCGTCCGTGGACAGCGAGCAGGAGCCACGGCTGCGCAGCGTCGTCAGCTACGTCAAGCGCGGCGGCCGGATGACCGTGGGCCAGGAGCGGGCGTGGGAACGGCTGTGGCCCCAACTCGGCAGGAGCGTGGCCGACCTCGGCGCGGGCCCGATCGACTTCGACGCCTGGTTCGGCAGGCCCGCGCCGGTGATCCTGGAGATCGGTTCCGGCATGGGAGAGACCACGTCGCAGCTCGCGGCGTCGGCGCCCGAGGTCAACTATGTGGCGGTCGAGGTGTACGAGGCCGGGCTCGGCCAGCTCATGCTGCGCGCCGAGAAGCTCGGGGTGGACAACCTGCGGCTGCTGCACGGCGACGCCGTGGTGCTGCTGAGCGAGCACATCGCTCCCGGGTCGCTGGCCGGGGTGCGCATCTTCTTTCCCGACCCGTGGCCGAAGAAGCGCCACCACAAGCGCAGGCTCGTGCAGCCGGACTTCGTCGGCCTGGTCGCGTCGCGGCTCGCCTCGGGCGGCACGCTGCATCTGGCCACCGACTGGGAGAACTACGCCGAGCAGATGTTGGCCGTCTGCACCGGGGAACCCGCCCTGCGCAATCGCTTCGACGGCTGGGCGCCGAGGCCGCAGTGGCGGCCGGTGACCAAGTTCGAGCAGCGGGCCGAACAGGAGGGCAGGGTCAGCCACGACCTGATCTTCGAGAAGGTCGCCGCGCCGTGACCGACGTTCCCGCCGTGCGCACCGCCTACCTCGTCAAACGCCTCGAGCTGGCCGTGCGGGCACACCTGGACGCCGTGGTGCGCCCGCACGGGCTGACCACCGCCCAGTACACGGCGCTGACCGCGCTGCGCGTGGCACCCGAGCAGTCGTCGGCGCAGCTGGCGCGCCGCTCGTTCGTCAGCGCGCAGACGATGCAGGAGCTGGTCGCCGGCCTGGAACGCCGGGGCCTGGTGACCCGCAGCCCCGCTCCGGCCAACCGCCGCGTGCTGCGGGTACGGCTGACCGAGCGGGGCGAGGACGTCCTTGCCGAGCTGGACCGGGGGATGGACGAGCTGGAGCGGGAGATGCTCGCCGACCTGGACGCCGCGCAGGTACAGGCCCTGCGCGACGCCCTGCGGCTGTGCACCCGCAGGCTCACCGCGGCGCGCTCCGGCGAGCGGTGAGGCTGGGGCTCACTCGTCGGCGAGGGGTTCGGCCCGGACCCGGTTGAGCGCGGGGCGGCACACCGACGCGGCCAGCAGCGCCACCCCGACGCCCAGCACCACGGGAGCCAGGATCCACGGGCTGAGCACCACCGAACCGTCGTCGACGAGGCTGAACAGGCCCATGCCGACGAGCACACCGACGGCACCCGCGCCCACCGTCGCGACCATGGCCGGCATGGCCGCCTCGGTGCGCAGGGCCCTGGCCAGCACACGCACCGGCGTGCCCGCGGCGAGCAGTGCCCCGAAGGTGCGCCGCCGGTCCATCACCGAGCCCGCCGTGGCGATCGCGGCGCTGCACCCGCTGAGCGCCCCGGCGGCGATGAGGCCGATGACGGTCACCCGCCGCAGGTCCTCCAGTTGCGTCTGCTGGTCCGCCAGCCGCATCTCCCTGCTCTCGACCTGCACACCGCCCGCGGCACCGGCCAGCGCCGTGCGCACGACCTCCCGGTTGGCCTCGGTGGCGGCCACGGCGACGGTGACCGCCTGCGGCTCGAACCCGGACGGCAGCACCGCGGGGTCGATGACCGGCACGGACGAGACGTCGGCGTCGGTGGCCCTGATCGGCCGCACCGGCGTGTCCGCGGCCAGCGCGGGCCCCGGCTCGTTCCAGATCGCGCTGACGTGGACACCGTTGAGGTTCATCGGGTACTCGGCGTAGACGCCGGGCTGCCCGGCGCACGCGCCGTCCATGTCCAGCCGCAGCAACGTGCCCGCCGAGGCGCAGTCCAGAACCATGGCGCTCTCCCCCGAGTCCGGTCCCCTGGACAGGTAGACCTCGCCCACCTGCGCGGTGCGTTCCCGCTGGCCGTAGCGGGCGAGGTCGGCGTCGGCCCGTTCCGCGATCTGCCGTGCCTCGGCCGCGTCGAGCCCCGGCACGTACAGCACCGAGTCGCGGTACGGCGAGCTCGAGCCCGCCATCGACTCGAACGTCGGCAGCAGCGTCAACGCCATCGACCCGGTGAACACGGCCAGCACCACACCGGCCGAGGCCCGGTAGGCGCCGCGCGGGTCGTCCCGCAGCCGCCTGCCCGCCAGCAGCATCGCGGGCCTGCGCCAGATCCGGACGAAGATGCCGCCCACTGCGGAGGTGACCCACGGCCCGACCAGCGCGGCGGACGCCACGATCAGCAGCAGCCCACCGAGCACGGTCATCATCGTCGGCTCGTCGGCGGTCACGGCGAGGGTGAACGCGAGCCCGGCCAGCGGCAGTGCCAGCAACCGCCACCAGTGCAGCGGCTTGCGCGCGTGGGAGCCCGCCGCCCCCAGCGGGGTGCTCACCACCCTGCGCAGGGCGAGCACCGCGGCGAGCAGCACCAGCACGGGCATGGCGACGGTGATCGGCAGCGAGACGGCGAGTGGCAGGGTGAAGTCACCCGGCTGCCAGGTGCCGCCGTTCCACGGCACGTGCGCGGCCAGCGAGTGCAGCACGGGGCTGACCGCGAACCCGATCGCCGCGCCCCCCACCGCGGCGATCGCCGTCTCGGCGGCGACCATCTCGACCACCTGCCGCGGCGTGGCACCGGCCAGCCGCAGCGCGGCGAGCCTGCGTTCCCTGCGGGCCGCCGTCAGCCGGGCCGCCGAGGCGACCAGCACCAGGCTCGGCACGAGCAGCACCACCACACCGACCCCGGCGAGCAACTGCAGCAACGGGTCCTGCTCGGCGCCGCCGACCGCGAACCCGTCCTGGCGCAGCGCGCCCGGTGTGATCGTCTGCGGGGTGTGGCCGACGAGCGCCACCAGCTGGTCCGGGTACTGCAGGGCGTCCTCACCGAGCACGCCGACCACCTCGCCGAAACGGTCGCCCAGCTGCGATCCGGGCGTGCCGTCCACGAGCCGGGCCAGCTCCGGCGACAGCAACGTCTCGCCGGGTCCCGGCAGCCGGTCGATGCCGGGCGGCAGGTCGATCGCCCGCGGATCGGTGAGCGGGGCGACGTCCACCCGCTCGACCTTCGAGCCGTCGGCGTAGTCCTCGCTGGAGGTGAGCAGGAGCGTGGCAGGGCCGTCCTCCCCCGACGAGTAGGACGGCTCCTGCCACATGGACCGTTCGCCCCGCGCCTCGGTGGCGAACGGCAGGCCCACCAGCAGCAGCACCAGAGCGGTCGCCACCGCCACCCCCAGCCCGGTGAGGATCGCCGAGGTCCGCGTGCGCCCGTCCACTCTGAGCACGCGCAGCGCGAGCCGGACGCTGCTCATGCCGTTCCCCCCGCGGTGTCGATGCGGCCGTCGCGGATCGCCACGGTGCGCGGCACCGAGTCGGCGAGGTCGCGGTCGTGGGTCACGATCACCACGGCCGCTCCGTGCTCGCCCGCCGCGCCCAGCAGGGCGTCCATCGTGTCGCGGCCGGTTCGCGTGTCGAGCGCGCCGGTGGGCTCGTCGGCGAAGATGACGCTCGGCCGGTGGGCCAGCGCCCGCGCGATCGCCACGCGCTGGGCCTCGCCACCGGAGAGCTCGCCGGGCCGGTTGCGTTCCTTGCCGGAAAGGCCGAGCCTGCCGAGCCACTCGCGGGCCCGTCCCAGCGCCTCGCCCCTGGCCGCGCCCGCGAGCAGCATCGGCAGCGCGGCGTTCTCCTCGGCGCTCAGCTCCGCCACGAGCATGCCGGACTGGAACACGAAGCCGAACTCGGTGCGCCGCAGCTCGCTGCGCTTGGTCTCGCCGAGCTGGTCGATCCGGCGCCCGGCGAGCAGCACCTCGCCCGAGTCCGCCTTGAGGATGCCCGCCAGCACATGCAGCAGGGAGGTCTTGCCCGAGCCGGACGGGCCGACGATCGCCACCGCCTCACCCGGCTGGATGTCGATGTCGACCCCGGCCAGCGCGTACTGGGCGCCGTAGCGCTTCACCAGGTTCCGCCCGGCGAGCGCGGGCGCCGCGGCGGTCAGCTGCCCCGGTCGATCTGTCGTCTGTGGATGCATGATCCGTAGCCTCGCGCGCCGGCCGGGCCGGGCACTTCGGACAGACGGCCAGGACTGGACCACGCGGCCTCGGCCGAACGGCCGAGGCGGCACCGGCCTGACGGCCAAGGTGCGCGCGGGCGGGAATCCTCTACCGTCGCGTTGTGTCCCTACCCCCTGCTCGCGGGAAGCTCGCCGCCGCCTTCCAGTGGCTCGGCCTGCCCGGGATCGTGCTGCTCGCCGCGCTGCTCACCGACCTGGTGATCATCGTGCCGGCGAGCGTCGACCGCATCGGGCCCCTAGGCAGCGACCTGTGGCTGCTGCCCGGCATCGTCGCGATCTCCGCCTGCGCGGTGTGGGCCCGCAGCCAGCCGGTGACCGCGACCTGGGCGGGCTCGGCGGCGCTGGTGCTGTCCACCGCGCTGCTCCGCGCGACCGACGCGAACGCCTACACGGCGCTGCTGTCGGACATCTCGTTCGCCGAGACGGTCGCGGGCTTCGAGCTGGTGTACCTGTGCGTACGCGCCACGCGCGGTGGCATCGCGTTCGTCAGCGTCTTCGGGCTGGTGTCGGCGACGCTGCTGGCCGTCGTGGGCCGCGGGTGGTCGGCGTACTCCGGCGACGAGCTCATCCAGACGCTCGTCGGCGGGTTCGTGCTCCTGGCGCTCGCGGTGGGGGTGGGGGTGCAGCTGCGCAAGCCCGCCGAGTCGCAGCGGCACCACACGCTGCCGGAGCTGCTGCGCGGCCAGTGGCCACTGGTCGGCGGGCTGAGCCTGGCGCTGTTCCTGGAGATGTTCCAGGCGGCGGCATCCGGGCTCGACGGCGCGCTGGTGCTCGCGTGCTCGGCCGCGGCCGCCACCGTGACGGTGCTCGCCGTGCGCTACCCGACCCGGGCGGCACTGGGGCTCGCCGCGCTGATCCTGCTGTCGGCGCTGCTGATGTGGGTGGGCAACACCGACACCAGCTACAGCGCGTTCGGCGGCATCCCGCCCACGCAGGTGCTGTCGGGCATGGCCGTCGTCGTGACGCTGGTGCGTCACCAGTCTCCCCGCCGCGCGGGTGCCCACATCGGACTGTTGTCGGTCGCCGTCGCGATCGCCTCGCTCACCAACCGGCCCACCGAGAGCATCGAGGGCCTGCGCATGATGGTGCTGGCGGCGGTGCTGCTGCTGGGCATCTCGGTGGCGCTCGGCCTCTACCTCAAGGCCCGCGAGGCCGAACGGATCAAGACCGTCGAGGCGGCGGTCACGGACGCGCAGACCGCGGAGCGGATGGCGCTGGCCAGGGAGCTGCACGACGTCGTGGCCCACCACGTCACGGGCATCGTGGTGCAGGCGCAGGCGGCCAGGATGCTCGGCGAGCGCGATCCCCGGGTCGTGGTGGACGCGCTCGGGCAGATCGAGACGGCGGGCACCGAAGCCCTGGTGGCCATGCGCAGGCTCGTGCGCAGCATGCGCGGCGACGCCCCCGCGGGCAGCAGCGAGTTCAGCGAGCAGGCCACCACGGACCTCGCCGCGGACCTGCGGCGGCTCGTCGAGGCCAACAACCACGGCGTGCCCACCGAGATCGACCTGGACCTTCCGCCCGACCTGCCACAGGAGGTGGCCCGCTCGGCATTGCGGCTGGTGCAGGAGTCGCTCACCAACGTCGGCAAGCACGCCGAGGGAGCCACGCTCGCCACCGTGTCGGCGCGAGCCGAGGGCGGCGAACTGCACATCCGGGTGAGTGACAACGGCACCGCCCGGCCTGGCCCGCCCGCGGGCGGCGCGGGCGGATACGGTCTGATCGGCATGCGGGAGCGGGTGGAGCTGCTGCGTGGCAGGCTGTCCGCGGGCCCCGGCCCGGACGGTGGCTGGCTGGTCGAGGTGTGGATACCGCTGGACGGCGAGGATGGAGCGGCTGGGGAGTGATCCGGGTACTGATCGCCGACGACCAGGACATGGTGCGCATCGGCTTCCGCATGATCCTCGACGCGCAGGACGACATCGAGGTGGTGGCCGACGTCGCCGACGGCATCGAGGCCGTGCGCAAGGCGCGCGAGCTGCGCCCGGACGTGTGCCTGCTGGACATCCGGATGCCGGGCATGGACGGCCTCGAGGTCACCAAGCAGCTCGCCGGCCCGGACGTCGCCGACCCGCTGAAGGTGGTCGTGGTCACCACGTTCGACCTCGACGAGTACGTCAACACGGCGCTGCAGGGCGGTGCGTCCGGCTTCCTGCTCAAGGACGCGGGGCCGGGCCTGCTGATCGAGGCGGTGCGCGCGGCCGCCCGGGGCGACGCGCTGGTGTCGCCGCAGATCACGGTGCGCCTGCTGCGGCACTTCAGCGGCCAGCCGAAGGCGCGCACCGCACCCGAGCAGCCCGCGGAGCCGCTCACCGCCCGCGAGCTGGACGTGGTGAAGGCGACCGCGAGGGGACTCACCAACACCGAGATCGGCACCGAGCTGTACCTGTCGCTGTCGACCGTGAAGACCCACCTGGCGTCGGTGCAGAGCAAGATCGGGGCGCGCAACCGCGTGGAGATCGCCGCCTGGGCGTGGCGCAACGGCATCGTGGACGACGGCTGAACGCCCCTCAGCCGATCTGGCCTGCCAGGTCGCGCAGGTCCTTGCGCAGGTTGCGGCGCACCAGCGGTGCCATGACCGGCCCGGCGACGCGGTAGAACCCGCTCGCGTCACCGCGGACGCGGATGGTGGCCAGCGTGCCCTGTGGGTGCGCGGCGAAGGTGTAGGTCACGTGCATCGGGAACGGCCCGGCGACCGAGGTCATCTCCAGCATCGACGGCGGCTCGTGGGTGACCACCCGCAGCACGTAGTCGATCCTGCGGCCGAGGAAGTACGCGGTGCGGGTCACCTCGGCGCCGACACCGAACCCGCCGCCCGGCGCCTCGGTGGTGAGCTCGGCGTTCCTGATGCCCTGCGTCCATCGTGCGTCGTTGCGCCAGTCCATCGCGTAGGCCGCGACCCGCTCCGGTGCCACCGCGATGACCCGGCTCGCCTCGACGTCCATGTCCGGCTCCTCTCGTTCGGTGCCTGGTAATCGCCGGGGGCCACCCGGGCGCGACACTAGAATCTGCCAGCATGACCGTTCGCCTGCATGCTCCCGTCGTCCTGCCCGCCGATGCCCGCTGCTCCGTGATCCGGGACGGCGTGGTGGACATCGACGAGGCCGGGCGGATCAGCTACTGCGGCCCGGCCGCGCAGGCGCCGCCTGCCGAGTCGCCCGTGCGGGAGCTTCCGGGCATCCTGCTGCCGGGTCTGGTCAACACGCACGCGCACAGCCCGATGGTGCTGCTGCGGGGCATGGGTGGCGACCTGCCGCTGCTGCGCTGGCTGCGCGAGGTGATCTGGCCCGCCGAGGCGAAGCTGCGGCCCGGCGACGTGCGTGCCGGCATGCTGCTCGGCTCGGTGGAGATGCTGCGGCACGGCATCACCACGAGCGCCGAGATGTACTTCCACGCCGAGCAGGTCGCCGACGCGGTGCTCGCCACCGGCGCGAGGGTGGTGCTTGGCGGCCCGATCATCGACCTGCCTGGGCTGGACTGGCGGAGCATGATCACGGCCACCGAACGCTGGATCGACGCCGACGGGCTGCGCTTCGGGCCGGGGGACCGCGTCGAGCTGTCCTACGCGGCGCACTCGGCGTACATGCTGCCCGTGGAGGCGCTCGGGCTCATCGCGAAGTCGGCGGCGGCGCGCGGGGCGCTCGTGCAGATCCACGTCGCGGAGGCGGCGGACGAGGACGAGCGGCAGCGCGCGGAGCACGGCTCGGTGCCGCTGCTGCTGCGCCAGACGGGGCTGCTCGACGGCAGGCTGATCGCCGCGCACGCCGTTCATCTGTCCGATGAGGACATCGCGGTGCTCGCCGCGCACGGCGCGGGCGTCGCACACTGCCCGGGGTCCAACGGCAAGCTCGCGTCCGGCATCGCGAGGCTGGCCGATCTGCGCGCGGCGTCGGTGGCGGTCGGGCTGGGCACCGACGGCCCGGCCAGCAACGACGACCTGGACCTGTGGCAGGAGATCCAGCTGGCCACCATGCTCGCGCGGCTGTCCACTCAGGACTCCACCGTGCTCACGGCCGCGGACGCGCTGCTGCTGGCCACGCGCGGCGGCGCCGAGGCGCTCGGCCGCGACGACATCGGCGCGCTGGAGGCGGGCCGCTGGGCCGACGTGGTGCACATCGACCTCGACGACCCGGCGTTCGCCACCGGGCTCGACGTTCCCGACGACCAGCTGCTGGCGAACCTGGTGTGGGCGGCGGGCTCCCGCAGGGTGCGCGACGTGTGGGTGGCCGGTGAGCAGGTGGTGGGCGAGGGGGAGCCGCTGCGCGTCGACCGCGCCGCCGCGCAGGCCGAGGTGGCGACCGCCGCCGCCCGCCTCCGCGCCTGACACCCCCGCCACGTCTCCCCAATGCGGCATTGGTGGCGCTGAATCGGCGCAGCGGCGCGGAGCGCCTCCGTCTGGGTGGTGGTGGGAGACGGGCGGGCGCTACGAATGCCGCATTGGGGAAGTTGAACGCTACGAATGTGGCATTGGGGAGCTTGGGGGCGGCGGTCAGCGGTTGGGGCGGGGGCGGATGGTGACCTCGGTGAGGTGGGCATCCGGGCTCGCCGACACGGCGGCGTGCACGGCGGCGGCCACGGACTCGGGCCGCAGGTACTTCTCGGGCGTGTACTCGCCGCCCTCGCCGGCGACGACCGCCTGCTGCATCTCGGTGTCCGTGCGGCCCGGGTACACCGACGTGACGCGCACACCGTGCGGCTCCTCCTCCGCACGCAGCGCGTCGGCGAAGGCCCGCACGGCGAACTTGCTCGCCGCGTAGGGCCCCCAGCCCTCCCGCGCGGCGAGCCCCTGCCCGGAGTTGATCAGCACGACGTGGCCGTGCGCGGCCCGCAGCGCGGGCAGCAGGAGCCGGGTCAGCTCCGCCACCGCGACGACGTTGACCTCCAGGTTGTGCCGCCACGACTCCGCTGGTGAGTCCTCGACCCGCCCGAGCCGCGCCACGCCCGCCGAGTGCACGAGCACGTGCAGCTCGGCGCACTCGGCCGCCGCCGACGCGAGCGCGGCCGGGTCGGTGAGGTCCACCGGCCACGGCCGCGCGTCGGGCAGCTCCCGCGCGAGCCCGGCGAGCGCCTGCTCGTCCCGCCCGCCCAGCAGCAGCCGGTGCGTCGGGGCGAGCGCGCGGGCGGTGGCGGCGCCGATTCCGCGAGAGGCGCCGGTGACGAGTGCGAGAGGTTGGTCAGCCATGCCCCCACCGTAGGGGGCACGGCCGGCCACGCCGCACGGTTACCGGTAGCCGATCCTGCCCGCGCCCCAGCGGCCCTTCTTCCACACCGACACGATCGACGGCCGCGGGTTGGCGGTGCCGCCGTCGGGCCAGTGCGAGTCGGGGTCGGCGGCGCCCGCGCCCTCGCCGGGGTGCTGCACCGCGACGAGCACGAGGTCGTCGGTCACCACGGGACCACACGCCTCCGCGCCGACCGGCACGGTGAGGAACTGCTTGACCTGGCCGCGGTCCGGGCCTGCCACCGGCACCGAGAACAGGCCGTCGTTCGAGCCGAGCGCGTTGCCGTCGGTGGAGATCCACAGGTTTCCGTGCCCGTCGAACGCCACGTTGTCCGGGCAGGAGATCGGGCTCACCTGGTCCTTGGGGAAGCCGCCGAAATAGGTGTCGGCGGCCGCGGGGTCACCGCAGACCAGCAGCAGGCGCCACGAGAACGTGGTCGCCGTGTGGTCGCCGCGGTGCTCCTCCCACTCCAGCACGTGGCCGTTGCGGTTGCCGTTGCGAGGGTTGGCCTCGTCGGCCGCGCCCTTGCCCGCCGCACCGCGGTCGCTGTTGTTGGTCAGCGCCGCGTAGACGCGGCCGTTGTGCGGGTTCGGCTCGACGTCCTCGGGGCGGTCCATCTTCGTGGGGCTCACCTTGTCGGCGGCGAGCCGGGTGAAGACGTAGACCTCCTCGGCGGTGAATCCGTCCACGAAGGACTTGTCGCCGCTGGCGAGGGGAATCCACCTGCCGGTGCCGTCGAACTCGCCGTCCGAGGGCAGCGCGCCGCTGCCGTCGATCTCGCTCGCCGGGCTGTCGCCGGTGAACCGGGCGACGTAGAGGGTGCCGTCGTCGAGCAGGCGCGAGTTGTGCCTGCGGGCGTAGGCGCTCGTGCCCCGCTTGGCCTTGCCCTTGGAGACGAACTTGTAGATGTAGTCGAAGCGCTCGTCGTCACCCATGTAGACGACGACCCTGCCGTCCCTGGCGATCTGGATGTTGGCGCCCTCGTGCTTGAACCGTCCGAGCGCTGTGTGCTTGACCGGCGTGGAGTGCGGGTCGTTCGGGTCGATCTCGACGATCCAGCCGAACCGGTTGACCTCGTTCGGCTCCTGCGCGATGTCCCAGCGCTTGTCGAAGCGCTCCCACTTGCGGCTGGTGGCGCCGCCGCGGATGCCGTAGCGGGAAAGGCGCTCGGCGGCGGCCGGGTCGGTGACGGTGCCCCCGTTGGCGAAGTACTGGTTGAAGTTCTCCTCGCCGGAGAGCACGGTGCCCCAGGGCGTGACCCCGCCCGCGCAGTTGTTCTGCGTGCCGAGCACGGTGCGGCCGCCCGGGTCGGCCGAGGTCTTCAGGTAGTCCGACCCGGCGGCGGGGCCGCGCAGTTCGAACGGCGTGTCCATCGTGATGCGCCTGCTGTAGCGGCTCGGCACGACCTTCAGCCCGCCGCGGGGGTCGCGCTGTGCCTGCACCACCGTGAGACCGTGGGCGGCCCAGGCGATCCGCACCTGCTCCTCGGTCGGGTTGTTCTCGTCGTAGGTGCCGGCCGGGAACATGTCCGTCTCGCTGGTGTACTCGTGGTTCACCACGAGCAGGTTGCGCCAGCCCTGCGGGTCCTGCGGGATGAGCCCGACGAAGTCGTTGTTGTAGCCGAACTGCCTGGCCTGCGCGGCGGCCGTCTGGTTGAAGAAGTCGAACGCGGGCGCGCCGGGCAGCACCGGGTCACCCCAGCGGATGACGACCCGCTGCTCGTAGCCCTCGGGGACCACGACGGCGTCGGCCGTGTTGGGGGCCACCGGCTCGAAGTCGGTGCCGGGGACGCGCCGCCCTGGCCGACCGTGGTGGCCACCGCGGCCCGCGAGCGCGGGCGGCACCGCGGCGGCGGTGCCCGACAGGGCGGCGAAGCCCGCGGCCGTGGCGCTCAGCACCGCCCCGGCCCGCAGTGCGCCCCGGCGGGAGACCACGTTCTTGACGACGTCGCCGAAGTACTCGTTCTCGGACCGGTTCGGCGCGGGGTGCGCGCACGCGTTGCCGCAGCGGTACTCGCACGTGACCGCGGAACGGCCCGTTCGGTGGGAACCCAGCAGCGGCAGCAGACGTCTCGGCTCGACGGACACAAGCCCTCCAGTCACTCAGTCAGGGGAACGCGTGTGACGGTAAGTGCCCAAAGCAAGCCCACGCGGTCTTCCAGGTGAACGAAGGGCGAACGGCTCGGACGGCTGGGACCGGCTCAGGCACTGTCGCCGACGAACACCGCCCCGGCGGGCACGGTGTGCGGATCCGTCCCGCGTGCCCGGATGCCCAGCAGGCAGGCGGCCACGAGACAGAGCGCCGCCGCGACCAGATATGGGCTCTGCGGGAAGCCCAGCCAGGCGGCGACATGTCCGACGAGAGTAGCCGCGGCCGCACCGCCGAGCCACCGGCAAAAGTTGTATCCCGCGCTCGCCACCGGGCGGGGCGCGCCGCTGATCGACATGGCTGTGCCGGTGAACAACGTGTTCAGCAGGCCGGACACCAGTCCGCTGACGATGATCGCCACGACGAGCAGCGGCTTGCTCGGCACGGCCATGAGCAGCATCAGCACGGCGTAGCCGAGCACGGACACGATCGTGGCCCCGCGTTCGCCGAGGCGCGCCGCGAGCCGCGGCGCCAGCACCACGCCGGCCACGGCCACGCAGACGCCCCAGCCGAAGAAGATGAGCCCGATGGCGATGGCGCCGTACTCCAGCACGAAGGGCGACCACGCCAGGACGGCGAAGAACGCGGCGGTGTAGCAGGCGGAGCCGAGCGAGGTCCGCAGCAGGCCGCCGTGACGCAGCGCCCTGAGCGGATCGAGGACGCCGATGCGGGGCCTGCGTTCGTGGGCGTCGCTGGTGAGGAACCCGGCGCACAGCACGAGCGCGCACGCCATGAGCACGGCGGTGCCGAGGAAAGGGCCGCGCCAGGAGATGCTGCCCAGCAGGGCGCCGAGCAGCGGCCCGACGGAGAGGCCGAGGCCGAGCGCGGCCTCGTAGAGCAGGATCGCGCCCGCCTGCCCGCCGGTCGCGGCCCCGACGATCACCGCAAGCGCGGTGGCGATGAAGAACGCGTTGCCGAGTCCCCACACCGCACGCAGGCCGACGAGTTCCTCGATGGAACCCGCGACCGTGCACAGCGCGGTGGCGAGCACGATGAGCGACAGCCCGGCAAGCACGGTGCGTTTCGCCCCGAACCGGGCGGCGGCCGCGCTCGTCCCGAGCATGGCCACCACCTGGACGCCGAGGTAGGAGGAGAACAGCAGCGTCACCTGCGAAGGGCTCGCGTGCAGCCCCTCGGCGATGGACAGCAGGATCGGGTCGACCAGCCCGATTCCCATGAAGGCGATGACGGCGGCGAACGCGGTGATCCAGACCTGCTTCGGCTGACCGCGCACGGCGTCGAGCAGGCTCGAGTGGTGATCGTTGCTCATCGGCGGCGGGTTCCTCCTCGCTGCTGGGGCCAGCAGCCGGCGACTCCACATTCCTTAGCAAGGCTAACGCTATTGCTTAGCTACGCGAAGTAATGTCGCGCACACGTAGGCTGCGGGACATGAGAGCCGTGATCTTCGATCTCGACGGGGTGCTCGTCGACTCGGAACAGCTGTGGGACGAGGTGCGCAGGTCCGTGGTGGCCGAGCACGGCGGACGGTGGACCCCCGAGGCCACCCGCGCCCAGCAGGGGATGAGCACGCCGGAATGGGCGGCCTACCTGGTGGAGGAGCTGGGCGCGCGGCTCACGCCCGAACGGGCCGCTGACCTCGTCGTCACCGAGATGACCCGCCGCTACGCTGAGGGCCCGCCCGTGCTGCCCGGTGCGGAACAGGCCGTGCGCACGGTCGCCGCCGACTATCCGGTCGCCATCGCCAGCTCGTCGCCGCCCGTGCTCATCGACGCGTTCCTGTCCGCCACGCAGCTCACCGGCCTGGTGGGCGTCGCCGTGTCCAGCGAACAGGTCAGCGCGGGAAAGCCCGCCCCGGACGTCTACCTCGAGGCGGCCGGACGCCTCGGCGTGGACCCGGCGTCGTGCGCGGCCGTGGAGGACTCGACCAACGGCCTGCGTGCGGCGCTCGCGGCCGGGATGACCGTGATCGGCGTGCCGAACCCGCACTTCCCGCCCGACGAGGCGGTGCTGGCCGAGGTGGCCGCCACCATCCCGGACGTCGGTGCGCTGCCGTCGGCGCTGCGCGCGCTCGCGGCCTGAGCAGGCGACCGGGCACGCGAAAGGGCGCCCGACCGCGGAGACCGCGGCCCGGGCGCCCCTTCAGCGCAGCGGTGCCGGCGCCCTCAGCGCTCGACCTCGCCGTTGATGAACTTCTCGACGGAGTCCCGCGCGGTCGAGTCGTCGTACTGGACCGGCGGCGACTTCATGAAGTAGGACGACGCCGACAGCAGCGGGCCGCCGATGCCGCGGTCCTTGGCGATCTTCGCGGCGCGCACGGCGTCGATGATGATGCCCGCGGAGTTCGGGGAGTCCCACACCTCGAGCTTGTACTCCAGGTTCAGCGGAACGTCGCCGAAGGCCCTGCCCTCCAGCCGCACGTAGGCCCACTTGCGGTCGTCAAGCCACTGCACGTAGTCGGAAGGGCCGACGTGGACGTTGGCCTTGCCGAGGTCGCGGTCGATCTGCGAGGTGACGGCCTGGGTCTTGGAGATCTTCTTCGACTCCAGCCGCTCCAGCTCCTTCATGTTCTTGAAGTCCATGTTGCCGCCCACGTTGAGCTGCATGGTGCGGTCGAGCTGGACACCCCTGTCCTCGAAAAGCCGCGCGAGGACCCGGTGAGTTATGGTCGCCCCGACCTGCGACTTGATGTCGTCGCCGACGATCGGCACCCCCGCCTGCTCGAACTTCGCCGCCCACTCCGGGTCGGAGGCGATGAACACCGGGATGGCGTTGACGAAGGCGACACCGGCGTCGAGGGCGGCCTGCGCGTAGTGCCGCGCGGCCTCCGTGGAGCCGACCGGCAGGTAGGACACCAGGACGTCGACCTCGGCGGCCTTCAGTGCCGCGGCGACGTCCACCGGCGCCTCGTCGCTCTCCTGGATCGTCTCCTGGTAGAAGCGGCCGAGCCCGTCGAGCGTGTGCCCGCGCTGCACGGCGACGCCGAGCGGCGGCACGTCGCACAGCTTGATGGTGTTGTTCTCGCTGGCGAGGATCGCGTCGGAGAGATCCTGCCCAACCTTCTTGGCGTCCACGTCGAACGCGGCGACGAACTCGACATCGCGCACGTGGTAGTCCCCGAACTGAACGTGCATCAGGCCGGGCACGCGCGCGCTCGGGTCGGCGTCCCGGTAGTAGTGAACGCCCTGGACCAGCGATGCCGCACAGTTGCCGACGCCAACGATGGCCACCCTTACGCGGCGGTTCTCGCCCATGCCGGTATCTCCCTTACTCGTCTTCCGTGTGGGTAGGTCGTGCCGAGCCACCGTTGAAGGTCTGCGTCCCTCGCTGCTCGGCTTGCTCGTGCGCGATCAGCTCGTTGAGCCAGCGCACTTCCCGCTCGCTGGTCTCCAGGCCGAGCTGGTGCAGCTCACGGGTGTAGCGGTCGATCTTCTCCTCGGCCCTGGCCAACGCTGCCCGAAGACCTTCGCGGCGCTCCTCGACCCGGCGGCGCCGACCCTCCAGGATGCGCATCCTGACGTCGGCCGGTGTCCTCGAGAAGAACGCCAGATGGACACCGAAGCCCTCGTCGTCCCACGTCTGCGGGCCGGCGTCGGAAAGCAGCTCGGCGAAGCGCTCCTTGCCGTCCGCGGTGAGCTTGTACACGCGCTTCGCCCTGCGGTTCCATCCCGCGACCGGGTCGGCGGGCTCCTCGACGATCCAGCCTGCCCGCAGCATCCGGCGCAGTGTCGGATACAGCGAGCCGTACGAGAACGTCCGGAACATGCCCAACGTCTCGTGCAAACGCTTGCGCAGCACGTAGCCGTGCATGGGCGCTTCGTGCAGCAGCCCCAAAATCGCGAACTCCAGCACGATGCACCCCCTCCCGGGAACGAAACGCCACCACCCGGCGTTGCCGGTGAAACGCTGGCGACGTCACTAACCTACCTACCCATTATATCGAGGTGATACATCGGAGTGGCGCAGATAACCTCCGATCCACCCCTCGGCCTGGCCAAGTTAACCGAACCGTTATCAACGGCGCGGCGTGTCGAGCGGCACGCAGCGGTCACCTCGGCCAACGCCCCGTCACCGTCGGCCTCGAACCACGTACTCTGTTGTGGTGCGAAACCAGCGGCAGGTCGTCGACTACGCGCTACAGCGCCGTGCGCTGCTGGCCGAGTTCCACTCCGGCCGGGTCAGCACCATGGACGTCTGCGACGCCACCCCGTACCTGCTCAGGGCGGCCCGGTTCCACGGCCAGCCCAGCAAGACCTCGTGCCCGGTGTGCCGCAAGGAGACCCTCACCCACGTCTCCTGGGTCTACGGCGATGAGCTCAAGCACGCGGCAGGCTCGGCCCGCGCGCCCGAGGAACTGGAGCGCATGGCCAACCTCTTCGGCGAGTTCACCGTCTACGTAGTGGAAGTCTGCCGATCGTGCGGCTGGAACCACCTGGTCCAGTCGTACGTCCTCGGTACCGGAACACCGCACCCCCGCCCGCGGAGGACCGCAGGGCAGTGACGGCACACACGGGCTTGGGTGCGGAGTCCCGCCACGCAGTTAGGGTTCGGTCCGCAGAACGGCGTACCCCGACGCGCCGATCTGGGAGGGTCTTGTAGTGAACGACCACGGTAATCACGGCTGGCCGGAGGAAGAGCCTCCGTCCGGCAGGCACGGCCAGTGGCCGTCCGGTGACGAGCCCGGGCCACAGTGGCCCTCGGGCGACGAGCCCGTCCGGCCGCAACGACCCCCGCGGTACGTCCGCCCCCAGCAGCCGCGCCAGCCCCGGCAGCCGCAACCCCCGCAGTCCCCGCAGCAGCCACAGTGGCCGGGCGGCGAGGGACAGCACCCGCCCCGCAGGCCCGACGGCGGGGGCAGGCCTCCCGCGGGTCCCCGGCAGGGCGTGCCTCCGCACCACCCCCAGGGCGGAAGGCCGATGCCGCCGCCCCCTCCCGGCAGGGGACAGCAGGGTCCGCCGCCTCCCGGGTCCCGGCCTCCCGGCGGCCCGCCGCAGAACGTCCGGCGGCAGCCACCGCCCCCTCCGCGGCAGCAGGGCGGACGGTCCGCCGCCGACCAGCCGACCGGCCTCGTCCCGCCCGCACCCGGCGCGCCCGAGGACCGCGAACCCGAACTCATCACACACCGTGCCCACAACGGCACCGGCCATGACGACCACGACGGCTACGGCTACGACGACCACGACGGGTACGGCTACGACGACGACCGCTGGTCCGACGACGACCAGCGGTTCCACGAGAGCGGGTTCGACGAGGACCCCGACGGGACCGGCGCGGACAAGGCCCCGCTGACCCCCGCCCAGCGCAAGAAGCGCCGCTGGCGCCGCATCCGGCGCACGCTGTACGCCTGCGTCGGAATCTTTCTCGTGCTGCCCGCGCTGGCGTTCACGATCACCTACTTCCTCGTGGACGTGCCCAGCCCCGAGGAGGTCGCCGCCGAACAGGGCAAGGTCGTGACCTTCTACTACGCCAACGGCAAGGAGATGGGCAGGGACATCCCGCCCGACGGCGGCAACCGGATCATCCTCAAGCCGGAGGACATCACCCCCGTCGTGCGGCACGCCGTGTACGCGGCGGAGGACGCCACGTTCGAGACCAACGCGGGCTTCGACATCAGCGGCATCATGCGGGCCGCGTGGAACCAGGTCACCGGCGGTGTCGGCGGTGGCTCGACCATCAGCCAGCAGTACATCAAGAAGGCCACGCAGAACGAGGAGTACTCCTACACCCGGAAGTGGACCGAGCTCGTCAAGGCGTTCAAGATGAACAACGAGCAGTCCAAGGACGAGATCATCACGGCGTACCTCAACACGATCTACTTCGGACGTGGCGCCTACGGCATCCAGACCGCCGCGCAGGCCTACTTCGGCAAGGACGCCAAGGACCTCAACGCCTCGGAGGCGGCGCTGCTGGCCGGCATGATCCAGCAGCCGGGCCGCTCCGAGAACGCCGAGGTGCGCCTGAGCCGCTGGACCTACGTGATGGACCAGATGGTGAAGAACCGGTGGATCACCGAAGCCGAGCGGCGCGCGGCCAAGGTCCCCACACCCATCCCGGTCGAGCAGTCCAAGCCCGACGCCATCACCGGCCCCGACGCGTTCATCGAGCAGCGGGTCAAGGCCGAGCTGGAGGCCAAGGGCTATCCCGAGGAGAAGCTGCAGTCGGGCGGCTACAAGGTCTACCTCACCATCGACGAGCGGGCGCAACGGCTCGCCAAGCGCGCCGTCAACGAGGTGATGGCCGACCAGCCCGCCGGGCTGAAGCGAGCACTGGTCGCCGTCGACCCGAGAACCGGCGGGGTCCTCGCCTACTACGGCGGTCCCAACAAGCCGGGCGTGGACGAGATCGACTGGGCCAACACCCCGCGCAACCCCGGTTCCGCGTACAAGCCGTTCGACCTCGTGGCGCTGCTGCAACGCGGCAAGGGGCTCGGCGAGGTCTACGACGGCAGCTCGCCCCGCCAGTTCGGCAGCGTCACGGTGAGCAACTCGGAGAACGCGCAGTGCCCGCAGTGCACCGTGGCCGAGGCCATGGAACGCTCGATCAACACCGTGTTCTACGACATGGTGGTCAACGAACTCGGCCCGAAGGCCGTCGTGGACGCCGCGCTGGACGCCGGCATCCCGGAGAAGCACGGCGACCTGGCCACGATGGGCAGCCTCGACGGCAACATCTCCATCGGTGGTGGTGACACGCTGGTCACGCCCACCGACATGGCGGGCGCGTACGCCACGTTCGCGGCCAACGGTGTCCGGCACGACACCCACTTCGTCGCGAAGCTCACCACCTCCGACGGCGACGTGATCTTCGACGAGACCACCAAGGCGGCCACCAAGGGCGAACCCGCGTTCAGCTCCGACCCGGAGAAGAGCAAGCAGATCGCGGGCAACGTCACGCAGTCGCTGCTGCCCGTGCCGATCTCGTCGGAGATCGCGTGCGCCGACGGCAGGCCGTGCGCGGGCAAGACGGGAACCCACCAGTACGTGAGCCCGGACGGTGAGAAGTCGGTCAACGACAACTCGCAGGCCTGGATGGTCGGCTACACGCCGCAGATCTCGACCGCGAGCTACGTGGGCGCCGACCGCAACACGGTCGCCATCCGCGACGCCAGCGGCAGTCCCATCTACGGCAGTGGCCTACCGGGCGAGATCTGGCAGGAGTTCATGAACCTCTACCTGGAGGGCATGCCGGAGGCCGAGTTCCCCGAGGTGGAGCCCATCGGCAAGGTGCCGACGGTGCCGGAGGAGGACGACTCGTCGCCCACGTCGAGCGCCCCGTCCAGCACGTCGTCGACGACGACACCGCCCCCGCCCCCGAGCCCGACCACGGAGACGCCAACGCCGACCTCCAGCACGGAGACGGAGACCAGCACCGACGAGACGGAGACCGACGACCCGTCCCGGCCGACCGGCATCCTGCCCGGCGGGGAGTGGGGCCGCGATCCGTCCGAGGGCGGCGGCGGCAACAACTGACGCGCCGGTTGTGGGCACCCGGCACCCGGTGGTCACCGGGCCGGGCGCCCACGCCGTAACATGCGGCGGGTGTCCAGCGATATGCGTGATCCGCGTCCGGCACCGACGCCCGACACGATGTCGCTGGACCCTTCACAGCGGGTCGCCCCGAGCCGGGAGGACCCCGCACTCGCGGCGGCGACCCGCCCGCTCGGCGGACCGCTCGGCGAGCACGCCGCCGTGGGCAGGCACTGGTTCTGGTCCCCGCTGCGGGTCGGCCTCCTGCTCGCCGTCGTCGCGCTGACGCTCGGCTGGTTCGGCAAGGCGGCCTGCATCCAGCAGTACGTCAACGACCAGGGTCAGGCGGAGCTCGACTGGCGCTCGGGCAGGCCGTACGTGGCGATGTGCTACTCCGACATCGTCCCGCTGTACGCGGCGGAGCGGCTGGACCGCGAGGACACCTTCCCCTACGCCACCAGCTGGGTCGAGAACGCGGGCACGGAGCGCGAGCAGGTGCGCTACATGGAGTACCCCGTGCTCACCGGCCTGTTCCAGTGGGTCAACGCCAAGCTCACGCACGCCTGGACCGGCGTCGCGGCGGCAGGCTGGCTGCCCGGCGCGCTGCCGGTGGCGGTCTACTTCAACCTCACGGCCCTGTTCCTGGCGGTGGCCTGGCTGGTGACCGTGTGGGCCGTCGCCAGAACGGCGAGACGACGACCGTGGGACGCCGCGCTCGTCGCCGCGTCCCCCCTGGTGATCGTGCACGCGTTCACCAACTTCGACACGCTGTCCACCGCGTTCGCCGCCGTCGGCCTGCTCGCGTGGGCCCGCCGCAGACCCGCGCTCGCCGGGGTCCTGCTCGGCATCGGCGCGGCGGCGAAGCTGTACCCGCTGTTCCTGCTCGGGCCGCTGCTCGTGCTGTGCCTGCGCGCGGGCAGAGTGCGCGAGTGGGGCAGGACGGCGCTGGCCGCCGCGGGCACCTGGCTGGCGGTGAACCTGCCGTTCATGGTGTTCACCCCCGACGGCTGGGCCGAGTTCTTCCGGCTCAACACCGAGCGCGGCATGGACCCCGACTCGATCTACAACGTCGTGTCCTACTTCACCGGGTGGGCGGGCTTCGACGGTGCGCTGTCGTTCGGTGAGACGCCGACCTGGCTCAACGCCGTGAGCGGGGCGCTGTTCCTGCTCTGCTGCGCCGGCATCGCCTACATCGGCCTCACCGCGCCCCGCAGACCGAGGGTGGCCCAGCTGTGCCTGCTCGTGGTCGCCGCGTTCCTGCTCACCAACAAGGTGTGGAGCCCGCAGTACTCGCTGTGGCTCGTCCCGCTCGCCGTGCTGGCGATCCCGCGCTGGCGCCTGCTGCTGGCGTGGATGGTCGTCGACGCGCTCGTGTGGGCGCCGAGGATGTTCTACTACCTCGGCGTCGACAACAAGGGGCTTCCCGAGGGCTGGTTCCTCGGCACCGTGGTGGTGCGCGACCTCGTGGTGGTGCTGGTCTGCGCGCTGGTGATCCGGGAGATCTACCGGCCTTCCGAGGACGTCGTGCGCACCAGCGGCGACGACGACCCGGCAGGCGGTGTGCTCGACGGCGCCCCCGACGTGGTGGTGGTCCGCCGCCGGTCCGCGAGGGCGTGAGCGGGCTCGGCCGCAAGGAACGCCACGAACAGCCCCGCCAGCAGCGCGGCCCTGCCCCACACGCCGATCACCACCGCCTGCGCGGCGAAGCCTTCGTGGATGCCGCCCGCGCCCTCGCCGAGTGCGCCGTACCAGCGGAAGATCCCGATGCCCATCGCCAGGTCGGCGAGCAGGTAACCCAGGATCCACCCCCACCGGACGCGCAGGAGCACGAACATCGGCAGCAGCCACAGCGTGTACTGCGGTGAGTGCACCTTGTGCAGCAGAAGGAACCCGGCGAGCGCCGCGGCCGACACCGCGAGCAGCGGGTAGGTGCCCTCCCTTCGGTAGCGGCGCCAGCCCAGCAGGCACGCCAGCGTCAGTGAGCCGAGCACCAGCAGCGGCGAGGCGACGTCGGCAAAGGACTGGAAGGCCTCGGCACCCTCGGCTCCGCTGCCGAACAGCAGGCGCACACCCCAGAACCACACCGAGTTCGTGGTGCCGTCGACCGCTCGCTGCCCCTGGAACTCGAACGACGCCCACCAGCCCTCGAACCCGGCGAGCGCGAACGGCACGTTGATCCCCACCGCCGTCGCCGCGGCGATAGCCACGACACGCGCGGCGTCCTGCCGTCCCGCGTGCGCCAGCGCGTAGAGGGCCAGCGGCACCACGAACAGCCCGGGATACAGCTTGAGCGCGAACCCGATCCCGAGCAGCGCCGCCGCCCACCCCAGCCGCGTGGCGCTCGAGCCGCGGCCGCGGTACACGACGAAGAACGCGCCCACCGCGCACGCGACGGCGGCGAGGTCCCAGTTGTGGAACGCGTAGAGCACGAGCGGGGGACCGAGCGCCCACAGCAGGGCTCTCCAGCCGGCGAGCCTGCCCAGCAACCACGCCGTGAGCAGGCCGAACGGCGCGAGCAGGACCGCGGAGAACAGCAGGAACTCGGCGTCGTTCGACGCGAACGCCGCGCCCGCCCACGCGAGCAGCCCGGTGAGCACCGGGTACTCCAGTGCGCCGCCGACGAGCGTGTCCCCTTCGAGGTCGCCGTGCACGTAGGGAAACGTGTGCCGGTCCAGGTCACGGCCGAGCCACAGGAACTGGATGTCGGAGTAGCAGACGTCGGTGAAGTTGCGTTCGGCGTAGCCCGGCGTGCTGCGGCCGGAGGCGTCGAAGCCGGGCCCGGTGCAGCGCAGCTTGTTGGCCAGTCCCGCGGCGAGCGTCAGCCCGCACAGCAACACCAGCACCGCGACCCGCACCCGGTGCGGCGAGCGCTGTTCAGCCGAACTCACGCAGGAACTCGATGTCGGCGGCCTGGCCGTCGGCGGGGGTCTCGACGACCACCGGAGCGCCCGCCGCCTTCGCCACCCCGGCGAGCACCCGCGGGTCGATCGTGCCGTCGCCGCCGACCACGTTGGCGTGCCGGTCGCGCTGCGAGCCGAACTCGTCGCGCGAGTTGTTCAGGTGCACGAGGTCGATGCGGCCCGTGATGGCCAGGACCTTGTCCACGGCCTGCTCCAGGTCCCAGCCCGCCGAGTAGGCGTGGCAGGTGTCGAGGCAGAACCCGGCGCCGAACGAGCCCACCTCGTCCCACAGCCGGGCGATCATGTCGAGGTCGCGCGTCATCGCGCCCTCGCCGCCCGCCGTGTTCTCGATGAGCAGGGGCACGGCGAACCCGCCCTGCTCGGCCTGGCGCTCGAACAGCTTGCGCCAGTTGGCCAGCCCCTCCGCGACGTCCTCGCCCTTGCGCACGTGCCCGCCGTGCACGATCAGGCCCTTGGCCCCGACGTGCGCGGCGCCGTCGGCGTGCTGCGTGACGATCTTGCGCGACGGGATCCGGATCCGGTTGTTCAGCGACGCCACGTTCACGATGTAGGGCGAGTGGATGAACACCGTCACCCCGGCGGGGCCGAACTCGGCGGCCTGTGGATGCGGCTGCGGCTTCTTCCAGCCCTGCGGGTCGGAGAGGAAGAACTGCACCGCGTCGGCGCCGCGCTCCCGCGCCGCGGACAGCGGGTCGTCATCGCGGACATGCGCGCCGATCAGCATGGGAAGAGGGTAACGATTCGCGACCGATCGGATCGAGTACGGTGACCGGAGTTCCACGGACCCGGGGCGGGTCCTGACGGCGTGAAGGCGAGGAACTCATGGGGTCTGGGTTTCGACGGCAGGTCAGGCGGGTCGGCACCGCGGGCGTCGTCCTGGCAGCCGCATTCCTGCTGGCCTCCCCCGGCAGCGCACACGCCGCCGAGCCCGTGGTCGCGGGCAGCTGCGACGCCACGCTGAAGGGCGAGGACGGCAAGCCGCTGACCGTGGACCTCGGCGCGGCCGCCAACTCGCCCGGCGTGCTCGACGTCGGGCTCGGGTCCGGCTCCGGCGCGCTGGTGTCGCTGCCGGTCTCCGATGCGCTGGACCGGCTCGGCGTGAGCAGGGCGGACCTGGTGGTCGACCCCGCGGGCCGTATCTGCGACACCGGGCAGCGGACCCTGAACACGGTTGCCGCGCCGGTGCAGCAGGCCCTTCCGGAGGAGGGCGTCGTCCCGCCGCCGCCACCGCCGGAGGGCCCCGACGAGCCCGAGCCGGACGACCCCGGCGACCCGGGTGGCGACGAGCCCGCGCCGGACCCCGGCGCTCCCGGCGACGAAACCCCTGGTGGCGGCTCCGGCACCGGCCCAGACGAGAACCTCCCTGGCGGCACGGGCTCGGGCAACCCGCAGGGTGGCTCACCCTTCGGCGGCTCGCCCTTCGGCGGGCCGCTCACACCGGTCAGCGCCTTCTCCGGGCTCGACCCCATCACCATTCCGCCCGCCGCGTCGATCCCGCCGGTGGCGCCGCCCGCGGCGCCCGACCTCGGCCAGCCGGACGCGGGCGCGGGGCCCGACGTCAGGACGGAGGACTCCGGAACCGCCCAGGCCCTGCCGTCCGCCGAGGCTCCCGACCGGTTGCCGCTGCTGCTGGCCGTGGTCGCCCTCGTGCTGGTGATCGCCGCCCTGGCCAGGACCTGGCTGCGCCGGAAGGCGTTGTAGGAGCGCCAGACGGGCGAACCCGGACCTTTCGCGTCACGTTCGGCCTCCCGGTTCGTTGTCCCCTGCAGAGGGAACCGGGAGGCTTGTGGTATGCGTGCGTCCGGAAGCAGGGTGGCCGCCGTCGGAGCCGCCGCGTTCGTGCTGGCAGGGTCGGCGGCGCTCGCCGCGCCGGCCACGGCCATGGCGGAGACCAAGACGGTGCCGTGCGGCGGCACGGTCACCGCGGCGCCCGGTGACCGCATCGTGGGCGTCACGCCGCTCGGGCTCAAACTCGACCTCGGCATCGTCACCGACGGGATCGGCTCGCTGCTCAGCGGCGTCTGCAAGGTCACCGTCAAAGTGGTGGACACGGTCGTCGCGCCCGTGCCCGAGGTCGGCGAGCCCGTCGCCGACGCGGTCGGCGGAGCCGTCGAGGGCACCACGCGTACCGCTGGAGAGGCCGTCGGCACGGTGACGGGCGCGCTGTCCGGCAGCGGAGGCACCCAGCCCGCGCCGCGGAACCCCGCTCCCGGACAGCCCGCCCCCGCCACCCCGCCCGACCAGCAGCGGCAGCCCGGCCCCTCGGGCCCGGCGCAGTCCGGGAACCGGCAGGCTGGGATGCCCGCGCCCAACAGCCCCGTGCTGGGCGGCTCGGCCCTTCCCGGTGCGGCCTGGCTCGGCTACACCACCGGCTGGGCGCCGATGCGCGACTACACCGGGTTGCCGATGGCGACACCCGGCCTGTTCTCGGTGTCGCCCGGCGTGCGCTACGGCGGGCAGATCCCGGGTTACTCGCCCGAGTTCGGCATCCTGGGCGCCGACGACGGTGGCAGTGGCCGCGGCGACGGCGACGGTGTCCGCAACGCGGGCAGCGCCGACGCGCTGCCGTCGGGCTCCGGGGACGCAGCGGACGGCGCGACCCTGCCGTTGCTGCTGGCCGTGCTGACCCTCTCCGGCGTCACGGCCGCGCTCGTGCGGACGTGGGTGCTGCGGACCAACCACTGAGACCGGCGAGCAGGCACACCGGCGAAGGCTGAAGGTTCTTCGCGTATCTTGTCCGTACCCGTCTCGTTACTCATGTCGACATCTCGGCAGCTCACGGCGAACCCCCGAAAGGACTGCTCACGTGCGGATCACCGCGACCGCCCTGGCCCGGAAGGCTCTCACCACGGCGGCAGTGGCGGCCGTGGTCACCGGTTCCGCCGTCCTCGGCGCGGGAACGGCATCCGCGACGACGCTGCAGGCCGACTCGTGCACGGCGAGCGTCACCGGACGCATCGGTGACACCGTGGCGGTGCCCGGAGCGACGGTGAAGGACCTCGTCCGCCAGGGCGCCAGGGAGGCCAAGTCGATCTTCCTGGTGCACGACATCACCATCTGGCCCGATCACCTCGCCAACGAGGTGGCCAAGGAGCAGCTCACGGTCGGCACCGTGCCCAACGCGCAACGCGCCGTCGTCGCGGGCGACGTCGTCGGCGCCGCGGTGCGGCAGGCGCTGAAGGACGAGGCCGGACTGGGCGCCCTGCCCTCCACGCAGGAGACGACGCTGAACAAGATCGCGGCCAAGGTCGCAGGCTACTGCGGGCTGCCGGTGTTCGCCGCCAACTACGTGGCGCCGTCGTCACCGTCGCAGCCGCCGCCCTCGACGGGCCACCCGGGCGGCACGCCCGCCCCGCGGACCGGCGGTTCCCCTGCGGGGACGGACGCCGGCCCCGGTGGCGTGGCGGGCACCGGGGACGCCAGGGTGGCCCCGCGCGACTACACGGGCATCCCCACCGCGACCGCGCCGGCCGCGGGCATCTCCGCACCGCCGGGACTGCGCTACCCGCCGTCGAGCGGGGTTCCCGGCCAGCCGTCGTCGCCGGAGTTCGGCATCCTCGGCGCCGACGGCGCGGGCGAGGGCTCCGGCGGCGGGCAGTCCGCCGACGTGCGCAACGCCGGCAACGCCGACGCGCTGGCGGCCGGGCCCTCGGCGAGTGCCGTCCAGCTGCCCATGCTCCTGGCGGTGGTCGCGCTGGCCGGTGTCACCGCGGCGCTGGTGCGGACCTGGGTGCTGCGCAGGGTGTCGTAGGCCATCTCTACACTGGACAACCGACAACCCTCCTGTCACGGATCGTCCGTGGCCGCATGAGCCCATAGGAGGTGAGTGGTTGTGTCACGCCATTACGAAGTAATGGTCATCCTGGACCCGTCGCTCGACGAACGCACGGTCGCGCCGACGCTGGACAACTTCCTCAACGTGATCCGCAACTCCGGCGGCAGCGTCGAGAAGGTCGACGTCTGGGGCCGTCGCAGGCTGGCCTACGAGATCAAGAAGAACGCCGAGGGCATCTACGCCGTGCTCGACCTGCAGTCCGACCCGGACGCGGTCAAGGAGCTGGACCGTCAGCTCTCGCTGCAGGAGACCGTGCTGCGCACCAAGGTCGTGCGGCGCACGGTCCCGCGTGGCACGAAGGCCGCCCAGAAGATCGCCGCGAAGGCCTGAGGCCCACGATGGCTGGAGACACCATCATCACGGTGGTCGGCAACCTGACGGCCGACCCGGAGCTGCGCTTCACCCCGTCCGGCGCGGCGGTCGCAAACTTCACGGTCGCGTCCACCCCGCGCACCTTCGACCGCCAGACCGGCGAGTGGAAGGACGGCGAGGCGCTGTTCCTGCGCTGCAACATCTGGCGGCAGGCGGCTGAGAACGTCGCCGAGACGCTGACCAGGGGCGCGCGGGTCATCGTGCAGGGCAGGCTCAAGCAGCGTTCGTTCGAGACCAAAGAGGGCGAGAAGCGCACGGTCGTCGAGCTCGAGGTCGACGAGATCGGCCCGTCGCTGCGCTACGCCACCGCGAAGGTCAACAAGGTGAGCCGCGGCAGCGGCGGAGGCGGCGGCGGATTCGGCGGCGGCGGTGCCGGCGCACCCGCCGACGACCCGTGGGGCTCGGCGCCCCCCGCAGGCGGCGGAGGCGGCTTCTCCGACGAGCCGCCCTTCTGACCCTCGTCCTCGTCAAGACCAACCCAGTTCCCCAGGAGTATCACCGTGGCGAAGCCACCCATTCGTAAGCCGAAGAAGAAGGTCTGCGTGTTCTGCAAGGCCGAGAAGAAGGGCCACCCGGAGCACATCGACTACAAGGACACCAACCTGCTGCGGAAGTACATCTCCGACCGCGGCAAGATCCGCGCCCGCCGGGTCACCGGCAACTGCAGCCAGCACCAGCGCGACATCGCCATCGCCGTGAAGAACTCGCGCGAGATGGCGCTGCTGCCCTACACCTCCACCGCTCGCTGAGAAGGGAGTCAGACATGGCGAAGATCATCCTGACGACCGACGTGGCGAACCTCGGTGGCCCCGGCGACATCGTCGAGGTGAAGGACGGCTACGCGCGCAACTACCTGCTGCCGCGTGGGTTCGCGATCCAGGCGACCAAGGGCGCGGAGAAGAACGTCCGCACCATCCGCAGGGCACAGGAGAGCCGTCGCATCCGCGACCTCGACCACGCCAGGGAGATCAAGGCGACGCTGGAGAAGCTGGGCCCCATCCAGCTCTCCGCGAAGGCCGCCCAGGGCTCGCAGAAGCTGTTCGGCTCGGTCACCACGGCCGACGTCGTCAGTGCCATCAAGGCGGCGGGCGGGCCGCTGCTGGACAAGCGCACCATCGTGCTGCGCGAGCACATCAAGACGCTCGGCAAGCACGCGGTGACCGCGCGCCTGCACCCGGACGTGACCGCCGACGTGAACATCGAGGTCACGGCCAAGTAGGCCGGTCGAGCCGGCTCACGAACCATCGAACGGCGGGTCTCCCGGACACGGGAGGCCCGCCGTTCGTCGTTTCCGGGAGGGAACGCGCGGGGCCGTACACACGTCAGAGTGAACGGGTGCGGACGGGTGCCGCTTGACGAGCACTCGCCGCCTGGCAAAACTTGGCTATCACTGAGGGTGAAGGGGGACTCCGGGGCGATGCTGGACGCAGGCGGTGGTGGCGGCGCGGCCGTGGGCAAGGCGGTCGGCGGCCTGGTGAAGATGGCGGCTCCCCGTGTGGCCGGAGCGCCCGCTCCCGCGGGCGGCGGCGGCTTCACGTTCAAGGCCGAGGAACTCGACGGCGTCATCCGGCAGTGGGAGGACCTGCGCGACGCCCTCAAGACCGACGAGTACGACGCCGAGCGCATGGCCACGGTGAAACCGCCCGGTCGCGAGTTCGCCAGCGGCGACTTCGCGAAGTTCGCGAACCCGTCGGGCAAGGCGTTCCTGGAGGCCAACCAGCGCATGCAGAAGTACGTCGGCGAGTACATCGAGGCGCTGCGCGCGGCCAAGCAGAAGATCACCACTCGCGACGAGCAGTCGCAGAGCGACATCAGCAGGGCGGGTGAGCAGGCCTGATGGGACGGTCGCGCATCGGCCTTGCCACCGGCGTGCTCGCCGCCGCGCTCGTGCTCGGCGCGTGCGGATCCGACGTCGGTGGTACACCCGAGACCGGCGCCCCCACCAGCGCGGCGGGCGGCAGCCCAGCCACCAGCGCCGGCGGGCAGGCGCCGGACGTCGCCGATCCGCTGGACGCGGCGCCGCTCGCGTCCTCCCCGTGCGAGGCGTTGTCGGCGGCCGACCTCGCCACGCTGGGTTTCGCCGAGGGGGAGCAGCGGCCATCGGGGGAGAGCGGCACCGCGTGCGTGTGGCACGAGGAGCAGGAGCGCGGCAACCGCGTGGATCTGTCCGTCGTCACCGAGAACGCGAACGGGCTCGACGCCGTCTACGAACAGCGGTCGAGCAACGCCTACTTCGAACCCGCCGAGATCGCGGGGTACCCCGCCGTCTACACGGCCACCCTGGACGAGCGTGACGACGGTGGCTGCGGACTGTGGGTCGGGCTCAACGACAGCGACACGCTGTTCGTTCTCACCAACTACGACTACGGCCCCGGTGTGAGCGACCCGTGCTCGGTCGCGGACCGGGTGGCCGAGGCCGCCATCACCAACCTGGGGGGTTGACCGACATGCCGTTGTTCCTCGTACCGATCATCGCCGGCGCGGCCGCCTACGGTGCCGCCACTCAGGACGAGGCCGGGAACTACTCGGCGGGTGAGGGCGAGCGCCGGATCGACGCCTACCAGATCTGGGAGCAGATCACGACCGGCCCCGGCGCGGGCTCGCTGGCCGAAGGGCAGACCTCGGCCAACACGCTGCAGCGGGTGTACGCGCAGCGGGTCGAGCAGATCGACGCGCTGAACAGGCTGATGGACCAGGCGTGGCAGGGCGACAGCGCCGACGCCGCGAAGGCGGGCGCACATCCGCTGAAGGCGTGGATGCAGGACTCGCACACCAAGCTGCAGGACAGCGACCGCTATCTCGGCGAGCAGACCAGTGCCTTCAACACGGCGTACTCGAAGGTGCAGCCGGTGCCCAAGGAGCCGCCGGAGAGCGGTTTCCTCAACGACGTCACGCCGTGGGAGACCGACACCGACAGGGCGATCAAGGACTACAACGCCAAGGCACAGGCCAACGTCGACGCGTTCAACGACTACTTCCACGCGAGCGCGTCCAACGGCAAGCACCTGCCGACCTACACCGGCCTGGACGGCCGGATCGGCGACGTCGACGTGGACGACGGCACGGGCGGCGACGACGGCAGGCCCGGTGACGACGGCGACGGGCAGGGTGGCGGCGTACCCGGCGGCAGCGTTCCCGGAGGGGGAGGCGTTCCGGGTGGCGGAGGTCTGCCCGGTGGCGGGGGTGTGCCCGGTGGCGGCTACCCGGGCGGCATCCCGGGCCCCGGCGGCTCCGGGTCCGGCTCGGGCGGCGGCGCAGGCGGCGGCGCCTACCCACCCGGCGGCATCCCCGACATCGGCGGGCCGGGCGGGCCGGGCGGGTACGGCGGGGGTTATGGCCCCGGCGGCAGCCCTGGCGGCGGCTACACCTCGCCGGAGTGGGACGACAGCACCAGCATCTCCGGCTACACCCCGCCGAAGGTGCCCTCGGCCGATTTCTCCGGCGGCGGCTTCGGCACCCCGGGGACGAGCGGGTTCGGCGGCGGTGGCGGCTCCGGGTCGGGTGCGGGCGGCGTCGGCGGCGCCTTCGGGCCCGGCGGCGGCTTCGGCGCGGGCGGGGCCGGTACCCCCGGGTCGTCCACGGGTTCCGCGCCCGGCGCCGCGGCAGGCGCGGGCCGTGGGGGCCTGCCGGGCGGTGCGGCCGCGGCGGGTGCCGCGGGCGGCCGCGGCATGGCGGGCGGCATGCCCATGGGCGCCATGGGAGGCGCGGGCCGCGGCGGCAAGGGCAGCGACGACGAGGAGCGCCAGTCGAAGTTCCTCATCGAGGAGGACGGCGACTCGCTGTTCGGCACCGACGAACTGACCGCGCCGCCGGTGATCGGCGAATAGCGGGCGTTGTCGGCGACAAGAGAAAAGGGACACGATCGTGCTTGACCGGCAGGTGACGTTGTCGACGGGCACCCTGCTCAATCTGATCCGCCGTGGCGGCGCGGAGCCGCACACCGTGCTGGCGAGTACCCCGGTATGGGAGGACGAGGGCGCCCGCAGGGCCGCCGACGAGCGGGCGGACGCCGAACTGGCCCGCTACGGTCTGGCCGGACGCGGTGGGGTGCACAGTGGCCTGCTGGCCACGGTCGAGGCGCTCAGCAGGCCCGCGCTGGAGTACTACGCCTGGATCAACGGGGGCCACGAGGGCAGGGCGATGAACTACACCCTGCTCGCGGGAAGCGCGGGCGGTGAGGGCTTCCTGCTCGCGCGGAACACCGAGCACGAGGGTGTGGTGCTGGTGTCGCTGCGTCCCGAGGAGGTACTGGAGAACTTCGTCGCCCAGATCCCTCGGCTCGGCCCTGGCCGCGGCCAGCCGTTGCGGGTACCGAAGAGCCAGGTGACCGGCGGCCGGCGGCGCTCGGACGGCGAGGACGTCGCGGTCCTGCACAGCGCAAGGCCGAGCGCGGCGAGCCGCGAGGCCGACGAGCTGCGCCGCGTGCTGGGCCTGCGCAGGCTCGGCGGCGGCAGCCTCTACGTCGCGGCGCGGGGACGCAGCGGCAGGCGGGAGCGCGTCGCGCGGCCGGTGAACTACATCGACACCACCGAGGGGCGTTGGCTCACCGAGGAGGTGCCGGGCGCGGGCGAGCCGGTCATCGCGTTCACCCCGGGCACACCGCAACTGCTCGTGGAGCGCCTGCGGACAGCACAGAGCAAGCTTCCCGTCGGCTGAGGCCGCCGCGGCATCCCCACCCGTTCAGCCCAACGAGTGGCGACTCAACGCTGCGTAGTTTCCATCCACAGGCGGAACCCGCACCTGGTGACAAGCCCCTGCGCGACACGCCGACGACGGGACTCGACGCGACACGCCGCACGGCTTACAACAAAGTTCTCCACACCTTACACACAGGCCTTGACCAGGGGATTCGGATACATGCACCCAGTTCTTCCCCACGTTGTACACAGGGCACGGCTCGCTTGTGACTCGTTGGACGGCTTCATCCACAGGTAGTGCACAAGACGGTCCCCAAGCCGAATTGCACTCGTCCGTCCGAGCGATCTAGCGTGCTCCGGCGGACCAGTGGACACGGCGCCCGGCGCACCGGTGCCCCGCCGCCGAGATCCGATATCATCGAACTGATGTTCGATTCCCTGTCTTGAGGAGGTGCCCGCACCGGTGGCGATCACCGACGACCGCGGTCCCGCATTCGCCTCGTCCGAACAGGGCGGCTTCGACAGGCAGCCGCCCCAGGACGTTCCGGCGGAGCAGTCCGTGCTGGGCGGCATGCTGCTGTCCAAGGACGCCATCGCGGACGTGGTCGAGGTGCTGCGCCCCGGCGACTTCTACCGCCCGGCGCACCAGGCCGTCTACGACTGCGTCCTCGACCTCTACGGCCGGGGTGAGCCCGCCGACCCCATCACCGTGTCGGCGGAGCTGGAGCGGCGCGGGGAGCTGTCCAGGGTCGGCGGTGCGCCGTATCTGCACACCCTCATCGCGACGGTGCCCACCGCGGCCAACGCCGGCTACTACGCGCAGATCGTCGCCGAGAAGGCGATTCTGCGCAGGCTCGTCGAGGCGGGCACGCGCATCGTGCAGTACGGCTACGGGGCAGACGGCTCCGACGGCGGCGACATCAACGAGGTGGTCGACCGCGCGCAGGCGGCGATCTACGACGTCACCGAGCGTCGCACGAGCGAGGACTACGTCGCGCTGGAGGAACTGCTCCAGCCCACGATGGACGAGATCGACGCGATCGCCTCGCGGGGCGGCACCGCGCAGGGCATCCCCACCGGGTTCGTGGACCTGGACGAGGTCACCAACGGCCTGCACGCCGGACAGATGATCATCGTGGCCGCGAGGCCCGGCGTCGGGAAGGCGCTGGCGCTCGACACGCCACTGCCGACTCCGCAGGGCTGGACGACGATGGGCGAGGTGCGGCCCGGCGACCAGCTGATCGGCGCGGACGGACGGCCGACCACCGTCGTCGCGGCGACCGACGTCATGCACGGCCGCCCCTGCTACGAGGTGGAGTTCTCGGACGGCTCCGTGCTCGTCGCCGACGCGCGGCACCAGTGGCTGACGGACACCCGCGCGTCCCGCCGGGCCGGGAGGCCGGCTGAGGTCCGCACCACCGAGCAGATCGCGGCGACCCTGCGGTGCGACACGGCGGATCGCAGGGTCAATCATGCGGTCCGTCTCGCAGCGCCGATCGACCTGCCGGAGCGGGATCTGCTGCTGCATCCGTACGCACTCGGTGCGTGGCTGGGGGACGGCCATTCCCACTGCGCCAGGTTCACCACGGCCGATCGCGAGATCATCTGGTATCTCGAAGGCGAGGCCGGCCTGTCCGCGCGACCGTACGGCAACCTGCTGTACGGCCTGCAGTTCCCGCCGCCGGAGCCGGTCGACGATGCCTCGTCCGGTCACGGCACGGTCCAAGCCGTCCTCCGGACGCTGGGCGTACTCGGTGACAAGCACATTCCGGCGGAGTACCTGCGAGCCTCCGTCGAGCAGCGCCGCGCCCTGCTGGCGGGTCTGCTGGACACCGACGGCACCGTGGCAGCGTCCGGCGCCGTCCAGCTCTCGGTCACCAACCGCAGGCTCGCCGAGGACGTGCACGAGCTCATCGCGAGCCTCGGCTATCGGTGCACGATGACGACGAAGGCGGTGCGCGGACGCGGCGAGCGAAGCTCGACCGCGTACACCCTGCACTTCACCACGCACGACCGGGTGTTCTGGCTGGAGCGCAAGCACCTGGAGCAGAAGGAGCGGCTCGCCGGACGCCTGCCACGGCCTCACCACCGGTACATCGTGGATGTGCGGGCGATACCGAGCGTGCCCGTGCGGTGCGTCGAGGTCGCGGCCGACGACCACCTGTACCTGGCTGGCCGGACCATGATTCCGACGCACAACTCGACGCTGGGGCTGGATTTCGCCAGGTCGTGCTCGATCCGGCACGGCATGACCAGCGTCATCTTCTCGCTGGAGATGAGCCGCGTCGAGATCGTCATGCGCATGCTCTCGGCCGAGGCGCGCATCCGGCTCGCCGACATGCGCGGTGGCCGGATGTCCGACGACGACTGGACGCGGCTCGCCAGGCGGATGAGCGAGATCAGCGAGGCGCCCCTGTTCGTGGACGACTCGCCGAACCTGACCATGATGGAGATCCGCGCCAAGGCGCGGCGGCTCAAGCAGCGCAACGACCTGAAGCTCATCGTCGTCGACTACATGCAGCTGATGACCTCCGGTAAGCGCGTCGAGTCCCGGCAGCAGGAGGTCTCGGAGTTCTCCCGTCAGCTCAAGCTGCTCGCCAAGGAGCTCGAGGTGCCGGTGGTCGCGATCAGCCAGCTCAACCGTGGCCCCGAGCAGCGCACCGACAAGCGGCCGATGCTCGCCGACCTCCGCGAGTCCGGGTCGCTGGAGCAGGACGCCGACATGGTGCTGCTGATCCATCGCCCGGACGCGTGGGAACGCGACGACCCGCGTGCGGGCGAGGCGGACCTCATCCTCGCCAAGCACCGCGCGGGCCCGACCAGCACGATCAGCGTGGCGCACCAGCTGCACTACAGCCGCTTCGCCGACCTCGCTCAGGAGTGACGTGGGTATGTCGGTTCACCATGTGACCTGGTCGGTCCGGACTCGGTGACATCGCCGCGAGGCAAACGCGAAAGCTCCAGGTCAATCAAGATCGACACGTCACACGCGGTGGGACGTGGGCACCGGTCACGGCCGGGCCGCGCGGGTCGCGGTGAGGCCCCACGTGGCATACGGCACGGTGACCATGCCGCCCAGCTCGTCGACCGCCGCGCCTGCGGCAGCCAGCACCTCCGCCACACTGTCCGGCGGCAGGCTGGTGATACCCCCCGAGGTCGGTATCAGGTCCAGCAACTCGTCGCGGCTGTACGTGCGCTCCCAGTCGTAGCGCCACAGCACGGGCTCGTCGAACCCGCCCACCTCGCGGATTCCGTCCGCGGCCTTGGCGTACAGCCCTTGGTAAGCGTCCAGGATCGACGCCCCGGACGAGCCGCTGAATCCCAGCGGCGAGTCAGGCGCCATCCGCCGGTATGCCGCGGCAAGGGCCTCCGCCACGGCTGGTGGAAGCTGGTACACGTGTCCGAACGGCGCCAGCACGCCTCCAGGCCGCAGGACCCGCGCCGCCTTGGCTGCACCCGCGACCGGGTCGACCCAGTGCCAGGCCGTACCGGAAACGACAGCGTCGAAGGTGCGCCCTGCCGGCTCCCACGCCTCGAAGGTCGCGACCTCGACCTCGAATCCGGCACGCCGTGCGACATCGGCCATCCGCTGATCGGGCTCGACACCGAGCACCGTGCGGCCCGCGGCCCGGAACTGACGGGCCTCGATACCGGTCCCGCAGCCGACGTCGAGGAAGTGCGGGCCCGGGCTGGCGGCCGCGATCCGCTCGATCATCGCCTCCGGATATGCCGCCCTGGTGCGGTCGTACCGCTCGGGGTCGATCCCGAACGACTCGGCCAGCTGCCGGTGCCGGTGCGGTTCCGGCGCGGGTGAGGGCGATATAGTGGGCATGCGCCCACTGTAGTGGGCACGTGCCCACCCGCGGCAAGGTCGTTCGCTGTCAGCGAGAGAAGGGAGGTGCGGTGCCGACTGGCCTGGCGCTACGTGACCCGCGCAAGCAGCTCTTCGACGCTGCCGAGCGAATCCTTGTCCGGGACGGGGCCAACAGCCTGACCAGCCGGGCGGTCGCCACCGAGGCGGGCGTCGCCAAAGGGGTCCTGCACAGGCACTTCGCTGACTTCGACGCCTTCCTCACCGAACTGGTGCTCGACCGCATCGGGCGGATCACGGTTCGCGCCACGTCACTCCGGGACGCCGCCGGGACAGCTACCGTCGCCGACAACCTGACCGGGGCTCTGCTGGCCAGCTTCGAGCCGGCCACGGTGGCGATCGTGGTGCTGGTCATCGCCAGAGACGAGCTGCGCAGGCGGCTGCGGGCGGCTGGCGCGGCCCGATTCCCGCTGGTCGGCGAGAACACGGCCATGGTCGCCGACTACTTGGCCGCCGAGCGCGACCGTGGCCGCATCGCAGCCGAAGCCGACATCGACACGCTCGCGCCCACCTTGATCGGTGCCGCCCATCTGCTGTTCACCGAGCGGAAGGACAGTCCACCGGAGGCCGAGGCGGTGCGCAAGGTCGTGACCACGGTGCTGGCCGGCGCCATGCCGTGATCACGCTCTACTCGCCAGCAGGTACGCCTGCGGCACCTTCTCCGACTCCTCCGGCTCGCGCACCAGCCGGGCTCGCACCGAGAAGCCCGCGGCCTCCAGCGCATCGGCGACACGCTCCGGCCGCAGCCGCTGGAAGTCCAGGGACACGGCGTGGCCGAAGGGCTGTTCCACCCGCAGTGGCGCGTCGCCGACCTGGAACGCCACCAGCAGCTGCCCTCCCGGCGCGAGCACCCGGCGGAACTCCGCGAACACCGACGGCAGCCCGCCGGGTGGCGAGTGGATGAGCGAGTACCACGCCACCAGGCCCGTCAGCGTGCCGTCGGCGATGTCGAGGGCCGTCATCGACCCCTCGTCGAAGCGCAGTCCCGGGTACTCGCGGCGGGCGATCGCCACCATCGCCGGTGAGAGGTCGACGCCGAACGCGGCCAACCCGAGCTCGTGCAGATGCGCCGTGATCCGGCCAGGCCCGCAGCCGACCTCGGCCACCGGCCCGGAGCCTGCCGCGCGCACCCGCTCGGCGAACGCGGCCAGCATCGCGCGGCCGAGCACCTCGCCGTCCAGCTCGGTGCGAACCATCTCGGTGTAGTCAGCGGCGACGGCGTCGTAGAACGTGCGGGTCTCGCGCAACGACGGGGACTCGGTCATGATCACGACAGTAGCCCGCTGCGGCGACCGGTCAGCGAATGACGAGCCCAGCCGCGCGCAGTTCCTCCTCGAGGCGCAGCCGTTCGATCTCGCGGTCCACGCCCGCGACCGCGCCGAGCCGCTGCTCCACCCCGACCGCCCGGCACGCCTGCGCGAGCAGCGCGTCGTAGGCCTCACAGGTCGCGCGGCGCCGCACGACGGGTGCGTCCGGCGCCAGCGTCGTGAGTGAGCGATGGACCCGGCGCAGATCGGCGGCGATGCGCTCCACCGGCGCACCAGGGGGCGCCGGTGGGCGGCGACGTGCCAGCGCACGCCCGAGCTTCGGCAGGGCCAGCACCAGCCCCGCCACCAGCGTCGGCGTGACGACGACTCCCAGGTAGATCAGGACGTTCCCGACCATGCCTCATCGTAAGCCCGTCGCGGGGCGGCGACGGAACGAATATCGCGCGGACGGCGGTTGTTCCGTATACTTGTAGTTGAACATTCAATCTTGGAGCCGTGCTGATGACCACTGTCGCAGAACGCATGCCCGTGCTGTACCTGAGCCACGGGGCGCCGCCGCTGGCCGACGACGCGACCTGGACCCGCCAGCTCGCCGAATGGTCGGAGCGGCTGCCACGGCCGACGGCGATCCTCATCGTGTCCGCGCACTGGGAGGAAGCGCCGCTCACGCTCGGCGCCACCACCACGGTGCCGCTGGTCTACGACTTCTGGGGCTTCCCGGAGCGCTACTACCGCGTGACCTATCCCGCGCCCGGCGCACCCGAGCTTGCCGCCTCGGTCCGCACGCTGCTGCACAGCACCCGGACACCGGTGCACGACGCTCCCGAACGGGGCCTCGACCACGGCGCCTACGTGCCGCTCGCCGAGATGTTCCCGGCCGCCGACGTGCCGGTCCTGCAGGTGTCGATGCCGTCTCTGGACCCCGGGGAGCTCTACGACCTCGGCCGCAAGCTCGCTCCGCTGCGCGACGAGGGCGTGCTCATCGTGGGCAGCGGTTTCTTCACCCACAACCTGAGCGCGATGCGTGCCGTCGACGGTGTCGATGGCGCTCCACCCACCTGGTCGGCCGAGTTCGACGAGTGGGGTGCGAGGGCACTGGATTCCGGCGACCTCGACGCGGTGCTCGACTTCCAGCGCAAGGCGCCGGCCGCCCAGCTCGCGCACCCGCGAACGGAGCACTTCGCACCGTTGTTCGTCTCACTCGGCGCCGGGGACGCCGCGCCGCGCACGGTGATCGACGGCTACTGGTACGGGCTGGCCAAGCGGTCCGTGCAGCTGGGCTGACCAGCCGGACATGACGAAGCCGGGCCCGGAGGATTCGTGGTCCTCCGGGCCCGGCCCGTGTGGTGTCAGCGCCTCGTCAGTTCAGCGAACCGTCGAGTGCTCAGATGCCCAGCGACTTCCCGTTGACGTTGAAGCCGTCGAGGACGCCCTGGAAGGCGCCGACCGAACCGCTGTCCAGCTGGGCCAGCGCGGGCAGGTCAGCCTGCGGCGCGAGCGAGCCGGCGTCCAGCGCGGGCAGCATCGTGGTGGGCAGCTCCGAGGTGGGCAGCTCCGGCAGCTGCGGCGAGCCCAGCTCCGGCAGGCCCGGCAGCTCGGGCAGACCGGCCTCGGGGAGGTCGGCACGCTCGCCCGCACCCGGCAGCGTCGTCGTCAGCTCGGTGGGCAGGACCTGCACCGGCAGCGTGTTCAGCTGCGGCAGACCGGCATCACCGACGGGCAGACCGCTGACCTCCGGCAGGCCGCCACCCAGGCCGGGCAGCGCACCGGCGGCGAGCGGCAGAGCACCGGCCGCGGGCAGGCCCCCGGCCACCGGCAGGCCACCCAGCTCGGGCAGACCGGCACCGCCCACGGGCAGGCCGCCCAGTTCGGGCAGGCCGTCGGCCCCGGGCAGGCCAGGCACCGACCGCGACAGCGCGGGCAGGCCCGTGGCGGGCAGCTCGGCGCCGGTGATCGGGATGTTGATCATCGGCTCGTCGCCGGCCACCGAGATGTCGGTCAGGTTGGTGGTGGTCGTCGACACGACACCGGCCAGGCTCAGCGGGATGTCGTAGATCTGCACCAGCGCACCGAGCGGCAGCTGGTGGTTCAGCCCGGACAGAGCCTCCTGCGCCCCGGCCGTGGTGGTCTCGCCACCGACGGTTCCGGTGGTGGTGTTGTCGGCGACCGCGTGCGCCACGCCGCCGACCGAGCCCGCCACGCCGAAGACCTGGGCGACAGCCGCGACCGGCACGTCGAAGATGTCGCCGGACAGCGCGCCGCCGACACCCGAGGTGGTGATGTCCCCACCCGAGGCCACGTCGGTGCTGTTCTCGCCGGTGCCCGTGGCCACCGCGGTCAGGCTGGCCGCGGAGCCGAAGACCTCGGCCACCGGCAGCGCCTGGGCGCTGAGCACGTTGCCTGCGATGGAGCCGCCGTCGCCGTTGGTGGTGGTGTCGCCACCGGCCTCCGACACGACGTCGTTGGCGGCCTCGCCGGAGACGACGCCGACCCAGCTCGCACCGAGGCCGAACACGCCGGCCGCGGCACCCACCGGAGCCTGGACGACGTTGCCTGCGACCGAGCCGCCCTCACCCGTGGTGCTGGCGTCGCCGCCCGCGAGCGAGTCGGTCAGGTTGTCGCTGGTGCCACCGGCGTTGCCGATCCAGCTGGCGCCGATGCCGTGCAGCTGCACCGGCAGCGACACCGGGACGAAGCCGATGTTGCCCGCGCCGGTGCCCTTCTCGCCGTTGGCGTGGACGTCGTCACCGGCCTGGGAGATGGTGTCGGCCGTGGCCTCACCGAAGCCGTTGCCGATCCACGTGCCGCCGATGCCGAACGCCTGCGCGGGCAGCGACACCGGGGTGGAGATGAGGTTGGCGGCGAGGAAGCCGTTGTCGTCCTCGGTGTTGCCGCCGCCACCGCCCTTGACGACCTTGGTCTCCTCGGCGGTGCCGATGCCCTGGCCGATCCAGCTGCCACCGACACCGAACACCTCGACCGGCGCGGCGATCGGCACCTGCACGAGGTTGCCGGAGCCGCCCGAGTCGTTGCCCCGGGTGCCGTTGTAGCCGCCCGCGTCGACGACCTTCTCCTCGGTCGCGTGGCCGGAGGCGTTGCCGATCCAGCTGCCGCCGATGCCGAAGGCCTCGACGGTGGAGGCGACCTGGCCGGTCACCGTGTTGGCGGAGACGACCGAGCCGTCGCCGTTGCTGTAGGTGCCGTCGCCCGCGGCCGCGCTGGTGGTGTTGTCGTGGCCCTTGGCGTGCGCGTTGCCGATCCAGGTGCCGCCGACGCCGAACACCTCGACCGGAAGCGCCACGGGCAGGTCGGCGATGTTGCCGGACCCGGCCGCGTCCTGGCCGGTCGTGCTGGAGAACCCACCCGCCGTCATCTCGGCCTCGGACGCGGTGTCCTCGGTGAGCGAGTTGCCGATCCACGCGGCGGCGGTGCCGGTGACCGAGGCGAGCAGCGCGCCCTGCGGCTGCGCGATGTTGCCGGACAGGAACGAGTTGTCCCCGTCGGTCTGGATGTAGCTCGGGATGTCGTTGAGGCCGGGGGTGGTGTCCCCGGCGTTGGCCTCGACCTCGGAGGAGCCGGTCGCGTCGGCGTCGCCGCCCCAGGACACAGCGTCGTTGGCGACCCGCACCGGCAGCCCGATCGGGGCGCCGACGACGTTGCCCGCACCGGCGCCGCTGTCGCCGTGGGTGACGATGTAGCCGCCCGAGTCGGCCTCGCTCTCGGCGTCGAAGTCGGTCTCGGCGTGCCCGAGGAACCAGCCGAGCGCGTTGCCCGACAGCTGCACGGGGGAGGCGAACTGCGGCGAAACGACGTTGCCCGCGAGCCCGCCGTTGGTGCCGTCGGTCTCGATGTCGCCCGTGGTCGCCGCGCTCTGCGAGGCGCTGCCCGAGGACTTGCCGCTGCCGCCGAGGCCACCCGCGTTACCCGAGATCTGCACGGGCAGGGCCCAGTTGAGGGCCACGACATTGCCCGCGAGGCCGCCCCCGGCCCCGCTCGTGCTCACGTCGGAGTTGTGCGCGTAGGTCTGCTCGGCGTCCGAGGACACCTCGGCGTCGCCGAGGACGCCCACCGCGTTGCCGGTGATCTGGATCGGCAGCGCGACGTTGCCGACGATCTTGTTGCCCATGAACGGGTCGTCGGTCGGCTCCACCGAGGGCGCGGTGGGCGCCTGCTGGGCAGCGGTGCGCTGTGCCGGCGCGCCCTTCGCGGCGAGGCCGTTGACCTTCGAGGCGGCCTGCCCGGCCGTGGTGACGGCCTTCTGCACCGGAGCGGTGACGGGGGCAGCGGCCTTCGCGGCAGGCGAGGCGGCCTTCTGCACGGGAGCGGCGGCCTTGTTGACCACGTCCGTGACCGGCTTGGTGCTGACCTCGCCCTGGTAGCCGGGGAGGTTCACCTGCCCGCCCGGCGTGCCGATCGCGTTGTCCTTGATGTCGATCGGAACGCTGGCGGTCAGGTCCAGTGGCCCGGCCGGGGAGTCCGGGTCGACCTTCTCGTTGGCAGAAGCGATGCCGGTACCCAGCATCAGCAAACCACCGGTGACCAGCGCGGTCTGAATACCGCGCTTCGCCCAGGTCTGCATAGTGAGGTGTTCTCCTTTTCCTTGGTTCCCTTGCGGGGTCTGTGCGGCGCTCCGTCGGGCGCACGGGGGATGAATGACGGAAGGCGGGACGCGTTGGCGTGCCGCAGCAGATGCGGGGAACTCAGGTGACGCGCGAGCGGCGCGAGAGAAACGGCCGCAGGAGTCGCGTCAGCTACCCCGCGGCGGAAATCAGTCCGGCGTCACACCGGGCTGCGCGCCCGGCTGCGTCGGCAGGTGACGAGCACCGAGACGGACAGCGCCGGCCTCGGCCTCGTGGAACGCGGACAGGCTGCCGGCAGGGACGCCGAACAGCGGGCCGTCGATGTGCGAACCGCCCATCGTGCCGCCCGTGGAGGTGGGCAGCGCAGACGGCTTCGGAGTGGGCAGGCGCAGCGGGCTCTCCGGTGCGGAGCGGTCGTCGTGCGCTGCCGGATGTGTCGCGCCGGAGGGCGCGGCGGCGCCGGAGCCGTCCGGCTCGCGGTCGGCCGCACGCTGCTCGAGGGAGCGGTCGGCGGCATCGGACTGCGCGGCGGCGTCGAGCGACAGCGCGGTGTCGGCCGACGGAACCGGTGCGGCGGGCTGCGCCGAGGTGCCGTCCGTGGCGGCGTTGTCCGGAAGGCCCGGCAGTTGCGGCAGGTCGACGAGGTCGTCGCCTCCCGGCTTGAGGATGTTCCAGAACTCCTTGCCGAGCTCACGCGGCCGCTCGGGTGCGCGCACGAGGCCGCTCACCGTGTCGAGCGTGTCGTTGACCGGCTTCGCCAGGCGCTCGTCCCAGAAGTGCTGGGCCGAGTCCTTCAGCATCGCACCGGCCGCCTTGCCGTCGGGCAGCCGGAACGCGTCGCGCCCGAACGGCTTCGCCTCACCGGAGCCGGAACCGGCAGGCTCGTCCTGCCCCGCGGTGGCCTCGCGGGCCGCGCCGGTCAGGGCATCGCCGACCTCGCTGACCTTCTCGGTGCGCAGCTCCGGCAGGTGAGTGTCCTCTGTGGACGCGGATGCGGTCGCGGTGGACACCAGCCACGCTGCCGCCGTTGCGGCGACGGCGCCACCGGCGACGGCCAGCGCACGCGACAGCCAACGGCGGGCGCGTCCTGCGCCTTCGCTGGTCGTCGCTGCCGTCATGGCCACGGTTCTCCTGCCGGTGGTCTGTCCTTTGTGGGACGCGATGCGTACGAGACGTGGTCGTGCGGACACACAACGCTCGCGTGGTTCTGAGACTGGCAAACCGACGGCGCCGGGCGCACGTTCAACACGACTTGACTGCACGATCGTGTGAAGAACACTCTGTGTGCGCGGTTGTGACGCCTCGTGGTGATGGCTGGGCGCACCCGGCGGGACCGGTCCGGTGGCCAGGCGGCCGGGACCCGCCGGGTACGCCGCGTCTACGTCAGCGGCCCGCTCAGCCGAGGCCGCCCATCGCGCCCTGGGCGATGGAGGGGAACGCGCCAGCCCAGGCCGAGCTCACCAGGCCGGCGGCACCGGCACCGGCGAGGCCGCCGGACTCGTTCCAGGCGTTGACGTAGTCGGCGCCGGTCGGGTGCGACGGCACCTCCACGGTGTCGATCACGTCGGCGGAGGCGATGCCGCCTCCCAGCCCGAAGGCGGCGACGGTCATGATCGCGGCGGCGGCGGTACGGGTCAGCAGCTTGCGCATGAGAACTCTCCTTGGTTGCTGTCGTTTCGGGTGTGTGCGGATTCGGTTCGGTTGCCGGGTGGCTCGGTCAGGTGGTGTCGCCGGGCTCAGCCGAGCCCGCCCATCGCGCCCTGGGCGATCGAAGGGAACGCGCCCGCCCACGCGGAGCTGACCAGCCCGGCCGCCCCTGCGCCGAAGCAGGCGCCGGAGGTGTTCCAGGCGTTGACGTAGTCCGCGCCGGTCGGGTGCGACGGCACCTGGGCCGGGCAGCCGAGAGCGTCGCCCCCGGAGCGCTCGGCCAGCGGGGCGATGGCTCCCACGTCGGCGACATCGCCGAGCGGGCTCGCTCCGGCGACCTGCCCGACCACGTTGGTCACCGCCTGGGCCGGCTGCGGCACCTGGTCGCTCTCGGCTGCCATCGCGGTGGAGCCGAACGACCCGAGGGCCAGAAAGCCCGCCACGGCCAGCACGCCGGTGGCGGCGAACCTTGAGAACTTGCCGAGTTTCACTGTTTCTCTTTCCTACGGGGACAGGTGAGCGGTGCGTCCATACCCGGGAATCACGGACGACCGCATGCCGGCGAATTCGACCCTAAACACAGTCTTGAACATTTATCCAGTTCCATTACCCGATCGTGTGTGCGGCGGTTTTCTGGCCGGGTCCTACACCTTTGACCAGCTAATACACCTGACAGAAGACATGCGAAAACAACCGCATCCGACACGAAAATGCGGCATCAAAACCGGGCCCAACAGCCCGGAATCCGGTCATGGAAATGTCATCGGCAACTCACACGGGACTCACCTCGGCAACTGCGCACGAAAACGCCGGAATTCGGCTCGGAGCGGAGAGTGCGAAGAGGTCAGTCGGGGGTCACGCCGGGCTGGGCGTGCACCGGGTGCGCCATGGTGGACGCGGCGGGCAGGCGTCCGCCGGGCAGGCCGTCGACAGGCGGGGAGGGCAGGATGCGGCCGCCGACGGTGCCGAGGTCGGACGGGTGGCCTGCCGTCGAGCCGCCCGGGGACGCGGGAGCGGCGGGAGCGGGCGTGTGCTGCGCGACAGGCGCGGGCACCGGGACATCCGGCCCCGTGGGCTCGCCCGCGTCGTGCTGCGCAGGCGGTGCGGGCGCGCCGGGCGTCACGGCCACCGGATCGTGCCGCGGCACGGGGTGTGGCATCGCCTGTGGCCGGGCAGCGGGCGGCGGCTTCGGCGCCGCCTGGTCCACGCCGGAGTGCGCGGCCTGAACGCCACCGCTGCCGGAGGCCGGAACGAGGTCCGCTCTCGCCACGAGCGCCGACACCGTGCCGACGGGCTCGCCGACGGCGGGAAGTCCGTCGCGGACGGTGGCGCGCACGGGCTCCACCGCGGCCGTGGCGACCCGCGGAACGGCCTGGGACACCGTGTGCAGCGGGCGCTCGGCCTGGGACACGGTGCGCAGCGGGCGTTCGATCGGGTCGGCAACGGCCGCCGAAAGATCGCCGACCACGTCGTCGAGCGGTGGCGGGCCCGCCGTGGACTCCGCGGCGGCCTCGGTGGCCGCGAACAGCCAGGAGACCACCGTCACCAGCACGGCGGCGCCGAAGGCCAGCGCCAGCACGACGGCGGCACGGCGCGCGTTGTCGCGCAGCCGCTGCCGCATCGGTCGTCCGGTCACCGGTAGCCCCCCGACTACAGCTTCGCCGTCGTACGTGGAGGATTTTCGAACTCCTCGCCGAACTCCGCAGGGAGCACACGCCCGGTCTTCCCGTATCGAGTGACGCCCCGCCGCGAACCTGTCGAACATCGGGTGGGTGGGCAGGCGGCGTGGCCGGGGGGTTTTCGCACAGCGTCGTCCGAGATCACCGATACGGTTGAGCCCGTGAGCGAGAAAACGCCGAAGGTGCCGCTGATCTCCGAGGACGTGGACGTCACGAGCACCGTGCCGAGGGGGCTGCGAATCAGCGCGGCACTCGCCTGGCGATTCCTGGTGGTGGCGGCCGCCCTGTACGTGATCGTGGAGATCATCGGCTACCTGTCGGTCGTCGTGATCCCGGTCGCCATCGCCATGCTGCTGGCGGCGCTGCTCGCGCCCGCCGTGCGCAGGCTCGTCCAGGTGCGGCTGCCGCGGGGGCTGGCCACGGCGATCGTGCTGATCGGCGGGCTCGGCGCCGTCGGGGGGCTGCTGACGTTCGTCGTCGTGCAGTTCACCAGCGGGCTGCCCGCCCTGCAGCGGCAACTCAACGAGAGCCTGACCCAGATCGAGGACTGGCTCATCAACGGTCCGCTGCACCTGCGGCAGACCCAGATCGAGGAGTTCATCAACAACACGATCGGCTTCATCCAGGAGAACCAGGCGTCGCTGACGGCGAGCGCGCTGACCACCGCGAGCACCGTGGGCGAGATCCTCACCGGCTTCCTGCTCACGTTGTTCGTGCTGATCTTCTTCCTCACCAGCGGCGAGCAGATCTGGACGTTCCTGATGCGCGGCGTGCCCGCGGCCGTGCGCGCCCGCACCGACACCGCGGGCCGCAGGGGATTCGCGTCCCTGGTCAGCTACGTCCGCGCCACCGCGGCCGTGGCCGTCGTGGACGCCGTCGGCATCGGCATCGGGCTGTGGATCGTGGGCGTTCCCCTGGTGATCCCGCTGTCGACCCTGGTGTTCCTGGGTGCCTTCGTGCCCATCGTCGGTGCGGTCGTCGCGGGCGCGGTCGCCGTGCTCGTCGCCCTCGTGACCAACGGGTTCGTCACGGCGCTGGTGGTGCTCGCCATCGTCGTCGGTGTGATGCAACTGGAGAGCCACGTGCTCCAGCCGCTGTTGCTCGGCAGGGCGGTCAAGCTGCATCCGCTGGCGGTGATCCTCGCGATCACCGCCGGTCTCGTTGCGGCGGGCATCCCCGGTGCGCTGCTGTCCGTTCCGCTGCTTGCCGTGCTCAATGCCGGGATCAAGTCGCTCGTCAGCGACCGTGACCCCGACCCGGCGGCGGTCGGGGTGCTCGCCGACCCGCCGGCCGCGGCGAGCCCCGACGAGGACGCCGGCGGCGACGCCGAGGCCGGCGGCGAGGCGAGACCGGACGACCGATGACCGTCGCCCAGCCTCAGCGTGACCCCGCCACGCCGTTGTGGTGGGGAACGATCGTGCTGCGCTGGGTGACGCTGGGCTTCGCCCTCGGCGCGCTGCTGGTGCACCTGGACGGCTACCGGCGGCCGGACCTGGCCTTGGCCGCGTTCGGCATGATGCTCGCCTGGACCGTGGTGACCAGCGTGACCTTCGGCAGGCAGCGGCTGCGGCGGCCCTGGCTCGTGGTGGCCGACGTCCTCGTGACCTGCGGGGTGATGCTGACCTCGCCGTTCGTGCTCTCCACCGAGCAGTACGAGCAGGTGGCGCCACTCGTCACCACGGTGTGGGCCGCCGTGCCACCGCTGACGGCGGGCGCCCGGTTCGGCGCCGCGGGCGGGGTGCTCGTGGGGCTGGTGACGGCCGTGTCCACGGGCGTCGCCCGGCTCGACGTCGACCTCGACGTCGCCAGGGACGGCGTGCTGCTCACGGCCAGCGGCCTGCTCATCGGCATCACCGCCACCACCGCACGCCGCTCGCAGGCGGCGCTGGCCCAGGCGCTGCGCACCGAGGCGGCGACGGCCGAGCGGGAGCGGCTGGCCCGCTCGATCCACGACAGCGTGCTGCAGGTGCTGGCGCGGGTACGCCGCCGGGGCGGCGAGCTCGGCGGGGAGGCGGCCGAGCTGGCCAGGCTCGCCGGTGAACAGGAGATCGCGCTGCGGGCGCTGGTCACCACGGGCACGGCCGGCTCCTCGGGCGGTGCGGCCGACCTGCGCGCCGCGCTGCAGCTGCTCGCCACGTCGCGGGTGCAGGTGTCCGGGCCCGCAGGCGAGGTGCGGCTGCCCACCGAGCACGTCGCCGAGCTGGTGGCCGTGGCCAGGGAGGCCTTGTCCAACGTGGACAAGCACGCGGGACCGGAGGCGAAGGCGTGGGTGCTGCTGGAGGACCTGGGCAGCGAGGTGGTGCTCTCGGTGAGGGACGACGGCCCCGGCATCGCCGAGGGCAGGCTGGCCGAGGCGCAGGCCGAGGGGCGGCTGGGCGTCGCCTCGTCCATCCGCGGCCGCGTGCGGCACCTGGGCGGCACGTGCGTACTGGAGACCGGGCCGGACGCGGGCACCGAATGGGAGATTCGCGTGCCCCGGCCCGAGAGGGGAAGGGACCGGCGATGACGGTGTCGGTGATGATCGTCGACGACCATCCGATCTGGCGGGACGGGGTGGCCCGCGACCTCGGCGAACACGGGTTCGAGGTGGCCGCCACGGCTGCCGACGGCGACGCCGCCGTGCGCATCGCCCGTGCCGTGCGCCCCGCGGTGGTGCTGATGGACCTCAACCTCGGCAGCAGCTCGGGCGTCGCCGCGATCCGCGAGATCACCACGCAGCTCCCGGACACCAGGGTGCTGGTGCTCTCGGCCAGCGGCGAGCACGACGACGTCCTGGAGGCGGTGAAGGCCGGCGCGTCGGGTTATCTCGTCAAGTCGGCGTCGGTGCGGGAACTGGTGGCTGCCGTGCGCCGCACCGCGGGCGGCGACCCGGTGTTCACGGCGGGGCTGGCCGGGATGGTGCTCGGCGAGTACCGCCGCATGGCCGACGCGCCCTCCGACCAGCAGGCGCCCCGGCTCACCGAGCGCGAGACCGACGTGCTGCGCCTGGTCGCCAAGGGACTGACGGCCCGGCAGATCGCCGACCGGCTGGTGATCTCGCACCGCACCGTGGAGAACCACGTCCAGTCGACGCTGCGCAAGCTCCAGCTGCACAACCGGGTGGAGCTCGCTCGCTACGCCATCGAGCACGGGCTGGACCAGGAGCAGGAGGGCCGGGGTTAAGGGACGCTCTCGGGGTTTTCCCGGATCCGCGCGGTCCCGCGCGCCCCTAGCATCGAGGTCGTGGCTGAGGGTGAAGACGCTGCGGGCCAGGCGCTCACACGCGAGCAGGAGCGGCAGCGCAATCTGAGGGTGTCCGACGCGGAGCGCGAACACGTCGTCGAGCTGCTGCAGAAGGCGATCGGGCGGGGGATGCTCGACCTGGACGAGTTCACCGAGCGCACCGACATCGCACTGGCGGCGCGGACGCGGGGCGAGCTGAACGCCGTCCTCGTCGATCTGCCCGGGCTGATGCACACCGACGCGGTGGTCACGGGGTTCGCGGCACCGGCTGCCGCTCCGCCGCCGGGCCCGCGGCCGCAGGGGGACGTGCTGGAGCTCAAGGCACACGGCTCGTCGCTGGTGCGCAAGGGCCGCTGGTACGTGCCCGCCGAGCTCGTCGTGCGCAACAAGTACGGCGACGCCAAGCTGGACTTCTCCGAGGCGGAGCTGGCGAGCCCGGTGGTGCACGTCGAGCTGGACACCAAATGGTGCTCGGTGACCGTGACGATCCCCGAGCACGCCGCGGTGGACCTCAACGGCGTCACCGAGCTGAAGTGGGCCTCGATCGACGACAAGACCAACTCCACGGGCAGGCCCGGCACGCCGAGGTTCGTGCTCACCGGCCGGGTCCACGGCGGTTCGCTGACGATCCGCTACCCGCGCAGGGGCCTCTTCGGCTGAGCCGCGAGTCAGGCGCCCTTCGCCGCGGTACGCGCGTCGGCCGCGGTCGGGGCCGCCACCGCGGCCTGCGCCGCCCGCTCACAGTCGGCCAGTGACGCGCCCGCCAGGCTCGCGCCCACGGCCCGCACGGACGCGGCGTTCATCGACAGGCTCGTCACGCCCAGCCCGGCGAGCACCCTCGCCAGCCGCGGATCCGCCGCCGCCTCACCGCACACGCCCGCGGGCTTGCCGGTGGCCTTCGCGGCCTCGCCGACGAGCGCGATGAGGCGCAGCAGCCCCGGCTGCCACGGGTCGTTGAGCTTCGCCACCGCGCCGAGCTGGCGGTCGGCGGCGAAGGTGTACTGGGCGAGGTCGTTGGTGCCGATGGAGACGAAGTCGACGGCGTCGAGCACTTCCCGCGCGGTGAGCGCGGCGGCCGGGACCTCGATCATCACTCCGGCCCTGGCGATGCCCGCCGCACGGACCCGCTCGGCGAACCAGGCTGCCTCCTCGGCCGTGGCGACCATCGGCGCCATCACCGAGACGTCGGCCCCCGACTCGGCTGCCGCACCGGCGATGGCCTCCAGCTGGCGGTCCAGCACGCCGGGCCGGTCGAACGCCACCCGCACACCGCGCACGCCGAGCGCAGGGTTGGGCTCCACGTCCGGGTCGAGGAACGCCAGCGGCTTGTCGGCACCCGCGTCGAGCGTGCGCACGATGACCGGCTTGCCGCGGAACGGTTCGAGCACGGCCACGTAGGCGGCGCGCTGCTGCTCCACCGAGGGCTCGTCGTCGGCGTCGAGGTAGCTGAACTCGGTACGGAACAACCCGACGCCCTCGGCGCCCGCCTCGGCGGCGGCACGCGCGTCGGCGGGGGCGCCCACGTTGGCGAGCACCTTCACCATGTGGCCGTCGGAGGTGCGGCCGGTGCCGTCCCACTCGACGGCGCCGCCGGCGGTGGCGGCCACCACCGGCGCGCCCGGGTCGACGGCCTCGACGACGCCGGTGTCGCCGTCGACCGCGACGGCCTCGGCGTCGTAGGCGAGCACGCCGCGCACGGCGACCACGGCGGGGATGCCGAGCGAGCGGGCGAGGATCGCCGTGTGGCTCGTGGGGCCGCCCTCCTCGGTGACGAGGGCCAGCACCTTGGCCGGGTCCAGGCTCGCGGTGTCGGCGGGAGCGAGGTCCCTGGCCACGAGCACGCTGGGCGAGTCCAGCTGGGGGACGCCGGGCGGCTCGATGCCGAGCAGTTCGGCGATGATCCGGTCGCGGACGTCCTCGACGTCGCGCACGCGTTCGGCCATGTACCCGCCCGCGCTGGCCAGTGCGTGGGCGAAGTTGCCGGCGGCCTCGTAGACCGCGCGCGCCGCGGGGATGCGCTGCGCCGTGACCAGCTGTTCGGCCTGGCTGACGAGTGCCGGGTCGTCGGCCATCGCGGCGGTCGTGGTCAGGATCGTGGAGGCGTCGCCGGTGGCGGATGCCGCCATGGCCTCGAGCCGGGCAGCGACGGTCTGCGCGGCAGGGGCGATCAGCGCGGCCTCGGCGTACGGGTCCTCGGGACCCGGGGTGCTCGCGGGCTCGCGGATCGACTCCGTGACCTTGACGACGGGACCACTCGCACGGCCGGGGCTGACGCCGACTCCCGAAAGACTCCCGCTAGACATGGTCTAGACCATACCGGTACATGATCCTCCTCTGGACTGTGCCGGATCACTCTAGTTCGGACGCGGCCGGATACGAAGGCTGGGCGCCATGCCGGGTGACCGAGATGGCGGCCACGCGCACAGCTGTGCGGACGGCGTCGGCAAGCGCGGCCCCCCTCGCGATTCCCGTGGCCAGCGCACCGGCGAAGGCGTCGCCCGCTCCGGTTGTGTCGACGGCCTCGACCTCCGGCGACGGCACCTCGGTAAGTCCTTCGGCCGTCACGACGACGGCGCCCCGCGGTCCCCTGGTGACCACGGCCGAGCGCGGGCCCAGTTCCAGCAGCCCGGCCGGGTCGGCCGACTCGGCACCGAGCAGCCAGGCCGCCTCGTGCTCGTTGACGAGCAGCACGTCGAGCGCGGCGAGCGTGGCCCCCGCGACCTTCGCCACCGGAGACAGGTTGAGCACCGTGCGGACGCCCGCCTCGGCGGCCGCGGTGACGGCGTGCTCGACGGTCGGCAGCGGGATCTCCATCGACGCCACCAGGACGCCCGCGCCGGGCAGCGCCGCGTCGACCGCCGACGGCTCGACCTCCTGATTGGCGCCCGGCGAGACGAGGATCGCGTTCTCGCCGTCCGGGGTCACGGTGATGTAGGCGACGCCGGTCGGCCGGTCGACGACCCGGACCAGCCCGGTCCGCACGCCCGCGCCGCGCAGCGAGTCGAGCAGCAGGCGGCCATGGCCGTCGTCGCCGACGGCGCCGAGCAGGGCGACGTCGGCACCCAGCCGCGCCGCCGCCACGGCCGTGTTGGCGCCCTTGCCTCCTGGCAGTGTCCGCGTGTCGCCGCCCAGTACCGTCTCACCGCCGGCAGGGCGGCGCTGGGTGGCCACGACGAGATCGGCGTTCGCGGAACCGACGACGAGCACCTGGGTCTGCACGGTGCCAGCCTGCCACGAGCCGCGGGGAGACACAGACATGAATCACTTTGTAACTTTCCGGGTGCGGGATGCGACAATCAGGCGAGCGTCCACCACCCGGCTCACTCTTTCGAGTGAGTTCGGGGTCGAGGCGTCATCGTCGCGGCGAGGTGGGCTCTCCCCTGACACCACGCGTTCGCGCGGGGTGTTGTCCGGCCCCGGTCCCCAGGACCGGTCGGACATCGGGTCGCCGGCACCGGTCACGTAGCCCCCCGAGTGATCGGTGCCGGCGGCGCCCTGATCGTCGGTTCCACGTCCTACACTGCCCGGATCCGGGATCATGAGGATTCGGCCAGCTCGACGGGGTGCGTCATGAACAGGCCCGCACGGCGGGGCCGCGAACGTGCGGCGACCGACAGGGAGATCCGGCAGACGGCGCGGGCGCTGCTGGTCGAACACGGACCCGAGGCCGTCACGCTGAGAGCCATCGCCCGCGAGCTCGGCATCACCGCGCCCGCCCTCTACCGCTACTACGGCTCCCGCGACGACCTCGTGGAGCACCTGCGGCTCGACGTCATCTCCGACCTCGGCGACCAGCTCGCCGCCGAGATCACCGGCCTCGCCGACGACGGCACCCAGCAGCTGTTCGCCATCTGCAAGGGCTTCCGGAGGTGGGCGCTCACGCACACCAGCGAGTTCACGCTCGTGTTCGCCTCGCCCACCGGTGGCACCGGCTCCGCCGAGGGCAGCGTCGCCACGCTGAAGCAGGTCAGCGAGCCGTTCGGCCGGGTGTTCCTGCTGGCGGCCGGCGAGGTGCTCTCGGCACACGACGTCGCCCTGCCCTCCGACGACGTGGTGCCGCCGGAGCTGCGGGAGGACCTCGCCGCCTACCGCGACTCGCTGGTGTCGGCCCTGTCGTCGTCCGGCGTCACCGTGCCCGCCGACCGCCTCACGCTCGGCACGACGTACCTGATGATGCAGTTCTGGGCGCGGCTGTACGGGCACGTCACGCTCGAGGTCTTCGGCAACTACCCGATCCCGGTGTCCAAACCCGACGCCCTGTTCGACGCGCTGCTGGCCGACCTCGCGAGGGAGATCGGCCTGCCGCCCGCCTGAGCTGCGCCGCTCAGACCACCACGTTGACGAGGCGGCCGGGCACCACGATCACCTTGCGCGGCTCCTTGCCGCCGAGCTGCGCGGCGATCTTGTCGTCGGCCAGCGCCGCGGCCTGCACGTCGTCCTTGCCCGCGTCGGCGGCGACGGTGACCCGCGAGCGCACCTTGCCGTTGACCTGGATCGGGTACTCGACGGTCTCGTCGGCCAGGTACTTCTCGTCGGGCACCGGGAACGGCCCGTGCACCAGCGAGTCGGGGTGGCCCAGCCGGTTCCACAGCTCCTCGGCGAGGTGCGGGCACATCGGCGCGAGCATCAGCACGAGCGGCTCGGCCAGCCCGCGCGGTGTGGCACCGGCGGCACCGTAGACCTTGGTGACGTAGTTGTTCAGCTCGATGAGCTTGGCGCCCGCCGTGTTGAACCGCAGGTTGGCGTAGTCGTCGCGAACCCCGGCGACCGTGCGGTGCAGCTGCCGCAGGTCGCTCTCGGTCAGCTCGGCGTCGGACACCCGCAGCGCGCCGGTCTCCTCGTCGATCACCAGCCGCCACAGCCGCTGCAGGAAGCGCTGCGCGCCGACGACGTCCTTGGTGGCCCACGGGCGGGAGTCGTCCAGCGGGCCCATGGACATCTCGTAGAACCGGAAGGTGTCGGCACCGTAGTTCTCGGACATCTCGTCCGGGGTGACGACGTTCTTCAGGCTCTTGCCCATCTTCCCGTATTCCTGGGTGACCTCTTCGTCGCCGTGGAAGAACTTCCCGTCGCGTTCGGTCACCTCGTCGGCGGGCACGTAGACACCCCGCGCGTCGGTGTAGGCGTAGGCCTGGATGTAGCCCTGGTTGTAGAGCCTGCGGTACGGCTCCTGCGACGAGACGTGGCCCAGGTCGTACAGCACCTTGTGCCAGAACCGGGAGTACAGCAGGTGCAGCACGGCGTGCTCGACGCCGCCGACGTAGAGGTCCAGCCCGCCGGGGTCGCTGACGCCGTGCTCAGCGGGCCTCGGGCCCATCCAGTAGCGCTCGTTCTCCGGGTCGACGAACCGCTCGTCGTTGGTCGGGTCGACGTAGCGCAGCTGGTACCAGCACGAGCCCGCCCACTGCGGCATCACGTTGGTGTCGCGCCGGTACTTCTTCGGGCCGTCGCCAAGGTCCAGGGTGACCTCCACCCAGTCGGTGGCCTTGGCCAGGGGCGGCTGCGGCTCGGAGTCGGCGTCCTCCGGGTCGAACGTCGTCGGCGCGTAGTCCGGCACGTCCGGCAGCTCCACCGGCAGGTGGCTCTCCGGCAGCGCCACGGGCAGGTCGTTCTCGTCGTAGACGATCGGGAACGGCTCGCCCCAGTACCGCTGCCGGGCGAACAGCCAGTCGCGCAGCTTGTACTGCACGGTGCCCTCGCCGTGGCCCTTCTCCTCCAGCCAGCCGATGATCGCCTTCTTGGCGTCGTCGACGCCCATCCCGTTGAGGCTCAGGTCCTCGTTCGAGGAGTTGATCGCCGGGCCCTCGCCGGTGAACGCCTCGCCGTCGAAGCCCTCGCCGGGGTCGACGGTGCGGATGATCGGCAGCCCGAACGCGGTGGCGAAGTCCCAGTCCCGCTGGTCCTGGCCGGGCACGGCCATGATGGCGCCCGTGCCGTAGCCCATCAGCACGTAGTCGGCGATGAACACCGGGATCGGCTCGCCGTTGACCGGGTTGACGGCGTGGGCGCCGGTGAACACGCCGGTCTTGTCCCGGCTCTCCTGGCGGTCCAGCTCCGACTTGCGGGCCGCCTCCGCCCGGTACGCCGCGATGGCCTCGGCCGGGGTGGCGGCGCCACCGGTCCAGCGCTCGTCGGTGCCCTCCGGCCACTGCTGGGCGGCCAGCCTGTCCACCAGCGGGTGCTCCGGCGCCAGCACCATGTAGGTGGCGCCGAAGAGCGTGTCCGGGCGGGTGGTGAAGACCTCGATCGTCTCGTCGCCCGCGGCGAAGCGCACGTTGGCGCCGCGGGACCGGCCGATCCAGTTGCGCTGCATGGTCTTGACCTTCTCGGGCCAGTCCAGCAGGTCCAGATCGTCCAGCAGCCGGTCGGCGTAGGCGGTGATCCGCATCATCCACTGGCGCAGGTTCTTGCGGAACACCGGGAAGTTGCCGCGCTCGGTCAGGCCGTCGGCGGTGACCTCCTCGTTGGCGACGACGGTGCCCAGGCCCGGCGCCCAGTTGACCGGCGCCTCCGAGATGTACACCAGGCGGTGCTCGTCGATGATCCGCCGCTGCTCGACGCGCGACAGCTCGGCCCACGGCCTGCCGTCGGGCGTGGCGCGCGTGCCGTCGGCGAACTCCTTCTCCAGCTCCGCGATGGGCCGCGCCCTGTCCTGCTTCTCGTCGTAGTACGAGTTGAAGATCTGCAGGAAGATCCACTGCGTCCAGCGGTAGTACTCGACGTCGGTGGTGGCGATGCGGCGGCGCTCGTCATGGCCCAGCCCCAGCCTGCGGATCTGGCTCAGGTACCGCTCGATGTTGGCCTCGGTGGTGGTGCGCGGGTGCGTGCCGGTCTGCGCCGCGTACTGCTCGGCGGGCAGGCCGAACGCATCGAAGCCCATCGTGTGCAGCACGTTGCGGCCGGTCATCCGGTGGTAGCGCGCGAAGACGTCGGTGCCGATGAAGCCCAGCGGGTGCCCGACGTGCAGGCCCGAGCCCGACGGGTACGGGAACATGTCCTGCACGAACAGCTTGTCCGAGGGGATCTGCGTCGCTTCCTCGGCGAGCGGGCCGTTCGGGTTCGGCGCGTGGTACGTGCCGTGGTCGGTCCAGTAGTCCTGCCAGCGCCGCTCGATCTCGCCGGCCATCGCCGCCGTGTAGCGGTGTGCCGGAGTCGCCTCGGTGCCCTCTGTCATCGCCGAACCCTTCCGTGTACCTGCCCCGCTCCAGAAAGAACGCAACCCCCCAGCCGCAAGGGCGTGAGGGGTTCGCCGCGCCGGCCGGGAAATGCCCGGTCAGCGCGGCCGGCTAAGGAGCAGGCTGGCCGTACTCACGGTCTCATCGTAGCCGCCCGGACCACCGCGTTTTCCCAAGCCCCTCGTCCACGGCCAGCGCGATGACCTGCGTCACCTGCCCGCCGGAGAAGTTGTCGTCGCTCACGAGCAGCAGGCTGCGCTCCCCGGTGACCAGCCTCGGCCCCCAGGTCATGCCCTCGATGTTGTCGACGTGCTCCAGTGGCAGGTCGGCCAGGTCGGCGACGAGCCGCTTGTGCACCGGCGTGATCCGTTCCTCCTCCGCGAGCGAGGCCACCCGCAGCACGTTGGTCGCGCCGCTGGTGTCGATCTCGAAGATGCGGACCCGGTTGCCCACGCCGCTGACGTAGGCCCGTTCGAGCACGAGGAAGCGGGTGGGGTCGTGCCGGTCGGCCGCGAGTATCGACACCACGCCGTTGTTGGCCGACCCGCCGGGCGCGGGGGTGGCGAACACCGGCTCCTGCTCGTACGCGTACTGCGCCAGCACCCGGCCGATGCGGGTCTGCACGGTGACGCGGGACAGCGCACCGTGCTCCGGCGTGGCCTCGGGGCCGTCCTGGAGCAGCGGGCCCTCCAGCGCGGTGACGACGAGCGCGCCGTGAGCGGCGAACGTCATGGCCTCGAGCACCTGGTTGCGCCGGGGCCCGGACTCCGGCTTCATGCGCTCGTTGTCCGGGATGGGCAGGTCGCGCACGTATCCGCCGGTCCGGGTCGCCTCGCGCACGGAAGGGTCGAGCAGGGTGCCACCGCTGCGCTCGCCCTCCTGGCTCCAGTAGTAGGTGCCGCGCCACGGGTCCACCCGCAGCTCCTCGGGATCGACGGTGGCAGGCGCGTACGGCCTGCCGTCGGCTCCGGTCAGCGGGTGGGTGCCGGTGAGGGCGATCTCGCCGAGCCGGTCGGCGCGGACGTCGATCGAGGCGGTGTAGAAGCGGGCGGGCTGCACCTGCGAGCGGTCGTCGCTGAGCAGCACGTACCGCCCGGTGCGGGGGTCGTAGTCGATGCTGGACAGCCCGCCGACGGTGGTGCCCGCGAAGGCGAGGCCGTGGGCGATGGTCCGCTCGCCGAGCACCCGGACCGGGCCGGGGTCGGCGCCGGAGGCAGGGGCGGCCGCCAGGGTGAGGGGCAGTGCGCCGAGGACGGCGGTGAGGAGAGCTCTGCTGCGCATGGCGTGCAGCACAGCGCATCAGGGTGTCGGGAAGGTGTCGGCCAGATGGCACGTATTCTCGGCTCGTGTTCGTGGTCGCGCTCGTTCCGATGCTGCTCGGTGTTCTCGTCGGCTGGGGTGGCATCCTCGGTCTGCGCGGAAAGCTGCCCCGGGACCGGGGCGCGGGTGTGCGCACCCCGGCCACCCTGCGCAGCGACGAGGCGTTCCGGGTGGCCAACCGCGTCGCCGGGCTGCCGACGCTGACGGGAGGCGCCATCGGTGTCGCGGGCGGCGCGGCCGGTCTGGCGATGCCCACCACGGCGGGCACGATCGTCGCCGCCGTCATCGGGTTGCTCGGCATGTTCGCCCTGGTGGCAGGCGGTGGGATCCTCGGTCACCGGGCCGCGGCCGCGGTGCCTGCCCCGCCGGCTCCCGAGGCACCGGCCGGGTGCGCGGGCTGCGCGTGCGGCGGCTGCTCCGCGCTGACGGGAAGCACCGCCGAGCCAGCCTCCTGACCCCGCGGCCTCAACACTGTCTCCTTCGTCTACGGCCGAGCGCTCAGTTCCGCTGCAGGTCGCCGGGGTGGGTGGCGAGCAGTGCGGTCGGCAGGCCCTGCCTGCGCAGCACCTGACCCCACAGGTCCCGCTTCGGCGTCGCCAGCACGTCACCGGGCAGCGCGGGCACGATCAGCCAGTCGCCCCTGTCGATCTCACCGGCCAGCTGCCCCGAGTCCCACCCGGCGTAGCCCGCGAACACCCGCAGCCCGCGCACCTTCGGCATCAGCGCGTCCGGGTCGGCATCCAGGTCCACCAGCGCGACCGGTCCGCGCACCGCGATGACGCCCGGCACGCTCGACGCGGTCTCGCCGGTGCGCAGTGCGGCGAGGCACAGGGCCGTCTTCTTCTCCACCGGCCCGCCCACGAACACCGACTGCGGCTCGACGACGTGCTCGCCCCAGCTGGGCAGCACCTCGTCCACCGGTACCTCGCTGGGCCGGTTCAGGACGACGCCGAGCGTGCCCTCGTCGCGGTGGTCGATCACGAACACCACGGTCCGGCGAAAGTTCGGGTCGAACATCGTGGGGGCAGCGACCAGGAGTGTGCCTGGCTCAACCTCGGCGTCCGCTCGCACGCGTACATGATCCCACCCGCCTGGTCGCTGCGAGTAACGGTGCTGTGTCGCTTCGGCGGTCTGCGGCGGGCAGCGGAACCCGTAAGCTGAGAAGACGTGACAGCGGGAACGCAGGTGAAGACCAAACTGGCCGTTCCGCGCGCGCTGCTCGCCATCCCGGCCTTCCGTAAGCTGCTCTACCTGCGCTTTTCCATGCACTGGGGCGACGGCGCCTTTCAGGCCGGGCTCGCGGGCGCCGTGTTGTTCAATCCCGAACGCGCCGCGGACGCGCTCACCATCGCGGGCGGTTTCGCCGCGCTGCTGCTGCCGTACTCGGTGGTGGGTCCGTTCGCGGGGGCGCTGCTCGACCGCTGGGACCGCAGGCGCGTGCTGCTGGTCGCCAACCTCGCCCGTGGCCTGGCCATCGTCGCCGCCGCATCGGCCGTCGGCGCCGGGGTCGAGGGGCTGCCGCTGTTCGGCCTTGCCCTGCTGGTCATGGGCATCTCGCGGTTCGCGGGCGCGGGCCTCTCGGCGTCCCTGCCGCACGTGGTGCCCGCCGCGCGGATCGTCACGGCCAACGCCCTGTCCGCCACGCTCGGCGCCGTGGTGGCGGTGCTCGGCGGGGCGTCCGCGATCGGCCTGCGCGCCCTGTTCGGCGCGGGGGACACCGGCTCGGCGTGGACGACGTCGTTCGCGGTGCTCGGCTCCCTGCTCGGCGCGGCGCTCGCCGCCCGGTTCGCCGGCGGCAGCCTCGGCCCGGACCGGGTCGACGAACCCGCCAACGCCGTGACGGCCGTGGCCTCCGGGCTCGCCGCGGGCGTCCGCGCCACGGCACACACCCCGAGCGTGCGGGCCGGGCTGCTCGCGCTGCTGGCCCATCGCGCGGCCTTCGGCATCTCACTATGCTCACCGTGCTGCTCATGCGCTACTCCTTCACCGACGCCGGGCTGCTCAAGGCGGGGCTGCCGGGCCTCGGCCAACTGGCGCTGATGGGCGGGACGGGCATCCTGCTCGCCGGGCTGCTCACCCCGAAGCTCGTCGCGCGGTTCGGCAGGCGCAGGGCCGTGGCCGGAGCCCTGCTGACGGCGGCCGTGGCCCAGGCCGTGCTCGGCCTGCCCATGGTGCTGCCCACCGTGCTGGCCGCCGCGTTCGTCATCACGGCGGCAGGCCAGGTGCTCAAGCTGTGCGTGGACGCCGCCGTGCAGGCCGACGTCGGCGACGAGAGCCGCGGCCGGGTCTTCGCGCTCTACGACACGCTGTTCAACGTCACCCAGGTGGCCGCCGTGTCGTTCGCCGCGCTGCTCGCTCCGCTCGACGGGCACTCGGCAGGTCTGCTGTGCGCGGCGATCGGGCTCTACCTGGTCGGTCTCGCCGGATACCTCGTCGCCACCCGTTAGGGTGAGCGCTTGTGACCACGGCTGGTAATCGCGTGGTGGAGGAGACCGTCCTTTCGCGGGACGGGCTCGTCCAGGCCACCGTCGACGGCACCGGAACCCTCACCGGGCTCGAGTTCGCGCCGACCGCGTTCGAGCGCACCGACCCGGCCTCGCTCGCGCGGACCGTGCTCGACCTGGTCCGCGAGGGCACGCGCAGAGCCAGGGAGCGGCCCGAGGCCACGGCCCCGCCACCGGTTCCGCCCCGCCCGACACGGAAGCGCGCCCGGCCCGCACGCCAGGTTTAATTGGTGTGAAGGCCGACTGTGGGGACTGACGAGGGGGGAACCGGCGTGCGCTACCGGGTAGAGGTGGCTGATCGCCCCGATGGGCTGTACGCGCTGTGGAACGGCGGGATCTTCCGCGCGCAACGATCGACGGCGGACGGAACCGTGCTGCTGGCCGTCCGGGACGGGGAGGAAACCCCGGAGGGCTTCGACACCGAATGGCAGGGCGTGCCCGCGAAGGTCGTGCCCGCTGCCGAGGCGCCCGCGACGTTCGGGCTGCACACCTACTGCTACTTCGACGACGAGGCCTACCGGGTCGAGCCACGCTCGGGCGACGGGGAGCTGACGTTGCGCTGGGCGGGCCGCGACGAGCGGCTCGCGGCGGAGCTGGGCCTCACCGGCTTCACCACGACCACCGACGACCCGGAGACCATCACCGCGCTGTGGCAGGAACGTCACGACTTCGCCGAGGCGTCCGCGCCGCGCAGCGAGCCGGGAAGCGGCGACACCCAGGCACTGCTGCGGGCCATCGGCCGCACGCTGCTGGGCTTCCTTCCGCCGGGCTGGCAGCGGGTCGGCGCGCAGTTCCGGCAGGTCGGCGACTACTCCGAGCTCGAGGTCAGGGCCGTCGCGGGCGACGTCGCCGTGTCACTGTCGGCCCCGCCCGAGCTGGGCCAGCTCTTCGGCCAGCTCCGCTCGGCGATGTACGAGCCCGACACCGGCACGTGGTTCCAGGGCACGTTCACCCTCGACGACGCGTCGAACTTCGACTTCGACTACGACGGCGACACCGAGCCGGACTGGCGGCTGCCTCCGCTGGGCCGTACCACCGCGCGCAGCTACGACGCCGAGCTGGGCTACTTCCCGCGCAAGAACGTCCCCACCTGGCTGGCGGTGAAGGCCGGGCTGCCCCTGGACGTGGCCTTCCAGCACGCCGCCGTGGTCGACAGCCACGTCGAGGGCGAGAAGCCGGTGGTCAACCGGCCACCGGTGCCGCAGGAGGAGGTGCCGCGCATCCTCGGCTACCTCTACCGTGCGCCGGTGGCCGTGAGCAGGCCGGGCCCGCTGCGCGACATCTTCGTGCCCGGAACGCCGCCGGCAGTGCCCGACGCCTTCCACACCGACGGCACCTGGATCTGGCCCGCCGCCGTGCCGCACTACCTGCGCCTGTACGGGGTGCCGCCGCAGCAGGAACTGCTCGACCACATCCGCGCGCACGACTACCGGCTGCCCTACGTCGGCGCCCGGCTCCGGGCGACCGCCGAAGCGGACCTGCTCGGCCAGCCGCGCCCGCCACGCACCCTGGACGACCTGCCGGAACGGGACCCGCTGGAGGAGCTGGAGCGGGGCGGCGAGCCGAAGCGGCCCCTGCGCGCCTCCGAGGTGCTGACCGTGCTGCGCAGACGGCTCGCCGAGCACGGCGTCGCGGACAGCGCCTACCGGATCGGGCAGCAGGCCGACGGCGCGTGGTGCCTGCGCCGGGTGCCCGGCGGCTGGGAGGTGGCGCGGCACGCGAACGGCGAGCCCGTCGACCCCCGCACCTTCGCCTCCGTGCACCACGCCGCCGAGGCCTTGCTCGGCGCGCTGCTGCTGGCACCGGGCCGGTCCCGGCTCGGCGTGCCCGCCGACGCCGAGGCACACGAACCGCCCGCCACCGCGACGGACTGGCCGATCCTTCCCCTGCGGGGCGAGCCGCCGCTGACCTACTACCGCGGCAAGCGGCTCGTCGTGCTCCCGGAGGGCACGACCGTGCAGCGCTACGGCAACGAGAGCGGCAACCTGGTGCATCCCGACGGCACGCCGTTTGCGCAGACGTCGCTGGCGTTCGAGCGCGAGTTCGACGTGCATCGTTACGTGCTGCGGCGCCCGGTGCACGTGCTCACCGGCGTCACGCTGCCCTGGGGGCCGCTGCCAGGAGGAGCGGTCGCCTACCTCCTGCCGCGGGCCGTCGGCCACCACGTCGAGTCGGGGGCGATGGAGCGGCTCAGCGAGGCACCCAGAGCGTGACGCGGGTGCCGCTGCCGGGCGTCGACTCGACGGTGGCGGTGCCGCCCACCTCGGCGAGCCTGGCCGTGATCGACTCGCTGATGCCGAACCCCGCCTTTCGCTCGCCGGGGCTGAACCCGGTGCCGTGGTCGCGGATGATCGTCGCGATCCCGCCGTCGCGCTCCTCGACCCGCACGACGGCGGTGTCGGTGCCCGAGTGCTTGAGCGTGTTCCGCAGTGCCTCCCGGACGGCGTCGCGCACGGCGAGCTGGCGCACCTCCGACAGCGTCGCGTCGTCCAGCTCGGCGGCGACGAGCTGGGCCCGCAACCCGTCGCGCGCCATCTCCGCGGCCAGCGCGGCCAGCTTCTCGGCCAGCGGGCCGCCCTCGGCGCCGCTGTCGGACTCCAGGTAGCGGCGCAGTGCGGTGGCCTCCGCGCGCGCCGTCCTGCGCAGGGTGTCCGCGTCGCCGCTGTCCGGCAGCGCCATCGCCTCCAGGGCCTGCAGCACCGTGTCGTGCAACCTGCGGTGCTGCACGGCCCGCTCGGCCAGCCTGCCGGTGCGGATGCCGTACGCCAGCGCGAGCCGGGTGCCGAGGCCGAGCAGCACGAGCGCGCCGGTCGCGGTCAGCAGCACGCCGAGCACGGTGCCCAGTACGGCGAACCCCGCCGTGAGGTCGAAACCTCCGCCCGAGGCCCACGCCATGCCGGCTCCGAGCGGGATGCTCGCGAGCGCGAGCGCCGCGCCTGCGGGCAGGCCGACGGCGAGGGTCAGCAGCGCGACGGCGCCGAGCAGGTGCTTGCTCGTGACCTCCGTGGCGGCGGCGAAGACCTCCGCGGGCACGGCCGCGGCAACGGCGAGGTTGGCGGCGAGTGTGAACGCCACGTCCAGCGCGAGGAGCCTGCCCGCCGCCCGGTCGCGGAACGGGGCCCTGCGCAGCAGCCACCACGCGCCACCGGCGTTCAGCGCGAAGGACAGTGCGGCGACGGCGCCGACCACCACCAGCGCTCGCGTGCCCCCTCCGCCCCGCGCGGCGAACGCCGCGAAGGCACCCGGCACCGCGACGAGCCGGTAGGCCAGCGGCACGAGCGCGACGTACCGGGCGGCCCGCAGCAGCAGCGTGTCCTGGAACGCGCCGTCCGCGGCCCCCGCCGCCATGTGCTGCATCCGCCGCAGGGCCCGCATCGGAGCAGGGTCGGCGACCTCGTCCGGCAGCTCCGTGGTTGCCGTCGCCAGCGCGGGCGCGCCGCGCCGGAGCAGGGAGGCGAGGAAGCCGCCCCGTCTTCGCGCGGGCCCGTCCGGATTCACTCGGCGCGCTCGATCCCCTGCTCGGCGGCCCACCGGTGGAGTTCGGCCACCGCCTCGTCGTGGTCGAGCGGGCCCCGGTCCAGCCGCAGCTCCTTGAGGTGCTTCCACGCCTTGCCGACCAGCGGTCCCGGCGGGATGCCGAGGATGCGCATGATCTCGTTGCCGTCGAGGTCGGGCCGCACGCGCGCGAGGTCCTCCTCCGCGGCGATGCGCTGGATGCGCTCCTCCAGGTCGTCGTAGGCGCGGCGCAGCGCGGCGGCCTTGCGCTTGTTGCGGGTGGTGCAGTCGGCGCGCACCAGCTTGTGCAGCCGGGGCAGCAGGTCGCCCGCGTCGGTGACGTAGCGGCGCACCGCGGAGTCGGTCCACTCGCCCTTGCCGTAGCCGTGGAAGCGCAGGTGCAGGTACACGAGCTGGGACACGTCGTTGACGATGTCCTTCGAGTACCGCAGAGCCCGCAAGCGCTTGCGGGTCATCTTGGCGCCGACCACCTCGTGGTGGTGGAAGCTCACGCCGCCACCCGGCTCGAACCGGCGGGTGGCGGGCTTGCCAATGTCGTGCAGCAGCGCGGCCAGCCGCAGCACGAGGTCGGGCTCGGTCGCGGGCTCGTGCGTGGTCTCCAGCTCGATCGCCTGCTCCAGCACGGTGAGCGAGTGCTGGTAGACGTCCTTGTGCTGGTGGTGCTCGTCGATCGCCAAGCGCATCCCGGGCACCTCGGGCAGCACGTGCTCGGCGAGCCCGGTGTCGACCATCAGCTCGATGCCGCGCCTCGGCGCCACCCCCAGCACCAGCTTGCTCAGCTCCGTCTGCACCCGCTCCGCGGTGATCCTGGCCAGCTCGCCCGCCATGTCGGTCATGGCCCTGACCACCCTCGGCGCGGGCTCGAGCCCGAGCTGCGCCACGAACCGCGCCGCCCGCAGCATCCGCAGCGGGTCGTCGGCGAACGACTCCTCCGGCGTGGCGGGCGTGTCCAGCGACCGGCGGCCCAGCGCCGCCAGCCCGCCACACGGGTCGACGAACTTCTTCTCCGCCAGGTCGATCGCCATGGCGTTCACCGTGAAGTCCCGCCGCACCAGGTCGCCCTCGATCGTGTCGCCGAACGACACCTCGGGGTTGCGGCTCACCCGGTCGTAGGAATCCGCGCGGAACGTCGTGATCTCCAGCGTGGCGCCCTTCTTCGCGGCGCCGACCGTGCCGAACTCGATGCCGGTGTCCCACACCGCCTCGGCCCAGCCGGCGAGGATCCGCTGTACGGCATCAGGGCGCGCGTCCGTGGTGAAGTCGAGGTCGGGGGAGAGCCTTCCGAGCAGCGCATCGCGCACGCTGCCGCCGACCAGGTACAGCCGGTGGCCCGCACGGGCGAACCGTGCGGCCAGCTCGTCGGCGACCGGAGAGATGCGCATCAGCTCGGTCACCGCGTTCTGTTTGGCGGCGGTGGCGTTCACCGGAATCCCACCCCCGGCATGGTGCTCTTACTACATACGCGGATCAACACGGACACGAGAAGCCAGCGTACCGGCGCCGCCGTTTGCTCTAGCATCGCAGCATGCCTGGATCGGCCGGTCGCTCCGGTGGCGCGAAACCGGGACGCCGGTCCCGGCGCCGCCGTGGCAGGCGGCTGACCACGGTGAACGAGACCTCCGCCGGGGGCTTGGTGGTCGATCCGGAACGTGAGCACGCCGTGCTCATCGGGCGGCTCGACCGTCAGGGCAGGCTGCTCTGGTCGCTGCCGAAGGGCCACATCGAGGACGGCGAGACCACCGAGCAGACCGCCGTGCGCGAGGTGAAGGAGGAGACCGGTATAACCGCGCACGTGCTGCATCCGCTGGGCACCATCGACTACTGGTTCGTCGCCGAGCGGCGCCGCGTGCACAAGACGGTGCACCACTTCGTGCTCGAGGCGGGCGGCGGCGAACTGTCCGACGAGGACGTCGAGGTGACCGAGGTCGCGTGGGTGCCGCTGCCCGAGCTCGAGAGCAGGCTTGCCTACGCCGACGAGCGCAAACTGGTCCGCAAGGCGCGAGAGATGTTCGAGGGAGCTACGGAGTGACGAGGGGCGGCGCGTTCGTGCTTGCGCTGGTGTTCCTCCTCGCGCAGGGACTGTTCGGCGGGCCGGTCTCGGCGCAGACCATCGAGCCGCCACCCGAGCGGCTCCACCTGGAGGTCCAGCAGCTGGCTCCGCGCATGGTGACGCCTGCCGACGACCAGGTGACCGTCACCGCGACCATCACCAACGTCGGCGACCGCCGCGTCTCCGACGTGGTGGCCCGGCTTCAGGTCGGCGCGCCGCTGACCACCGAGGACGAGCTCGCCCAGTCCGTCACCGAGGCGCCCCCCGCCGACGCGGGCGCCTCCGAATGGGTCGGCATCACCGGTGAGCTGCAGCCGCGGCAGCGGAAGTCGTTCACCCTCACCGTCCCCGCCGCGGAGCTGGGCCTCTCGTCGCCCGGCGTCTACCCGCTGCTGGTCAACGTCAACGGCACCCCCGACTACGGCGGCGCCGCCCGGCTGGCGGAGCTGAACCTGCTGATGCCGGTGCTCGACCCGCCGAGCGAGGCCGGGCCCGCTCCGCTGTCGATGTTGTGGCCGATCGCGGGCGCGCGGCCCCGCGTCGTGGGCACGACCGACGAGGGCAGGGTCGTGCTCTCCGACGACGCGCTGGCCGACGAGCTGCGGCCGGGCGGGCGGCTGGACGCGCTCGTCGCGGCGGCGGCCGCCCGGCGCGACAGCCCCCTGTTCGGCTCGCTGTGCTTCGCCGTCGACCCCGACCTGCTCGACACGGTGGCCGCGATGCGTGAGGGCTACCAGGTCGAGACGCCGGGCGGGCGGGTCGACGGCACAGGACGCGAGCACGCGAAGCGCTGGCTGGACTCACTGAAGAGCCTGGTCGCGGGGCACTGCGTGATCCAGATCCCGTACGCCGACGCGGACCTGACGGCACTGTCCCGAGTGCGCTCGGGCACCGATCTGGTGCGGCACGCACTCAACGGCGCCTCGATCCTGAGCACCCTCGACGTGCAGCAGCGGCCCGGCGTGCTCTGGCCGGGCAGCAGCCTGGACACCGCCGCCCTGCGCAGGGCCGCCGACGCGGGCGCGCGCACGATCGTCGCCGACCCCACCCAGCTGGAGTCGGGCGAGGAGGGCCTCGCCGGGCCGACGACCGTCGACGGCACCGGCGTCACCGTGGTGCCCTACGACCCCGCCGTCGCCGCCGCGTTCGCGGGCGACCGGGGCAGGGGCACCAGCGCCACCGCGCCGGCCGACCAACCGAACGTGGCCACCCAGAACGGCATCGCGGCCATCGCCTTCCGCGCCGGTCTCGGCGAGGGAGAGCCGGGGGGCACGGTGCTCGCGGCCCCACCACACGCCTGGGACGCGCCGGTCGGGGAGTTCGGCGCGCTGCTGGACTCGCTCGGTGCGATGGTCGCGGCCGGGATGCTCCAGCCGACGCCGCTGGAGCAGGTGCTCGCCGCCCCGCAGGCGGGCAGCGCCACGCTGGCCGCGGGTGAGGAGGCCGTCGAAAGCACCTCGGGGATCAGCTCCGGGGTCATCGCGGAACTGTCGGCCGTCGAACACACCGCCGCCGACCTGCGCGGCGCGATGTCGGTGGACGCCACCCGGCAGGTGCAGCCGGTGTCGGTGATCCAGCCACTGCACAACGCCGTGGTGCGGGCCACCTCGACCACCTGGCGCGGCCCCCGGGCCAGGCAGGCGGCCGCTGCCGACGCGACCCACCAGGCGGACGCGCTGCGGGGCCGGGTGACGGTCGCCACGCCGTCGCAGCCCATCTCGCTCGCCTCCGGGTCGAGCCCGCTGCCGGTGACACTGACCAACACGCTGCCGGTGGCCGTCACGGTGCGGATCCGGCTCGAGAACTTCGCCGGGCTGCGGCCTGCCCGCGTGCCCGACACGGTGCTCGCCGCCAACAGCAGTGTGCCGCGTCTCATCCCGGCCGAGGCGCTGCGCTCAGGGCGGTTCAGCATCGACGTGTCGCTCGTGACACCCGGCGGCACACGGCTGGGCTCGCCCGCACGGCTCGAACTCACGTCCAACGAGTTCGGCGTGGTCACCGTCGTGCTGACCGCGACGGCGGCCGGCGCACTGGTCCTGCTCTCGGCCCGCCGGATCTACCAGCGGGTAAGCCGCCGTAAGGCCGATCGGTCCTGAGTTTCGGGCCGACCCGGATTACCCTGAAGCGACCGCTTGACCGCTGAGTGATGGGGCGCGTGTTGGACAGAGAGCCGGGCCTGCCGCCCGAGCGTGCGGGGAGGCCTCCGCGTCCGGACCGTGTTCCACCAGGCCGTTCAGGACGCAGGCCGCCACCCGACGGCCGGGAGCAGCCTCCTGCGCCGCAACGCAGGAGGCAGCCGCCCCCTGCCGAACGGGGCCGCGAGGGGCAGCCCGATCCCCGGAGCAACGGCCAGCCGCCGCGGCGCATGCCACCCCCTCCGCCCCGCACCAGGCAGGTACCCGCCCGGCAGCAGCCACCGCCCGCGCAGCCGCCCGCACAACCCCCGGCCGCGCCCCCGCGCCGGGGCAGGCCTGGCGAGCCGCCGCCGCGCAGGCAGGCGCCGGTGCGCCCGTGGCGGCAGGAGGAACAGCGGCGGCAGCCGCCCCCGCAGACGCCCCCGCCCAGCAGGCAGGGCGACGCGACGATGTTCATCCCGCGCGACCGGGGAGTGCCGCCCGGGGTCCGGTGGCCCGCGGCCGATCCGGACGTGCTGCGGCCCTACGACGAGCTCGCCACGCGGATGATGCCGCGCATCCTGGACGGGCCACGGCCGTCGGAGCCGATCGGCGACCGGCTGCCCGCCGTCCAGCTGGAGCGGCCCAAGGAGGAGCCCGCCAAGGCCCCGTCGCTGGCCAAGGCGAGCGGCCGCATGGCCATCGCCACGCTGACCAGCCGCATCACCGGCTTCGCGTGGAAGGTGATGCTGGCGTGGGTGGCCACGCTCGGCGTGCTGTACGACTCGTTCACCGTCGCCAACACGCTGCCACTGATCATCAACGAGCTGCTGCTCGGCGGCGTGCTCACCAGTGTGGTGGTGCCGCTGCTGGTGCGCTCGCAGGACGACGAGGACGGCGGCGAGGCCTACACCCAGCGGCTCGTCACGATGGCACTCACCGTGCTCGGGGTCGGCGCCGTCGTGTCGACGGCGTGCGCACCGTGGCTCACGAGCCTGCTCATGGACGACACCGGCGACGCCAACCCACAGCTGGCCACGTGGTTCGCCTACCTGCTGCTGCCCGGCCTGCTGTTCTACGGGCTGTTCGCGGTGCTGTCGGCCGTGCTCAACGCCAAGCAGATCTTCGGGCCCGCCCAGTGGGCTCCGGTGGTGAACAACCTCGTCATCTTCGCCACCATCGGCACCTTCGCGATCGTGCCCGGCGACCCGACGATCATCCCGACGCGGATGAGCGATCCGAAGGTGCTCGTACTCGGCATCGGCGTGCTCACCGCCATGGTCGCGCAGGCCATGTTCCTCATCCCGGCGCTGCGCCGTTCCGGCTTCCGGTTCCGCTGGCGCTGGGGCATCGACGAGCGGCTCAAGGAGTTCGGCGGGCTCGCCGCGTGGATCCTCGGCTACGTCGTGGTCAGCCAGATCGGCATGGTCGTCAACACCAGGGTGCTCACCGCGGGCGCCGCGGGCGGCCCCTCGATCTACTCCAACGCGTGGCTGCTCTTCCAGCTGCCGTACGGCGTCATCGGCGTGTCCCTGCTCACCGCGCTGATGCCGAAGATGAGCAGGGCCGCCGCCGACGGCGACTACCGCAGGCTCGTCGGCGACCTCTCCTACGGCTCACGGCTGACCACCCTGCTGCTGCTGCCCGTCTCGGCGGTGATGGCGGTGGCGGGCACCTCGATCGGCATCGCGCTGTTCGCGCTCGGCAAGGGCTCGGTCGCCGACGCCGAACGCCTGGGCCAGGCGCTCGCGATCTCGGCGTTCGGGCTGCTGCCGTACGCGCTGGTGATGCTGCAGATGCGCGTGTTCTACGCGATGAAGGACTCCCGCACGCCGACGCTGATCATGGTCGTGATGACCGCGGTCAAGATCCCGCTGCTCTACCTCGCCTCGGGTGTGCTGCACCCGGTGAACGTGGTGCTCGGCGTGATGATGGTGAACTCGCTGGTGTTCGTCGTCGGCGCGGTGCTCGGCCAGGTGTGGCTGTGGGTCAAGCTCGGCAACCTGCGCAGCAAGCGCGTGCTCGGCGTCATCCTGTTCACCGTCGTCGCGAGCGGTCTGGGGGCGCTGGCCGCCTCCCTCGTCGGCATGGTCGTGCCGGACGCCCTCGGCGCGATCCTCGGCGCCTGGGTGAAACTCGTGTTGCAGGGCATCGTCGGCATCGCCGTCTCGTTCGGGGTCCTCATCGCGCTGAAGGTGGACGAGCTCACCCCGGTCACCCGCCGGATCACCCGGCTGCTCCGCCGCGCGTAGCCCGTCCGTGCGGACGCGGTTGCCGTCCGCATGCCGCACATCGCACGTCCGGGGCCGGGTTCACGTACCCTCGTGCACGAGGAGTTGGAGGCGAGCGAAGGCAGGGGGTCCGACCCGAGTGGGCACGAGTACACGGGGTGGATCGCTGGCGCCCGGTGGGGTGGTCGGCGACGGCCGCTACCGGCTGCTTGCCCAGTTCGGCATCGACGAGCGCGCGGGCGCCCACCTGTGGCGGGCGCGGGACGGGCAGCTGCGCCGCGACGTGGCGCTGACGATGCTGGTCGGCGACCCGGCCGACGCCGAGGCGGCCCGCCTCGGGCGGCGGACCCTCGAACGCGCCGCCCACGCCGCCAAGTTCAACCATCCCGGTGTGGCACGGGTGCTCGACGTGCTCAGCCTCGGCAACGGCATCAGCTCCAGCGAGGGGCTGCTCGGCATCGTCGTGGCCGAATGGACGAAGGGCACCGACCTCATCGACCTGGTCGCCGAGCGGCCCGCGGAGCCGGCCACCGCCGCGCGCATGGTGCAGGCACTCGCCGAGTCCGTGGAGCTGGCCCACCAGTCCGGGCTCGTGCTCGGGCTCGACCACCCGCAGCGGCTGCGGCTCACCCCGGACGGCAGGCTGCGGCTGGCGTTTCCCGGCCCGCTGCCCGACGCCACGCTGCGCGACGACGTGAAGGCGCTCGGCGCCGTGCTGTACCTGCTGCTCACCGGGCGCTGGGCGCTGCAGGGCGGACCTCCAGCCGTGCCGGCCGCGCCACGCTCCCCGACCGGCAGGGTCGTGCCGCCCAAGTCGCTGGAGCCGCGCGTGCCGCAGGAACTCTCGGCGCTGGCCGTACGCACCATCGAGGACGGCGGGCACGGCGGCATCCGGACCAGTGCCGCCATCCTCCGGATGCTGGAGCAGGCCGCCGAGGCCGAGGAGCGCACCAGGCTCATCAGCAAGGACCCCAGCGTCGACCCGGACGGCACCGTCTGGACGACGAAACGGCCGGTCAAGGACGCGGCGAGACGCCGAAAGCTCGCGTTGGGTGTCACCGTGCTCGTGGTCGCCGCCGTGGGCATCCTGGCGTGGCTCGGCATGATGGCCATCAGCTTCTTCCAGGACGATCCGGGCGCCAGCGGGCCCAAGGTGAACCTGGCCGAGCAAAGCACGGCCCGGCAGCAGCCACCGCCGGAGGACAAGCAGCAGCCGGCCAAGCCGCCCGCGGGTGCCACCGGGCAGCCGGTGACGCCCGCGGACGTCGCGGTCTACAACCCGGAGGGCGAGGGCGACAGCGTCGACGAGGCGGGTCTCGCCATCGACGGCGACCCGGCGACGGCCTGGCGCACCGACGAGTACAAGCAGCAGTTCCCCACGTTCAAGTCCGGCGTCGGGCTCGTCGCGACGTTCGAGCAGCCGATCAACCTGTCGAAGGTGCGCATCACCGCCGAGAGCCCTGGCACCGCCGTGGAGATCCGGGTCGCGGACGAGGCGAACCCGCCGCTGGACGCCACACGGGTCGTGGCCTCCGGCTCGCTCGACGGCACCGAGACCGAACTGTCCCTGCAACAGCCTGCGTCGACGCGGTACGTGTTCGTGTGGATCACGACGCTGTCCGGCGAGGCACCCGAGCACGCCTCGGAAATCGGCGAGGTCACCTTCCTGCCTGCCGCATGAACCCGCACGCCGACCCTTAGTAGTCTCTCCGGGTGACCGCAGCAGCGCCCACTGATGCCGATCTCATAGCCGCGCACGCAGCCGGTGACCCGCAGGCGTTCAACGAACTGGTACGGCGGCATCGCGACCGCATGTGGGCCGTGGCGCTGCGGACGGTGCGCGACCCCGAGGAGGCGGCGGACGCGCTGCAGGAGGCGTTCATCTCCGCGTTCAGGGCGGCCGCGAACTTCCGCGCCGAGTCGCAGGTCACCACATGGCTGCACCGGATCGTGGTCAACGCCTGCCTCGACCGCGTGCGCAGGCGGCAGGCCAGACCGACGGTGCCGCTGCCCGAGCAGGGCCACAACGAACCCGCCGTGCCGCGCGACTCGATGGCCGAACGCGAGACGAGGCTGGTGATCGCCGACGCACTCGACCAGCTTCCCGACGACCAGCGCGTGCCGATCGTGATGGTGGACGTCGAGGGATACTCGGTGGCCGAGACGGCGAAACTGCTGAACATCGCCGAGGGAACCGTGAAAAGCCGGTGCGCCCGGGGCCGTGCCAAACTCGCCAAACTTCTCGGGCATCTGCGGAACCCGGACTCGACCGGCGACGTCCCAACTCACGAAAGCAAACACGGGGAGGGACGATGACGGACGAGTACAGGGGGTCGGGTGGGGCCGTCGGCCCCCCGTGGTCTGTCGACGTGCTCGCCGACCTGCATGCCGGAGTGCTCGACGAGCACGAGGCGGCCGAACTGTGGCCACGCGTGAACGCCGACCCCGAGGCCCGCGCCGTCATCGACGCGCTCGAGGCCACCTCCACGGACCTCCGCACGCTCGCGGCCGCCCCGGCCGAGCCCATGCCCGCCGACGTCGCGGCCCGGATCGACGCCGCACTCGCCCAGGAGGCGCAGGCGCGAGGGTCGTCGAACGTCGTCGGCATCGACGCCGCGCGCAGGCGCCGCAACCGCCGCGCGGGCTGGGGAGCGGGCCTGCTCGCCGCCGCGGCCGCCGTGGTGGCCGGTGTGCTCATCACGGTGCCGGACGGCACGGGCAACGAGACGGGTGGTATCGCCGAGCCCGCTCCCAGCAGCACCGGTGGCGACCTGCCGGCCCCCGGCGGCATTCTCGGCGTCCGCGACTTCGGGCCGCTGGAGAACGAGCAGCGGCTCGACGCCTGTCTCGAGGCCAACAGCATCGACCCGGACCGCAAGCCCGCGGGCATCCGGCCCGCCACGATCGACGGCAAGCCCGCCGTCATCGTGCTCTACACCACCGGCCAGGTGGCGCAGTACCGCCTGGTGGCGCTCGCCGCCGACTGTGGTCAGGACAACCCCGGCCTGCTGCGCGACGAGATCATCGGCAAGGGCGGCAACTGACACGAACATGCACGTCACGGGCCCGTCTTTCCACGTCGTGGGAGGACGGGCCCGTTTCGCGGCGGCACACGTCACCGTAGGGAACACCCACGCCTACGATCGTGTTGAGGCTGGTAGCCAGGTCTGTCGAAGCGGAGGTCACGGGTGGCTGGAGAGGACGTTCGGAACCTGATCATCGTGGGGTCGGGTCCCGCTGGGTACACGGCTGCCGTGTACGCGGCGCGAGCACAACTGGAGCCGCTGGTCTTCGAGGGCTCGCAGTTCGGCGGCGCGCTGATGACCACGACGGAGGTCGAGAACTATCCGGGCTTCCGCTCCGGGATCCAGGGTCCGGAGCTGATGGAGGAGATGCGCGAGCAGGCCAAGGTCTTCGGCGCCGACCTGCGCAGCGAGGACGTGGAGGAGCTCGAGCTCACCGGCCCGGTCAAGTACGTCACCGCGAACGGCAAGCGCTACGCGGCCAGGGCCGTGGTGCTCGCCATGGGTGCGGCGGCCCGCTACCTGGGCGTCCCCGGCGAGCAGGAGCTGCTCGGCCGTGGGGTCTCCTCGTGTGCCACCTGCGACGGCTTCTTCTTCCGCGACCACGACATCGCCGTGGTCGGCGGCGGCGACTCGGCGATGGAGGAGGCCACCTTCCTCACCAAGTTCGCCCGCTCCGTGACGATCGTGCACCGGAGGGAGGAGTTCCGCGCCTCCCGGATCATGCTCGAAAGGGCGAGGGCCAACGAGAAGATCCGCTGGAAGCTGAACTCGCAGATCAGCGAGGTGCTCGGCGACGGGAAGGTGTCCGGACTGAAGCTGAAGGACACGGTCACCGGCGAGGAGTCCACGCTCGACGTCACCGGCTTCTTCGTCGCGATCGGCCACGACCCGCGCAGCGAACTGGTGCGCGGCCAGGTGGACCTCGACGACGCCGGGTACGTGCTGACCAAGGGCCGCAGCTCCTACACGAGCCTCGACGGCGTGTTCGCGGCCGGCGACCTCGTCGACCACACGTACCGGCAGGCCATCACCGCGGCGGGCAGCGGCTGCGCGGCCGCGATCGACGCGGAGCGCTGGCTCGCCGAGAACGCCGGGGTGGAAGAGGCCAGCGAGGCATCCGAACTTGTGGGCGGCGGCTACGCGGCCCGCGCCAACTGAAAGACGACAGGAGAATTCATGAGCGACACCGTGAAGGTGACCGATCAGAGCTTCGCCGACGAGGTGCTGACCAGCGACAAGCCGGTGCTCGTCGACTTCTGGGCGACGTGGTGCGGGCCGTGCAAGATGGTCGCCCCCGTGCTCGAGGAGATCGCCACCGAGCACAAGGACAAGATCAAGATCGGCAAGCTGGACATCGACGAGAACCCGAACACGGCTCGTGACTACCAGGTGATGTCGATCCCGACCCTGATCCTGTTCCAGGGCGGCAAGCCGGTGAAGCAGATCGTGGGCGCCAAGCCCAAGGCCGCGCTGCTGTCCGACCTGTCCGACGTGCTCTGAGCGGCACGAATTCGCCGGGAACCCGGGCGGCGCGCACTGACCGCGCCCCCGGGTTTTCTCATGATGTGGACGCCTCCGCCCAGGTGACGCACGGACCGGGCCTACGCGCTTACGGAGAGTTCGCAAGGCACAATAGGGGCCGCGGGGCCGCCTGGTCCTGTAACCGATTTGGACAGCATCGAGCGCACTTGGTGCCCAAGGAAGAGCGAGGAGTGCATGCGGGTACTCCGCCGCGGCGACACCGGACCGGAGGTCGCCGAGATCAGGTCCATGCTCTCGGGTCTGGATCTGCTGCCTCCCGGTGACGGGTCCGACGGATATGGGACCTTCGACGCGGTGGTCGAGCACGCCGTCCGCGCGTTCCAGCAGCGTAGGGGCCTGATCACGGACGGCATCGTCGGGCCCGCGACCTATCGCGCGCTGCGCGGGTCGAGCTACCACCTGGGCAGCAGGCCGCTCGCCTACCTCATCTCCTCGCCGGTGCACGGCGACGACGTGTTCACGCTGCAGGAGCGGCTCACCGAACTGGGCTACGACGCGGGCCGGCCGGACGGTGGCTTCGGCCCGCAGACGGAGCGGGCCCTGCGCAACTTCCAGCGCGACTACGGCCTCACCGTCGACGGCATCTGCGGCCCGGCCACCGTGCGGGCGCTGCGGCAGCTTTCGCCGCGTGCGCGTGGTGGCCGGCCGGTGTTCCTGCGGGAGCAGGAGCAGGTCCGCAGGGCGGGGCCGAGGCTGCGTGGCAAGCGGATCGTCATCGACCCCGGTCACGGCGGCCCCGACCTCGGCGTCGCCGTGAACGGCGTGCACGAGTCGGAGGTCGCGTGGGACCTCGCGCGCCGCCTGGAGGGCCGGATGAAGGCCACCGGGATGGAGGCGCTCATCTCCCGTGGCCCCGGGCACAGCCCTTCCGAGCTGGAGCGCGCCCAGTTCGCCAACGAGGCGGGCGCCGACCTGTTCCTGTCCCTGCACTGCGACGGCAACCGCTCGCCGTTCGCCCAGGGTGTGGCGAGCTTCCACTTCGGAACCGGCAACGGCACCACGTCGACGGTCGGCGAGCTGCTCGCGGGCTACATCCAGCGCGAGCTGGCGGCACGGACGGGCATGCTCGACTGCCGCACGCACCCGAAGACGTGGGACATCTTCACCCGTACCCGCTGCCCCGCGGTCCGCGTGGAGATCGGTTACCTGACCAACCAGGAGGACCGGCGCAGGCTGTCCGACCCGTCGTTCCGGGACGTGGTGGCCGAGGGCATCCTCGTCGCCGTCAAGCGGCTCTACCTGCTCGGGGAGAACGACCAGCCGACCGGCACGTTCACCTTCGCCGACGTGCTCGCCCACGAACTGCTGAAGGCCGAGTAGCCGCACCCTCCACACCCGGGCTGTGGACAACCGGGCGGGTTGTGCACAGATCTGTGGACAACTCAGGCTGGGGAGGTGTGGATCTCCGCCCGATGCGCTGCACGACGATCACTAGGCACGCGCGGTGCTCGCGGTCGCCGTCGTGACCGACACCTGGCCGAGCAGCTTCTCCAGCGCGGCCTCCACGTCTTCCTTCCAGGAGATCGCCGAGCGCAGCTCCAGGCGCAGCCGGGGCCAGCGCGGATGCGGCTGCACGGTCTTGAAGCCCACACTCTGCAGGAACGCCGCGGGCACCACACACGTGTGCTCGCCGGGGTCGTCGTCGGGCCGGGCGTCACCGAAGGCCTCGATGGCCCGCACACCGCGCCGCGTCAGGTCCTTGGCCACCGCCTGCACCAGCACGCGGCCCAGCCCGCCACCGCGGAACTCAGGCGCCACGTGGAACGCCGTCAGCAGCACGGCGTCGGCACTGGGCGGAGAGGTGGGGAACGCGTGCGCCCTCGGCACCGCACTCGGCGGGGCGTACAACACGAAGCCGACCGGCAGCTCGCCGCTGTGGATGATGCGCCCGCACGAGCCCCACTCCAGGAGCACGCCGGACACCCAGGCTTCCTTCTCGACCTCGGTCTCGCCGAACTCCTCGGCCTGCTCCCGCAGATGCGGAGCGAGCTCCCAGTACACGCAACGACGGCAGTGCAGCGGCAGCTGCTCCAGGTTGTCCAGCGTGACGCCCACGACGCGTCGCGACACCAAACCTCCCCGGGAGACGCCTGAGCAGATCCGGGCCCGGCGCGCACGCACGGCGCGGCAACAGGACCCGGGCACGAGCATAGGCCGATGTGACAAGGCACGGAAAGCCGGGAGTGGCCCAACCGCCTGACGTTACACTCGTCAGGGTCTACCCGCAGGTGGATCGACCGACAGCCGACGGAGCTTTTCGAAGCAGACAGAAGTATGCGATGACTGCCTCTCAGCCGCCCGAGCACAGACCGGGGTCCGAGCCCGGCCGACACAACCTCGACCCGCATCTCGACCGCTACGCCGCGCGTACCGCGGGGATGACGGCGTCCGAGATCCGAGCGTTGTTCGCGGTGGCGAGCAGGCCCGAGGTCGTCTCGCTGGCCGGAGGCATGCCGAACCTCGCCGCGCTGCCGCTGGACTCGCTGTCCAGGCAGATGGCCGAGCTGATCGCCGAGGACGGCCTCGTCGCGCTCCAGTACGGCTCCGCGCACGGCGTCCCCGGCCTGCGTGAGCAGATCTGCGAGATCATGGCCATGGAGGGCATCTCGGCCCATCCTGACGACGTCGTGGTGACCGTCGGCTCGCAGATGGGCCTCGACATGGTGACCCGGCTGTTCTGCGATCCCGGCGACGTCGTCATCGCCGAGGGCCCGTCCTACGTCGGCGCGCTCGGCTCGTTCGCCGCGTACCAGGCGAACGTCGTGCACGTCGCGATGGACGACGACGGCCTGGTGCCCGAGGCGCTGCGTCAGGCGCTGGCCGAAGCCGCTCGCCACGACAGGCGGGTGAAGTTCCTCTACACGATCCCGAACTTCCACAATCCCGCAGGCGTGACCCTGGCGACGGAACGCCGCGCCGAGATCCTGGAGATCTGCGCCGAGCACGGGGTGCTGGTGATCGAGGACAACCCGTACGGGCTGCTGGGCTTCGACGGCCAGACCTACCCGGCGCTGCGGTCGATGGACCCGGACAACGTCGTGTACCTGGGCTCGTTCTCCAAGACGTTCGCCTCCGGCCTGCGGGTGGGCTGGGTGCTCGCGCCGCACGCCGTCCGCGAGAAGCTGGTGCTGGCCGCCGAGTCGGCCACGCTGTGCCCGCCCACCCTCAACCAGCTCGTGGTATCGCGCTACCTGTCGACACACGACTGGAAGGGCCAGATCAAGACGTTCCGGGAGAACTACCGCGAGCGCCGCGACGCCATGCTGTCGGCGCTGGAGCAACACCTGCCGCCCGGCTGCACCTGGACCCGGCCTGACGGCGGCTTCTACGTCTGGGTGACCGTGCCCGAGGGAGTCGACACCAAGGCGATGCTGCCGCGCGCGGTCACCGCCCGGGTCGCGTACGCGTCGGGCACGGGCTTCTACTCCGACGGCTTCGGCAGCAGGCAGATGCGCCTGTCGTACTGCTACCCGACGCCCGAACGCATCCGTGAGGGCGTGCGGCGGCTCGCGGGCGTGCTGGAGTCCGAGATGGAACTGGTGCGCACGTTCGGTAGCGTCACCACGCGCGCCGTGTCCGGGCCCCAGTTCCCCGGGCCCGACACGGCCTGATCACCAAGCACTGAGGGAGTAGCCGGGTGGCCGAACGTACTGTTGCCGTGCTCGCCGGCGGTCTGTCGCACGAGCGGGACGTCTCGCTGCGATCGGGCCGCAGGCTGTCCGTCGCCCTGAGGGAGCAGGGCCTGACGGTGCACGAGTGGGACACCGACGCCAGCCTGCTGGCCCGCCTGCGGGACGAGCGCCCCGACTCCGCCGTCGTCGCGCTGCACGGGGGAGAGGGCGAGAACGGCTCCGTGCAGACGGTGCTGGAGATGCTCGGCATCCCGTACGTCGGCACCAGCTCGCAGGGCTGCCGCCGCGCCTGGGACAAGCCCATCGCCAAGGCCCTCGTGGCCAAGGCCGACTTCGCCACTCCGAAGTGGACCGTCCTGCCGCACAGCACGTTCCGCGAGCTGGGCGCGCAGGCCGTGCTGGACGCGATGGTCGACAGCCTCGGCCTGCCGCTCATCCTCAAACCGGACCAGGGTGGTTCGGCGCTCGGCACGCAGGTCGTCCGGGACGCCGCGGAACTGCCCGCCGCGATGGTCGGCTGCTTCGCCTACGGCGACACGGTGCTGGCCGAGCGGTTCATCGACGGCGTCGAGGTTGCCGTGACGGTCGTCGAGGGCGACGAGGGTCCGCGGGCGTTGCCTGCCGTCGAGATCGTTCCCGAGAGCGGGGTGTACGACTACACCGCCCGCTACACGGCCGGGCTCACCGACTTCTTCTCCCCGGCTCGGCTGTCGGATCAGGCCGCCAAGGCCGTCGGCGAGCTGGCCGTCGGAGCGCACCGCCTGCTGGGGCTGCGCGACATCTCCCGCACCGACGCGATCGTCGCGGCCGACGGCACGGTGTACTTCCTGGAGGTGAACTCCTCGCCAGGACTGACCGAGACCTCCACCGTCCCGATGGCGATGGAGGCCGCGGGCACCTCGCTCGGCGCGGTGTTCGCCGATCTGGTCTCGCGCGCCGTGCGGCGCGCGAGCTGACACCCTCGAATCGGAATCATCACCGTGACGAAATACCCCGGTGTCATTCCTCGTTGATCTGACGTGCCCGATTTGCCTGTTTCGGGTCCATGAGCGAGACGATCCGCTCGAGATCGTCCACCGAGCCGAACTCGACGACGATGCGCCCCTTGCGGCGGCCGAGGTCCACCTTGACCCGCGTGTCGAAGGTGTCGGAGAGCCGCTCGGCGAGGTCCTGTAGTCCTGGCGCCTGCATCGGCTTGCGCGCGGGCGTCTTCTGCTTCGGCTTGGCGTCGCTCTTGGAGAGGGTGACCGCCTCCTCGGTCGCGCGCACCGACAGCCCTTCCGCCACGATGCGGGCGGCCAGCTCCTCCTGGCTCTCCGCGTCCTCCAGCGAGAGCAGCGCCCGCGCGTGCCCCGCCGACAGGACGCCCGCGGCAACGCGGCGCTGCACCGGGAGGGGCAGCCGCAGCAGCCGGATCGTGTTGGTGATGACGGGCCTGCTGCGACCGATCCGCGACGCCAGTTCCTCGTGTGTCACCTCGAACTCGTCGAGCAGCTGCTGGTAGGCCGCCGCTTCCTCCAGCGGGTTCAGCTGCACGCGGTGGATGTTCTCCAGCAGCGCGTCGCGGAGCATGGCCTCGTCGGCCGTCTGGCGCACGATCGCGGGGATCAGTTCCAGACCGGCCTGCTGTGCGGCGCGCAGCCGGCGCTCACCCATGACGAGCTCGAACTGGTCCTCCGGCAGCTGCCGGACGACGATGGGCTGCATCAGCCCGAACTCACGGATGGAATGCTCCAGCTCGGCCAGCGCCTCCTCGTCGAAGACCTGGCGCGGCTGCTTCGGGTTGGCCTTGATGGCCTCCACCGGCACCTCGCGGTAGACGGCGCCGGCGACCTCCCCGCCGTGCGGCTTCACCGAGCCGTTGGCGGCGAACCAGCCGGAGTCGCCGTTGTCGCCGTTGGCAGGCGGATGCTCCACCTCGGCAGTGACGGTGCCCTCCGAACTCACCGGCCCGGTGGGGATCAGTGCCGCCAGGCCACGGCCGAGACCGCCTCTGCGCTCGCTCATCGTTGCTCCCTACTCACTCCCCGCTCGGCGACTTCCCGTGCGGCATCCAGGTAACTCATCGCACCCCGGGACCCGGGGTCGTAAGCCAGAACGGTCTGCCCGTAGCCGGGCGCCTCGGAGACCTTCACGCTGCGCGGAATGATCGTCTTGAGGACGACGTCACCGAAGTGGTTCCGCACCTCCTGCGTCACCTGGTCGGCGAGCTTGGTCCTGCCGTCGTACATGGTGAGCAGGATGGTGGACACCACCAGAGCGGGGTTCAGGTGCTTCTGCACCAGCTCGATGTTGCTGAGCAGCTGGCCGAGCCCCTCCAGCGCGTAGTACTCGCACTGGATCGGGATCAGCACCTCGTGCGCGGCGACGAGCGCGTTCACCGTGAGCAGACCCAGTGAGGGTGGGCAGTCGATGAAGACGTAGTCGACGTCGAGCTGGTCCAGCGCCTCCCGGGACAGTGCCTCCTTGAGCCGCGACTCGCGCGACGCCATCGAGACGAGCTCGATCTCCGCGCCGGCGAGGTCGATCGTGGCCGGGACGCACAGCAGGTTGGGGGTCTGGGAGCTGGCCTGCGTCGCGTCGACGAGCGACACCTCACCGATCAGCATCTCGTAGACCGACGGTGTGCCGGAGCGGTGGTCCACGTCGATCGCCGTACTTGCGTTGCCCTGCGGGTCGAGGTCGATCACGAGAGTCTTCACGCCGTGCAGGGCGAGGCCCGCCGCCAGGTTGACGGCGCTCGTGGTCTTGCCGACGCCACCCTTCTGGTTCGCGACCGTCAGCACTCGCCGCCGCGTCGGCCGCGGCATGAAGTTCTCGTCGGGGTGCAGCACCCTGGCCGCGCGCTCCGCCTCCTCGGCGATGGGCGTCCATCCGCCGCTGTGCTCCGTGCTCGTCTCGCGAGGTGGGTTCACCGGACGCCATCCCTTCCTGCGGCCACGTGGTCGTCACCGCTTCGTTTCACGTGGAACATTCGCTCAGTACCGGTCGTCATTCGCTCGGCCAATCCTTTCATCTCGCACGTGAGCCCGGCCGCCACCGCGACGACGGTCCCGCTTTCCCCGGCTCCTCGCGCTCGATCACGACCACGGTGGTCGGCGTCTCCAGCAGGTCCTCGCCGCACGTCGTCAGCGTCGGCTCGCCGCCGCCCGCCTTCCGTATCGCCCCACGGTCCCGTTCGATCTCGTCGGCCGCGCTGGCGCCCTTCAACGCGACGAGACGGCCGCCGGGACGGACGAGCGGAAGACACCAGGCCGCCAGGCGCGCCAGAGGAGCCACCGCCCGCGCTATCACCACATCCGCGAGACCGAGCCGCGCACGGACGCGCTTCTCTTCCGCTCGCCCACGTTCGATGTCCACCGCGAGTGCCAGCGTCTCGGCGACCTCGGTCAGCCAGTCGACGCGGCGAGCCATCGGCTCCAGCAGAACCATAGCGAGGTCCGGCCGGCTGAGGGCCAGCGGGACGCCTGGCAACCCCGCGCCCGACCCGACGTCGATCACCCGGGCATCGCGGGGGACCTCCTCGCCGATCACCGCGGAGTTCAGCACGTGCCGGTCCCAGAGCCGGTCCACCTCGCGGGGGCCGATCAACCCGCGCTCGACACCGTGCCGCCGCAGCAGCTCGACGTACCGCTCCGCCTGCCGAACCCGATCGCCGAACACGGCGACGGCCGCTGCCGGGGTGGTGGACTCCAGTCCCTCCAGGCCCACTGAACCACTCCTCAAGGGGTACGCGTTTCACGTGAAACGAGCTCGCCTCGATTGTCCCCGATGGCCGCCCGGGAACGACGCGACAGTCCGCAGTTGTGGAGAAGTCCACTGCGTGAATTCCGAGCGCCCGCCGTTTCACGTGAAACCAGGACACAAAAACGGCCCGCCGGATGACCGGCGGGCCGTCTCCTGTCGATCCGCTACGCGGGGAGCACGACGACGCGGCGCTTGGGCTCCTCGCCCTCGCTCTCGCTCGTGACTCCTTCGACGGTCGCGACCGCGTCGTGCACGACCTTCCGCTCGAACGGGCTCATCGGCTGCAGCCGGACTCGCTCGCCCGACGACGCCACCGACTCGGCTGTCGAGCGGCCGAGCTCACGCAGCTCCTCGCGGCGCTTCGCCCGCCAGCCCGCGATGTCGAGCATCAGACGGCTCCGGGAGCCGGTCTCCTGTTGCACGGCCAGGCGGGTTAGCTCCTGCAGCGCCTCCAGGACGTTGCCGCGGGCCCCGACGAGCTTGTCCAGGTCCTCCCCGCCGTCGATGCTGACGATCGCCCGGCCCGCCTCGACGTCCAGGTCGATGTCGCCGTCGTAGTCGAGAATGTCGAGCAGGCGCTCCAGGTAGTCGCCCGCGATGTCACCTTCCTGCACGAGCAGATCGTCGTCGTCCGCCGGAGCGTCCTCGATCGCCTCGTCGTTCGCCGTCTCGTCGGCGGCCGTCGCCACGACAGCGTCGTCGTCCTGTTCGGTGCCGACCACCTCGGCTGTTTCCGACATGTCTTTCTCCTCTCCAGCCTGGTGGCGTCAGCGCCGCTTGCGTCCCTGTGTCTTCTTGCCCTGGGTCACCGGCTTCTGCTGGTTGCCGCCGTTCTTCGCCCAGGCACCTCCCCGGACGCTGCTGCCACCCTTCGGGGACTTGCCGTTCTTGGCCGCGGTGCCACTGCCCTTCGACTCCGTCTTGGCCTGGCCCTTCGGCGTGGCCTCGGAGGCGGCGGTGTCGCCGGCCTTCTGCTGCTGTGCCGGCTTCTGGCCGGCCTTGGGCTTCTGCCCCGGCTGGGGCTTCTGGCCGGGCTGCGGCTTCTGCCCCGGCTTCGGGCCGAGGTTGGAGCGCTTCTCCTTGGCCTCGGCCTTCTTCGCCTCTTCTTCCTTGTCGATCTTGGTGTAGACCAGCCGCTGCTGCATCAGGGTCCAGCCGTTGTTGGCGAGCCAGTAGATGAGCAGACCGATCGGGAAGAAGGCACCGAAGATCAGCACACCGGCCGGGAAGATCCAGAGGGTCAGCTTGTTCATCATGGCCGTCTGCGGGGTCGCCGAGGCCGGGTTCTGCCGCGCGACCGAGTGCCGGGCGGTGAAGTGGGTCGCGACACTCGCGACGATCATCAGCGGGACGGCGACGACCGCGACGTTCCAGTGCCAGCCCGGCTCGGCCACCGCCGCGCCGCCGCCCAGCGCCGAGACGTGGTTGATGGCGTCACCGAGGTTGACGCCGAAGATCTTCGCGTTGACGTAGGAGTTGACCCCCGCCGCGTCGAAGAAGTAGTTGCTCTCCCGGCCCGGCGCGAACATCCGCAGCACGTGGTTCAGACCGATGAAGACCGGGATCTGCAGCAGGAGCGGCAGGCAGCTGCCCAGCGGGTTCACCCCGTGCTCGCGCTGGAGCTTCTGCATCTCCTGCGCCTGGCGCTGCCGGTCGTTCGCGTACTTCTTCTGGACCTTCTTCAGCTCCGGCGCGAAGTCCTGCATCTTCTTCATCGACCGGACCTGGTTCACGAACGGCTTGAACATGATGCCGCGGACCGTGAACGTCAGGAACACGATGCCGAGGATCCAGGCGATCGCGTTGTCGTCGCCGAAGACGAACCCGAAGACCTTGTGCCAGCACCACAAGATGAACGACACAGGGTAGTAGATGAAGTCGAGCACTGAGCTACTCCTCGGTAGACATACCAGGGCTTTGGTGCCGGAAGCTGAACCTCTCCGGCACGGGGTCACGCCCCGGCGGGGTCCACGGACCGCACCGCAGCAGGCGTCGCAGGGCGAGGTAGGTACCGCGAGCGGCTCCGTGCCGCGTCAGCGCCTCCGCCGCGTACGCGCTACAGCTCGGGTAGAACCGGCACATCGGGGGAAGATAGGGGGAGATGCACTTCCGGTAGAACCGGACGGGAAGCAGCAGCACCCAGGCCACCGGCGTCGGGCGCGCCGGACTGCTCGGCTCCTGGGTTTCGGCCGTGTCGGTGCCGGCCACACACTCGTTACTCACACTGCTGTTCCATTGGTCGTGGCGGAGTAGGGCGCGAGGCTCAACCGCCGCAACGCCGCGTCGAGATCGGCGCCGAGTTCCGCACTGCTCGCGGTGGCCGCGGGCGGCAGTGCCCGCACAACCAACGCGCTGCCGTCCGGCAAGGTTCCGAGCCGGTCGGCGACAAGGTGGCGCAGCCGCCTGACCACCCGGTGCCGGACCACCGAGTTGCCGACGGCCTTGCTCACGACGAAGCCTGCCCTCGTCTGCCCGCCCGATCCGGCGAGCGCGTGCAGCACAAGGCGGCGGCGCCCGGCTCGGGCGCCGCCGCGCATGACCGCACGGAACTCCTCACTCCGCCGCAGGCGAGCGTCGACGGGAAGCACGCCACGCCTCGCAGCCGCGGAGTCAGGCGGACAGCCGCTGGCGGCCCTTGCGACGACGGTCCGCCAGAATGGCGCGGCCTGCGCGAGTGCGCATCCGCAGCCGGAACCCATGGGTCCGCGCGCGTCGGCGGTTGTTCGGCTGGAAGGTGCGCTTGCCCTTGCTCACGACTCAGTTCTCCCGGTCTCAACGTCAGGTCGTACTGTCTGCTGCCAACGTCGGCGGCCCCACCTCGCCGAAGCGTCGAACGTGGGCAGGCAGAACGGGCCCGCTGGCAGCGGCAGACCTTATGAGGGTACGCACCCGTCCTGGTGACACCGAAACCGGCCCCTCGAGTAGCGCTGTGCGACCACCTGCACTAATGATCAACAGCACGCACGATGGCCGAATGGCAACACGCCGTAGACCATGCGATCCTTGCCCGGAGGGACATCTTGTGGCATCAAGCGGGGCTTGTTAGCGTGGCTCCTTCTCGGCTCGACGAACGAGGGGTGCTCTGACGCCGCCGGAAGGTGGGAGACTCCGGCTGGCGTACCTTGATCCCGCGGGGTGGAGTGCCCCCGGATCGCCGTACATTGATGCACAGTTGTGGACAACTATGTGGATGCCTGCTGCGCAGGTGCCACGTGGACCTGCTATGACGCTCCGCGGGACCGTCAGACAGGGTGAGGTCGAGGGGAGGGGAGCGGAGCAGGGTGTCTGAGCACCAGCTGAATCTGGCTGTGGTGTGGGAGCAAGTCGTCAGGGAACTTGCCGACGGCACGCTGTCCCCCCAGCAGCGAGCGTGGATGCGGGTGACGCGTCCCATCGGGCTGCTCGACGGCACCGCGCTGCTCGCGGCGCCGAGCGACTTCGCCAAGGAGGCCATCGAGCGCGCGCTGCGGGAACCCATCACCACCGCCCTGTCGCGCAGGCTCGGCCGCGACGTCTCGCTGGCGGTCAAGGTCGACACCGCCGACAGCGCTCCCGCCCCGAGCGCACCCGGTCGGTACGCCTCCTCACCCGGACGGGTCGACAGCGGCAACGGAGCGCGCCCCGAGCCGCCCCCGCTGCCACCTGCCGACGACACCGTCACGGCGGTCCGGCACCCGCGCGCCGACACCCCGGATCCGCCACCGCTGCCGAGGCAGGCCCAGGAACAGAGCGGCACCGCCGATCCGGACGGCGACGAGGAGGTCGACGAGGAAGGCGAGGCGCTCGCCGCCGTCCACGAGATCTGGCCGACCTTCTCCGGGCAGCCGATCGCGGGCCAGCCGTACACAGCGCCAGCCCAGCCGCAGACCTCGAAGACCCGGCTCAACGAGAAGTACACCTTCGACACCTTCGTCATCGGCGCGTCCAACCGCTTCGCCCACGCCGCCGCCGTCGCCGTGGCCGAGGCCCCGTCGCGCGCGTACAACCCGTTGTTCATCTGGGGCGAGTCCGGGCTGGGCAAGACGCACCTGCTGCACGCCGTCGGCCACTACGCACAACGGCTCTTCCCCGGCATGCGCGTGCGGTACGTGTCGACGGAGGAGTTCACCAACGACTTCATCAACTCGCTGCGCGACGACCGCAAGGTCGCCTTCCAGCGGCGCTACCGCGACATCGACATCCTGCTCGTCGACGACATCCAGTTCCTGGAGGGCAAGGAAGGAACCCAGGAGGAGTTCTTCCACACCTTCAACACGCTGCACAACGCGAACAAGCAGATCGTCGTCTCCTCAGACCGGCCGCCGAAACGGCTGGAGACGCTGGAGGACCGGCTGCGCACGCGGTTCGAATGGGGCCTCATCACCGACATCCAGCCGCCCGAGCTGGAGACCCGCATCGCCATTCTGCGCAAGAAGGCGGCGCAGGACCGGCTCGCCGTGCCGGGCGAGGTGCTGGAGTTCATCGCCGCGCGCATCGAGGCCAACATCCGGGAACTCGAGGGCGCGCTCATCCGCGTCACCGCGTTCGCCTCGCTCAACCAGCAGCCGGTGGACGTCGGGCTCGCCGAGATCGTGTTGCGGGACCTGATTCCGGACTCGCAGGCGCCGGAGATCAGCGCGTCCACGATCATGGGCGTCACGGCGGAGTTCTTCGACGTGACCATGGAAGACCTGTGCGGCCCCGGCAAGACCAAGGCGCTGGCCACCGCGCGGCAGATCGCCATGTACCTCTGCCGCGAGCTCACCGACATGTCACTGCCGAGGATCGGGCAGACCTTCGGCGGCCGGGACCACACGACGGTGATGCACGCGGACAAGAAGATCCGCAAGGAAATGGCGGAACGGCGCCGGATCTACGACCAGGTGCAGGAGCTGACCTCGCGCATCAAGCAGCGCGCGCGTCAGTAGAACCCTCCGGCCAGTTCCCGCAACACCGCCAGTCCCGCCGCGATCGCGGGCGCCGTCTCGCTGCCCCTGCGGACACCCGTGACGATCCGCCGCGACGGCCGCGGGTGGCCCTGCAACGGCAGGCGCACCACGCGATGTCGTTCGGGAATCGGCACCAGTCTCGGCAGCAGGCACACGCCGGCGCCTTCGGCGACGAGCGCCGAGACGGCGAACCATTCCTTGGCGTGGTGGGCGATCCGCGGCGTGAAGCCGGCCGCCGTGCATGCGGCGACGAGCAACGGGTAGGTGTCGTTGTTGTGCGGCTTGACGATCCACGGCTCGGCCGCGGCGTCGGCGAGCCGGGGACCGTCGGGGGCGGCGGTCAGCGGATGTCCTTCCGGCACAAGGAGATCCTGCGGGTCGTCGAGCAGCGGCTCGCGGGTGAAGCGCGGATCACCTTCGGCCGGTGAGTCCATGGTCGGCAGCACCACCGCGATGTCGGCGTCCTCGGAGAGCAGCAGTTCGCAACAGTCGCGGCTCTCCTCCTCTCTCACGTGCACGGCGAGTTCCGGATACAAGCGCCGCAGCACAGGCAGCGAGGGCGCCACGAGTGAGGCGAGCACCGACGACACCCCGCACACGCGCAGCTCGCCGGAGACCGTGCCGCCGTGGGCGGCGAGTTCGGCCCGCGCGCGTTCCCAGTGCGCGTACAGCTCTTCGGTGTGCCGCAGCAGAATCTGCGCCTCCGCGGTGAGCCGCACCCGCCGTCCCTCTCGGCGCAGCAGCTCCACGCCGAGGTCACGGCCGAGCTGCCGCAGCTGTTGCGAGACCGCCGACGGCGTCAGGTACAGCGCGTCCGCTGTCGCGGTGATGGTGCCCTCGTCGGCGAGCACCCGCAGTACGCGCAGCCGCCGCAGGTCAATCATGTAGCCGACACTAAAGGAATTCGTGCGCATTCTTGAGCTGGACGCGACGATCCGCCCGCTCCGAGACTGCCGGTATGGTCCGCACCGCACCGGTTCTGGTGCTCGGCAGTGTCGTCAGCGTTCAGCTGGGGCAGGCGCTCGGCAAGGGCCTCTTCTCGGCACTGAGTCCGTCCGGTGTTGTCGCGCTGCGACTGGGCATCGCCGCCGCGGCGCTCGTGGCGCTGCACCGGCCGCGCCTGCCGTGCACACCGCGCGGCGCCCTGCCCGCGCTCGGCTTCGGAACCGCCATCGCGGGCATGAACCTCATCTATCCCGCGCTGGCGCGGCTTCCGCTCGGCACGGCGGTGTCGGTGCAACTGCTCGGTCCCATCGCGCTCGCCCTGCTGTGCTCCCGCCGCCTCGCCGACGCGGCCTTCGCGGCACTCGCCGCGTGCGGGGTCTGGCTGTTCCACGGTCCCGGCGGCGCGCCGCCCTTCGACGGGCTGCTGTTCGCGCTCGCGTCCGGCACCGCGATGGCGGCCTACCTTCTGCTGAGCCGCAACGCCGGGCGCGCCGAGGCGCCCGCGGCAACGCTCACGCTCGCCGTCTGCTGGGCGGCGCTGCTGTGGCTCCCCGCCGGGATCGCCGTCGACGGCGCGACGCTGTACCGGCCCGCCGTACTGCTCACCGGAGCGACCGTGGCGGTGCTGTCGGCGGTGATTCCGTACTCGCTCGACCTCGCCGCGTTACGCCGTCTGCCGCCACGAACGGTGGGAATACTGGAAAGTCTCGAGCCCGCGGTGGCCGGAATCGCCGGTGTCGTGGTGCTCGCGGAGGTGCTCTCGGCCCCGCAGTGGGCGGCGATCGGGTGCGTCTGCGCGGCGGGCGCGGGTGCCGTGGCGACCGAGCAGGGGGCCAGAAACCGTTCTGTCACCTAGGTTTTCGTCACTCATCAGGGCGATCCGGGTCACGTTTTGCCGGTGGGAATCCTGGGCACAGCCTGACCCACAGCTGGGGACAATCCTGTGGAAGCCTGGGGATGGCTGTGGATCCGCTGCGGACAACCGAAATCCGTCCACCGGCCGCCCGAACGGTCCACCGATCCGCCACCATGGCTGTCCACACCGCGCCGCGCGTACGGACCTGCGACGACGCCGCCTGTCCACACAACCCACAGCCCTTACTACTACGGCTGAACAAAATCTTCTTCGAAGAAGAACAAACCAAAAACAGGCGAGCGGCGAAGCTGGGGACATCCGCTCGCTCGCTTCGCCGGGCCGAGATGACGCGGCAGGCCCTCACGCTCTAACGTGGAAACCCACACCCGGTCCGCTCGGCACCGGTGCCGCCGTCTGCGACGCACCGCGCTCGGGCGAACCCACACAGCCACGACCCCGCCTCCTTCCCTGCTCACGGGTGGGTGGCGGGGCGGTTTGTCGATCTTTCGAGCCGAACCGGCTCGGCTGTCGAAAGGATGCGCGCATGAAAATCCGCGTCGAGCGCGACGGGCTTGCCGACGCCGTCGCCTGGGTGGCCCGCAGCCTGCCCTCCAGGCCACCGGTCCCGGTTCTTGGCGGGGTGCTGCTCGACGCCGGGGCCGAAGGCGGCTCCGACGCGCTGACCGTCTCCGGGTTCGACTACGAGGTGTCCGCGACGGTCGGCGTGCCCGCGACGATCGCCGACGGCGGCCGCACGCTCGTCTCCGGCCGGTTGCTCGCCGACATCACCAAGGCGTTGCCCGCTCAGCCGGTCGAGATCGCCGTCGACGGCGCACGCGCATCCATCACCTGCGGCAACGCGCGGTTCAGCCTGCCCACCATGCCGGTGGAGGACTACCCGCAGCTGCCGGCGCAGCCCGAACTCGCCGGCGAGGTCACCGGCGAGGCGTTCGCCCAGGCCGTGTCGCAGGTCGCCGTCGCCGCGGGCAAGGACGACACGCTGCCGATGCTCACCGGCATGCGACTGGAGATCACCGGCAGCACCCTCACGCTCGTGGCGACCGACCGGTTCCGGCTCGCCATGCGCGAGTTCAGCTGGCAGCCTGCCGAGGGGCTCGGCGACGCGGCCGTGCTGGCGCCCGCGCGGACACTGGCCGACGCCGCCAAGTCGCTCGGCGCAGGCGGCGGCACCGTGCGCGTGGGCCTGGCCAGCGGCGACGGCCTGCTCGGCCTCGCCGGTTCCGGCCGCTACACCACCACGCGGCTGCTCGACGCGGAGTTCCCTCCCTACCGTCAGCTGCTGCCGTCGGACCACACCTCCCGCGCGGTGCTCCAGGTGTCGGCGCTGGCCGAGGCGATCAAGCGGGTGTCGCTGGTCGCCGAGCGCGGCACGCAGGTGCGGCTGGAGTTCGCCGACGGCTCGCTGCGCCTGTCCGCGGGCGGTGACGACGAGGGCAGCGCCGAGGAGGAGCTGCCGGTGGACTACCAGGGCGAGCCGGTGACCATCGCCTTCAACCCGGGCTACCTCGTCGACGGTCTCGGCGCGCTGCACGCCGACCGGGCCGAGCTGACCTTCACGACTCCGAACCGCCCGGCCCTCATCAAGCCCGCCGACGACAACGGCGACGTCGTGCCCGGGTACCTCTACCTGCTGATGCCGGTCCGGCTTCCCGGCTGAGCCTCGCGGGTAACCCACCACCGACAAAGGCACGTATCGCGAAGGGGACGTTTTCCATGGTTCAGCTCGGACTGGTCGGCCTGGGCAAGATGGGCTTCAACATGCGAGAGCGGCTGCGGGCCGCGGGCCACGAGGTGGTCGGCTACGACCGCAACCCGGAGGTCACCGACACCGCCTCGCTGGCCGAGCTCGTGTCCGCGCTCGACGCCCCGCGCATCGTGTGGGTGATGGTGCCGGCAGGCGACGCGACCCGGGAGACCGTGCTGGAGCTCCGGGAGCTGCTCGACCCGGGCGACCTGCTCATCGACGGTGGGAACTCGCGTTTCAGCGACGACAAGAAGAACGCCGCGCTGCTCGCCGAGAAGAACATCGGCTACCTCGACGTCGGGGTGTCCGGCGGCGTGTGGGGCAAGGAGAACGGCTACGGCCTCATGGCCGGTGGCGCCAAGGAGGACGTCGCGCGCGCCATGCCGATCTTCGACGCGCTGCGCCCGGAGGGTCCGCGCGAGGAGGGCTTCGCGCACGCGGGCTCCGTCGGCGCGGGTCACTACGCGAAGATGGTGCACAACGGCATCGAGTACGGGCTGATGCAGGCCTACGCCGAGGGCTTCGAGCTGCTGGAGGCGGCCAAGGTCGTCGAGGACGTGCCCGCCGTCATCAAGGCGTGGCAGCGGGGCACCGTCGTCCGGTCGTGGCTGCTCGACCTGCTGGTCCGCGCGCTCGACGAGGACCCGGAGCTCGACGACCTCGAAGGCTACGTGGAGGACTCCGGCGAGGGCCGCTGGACGCTGGAGGAGGCCATCAACAACGCGGTGCCCGCGCCGGTGATCTCGGCGGCGCTGTTCGCGCGGTTCGCCTCCCGGCAGCAGGACTCCGCGGCGATGCGCGCCGTGGCGGCGCTGCGCAACCAGTTCGGCGGGCACGCGGTCAAGAAGGTCGGCGAGTAGGCCCGGGTGCCGCGTGTACCTCCGTCACCTCCAGGTGACCGACTTCCGTTCGTGGGAGCACGTCGACCTGCCGCTGGAACCCGGCCCGACCGTGCTGGTCGGGCCCAACGGGCGGGGCAAGACCAATCTGCTCGAGGCCGTCGGGTACGTGGCCACGCTCAGCTCACATCGGGTGGCCACCGACGCGCCGCTGATCCGGCAGGGTTGTGAGCGCGCTCTCGTGCGCCTCGCCGTCGTCAACGAGGGCCGCGAGCTGACGGTCGAGCTGGAGATCGCCCCGGGCAGGGCCAACCGCGCCCGCGTCAACCGGGGAGCGGTCGGCAGGCCGAGGGACGTGCTGGGCATCCTGCGCACGGTGCTGTTCGCACCCGAGGACCTGGCGCTCGTCCGCGGTGACCCCGGCGAGCGGAGGCGGTTCCTCGACGACCTGCTCGTGCAGCGCGCACCGCGCTACGCCGGGGTGCGCTCGGACTACGAGAAGGTGCTGCGCCAGCGCAACGCGCTGCTCAAGACCGCGGGCAAGCGGCGCGGCGACGACCCGTACGCCGCGTCGACGCTGGAGGTGTGGGACAACCATCTGGCGACCTCGGGTGCGCAGCTGCTCGCGGCACGGCTGAACCTGGTCGCCGACCTGGGCCCGCACACGTCGGCGGCCTATGCGGGCGTGGCGCCCGACTCGCGGCCCGCGACGATCGGCTACCGCTCGAGCCTCGGCGCGGCGCTTCCGGAGGGCTACGGCGTGCCGGGCGGGGAGCGGGCCGAGCCGGAGAAGCTCGCCGAGATCCTGCTCGACGCGCTCGGCGAGTCGCGGGCGGCCGAGCTGGAACGTGGGGTAAGCCTGGTCGGACCGCACCGCGACGAGCTGGAGCTCACGCTCGGTGAGACCCCGGCCAAGGGGTACGCGAGTCACGGCGAGTCGTGGTCGTTCGCGCTGGCGCTGCGGCTCGGGTCGTACGAGCTGTTGAGAGCGGAGTCCGGCGGGGAGCCGGTGCTGCTGCTGGACGACGTGTTCGCGGAGCTGGACCGGCGCAGGCGGGCCCGGCTCGCGGAGGTGGCGGCGAGCGCCGAGCAGGTGCTCGTGACGGCGGCTGTGGATGAAGACGTGCCCGCCGAGCTGGAGGGTGTGCGGTTCGCGGTGACCCACGGAGAGGTGAGACGTGCCTGATCACAGCGACGCGGCGTCGTCGCGGCGACGCCGCGTGACCGGCGCCACACCAGTTACCCACCGATCTGGGGATAAGTCTGTGGATAGTGTGGATAACACCAGGAACGCGTTATCGCCGCGCGTGACTAAAGGCCCGAATGAGGCGGTCAATACCCCTCAGGTAGGCGGTTCCCCCACGGATTCCCCCGATCGAGACACTGAGCGTAGCACCGCGGCTGGGCCGAACGAGGCAGGGGGCCACGACGCGCCGTCGGACGGCCGTCCACAGGGGCGCGACCTCGCGCACGCGGCACTCGCGGCGGCCAAGGAACGGGCGGCCGCGCGGGGCACCGCGCCGGGCTACCGCAAGCCGGTCTCGCAGGCCGGGTTCGGTTCCCGGCAGAGTCCGCGCAGGCGCCGCTGGTCAGGCCCCGGTGTCGACGAGCGCGACCCGCAGCCGCTGGGCAGGCTCGCCTCCCGGCTGGCCACCCAGCTCGGCTGGTCGGAGCGGCTGGCGAACGGCCAGGTGTTCGGCCAGTGGGTACGGCTCGTCGGTGAGGAGGTCGCCGAACACGCCCAGCCGGTCACTCTCAAGGATGGTGAGCTCACCGTCCGTGCCAGCTCCACCGCTTGGGCGACACAGTTGCGGTTGCTGCAACGCCAGTTGCTGGCGAAGATCGCGGCGGGGGTGGGACACGGTGTCGTCAAACGCATGCGTATCCAGGGCCCCACGGCGCCCAGCTGGCGCAAGGGTCCCCGGCACGTCTCGGGCCGCGGGCCTCGTGACACGTACGGGTAGATGTCCTGCGTGACGCGCGTCCGGACCCACCTGTATTCGAGTTCGGCGCTCTGTGACGAAATCAGGGGTGTCCTTGGTGCATTGGAGCGCGACTGGCCAAGTAAACTTGTCGAAGCAGGCCGGATTGGTGCCGGACGTGTATCAACTGGTGTGCCCGACACGGAGCGCGCCCCGCGCGTTGTCGTGGGGCGAGACGAGGAGAAATCAGGCCGGTGGCAGACAACAAGAGCGAATACACGGCGTCCTCCATCACGGTGCTCGAGGGCCTCGAAGCGGTCCGCAAACGCCCCGGCATGTACATCGGTTCCACCGGTGAGCGTGGTCTGCACCATCTGATCTGGGAGGTCGTCGACAACGCGGTGGACGAGGCCATGGCGGGCTTCGCCACGAGGGTCGAGGTCACCCTGCTCGCCGACGGCGGCGTCCGGGTCGTCGACGACGGCCGTGGCATCCCGGTCGACATGCACCCCGTGTACGGCAAGCCGACCCTGGAGATCGTGCTGACCCAGCTGCACGCGGGCGGCAAGTTCGACAGCGAGTCCTATGCGGTCTCGGGTGGTCTGCACGGCGTGGGCGTGTCCGTGGTGAACGCGCTGTCCACGGCGCTCGACGTCGAGGTCCACTACGGCGGCACGGTCTGGGCCCAGCGCTACGACCGCTCGGTGCCCGGTGAGCTGCTGGACAAGGGTCCCACCGACCAGACCGGCACAAGCGTGACGTTCTGGGCCGATCCGGACATCTTCGAGACCACGTACTACAGCGCGGAGACCGTGGCGCGCAGGCTGCAGGAGATGGCGTTCCTCAACAAGGGGCTCACCATCGTGCTGCGCGACGAGCGGGTCTCCGACGAGAACGGCGAGGACGCCTCCGGCGAGCGGGCGCAGATCAAGGAGCGCACCTACCACTACCCGGGCGGGCTCGAGGACTTCGTCAAGCACATCAACGGCAGCAAGGACCCGATCCACCCTTCCGTCGTCTCCTTCGAGGCCAAGGGCGAGGGCCTCGAGGTCGAGGTGGCGATGCAGTGGAACAACGGCTTCACGCCGTCGGTCTACACCTTCGCCAACACCATCAACACCCACGAGGGCGGCACCCACGAGGAGGGCTTCCGCGCGGCGCTGACCCGCGTGGTCAACAGCTACGCGCGCGACAAGAAGCTGCTCAAGGAGAAGGACGCCAACCTCACCGGCGACGACGTCCGGGAGGGGCTCGCCGCGATCATCTCGATCAAGCTGGCCGAGCCGCAGTTCGAGGGACAGACCAAGACCAAGCTCGGCAACAGCGAGGCCCGCTCGTTCGTCCAGACCACCGCCAACGAGTGGCTGTCGGACTGGTTCGAGCGCAACCCCTCCGAAGCGAAGATCATCATCAACAAGGCGGTGTCGAGCGCGCAGGCGCGGCTGGCCGCCCGCAAGGCCCGTGACCTGGTGCGCCGCAAGGGCGCCATGGACATCGGCGGCCTGCCCGGCAAGCTCAAGGACTGCCGCTCCACCAACCCGGAGGAGTGCGAGCTCTACATCGTCGAGGGCGACTCGGCGGGCGGCTCCGCCAAGGAGGGCCGCGACTCGCGTTTCCAGGCGATCCTGCCGATCCGCGGCAAGATCATCAACGTCGAGAAGGCGCGCATCGACCGGGTGCTGAAGAACAACGAGGTCCAGTCGCTGATCACCGCGCTGGGCACCGGCATCCACGACGAGTTCGACATCTCGAAGCTGCGCTACCACAAGATCGTGCTGATGGCCGACGCCGATGTGGACGGTCAGCACATCCGGACCCTGCTGCTGACGCTGCTGTTCCGGTTCATGCGCCCGCTGGTCGAGCAGGGCTACGTCTATCTGGCACAGCCGCCGCTGTACAAGATCAAGTGGCCGCGTGCGGAGCCGGAGTACGCCTACTCCGACAAGGAGCGCGACGGTCTGCTGGAGGCCGGCGCCGCGGCAGGAAGGAAGCTGCCGAAGGAAGAAGGCATCCAGCGGTACAAGGGTCTTGGCGAGATGAACGCCGAGGAGCTGTGGGAGACCACGATGGACCCGGCCAACCGCGTCCTGCTTCAGGTGACCCTCGACGACGCCGCCACGGCCGACGAGCTGTTCTCCGTGCTCATGGGCGAGGATGTCGAGGCCCGCCGCTCGTTCATCACCCGCAACGCCAAGGACGTTCGGTTCCTGGACGTGTAGCGCCCCGGTCGTCATCCACCAAGAACTGTCCAACCGAGAAGGACCTATGACGGAAACCTTGCCGCCGGAGGGTGACCGGGTCGAACCGGTCGACATCCAGCAGGAGATGCAGCGCTCCTACATCGACTACGCGATGAGCGTGATCGTCTCGCGGGCGCTGCCCGACGTGCGCGACGGCCTCAAGCCGGTGCACCGGCGCGTCCTGTACTCGATGTACGACTCCGGTTTCCGGCCGGACCGCGGCTACAACAAGTGCTCACGCGTCGTCGGCGACGTGATGGGCAACTACCACCCGCACGGCGACTCGGCGATCTACGACGCGCTCGTGCGGCTCGCGCAGCGGTGGTCGATGCGGTACCCGCTCATCGACGGCCAGGGCAACTTCGGCTCACCTGGCAACGATCCGGCCGCCGCGATGAGGTACACCGAGTCTCGTCTCGACCCGCTGGCGATGGAGATGCTGCGGGACATCGAAGAGGAGACCGTCGACTTCTCGGACAACTACGACGGCCGCACGCAGGAGCCGGACGTCCTGCCGAGCCGCATCCCGAACCTGCTGGTCAACGGCGGTTCGGGCATCGCGGTGGGCATGGCGACCAACATCCCGCCGCACAACCTGCGGGAGGTCGCCGACGGCGTCGTGTGGGCGCTGGACAACCCGGACGCCGATGACGACCAGCTGCTGGCCGCGCTGATGCAGCGGATCAAGGGCCCGGACTTCCCGACCAAGGGACTCATCCTCGGCACGCAGGGCATCGCCGACGCCTACCGCACGGGCCGGGGCTCGGTGCGGATGCGGGCCGTCGTCGAAGTCGAGGAGGACACGAAGGGCCGGGCCATCCTGGTGGTCACGGAGCTGCCCTACCAGGTGAACCCGGACAACCTGGTGGAGAGCATCGCGGCGCTGGTCCGCGACGGCAAGCTCACCGGCATCGCCGACATCGCCGACGAGACCAACAGTCGCAGCGGCATGCGGATCGTGATCACGCTCAAGCGGGACGCGGTCGCCAAGGTGGTGCTGAACAACCTCTACAAGCACACCCAGCTGCAGTACAACTTCGGTGTCAACATGCTGGCGCTGGTGGACGGTGTGCCGCGCACGCTGCGGCTCGACCAGCTGGTGCGGCACTACGTCAAGCACCAGATCGAGGTCATCGTCCGGCGCACCCGCTACCGGCTGCGCAAGGCGGAGGAGCGGGCCCACGTCCTGCGTGGTCTGGTCAAGGCGCTCGACCACCTGGACGAGGTCATCGCCCTGATCCGGCGCTCGCCGACCGTGGAGGAGGCCCGCACGGGCCTGATCGAGCTGCTGGACATCGACGAGATCCAGGCGACCGCGATCCTCGACATGCAGCTGCGCAGGCTCGCGGCCCTGGAGCGGCAGAAGATCGTCGACGAGCTGGCCGAGATCGAGGCCAGGATCGCCGACCTGCAGGACATCCTCGACAAGCCGGAGCGGCAGCGCACGATCGTGCGCGACGAGCTGACCGAGATCGTCGACAAGTACGGCGACGACCGGCGGACCCAGATCATCCCGTTCGACGGGGACGTGTCGGTCGAGGACCTCATCGCAGTCGAGGACGTCGTCGTCACGATCACCCGCACGGGTTACGCCAAGCGAACGAAAACCGACCTGTACCGCTCGCAGAAGCGGGGCGGCAAGGGTGTGCAGGGCGCGACGCTCAAGCAGGACGACATCGTCCAGCACTTCTTCGTCTGCTCGACGCACGACTGGATCCTGTTCTTCACGAACAAGGGCCGGGTGTACCGGGCGAAGGCGTACGACCTGCCGGAGGCCAACCGCAACGCGCGGGGTCAGCACGTGGCGAACCTGCTGGCGTTCCAGCCGGACGAGCACATCGCGAGCGTGATCCAGATCCCGAACTACGAGGTCGCGCCGTATCTGGTGCTGGCGACGCGGAACGGCCTGGTCAAGAAGTCGAAGCTCAGTGACTTCGACTCGCCGCGGGCCGGCGGGCTCATCGGCATCAACCTGCGTGAGGGCGACGAGCTGGTCGGGGCGGTGCTGGCCTCGTCGTCCGACGACCTGCTGCTGGTGTCGTCGGACGGCCAGTCGATCCGGTTCCACGCCACCGACGAAGCGCTGCGTCCGATGGGCAGGGCGACGTCCGGGGTGCTGGGCATGCGGTTCAACGAGGGCGACGAGCTGCTCAGCATCAGCGTGGTCAAGGAGAACACGTACCTGCTGGTCGCGACCGACGGCGGCTACGCGAAGCGCACGGCGATCGAGGACTACCCGGTGCAGGGCCGTGGCGGCAAGGGCGTGCTCACCATTCAGCACGACCGGAAACGTGGCAGGCTGGTGGGGGCGCTCATCGTCGAGGCCGACGACGAGCTGTACGCCATCACCTCGAGCGGTGGGGTCATCCGTACCCCGGCCGATCAGGTGCGCAAGGCGGGCCGCCAGACGAAGGGCGTCCGGTTGATCAACCTGGACGAGGGCACCACGCTCCTGGCGGTGGCACGCAACGCCGACCGGCCGTCGGACGTCCCCAACGGGGAGGCGGACGACGGCGAAGCCGGCGAGGCAGGCGAGACAACGGAACAGCAGTGACGGCGCGGATCTGACAAAGGGACTGACCGTTTGTGACACCACCTGAGAACACCGAGCGGCGCGGGACCGGGGGCGGCGCGACCGAGACGAACTCCGGAGACGTCGCCCCGCCGTGGCAGCGTGTGGCCAAGGACACCGGTGGCGAGACCACCGGTGCGGACAGCGACGGCTTCGGTGACCGGTGGTCGGCCGGGCAGCTCTCGACCCAGGACACCACGTACCTGGGGCAGCAGCAGGGCAGCGGCAACGCCGAGGAGACGCAGTTCGTCACCGGCAGCGCGGCGAACCGGCTGTTCGGGGGCCAGCAGGAGACCGCGCAGCAGCCGCGGGGCGGTTACGAGACCCAGCCGCAGGGCAGCGGCAAGTCGCGGTCGACGCCGGTCAGCGCGCTCCGCAGGCCGGGCCGCGGCCCGCGCAGGGCGAGCCTGCAGATCAAGCGGTTCGACCCGTGGTCGGTGCTGAAGCTGTCGCTGGTGCTCGGCGTGGCCATGTTTCTCGTGTGGCTCGTCGCGGTCGGCGTGCTCTACACCGTGCTCGACGGCATGGGGGTGTGGGACAAGGTCAACGGCACCTACACCTCGCTGGTCCAGGGCGACTCGGCGGAGAGCGCGGGCGAGCCGCTGATCAGCGCGGGCAGGGTGTTCCTGGTGGCGACGGTGGTCGGGGCGATCAACATCGTGCTGATCTCGGCGCTCACCACGGTGAGCGCGTTCATCTACAACGTGTCCGCCGACCTGGCCGGTGGCCTGGAGGTGACGCTCTCCGAGCGGGAGTGACCCGGTGCAGGACGGCCGCGAGCCGTCCTGTACTCTTTTCTGTGTTCCGGGGCCCATAGCTCAGGCGGTTAGAGCGCTTCGCTGATAACGAAGAGGTCGGAGGTTCAAGTCCTCCTGGGCCCACAGCAGATCAGAGGCCGGTTGACATGTAAGTCAACCGGCCTCTGTGCGTCTAAGTGAGCGACTACGCCGCTCGATCTCCCTCCGGTCCGGCGAAGATCCGGTCCATCGCCTCAGCGCCGTGCTCGACCACCGGCCGGAGCTGATGGCGGTAGACCAGCTCGGTCACGGCCGTGCCGTTGTGGCCCATCAAGCGAGAGATCTGCTCGATCGGCATACCGCTGTCGGACAGCAGTGAGACGAAGCTGTGCCGTAGCTCGCGTGGTGTCCAGTCCTTCGCCACCAGGCCCGCCTTGTCGAGCACCTTGCGGAAGGCCCGCCGGACGTTCGCCGCGTCCAACTCGGTGCCTACGGCCGAGGAGAACACCAACCCGGTCTCCTTCCACCGGTCACCCGCCAACCTGCGCAGGTACGCCTGCTTGCCTTGGTGTGCTCGCAGGGCCTCCACGCACCGCTGAGGCAGCGCGAGCGATCGGCGAGACTTCTTGGTCTTCGTGTCGCCATGCTCGCGCACGGATCGCCATACCATCATGTGCGGTGGCACCGGCGGGTCCGCGTCCGGCTTGCCGACCAGATCGACGTGGGACCAGGCGAGCGCGCGCATCTCCTCGGTGCGGGCGCCGGTGAGCAGCGACACAACGATGTAGGCGCGCATCGGAGTCCCCTCGGCAGCCCTCAGCACGGCCTCGGCCTGTGCCAACGTCAGTGACTTCGACGGTCGGCCCGGTCGCCCCTCGGGAATCTCGCAGAGCAGCACTACGTTCCGGCGCACCTTCTCGCGCTTCTGCGCGCGAGCGATGGACCTGCGGAGTAGCGAGAGGACTTCGCGCAACGACCGCGTGGAAAGCACTTCTGCCTTGCCCGCCAACCACTGATCGACATCTTCGGGGCTCAGCTCGCGGAGCTTGCGCGCTCCGAGATCAGCGATGATGTGCTTGTTCGCCAGGGTCGTGAGCTTGTCCACCGTCCCGATGCTTCGTCGCGGAAGCCCGTACTTCAGGAAGTCTTGGACCGCTTGAGCGACCGTGTACCGGCGGTCCTCGGTCACGCCCTCCTCGAGTTCGCGGCGCATGTCGCGCAGCTTGCTCTGAGCCTCGGTCTTCGTCTTCGCGTAGGACCTCCGTGTCCTCCGTTTCCCTGACGGGCTGTAGCCGATCGTGATCTCTGCCCGCCAGCGCTGCCGGGACTCCTCCCAGAACAGGCCGCCGTCGCCTCGGCTACGCCGCTTGGTCACGAAGTTCCTCCTCGGTCTCGGTGATGAGCAGTTGCACGTAGTTGTCGATGGCGCTAGCGGGGATGAGCCGCGACTTGCCGCGCTTGACGAATCCCAACCGGCCACCGCGCATTTCCTCGTAGAGCACGGATCGACTGAGCGAGAGCAGTCGCATGGCCTCGGTGACCCGGTACAGATGCTTGGTGGGCACTTGGTCCGGCGTGGGCGGTAGCGCGTCCATGCGTGTCCTCCGGTTGGAAGGTGTGACAGGTGGCGGGGGTGTCACAGCAGGTGTCACAGGTGTTCTCCCTGGTCAGAGGTGGTTGAGTGACGGAGTGACAGGTGTGACAGTTCGGGGGTGTCACCGCTGCTGTCACCGGTGTCGGGTGGGTGGTAGGTGCCGCCGGGGGCGGCGTGGAGCTGGCCTTTGTCGGCCATGCGCTTGCAGGTCTGCCGCACGGTGCCCGGGTTGAGGTCAAGGGCTTTGGCGATGTCGGCGGGTTTGCTGCCGGGGTAGTCGCGGACGAACCGCATGACCAGGGCGCGGGTGTCCTGCATGAGGTAGTCCCCGGCGGGGCCGTCGAGCTTGGTCCACGCCCCGGCGTGGGCGTCGAAGCTCATCGCGTAGTCGGCCTCTTCGACGTCGCGGCCGGTGACGTGCAGAACCCCGTCCGCCTGCCCCCGCGCGCGTTCCAGCACCAAGGTGGCGTCCACCGCGCCGGTCAGCCCGTTGGTGCCGGACACCAGTGACTGGAAGTCGTCGGCGGCCTGCTTGCGGACGTGGTGGATCAGCAGGAACGGCACGCTGTAGCGGTCGGCGAGGTCTTTGAACCGGGAGGCGGCGGCGTAGTCGGCGGCGTACTGGGTCATGCCGTGCGGGTCGGCGCCGCGCATCTTGGCGAAGGTGTCGATGATGACCAGGCGGGCGTGCGGGTTGTCCTCCAGCCATTCGGTGATGACCTCGGCCCCTCCCATGCTCATCGTGGGGCAGGCGGTCTCCAGGGTGAGCAGCGCCGCCGGGCGGCCCCCGGCGGCGAGCATCTGCCTCCTGCGGCGTTGCAGGCGGCGGCCGGTGTCCTCCAGCGCGCAGTACAGCACCGGCCCCCGCTCGACCTCGATGGCGTTGAGCGCGGGGTCGCCGTTGGCGATCGCGGCGCCGAGGCCCAAGCTCAGCCAGGACTTGCCGAGCTTGGGCGCCCCGGCCAAGAGGTTGAGTCCTTCGCAGAGCAGGCCGGGCACGGCCCACCGGGGTTCGGGGAAGTCGACGGCCAGGAGTTCGGCGTCGGTCCACCGGGTCCGGCGGGCCGGGTGATCCGGCACCGCGCTCAGAGCACGAACACTCGTCATGATCGAACCTCCAGAAGGCGGGCGGTCAGGCGACGCGGCGCGGCCGGTTGGCCCCGGCCCGCAGGCCGGAGGTGATGGTCTTGTCGGCCTCGCGTGCGGTGAACTGCCGGGAGCCGAGGTGCCGCCCGCACGCGGCGCGTAGCGCCGCGCGCACCTCGTCCTCGGGCAGCGCGCCCCCGGCGACCAGCTGGCCGAGCGCGACGGCGGCGCCGTACAACGTGGCATTGCGGTTGCTGGCTGCGTCGGAGACTCGGCGGCATTCCTCCCGCAACGCAGCCTCCAGGTACCGCGAGCGGCGCCCGGTGGACGGCCGGATCGGGGTGACCGGCGCCGGGGGCGGCGGTACGGGGGCGAGCCGTTCGGCCAGCCAGCCGGGCAGCGCCGCCACCGCGCCGTCGTGCACGTAGCGGTAGGTCCCGGCCGGGGTGGTCGAGCCGGGGGCCACGACGTAGCCGCCCCACGCGCGGGTGTCGACCTTCCAACCGAGTCCCCGGCCGGTGTCGCCGCTGGTGTTGCGCAACTCCACGCCTTCGGGGGCGGTGTAGTACAGGTGCAGCCCACCGGAGGGGGTGGCCACGGTGAGGGTGTCGCCGGGCAGCTCGGCCCCGGCCCGCTCGGCCACGACGGCGAGCACGTCCTCCCCGCAGCGGGCGCCCTCGGCCGCCCACCGCTCGGGCACCGGGTCGTCGTCGGGTTTGGCGGTGTCGAGGTCGAGCACGCACAGCCCGGACGGGCCGGTGGCGATGCCGATGTTGAACGGCCCAGCCGACCAGGCGGCCCGGATCCGCTCCGGGTCGGTGGTGGCCCGCTGCTCCCACCCCGCGTGGCCTTCGGCGCACGGGCCGGTGCCGGGGCAGCGGTCGGCGCCGTGCAGGGCCGGGCGCTTGCCGTGCGGGATGAGCGGGAAGACGTGCCAGCCGCGCCCGGCGGCGGCCAGGGCGGAGCGGGTGAGCTGAGTGTGGGTGTCCATCGTGGAGCCTTTCCGTGGTCACGCTGTGTGCCGGTTTTTGGCATGGGGGTGCCGGGGCGGCGTCCCGGTGCGGGCGCCGCCGTGGCGGGTGGTGTGGAGTTAGCTCGACCGGTGAGGTCGGCCGGAGTGGGTTAGCTTCCTAACTCAGTGGGTGAACCGGGGCCATTGACCTGCTGATCTGCGGAAAGTTAGGGAGTTAGCCGAGTGAGGTCGGGCCGTTGCGGGCCGTCGAACCCCCGGTTTTCGGGGTGTGCGGGCCGGTCGGCCCGGCCTCACTCGCGGCCGGTCATGTGGTCTCGTCGGCGTCGAGGTCGGCCGTCGCCCGCGCGGCGAGGGCTTCACGCACGGTGACCGGATCGACGGGCCAGCGGTTGCCGGTGGAGGGCACCTTGATGCCGTACTCCTTGGTCAGGTGCTCGCGCAGGGCCTTGCCGGACAGCCGCTTGTAGGGCTGCCACTCGGGGGCGTGCTTGGCCAGTAGCGCGGGCACGTCGGCGGCGGGCACCGGGTCCGCCCCCAGCACCGCGTCCAGGTCCTCCAGCAGGTCGCGGGAGGCGATGACCGGCTTCGGCCGGTCGGTGCCGGGCACCCGGCCGCCGCGCTGCTCGATCGCCCGCATCGCGCGGGTGATGATGGGGGTGATCTGGTCGTGGTCCTTGGACACGTCGAGGAAGTAGACCTGCACGATGTCGGAGCGCTCGCCGGTGAAGCCCTTGACCACGGCGGTGCCCTTGTCGGTGCCGGGGATCAGCTCGGTGGCCCGGTGCCCGGCCGCGTAGGCGCCCTGGCCGAGCAGGGCGTCGTTGGCGACGTGATCGCCCACGGCGAAGGCGATGCCGTTGGAGCAGTTGCGGGTCACATCGCGGGGCATGGAGTCCTTCGTCGGCGCCTGGGTGGACACGAGCATGTGGATGCCGCGCTTGCGGCCCAGCCGCACGATGTCCACTAGCAGCTTGGAGATCTCGCCCCCGAACTTGGGGTGCTGGATCGCCACGTGGGCCTCTTCGAGCAGGGCGAACAGCGGGTGCAACCCCACGTTCTTCGACGCGAGTTCGCGGGTGACGGCCGGGATCTCGTAGCGGATCAGCAGCTCCCCCCGCCGCTGTACCTCGGCGTGCAGCTCCGTGAGGTCGGCCAGGATCTCTTCGATGCGCTCGTCCTCGGCGCCCATGACGTAGCGGGAGCAGCGGGGCTTGAACGCCTCGAAGTCGAAGTTCGCGTCCGGCACGTAGATGCGCAGCTCGGCGGTGGGGTCGAGCGCGGCCCCGGCCATGATCACCCGCGCCGCACTGGACTTGCCCTGGCCGGGCATGCCGCCGGTGATGGTGTTGCGTTCCATCAGCGGCGCCAGCAGGGGTGTGCCGCGCAGGGTCTTGCCGAACGGCGCGCCCTTGAACACGTCCACCGCGCCCTCGGTGAGCAGCGGGTATTCGCCCGCGCCCTCGGCCAGGGCGCCCTTGTCCGCCACCCACAGGTCGAGGATTCCGGCCTCGGTGCCGGTGGTGGGCCACACCTCCTTGGACAGCCGGTGCAGACCGGTGGCCAGATCGGCACGGCGGCGGGCGATCTTCTCGGCCGTGACCCCGGCCGGGAGCCGGATCACCGCGTGGGTGCCGCGCCCGTCCGCGCGGGCGGTGGTGAGGAACTGCAACGGCAGGCCCTGCTTGAGGTAGGCGCTGATCTGCGGAATCCGCAGCGCCTCCAGCGCGCGGGCGATGGTGGTCTCATCGATCTCGGTGTCCATGTCGGCCTCCCGCGCCGAGGCCAGCCACGCCGGGGCGGTGCCGCGCTTGCGGCCCTCCCGGTAGGCGGCCAGCAACACGAACGCCGGGAGTGCCATCAGGAACGGTGTCCAGGCCACCGCGATGGCGGTGAACACCCACCGGATGGCCGACAGCACCCCGGTGATGACGTCCACAAACGCGCCACTGCCGGAGAGCTGCACGAACAGCCCCACCAGCAGCACCAGGGCCACGCACCCGGCGAGGCTGCCCAGCAGCACCTTCGCCGTGCCCAACGCCAGCCGGGGCAGGTCCATCAACCGCTGGTGGCGCCGCTCGGCGGCCTGCTCCTTGCGCTCGGTCCACTCCGCCAGCGCCTCCCGGTCGCCGCTGGCCTCGGCCGCCGTGATCTGCCGCCGGTAGACCCCCATCGTGGAGGCGTCCCACACGCGCTTGCCCCACGACTCGACACCCTGCACGGTGGTCAGCCCGGCCGAGAGCACCGCCTTCCCGGCGGTCTTGGTGTGCCGGTGCGTGGCCACCGTCTTCACCACCCGGCCGACCACCACGGCGTCGTGGGCGTAGCCCTTGTAGCGGGCGATGGCCTGCGCCTTCTGCGAGGTGCGGCGGCGGTACTCCTCTTCGGAGATCAGCTCGCCTTCCACGACCTCGGCCTCGGCCGGTGCGGTCTGACCCTCGGGCCGGGTGGTGGGCAGGTAGTGCACGCGGGCCAGTTCCTCGCTCGACTCGATCGGCTGTCCGGTGTTGTCGGTGGTGGTCACTGGTGGCCTCCCCGGTGTTCGTCGCGGAGCTGGCGCGCCCGGCGGGGCGAGCAGCGCAGGGTCTTGCGGATGGACTCCGCCGAGGTGGGATCGACCGCGTGCGGGTCGGCCTCGATTGCCGCGCGCAGTTCGGCCCGCAGCTGCTCGATCGACCGGCCCACGCGGCCGCCGATCCGGCCCCGATCGGGGCTCGATTTTGGCTGGTCAGCGTCCCGGTCGAGGGTGTCGACCGAGGAACCGCGGAACAGGGTCGACTCGCCCGCGCCCGCATCCCGATCAGCAATGCCGGCGGGCTGCTCGTGGGTGAGCAGGTCGGCTAGGGCGGTGTCCCAGTCGACCACCTTGGTCGGGTCCTGATCGACCGGCAGACCCGGCACGATCGCGGCCTCCAGACGGCGCCCACGACGTCCGGTGAGGACGTAGCGGCCGGGGGTGTAGACCAGGCGGGCGGTGCCGTCGGCGTCGATCTCGGCGACCGCGTGCCGCACCGCCGCCCGCCGCACCCGGGCGACCTTGCGCGCCTCCCGCCGCGCGATCCGGGCGGCGGCCCGCTCAGCCGCCGGGCGCGGCGGGGTTGCGAGGGTGAGTTGGTGGGCCACGATCCCGGACACCGCCACGATCGCCATCACCACCCCGGCCGACCAACCCTGATCGAGGCCGTGCAGGAAGTTCAGCCCGGCCGACAGCGCGGCGAACACCCAGACTCCGGCCTGCAGCATCGCCACCGGCCGGGCCGGGTCGGTGCGGCGGGCGATGAGCACCGCCACCGCGAACGCCAGCATCAGCAGCTCGCTGATGCCGGGCAGCAGCCAGCCCAGCGCGGAGCCGTAGACCTCGGCCCCGTAGGCCGCCATCGACGGCCCGGCCATCGCGAAGGCGACCAGCACCGCGGGGTAGATCAGCAAATCCACCGTGTGCGACGCGGCCCACGCGCGCAGCGCCGCCCGCTTCGCGTCCCGCCGCGCCCGGCGCTCGGCCCGCTCGGCCTGCCGCTGCTGCGTGCGGGCCTGCTCATCACGGCGGGCCTGCTCGGCCAGCGCCTCCCGTTCCCGAATCCGCCGCGCCGACGCGGCGTCGGCGTCCAGGCGGGCTTGCTCGGCGGCTGCCGCGCGGTCGGCGCGGCGCTGCTCTGCCCAGCTCATGCGCTCACCCCCTTGTCTCGCTGGCCCTCACCGGCGTCCTCAGTGACCTGTCCGGCGGTCTCGTCGTCGGTGGTGTCCTGGTCGGCGGGTGCGGGCGGCAAAGCGCGCTGGTCGCGGATCTGCTGCTGCTCGCGGCGGAACCGGACCTCCTTGGTGATCCACCCGGCGGCGACGGCGACGGAGGCCAGGCCGAACCAGCCGTTCACCGTCGCGGCGAGCACGGCCGGGCCGGTGACCCCGGCCAGTTCCCCGCAGTGCCACACGACCCACTCAGCCGCGATCTCGGTGCGGGTGCGGGGCTGGCCGGTGTGGACGTTGGTGTCACGCGTAGGCATGACGCTCTCCCTTCCGGAAATCGGTGGTGTGGTTGAAGAAGTCGTTCACCGGCCGCGTTGGTGGCCTGCTCGCCTGCCGCGCGGCGTAGCCGTCGATGCGGCGCAACACGCCCTCCAGCACCCGCACCAACAGCACGAACGGAATCCGCACCAGGTGCAGCACCAGAAACAGCAGCAGCGCGCCCACGAACCGCAGCAACGCGAGCGTCCCGAAACGCTCCAGCACGTCGAACGTGGACATCAGCGCTCGCCTCCCTCGGCGTGCACAGCGGCTGCCAGGAAGCCCGCCCCGATCTCGCGGGCCAGCGACGGCGCGAGGAACACCATCGCCTCGACGCGCGGGGCGAGGCCCTGACGCACCGACACGGTGATCTCCCGGTCCGCACGCGGCGCGTCCAGCGTCACCAGGTCGCCCAGGGAGGCGAACCGCCAGCGCGCCACCTGTCCGGTCTGCTCGTGCGGCTTGGGCAGCGTGACCCGCACGGTGCGGGTTCGGTGCGCGTTCATGCCGCCACCTCCCACGTGCCGGACTCGCACTGCCAGCACACCCCGGTGGAGGTGGGCACGTAGTAGCCCACGTCCCGGCGGCACTCGGCGCAGATTCGGCGGGCGCGCAGCGCGTTGCGTACCTTGGCCCGGCGCTGTGCCTCGGTGCCGCGCACCGGGGCGGCCCGCTCCACCGAGAACAACTCCGTGGTCTCCTCCCGCCGATACGGGCGGTGGTGACGGAACACCAGCAGCGCCACCGGGTCCTGCCCGTTGCGCCGCAACCCCACGGAGCGGAGCTGCGAGACGGTCAGCAGGGTCGAGGGGGCCTCGCCCCACCCGAACACCGGCAGCCCATCCCGCCAGCCCCGGCACAACGCCACGTGATGGGTGCGGCCGTCGAACACCGTCACCGGCCGCTGCATGCGGTTACGCGGGTTCATGCGACCTCACCCGCCCTCGCACGCAGCTCGGCCAGCTCCGCGCGCAGCGGGGTCGTGGCCTGATCGATCAGCGCGTTCAGCTCCTGCGGGGTGTAGACCACCGCGTCGGACTCGGCCAGCGCAGCGTCCAGCTCGGCCACCACGACACCCAGCCACTCCGGGTGCCGCTCCCCGCGCAGATGGCCGTGCACGGCCGCCGCGAGGAAGGCGTACGCGCAGGCCGGGTCGCTGCCGTAGCGGCGGATGTCCTCCCGCAACCCTTCGGTGTAGCGGGTGGTGGTGCCTACCATGAGGTGTCCCTTCGAGTCGTGTGCTGGCTGGTTGGGGGCACCCGGTCCGGCGACGTTCTTGGCGGAAGGCGCCGGGCCGGGCTCCGCAACAGTGATCCGCGTGGTCATCGCCGCTTGCCCTCCCTCTTGATCCGCTCGCAGGCCGGGCACTTCCGGCCCGGCAGACCGAACAGCCGCCACGTGTCGGTCACGTAGTTGCCCGCCGTCTGCGTCGCCCCGCACAGCGCCCAGATCTGGCCCGACCACCACGACTTCCTCGCCGTGAGGTGCACGACGCCCTGGTCCTTCCTGCCCATCAGACCGCCACCTCCCCCGCAACGTCGGCAGGCTCGATACGAGCCGGGAGCGACCGCAGTGCCTCCCGACCGGCCCGGCGCTCCGCCCGGCGAGCGCGGCGAGCGTCGGTGAACGAGTGCTCGATCCGGACCGTGACCGTCTGCTGTTCGTTGGCAAGCTCCCGGTCCACCTCCTCGATCAGCGCGTCAATCGCCGCCTCGGTCAGGCCATCCGGGTAGCAGCCATCCAGGTCAGCGGGACCGGCAGTCGCCGCCTGAGCTGCACGCTTGGTGATCCTTGCGGTGTTCATCGATCTCCAATCTCGTCTTAAGACATCTGTCTTGTCGCAAGACAGTAGCGGCATAGGACTCCTTAGTCAACGGATGTCTCAAGACATTCGGGGTACGGTGGTCAGGTGGCAGAGACAGAAGACAAGGCCGTGGCGAGCCAGCGGGTTGCCGATGACCTGCGTGCTCGTATCGAGTCGGGAGAGTTCAAGGTCGGCGACGCGCTGCCAACGCGTCGTGACCTGGCAGCGGAGTACGGCGTCGCGCCCAACACTGCGACGGTGGCCGTGAGGCTGCTCCAGGACGTTGGTTTGGTGACGATCCAACGGAACGCAAAGGCTCGTGTTCGCGACCGTTCGGCCGACGTTGACACCTCGGCCCTACTGCGAGCGACCGGCGAGGAAGTCTCTGCCTTGAAGGTTGAGCTTGCGCAGGCTGCCGAGAGGCTCGCCGAAGTCGAGAAGACGTTGGCGGAGTTGGCGCGTCGAACTACGCCGTGACGCCCCGGAAGAATGCCACAAACCCATCGATCGTGTTGCCGACGAAGCTGGCGATGTCCTTGACCAACGTCGCTGCGTCGCCGGGGTGCTTCACGACGATCACCAGCAACGCGAGGGCGACCAGGGTGGCGATGATCTTTGGCAGCGGCCCGCTGCCGGTCTTGATGCCGGGGAAGGCTTGCTTGGACATTGGGAATCCCTTCTGTGAGCCGGTTCCTTGCTCCGCTCTTGGTCATGTCTCAAGCGTGCTCTCGCGGCAGCTTGGCGGGAACTGTCGCAGAAACCCTCAGCGCTGAACTCCCGCTGAACCGGCGGCACTGAACTTTCACTGAACTACGCGGCTCAGAGCGCGCGCTAAGTCGTGTTGGGATGGGAGTCTGAACGCATGGAACTGAACGGGGTCCCCGCGACAATCGAGCAGGTCAAGACGCTCGCGCTCACCAACTACGGTCACTTCACCTCGATGCTTGTGAGCGATGGACAGGTACGCGGCCTTTCTCTTCACATGCAACGGCTCGCGCGAGACTGCCGCCAGCTTTTCGGGGTGGACCTCGACACGGAACAAGTGCGGTCCTACGTCCGGCACGCACTTGCTGGCACGGCTGAGCCGGTGACCGTGCGGGTGACGGTCTACGACCCCGCACTCGACCTCGGCACGATTGGCAGGGACGCCGATCCACACGTTCTCGTGACTACTCGCTCCGGGTCGCTCGCTACGCCGCCGCCGTGGCGGTTGCAGGCCGCCTCGTATCGCCGTGAACTTCCTGCGGTGAAGCACATCGGGCTGTTCGGCGCGATGAATCAACGGCGCGCCGCGCAGCGGGAGGGATACGACGATGTGCTCTTCCTGAACCCGGACGGCACGATTTCCGAGATCGCCACTTCGAACATCGGTTTTGTGCGTGACGGCCAGGTCGTGTGGCCGCGCTCCGAGTGGCTGCCTGGCATAACGATGACGCTGATCAACCAGGGGCTCGATGAGCCAATTTCAACCGAGCTGGTGACGCTCTCGGACCTGCCGACGATGGAGGCCGCTTTCGCGACGAACGCGGCGAGTGGGATTCGTGCCGTCGCATCCGTGGACACCACCGAATGGCCGACCGAACACAAGGTGTTGCAGCAGCTCCGCGAGCTGTATGCGGACATTCCGGCCGAAACTGTGTGAGGGAGCGGTTACGGACCGATACGCTCAGGCACGTCGTAGTTCGTGCGAGGGGATGAGCAGGTGGCAACGGTTCAGCGCTGGTCAGGTGTCGAGGTGAGTGCACTTCGCGAAGCGAAGCGGATGAGCATCCGGGAGTTCGCCGCTCACCTCGGTATCAGCGAGCGCATGATCTCGAAGTGGGAAGCAGGCGGCGAGAACATCAAGCCCCGACCGGTGAACCAGGCTGCTCTGGATACGTGTCTGAGCAGGTCTGACCCGGATACGCAGGCGCGCTTTTCGTTCCTCACCAAGGATTCGCTCGTTCCGTCCGCCGAGGCTGCTGATCAGCCGCCGATGATCGGCCAGGGCAAAGTACGTCATCCCAACGACGCGAGTCTGATGGTGAAGGTTGAAGGCAACGTCTTCCTGTCAGGGCCGAGCAACCAGCCGGAATTCGTCCCGGCGTTCTACATCGACGTGTACCCGGTGACGAACGCTCAGTACGCCCGGCTCCTCGCTGCGACGGGCCGTGAGGCGCCGGAGCGCTGGCAGGAAGGCAAGTATCCCGATGGGCTCGATGATCACCCCGTGGTCTTCGTGACGTGGCGCGACGCGAACGCGTATGCGGAGTGGGCCGGTAAGGTGCTCCCGAGCAGCCAGCAATGGGAGAAGGCTGCGCGCGGGACGCGCGGCACCGTGTATCCGTGGGGAGACCAGCCGACCCCGGCCAAGTGCAACGTCCGAGAGAACGGCGTCGGAGCGACGACACCCGTGGACTGCTATCAGACCGGGATTAGCCCGTACGGCGTGTACGACCTCTGCGGCAACGTCTGGGAGTGGTGTTCGACTGAGTCGAAGCACGGCAGGCGGGAACTCAAGGGTGGCTCGTGGACCACGCCATTCGAGCGCTGCACGCCGTCGACGTTCAACGATGCAGCGGAGACGATGTGCGACGACGACACTGGTTTTCGCTGCGTAGCCCCTCCTGAGACGTTCGAATAGCACTCTCCGGGGTTTTGGTGGGCGACGAAGCCCGACCTCTCAGGCGTGAACTGAGCGCCAGCAACGCCCGCAAAACGGCGCCCTGAGCTGGCCGTAGGCGCACAGCCACGGGGGAGGCAGTGTGTTCGCACGGGCGCAACTCGTGCAGGCCAACTCAGCCGCGCGTCTATCGATGGGTCCGCCGCGACGGGAGTGATAGCACGCGCAACCTCGCGACTGTCACACCTGTCACTCTGTCACTCTTCACTGTTTGACCTGCGGAAACGTGAGTGACAGAGGAGTGACACCTGTGGCTGGCTGTCACTTCCCACTCTCTTTCTATGTCACTCCAGTCACGGGCAAGAGGCTGGAACACTGGGGGTTGCGCTCGCGCTCGCGCCCCGAGTGTTCCAGCCGTCCTTTCTGGACACTTTCGGGTGGGAGACAAAGTGGGAGACAACAGGGGCGGTTCTGCTGGGGACACTGGCGGACATTGATGGACCCGAAACGCCAGGTCAGAGGCCATACGCCAAGGTCAACAACCGCCCGATTTGCCCTGATAACGAAGAGGTCGGAGGTTCAAGTCCTCCTGGGCCCACACACTTCAGAGGCCGGTTGACGAATGAGTCAGCCGGCCTTCGTGCACTGTGTGAGCGGCCACGCCGCTCGGCCGGCGGGACTGTGCGAGGGTGCGTGATATGCCGAGTGTGGAGCTTGTGCGCGGTCAGCGTTGGCACCTGGGGCTTGCGGTCGCGAACACGGTCGTGGCTCTGCTGTGGGTGGCGGCGTGCCTGCTTGAGCCCGGGTTGTTCACTGTGCTGCTCGCCGTCGTGTGGTGCGCGTTGGCTGTTGTCTGGTGGGTGACTTTCGCGGTGCGCCGGCAACGGCGGCGTCGGTCCGTCGATGCGCCTGGCGGGGCTCGTTCGGATTAGGCGATTCGGTGCGGGCGGCGGAGAGGTTTCGCGCCTCGGGTGTCCCTGCCCGCGCCGGCTTCCCGCCGTGGGTCAGCGGAGGTGCGCGAGCACGTTGACCACCGTGCCGCCGGGGTCCCTCACGAAGAACCGGCGCACGCCCCACGGTTCGTCGGTGAGCGGATACACCACCTCCAGCCCGCGACGGACGACCTCGGCGTGGAGCGCGTCCACATTCGCCGGTTCACCGACGTCGATGCCGAGATTCGGTGCGACCCGGTCCATTCCCTTGGGCAGGACCAGAACCTGGGCCGTGGGATTCGCCGGCGAACGCAGGGCCAGAACCGGATCTTCCATGGCGACGTCCAGCCCGAACAGGCCGGCGTAGAACTCACGCGAGGCCGCCAGGTCGTCGCCGACGGCGTAGGAGAGGATTCTGTCGATCACGGTCCCAGCATCACAGCTGCCGCGTCGGCTGGCTTGGAGAAATCGGAACAGCCTTTCGCTGTCCGGCGAACGTCGTGGCGTCAGCCCTGGCCCTCGGCGGGGGCCGTCGCGGGGCACGTGGGCCCGTCGCGCCACAGTGAGTCGGCGGAGCCGGCCGCCAGGTGCTCGGCGTAGAGGGCGACCTTGCCCTGGATGACGTCCAGGGCCGACTGCAGGTCGGCCACCTGCTGCGCCACCTTGGCCTCGTGCCGCTTGAGGATCTCGAACCGCTCTGCCTCGGTGCCCGGGCCCTCGCGCACCAGCTCCGCGTAGCGCCGGATGTCGGGCAACGCCATGCCGGAGGACCGCAGCTTCGCGCAGACCCGCAGCCAGCCGACCTCCTGCTGCGTGAACATCCTTCGGCCGGCGGCGTTGCGCCGCACCGGTTCCACGAACAGGCCCTCCTGCTCGTAGAAGCGCAGCGTGTGTGCCGAGAGTCCGGTCAGCTCGCTGACCTCTCCGATGCTCAGCGTGGCGTCCTGCGCGGTCGTCATGTCGACCAGTCTACGAGTTTGACTTCGAGTCGGCTCTAACTCATAGCGTCGATCGGTGACAGCGATGGAAGGAAAGACAATGACCAAGACATGGTTCGTCACCGGCTCGTCGTCGGGTTTCGGCCGCCTGCTGACCGAGCGGCTCCTGGAGCGGGGCGATCGCGTGGCCGCGACCCTGCGCAGGCCGGAGGTACTTGACGAGCTGCGCGAGGCCCACGGCGACCGGCTGTGGGTGAGGCTGCTCGACGTTACCGACGCCGAGCAGGCGAGGACGGTGATGGCGGAGGCCTTCACCGACCTCGGCACGATCGACGTGGTCGTCAACAACGCCGGGTTCGCGGTGTTCGCCGCCGTCGAGGAGGCCCGTGACGAGCAGATCCGGCAGGTCATCGACACGAACCTGGTGGGGTCGATCTCGGTGATCCGGGCCGCGCTGCCCCACCTCAGGGCGCAGGGGCACGGGCACCTCCTGCAGGTCTCGACGGCGGGTGGGCAGACGACGTACCCGAACTTCAGCTACTACCACGCGTCGAAGTGGGGCATCGAGGGGTTCTGCGAGACCGTGGCGCAGGAGATCGAGCCGTTCGGCATCGGCCTGACCATCGTCGAACCCGGCGCGGCACCCACCGGGTTCGGCTCCGCCCTCGCGACCGCGCCGATCATGCCCGAGTACGACGCGGGGCCTGCGGGCGACACGCGCCGGGCCATCGCGGACGGCACGTTCGCTCTCGTCAATGACCCGGAGAAGGTCGTCCGGGCGATGGTCGACCTGGTGGACGGCGGCAAGCGCCCGCTGCGCCTGCCGCTCGGCCCCGACACCTATCGTGACGTGCGGGCGTCGCTTGTCGCCCGCCTTGCCGAGCACGATGCCCATCGCGACACCGCCCTCGCCGTGGCGCGCGAGGATCTCGCGGTGTCCGAGGGAGCGGCCTGAGCTGGCAGGCTGGTGTCCCATGGAGCTGAACGGGGCGCCAGCAGGCACCGAGCACCTCGCGGCGCTCGCGCTGACCAACTACGGGCATTTCACGTCGATGCTGGTCGAAGCCGGGCGGGTCCGGGGTCTTTCGCTGCACCTGCGCCGCCTGGCCGCGGACTGCCGCAAGCTTTTCGGGGCCGGACTGGACAGCGGCCGCGTGCGGCAGTACGTGCGCCGCGCGGTCGAGGACGCGACCGAGCCGGTCGTCGTGCGGGTCACCGTCTACGACCCGTGCCTCGATCTCGGGGCCATCGGTTCCGACGCCGATCCGCACGTTCTCGTGACCGTGAGGCCTGCTCCGCGAGGCACGCCCACGCCGCTGCGGCTGCGGGCCGTGCAGTACCGCCGCGATCTCCCGGAGGTGAAGCACGTGGGGCTGTTCGGCGCGCTCGCCCAGCGCCGGACAGCCCGGCGTGCGGGATACGACGACGTGCTGTTCGTGAACCCGGACGGCACGATCTCCGAACTCAGCACGTCCAACATCGGCTTCGTGCGCGGTGGCCGGGTCTTTTGGCCACGTTCGGACCACCTGCCCGGCGTCACGAGCGCGCTGCTGGACGATGCCCTCGACCGGCCGGGCACGACGGAACCGCTGACGGAGGCCGACCTGTCGTCGATGGACGCGGCCTTCGCGACGAACGCCGTGAGCGGCGTCCGCGCCATTGCCTCGGTCGGGGACACGACCTGGCCGGCACAACACCAGGCTCTGCGGCGACTCCAGGAGCGATACCTTGGCGTTCCCGCCGAGGAGCTGTAGCCGCGTCAGCCGGCGTGTGTGGCCTGCTCGACGGCGCGGGCGCAGAGCGAGCGCGTCTCGGCGACCAGCGTGGCCAGGTCGTCCGGCCCGGCGGCGGCGACGAGTTCGTCCACCGGGCGCAGCCCGGCCCGGGTGAGCAGCGTCTTCTCGTTGGTGACCCACTCGCCACGCGCGGCCAGTACCGCGTGGGCAGCCTGTGACGCCGCCTGCGCGACAAGCCCCGCGCATTGCGCCAGGCGGCGGTGGGGTGCGTGGTTGGTCTCCGCATAGCTGAGGGTGAGCCCGGCGTTGGTCCACCACACTTGCGGCGCCTGCTCGCGCAGCGCGGCGGGAAACTCCGGCCGTGGCAACTCGCCGCGGAGCATCTGGTTGAGGGCGAGCTCCGCGACCACCAGGTAACTGGGGATACCCGCGAGGTGGAACATCAGCGGCTCGATGCGGAACCGTCCGCGACGGGCATCGGCCAGTTCGTGCTCGACGACGTCGAGATCGCGGTAGTGCACATCCACCCGCCGGTCGTCGATGCGCAGCCACGCGCCACCGTTGAAGACGCCGCCACCCCACTCACCGATGCCGGAAACCTCGCCCTGCCAGCCAACGTCGCGCAGATGCTGCGGGTCGAACGGGCCGCGGTAGTAGATGGCCAGGTCCCAGTCGCTGTCGGGGCGGTGGTGTCCCTGGGCGCGGGAACCGCCGAGTGTGACGGCGCGGACGCGGGGGAGCGCGGCGAGCCGGCCGGCGACGTGATCGAGAAACGCGCTGTCCTCCATGCCGCCGATCATGACAGGGCGACGGGTCGGCGTTGCGCTGCGGAACCGGCCGGCTGTTGGCACGGTAGGTGCGATGTCGAGTCAGAACTCCGAGTCCTCGCCCGCCGCGAGCGCGGGGCGGTGTTGCTGCACATCGGCCACGAGGAACTCGTGGTCCGCAAGCGCTACGAGGTGCTGAGCATTGCCAACGACCTGCTCGTCGCGGTGTGGTTCGCCGTCGGGAGCGTCCTGTTCTTCTTCGAGTCGACGACCGTGATCGGCACCTGGCTGTTCCTGCTCGGGAGCGTCCAGCTGCTGATCCGCCCGGCGATCCGGCTCCACCGGCGGGTGTACCTGCGCCGGTTCAACCCCCACGGACCAGCGGAAACGGCGAGGGACTTCTGACCACTGTTCCACGTGGAACCGTCCCCCGGCCGCTTGGTCCCGGCGCCGCGCGGTGCAGTAGCATCGCCTCAGCAGGGTCAGCCGGTTGTCGAGGAGGCATTCACCGTGAAGAAGCTGTTGGCACTCGCGGCCGTCGCGGGTGGCGTATTCTTCGTGATCAAGCGAAACCGGGATGCCAAGGCCGAGGCGGACCTGTGGCGTGAGGCCACCGCACCGACCGAGCGTCCGCTGGGTGCCGTGTCCTCGAACGGCAGCACGCCCACGAAGGCGAACTCGGATTCCGCGAGCAGGAACTGACTCACTTCCCGCGGACGGCGACGCCCGCGGCCAGGGGCTGTAGCTCAATTGGTAGAGCGCCGCTTTTGCAAGGCGGAGGTCAGGGGTTCGATTCCCCTCAGCTCCACCGATTTAGTCATTGTGCGAACCACTCCGTTCGGGGCCGTTTCCGCTGGTAGGGCGGGTGCGGCCCCGTCGTTGTTGCGGGGTTGAGGGATGCGGAAGAGCGGGATGAGCCGGTCGGGGCCGGTGATGGTGACCTTGGCGACCAGGGCTTCGACGAGTGCCTTGATCTGGTTGTGGGTGCCGTTGGTGATGATCTCGGCGATCTGATCAGCCACCGCCGCCAGGGTAGCGGGCTCGGGCATGACGGGTTCGTCGTCCAGCGCGAGAGTCAGTTCGTCGCGGCGAACGCGGAGTTGCTTGCTCTTGGCTCGCAGCTCGGTGAGCCGGTCGGCGACCAGTTCCTCGTCCATCGTGCCGCGCTCGAACGCGGTCAGGTACCGGTCGATAGCCACCCCGGTCTTGGTCATCTCGTTCTCGATCGTGGCGAGTTCGGCGTGCCGGTCGGCGTGCGCCGCTCGATGTTGCTTCTGTTCGTGGGCGATGGCGTCGGCGATGAGGTCGTGCCGGGTGCGGTAGAAGCCTGCCAGCGCGTCCAGAACTGCTGCGTCCACGGCGTCGGCGTTGAGACGGCGGAAGTCGCACTTGCTGGCGTCGTAGCGGGCGAGGTTCCAGCAGGTGTAGTAGCGGTAGGTGCGGTTCCGCCCGGTGGCGCGTGTGCCGATCATGGCCTTGCCGCACTGGGGGCAGCGCAGGCGGCCGGTGAGAACGTAGTCGGAGCCGGACGCGGCCCGGTGGGCGTGGGACTCGCCGCGGGCGTCGAGGATGGCTTGGGCCTGCTCCCAGGCGGTGAGGTCGATGATGGGTGCGTGGGTGTCGGTCACGGTGGTCTCCCGGAACGTCAGTTCGCCGAGGTAGACGCGGTTGTTCAGGGCGCGGATGACTTGGTAGCCGGACCACTTGCCGCCGGAGCTGGTGCGGTGGCCCCGGTCGTTGAGGACTTTGGCGATGGCGCGGGAGCCGAGCCGGTCTTTGGTGTAGAGGTCGAAGATCAACCTGACGATCACCGCCTCGTGTTCGTCGACGATCAGTGTGTGGGTGGTCTTGTCGACCTGGTAGCCGAACGGGCGTTTGCCGCCCTTCCACTTTCCCTTGGCGTGCTTGCGTTCCATCCCGGCGATGACCCGGTCGATGATGGTGTCGCGCTCGAACTGGGCGAACATGCCGAGCATCTGCACCAGCATCCGGCCCATCGGGGTGGAGGTGTCGAACGGCTCGGTGGCGCTGCGGAACACGACCCCGGCGGAGTCGAGTTCGTCGAGCAGCATCACCATGTCCCGCAGGTTGCGGGAGAACCGGTCCACTCGGTAGACGAGCAGCACGTCGATCAGCCCGGCGCGGGCGGCGGCGAGCGCGCGTTGCAGCCCGTCGCGTTCGGTGGTGGCGCCGGAGGCGTCGTCGGGGAACCGCGCGACGAGCCGCCAGCCGGGCTGCGACCCGATGTAGGCGTCCAGGCGGGTGTCCTGGGCTTCGATCGAGTAGGGCTGGTGCTCGTCGTCGGTGGAGCGCCGCACGTAGATTCCCACCCGCACGTCGTCGCCGAGTGTGGTCATCGCGGCTTTCTTGGTGCGCTGCGCGGTCGTCGATCGCGCCATTATTCCGACCCCCTTGCTCGGTATTTCCGCGTGCCCTGTAGTAGCGGTTTCTCCGGCTACTACAGGGCGACTACGCGGCTACTAGATCACTACTAACGTCGACTTAAAACCGCAGCTCACAGACGGTGCGTCGTGCTTCCATTATCGCTCATCGAGCGCGGTAAGGGAAGCGGGACAGCGTCGTTCTACGCGGCTTTTTCGTTGCCCTTCTTGGGATTCTCCTGGTTTCGCCACCGGCCGATGAGCGTGGCGAGGGTGGTGACGGCGAGGTCGTATTGCTGGGCGGTCATCGGTTCGGTGTCGATCCGCTCCACGCGCCAGGTGTCCTGTGTGGCTGATCGTGTGGTGCGGAACGGGAGCACGGTGGCGTCATCGCCACCGTTGTCGGCGTCGTGTTCGGTGTGGTCGGGTGTGTGCTGGGGCATGGGTGCACCTCGGGTGCCCGCGAGCCCGCACGGGGCGGGAGGTCGCGAGCGGCTGTTCGGGCGGTCACTGGGCAACCGTCGATCAGCAGGACCCGCCGGCCCTCTGGTCACCAGCACCCCGGAAGCCTCCACACGGGAGGGTTCGTGGTGGGGGTGATGGCCGCGCCGCTACGCGCGATTCAAGAACCGGCTGGGTCTGAACTGCTCCAACCATTGTGCCGCTTCGACTCCCCGACTGCCGTAGCACCCGTCGGGGCCAGCGATCACCGGTCGACTGAACCCTTCCCACTGTCCATCCGAGACACTCGGCGAGACCGCCGCCGGGACCGCGAGACCTGGTGCGAGACTGGGTGTCTCGCCGGTCTCGTCGTGGTCTCGGTGTCTCGGCTCGTCTCCGTGTCCCGGTGCGGTCTCGCCAGGTACGGGACGACGAGTGGACAGCTCGACGTACAACGGGTTCAGATTTCCCTGCTGCGTAAGAGACGGGCCGAGGTCAAGCGGACCGGCACGGCCGTCGTCGCTGTCCTTCGCACGGGATCACGTCATCATCGTCACCTCCTCCGGGCAGGCGAAAGCGTGCAGAACCCCTTGCGGGGAGACGGATTCAGGCGGCCCAGCGCGTCCGCCGGGACCGCAGCGCGTCCGGCCGCGCCGGGGCTACCGGCGCGCGGTACACGTGGTCATCGTCCGCGTCGTCGTAGAGCGTCACGTCGTCGAGGTCGTCATCGTCGTCCGCATAGCCCGCGAGGTCGGCTGGTTCGGGCTGGGGTGCGTCGATGCGGCGCGACATCTCCGGGTCCATACGGTCGAACGCGGCCTCGTTGAGCGGCTGGTCGGTGTTCGAGGCGCTGTGTTCGACGGAGGGGCCACGTTGGGGCAGCTCAGCCAAGCCGTACCGGCGCGGCGCGTTGTCACCGCTCTGCGGCGTCCACAGGCCCCAGACCGGCCCCGCCGGGCCGTCGGCGTGGCCGAAGGTGTTGCCGTCGCGGGCCGCGGTGGCGATCACAAACCCAGGATCTCCACCGCCGAGGGCGCGGCGTAGCGCCGCCCGCAGGGCGATCTCCCGCCGGGCCGAGTGCACTGAGAACAGCAGGACGCCGAAGGCGTCGGTCGGGAAGGCGGCGTAGTCGTCGAGCTTGCCGGTGACCTTCGCCAGGGATTCGGTGCCGGTGTCGTGTTCGAGGAAGAACCGCACCGTCCGGCCCGCATCTTCCCAGCAGCCGTAGCCGTCCGGGCGCAGCCGGGTTTCCCGGCCGCCGCCCTGGTATTTCCAGAAGAACTCGGTGCAGCGGCGTTCGGACCACCACTGCGTCAGGCCGCTCACCTCGCCGTCGCGGCCCGTCTCACGTAGCCGGGCGGGGTTGCGGTGGGCGGCCAGGGCGCAGAAGAAGTCGTTCACGCCGAGTTGGTGATCCAGCTTCGGCCACAGCGCGAGCCGTTCCAGGCTCTCGGTGTACGCCTTCGGCGACGGTGGTTTCTCCGCGCGCTGCGCCGCGATCAGCCGCGCGCCGAGGTAGCCCAGCGCGTAACGCGTCTGGCTCGTCCCGCCGCGCACGTAGGACTCGCGGAACGCGAACACCACCCCCAGCTCCCGCAGGTGCCGCAGCCGATCCTGAGCGCGCCGCACCGACAGGAACTCGATCGCGGCGATCTGGTTGGTGGTCAGCACCTTGTGCTCGGCCAGCAGGGCCAGCAGTCGCCGGTCCCTGTCGACCAGCCGGAACCACAGCGCTGCGTCAGGCTCCCCGGCCCGCCGGCCGCCGCGCCCCGCGCGCCCCCGATGTGCGGATGGGTGAGGATCACTCCTCAGTCGGCCTTCCACGCTCTCCCGCCGATACCACCGCTGACCAGCGGACTTAGTACCAGCGGCCTCGGCGTTTTGGTCGGCGGATTCAGAACGCCGAGCCCCCGCCGACCCAGACGCGGAACGAGACGCCAACCCATCCGCACCCACCACACCACGACCACCAGCACGGTAAGTACCGTCCACCATGATCACCGCCACCTTCCGGCCGGAGCAGCCGAGAGATCCCCGGCACCCCTGAACTCCGGATTTCGGCCCCAAAATCCTGGCCCGTAACCAAAACGTGACCGGAAACTGGTGGATTGTGACCGTGAAGTGATCTCGCCGTGACCGGCGCGTTGTGATCGGTGATCTCGCCGCCTTCGGCGAGTGGTGACCATGATCGACCGTCCCTTCCATCGTGCCATGAACCCCTGCACTACTGAAGGCCGATTTTTCGGCCGGTTTTGGACACCAACCCACCCGACTGAGACCAGGCTGTTACCCACAGCACCACCCGTCGCCGCACGAGCCGCAGCGGGCATCGGCCGCCGTGCGCAGCCATCGCGCTCCTGGTCGCAACGGTCGGATCTACAGATGTCGGGCGAGGCGCTTGACTGGTCCGTAGGGCTCTTGATCTGCGGAAACATCGAACCATGCGGAGTCAGTCAGCGGGCCAGTCATGATAGGTGGCCCGCTCACTGGCCGGTCAGTGGCCTGCTGAGTGGCCCACCGACTGCCCAGTGATTGCGGTCTCAGGCGAGCAGGACCTTGCGATTGCTCCAGGCAAGGTGCAACGCCGCCGCCGCACCGGGAGAGAGGCGCTTGGACTCGCTGAGCCACGTCAGGGTGTTCTCCTCGAACGGAAAGGCCCGCGCGGGCATCGAGCCCTCCGAGTTGGTCTCGACGGCGTTGGCGAACAGCGCGTCGTAGGTGTCCGGGGCGATGACCGCGACGGTGAGAATGTCGCCGGCAAGTGTGAGCGCGTCGAGAGTGACGCCGAGGCAGAACAGGCGGATGAGACCGTCGCGCAGTGCCTCGTCCATCGTGGTGAACGGTTCCAGCTTGTCGTATCGGATCGGCTTACCGGAGCCGTCGTACTCGTCATGGCCCAGCAGTTCTTCGGCGTACTCGCGCTGGATGTTGCGCCAGATCGAGAAGTCGGCGGCGATAGCGGCGGGGATGACGGAGGAGGGCTGGAAGATACCCGCGGGCAGCAGGTGTGCCATACCGCCGCCGCCTGAGACGCTGGCGGAGTCACGCTCGTGAAGGACGACGCTGGGGCTGTCGCCGCCCCTGATGGTCAGGGTGCCGATCGCTCCCATGAGCGGTCGGCGGCCGAGGTCGAACGGGTCTGCGATCAGCTTGCGGAATGTCAGCCGCCGCATGGAGGCGCGCGGCATGACGGATTCCCGGGCGCTGTCGATGGCGAGGTGGTGAGCGGCGAATTCGTGGGCGAGCGCCTCATTGGTGTCGACCGCGTCGAAGAAACACATCTGTCCGAAGTGCATGCTCGGCTGCGCCCAGTCGAGTTCGAGTAGGCGGAAGCACAGCCGATTTTCGAACAGGCGGGGCGCGGCGAGGTCGCGGATGGCGTCGTGGTAGCTGCGGTAACGAGCGTCGACGGTGGTCAGCGGGCGAACCGGGGCGCTCTCGGGTTCTTGTCCGGTAATCGCGGGCTCGGCGACCACGGAGTCCAGCGTCAGTGTGATCTCGTCCAGCGGGACGGGCTCGGCAGGAATCCAGTTGGGCGCGCTGATGACGCCTGTGTTCTTCAGTCCTGGCACGCGATGATCGCGGTACAGCGACTCGGCGAGCACCGCGAGATCGCGGCGATGCCTGCCCAAGGCCGAACGGACCTGGCGCCACTCGTCCTGGTCGCGCTCGACATGCGGCTCGGCCGTTGCGGGCACGGAGGCGAACGTGAGCGGCGCGGAAAAGGGCTCGGTCTGCTCCTGCTCGGGTCGGACAGTGCGCGGCCTGCGGAAACCGAGTTCGTCGCCCGCGCAACCGAAGAACTCGGCGAGCAGCCGGCGATAGAAGGGCTGGGGCCACACGACTTCACCGCGCTCCCATCGACCGATGGTCTTGCGTGTGATTTGCGGGTGCTTGCCGTACCGGGTGGCGAGGCTCGTCAGCTCGTCAGCCAGGTCCTGCTGGGACAGCCCGCCCCGCTCGCGCAGGGCGATCAGCACGGTGTTCGGTACGCGAGGCTCATCGGGTGACACAGGACCAACGGTAGGGCGTGCCACACCCGCAGATCAGGAATGTCCCCCCAATGTCCCCGATCTGGCCCAAGTGTGGGCACTCGCTGTGGTCGTGTTCGTCCCTGCTGGCTGGTGAACTCGTAGACGTAGTTACACTACGTCAGGCGGAGGCGACTACCAGTGAGTGATCGTATTGACGCCGCTCGGCGACCGACGAGCGCACCTCTGGTGCCGGGCATTCCGGGACTGGCCTGGGCCGAAACGCGTGCCGCCGCCGTCGACCTGGCGCAGCACGGCTGGCCCGTGTTGCCGGGAACCTACCAGCTTGCCAAGCACGGGGCCTGGCTGGGCAGGTCCGGCGCGGCCGGGCTGGAACCGGTCGCCGCGCTGTGGCAACTGGCCACGACGACCAACCCGGAAGTGGCGATGGAGTGGTGGACACGGCGGCCGTACTCGGTGCTGCTGGCGTGCGGAGCCGGGGTCGACGGGGTTGAGGTACCCGCCGTCCACGGTCAACGCGCGCTGGGGCAGCTCTCGCCGGCCCGGCGTGGTCCGGTCGCCGTCACGCCCTTCGGTTCGTGGTTGTTCTTCGTGCGCAGCGGCGATGAACCGCTGCGTCCTGAGCTGGCCGCGAACGCACATGCGCAGTTGCACGCGAGCGGGGCGTGGTTGCCCATCCCACCAACGGCCCGTGACGGCCTGCCGTATCGCTGGCGGGTGCCCCCGTCCACCGTCGGCTGGGCGCTACCCGCCTCGGCCGAGGTTCAACGAGTGCTGGTCGCTTCGCTCAGCCGTCAACCCAGCGGCGCACAGCCCGGCCTCGCCTGAGTAAGCCGCGCCTGCGCCGAGGATGCCCCGACCGCCCTCGGCGCAGGCGCACCCATGCCCAAATCGACCGAAGGGGAGGCGCCGATCATGGCTGACAGCGGTGAACAGGTCACACAACACGTGACACGAGTGCGGGAGATCCTGCCGCGATCTGCCTCGATCATCGAGGCGTTCCGCGACACCACGAGCAAAGATCATCCCGGCCAACTCGTCCTCGACACGGCGAACGAGCTGGCCGCCCAACACGAGCAGCAGTGGGAAGCCGAGGATGTCAGCCGCGCTTCCGGCGCGTCCGTCGACGCCATCGCCGAAAGCAAGCGGCTCATCGACGACCTCAACGCCAAACGCGTCACCCTGGTGGAACGGATCGACGAGTGGGTGTCGGCTCAAGTCCACAGCCGTGCGGACGCCTCCCTACACACCGAAACCCTCGGCTCGGTCGTCGACCGCCTGGCGATCGCGTGGGTCCGTGCGAACAGCCTGATCAACACCAACGACGCCCGGGATCGAGCCCGTTTGGCTCTGCGGCAGCTCGCCGAGCTGGCCGACGCCTACGACGACCTGATCCGCGACGTCGCCACCGGCCACCGACGGCTCCCGGCGTGGCGGCCCCTGAAGACCTACCGGAGCGCATCATGACCGCAGAGGCACACCAGGACCTGTCGGTGTCGCTCAACGGCGTCGACAACGTCGGGAAGACCACGCAACTCGCCTGGCTTCACCGTGGGATGCCCGATGCCCACCTCGTAGGCACTGTGGATTCCTGGGATTCCCGATGGCGCGAGGTTGCTGCGGGCAACTTCGCCCACTGGTGGTTCGTCGGCTCCACCACGGCCGAGCACGTTGGGCTGATGCTGGGCAGCCACGTCGCCCGCCGCGACGCGAGCGGGTCGCTGGCCCTGGAAGACCGCGGCTTGCCCATGCTCCGAGCGACCTGCGCCGCCACCGCAGCGCTCAAGGACGGACTGTCTCCGACAAAGGCACTCCGGCTGGTGGACCGCCTCGCCGCCGACCTGCTGGCCGCCGCACCTCGGTGCGAATTCCACGTGCTGTTACGCCGGTCCGGTGACCCCGCACGGGAAGCGGCCGAGGCGCTGCGGCGCGAGCCAAAGCCAGCCAACGAACGGTACGCCGCCTACCAGCGCACGCTCGCGGACGTCCTGGCCGTCCAGGTCGAGCGCGGGGACTACCACGCCGTGCTCGACGTCGGCGACGCCCCGATCCTGGAGGTCCAGCGAACGCTCCGGAGTCGCCTGGCTGACGCGGGTGTCAACGTGGAACCGCTGCCGAACGACGTGTTGGACCGGCTGTGGGTGCTGGGCGGCATGTCCGAGAGCGGCAAGAGCACAGTCGGCGAACTGTTGCGCGACGAGCACGGCGTGACCAGGTTGAAGATCGGCTACCTGGTGGAAGTCGCCGCCATGCGGGCTGGAGTCGCCGACCCGTACGAGCACTGGTCGGAGCGGGAGCAGGCGGAGCGGCTCACCGACGAAATCCTGCGATTTGCCGAGACGACCAAGGCACGCACGATCAGCCTGGAGAGCGCGCACCGCTTCGAGGCGACCGCGCACCTCAAACGGGTTTGGGGTGACCGCTGCCAGGTCGTCTACGTCGATGCGGATATGACCGTCCGGGCGAGCCGCGCGGCGGAGAGCGAGTCCCGGTTGCGTGGCCGCGACGCGACCAAGCGCGAACGCGGAGCGGACCGGATCGCCGAGATCGCCGATCACCTCATCGACAACTCCGGGCCGCTGAGCGCACTCAAGCTCGCCGTGAGCCGAATCGCGTCGACCGTGGACCTGCCCAGGGTGACGCTCCACGCGAGTGGGCCGGTGACTCAGAGCGGGTGGTTGGGCCAGGCAGTCGACCACGTGTGTGACGAGCAGGTCGCGCTCGTGCTCGCAACGGGCAGCACTGGGACGACGAGCTGGCGGGACGGTTGGAGCGATCTTGACCTGCTCGTGGTTCGTGACACCGCGCCCGCCACATGGTTGCGGGAGGTGGCGGGCACCCTTTCCTCGCCCGACGGCATCAAGGTCGGCCTCAGCGTCTTCACCACCGCCGACATCGACGCGCTGCGGGTGCCACCGCGCGTCGTGCAGTCGCTGCGCCGCGCCGCCCAAGGGGTCGGCGTGCTCTACCGGCGAGCGGGCCATCTGCTGCCGGTGCCGGCCGCCGCACACGGCGATCGCACCAGCCGGGGCGAGCTGGGACTCGTGCTGATGACCACCCGCCGCCTCCTCGCCGCCGATCAGCTGGACGTGCGCGCCGTGCACAAGCACCTGGTGCTGCTCGCCAAGATCGTGCTGCGCGCCGACGGATACGACCTCCACGACGCCGATGACGTGCTCGCCGCGTTCCGCGAGTTTCACCCCGCCGCTGAATGCGCACCGCCTGAGCTGTCCGACCTCATCCGCCGCCCCAGTGATCCGGTCCTGCGCGGGCAACTCGTCGACGCGACGGACCGATTGTTGACCTACCTCGACCGACTCGACCACATCGTGAGGATCAGCGAATGACCACAGTTCCCGAAGACCTCGCCTACCAGGCCCGGCGCATCCGCCGTCTCGGCGTGCCCCCGCAGACTCGGGATGTCCGGATCGTCCACGAGCTGGACGGCATCCTCGACCAGGTCCACCCCGCGACGTTGCTGCGGACCGGTAGCGCGCTGTGGGAGGCGTGGTCGCGCCACCCGGACTTCACGGCCCCTGATGTGCTGCTCGGACTGGACGCGGGCGGCATCCTGCCCACCGTCGCCGTCGCACTGGCCAGCGACCTGCCGTACCGCCTGGCCTGGAAGCTCGACCTCGACCTGCCCGACAAGCGGCGCTTCACCGAACCCCATGCCCGCCGCACCGAGGTCTTCACCTACGGCGACCTCGCGGGAAGCCGCGTGCTCATCGTCGATGACGAGATCACCACCGGGAACACGCTGGCCAACCTGATCACGGTGCTCCGCGAATCGGCCGTGGAGGTGACCGGCATCGCCTGCTTGATAGAGGACACCGCCGGCAACGCCCGTTCGCTGCTGGAATCGCTGGGAGTACCGCTGTGCACCCTCACGCAACTGTGAGCCCGTGGACGATCGAGCCGGTGACGCTGCAACGCGGCGGGCGGGTCATCGTCCCCCGTCAGCACGCACCCCTGGCTCGCGCGCTGCCCTTCCGGCGCGCGGCTGGGGAGCTCCCGTCCTACACCAGTGGCGCGGACATGATCGGCGAACGCGGCTGGTCGGTGGTCCTCGGTGACCGCGGCCTCGGTGATGTTCTGCTCGCGCTCGGACTCGTCCAGGCCCTCACCGACGGGACCGGGCGCGACGCCGAACTCCACTACGAGGGGCCTCGTCCACACCTGATGCAACGCTGCCGGCTGCCGTGGAGCACAAGCCACACCCAAGGCCCGCACACCGTTAGCACCAGGCACGGCAAGGGATTCACCTTCCACGCGATCCCCGAACGGCCCCAGGCGTGGCTGGACATCCTGGACGACGAACTCGTGGAGGTCCACGCCGCTCTGCCGATGCGGTACTACCTCGCCGCCGAACAAGCCCTTGGCGTCCGCCTCCCCGCCGACCGCGCGCCGCTTCCGACGTTCATGTCGACGGAGCGGGCACGACCGTTCCACGTCGTGTTCGTCTCGGCGACCAGTTGGCCAAGCCGGAAGGACTACGGTGCAAGCGGCTTCGCCCGCATCGCGGCTGTCCTCGCCCAGCGCTTCCCGGCGCCGTGGACGTTCACCTTGATCACCAGTAGCGATGCCGAGCCGATGGCCTTCGACGGCGTCAAGGTTCTGTCCGGGTTGGATGCGGTGGACTGCCTGGACGTGTTCGCGTCGGCCGAGGTCGTGATCGGCAACGACACGGGCCTGACCCATCTGGCCGCGCTCACCGAACGCCCAGACGGAACCGGCCCGCACGTCGTGGGGCTCTACGGTCGCCACGCCTACACCAAGTGGACCACCGGGAGGGCACGTCACCACGCCATCGCCACCACGTTCTCCCAGATGCTGGCCCTCGCCGACCGCTGCCCGGTGCGCGACCACCTGGACGACGCGCTGTGGTCACAGTCGGCGAGCTTTGCCGACCTTCCGGCGGAGATCATTGCCGAGTTCGCAAGCGACCTCGCCGGTTGGTGGTGACCGCTCATGCTGAGGATCGCCAACCACCGACGCTTCACGGCCAACCACACCTGGCACGTCGACTGGGCCGGACATGCGCTGTTCGTCAAGGCCAACCCGAACCACGACGAGGCCCGCGCCGAACGCGCAGGACACGCGCGCATCCGCGAGTTCTACCCCGTACCAGGGCTGCGTGGCGCGCGACGGGTCGCCCGCTGGACCGTGCTCGCCTACGACCGGTGGCCGCACCTCGGCCACGATCACGGCCTACTGCTCGACGAGATCACCCACGCCGACCTCACGGGCGACATGGTGCGCCTCGACACCTGCCTGACTGCCGTGTTCCGCCACTACCAGCACGTCATCGGCGGCACCCTTCGCCGCACGACCAACGGGGAGACGATCAGCAAGCTCTACGGCGACCGCGCCGCTCCCGATGGCCGCCTCGACCAGTACTACAGACCCAATGCACCGTGGCCGATCACCAATGGAAACCGGCGAGTCCGCCCACAGGATCTGGCAAACGTGCGACTGGTCGTCAACGGCCGTGAGCACGCCGTTGACTTCGCCGAACTAATGACGAGGCTGCGGGTCCACTTCGCCCGCCACAGCCCGGTCTGGGCCGCCATCACCCAGGGCGATCCCACCGACATCAACATCGGCTGGTCGCCCGCAGGTGGACCGGTGTGGTTCGACTACGACACCGGAGGACTCAACGCGCTACCCGGCGAGTTCGCCTGTTTCCTGCTCTACCAACGCCTCCACGGCGCATGGCTCACCCCGCACTACAACCGGACCGCGTTCGACGATCACCCCTCAGCGCTCACCCCGTCGAGCCTCGCCGAGCCCGTCGTCCAAGTCGAACACACCGGCTCATCGCTGGTGATCGACTATCGACACACGCCCAACCGAGCCCGTCGACATGTCCTGCGCCGCTACCTCGACGAGATCATCCGGCCCATCGCCCGCCATCTCGGCATCGACGACCTGATGGCGTGGATGCGCACGTACCTGGTGATGCGGCTGCTCGCCGTCTACCACCTCGCCGACCTCGAACCCCGCGACGCCGCGCTGTCGCTGGCCCTGCTCGCCCAGGCACTGGACCCGGACACCACCCTGCCGGACTTCCTCGCCCTCACACCATCAGATGCGGAGGTCAACTGACCGTGGCCCGTCCCGTCGCCATCGTCACCGGAGCCGGTTCCGGCATCGGCGCGGCCATCGCCGCACGCCTCGCCGACCGCTACGACCTCATCCTCACCCACCTCCACGACGACCCGGATCTGCACAACGTGCTGGCCACCGTTGAACAACGCGGGGCTGCCACAGCGGCGATCACGGGCGATCTCACCGACCCGATGACGATCGACACGCTCGCACACGAAGTCGAGGACGCCGCCGACCGGCTGGAAGTCCTCGTGTCCAACGCCGGCGCCTATCCGCGCATCCCCTGGACCAGCCTCGACCTGGACACCTTCCGCGAGCAGATCGAGGTCAATCTGATCACGCACGCGGCGTGTGCCCAGCTCGTTACCCCGTCCCTCACAACGCGCGGCCACGGCCGCATCATCACCGTGTCCTCGGTGCTCACCCAACTCGGCCGCGTCGACCTCGCCGCCTACATCGCGGCCAAGAGCGGCCTGGAAGGACTCGTGCGCGCCCTGGCCCGAGAACTCGGACCACACGGCGTCACCGTCAACTGCGTCCGCGCGGGCTCCATCGAAGTACCCGCCGAACACGCCGTCGTCCCCGACCACGACGCGATGATCACCCGGCAACTCGAACGCCAGTGCGTCAAACGCCGTGGACACCCCGACGACATCGCCGCCGCCGTCGACTTCCTCGCCTCCTCCGACGCGGGGTTCATCACCGGCCAGTGCCTCACCATCGACGGGGGCTGGTGCATGACATGACCCCCGCCGCGCTCTGGATGCGCCACGGCACCTGCGACGACGGACTCTGCCGCCCCGGCGCCCACGCCCGGCCCAGCAGCCCACTCACCATCGCAGGCACCGTCGAAGCCGAACTGACCGCCCGCGAGCTGCGCGACCATCGCTGGCAACCGGCACTCATCGCGTCCAGCCCAGTGCGCCGCGCTCGCCAGACCGCCGCCATCGTCGCCCGCGTATCGGACAGCCGACTTGCCGAACCGATCAGCGCGTTCGCCGAATGGCGCGCCCCGCACTGCGTGCTGGGCCTCGCCCCCAACCAGTACCCGCCCGACTACATCAACTGGCGGCAACAGCGCGCCGACAACCCGGACAGCGCCCTGCCCGGAGGCGAAAGCCTCCGGGCGTTTGCCGAACGCGCACTCGAAGCCGCGACCGTCGCCAGCGACCTCGCCACCCAGCACGGCCCCGTGCTGATCGTGTCGCACCGGCTGCTCATCGGCGCCCTCGCCGCCCTGCACCACGGCTACCGCCACCCCGCCGACATCTTCGGCTACGCCAGCGACTTCCGCCTTGCCCCCGCCCAGCTGTGGGCACCACCGAGGGAGACCACGTGATCAACGATCAAGCCGACCACCGGATCTTGCCGCACGAATCGGACCACGAGCGAGCCGTCCACCACCGCCTCGCCGAACTGCTGGCCGACACCCCCATCCCACACGTGGAACTGGTCGACAACCTGGCCCTGTACCTGCGCAGGCAGCCCCTGACCGACCTGCTGTCCCTGGACGCGCTCTACCGGATGATCCTCAACGTGCCCGGCGTGATCATGGAGTTCGGCGTGCACCGCGGACGTCACCTCGCCGCCCTCACCGCGTTGCGCGGCGTGTACGAGCCGTACAACCCGCACCGCCGGATCATCGGCTTCGACACCTTCACCGGCTTCCCCGACGTGACCGACATCGACACGACCAGCCCCAGCGCCGTCGCCGGCCGGTTCGCGCTCGCCGACGGCTACCCCCACCACCTGCGTGACGTGCTCGACGCACACGAGCAGGGCGAACACCTCGGCCACATCCGACGAACCCTGATCGTCCAGGGCGACGTGCGCGAAACCCTCCCGCGCTACCTGACGGACAACCCGCACACCGTCATCGCACTGGTCTACTTCGACCTCGACCTCTACGAGCCCACCCGCGACACCATCGACGCCGTCCGGCCGTACCTCACCAAAGGCAGCGTGCTCGCCTTCGACGAACTCGCCCACGCCAAGTGGCCAGGAGAAACCGCGGCCCTGCGCGACACCCTCGGCACCGACCACGGCGCCCTGAGCACGCTGCCCGGCCGCGCCACCCCGACCTACCTACGGTGGGGTTTGTAGTCGCAGCTCAGGCGGCTGCGCCCGCCTCGACCAGCAGAGCCTCCCGGTTGGCCAGGATGAACTCCTTCAACGCGGTCGGCTTCAAATCGATCGACGCGAGATCGTCTCCCCGAAGGTCAACCCGGTCCAGGTCATACCCGCCACGCGACGGGTCGCTGAACTCGGGGCCACTCCGGGCCGACTCGTCCAGGCCGGCCAGCCGCGCCACAAAGAAGTGCTGCACTGCGACCCCACCGTCCGACGGCGAGCTGAACAGAAACACCTGCGAGGCATCCGTGGCCTTCGCACCCAGCTCCTCCGCCAGCTCCCGGTACAGAGCCTCCTCCACCGAGGCGTCGGTGTCCTCGACACCGCCACCGGGCGCGGTCCAGTACGGCGCCTGCCCCGGCTTGGTCCGTTTGATCAACACCAACCGGCCGAGATCGTCGATCAAGATCGCCCGTGCTGCACGCCGTCCCACTGCCACCGTCATCTTGGACCGTTCTGTCACGTTGGTGAGCCTACGGCTGGCAGCGCGGCCCGGTTACTCAGGGCCGCGCTGTTGCCACTGCCTGCCACAGCGCGCGTCTCAGTCTGACGACGCGTTTGCTCGGGTTCCGTTGCCGTTCGAGACGTAGCGAGGTGCCATTGCCTCCATCTGCTCGATCACGAGCCTGATGGCTTCGGGCTGCTTGTCCGGCGGGTACTTGTACTTCACGAGCAGCCGCTTGATCGACGATCGGAGCTTGGCCCGTACATCGTCTCGCACCGTCCAGTCGGTCTTGACGTCGCGTCGCATGACCGCCACCAACTCACGTGCGATCTGGGCAAGCACGTCGTCGCCCTGGAGTTCAACGGCGGACTCGTTGGTGCTGACCGCGTCGTAGAACGCCAACTCGTCGTGGGACAGGGGCGGATCGAAGCGCTGGCCGCGGTTGCCCTCTGCGGCGACTTCCTTGGCCAGTTCGATGAGCTCAGCGATTACCTCTGCCGAGGTGAGCTGCTGGTTGGTGTACTTGCGCATCAGCTCGGCGATTCGCTCGGAGAACGCCCTCTGGCGCACGAGGTTGTGCCGCGTGACTTGATCCGACTCCTCAATCAGCAGCGCGCGCAACGCCTCGATGGCGAGGTGCGGGTTCGACGCCGATTGGGCCTTGAGCTGGAACTCCGGACCCAGGTCGGACAGCGACGGCTTCGGCAAGCCAGCGGCGTCGTAGATGTCGATGATCTCACCGGACGCGGTTGAGGTGGCCACCAGTGCGGAGAGCATCTGCTGGATCTCCTCCGGCACGGGCTTACCCTCGGCCTGCCGCTGTTGGGCGTCGAACTTGCCCATCCACACGCGGACTTCTTCGTAGAACTTCGCCGTGACGCGGAGGTGTTCGAGGGTCTGGTTGCCCGAACACAGCGCCCACGCACGGGCCAGTTGGTTGGCCAGCTTCCGGAAGCGGTCGCCGAGCGTTTCCTCGCCTTCCGGCACCTGGTTACCGGGGGTGGTGGGTGAGCGCAGGTAGTTGGTGAGCCCGTAGGCGGCCTTGACCCAGCTCTTCGGGCCTCCGTCCAGCTTCGCCCTCCAGGGGTAGCCGGCGCACAGTTCGTCGAGGGAGGCGATGAGCGTGGTGGTGAGGTCGACGGCCTCGTCGACGTGCTTGCCGACCGGCTTCTTGGCTCTGTCGGTGTCGGTGTACTCGGCGAGCGCCCTGCTCAAGTTGTCCGCCAGCGGCGCGTAGGCGACGAGCAGGCCGTCCGGCTTGCCGCGGAAGGTGCGGTTCACCCGCGCCAGGGTCTGCATCAGCAACGCGCCCTTGAGAGGGCGGTCGAGGTACAGTGTGTGCAGGGGTGGCGCGTCGAAACCGGTGAGCATCATGTCCTTGACCAGGACGATCTGAAGCTCGTCGTCGGCGTCACGGAGCCGCTTCTGGATGACCTTGTTCTGCCCGTCACGGCGGACGTGCTTGGCCACCGGCATGACGTCCTGAGCCGAGCCGGAGTAGACGACCTTAATCATGCCCTTGTCAACGGCGTCGTGGTGCCATTCCGGCTTGAGCTTGATGATCTCGTCGTAGAGGTGAGCGCAGATCTCGCGGGTCGCTCCGACGATGAACGCCTTGCCGGGGGAACCGATGAACTTGCGCATCTGTTCCGAGCGGGTCTCCCAGTGCTGGACTATGTCGGCGGCCAATGCCTCCAGCCGTGCGGGAGCCCCGTACACGGCGTTGATCACAGCGACAGACTTCTCGATCTTGGCGCGTTCCACCTCATCAAGCCCGAGGGTGGCCTCGTCCGCAGCCCGGTCGAGGTCTTCTTCGCTGACGTCCTTGATCAACCCGACCTTGATCAGGCGTGGCTCGAAGTAGACCGGGACCGTGGCGCCGTCATCGACCGCGCGGGTGAGGTCGTAGATGTCGATGTAATCGCCGAACACCTCTCGGGTGTTGCGGTCGTCGAAGGAGATCGGTGTCCCGGTGAACGCGATCAACGCGGCGTTGGGCAGGGCGTCCTTGAGGTGGCGGGCGTAGCCATCTAGGTCGTCGTAGTGGCTGCGGTGGGCCTCGTCGGCGATGACGATGACGTTGCGGCGGTCCGACAGCAACGGATGATCCAGCCCGGCGTCCTTCTCAGCCTTGCTGAGACCGAACTTCTGGAGCGTGGTGAAGTAGATGCCGCCCGTTGCGCGGCTGGTCAGTTCCTCACGCAGTTCCGCGCGGGTCGTCACCTTGATCGGGGACTCGCTCAGCAGACGGGACCGGTTGAACGCTTCGTACAGCTGTCCATCAAGTTCCTTGCGGTCGGTCACGACGATGATGGTCGGGTTCTTGAGCTTCGGCTGCGCGGCCACCAAGTGGGCGTACAGCTCCATCTCCATCGACTTGCCCGACCCCTGGGTGTGCCACACGACCCCGGCCTTGCCGTTACTCTCCACCGCAGCCACGGTCGAACCCACCGCTTTGGTGACCGCGAAGTACTGGTGAGGCTTGGCGATCCGCTTCGCGTAACCCTCGGCCCCGCCGTCGAACGCGGTGAAGTTCCGCTGCAACTGGAGGAACCGCTCCGGGTTGAACACCCCTTCAATAAGGAACTCCAACTCGGTGCCGAGGTGCACGTCATCGAGCGGTTCACCGAGCTTCACCGGCTTGCCGTCGTCATCGACGTTCCAGGGCGAGTAGTGGTTCAGCGGCGTGAAGGGCGTGCCATACCGGGCGGTGATGCCGTCGCTGATCACGGTCACCACCGCGAACCGGAACGCCATCGGAAACTCACGCAGGTAGGTCGCCAACTGGGCATGCGCGGCGTCGAGGTCGGCCTTGGCCGCACCTGCCTGCTTCAGCTCGAAGATCGCGACCGGCATGCCGTTGAGGTAGAGCACGACATCGAAGCGGCGCTCGACCTCCGCCGTGCGAACGGTGACTTGGTTGACCGCGAGCAGCTCGTTGTCGCCGACCTGGTGGCTGACTAGCCGGATGGTCGGATTCTGTTCGACGCCGTCGGCGTCGATGTAGCTGATCCCGCGGTAGCCCTGGGTGCAGATCTGGTGCAGCCGGTAGTTCTCGGTGATCGCGTCCTGCGAGGTCGGTTGAATGATCTCAGCAAGTGCCTGCTCCAGGTACTCCGCCGGCACATGCGGGTTCAACTCTCGCATCTTGGCCAGCACCCGCCCTGGAAGCACGATGTCGTCCCACGACGCCCGACCGTTTTCAACGCCTGGCGCGACGGCGATCCCCGGAAGCGACTGCCACTCCTGCTCGGCGAGCGTCTCAAGCGCGACGCCCTCCCAATCCGCCTCACTAAACCCCGGCTGCCCCACCATCACACAACCCCCTCCACAGCCTTCTCGGCTTCGCGCACACAAATCTTTCCGGACATCAGCAGGGGCAGCAGCTCATCGCGCGCAGCAGCCAGCCTGTCTGATTCCTGCTGAAGGCCCAAGCTCAGCTCGTCGAGTGCGGAAAGCTCGGCCCCAACAGCACCTTGCTGCGCCTTGTCTGGTACGTCGATTTCAAGTCCAGCAAGCAAATCGCGTCGAAGTTCCGTCTGGCCGGTGCTACCTTCGGCCAGCCCTTCGACTTCCTTCTCAATCTGAAGCAGGCCAAATCCTGCGCAGACTGGATCAACCAAGTCTGAATCAAAGCGAACTATGGTGATATGCGAGTCAACGGTTGCACGGATGTCCTGTGCCCATCGTGCGATTCGCCCTAGCGTGCCCGCGCCAGTAGAGTTGACCAGCACATCGTCTCGCCGAAGCAGCTTTTCAGTGCGAACGGAAGATTCCTGTGTCATCCGCGAAGGGGTGAGATTGATTCGTTGATCACGCACGCACTTCTGGTTTAGGACAACTACTCCGTCGGATTCAACATACTTCGGCGTGATGCCTCGCGCAACCAGTTTGACAATGCTGCGAATCGTTGCCTTGCCGCCCAATCTAGTGGCACGGGCAAATATGGATCGAGCCAGTTCTTGGGAGATACTGCTGACCTTCTCATTAGCGGCGATCTTGTTGTCGAGTGCCTCCAGAGCCTCTGCAATAGCACGCTGCTCGGAAAGCGAGGGAACCAGAAGTGGAACGGCAGATAGGATCGAAGTGTTTAGATTGAGCATGGTTGCACCGACTGCATGTCGCTTGATCCATTTGCGCGACTCCGGAAGGCCTAGCGCGTATGAAACAAATCGAGAGTCATAGCGGCTTTGATCCCCAATGCGCACTCGCAGGCAACCAGTCCCGCACAGCCATCCTTCATTTTCGGTCCGGACCAACGCTCGTCGTTCGACATCGCCTCGACGCGAATACACGATGTCGCCCGCGCGCAGCGTGTATCGCGACAGTCGTGCGATGTCGCTGGCCGAAACCCGGGCGATCCCGGTTGGGTCTATACGGTTGTCACCGATGTTCTGCGGCATAACGCTCGGTGTGCCATCCTGGACGTAGTCGCTCGCGTGCAATTGCGACCCGAACGGCCCAGTTTGGATTCCGCCACCACTTGACTCGCATATGACACCGAGAGTAATCCTCTCCCAATTATGCATCGAGTTGCCCCAATTGCTTGCGAACGACCTTTTCCAGGCGTGCCGACTCATCGAAGGCGGTCAGCAGTTCTTTAGTGAGACGAGAGATCTTGTCATCGATGGGCTCGCCGTCATCGTCGATTTCGGCGGCGCCGACGTAGCGACCTGGAGTGAGGGCGTAATCAGCGGCCTTGATGTCGGGTAGACCGACTGACTTGCAAAAGCCAGGAATGTCTTCGTAAACCAAATTTTTCTGTGCGGCAGAGCGGGTTCCGCGCCAGGCGTGGTAAGTGTCGGCGATCTTGGCGATGTCCTCGTTCGCTAGGGCGCGTTCGGCGCGGTCCACCATGTACCCGAGTTCGCGGGCATCGATGAACAGCACTTGCCTAGAGCGGTCCACCGCTCCGTACTGCCCTGCGCGCTTGTCCTTGGCGAAGAACCAGACGCAGACCGGGATACCTGTGCTGCGGAACAGTTGTGTCGGCAGCGCGACCATGCAGGAGACGAGGTCGGCTTCGACGATCTGGGCGCGGATGGCGCCCTCGCCGTTGGAGTTCGACGACATCGACCCGTTGGCCATGACTACGCCGGCGCTCCCCCCAGGAGCGAGCTTGTAGAGGATGTGCTGAATCCAGGCGTAGTTGGCGTTGTTGGCGGGTGGTACGCCGAACTTCCAGCGGGGGTCTTCGGTGTTGCGCGACCAGTGTTTGATGTTGAACGGCGGGTTGGCCATCACGTAGTCCATCTGGACGTCCGCGTGCTGGTCGCGGGCGAAGGTGTCGCCCCACCGCGCCCCGAGGCCCTTGTTATCGATGCCGTGGATGGCGAGGTTCATCTTCGCCATCCGCCACGTCTCCTCCAAGCTCTCCTGGCCGTAGATGGCGATGTCCTTGGGGTCGCCGTTGTGTTCGTAGATGAACTTCTCGGTCTGCACGAACATGCCGCCCGAGCCACAGCACGGGTCGTACACACGGCCGCGCGAGGGCTCCAACACCTCGACGATCACTCGCACAACGCTGGGCGGGGTAAAGAACTCGCCGCCCCGCTTGCCTTCCGATCGCGCGAAGTTGCCGAGGAAGTACTCATAGACTTCGCCCATGAGGTCGCGGGCGCGGTGCTCGCCCTGGCGGCTGAACTTGGTGCTGTTGAACAGGTCGATCAACTCGCCGAGGCGTCGCTGGTCGATGTTGTCCTTGTTGTAGAGGCGCGGCAGCGTGCCCTGCAACGACGGGTTGGCCTTCATGACGAGATCCATCGCCTCGTCGATGAGCTGGCCGATGTTCTTGGCGGGCTCGGAGCCTTCGGCGGGCTTGCCCTTTGCGTACTGGGCGAGGTAGGACCACCGGCCGGTGGGCGGTACGACGAAGACCCCGTACCCCTGGTACTCCTCGGGGTCGTCGATCAGGTCAGCGATCTGCTCTTCGTCGTAGTCCTGTGCCGTCAGGTCGGCACGGATGGCTTCGCGGCGTTCGTCATAGGCGTCGGAGACGTACTTGAGGAACACCAGGCCGAGGATGACGTCCTTGTACTGGTTCGCGGACAGCGAGCCGCGGAGCCGGTCGGCGGCCTTCCAGAGGGTGTCCTTCAGCTCCTTCATCGTCGATGGTGCCGACGGTTCCTTCTTCGTGCGGGGAGGCATGCTGCCCGTCCTTCCTACTGCTTTGTCCGCGTGGTGAGAGTCACCGCGCCGGCGGCGACTCCGTCGATCATGGCGGTGACGAGATCCCGTGTTGCGTCCAGGTGCCGCCACAGGGTGGTCTCGTGGTCCACCGCGGCGAGAAGCGCCTCTTCCAGCCGCTCCACCTCGGAGGTGTCGAGGATCGGCACGCTCCAGGTCTGCCACTCGGTGGGCTCGTTCGGCAGCCGGTTGATGATCGCCGCCACCGCGTGGGGGCCGATCCCTGCTTGCGAACTGATCCGAAGGATCTTCGATGGGGAGGCCACCAGCGATCCTCCGTGGTCGTCGACCCTCGCGATCGGGCGTGGCCGTTCCGCGAACACCACATCCCCCGGATCTGTTCGAACGGCGCGCGGGTACAGCCGCGCAGCATCGAACGGGTCGAGACGTGCAGTGCCGTGTGAGTCGGTCGCGGACAGGACCGTGACGGAGCCAGCAGGATTGTCGTGACTGTGGTCGATCCGGCTGCCGCGGAGCACGCGCACGTGCCCCAGGTCTTTCAATTCGCCCAGTGACCGCCTGCGCAGCAGCATCGCGCCGGGGGCACGTTCGGCCAGCACGTCGAAGGGCTGGATCGGCTCGCTCGTCACCAGGGTGGCCGCGTTGATGACAGCGAGGTGCCGCTCGATTTCCGTCGTCGCGAGCCGCAGTGCTCGCACCCCACGGGGTACGACGACAGTGCGGGCACTCAGGATCGGCGGGAGGTCGTGCGGGCGAAGGTAGCGGAAGGCACGACCTCGCGCGGCGGCCAGCGCGCCGGTCACGTCGGAGGCGAGGTCGCCGAGGTCCAGCTCGTCTCGGGTGAACGCGGCTAGGTCGGCGACCAGCGGCCCTTGCATGGACCCTCCGGTCGCACAGACCCACAGGCCCAGCGCCTGCCGGTGCGCCTCACGCCACATGCCCCGAGGAAGACGCAACGCGACGGCGAGGCTCTCCGAGCGGAGAGTCTGCGCTCGGTGCCGCTCCTGCTCGCCCTGTAGCTCGTCACACAGAACGCCAGCCGGGCCGATGATGATCCCGAGTTCACCCTCGCCGAGATCGAGCACGAGGTTGTCGACCAGGTCGAGCACCTCGTCGGCGGGCCTGCCGATGGCCGACAGCACTCGGACGCCAGGGCCTGCCGCGTCGTCGACGGTCTCGATCTCGCGAATCGCCGCCCTGCGTCTGATGTCCCGCAACTCCGAGATGTCGCCGGGCACCACGAGATGGGTGAAGGTGTCGGCAAGCGCGAGCGTCACGCTCGCCGCCGGACCGATGTGCACGAGCGGCACACCCTCGGGGTCGAGGTGGAGGGCGCAGGCTTCGGCGACGGCGTGGATGAGGTCGACTGCGTCGGAGGTGAGATCACGAGTGCCCAGCGTCCGCGCGGCCCTTCCTTGTTCCAGCCGGTCGAGTGCCTCGCGCGGGCCGTACGACGCCTCAACCAGGTCATCGATGAACCGCAGCGTGCAGACGGCCGGCACGGAAGCCTCCACCTCGCGGAACAGCACCCGGTCGTCGGGATCGACACCGCGCGCCAGGGTGATGCGGTTCTCCGCTGTCGTGTCCGCCAGTTCCTCCCCTGTCAATACTGCGAGGCAGAGCCACGTGACGAGTTCATCCAGGGGCACGTCATCGGGCACGCTCAACGCTGGTGCGTCGAGATTCGCCTCGGGGTTGTTACCTCGGCCAGTGCGCTCCAGCCACTCGACGACGTCTTCGCGGCGGAAGCGCTCCATCCCGCCCGAGACCTCGACAGGGGCGGGGAAGGGCACATGCAGACCGCGGACGCGCGGCCGGTTGCGCCACATGCTCACGACCGGACGACGGACACGAGCGAGATCCGCGACATCCTGCAACGTCAACGTAGGCCCCCCACCTGCCACGACACACCTCCTCGGTCTATCCGCCGATTCACGACACAGAGAGTATCGAGAACGGCCCACCTCGCGGGTAGGAGAACTGATAACCCCACTTATCCATGTTCATGTGCGACAAATTGCCCGGCTCGGCTCAACCTGTGTGGGCCCGCTGTCGATCATCGGCAGCGCTTCCCGCAGGAGAACGCGATGACCCAGCACATCAAGCACCCAGCCCACTTCGACAACGACGCCACAGCGGTCGTCATCGAGCGACTGACGATCCACGACCGCGAGGTCGCACGAGAGGCTCAGCGCTGGGTCTCCGGCGAGCGCGGCCCGCTCGTGGAGAACCTCGACACCCTCACGAGTGCCGACCTGACCAACTACGTCACCGAGGCCGTACGCATCGGCGCGCATGCACTGAGCGTGACCGGACAGGCCCAAGAAGCTCAGGCACTCGAACGACTACTGAAGGACGTCGGAGACAAGACCGCCCACTCCACCGCCCAGGCAGCCGAACTCACGGCGCGAGCAGTGAAGGAAGCGTCTGAAGCAGTCATGGCGGCGGCCCGTGATGCCAAGACGACCATCACGGACGCGGACACCCAGAGCCGCAAGGAGCTCACCACGGCGGTAATGACGGCGAAGCAGGACCTCAACTCCGAGCTGCGTCGAATCTTCACTGGTGAGAACCCTGAACTTGTTGAGCGCCTCCAGCCGGCGCTCGACAAGTTCAGCGGCGATCTCGACGCGAAGGTGAGCGCTGGAACAGCCGAACTGCTGGCCAAGGCCGCTAGGCAGTTCGACCCGTCCGACCCTACTTCGCCAATGGCCAAGCACGCTGCCGAACTCACCGCCCGGCAGGAGCAGCTCACTCAGCAATTGGCCAAGCAGCACGCCGAGTTGACGAGCAAGATCGAGGAGGTGTCGACGGTACTGCGCGTCCACGAGGCCACGACCGCCCTCGCCAAGGTGACGCCGATCAAGGGCGAGTCCTACGCCAGCTCAGCGCACACCGTGCTGGTGGGCATCGCCGCCGGCCTCGGCGACGACTACGCGGACACCAGCACCACCACGGGCCGCCTGCCCCGCTGCAAGAAGGGCGACGGTGTGCTGAGCCTGAACGACGGCGCCGCCCGCGTCGTCATCGAGATGACCGACTCGTCGCGCACCGGCTGGACCGACTACTTCGCCGAAGCCGAGCGCAACCGCGATGCCGTCGCCTCGCTGGGCCTCGTCCGCACCACCGACCAGAACGGCGGGCAGACCCTCCGTGTGATCGGCGCGCAGCGGCTCGTACTGGCCTTCGACCCCGACAAAGACAGCCCTGACCTCCTGCGCACCGTGATCATGCTCCTGCGCACGACCGCCATCGCGACGGCAAGCCGTAAGGGCGTCCACCAGGTCGCCACGGCCGAGGAAAAGATCGCCGAAGCACTCAACCATCTGGTGAAGATCGACTCGGTCAAGAAGCTGTCCGCCACGATCCAAAAGTCAGCGACGAAGATCGACAGCGAGTGCACCGCCCTGCACTCCGCCGTCCGGCGCCTGCTCGACGAGGCGCTTGTCGCACTGGCCGGCGCTCACGCGACCGGTCCCGAACTCGTCAGCACGGCCGAGTCCCACGGTGCCGCGTGACTCACGGTGAAGGGCGACGTTGCCGCAATGCCCGGCAACGTCGCCCTCACCCGTAGCCGGTGCCTGGCCTGTGCATTCGTAGGTGGGGGAGGATGGACGGGTGCTGATCGTGCGTGCGACCAAGAAATTGCTGCGTCTGGCAGGTCCGTCAATCGCGCGGGACGACGATCGGGGCACGACGTTGCTGGGTCCGTGGTATGCCACTGTCCTGTTCTGGCGGCTACGGATCGTGCTGCTGGTCAACGAGACGACGTTGCTGCCCGTGCTACTGCCCTTGGCACCTAAGGCGACCCTGAGCAGCAGGATCGCCGAGCAGATCAGCACGGCGCTGACCGTCCGCCAGGCTCCCGCCGCGTTCGTGGACCAGGAACGGCAGCACATGCAGACCGCTCAGCTCGGTGTTACCGCGAACCGCAGCGTGGTGGGCGTCATGACCGAGTTCGCCCGCCTCGCCGAGATCCACCGCCACGACGATCCCACCGTGGACCTCGTCGAACTCGCGGTCCGGCTGGCTGCGACCCCTTGCAGCCCGCTGTACAGCAGAAACGTCAGCCCGGACCGTGAACTCGCTGCCACCTTGCAATCAATCACTGCCTGACACCGAACACGCCACCAGGCAAGTTCGACAACATTCACTTGAGCTCGAAGGCCCCGCGCACCGATCTGGTGCGCTGATGATCAACCGCCGCGTCATCCGTGATGCGGCCCTGCCGCCGCCACTCCCGCAGAAGGCGACGGCCGTAGTTGTTCGTTCCCGCGATCCGGTCCAGCTCCGCGCCGGTCGGCATTCGGCCCTTGGCCCGGACAGTCATGTAGTACGCCCACATCCTCTGCTCCGCGGTCGGCTCCGCTGGCGGGCGAGTCTCGTCCGAGCCGACGGCGAGACGCACCACCGACCGGGTCTCGTCGCCAGTCTCGCCGGTCTCGGTGCTGGTCTCGCCTGTAGTCTCGGCGCGGTGACGCTTGAGTGCGCGGTTGAGCAGCTCGACCGCCAGCAGCAGCGCCAGCGGCGGGCACGCCGCCACCGCCACGGCGAACACGCTCAGCTCCGGGGCCGCCGCCACGTTCGCGCACAGCGAGAGGCAGATTCCGAACACGAAGGACAACCAGGCAGCCCACCGGCCACCCGCATGGCGCCCGGTCGTCTTCCACAACTCGACTGTGGCCGTGGTCAGGATGCCGTCCACGATCAATGGCCAGATCGCCGCCGTCGCTTCGTCGGCACCGAAGTGCAAGGCGAACTCGCGGCCGTGCCGGTAGGAGGCGTACGCCGCGCCGAGCGCGACCAGTGCAGTGCAGGCGCACTGCACCCACAGCGCCCGGTCCTGCCGAGTCGGGGATGCCGTGGCGCTCACCGCTGCACACCTCCCGCCGTGCGCCGCGCGTCGTCCGGGCAGCAGCCGACGCAGGCGAACACCTGCGAGCCAGTCACCGACCGGCCCACTGGCACATGCGGAACACGGATGCGGAGGTAGTCAGCTCCGCACACCACGCAGGCCAGCCCGTCGGCCTGCGGCGCGGCCAGCCCAGTGATGATCGTGTCGCCACTCATCGGGAACCACCCGCCACCAGACGACGGGTGCCGACCGGGCGGATCGTGATCTCGGGCCCTTCGATCAACACTTCGCGGTTCGTATGCTGATGCGTTAGGCCCACGTAAGAGAGGCGAGCGCTCGCGGAGAGCGCTCGCCTTGTGCGTTTCGCCATTGACGTTGGGGGCCGAGCCCTAAACCTCCCACGGTGCGGTTCGTGGCCCAGGCTGCCACCCTGCTCAGCCCGGACCCCGACCGTGCCCCACTCGATCGTGAGGGACAACCCGCCGACACCTTGCACCTGCGGCTTACCTGAAACGGCGGCCTTTCTCAGCCTGCGAAGACGTACGGCTTGAGCGGCGGCTCGGCGGGCGTGCGGGCGTGCAGCACGAGCTCCTTGGCAATGGCCGTCATGGAGTTCACGTACTCGGTCGCGAACTGCAACGTCTCCACGCCGGGCATGAACAGCCTGGTGCACACGGTGCGGGACACCCGGCCCGGCTCAGCCGGACCGTCGTGGTTCAGCGCGTCCATGGCCAGTGCGTAGGCCACCGGGTCGTACGTGCCGACCGCGATGTGCTCGGAGGCGAGGTCGAGCGGGCAGACGTCCTGGATCGCGACGTTGGTCATCCGGCCGTCACCGGTGTGCAGCGAACTGGTGCCGGTGTCGTCGAGGGCGGGCTGCACGAACTCGTCGGTGTGCGTGTAGATGTTGGTGTACGAGATGCCCTTGAAGGTCTCCTGGTGCGAGTTCGTGGCCCGGGCGAAGTTCGACTCGGCAGTCTGCTGCCACAGTGACGGCGAACAGCCGAGCGCCGGCGGGCACAGGGTGTTCACCAGGAACGACCCGTGGTTGGTTGCGCCGAACCCGACGTAGTCGTCGATCATCGGGCGGATGTCGGGCCAGAAGCGCATCGCGAAGCGGGGAACCAGCCCGCCCTGGCTGTGCCCGAGGATGTCCACCTTGCGACCGCTGGTCTGGTGAATGTGCCGGACGGCGTGCACCACGTACTCGGCGGAGACCTGGGCGTCGACGACCCGGGTGAACGCATGCTCAGCAACCCGCACACCGGCGACAAACCCGTCGACGAGGCGATCGACGAGTTCTACACCGCGGACATCTGGATGCACTCCTGGGATCTCGCCAAGGCCCTCGGCCGCGAACCCGACCTGGGCCAGCAGCGGTGCGAGGCCGCACTGGCCGCGATGAAGCCGATGGAGCAGCTGTTGCGCGACAGCGGCCAGTTCGGTTCGGCGGTGCCCGTTGCCGACGGAGCCGCCGCCCAGGACAGGCTGATGGCCTTCATCGGCCGCGACCCCGCCTGGCAACCGGGGAGGTGACGCCGGCGCGTTGGTCGAGGTGTTCCGGCGCGCCTCCGGCGACCCGCCCGGTGCGATGAGTTCGCGGCCCCCACGGGGTCTTACCCCGGGGGAATGGGTGCGCCATGGAACTGTTGGCCGCGGCGAGAACAGGTGACGATCGTGCGTTCACGCAGCTCGGTTGGCGTTTGCCGGTGCGGTGGCCGCCCAGTTCGTCCCCACGCCACGCCGGGTCCCCGAGGCGGGGTGCACGCCCGCGCCGGACACGAACACAAGTACGAACTCTGTCGGGCACGAGTGACCTGTATTCTAGTGCTAGAATAGAATCGTGTCCTCAGCTCTGACCGACGGTGAGTTGACGGTGCTCGGGCTGCTGACCGAGCAGCCGCGGCACGGGTATGAGCTGGAGCGGGTCATCGAGGAACGAGGCATACGCGCGTGGACGGCGCTCGGCTTCTCCTCCATCTACTACGTGCTCGACAAGCTCGCCAAACGTGGCTTGATCGAAGCGACCGGCGCCGGCTCGTCGGCGAAGTCACGGGTGACCTTCCGGGTCACGGACCGGGGCCGGGACCTGTGTGCCGCGGCGACGCGGGAGGCGCTGGCGGAGCTGACTCCGGTGCGGGCGCGCGTGCTGCTCGGGCTGGCGAACAGCCCGGGCTTGCCGGACGCGGAGGTCGTGGCCGGGCTGGCCCGCCGCCGCGACGCGCTACGGCAACAGCTCGCCGAGGTCCGCAGGGTGCGAGCTCGGCAGGAACCCCTGCCGACGGCGGCCTCCGCGATCTTCGACTACAGCGAAGCCATGCTCACGGCCGATGCCGGCTGGACCGAAACCACACTGAGCGCGCTCACGCAGGAGGCCGCCGTGGACACCTACGACGTCAAGAAGCGCCACAAGGAGCTCTACTCACCGTCGTCGACGGAGTTCGCGGTCGTCGACGTTCCCGAGTTCCGGTATCTCGCCGTCGACGGCCGCGGTGATCCGAACACCTCGGCCGCGTATGCGCACGCGCTCGAAGCTCTGTACGGGGTGGCGTACACGCTGAAGTTCGCCAGCAAGAAGACCCTCGGCCGGGACTTCGTGATCGCTCCGCTGGAGGGACTGTGGCGCGCGGACGATCCCGCTGTGTTCACGGCCCGGCTCAAGGACAGCTGGGACTGGACCATGCTGATCAGCCAGCCGGACTGGATCACCGAGGACATGGTGGACGCGGCCGTCGGCACCGTCGCGAAGAAGAAAAAGGACAACCCCGCCCTCGCGAACCTGCGGCTGCTGACCCTCAACGAAGGAACCTGCGTGCAGATCCTGCACATCGGCTCCTACGACGACGAGGCCCCGACCCTGCACCGCCTGCACCACCACTACCTGCCCGAGCACGGCCTCACGTTCAACGGCGACCACCACGAGATCTACCTCAGCGATCCGAGGAGAACCGCGCCCGCGAAGCTCAGGACGATCCTGAGGCAGCCCGTCAGATCCGCATAGCCACGACGACGACGGGGTGTCGCCGACCTGGTGGGCTTCTGCTCGCACCACCCCCTGACTACCGGTACGCGCCGAAGAACGCACGCAGCTCGCCGGCCAGCAGGCCGGGCACCTCCAGCGCCGGGAAGTGCCCGCCGCGGTCGTACTCCGACCAGTGCGCGGCCAGGCCCGTGGGATCGACCAGCGAGCGGATCGTGTGGTCGGTCGCGAACACGGCGACCCCCACCGGGACACCACCCGACGAGAGTGTCCCTCCGGTCTCACCGGTCTGCTCCGCGAAGGCGCGGAACGCCTGCATGCCCTCGTAGGTGAAGTGCGCCGCCGACGCGCCGGAGCGGGTGAACCAGTAGAGGCTCGCCACGGTCAGCAGGTCCTCGGCGGGCAGGTCCACGTCGGTCCACTCGGCGTACTTCTCCGCGATCCACGCCAGCTGCCCTGCCGGCGAGTCGGTGAGCGAGTACGCCAGTGTCGACGGCCTGGTCGACTGCAGGTGCAGGTAGCCCAGCCCGTCGCGCTGGAACTCGTTGAACCGCTCGGCACGCACCCGGTCCGCCTCGCCGAGTCCGCCGACCTCCAGCGCCGGGCCGAACGGAAACGGCCCCGGCCCGTTGATGTGCGTCGCGACCACCCGGCCCGGCGCCACCATCGGCAGCATGCCGGTGACACCCGCGCCGACGTCACTGCCGTGCGCGGCGAAGCGCTCGTAGCCCAGCCTGGTCATCAGCTCGGCGAACGCCGACGCGACCCGGAACAGGTTGCCCCACCCCGTCTCCGCCACGGGAGTGGAGAAGGCGAATCCGGGCAGGGACGGGATCACCACGTCGTAGCCGTCGGCGGTCAACGGCTCCACGATGCCGAGGAACTCGGCGAACGAGCCGGGCCAGCCGTGGGTCAGCAGCAGCGGCAGCGCACCCGGTGCGCCGCAGCGGACGTGCACGTAGTGAATCGTCTGGCCGTCGATCTCGGTGACGAACTGCGGGAACGCGTTGAGCCGCTCCTCCTGTGCCCGCCAGTCGAAGCCGTCGCGCCAGCGCCGCACGAGAGACCGCATGTCGGCGAGCGGGATCCCGCGGCTCGATCCGATGCCGGGCGGTTCGTCCGGCCAGCGCACGTCGGTGAGCCTGCGGTGGAGGTCGTCGAGGTCGGTCTGGGGAACGTGGATGCGGAAAGGCTTGGTCTCGGTCATGGCCCCGACGTTAGAACCGATCGCGGAAGACATCGTTCCTCAATTCGCTGGCACACTGTGCCCATGCGCGACACCTCGGCGCGGCTGCTCCGGCTGCTGTCCCTGCTGCAGGCCCGGCGTGACTGGACGGGGCCCGCGCTCGCGGAGCGACTCGGTGTGACGGCGAGGACCGTCCGCAACGACATCGAGCGGCTGCGCGGCCTCGGCTACCCGGTGCACGCCACGCCCGGCGTGTCCGGCGGCTACCGCCTCGGTGCGGGTACCTCGTTGCCGCCGCTGCTGCTCGACGACGAGGAGGCGGTCGCCGTCGCGGTCGGCCTGCGGACCGCCAACACGGTCACCGGCATCGAGGAGACGTCGGTCCGCGCGCTCGCCAAGCTCGAGCAGGTCCTGCCGTCCCGGCTGCGGCACCGCGTACAGGCGCTCAGCGCCGCGACCGTCGCCGTGCCCGGCACCCAGCCGCGGATCGACGCGGACGTGCTCACCACGCTGGCCGCGGTGTGCCGCGACCGGGAACGGCTGCGCTTCGACTACACCGGCCACGGCGGCGCCGAGTCGCGGCGGACCGTGGAACCGCACCGGCTCGCCCACGCCCGTGGCCGCTGGTACCTGGTCGCGTTCGATGTGGACAGAGCTGGCTGGCGGCTGTTCCGGGTGGACCGGATGACGCCGAAAGTGCCCACCGGGCCCCGCTTCACCCCGCGCCAACCACCGGACGACGTGGCCGACTTCGTCGCGCGGGGGCTCGGCACGGCGACCTGGCGCTACCGGGCCAGGGTCACCGTCCACGCACCCGCAGGCGAGCTCGTCCCGCGGCTGCCGCCCGGGGTGGACGTCGTCGAGGTCACCGAGCACGGCTGCGTGGTGGCGGCCGGCTCCGACACGCCGCACATGCTGGCCGTCTACATCGGACTACTGGATGCCGACTTCGAGGTCACGGAGCCGCCCGAGCTCGTCGCCGAGTTCGCCAAGCTCGCCGAGCGCTACGGACGTGCGGTCAGTCGCCGGTCTCCGGCTGGTTGAGCGCTCCCAGCGACTCCATGAGCAGAATGGCTCCCTGCGCGCTGCCCTCCGGCTTGCGGAGGGCACCACAGGACAGGCGCAGCTCGATGGTACGGCCGCGCCGGTTGACCGCCGTCAGCTGCAGTTCCGCGGTGTACTGCGGGTCGGCCAGCGTGCTGCCGACGATCGGCCTGACCTGCTCCATCGGCAGGCCGATGTCGAGGTTGAGCAGGTGCTGGCCCTCGGCCTCGTCGCGGCGGATGCCCCACAGGTCCTCGGCGCCCGCGTTCCACACCGTGACGTGCATGTCCTTGTCGACGACCACGACCCCGGCCTTCACCGAGGTGAGGATGGACTCCAGGAAGATGTTCAGCTCGTCGAGCTTCAGGGTACGCCCGCGCAGGGTTTCGTTGATGACCTGCAGCTCTTCGTTGGTGGACTGCAGCTCCTCGTTCATCGTCTCGAGCTCTTCGTTGGTGGACTGGAGTTCCTCGTTGGTCGTCTCGAGTTCCTCGTTGGTGGACTGGAGTTCCTCGTTGGTCGTCTCGAGTTCCTCGTTGGTCGACTGCAGCTCGCCATAGGTCTGCTCCAGCTGCCGGTTGGCCTGCTCCAGCTCGTCCAGCAGGTTACGGGTGGCGGTGACATCGTGGAACACAATGGACACCCCGAGCAGCCCGTTGTCGCTGCCGATCAGCGGGTTGACGTCGACCTCGAGCCACTTCGACTCGGTGGCGCGGTGCCGCCACTCGACGTCCTTGATCCGGATCGCCCGCCGCTCCAGTCTGGCCTGGTCGATGAATCCCCGCAGCTCGAGCGGCCGGTAGGACAGTTCCAGGTCGCGCAGCAGGCGGCCGACCTCGCGGCTCGACACCCCCATGAGCTGCTCGGCCTGGTGGTTGACCAGGGCGACGACGTCGTCGGCCGTCACGACGACCTGCGCTACCGGGCCCGAGGCGAAGGCAAGGTCACGCAGCTCACCGAGGTCGGAGACGTCCCCGATCCGGTCGCCGCCGGGCTGGTCCGTCACGAGGCGGTTCAGCACGCTGCGCGCGGCCGCAGCCTTACGGAACACGCGCAGCCTGAGGTCCACCGGGTCGAACAGCTTGCTGTGGTGGAGCAGCATCTCCGCCTGACCGAGAAACAGGACGCCCTGGGGTTTCAGGGCAAAATGGAACCGGTCGAGGATCTTGGCCTGGGTTTCCACGTTGAAGTACATCAGCGTGTTCCGGCAGACGAGCAGGTCGATCCGGGAGATCGGGGCGTCCTGGACCAGGTCGTTGCGCCCGAAGATCACCGACCGCCGCAGGTCCTTGCGGAAGAGGTACTTGTCGCCCTGCCGCTCGAAGTACTTCGTGACCAGGTCCGGCGGGAGCTCCTCCAGCGCGCTCGGATCGTAGGCGGCATGCCTGGCCTGGGTGAGCGCTTCGCCGTCCACGTCCGTGGCGTAGATCTTGACCCGCCGCCGGAACTCCTCCGGCCCGAGCGCCTCCGTCATCAGGATCGCGAGGCTGTAGGCCTCCTCGCCCGAGGCGCAGCCCGCACTCCACAGCCGCAGCGGTTCCTCCGCGGACCGCTCGGCCAGCAGCGCGGGCACCACCTTGTTGCCCAGGTAGTCCCACGCGTCGCGGTCCCGGAAGAACGTGGTCACGTTGATCAGGATCGTGTTGAACAGCGCGACGAACTCGTCGGCGTCGACCTGCAGCAGGTCGGCGTAGTCACCGAAGTCACCCACGCCCACCTGGTCCATGCGGCGGCGGACGCGGCGCATCAGGCTGGTGCGCTTGTATCCGGTGAAGTCGAAGCCGCGGGACTCCTTGAGATAGGCGAGGAGTGCCTCGAAGTTCTTGTCGCGGACGCCATTCACTCCCGGCAGGCTACCGGCCCCGCACGCCGACGGCAGGCGACGGCCGGTGCAGCGTCGCCCAGACGATCTTGCCTCCGGAGGGTGACGGCGTGCTGCCCCACGTCGTGGCGAGGCGGCTGACGAGCTGGAGCCCGGAGACCGACCGCGGCCCGGTGGGCTGCTCCCGCAGCATTGCGGGAGCCGAGCTGCCGTCGGCGATGGCGACGGTCAGCACTCCCCGGCGCAGCTCGAGGCGGATCTCGATGTCGGTTCCCGCGTGCACACAGGCGTTCTCCGCCAGCTCGGTGGCGATGACCACGGCGTCGTCGACCAGCGTGGCCACCTGCCATTGCTCGAGTACCTCGGTGACGAATCGTCGCGCCACGATTCCCGGCCGGTGTCTCGGCAGCGAGCGCACGGTGCGCAACCGGGGCGGCGGACTGCCCGCGGCGGCCACGGCAGAGCCGAGGTCGGGGTGGCAGCCGACGAACCTGCCGACCGCCGTGCTCCGCAGCCAGGCGAGGCGGGCGTCGTCGTGGGCCACCAGCAGAACGGGCACCGCGGGCCATTCCGCGGCGGTGCTCACCTGGGCACTGGTGAACACCGTCAGCGCGGACGTGGTGGCGATGGCGAGGTGCTCGATGTCGACGATGACGGCCGCCGGTGTGTCCGCCGCGCATTTGAGCAGCGTGTCTCGCAAGGAGCGGTAGGTGAGCGCGTTCAGCTCACCGGTGGGCCGGACGACGAGGCACCCGTCATGCGGAGCGATCTCCACCGTGAGCTCCTTGTACGACACCACCGTCAATCCTCCACCGTCACCTCGGTGTAGACGGCCAGCAGGTGAGCGCGGAGCGCGTCGGCAGCCTCGTCCGCCTCGGCCGCGCGCCTCGCGTGCCGCTCGGCGAGCGTTCCTCTGGCCGGCAGGTCGCGTGCCAGCTTGCGGGCCAGGTGGGCCTTCTCCTCCAGTGTTCGCACCGCGGTCGCCAGCGCGTGCTGCAGGTTGGTGCCCTGGGCCTGGAGCAACGCCTGGCCGGTCCAGGCATGTCCCACGCGGCACCGGAATCGCTCTTCGGCGACCTCGGCGAGCGATCCGCCGCAGTCAGGGCACAGGTAGCCGGAGGGACCGCCCAGCCGCGACTGATCCTGCTCGGAAAGCCGGTCGAAGCCGCGGGCGATCTCGTTCTCGAGGAGCAGAGCGGGATCGGGCTGGTTCACGGCAACGTCACTGACCTTTCTGGTGGCCACTTCGCCCAGGAGCGCGCCGATCCCGGCGGCGGGCAGCACGTGGTCCACGTCGACGCGGGCGAGCGCGTTGTCCGGCATCCCGCGGTACAGGGCCTCGTCGGGGTCCTGCACGACGGTCACGCCGCCGCGGTCGGCGATGGCGGCCAGGCCGCCCACGCCATCGTCGAGCGTCCCGGACAGGATCACGCCGACGGCCCGGGTACCCGCGTCGAGCGCTGCGGAACGGAACAGCGCGTTGATCGCAGGGCGGTGGCCGTTCTCGGCCGGCCCGATCGCCAGCAGCGTCCGGCTGCCCCCGACGAGCAGGTGATGGTCGGGCGGGGCCACGGTGACCATTCCGGGCTTCAGCGGCACGTCGTGTTCGGCCGGCCTCGCGGGCAGCGGCCCGGCGCGGTCGAGGATGGTGGCGAGAGCGCTGGTGCCCCCGGAGGGCAGGTGGAGCACGACGAGCACTGCCATCGGCAGGTCGCGCGGAAATGCGCCGACGAGGTCCCGCAAGGCCTCCACGCCTCCCGCGGACGCCCCCATGACCACCAGGTCCCGGTGGGGCACCGGTGGGTCAGGCATCGCCATCGTCTCTTCACCCCGACCGCGTCACGTCGCGCCGACCGATGTCGCCACGCTCCGAGTACCCGGCCGCACGGTGCTCAACCGGCCGTGTCCGTCGGCGACGGCACCACGGCTTCGGTGACGTCCCGGTACACCGGCAGCGCCGTGGTCAGGCCACAGAGATCGACAATGCGCCGGACGACCCGCCGCCTGCCGGCCACCAGTCTCAGCTCGGTCCCATGATCGAGCCCGGCCCGGCTGGCATCCAGCAGGGCACTGAGCCCGGCCGCGCCGAGGAAGCCGACGGCGGACAGATCGACGATCAGGAGCGCAGGCTTGCGTGCGAGCTGGGTCTCCAGCGCGGCCGAGAGCTGGTCGACGGTCTGCAGGTCGACCTCGCCGTCCAGCACGACCACGACGCAGCCGGGATGCCGACCGTCGACGCGGACGTGCAACTGCAGGTGCGGGTGCGAAGGTGCGGGAGCCACGCGATTCCCCCGGCGAACGTGTGACACAGGACGCGGCTGCCTGCTCAACCGTGTGCACATCGTATCGCTGGCGACTGCAAGATGCACGCTGGCCACGTGGTACGCATGCCTGTCGGCCCACCTCAGCCGAACACGCTCGTCGTCCAGGCGTTCTCGTCCGGGCCGAGGAGATCGAGGCGGTCCAGCAGGCCTTCCGGCCCGCCAAGCCGATCCAGCCCCGCCGCCGTCGGCCGGTCCACACTGACCCACGCCTCGAGTCCGTTTGCCGTCGTACGGGCCGACTGGACGACACCGAGCCCCAACCCGAACCCGTCCGGGCGGGTGCCCTCGGGAAACACGTCGATGGTCACGGTGGCACCGTTGACCGTGAAGCGCAGTTGCAGCTCCCAGGCGCCGGCGCTCTGCGCCGGCGGCCGGGACAGTTCGACGTCGGCAAGCAGGTAGTTCTCCGGCAGGTCGCGGATGCGCACGGGCAACGGCACCGGCCGCTCGACGGCGGCCACGTTGTCGGCCACGCGGAGCAGCACGGCCTGAGGATCGGCGACGTCCAGATAGTAGGCGTTCAACTCGGCCCACTTCCCGTCCGGAAACCGCCACCGCAGGTAGGCGTCGCCGCCGTTGAGGGGGTCGCGCGGGTCGCGCGTCAGCCAGTAGCCCTGCTTGTCGCCGACCCGCACGCCGAGCCGGTGCGGCTCGATGTGGCCGAACAGCTGACGTTGCCGCCCGTTGAGGCCGGGTTCGGCGTCGTGCACGGTGAGCCACATCGTCGGCGGAAGCTCGCCAGGACCCCTGGCCAGTGCCCCGTCTCCGTACGAGCCGACCTGGTAGCTGACACCGGTGAACTGTTCGGGCAGCCAGCCGAAGGTGGCGTAGGCGATCAGCGGATCAGACGTCGCGGCGCACATGGGCTCGTCCTCCCCAGTCGGCAGAGGGAGACAGTACCTCCCGCGACGGGAGTACGGGGCCGTTCTGCTTCACTGTCCGACCTATGCGACGACTCGTTGTTCTGGGCGCGGCGGCCGCCGCGCTGCTCGCCGGTTGCTCGACAGGGACGCAGACCCCCGGACCTGCCCCCTCCACCGCCTCGTCGGGTCAGGCCCCGTCCTCGGCGGTACTCCCGCCGGATCCGAAGCCGGCAGCGGCGGGTCCGTGCCCGTACCTGGACACCGACTTCGTCGCGCGAGCCAACGGCCAGCACGTCGGTGAGGTCCGGCTCTCCGCGGACGAGCCGCATCCGGCCTGCTTCTTCTACCGGCCGGACGGCGACGTCCAGCTCACCGTGCGGGTCTACGTCGGCGACCCCGAGGTGGCGACCGGACTCGTCGACAAGGCCGCCCCCGTCGACACGTCGAACCCGACCGAGCAGCCCGCGGGGTGGACAGGCGGTTACGAGTCGACCGGCGACGGTGCTGTGTACGCGGTGGCCAAAGAGGGCAAAGCGGTCATCGTGACCACCAACCAGCAACAGAGCGTGAAGGCGCGCACCGTGGCCACGCAGGCGATCTCCGGGCTCGGGATCTGAGCGTGACCGTCGGATACCACTGCGTGCAGGCCAAGTTGATCTTGTACTAGTCTGACGCGCACACCGCAGGCATCGAGGAACCGGCGCCTCTTCCGGTGTCCCTCAATCGGGGCTACGGGAGCGGCGAACGACCCTCCTGCAAACCCCCGCAATCGTTGATCTCGAAGTGACGAAGGATAGGAATCCGTGGCTGACACCCTCAAGGAATCGCTGCTCGACTCCAGCCGCCGCCCGACGGTCGTGACCGACCTGCAGAACCTGATCGACGAGGAGGTCGCGGGCAAGGGCGGCGTCTCGGGCACCGTCATCAAGACCGGCTACGGCGCCGTGAAGAAGATCAAGCCGGGCATCATCGGCTCCGCCGTCGACAGCCTGCTCGACGACTTCGTCGCGCAGCTCGAGCCGATCTTCGCCGACTTCAAGGCGAACGGCGGCGGCAGCTTCGCCTCCTACCTGCCCACCCGTGGCGACGAGGCCGCCGACGCGCTGCTGTCGGTCACCGACGCCCGCGCGGAGAAGAGCAGCCGCGACAGCATCAAGAAGGTCTACAACAAGCTCCGCCCGAAGGGTAAGGAGAACGTCGTCGAGGCCCTGCCGCGGCTCGGTGCGCTGATCGACAAGCACACCGCCTGATCCGGCACCGGATCCACACGAGGCCACCCCGCCGCGTCCAGCGCGGCCGGGTGGCCTCGGTCGTTGCGGTGCCCGGTCAGCTCTTCTTCTGCTGGCCGCTCCTGGCCTGCTGCTGCCCGTTGCTCTGAGCCTTCTGCGTCTTCGCGGCCGACTGCCCGGACTGTCCCGACGGCGCGGGCTTCGACTCGGTCTTCGGCTCCGCCTTGTCGGCAGCGCTCGGCGCGGGCTTGTTCTGCGTGGCCTCCGCCAGCTTCGGAGCGTCCGTGCTGCGCGGGGGAGCGGGCGCCACCGGCGGCTCCTGCTTCGAACGCAGCGCGTAGGCGACGGCGGCGGCCAGCGCACCGAGCGCCAGCAACCACGGCAGCTTCCTGCGCTTGCGCTTCTCGCCCTTCGCGGCCACCTGAGCCTCGGCCATCGCGGCGCGGAACTCCTTCTTGGCCTGCTTGAAGTCGCGCTTGGCCCTGCGCTTGGACTGGCCCGCCGACTTCGCGGCCTTGATGGCCGCCTTCTTGGCCTTGCGGCCGGGGGCGCGCAGCTCCTCCCGGCGCTCGGCGGCCACCTTGCGCGCGTGCGCGGCGTTCTTGGCGACGTCCTTGCGGGTCCGCTTCGCCTGGGCGGCCAGCTTCTTGCGGGTACGGCGAGAGGTCTTCGAGAACTCCTTGCGCGCGGCCTCGGTCCCCTCGGCCAACCTGTGCTCGGCGACCTGGGCGGCGTGCGCCGCCACGTCGGCGCCTGCCTTGCCGGCCTCCCGTGCCCGTTGTCGCAGGTTGCGCGTGCCGTTCCGCACCGACTCACCCGCCGTGTCCGCGGTTCGAGCCATCGCCTTCACCTCGTCAATCGTTGGATTTTCCGTCTTGCGCTCGTTACCCATCCTGCCCCTTTCAGGGCGATCTCGCCGCAGATGGCACGATGAATCGCGTGACTGAGAGCAACGGATCCCTCGGTGGAGCGAAGTTGAACGCCACGCTGCACACCAACCGAGGCGACATTCACCTCAACCTTTTCCCTGATCACGCCCCCAAAACGGTCGCGAACTTCGTCGGCCTGGCGGAAGGCAGCAAGGAATACACCCAGCCTAACGCCCGCGGCGAGCGGTCCGGCCCGTTCTACGACGGGTCGATCTTCCACCGCGTCATCGACGGGTTCATGATCCAGGGTGGCGACCCGACCGGCACCGGTCGCGGCGGGCCCGGCTACCAGTTCGACGACGAGTTCCACCCGGAACTGCAGTTCAACAAGCCGTACCTGCTCGCGATGGCCAACGCGGGTCCGGGCACCAACGGCTCGCAGTTCTTCATCACGGTCGGACCCACCACGCACCTGAACTTCAAGCACACCATCTTCGGTGAGGTGGCTGACCAGGAGTCGCGCAACGTCGTCGACACGATCGCGCGCACGGCCACCGGGCCTGCCGACAAGCCGCTCGAGGACGTCGTCATCGAGCAGGTGAGCATCGAGCGCGGCTGACCGGGGCGGGAAACGGGTAGGTTGGAAGCATCGTGAGCCAGCCGCCTTACCCGCCGCAGTCCGGGCAGCCCTACCAGCAGGAAGCGCTGCCCGGATGCTGGTGGCATCCGAACCGGCAGACCGGTCTGCGCTGCGTCCGGTGCGACCGGCCTGCCTGCCCGGACTGCCTGCGCGAAGCGTCCGTGGGCTACCAGTGCGTCGACTGTGTGCAGGCCGGACGGCAGCAGCAGCGCGTACAGGCCGTCCAGTACCGCAGGGCAGGCTACGGCGCGCGGACGGTCGCAGGCGCGCGCCTGTCGCAGCGCGCCGTGGTGACACCCGCGCTCATCGCGGTCAACGTCCTGGTCTACGTCGTCACGGCCGTGCAGGCCCGCAGCCCGATGAACAACGACAGCTCGCAGCTGTTCGCCGACGGGGTGCTGTGGCCCGCGGGCATCGTGGTGCGCGACGAGTGGTGGCGGCTGGTCACGTCCGGCTTCCTGCACTACGGCCTGATCCACATCGGCATGAACATGCTCGCGCTGTGGATCCTCGGCCGGGACCTGGAGATCCTGCTCGGCAAGGTGCGCTTTCTCGCCGTGTACGCCGTGTCCCTGCTCGGCGGGGCGGCGGCCGTGTTCGTCTTCGAGGACATCCGAACGGGCACGGCGGGCGCGTCCGGCGCCATCTACGGGCTGATGGGCGCGCTGCTGGTGGCCGTCCTGCGCCTGCGGCTCAACCCGGGCGCGGCCATCGGCATCATCGTGCTCAACCTCATTCTCAGTGTGTCCATCCCGGGGATCTCGCTGCTCGGTCACCTCGGTGGTCTCGTCGTGGGCGCACTGGCGATGGCCGCGATGGTCTACGCGCCGGAGAAGCAGCGGGTGGTCTACCAGGCGGGCACCGTGCTGGTGCTGACCGCCGCGCTCGCAGGGCTCGTGGTGTACCGCGACGCGCAGTTGGCGGCCCAGCTGTGCGGAACCGGCCTCTGCGCCTAACCGGCCCGCAGCGCCAGCAGCTGCTCGTGCACGTCCCGGGGGTCGGCGCCCAGCTCGATCCAGCCGAAGACCTGCAGCTGGTCGGACTCGATCTCCAGCACGGCGACATCGCGGCCCAGCCGCCGCGTCGTGGCCACCCGGATCGTCACCTCGTCCCAGAAGAGCCGCCTGCTGCCCGACAGCGTCCGGACCCGCACACCGTCACCGTCGGCGGTCAGCCTCGGCCGGACGAACGTGCCGTGCGAAGCCGCGGCGGCCAGCGCCAGTGTCGCCACCCCGAACAGCACGGCGCCGGGGCGGTCCGCCGAGGACGCGGAGAGCACCAGGCCGGCGGCGGCCGCCGCGGCGAGCAACCAGCCGACGGCGACCAGGCCGGTGCTCGGCGCCCAGCGCGCTACGAAGTTATCCACAGGGGTTGTCCACACTGGGGATTAGTCACACTGTTGTAATTCGTTGTCAAGCCGCCGTTCGGACGACCGGCCACCGCCGGTCAGCGCCACCGCATCGTCATCAGCAGGCCGGTGATCATCAGGGCGAAGCCGATGGCGAAGTTCCAGTTGCCGAGCTCCAGCATGAACGGGATCTTGTCGCCGGCCAGGTAGTTGACCACCAGCCAGATCAGACCGAGCAGCATCAGTCCGAACATCACGATCTTGTAGACCGGATGCGAAGGACCGGCGGCGCGCACCTTCACCGGGGTACGACGATCGGCCGGCGGCGTGTACGCCGTCTTCTTGCGGACCTTGGACTTGGGCATCGGAGTCCTCGCGTGCTGTCGGGCAAAATCCACGGCAGTGCGCAACCGCCGTCCTCTGAACACGTTAACGTAATCGGGCAGGCGCTAGAACCGGGGAGCGAGCGCCGGACCAGCAGATCGTGACAGACGGGCGCCGTGCCGCGCCCGGGAGGAGCTCGCTTGTCGAGGTACGACGAGCCGGAGACCAGGGAAATCCCGGTCCCGGACTTCACCCGGCGCCCGCAGCAGGCCCGGCGTCCCGGGGGCCCTCAGGCGCCGCGGACCGGGCCCCGCGGGCGCCCGCAGGCGGATCCACGCGCGGACCCGCCCACCGTGCCCGCCACGCAGCCGCCCAGGGGCACCACACCGCCGAAGCCGCCGAAGCCGCCGACGAGGCCACCCGCTCCCGAGCGAGCCGGGGGAGGCGGGGGAGGCGGGGCAGGCCGTGCCGTCGTGCGCACGTTCGGCGAGGTGCTCATCACGCTCGGCCTCGTGGTGCTGCTGTTCGTCGTCTACGAGCTGTACGTCACCAACCTGATGTCGGCGCAGCTGCAGCGCCGGGCCAGCGCCGACCTGGAGTCGCAGTGGGAGCAGGGCAGGCAGCTGCACGCCGAGCCGCTCGACGGCAAGGCGTTCGCGCGGATCTACATCCCGTCGTTCGGGGCCGACTGGAACTTCACCGTCCAGCAGGGCGTCGACACGGCGACGCTGGAGATCGGCCCCGGTCACTACAAGGAGACGGCCATGCCGGGCGAGCCCGGCAACATGGGCGTGGCCGGACACCGTGTCGGCAAGGGCGCACCCTTCAACGACCTCGACCTGCTGAACTCGTGTGACGCCGTGGTGATCGAGACGGCCGACAGCTTCTACGTCTACCGCGTGCTGCCGATGCGCGACGAGGTCGCGGGCTGGGCAGGCGGCAGGGCGAAGGACCCCCAGTGCGCCAACGTCGCACCGCTGCAGGACAAGCAGGGCGCCTACGCCGACACGTTCGGCCGCGTCATCGTCACCCCCGACCGCGGCGACGCGGTGGCGCCCGTGCCGTACCGGCCCGAGGACGTCCTGCCCAAGGCGTCGCAGGCGGCGCTGCTCACGCTCACCACGTGCCACCCGCAGTTCTCCGACCGGGAGCGCATGATCATCCACTCGGTGCTCACCAACCAGTTCCAGAAGGCGCAGGGCGCGAACTACGAGGACCTGCTGCGCGAGATCGGGGAGCTCTAGATGTACGGCTGGATCTGGCGGCACCTGCCCGGCCCGCTCGCCGTGCGCGTCGCGCTCGCCGCCGTGCTGGTGCTGGGTGCCGTGGCACTGCTCATGTTCGTGGTGTTCCCGTGGGCGGAGCCGATGCTGCCGTTCAACGACGTCTCCGTCGAAGGGCAGTAGCGGTTAGGCTGTCGACCATGCGCGTCCTCGTCGTCGACAACTACGACAGCTTCGTCTACAACCTGGTGCAGTACCTGGCACAGCTCGGCGCCGACTGCACGGTGTGGCGCAACGACGTCGTGGATCTCGACCAGGTCGCCGGCTTCGACGGCGTGCTCGTCTCGCCGGGGCCCGGAACACCCGAGCGTGCGGGGCAGAGCATCGACGTCGTGCGCCGCTGCGCCGAGGAGCGGGTGCCCATGCTCGGCGTCTGCCTCGGCCACCAGGCGATCGGTGTGGCGTGGGGCGCGACCGTGGATCGCGCGCACGAGTTGCTGCACGGCAAGACCAGCCAGGTGCGGCACTCCGGCGCGGGCGTGCTCGCCGGGCTGCCGGATCCGTTCACCGCGACCCGCTACCACTCGCTCACCGTGCTGCCGGAGACCATCCCGGACGCGTTCGAGGTGACCGGCCGCACCGAGTCGGGTGTGGTCATGGGCATGCGGCACTGCGAGCTGCCCATCGAGGGCGTGCAGTTCCACCCCGAGTCGGTGCTCACCGAGGGCGGCCACCGGATGCTCGCCAACTGGATGGCCACCGCGGGGCACCCGGTGCCCGAGGGCATCGTCACCGAGCTGGAACGCGCCACCCGCGCACTGCAGAAGGCCGCCGCCGCCTGACGCCGTTCCCGAAGCGAGCCCAAGGGCACCTTCGGTACACGATGCGTGCCCGCGGTGCCCTTCGGCTCGCCGGGGCCGCGCTAGCTGGAGCCGCCCGGCAGACCCGGGATCGGCGGATCCGAGGAGGAGGTCTCCGTGGAGCCGTCCTCCTCGCCGATGTAGAGCGTCACCGTCTGGTCCTTGGTGATGGAGCTGCCCGGCGACGGGCTGGTGTTGGTCACCTTGCCCACGTCGTCGGAGTCACGGACCTCCTCGGTCTGGATGTCGACGTCACCGCTCCAGCCCGCATTGCGCAGCTCGGCCAGCGCCTGGTCCTGCGTCATGCCCCGCAGGTCCGGCATCTGGATCTGCTGGTTCGCGCCGTTGGACACCTGCAGCTCGATGACCGTGCCCTCGGGGAAGCTGCCCGCGTTCGGTGTCTGGTTGACCACCGTGCCCGCGGGCTGGTCGGAGTCGACGTCCGTGCGGCTGACCTTGAAGCCCGAGCCTTCCAACCCGGCCTTGGCCTCCTCGAAGCTCTTGCCGGTGTAGTTGGTCACCTCGATGGTGTCCGGCTCGGTGCCGATGGTGATCCGCACCGACTGGCCCTTCTCCAGCTGGGAGCCCGCGGCCGGATTCTGTTCGACGACCTTGCCGTACGAGCTCTCGTCCTCCACCTCGACCTGGGCGACGTTCTGGTCGAGCACGAGGCCCGCCTTGCGCAGTTCCTCCTCGGCCGCCGTGCGGTCGAGACCGGTGAGGTCGGGCACCTGCACCTTCTCCGGGCCCACCCCGACCCGCAGCCGGATCTCCTCGGTGACCGGGACCTGCTCCGAGGTCTGCGGGAGCGTGCCGATCACCTTGCCGATCTCGTCGGGGGAACACGCCGCCTCACCGTTGGCCTGGTCGCGGCACTCGACGTTCTCCTGCGGACCGAAGTTGGTGAACCCGGCCTGCCGCAGCGTCTGCTTGGCCTGCTCCACCGTCTGGCCGCGCACGTCCGGCACCGGGACGAGCTGCTGCTCGCTCTCGAAGGCACCCGCGATCCACATCACGAACGCCACGGCCGCCAGACCGAGGGCCACGAGCAGCGCGGCGATGAGGCCGCGCTTGCGCCGTTTGCGGCGCGCCTCCTCCTCGGGGTCGTAGTCGTCCGGCCCGTAGTCGTCGTAGTCGTACACCCCCGGCTGAGCCCGCGTGGCGCCGAGCACCTCCGTGCGCTCCTCGTCCGACAGCACCATCGGGGCCGACGGACGCTGGCCGGACAGCGTGCGCACCAGGTCGGAGCGCATCTCGGCCGCCGACTGGTAGCGGTTGGCCACGCCCTTGGCCAGTGCCTTGAGCACGACGGCGTCCAGCTCGGGCGAGACCGCGGGGTTCACGGCCGACGGCGGCTTCGGATCCTCCCTGACGTGCTGGTAGGCGACCGCCACCGGCGAGTCGCCCGTGAACGGCGGCTCGCCCGTCACCAGCTCGTACAGCACGCAGCCGGCCGCGTAGACGTCGCTGCGCGCGTCCACCTGCTCACCGCGCGCCTGCTCCGGGGAGAGGTACTGCGCCGTGCCGATGACCGCCGCCGTCTGCGTCATCGCCGCCTGGCCGTCGTGCACGGCCCTGGCGATGCCGAAGTCCATCACCTTCACGGCGCCATTGCGGGTGATCATCACGTTCGCGGGCTTGACGTCGCGGTGGACGATGCCGTGGCGGTGCGAGAAGTCCAGCGCCGCGCAGACGTCGGCCATGACCTCCATGGCGCGCTTCTGCGACATCGGACCCTCGGTCTTGACGATGTCACGCAGCGTGCGGCCCTCGACGTACTCCATCACGATGTAGGGCAGCGGGCCGTACTCGGTGTCGGCCTCACCCGTGTCGTACACCGCCACGATGGCAGGGTGGTTCAACGCGGCGGCGTTCTGCGCCTCCCTGCGGAACCGCTCCTGGAACTGGGGGTCGCGCGCGAGGTCGGCACGCAGGATCTTGACGGCCACCTCACGGCCGAGGCGCACGTCGTGCCCATGGTGGACCTCGGACATGCCACCGTAGCCGAGCGTGTCGCCCAGCTCGTAGCGGTTCGAGAGCAGTCGGGGTGCGCTCATTGCTCGGTGCCGTTCCATTCCGTCAGTGCCTTCTCCAGCGCGCGAACGCAATCACGTCGACGGGGCGCTGCCAGCATGCCGTCCACTATCACCTGCGGTTCTCCATCGGCAGTGTGCCCATCATGCCTTGTCCGCCGTCTTCAATGGGTGAACGCTTGGCGGTGTTCGGCGAGTTGTCCCGGACGCCGGTGGATCGGGTCTCGGCTCCGCCTGGTGACCGGACCGCGTCGTCCCGCAGGACCACGGCGAGTAACACCGCGGTCACCGCGATCGCCAGCGCCACGGCCAGCCCCAGCAGTATCCACAATGCCGCCGGTCTGCGCCGCTGCTGTGGCGGGAACGGCAGCGGCACACCTCCACTCGGTGGGGCCACCGGCTGCATCGTCGGGTGGGAGCCCGGACCCACCGGCGCCATCGGGTTCGGCTGGTTCGGCGGCACCGGCCCGTACCCGGCACCGACGAGGCCGGACGGCGCGGGCAGCGGGTGGCCCGCCCGCACGGCCGCCACGGCCGCGGCGAACTCGCCGCCGCTCGCGTAGCGCTGCCTCGGGTCCTTCACCAGCGTCGCCTCGATGACGGCCCGCGCACCGGGCGGCACGTCGGGTGGCAGCGGCGGCGGCAGGTCGCGGATGTGCATCATGGCGACCGTCACCGCGTTCTCGGACAGGAACGGCCTGCGCCCCGCGAGGCACTCGTAGCCGCAGACGGCGAGCGAGTAGACGTCACTGGCCGGCTCGGCGTCGTGGCCGAGCGCCTGCTCCGGGGCGATGTAGTGGGCGGTGCCCATCACCATGCCGGAGCGGGTCACCGGGGCGGCGTGCGCCGCCTTGGCGATGCCGAAGTCGGTGATCTTCACCGCTCCCGTCGCGGTGACCAGGATGTTCCCCGGCTTCACGTCCCGGTGCACCAGTCCTCGCTCGTGGGCGGCCTGCAGCGCGTGCCCCGCCTGTTCGAGGATGTCCATGGTGTACTCCGCGGAGATGCGGCCCTGCCTGGCCAGGATCGCCGCGAGCGGCTCGCCCGCGACGTACTCCATCACCAGGAACGCGATCGAGTGCTCGCCGGCCTCGGTCTCGCCGTAGTCGTGCACGGCGGCGATGCCGTGATGGTTCAGCGAGGCGGTGGTGCGCGCCTCCGTGCGGAACCGGTGCAGGAACTCGGCGTCGCCGGACAACTCCGCCTTGAGGATCTTCACCGCGACCGTGCGGTCGAGCCGGGTGTCGCTGGCCTCCCAGACCTCGCCCATGCCTCCGACGGCGATCCGCTTGGCGAGGCGGTATCGCTCGGCGATGAGTTGCCCCGACGAGAGCATGACCTATCCACCCCCGAGGGCGGCGGCGATCGTCGACCTGGCGATCTCGGCGGCGACGGTGCCGCCGGTGGCCGCGAGGCCGCGGTTGCCGCCCGACTCGACGATCACGGAGACCGCGATCTTCGGATCGTCGTACGGGGCGAACGCGGTGTACCAGGCGTGTGGCGGCGTGGCCTTCGGGTCGGTGCCGTGCTCCGCGGTGCCCGTCTTCGAGGCGATCTTGAGGTCCGGGTCCTTGCCGCCGCCGCTCGTGTTCTCCTCCGAGGCGATCATCATGTTCTTCAGCACCTCGGCGTTGGCGGCCGACAACGCGGGTTCGCCGGTGAGCTCCTCGGGCGTGAACTCCTCGATCGTCGACAGGTCGGGAGCCAGCAGCGCCTTGACCAGCTGCGGCTTCATGGCCACCCCGCCGTTGGCGACGGTGGCGGCCAGCAGGGCGTCCTGCAGCGGCGTGAGCCGCACGTCCCGCTGGCCGATGCCGCTCTGGTACAGGGCCGCCTCGCTCTCCAGGTCGCCGAGGCCCGACGGCACGACGTTCATCGGGATCTGCAGGTCGCCGCCGATACCGAAGTTGGCGGCGGTCTCCTCCAGCTTCTGCTTGCCGAGCTGGCCGGCCAGTTCGGCGAAGGCGGTGTTGCACGAGTACTTGAGCGCGTCGGCGAGCGTGCTGCCAGGGCAGGTGGCACCGCCGTAGTTCTCCAGCGTGGTGCTCGTGCCGGGCAGGGTCACCTCGGAGGCGTTGGTCACCTGCGTGTCGGCGGTCGCACCGTTCTCGAGCGCCGCGGCCGTGGTGACGATCTTGAACGTGGAGCCCGGCGGGTAGGTCTCCCTGATGGCCCTGTTCAGCATCGGGTTGGCCGGGTCGTCGGTGAAGTTCTGCCAGGCCTGCTGCTGTTCCTCGCTGTCGTGCGAGGCGAGCTTGTTCGGGTCGTAGGACGGCGTGGACACCATGGCCAGGATGTCGCCCGTCTTCGGGTCCATGGCCACCACCGAGCCCGTGTAGCCGTTGTCGACCATGGCCCGGTAGGCCGCTTCCTGCACCTCGGGCCGCACGGTCAGCCGGACGTTGCCACCCCGGGGGTCGCGGCCGGTGATCATGTCCGACAGCCTGCGCACGAACAGGCGCGGGTCCGAGCCGTTGAGGAACTCGTCGTAGGAGCGCTCCAGCCCGCCCGCGCCGTAGAGCACCGAGTAGTACCCGGTGACCGGCGCGTACATCGGCCCGTTGCGGTAGGTCCGCCGGAACTTCAGCGTGTCGTCGGTGGGCCTGACGCCGGCGAGGACCTGTCCCGTCTCGTCGGCCACGATCTTGCCGCGCTCGCGGGAGTACTCCTCGAGCAGCACCCGCCGGTTGCGCCCGTCGCTGCGGTAGTCGTCGGCCTGCACGACCTGGATGTAGGTGGCGTTGGCGAGCAGCAGCGCCACCATGACCAGCATGGCCATGCCGACCTTGCGTAGCGGCTTGTTCACTGCGTCGGCCCTCCGTCGGCTGCCTGTCCCTGCTGCGGTCGCTGCACCATCACGGTGTGCGCCTCCGCCAGCGGGGCCTGTTGTGCCTGCGGTCGTGGCCTCGCCTGCTGCTGCGGGCGGCGGGCCGCGTCGGAGATCCGCAGCAGCAGTGCGATGAGCATGTAGTTCGCCAGCAGCGACGAGCCACCCGCCGAGAGGAACGGCGTGGTGACACCGGTCATCGGGATCAGCTTGGTGACGCCGCCGACGATCACGAAGACCTGCATGACGACGGCGAACGACAGGCCGCCGCCCAGCAGCTTGCCGAACGTGTCGCGCACCGCGAGCGCGCTGCGCATGCCACGCATCGCCAGCAGCAGGTACAGCATGAGGACCGCGGCGAGCCCCACGAAGCCGAGTTCCTCGCCGAGCGCCGCGCTGATGAAGTCGGTGTTGGCCTCCGGCACCGTCTCCGGCCTGCCCGCGCCCAGCCCGGTACCGAACATGCCGCCCGTGCCGAGCCCGAACAGGCCCTGCGCGATCTGGTAGCCGCCACCCGGGTCGTCGTAGGTGGCGAGCGGGTCGATCCAGTTCGCCACGCGCTGCTGCACGTGCGTGAACAGCTGGTAGGCGATCAGCGCGCCGACGAAGAACATGCTCAAGCCGACGACCACCCAGATGATGCGCTCGGTGGCGACGTAGAGCATGACGAGCACGATGCCGAAGAACAGCAGCGCCGTGCCCAGGTCCTTCTCGAACACCAGGATGCCGAGGCAGGCGACCGCGGCGATGATGATCGGGCCCAGGTCGCGGGCGCGGGGCAGCTCGATGCCCAGCACGCGCTTGCCCGCCGTCATGAACAGGTCGCGCTTCGCCACCAGGAACGCGGCGAAGAAGATCATCAGCAGGATCTTGGCGAACTCGCCTGGCTGGATGGAGAAGCCGGGCAGCTTGAGCCAGACCTTCGCGCCGTTGACCTCCGACAGCGAACTCGGCAGCACGGCGGGCAGTGCCAGCGCGGTGATGCCGATGAGCCCGAAGGTGTAGGCGTAGCGGGTGAGCGTGCGGTGGTCGGAGACCACCTTCAGCACCGCGAGGAACAACGCCAGCGCCAGCACCGTGAACAGCACCTGCCGTGGCGCGTTCGAGCTGGCCTCCTCGCCCACGGCCAGTGCCTCCTGCTGGGTGGCCAGGTCGATGCGATAGATCATCACCAGGCCAAGGCCGTTCAGCAGCGCCACGCACGGCAGGATCAGCGGGTCGGCGTACGGCGCCCAGCGCCGCACCGCGGCGTGCGCGACCGCGAAGATCGCGAGGTAGGCAAGGCCGTACCAGACGATCGACCAGGACAGTTCCTGTTCCTGGTTGGCCTGGACCAGCACGAACGCCGAGGTGACGATGAACGCGGCGAAGGCGAGCAGCCCCAGCTCCGTGCCCCGCCGGGTGGGCAGCTCACGTGGCGGGTTGGTCGTGTACTGCTGGCCTGCCGCCCCCGGATTCCCTGCGGGCTGAGCCATTAGTTACCGCCTGGGCTGGGCGCAGGGCGGCAGTCGACGCCCGGCTGCTGGCCCCGCTCCTGCGGCGTCGTGGTCTCGGATGGCTGCTGCCCCGAGCCGCCCTGACCGATGCCGCCGATCAGGCCGCCACCTTGCGGCTGATCCTCGTCGCAGATCTCCAGCATGTTGTTGCGCCGGAGCGTGTCGATGTAGTCGCGGGACTCGGCGAGGTTGTCGCGCTTCACGCCGTTGCGCACGGCGACGCGGGCATCCTGCTGCAGGTCCTGCAGGTGCAGCCGCTCGCACAGCGACGCCTCCGGCGGGCACGAGCCCTCCGCCTGCTTGTGCAGGTCGAAGCCGAGGATGCTGCCGGGAACGCCCTGGAAGATCACGACCTCCGAGTTGGCCCCGACCCCGACGTAGTACTGCCGCAGCACGAAGTACCGGGTGGCGATCGCGGCGGCCGCGAGCAGGATCAGCGCCAGCCCGAAGGCGACCAGCAGGCGAATCCGCTTACGGCGCTTCGCTTTTGGGTCGGGTGGCGGCTCCGTCGCCTCGTACCGCTGCGGCTGGGGCGGTGGTGGCGCCGTCAGCGCCCGCGCCCGCGCGGCCGGGGAGTCGCCCTGGTGGCCCTCGTCGCTGCCGTCGCCTGCCGCGCCGCCCACGATCGGGGCGTCCTCGCCGAAGTCGATGTCCACGACGTCGGCCACCACGACGGTGACGTTGTCGGTGCCGCCGCCCTTGAGCGCCAGCTCGATCATCCGGTCGGCGCACTCCTGCGGGTCGGGGATCTGCATGGCCTCGGCGAGCGTCTCGTTGCTGACCATGCCGGAAAGGCCGTCCGAGCACAGCAGGTAACGGTCGCCAGCACGGGCCTCGCGCACGGTGAAGCTGGGTTCCACCTCGTGCCCGGTCAGCGCCTTGAGCAGCAGCGACCGCTGCGGGTGCGTCGCGGCCTCGTCCTCGGTGATGCGGCCCTGCTCCAGCAGTTCGTTGACGAAGCTGTCGTCGCGCGTGATCTGCGAGAACTGCCCGTTGCGCAGCAGGTAGGCCCTGGAGTCGCCGACGTGCACCATGCCGAGCCGGGAACCGGAGAACAGCACGGCCGTCAGCGTGGTGCCCATGCCGTCGAGATCGGGGTCGTTCGCCACCAGCTCGGAAATGGCCTGGTTGCCCTGGGTCACGGCCTCCCTCAGCTGGGAGACCAGGTCGTCACCCGGCTCGTCGTCGTCGAGGTGTGCCAGCGACGCGATGACGACCTTGCTGGCCACCTCTCCGGCGGCGTGGCCGCCCATGCCGTCTGCCAGTGCGAGCAGGCGTGGGCCGGCGTAGACGGAGTCCTGGTTGCTGGAGCGAACCAGGCCACGGTCACTGCGGGCCGCGTAGCGAAGGACGAGAGTCATGGGCGAAGCTCGATCACCGTCTTGCCTATCCGGATGGGGACGCCGAGCGGAACTCGGAGGGGTGCAGTGACCTTAGCCCGGTCGAGGTAGGTGCCGTTCGTCGAGCCCAGGTCTTCGACATACCATTCGTCGCCCCGCAGCGACACGCGCGCGTGCCGGGTCGACGCGTAGTCGTCGTCGAGCACGAGCGTCGAGTCGTCCGCCCTGCCGATGAGGATCGGCCTCCCGTCGAGGGCGATCCTGGTCCCCGCCAGCGCACCGTGTGTGACGACGAGTTGCCGGGGGGTCTTGCCGCCCCGCGGCTTCTTCTCCTTGCCCCGCCGGAAGCTGGGCATGTTCACCCGCAGTCCGGAGGCGGCATAGAGGTCCGACCGCACCACACGCAGCGCGGCGAACACGAACAACCAGAGCAGGATGAGAAAACCCGCTCTGGTCAGTTGAACGACCAGCTCTGGCACCTGTTGTGTCAGCTCCCGCCTTTTCGCGCCCAGCCCGTGACGCCGTGCTCTGTCCGATCCACTGACCGAGTCCCCCGCCCCGGCCGTGGATACGTCACGGGTCCCCCGCATGGCCGCCATTATGCGCGACAGGCCCGTGCGGGCCATGCGGGATGGCCGAAAAGTCCTGACAGCCCAAGCCGGGTGCCGGATCAGCCCTGCGTACGGAACACCAACGACGAGTGCCCGACCCGGATCACGTCGCCATCGGCGAGCTGCCAGGTCTGCACGGGAGTGCCGTTGACCGTCGTGCCGTTGGTGGACCCGATGTCCGCCAGCGTCGCGCTCTGGCCGTCCCAGGTGATCTCCAGGTGCCTGCGGGACACGCCGGTGTCCGGGAGCCGGAAGTCGGCGTCCTGACCGCGGCCCACGACGTTGCCGCCCTGCTTGAGCGAGTACGTCCGGTTGGAGCCGTCGTCGAGCTGCAGCGTCGCCGCCAGCTGCCGGGCGCCACCGGGGGGCATCCCGGGAGGCGCGTAGCCCTGCTGGGCGTACGGGTCGCCCTGCGGAGGCGGCGGAGCCTGCGCGGGGTAGCCGCCGGGAGGGCTCGGCGGAGCGGCGTAGCCCTGGTCGTAGCCGGGAGCGGGCGGCTGGCCGTAGCCCTGGTCGTAGCCCGGGGCCGGGGGCTGCCCGTAGCCCTGGTCATAGCCGCCGGGCTGGCCATAGCCCTGGTCATAGCCGCCGGGCTGGCCGTAGCCCTGGTCATAGCCGCCGGGCTGGCCGTAGCCCTGGTCATAGCCGCCGGGCTGGCCGTAGCCCTGGTCGTACCCGCCCGGCTGGCCGTAACCCTGCTCGTAGCCGGGAGCCGGGGGCTGGCCGTAACCCTGGTCGTAGCCGGGCTGCCCCTGTCCGTAGCCGTACTGACCCTGCTGGCCGTACGGGTCACCCTGGTCGTATTGGCCGTAGCCGCCGGGCTGGCTCATTGGTCGGTCTCCTGCGTCGCTGGTTCGTGCTGGCCGTGCCTGACCGCCGGCGTCGTGTGCTGTGACGTCGGGATCGACGGTCGAGCGGGTCTTGAACTGTCCAGTATGCAGCGCCTCGTTGCGCTCTAGCGAGACTACGACGTCACCATAGGTGTCCAAGCCCCGCTCGGCGAGGTGCTGTGCCACGGCATCGGCGAGCAGCCGGGTGACCCGGTGCTCATCCTCCGCCATCCGGTCGTGATCAGCGGCGCCGAGGGACACGATGTAGTGGTTCGGAGCGAGCCTGCGCCCACCGGCGAGCTCACGGACGTTGTCCTCACTCTCGCGCTCCAGAGCCAGCGCCACTTCCTGCGTGACGACGTTGCCACCGAACATCCGCGCGAAGGTGTTGCCCACGAGGCTCTCGAGACGCCGATCGAAGCGCTGTACGCGGCCCACCAGGACAACCTCCCTCCTCCACGTGTACCTCCGAATAGATCGTATCCGGGTTTGGAGCGTTGAACACCGGGGCCGGTGAAACCCGGCTGACGCCCCTGCTACGCTATCCGGGCTGTCGCAGTTACTCGGGCGAGTGGCGGAATGGCAGACGCGCACGGTTCAGGTCCGTGTGTCCGAAAGGACGTGAGGGTTCAACTCCCTCCTCGCCCACTCGAGTTCGTGCCCTCCTGCTCGCGCCGGAGGGCGCTTCGCTGTCTGGCCTCTTCGTCGTCGTACCCGGGGGCCGAGCCCCCGGACCCCCACGGTGCGAGCTCCTCACCACCCGGCGTGGTTTCGTTGCGTACGGACCAGCATCGGTTTCGTGAGGAGGCTTTGGTGGAGCAGCAGGTGGGGTCGTGGTCGGCGCGGACTCGGGCGATCGTGGCCGGACGGCCTTCCGGCCAGGGGCAGCCGATGAACGTTCCGATCGTGCCCGCGAGCACGCTGGGGCTCGACTACTCGCGCGAGCAGGGCACGCCGACGTGGGAGGCGCTGGAAACCGCCATCGGCGACCTCGAAGGCGGCACGGCGACGGCGTTCGCCTCCGGCATCGCCACCGTCTCCGCCGTGCTGGACCTGCTGCCCGTCGGCGCCGGTGTGGCCGTGCCCACCGACAGCTACGCGGGCACGCGAGCCCTGTTCGGCCGCGCCGAGCGGGCCGGGCGCATCAGCGTGCGGCAGGTGGAGCCCGCCGACACCGGCGCCTGGGCGAAGGCGGCGGCCGAAGCGGACCTGCTGTGGCTGGAGTCACCCACCAACCCGAGCCTCGACCTCGTCGACGTCCCGGCGGTGGCCGAGGCGGCCGCCGCGTCGGCCCGGCGGCCCACGGTCGTGGTGGACAACACATTCGCCACCCCGCTCGGCAGCCGCCCCCTGTCGCAGGGCGCCGACGTCGTCGTGCACAGCGCCACCAAGCTCATCGGCGGGCACAGCGACCTCCTGCTCGGCCTCGCCGTCACCGCCGACGAGACGCTCGCCGCCCGGCTGCGCGAGGCGCGGACCCTCGGCGGCGCCACCCCTGGCGCGCTCGAGGCCTGGCTCGCGCTGCGGGGCCTGCGCACCCTGCCCGTCCGCTACACCGAGGCGTCGCGGACGGCCGCCCTCCTGGCCGACCGGCTCACCGCGCACGCCGCCGTGACCCGCGTGCGGTATCCGGGCACCGGCACGATGATCGCGTTCGAGCTCGCCGGCGCCGACACCGCCGACCAGGTCTGCCACCGCCTGCGGCTGATCCGGCACGCCACGAGCCTCGGCGGTGTGGAGACCACCGTCGAGCGCCGGGCGGCGCGGCCCGGCGACGCCCAGGTGGCGCCCGGGCTGCTGCGGCTCAGCGTCGGCCTCGAGGACCCGGACGACCTCTGGCACGACCTGTCGGCGGCTCTGTCTACATGAGACGCGGCGTCGTGGTCGTGTCCTGAAAAGGCACTTTCTGCTCTAACGAGTGGCCGGTTCACACCAATTTGATGCCCTGTGTATGCTCCGCCCTCACTGGAAAGAGTGATCTTCACTCGAACTGGGGAAGTCTGAATCTGGGGTTAGGAGACTCATGCACAGCAGAACCGGCCTTGCCAGAGCCGGCGCGGCGTTGCTCGGCGCCTCGGCCACCGTGCTGCTCGGCGCTCTTCCCGTGTCGGCCAACGAAACCGAGGCGCACCTCGACTCCGGCGCGCACACGCCGGGCTACCGCGTCAATCTCGGCGACGGTTACGCCAACATGTCCACCACGTTGTTCGGACTCGACATCGACAGCGGTAACTCGCTCAAGGCGTACTGCGTCGAAATCGACGTCCGGATCGACCCTGACCGCGGACTTCAGGAAACCCCGTGGGACGGGTTCCCGAATCCGGAATCGCCATTCCACGAAAACCGCGACAAGATCAGCTGGGTACTCCAGCACGGTTATCCCGCCGAGGACACGGACACGATCGAGGACGCGCTGAGCCCCGAGGGCGTCGAGTTCCACGACGGGCTGAGCACCCGCGAGGCGATCACCGCGACGCAGGCCGCCGTCTGGCACTTCAGTGACGGCAAGGACCTGCAGCGCGACAACCCCACGCCGAAGAACCCCGCTGCCGCGGCCGACGTGCTCGCGCTCTACGACTTCCTGACCGGCGAGGCCAACGTGGGCACCGGTGAGCAGCCGAGGCCCACCCTGGACATCACCCCCGATGCCGCCGCCGGTGACGCGGGCGGGCGCATCGGTCCCTTCACCGTGTCGACGACCGGGGACATCGCCGAGCTGACCGCCGACCTGCCGGAGGGCGTCACGCTCACCGGCGCCGACGGTGCCGAGGTCACCGCCGCCGACATCGCCGACGGCACCGAGCTGTACGTGAACGTGCCGGAGGACGCCGAGGACGGCCAGGGCAGCATCGAGCTGAAGGGCGTCGCGCACGTCGACACCGGACGCCTCTTCGTCGCCCACGGCTACGCCAAGAAGGCCGCGCAGTCGCTGATCGTCGCGCAGTCGGAGAAGACCAACCTCTCGACCGGCGCGACGATGACGTGGAAGGCCGCCCCCGAGGCCACCACGCCGCCGGAGGAGACCACCACGACCGCGCCGCCGACGACCACCACCGCGCCCAGCTCCGAGGTCGTCGCCGCTCCGCCGACCACCGAAACCCCGGTGGCACCGCAGGCCGACTCCGGCGAACTCGCCCAGACCGGTGTCTCGATCATGACGCCGATCGTCATCGGCGCCGTGCTGCTCGGGGCCGGCATCGGCGCGCTGCTGCTCCAGCGCCGCCGGAAGAACGCCTGACGCGCCACAAGCGAGTCGGGCAGCGCACACGAGCACAGCCCCCGGGGCGCCCACAACGGGCCCCGGGGGCTGTGCCTTTCGCTGTCTCTCGCTGTTCTCCCGCTGCCGTTCGCGGTCGGGTGGCTCACGGCGAGCCGAGGAACGGCTCCAGCATCGCGCGGCGCTCGGCGGGCACGTACTCGGCGTAGTAGTCGTGGAGCGCGCGCCGGGCGAGCAGGCACGCGCGCTCGCCCTCGCCGTCGCGCACCGCGGCCAGCATCTCCGCGTGATGAGCCACGGTCTTGCGTTTCACCGCCCTGCGGTCGTCCGCGTGGGCGAGCTTGTCCTCGATGAGCTCCAGCGCCACGTCCCGTACGACCTCGGCGCAGGCCACCACGAGCGGGTTCTGGGTGGCGTGGGCGACCGCGTCGTGGAAGGCCAGGTCGGCCTCGCCGAAGGCGGCATCGTCACCCTCGCCGCCGTCGACGTGCCTGCGCATCGCCTCCAGCGCGTCGGTCATCCGCTCCAGCTGCTCGGCCGTGCGCAGGTGCGCGGCCAGCAGATACGCCGAACCCTCCAGCAGCATCCGGAACTGCAGCAGCTCGGCCAGCCCCATGTGCTCGGCGCGCGCGAGCCGGTGGATCGACTTGCGCAGCGTCGCGGGCGAGGGAGCCAGCACCTCGGGGCCGCGCGGATCGCCGGGCCGCGAGCGGACCACGCCACCTGCCTGCAACACGCGCAGGGCCTCCCGCACCGTCGAACGGCTGACCCCGAACTGCGTCATCAGCTCGCGTTCGCTCGGCAGCCGCTCGCCCGGCACCAGTCGTCCGGTGAGCACGGCGTGCTCCACCTGCTCCACAACCCGTTCGTAGGCCCGGACCGCGGTCACCGGTTCGAACTTCACAGGGTCTTCGTCCACCGCGGAACCTCTTGACGGAGCGGGCACCGAGTGCCAGCCTAGGCTACTGGTCCGACCAGCATACCCGGAGTGTGGCATGAGGGCACGGTGGCTCGCGGCGGCGATCGCGATGATCCTCACGGTGCCGGCCTGCTCGGCGGGCTCCACCGCGAGCGTCGGTGGTGGGGCTGCCGACGAGTCCACCCTCGCCGTCGGCTTCACCGCCGAGCCGCAGAACTTCGACTTCACCACCACCGACGGTGCCGCGATCCCGCAGGCGCTGCTCTACAACGTCTACGAGGGTCTGGTGAAGCTCGACGGGCGCGGTGAGATCGTGCCGCTGCTCGCGGAGTCCTGGACGGTCAGCCCCGACCGCACCAGCTACGACTTCCGGCTGCGGACCGGCGTGCGATTCAGCAACGGCGCGCCGTTCACCGCCGAGGACGTGAAGTTCTCGATCGAGCGGGTCAAGACCGACTGGACGATCTCGCTGAAGTCGGCGATGGACGTCGTGGAACGTGTCGAGGTCGTCGATCCCGCACGGGTGCGGGTGGTGCTGAGCAGGCCCAGCAACTCGTGGCTGTTCAGCATGACCGGCCGGGTGGGCGCGATGTTCAGCCGCAGCGGCGTCGCCGACCTGGCCAACGAGCCGATCGGCACCGGGCCGTACGAGGTGGCGAGCCGCCGCAGGGGCGACTCGATCGTGCTCACCGAGAACCCGGGCTACTGGGGCCGCAGGCCCGACTACCGCACGGTGGTGCTCAAGTACTACGACGACGCCACCGCGCTCAACAACGCCCTGCTCAGCAACGGCATCGACGTCATCTCCCAGATCACCGCACCGGACTCGGTTCCGCAGTTCGAGGCGGACACGCGGTTCCACGTCGTCCAGGGCACCACCAACGGCGAGGTCGTGCTCGCCTACAACAACGACCGGCCCGCTCTGCGGGACGCTCGGGTGCGCAGGGCGCTGACGCTGGCCATCGACCGCAGGGCACTCCTGGAGGCCACCTGGGCCGGTCGCGGCACGCTCATCGGCAGCATGGTGCCGCCCACCGACCCCTGGTACGAGGACCTCTCCGGCTACTACCCCCACGACCCCGAGCGGGCCCGCGCGCTGCTGGCCGAGGCGGGCGTGCGGGAGCTGAACCTGCGGCTACGGGTGCCCAACCTGCCCTACGCCGTGTCGGCGGCCCAGGTGGTGGCCTCCGACCTGAGCCGCATCGGCGTGCGCGTCACCATCCAGCCGCTCGACTTCCCGGCCGTGTGGCTGCAGCAGGTGTTCACCGACCACGACTACGACCTCTCGATCGTCTCCCACGTCGAGGCGCGCGACATCACGACGTTCGGCGACCCGGACTACTACTGGGGCTACGACAGCGCGCGGGTGCGCCGCCTGCTGGAGCGTGCCGACGTCGGCACGCGGGAGCAGCAGCTCGCCGACATGCGTGCCGTCGCCCGCACCCTCACCGCGGACGCCGCCGCCAACTGGCTGTTCCTCGCTCCGAACATCGTGGTCGCGCGCACCGAGGTCACCGGCTTCGTCCGCAACCAGGTCAGCGAGTCGTTCGATCTGACAGGCCTGCGGAGGGCCGAGGGATGACGCTCGCGATCGTGCGCCGCACGGCCATCCTGCTCGCCGGGGTGCTCGCCGCCTCGATCGTCGTGTTCGCCTTCCTCGCCGTGTTGCCCGGCGACTCGGCGCAGGTCGCGCTCGGCGTCAACGCCACACCGGAGCTGGTCGAACGCACCCGGCAGGAGTTCGGCCTCGACCGTCCACTCGTCGCCCAGTACCTCGACTGGATGGGCGGGGTCCTGCACGGCGACTTCGGCGTCTCGTACGTGACCCGGGAGCCGATCGGCCCGCAGCTGCTCGACCGCCTGGGTGTCACGCTGTGGCTCGTCGGCGCGGGCATGCTCGTGGCACTCGTCATCGCCGTGCCGCTGGGCACGGTCGCGGCGGTGCGGCACCGCAAACCCAGCGGCGCGCTCGTGTCCGGCCTGGCGCAGCTCGGCGTCGCGGTTCCGGCGTTTCTGGCCGGGATGATCCTCGTGCAGGTGTTCGCGGTGCGGCTGGGCTGGCTGCCCTCCGGCGGGTGGACGCCGCCCGCGCACGATCCGGTGGAGTGGCTGCGCGGGCTGATCCTGCCCGCCGCCTCGCTCGGCCTCGTCCAGGGCGCGGTGCTCACCCGGTACGTGCGCACCGCCGTGCTCGACGTCCAGCGCGAGGACTACCTGCGCACCGCCCGCGCCAAGGGGCTGCGGCCGTATCCGGCGCTGTTGCGGCACGGCCTGCGCAACGCCGCGGTGCCGGTGGTGACGGTGCTCGGCCTCCAGCTGGCGACGCTGCTCGTCGGCGCCGTGGTGGTGGAGCGCGTGTTCGTGCTGCCCGGCCTTGGCAGCATGCTCGTCGACGCCGTCGCCGCGCGGGACCTGCTCACCGTGCAGGGCATCGTGCTGGTGCTCGTGGTCGGCGTGCTCCTGGTGAACTTCGTGGTGGACGTGTTGTACACGCTGCTCGACCCACGCCTGCGGAGGTCGTGATGGCCCGCACCGTCAATCTCGTCGCGGGGGCCGTGCTCGTCGGGCTCGTCGTGCTGGTGGCGCTCGTGTCGTTCGCGTGGACGCCGCACGATCCGCTGCTGGTGGACGCGAGCCTGCGGCTGTCGGGACCCACCGCCGAGTACGTGCTGGGCACCGACCGGTTCGGCCGCGACGTCGCGAGCCAGCTCATGGTCGGGGCGCGGACCACGCTCTACGTCGGGGTGGTGGCGGTGGGCATCGCCGCACTCGCAGGCACACCGCTCGGCATCGTCGCCGGTATGCGCGGCGGCTGGCTCGACGAGCTCATCATGCGGGTCAACGATCTCGTGCTCGCGTTTCCCGCGCTGCTGCTGGCGATCATGCTCGGCGCGGTCTACGGCGCGAGCACGCTCACCGCGATGGTGGCGATCGGGGTGGCGACGGTGCCGTCGTTCGCGCGGGTCGCCCGCGCAGGGACCCTGCAGGTGATGAGCACCGAGTACGTGCTCGCCGCGCGGGCGGGCGGGCGTTCGCGCGCGTGGATCGCGGGGCGGCACGTGCTGCCGAACATCTCCGGGCTCGTGCTGGTGCAGTCGTCGGTGTCGTTCGCGATCGCCGTGCTGGCGGAGGCGGCGCTGTCGTTCCTCGGCTTCGGCACCGCGCCACCCACGCCGTCGTGGGGCCGGATGCTGCAGGAGTCGCAGGAACTGCTCGCCGTGGAGCCGAGGCTCGCGCTGATCCCCGGCGCGGCCATCGCGCTGGCCGTGCTGGGCTTCAACCTGCTCGGCGACGGCCTGCGCGACCGCTTCGACCCCCGGCTGGAGGTGCGCCGATGAGTGCTCTGCTCACTGTGGACGGTCTGCGCCTGACGACAGGGCCGAGCACGCTCGTGGACGACGTGTCGTTCCACATCGGACCAGGCGAGCGGGTGGGCCTCATCGGCGCGTCGGGCTCGGGCAAGTCGCTCACCGCCTCGGCGATCATGGGGCTGCTGCCCGAGGAGATCACCGCGTCCGGCTCCGTGCGGCTCGATGGGCGGCAACTGCTCGGCGCGCCGGAGCGGCAGCTCTCCCGGCTGCGTGGCAAGGACATCGCGATGGTGTTCCAGGAGCCCATGACGGCGCTGAACCCGGCGATGCGCGTCGGCAGGCAGGTGGCGGAGGCCATGCGGCTGCACCGCCGCATCGACCGCGGGGCCGCCCTGGCCGCCGCGGTCGAGTTGCTCGACCGGGTGCGGCTGCCCGAGCCGGAGCGCATCGCGCGGGCCTATCCGCACCAGCTCTCCGGCGGGCAGCGGCAGCGGGTCGTGCTCGCCATCGCGCTGGCGAACGACCCGGCGCTGCTCATCTGCGACGAGCCGACCACGGCGCTGGACGTCACGGTGCAGGCCCGCATCCTGGACCTCATCCTCGCCGGAGTGGGCGAGCAGGGCGGCGCGCTGTTGTTCATCACCCACGATCTGGCCGTGGTGGCGTCGGTGTGCGAGCGCGTGCTCGTGCTCGAACAGGGGCGCATCGTCGAGTCCGGCCCGGTGCGGCAGGTGCTCGGTGCGCCGCGGCACGAGTACACGAAGCGGCTGCTCGCGGCGTCCACACTGGAGGCGTCGTGAGCGACAATCCGCGAAGCCATGCTCACGAGAGCCGACCGGGTGCGGGTGTCCCGCAGAACACTGGAGGCGTCGTGAGCGACAATCCGCGAAGCGAATCGGTGGTCTCGGTTCGGGACCTGTGGCGCACCTACCGGCGGCCGCGCACCTCGCTGTTCGGGCCGCGGCCCGAGGTGCACGCGCTGCGGGGCGTCTCGTTCGACGTCGCACGGGGCAGCCGGTTCGGCATCGTCGGCGAGTCCGGCTCGGGAAAGTCCACTCTGGTCCGGCTGCTGGCGGGACTCGACCGGCCGAGCGCGGGCGAGATCTCCTTCGACGGCAGGCGAATCGACACGCTGCCCGAACGGCGGCTCGGCTTCCTGCGTTCGCGGCTGCAGGTCGTGTTCCAGGACCCGATGGGTTCGCTCGACCCGAGGATGCGGGTCCGCGACATCATCAGCGAGCCCCTCGGCAGGCAACCGGGTCGCTTCGAGCGCGTGCGGGAGCTGCTGGAGGCGGTGGACCTGCCCGCCGACGCGGGACGGCGCTATCCGCACCAGTTCTCCGGCGGCCAGCGGCAGCGCATCTCCATCGCCAGGGCCCTGGCTCCGCGGCCAGGGGTGCTCGTCGCGGACGAGCCGGTGAGCGCGCTGGACGTGCTCGTGCGCGCGCAGATCCTCGACCTGCTGGCCGATCTCGTCGAGCGGTACGCGCTGACGATGGTGTTCGTCTCGCACGACCTGGCCGTGGTGCGGCACGTGTGCGACACCGTGGCCGTGATGCGCCAGGGAGAGATCGTCGAGCAGGGGCCGGTGCGGGACGTCTACGGCGAGCCCCGGCACCCGTACACGCGGGAGTTGATCGCGGCGGCGCCGAGCCTGTCCGCCGCGCTGTCCGGACCAGAGGAGGGCTGAGGCATGGACTACGAGAAGCTGTTCCGCCTGGACGGCCAGCGCGCCGTCGTGCTGGGCGCGGGCGGCGGAATCGGCAGGGAGGCCGCGCGGGCGCTCGCCGCGCAGGGGGCCCACGTCGTCTGCGCGGACCGCGACACCGCGGCCGCCGGGGAGACGGCGAGCCTGGCAGGGGCCTCCGCCGAGGCCTACGAGATCGACCTGCTCGACCAGGACGCCGTGCACCGGGCAGCGCGGGAACTGGGCGAGCTGGACACGGTCGTGCTCACCGCGGCGGCGAACGTGCGCAAGCGGCTGCTCGACTACAGCCGCGAGGAGTTCGACCGCGTGCTGGCGCTGAACCTCGGGGCCACGTTCGAGACGCTGCGCGCGTTCGGCAAGGGCATGACCGAGCGCGGGCGCGGCAGCATCACGGTGTTCTCGTCCATCCGCAGTCTCCTCGTGGAGCCGGGCCAGGGGCCGTACGCGGCGACGAAGGCGGGCATCGTGCAGCTCGTGCGCACGGCCGCGGCCGAGTTCGGGCCGTCGGGGGTGCGGGTGAACGCCGTCGCGCCCGGTGTGGTGGAGACGCCGCTGACGGAACCCATCAAGGCCGACCCCGCGTGGTACCAGGCCTACGCGGACAAGAGCGCGCTCGGCCGGTGGGCGAAGGCCGGCGAGCTGGCCGGTGCGGTGGTGTACCTGTCCTCGCCCGCGGCGAGCTTCGTCACCGGCTCCGTGCTGTTCGTCGACGGCGGCTGGACGGCGGTGGACGGCCGGTACTCACCGCCCGGCGCGTGAGGGCGGCAGTGCCATGGCGGAGCTGACGGAGCTGACGGCGACCGAGCTGGTGGCCGGGTACCGCGCGGGCACGCTGTGCCCCGTGGAGGTTACCGAGGCCGTCCTCGCCAGGATCGAGCGGCTGGAACCCATGCTGTCCGCTCTCTACGCGCCCGACGCCGAGGTCGCCAGGGCGGCGGCCCGCGCGTCGCGGCGGCGGTGGCAGTCCGGGGAGCCGCTCGGGCCGCTCGACGGCATCCCGGTGACGCTCAAGGAGAACATCGCCACCCGGGGCACGCCGACGCCGCTCGGCACGGCGGCCACCGAGCTCACCCCTGCCGCGGAGGACGCACCCGCGGCGGCGCGGGTACGCGAGTGTGGCGGCGTGCTGCTGGGCAAGACGACCATGCCCGACTACGGGATGCTCACGTCCGGCCTTTCGAGCTTCCACACCGCCACCCGCAACCCGTGGGACCGCGCGTGCACGCCCGGCGGATCGAGTGCGGGCGCCGCCGCGGCGGCCGTCGCCGGATACGGGCCACTGCACGCGGGCACCGACATCGGCGGCTCCATCCGGCTGCCCGCGGGCTGGTGCGGGATCGTCGGGTTCAAGCCGAGCTTCGGCCGCGTGCCGGTGTTCCCGCCCTATCCCGGCCGGGTGGCGGGGCCGATGACCAGGACCGTCGCCGACGCGGCGCTGTTCATGAGCGTGCTCGCGCTGCCCGACGCGCGCGACCACCTGTGCCTGCCGTTCGAGGAGATTCCCTGGCTGGACGTGGAGCGCGACCCCGCGGGGCTGCGCGTGGGCGTGCAGCTCGATGCGGGGGTGGGGCTGGCCGTCGACGGGGAGATCCGCGCGGCGGTGGAGGACGCGGCGCGGCGGTTCGAGGCCGTGGGCGCGTTCGTGGAACCCGTGCCGCCGTTTCTCACCAGGGAGATGCTCGACGGGCTCGACCGGTTCTGGCGGGCACGTTTCGCCGTCGAGTTCGCGGAGCTGCCGGCGGAGCGCCGCGCGCGGATCCTGCCCTACATCGCCGAGTGGGTGGCCGGGGGAGCGGGGCTGACCGGCGAGCAGGTGTACTCGGGCTTCGCGCAGATCGACGCGATGGCGGTCGCCGCGCTGCGGGCCACCGGCGGCTTCGACGTCGTGCTCGCACCGACGTGCCCCGTGCGGGCGCCCGCGTTCGACCAGCCGTCGCCGACCGGGGACCCGGCGCGGCCGTTCGAGCACATCGCGTTCACGGTGCCGTACAACATGTCCGGCCAGCCCGCCGTGTCGCTGAACTGCGGCTACACCGCCGACGGCATGCCGATCGGCCTGCAGATCTCGGGCCGCCGCTTCGCCGACCTCGCCGTGCTGCGCGCGGCGGCGGCGTTCGAACGCCTCCGCCCTCCCCAGCGCCCCTGCCCGCTCTGACCCGCGAGTCCTGCGCTCAGGCCCGCGAGTCCTGCGCTCAGGCCCGCGAGTTCTGCATTCGGGCCCGCGAGTTCTGCGTTGGCGTGGCCAGCTCGGCCAGCCGCGTGTAGGAGTCGAGCATGCGCTCGCGGTCGTAGGTGCTCATCGTGACCAGCAGCTCGTCGGCCTCCGTGCGGGAGACCAGGGTGGCCAGCTCGCCGGCCACCTCCTTGGCGGTGCCGTGGATCTGTCCCCGCAGCGACTCCTGCAGCAGCCGGGCCTCGCGCGGCGTGGGCTCGGGCAGCTCGCCGGGCGGGCGCAGCGGTGGGAACACGCCCCTGGTGCGGGCGTGCACCATCGACCACGCCTCGGGCAGCAGCAGCTCGCGTGCCTCGGCTGTCGTGTCCGCCACGGCGACGGCGCTGGACACCACGACGTACGGGCGGGGCCACAGTGCCGACGGCCGGAACCGGGCGCGGTAGCCCGCGATCCGCTCGGCCGCCTTGCCGAGCCCGCCGATCGGGGCGATGACCAGCGCCAGGCCCAGCTCGGCTGCGAGGTCGGCGCCCGCGCCGGTGGCGAGCACGAAGGCGGGCACCCGCAGGCCCTCGGCCGGGATGCCATGCACGCCGGGATGCACCCGCTGCTCGCCGGTGAAGTAGCCGAGCAGCTCGCGGATCTGGTCGCCGAACCGGTCGGCGGCGTCCTTGTCGTGCCCGAGCGCGCCCCGCACACCCGCGGTGAAGCCGACGGAACGGCCGAGCCCCAGGTCGATCCGGCCGGGGTAGAGCGCCTCCAGCACGCCGAACTGCTCGGCGACCACGAGCGGCTGGTGGTTGGGCAGCATCACGCCGCCGGTGCCGACGCGCATGCGGGAGGTGGCACCGGCGACGGCGGAGGCGAGCACGGTCGGCGCCGATCCGGCGACACCCGGCACGCTGTGGTGCTCCGACACCCAGAACCGGTGGTAACCGAGCTCCTCCGCCTGCCGGGCGAAGCGCACGGTGTCGCGCAGCGCCGCGGCGGGCTCCTGGCCCACCCGGGTGCTCGAGCGGTCGAGAACGGAAAGCGGAACCGGCACCGGCTGCGTGCTCACGTCCAGTGCAACGCGGCCACGGAGCCGAAATTCCGGGCCACCTACTCGGGAGCAGGCAGGAGTGTAGCGCTATTGCGCTTCGATCGCGCCCGGGCCGAGGGCCGGGCGGTGGTCACCGAGAATGTGGCCGACTTCGCCTCTGAGCGCGACGTGGTCCTGGTGTTCGTGCCGAAGCGGAACCTGCCCGCGGGAGGTGCGCAGGCCAAAGCGCTGGCGAACTTCTCGATGGCTGGGTCCGGGCGAACCCAAGGCCGTACCTGGGCGCCCACTGGCCACGGCACCGCTGACTCCCCGGGCCGCCGCATCACTCCCGCACCGGGCGCTCCAGCAGCCTGCGCCCGAACGAGCGCCACGCGAACACCGTCAGCACTGTCATTACCGCCGCCGAGCACCAGAACGGAGCCGTGATGCCGAACGTGTCCGCCAGCGGCCCGCTGACCAGGCTGCCGATCGCCGCGCCACCCACGCTGAACAGCAGGTACACGCTGTTGACCCGGCCGCGCAGGTGGTCGGGCACCACGCGCTGCCGCCACGTCGTCGCCACGACGCCCCAGAGCGAGCCGTGCACGCCGAAGACGACGAGCGTCACGGCGGCGACCCACGGCACCTCGGCGAGCGCGAGGAAGACGTGCGTCAGCGTCTCGATCACCAGGCCGGTGCGCAGCAGCACCGAGTCGGGGAACCGCGCCTGCAGCCTGCTCGCCACCATCGCGCCCAGCAGGCTGCCCGCCGCCATCGCCGCGAGCAGCAGGCCGTAGCCCACCGCGTCCGTGCCCAGCCGCTGCCGGGCATAGAGCACCAGGATCGCGAACGCCGCCAGCATCGTGACGTTCATCAGGCACATGGAGGTCGCCAGCATCCGCAGCACCTGATGCCGCCACAGCCAGCGCAGGCCCTCCCCGATCTCGGCCCGCAGGGGCCGCCGCTCCGCCTTGACCGGCGGTACCCGGCGCACCATCGCCAGGATCGGCGCGGCCAGCAGGAACGCCACGGCGTTCAGCCCGAACGGCGCGGCCTCGGCGACCGTGAACAGGGCCGCGCCCAACGGCGGCGCCGCGAACTGGTTCACCACCGAGTGCAGGGCGATCAGGCGCGCGTTGGCCCTCGGCAGCGCCGCGTCGTCCACGATCATCGGCACCAGCGTGGTCGAGGCGTTGTCCGCCAGTGTCTCCGCCGTGCCCAGCAGGAAGAACGCCACGTAGACCACGGCGATCGTGGCCGCGCCCGACCACACCACCACGGCCAGCCCACCGATGACGAGCCCCCGCAGCACGTTGACCGCCACGAGCAGCCGCCGCCGGTCCAGCCGGTCCACATAGGCACCGCTGACCAGTGAGAACAGCAGCCACGGGAGGAACTGCACGAACGCGGCGCCGCCGACCAGTGTCGGGTCGTCGGTGAGCGAGGCCACCAGCAGCGGGCCGGCGGCGATGCCGACCCCGTCGGCGACGTTGGTGAACGCGTTGGCGCTCCACAGGGTCGCGAAGTCGCGGCCCAGCCGCGGCCGGGCCGCGGCCGAGCCACCACGAACCCCCATGACCCCCACGAGCCGGTGACGCTAGCCAGCGCCACCCTGCGGGGCAACCGAGTTTCAGGCCTGCCCGATGGCCTCGGCGAGGCCGAGGATGCGGCGCGCGTTCTCGACGTGCAGGTTCTCGATCATGCGGCCGTCGACGGTCACCACGCCCTGCCCGGCCCGGGTGGCCTCCTCGAACGCCGAGATGATGCGGCGCGCGTAGGCGACCTCACCCTCGGAGGGCGCGAACACCCGGTTGCACGGCTCGATCTGCGCGGGATGGATCAGCGTCTTGCCGTCGAAGCCGAACTGCCTGCCCTGCACGCACTCGGCCTCGAAGCCCTCGATGTCCTTCACGTCGTTGTAGACGCCGTCGAGGATCACCTTGCCGGTGGCGCGAGCGGCCAGCAGGCACAGCGACAACCCGCCCAGCAGCGGCGCCCTGCCCGGCACGAACTCGGCGTGCAGTTCCTTGGCGAGGTCGTTGGTGCCCATCACCAGCGCGGTGAGCCGCTCGCTCGCCGCCGCGATCTCCTCGGCGTGCAGCATCGCCACCGGCGTCTCGACCATCGCCCAGATCGTCGTGTGCTCCGGTGCGCCGCCGAGTTCCAGCGCGCGCTCGATGTTGTGCACCTCGCGCGCCGAGTTGACCTTCGGGACCACCACGGCGGCGGGTCCTGCCTGCGCGGCCGCGCGCAGGTCGGCGTCGTGCCACTCGGTGTCCAGCCCGTTGACCCGGATGGTCACCTCACGGGAGCCGTACTCGCCGGAGGCCGCCGCCGCGCACACGCGCTCCCGTGCCGCCTCCTTCGCGTCCGGAGCCACGGCATCCTCGAGATCGAGGATCAGCGCGTCGGCGGGCAGCGTCTTCGCCTTCTCCAGGGCCCGCTCGTTCGCGCCGGGCATGTACAGCACGGAGCGGCGCGGCTTCACGACAGCACCTCCTTCGTGGCCGCGTCGTAGGCCTCGGCCAGCTCGGGGTCATTCGCGGCGAGCGCGTCGGCCAGCTCCGCCACGACGCGGCACTGCTTGACGGACGCGTCGTCCTGCATCTTCCCGTCGATCATCACCGCGCCCGTGCCGTCGCCCATCGCGGCGATGACCTTACGGGCCCACGCCACGTCCTCCGGGGCGGGCGAGAACACCTTCCTGGCGATGTCGATCTGCGCGGGGTGCAGGCTCCACGCACCCACGCAGCCGAGCAGGAACGCGTTGCGGAACTGGTCCTCGCACGCGACGACGTCGCGGATGTCGCCGAACGGCCCGTAGTACGGCAGGATGCCGTGCAGCACGCACGCGTCGACCATGCGCGCGACCGTGTAGTGCCACAGGTCCTGCTGGTAGGTGGTGCGCCCGGTGTGCAGGTCGTCACCGACCGGGTCGGTGCGCACCAGGTAGCCCGGATGCCCGCCGCCCACCCGCGTGGTCTTCATGCGGCGGCTGGCGGCCAGGTCCGCGGGGCCGAGCGAGATGCCCTGCATGCGCGGGCTCGCGCCGGCGATCTCCTCGACGTTGGCCACACCGCTCGCCGTCTCCAGGATCGCGTGCACCAGCAGCGGCCTGCCGAGCCCGGCGCGCGCCTCCAGCTGGGCGAGCAGGCGGTCGACGTAGTGGATGTCCTGGGCGCCCTCCACCTTGGGCACCATGACGACGTCGAGCCTGTCGCCGATCTCGGTGACGAGCGTGATGAGGTCGTCGAGCGCCCACGGCGAGTCGAGGCTGTTGATCCTGGTCCACAGCTGGGTGCCGCCGAAGTCGTTCGCCTTCGCGATCCGGACGAGGCCCTCGCGGGCGGCGACCTTGCGGTCGGCCTTGACGGCGTCCTCCAGGTTGCCGAGCAGGACGTCGACCTTCTTCGCGAGCTCGGGAACCTTGCCGGCCATCTTCTCGTTGCCCGGGTCGAAGAAGTGAATCATCCTCGACGGCAGCACCGGGATCTGCCGGACCGGTTCCGGTGCACCGACCGCGAGCGGTGCGAAGAAGTCCTTCGGCGAGCGCATCGATCCTCCAGAACAGGGTCAGTCGCCGCCAGACCCTATCCCGCGGGATCGGGCCGTGGCTGCGGCGCATGTCACCACGGTCGCACCTCGCCGGATGCGCCGCTCAGCCGCTTGTCACCCATCCGGCGGCACTGCCGGGCCGAAGTCCGATGACCGCCCACCGACCGATCACCGACCGTTCAGCGCCGTCGATCGCAGGTCCGCGGTTACCCCGCAGACCCCGCCCGTTCCCGCTGGTACTCAAGTCATGTGCCGCTTTCGAGTGGCACGGCGAGCACGTGCACGCACAACGCAGCAGAGGGAGGCGGACTTCGTGGCGGTAACACCTGGGCAGACCGCGCTGACGAGCGGTTCGAAAGGGACGCGGTCGACGCCGGCCCGCATGGTCCCGCCGATCGAGCTGCCGGCGAGCGCCGACGAGCTGGCGACCGAGGCCGTCGCGCAGCTCGGCTGGAGCGGCGCGCTGCTGCCCCGGCTGACGTTGTTCGGCCGCCGGGTGTACGTCGTCGCGCGGCTGCGGCCCGAGGCGCACGCCGAGCGCATCGCCACCGGCATCGGCCCGGTGACCGACAGGGCGAGCGTGTCCACCTGGGTCTGGCCGGAGATGGCCGACTCGGCGCCACCCGCCGCCGCGCAGATCGTCGGCGTGCTCGCCGTCGCCCGGCACTGGCGCACCGGCCTCGCCGCGACCGTGCCGTTCGCCCGCTACGGCGAGGCGGCCGTGGTGCTGCCCACCTCGGCGACCTTGTCCCACGACTACGTGGACAACTGCCTGCCGCGGGCGCGTGCGTACGGCCTCGCCGTGGTGACGGCCGACGAGAACGCCGTGGTGAACCTCGACCTGGAGGGCCGCACCGAACGGATCCTGCTCGGTGAGGACGCCGTGTCCCGCTGGGTCAACGAGATGGTCTACGAGCAGCTGGTGTCCCTGGACGTTCCTGCCGGGGCCGAGTAGTACCGGTACCGTCGCTTGCCATGCGAGTCGTGATCGCCGGAGGGCACGGGAAGATCGCGCTGCGGCTGGAGCAGCTGCTGGCGGCCAACGGTGACGAGGCGGTGGGCATCATCCGCAACGTCGACCACGCCACCGACCTGCGCGAGGTGAGCGCCGAGCCCGCTGTGCTGGACCTGGAGAACGCGACCGTCGACGAGGTCGCCGCCGTGCTGTCCGGCGCGGACGTCGCCGTCTTCGCCGCCGGGGCCGGTCCTGGCAGCGGCATCGCCCGCAAGGACACCGTCGACCGCGCCGCGGCCGTGCTGTTCGCCGAGGCCGCCGAGCGCGCCGGGGTCCGCCGGTACCTGCAGGTCAGCTCCATGGGCGCCGCGGGACCCATCGACGAGGCCGCGGTCGGTGAGGTGTTCGCCGCCTACCTGCGGGCGAAGGCCGCCGCCGAGGAGGACCTGCGCACGCGCGACCTCGACTGGACGATCCTGCGGCCGGGCAGGCTCACCGACGAGCCGGGCACCGGTTCGGTGCATCTGGCCGAGTCGGTGCCCAGGGCCGACGTGCCGCGCGACGACGTCGCCGCCGTGCTGCTGGAGCTGGCCGCCGACGCGGTGACCGCCGGGCGCACGCTGGAACTCACCAGTGGCAACACGCCCATCGAGGAAGCCATCGCTCGCCTCTAGGAGCTCACCGGGCCGAGGACGCGGTCCAGGTAGTCGTTGGTGAACACGCCGTTCGGATCCACCTCGGCGCGCACGCGCAGGAAGTCGTCGAAGCGCGGGTAGCGCTCCCGCAGTGCCGCCGCGTCCATGTCGTGCAGCTTGCCCCAGTGCGGCCTGCCGCCCGCCTCGCGGGCGATCCTGCCGAACGCGGCGAAGTACTCCTCGTACGGCATGCCGACGTACTGGTGCACGGCGACGTAGGCGGAGTCCTGCCCGTACGCGGTGGAGAGCCAGACGTCGTCGGCCGCCGCCACCCGGATCTCCGCCGGGAACGCGACCGGGTGCGGCAGGGTCGGCACCAGCGCACGCAGCTCGGCGAGCACACCGGGCAGAGCCTCCCGCGGCACCGCGTACTCCGACTCCACGAACCGCACGTCGCGGTGCGTGGCGAACACCCGGTGGGAGGCGTCGCTGTACTCGCGGGTGGAGATGGCGGCCGAGGCCAGCCGCCCGAGCGGCCGCACCAGCCGCGGCACCGCCCTGCCGAGCCTGCACAGCGTGCCGAACGCGACGTTCTCCAGCACCGCGTACTCCACGAACCGCCTGGCGTTCGACAGCGGCTGGGGCCGCGTGCCCGCCGGGAGCCGGTTGTTGCGCTTCACCAGCGCGTACTTGCCGTAGGGGAACCAGTAGAAGTCGACGTGGTCGTTGGTCTTGACGAGCTCGTCGAACTCCGCGAGCACCCGGTCCGTGGGCATGCGGCCCTCCTGGGCCGACAGCACGAACGACGGTTCGCAGCGCAGCGTCACCGTGCTGAGCACGCCGAGCGCGCCGAGCCCCACCCTGGCGGCGGCGAACAAGTCCGGCCGCAGCCGCGGGGAGCACGTCACGATGGATCCGTCGGCCAGGACGATCTCCAGCGCGGCGACCTGGGTGGCCAGCCCTCCGAAGCGCGCACCCGTGCCGTGCGTGCCGGTGGAGATGGCGCCGGCGATCGTCTGGGCGTCGATGTCACCGAGGTTCGTCATCGCCAGCCCGAGCACGTCGAGCGCGGCGTTGAGCTCGCGCAACGTGGTGCCCGAGCGGACGGTCACCAGCCCCGCCTCCACGTCGGCCGAGATGACGCCCTTCCAGGCGGTCAGGTCGATGGCATCGGAGGGCGCGACGGCGATGCCGGTGAAGGAGTGCCCGCTGCCGAGCGGGCGCACCCTGCGGCCGTCGACGGCGGCCCCGGTCACCACCTCGGCCAGCTCCGCCGCGTCGCGGGGCCGGTGCACCCGGCGTGGCCGGGCGCTCTCCGTTCCCGCCCAGTTCGTCCATGTTGTCAAGGCCGGCTCCCACCATCGGTGACGTTTCGCCACCATAAGTGAATAGCATTCGCGTTTCAACCGTTCTTGACGTACGGTAACGGCTGTGACCTCCGTGAACGCCGCGCCGTACGACGTCGCGACGAAGGATCTGGACCCGCCGCTGGCGATCGTCGACCTGGCCGCGTTCGACGCCAACGCCGACGACCTCGTGCACCGCGCGGCGGGCCGTCCGGTGCGGGTGGCGAGCAAGTCGGTGCGATGCAGGCACCTACTCGACCGTGTGCTCGCGCGGCCCGGGTTCGCCGGGCTGCTGTGCTACTCGCTGTCCGAGGCGGTGTGGCTGTACGAGCAGGGCACCAGCGACGACCTCGTCGTCGCCTACCCCACCGTCGACCACGACGCGCTGCGCAGGCTCGCCGCCGATGACGGTGCCCGCGCCGCGATCACGATCATGGTCGACTCGAGCGAGCACCTCGACGTCGTCGACGCCGCGCTGGGCGGGCATCACCCGCAGATCCGGGTCTGTCTCGAACTCGACGCGTCGTGGCGGCCGCTGCCCGGTGTGCATGTCGGCACCCGCCGCTCGCCGGTGTTCACCCCGGCCGAGGCGGCGGCCCTCGCCGGTGAGATCACCGCGCGGCCGGGCTTCCGGCTCGCGGGGCTGATGGCCTATGAGGGACAGATCGCCGGCGTGCCCGACGGTGCTCCCGGCCTGCGTGGCGGTGTGGTGCGCTGGATGCAGCGGCGCTCGGCGGCCGAACTGGCCCGCCGCAGGGCGGCGGCGGTGGCGGCCGTACGCCGGGTTGCCGACCTGGAGTTCGTCAACGGCGGCGGCACCGGCAGCCTGGAGACCACCAGCGCCGAGCGCGCCGTCACCGAGGTCACCGCCGGATCGGGGCTCATCGGGCCCGCGCTGTTCTCGCGGTACACGCGGTTCAGCCCGCGCCCTGCCGCGCTGTTCGCCCTTCCCGTGGTGCGCAGGCCCAACCGGACGATCGCCACGCTGTTCTCCGGCGGCTACGTCGCCTCCGGGCAGGCGGGGCCGTCGCGGCTGCCGACGCCGTACCTGCCCCCGGGCCTGCGGCTGCTCGGGGTGGAGGGGGCAGGTGAAGTGCAGACGCCGGTGACCGGGGCCGCCGCCCGAGACCTGCGCCTCGGTGACCGCGTGTGGTTCCGCCACGCCAAGGCAGGCGAACTCGCCGAGCGCTTCAGCCACTACCACCTGGTGAACGGTGACCGGGTGGAGAGCACGGTGCCGACGTATCGCGGCGAGGGCCAGTCGTTCGGCTGAGCCCGTCGGCGGCGTGCCGGCCCAACACGCGGTTCGTCCACACCTGGGGACAGCTGTGGACAAAGCCTGTGGACTACTCGCCGAACCGGCTGGCCAAATAGCCCTTGATCAGGGCTTTCGTCTCCGTCACGACCTCGGGGTCGCCCTGTGGATCGACCCGGAAGGCGAAGTTCAGCAGGCCGTCGGCCGCCTCGACCGCGATCGAGATGGGCAGGGTGACCTCTTCTGGCGACAAGTCGACATGCCGTGTCACGAGGTTGGCCAGGGAGTCGGTGATGACGCGGTTGTTGGTGCGCTGGTCGTCCAGCAGGCGCAGGTCCACCACGTCGCCGAAGTGCACCTTGGAAAATCCCGGAACCTCGCGGTGCATCTGCAGGTAGATGTCCAGCAGCGAGTCGACCACGTCCCACCAGTGCCGGTGGTCGAGCGTGCTCAGCCGCTCGCTCACGGCGGCAACGAACCGTTCGAGATTCCGCTGTGTCAGCGCCTGGACGACGGCGCGCTTGTCGGGGAAGAACTGGTAGAGCGAACCCACCGCGACGCCCGCCCGCTTGGCGATCAGCGTCGTGGTGAGGGCCTCGTAGCCCATCTCCTCCAGCAGTTCGGCGCTCGCGTCCAGCATCCGCTCGACACGCTTCGCGCTGCGCTGCTGGACGGGTTGCCGACGCAGTGGCGTCGTCTCGGCCTGGGTCGCGGCCTGCTTGTCGGACACGTCGTGCTCCTCGCTGTGCAGGTCAGCGACTTTATCGTGTCGACACCGCGCGTCACGGTCGAGTGAACACTTCGGACTCACCAGAGGCACAGGGCCGGAACATGGGAACCGCGGGCCGGTGCCGGTCGGGGGAGGGGGAGTGCAACGGCACCGGCCCGCGGAGCTTCGGGGCCGCGCTGTGGGCGCGGGATGGTGGGGCGGGGATGTCCACAGCTTGCGATATGCAATTGTGCGGCGACGATCTGATCATCAACCTAACGACGGATTACGCCGTTGGCTAGGGGTTACGTCACATTCCTTCGATTAATCGGGGAACAGTGGGGGACCGGGGAGACCGGCGGCCGGCTCATCGCGCTCGGGGGTACGGACGAACCGGCCGCCGGTCGGCGAGCGAACTCGCCGTCTTTCGGGGCCGCTACCGGGCGGGGATCATCCGGCGATGGCGTGCCGGGGAGTCGGCGGTGGGACCAGCGCGTGCCTGCCCGACTGCTGCTGGCGCGGCACCTGCTGGGACTCGGCCTGCGTGCCGTGGACCTGCTCCGTGGAACGGCGGCGCACCCTGCCCCGCGAGTCCTGCTGCGGAGCCAGCCCGCCTGCCACGAGGTGCTCGTGCGCCACCTGCCACACCGAGCACGGCGCCTTGCACCTGTGCCACCGGGTGGAGCACGTGGGGCAGTCGCCTCGCTCGTCGGGCTCGTGCGCCCGCAGCATCGCGCGCCAGCCCTCGGTCAGCCGGGGCAGCTCGGAGCGAGCGACGGAGACCAGGGACGGGGCGTCCGCGCGGTCCGCGAGGTCGGAGAGCATGTCGAGGCGTTCCCACACCGCATTGCGGAGTACTTGCCCGAGGATCTGATCCACCTGGAACTCACCGTTACCTTTCCGCCAGTTTGGCGGCTTCGTTGAGCGCGGCCCGCAGCTGGCCGAGCTGGCCTGCCGACAGTCGCGCCGTCTCGCCGGGGGGACCGACGAGAACCACTTCACCGTCGTCCACGAACACCGTCACGCAGCGCTCGCGACTGATGAGGTCACCGCACTGCACACGCCACACGACCTGTCCGCCCTCGTACCGGCGGGCGCTCGCGGCGCGCGGGTCCGTCGCCGACGCTGACGACAGGGGCTGGCGCGGCCTCTCGCCTACCGGGGGTCGGCGCACGGTGGTCGTGCCGGTCGCAGCACGGCCTGCTGTGATCGAGTGCACGAACTCCACGTCTTTCTCCGCTCTCTCCCGGGCGGCTCCGCGCCCCTGGGTCTCACGCTGTCTCAACGCTCGAGTCTTCGGTTGTTGGTCGCTCTCCGTGACTGCGGACCGTGTTCGTCCGGCCACGAAGGTCTGCGAACTACATTGCGACGAAAAGAACGGCGAAAGAAGCCTCGGTGGGCGTCATAGCGGCGACCGGCGCGAGTTCGACGTTAAACGGTCAAAGGAGTTCGGCCCGGCCGATCAGCTCCCACAAACAGCGTTTCGCGCGGTTGAATGGGGGTGCCTACGCTGCATACCGACGCCCGACAGGACTGTGGAGGCGCGCAGATGGATGCCAACGACGCGAAGCAGGGTCGCATCAATCCGGAGCTCTGGGAAGCACCGGAGATGCGCGACGCCCTCGCGGCGCGCAACGTCAGTGAGGTCTATCGGCAACTGCGCAAGCACGGCATCTCGCAGCGGCAGATCGCCGCGATGACCGGCCAGTCACAGTCCGAGGTCTCGGAGATCCTCAAGGGCAGGCAGGTCATGGCCTATGACGTGCTCGCGCGGATCTCCGAAGGCCTGGGCATCCCTCGTGGATTCATGGGCCTCGCCTACGACGAGGCCACGGAGATTCAGGTCGTCGGCGCGGCCGACGAGCAGCAGGCTGAGGAGGACGAGTCCGTGAAACGGCGGAAGTTCCTCGCGCACGCCGCACAGGTGACGATGGGGGCCGCGGTCTTCGGGCCGACCTCCAACGCCTGGGCGGCGAGTCCCGCAAGGACCCCCGCACCTGGACGGATCGGCATGACCGACGTCCGGCAGGTGGAAGCGGCAACCAGGGCGCTGCGCGCGCTCGACTACCAGTACGGCGGAGGGTTCTGTCGCGACGCCGTCGTCGCGCAGCTGTCGTGGGGACAGCAGATGCTCCAGGCCAGCGGCACGGAGCTGGTGAAGTCCCGGCTCTACGTGGCGCTGGCCGACCTGCACAGTCTCGCGGGCTGGACGTCGTTCGACATCGGGCTCATCGACTCCGCGCGCGGACACTTCGCCAACGCGCTGGACCTGGCCAAACAGGGCGAGAACCACCCGCTCGTGGCCAACATCCTGTACCGGATGGGCCGGGTGTACCTGCACCAGGAGGCGCCGAACGACGCGCTGAAACTGTTCCAGCTCGGCCAGATCGCGGCGCAGGAGTCCGGTTCCGAGCTGGCGGTGGCGGTGCTGTGCGCCAACGAGGCGTGGGCGTACGCGATGATGGGCAACGCCGAGCAGGCGGTGAAGCTGCTCAACCGGACCAGGGACGAGTTCTCGCGGGCCGACCTGGCCAACGCCGAGTCGTGGGTGCGGTTCTTCAACGAGACCGACGTCTACGCGATGATCGGCACGGTGCACACCGCGCTCGCGCAGTCGGCGGACAACGCGCACACCAGGTATGCCATCCCGGCCCTGAGCAAGGCCATCGACTCCTACGGCGACGACATGGCGAGGAGCAAGACGTTCAACCTGAGCATGCTCGCCACCAACCACATGATTGACGGCGACATCGACCACGGCGTCAAGGTCGGCGGCAAGGCGCTGGACTGCGCCGAGGGCCTCAAGTCGGCCCGCGTGGAGCAGCGCATGCGGCCGCTCAAGGACGAGGCCGTGCGGCGCAGCAACAACGCCGACGCCCGCGACTTCGTGGATCGCATGAACGCGTTCTTCGCGTGAGGTGACGGCGCGGCGGGAAGGCCGAGAGCGAGGAGGGGTCCCCTTCAGGGGCGCGGCGGCTGTGGACGGCCGGTTCACCAGGGACAAGCTCGACGAGGTGCTGGCGCAGACCTGCGCCCGCCTCGGGCTCGACGCCCGGGGCGCCGCGCTGCTGCGGTTCACCAACAACGCGGTGTACTCGCTGGCCCGCGACCCCGTCGTCGTGCGCATCGTGGGATCCCGTGCGCTGCGCCACCGCGCCCGCAAGGTGGTCGCGGTGGCGCGGCACTTCGCCGCTCACGACGTGCCCGCCATCCGGCTGCTGGACGGCGCCGCCCAGCCGCTGCACGTCGGCGAGCACGTCGTGACCGTGTGGGAACGCGTGCCCGACACCGGGCGGAGGGCGACGTCGGCGGAGCTGGCCCGGCTGCTGCGCCGGGTGCATGCTCTGCCTGCTCCGGACGGCGTAGGCGCGTGGTCGCCGCTCGCCGACGTGCGGGCCAGGGTCGCCGACGCCGAGGAACTGGACACCGACGACCGGCGCTTTCTGCTCCAGCGCTGTGACGAGGTGCAGAAGCGCCTGGAGACGGTGACGTTCGCCCTGCCCCGTGCGCTGGTGCACGGCGACGCACACCCCGGCAACGTCATCGTCGGCCCGGACGGGCCGGTGCTGTGCGACTTCGATTCGGCCTGCTCGGGCCCGCCGGAATGGGACCTGACGCCGCTCGCCGTGGGCCGGGAGCGCTTCGGTGACCCCTCGGCCTGGTACCGGGGGCTGGCGGAGACGTACGGCTTCGACGTGGTCCGCTGGGAGGGCTTCGAGGTGCTCCGCGCCGCCCGCGAGCTCAAGCTGACCACGAGCGTCCTGCCAATCCTGCGCAGCCATCCTTCGGTCCGGCACGAGCTGCACCGCAGGCTCGACGACCTTCGGGCGGGCCGCCAGCACACGCGCTGGGTCCGGTACCGCTGAACGGAGGAATGCGTGCCGCGGGACCGTTTCGTCCGGCGTGAACAACGGTCCGGAACGATTTTTCGGCGCATTCAGCGCTAAGAACTGACCGTTCGTCGTTTGCGGGTATTCCGGTGGCACTGCGTGACAATTTCGGTTGAACCGATCACCTCTGGCGAGCGAATCGTTGGTCCAACGTGCAAGTTGCGGACACCCTGTGTTAACGACCGGCGCTCAGGTGCTGGTGCCGCCCACGTCGCGCAGCCGTTGCGCCACCTCACCGGCCTCCGGCCTGCCCAGCTCGGTGAAGATCGGCAGCACCAGCTCGTACCGCCTCCTCGCCTCGTCGGCCCGCCCCTCCAGCTCGGCGACCTCGGCGAGCACCTGCATGGCGCGGGCCTGCTCGAACACCGAACCGTGCCGCCGCATGGCCTCCTCGGCGTCGGTCACGTGGCCGCGCGCCTCGGTGAAGCGCCCCTGATGGCCGAGGGCCCGCGCGAGATCGATGCGCGCCCTGGCCACGTTGTAGGCGTCGCCCTGCTCGGTGAGCAGCGACCTCGCCTCCTCCAGATGGCCGATCGCCTCGGCGGCACGTCCCGCTTTCGTCTCGGTGACGCCGAGGTTCACCAGCGCGAGCGCGACGTCGTGCTCGCGGCCCAGCTCCCGGGAGCGCCGCAGGTCGTCGGTGAACTCGCGCAGCGCGTCGCCGAGCCTGCCCTCCGCCAGCGCCACCAGGCCGAGGCCCTCGACGGACCTGATCGCGGCGGCCTGGTCGCCATCGGCGGGCAGCGTCTCCAGTGCTCCGCGGTAGTGCTCGATCGCCTCGGCGAACCGCCCTGCGCCCCGGCACGCGGCGCCACAGCGGTTGCGCATGATGGCCTCCGCGTACGCGTTGCCCCACTCGCGCGCACAGCGGGCGCCGAGCTGGCTGACCGTGAGGAAGTCGCGGTAGTGCTTGCGGAGCAGGAACAGCGGCCACATCGCGTCGCCGAGCTGCCAGGCCAGTCGCGGCAGCCCCAGCTGGGCCGCCGTCCGCATGGCCGAGAGCAGGTTCGTCCGCTCCCGTTCGAGCCAGTCCAGCGCCTCGCCGGTGGCCGGCAGCGACGACGGGTCCGGCCTGCGCTGGGTGTACTCGTAGCGAATCGGTTCCTGGTCGGGGGTCACCAGGTGCTCGGTGGAGCGGGCCGCGCGCAGGTACCACTCGAGGATGCGCAGCTGCGCGGCCTCGCGCTCGTCGGCGCTGTCGTGCCGCTCGGCCTTCTCGACGGCGTGCAGCCGCTGCAGGTCGTGGAAGACGTAACGGTCCTCGTCCGGCTCCGTGAGCATGCTCACCTCGACCAGCTCGTCGAGCAGCGGCACCGTGTCCGCCACGGGCAGGCCCGCCGCTGCCGCCGCCGCGCCGGTGCTGACCTCGGCGCCGGGATGCAGACCGAGCAGCCGGTACAGCCGGGCGGCCTCGGGCGGCAGCGCGTCGTAGGCGAGGTCGAACGTGGCCTGCACGGAGTCCTCCTCGTGCCGGGCCGACAGCACCGCGAGCCTGCGCCGTCCCACGCCGAGGTCCGCGGCGGTCCTGGCCAGCGAGGCACGGGGCTTCGTCGCGAGCCGCGCCGCCACCGAGCACAGCGCGATGGGCAGCCCCGCGGTGAGCCGGACGATCGTCGTGGCGTGTGCCCGCTCAGTATCCACCCGATCTTCGCCGAGCGCGGCGCGCAGCAGGGCGATTCCGTGCTCGGCCTGGAACGGCTCCAGCGACAGCAGGCGGGCGCCCTCGGCCACGGTCAGCCCGCCCAGCGAGCGCCTGCTGGTCACCACGACCAGGCTGCCCGGCGCGGCCGGGATCAGCGGCCGCACCTGCGCCTCGGAGTCGGCGTTGTCCAGCAGCACCAGCAGGGGCGTACGAGCGGTGAGGGTGCGGTACAGCGCGCCCTGCTCCTCGACGTCGAGCGGCACCCTGCTGCCCGGCACGCCGAGCGCCCGCAGGAACTGGCCCAGCAGCTCGCCGACGGCCACGGGCCCGGTCGGGTCGAACGCGCCGAGGCTGGCGTGCAGGTGCCCGCCGGGGAAGTCGTCCCGCAGGCCGTGCAGCCAGTGCAGCGCGAGCGCGGTCTTGCCGACCCCGCCCGGTCCGGTGATCAGCTGGACGGAGGGCCGGTCGCCGCCGTCGGCGGTGAGCACCCGGCGCAGCGTGTCCAGCTCGCCGACGCGGTTGGTGAACCTGGCGGGCGGCCGTTTGAGCTGCCGCGGCGCGGGCGGGCCCGCGCGATCCGGCTGCGCGCCCGCGTCGACGGTGACACCGGCGCCCCGCTGAAGGGGCACCGACGGATTGCTGGTCACGCGCGTGCCTCCTGCCCGAAAGGAAAACCGCGGTGATCATCGCTCACCGTGGTGGTGCCGATACGGCGGAAGCGGGGGAATTACGCCGTCCAGAGCAGTGGGTGACGGCGAACGGCGGTGCTCACGCGGCGGGAGCGCGGCTGAGGACGGCGGCGATGCCGAACGCCAGCGCCATCGCGGTGAGTTCGAGTGTGGCCCACTGCACCAGCGCGGTGCGCTCGTGCCGCACGATCCTCGGCAGCAGCCGCCACCGCAGGTACGCACCAAGTGCGCCGATCGCCGCGAGGCACGCGAGTTTGCCGAGCACCAGCCGCCCGTACGGGGTGCCGAACAGGCTCGTCCACACGTCCGTCGCCGGGTCGATCGCGAGCTGGACCAGCGCGTTGAACAGCCCCGTCGCCGCAGTGAGCAGCACGCTCACCGTCGCGAGGCGGGAGAACCGGGGCAGGGCGTGCGCGAGCAGGGTGCGGTTGGCGGCCAGCAGCACCACCATCGCGCCGAGCCCGCCCGTCCACGCCACGGCGGCGAGCACGTGCAGCTCGATCGAGACCATCGTGAGGTCGCTGAACGACCAGGTTCCCGCGTGCCCGGTGACCGGCAGCGGCAGCAGGGTGAACAGGCCGAGCCCGGCGCGCACCTCGGCGGGCACGCGCTCGCCGCGGCGCACGGCCAGCACGTTCAGCGCCGCCAGCGTGAGGGCGAGTGCGGCCACGATCAGCAGCGCCTTGCCCGCCGCCACGGTCCGGACGTACTCGCCGAGATCGGCGAAGGACACCGTGCCGGAGCCGGGCCGGTACTCGGCGGCCTGCAGCACGAGCGAGACGAGCGCCGCGACCGCCCACACGAGAGCGGCCGCCACCGCCACCGGCCTGCCGCGGGCGAGCACCGGCTCGCTGAGCCTGGGCCGGTCGTAGCCGGTGAGCACCGGCAGCAGGGCCAGCCCGATGGCGGTGGCGGCGGCGAGGTCGAGCACGACCCGGGTGACCGGGATCGCCACCGAGACCACCTCGCCCGCGTCCGTCACGCCGCTGACCGGCGCGGTCGCGCCGAGCGCGAGGCCGAGCAGCACCCCGGCCAGCGCCGCGGTGGCGACGCTGACCAGCGGGCCGATCGGGACGGGCGAGGTGGCCCCGGCCCGCGTCATGAGCGGGTGTCGTCCTGTCCCGAGCCCATGCGCAGGGCCACGGTGACGCCGATGCCCAGCAGGACGACCGCGCCGACGATCCACACCCACACCGGCACGCCGCCGGAGGAGCCCTCGTCGCTCGTGTCCTCGGCGGCGGGGGCCTGGGCCGTGCCTGTGGGCGGGGCCGCCTCCGACACGGCGGAGGACGGCGAGCCGGCAGCGGCGCCCGGCCCGGCCTTGGTGAGGGTGAACCGGATCTCCTCCGACACCGGGTGCCCGTCGGCGGACAGGATGCGGAACCCGATGACGTACTCGCCCGCGGGCCCGAGCGGGCGCAGCGGCGCGGTGACCACGTTGCGGTTCACCTCGATGCCGCCGCCGGCCCACTGGCCGCCGTCGGGCCCGGTCACCGCGACCTGGTTGACACCGGCGTCCTGCACCGGCTGGTCGAAGGTCAGGGTCACCGACTGCGGCGACTCGGCGAGGCGGGCGCCCTCGGCCGGGTCGGAGGAGATCAGCACGTTGTGCGCGGAGGCGGGGGCGGCGGCGCCGAACAGCGCCAGCACCGCCACCCCGGCGACGAGCAGGAGCCGCCTCACGCCGACGCCCGCTTCCGGGCACGCAGGGTGGCGCCCGCCCCGACGCCGAGACCGAGCGCTCCGACGGCGAGCCCGGCGCCGCCGAGCCAGCGCGCCGTGGTGTCACTGCCGCTCGCCTGCGTGCCGGGCTCGGCCTCGCTGTGTTCGGCGGCACCGGCGCCGTGGCCGTCTCCGGAGGGCTCGGCCAGCTCCACCACGGGAGCCGGGTGCTCGGGCTCCTCACCACCCGTGGCCGGCTGGTCCCAGTTGACCACGGTGCCGTCGGAGTAGGTCTGCGCCGCGGCGAGCGTCAGCGTGTCGGTGTTCTCCGGCATCGGCCCGGCCACGAACTCGAACTCCTGGTACGACGTGTGCCCGGCCGGGATCTCGTTGCCGGGACGCGCGGTCCAGGTGATCGCGGTGACGACGTCGCCCCTGGTGCTGATCTCGGCGTTCCAGCCGGGCACCGGCCGGGTGCGGGCGGAGGTGAGCTCGGTGCCCTCCGGAAAGGTCACCTTCAGCTTGGTAGTGCCCGCCTGCTCCTCCTCGTTCGGCACGCGCAGCACGATGGCGCCGTAGCCGCCCTTCTCCGGCTGGCTGCCGTAGACGTTGGCGGTGACGTGCGCCGAGGCGATCCCCGCACCGGCGAGCCCGGTTCCCGCGATCGCCGCCGTGAGCACGAGCGCACGGCGAATTCGTCGAGATGTCGACATATGAGTATTTCTCCTGAACAAGAGTCGTGAATGGAATGCGGGAGAGTTCAGGAGAGCGCGGGCGGGCCACGCCTGCGGTGCACGCGTCGGAGCAGCACGTCGACCACCGGCTCGCCACCGGCGGGCCGGACCACGGCCCGCCGCACCGCCGGTGCGCCGACCGGCGCGGGAGTCCAGGCGACCGGGAGCAGCAGGCGCAGCGCCGACACGGCCGTGAGCAGCATCGATTCGGCGTGCGCGAGCAACAGGGCCGTGCACGCGGTCGCCGCGACGTGGCTGGCGGTCATCGCAGGCCCGCCCGCCGCGTGGCCGGAGAGCTCCGCCAGCACGAGGTGGGTCACCAGCTGGGCACCGCCGAGGACGAGCAGGATGCCGGGCAGCCCCCTCGTCTTGTCGGCCGCGGCCGTCGACACCCAGCCGATCAACGCGGTGAGGACCACGGTGGTCGACAGGTGTGGCAGCTCACCGTCGGCCAGCGCGTGCGCGCTCACCGCCAGTGCGGCGGAGGCCAGGGACAGCAGGACGCCTCTGGCCTGGCGCAGCGCACCGCGGTCGGAGGGCCTCCTGCTCACCCGGCAAGGGTATGGGAGGCGGGCTGGGGCCGGTACGGCCGAGGGTGGGGACGCCGGCCGAATGCGGAATTTCCCACCATCCCGGACAGCCGTGGTTGCCGTTTTCCGGGCAATCAGTAACGGTATGTGCACGATTGAGGGTGAAACTTCCCTCCCATGCCCTCTTCCGGAGTCGGGGAGGACCTAGGGTGCTGACCCGAACGGGTTACGGCTGACGAAAGGAGGCCGCGCCGACAGGCGCGTGCGTATGTCTGCGGAGTCCGAGGAAGACCAGGTGACGGCCCGGGCCGTGGAGCCCGAACGGGCGAACCCTCCCGAGACGACGGGCGCCGGCGAGGTGGTGCCGGACAGAGAGGAGCCACCCGCCATCGCGGCCGACCGGCCCGCCGAGACCGATCGCACCGTGTTCGGCGTCGCCGCGGTCATCGCGCTCGCCATCGTGTCCTGGGGCGTCGCCTCGCCGACGAGTCTCGCGACGGTGGCCGACACGCTGCTGAACAAGGCGGTCATCCCGTACGGCGGCTGGGCGTTCGTGCTCACCGCCAGCGGGTTCGTCGTTTTCGCGCTGTGCCTGGCGATCAGCCGCTACGGCCGCATCAGGCTCGGCCACGACAAGGAGAAGCCGGAGTTTCGCACCGCGTCGTGGATCGCCATGATGTTCAGCGCAGGCATGGGCATCGGTTTGATGTTCTTCGGGGTTTACGAGCCCGTGGCGCACCTGGCCAGCCCGCCGCCGGGGACCGCGGCGCCGAACTCGGCCGAGGCCGTGCACACGGCGATGGCCACGACCCTGTTCCACTGGACGCTGCACCCGTGGGCGATCTACGCCGTGGTCGGGCTCGCGATCGCCTACAGCGCCTTCCGCAAGGGCCGCAGCCAGCTGATCAGCTCGGTGTTCGAGCCGCTGATCGGCAAGCGGCGCAGCGAGGGCCCACTGGGCAAGGCCATCGACGTGATGGCGATCTTCGCCACGCTGTTCGGCTCGGCGGCGTCGCTGGGCCTCGGCGCGCTGCAGGTCGGCGGCGGCATGGGCTCGGTCGGCTGGATCGACAACCCGGGCACCGGGCTCCTCGTCGTGATCATCGCGATCCTCACCGTCGGGTTCATCGCCTCCGCGGTGTCCGGTGTGGCCAAGGGCATCCAGTGGCTGTCCAACATCAACATGGTGCTGGCCGCGATCCTCGCCGTGTTCGTGCTGGTGGTCGGCCCGACCGTGCTGATCCTCAACCTCGTGCCGAACGCGATCGGCGACTACTTCCGCGAACTGGCCGAGATGTCCGGGCGCGCCGGGGTCACGGGCGGCGAGCAGATGCAGACCTGGCTGAGCGGCTGGACCGTCTTCTACTGGGCCTGGTGGATCTCCTGGACGCCGTTCGTCGGCATGTTCATCGCGCGGATCTCGCGCGGCCGCACGATCCGCCAGTTCATCCTCGGCGTCATCGCCGTGCCCAGCGTGGTGAGCCTGATCTGGTTCGCGATCTTCGGCGGTGCCGCGATCGACCGGCAGCGCAACGGGACCAACATCGCGGACGCGGGCGGGCCCGAGGCCGCCACGTTCGAGCTGTTGCAGACGCTGCCGTGGTTCGTGCCCATCGCGGTCATCGTGATGCTGCTCGTCTCGATCTTCTTCGTCTCCGGCGCCGATGCCGCGTCGGTGGTGATGGGCACGCTGTCGCAGCGGGGCTCGGTGGAGCCGCGCCGCAACGTCGTCATCTTCTGGGGCGTCGTCATGGGTGCCGTGGCCGCCGTGATGCTCATGGTGGGTGGAGACGACGCGCTGACCGGCCTGCAGAACCTGACGATTCTCGTGGCAGTGCCGTTCGTGATCGTGATGGTGGCGCTGTGCGTCTCGCTGTGGCGGGACCTGCGCCATGATCCGCTGATGATCAGGGAGGACGAGATGATGCGCTCGCTGGAACAGATCCACGAGGAACGCACGGATGCCGCCGCGCGAGTGAAGCGGCGTGGCCTGCGGGGCCGTCGGTCGTGAACCTCTTCGCGTACATCGCCGACCGGTGGGACCGGTTGTCGCTGCAGGCCCTGCTGCACGTCAGTGAGGTGGTGCAGTCCACTGTCATCGCGGCGATCGCCGGCGTGCTGATCGGCGTCGCCGTGTACCGGAGCCCGATCGGCTCGGCCGTGGCGACCGCCCTGGCCAGCACGATCCTCACCATCCCTTCGTTCGCGCTGCTGGGCCTGCTGATCCCGGTCTTCGGGCTCGGCGCGACGCCGACGGTGATCGCGCTGGTGCTGTACGCGCTGCTGCCGATCACGCGCAACACGATCGTCGGGCTCGCGGGCGTCGATCCCGCCGTCACCGACGCGGCGAAGGGCATCGGCATGAACCGGCTCGGCGTGCTGACCAGGGTGGAGCTCCGGCTGGCCTGGCCCGCCATCCTCGCCGGGATGCGGGTGGCCACGCAGATGCTCATGGGTATCGCGGTGATCGCCGCCTACGCGAAGGGACCCGGTCTCGGCGGCGAGGTCTTCTCTGGACTCACCCGGGCGGGCAGCGCCAACGCCACCAACCAGGCCCTCGCCGGAACGCTCGGCGTCGTGGTGCTCGCGTTGCTGCTCGAAGGGGTCTACTTCCTGATCGCTCGTCTCACCGTCTCGAGGGGTATCCGTGGCTGACAACGACAACGTGAGTGGCGTCGAGATCCAGCTGGACCACGTCACCAAGCGCTACTCGGGCAGCAGGGAGCCCGCGGTCAAAGACGTCACGATGACGATCCCGGCCGGCAAGATCGTGATTCTGGTGGGGCCGTCCGGCTGCGGCAAGACCACCACCATGCGCATGATCAACCGCCTCATCGAGCCGACGTCGGGCACGATCACCATCGGCGGTGAGGACGCGCTGCGGCTCAACGCCGACGAGCTGCGCCGCAAGATCGGCTACGCGATCCAGCAGGCCGGGCTGTTCCCGCACTTCACGGTGGCCCAGAACATCGCCGTGGTGCCGGGACTGCTCGGCTGGGACCGCAAGCGGATCGAGCAGCGGGTCGACGAGATGATGGACCTCGTCGGACTCGACCCCGCGCAGTTCCGCACGCGGTACCCGCGCCAGCTCTCCGGCGGCCAGCAGCAGCGCGTCGGCGTGGCGAGGGCGCTGGCCGCGGACCCGCCCGTTCTCCTGATGGACGAGCCGTTCGGCGCGGTCGACCCGATCACGCGCGGCAACCTCCAGGACGAGCTGCTGCGCCTGCAGACCGACCTGCGCAAGACGATCGTGTTCGTCACCCACGACTTCGACGAGGCCGTCAAGCTCGGGGACAAGATCGCCGTGCTCGGCGAGGCGTCGACGATCATGCAGTACGACACGCCGGAGGCGATCCTGGCCAACCCGGCCAACGACACCGTGGCCGGGTTCGTCGGTGCGGGCGCCTCGCTCAAGCAGCTCACCCTGCTGCGGGTGCGCGACGTGAACTACAACGACGACGCGCTCACGGCGGTGAGCGAGGACACCTCGCCCGCGCAGCTGCGCAGCCGGATGACCGAGGCGGGCAAGACGTACGCCCTCGTGCTGGACGGGCGCAGGCGCCCGCAGCGCTGGGTGCACGTGCGCGACCTCTCCACGGCCGCGTCGCTGGCCGCCGTGGGCAGGCCGGTCGGCGACCTGGTGAGCACCCAGTCGACGCTGCAGGACGCGCTGGAGGCGATCCTCGCCGAGGGCGGCAACGCCGTGGTGACCGGCACGCGGGGCGAGTACGTCGGCACCATCGACATCCGGACGGTCACCGACACGATCCAGCAGATCCGCGAGGAGCACGAGACCGGGAGCGCGGCATCGTGACCACGACGACGGACGTCACCGGCTTCTCGACGGAGTCGGGTTCCCGCCGCGCCGACCGGATGCGGCTGTTCGCGCAGCCCGCCGCGGTCGTCGTCATCGTGGGGCTCGTGCTCGCGTGGGCGTTCAGCAGGGACAACGACGAGATCGAGGCGCAGTCCATCCAGGCGGGCGTGCTGCTGACCAAGACCTGGGAGCACCTGGTGATCACGGCGGTCGTGGCGGCCATGGTCGTCGGCATCGCCGTGCCGCTCGGAATGCTGCTGACCCGGACGTGGGCCAGGCCTGCCGCGCCCGCGTTCATCGGCATCGCCAACATCGGCCAGGCCGCGCCGGTGCTCGGCGTGCTGGTGCTGTTCTTCCTGTGGACGGAGTGGGAGGGGCTGTGGGCGGCGGCGCTGCCCATCGCGTTCTACTCGCTGCTGCCGGTGCTGCGGAACACCATCACCGGCATCGAGTCGGTCGACCCGGCGCTGGTCGACGCGGGCAGGGGCATCGGCATGTCGTCGTCGGGCGTGCTGCTGCGGATCGAACTGCCGCTGGCCATCCCGCTCATCCTCGCCGGCCTGCGCACCTCGCTGGTGCTGGCCGTCGGCACGGCGACGCTCGCCTTCTTCGTCAACGGCGGCGGGCTCGGCGAGCTGATCGACACCGGCTACAAGCTCAACCGGGTGCCGGTGCTGGTGGTCGGAGCGGTGCTGGCCGTGGGCCTCGCGCTGCTCGTGGACTGGATCGGCGCCGTACTCGAGGAGTACCTCGGACCGAAGGGACTCTCATGAAACGCACCCTGCGGGCCGTCGCGGGCGCCGCACTGCTGCTGGTCTCCACCGCCGCCTGCGGGCTGAACGTCAACGCCGCGCTGCCGTTCGAGGTGCAGCCGGGCTCCATCGAGCGAGTGCCTGAGCTGGAGGGCGTCGACGTCACCGTCGGCTCCAAGGACTTCACCGAGCAGATCATCCTCGGCTACATCGCCGAGCTGGCACTGGAGGCCGCGGGCGCCAACGCCATCGACCTGACCAACATCAACGGCTCCAACAGCTCGCGCTACGCGCTGCTGGACGGCCAGATCGACGTCCAATGGGAGTACACGGGCACCGGCTGGCTGTCCTACCTCGGCTACGACAAGCCGATCCCGGAGGAGAAGGCCCAGTACGAGGCGGTGCGCAAGGCCGACCTGGAGCGCAACGGTGTGGTGTGGCTGCCGTACTCGGAGGTCAACAACACCTACGCGTTCGCGACCACCGAGGCCTACGCCAAAAAACACAACCTGAAGACCAACTCCGACATGACGCGGTTTCTCAAGCAGAACCCGAACGAGGCGGTGTTCTGCGTCGAGACCGAGTTCGCCAGCAGGCCGGACGGCATGCCGGGCGTGCGCAAGACGTACGGCTTCCCGGTGACGACCATGAAGCGGTTCGGCACCGGCGCGATCTACAGCGCGGTCGCGGGCGGCACCTGCAACTTCGGCGAGGTCTTCACCACCGACGGCCGGATCGCCGGGCTGAACCTGCGGGTGCTGGAGGACGACAAGCAGTTCTTCCCGCAGTACAACGCCTCGGTGACGGTGCGCAAGGAGTTCCTCGACGCGCACCCGCAGATCGCCGACGTCATGGCGCCGGTGTCGGAGGCGCTGAACAACAAGGAGATCATCGAGCTGAACCGGCAGGTCGACGTGGACGGCCGGGACCCGGCGAAGGTGGCGAGGGACTGGATGATGGACAAGGGTTTCATCAACTAGCGATCGCTGCGATGATGAGGGACATGCCTGCTGTCTGGGATCACTCCGGTGTCGTTGCCCTGCTGCTGCGGCGCGGCCGCCTCGGCTCCCCGCCGAGGAAGGGTCTGTAGCACCCTTTTCCCGCACGACAGCAAGGAAATCCGATGACCCTGGAATTGTCCGATCGTTTCACCCTGCGCAAGGCACGGACGCCCGCCGACGGCATCCTGGAGGGACCGAGGCTGCTGCGGCGGCTGCCGGAGGGCGTCGAGGCCCGGCCGTACGAGCTGTTCACGGTGCGACCGCTCGGCCGCGTGATCGGTGCCGAGATCGAGGGCGTGCACCTCGGCGAGCCGCTGACCCCGGAGCTGCGTGCCGAGCTCAACCGCGCGCTGCTGGAGTGGAAGGTGCTGTTCTTCCGCGACCAGGACATCACCCCCGCCCAGCAGCGTGCCTTCGCGCGCCACTGGGGTGAGCTGGAGACCAACCCGTTCATCCCGACCGGTGACAGCGACGAGGTCACCCGGTTCGCCCGGGACGGCTCGATGCCGGCGTTCGAGAACATCTGGCACGTCGACGTCACCTTCCGGCCGAACCCGGCACTGGGCTCGGTACTGCGGCTGGTAGAGGTGCCGCCGGTGGGCGGCGACACGATGTGGGCGGACATGGCCGCCGCCTACGACAACCTGCCCGGCGACGTGAAGGCCCGCATCGAGGGGCTGCGCGCGGTGCACGACTACATCCCCGGCTTCGACCGGTTCTCCGACCCGGAGCTGCTGGCCCGGTGGCAGGAGCAGTTCCCGCCGGTGGAGCACCCCGTGGTGCGCACGCACCCGGAGACGGGCCGCAAGACGCTGTTCGTGAACCAGGCGTTCACCACGCACATCGTCGGCATGGACCGCGCCGAGAGCGACCGGCTGCTGCACTACCTGTTCACGCAGGCCCACGTGCCCGAGTACCAGGTGCGCTTCCGCTGGACCCCCAATGCGGTGGCGTTCTGGGACAACCGGGCCACGCAGCACTACGCGGTGAACGACTACGCGCCGCATCCGCGGGTGGCCGAGCGCGTGGCCATCGCGGGCGACCGGCCGTACTGATCCGCCGGCGTGACGGGGGCCTCCGGCGCGCGGAGGCCCCCGCACCGGCGGCCTTGGGACCTCACGCGTTGTCGACGCCGAGGCGGTGCAGCAGGTCGGTCTCGATGCGGTCGAGTTCGGCCGACACCGCCTTGTGCGCGGCCTTGCGCCGCGACGACGGCATCCGCTCGGCCGCCCGCACCGAGGCGGTGAGCTGTTCGAGGGTGCCCTGGGAACGCTCGGCGAAGCCGAGGTCGTCGTCGCCTGCCTTCGGTGAGCGGCGCAGCTCGGCGAGCCCGTCGGAGGCGCCCGCGATGCGTGCCAGCAGCGCCCCGCCGCGGCCGGTGAACTCGGACAGCTGCTCGACGTTCACGCCCATCCTGCGCGCCTGGTAGCGGTCGTAGGCGTCCCGCGCCACGCCCGCCGCGCGCACCGCGAGAGGGGCGAGCACGGGCACCGCCGCCGGGACGATGATCTTGGCCACGCGGACGGCGTTGCGGGCCTTCTTCGGCGTCAGTCCCGGCTCGTGTTCGGCCGTCTCCGCCGTGGCCGCCCTGTCCGCTTTGCGCCCCATCGCCGTTGTTCACCTCCGCGTTTCGACTGATCGGCGTTGAACTTACGCCTCGCTCGCGCGGCGGGCACGTCGGCTCGGTGTCGGTGCCTTCTCATACAGTGAACGCATGGCGAACGAGGTGCTGTTGGACGCGGCTGTGGTGACCCGCTGCCGCAGGCGTGTGCACCTCGACCACGATCCGGCGATGCGCGACGCGCCGCACGCGCCGCCGGATCCGGCCGCCGAGCAGCGCATCGCCGACGCGGCCGCGCATCGTGCGGAGGTCGCGCGGCGGCTGAGGGCCGAGATCGGCGGCTCGTGGGCCGTGATCCCTCCCGAGCTGCCCTTCGCCGACCGGGAGGGGCTCACCACGACGGCGCTGGAGGAGGGCGTGGCGTTCGTCTCCGGCGCCGTGCTGCCGACCGACCGGGAGCACGGGCGGCGCGGGGGCGCCGAACTCCTCGTCCGCGCGGGCGGGGGCTACGTGCCGGTGCTCGTGGTGCGGCACCGCATCACCGATCCCGGCGAGGGCGCGCGCACGACACCGCTGACGGTGCTCGACCCTCGGCGCGCCGCCGCCGACCCGGAGCGCAAGGTCCGCTCGCACCCGCGCGACCAGTTGCGGCTGGCGCACCTGTGGCGGCTGCTGCAGGCGGCGGGCATGGCGAGGCCGGGCACTCCGATCGGCGGGGTCATCGGCCTCGACGTCGACGTCGTGCTGTGGCACGACCTCGCGGCGGGGACCTGGCAGGGAGGGCGCAGCACGCTCGAGGAGTACGACGAGCGCTTCGCCGACCGGCTCGCCGTGGCGGGCGCCGCCGCGGGCGGGGGGCCCGCGCTGGCCGAACCGTCGCGCATCCTGGAGTGCAGGCGCTGTCCCTGGTGGCCGGTGTGCGAGGCGGAGCTGACCCGCACGCGCGACGTCAGCCTGGTGGTGCGCGGCGAGGACGCGATGGAGCTGCGCAGGATCGGCGTCTCCACCGTCGACAAGCTCGCGGCCCTCGATGCCGCCGACGAGTCGCCGATCCAGTGGACCGGCACCACGTTCGCCGACGCCGTGGCGCTGGCGAGGGCGTGGCTGGCCGACCTCACCGTGGTCCGCAGGGTGGCCGAGGTGAGCGTGCCCCGTGCCGATGTCGAGGTCGACATCGACATGGAGAGTTTCGGCGACTCGGGGGCCTACCTGTGGGGCTGCCTGCTCAGCGGCGCCGACATCGGCCTCCAGCGCGGCTACCGGGCGTTCGCGACGTGGGAGCCGCTGCCCACCCCCGACGAGGCGCGCTCCTTCGCCGAGTTCTGGGCGTGGCTTTCGGACGTGCGGGCGCGCACCGAGGCGGCGGGCCTGACGTTTCGCGCCTACTGCTACAACGCGCTGGCCGAGAACCGCTGGCTGTTCGGTTCGGTGGAGCGCTTCGGCGGCATGGACGGCGTGCCCTCCCGCGAGGAGGTGCAGGCCTTCGCCGACTCCGAGGAGTGGGTGGACCTCTTCCGCAGCGTGTCGGAGCAGTTCCTGTGCTCGCACGGCAAGGGGCTCAAGGTGGTCGCGCCGGTGGCCGGGTTCACGTGGCGGGACCCGGAGGCGGGCGGTGAGGCGTCGATGCGCTGGTACCGCGAGGCGGTGGGCATGGACGGCGGCGCTCCCGACCCGGCGCAGCGTGAGCGGCTGCTGCGCTACAACGAGGACGACGTGCTGGCCACCAGGGCGCTGCGCGAGTGGATGAGCGGGCCCGCCATGCACACGGTGCCGTTCATGGGCGACCTGTAACGCATGCCTGGTCCGGGCCCGCTCGGGGTGACCGCTACCGGGGGGCCATGCGCAGGGAACCGTCGAGCCGGATCACGTCGCCGTTGAGGTAGTCGTGCTCGACGATGTCGACGGCCAGCTGGGCGTACTCGTCGGGGCGGCCGAGGCGCTTCGGGAAGGGCACCCCGGCGGCGAGACCGGCGCGGAAGTCGTCGCTGACCGTCGCCAGCATCGGGGTGTCGATGATGCCGGGTGCGATCGTCATCACGCGGATGCCGTGGGAGGCGAGGTCACGGGCGGCGGGCAGGGTGAGGCCGACGATCCCGCCTTTCGACGCCGAGTAGGCGACCTGGCCGATCTGGCCGTCGAACGCGGCGACGGACGCCGTGTTGATCATGACGCCGCGCTGGTCGTCGGCGAGGGGCTCGACCTTGGCCATGGCCTCGGCGGCGACGGTCATCACGTTGAAGCTGCCGATGAGGTTGACCTCCACCACCTTGCGGAACAGGTCGAGGTCGTGGGGCCCGCGCTTGGACAGGATGCGCGCCGAGGGGCCGATGCCCGCGCAGTTCACGACGATGCGCAGCGGTACACCCGCGCTCGCCGCCTCGCCGACAGCGCGGCGCACCTGCTCCGGGTCCGTCACGTCGGCCTCGACATAGGTCACGCCGTCGACCTTCGGCGCCTTCTCGATGGAGGAGGCGAGGTCGAGCGCGAACACCCGGGCGCCCTTGGCCGCGAGCGCCTGCGCCGTCGCGCCGCCCAGCCCGGAGGCGCCACCGGTGACGATGGCCGCTGTGTCGGAAATCTGCATGGTCGTCCTTTCTCACGTGCCGAAACCCCTCACAGGTTAACGCTCGTTCGCGCCGGGTGGGCTCGTGAATCGTTGACGAATAGCCGTCTGCTGGTTCCCTCCGCGTTCGCTCGCAGGTCAACTGCGACTGTGACCGTCGGTACATGAGCGCAGCTCGAACCGTCGCAGCTCGGATTGTCGTCGTCGGAACCGGCTACGTGGGACTCACCACCGGCGCCTGCCTCGCCAGCCTCGGACATCACGTCACCTGCGTCGACGTGGACGCCGCGAAGGTCGCCCGCCTGGCCGCGGGCCGTGTCGACATCATGGAACCCGGTCTGGCCGAGCTGGTCGGCCGCGGTCTGACGAAGGGAAACCTGGCGTTCGTGGGTGGCGCGCGCGACGCCGTGCGCGACGCCGCGGCGGTTTTTCTCTGCGTGCCGACGCCCATGGGCGCGGGCGGCGCCGCGGACCTGCGGGCCGTGGAGGTGGTGGTCGCCGAGATCGGCGACGCGCTGCCGTCCGGGTGCGCGCTGGTCACCAAGTCGACCGTGCCGGTGGGCACCGCCCGCCGCATCGGCGAACTCCTCGGCCGGGACGACGTGCCCGTGGTGTCCAACCCGGAGTTCCTGCGGGAGGGCACCGCGGTGGAGGACTTCCTCGGCCCGGAGCGGATCGTCGTGGGTTCCGACACACCGGGCGCCGCCGAGCGGGTCGCGGACCTCTACCGGGCACTCGGCGCGCCGTCCGTGGTCACCGACGCGGCCAGCGCCGAACTGGTCAAGTACGCCGCCAACTGCTTCCTCGCGATGAAGCTCTCCTACGTCAACGCCATCGCCGAACTGTGCGAGCGGCTCGGCGCCGACATCGACGCGGTCACCGAGGGGATGGGTCACGACCGGCGCATCGGCCGGTCGTTCCTCAAGCCAGGACCCGGCTGGGGCGGGTCGTGCCTGCCCAAGGACACCAGCGCACTGCTGCGCATCGCCGAGTCGGTGCGCTACGACTTCGGGCTGCTCGCCGCGGCGGTGGACGAGAACATCGCCCAGCGCGACCGGATCATCGCCCGCATCGCGGGCGCCGCGGGCGGCGACCTCGCCGGGGCGCGGATCGGGCTGCTCGGGCTGGCGTTCAAGGCGGGCACCGACGACCTGCGTGACTCGCCCGCCCTGTCCGTGGCGTCGGTGCTGTGCGCGCACGGTGCCGAGATCACCGCATACGACCCCGCGGTGGCGGGGGACCTGCCCGGCATGACCGTGGCCGACAACGCCTACCGCGTGGCGAAGGGCGCCGACGTTGTGGTCGTGCTCACCGAGTGGCCGGAGTTCCGCCGCCTCGACTGGCACTATCTCGCCGCGCTGATGCGGGGCGACGCCGTCGTGGACACCCGCAACCTGCTGGAACCCGGCGTCGTGCTCGACGCGGGACTGAGCTGGCAGGGCATCGGCAGGCCCCGGCGCGCGGTGAGCGCCACTTCAGTTAGTTGAGCGAACAAAGCGTTCACCCGTAGGGTTCTGGTCGTGTTCACGACTCGACCGGAGCTCGCCGGCACGCACGGGATGGTGGCGTCGACCCACTGGCTGGCCTCGGCCGCAGGCATGGCCGTGCTCGAGGACGGCGGCAACGCCTTCGACGCGGCGGTCGCCGCCGGGTTCGTGCTGCAGGTCGCCGAGCCACACCTCAACGGACCCGGTGGGCAGGTGCCCGCCCTCTTCGTGACCGCCACCGACCGCACGCCGCGGGTGCTGTGCGGCCAGGGAGTCTCGCCCGCCGCGGCGACGCCCGCGCACTTCGCCGACCTCGGGCTCGACCTGATCCCCGGCAGCGGGCTGCTCGCCGCCACCGTGCCCGGAGCGTGGGACGCCTGGTTGCTGCTGTTGCGCGACCACGGCACCAAGAGCCTGCGCGACGTGCTGTCGTATGCGATCTCCTACGCCTGGAACGGCATCCCGGTGGTCTGCCGCATCACGGAGACGATCGACACCGTCGCCGAGCTGTTCGCCCGCCACTGGCCCACGTCGGCGGAGCTGTGGCTGCCCGACGGCGAGGCACCCGTGCCCGGTTCGCTGCACCGCAACCGGACGCTCGCCCGCACCTGGCAGCGGCTGCTCGGCGAGGCCGAGCACGTCACCGGCAGGGAGGCGCAGATCGACGCGGCCAGGCGGGCGTGGTCGCACGGCTTCGTCGCCGAGGCGGTGGACGCCTTCAGCCGCACCGCCTTCCGCGACGACTCCGGCCGCGACCACGCGGGCCTGCTCACCGCCGACGACCTGGCGAGCTGGGAGGCCTCCTACGAGGACGCGCTGCTCACCGACTTCGGCGAGTGGAGCCTCGTCAAGTGCGGTGGCTGGACGCAGGGGCCCGTGCTGGCGCAGCAGCTGCGGTTGCTGGAGGGCTTCCGCGACGAGCTGTCCTATGTCGACGGTGTGCCGACGGCACGCACCGTGCACCTGGCCACCGAGTGCGCCAAGCTCGCCTTCGCCGACCGCGAGGCCTACTACGGCGACAGCGCCGACACCGGCATCGCCCTGGAGTGGCTGCTGTCGCGCGAGTACGCCGAGCAGCGCCGCGCCCTCGTCGGCGAGCAGGCCGGCGACGAACTGCGGCCGGGAGGCCCGGACCCGCGGCTGCCGAAGATCCTCGCCGAGACCCGCGGCAGGCAGGCGGGCACCGGCGCGCTGGGCGAACCGACCGTGGGCCCCGAGGGCCAGACCCGCGGCGACACCGTGCACATCGACGTCGTGGACGCCGACGGCAACATGGTGTCGGCGACGCCCTCCGGAGGCTGGCTGCAGTCGTCGCCGACCATCCCCGAGCTGGGCTTCTGCCTGGACTCCCGCGCGCAGATGTTCTGGCTGGAGGAGGGCCTGCCGAACTCGCTGGCGCCACGCAAGCGGCCCCGCATCACCCTGTCGCCGTCGATGGCACTGCGCGACGGGGAGCCGGTGATCGCGTTCGGCACGCCCGGCGGCGACCAGCAGGACCAGTGGCAGCTGTGCTTCTGGCTCGCGCACACGCACGGCGGCCTGAACCTGCAGGAGTCGATCGACGCGCCCGCCTGGCACACCACGGCGTTCCCGAGTTCCTTCTACCCGCGCGCGTGGACGCCGCGCGAGCTGGTGGTGGAGTCGCGGATCGGGCAGGCCGCCATCGCGGAGCTGCGCGAGCGCGGGCACGCCGTGGTGGACGGCGGCCCGTGGACGCTCGGCAGGCTGTCGGCCGTGTCGCGGGACCCGGCCACCGGCATCCTGCGCGCCGCCGCCAACGCCAGGGGCATGCAGGGCTACGCCGTCGGCCGGTAGGGGTCCTCGGCGATCACCCAGTACTCGGTGAACCGGCCGTCGGCGTGCCGCAGCAGGTCGTGGCCGTGGAAGGTCACCGGCGTGCCGTCGTGGCGGCCGTGGGCGGCCCAGCGCGCGGCGATCAGGTCACCGTCGCCGACCGGGCCGAGGGCCACCTCGAACCGCAGTTCGTCGAATAGCTCCCGGCCCTGCCGGATGACGGCGGCCAGCTGGCCGGGCCCGCGCACCAGTGCGGGCCTGCCGGGCCAGTTGCCGACGAAGTCCCCGGCCACCACGCCCTCGGCCAGCCGTTCCAGCCGGTCGAGCTCGCCGTTCCACAGCTCGTGCAGCCAGCGGTCGTACAGCTCACGCGCCGTCACTCAGGCCTCCCACAGCCAGAACTCGATGCCCTGGTCGTCCACGCAGTCGGCGGTGTGGCCGTAGGGCTCCCGCCTGCGCTCGCGCACCTCGCCGCCGTGGGCGGTGACCCTGGCGACGGCCGCGTCGAGGTCGTCGACCGCGTACATCAGCTTCCAGCCCGGGTAGGGCTGCCCGCCCCACAGGCCCGCGTCGGGCAGGCCGCTGCCCTCGATGCGCCACGCCCTCGGCACCGTGCCCTCGGCGAACTGCCAGCCCAGCACGGCACCGTAGAACGCCTTCGCCGCCTCGTCGTCGGGCGCCGTCACCGTGAAGTAGGCGGCCTCGCCGTGCCGGGGCCGCGGCCTGCCCGCCGACGAGCGCCTCGGCGCCTGGGCGAGCAGCCACCGCTGGCCGAACGGGTCGCGGATGCGGCCGGTGCGCCCGTGCCCGCTCTCCTCGACCGGGCCCTGCTGCTCGGCGCCCAGCTCCACCGCGAGCGCCACTGCGGCGTCCACGTCGGGCACCTCCACCCGCACGCTCGGGCCGCCCCGCTCCGCCGGCACATGGTCGATCTCGGGAAACTCCTCGGCCAGCATCAGCACCGAGTCGCCGATGGCCAGCTCGGCGTGCCCGACGCGGCCGTCGTCCAGCACGATCGGCTCGCCCCTGCGTTCGGCGCCGAACACCGCGACGTAGAAGTCCAACGCTCTGCGGGCGTCGGACACCGCGAGGTACGGGGCCAGCGAACGGGTCTCGGCGCGCGCGGGCGCCTCGGTGGTGGTCATGTCGGCTCCTGGGGTCAGGACCGCGGCCCGCAGCGCGTCGCGCAGTTCCGCCGCGAACGCCGGGTCCGGGTCGGTGGGTTCGTAGGGCATGCGGAGGGCATCGAACGCGTCAGTCATCGCCACCCTCCTTCTCCCGGTAGTGCTCCTCGTAGTGGCGGCGGAACGCGGCCCGCGCCCGCACCAGCAGTGCCTCCGTGGCGTGCACCGTCCGCCCGAGGCAGGCGGCCACCTCGGGCACGGGCAGCCCGTCGAGGTAGCGCAGCGTCAGGGCCGCGCGGTGTTGCGCGCCGAGCCCGGCGAGCACCTGCCTGGCGAGCAGGGCGTCCAGTTCGGTGTCCCACGGGTCGAGCTCGCCGGACTCGCTCTCGTGCACCAGGCGCAGCCCCCGCTCCTCGCGTTCTCGCCGGCGCCAGTGGTCGACCAGCTTGTGCCGGGCGATCCCGACCAGCCAGGCCGTGCTCACCGGCGGTGCACCCGGCTTCCGGCAGGCACCGACAGCGCCGAGAAACGTCTCCGAGGTCAGTTCCTCGGCCAGTGTGCGATCTCCGCAACGGGACAACAGGTAGCCGTAGACCTCCGGCAACGCCTGCTCGTAGAGGCTGAGCAGCGCGAACGCCGGATCCGGCCGCGTCCGTGGTTCCGTCACATCCCCATCGTCGTCCGGCGGCCCCCTTCTCCGACGCCTTCCCGCGAAGTTTTCCCCCCGATACGGTGGGCGCCATGCCCACGAAGCATCACCACAGCTGCACGCTCTGTGAGGCGACCTGCGGCATCACGGTGACCGTGGAGGGCGATCGGGTGGTCGACATCCGGGGTGACGAGGCCGATCCCCTCTCGAAGGGCTACCTGTGCCCGAAGGCGACCGCGCTCGCCGACGTGCACCACGACCCCGACCGGCTGCGCCGCCCGCTGGTGCGGGTGGGCGAGGAGTGGTTCGAGACGAGCTGGTCGGCCGCCTTCGAACTGGTGGCGGCGGGCCTGCGCGAGGTCCGCGACCGCCACGGCAAGGACGCGCTGGCCGTCTACCAGGGCAACCCGACGGCGCACAACCTCGGGCTGATCACCTACGGCCAGTCGTTCTTCCGGGCGCTGGGCACGCGCAATCTGTACTCGGCGACGTCGATCGACCAATTGCCGCACATGCTGGCGGCCTACGAGATGTTCGGCCACCAGCTGCTCATGCCCGTGCCCGACCTGGACCGCACTGACCTGTTCGTGTGCCTCGGCGGCAACCCGGCGGTGTCCAACGGCAGCATCATGACGGCTCCGGGCGTGCGGGCCCGGCTCGGCAGGGTCGGCAGGGTCGTGGTGTTCGACCCGCGCCGCACCGAGACGGCGCGGCTGGCCGACGAGCACCTGTTCATCCGGCCCGGCACTGACGCCGTGCTGTTGCTGTCGCTGGTCAACGTGCTCTTCGCCGAGGACCTGGTGTGCACGGGCAGGCTCACGCCGCGCCTGATCGGCGTGGACATCCTGCGTCAGGTGTGCCGGGACTTCACCCCGGAGCGCGCGGCCACGGTCACCGGCGTCGACGCGGGCCGGATCCGCGAGCTGGCGAGGGAGCTGGCCGGCACGCCCCGCGCCGTCGTCTACGGCCGGGTCGGGGTGTGCACGCAGGAGTTCGGCGGGCTCGCCGCGTGGCTGCTGGTGGTGGTCAACGCGCTCACCGGTCACCTGGACGAGCCGGGAGGCGCGATGTTCACCACCCCGGCCGTCGACACGATCCCGATGACGGTGCTGGCCGGGCAGCGCGGCAGCTTCGGCCGCTACCGCAGCCGCGTGCGTGGGCTGCCCGAGTTCGGCGGCGAGCTGCCGGTCGCCGCGCTGGCCGAGGAGATCGACACTCCCGGCGAGGCACGGATCAGGGGGCTCATCACCGCGGCGGGCAACCCGGTGCTGTCCACCCCCAACGGGCCCCGGCTGGAGCGTGCGCTGGACGGCCTCGACTTCATGGTGTCGATCGATCCGTATCTCAACGAGACCACCAGGCACGCCGACGTGATCCTGCCGCCCACCGTCCACCTGGAACGGTCGCACTACGAGCTCGCGCTGGCGCACTACGCGGTACGCAACACCGCGAGGTACTCGCCGCCGGTGTTTCGCCGCGGCGCCGACCAGCGGCACGACTGGGAGATCGTGCTGGAGCTGGCGAGCCGGGTGCTCGGCGGTGGCCCGGCCACGCGCCTGCTCGGCGGGTTCGGCCCCGAGGTGCTGCTGGAGCTGGGCCTGCGCACCGGTCCGCACGGTCTTCGCAAGCTCCACAGGGGCCTGTCGCTGCGGGCGCTGAAGCGGCGCCCGGAAGGTGTGGACCTCGGCCCGCTCGAACCCCGCCTTCCGGGGCGCCTGGCCACGCGCGGCCGGAAGGTCAACCTCGCCCCGCGCGTCCACCTCGACGACGTGCCGCGCCTGCGCCGCCTGCTCGACTCCCCGCCCCGGGACGGGCTGGTGCTGATCGGCAGGCGGCAGCTGCGCAGCAACAACTCGTGGATGCACAACAGCACGCGGCTGGTGAAGGGCAAGCCGCGCTGCACGCTGCTGGTGCACCCCGACGACGCCCGCGAGCGCGGCCTCACCGACGGTGCCGCGGCCCGGCTGGCCTCGGCGACGGGCGAGATCGAGGTGCCGGTGGAGGTCACCGACGCGGTGATGCCTGGCGTCGTCAGCCTGCCGCACGGCTGGGGACACCACCGTGACGGCGTCCAGCTGCGGGTGGCCACCCGGCACGCCGGCGTCAGCGCGAACGACGTCACCGACGAGCGGCGCGTGGACGCGCTGACCGGCACGGCGGCGGTGTCCGGAGTGCCGGTGACCCTCACGGCCGCTGGGGAACCGCAAGCCTGACGTTCCCGCGCCCAAGGTCACCTTCGGCACGCATCGGGTACCCACGGTGCCCGTGGGCTCGCTGCCGGACCGTCGCCAACCGGCCCGCTCCCTCCCGAGGGGGAGGCGGTCCGCTCGCCTGCGGGAACCGCGGCTGCGCCCGGACCGCGAGGCTGAGGGGTATGAGAAACGCACGTCTCGTGGCCGGTTACGCCGCCGTCCTCGGCACACTCCCGTACCTTTCCCTCAAGATCAGCTGGCTGACCGGTGGTTCGCTCGGGCTCGCCGACCCCGGCCTCGTCGACTCACCGGTCATGGTCGCGGCCAACGCGTTCACCGCGGGCATGGAGTTCGTCGCCATCGCGGTGGCGCTGGCCTTCACCCACCGTTGGGGCGAGCGGCTGCCCGGCTGGCTCGTGCTCTTCCCCATGTGGGTCGGCACCGGGTTCCTGGCGCCGATCGCGCTGGCGAGCCCGGCCATCGGCGTCGACTTCCTGACCACCGCCCACGACGGCGGCGGCCTGGAGCCGTGGGTCCGGCCGCTCGTGTACGGGGGGTTCGCGTGGCAGGGCATCACCCTGCTCACCGTGTTCGTGCTGTACGCCAGGGCGCGCTGGGAGCGGCAGTTCACCGGGCACGTCACCGCCGCCGGGCGCGCCGGTGTGCTCGCGGGCACCGGAGCCGCACTGGCCCTGTTCGCCGCTGCCGTGCACGGGCTGTGGGTGTTCGCCCCGGTCAGGGACGACGCCACGCTGGCTGTGCGGTTCATCGACGGTGTCTACGGCGTGCTGGGGCTCGCCGCGGTGGCGGGAGCGGTGCTGCTCACCCGCCCAGGCACCCGGTTCCGGACACCGCTCGTACTGGCGTGGGCCGGGTCGGGTGCGCTGTTCTCGTGGGGCTTCTGGGGTGCGGCCTCGGCGCTGGCCACCGGCGAAGGCGGCACGGCCGAGCTGCTGCTGAACTACGCGCAGGTCGTGGCCGGTGTCCTGCTCGCGGTGGCGCTGGCCGGTACCGCACGGGGCGTAACGCGGGAACGCGCTTTTCAGCCGACGCGCCGCGTGACCGTGCCGGAGTAACTTCGTCGCATGCTCGTGGCAAGGAAGTACCTGGGTGACGCGCTCGGCGCGCTGGTTCTCGGCGCGTTCGTGCTCGCCACCACCACGGTCGCCGCGTCGCAGCAGCCGGCAGCCGAGCCGCTGGGGGTGTTCGGCTACGGGTGGCTGGTCGGCGCGGCGCTTCCGCTTGCCGTGCGCAGCCGCTTCCCGCTCTCGGCTTTCGTGGTGTCCATCGCCTGCGCGCTGACGTACTACTGGTCCGGCTATCCGGGAGGGCCTGCGATCCTGCTGCCCGCGCTGGCCCTGTACACGGTGGCCCTCGTCCGGGGTCCGCTGATCGCCGGCAGCGCCGGCGGTGCGCTCGTCGTGGCGGGCTACATCGCCTTCGTCGCGTCCGGGCGGGGCTGGGTGCCGGGCGTCGCCTCCGCCGGTCTGGTCGCGGGCATCGCCGCCGTCGTCGGCATCGGCACGGCGATGCGCAACCGCAAGGCCGCGGTCGCCGCGGCCAGGGAGCACGAGGAGGAGCACCGGCAGCGGCTCGCCGAGCAGGAGCGGTTGCGCATCGCCAGGGAGGTGCACGACGTCGTGGCACACAGCCTCGCCATGATCAACGTGCAGGCCGGGGTCGCCGCACACGTCGCCGACCGCAGGCCCGAGCAGGCCAAGGAGGCACTGCGCAACATCAAGGAGGCCAGCGCGACGGCGCTGACGGACCTGCGGGCCACGCTGGCCGTGCTGCGCTCCGGGGACCTGCACGCGCCCGCGCCCAGCCTGCGGCAGATGGACGAACTGCTCGGCCACGCCAGGGACGCGGGCCTCACCGTGCGGGTACGCGGGACGGCGGGTGAGCTGCCCGCGCCGGTGGACGCGGCCGCCTACCGGATCCTGCAGGAGTCGCTGACCAACGTCGTGCGGCACGCCAACCAGGCCAGGACCGTGGACGTCCGGTTCGGCCGCGACAACGGCCACCTGGAGCTCACCGTGCGCGACGACGGGGCCGACGCCACCACACCGAAGACAGGCAACGGGCTGCGCGGCATGCGGGAACGCGCCGAGGCGCTCGGCGGCCGGGTCGAGGCGGGGCCGGGGCCCGGTGAGGCAGGCTTCGAGGTCAAGGCCGTCTTTCCGATCGAGGGGGAGTAGATGACGATCCGGGTGGTCCTCGCCGACGACCAGGCGCTCGTGCGCGCGGGCTTTCGGGTCCTGCTGGACACCGAGGACGGCTTCGAGGTGTGCGGCGAGGCCGCCGACGGCAGTGAGGCGGTGGCGCTGGCCCGCGAGCACCGGCCGGACGTCGTGGTGATGGATGTGCGCATGCCCGGCATGGACGGGCTGGAGGCCACCCGCCGGATCGCGGCCGACGAGGAGCTGGCCGGGGTGAAGGTGCTGGTGCTCACCACGTTCGACGTCGACTCCTACGTCTACGAGGCGCTGCGGGGCGGGGCGAGCGGCTTCCTGCTCAAGGACACCGACCCGGTGGAGCTGCTGCGCGCGCTGCGGGTGGTGGCCGACGGCGAGGCCCTGCTGGCGCCGACCGTCACGCGCAGGCTGATCGCCGAGTTCGTCGACCGGCCCGAGAACCGGCGCATCGATCCCACGGCCATCCGGGAGATCACCGACCGGGAGCGGGAGGTCCTCGCCCTGGTGGCGGGCGGCCTTTCCAATGACGAGATCGCGGGCGAACTGGTGATCTCCACCGCGACGGCGCGCACGCACGTCAGCCGGATCATGACCAAGCTCGCCGCGCGCGACCGCGCTCAGCTGGTGGTGCTCGCCTACGAGTCGGGGCTGGTCAAACCCGGCCGGTGATCAGCGCGCCGAGCGCCGCGAGCGGGCCACCTGCCGGGTGACGCGCACCAGGAACACCGCCGCCACGATCGCGACGAGTGTGATGTGGAGCCACATGCGCCCTCCTCTGCCGGGTTCGGGAGCCGATGGTCCGCTCGGTAGGCGTGGCACCCGGGGAGGAGGTTGGCCGACACGGCCGATATCACCCGTTCGGCGGTAGCGTCCGTCGCTCGGTGGGGCGGGGTGGCGCCGGGCGCGGGGCGCCGTTCGCCCGCGGCACGCCGTTGGCCGCAGGTCTGCCGCTGTTTCTCGGCGGCATCGGCGCGCGCGGAGGCAGCGGCTGGGGCGCACGGTGCCTGCCGGGCTGGGGCGGTGGCGGGTTCGGCGTGCGGGGTCGGGGTCTCGGCTCACCGCCGCGGGGCGGCGCGGGCTGTGACGGCGCGGGCTGTGGCGGCGGCTGCCGTGGCCGGTCGGGTGGCCGTTGCACCCGGGGCAGCTCGACGGTGATCTCCGCGGCGATGGCCGAGGCCGAGCTGTCGGCGCGGCCGGAACGGTCGTCGTCGCGCGGCGGAGCCGGCTTGCTGCCGCGCAGCCGCGAGAGCTTCCTCGCGAGCGCGTGGCTCGGCCGTTCGACGAAGCGGTAACTCACCTCGACCACCACGAACGTCACCGCGATCATGATCACCAGCGCGATCGGGAAGGGCACCGCGGGCCGCAGCAGGCCGAGGATCACGAAGATGCCGAGCGCGTGCAGCAGGTACAGCGAGTAGCTGCGCTCGGACAGTTCCGTCCAGAACCGGCGCTGCTTGAGGTGCGGCTCCGCGAACATGCCCATCAGGAAGCAGACGGTGGCGAAGGCCAGCGCGAGGTTGTACGACGTGTCGATGCGGCCCACGTCGACGATGTCGGCGAAGACGTACAGCATCCAGGCCAGCGCGCCGAAGACGCTGCCGGCCCACAGCGGGATCCGCTTGGTCGTGACCGCCCAGATGGTCTGACCGATGATCATGATAGGCAGGTAGGAGACGTTGACCGCGAACAGCGACCACGACTCGTTGAGCGCGCTGCGGCTGAGCAGGACCACGAACACCAACGTCAGCTCGATGCAGATGGCGAGCCACACCGAGCGCCGCAGTACGGGCAGGAGCACGAACAGCAGCAGGTAGAACAGGACCTCGATGATCATCGTCCAGGCGACCGGCAGCAGCACCACCTGCGGGTAGATCAGGTAGTTCGCCAGTGACCAGTTGGTCAGGAACGTCCCCGGGGTCAGCTCCTGGGACTGGTAGGTCGACTGCGGTTCGAGGCCGGCCAGCAGCGCGAGCGACGTGAGGGCCAGCACGAAGCCGAGCGGGAGGTAGATGCGGATGATCCGGTTCACGCCGAACCGGAAGTGGCCCTGCCGCATGGCCAGCGGCGTCACCACGAACCCGCTGACCAGGAAGAAGAAGGGCACCGACAGCTGGCCGATACCCTGTCTCGCCATGTGCATGGGGTCGCTGGTGAAGGTCTCGATGAAGTCGATGAAGGGCGCGTGCTCGCCCTTGGCGCGAACCCATGGACCCGGGATATGGGTGTAGAACACCAGCAGCGCGGCGATCGACCTGCCGATGTCGATGAAGACTATTCGCGTCTTTTCCGGGGTGCCCGCAGGCTGTTCAGCCAGCGTGACCACCCCCTGACGACGACGAGCTCCACCTCGCTGACCCGGCCGGAACCGATCGAAGGGTATCGCCGAAGCGGCGGATGGCGAATCACTACCCGAAAGCCGGGTGCTGTGACTCTCACAATCCACCGGCTCGGCACCCTCCTCGGGCAGCCGTTGCGCCAGGTGTGGCCCGCGCTGGCTCTGCACTACGCGGTGCAGGCCGTCTCGGTGACGGTGCTCGCCGTGATGTGCGCCCGCGCGGACCTGTCCCTGGCCGAGGTCCTCGGCCGCTACGACGGCAACTGGTTCGCCGAGATCGCCAGCCACGGCTACGCCCAGGACGTGGTGGTGGACGCCGAAGGCCGGCCGGCCCCCGTGAGCCTCGCGTTCTTCCCGCTGTACCCGGGGCTGGTGGCGGTCTTCGCCACGGTGGGCGTTCCCGTGCTCGCCGCCGAACTGCTGGTCACGCTGGCTGCGGGCGGCGTCGCCGCGTGGGGCCTGTACGTCCTCGGCGCCGACGTCGGCGGCAGGCGCACCGGCATCCTGCTCGCCGGGCTGTGGGCGATGGCGCCCGGCTCGGTGGTGCTGCACATGGGCTACTCCGAGGCGCTGTTCGTGGCGCTGGCGGTGTGGACGCTCGTGGCGCTGCGCGGGCGGCAGTGGCTGCCCGCGGCCGGGCTGACCGTGCTGGCCGGACTCACCCGCAGCACGGCGGTCGCCCTCATCGCCGCCGTGGTCGTGGCGGCGGCGGTGGCCGTGGTGCGCAGGCGCGACGGCTGGCGCCCGGTTGCCGCGGCGGGGCTCGCGCCGCTCGGCCTGCTGGCCTACCTGCTCTACGTGGGCGCCCGCGCCGACCGGCTCGACGGCTGGTTCTGGCTGCAGAACGAGGCCTGGTACATGGGCTTCGACGGCGGTGCGTTCACCTGGCAGCGGCTCACCGACGCCTTCGGCGGGGACGCGGCGCTGTGGGCCAGGCTGGTGGCGGCCGTCGTGGTGGCCGCCGTGCTGTTCCTGCTGTGGGCCTTCACCGTGCCGGGGCTGGGCCCGGCCGCGCACGTCTACACGACGCTGATCGTGGCGACCGCGCTGGGCACGAGCGCGTTCTGGCAGAGCAGGCCCCGGTTCCTGCTGCCCGCCGTGGTGCTCGGGGTGCCGCTGGCGTTGCTGCTGGCCCGCCTGCCCACCTGGCTGCTGCCGGTGCTGCTGCTGCCCGCGACCGTCGCCGGGGCGTGGTTCGGCGGGCTGCTGCTCACCGTGGTGCAGACCAACCCGTGACCGCTCAGGCGGGTCGCAGCCAGAGCGTGACGAACCCGCGCTCGTCGCCCTCCGCCTGACGGATCACCGAGTCGTCCGGCTCCTCCTCGGCGAGCCCGCCCCCGGCGAGCAGGACGGCGGGGCGGTAACCCCACTTGCGGTAGGCGGCCAGCACCGCGGCCGGGTCGTCGCCCAGTTCCTCGATGGCGCCGGGGCAGAACTCGCACAGCACGTCGGGCCGGTCGCGCTCCAGGGACTCCTGCAGCCCGGCGAGCGCCCGGTGGTCCCTGCCCTGCAGGTCGGTCTTCACGAGGCTCACCGGCTGCCGGACGACGTCGGGGTTGCCGTCCAGCCGCACGGCCGTGACCAGTGGCCCGGCGGAGCCGTCGGCCTCACGCGCCCGGTGGTCTCCGCTGTTGTCCAGCTCGCGATGCTCCAGCACGAGGCTGCCGTCGGCGTCCCATGCCGCCGCCTGCAGCACCGTGACCAGCCCGGCCTGGGTCCTCGGCAGGTTCACGGCCAGGTTGCGGCGCAGGAACTCGGCGTTCTCCGGATCGGCCTCCACAGCCACCACCGAGGTGACGGCCGGGCAGGACCGGAGCAGGCTCAGCGTGTGGTAGCCGACGTGGGCGCCGATGTCGAGGAACCCGCCCGGCCTGCGCGCGGCGATCCGCGCCATCAGCGCGGCCTCGTCGTGCTCCCACGAACGGTGGTGCCGGATCCACGGCAGCATGACCTTGTCGTCGGGGAGCAGCAGGATGCCCGCGTCGCACACGACGACGTCCGCGCCCTGCGGAACCGGCGCGTGTACGAGCCGCGCCGCGTTGAGCATCGCCTCGACGTCCCGGCTGAGCCGCTGGATCGAGTGCTCGTCGCTGTCGAGCCGCTGGTCGCGCGCCTGGAACATCTCGTGCACCGTGTCCTGCCGTGCCGCCACCTCACCCGAGAGCTCCTGCTGGCTCTGCTCCACCCGGTCGACGCGCCGCTCGACCTCGCGCACGGACCGCTCGGCCTCCGGCTGGCGGCGGCGCAGCTCGGTGATGTCGGCCTGGTGCGCCCGCAGCGCGGCGTCCCGCCGCTTGCCTGCCTGGTCGGCCCCCGCCGCCATCCGGTGGGTGTCGCCGAGCGCCGCTTCCAGCGACTCGATGCGCTGCAGCAGCCTCCCCAGGGTGTCCTCGGTGCCGTCGAGCAGCGCTCCGAGCACCGAACGCTGGTGCACGTCGTAGTGGTCGATCGCGCGCAACACGGCCTTGCGGACCGCGGGCGCGAGCGGCGTGCGGGACTCCGAGCCCGGGTCGGGCCGCCAGCGCAGTGCCTCCCGTGCGGACCGTACAGGGGTCAGGGGGTGCTCCGGCGGCTCGGTCTCGACCGGCGCCCTGCGGGCCAGCCACGTCTCGTGGGCCCTGCGCAGCTCGGTACACAGCCACTCCGAGGCCGCCTCCATGGAGCGGGTCCGCAGGATGTGCTCCCGTGCGGCGGCGCCGCGGGCGGCAGCCACCTCCGGCTCGTCGGCGACCTGCCGCATCGCCTCGGCCGCCGCGTGGAGGTCGGGATCGGCCCAGAGCGCCTCGGGGTGGTACGGGTGGCAGTCCTTGCCGACGGTCACCAGCGAGTACGGGATCGGCCAGCCGGTGCGCTCGTCGAGGAACTCGGTGGTGCTGGAGTAGGCGGTGCTGATCACCGGCATGCCCCGCGCCATCGCCTCGGCCACGGTGAGCCCGAAGCCCTCGCTGCGGTGCAGCGACACGTAGCAGTCACTGGTCGCGTACAGGTCGGCCAGCTCCGCCACGCTGAGATAGCGCTCGATCAGCTCGATCCGGTCGTCACCGGCGACGGCCACCCGCAGCCGCTCGGCCGCCTGCGGGTGCAGGTCGCCGTTGATCGTCTTGAGCACGAGCCGCACGTCGTCCCGCTCGCCGAACGCCCTGCGGAACGCCTCGACGGCGCCCCACGGGTTCTTGCGCTGTGCGACGCTGTTGAAGTCGAACGCGAAGAGGAAGCGCACCGGCTCGCCTGCCCTGCGCGGGCGCGCGGTGGCGCCGGGGTCGCGCACCGGCACCGGAATGGTCTTCACCGGCACGCTCGCGTGCGCGGCGAACGCCTCGCGGCAGAACTCGCTGATGGTCCACACCTCGTCGACCATCTCGAACGCCTCGTGCTGCCACTCGGGGAAGTCCTCCAGCTCCCACGCCCACAGCCCGATGCGGTAGCGGTCGTGGACCACGTCCGGGTGGTTGGCGAGCGCGATCCGCGTCTGGTCGGCGTTCACCGCGAGCAGGCTCACGCCGAAACGCGGCGTACCCGTCGTGGCGGGCCGCTCGATCCCGGTGCGGTTGGACACCGCCCGCTCCTCCAGCACCGAGACGACGTCGACGCCGCCCCGCACGATGGCGTCGTGGACGATCCGGCCCATCTCGCCGAGCCCGAGCTCGGCGGTGAGGTAGCCGAGGATGTTGACGCCGAAGTCCTCCACCGGCTCCTGCGGGACCGGCGGTGGCACCGGCATGGCCCACTCGGGCAGCACGTCCTCGGCCACGCCGGAGTTCTCGCACCACACGCGGAAGGCGGGCGAGTCCGAACCCGTCGGGTGCGGGAACGCCAGCTGCAGGTCGGTGCGGGAGGCCCACACGGCGAGGGCCAGCCGGTTCAGCCCGGCGGCCGCCTGCGCGTGGTCGGCGGGCGAGGCGAGCCAGGACCGCAGCGCGGCCCCGCCGTCGGCGCCGTAGGCGTGCGGCGGCACGGGCTTGCCCTTGCGCTCGGCCTCGATCCAGCCGTCGCGGAACAGCCTGCGGCAGCCCTGCGGCAGCGGTGTGCCGTCACCGAAGGTGGCGAAGCCGTAGGGCACGGCGTCGAGCGTCTCGGCGTACCCGGCGGCCTTGAGCGCGGCGCCGTAGTCGTCGCACAGCCGCCGCAGTTCGGGGTTCTCCGACAGCAGCACGCGCGGCTTGCGGGCGCAGTGGAAGGTCAGCAGCCACGGCCGCTCGGGCCGGTAGCCGCTGAAGTGGAAGAACCGCAGCGGCCTTCCGCCCGCGGTGACGGTGCCGTCGGCGGCGCGCGCGATGTCGCGCTCGTGCAGGTTCCAGTAGGCCACGTTGAAGCCGGGGTCGGTGATGATCGTGTGCCGGAACAGCGCGGGCACCTGGTCCACCCAGCGCTGGTCGGTGAACAGCTGCCGCTCGGGCGCCACGATGGCGTCCTGGCGCAGCCTGCCCGCCCAGAAGTCGAGGAAGCCACCCGAGCCCGGCCCCACGGCGACGAAGCCGAGGTTGAAGATGCCGGTGCCCATGATGACCGCGTCGTCGGGCTCCTTGCCGTCGCGCGGCAGCGGCGCGGTGAAGTGCGGGGTGAGCACGATGCCGTGCTCGGCGGCCAGCTCCGCGAGCTCCGGCATCGGGGCGAACACCTGGATGTCCGGGTCGAGATAGATGGCCACGGTGGCGGCACGGCGCAGCTCGCGCAGCAGGAACGGCTTGACGGCGGTGGCGAGCTCGGTCACCGAGTAGGCGGTGGCCATCCGCAGGTACGTCTCGGTGTCGATGCCGAACGCCGACGGGTCGACGACGCGGTAGCCGTCGCGTTCACCGGCGTCGGTGGCGTCGCCGTCGATGACCCCGATGACGAAGTCGTGGTCGGGGTGCTGTGCCAGGTAGGACCGGGCCAGCACCCGCGCTGCGGGCAGGTAGTTCCGTGCGACGATCGTGCACGCCGTCACGTCGGCTTGCTCACGCACCTGCCGGGAGCACCTCCAGCTGGGCATCGAGGATCTTGTCGAAGTCGCTGCGCGCCGAGTCGAGCCCGGACTCGGAGTTCACCTCGATGCGCACGAGCACGTCGCCTGCCAGGTAGTGGCCGCGCAGCTGCACCTTCTGCTTGTTCTTCGGGTCGGTGAACGCGGTGAGGCGGACGTTGTCCGGAACGCCGTCGAGCACGCGCTGGGCGCCGTTGGTGGTCTGGATGTAGGTCAGGTTCGACACCTCGTCGCTGGCCGCGCCCGCGTCGCCGACCTGCGTGAGCAGCAGTGCGGCCACGTTGCCGTTGTCCATGCGGTACACGGCGAACTTGGCGTCGCCCGGCTCGGTCCGCTGGTAGGACTCGAGCTCCTGGTCGTTGAGGTAGTTGAGGTCGGGCACGTCGTCGAAGGTCTTGACCTCCGGGTGCGCCTCCTCGTTGCCGGGCAGGTCGTTCAGCGGCAACGGGTCCGGCGGCGGCTGCGACGACGACGGCGCCGCGGAGCTGGCCGGGGGCTGCCCGCCGGCCTGGTTGTCGCCGCCGCCGTTGTCGTCACCGCCGGTGCCCCAGATCAGGAAGGCGCCCACGGCGATGGCGGCGAGCAGCACCACCGCACCGATGCCGGCGAACAGCTTGCCCTTGCCGCCGCCGGGCTTGTCGTCGAAGCCCTCGGGGCCCTGCGCGGCCCACTCCGAGGAGCCGGTGGGCGCGATCGGCGGGAAGTCGCTGCCGCCCCACGGCGGGCTCTGGTCGGGGTCGGGCGCGTTCCACGGCATCTGCTGCGGGGGCTGGTGGGGCTGCTGGAAGCCGCCCGCGGGCGACGGCGCGCCGGGCTGCTGGAAACCACCGGCGGGCGAGGCCGGCTGCTGGAAGCCACCCGCGGGGGAGACGGGCCCCGCCGGGTGCTGCTGGGGGTAGCCGGTGTGTGGCGGCTGGGCTTGCGGGTGCTGCTGTGGCTGCTGGGCTTGCCACGGCGGGACGGCCTGCGTGCGCTCGGCGCCCGAGTCGGCGGGCGGCGTGACCGGCGGGATCACCTGGGTGGAGTCGGCGTTCTGGCCGCCGCCCTGCTGGTCCTGCTGGTTCTGCGGCTGGCTCGGCTGCTGCTGATCGGGCTGCTGCGGGGTCTGGGGGCTCTGCGGTGTCCCGGCTGCCGAGTCGTCCCCGTGGGCCACCGCCGACGACAGCACCTGGTCCCGGCGAACCCGGTAGTCGTCCGCGGAGAGTCTGCCTGATGCAAGCTCCTCGTCCAGCTTGCGCAACTCTTCCTGCCAGGACACCTGGACCCCCTGCTCACTTGGCGGCGGCTCGCCACGGCCCCGCGTCACGATGCGTTCGGACGAGCCACATTCTGCACGCTCACGGTCCTGCGTGGCGGCGCGGGTCGAATTGTGACCTCCCCGGTTTGCGCCGTTTGCCGGGCCCGTCTGGTTCAGTCCTGTGGCAGCACGGCCGACACGGAGTCGATCGTGCGGACCAGCCGTTCCCTGAGCTGGTTCTCGTCGCCGTCGGCGGCCTGCGACACCCCGATGCCCACGGTGGTGTCACCGGAGGCGTACCAGACCACGCTCACGCGGCCCGTCGAGTCGGTGCGGTTGAGCGCGACCAGGCCCTGCTCGCCGTCGAGCGGGACGCGGGTGAACCCCCGCGCGGTGATGCTGCGGTTCAGCTCGCCCGCCAGGGCTTCGGCCTGCGCGGCCGACGGTGTGGGCAGGGCGATGACGGTGTAGCCGTCGGTCAGGTGGGCGCCGTCCGACGACGAGCGGTAGACCACCTCGCGGGCACCGCCCCGGCGCATGGCCTCGGCGTCCTCGGCGGAGTACAGGCCCAGCTCGAGGCCCTTGTCCACGCTCATCGTCGAGCTGTTGGGGTTCGGCTTGCCCGGCAGCCGGGGCAGCCGGTCCTCCAGCGCGGGTTCCGCGGTGCGGGCGGTCGTGTCCTGCACCGCCTGCCCGCCACCGGGGTCGCTGCCGCCGCGGCCGAGCCACCAGGCACCGCCGATGACGGCGGCGAGGGCGACGAGCACGGCGAGCGCGATCAGCAGCCACGTCCGGGCCGCGCCGCGGTTGGCCGGAGGTTCCCGGTGTGGTGCGCCGGGCGGCGGTGGCCCCGCGAACGGCTCCGGGCGGGCGCCGACCCTGGTGATGGGCATGGTCAGTTCGGCGGGCCGTGCCGACGTGCGGTCGGGGTAGGGCATCGAGTCCGTGGGCCGCTCGTCGGCCGGGCTCGGCGCGGTGGTCTGCCGGTCGCTGGCCAGCAGCGCCGTGGGGTCGAGCTTGCGGGTCACGGGTTCCGGTCCGGCCTGCGGGGTCTGCGGCGCCGGGCCAGGCGACGGCGGTGACGGCGGTGACGGCGCGGGATGGCCGGGTGGCGCCGGTGGCGGGCCTGCCGGTGGTGGCGGCGGCTGCTGGTGCGCGGGGTTGGCCGCCTCCCAGCGTGGCTGGCCTGTCTTGTCCGCCGAACGCCTGCGCGGGCTCGGCACGGGCGACATCAGCGGGATGCCGGAGGCTTCGGCGAGGATCTCGTCACGCTGGCGACGGTGCTGGTCATGGGTGATGCGCCCGGCGGCGAGGTCGGCGTCGAGCCGACGCAACTCTTCCTGCCAAGTCATCGCGACCCCCTGACCACCCGGAACGTCTCGCACACTATCGCGTCACCTGTTGGTGCGACATGGTGTCGCTACGATGGGAGCATGTCGCTGTTCGGTCGAGACAAGACCCGTCCGGTGTCCGCCGAGGAGGCGCTGCCGGGGCACGCCGAACCCCTGGTGACGCCCGACGTGCACGCGGTGCATCCCGACCGGCGGATCAAGCCGCCGTTCCCGGACGGCCTGCGCACGGCCGTGTTCGGGCTCGGCTGCTTCTGGGGAGCCGAACGCCTGTTCTGGCAGACGCCCGGCGTGTACTCCACGGCCGTCGGCTACGCGGGCGGCTACACGCCCAACCCGACGTACGAGGAGGTGTGCACGGGCCGCACCGGGCACACCGAGGCGGTGCTGGTGGTGTTCGACCCGGCGCAGGTGTCGTACGAGACCCTGCTGAAGGTGTTCTGGGAGGGCCACGACCCGACGCAGGGCATGCGGCAGGGCAACGACGTGGGCACGCAGTACCGCTCGGCGATCTACTACGCCGACGACGGCCAGCGCGAGCAGGCCGAGGCCTCCCGCCAGACGTTCCAGTCGGCGCTGCGCGCGGCGGGCCACGGCGAGATCACCACCGAGATCGCGCCGCTCGGCGAGTTCTACTACGCCGAGGACTACCACCAGCAGTACCTGTACAAGGTGCCGAACGGCTACTGCGGCCTCGGCGGCACGGGCGTGTCCTGCCCGGTCGGCCTCGGCGTGGAGAAGTAGGCCGGGCGTCCACGGGTAGCGGCGTCGGCCACGGTGTGGTCGCGCCGGTCGGTGCCGGGATCTCGAAGAATTCATGGGCCCTGATGTCCAGGCCGCAATCGAGGTCATGGAAGAAGCCCAAGAAAGGGCGTGGACCTTCCAGCCGGCATATCGCTTGGCCCCGCGCTCTGACTACCGAAAGTACGGCACCGTGACGACAGATCTCCCGCCCCGGGCCGGACCCGTACAAGGGCGAGCCTCGTCCACCCCGTGCGCCCGTGAACCCCAGAGAGGAGAACGACGAGCCGGCGCCCAAGCAGCCCTACCACTCCAAGAAGGTGCTCCCCGGGCCCGAGGGCGGTGGTCCACCCCTTGAGTGGCACTACGGAGACAGGAGGATGCAATGGTGGTTTTCGGGGGTCACTGTTGTAGCATGCCTGCTCCTTGCCGTCTTCAAATCGGGCTGGGCTTGGGCTGGCGAGTGGTATGTCTGGGCAGTTTTGGCCGCATTTGGCCTGATCGCATGGATACTTCCCAAAGGACACAAAATATCCGCAGGGGCCGACTGGCTCAATACGCGCGGTGAGATCGTCAGAATCTACGAGCTGACGGCCGTCAAGCTCAAAGGGACGGCCGGCGGGTACAACATCCATCTGTATGACGTGCATGGACACGAGGCGGATACGGGCCTGGATCTAATGTACGCCAACCGCGACCTCTGGGACCTCGTTTACAACGGCATCCGCCATTCCGTAGCGCACGGTGCGCAGACGGACGCCCTGACCCGGTCCAAGCTTCAACTTGGCCGCGAGCACCACGAACAGGATTCCGGGTCGTAGCCCGGAACTCTGTCAGACCCGGGAGCGGTCGAGGTGAGTAGCAGTACTCAAGACATCCGCCGGCCGGCGGCCGACCCTTGTTCCATGACTTCTTCGGCCAAGGTCTCACCGCCCACCACGGCGGCGTTCTTCGCTCAGGCGGCGATCTCGTTCGGGGTCGCGCTCGTCGCCGTTGCCATCGGCATCGCGTACCTGCCCGTGGACGGCTGGGTGCGAGCCTTTCTGGCCATCGGCATCCTCTACACCGTCACGTCGGCCTTCACGCTCGCCAAGTGCGTCCGCGACCGGCAGGAGGACAGCTACCTGGTCAGCAGGGTCGACCAGGCCAGGCTGGACAAGCTGCTCGCCGAGCACGATCCGTTCCGGGTCGACGCCGCCTGAGCGAGGAACCCACCCGCTAGCGGAAGTTGACGTCGGCGCAGGAGTAGAACGCGTTGGCCGTGTCGGCGATGTCCCACACCGCGAAGATCATGTGATGGCCGCTCTTCCCGGAGGGCAGCCTGCCGGTGTGGGTCACCGTGAACGGCGGGCGCCTGCCGCCGAAGTCCACGGTCAGGAACGGCGCGGGCTCCAGCTGCGCGCGCGAGAGCGGGGCGCCGGGGTTCCAGCCGTCCTTCGTGACGAAGTACCGGAACGAGGTGGTCGCGTGCGCGGCCGTCAGCTCCCACCGGAACTCGAAGTCCTGCCCGCTCGTCATGGGCTGCTGCGGCCAGGGCTTGCTCGGGTCGTCGAGCTGGGCGAAGCGTGCGTTGCCGCCCGCGCAGAGTGTGCCGTCGGCGGGACCGGCTTCGGGGAAGCCCTTGGGGCCTTCGACGCTCTGCGGCTCCCATTGGATCGAACCACAGTCGCTCACCGCACCCTGGTGGCAGTGCAGCGACCGGCTCGGCGGGTTCTGCGTGTAGCCGTGGGCCGAGGCGCTGCCGGCGAGCACCACCGGGGCGGCCAGCGGTATGAGCCCGAGCGTGGCGATGCCCAGTGCTCGACGCGCACGTGTGCCGAACATCGTCGTCTCCCTTCATGCAGGTGTGTCAACGATTTTCGGCCGACCCGCCAATGGTGTAGACCACTGACCGGCCCAATCGCACCCGGGAGAAGACTCGCCAAAGTGGTCCATACCACTTGGCGAATGGAGTAGCGCGTTGCGGCTTTTCGCAACGGCCTGCGACGGAAAACGGCCTCCCCCGAGCGGGGGAGGCCGTTGAAAAACCGGAGAGCGGACGACGGGACTCGAACCCGCGACCCTCACCTTGGCAAGGTGATGCGCTACCAGCTGCGCTACGTCCGCCTGTGCTGCCCTCTCGAGGCGTGCGTGGCACAGTCTATACCCATGGCGATCCGGGGTCGCGAGGCACCCGATGTGGGGGCATTAGGTCACGTCCGTAGTACAAGGGGTGACGCCACCGGCGCGGCTCCGTATGGTGTTCAACGTTCAACCGAAAGGGCTACGGCCCGGAGGGGGTGCCTGGCTGGATGGATCGTGCCGTTTCCGGATCCGATGAGCCGGCACTGCTTGGACGCCTGCGCGTCGGCGAGGACGCGGCCTTCGGGGAGCTCTTCGAGCAGCACGCGGCCGCCGTACGGCGCCTTGCCCGCGGTCTCGCCTCCGACAGCTCCGAGGCCGAGGACATCACCGCCGAGACGTTCTTCCGCGTCCTGCAGGCCGTGCGCCGCGGCAACGGCCCGCGCGACAACGTACGGGCGTACCTGCTGACCGTTGCGCGCCGCGTCTGCTGGGAGTGGCACGGAGCGCGACGCGACGTCCCGGTCACCGACGACGAGCTGACCAACCGGGTCGGCGCGGGGGCGGACTCGCAGAACCGCACGGCCGAAAGCACCCTCATCACCCGCGCGTTCTCCAGCCTGCCGGAGCGCTGGCGCACCGTGCTGTGGCAGACCGAGGTCGAGGGAGTGCAGCCCGCCCACGCGGCGCGGGACTTCGGGCTCAGCGCCAACGCCACCGCCGCGCTGGCCCGCAGGGCCCGGCTCGGCCTGCGCGCCGCGTACCTGCAGGCCCACCTCGCGGTCGACCGCAGCTCCGACGGCTGCCGCACCGTGATGGAGAAGCTCGGCGGCTACACCGCGGGCAGCGTCACCGGCGCCGAGGCCCGCAAGATCAAGGCACACCTGGGCACGTGCGCCTCGTGCCGCTCGACTCACGACGAGCTGCGGGAGGTCTGTTCCTCCCTGCGCGCCCACGCGGGTGTCATCGTGCTGTTCGTTCCCGCCGCCGGGCTGGCGAGCATGGCCACCGGGGCAGGCACGGCCGGGCTCGGCGGCGCCGCCGGCTCGGCGACGGCCTCGGCGGGCACGACCACCTCGGCCGGCGGCGTCACGGCCGCGAGCGCGGGCAGCGCGGGTGGCCTCGCCGCCACGAGCGGTTTCGGCGGAACGGCGGTGGCCGTCGGCGCCAACGTCAAGGTCGGCCTCGCGCTGGCCTCCACCGCCGCCGTGGGCGTGGTGGGCATGGTGGGTCCCTCCGATCCGCACACCCAGGACCAGATCGGCCTGCCGAGCGACGGCAACAGCGCCGAACTGCACATCGCCGAGCCGCGCCCGTCGGAGCGGCTGGGTTCGGCCGTGGTGCCCGGCACCGGCCACACCGTGCAGGACTACCTCGAACAGCACCGCGCGGGCGCGCGGCCGGGTGCGGAGTCCGAACCCGCCGAGCAGCCGGCCACCGAGTACACCGCTCCGGAGGGCGTGCAGATCGCGGGCGAGGCCAAGCCACCGCAGACCCCGGCCGGCGGCACCGAGCTGCCGGGCGTGGCTGCGGGCGGTGCCCCCGGGAAGGGCAACGGCGCGGGCAGGGGCACAGGCGAGGACAACGGACAGGGCAACGGCAGGCCGCGCAGCGACCCGCCCGCCGAGAGCCCGCCCACCGGGACGCCCATGGGCACCAGCGAGCCCGCGACCTCGTCGCCGGGCCGCACACCGGTGCACTCGCCCGGCAAGCCGGAGTCGCCTCCGGCGCAGTCCGGCTCGGCGTCGGGCAAACCGGATGAGCCACCGGGGCAGAGCAAGAAGTCGCCCGCACCCTCGACCACACCGGCGCCCTCGTCCTTCGAGGAGTCCGGCGAGGACGACGGGCACGCCGACGATGACGCCTGTCGCCGGGGCGGGCCACCGTCCTGGGCTCCCGCGCGCGACCACGACGATCGCGAGTACCACGAGCACGCCGCGCGGGGGTGCGGCCCGAACGAGCACGCGGGCTTCCCGCCACGCTGACGATCACGGTACCGTTTTCACCAGAGTTGCTCGGGCGGGCTTGCGGAGGGCAGTGATGAACCGGCTGGTCCGGGGATCTGACGGCCGGGAATGGGTCATTCGTGCCCAGATGGAGTGGCGCAGGCCCGCGACGGCCGACGACTTCGAGCACGACGTCGCCGCCAGCTACGCGCCCGGCGTCGTCATGATGTTCGTCGCCCTCTTCCTCGCCATCATCCTGGTGGTGTGGATGCCCGACGACGTGGTGGTGCCCGCCTGGGTGCCGCTGGCGGTGTTGCTGGTCGCCCTGTTCTTCCCGCTGCGCTGGATACTGCGCAGGCCGTGGACCGTCGTCGCCGAGACCGAGGGCGATCCGATGGGCGACCGGCCCTCCGAACGCTGGGTCGGCACCATCCGCGGCATCTTCACCGTGCGCGGCGAGGTCAACCGCATCGCCAAGTCGATCCAGAGGCACGACCTGCCGGACTTCGAAGGTCCGTTGCACCCCGTCGAGTGAGCGAGTGAACCATGCCCGAGTTACCGGAGGTCGAGGCGCTCGCCTACCACCTGCGTGAGCACGCCGTCGGCCGCACGGTGAGCCGGGTGGACGTCGTCTCATTGTCCGTGCTCAAGACGGTGACGCCGCAGTGGACCGAGCTGCACGGCCGGGAGGTGACCGGCGCGGGAAGGCACGGCAAGCACCTCGACCTGGAGTGCGGCGACCTGCACCTGATCGTGCATCTGGCCAGGGCAGGCTGGCTGCGCTGGTCCGACTCGCTGTCGCCTGCTCCGCCCCGGCCGGGCGGCAAGGGACCCATCGCGCTGCGCGTGCACCTGTCGGGGCCGGGCTTCGACCTCACCGAGGCGGGCACCAAGAAGGGGCTCGCCGTGTGGATCGTGCGGGACCCGGCCGAGGTGCCGAGCATCGCGCGGCTCGGGCCGGACGCTCTCGAGCTCGACCGGGACCGGCTGGGGACGCTGCTGGCCGGGCAGACGGCCCGGCTCAAGACGGTGCTCACCGACCAGCGGGTCATGGCGGGCATCGGCAACGCCTACTCCGACGAGATCCTGCACATGGCACGCCTTTCGCCGTACGCGACACCGGCGAAGCTCACCGCCGAGGCGCTGGACCGGCTGGCCGAGGCCATGCACGAGGTGCTCACCGGCGCGGTCGAGCGCTCGGTGGGCCAGGACGCCGCCCGGCTGAAGGGCGAGAAGCGCTCGGGGCTGCGCGTGCACGCGCGCACGGGCCTGCCGTGCCCGGTGTGCGGCGACACCGTGCGCGAGGTGTCCTTCGCCGACAAGGCGTTCCAGTACTGCGCCACCTGCCAGACCGGCGGCAAGCCGCTGGCCGACCGGCGGATGTCCCGCCTGCTCAAGTGAGCCGACACGCTGCGTCACAACGGGCTGTCGCGAATTACGCACACAAAGTACGCGGCCAGACCTTGCACCCTGGCCGGTGAGCGCAGAGCATTGACGCCGTGTCCGGCCTGTTGACCACGCAAGTCATCCCATGGGGTGTCGCCGGGGTGCTCACGGTCGTCTGCATCGTGCTGCTGGTCAGGAGCCGCAAGCCCAGCGGTGCGGTCGACGACGCCGTCCTGGAGGCCGTGTACCTCATGTCGAAGGCGCCCCTGGAGCTGCGGGAGGGTCTCGACCAGGCTGTCGCCGACAAGGTCGCGTCGCGCCTGCTGCTGTTGCTCAAGTGCATCGCGGTCGGCATCACCGACGGCGAGGGCACGCTGCTGTCCTGGGACGGCGAGGCCAACGACCACTACGTCGACCTGGTGGACACCATCGGCACCGCTATCCGCAGGCACCGGCGCGAGGTCGTCTCGCACGACAAGATGCCGTGCAACCACCGCGGCACCTGCCGCATGCGCACCGCCGTCATCGTGCCGCTGATCGTCGAGGGCAAGACCGACGCCGTGCTCATCGTGGTCGGCCGCACCCGCGGCAAGCGGATCGTGCAGATGGCCGACGCGGTGGCCCGCTTCGTCGGCACTCAGCTGGAGGCCGCCCGGCTGGAGGAGACGAAGAACCAGCTGCACCAGGCCGAGATCAAGGCGCTGCGGGCGCAGATCTCGCCCCACTTCGTCTACAACGCGCTCAACACCATCTCCTCGCTCATCCGGACCGACCCGGAGGAGGCGCGGGAGCTGCTGCAGGACTTCGCCGACTTCACCCGCTACTGCTTCCGCACCGACGGCGTGTTCACGACGCTGTCCGACGAGCTGCGCAACATCGACCGCTACCTGACGATCGAGAGCGCCCGCTACGGCGGCAGGCTCAACGTGCGGCTCAAGATCGCCCCCGAGGTGCAGTCGGTGGTGGTGCCGTTCCTGCTGATCCAGCCGTTGGTGGAGAACGCGGTCAAGCACGGCATCTCCCGCAAGCCGGGGGGTGGCACCGTCACGGTCACCGCGCAGGACTACGGCACCGAGGCCGAGATCAGCGTCGAGGACGACGGCGTGGGCATGGACCCCGCGCTGCTGGACGGCATGCGCGACTCCACCAGCAGCGCCCACATCGGGCTGACCGGCATCAACCGCCGGATGAGCCAGGTGTTCGGCAACAAGTACTCGCTGATGGTCGAGACCGCACCGGGTGCGGGCATGAAGGTCACCATGCGCGTGCCGAAGTTCGTGCGGGGTGTGCGGCCCGACATGCTCAAGTTCGCCACCGACGTGCCCGAGCAGCCCGAACGCCGGGCGCTCGCGGGCCCCCGCTCCGGGCTGCCGACGGGCGCGCCGAATGCCAGCTAACCTCGGGGCATGAGCTCGCACCGTCCCATGGAGAAGCTGACCTCGCGCCTGCCCGTGCTCGGCGACCGGGCCGACCGCAAGGATGTCGTCGCGGTGGTGAAGCTGCACGGCGTGATCAACCCGCAGCCGTCGCCGCTGGCCAGGGGCGTCATCAACCTCGCGGCGGTGGAGTCGGCCCTCACCAGGGCCTTCGACCACGACCGGCTGCAGGCGGTCGCGCTGCAGATCAACTCGCCGGGTGGCGCGCCGACGCAGTCGGGGCTGATCGCCGAGCGCATCCGGCAGCTGGCCGACAAGCACGGCAAGCCGGTGCTCGCCTTCGCCGAGGACGTGGCCGCCTCGGGCGGCTACTGGCTGGCCTGCGCGGCCGACGAGATCTACGCGCACCGCACCTCCATGGTCGGCTCGATCGGCGTCATCACCGGCACCTTCGGCTTCACCGGCCTGCTCGAGCGCTTCGGCATCGAGCGCAGGCTCTACACGGCCGGCGAGAACAAGGCACGGCTCGACCCGTTCAGCCCGGAGAAGCCCGAGGACGTCGAGTGGCTGCGCAAGCTGCACGGCCAGCTGCACGAGATGTTCGTCGGCTGGGTGCGCGAGCGCAGGGGCGATCGGCTCAGCGACGCCGAAGAGCTGTTCAGCGGCGACGTGTGGCTGGGAGCCAAGGCTCTGGAGCTGGGCCTCGTCGACGGCGTCGGCAACCTGCGCGACGTGCTGGCCGAGCGTTACCCGGACGCCGAGATCGTGGTCGCGGAGCCGAAGAAGCCGCTGCTCGCCAGGCTGGGGGTCGGTGCGCCCGCGGCGGCGTTGCTCGACGCGGTGGCCGACCGCACGGCATGGTCACGATTCGGTCTGTAGCCTGGGCGGCGGTGCGATTTCGCCCACAAGCGGTGTAGACATTGGACGTCCCGGACGGCAGGATGCATGTCACTGTGAGTGCTCACGATGACACCCGAAGGCTCCTCGTCCTTGCCGTGGACGACGAGCTCCCTGGGCTCGACCAGTTGCGGCATTGCCTGGAGTCGAACCCGCACGTCGGCCGCGTGATCCCGGCCGTCGACGCCTCGGAGGCGCTGCGGCTGCTCGGCTCCGAGGACGACGAGATCAGGGTGCGCAAGGAGCGCGGGCTGCCGCCCGTGGACGCGGTGTTCGCCGACATCAACATGCCCGGCCTTTCCGGCATGGAGATGTCGCGCGTGTTCGCGTCGCTGAACCCGGCCCCGGTGCTGGTGTTCGTCACCGGCCACGCCAACGAGGCCGTCGACGCCTTCGACCTGGGCGCTGTCGACTACGTGCTCAAGCCTGCCCGGCAGGAGCGCATCGACAAGGCGGTGGCCAGGGTCGTCGAGAAGCTGCAGAGCCTGCCCGCTCGTGAACCCAGCCAGGGCCCGGAGTCGATCAAGGCCGACGACGAGGTCATCCCCGTCGAGCTGGCGGGCACCACCAAGCTCATCCCGCGGTCCTCGGTGCGCTGGGTGGAAGCGCAGGGTGACTACGCACGCCTGTTCACCACGGAGGGCAGCCACCTCGTGCGCATCCCGTTGGCGCAACTGGAGGAGCGCTGGGAGAAGGCGGGCTTCGTCCGCATCCACCGGTCGTTCCTGGTCGCCCTGCCGCTCATCACCGAGCTGCGCATGGGGCAGGGCGGCTACCAGGTCGTGATCGGCAACGACGAGAAGGTCCTTCCGGTCAGCAGGCGGCACACCCGGGAGCTCAAGGACAGGCTGGTCGGCGCGTCCCGCAGCGGGTAGCCGACCATGACCGACGACTTCTACCGCAGGATCGGCGGCATCCGCGAACCGGACCCGACCCTCGGTAAGAACGTCCCCAGAAAGCAGCCCTCGGCCCCGCAGCCCGGCGAGGACCAGCAACCCTCGCCGCAGCCGGAACCGCAGCCCCCGCCGAAGATCCGCAGGCAGCGGGTGGTGCTCGCCGAGCCGAGCCGCTCGCCCAGCTCCCTGCGCGCGCGGGTGGAGCTCGAGCAGCAGACCAGCTGGGGCGAGCTGCTCATCAAGGACCTCATCAAGGTGCAGCTGCGTACCGGGCTGCTGCTGACCGCGCTCGTGGTGCTCCCGCTCGGTGCGTTGCCGCTGGCCTTCTTCCTGTCTCCGGACTTCGCCGAGCTGCGGCTCATCGGTCTGCCGGTGGCGTGGCTGTTGCTCGGGGTCGCACCGTTTCCCCTGCTGTTCGGCGCGGGCCTGTGGTACAACCGGCTGGCCGAGCGGCACGAACGCGACTTCGTCGACATGATCGAGAACTGAGTGCAGTTGAACGTCTGGGCCCTCACCGGCATCGCGTTGGTCATGGTGGTGACCTATTACCTGGGTCAGCGCTCGTCCCGGTTCGCCAGCAGCACCCACGACTTCCTCGTCGCCCGGCGCACCGTGCGCTCGCGGCGCAACGCCGCCGCCATCTCCGGCGAGTACATCTCGGCCGCGTCGTTCCTCGGCATCGCGGGTCTGGTACTCAAGGAGGGCGCCGACGCGCTGTGGTTCCCGATCGGCTTCACCGCGGGCTACCTGGCGCTGATGCTGTTCGTCGCCGCGCCGCTGCGCCGCTCGGGCGCCTACACGCTGCCCGACTTCATGGAGGCCCGGCTGGGCTCCACGTCGCTGCGCACGCTCTCGACCTGGTTCGTCGTGTTCATCGGCGTGCTCTACATGCTGCCGCAGCTGCAGGGCGCGGGTATCGCGCTCGCGACGATCCTGCCCGCACCGGCCTGGGTCGGCGTCGTCGCGGTCACGGTGGTCATCGCGTTCAACGTCATGGCAGGCGGCATGCGCGCCATCACCCTCGTCCAGGCGTTCCAGTACTGGCTCAAGCTGTTCGCGCTGGCCGTGCCGACGTTCGTGCTGTGCGTGGTGTTCTTCGGCAGCAACGGCGCCGGATCCGCGGGCGGGCTGAGCCAGGAGGCGCCGCCCCGGTTCACCGACGACACCACGCTCACCGTGGAGACCGACGTGCTGCTGCGCGTGGACGAGCCGACGTCGGTGCGTGTTCCTGCGGACTCGCCGAACGTCACCGTCTGGAGCCCCGGCACCGAGTACCCGGTGGCCGAGGGCACGACCCTGTGGTTTCCCGCCCGCTCCGACGTGCCCGTGGTCAGCGACGGCGCGCTGCAGAACGCGGACTGGCTGCGCCCGGCCAAGACGGCCGAGGACATGCTCGGCACGTACTCGCTGATCCTCGCGACGTTCCTCGGCACGATGGGCCTTCCGCACGTCCTCGTGCGCTTCTACACCAACCCCGACGGCAAGGCGGCGCGCCGTACCACCGTGCAGGTGCTGCTGCTGCTCGGGCTGTTCTACCTGTTCCCCGTGATGATCGGGGCCCTTTCGCGGATGTACGTGCCGCAACTGCTGGTCACCGGCAACACCGACGCGGCGGTGCTGCTCGTGCCCTCGCAGATGCTGCCCGGCGTGGCGGGTCAGATCCTGGTGGCCATCACGGCGGCGGGCGCCTTCGCCGCCTTCCTGTCCACCTCGTCGGGGCTGCTGGTGAGCGTGGCCGGCGTGATCGCGACGGACCTGCTCGCGGGCAAGGTCAGGGACTTCCGCCTCGCCGCCGTGCTCACGGCCCTGGTTCCCGCGGGGCTGGCCTTGTCGCTGCCGGTCGAGGACCTGTCGCTGAGCGTCGGCATGTCCTTCGCGCTCGCGGCGTCGACGTTCTGCCCGCTGCTGGTGCTCGGCATCTGGTGGCGACGGCTCACCTGGACAGGCGCGATGCTGGGCATGTGCGTCGGGGGCGGGCTGGTGCTGCTCGCCGTCGCGCTCAACGCCATCAGCGAGCGCACCGGCAGCTGGGCGCCGTGGTTTCTGCAGCAACCCGCGCTGTTCACCGTGCCGGCCGCGTTCCTCGTGACCGTCGTCGTCAGCCTGGGCACGGCGCGCCGCGTGCCCGACGACGTCAACGCCGTGATGCTGCGCCTGCACGCACCCGACCCGCTCGGCTTCATGCGGGACAGGGCCGTCGCCCGGTTCGGAAGGCTCGACGAGCGGCCCCGGTCCTCGCGCGGCGGCGGCAGGCATCGCAAGTAGGTTCACGCGCGTTCCACGGTCCGACATGCGACGATGTGGCCGTGGTGAACCCTGCCGAAGTGCCCACGGCCTCCGTCTCCGACCTGCCGTCGGAGGGGCTCGTGCTGCTCGATGTCCGTGAGCCCGACGAGTGGTCCGCGGGGCACGCCCCCGAAGCGCTGCACATCCCCCTCGGTGAACTGCCCTCGCGCGCCGCGGAGCTGGCCGAGCTGCCCGACGACCGGCCGGTGTACGTCGTGTGCCGCACCGGCGGCCGTTCCGCGAGAGCCGCCGCCTGGCTGAACGCGGCCGGTGTGGTCGACGCCGTGAACGTCGCCGGCGGCATGAAGTCGTGGCAGACCGAAGGACGCGCGCTGGTCAGTGACGACGAACGCACGCCGCCCGAGGTGCTCTGAGCCGTGCAGCCGGGGCAGCCGCGGGAGCGGATGAGGGTGCGCTGGGTGGCGACGACCCCGGCCGGCGCGCCGCGGCCCCGCCGTGCCCAGCCCCGGCCCTACCTGGGGCCGCCGTCGTATCCGGCACCGCCGCGCTGGGGGTTTCCGCACCTGACGTGGCGCTGGCCGACCGCGGTGCCGGGCACCCCCACCGGCGCGCAGGCGCCGGCGCAGCGGCTGCGGATGATCGCCCGCAACGCCACGACCGTGCTGTGGACGCTCGCGGTGCTGGCCACCATCGCCGCCATCGGAGAGTTCTGGCGGTACGCGCTGCTGGTCGACAGCCGCGACTCGGCGCTGCGCCCCGGCGTGGTGGGCACCTCCGACGCGCTGGTGCTGTCGTTCTCGCTGCTGACGTTCGTGCTGGCGCTGTTCGCGTTCGCGGTGACCCTGTGGTGGTTGTTCGTCGCCCGCTCGGCCGCGGCCGAGGACTCCGGGCTCGAGCCGCCCCGCCCTGCGTGGCAGGTGGTCCTGGGCACGCTCGTGCCGGGCCCGAACCTGGTGCTCGCCGGGTCGATCCTGGCCGAGCTGGAACACGCGGCGCTACGCCGCCCCGCGGACGTGCGGCCACGGCCGTCGCGGCTGGTGTTCGGCTGGTGGGCCGCGTGGGTCGGCAACGGTGTGCTCCTGGCGCTCACCGTGGTGTGGCGCATGCGTGACGGCGTGCAGGCCGACGCCGACGGTGTGGTGCTCAGCGGCCTGACCGACCTGGCGGCGGCCACGGTCGCCGGGTTGACCGCGCTGATCGTGCGCCGCATCACGAGGCTCGTCGCGCCGCTCGACGACGCGGAGGTCCGCATGCTGCGGGTGGTGCGGGTGAGCGGCGCGCCCGCGGTCGGCCGCAGGCCACGGCCTAGGACGGCCGCTCGCTGACCACCGGCAGGGTGCGCAGCCCGCGGATCACGAACTCACCGCGGCGCTGTGGTTCGCGCGCCAGGCGCAGCCCGGGCAGGCGGGCCGTGAGCGCGCCGAGCGCGGCGGCGATCTCGATGCGAGCCAGCGGGGCACCGAGGCAGTAGTGGATTCCGCCCCCGAAGCCGAGGTGCGGGTTGGGGCTTCGGCCCACATCGAGCACGTCCGGATCGGCGAACACGTCGGGGTCGCGCGCGGCGGCCCCGAGCAGGGCGGCCACCTTCTGGCCCTCCCGGATGCGGACGCCGGCGATCTCGACGTCGGCCGTGGCCGTGCGCTCGAATAGCTGCAGCGGCGAGTCGTAGCGGATCAGCTCGTCGGTGGCCGGTTCGAGCAGTGCCCGGTCGGCGACCAGACGATCCCACTGGTCGCGATGGGTGAGCAGGGCGTAGGTGCCGTTGCCGATGACGTTGACCGTCGCCTCGTGGCCAGCCATGAGCAGCAGCACGGCGGTGGCCACCACCTCGTCGCCCGTGAGGTCGCTCGCCACGAGATGGCTCAGCAGGTCGGCGCCGGGTGTGCGGGCCCGTTCGGCGGCGAGCGAGCGCAGGTAGTCCGCGAACGCCGCGGCGGCCTGCTCGGCGGCGCGTTGCCGGTCCTGCGGCAGTCCGTACTCGTACATCTTGACGATGGCGTTGCTCCACTCCACCAGCTGCGGCCCGTCTCCGGTGGGCACCCCCAGCAGTTCGGCGATCACGGCGACCGGCAACGGCTGGGCCAGGTGGGTCAGCAGGTCGGCTTCGCCATCGGCGGCGATCGCGTCGGCGAGCCGGTCGACCATGCCTGCCGCCAGTGCCTCGACCGTCGGTCGCAGCCGCTCGACGTGGCCGCGCGAGAACGCCGACGAGACCAGCCTGCGCAGGCGCGTGTGGGCGGGCGGCTCGTTCTCCAGCAGGGAGTTGCGGTGCAGCAGGTTGAACGAGGCGAACTGCTCGAGCGGGGTGGCGTCGCTCCAGATCCGGCCGAGCGATCGGTGCCGCAGCACCGCCGACGCGGCGGCGTGCGACACCGCGATGTGCAACCCCAGGCCGTCGTGCCGGTGCACCTCCGCGTGTGCGCGCAACCGTGCGAACGCGGGATAGGGATCGGCGAGGAAGGCGGGGTCATCGGGGTCGAACACGCCGGTGAGCCTAGCCCGCACGCGATCACGCCGGCGATCCTTCGGACCGCGGCCCACGTCGACCCTTCCACGTGCGCCGGACGCGTGTCCGCCACGCGTCCGAACCGCATCGCAGGCCGGGCACGGCGCCGAGAGCCCGGGAACCCGCTGACTCTAGCCTTGACGAGAGTCGAGTAGCGTCGAATCGAACCGATCGCAGGAGGCACAACGTGGGCAAGGGCGCGCGCAAGAAGGGCCCCAAGAAGGACAGGAAGCCGAAGGTCAGGGACGTCTTCGTCGCCCGGCCGTTCGAGGGGCTGGCCGCCGAGCCGGAGCTGATCGCGTTGCGCGAGTTCGTGCCGTCCGCCACCGCCCGGCTGACCCTGGCCGGCGAGACCGGCAGGACGGTGACCCTGGGCACCGTGCTGCCCATGGCGGCCGCCGCCTTCGTGCGCTCCGACGGCGAGGTCTTCGTCGGCATGCAGGTGCAGACCCGCTCCTCCGACATCAGCCGCGACCTGGGCCGCTCGCTGCGCTGGGCGCTGCGGGCCGAGCCCGGCGACGTGCTGTCGGTGCCCGACACCACGAGCCCGCCCGAGGAGGGCGAGCGGCTGCAGGACCTGCTCGTGCCGGACGCCGAGCTGGAGGTCGAGCTGCACGAGGACTTCTCGTGGTGGCTGCCGGAGGACACCGAGGCCACCGGCGACGTGGCGATGTCCCTGGAACGCGCCAACGCCGCGATCATGCCGACCGAGCGGCTCAGCACCGGTGCCTACTGGGTGCTCGCCGGTGAGAAGGCGCACCTGCGCTGGGTGTGGCCCGCCGACGAGAACCGCCTGCTGCAGGCGCTGGCGCGGCTGTCGGCGGCGGGGGAGCTGGGCCTCGGCGAGGACTCCCGGTACGCGGGATCCTTCCGGGCCCACGGTCTGCTCGTCCCGGTGTGGGACCTCGACCCCGAGGCCCACGCGCGCGAGTGGGCCGAACCCGCCGAGCAGCTCGGCGAGCGGTTGCAGACGGCCCTGACGTCGCTGGACGACGAGCCGCTCAACGCCGCCGAGCGTCGCTCGCGCGACGGCCTGATCGGCCGCCAGCTGACCCTGCGCTGACCGGCAGGCGCGCATGATCCTGCACATCTGCCCTGAGGCCGACTGGGCCGCCGTCGACGAGGGCGGCGCATACCGCGCGGCGTCGCTCGACGACGCCGGATTCGTGCACTGTTCCGACCCCGGCACCGTGCACCTTCCCGCGGGCAGGCTCTACGCGGGCCGTAGGGACCTGCTGTTACTGCGCATCGATCCCGCCCTGCTGGACGTGCCGCTGCGCTGGGAGCCCGCGGTGCCGCCGGAGCCCGGCGCGCCGTGGTTCCCGCACGTCTACGGCCCGATCCCGCGCTCGGCGGTGGTCTCGGTCCACCGGTTCCCTCCCGAGCCGGACGGCTCCTTCCGGCTGCCTGCCGAGCTGGCCGAACCCGGCACCTGACGAACGGCGGGGCAACCTCCGGCCACCGCTCGCGCGTCCACCGCTCAGCCAGGTAAGGGCAGCCCCGCTGGAGGCGTTACGGTGACCGCATTCGTGCCTGCCATCCATCGGGAGATGGCCGGGCGGCCACCGCCTGCCACGAGAGGGGGATCGGTCGTGCCTGGCGACCTCACGGACTTCGGCGAGTTCGTGGAGGCCAGCCTGCCCGGACTGCTGCGCTACGGCCACGCGCTGACCGGCAACCCGCACGACGCCGCCGACCTCGTGCAGACCGTGCTGGAGAAGATCGGCTCGCGGTGGGCCCACGTGCTGCGCAAGACCGACGACCCCCTCGCCTACATCCGCCGCTCGATGGCCAACGCGCACATCAGCAGGTGGCGGCGGCGCCGCAAGGAGAACCTGGTCGCGGACGTCCCGGAGTCGCGGGCCTTCACGCACGCCGACCCGTTCGAGCACGAGCCGCTGTGGCAGGCGCTGCGGGAGTTACCGCCGAGGCAACGTGCGGTCATCGTGCTGCGTTACTACGAGGGATTGTCCGAGGCCGAGATCGCCGCGTCGCTCGGGGTCAGCCCCGGGACGGTGAAGAGCCAGGCCAGCAAGGCGATCGCTTCGCTGCGCGGCAAGCTGCGCGGCGGTGAGGAACGCGAAGGGAGGGAAGTGGTGTGACCGACCGCGACGATCAGCTCGACGCCGAGCTGCGGAGGTTGTTCGACGACGAGCGGCTCGGCCTGCTCCCCAAGCCCGACGCGGCCCAGTCCGTGGTTGCCGGGGCCCGGCGGATCCGGCGCCGCCGGGCGGCCATGGCGGGCAGTGGAGGCGCGCTGGTGGTGCTGGCTCTGGTCGGCGGTGGCCTCCTGCTGGGCGGGCAGCGGCAGCCGATGGAAACACCCGACGCGCACATCGCCGCACCACCTGCCGGCACCGGCGGCACCTCGTCCGTGACCACCACCGCCCAGCCGACCTCCCCGCCGCAGGTCCGTTCCCTGCCGGGGACGCCGCCCGTGGACAGTTCGTCCGAGAGCGAGTCACCGGCCACGTCGTCCCGGCAGTCCACCGCGCGGACCACCAGTTCGCTGCCGCCCGACGCGAGCACGCTGCGCGCGGCACCGGTGTTCGGGCCGGAGAGCTACCAGAAGCTCACGCTGGGCATGTCGTACAGGGACGCGGCGGCCACCGGGATGCTGGCTGGCGCCGATCAGTCGCCGCCGCCCGAGAACGCCTGCTCGACGTACCGGCTTGCCGAGGGGGCGACGGCCATCCGCGACGTCACCATTTCCGGCTCGGCCGGGGTGGTGGTGATCCGGGCCGGTGAGGCCGTCACCCCGGAGGGAATCGGTGCCGGGTCGTCACTCGATCAGGTGCGCGCCGCCTATCCCGATCTCGCGTCGGAATCAGCCGGATACTCCGCGTCGGCCGGGGCGAACTCCCGGTATTTCTTCACCGCATCGGATGATTCGGTGACCGAGGTGCAATTGCGCGCTTCGGGTTCGTCGTGCTGAGCGTTTCCGCGCACGTGAAAACCCGGGCCGCCGCGCCGTTTCCGGCGTCAGGGTCGGCCCGGGTTCTGCGGAGCACACGTCAGAGCTTGCCGCCCGCGACCGGCGGCATCGTCGGGTCGTCGGCATCCTCGCCGACCGACTCGCGGTGCAGGAAACGCTCGACCTCGAACAGGTTGCCCTTGGCGCGGTCGTAGACGTTGAGCAGGGTGCTCATGGCGGAGATCTCCTCCACCTGCTCCTTGAGGAACCACTGGATGAACTGCTCGCTGGTGTAGTCGTCCTCGTCGCGAGCGGCCTTGGCCAGCGCCTTGATGTCCGCGGCGACCTCCTTCTCCTGGTCCAGAGCCAGCTCGATGAGCTCCCTGGGGTCGGTGAAGTCGTTGCGGATGTCGCCGGTGCCCGGGATCTCGACATGGTGGTCGGTGTCCAGCATGTACTGCACGAGCGCGAGCGCGTGGTTGCGCTCCTCGAGAGCCTGGGCGTAGAAGTGCTTCGCCAGCTGCGGCAGGTCCTCGTTGTCGAACCACACGGCCAGGGCGACGTACTGCTGCGAGGCCGTGAACTCGTTGTGGATCTGCGCCTGCAGCAATTCGTAGAACTTGGAACGTGGATGTTTCTTCGTGGTGGGCATATAGTCAAGATACGTCACGACTGGCCCGTTTTTCCAGCCGGGCCTCGTGATATGCACCCTATTATCCGCAATTCCTTAGCCAAGGTTTTACTAATTTTGTTTAGGCTCACCTAAGAATTGCGGACATTTTTAGGTGAGCCTTGCTTTCATATTGCCGATCGTGCATCCGGCGATTCCGGGAGGGCGTCCCGCGCCACGGGACACGACATGCAGCGCGGACCGCCCCGCCCCGAGCCGAGCTCCGAGCCCGCGATCCGCAGCACTTCGATGCCGGCCTCCTCGAGCCGGGCGTTGGTCTCCACGTTGCGCTCGTAGCCGACCACCACGCCGGGGGCGATGGCCAGCGTGTTGTTGCCGTCGTCCCACTGCTCGCGCTCGGCCGTCACCGGGTCGAGCCCGGTGTCGATGACGTTGAGCCGGTCGATGCCCATGGCCTGCGCCGCGGCCGACAGGAAGGGCTCGGGCCCGTCCACGCGCAGGCCGCCGTCGTCGCCGGGCCGCAGCGTGTAGGCCGTGAGGGAGTCGCGCGCCAGTGGATACATCACGACCGCGTCGGGGCCGATCATCGTGCACACGGTGTCCAGGTGCATGGTGGCGCGCGTCTGCGCGATCGGCACCGCCAGCACGGTGTGCGCGATGCCGTCGGCGAAGGCCGACCGGGCCAGCGACTCGGCGCCCGCGGCGGTGGTCCGTTCCCCGACGCCGACGGCGAGCACGCCGGGTGCGAGCAGGAGCACGTCGCCCCCCTCCACCGGTGCCGAGTGCGCGCCGTATGCGCGCACCGCACCGTAGAACCGTGGGTGGTAGGCATAGACCAGGTCGAACAGGGCGGTCTCCCGCCGCCGCGCGGGCATCGCCAGCGACGAGACGGCGACCCGGTCACTGATCCACACCGACGAGTCGCGGGTGAACAGCAGGTTCGGCAGCGGGTCCACGGCGAAGTCGTGCGGGTGGTGCATGCGGCGCACGAGCGAGCCGCCCTCGCTCGCGGGCAGCTCCTCGAACGTCAGGCCGGACATCAGCGCCTCGGCCAGCGCGGCAGCGGTGAGCCCGGACAGGTGTGAGCGCAGCGAGTCGGCGAGATCGGTGCCGAGCCTGCGGTCGTCCACGGCGGCGTGCACCCCGGCGGTGTGGGCCCGCGGGTCCTCCAGTGCCGTGGTGAGGAGGTCGGCGAGGAGCAGCACTTCCACGCCGCGGCCGCGCAGCACCTCGGCGAACGCGTCGTGCTCGTCCTGGGCGCGGTCGACCCAGGGAATCGAGTCGAACAGCAGCTGGTCGTTGTTGCGAGGCGTGAGCCGCTTGAGCTCGTTGCCGGGCCGGTGAAGCAGGACGGAGCGAAGCGGCCCCACCTCGCTGTCCACGCCGCGGGCGCCTGCTTCGGTCGGGTGCTGAGGCCGCGCGCCCGCACTGGTGGTGCCGAGCGTCGCGGTGCCGTCGTGGTGCTGGATCACAGGTCCGAGCGTAATGAGTCGGTGCCGTCCTGGTTGCTCGCGAAACGACACGGTGCGTCGGCGCAACGCCTCGCCCCGATCCCGGCGCCGTACCACCCGGTCGGGCCATGCCGGCGAGGGTTCGTTGCGCCGATCAGGCGGCCACGACCGCCGCGCCGCCTGATCGGCGCTTCCGGCGACCGCTGGCGCCGGAAGCCGGAGGCCCGGTCACTCCCGCGTGGTGACCGGGCCCGCCGACGTCGTGGTGACCGGTACACGCGAATCGGTGGCAGGTACGGTCGCGAACTCCCAGTTGTCCACGCCGCCGCCCATGATCTCCGCATACCGCTCGGCCGCATCGCGGTTGGCGAAGCGGAGCTGCTGGTCGTTGAGCCGGTGGGTGATCTTGCAGGCCATGCTTTCCCCTCCTGTCGTCGACGGTCGGCCCTCGTGCTGCTCCCCTGCGAGCCGGACCCCCGTATTAGAACATGTGTTCGAATGCCGTGCAACTCACGGCAGCCACGACACATGATCACGTACCAGCGCGTATCCGATGAACGCGACCACGTCCAGCAGTGTGTGGGCGATGACGAGTGGCCACAACCGGTTGGTGCGTTGCCACACCCGGCCGAAGATCAAACCCATCAGCACGTTGCCGACGAAGCCGCCGAGCCCCTGGTAGAGGTGGTACGAGCCGCGCAGGACCGCAGCGGCGAGCAGGGCGGGGTTCTCCCGCACGCCGAGCTGACGAAGCCGGGTGAGCAGGTAGCCCACCACGAGCACCTCCTCGGCGAAGGCGTTGCCGAACGCGGCCAGCGACAGCGTGATCGGCCGCCACCAGTGCTCGCCCAGGGTCGACGGCTGCACGGCGAGGTTGAACCCCAGCTGCCAGGCCGCGAAGTACAGCGCGAGCCCGGGAAGGCCGATGACGGCCGTCAGCGCGATGCCCCAGCGCACGTCGCGGCCCGGCCACCCCCGGTCGAGCCCGATCCGGGCGAGGCGCATGCCGCCCCGCCACAGCAGGTAGAGGCCGAGCGCGCCCCAGCCGACGAGCTGGACGACGCTCAGCAGTTGCTTGAGCAGGTCGATCACGCCGACCGTTGCCTGGGGGACGTTGATGGCCACCTGCTGCTCGCTCAGCGGCTGCGGCCGCAGCAGCGAGTCCACCAGCGACAGCAGGCTGCGCAGGCCGGACAGTCCCAGCGTGATCGAGAAGACGAGGACCAGCTCGACGACGAGCGCCCTGCGCGCGGCGCGGTCGGTGACGACGGCAGGCTCCGCCGGGTTCGGCGGGCTCAACCAGCGACGTGGGCTGTTCAACACTGTGGCACGTTACATGAGCCACGAAAGGCGCAGGTCAGCGGCGAGGCCGGGTAGGCCTGCCCGAGGAGTCGGCAATGACCCGGCATATCACCCGGTGGGCGACACTAGGGTGCTACGGACCAATCGATGAAGGAGGGGAAGCCTCGTGGCGGAAACGTCGAGTACGGAGGCCGTGGAACCGCCTGCATCGCGACAGCCCTGGCACAAGACGATCTCACCGAGGGTGTTCTGGCCCTCGGCGGTGATCATCGTGGGTTTCGTGCTGGTCACGGTGTTGTTCCCGACCGCGGTGGGCGACGCGATCAGCGCCGTGCAGGACGCGGTGATCGGAACGTTCAGCTGGTACTACATGCTGATCGTCTCCATGTTCGTGCTGTTCGCGTTGTGGATCGGGCTGAGCCATTTCGGCGACATCAAACTCGGTCCGGACGAGGAAGGCCCCGAGTTCGGCCTTCGTTCGTGGTTCTCGATGCTCTTCGCGGCAGGCATGGGCATCGGGCTCGTGTTCTGGGGCGTCGCCGAGCCGCTGAACCACTTCGCGGGCGTGCCGAACCGCGCGACGGGCATCCAGGGCGGCACCGAGCAGGGTGCGCAGGACTCGATCCTGCAGACCTTCCTGCACTGGGGCCTGCACCCGTGGGCGATCTACGTCGTGGTGGGCGTCGCCATCGCCTACGCCATCCACCGCAAGAACCGGCCGGTGTCGATCCGCTATGCGCTGGAGGCGCTGATCGGCAGGCGGGTCAAGGGCTGGATCGGCGACGTGATCGACATCGCCGCCATCTGCGGCACGCTGTTCGGTGTCGCGACCTCGCTGGGCCTCGGCGTCATGCAGGTCGCGGCGGGCCTGGACTTCCTCGGCATCGTCAGCGACCCGGACAACATGACCTACGTCGTGCTGATCGGCGCCATCACCACGGCGGCCGTGGTGTCGGTGGTCACCGGGCTGAAGCGGGGCATCCGGTGGCTTTCGAACATCAACATGGGGCTGGCCACGGCGCTGCTGCTGTTCGTGCTGATCGCCGGCCCGACGTTGTTCCTGTTCCGGGAGCTGGTGCAGTCCATCGGTGACTACTTCCAGAACCTGCTGCGGATGAGCTTCAACACCACCGCCTACGCGGGAGAGGAGGGCACCGCCTGGCAGGGCTCGTGGACCACGTTCTACTGGGGCTGGTGGATCTCCTGGGCGCCCTTCGTGGGGGTCTTCATCGCCCGCATCTCGCGGGGCCGCACGGTGCGCGAGTTCGTCGCGGGCGTGCTGCTGGTGCCCACCGCGGTCACGTTCCTGTGGTTCACCGTGTTCGGTGGCAGCGCCCTGTACCGGGAGCTGTTCGGCCAGGGTGGCCTCATCACCACCGACGAGACGGGCACGGCCACCGTGGACACCAACGGCGCGCTGTTCGGGCTGCTCGACGGGCTGCCGGCGGGCACGTTCATGGTGGTGGGCGCGGTCATCCTGATCGTGCTGTTCTTCGTCACCTCGTCCGACTCCGGTTCGCTGGTGGTGGACATGCTCGCCTCCGGCGGCAACCCCGATCCGCCGACCTGGAGCCGCGTGTTCTGGGGTGTCATGGAGGGTGCCGTCGCCATCGCCCTGCTGCTCGCGGGCGGGCTCAGCGCGCTGCAACTGGTGGCGATTCTCATCGCGCTGCCGTTCAGCGTGGTGATGCTCGGCATGTGTGTGTCGATCTGGCGGGAGTTCCGGGCCGAACGCGCCACCATGCTGCGCATCCAGCGGCGCATGCAGCGCGACGCGCTCACCGAGCACGTCTCGCGCAGCCTGATCGACGAGGGACTGGTGGAGCCCAACGGCGACGCCGACGCCTCCGGCAGGCAGCGGGAGGAGACCCGGTCCTCCTGACCGTCCGGTCACCGAGCACGACGGCGGCGCCCCTGGGAACGACCATCCAGGGGCGCCGCTCTCGCGTGAGGACTGGTCAGTGCCTGCTCACGAACGGGCACCCGACGAGTTTGCGCAGCTCGAGTCCTAGCTGCGGCGGGCTGTCGACGGCGCGGGAGAACGCCAGCCGCACATCGTGGTCGCCCTCGGCGCACTCGACGCGCAGCCGCAGCCCGTGCCGGTCAAGGCCGAGCGGGCGGATGCGGCCACGGCGCAGCTCCTCGGGCAGGTGCCGGGCGAGCTGGGTCACGACGTCGGCGTGCGCGTGTTCCAGGTGCCGCAGCCACCGCGTCTCGTCGTGGCAGAACGGGTCGGCCTTCGCGGCGCCGAAGCCGGGCGGGCTGATCGAGTGCGTGCCCTCGGCGTCGGCCAGCACGAACGAGACCGGGGCCAGCCGGAACATGCTGAGCCCGTGGCCGAGGTCGAGCAGCCGGGGATCCGGCCGGGTGCGCGCGATGGACACCGCCCTCGCCCGTGCGCCCTCGGCGCTGAGCGGCCGGAGCCAGCCCGTGACCCACAGCAGGCCCCTGATGGGCTCGCGCAGCTCGACGGGAGCCTGGTCGGTGAGCTCGACCATCATCGCCAGCTCGCCGCTGTCGGCGGCCTGGGTGGCGGAGCCGATCGGATGGTCGTCGGGCAGCAGCACGGTGACGCTGCCGCTGTCGTGGACGTGGTGCAGCACGGGGACGATGCGCCGGGCCTCGCCGGGAGCGTCCTCCAGCGCGGGCAGCAGCAGTGCGGGGCAGTCGCGGGACGCGATCGTCTTGGCACGCTCGGCCGGGCTCGGGGCCGGCGGGCGCCGGGGCTCGGTCTCGGTCACCACTCACCTCCAACTTAGGTGAGGCTAACCTAGTTACCTCGCGTGCGGAAGTAGCATTCCCGCATGGGGTGGTCCGAGCTCGTTCCCTTCGCCGGTGTGGTGCTGGTGGGCGCGATGTCACCGGGGCCGGACTTCGCCGTCGTGGTGCGGCACTCGGCGGTCGCGGGCCGCAGGGCGGGCACGGCGGCGGCGCTGGGCATCGCCACCGGGATCCTGGTGTGGTCGATGGTGGCCGCCGTCGGTGTGGCCAGCCTGCTCGCCGCGTCGGCGGTGGCGTTCACGGTGGTCAAGCTCGCCGGCGCCGCCTACCTGCTGTACCTCGGCAGCAAGGCGCTGCTCGCGGCCTACCGGGGCGGTGCCGCGCCGTTGCCGAAGGGCGACGGCGAGCCGGTCGTCGCGGCACACGCGTTCCGCGACGGCCTGCTGTGCAACGTGCTGAACCCGAAGTGCGCGGTGTTCTTCGTGGCCCTGCTGCCGCAGTTCCTGCCCGCGAAACCCACGGTCGGCGACACCGTGCTGACGGCCGCGGTGCCGGTGGGCCTGACGGCATTGTGGTTCTGTGCCGTCGCGGTGGTCGTCGGCGCGATGCGGAGACTGCTCGCGGCTCCCCGGGTGCGCAGGGCGCTCGACGCGCTGACGGGAACACTGCTGGTCGCCGTGGGTGTCCGGCTCGCGGCGCAGGCGCGCACCCTGCCCTGAGACGTTCGGCTGCCGAACAGTTTCGTCCTTTCTTCGAACGCTACTAGCGTGTGAGACGTGTCAAGCGCTGTGGAACTCACGCCCCCCGGCCCTGGTGGAACTCCTGCCCTGCTCGCGCGCCTCGTCGACGACTCGGCTCTGTTCCCGCCGGGTGACGCCGCGATGCCACAGGCCCTCAAGGCTCACTTCGAGATCCGTGCCGGTGAGCACGCCGGTGTGCTCGGAGTCTTCCTGTGCCAGGCGTCCCGGCTGCCGGAGATGATCACGGAGCTGATCAAGATCCGGCCGAAGCAGCCGCTGCCGATGTCGCTCATCATCGACACCGGTCTCGGCGGCGTGCCCAAGGCGATTTCGATCGTGGAGTCCCGCAACGAGCTGCTCGACCTGCGCATGGTCGAGATGCCGGCCCCTTCGGACGTCGACGAGGTGTGGCTGGAGCGCGTTTCGGAGTTCGTGCCCGAGGACGTGGTGCGGGTGGTGGAGCCGCGCCGGGGCGTCGGCTGGCTCGACGGCGTGCGGAAGGTGATCGAGCACGGCAGCTGGCCGAAAATCCGCTGCGGGGGCTTGTCGAAGGAGAACTTCCCGAGCGTGGACGAGGTCGCCGACTTCCTCTCGGTGGTCAGCAGCGCGACCGGGGCGTCGTTCAAGGCCACGAACAGCCTGCACCGGGCGGTGCGGCACACGGACCCGGACACCGGCTTCGAGCACCACGGGTTTCTGAACCTTCTGGTGGCGTCGGCGCGCTGCCTGGCGGGCGGGGACGTGCGGGCGGCGCTGTCGTCGACCGACGGTGCCGCGCTGGCCGCGGAGGCGCGCGGGCTGTCCGCGCCGGCGGCCAAGGCGGTGCGGTCGCTGTTCGCGTCCTACGCCTCGGCCACGTTCGACGAGCCGATCGCGGACCTCGAGGGCTTGGGCCTGCTGTGACCAGGGAGGGCTCGCTGACGCTGGATCGCGGGCTCGCTCTGTTGCAGGCGGTGGCCGACGCCGGTGGCGAGGCGGCCACGATCTCCGAACTCGCCGCCGCGATCGGCACCAGCAGGGCGGCCGTGTACCGGCTGCTGGTGCCGCTGGCGGAGCGCGGGCTGGTCTGGCGCGACGGCAGCAGGGTGCGGCTCGGCGCGGGTGTGCTGCGGCTGGCCGAGCAGATGCTGCCGCAGCTGCGGGAGGCGGCGCGGCCTGTGTTGCGGGAGCTGGCGGAGTCGACCGGGGCGACGGCGCACCTCTCGGTGGCCGACGGCGACCAGGTGCACGTGGTGGCGGTGGCGGAGCCCGCCTCGCCCGCGTTGCACGTGGCCTACCGGGTGGGCAGCAAGCATCCGGCGTCGCGGGGTGCGGCGGGCAAGGCACTGTCGCTGCGCCCGCGTGGCAAGGGCTGGGTGGCGGCCACCGGCGAGCCGCGGCCGGGGCTGTCCGGGGTCGCCGCGCCCGTCCGCGGTGTGGTGGGACTGCGGGCGAGTGTGGGCGTGGTGTCGTTCGAGCAGCTCGACGCTGCCCGGACGGGACCCCGGCTGGTGGAGGCCGCCGCGGCGCTGGCCGAGGTGCTGCGCAGCTAGCGGCAGGCGAGTCAGCCGAGCAGCGCGCTGCCGAGGGCGAACGCGGAGAAGCAGGCGAAGACGAATCCGGCGGTGCGCTGGATGAGCCGGGGCCGCAGCCTGCCGCGGATCTTGTGCCCGAGGAACACGGCGAGCGCGGCGACCGACACGAGCCCGAGGAACGCGCCGAGGCCGACCGCGACGGGCTGTGCGTACCGGGCTACGAGGCCCGCGGTGGCCAGCTGTGACGCGTCGCCCCACTCGGCGGCGAAGAGCACGGCGAACGACGTCAGCGCGGCCCTGCCGAAGGCAACGGGTGCGGGGCCGGACCTGACCGCGTCGTGGGCGCCGTCGTCTCCTGCGCGGAACCCCTCCCGCAGGAGCATGAATGCGCCGGCGCCGAACATGACGCCGACGACGAGCGAAACGATCCGGTCGGGGAGCAGGGTCAGCACGCTGCCGAACGCGACGGCGATCACGGATTGCACGGCGAAAGCCGCGGTAACGCCGGTCAGCACCGCCCGCGCGCGGTAGCGCGTGGTGAGCACCAGCGTCGCGACGAGCGTCTTGTCCGGCAGCTCGACGGCCATGACCAGCGCAAACGTCGCCACAAACGCCAAAAGCGCGGTAGACATAAAGAACTGCACCCCTTTCCTCTTCAACGATAAAGGGGTGCCTGGCGAATGGCCAGGGAATCGGATTTGCGAATCGCGTGATGAGGTGTCTCGACAATGCTGTCGAGTCATTCCGGAAATTGTTTTCAGGCGTGTCGAAACTTGTTTTTCCGCGCGTGCGCCGCGGGTTTTCGGGACCTAGGTCCTGGGCACTTCGGGACCACGGGACCTGACGTCCGGCCCTGGCGCGGAGGACAGTCGATCACGTGGAAGTCCTGGAACTCGCGCGCTGGCAGTTCGGCATCACGACCGTCTACCACTTCCTGATGGTGCCGCTCACGATCGGGCTCTCGGTGCTGGTCGCGGGCATGCAGACGGCGTGGGTGCGCACGGGCAACGAGCGCTACCTGCGGATGACGAAGTTCTGGGGCAAGCTGCTGCTGGTCAACTTCGCCATGGGCGTGGTGACGGGCATCGTCCAGGAGTTCCAGTTCGGGATGACGTGGAGCGCCTACTCGCGCTTCGTGGGGGACGTGTTCGGGGCGCCGCTGGCGATGGAGGGCCTGGTGGCGTTCTTCGTCGAGTCGACGTTCCTCGGCCTGTGGATCTTCGGCTGGGACCGGCTGCCCAAGCGGGTGCACCTGGCGTGCGCCTGGGCGTTTTCGCTGGCCACGGTGGCGTCGGCGTACTTCATCCTGGCCGCGAACTCGTGGATGCAGCACCCGGTGGGCGTGGAGTTCACCGACGGGCGGCCGACGATGAACTCGATCTGGGCGGTGCTGACGAACAACACGGCGCTGGCCGCGGTCCCGCACACGATCGCGGGTGCGTTCGCCGTGGCGGCGGCGTTTCTGGTGGGCATCGCGGCGTGGCGGCTGTGGCGCGGGCGGCACTCCGGCGACGGGGACCGTCCGGTGTGGCGGTCGTCACTGCGGCTGGGGGCCTTCACCGGGGTGGCGGCCTTCGCGGTGCTGGTGGTGTCGGGGGACATGCAGGGCAAGCTGATGTTCGAGCAGCAGCCGATGAAGATGGCGTCGGCGGAGGCGCTGTGCCACACGGAGCAGCCCGCCAGCTTCTCGATCCTGGCGATCGGCGACGTGCGGAACGCCGACTGCGAGAACGTCAAGACGTTCACCGTGCCCGCGTTGCTGTCCTTTCTGGCGCACAACGACTTCCAGACCGAGGTCAAGGGCATCGAGGATCTCGTGGGCGAGTACCAGGAGCGCTACGGCAGCCACTACCCGGACGACCCGGCGCTGGGCGAGCTCGCGGGCAAGCCCATCGACTACGTGCCGAACCTGCCGGTGACGTACTGGGGCTTCCGGATCATGATCGGCTTCGGCGCCCTGTCCGCGGCGACGGGCGTGCTCGCGCTGTGGCTGACGCGACAGGGCCGGATCCCTGAGTCACGCTGGTTTCCCCGGCTGGCGCTGGCGAGCATCGCGACGCCGTTCGTCGCGAACAGCGCGGGCTGGATCTTCACGGAGATGGGCCGCCAGCCGTTCGTCGTGGTGCCGAACCCGACCGGTGTGGACGGGGTGTGGATGTTCACGGCGCAGGCGGTGTCCACCGTGTCGGCAGGCGAGGTGTGGGCATCGCTGATCTCGCTGACGGCGGTGTACGCGGCGCTGGGCGTGGTGGAGGTGTTCCTGCTGGTCCGCTACGTGCGGGGTGGCGTGGACGCGGTCATGCCCCCGAAGCCGCCGCCGGGGGACGGCGACGACACCGAGAACTCCCGCGACCCGGACGACTCCGGCGACGACGTGCTGGCCTTCGCCTACTGAGGAACGACGATGCGACAAGTCTCCTACCGGCCAACCCCCACCCTTCCCGGGGGGCGACCCCGCTGCCAGCCTACCGGCGCCCGCGGCCGCCACCAGTTCTTACCAGCAAGTTGTGGACAACTCGCCCGGTTGTGCACAACCTGGGGAAATCTGGTTTCACCTGAAACCACGCGCGAGAGGTGCCGATGATGGACCTCGCGACCCTCTGGTTCTGCATCATCGCCGCCTTCTGGCTCGGTTACCTGTTCCTCGAAGGCTTCGACTTCGGCGTCGGCATGCTGCTGCCCGTCCTCGGCCGCGACGACACCGAACGCCGCGTCATGATCAACACCATCGGCCCGGTCTGGGACGGCAACGAGGTGTGGCTCATCGTCGCAGGCGGCGCCATGTTCGCCGCGTTCCCCGCCTGGTACGCGGGCCTGTTCTCCGGTGTCTACCTGCCGCTGCTCGCCGTCCTGCTCGCGCTGATCGGCCGCGGCGTCGCCTTCGAGTACCGCGGCAAGGTCGACTCCCCGCGCTGGCGGCGCAACTGGGACCGCGTCATCATGATCGGCTCCTGGGTCCCGCCGTTCGGCGTCGGCCTCGTGCTCGCCACCACGGTGCTGGGCCTCCCGCTGGACGCCGACGGTGACCGCCTCGGCTCCGCGTTCTCCGCCCTGCGCTGGGACACCCTGCTCGGCGGGCTCGCCGTCGTCGGCTTCTCGCTGGTGCACGGCGCCGTGTTCCTCGCCCTCAAGACCGACGGCGAGCTTCGCCACCGCGCCCGCGCGCTCGGCCTGCGCATGCTGCCCGCCGCGCTGGTGCCGCTGCTCGGGCTGACCCTGCTCGTGCAGGCCCGCGAGGGAGCACTGTGGACGGCCGTGCCGCTCGTGGCCGCGCCCGCGGCCGCCGCCGTGGCCTGGTGGCGCCTCGCCGAGGGCAGGGAAGGGCAGGCGTTCGCGGCCCTCGGTGCCGTCATCGCCGCCGCCGCACTCACCCTGTTCGGCGCCCTCTACCCGGACGTACTCCCGTCCACTCTGGACACGGCCGACTCGCTCACCGTGGCGGGCGCCTCGTCGAGCCCGTACACGCTGCAGGTCATCACCTGGGTCGCCGCGTTCGGCGCGCCCGCCGTGCTCGTCTACCAGGGCTGGACCTACTGGGTGTTCCGCAGGCGCATCAGCACCCGGCACATCCCGAAAGCGCACGCACCACGATGAACGCTCCCGTCCGCGAACCCCTTTCCGCCACTGTGTCCACACCGGACACTCCGCGGACGGGACGAGGCCCGCTCGGCGCGCTGCCCGCCCTCTCGGCAGCGGCGCGCCGGGCGCTGGCCGTCGCCGCCGTACTCGCCGCGCTCAACGCGGCCGGGCTCGTCGCGCAGGCGTTCCTGCTGGCCGGCATGCTCGCCGACCTCGTCGCCGGGCACACCGGCGGCCACGGACCCCGGCTGCTCGCACTGGCCGCCGTCGTGCTCGCCAGGGCACTCGTCAGCTGGGCCATCCGCGTCGTCACCGCCCGCGCCGCCGCGGGCGCCAAGGAGGAACTCCGGGCCCGGGTCGTCGACCACGCGCTGCGGCTCGGACCCGAATGGATCGCCGCCCGCGGCCCCGCCCAGCTCACCGCGCTCACCACCAGGGGGCTCGACGCTCTCGACGGCTACTTCACCGAGTACCTGCCCGCGCTCGTCACCGCCGCCGTCGTCCCCGCCGGCGTCGGCGCTGCCGTGCTGCTCGCCGACTGGCCGTCCGCGCTCATCATCGCGCTCACCGTCCCGCTGCTGCCCCTGTTCGCGGTCCTCGTCGGCCGCTACACCGCCGACCGCGTCTCCGCGGCCACCGGCACTCTGCACCGGATGTCCGGTCACCTGCTCGAACTCGTCCGCGCGCTGCCGGTGCTCGCCGCCTTCCGCCGCGCCGACGCCCAGGCCGCGGCCGTCCGCAGAGTCAGCGAGCAGCACCGCCGCGCCACCCTGTCCACCCTGCGGGTGGCCTTCTCCTCCGCCTTCGTGCTGGAACTCGCCGCGACCCTGTCGGTCGCGCTCGTCGCCGTCGTCATCGGCGTGCGGCTCGTGTCCGGCGACCTGTCGCTGGCCGTCGGGCTGGGCGTGCTCATCCTCGCTCCCGAGTGCTACCAGCCGTTGCGTTCGGTCGGTGCTGCCTTCCACGCCAGCGAGGACGGCGTGGAAGCCGTGCGGCGCGTCGGCGACGTGCTCGCCGAACCGCTGCCTGCCACCGGCGGCAGCGTGCCCGCGCCGCGCGGCGAGGTCCGCGTCGACGGCCTGCGCGTCCGCCGTCGCGGCACCCACGCACCCGACGGCGAGACGTTCACGGTGCGGCCCGGCTCGACGGTGTGGCTGCGCTCGCCCAGCGGTGCGGGCAAGACCACGACGCTCTCGGTGCTGCTCGGCTTCACCCGGCCCGAGTCCGGCACCGTCACCGTCGACGGCACCCCGCTCAACCACATCGACATGTCGACATGGAGGCAGGCTGTGGCCTGGGTGCCGCAGACACCCGCCTTCTCCGGCGGCACCGTCCGCGACGAACTCGACCTCGCCGCGCCCGGCACGGAGGGCACGGACGGTCACCACGACGTCCTCGCCACACTCGGGCTCGACGGCCTGCTCCACCGCCCCGTGGCCGCGCTCTCCGTGGGCCAGCGCCAGCGGGTCGCCGTCGCGAGGGCTTTGCTGCGGCTGCGCGCGGGGGCCTGGCTCCTGCTGCTCGACGAGCCCACCGCGCACCTCGACGCCGCGAACACCGAACGCGTGCTCGCCGCCGTCCGCGACGCCGAGCGAGCGGGAGCCGCCGTCGTCATCGCCGCCCACCGGCGCGGCGCCCTCGACGCCGACGAGGCGTCCCACGACGTTCACCCGGGCGGCCAGGAGGACACGGGGTGCGGCCGCCCGGGTGAACCCCTTGCCCTGCGCCGGGTTCTCGACCGGCGGTTCGCCGCCGGAACGCTGCTCGGCGCCGCCGCCCTGCTCGCCGGTGTCGCGCTGACCGCCACGTCCGGCTGGCTCATCGCGAAGGCCTCCCAGCAGCCGCCGATCCTCACGCTCACCGTCGCCGTCGTCGGGGTACGGGCCTTCGGGCTCGCCCGCGCCGGGCTGCGTTACGCCGAACGGCTCGTCGTGCACGACGCCGCCTTCCGCGCGGCGGGACGGCTGCGCGAACGGCTGTGGCGAGCGCTGGTGCGTCTCGGGCCCGCTCGTACCCTCGACCTGCGGCGTGGTGAGGCGCAGCGGCGGCTGGTCGGCGACGTCGACACCGTCCGCGACCTGCTGCCCCGCGTCGTGACGCCGCCGCTGATCGCCGCGGCCGTCCTCGCCGGGGCCTGCGCTGTGCAGGCGGTGGTGCTGCCGCAGGCCGGGCTGCTGCTGGCCGGAGCCATGCTCACCGCGGCGCTCGCCGCGCCCGCGCTCGCGCTCGCGGTGGAGCGGCGGGCGACATCGGCGCTCACCGCGGGCCGTCGCGACGTGGCCGCCCGGGTGCTGGGCCTGTTCGACGCCGCGGCGGAGCTCATCGCGTTCGGCGCCGACGGCCTGCGCAGGCGCGAACTCGCCACCGCGGACACCCGGCTCGGGGCCGCCGCCCGCAGGCAGGCGCTCGGCTCCGGCGCCGCCGACGCGGTCGTCGTGCTCGCCGCGGGTCTCGCCGCCGTGGGCAGCACCGCGCTCGCCGCCCGCGCCGTCGCCGACGGTGCACTCGACCCGGTGCTCGTGCCGGTGCTGGCGCTCGTGCCGCTCGCACTCGCCGAGGTGCTCGCCCTGCTGCCGCCCGCCGCGCAGCACTGGGACACCCTCCGCCAGGCACGCCTGCGCCTCGCCGAGTGGGACCAACGGCCGGCCGCGCCATCCCGCAAGGTCCGCTCCGACGGCGCGCGCATCGCCATGCGTGGCGTGGACCTGCGGTGGCCGGACGCGGACCGGCCCGTGCTCCGGGACGTCGACGTGGACATCCCCGAAGGCAGCCACGTCGCCGTCGTCGGCGCCTCCGGGGCAGGCAAGTCCACCTTTGTCGCCGCGCTGCTGGGCCTGCTGGAGCCCGAGCGCGGGCAGGCGACGCTGCCCGCCCGCGTCGCCTGGGCGCCGCAGGAGCCGTACCTGGTCGCCACCACGGTCGCGGAGAACGTCCGGCTCGCCGATCCCCTCGCCACCGACGAGCAGGTGCGCGACGCGCTGCACGCCGCGGGGCTGCCCGGGCTCGACCCGGCCACCAGGCTCGGCAGCGCGGGCGCGGGCCTGTCCGGTGGGCAGGCGCAGCGCGTGGCGCTCGCACGTGCGCTGCTCGCCGCGCCGGGGGCGGACGCCGTGCTGCTCGACGAGCCCACCGCACATCTCGACGAGGCCACCGCGCGGCGGGTGCTCGCCACCCTGCGCGACCGGCTCGCCGGGCACACCGTCGTCCACGTCACCCACCGGCCCGAGGAGGCCGCCGAGGCCGCCGACCTGGTGCTGCACGTGGCCGGCGGGGGAATCGGCACGCACGTCACAGCGCAGCGAGCGGCCATGCCGGGCGGTGGCGCATAACCTTGATGTTGCTGATGGAACCGACCCTTGCCGCCCGCGCGCTGTCCGCGGCCACCGAGATCACCACGACGGCCCTGTCGGGCGACGACCCGGGCGCCGTGCTCGGCTCCGTCGTGCGCCGCGCCGCCGAACTCGCCGACGCCGACCTCGGGCTCGTCATGGTGCGCACCGACGACGGCACGGTCACCGTGGAAGCCGCGCACGGGGTCACCGAACCGAGCGGTCTGCTCGGCCTCGTGCTGCCCGCCGAGTCCGCCGCGGGCCAGGTGGCCGCGGGCGGCGAGCCGGTTGTCACCGACGACGTCACCAACGATCCGCGCACGTCCCGCTTCGTTCCCCCCGAGCTGCGTTCCTACGGTCCGTTCGCGGCAGCTCCGTTCGGCGCCGGGGGCAGGCTGCTCGGTGTCCTCACGGTGTATCGCGCGCGGGACCGAGCCCCGTTCTCCACCAGCACCGTCGAGGTGCTCACCGCGTTCGCCGGGCAGGCCGGGGTGGTGCTCGCCCTCGCCGAGGGCGCCAACGCGCGCCACCGCGTCACCCTGTACCAGGAGCGGGAACGGATCGCCCGCGAACTGCACGACGTCATCGTGCAGCGCCTCTACGCCGCGGGGATGCAGCTCGACCGCGTGCGGCGGCGGATGCGCAGGCGGTTCGCGGGCGCCGACGGCGCCCGGCTCGCCGAGGCGATCGACCAGCTCGACCAGACGATCGAGGAGATCCGGGGCACGGTGCGCGCGCTGCGCTCACCCGACCCGGAGCCGCACGAACCGCGGCAGGAAGCCACGGACCTGGCCGAGTCCGCCAGGGCGGAGGTGCGGATCGCGGGCGAACTGCTCGGCTACCCGCCCACCCTGGAGCTGTCCGGGGAACTCGCCGACATCCCCGCCGAACGCGCCGACCACGTGCGCGCCGCCCTGCGGGAGGCGCTGTCCAATGTGGTCCGGCACTCGGGGGCGAGCGAGACAAGGGTGACGCTGCAGCGCGACGCGCACGGCGTGCGGCTGCGGGTGCGCGACAACGGCTGTGGCGTACCGCAGGACGTCGCCAAGCGCGGCCTGCGGCACCTGTCCGAGCGAGCCAAGGGCGCGGGCGGAACCTTCACCGTCAACTCCTCGCCGAGCATGGGCACGCTCGTGGCCTTCGACCTGCCACTCGCCTGACGTCCACAACGGACCAATGCCGTGTGCCGGCACCGAGCCGAAGGTGACCTTGGGTGTCTGGTGTGTGCCCAAGGGGCCCTTGGGCTCGTCAGCTGCTGGCGCCGCCGTGGCGCGCGACCCACGCCGCCGCCTGCGTTCTGCGTTGCATGCCGAGCTTCGCCAGCAGCGACGTCACGTGGTTCTTCACCGTCTTCTCCGCCAGGAACAGCCGTTCGGCGATCTCCCGGTTCGAAAGGCCCTGCCCGATCAGGTCCAGCACGCCGCGCTCGCGCTCGGTCAGCTCCGCCAGCCGGTCCGGCTCGGCGGGGTGGCGCATCTTCTCCAGCAGCCGCGCCGTCGTCACCGGATCCAGCAGCGAGCGCCCCGCCGCCACCTCCCGCACCGCGTTCACCACGTCCTGCCCCCGCACCTGCTTGAGCAGGTACCCGGACGCGCCCGCCATGATCGCGCCGACCATCGCCTCCTCGTCGTCGAACGCGGTGAGCACCAGGCATTGCGGCGGGTTCGGCCGCGACCGCAGCTCCCGGCACAGCTGCACGCCGTCGGCCTCGTCCTCGCCGAGCCGCACGTCCACCACCGCGACGTCGGGCTCCACGTGCAGGGCGACCGCCAGCGCCTCGTCCGCGCTGCTCGCCTCGGCAACCACGGTGATGTCCGGCTCGTCGGTGAGCAGATCCCGCAGCCCCCGGCGCACCACCTCGTGATCGTCGACGAGCAACACCTCGATGGCCATACCTCGAGACTACGGCCGATCGCGAAATAACCCCCACCGTGCCGGTGTTGGCCCAGTCATGGACGAGCGCAGCCGTGGCCGGGTCCGGGTGGAGCGAGGTGCGAAGCGGGTGCGGGCCGTCTTCCCGGGAAAGGTGGTCGCCGACACGACGCGGCCGCTGCTGGTGTGGGAAGTGCCGTACTACCCGATGTACTACATCCCGCGCGCCGACGTGGACACCGAGCTGATCGTGCCGACCGGCCGGACGCGGCACTCGCCGAGCCGCGGCGACGGCCTGCTGTCCAGCCTGCGCGTCGGCGACCGCGAGGCGGTGGACGCGGTCACCGAGTACCCGGACTCGCCGCTGGAGGAGCTGCGCGAGGCCGTCCGGCTCGACTGGGACGCGATGGACGCCTGGTTCGAGGAGGACGAGGAGGTCTACACGCACCCCCGCGACCCGCACACGCGCGTCGACATCCTGCCCAGCTCCCGGCACGTGCGCATCGAGGTCAACGGCGTCACCGTCGCCGAGTCGCACAGCCCCCGCCTGCTGTTCGAGACCGGCCTGCCCACCCGGTACTACCTGCCCAAGACCGACGTGCGCCTCGAGTTGCTGGAGCCCAGCGACAAGGTGACCCACTGCCCGTACAAGGGGCAGGCCGAGTACTGGTCGGTCCGCGCCGGTGACGAGCTGGTGCCCGACCTGGCGTGGTCGTACCGCATGCCGCTGCCGGAGAGCGAGCGCATCGCGGGCCTGGTGTGCTTCACCGACGAGCTCGTCGACGTCTACGTGGACGGCGAGCTGCAGGAGCGGCCGAAGACGAAGTTCGCCTGACGGCTCACGCCTGCCGCGCGGGAAAGCGCAGCTCGTTGCGGTCGATCTTCGCGTTGGCCGCCGCGAGCAGGTCCACGCCCAGCACGTCGGCGAGGCGCGTCAGGTAGAGCAGCACGTCGGCGATCTCGTCCAGCACCCGCTCGCGCAGGTGCGGATCGCCCATCGCCTGCCGCGACTGGTCGGGCGTGAGCCACTGGAACAGCGCGGTCAGTTCGCCCGTCTCGCCCGCCAGCGCCATCACGAGGTTCTTCGGTGTGTGGTCCGGGTTCCAGTCGCGAGCGTCGGCGAAGTCGCGGAGCCGCTGGATCAGCGCGTCGAGAGTCACCGGCCCTGCCTATCACGCCCCGCGTTAACACTCCTGGCTTACTTTCTGTACCGGCACGGCCACGCTTGGTTTACTCGTTCTGGATCGAAAGGGGTGGTATGGCCGAGTGGCGGCAGGACGCCGTCCGCGCTGTCGAAGCGGAGCTCGCACACGCGCGGCGGACCGGCGAATGGACCATGCTGGGACGGCTCCGGAAAGGGGGGAACGGAGCCGGCGGGGAGTACACCGTTGACCTGCGGGACCGGCGGATCGACCCGATCGACGACCTGCGCGTCGCCGGTGAGGACGGCCCGCGCAGCGGCCCGGCGGTACCGGTGGACGCCGAACTCTCCTGCGGTGTGCTGCGGCTGCGCGACCCCGGCCCGCTGCCACCCGGCTGCGACCGCCTGTGGGCCCGGCAGGTGGGCCCGCGGGACGGGCTCGAACGGCTCCTGCGCGCCCTGCGCGAACCAGCCGAGACGCCGCTGGCCGATCGGCTCGCCGCCGCCGACCTCGACCCCGCCGACGACCCCCGTGCCGCCTGCTTCGCTCCCGGCCTGCGCCTGGTGTGGGGGCCGCCCGGCACCGGAAAGTCGCGGATGATCGCCGAGGTGGCCGCCGAGCTCGCCGACGCGGGCAAGCGCGTGCTGGTCGTCTCCGCCGACGAGCCGACTCCCGGCTGCGGCACCGACCCGGAGCGCCTCGCCATCCAGGAGGACCTCGTCGCCCTGTCCGGCGCCGACACCGACATCGCCCGCCTCGACCGGGCCCTCACCGGCTACGACCACGCCGCGTTTCTCGCCGCGGGCCGCCGCATCGCCAACGGCGAGCGGTCGGCGGGCCTGGAGTCCGAGTTCGCCGCGGTGCGAAGACGCCACGAGGAGGCCGCGTCCTCGCTCGCCACGGCGCAGGCTGGCCTGCGTGCCGCCCGGGAGGCCTGGGACGCGGTGGCCGGTGAACGCGGCCGGCTCGCCGAGGCCCGCGCGCTGGACGGCCGGCTCACCACACTCGACGCCCGGATCGCCGAGCTGACCGCCAGGCTCGCCGCCGGGGGACCGCTCTCCCGCGGCCGCCGCGCGGACCGCAGGGCGTTGCGCTCCGCCGAGCAGGAGAAGACTCGCGTCGAGGTGACCATCGCCCGCCTGCGCGAGGACGCGCGACCACTCACCGACGAGCGCATCGCGGAACTGGAGGCCGAACTGGCCGCCGCGCACGAGTATCTCGACGCCGCGGCAGCCACCGAGTCGGACGCGCACGCCCGGCTCGAACGCCTGCGCGGCAAGATCGCCCAGCTGCGCTCCACCGGACTCGCCACCGCACAGGACCGGCGGTTCCACGACGAGTGCGTGCAGCGAGGACTGCCCGCCCTGCACGCCCAGCGGGAGAAGCTGCTGCGGGAGAGCGAGCACCGCTCGGCCCGCCGCGGCAGGCTCGAGGAGCGCCTGTGGTGGCTCGGCGAGCGAGCCCACCGCGCCCGCCTCGACGCCGAGGCCGCCTCGTGGGAGTCGGCGCGCATCGTCACCACCACGTTCGCCCGGCGCGCCACCGGCTCCCGCCCTTTCGACGTCGTGCTCGTCGACGACGCGGGGTCGGCCCGCCTTGCCGACGTGCTCCTCGCCGTCGCCCAGGCCAGGGAGACGGCCGTGGTGTTCGGCGACTTCCGGCAGCCGGGGCCGCGGGTGCGGCCCGCAGAGCTGCGCACACTGCCCGAGATCCGCCGCTGGAGCCTGGCCACCGCGTTCAGCCACTGCGGTATCCGCACCGCCGCCGACGCGCGGGACCACCCTGGCTGCGCGGTCCTCACCCGGCAGTTCCGGTTCGGCCCCGCCGTCGGGGCTCTGGCCGCCGTGGCCGGATACGAGGCACCGGACGAGACCGCGGCGCCCGGCACCGGCGTGGTGCTGCTCGACACCGGCGGCGAGCCGGTGGAGCGGGCCGCGGTGGCCCATGCGCTCGCGGGCAGGAAGGCCGCCGTGCTCGCGCCCAACCGCGCGCAGGCCGACGCGTGGCTGGGCGTGCTGCGCGACCACCTGGGCATCGCCGTCGGCACCGCCCGCACGCTGCCGGGGCACGAGTTCGACACCGTGCTGCTCGACGCGACCGAGGACGACTGGAGCGCGCGGGTGCGCTCGTTCGGCTCGGCCGTCACGCGCGCCCGCCGCACGCTGTACGTGCTCGCCGACGTCCGGACGGTCAAGACCGCGCCCATCGGCAGTCCCCTCGGCACCGTCAACGCGCTGCGGCTGCAAGGGATCCTCACGGTGCGTGACCTCGCGGAGGTGCTCATTCCCCGGCAGCGGGGCACCGCGATGACCACGGCCGGCGACCGATCGGCACATTACGGTGACCAACCGGCGAGCTTCTAGTGGCACGATAGGCGGGTGACCCGCCAATCGGACCTGCGTGCGTTCCTCCGTTCGCTCGACACGGAGACGCTGGCCGATCTGCTCTGCGAACAGGCCGAGCGCGACCCCGAGCTACGGAGGCGGCTGCAGGCACGCGCCGACGGCGCGCGCCACGGGGAGCTCGCCGCGGTGAGCAACCTCCTCGAGGACGCGGTCCGCGCGAGCGAATCCGTGCAGGTCACCTCCGTGCTCGACACCCTGCAACGGCTGCTCGACGCAGGCACCCAGGCCGACGTCGCCCCGCTGGCCCGCCGAACCGTCGACAAGATCACCTCGGCGTTCGCGGGCAGCGACGAGCAGGCCGGGGTGGTCGGCGACCAGCTCGACCGCGCCGTGTCGCTCTACGCCCGCGCCTGCGCCGCCCACCCGCCGAAGCCACGCGAACTCGCCGACTGGATCCTGCGCGTCGCGTTCGACCGTCCGGGATGGCCCGGCATCTCGCTCGTCGAGTTCGCGCAGCCACTGGGAGACAAGGGACTCGCGAGAGTGAAGTCCGTTGTGGACGATGTGCTGGCGGAGCCGGACTCCGGGCAGGACCCGGTGCGCAGGCGCACCGCCCAACGGTTGAACCAGGAGCACGCCGAGGTCACCGGCGACGTCGACACGGTGGTGCGCATGCTGTCGGAGCAGCTGCCCCGGCGCGACGTCAGCCTCAAGATCGTGCGGGTGCTGCGTGCGGCGGGCAGGCACGCCGAGGCGATCGCCTACGCCGCCAAGGCGCTCGGCACCGGCAACGGCGCGACGCGCGGCCAGGTCGTGGCCACGCTGGAGGCCGAGCACGCCGCCGCTGCCGCCGCGGTGGAGGAGCCCGCCCCCGAGCCCCGTGCCCCCGAGCCCGCCGAGACGGTGTCCGGGGCAGCGGTTCCGAAGCAGCCAGAACCGGGGCAGCCAGAACCGGAGCCCGTCGGCGAACCCGCCGAACAGGCCGGGACCGTGCGCGCACTGCTGGCCGAGGACCGGGCCGACGAAGCCTGGAAGGCCGCCGCCGACGTGCCGCCCGCCGACGTGGTGCCCGTGTACCGCGACCACATCGAAGCCCTCGTCGCCCAGCGGGAGGCGCAGTCCTATGTGAAGGCGGCAGCCGCGCTGCGCAGGTTGCGCATCCTGCACCGGCGGGCGGGCAGCCCCGACGAGTTCACCGCGTACCTGGGCGAACTGGTCGAGACCCACCGGCGGAAGACGAGGCTCGTCGAGGAGATCCGCAAGGCACGTATCGCCGTGCCGAAGGCCGTCCGGCGGTAGCGGCCGGATCGGTGCCGGTCATACCGTGTCGGTACGCAGTGGCGGTGTCTCCGGAACATCCGGCTTCCGCTTGCGTCCGCTGTTGCGCGCGTCGTCGAAGTCGAGGACGAAGGCACCGCAGGCCATCGCGAACAGCACGGCGATACCGAGTATCGCGCCGACCCAGGTCAGGATGATCGATAGCATCGTGTGCCTCCCCCCTGTCCAGGGTTCTGGTTCCTTCAACAAGGGTCACCGCGCACGCGGCGTTCTGCTATCGGCCAACCGGTTACTGCTCGGCGTCGCGGATCGGCCGATCGGACGAGACGCGGCCCGCATTCGTCACCGAGGGGCACGGTCCACGATGGCGTCGACGAAGGCCGTGCCGTCCAGCAGCACGGCATCGTTGTGGCCGGCACCCTCCACGGCGACCGTCCGCGCGTTCCCGGCGCGTGCGACGGCGAGGCTCTGCTCCGGCGGGACGATCCCGTCCTCGGTGCCGTAGACGACCGTCGTGGGTGTGTTCGTGCCGGAGACATGGTTCACCACGGGAAACCGGTCCCACAACAGCAGGCGCGCGGGCAGGAACGGGTAGTGCCGCTGCGCGACGGCGGCGAGCTCGGTGAACGGGGAGCGCAGGACCAGACCAGCGGGCGGATGGTGCGTGGCCAGCTCGGCCACCACGGCGCAGCCGAGGCTCTCGCCCGCGTAGAGCAGGTTCCGCTGTGGCACGCCGGCCCTGTGCACCAGGAACTCCCTGGCCGCGCGGACGTCGCGCAGCAGCCCCTCCTCGGTGGGCGAGCCGGGATTGCCGCCGTAGCCGCGATAGTCGAGCAGCAGCACGGAAAGACCGCGTGCGGTGAGCGCTCGCGCCAGCGGCGCCCGCAACGCCCGGTTACCGGCGTTGCCGGGCGCGACGAGCACGGTCGCCCTGGCGTCGTCCACGGGGAAGTACCACGCGCCGAGCCGCAGCCCGTCGGACGTGTGCAGCGTGACGTCCCGTCCGCCGGGCAGGGCGTCGGCGGCGGGCGGGAGCGGGCCGCCCTCCGGCAGGTAGATGAGCTTGCGCTGGAACGCGAACAGGCCGCCGAACACCACGGCAACGATGGTGACCACCACCGCGAGCCACAGCAACACCCTGCGCCGCACGCCGTCACTCCCGGCGCAGCGGGCGGATGCCGTAGGCGCGCGCGACCTCCTCCACCGGAGCCGGCACCGCCCCGCCCTCGCCGGCGACCGAGAGCACCGCGGACGCGGCCGAGGTGACCCGGTGCAGCAGTGCGGGAGAGCGTGTTCTCCTCGCCTGCGCGGCGGCCTCCACCACAAGCTTCGCCGCCTCCGGCAGGCGGCCCAGTCGCACCAGCACGGTCGCGAGGCCGGCGCCAGCCCGCAGGGCCACCAGCGTGGCACCCGCCGACCGGGCGCGCGTCCGGGCCTCGTGCAGCGCGTCGGCGCCCGCGACGACGTCACGCACCGCCAGCGCCTCGGCCTCCGCGTAGCGGGCGAACGCCGCGTGCTGCGGTGCCCGCGCCTGCTCGGCGAGCAGGCGGGCCGTCGCCGCCGCACCCAGCGCGCCGTCCAGGTCGCCACCGGTGATGGACAGCAATGCCAGCTCGGCGTGTGCCTCGGCCTGCCACGCGGGGGAGATTCCGTCCAGGGCCAGCATCTTCCGGCAGGTGGCCAGCGCGCGTGCCTGCTCGCCTGCCTCGGCGTGCACGACGGCCTGCGTGTGCAGTGCGAGGTAGTGCTCCGCGGCCGTCGTGGCGCGGGCACGTGCCCGCTCGGCCAGCGCGAGGGCGTCGATGATGCGTCCGAAGTGGAACGCTGCCCTGGCGGCGGAGCCCAGTGCCAGGGAATGCTCGGCCACGTCGGCTGCGCCGGAAAGCCCCAGTCGCAGCCGCCACGTCAGCACGTCCACATCGGACGCGTAGTGGGGCAGCAGGCCGAGCCTGCCGGAAAGCTCCGCGGCCAGCGCGGGATCCTCGGCACAGGACCAGCGCAGCGCGGCGGCGACGTCCCGGCGGAGCTGCCCTGCCCGCCCGGGCTCGGCCATGATCGTGTCGAGCACCCAGCGCGCGTGCTGCTCGCGCAGCTTCTGCTCCGACGCCGAATGCGAGAGCACGCGTTCCGCGAACTGGTGGACGAACTCGGGCATCCGGTAGCCGGATTCGTCCACAGTGAGCAGTCCGGCGGTGGCGAGCTGGGCGGTGCCGTCCGGTGACCCGGTCACCGCACCGGCGGCGGAGGCATCGAACCAGCCGGGAAACACCGCGAGCGCGGCGACAAGGTCCCGCCCCGGCGGGGGCAGCGACTCGAACGCCCAGCCGACGACGTCCTTCGGCAGGTGCGCGATCGCGCCGAGGCCGCCTGCCGCGGCGTGTGCGGCGGCCACCTCCACCGTGAGCGGCAGGCGTTCGGCGGCGTTGAGCACGTAGCGCACCGCCGCGGCGTCCCTCGGGCCCAGGGTCAGCTCGGGCGTGCGGGCGCGGACCCGGTCCAGGAACAGCTCCTCCGCTCCGGCGGCGTCGAGCGGTACCACGGGAAACGCCCGCTCGGCGCCGAGCCCGAGACGCACCCTGCTGGTGGCGAGCACGGTGAGTCCGGGGCAGGCCGCCGTCAACCGCTTGGCGAGGGCCCGCACGGCCGTCAGCACGTGCTCGCAGCCGTCGAGCACCAGCAGCGCCCGCTCGGCGGCGAGCGCCTCGGCGAGGGCGGCGGTCACGTCGTCGCCGGTGCCGTAGGCGTGCACGCCGAGCGCGGCGGCGGCCCGCGTCGCCACCTCGCCGGGCTCCGCCGTGGCCAGCTCCGCGATGCCCGCAGGGAGGTCCACCGTGGGCAGCAGCTCCCTGGCCAGCCGGGTCTTGCCCGACCCGCCCGGCCCGATGAGGCTGATCAGGCGGTCGCGTTCGACCAGCGTCGCCAGGCGCCGCAGTTCGTCGTCCCTGCCGACGAACGTCGTGCCGGACGGGCGGGGCCGTGGCCGGGCGGGCTCGGGTGCCTGCCCCGCGATCCGCCGGTACACGGCGCCGCACTCGAGCGACGGCGGCACTCCGAGCGCCGTGGCGAGCCGCGTGCGCAGCAGCTCGTACTGCGCCAGCGCCTCGGCCGTCCGGCCGCAGGAGTGCAGCGCCCACATGGTCAGTGCGCACATGCGCTCGCGCAGGGGGTTGGCCGCGAACGCCTCCAGCAGTCGCGTGGCGGCGGCCTCGTGGCGGCCCAGCCGCAGCTCGTGCTCGGCGAGGTCCTCGACCGCCCGCGTGCCCAGCTCGGTGAGCCTGCGCGCCCGCGGATGGTCCAGCCCGGCGCGGCGCAGCTCCGGCAGGGCGGGGCCCCGCCACAGCGCCAGCGCGCGCACGAGCAGCCGGACCGCCCGCTGCGGGCTCGCGGCGCGCGCCTGCCCGACCAGCCGTTCGAAGCGGGTGGCGTCCACGCGACCGGGATCCACCCGCAGCACGTAGCCGTGTTCGGTCCAGCCGACCTCGGCCTCCGGGGCGAGCACGCTGCGCAGCCGCGACAGGCGGGTCTCCAGCGAGTCCCTCGGGTTCGCCGGCGGCGTGTCACCCCAGACCGCGGCCACGAGCTCCGCCTCACCGACCGGCTCGTTGGCGTGCGCCGCCAGCGCGGCGAGCAGCGTGCGCAGGTGCCCGTCCCGCACGAGGTCCCCGGCGCCGCGCCGGTGGACACCCGCCGGGCCGAGCACGCGCACGACGAAGCCGCTCAGCCGGTGACTCACGTGGGACATCATCGCCCGAAACGGCTGGATATCCACCCCCCGCCGGGGTCGGTTCCGCCACGGTCGGACCGGTCGGCCGTCAGAGCTTGCGCAGGCGGACCCTGTTGATCGAGTGGTCGGCGTCCTTGCGCAGCACCAGCGTGGCCCGGGGCCGGGTCGGCCGGATGTTCTCGATCAGGTTCGGTTCGTTGATCGTCTTCCACAGGTGCCTTGCCTCGGCGCGGGCCTCGTCGTCGGGCAGGCTCGCGAAGTGGTGGAAGTGCGAGGTCGGATCGGCGAAGGCCGTGTGCCGCAGCTCCAGGAACCGGTCGATGTACCACTGCTCGATGTCGGCGGTGTGCGCGTCGACGTAGATGGAGAAGTCGAACAGGTCCGACACGGTGAGCCGGGGTCCCGGCTGCAGCACGTTCAGCCCCTCCAGGATGAGGATGTCGGGCCTGCGCACCACCTGCTCCCTTCCGGGAAGGATGTCGTAGGCCAGGTGCGAGTAGACCGGCGCCCGCACCTCGTCGGCGCCGGACTTGACCTCGGTGACGAAGCGCAGCAGCGCCCTGCGGTCGTAGCTCTCCGGAAAGCCCTTCCGGTGCATGATGCCCCTGCGCACCAGCTCCGCCCTGGGATGCAGGAAGCCGTCCGTGGTCACCAGATCCACCCTGGGGTGGTCGGGCCAGCGGGCCAGCAGGGTGCGCAGGATGCGTGCCGTTGTCGACTTGCCGACCGCGACGCTGCCCGCGACGCCGATGATGAAGGGCACCTTCGTGCCGTGGGTGTCCTCGCCGAGGAACGTCGTGGTCGCCTCGTACAGGCGCTGCCTGGCCGCGACCTGCAGGTTGATGAGCCGCGACAGCGGCAGGTAGACCTCCGCCACCTCGGTCAGGTCGATCTGCTCGCCGAGCCCTCTCAGTCGCACCAGCTCATCGGCGGTCAGCGGCAACGGGGTCGAGCGGCGCAGTTCCCGCCACTGATCGCGCTGCAACTCGACGTAGGGGCTCAGCTCACGGATCCGTGGCATTCGCTCACTCCTCGCCCGTCGATGGGCCGGCACCGTATGTGTGCTTGACGCGCATTCCGCGTTCTTAACGGTAGGGCTTACGGAGAGAAAACGGGCTGTGACGTTCTCCACCGTGCTAGCGTCCGCGGCGATCCGATCCGGCCGATGTGGGGGAGTCATGACCGCGCCCGATCCGAGGAAACTCGCCGACGACCTGACCGCCTGGGCCGAGGGCCTGCAGCGGCAGGCGCAACGGTATGGCGAACTGCAGGAGGAACTCGATCGCACCACCGCGAGCGCGGAGTCACCCGACGGCATGGTCCGCGTCACAGTGGACTCCACCGGCGTGCCCACCGAGCTGACGATCACCGAGCGTGGCCGGGGGGCGGAGCCCCGCGACCTGTCTGCTGCGCTGCTGGCCACGATGCGGCGAGCGCAGGCGCAGCTGCGCGACCGCGTGTCCGAGCTCACCGCGGCCACGGTGGGTGACGACGCGCCGGGCAACGAGATCGTCGGCCAGTACCGCGCGCGCTTCCCCGACCCGGTCGAGCAGGCCGCACCCGAGCCGCCCACGCTCGACGTCGGCGCCATCGAGGACGACACCGGGTCGAAGCCCGCCGAGGAACCCCGGCCGCCTCGTTCGCGTCCGAACCGCGGCAACCAGGACGGAGACGACGGTGACGACGGCGACGACTACTTCGGCGGCTCCGTACTCCGCTGAGCATCGAGGGGGGCAGTGATGACGGCACCGGGACTGCACGTCGATCCGGAGAGGCTCCGGCAGCACGCGGGCACCGTGGGCGACGTTCGCGGGCGGGTCGCCGAGGCGGCCGACGCCGGAGCGCACGTCGCGGCACTCGACGACGCCTACGGCTGGCTGTGCCAGGCACTGGGCCTGCCCGAGATGCTGCGCGGTCCGCAGGAACGGGTCACCGCGATGATCCGGAGGGCGAGCGAGCAGCTCGAACAGGACCGCCAGAAGCTCGGCGACGCCGCCGCCAAGTACGACGAGGCCGAGGCACAGGCGCTGGCGGTGCTGAGGAAGCTCGCCGAGGAGCTGGCCAGGGCCGCCGCGACGATCCCGCGCCCGGGAGGCAACTGATGTCGATCATCGGAGACGACCCGTCGACCGACAACGAGCTGGTCGACAGCAAGACCGACGCGCGCAACCAGTACGACATGCTGCGCAGCGACGCAAGCGCCGCCGCCGGGCTCGCGCTCGTCGCGAGCACCCTCAGCCCCGCCATGCTCGCGGTGACCGTCCCGGTGGGAGCCGCCACCGGCCAGTTCGACAACATGGGCAGCGGCACCGAGCTGGCGCAGGGCACGTCGGTGGCCACCGTGATCGACGCCGCCAACCAGATCAAGAGCGGCGACTGGGCGTCGGTCGTCGCCAGCGGGGCCGCGCTCGGTGCCGACGCGCTGGGCGCCGTCGCCGACCCGATCGGCGCCGTCGCCGGCCAGCTCATCGGCTGGATGCTCGAGCACGTCGAGCCGCTGCGGATGGTGCTGCATCAGCTCAGCGGCAACCCGGACATGGTCCAGGGCTACGCCGACACCTGGACCAACATCGCGGACCGGACCGCGGGCGAGGGTGAGCACTACCTGGACCGCATTCCCGCCGAGACGGGCGACTGGGTGGGCCCCGGCGGCGACGCCTACCGGAAGAGCGCGGTGAGCACCATCCAGCTGTGCGCCGGCGCCGCGCAGGGTGCGGAGGCGGTGGCCGCCGCGGCGGCGAAGATGAAGGACGTCGTGGCCTCGGTGCGAGCCGCGGTGCGCGACATCCTCGCCGACCTGGCCGGTGCGCTGGTCAGCGCCGCGATCCAGGCGGCGACGGTGGTGCTCGCGCCCGGTGCGGTGAAGACGATCCTCACCAGGATCGCCACCGCGGGCATCAAGATCGCGGGCTGGGTCACGACATTGACGGTGGTGATCACCCGCCTCGCCGGTGTCGTCACCGATCTCGTGCAGGCGCTGGACGAGCTGGAGCGGGCCGAGCAGGGCGGCTAGCGAGCCGCCCAGCCTCCCTGCCCGGCCAGGCGCAGCCGCAGGTCGAGCAGGTGGGCGAGCGTGGGCGCGTCCTCCACGGCGAGAACGACCTCGCCCCGCACCGTGCCCACCGCGACCGCCGGGCCCGCCGGCACCGGCACGCCGTCGGCGATCAGCGGCGCCCCGGGCCCGCCGACCTCCACCACGCGCACGCCGGTGATCTCGGCCAGCGGCACGCTGCCCCGCACCAGCGCCGCGGGAAGGCCGTAGAGGCCGCGCGGTTTCAGGTGCCAGTGCAGCGCGTGCACGTCGGCGGTCACGCTGCCGAACAGGCGCGGCGGGTGCATCCGCAGGTCCCACTGCAGCGGCAGGCTGGTGGCGGCGGGGGCCGCGCCCTCAGGGGAGAACAGCACCCGCCGAGCCCGGTGTGCCGCCACCGTGCCGCCCGCGATGGCCAACGTGGCCAGCGCCGGGCACACCGCGGCCACCACGCCGCCCGCCACCGCCGACGGCAGCGCCACCCCGCACAGCTGAACACACCCCAGCGCGCCCACCCGCACGCCCCAGAACCGCGGGCGCACGAGGTAGCGCCGGGCCAGCACGAACCACGCCAGGTAGCAGGCGGGCGGGACGACGAGCAGCACCGCGAAGCCGGTCACCGGCGCGTCGGCGACGGCGAGCGCGATCGCCATCGCCGCGACGACCACGGCCTGCACCAGGACGAACGCCACCAGCAGCAGGGGACTGGCCACCTGCCAGCGGCGGGCGAACTCGCCCTGCCACGACGGGTGCACGGCGAACGGCGGGGTCGGCGACATGGCCCGACCCTAGCGACAGCGCGGGCCCGTCAGCGCCCGGCGAAGACCTCGTCCCACGCGGCGGCGACCTGCCGGGCACACACCTCGGGCGGAACGCCACCGACACCGGTGCCCAGGCCCGGCATCGCGATCGTCTCCACCACCGAGCGCACCTCGATGCCGTGCTCGAGCCGGTCGTCCCGCCACAGCTGGAACACCGCCTTGGCGGCGAGGTACGGGTGCACGGTGTCCGCGGGCAGCCGCTCGCCGGGCTCACGCATGGTGGGCGCGCTGATGAGCCACTCGGGCTCCCGTTCGCCGGTCGGCACCACCACGGCCTCCCCGATGGGGACCTCACCACCGTGGTAGGCGAGCACAGCGCTGCGCACCTGCTGCTCGACACCGGGGAACGCCCTGGCGTAGATCGCGTCGATGCCGCCGCGCATCCAGCCGAAGGAGTTCGCGGGACTCACCACCGCCTGTGCCGCGACGTCGAGCACCGAACCCTGGTGGACGCGAATCGGGCCGGACACCGTGTCGCGGACCGATTTCCAGGCCTCGGCGAGGGAGTCGTCGAGCGCGCACAGCACCAGTTCCGGTACCCGGTACGGCCCGTCCGAGGCCGCCGAGTCGTTCTTGATGTCCGTGCCTGATTCGGCGGTCACGCCTACAGCATGACAAAAAATGCCACGCGTGGTAACCGCCCGTGCTACCGGCTATGCGAGTGAAAGTGCTCTCACCGTAGCCTGACCTGGTGTCTCGCATCGCCTATTTCGGACCGCGCGGAACTTTCACCGAGCAGGCCGCCCGGGAGCTGGCCCCCGGTGACGACCTGATGCCGGTCGAGACGATCTGGGCCGCGCTCGCCGCCGTGCGCAAGGGAGAGGCCGACGCGGCCTGCGTGCCCGTGGAGAACTCCGTGGAGGGCCCGGTGGCCGCGACCCTCGACGGCCTGGCCGAGGAGGCGCCGCTGGTCGCCGTCGCCGAGGCGCTGCTCCCGGTGCACTTCACCGTGCTGGCCAGGCGGGACGCCGATCAGGTGCGCACCGTGGCGAGCCATCCGCACGCGCTGGCCCAGGTCCGGCACTGGCTGGAGCGCAACCTGCCCGGTGCCGAGCACGTGGTCGCCTCGTCGACGGCCGCCGCCGCCGTGGCCGTGCAGCGCGGCGAGTACGACGCCGCGGTCACCGCGCCGGTGGCCGTCGAGCACTACCCGCTGCGCGTGCTCGCCGCCGGTGTCGCCGACGTGCCCGACGCGCGGACGCGGTTCCTGCTGCTCCGGCCGCCCGGCCCGCTGCCCGAGCCGAGCGGCGCCGACCGCACGTCGATCGTGGCGGCCGCGGCCAACCGCACCGGTGCCCTCGCGGAGCTGCTGACCGAGCTGGCGATGCGCGGCATCAACCTGACGCGGCTCGACGCGCGGCCCATCAAGGGAAACTTCGGCCTGTACCGGTTCTTCATCGACTTCGAGGGCCACGTCGCCGAGCCGCGGATCGGCGACGCCCTTGCCGCGCTGCGCAGGCGGTGCAACAACGTGCGCTTCCTCGGCTCGCACCGGCGTGCCGACGAGGTGGCGCCGACGATCGGCACCGGCGCGGGCAACGAGGACTTCGTGAAGGCCGTTGACTGGGTGGCAGCCGTGAGACGAGGGGAGCAGGCGTGAAGCTGTACCTGGTGAGGCACGCGCAGAGCGAGGCCAACGTGCGGAGGGTGCTGAACACGGCCATGCCGGGCCCGCCGCTGACCGACCTCGGCCACGAGCAGGCGCACGCGCTGGCCGAGCGGTTGCGGGACGAGCCGGTGGCGGCCGTCTACGCGTCGGAGGCCACCCGTGCGCAGCAGACGGCGACGCCGCTGGCCCGCAGCCTGTCCCTGGACGTGCAAGTGGTGGCCGGTATCCAGGAGGTGTTCGTCGGCGACCTGGAGGACAGGGGCGACGAGGAGGCCATCGAGACCTACTTCAAGGTCGTCCACCCCTGGACGCAGGGCGACCTGAGCGTGTCGATGCCGGGCGGCGAGAGCGGCAGGCAGGTGCACGACCGGTTCGTCACCGCCATCGGCGACCTGCACGCCAAGCACGCCGGGCAGCACGACGACCAGGTGATCGTCGTCGTCAGCCACGGCGGCGTGATCCGCCTCGGCGCCGAATGGGTGTCCGACAACGTCAGCCCCGAGGTCGCCGACAAGGGCCTGCTGCCGAACACGGGGATCGTGCGCCTCGACGCCCGGCCCGGCGGCGGCTGGCGCTGCCTCGACTGGGCAGGCATGGCGATGGACTGAAGCTCCCCAATGCCACATTCGTAGCGTTGGATTTCCCCAATGCGGCATTCGTTGCGTTGAGCGCCACCAATGCCGCATTGGGGAGCTTTGGTCAGGCTCCGGGTGCTCCGGGGCGCAGGTGCTTCGTCGGCCACGCCTCCAGCCGGTAGGCGCTGTCCCAGAACATCCACTCGTACTCGCACGCACGGGTGAACGCGGCCAGCATGCGTTCGCGCGTCGCGTCGTCGGCGGCCGCCGCGGCACGGTCGACGGCCGTCCGGCACGTGGCCACCGCCTGCGCGAACTCGTCGTCGGCGTAGGTGTCGATCCACGCCCGGTACGGGTTGCCGTCGCCGGCCTCGTCGCCACCGCCGTCCTGCCTGCCGAGGATGTCGACGCCGACGTGGTGGTACACCCAGAAGCACGGCAGCAGCGCCGCGATCAGCTCGGGGTAGCCCTCGGTCTGCGCCACGGCCAGCAGGTACGACGTGTAGCCCAGGCAGGTCGGCGACGTCTCGATGGCCGCGAGGTCGGCCTCGCTCAGCCCGAACCGCGCGAAGTAGCCCTCGTGCAACGCGCGCTCGACCACGACCGCCTCCCTGGCGGCCCCGGCGAAGAACGAAAGATCACCCGGTTCGGGGGCTCTGGCGGCCGCGACGGCCAGTGCGCGGCCGAATCCGACGAGGTAGCGCGCGTCCTGGGCCAGGTAGAACTGGAACCGTTCGCGCGAAAGGGAGCCGTCCGCGAGCTCCTCGTTGAACGGGTGCTCCAGCATCGCCTGTTGTAGCTTCACGGTGTGTTGCCACGCCTGGTCACAAAATCCCGACATATCCTCCGGCTTTCATGTTGGAAATACACGCAACCCTCCGTGTGCGGCGCGCGTCCTCTGGGTAGTCATCCAGCACAGGGAGGCGAGCGATGACCATCATGCGCGTATCCGGGTCGTACTGGGCAACGGCCGCCGTCGGCGCGGCCCTGACACTGGCGCTGGCCGGCTGCGGCCAGGGCACCGAGAACGCGGCGCAGACCGCGGGGGATTCCGGTAGCTCCACCACCTCCGAGACCACACAGTCCTCCTCGCCGGCGCCCTCGAGCCCGGCCGCCACGTCCCCCGCGCCGTCCGGCGACGCGGGCGGCGCCACCGCGAAGCAGCAGGCCCCTGGACAGGGCTCCGCCGAGTGCACCACCGGCCACCTCAAACTGTCGCTCGGCCAGGGCAGCGGCGCCGCGGGCACCTACTACGCGCCCCTGCGCTTCACCAACATCAGCAAGGAGCCCTGCGTGATCCGGGGCTACCCCGGCGTGTCGTACGTGGCGGGCGACGACGGCCACCAGGTCGGCCCCGCCGCCTACCGCGAGGGCACGAAGGGCGCCGCCGTGACACTCGCGCCGGGGCAGGTCGCGCACGCCACGGTCGGGTTCGTGCAGGTGCACAACTACGACCCCGCGGCGTGCAAGCCAACGCCGGTGCGGGGCCTGCGGGTGTACCCGCCGCACGAGACCGACTCGATGTTCGTGCGCCTTTCCACCGCGCGGGACGGCTGCGCGAGCAACGACATCCCCGGCCACCAGCTCACCGTGCAGACCGTCGCGCCGGGTCCCGGAGGGCGCGGCTGACGTGCGTTCCTAGGCCTGCTGCTCGGGCTGCCCGGGTGTCTCGGAGGGTTCCGGCACCGCGCGTACCGCGGCGAACGCCGCCACGGCGAGTCCGAGCAGCAGCAGGCCGGAGATCCCGAACGTCGTGCTCGGGCTGTCCAGGATGTCGGTGAGCACGCCGCCCAGCAGCGCGCCGACCGGGATCGAGCCCCAGACGACCGTCCGCCACACGCCGAGCACGCGGCCGAGCAGGGCCTCGGGCACGAGCAGGTGCCGGGCGGTCGCGAGCATGACGTTCACGGCCACCACTGCGGCGGCGAACAACCCGAACAGCAGCGCCGAGAGCACCGGCACCGAGCTCAGCCCCATCCCGCCGAAGCCGAGCCCCGCGGTCGCGATGCCGCCCGCCAGGACGGTCCTCCTGCCGAGCCTGTTGAGCAGCCGCGACGCGACCGCCGCGCCGGCGAGCCCCCCGATCCCGCCGACGAACGCGAAGACGCCGAACGCCGCGGGGTCGAGCCGCAGGTCGTCCAGCGCGTAGAGCACGAGCTGCGCCTGCGCCAGCTCGCTGAGCAGGCTGAACGACCCGGCCACCACCACCAGCCGCAGCAGGAGGCTGCTGCGGCGCAGCCAGCGCAGCCCGTCGGACACGTCCGCCCGCAGCGTCGCCCTCGGCCGGTCGCCGTTGCCGGGCCGGTAGCTGCCCGCCATCGCCGCGAGCAGCGCCGCCCCCACCGCGAACGCCACCGAGTTGAGCAGGAAAGGCAGCGCCGCGAACAGGGCGAAGGTGAGGCTTCCGACCGGGCCGCCGAGGAACGTCTGGCCGACGATCTCGGTGGCCTGCAGCTTGCTGTTGGCACCGGCGAGCCGCTCGCGGCGCACCACCGAGGGGATCAGCACGTTGGCGGCGCTGTCGGCCACCGTCTCCGCCGTCCCGACCAGCAGCGCGGCCAGGTACACCAGCCAGATCGACACGGCGTCGAAGGCCACGAGCGCCGCCATCGCCCCGATCGTCAGTGCCCTCGCCGTGTTGGCGAGCACGATCGCGCGGCGCCGGTCGACGCGGTCCAGCAGCACTCCGGTGACCAGCGCGAACAGCAGCCACGGCACGAACTGGGCCGCGGAGAGCCCCGCGATCAGTACCGGATCCCGCGTGACCGTGGCCGCGAGCAGCGGGAACGCCACCTTGCCGATGCCGTCGCCCAGATTGGCCGCCGCGCTGGAACTGAGCAGCCAGTTCAGCCGGCGATCCGGACTATCGAGCATCGGCGCCTGCGTACGGCGCGAGCGGTGGCTCGGCGGGCACCCGCGGGTACAGGGCCAGCTGCGTCGCGGCCGTCGTCGCCAGCCGCGCCTCGTTGGCCGGGAAGCGGACGGGGTCGACGTACGGCATGAGCTGGCGGGCGCACACGTCCCGCCCGACGCGGGCCTGATCGGCAGGCCCGTCGTGGTTCAGCGCGTCGGCGGCGAGCGCGTAGGACACCGCGTCGTAGGTGCCGACGGCGAGGTGCTCGGCGGGCCGCAGCGGGCAGAGGTCCTGCACCGCGATGTTGGAGATCGTCCCCGCGCCGGTGCGCAGGGACGAGCTGCCGCGCTCGTCCCAGTTCGGCGCCACGACCTCGTCGAGGCGCGTGTAGACCACGGTGTAGTCGATGCCCTGCCACGTCTCCGGTCCGGAGTTCAGCGCGCGCAGGAACGCCGAGTTCCTGCGCTGCTGCCAGAACGAGGGCGCGCAGCCGGGCGGGCAGATGGTGTTCGCCACGATGGTGCCGTGGTTGGACGGCGCCAGCCCCACGAGGTCATCCACCATGCTCCGGGTGTCCGGCCAGTACTTCAGTGCCCAGCGCGGCACCATGCCGCCCTGGCTGTGGCCCACGATGTCGACGGCACGGCCGCTCGCGGCGTGCACGGTGCGGATGGCGTGCACCACGTACTCGGCGGCGACCTGGATGTCGGCCATGCCGTTGTCCGGCAGCGTCACCGTGCAGTACGGCACGCCCTGCGCCCGCAGCGCGGGTACGTAGTTCCAGGAGAACTCCCGCGGAGTCAGCGTGGTGCCCGGCACGAGCAGCACGGGGTCCCTTCCCGCGTCCGCGACGCCGGGGGAGCAGCCGAGCGCCGCCGCGAGGCGATCCGGTGGCACCCGCAGTGGCGGTCCCTCACTGGCGTCCGCCGGTGGGGCGAGGACGATCGAGCAGGCCAGAGCAAGGAGGAGCACCGCGAACCGCGACATGCTCTGGAGCAGATCGTGCCCGTTGCGCCACCGCAAGGTTCGTGACTCGTCTGGGTTAATCCTTCTTTCGGGACCGGCGTTCACGGCATCAGGCCCAGCCGAGTTCGTGCAGCCTCGCGTCGTCGATGCCGAAGTGGTGGGCGATCTCGTGCACGACGGTCACCAGGACCTCCTCCACCACGTCGTCCTCGGTGTCGCACAGGGCGAGGATCGGCTGCCGGTAGATCGAGATCCGGTCGGGCAGCACGCCGCCGTAGTCGTGGCCGCGCTCGGTGAGCGCGACACCGTGGTAGAGCCCGAGGATGTCGGGCTCCTCCTCGTTGTGTTCCTCGACGAGCACCACCACGTTGTCCATCGCGGAGGCGAACTCGGCGGGCACCTCGTCCAGCGCCTCGGCGACGAGTTCCTCGAAACGGGGCAGCGACATCTCCACGGCCATCGCCCTCACCCGCCGTCCTGGTTCTGCTGGGGCAGCTGCTCGCCCTGGCCGGGGCCGTTCTGGTTCTCGCCGCCCCGGCCGCCCCCGTTGCGGTCGCCGCCGTCCTGGCTGTCCCCGTTGTCACCGGCGTCGCCGTTGCCGCGGTCGCCGGCGCCGGAGTCCTTTTCGGGCGGTGCGGCGTCCTTGTGCACGCTTCCCCGCACGGGGGCCAGCCCGCTCTTGTCCTCGAGGGTCGCGGCGACCTTGCAGTTGACCAGCGTCGAGCCCGCCTTCCAGCTGGGCCGCTCGCGCACGTCCCAGGACAGGATCAGGCCCTGTTTGCCGAGGTCGGCGCCGCCGGTGTAGCGCTTGGCGATCGCCGAGCACCGCCGATCCAGCCACGTCTTCTGCTTGTCGGGCGGAGGGAAGCCCTCGAACTCCTCGGCGAGGTCGACCAGGCCGATGATCTCGTAGGAGTGCTCCTGCGAGCACGGCACCGGGTCGCCGACGGTCTTGCCGACGAGGCCGAGGCAGGTGCCCGGCTCCCAGACGTTCGACTGGTTGATCTCGGCGGCCGGCTGCGTCAGCGGCTGCATCTCGCCGCCGGGCGCCACCCACTGCAGCCCGCAGTGGAGCTTGCGGTCGCCCTGGGCCCACTGCTGCCGGTCGGGCCGCAGCACGCCGACCGTCAGCTTGCCGAACGGGTCGAGCGGCTTCTTGAGGTACTCGCCCGCGCTCTGGCCGCACCGCTGCTGGGCGATGGTGCGCCAGGTCTGTTCGTCCGGATGCCTCGCGTTGCGCGGATACTCGTCCGAGATGTTCACCACGCCGACCACCTCGAACAGGTGCTCCGTGGTGCAGGACACCTTCCTGACGTCGCTGGCGTCGGCCTTGTCCCACGTCAGGCAGCTCCCGGGCGGCGAGCTGAACGCGGCCTCCCTGCGGGCCACCGCCAGCTCCTGTGCCTGCCGGGCCCGGTCCTCGGGGGTCTCGAGGCCCCACGAGAAAACCCAGCTCAGCGACATGGCGACCAGGGCGCCGACGAAGACGCCGACCATGAGCACGCGCGCACGCAGCGTGGATCTGGTCAGCGGGAACCGCTCCGGCTCGTCGGACATCAGTCCCATGATGCCTGTTCACATCCGCACGTGCCCGAGGGTCGATAGGGTGAACAGGCGCAGGCCCGCGGTTACGGAGTGCTCGATGACGGAAGACGATCCCACCAACCCTGAACAGCAGCCACCCCAGCGTGGCTCCATGCGGTTTCAGGACCCCGGTTCCACCACCCCGAGGGAGCCGACCCTCGCCGAGCAGCGCGCCCGCCGCAGGGCCATCGCCGAGGAGCGGGAACGCGAGGCCGCCGAGCAGCAGGCCCGGCAGGAGGCCGAGCGCAAGGCCGAGACGCGGCGCAAGGTGCTCATCGGCAGCGGCGTGACGGTGGGGCTCGTCGGCCTCGTCGCGGGCTGGTACCTGGTTGCCGCGCCGGACGAGGTCACCGCCGTCTGCACCGACGCCGACGGCACGGTGGTCGGGAACGAGGACTACTGCGACGAGGACTACGTCCGCAGCCAGGGCGGCTACGTCGGTACCGGCGGCTTCCTGTTCCTGCCGATCCCCGGTGGTGGCTACCAGCAGTACCGCTACAACTACGGCGGCACGGGCACCCCGGGCTCGCAGGTCTCCGGCGGCACCTACACCAAGCCGGCCAACGCGAACATCAGCACGCGCTCCGGCAAGACCGTGCAGCGCGGCGGGTTCGGCATCAGCGGCGGCAGCTTCGGCAAGAGCGGGGGTTCCTAGCTTGCACAGGGAGCGCGGGACGCCCCGGCCTGGCTGGCAGCGCATCGTCGAGGAGCAGGGCCTGGTGTTCGGCACCCCCGCGCGCGACAGCGCGGGCCAGGCCCGGCCGTACTGGGACGAGTCCGCGCACTACGTGCTGCCGATGGACGAGGTGCTCTCCGTCGAGGCCGACGTCGAGCTGCTGCACTCCATGTGCCTTGAGGCCGTCGACCACGTCGTCGTCGCCGAGCGCTACGCCGAGTTCGGCCTGCCGGAGTGGGTCTGGCCGCACATCGCCGAGTCGTGGAAGCGGCGCGATCCGCACGTCTACGGCCGGTTCGACCTGCGCTACGACGGCCGCAGCCCGGCCAAGCTGCTGGAATACAACGCCGACACCCCGACCTCGCTGCTGGAGGCCGGGATCATCCAGTGGCACTGGAAGACCGACGTCTTCCCGGACGACGACCAGTGGAACTCGATCCACGAGCGGCTCGTCGAGCGCTGGCGGGAGATCGGTGACCTGCTGCCCTCGGGCGAGCTGCACTTCACGTGGTCGAGCGCCGACGCCTCCGGCGAGGACCACCTGACCACCGCGTACCTTCAGGAGACGGCGGCCGAGGCGGGACTCGACACCGTGGGGCTGGCCATCGAGGAGATCGGCTGGGACCCGCTGCTGAAGCGTTTCGTCGATCTCGAGGAGGCGCCCATGAACACGGTCGTGAAGATGTACCCGTGGGAGTGGGTGGTCGAGGAGGAGTTCGGCCGCTTCGCCGTGGAGTCGCTGCCGCAGACGCTGTGGGTCGAGCCGCTGTGGAAGATGCTGCTGTCCAACAAGGCGATCCTGGCGCTGCTCTGGGAGAACTACCCCGGGCATCCGAACCTGCTTCCGGCGTTCAATGACCAGCCCGGCCTGCTCACCGAGTACGTGCGCAAGCCGAAGCTGGGCCGCGAGGGCGCCAACGTGCAGATCGTCGCCACCGGCTACGAGACGCAGACCGGCGGCGTGTACGGCGCCGAGGGCTACGTCTACCAGGCGTTCGATCCGCTGCCCGAGTTCGACGGCTACCGGCCCGCGCTGGGGGCGTGGCTGGTGGGCGACAACGCCGCCGGGCTCGGGATCCGGGAGACGGCGGGGCTGGTCACCGACGACGGTGCCGCGTTCGTCCCCCACCGCATCCCCGAATCGTGATAAACCACCCGAAACGTCCACGCTGACCTGGGAGATCTCCTGTGCTCGTTGCACTGTCCGACACCTTCGGCACCGACCTCGGGCGCGGCATCGGCGCGATCGCGCTCTACGCGATCGTCGGCCTGCTGCTGATGCTGCTCGGCTTCTACGCGATCGACTTCAGCACGCCGGGCAAGCTGTCCGAGCTGGTGCGCCGCGGGCTGCCGAACGCGGTGATCGTCACCGCGTCGGGAATGCTGTCGATGGCGTTCATCATCGTGGTGGCGATCTGGACGTCCTCGAGCGACCTTGCCGAGGGCCTCATCACCTCGCTCGTGTACGGACTCGTCGGCATCATCGCGCAGGTCGGGGCCGTGCGGCTGCTGGAGTGGGTCACCCGCATCGACGTGCGCTCGACCATCGAGAGCGACCGGTTCGCGCCGGCGAGCTTCGTGGTGGCGGCCGCGCACCTGGCGCTCGGCCTCGTGGTCGCCGTCGCGATCTCGTAGCGATTACGGACCGGCCCGCTCGCGCGCTGTAGCCACTACGGTGGGGGCCGTGCGGCTACTGCGGACACCCGAAGACCGATTCGCCGACCTGCCCGACTTCGACTACCCGGCGTTGTACGCCGACGTGGACCACCCGGTCCATGGCATCGTCCGCGTCGGCTACGTGGAGGCGGGGCCCCCGGACGGGCCACCGGTCCTGCTGCTGCACGGGGAGCCGAGCTGGTCGTTCCTGTACCGGAAGGTGCTGCCGGTGCTGGCCGACGCGGGTCTGCGGGCGATCGCCCCGGACCTCGTCGGGTTCGGCCGCTCGGACAAGCCCGCCGAGATCGCCGACCACAGCTACGCCAAGCACGTCGAGTGGATGCGCGCGTTCGCGTTCGACGCGCTCGACCTGCGCGGAGTGACCCTGGTCGGGCAGGACTGGGGCGGGCTGATCGGCCTGCGGCTGGTGGCCGAGCACCCCGACCGGTTCGCGGGCGTTGTCGCCGCCAACACCGGCCTGCCCACGGGCGATCAGGGCATGCCCGCCGTCTGGTGGGCCTTCCACGACGCGGTGCAGAAGGCGCCCGTGCTCGACGTCGCCCGCTTCGTGCAGTCGGGCTGCAAGACGACCCTGACCGAGGCGGAGCGGGCGGCCTACGACGCGCCGTTTCCCAACGAGATGTACAAGGCGGGCCCGAGGGCGATGCCGAGCCTGGTGCCCACCAGCCCGGAGGACCCGGCGACCGAGGCCAACCGAGCCGCGTGGAACACGCTCACCGGGCTCGACCTTCCGTTCCTGTGCGCCTTCTCCGACAGCGACCCGATCACCGCCGACATGAACCCGATCCTGCAGCGCCGGATGCCGGGCGCCGCGGGCCGCGAGCACCCGACCATCACCGGCGCGGGCCACTTCCTGCAGGAGGACGCGGGGGAGCGGCTGGGCCGCGTGGTCGCCGACTTCGTGCGCGGGCTCTGAGCCGCCGCCGGTCAGTCCGGTTCCTCGGCGAGGCGCTTGATGGTGGCGAGGCGGCGGTCCCAGTCGGCGGCGAGGCCCGCCATCCACCGGGCGGTCGCGTCGAGCGCCTGGGAGCGCAGCGTGTAGCGGACCTCCCGGCCCGCCCGCTCCGAGGACACCAGGCCGGCCTCCTCCAGTACGGCGAGGTGTTTGACGATGGCCTGCCGTGACACCGGCAGGTCACCGGCGAGTGCCGACGCGCTGGCCTGCCCCCGCGCGGACAGCGCGTCGAGCAACGCGCGCCGCGTGGGGTCGGCCAGCGCGGCGAGCACCGCGTCGACACCCGCCTTTGTCATCCCTCGACGGACTTCCTTAGCACGTCCAGCTGGGAGGTCCAGCCACCGGAGTTGTCCTCGAACGCCCTGGAGCGGTGCTCCTCGGGCAGCGAGGCGAAGCCCGTCTCCACGACCTTCAGCCGGGTGCCGTCCGCCTCGTCGGCGAGCGTGAACTCCACCAGCGTGGAGTTGCCCTCGTCGGGCTCCTCCCCGGCGAAGGCGCTGGCCCACCGGTACGCCAGGTAGCGGTGCGGCTCGGACTTCTCGATGGTGATGGGGAACTCGCCCCATTCGCGGCTGCTGGCGACGAAGCGCTCGCCCGCCCGCGGCTCGGTGCCGCGGCGGCCGCCGTCGTCGACCCAGAAGAACTCGACGAGCTTGGCCCACACCCGCTCGGCGGGGGCGTGGACGAGGATGTCGCGCTCGATGCGGTCCAGGTTCATGGTTCCTCCGTACGTATCACCGATCATTACCTGCAACCAAAGAGTTGCACATAACGCCCGACTAGTGCAACCCGACGGTTGCAATTGGGTGGCGACTACCCTCGGCACTGTGATTGACCCCAGGATCCTGCGCGAAGAACCGGACGTCGTGCGCGCCTCGCAGCGTGCGCGTGGTGAGGACGAGGGCGTCGTCGACAAGCTGTTGTCCCTCGACGCCGAGCGCAGGTCCGCCATCGCAGGCGCCGACCGGTTGCGCGCGGAGCAGAAGCAGCTCGGCAAGCGCATCGGCAAGGCCTCCGGCGACGAGCGCGAGGCCCTGCTCGCCGAGGGCAAGGACCTGGCCGCGCGCGTCAAGGCCGCCGAGGCCGAGCAGGCTCGCGCCAGCGACGAGTTCGACGAGCTCTACCGGGTGCTGCCCAACGTGGTCCACCCCGAGGCCCCCGCGGGGGGCGAGGACGACTACGTGGTGCTCAAGCACGTCGGCACCCCGAGGAAGTTCGACTTCACCCCGCGCGACCACCTCGACCTCGGCGAGCGCATCGGCGCGATCGACATGGAGCGCGGCGCCAAGGTGTCGGGCGCGCGGTTCTACTTCCTCACCGGCGTCGGCGCGCAGCTGCAGCTGGCCCTGCTCAACATGGCCGCCGCGCAGGCTGCCGAGAAGGGGTTCCAGCTGATGATCCCGCCCGTGCTGGTGCGGCCGGAGGTCATGTCCGGCACCGGCTTCCTCGGCGCGCACGCCTCGGAGGTGTACCGGCTGCCCGATGACGACCTCTACCTCGTCGGCACGTCGGAGGTGCCGCTGGCCGGCTACCACGCCGACGAGATCCTGGACCTCAGCGCGGGCCCCCGCCGGTACGCGGGCTGGTCGTCGTGCTTCCGCCGCGAGGCGGGCTCCTACGGCAAGGACACCCGCGGCATCATCCGCGTCCACCAGTTCGACAAGGTCGAGATGTTCGTCTTCTGCCGTCCCGAGGAGGCCGAGGCCGAGCACGCGCGGCTGCTCGGCTGGGAGGAGGAGATGCTCGCCAAGATCGAGGTGCCGTACCGGGTCATCGACACCGCGGCGGGCGACCTCGGCACCAGCGCGGCCCGCAAGTTCGACTGCGAGGCGTGGGTGCCCACCCAGCAGGCCTACCGCGAGCTGACGTCGACCTCCAACTGCACCACGTTCCAGGCGCGCAGGCTCAGCGTGCGCTACCGCGACGCCGATGGCCGCCCGCAGACGGCCGCCACGCTCAACGGCACGCTCGCCACGACGCGCTGGATCGTCGCGATCCTGGAGAACCACCAGCTCGAGGACGGTTCGGTGCGGGTGCCCGAGGCGATGCGGCCGTTCCTAGGCGGCCGGGACGTCCTCTCGCCCGTGGGCGAATAGCGCGCCGGGCGCGGCGAGGCCTGCGACCCCGGCCGCACGCAGGGCCGCCCACATCGTCACCTGGTTGGCGGTGAGCACCGGCATGCCCAGGTGCCGTTCCAGCGGAGCGACGAGGTCATAGGTGGGCACGTTGGTGCAGCTGACGAACAGCGCGTCGGCGCCGCTCGGGTCGATCCCGCGGACGGCGCGCAGGACGTCGGCGTAGGACACCTTCCAGATGTCGCCGAGCAGCCCGAGCCCGAAGCTCGCGCACGTCTCGACGCCGAACTCGGCCAGGTAGGCCAGCAGCCGGGCGGTGACGTCGTCCACGTACGGGGTGATGACCGCGAGCCGTCGCACGCCCAGCTCCTCCAGCGCCGCGACCAGCGCACCCGAGGTGGTCACCGCGGCGGGTGCTCCCGCGTCGAGCATGGCAGCGACCAGCGCGGCCTCACCGGCGGCGCCGTCGACGAAGCTGCCCGAGGTGCACGAGTACGCCACCGCCCGTGGCTCCGGCGCCAGCACGTCCCTGGTGGCCCTGCGCACCCCGTGCGGGTTGCCCAGCGCCGACGCGAGCTGCACGGTCACCGGCTCCGGCAGGTACGGCAGCCGCGTCGTGTGCAGGCACACCTGCTCGGGGAGCCACCGCCACAGCTCCCGGTCGAGCGCGAAGTCGAACGGCGCCACCAGCCCCACCCCGATCGGCTCAGGTGGGCCCGGCACGTCGGATTCGGCGAACACGCGGCAACGGTAGGTTTCGCGCGCGCGGACGGGTACGGCTCGCAGGCAGGCTTCACCGGCGGGAAATGCGATGTAACCCGCGCGTCGCATCCGGCTCGCCTAGGCTGGCATCCGTTCATCGGGCGGCAACACACAGGGGGACGAAGGTGCGCGCGAGAAGTCTGGGGGTGCTGGCCGTTCTCGCGTCCGGGGCGGTGCTCGGCGCGTGCACCACCACCGTCGGCGGCACGGCACAGCCGCTGGAGAACCCGCCCACGACGAGCCAGAACCGGGCCGCGGCAGGCGAGCCGTGTGCGTTGCTCACGCCCGAGGAGGCCGCCGCGCTGGGTCTGTCGGAGCGGGGCGAGTTCCGGCCCGGCGAGCCGAGCCGGCTGGTGCCACCGGCCTGCACCTGGACGCGCGCCGACCCCGACTCCGATCTCGACTCGCTGGACGCGGGCTTCGAGACGAGCTTCTCCCTCGCCGAGTACGTCGACGGTGCCGAGCCGGTGAAGACGGCCGAGTTCGGCGGGCTCACCTGGGCCTACTTCGCCGACCCGATCACCGGCGGCTCGGTGTGCACGCTGGCCACCGAGGTGTCCGACACGTCGTTCGTGGCGCTGACCACGAGCAACTTCGACGACGAGTCGAAGGCCTGCGAGGTGGCCGAGCAGGCGGCCCCGTACGTCTCCTCGCACCTGCCGGGGGGCGAACCCGCGCCTGAGCCGACGACGTCCAGCGCACCGCCGCCGAGCCCGCTCGCCTCGGTGGACCCGTGCACGCTGCTCACCCCGCAGCAGGCCGGACAGCTGAGGCTGAGCCGCTCGCCGGAGCCGCTGGACGGGCTGCCGGAGTACGACCAGCCCGGCGGCTGCCAGTGGCAGGACACCGACGGCGACGCGGGCGGCAAGGCGCTCGACCTCTACGCGGGCGACTACCCCGCGGAGGAGTGGCCGCTCACCGACGGGCCGAGCGAGGACGTCAGGGCGGGCGAGCGGACGTGGAAGCTGTTCGACGACCCCGACGACACCGGGGTGACCTGCCAGGCGACGCTGCGCTACAGCGAGAACGCCTCGGTGCTGCTGCGCAGCGGCCACCTGGACGATCCGGCGAAGGCCTGCGCCACCGTGCGGGCCGCGATCCCGATGGTGACCGGCAACCTCCCCTGATCTCGGCGGCACCCAGCCGAAGGTGACCTTGGGTACCCGATGCGTGCCGAAGGTGCCCTTCGGCTCGGCGGCGGCGGTGACTCGCCCCGCTAGGCGACCTGGTCGGCGACGTACCTCGCGATCTCCAGCGCGCTCGTCGCCGCCGGTGACGGGGCGTTGAGCACGTGCACCTGGCCGGGGGCGCTCTCGATGAGGAAGTCGTCCACCAGCGAGCCGTCCGGCAGCATCGCCTGCGCCCGCACCCCGGAACCGTGCCGCACGATGTCGTCGGGTCCCACGGCGGGCACCAGCCGCGCGAGGCTCGCCGCGAACCGGCGCTTCGACAGCGAGCGGCGCACCTCGTCGAGGCCCACCGGGAACGCGAAGCGGCGGGCGAGCCGCCACGCGCCGGGAAAGCGGGCCACCTCGGCGAGGTCGGGGAGCGACACGTCGCGCCAGCGGTAGCCCTCGCGGCGCAGAGCGAGCACGGCGTTGGGGCCCGCGTGCACGCTGCCGTCGAGCATCCGCGTCAGGTGCACCCCGAGGAACGGCAGCGCCGGGTCGGGCACCGGGTAGATCAGCCCGCGCACGAGCTGCCTGCGATCCGGTCGCAGCTCGAAGTACTCGCCGCGGAACGGCACGATGCGCGCCTTCGGGGTGAGCCCCGCCAGGCGGGCCACCCGGTCGGACTGCAGCCCGGCGCAGTTGACGAGTGCGTCGGCTCTGAGCACCTCGGAGCCGGTGGCGACCTCAACGCCGCCGTGCGCGCCGGAGCGGATGCCCAGCGCGGGCGTGCCGAGCCGCAGGTCCGCGCCGCCGTCGGCGAGCAGCCGCACCAGGGCCCGGCACACGCCCGGGAAGTCGATGATGCCGGTGGACTCCACCCGCAGCGCCCGCACACACGCCACCTCGGGCTCGTACTCGCGTGCCTCGGCCGGGCCGATCATGCGCGCGGGCACGCCGTTGGCCTCGGCCCGCTCGGCGAGCACGTTCAGCGCGGGCAGCTCACCCTCGGACGTGGCGACCACCAGCTTGCCGCAGACCTGCACCGGCACGCCGTGCTCGCGGGCGAACGCGACGATGGAGGCGTTGCCCGCCACCGACATGCGCGCCTTGAACGAACCCGGCCGGTAGTAGAGCCCGGCGTGCACGACGTTCGAGTTGTGCCCGGTCTGGTGACGCGCCCAGGCGCTCTCCTTCTCCAGCACCGTCACCGCCGTGCCACGGTTCTGCAGCTCCCTCGCGACGGCGAGCCCGATGATGCCGCCGCCGATGACGATCACTCGACGCACGGCTGCCCACCCTACGCGGCCGTGCCGGACGCAGGCCCGCTCACCGCGCGGCACGTGGGAGGATCGGCCGGCCCTCAACTCCGGCCCCTCGCCGACCGACAGGAGTCTTGTGGACGAGCGCAGCGAGACGATCGCACTGGGACAGCCCACGGTCGGCGACGAGGAGCTGGCGGCCGTGGCCGAGGTCCTGCGCTCCGGCTGGCTCGCTGGGGCCGGGCCCGCCTGCGCGGAGTTCGAGCGCCGCTTCGCCACCGCCGTCGGCACCGGGCACGCACTGGCCACCGCCAACTGCGGCAGCGCGTTGCAGCTCGGGCTCACCGTGCTCGGTGTGCGGCCCGGCGACGAGGTGATCGTCGGCGACTACACCTTTCCCGCGACAGGGCACGCCGTCCTGCACGCCGGAGCCACGCCGGTGTTCGCCGACGTCAGTCCCGACACCTGGTGCGCCGATCCGGCGGCGATCGAGACGCTGGTGGGCCCGCGCACGGTCGGCATCCTCGCCGTGGACGTCGCGGGCCAGCCCGGCGACTTCGACGCCTACCGCGCCATCGCCGACCGGCACGGGCTGTGGCTGTTCGAGGACGCCGCCTGCTCGGCGGGCGCCACCTACCGCGCGCGGCCGGCGGGCAGCCTCGCCGACCTCGCCGCGTTCTCCTTCCACGGCCGCAAGGGCATCACCGCGGGCGAGGGCGGCGCGCTGGTCGGCGACCGCGCCGACCTCATCGAACACGCCCGCAGGCTGCACAGCTACGGCATCGAGCCCGCGATCAGCCGGGAGGGCGCCGAGGGCCTGCCGATCCCGGTGTTCTCCGAGGCCGGGCACAACTTCCGCATGTCGGAGGTGCAGGCGGCGATCATGACCGTCCAGCTCGACCGGCTGCCCGCGTTGCTCGCCGCCCGCCGTGCCGTGGCCAAGCGCTACCACGAGGCGTTCGCAGACCTCGACGGCGTGGAGCCGCCCGCCGAACTGCCCGACCGGGAACACGCCTGGCAGTCCTACCTGCTGACCATCGACCCGGCGCTGGGCCGCGACGCCGTCGCGCTGTACCTGCGGGAACGGGGCGTGCAGTGCACCTTCGGCACGTACGCCTCGCATCTGCAGCCGGTGTACGGTCCACAGCCGAGCCTTCCGGTGTCCGCGCGCGCCTTCGCGAGCCAGGTGGCGATTCCCCTGCACGCCAACCTCACCGAGCAGCAGGTCGACCGGGTGATCGCGACCGTGCGCGACGCCGTGGCCGCGTCAGGACGAACCCAGGAGTGAGATGACCGAGAAGAAGGTGTTGTTCACCGGCGGCGCCGGCTTCATCGCCGCACACACGATCCCGCTGCTGCTGGAGCGCGGCTACCGGATCGTCATCCTCGACAACATGACGCGCGGCGATCGCGACCGCGTCGCCGAGTTCACCGCCACCGGCGCCGTGGAGCTGGTCGAGAAGGACGTGCGCTACGGCGGCGCCGTGCGCGAGGCCATCCGCGGATGCACGCACGCCATCCACTTCGCCACCGTGTCGATCAACAAGTCGGTGGCCGACCCCCACGAGTCCATCGACATCAACATGACCGGCAACCACAACGTGTTCGCCGCCGCCGCCGACGAGGGCGTGCGGCGGCTGGTGTTCGCCTCGTCGGCGTCGGTGTACGGCGAGCCGCGCAGGCTGCCCATGCACGAGGACGACCCGCTGGACCCGCTCACGCCGTACTGCATCGCCAAGCGCGCGGGCGAGGACCTGCTGCGCTTCTACGAGCGCCACAAGGGACTGTCGTGGACGGCCCTGCGGTTCTTCAACGTCTACGGCCCAGGGCAGAAGATCGAGGCGTACTACACCTCGGTCATCAACCACTTCATCCAGCGGCTGCGGGCGGGCCTTCCGCCGGTGATCGACGGCCGGGGCGAGCAGTCGATGGACTTCGTGCACGTCGCCGACCTGGCCAGGGCGGTGGTCGCGGCGCTGGAGGCCGAGCAGGCTTGCGTGCCGGTCAACATCGGCACCGGCATCGACACCTCCGTCGCGACGCTGGCGAAGATCCTCATCGACGCGGTCGGCGTGGACGTCGAGCCGGAGTTCAACCCGCGCGACGTGCTGGTGAGCAGGCGGGCCGCCGACATCACGCGGGCACGGGAACTGCTCGCCTGGGAGCCGGAGATCACCGTCGAGCAGGGCATGCGCGACCTGGTGAGAGCGACGGCCGGATGAGCACACCCGCGTGGGCGCCCAACGACTACAACCCGCACGCCTGGATCAGCGGTGACCCGGAGATCGGTGAGGGCACGTGGATCGGCGCGTTCACGGTCGTCGACGGTTCCGGCGGGCTGCGCATCGGCAGGGGCGTGGACGTCTCGTGCGGGGTGCAGATCTACACGCACAACACGGTGCGGCGCTGCGTCTCCGGGCGCGCGTACCCCGACGTGGACCGTGCGCCGGTGACCATCGGCGACCATGTGTTCCTCGGCGCGAACGCGGTGGTGCTGATGGGGGTGACCATCGGCGAGTCGGCTGTCGTGGGTGCGGGCGCGGTGGTCACCAGGGACGTCGCGCCCCGGACCGTGGTCGCCGGGGTGCCCGCCCGCGAGGTCGGCACCGTCCATTGTGCTGGCGGTGACGTGCGAATCGAGTACCACGCATGAGGATCGCGGTCGTCAACAACTTCTACCCGCCGCGCGTAGGGGGGAGCGCGCACCTGTCCGAGGCGCTGGCCAGGGGCTACGCGGCAGCGGGCCACGAGGTCCTGGTCCTGACCGCCGAGCATCCGGACGCGCCCCCCGAGGAGTATGCCGGCGGCCTGCGGGTGGTGCGGCTGCCCGCATTCCGGCTGCCGCGGACCCGTTTGGCCGTGAACTTCGACATCGCGTTCACGCTGCGCCCCTCGCTGCCGCGCAGGGTGCGTGACCTGCTCGACGGGTTCGGACCGGACGTCGTGCACCAGCACGGGCAGTTCTTCGACCTGACGTGGGTCAGCGGCCTGTGGGCGCGCAACCGAGGCGTACCCACGCTGCTGAGTGTCCACACACGACTGGAAAGTCCGCGCAGGCTGTACCAGCGGGCGTTCTCCGCGCTGGATGCCGGTCTGGTGGCGCCGATCCTGCGCCGCTACCGGCCTGCCTACGTGGTGATGGACGTGCAGATGCACGACTACATCGAGGCCCGCTACCGCACCGGCACCGAGCGGATGGTGCCGATCCCGGTGGGCGTGGACCCGGAGTGGGTGCGCGGCGGCGACGCGGCCGTTGTGCGGGAGCGGCACGGGCTCGGCGCGGCTCCGGTGATCCTGTCCACCGGCCACGTCATCCCGCTGCGCGACCGGCTGGCCCTGGTGGAGGCGCTGCCGCGCGTGCTGGAGCGGCTGCCGGATGCGCGGCTCGTGGTGGTGGGCGGCGTCTACTACGACGCGTTCCTGCGCAGGGCGGCCGAGCTGGGCGTCGAGCACGCGATCGTCACCACCGGCGCGGTGCCGAAGCGCGACATCCCGCACTACCTGGCCGCAGCGGCCGTCGAATGCCACGAACTGCAGGGCTACGGCTTCGGCACGGCCAGCCTGGAGAGCATGGCCGCCGAGGTGCCGGTGGTGGCGGCCGTGCGGGCGGACAACTTCCCCGGCGTCGAGCTGACCGACAGGGGCAACGTGCACCTGGTTCCGCTCGGCGATCCGGCCGCGCTCGCCGACCGGCTGGTCGAGGTCATCACCGATCCGGGCTCGTCCAGGGAGGTCGCCAGAGCGGGCGCGGAGCTGGTGGACAAGAGCTTCTCGATGGAGACCGTGCTGACCCAGCACCTGGACACGCTGACCACGCTGTGCGAGGGCGCGTGACACCCGTGCGGTGCCATCTGTGGAAGACTGAAGTGGATGCCGGTTGGTGGGAAGGAGGCAGCAGTGAGCGTCGAGACCTGGCCGCACCATCTGCTGAGCCTGGAGGACTGGGAGGCCCTTCCCGAGGACACGCGGTATCGGTTCGAAGCGATAGAAGGGGTTCTTATCGTGGCGCCACGGCCTGTGTCGCTGCATCAGCGTGCGGTCACCCGGCTGGGCTACCTCCTCGATGAGCAACTCCCCACGGAACTCAGCGCTCTTGCCGAGGTGGAAGTCCTCGTGGCCGAACACCCGCTGACGATCCGGGTGCCGGATGTCATTGTGGCCGCAGCGGCCCTCGTGGACGGCAACGCGGCCCGGTTTCAGGCGGCGGACCTCACCCTTGCCGTCGAGATCCTCTCGGAGGGCTCACGGCGCACGGACACGGTGACCAAGTTCTCCGAGTACGCCGAGGTGGGCATCGAGCACTACTGGATCGTGGACCTCGACGACCCGGTGAGCATGACCACCTACCGGCTCATCGACGGCCACTACGAGAACTTCGGCGAGTTCTCCGGGCAGGCGACGCTCGATCTCGCGGGCAGCCCGATCACCCTCGACCTCGCCGCGCTCACGAGCAGCCGGGCACGGCGGCACTGAGCGCCGCCGCCACCGCCTCGTGCGCGGGCAGGATCGACGCCCGCTCGGCATCGGCGTCCGCCTCGCCGTCCAGCAGTGCCACGAACCGGTCCAGCTGCGTGGCCAGCGGTTCGGCGGCGGTCACCAGTTCCGGGATCTCCACGATGGTCTGCTGCCGGTAGCCTCGCCCCTCGGGCGTCGCCGCGTCGTGCGAGACGTGCCGGTGGATCGTGACGTCCCTGCGCAGCAGGTCGATCTCCACCATCCGGTCCAGTTCGGACACCACGAGCGAGCGCACCTTCCGCTGGCCCAGCCGGGACGCCGACACGGTGGCGAGCCCGCGCGGGAAGGTCAGCACCGCGTCGACCGTGTCCTCGGCGCCGTCGGCCGACGACGGGTGGAAATGCCCGGCGGCGGCCGTCGTGCGGGTAGGCGGGTGCCCGCCGAAGAACCGGATCGCCAGGTCGACGTCGTGCACCAGCAGGTCCCACGCCACGCCGGTGCGGATGCGCGGCGCGTACGGCCCGTGCCGCCGGGCCACGATGTGCACGGGGGCGTCGACGAGCGCAGTGGCCGTGAGCACGGCCGGGTTGTAGCGTTCCAGCAGCCCGCACATCAGCGGAATGCCCTTGTGCCGGGCGAGTTCCACGATCTCGCGGCAGGCGGCGACGTTGTCCGACAGCGGCTTCTCCACCAGCACCGGCTTGCCCGCGTCCAGCGCCGCGACCGCCTGCTTGTGGTGGAACTCGGTCGGTGAGGCGATCACCACGGCGTCCACATCGGACAGGGTGCCCATGCCGGGTGTCCACTCCGAGCCGTGCAGGCCGGCGATGGCACGGCCCGCCTGTTCGCTCGGGTCGACGACGCGGGTGAGTGCCGTGCGTTCGTGCCGGCTGAGCACCCTTGCGTGCAGCGCGCCCATCGCCCCCGCGCCGACCAGGGCGACGCGAACAGTGCTTCGTCTCACGCTCCGAGCTCCTCCCGCACCGTGGCGACGATCGTGTCCACCTGCGCGTCGCTGAGCGACGGGTGCACGGGCAGCGAGAGCACCTGCTCGGCCATCCGCGCCGCCACCGGGAAGTCCTCGACCGAGGCATCCGGCACCTGCGGGTGTCCGCGGTAGCAGTCGTGGTCGAACACCAGCCTCGGGTAGTACACGCCCGTGCCGATGCCACGGGCGGCCAGCGCCGTGGCCAGTTCGTCGCGGGACAGCATCGCGTGCGGTCCGATGAGCACCGTGTACTGGTGCCACACGTGCTCCCTGCCCGGCAGCACCGCCGGCAGGTCCAGCCCCGGCGTGCCCGCGAGCCCCTCCGAAAGGCGCCGGGCGTTGCGCCGCCGCGCCTCGGTGAGCTCGGAGAGCCGCCGCAACTGCGGGATGCCGACGGCGGCGTGCAGCTCGCTCATCCGGTAGTTGTGCCCGGGAACCTCGTACCGGTAGCGCGCCCGCATGCCCTGGTTGCGCAGCAGCCGTACCCGGCCGGCCAGCGCGTCGTCGTCGGTGGTGACGACCCCGCCCTCGGCCGTGGTGACGTTCTTCGTGGCGTACAGCGAGAAACAGCCGACGCCGTGCGAACCCGCCGGCCTGCCGTCGAACGTCGCGCCCACCGCCTGCGCGGCGTCCTCCACCAGGTGCGCGCCGGACTCGGCGGCCAGTGCCGTGAGCTTGCCGAGGTCGGCGGGCTGACCGTAGAGGTGCACCGGCAGCAGCACCTTCGTGCGCGGGCCGAGCGCGGCGGCCACGGCGTCGGCGTCCAGCGCGAAGTCCGCCCGCGTGATGTCGGCGAACCGCGCGGTCGCGCCGGCCTCGAGGATCGCGTTGAGTGTCGCCGCGAACGTGAACGGCGAGGTCACCACCTCGTCCCCCGGCCGCAGGTCCAGCGCCTCGAGCGTCGCGACGAGCGCCGCCGTCCCGCTGCTCACCGCCACCGCGTGCCGGGTGCCCGCCACGTCCGCGAACGCGTGCTCGAACCGCTCGACCATGGGGCCCTGAGCCAGACCACCCGATCGGATGACTTCGGCCACGAGTGGTTCCGCGTCGCGGACATCTACCACAGTCAGCGGGATCATGCGGTGGTACTTCCTTCTTCCGGGGGGACCGGGCGGATCGGCTACAGTGAGCGCCCGGTCATGAAACCAGCTCGTCACTGGCGCGCCAACGAATGGATTCCCGTGGCTAACCGGATTCACCCGACCGCGCTCATCGGCGACGGTGTCGAACTCGGTGACGGTAACGTCATCGGCCCGTACACGGTGATCGTCGGCCCTACCCGGATCGGTGACGGCAACTGGATCGGTCCCCACGTCACGATCGGCACTCCCGCCGAGGACCGGAACGGCCCGCATCCCGTGGCGTGGGACGACGGCACCGCCGGTGACCCCGCCCTCGACGGCCACGGCGTCCGCATCGGCGACGGCAACCGCATCCGCGAGTACGTGAGCATCCATCAGGGCACGCGCCGGGAGACCACCGTCGGCGACGGCGGCTACCTGCTGCGCGGCAGCCACGTCGGGCACGACGTCGTGCTCGGCGACGCGGTCACCCTCGCCTGCGACGTGCTGCTCGGCGGGCACACCCACGTGTGGGCGCACGCCAACGTCGGCATGGGCGCCGTGGTGCACCAGAACTGCCGGATCGGACCGGGCGCGATGATCGGCATGGGCGCGGCCGTACGCCGCGACGTCGGCGCCTTCCTCACCTGCGTCGGCAACCCCGCGCGGGTCACCGGCGTCAACGAGGTCGGGCTCGCCAGGCAGGGGCTGGACGGGCAGGCCGTCGCCGCGCTGACGCCGTGGCTGACCGGCAAGGGAGAACTCCCGGCGCGGGGCGTACCCGAAAGCCTCTCTACCGTGTTGAAGGCATGGCACGAGCGTGAGCAACGGACCGGATAGGGGCGACATGGCGGACATCGCTGGCAGGCTGCGCGAGGTCTTCGTGACGACGCTGGAGCTCGACGAGGGCACCGACGTCGAGAATCTCGCCTACCGCGAGATCGAGGCGTGGGACTCGGTCGGGCACATGACGCTGGTCGCCGCCATCGAGGACGAGTTCGACGTGCAGCTCGACACCGACCAGGTGATCGACCTGAGCAGCTTCCGCGTCGCCGTTGACCTGCTCAGGAGCCTGCTGAGCGAGGACGTTCCGGTCCATGACTGACCTGGCGGGCAGGGTCGCACTGGTCACGGGAGGCACCCGGGGCATCGGGCTGGCCACCGCGCGGGCCCTCGCCGACGCCGGCGCCACCGTGGTGCTCACCGGGCGCGACGAGACCCGCGCCAAGGAGGCGGCCGCCTCGATCGGCGGCGCGGTCACCGGCAGGGCACTGGAGGTCGGCGACGCCTCCGCCGTCTCGGCGCTGGTCCGCGCCGTCGCCAAGGAGCACGGCCGCCTCGACATCGCCGTCGCCAACGCCGGAGTGCTCGAGGACGCGCTGGTCGGCATGATCCGTGAGGACCTCGTGGACCGCATGCTCGGCACCAACGTCGCCGGAACCATCCACACCGTGCAGGCGGCGGCGCGGGCCATGATGCGCAGGAAGGCCGGATCGATCGTGGTGCTCGCCTCGATCGTCGGCGAGCGCGGCAGCGCGGGTCAGACCGCCTACGCGGCGTCGAAGGCGGCCGTGGCCAACGTGGCCCGCTCCACCGCCAAGGAACTCGGCCGCTACGGCATCCGCGTCAACGCCGTCGCGCCCGGGGTCATCGAGACCGACATGACCGCCCACCTCGGTGAGCGGGTGCTCGCCGACCGCGTCGAGCACACGCCTCTCGGCAGGCTCGGCACCGCCGACGAGGTCGCCAGGGTCATCCGGTTCCTCGCCGGTGACGAGGCGTCGTTCGTCACGGGACAGGTGCTCGGCGTGGACGGAGGGCTGGTGCTGTGAGCTCGCTGATCGGTGACGGGGCGCGCCTCGTCGACGCCCCCACCGGCCAGGTGCTGGAGGGGGACGAGCTGGTCGCCGAGGTGCTGCGCGCAGGCGAGCGGCTGGCCGCACTGCCGCCCGGGGTGCTGTTCGCGCGCATCGGCGCCGACCTGGACGGGGTACTGACCTACCTCGGCGCCTTCGAGGCAGGCCGGGCCGTGGCCCTGCTGGACCCCGGCCTCGACGCCGACCTGCTCACCGGGTTCGTGCGCCGGTTCCGGCCCGCCGCCGTACTCGGTGCTCCCGGCGCCCCGGCACCGGACGGCTACACGGCGCGCGACGGGCACTGGCTGCGCACCACCTCCGACGGGATCGAGCCGCACCCCGACCTCGCGGTCCTGCTCGCCACCAGCGGCTCGACCGGCGACCCCCGGCTCGTGCGGCTGTCCCGGCGGGCCGTGCTGTCCAACGCCGGGGCCATCGCCGACGCGCTCGGCATCCACCGTGGCGACCTCGCGCCCACGAGCCTGCCCCTGCACTACAGCTTCGGGCTGTCGGTGCTCAACTCCCACCTCGTACGCGGCGCCGGGGTGCTGGTGGAGCCGTCCGGGCTGCTGGAACGCGGGTTCTGGGACGCGGTCAGCCGCCACGGCGCCACGTCGCTGGCCGGGGTGCCCTACCACTACGAGATGCTGCACCGGCTCCGGTTCGACCCTCGCCGCTACCCGAGCCTGCGCACGCTGACGCAGGCGGGCGGCAAGCTGCGCACGGAGCTCGTGGCCGAGTTCCACGACACGATGAACGCCGTCGGCGGGCGGATGTTCGTCATGTACGGGCAGACGGAGGCGGCGCCGCGCATGGCGACCCTGCCCGCGGAACGGCTGCCCGAGAAGCTCGGCTCGGCGGGCACGGCGCTGCCCGGTGGCGCGCTGTCCGTCCGCCGCGACGACGGCGCGGAGACCACGCATCCCAAGATCGTCGGCGAGATCGTCTACCGCGGCCCGAACGTGATGATGGGCTACGCCGAGACCGCCGCGCAGCTCGCCCACGGCGACGAGATGGGCGGCGTGCTGGGCACCGGCGACCTCGGCTACCTCGACGAGGAAGGTTTCCTGTTCGTCACGGGCAGGCTCAAACGCATCGGCAAGGTGTTCGGCAACCGGGTGAACCTCGACGACCTGGAACACGCGGCCCGCGCCACCGCCGAGGGCATCGAGGTGGTGGCGGCCGTCCCCGCGGGCGACAAGGTGGTGCTGTTCGCCGAGGGAGCGGGCGCCGAGAAGTGCAAGGCCGTGTCCCGCGCGCTCGCCGACCGGCTGCACCTGCACTCCAGCGGCTTCGACGTGCGGCCCATCGACACCGTCCCGCTGCTGGCCAGTGGCAAGATCGACTACCGCGTGCTGGAGCGCGGGCTGTGACCGGCACGCTCACCCACGCCGAGCGCGAGGCGCGGTTGCTGCCCGCGCTGGTGGAGCTCACCGCGCACCACCGCGCGCACTGCGCCGCCTACGACCGCATCCTGACCGCGCTGGGCACGCCCGACACCTTCGGCCGCATCGCGGACCTGCCCTGGCTGCCGGTGCGGCTGTTCAAGGAGCGCGAGCTCGCCAGCGTCGGCGCCGACGAGGTGTTCAAGGTGCTCACGTCCTCGGGCACCACCGGGGGAGCGCCGTCGCGGATCGTGCTCGACCGGGCGGCCGCCGCCGAGCAGCCCCGGCGGCTGGCGGAGGCGCTGCGGCCCGTGCTGGGCTCCCGGCGGCTGCCGATGCTGGTGGTGGACACGCCCTCGGTGATCGGGAACCGGCGTTCGTTCTCCGCGCGCGGGGCCGGGGTGCTCGGCATGGCGGCGTTCGGCCGCGACCATGTCTACGCGCTGGACGAACACGAGCGGCCGGACGCGGAGGCGGTCACGCGGTTCCTGCGCAGGCACGGCCACACGCCGTTTCTGGTCTTCGGGTTCACGTTCCTCGTGTGGCAGTACCTGTACCCGCTGGCGCGCGAGCACTCCCTCGACCTGTCGCAGGGCATCCTCGTGCACTCGGGCGGCTGGAAGAAGCTCGCCGACCTCGCCGTCGACAACGCGGAGTTCCGCCGCCGCCTCGCCGCCGACACCGGGCTGAGGCGCGTGCACAACTACTACGGCATGGTCGAGCAGATCGGCACCGTGTTCGTGGAGGGCCCCTCCGGCGGCGCGCTGTACTGCCCCGACTTCGCCGACGTCGTGATCCGCGACCCGGTGACGTGGGCCGAGCAGCCGCTCGGCGAGCCCGGCGTGATCGAGGTGGTGAGCACGCTGCCCCGCTCGTATCCGGGACACGTGCTGCTCACCGAGGACCTCGGCGTGTGCCACGGCATCGACGACGGCGACTGGCCCGGCAAGCGATTCTCCGTGCTCGGCAGGCTGCCGAAGGCCGAGGTGCGCGGCTGCTCCGACACCTACGCGGGTGCGGCGGCATGACCGGCCTGGTGCAGCGGTTTCCCGTCGCCGAGCCGGTGCGGCCGGAGGCGCTGGCCGCGCGGCTCGGTGAGGGCGAGCCGCTGCGGGTGGGCGACGAGCGCGTCGTGGCGTTTCTCGCCGCGTTCGCGCGCAGGCTGCTCGCGCCCGGCGTTGCCCGCCGCCATCCGGAACTGGCGTCGCTCGGGTTCTTCCTGCGCAAGCGGGAGCTGGCCTCGGCGCTGGAGCGGCTCGGTGAAGGGCTGCGCTTCCCGCGTGGGCTGGTCTTCCACGTGCCACCGGCCAACGTGGACACCGTGTTCGTGTACTCGTGGGCGCTGTCCGCGCTGGCGGGCAACCGCAACGTGGTGCGGGTGTCGCCGCGCGGCGGCGCGGCGACCACCGAGGTGCTGGCCGCGCTGAACGCCGCGTTGTCCGATGTCGACGCCGAGACGGCGCGCGTGATCGGCGCGACCCAGCGGATGGTGACCTACGACCGGGACGACGCCGCCGGCGCCGCGCTGTCGGCCGCCTGCGACCTGCGGGTGCTGTGGGGCGGCGACGCGACGATCGACGCACTGCGCCGCCACCCGCTGGCCCCGCATGCCCGCGACCTGACGTTTCCCGACCGCTCGTCGTTCGCCGTGGCGTCCGTGCGCGGCTGGCGGCAGGCCACCGCCGCGGAGCGGGAACGGGCCGCCCGTGGCTGCTACAGCGACGCCTACTGGTTCGGCCAAGCCGCCTGCTCGTCACCGCGGGCGCTGTTCTGGGTCGGCGGCGAGGCGGAGGCCGCCGAGGCCGCCGATGAGTTCCGCGCGCTGCTCGCCGCCGTGCTCGCCGCCGAGGGCCACGTCGGGGAGCCGGAGATGGCCGTTCGCAAGCGCGCGGGCGTGTACGCCGCGGCGGCCGACGGCACGGCCACCCGCATCGGCTTCGCCGGGGCGGGGGACGGGCTCGCGACCCTGGAGCTGGCCGAACCCGGTGCCTGGCCGAGGGACTGGCTCGGCGCGGGCACGTTCGCCTGCGCCGCCGTGCCCAGCCTCGCCGACCTCGTGCCGGTGGTCGCGCGCAGGGACCAGACCGTCACCTACTTCGGGTTCGGCCGCGACGAGCTGGCCGACTTCGCCACCCGGCTCGGTGGCCGGGGCGTGGACCGCATGGTGCCGTTCGGCTCGGCGCTGGCGTTCTCGGCGGTGTGGGACGGCTACGACCTGCTCGCCGAGTTCACCAGGCTGGTGACGATCCGATGAGCGCCACCACGACGGCGGAGGTTCCCGCGGCGAGAACCACCCGGGCCCGGGCGTTGGCCGTCGCCCGCTGGGTGGCGATCGTCGTCGTGCTCGGCTTCGCCGCGCGGCAGGTGGCCGTGCACTGGCCCGAGTTCTGGGGCACGATCACGGCCATCGCGTGGCAGTCGTCGGCGCTGAGCCTGGTGGCGCTGGTGGCGGCCATCGCCGTGACCACCTACGGCTGGCAGGTGCTCGTCGACCGGCTCGGCCCACCGGTCGGCTACCTGCGGGGTGCCCAGATCTGTCTCGTCGGCCAGCTCGGCAAGTACGTGCCCGGCTCGGTGTGGGCCTACCTGCTGCAGATGGAGCTCGGCAGGCGCGCCGGGCTCGCGCGGGCCCGCGTGTTCACCGGCTCGCTGGTGCAGCTCGGCATCGGGCTGGTGGCCGCGCTGGCCCTGTCGGTGCTCGCCGTGCCGGAGGGCGGGTTCGGCACGTGGTGGCCGCTGGCGCTGCTGCCGCTCGGCGTGGCCGCCCTGCATCCGCGGGTGCTGAGCTGGGGCACGTCACTGGTGCTGCGCCTGCTGCGCAGGCCGCCGCTGGAGCGCCCGCTCGGCTGGACCACGATCGGCAGGGTGTTCGGCGCCGCGCTCGGCGCGTGGACCCTGCAGGGCGTGCACCTGTGGCTGCTGGTCAACGCCGTGGGAGCCCCCGGCGTGGACGGGCTCGTGCTGTGCATCGGTGCCATGGCGGTGGCGATGACGGCGGGCACGTTCGCCTTCCTGCTGCCCAGCGGTGCCGGGGTGCGCGAGCTGGTCCTGGTGGCCCTGCTGGCGGCAGGCGGCATCCCGACGGGCCAGGCGCTGGCCTTCGCCCTGGCCTCGCGCGTGATGTTCACCGTCGCCGACCTGCTGACGGCAGGCGGAGCCGCCGCCCTGTCCCGCGCGCGCCACTGACCGCGAGTCCTGCACTCACGCCCGCGAGTCCTGCGTTCGGGCCCGCGAGTTCTGCGTTCAGGCTCGCGAGTCCTGCGCTCAGGCCCGCGAGTTCTGCGCTCGCGGCGTCAGGGGACGGCCGAGCCCGGTGCGAGCCGGTAGAGGGAGGCGTCGGCGTTGCGGTACACCAGCTCCAGAAACGGCATCCGGTCCAGGTGCTTCAACCCCTGCGGGCGGGGCGCGCCCCGCGGATAGCCACCCCGGCCGGTGATCACCCACCGGATGTTCATCCGTTGCACGGTCTCGCGCACGCGCTCGCTCGTGCCGTACTCGTTGAAGTGATTGACGAGGAACACGGCCTCCGGCGGCTGCAGGCCCCGGTCGAAGTGCCCCGACACCACCCGCACGCCGCTCAGCGCGTAGGCCCAGGCCGTGCCGTCGTTGCGGGCGTTCATCACCCAGTCACCCGGCTGCGCCAGCTCGCCCAGCCGCAGCATCGCCGCCGCCTCGCCCCGGCTCACCGGCAGCTGTCGCTCCGGAACGCCCGGCCGGGGACCGAACCCGGGCCGGACGACGTCGGCGTCGGCCCGCGAGTACAGCAGGTTCGTGGCGAACACGAACGCCACGACCACCACGACCGCCGTCCCCCACGCCGCCGGTGAGGCCGGCAGCCGGGGCAGCCTCGCCAGCGCGTCCCGCACACGGCGCTGCGTCTCGGCGATGCCGTGCGCCGCCAGCAGGGACATCGGCACGCCCGCCATGGCGATGAGCCGGTACGGGTCGTCCCACCACGGCCGCGACAGCGCCATCACCAGCGGGCTGTCCGAGGCGATCACCGCCACCGCGAACAGGCCCGTCACGGCCGCGGTGCCCGCCACCCACCGCAGCCTGCCGAGCGAGCGCGCGCACACGCACCCGACCAGCAGCGCCGCGGTGAGCCACAGCTGCGGCTGCCGCTCGAAATGCTGGAACGTCAGCAGGATGCCGAACGCCGTGTTCCACTCGGTCTTCGACGGCCAGCCCTGGTAGGCGTACTCCGAGCCCGCCGCCAGCCCGAGCGCGCCGAACAGCTGCTGCCACGCCAGCACCAGGCACGCGGCGGCCACCGGCAGCAGCACCAGCACGTCGCGGCGCACGCGCCGCCAGTCCCGCCCGCTCACCCACCTGGCCACGAGCAGCGGCAGTGCGAACAGCACGGCGGTGAACAGCGTCGACGTGTGCACGGTGAGCAGGCCCAGCACCGCGCCCGCGAGGACGAACCCGGTGTCCGGCGCTGGCCGCGCGAGGAACGCGTGCAGCGTGACGACGCCGACGAACGACAGCGCGAGTCCGAGCAGGAACGGCAGCAGCGGCCCGTGGTCCAGCGACTCGTAGAGCACCGTCACCGGCGCCACCGACACCAGCGCGGCCGTGCCCGCCAGCATCGCCCTGCCCGCGAAATGCCGCACCAGCACCACCATCGCCAGCGCCAGCAGGCCGGGCAGCAGCACCGTGCCCGCGTTGAGCACCACCGGGATGTCGGCCCCGGTCAGCCGGTACACCAGCGAGCCGAGCAGGTGGTAGGCGTTCGGGTAGAACAGCTCGGTGCCGTCGGCGTACCAGTTGACGCTGCTGGTGCCGGTGAGGCTGCCGTCACCGGTGTCGGCGACGTAGCGGATGCCGTTGGCGTGGTAGACGGCGTCGAAGCCCTGGGCGATCGCGCCGAACGAGCCCATGCCGCGCACGATCGTGTACGCGCCCACGCCCGCCGCGAACAGCAGGCACACCAGCACGGCGCCGTGCGCGGGGCGGGGCCACGGCGAGCCGCCGCGCCCGTGTCGCCGCACGCGCCGCCGCAGCAGCAGCGCCGCGCAGGCCGCGAGCGCGACGGCGGCGAGGAACCACGGGAGGTTGAACGGCAGGCCCGCGAGCGCGAGCCACGGGCCCGCCAGCCCCGCCACCGCGTACGTCAGCAACGGTGCGACCCCGGCCAGCAGCCAGCCCCGCGCCCCCGCGAGCGCGCCGACGAGCGCGCCGGGCGCGAACAGCACCGTGGCGTACGCGGCGACCACCACGGCGAACTCGAGCATGCTCGTACTGGTCGGCACCAGAGACCACCTTCAGCCCGGTCAGGCTCTCGCTGTTGGGTAAGCGGGTCCAGCGCGCCGCCTCCCGGCCGGCACCTCGACGTCACACTGAAGGACGCGCTGGCTGAGCTGGTAGTTTGCCGTATCGGTTCCGGGGGGTTCGCGGGGTGGGGGTGATGGCTTGACCGCCGTCGCGGCAGGCGCCTGGGTGGTGCTCGCCGTCGTCGTCGTCGCCGCGTGGGAACGGATCAACACCCACCGGACGTGGCGGGTGGCGGCGCTGGGACTGGCCCTCGCGTTCTCGCTGGCGCACCAGCTGCTGTTCTCGACCGTCGCCGAGGACGCCTACATCACCTTCCGCTACGCCCGCAACGTCGCCGACGGCCTCGGGCCGGTGTTCAACGCGGGGGAGCGGGTCGAGGGCTACTCGAACTTCCTGTGGCTGGTCCTGCTGGCGCTGGCCAGGGCGACGTTCGGGCTCGGCGTCGCGGGTGTCGGGGTGGTGCTCGGCGTGTTGTGCACGCTCGGCTGCGTGCTGGTGGCGCACCTGCTGGTGAACCGCATCGTGCGCCTCGCCCAGCCGGAGGGCCCCGGGCTGCCCGCGCTCGGCGTGGCCGCCGCCGTGCTCACCGCGGGCGCGGGCCCGCTCGCCGCCTACGGGCCGTCCGGCCTGGAGACGCCGCTGTTCGTGCTGCTCGTGCTGGCCGTCTGCTACGCGCTCGCCGCGGGCCGTCCCGTCGTGGCCGGAGTGCTGGTGGCCCTGGCCACGATGACCAGGCCCGACGGCGTGGTCGTCGCCGTGCTCGCCGGCCTGTGGCTGGTCACCGCGGCACTGCGCAGGCGAGCCACGGGATGGGCGCCGCTCGGGTACGTGCTGGGCGCGCTGGTGCTCGTGGTGCCGTGGACGGCGTGGCGCGTCACCTACTACGGCCACCTGATACCCAACGCGATCGTGGCGAAGTCCGGCGGTTCGCTCGGCTGGCAGCTCGAGCACGGCTGGGCCTACCTCGCCGGGTTCGCGCGCACCTACCAGGGTTTCCTGCTGCTCGCGGCCATCGCCGTGGCGTACCTTGCCGCCCGGCGCCGCCCTGCGGGCGACCCCGCGGTGCGCGGCCGCTCGCTGGTGTGGCTCGTGTTCCTGCTCGCCGTCGCGCACGTGGCCTTCATCGTCGCCGTCGGCGGCGACTGGATGCCCGCCTGGCGCCTGCTCGCGCCCGTGCCGCCGCTGCTGGCCGTCGCCGCGACCGCCGCGCACGGCGTGCACCTCGTGGCGGGAGAACAACCCGGCGCGCCGTCACCCCGGCCGCGGGGGCGGGCGCTCGCCGAGCGGCGTGCGGTGCCGATCGTGGCGCTGGCCCTGTGCGGGCTGTCGCTGGTGGTGAGCACCACCCATCCGCGCATGCAGCCGGCCATGCACGAATGGCGGGCGGCCATCGGCGACCTCGCGGAGACGGGCTCCTGGCTGGGGGAACGGCTTCCGCCCGGCACCGTCATCGCCACCTACGCCAACGGCGCGCTGTCCTATCGGGCCGGGTCGCACCTGATCGTGGTGGACGTCCTCGGCCTCACCGACGAGCACATCGCGCGTCAGGGCGAGCGGGTGGAGTCGGCGGGCATGGTGGGCCACATCGCCCGTGACTACGACTACGTCGTGAACGTGCGCAGGCCCGCGGTCGCGATCGACAACGGCAGCGGCTACGGCGACCGCCAGCATTGCGGAATCAATCCCGCCTATGCCGGGCTCTACGAGGTGGCGACGTTCCGCAGGGCCGGAACCGGCGCCTGGATCGCGCTGTACCTGCGCAGGCCGCAGGCACAGCAGCTCATCGAGACGCTGAACGCCGACCCGCGGTTCACCCACGTGCCGTGCGCGTGACTCGCCCGGCGGCGAGCCGAAGGGGCCCTCGGGTACCCGGCAGGTACCCGAGGGCACCTTGGGCTCGGCGCCGACGTCGGCCTCGCCCGGCTAGAACCAGCGCTCCAGCACCTGCGCGACCCCGTCCTCCGTGTGGGGCGCGGTGACCTCGTCGGCGACCTCGAGCACCGCGGGATGGGCGTTGGCCACGGCGACGCCGTGCCCGGACCAGCGCAGCATCTCCAGGTCGTTGGGCATGTCGCCGAACGCGATCGTGTGCTCGGCGGCCACCGAGAGCCGCTGCGCGACCGCGCTCAGGCCGGTGGCCTTCGTGACCCCGTGAGCGGCCAGTTCGATGAGCCCGCCGCCGGAGGAGAACGTGACGTCCACGGTGCAGTCGAGCACCGCCCTGGCCGCCGCCGCCATCTCGTCCGACGTCATCGCGGCATGGCTGACCAGCAGCTTCACCGCCGCATGTCCGAGCACCTCGGCGCGCGGCACCACGTTGCCCTCGCCGTCGCCCCACGGGTTGTAGTAGTCGCTTTCGATGACGAAGTTGCGCAGGTCGGTGTCCACGGCTCTCGTGCCGATCCGTTCGGCGGCCAGCCTGCAGCCGGGCAGGGCCACGTCGAGGGCGCGCGCCACCTCCTGCAGCAGGGCAGGGTCGAGCAGCCCGTGCACGTCGAGCACCCGGTCGGCGCCGATGTCGTAGAGCACCGCGCCGTTGGCGCACACGGCGTAGCCGGTCAGCTCCGCCTGCTCGGCGACCTCCGGGATCCACCGCGGCGGCCTGCCGCTCACCAGCACCACGGGCACCCCGTCGTCGACGGCCCTGCCGACCACGTCCACTGTGCGCTCGCTCACATGCACGGCGGACGACAGCAGCGTTCCGTCGACGTCCGAGGCGATCAGGCGGGGCTTCTCCACACCTCCCAGTTTCCCAGAGCTCGACCGGGGGTCCCGCGTGTCGTGCCCCACCGATAGCGTGTGGCGCCGTGCGGGTAGGCATTGTGATCCTTCCGGAGGACCGGTGGTGGGCGGCCGAGCCGAAATGGCGGGCCGCCGAGGAGTACGGCTTCGACCACGCGTGGACCTACGACCACCTGGGCTGGCGGTCGCTGGTCGACGGGCCGTGGTTCGGCGCCGTGCCCACGCTGAGCGCGGCCGCCATGGTCACCTCGCGGATCCGGCTGGGCACGTACGTGGCGTCGCCGAACTTCCGGCACCCCGTCCCGTTCACGCGTGAGCTGATCACGCTCGACGACCTCGCGGACGGCAGGCTGGTGCTCGGCGTCGGCGCAGGCGGCACCGGCTACGACGTCGACGTCTTCGGCGGCAAGGAACTCACCCCCAAGCAGCGGGCCGACCGGTTCGTCGAATTCGTCGAGGCGCTGGACGGCCTGCTGCGCAACGACGGGTACGACCACGACGGCGCCCACTACACGGCCCGAGGCGCCCGGAACCTGCCCGGCCCGGTGCAGCGGCCGCGCCTTCCGTTCCTCGTGGCCGCCAACGGGCCGCGCACGATGCGGCTGGCGGCCCGGCTCGGTGAGGGCTGGGTGACCACCGGCGCCGACACCGACGACCAGGACGCGTGGTGGCGCTCGGTGGCCGAGTTGTCCTCGGCCTTCGACGAGGCGCTGAGCAGCCAGGGGCGCGATCCCGGCGCCGTCCACCGCTACCTGAGCCTGGACGCCGCCCCGGTGTTCTCGCTGTCCAGCTTCGACGCCTTCGCCGAGGCCGCGGGCCGCGCAGGTGAGCTGGGCTTCACCGACGTGGTGGCGCACTGGCCGCGCAGCGGCACGCCATATCAGGGCCGGGAGGCCGTGCTCGAGCGCGTCGCCGACGAGCTGCTGCCGACGTTGCAGCAGGACTAGCCCGATCGGGTGAGTCTCCTTACTCCGGGAACCGATCGCCGGGCCTTCGCGTCGGTCCTCTCGCATGACGTGAGGACGCGACCCGGGGGTGCGGGGTGCGCCGGCCCTCGTGCGGCAGGCAGGCGCGGACGGTTGCCGGAGGTCAGGCCGGGACCGGAGCCTCGCCGCACGAGGGCCGCGGGCCGCCGGTAGCCTTTTCGCCCGTGAGCGCGCACACGAAATCCGCAGACATCCCCGGGGGCGACCTCGCCGGGTTCGACCTCGTCGTGGTCGGCTCCGGCTTCTTCGGCCTCACGGTGGCCGAACGGGCGGCCAGCCAGCTCGACAAGCGCGTCCTCGTGCTCGAGCGGCGCAGCCACCTCGGCGGCAACGCCTACTCGGAGGCCGAACCGGAGACCGGCATCGAGGTGCACCGCTACGGTGCGCACCTGTTCCACACGTCCAACAAGCGCGTGTGGGACTACGTGAACCAGTTCACCGACTTCACCGGCTACCAGCACCGGGTGTTCGGCAAGTACCAGGGGCAGGTCTACCCCCTGCCGATGAACCTGGGGCTCATCAACCAGTTCTTCGGCAGGTCCCACTCGCCGGACGAGGCCCGTGCGCTCATCGCGGAGCAGTCCAGCGAGATCGACACCAAGGACGCGCAGAACCTCGAGGAGAAGGCCATCTCGCTGATCGGCCGCCCGCTCTACGAGGCGTTCGTGCGCGGCTACACGGCCAAGCAGTGGCAGACCGACCCGAAGGAGCTGTCGGCGTCGATCATCACGCGGCTGCCGGTGCGCTACAACTTCAACAACCGCTACTTCAACGACACCTACGAGGGCCTGCCGGTCGACGGCTACACCGCCTGGCTGGAGCGCATGGCCGAGCACCCGAACATCGAGGTGCGGTGCGACGTCGACTACTTCGACGTGCGCGACGCGATCCCCGCGGGCACGCCGACGGTCTACACCGGTCCGCTCGACCGGTACTTCGGCTACTCGGAGGGGCGGCTCGGCTGGCGGACGCTGGACTTCGAGCAGGAGGTCGTCCCGACGGGCGACTACCAGGGCACGTCGGTCATGAACTACAACGACGAGGACGTGCCCTTCACCCGGATCCACGAGTTCCGGCACTTCCACCCCGAGCGCGACTACTACCCCGACGACAAGACGGTCATCGTGCGGGAGTACTCCCGGTTCGCCAAGGACGACGACGAGCCGTACTACCCGATCAACACCACCGAGGACCGGGACAAGCTCGAGCGCTACCGCGAACTGGCCAAGCAGGAGGCGCGGGAGCGCAACATCCTCTTCGGTGGCAGGCTCGGCACGTACAAGTACCTGGACATGCACATGGCGATCGGCTCGGCGCTGTCGATGTTCGACAACAAGATCGCCCCGCACCTTTCCGATGGCGCACCGCTGGACGGAACCCTCGATGCTTGAGAAAGAGATCAAGCCGGCGACCGGCGAGGTCGCCGTCCTCGCGGGGGTGCAGAAGGCGCTCGCGCGCCCGGCCACCGTCAAGGCCGCGCGCGGGCTGTCGCACTTCGGTGAGCACAGCGCGGGCTGGTTCGCGCTGGGGCTCGTCGCCGCGGCGGTCGACAGGGACCGCCGCAAGGACTGGCTCACCGCCGCCGCCGGTGTCGTCGGTGCGCACGCCGCGTCGATCGCGGTGAAACGCGTGGTGCGCCGCCCCCGGCCCGACCACCCCAGCGTCGAGATCGGGGTCGGCACACCCAGCAAGCTGAGCTTCCCGTCCTCGCACGCCACCTCCACGACGGCGGCGGCCGTGCTCTACTCGGGACTCACCGGGCGTAACCTCGTGCCCGCACTGGTGCCTCCGATGCTGGCCTCCCGGCTGGTGCTCGGCGTGCACTATCCGACCGACGTCCTTGCCGGCGCGGCGCTGGGTGGCGCTGTCGGTGGCATCCTGCGCCGCAAGCTGAACTCACGAAAGCGGAAACCACGATGAGTGAGACGACCGAACGTGCCGAAGTGAGCACCAGCGCCCCCGCCGGCAAGAAGGGTCCGATCGGGACCGTGTTCGGCGTGGTCAAGACCGCACGGCCCCGCCAGTGGGTGAAGAACGTCCTCGTGCTGGCCGCGCCGTTCACGGCAGGCGAGATCGCGAACCTGGCCGTGCTGAAGGACGCGCTGGTCGCGTTCGTGGCGTTCTCGCTCGTCGCGAGCTCGGTCTACCTCATCAACGACGCGGTCGACGTCGAGGCCGACCGCGCGCACCCCACCAAGCGCAACCGGCCGATCGCCGCCGGGATCGTGCCCGTCCCGCTCGCCTACGGCGCGGCGGTGGCGTTCTTCGCCCTCGGCTGTGCGGTGAGCCTGCTCGCCGACTGGCGGCTGCTGATCGTGCTGCTCGTGTACCAGGCGGTGCAGCTCGGCTACTGCTTCGGCCTCAAGCACCAGCCGGTGGTCGACCTGGCGATCGTCGGGTCCGGCTTCCTCATGCGGCTCATCGCGGGCGGTGTCGCCACCGGCATCAGCCTGTCCCAGTGGTTCCTGCTGGTGACCGCGTTCGGCTCGCTGTTCATGGTGGCGGGCAAGCGCTACGCCGAGATCATGCTGTTCGAGCGCACGGGCGCCAAGATCCGCTCGTCGCTGAAGAAGTACTCGGCCAGCTACCTGCGCTTCGTGTGGGCCACCTCCGCGGCGATCCTGATCATGTCGTACTCGCTGTGGGCCTTCGAGCAGGAACAGCGGATGGGCGGCTCCGTGTGGAGCGTCATCTCGATGGTGCCGTTCGTCATCGCGGTGCTGCGCTACGCCGTCGACGTCGACGGCGGCAATGCGGGCGAGCCCGAGGAGATCGCCCTGCGCGACCGCGTGCTGCAGGTGCTCGGTGCGTCCTGGGTGGTCACGCTCGTCTTCTCCTACTACCTCTGATCCGCCTGGGAAGCCATGACGAAAACCCTTCCCGTGGATCTTCCCGTGACGCGAGCCGAGGAGGCGGCGCCGTCCGGAAGGCGGCCGTCGCCGCCGCTGCTCGGCCCGGGCCGCTTCACCGCCGAACTGGTGCTCGCCGGTCTGCTCACCGTGCTGGTGAGCCTGGCGATCCAGTTCGGCGTCAACCGGCTTCCCACGCTGCTGCCGGGGACGAACGTGCCCGCGGCGCTGATGGCGCTCGCCGGCGGTGTGCTGCTCGTGCTGACGTTCGGCCTGCTCCGCTACGCCCCGCTGCAGCGCTGGCCGGGCTGGCTGCGGCTGGCGGGGGTGTGGACGCTGCTGGCGGCGCTGCCCACCGCGGTGCTGGCGCTGCGGCTGCAGACCACGCGGTTCTTCCTCGGTGGGTCGTCGGTCGACAACAGCTTCCGCCTGCGCTACTTCGAGCGCATGGCCTCGTCGGCCGGCCTGAACGACATGAACTACCAGGGCGTCGCGCCCTACTATCCGGGCGGCTGGTTCTGGCTCGGCGGCCGCTTCGCCAACCTGGCCGGCCTGCAGGGCTGGGAGGCGTACAAGCCGTACTCGATCCTGTGGGCGTCGCTGTCGGCCGTCCTCGCGTTCGTGCTGTGGTCGCTCGTCGTGCGCCGCCGGACGGCCCTGCTGGCCAGCATGGCGACGTTGCTCGCCGGGTTCGTCACCTCGGGCGTCGAGGAGCCCTACGCCTGGCCGACGACGGCCTGGCTGCCGCCGATCGCGGTGCTGACGTGGACGCAGCTGCGCCGCCGCGACCGCGCCCCGTGGTGGCCGTTCGTGCTCGTCGCGGTGTATCTCGGCGCCTGCGCGGTCACCTACACGCTGCACCTGGGCTTCGGTGCGCTGCTCGTGGTGCTGTTCACCGTGCTGGCCGGGGTGCTCGCGGTGCGCGAGGGCGAACGGGCCGGCTCGGTGGTCCGCAGGCTCCTGCCGAGGCTGGTACTCGTCGGGGCGCTGTCGGCCGTGCTGGCGCTGGTGGTGTGGGCGCCGTTCATCCTGCAGGGCGGTCTCGGCGAGGACAACGCGGCGGCGCGCTTCCTGCCGTCGGGCAGCGCGTACCTGCCGATTCCGTTCGTGCCCGACAGCGCCTTCGGCCTGCTGTGCCTTGCCGGGCTGGTGTGGTCGGTGTTGCGGGCGCGCCGCAGTCCCGTCGCGTTCGTGCTGCTGACCTGCGCGGCGCTGGTGTATGCGTGGTTCGCCCTCTCCACGATGGCGCTGGCCATGAACACCACGCTGTTGGCGTTCCGGTTCCTCGCCACGCTCAGCGTCGTGCTCGCCGTGGCCGGTGTGTTCGGCACGCTGGAACTGCTCGGGTACGTCGTGCGGACCTGGCGGCAGTGGCGGCGGCCGGTGCTGGCGCTGGCCGTCGTGCTGGCCTCGCTCGGCTCGATCGCCCTGCTGCAGGACGGCATGCGCGGCTCACTCAGCAAGGTGATCGAGCGCGCCGAGACCGACTACTACCCGAGCGGCCACACCCCGTCCCGCACGCGGGACGTGTCCGACCCCGGTGCCTGGACGGGCGCGCTGATCAGGACCATCGACCGGCTGGGCACCGGCGAGCCCACGGACGAGATCCTGCTGTCCGAGCACAGCCAGGTGATGATCTTCCGGCCGTACTGGGGTTTCCACGAGCTGACCCCGCACTACGCCAACCCGCTCGGCCGGTACAAGGCGCGCTCGGCGGAGGTGCGCACGTGGGCGGCGTCGACCAGCCCCGACCAGCTCTGGACGCGCATGCACGACGGCCCGTTCGAGCCCGCGCCCACGATGCTCGTCCTGCGCCGCGAGCCGGACGGGAGCCTGCGCTACACCATCAAGTACGACACGTTCCCCCGGAAGATCCCCGTGGCCGGTGATCCGGTGACCTTCGACCCGGCACTGTTCGACTCGCCGCGGTTCGAGCGCCGCGACGTCGGCCCGTATACGGTGATCGCGCTCCGCTGAGGCTTCGGGGGCCGTCTCGGTGGCCCCCGTCCCGCTGCCCAGCGGTTTGGTCGGTAGCTTACGGGCACATGCCGGACGGGCGGAGAGAGATGACCACGACAGCCGACACGGACAGACGGACGATGCCGGAGGGTGCCGAGGACACTCGGCCGGAGCGAAGTGAGCGCGGGCGCAGGCTGCTGGCCGGGCGCGACCCGCTCGCGTGGCTCATCGGTGCCGTCACGCTGCTCATCGGCGCCGTGTTCGTGGTCATCGACCTCGCGTACAACCAGGGCAATCTCATCGCGCCGCTGGACGACGTCTACATCCACCTGCAGTACGGCGAGCAGTTCGGCCAGGGGCAGCCGTTCCGCTACAACGACGGCGACCCGGTCAGCACCGGCGCCAGCAGCCTGCTGTACGCCTTCGTGCTCGGCGCGGCGTACGCGATCGGCTTCCAGGGCAGCCTGTTCCTCGTTTTCGCCGTCGTCCTCGGTGTGGTGTGCCTCGCGGTGACCGCCGGGCTCACGTACCACCTCGGCCGCACGCTCGTCGGCAGGACGGTCGGCGTCTGGGCCGGTGTGCTCGTCGCCGTCAGCGGGCCCCTGCAGTGGGGCGCGGCCAGCGGGATGGAGGTCGGGCTCACCGCGCTGCTCGTGATGGCCACGCTGCTGTCGTTCACCCGCGAGCGGCCGGGGGAGCGCTTCGTGTGGACGCCCGTGCTGGCGGCGCTGCTCGCCATCGTGCGGCCCGAGGGCATGGTCTTCGCGTTGCTGCTCGTCGGTGCCATGCTGTGGACGCTGCGCGGTGCCCGCCGGGCGGGCAGGCTGCGCGGCGGCGCGTGGCGGGCTGCGGCCTGGACGCTGCTGCCGCTCGTCACCACGGCGGGCCAGTACCTGTTCTACCGGATCGCCACCGGGACGTTCAGCGCCAACGGCGTGCAGTCGAAGTCCTTCCTGACGCACCAGCCGGTGTTCTACCTCGGCGAGTTCGTCGACCAGGTGATGCACAACGTGCGCGGGGCCATCGGCTTCTTCAACGGCACCACCAACCAGGACTTCGCGTTCCCCGGTGCGCTGGCCGTGTTCCTGCTCGGGCTGGCCTACCTGCTGGCGACCAGGCGGACGTGGCGGCCGCTGCTCGTCGTGATCGGCCTCGGGTTCGCGGGCGTCGTCCTCTCCGTGTCGACGCTCAACACCGCGCTCATCCACGAGTTGCGCTACTTCCACCCGTTCATGCCGCTGTACCTCCTGCTCATCGTGTGCGGCGCGTACGCGCTGTCGCGGGTGGCGCGCAATGAGCGGTCGCGCCGGATCGGCCTGCACACCGCGCTGGTCGTGGTGCTGCTGTTCTCGCTGGTCGCCTTGCCCGTCTGGGGCGTGCGGCTCGGCCGGGAGGCGGCGACGATCCGCGACACCGACGTGAGCGTGGGCGCGTGGATCCGGGGCAACCTGCCCGCCGACGCGGTCGTCGGCGTCAAGGATGTCGGTGCCATCGCCTACTTCGGCGATCGCAAGGTCGTCGACACGATCGGCCTCGCCACCAACGGTCTCGCCGAGGCCAGCAACAACGGCACGGGCTCCCTGTACGAGGCGCTGTGGAGGCTGCCGGAGGAGGACCGGCCCGACTACTTCGCCGTCTACGAGCCGAGGCCCGGCGCGCCCATGCAGCCGCTGATCGACGCCGGGGTGCTCGGCGCCCCGATCGCCGTGTTCCCGGTCCGGGCCCCGTTCGATCTCGACGGCCGCCGGATCGTGCCGTTCACGGACACGAAGGTGTACCCGGCGAACTGGCAGCTGGCCGGCAGCGGCGAGCGCTCCCCGGTGGACGGCGACGTGCGGGACTACCTCAACACCGGTGCCCTGGACAGCGAGGAGCACCACGACTACGAGCCGCGGATGGCGCTGACGGGGCTGCAGCCGGAGAGCCTGCTGCGCAGGCAGGGCAACGTGATCGACAGCGGCCGCGTCATCGTCGGCGGCGAGACGTTCACCGCCCACAACCTCAAGCCGGGCGAGCCGCTGACCATCGCGTCGCGGGTGCTGGCGCCCGGTCAGGTGAAGAGCGTGCGGGTGCTGGTGAACGGCCAGGACGTGGGCACGTGGAGGTTCTCGGCGAAGGACAACGAGTGGACGGTGGAGGAGTTCACCGTCCCCGCCGACGCGGTGACGTCCTCCACGGCCACCATCGAGCTGCAGCCGGAACGCCCGCTGCTCGCCCCCTACCCGGAGTACACCTCGTTCGGCTACTGGTTCCTCCAGTAGCTCCCCAATGCCACATTTGTAGCGTTCAACTTCCCCAATGCGGCATTCGTAGCGTTGAGCGCCACCAATGCCGCATTGGGGAGCTTGCCGCGCGGCTAGATGGGAAGCTTGCGGAAGATCGGCCTGGGCACGTGGCGCAGCGCCGACATCACGAGCCGGAACGCCGACGGCGCCCACACCAGTTCCTTGCCGGAGCGCACCGCGTTGACGGCGACGTCGGCGACCTGCTCGGCGGTCTGCTCCAGCGGCGCCTTGTCCATGCCCTCGGTCATCTTGGTGCGCACCTGCCCGGGGCGCACGACGGTGACGTGCACGCCGAAGGGCCGCAGCGCCTCGCCGAGGCCCAGGTAGAAGCCGTCGAAGCCGGCCTTGGTGGAGCCATAGACGAAGTTGGACCTGCGCACGCGCTCACCGGCCACCGACGACAGGGCGATCACCGCGCCGTGCCCCTGCTTCTTGAGCCTGTCGGCCAGTGCGACGCCCGCGGAGACGGCGGCCGTGTAGTTGACGGTGGCCAGCTCCACGGCGGTGGCGTGGTCCTGCCACGCCTGCTCGGCGTCGCCGAGCAGGCCGAAGGCCACCACGGTCACGTCGACGTCACCGTCGGCGAACGCCTTGTCCAGCGCCGCCGGATGCGAGGCGGTGTCCTTGGCGTCGAAGTCCAGGGTGGAGACCTCGGCGCCCTTGTCGCGCAGACGCTGGGCGGCCGCGTCGAGGCGAGCGGAGGGCCGCGCCGCCAGCACGATCCTGAGTGGACGCTGCGCGAGGTACTTCTCGGCGATCGCGAGTGCGATGTCCGAGGTGCCGCCGAGCAGCAGCAGGGACTGAGGGTTGCCCACCGCGTCGATCACAGTTCCAGCCTCCTGGCCATGTCGGAGATGAAGATGCCGTCGGGGTCGACCGAGTGGCGCACCTTCCGCCACTCGTCGAGGCGCGGGTACATGCGGTGGAAGACCTCCGCAGACGTCCGCGAGTCCTTCGCCGTGTAGAGCCTGCCGCCCGCGGCAAGCACGTCGGCGTCGAGTTCGGTGCAGAACCGGCCGAGCCCGTCCTTCGTGGGGAAGTCCACGCTGAGCATCCAGCCGGGCGACGGCCACGACAGCGGGGCCGGGTTGGCCTCGCCCATGCGCTTGATGACGTTGAGGAACGAGTAGTGCCCCGAGTTCGCGATCTTGTGGCAGATGCGTTTGAGGTCGTCCTCGCGGCCGAACGGCACGGAGAACTGGTACTGCAGGAAGCCGGCGGGCCCGTACGCGCGGTTCCACTCGCTGAGCATGTCGAGCGGGTGATAGAACTGCGTCAGGTTCTGGATCTTGCCCCGCGCGCCCTTCTTCGGCACCGTCCGCTGCCACAGGTTGTTGATCAGTCCGAACGTGAGCTTGTTGCCGAGCCCGTTCGGGAACACGTCCGGCAGCGTCATCAGCTGTGGCGCGTCGAACTTCAGCGGGTCGGAGCGCAGGTTCTCGGGCAGCTGGTCCAGTGTGGCCAGTGAGCCACGCGAGAAGGTCGCGCGGCCGAGGTTGTCCCCGCGCGAGATGAGATCCGGCACCGCCATCGAGTAGTCGTAGTTGAGGTCGGAGCCGTCGGTGAACAGCGCCAGCGTCTCGTCCAGGTTGTTCGTGCGGTCGGCGTCGACGATGAAGTACGCGCTCTCGGTCTTCTTCATCCGGATCGTCGCGCGCAGGATGATGCCGGTGAGGCCGATACCGGCGACGGTCGCCCAGAACAGTTCGGACTCGGGACCTTCCGGCGTCAGCGTGCGGACCCGCCCGTCCGCGGTGAGGAGGTCCATCGACACCACGTGGTTGCCGAAGCTGCCCGCGCTGTGGTGGTTCTTGCCGTGGATGTCGTTGGCGATCGCGCCGCCGATGGTGACCTGCCGCGTGCCCGGCAGCACCGGCACCCACAGCCCGTGCGGCAGCGCGGCCCGCATCAGCGCGTCGAGGCTCACCCCGGCGTCGACGTCAACCTGCCCGGTGTCCGGGTCGATCGAGTGGATGCGGTCGAGCGCCGTCATGTCCACGACGAGACCGCCCGCGTTCTGCGCCGGGTCGCCGTACGACCGGCCCAGCCCGCGCGCGATGACACCGCGCTCGCCGGCCCGGGCCACGGCCGTGGCGATGGCCTCGACGTCCGGCGTGCTGAGGACGTTCGCGATGGTGGGGGCCGTGCGGCCCCAGCCGGCGAGTGTCCGGCGTTCGGTGTGGATTTCTGGAGTCGCTGCGCTCACCCGGACCAGGGTAGCCATGCCGGAATACGGCCCGCCGGTGACCGGCTTCCCGTATTTCCTACACTCTGCAGCGACGACGAATCCCGGCCGACGAGGTGGCGAAGTGGTGGCGACGGACTCGCAGGCGAGCGACGTGGCGCGCACGCCCTCTCCAGGCCTGATGGCGCAGCTCGTCCGGTTTGCCCTGATCGGCGGCTTCTGTGCGCTGGTCGACTCGGGGATCTACTGGCTGCTGCTCGAACTCGGCCTCTGGGTCCACCTGGCGAAGGCGATCAGTTTCATCGCCGGAACCACCACGGCGTATTTCCTTAACCGCAGGTTCACATTCAAGGCCGCGCAAAAAGGTGGCGCAGGTCAAATCGGCGGTTTCATGCTGCTGTACACGGTGACGTTCTTCGTCAACGTGGGCACGAACGCGCTGGCCCTGCACCTGTTGCCGGACTTCACCTGGCGGGTCGCGCTGGCGTGGATCATCGCGCAGGGGACCGCGACCACGATCAATTTCGTGATGCTCAAGTGGGTCGTGTTCCGCGAGCCGCGCGGCTGAGCCACCGTGCGAAGTGCGCGAAGGCGACCTGTACCTTACTGGGCAGCCCCGCGTGAAATCCCTGGAGGACTGAGGTCTCATGCCCGGTAAAGCAGCATCGGCCACCGAGCGACAGCCGGCCGCCAATGGCAAGGCGCCGGCTGGTGCGACCACGAGTGAGGAGCAGCCTCTGTTCTCCGAACACGCACCGCAAGGCAGGCTGCTCGCCCAGCGTGGCCTGTTCGCGGGGCCGTCCGATGTGGTGAGCAAGGACCTCTACGCCGCGGTCGTCAGGGGTGTGGCCGCCCGCAAGCGCGACACCGTGCAGCTGGAGCCCTCCGCGCAGGTGTCGGGCAACACCTACTTCGGCCGGTTCCCGGCCAGCTACTGGCAGCGCTGGACCAACGTTTCGACCGTGACCGTCGAGGCGGTCGTCACCGGTTCCGGGCACCTGGCCGTGCGCGCCTCCGACGTCGACGGCGTCGCCAGGACCGTGGCCGCCAGGGCGGTGGAGAACGCCGAGAAGCCCACGCTCGTGGCGCTGGAAGCCAAGATCGACAAGTTCTTCGACGGCGGCGCGTTGTGGCTCGACCTGGAGACCGAGGCCGGTGAGCGGCTGGGCGTGTCGAAGGTGCGCTGGACGGTGGAGCCGCCGGAGAAGGTCCGGCCCACCGCGGTCACCATCTGCACGATGAACCGCGCCGACGACTGCCTGAACAACCTGCGGGCGCTGGCCGACTCGCTGCCCGCGCTGGACACGCTCGACGCGATCTACGTCGCCGACCAGGGCACCGACACGGTCGACTCGCGTCAGGGCTTCGCCGAGGTCGCCGAGCGCCTCGGCGGCAAACTGCGCTACATCAAGCAGCCCAACCTCGGCGGCGCAGGCGGTTTCACCCGCGGTCTGTACGAGGTCGCGGGCCACACCGAGACCGAGCACGCGAACGTCCTGTTCATGGACGACGACGTGCTGCTCGAGCCCGACCTGGTGGTCCGGCTGACCGCGTTCTCGAACCGCGCGGCGAACCCGATGATCGTCGGCGGGCAGATGCTGAACCTGCTGCACCCGAACCAGCTGCACGTGGGCGCCGAGTACGCGCGGCTCAACACGCTGGAGCCGGGCCAGCCGGTGCCGCACAGCCTCGCTACGGCCGATCTGCTCGGCGTCGACCGCAAGACCGGCAAGCCCAACAACCAGGAGCGGCGCCTCGACGCCGGCTACAACGGCTGGTGGTCGTGCCTGATCCCGTACGAGGTGGTCAAGAAGGTCGGCTACCCGATGCCGTTCTTCTTCCAGTGGGACGACGCCGAGTACAGCTACCGGGCCCGTGCGCACGGCTTTCCCACGGTCACCCTTCCCGGCGCGGGCGTGTGGCACGCCGACTTCCACTGGAAGGACTGGGACGAGTGGCACCGCTACTTCAACCTGCGTAACTCGATCATCACGGCCGCGCTGCACAGCCCGTTCGACCTGAACCTGCTGTCGAGGGTGCTCATGGCGCAGCTGGTGCGCTACCTGCTGGGGATGCAGTACGGGCTGTCGGCGACGCTCATCAAGGCGATCGAGGACTTCCTGGAGGGTCCGGAGATCCTGCACGACGGCGGTGTCGCGGCGATGAAGGAGATCCGCGAGATCCGCGCCCAGTACCCGGAGACCAAGCGGCACAAGGCCACGGAGGTGCCGGGCATCGCCTCCAACGACATCGGGATCATCAACACCGCGCCACGGCCGAGCATGCAGCGGGCCGTGCTGCTCAAGCGGCTGCTCAACCGCCTGCTCGGCAAGCACCGTTTCGGGCTCGGCGCGATCCCGACCGACGAGGCGCACTGGTGGCACGTGTCGCTGTTCAAGACCGCCGTGGTCACCGACGCGTCGCAGGAGGGCGTGCGGGTCCGCAGCTACGACCGCGACCGGATGTTCGACCTGGCCAAGCGGGGTGTGAAGGTCATCAACCGGCTGCGCAAGGAGGGCCACGCCGTGCAGGCGCAGTACAAGCGCGCCATGCCGGAGCTCACCAGCCGCGAGAACTGGACCCGGCTCTACGGTCTGTGACACCGGCGCGACGGCGGCGACGGGTGCCGTCGCCGCCGCTGCGGTGTCAGTGCAGGCCGAACACCTTGCCCTTGCGCTGCAGGTCGTCGATGTAGGCGACGGCGACGTGGGCGAAGTTGACCTTGATCTCGATGTCCTCCTTGGTGCGGATCGACTGCACCGAGCCGTGCTCGAGGTGCAGGTGCAGCTGCTTCGCCAGCTCGGGAACGTCCTCGGGCCGCAGCGTGAACAGCAGCGGTTCGCCGCCGCTCACCAGGTGCAGCACGAGCGTGGGTTTCTCATCGGCCATGAGATCCACAACAGCAGCCCGTGATCGTGGCGGCAAGCAGGGTTCGCTGACAGCGGAGGCCTGAGCGTGCTGCTAACGTGCCTTTCCGACACTTCAGAGGGATCTGTGCGGGGGGATTCGGCGCGATGGGGCATTCGTTCTCGCTGTCATTGGCAGCCGTGGACATGCTGTTCGAACACCTGAAACTCGGCAGGGCGCCGTTTCCGTTCGAGGTCCCCCACATCGGTACGACCTTCGAACAGCGTGCCCAGGTGAGGGAAGCGGTGTTCCGCGACCTCGAGGGGCGCGGGCTGATGCAGCAGGGCAGGCTCGACGCCGACGCCGAGCTGGCGCTGCAGACGTTCGCCCGATCGCCGGTGTCCATCACCGCGACCGCGCAGCTGAAGGACGACGACCGGCTTTTCGCCCGCGCGGCGTCGGACGGCCAGTTCGCGGTGGTCGGAAGGCAGGACGGCAACCTGATCGTGTTCGAGGAGGTCAGGCCCACGAACGTGGTGTCGGCCGTCGTCGACCTGCTGCCGCTCACGCCACCGGCTCCGGGGCAGTCGCTGACCGTGCCCAAACCGGCTCCGCGCCGCCCGCGCCACCGTGCCGACGAGGGCGGGTACGACCCGTTCGCCGGGGTTGCCCCGCCGCGCTCGCACTCGGCGTCGCAGGAGCGTGCGATCGCACGACTGTTCGAGAAGCCGAAGCTGCGGATCGGCCAGTTCACCGCCTTCGCCCGCAACCCGGAGGGCAAGGAGGCCCCGTTCGGTCCGATCGCGTGGTTCGACACCGAGGACGGGCGCTACTTCTGCACGCAGCGGGCCGCCGAGGACGGCCAGCACTGGATCACCTACGCGCCCGCGGACAACGCCCGCATCGCGCAGCACCTGTATTCGCAGCTCGAGGGCTATTTGTGAGCGGCGAGGGAACGATGAGGGCCCGTCTCGCGTCAGAGCGGGGTCGGGGAGAGGTTCCAGTGAACGGCCGTCGCACACGGTGCCCGGCTTGTAAACTGCCGTCGGACGACGCAGGCGAGGATGTGGGGAAACGATGACCTCGGGTGGCTTCTTCGACGATCCGGTCGACACCGGTGTGGGAATCGGAGCGGTCTTCGGCGGCGCCGCGGCGAAGGCCATCGGTGCGATCGACGCGAAGGCCGTCGAAGCGACCAAGGCTGCGACGCAGCGGCTGGTCGCCGAGGCGAAGTCGGGTGGCTTCCGCATCAGCGAAGAGGGAGTAGCCCCTTTGCAGGATGCCCTCACCAAGATGACCATGGAGCTGGACATGCTCACGCAGAGCATGGACTTTCTGACCCAAGCGCCCAAGCTGGGCAGCCATGCCTATGGGCAGACGGTGGCCTCGCATGATCAGAAATCCGCTGCGAACGAGCTTGGCTCCGCCGCTGTGGTGCTGAGGCAGTTCGGGGAGGTCGTCAGGCAGGCCAGTGAGGCGCTGACGCAGGCGAGCAAGGCCTACAAGGCCAACGAGGAGAATCAGCAGTCCACATTCGGCGGGAATTGAGGCGTTTTGAAATTGCAGCGTTTCGTCTCGGCGCTTTCGATGCTAGCCGTAGCAGGATTTGCAGCCGCCTGTACCAGCGACGAGGGCGGCACTGCGCTGGCCACACGTGCCCCAACCGCGACAGGCGGTTCGAGTGCCACCACACCAACGACCTCAGGATCGGTATCGCCAGGTTCCCCGACTGCCGACCTGGATCCCTGTGCCCTGCTCAGTAAGGAGGAGCTGGCCGAGTTCGCGACCTTCAATGACGACCCGCAGGCGGCCACGCAGGGTGGTGCGCGGGTGTGCTCTTGGCGCACCATGAAGGGCAGCTCCGTCATGTCGGTTGCTCTCGGCATGCAGGACAATCAGGGGATCAGCGACGTCCAAGACGGGGGTCTTGGCGTCGACACCGTCGAGGTGAATGGTCGGCAGCTGGCACGGATCCCGATGAAGTCCGGCGGTTGCATCGTGGCTATCGGCGTCGGTGACAGCTCCCGCGTCGACGTACGTGCCAATTCGGGATTCGATACCCAGCAGTCCTGTGAGCTTGCCGATAAGGCTGCGGCAATCGTCGAACCGAAGCTTCCTGAGGGGTGAGGCGAAATGGCTAATCCGACGGCGAACGAATTTGTCGAGATGTCGGTCGAGGACCGTCAGGCGTACCTCGACTCCGGTGGAGTCCCGCCGCACCTCACCGACAGGCAGATCCAGGAGCTTCCGCCGACGCAGGTCGGGGGCTACTACGCGAACAGGGAGGCCGCGGGCATCGAGGAAGGCGGGATCACCGGCTTTCTCGAGCGGACGATGGCGCACGTTCGCGCGGGCGCGGACGCTGAGCGGGCCCAGGACGACCGCATGCGCGCGTACACATCGGGTGACCGGCAATACGTCGAGGGCTTGGAGCCGTCGAACCACGACTACCAGGGCGAGCAGCACGCCGCGATGTCGAAGTACGTCGGCGACATCGATTCGTCGCAGGTCGCGGAGGTGTCGAATGCTTACCACGAGCTGCACAAGACCTTCCAGACCTTCGCTGACGAGCTGAAGACCGCGATCGACCGTTCCCAGAACGAATGGGAGGGCCCGGCGGCCGACAAGGCACGGGGCTACTTCGCGAGCCTGCGGGACTGGTCGGACGCGAACTCCCAGAACGCGCAGCTCGCCTCGCAGACGGTGTACCAGCAGTCCGAGGCGGCGAGCAGCGCGAAGAACAGCATGCCCGAAGAGGTGCCGTTCAACTGGGAAACCGAGATGAAGAAGTGGGGTAGCAACCCACTCAGCATCATCGACAACATCAACAACTCGATCGAGACCTACCAGCGCAGCCAGGAGGCCCACTCCCAGGCCGCGCAGGTCATGACCCAGTACGACACGGCCCTGTACGAGGCGGCCTCCAAGCAGCCGGTGTTCGCCGAGCCGCCGAAGTTCGGCGACGGCGGTGGACCTGGTGGGGTCACCCCGCCGAGGTCCATCGACATGCCCGGCGGCAACGGCGGCACGGACGCCTCCGGCTACACCGGCGGAGTCCCCGGTGGTGGCGTCCCGGGAGGCGGCGGCGTACCCGGTGGCGGCTCGGTGCCCTCCGGTGGCGGCTCGTATCCCGGCGGCTCCGGTTCGGGCGGCGGCAGCTACGTGCCGGCTCCGCTGCCGGGTGGCAGCACCACCGGCTCCGGCTCGCTGCCAGGCCAGGGGAACACCCGCCCGTCCGGCTACCAGGCACCGCGCACGCCGATCCCGCGTAGCTCCGGCCGGAACAGCAACACCAACTTCGGCGGCATGGGTCCGGTGCCCGTCGGCGGCATGGGTGGTGCGGGCGGCCTCGGTGGCGGCTCCGACTACAGCAGCAAGCTGGGCCGGGGTGCCGGCGCCGGTGGCTTCGGGCCGGGCGGCAGCGCCGGAGCCGGGTCGGGTGCCAGCCCAGGGGCGGCCTCGGGCGCGCGAGCCGGTATGCCGGGCGCGGCCGGTGGCGCGATGCCTGGTGGGGCCGGTGCGGCAGCGGCGGCAGGCCGGGGCGGCATGGCCGGTGGCATGGGCGCCGGTGCCGGCCGTGGCGGCCAGGGCGCTGAGGACGAGGAGCACCAGCGGCCCACGTACCTGGTCGAGGGCGACCCCGACGAGGTGTTCGGCACCGACCAGCGGACGGCACCGCCGGTGATCGGCGAGTAGGACATCAAGCCGAGCGGCCCCGGCTCACCCGGGGTCGCTCAGCGGTCAGTAGCGGAAGAAGCGCTCCCTGCGGCCCTGCCGGACGAGCCGCAGCCACTGCAGGAACGCCTTCGGGTCGCGCTTGACACCGATGAAGTACAGGCCGAAGCGGGCGACCTCCAGCGCGCCGATCTTGCGCATACCCGGCTGCGACAGCAGGTAGCCGCGGTTGCGGTACGTGTAGTACCGCTTCACCTCGTTCTCCGGGTCCTGCGCGTGGAACCGGCCCCCGAGCATCGGCTTGAACTCGTCCGAGCCGTTGGGGTGCAGGTACGCCGTCTTCAGCGACGTGCCGAACGGCAGGCCTGAGCGCACCAGCCTGCGGTGCAGCTCCACCTCGTCACCGCGGAAGAACAGCCGCAGGTCGGGCACGCCCGTCACCTCCAGCGTGGAGGCGCGGAAGAGCGCACCGTTCATCAGCGACGCGATCCCCGGCAGGAAGTCGGTGCCCAGCTCGGCCGACGAGCGCTTCCACGTCAGGCCCCTGCGCAGGGGAAACGCCAGCCTGTCCGGGTCGTCGATGTTGGCGACCACCGGCGACACCTCGGCGAGCCCGCGCCGCTGCGCCTCCTCCAGCAGCACGGCCAGCACGTTCTCGTCGGCGGGCCTGCCGTCGTCGTCGGCCAGCCACACCCAGTCGGCGCCCAGCGCCAGCGCGTGCAGCATGCCGAGCGCGAACCCGCCCGCCCCGCCGAGGTTGTGGTACGAGGGCAGGTAGGTGTGCGGCTGCGGGAACACCTCCACCACGTCGCGCGCGGGCTCGTCGGGACCGTTGTCCACGACGACGAGGTGATCCACGGGCCGGGTCTGGGCCGCGATCACCTTCAACGAGTCGGCGAGCAGGTCGCGGCGGTGCCGGGTGACCACGACGGCCACCACGGCACCTTCCCTCAGCGGCCCCGTCATGTCAGTCACCGCTCATTGCCGGCGCCTGGCCGATGCGCTCGAGTGCCTCGCGGCTCAGGTTCTTGAAGGGGTCCTTGCCCTTGTAGGCCGTGAGCACCTCGCGGAGCGAGCCGTGCTGGCGGACGTGGCCCTCGTCCATCCAGACGGCGGTGTCGCACAGCTCGATCAGCAGCTCGTCGGAGTGGCTGGCGAACACCAGCATGCCGGAGCGCCGGACCAGGTCCTTGAGCCTGTCCCGCGCCTTGTTGAGAAACGCCGCGTCCACGGCGCCGATGCCCTCGTCGAGGATCAGGATCTCCGGGTCGATCGAGGTCACCACGCCCAGCGCCAGGCGTACCCGCATACCGGTCGAGTAGGTCCGCAGCGGCATCGCGAGGTAGTCGCCGAGCTCGGTGAACTCGGCGATGTCGTCGAGCCGCTTCTCCATCTCCTTGCGGGTCATGCCCAGGAACAACCCGCGGATGAGGATGTTCTCGAAGCCGGAGATCTCCGGGTCCATGCCGACACCGAGGTCGAACACCGGTGCGACCTTGCCGACGACCCTCGCCGAGCCCCTGGTGGGCTCGTAGATGCCCGACAGCAGCCGCAGCAGCGTGGACTTGCCCGCGCCGTTGTGACCGACCAGGGCCACCCGGTCGCCCTCCTTCAGCGACAGCGTCACGTCGTGGAGGGCCTCGATGATCGGCACCTTGCTCTCGGTGCCGATCTTGCCGCCGACCTTGCCGAGCACCTTCTTCTTCAGCGACCGGGTCTTGGCGTCGAAGATCGGAAAGTCGACGTAGGCGTTGCGGACGTCAATGCTGACCATTCAGTCACACCCAATACGAGACACGGGCACGGTAGTTGCGCATCACGAGCAGGGCCAGGACCCACCCGACCACCGTGATGCCGATGACCACGAACCAGCTGTTGATGCTCACCTGCTGCCCGATCAGGGGCGCTCGGATGATCTGGATGAAGTGGTACAGCGGGTTCAGGTGGATGAACGGCAGGGCCCACGACACGGCCTCACGCCCGCCGCCGTGGTAGAGCTGGTCCACCGGCCACACGATCGGCGTCAGGTAGAACAGCAGCTGGATCAGCGAGCTGATCACCTGCGGGATGTCGCGGTAGCGGGTCGAGATGACGCCCAGCATCAGCGTGACCCACCCGGCGTTGATGGCCAGCAGCAGGAACGCCGGGAGGGCGCTCAGCGAGTACCAGCCGATGCCAGGGTGACAGAGGCCGACGTCGGTGCAGACGCCCTCCTGCAAACCGTACTGATGGTTCAGGCTGGTGAAGAAGATCGAGACGATGATGACGTAGACGATCAGGTTGTGCACGAACATCAGCGTCTGGCGCCACACCGTTCGCAGGGCGTACACCGACAGCGGTGCGGGCATCTGCTTGATCAGGCCCTCGTTGGAGATGAAGGTCTCCATGCCCTCGGTGAGGCAGCCGCTGATGAATGTCCAGACGATGAACCCCGTACTGATGTAGGGCAGGAACGTCTGGATGTGCAGGTTGAACAGCTGCGAGTACAGCAGGCCGAGGCCGAGCGCGATGACGCCCTGGCTGATCGTGATCCAGAACGGCCCGATCACCGACCTGCGGTAGCGCTGCTTGATGTCCTGCCAGCCGAGGTGGCTCCACAGCTCACGGTGGGACACTCCGGCCTTGATGTCCTCGATGGCGCGCTTGAATGTCCGGCTGTCCGACACCGGCGGTGTCGGGTTCGTCGCCGTCATCTCAGGGGGCTCGACAGTGCTTGCGGCGTGCACGAGATACGAGGGTACTGGCGGCGCATGAGGCCGGTTGCGCGCGCCCGCCGTCACGCTCGGATCCGCACCACGACCTGGCGATCCTCGTAGGAATACGCCTCGTAGGCGAACCGTGTCCCGGTGCGTTCGACGTACTCCAGCCAGGCTCGGTGCTCGTGCTCCTGCCAGCCGGGGTAGTTGAAGTACTCGTCGAACACCAGCACGCTGCCGGGCCGCAGCCGAGGGCCGACGTGCTCCAGCACCGTCTTCGCCGAGCTGTAGAGGTCGCTGTCGACGTGCACGAAGTCCACCGGGCCGTCGTGCTCGGCGAGGAACTTGGGCAGCGTGTCCTCGAACAGCCCCACCACCAGTTCGGCGCCGGGTATCTCCGGAATGTCCTTCCTCGCGAAGGTGCCCGCGGGGATTCCGGCCAGCCATGCCTCGGGCAGGCCCTCGAACGAGTCGAACCCGTACACCCGTTCGCCGCCACGCTGCCGGGCGATGCCGCGGAGCGTGTTGCCGGTGGCCACACCGAACTCCAGCGCCATGCCGCCCTGCGGGGCAAGGGAGAGCCCGTAGTCGCGCGTCTGCGTGGCTCTGCGGAAATGCGGCACGCCCAGCAGGTGCTCGTTGGCGAAGCGGTGGCTCTCGAGCGCCGCCTGGCGGTCGCCCGCGTAGACGAGGTCCCTTCTGCTGCGGACCTCGAACTCCACCACCCTGTCGAGCACGCGGGCGACGTCCTTGCGCAGCGCCGCGACCTCGCCTTCGAGGCGTTCGAGCCGGTCGGACTCCGCTGGGCGCACGCGGCGGAGGAGCCGCCGGGCGCGCAGGGCCATGTCACGCATCCCGCGCATGGTAGGCGCCGTCCACCGGATTCTGCAGTGGGTAGCACTGCGTGTACCCGTTGCGCACAGCCGGTGTCCTGCTAGCTTGGCGAATCATGGATACCGCCGTCGGCGCGCCCAGCCTGCTCGTCAGCCTGCTGGAGGCCTATGCGGACCGGCCGGCCCCGCGCTCTGTCGCCGTGGTCGGCAACCAGCCGCTGGAGCCGGACCCGGCCCGCGCCAAGGCCATCGACGCCTGCGACCTCGTGATCCGCGTCAACGGCTTCGTGTGCGACGAACCGGAGGGCCCGCAGGCCGTGGGCGCCAGGACGCACGTCGTGGTCTTCAACCGCGCACTGCGCGCCACCAAGTGGGTCTTCCGCAACTACCGGTCGCGGCTGTACCTGCTCGTCGAGCCCGGCAGACTGCACTGGGAACCGGAGGACCTCCCCGGCTGGTGGCCGGAGGACCTCGGCTTCGTTCCCGTCTCCAACTACGACGTGACGCTGCCGCTGTCGGACGCGCTGGGCCTGCCGACGCGCGTGGAGCCCACGTGGTCCACCACCGGCACGATGGCCGCCTGGATCGCCAGGACGTCGTTCCCCGACGCCGAACTGGTCCTCAGCGGCTTCTCGTTCATCGACGATCCGAATCAGACGTCCTGGGAGCACGCTGCCGGAGATTCGTGCATTGTGGGTCCTGAGCACCAGATCGCCGCCGAGGGCAGACTCCTGGACTCGTGGACGAGATCGGGCAGGACGACGCTCCTCCGGTGAAACCCTGCTGAGCGAAGGAACAAGTCAATGACGTCAGGCAGTCCGCTGCGGGTCGTTCGGGATGGCATCGGCGCGCGCCTTGCACGGCTGGTGGACTTCCGCATCGACGAGCGCATCCGCGAGCACGTGTCGCGGCTGGCCAGGCATGCCGACCGGCTCGACGAGCACGGCCGCAGGCTCGACGAGCAGCGGAAGAGGCTGGACTCCCTGCAGAAGAACCTGGAGACCGTGCGTGGCGACCTGCTCTGGACCACCAGCGAGGTCAAGCGGCTGATCCCGCACGTCGCGGCGCAGGAGGCGCAGCTGGAGGACCTGCGCGGCAAGCTGGCGCTGGCACCGGCGGCCGACCAGGCCGAGGTCGCCGAGGCGCGCTCCCTCATCGAGGAGGTGCAGCGCCAGCACGCGCAGATCCGGGTGCGGCTCACCGGCATCGCCCGGTACGAGGAACGCCTGCGCAGGCTGGAAGAGCAGGCGAACAGCGGCGCCGGGAAGTAGCCGATGCTTCGCCCCGCGACCGATGCCGACGTGGAGTCCATCCGGCGCTGGCGCAACCATCCGAAGGTGCGCCGGGCCAGCTTCACCACCCACGAGATCGGTCAGGAGGAACACCGGGCCTGGTGGGAGTCGGTGTGCGGCGATCCGTCGCGGCACGTGCTGATCTATGAGCGGGCCGGCTCGCCCGCCGGGGTCGTGGTGTTCACCGACATCGGCGAGGGCACCGTCGAGTGGAGCAAGTACGTCGATGTCGAGGGACTGGGCACCGACCGCGGCGCCGCGTGGGAAGAGCTGGAGCACGAGGCCATCGACTACGCGTTCGACGTGCTCGGCGCGACCCGGATCGGAGCGGCCACCCTCGCCGCGAACACGCCGGTGCTGCGGTTGCACGAGCGGGTCGGCTTCACCGAGGTGCGCCGCTACACGCGTGAGGTCGGAGGCGAGTCCAGAGAGGTCGTGTGGAACGAGCTGAGCGCGACGACGTGGCGAGAGGGCAGGTCATGACGGCAGGCGTTGCCGAGGTCCGGTTCGGCAGGCACACGATCGGCCCCGCGCACCCGCCGTTCGTCATCGCCGAGATGTCGGGCAACCACAACGGAGACCTGGACCGCGCGTTCGCGATCGTCGACGCGGTGGCCGACAGCGGGGCGCACGCTCTGAAGCTGCAGACCTACCGGGCGGACACGATCACGATCGACGTCGACACCCCAGCCTTCCGCATCGCGAACAAGGACTCGCTGTGGGACGGCGAGAACCTCTACGCCCTCTACGACCGTGCGCACACGCCGTGGGAGTGGCACGAGCCGATCTTCGCGAGGGCCCGCGAACACGGTCTGGAGGTGTTCTCGAGCCCGTTCGACCCGACGGCGGTGGATCTGCTGGAGTCGCTGGACGCACCCGCCTACAAGATCGCCTCGTCGGAGATCGTGGACCTGCCCCTGATCGAGCGGTGCGCGCGCACCGGCAAGCCCCTGGTGCTCTCCACGGGTAAGGCGAGCATCGCCGAGATCGACGCCGCCGTCCGCACCGCCAGGGACGCGGGCAACGATCAGCTCGTCGTGCTCGGCTGCACCGCCTCCTACCCGGCGCCCGCACGGGACTCCAACCTGCGGGCCCTGCCGGTGCTGGCGCAGGCGTTCGGCGCCGTGGTGGGGCTCTCGGACCACACGATGGGCATCGGCGTGCCGCTCGCCGCCGTGGCCTTCGGTGCGTGCGCGATCGAGAAACACGTCACCCTGTCCCGGGCCGACGGGGGAGTGGACTCCGCGTTCTCCCTCGAGCCGCACGAGCTGGCGGCCCTCGTGACGGAGACGAAGCGAGCCTGGCAGGCCCTTGGCAGGCCCGTACTCGGGCCGAAGCCGAGTGAGCGGGAGGGACTCCGATTGCGCCGTTCGCTGTATGTCGTGGAGGACGTGCGTGCGGGCGAGGAGGTGACCGAGCGCAACGTCCGCTCGATCCGCCCGGCCGGCGGCCTGCCGCCTGCCGAGATCCGCACGGTCCTCGGCCGCACGTTCCGCGTGGACGCCGCCAAGGGCACGCCGCTGACGTGGGACCTGCTGTAGCGACGGCCTACGCGCCGAAGAAGTCCCGCACGGCCTCGATCACGCGGTCGGCCTCGGAGTCGGTGAGGTCCGGGTACAGCGGCAGCGACAGCTGCTCGGCGTAGAACCGCTCCGCATTCGGGCACAGGCCCCTGCGATAGCCCAGGTCCTCGAACACAGGGTGCCAGTACGCGGGTAGGTAGTTGACCTGAACCCCGATGTCGCGGGCGCGCAGGTGCTCGTACAACGCCCGGCGCCTGCCGTCGAGCACGCGCAGCGGGTACAGGTGCCACAGCACGTCCGCCCCCTCGCGGGTGACCGGCGTGCGCACCCCGTCCAGGTCGGCCAGCGCCTTGTCGTAGCGGGCGTGCAACTCGGCGCGGCGGCGTTTGAAGCCCTCCAGCCGGCGCAGCTGGCTGCTGCCCAGCGCACACAGCACGTCCGGCAGCCGGTAGTTCAGCCCGAACGCGTGCACCTCCTGGTGCCAGCCGCCCTCGTCCGGGTGGCGCTGGGCGGCGCGGTCGCGGACCAGCCCGTGGTTGCGGAAGGCCCTGGCCCGCGCCAGCAGCTCCTCCGAGGGCGACACCACGGCGCCGCCCTCGGCCGTGGTGAGGTTCTTGGTCGCGAAGAACGAGAACGTCGTGAGGTCGGCCAGCGACCCCACCGGCCTGCCCCGCCAGGCGCTGCCGACGGAGTGCGCGGCGTCCTCCAGCAGCAGCGCGCCCGCCGTGCCCGCCACGCCCCGCAGCTCGTCCAGCTCGGCGGGATGGCCCGCGTAGTCCACGGCGGCCACGACCCTCGTGCGGTCGGTGACCGCCGCCCTGGCCGCCGCCGGGTCCAGGTTGCCGGTGTCGGACTCGACGTCGGCGAACACCACCGTCGCGCCGTGCAGCGCCGCCGCCGACGCCGTGGCCACGAACGTCATCGGCGTGGTCACCACCTCGTCGCCGGGACCGATCCCGGCGGCCGCGTAGGCGACGTGCAGCGCGGCCGTGCCGGACGTGACCGCCACGGCGGGTGTTCCGCCGGTGTGGGCGGCGAGGTCGGCCTCGAACGCGCTCACGGCGGGCCCGGTGGTGAGCCAGTCACCGCGCAGCACGGCGGCCACGGCCTCGACGTCCTCCTCGGAGATCGACTGCCGCCCGTACGGGAGCATGTCACTCATAGGTCGCCAGCAACTCCTGGATCTGCTCGGTGTTCAGCCACAGGTCGTTGGTGTCCGAGCGGTAGGCGAAGCCCTCGGCCACCGGCGTGCCGTGCTCGGGAGGCTCGTAGCCCCAGCCCGCGATGTGCGGCTGCACCACGTAACGGTCCTCCAGCCGCAGGGTCCGGCGCGAGTCGTCGGGCGCGATCATCTCCTCGTGCAGCTTCTCGCCGGGCCGGATGCCGACCTCGTGCATCGGGCTGCCCGGTGCGATGGCCTGCGCCAGGTCCACCAGCCGCATGCTCGGGATCCGCGGCACGTACAGCTCGCCGCCGTGCATCTGGTCGAACGAGTCGACCACGAACCGCACCGCCTGCGGCAGCGTGATCCAGAACCGCGTCATCTCCTTGTGCGTGATCGGCAGCGACTCGCCGCGCTCGGCCAGCGAGCGGAAGAACGGGATCACGCTGCCCCGCGACGCCATCACGTTGCCGTAGCGCACCACGGAGAACCGCGTCGGGTGCGTCGCGGCGTAGTGGTTGGCGCTGATGAACATCCGGTCGGCGCACAGCTTCGTGGCCCCGTAGAGGTTGATCGGGCTGGAGGCCTTGTCGGTGGACAGCGCCACGACCTTGCGCACCCCGGTGTCGATGGCGGCCTCGATGACGTTCTGCGAGCCCATCACATTGGTCTGGACGAACTCGAACGGGTTGTACTCGCCGGTGTCCACCTGCTTGAGCGCGGCGGCGTGCACCACGTAGTCGACGCCGTGCATGGCGCGTTCCAGCCGCCTGCGGTCGCGCACGTCGCCGATGAACCACCGCAGCCGGGGGTCGTCGCCGAAGTGCCGGCGCACCTCGTACTGCTTGAGCTCGTCGCGGGAGAGCACCACCAGCCTGCGCGGGTTCAGCCGCTCCAGCGCATGCGTGATGAACGCCTTGCCGAAGGAGCCCGTCCCCCCGGTGAGCAGGATGCTCGCACCGTCGAGCTCTGCCATCGGTCACCTCCGTGTTGCCGCCGGATCGACAAACGCCATCATGGCACTCATGCCGCACCGGCCCGTGGTGAACGTCGTCATACAGGCACGCGTCTCGTCCACGCGGCTGCCCGGCAAGGTTCTGCGCGAGCTGGGCGGCCGCAGCGTGCTCGGCTGGGTGGTCCGCGCGGCGCGGGCCGCCGACGGCGTCGACGCCGTCGTGGTGGCCACGTCCGAGGCGTCTGACGACGACGCGGTCGCCGACGACGCCCTGCGCCACGGCGCCGAGGTGGTGCGCGGACCGCTGGACGACGTGCTGGCGCGCTTCCTGCTCGCCTGCGAGCGGCATCCCGCTGATGCGGTGGTGCGGCTGACGGCCGACTGCCCGCTGCACGATCCCGCGCTGATCGGCTCCGTGGTGGCGCTCTGGCGCGCCCAGCCGCACCTGGACTACGTCAGCACGACGCTGGTGCGGACGCTGCCGCGCGGGTTCGACGCCGAGCTGGTGCGCACGCCGGTTCTGGCCGAGCAGGGCCGGGAGCCCGAGGGGCCGCACCGGGAGCACGTCACCTACGGCGTGAAGAACCGGCCGGACCGCTACGCCTGCGAAGGCATCGTCGTGGCGCCCGCCGCCGACGACCTGCGCGTCACGCTCGACACCGCCGAGGACTGGGCGGTGCTGGAGCAGGTGGTCGCCGAGCTGGGTGACGCCCCGCCCCGCTGGCAGGATGTGGTGGCCCTGTTGCGCGCGCGGCCGGATCTCGTGGCCCTCAACGCGCACGTCGAGCAGAAGAAGGTCGCCCCGTGACGAGACTCCTGCTGCGCGCGGACGGGTCTGGCTCGATCGGCATCGGCCACGTCGCCAGGGCGGTGGCGTTCGCCGAGGAGGCGTGCGAGCGGGGCTGGGACGTCACCTTCTCCGGCCTGCTCGACGGTGCGGACTGGTTCGCCGACCGGCTCGGCGAGCTGGGCGTGCGCCACCTTCCGCCCGCCGACGAGGCGGCGCTCGGGCAGCTGGCGGCCGACGTCGACGCCGTGCTCGTGGACCACTACGACCTCGGCGAGCTGCGGCAGCCGCTGAACCGGGCTGGTGCCGCCCTGGTGTCGCTGGAGGGCGGCACGTTCGGCCGCCGGGCCGCCGACATCGTCGTCGACGCCGGCCTGCACGGCGAGCCCCGCCCGCCAGACGGATCGCCGGTCGTGTTGTCCGGGCCGCGGTTCGCACCGCTGCGCCGCGCGGTCGTCGATGCGCGGGAGCAGCGGCAACCGGGCTCGGGCCCGCCCAGGGTGGTCGTGGTGGTCGGCGGCGGCGCCCTGTGGCGGGACACGGTCACCGGTCTGCTGCGGGCCCTGCGTGACACCGGCCTTCCGTTCACCGCCGACGTGCTCGCGCACGGCGAGCCGGAGCTTCCCGAGCCCGCGCCGGGGCAGCGGTTCCAGCTCGCGAAGCCGGACACCGAGCTGCCGAAGCGGCTGGCCGCCACCGACCTCGCCGTCAGCGCGGCGGGGGTGACGCTGCTGGAGCTGTGCTGCGTCGGCGTGCCGGCGGCGCTGGTGTGCCTGGTGGACAACCAGCGGGCCGGGTACCTGGCCGCCGTCGAGCGCGGCCTCGCCGCCGGGCTCGGCACAGCCGGGGAGCTGGCCGCCTCGCCCGCGCACGCCACCGGCGTGCTCGCCCGGCTGCTCGCCGACCGGGTTGCGCGCGAGCGGATGGCCGCCGACGCGGCCGCCACCGTCGACGGGCGCGGCGCCGCCCGCGTGCTCGACGCCGTCGAGGACGTGCTGCGGTGAGCCGCCGCGCCCTCGGCGTCGCGGGCCTGCTCGCGCTGCTCGCGTTCGGCACCTGGATGGCGTGGTCGTTCGTCATCGACGACGCGTTCATCACCTTCCGCTACAGCGAGCACCTCGCGCAGGGACACGGTCCCGTCTGGAACGTCGGCGGTGACCCGGTGGAGGGCTTCACCAACTTCGGCTGGATGGCGTGGCACGCCCTGGCCGCGTGGCTCGAGTTCGACCCGGTGATCGTCGCGAAGGTGACCTCGCTGGTGCTCGCGGTGCTGATCCTCGTGCTGCTGCTGCGGGCCACCGAGGGCGCGGGCTCGGTGGTCGCCACCCTCGCGTTCGTGCTGTTCGTGCCGACGTACTTCCACCTCGCGGGCGGTCTGGAGACGGTGGCGTTCGCGGCGGTCGTGCTGCGCGCCGCGATCGTCGGCACCCGGGTCATCGAGGGCGAGCGGGTCTGGGACTGGGAGCCGCCCGTGCTCCTGCTGGTGGCCGGCCTGCTGCGCCCCGAGGGTGTGCTGGCCACGCTGCCCGCGGTCGCCGTGTGGTTCTGGTACGAGCGCGACCGGCCGGGCCCGAAGCGCTGGCTGGTCGCGGCGGCGGTGGCCGGGCTCGGCTACTTCGTCTGGCGCTGGGTCTACTACGGCCACCCGCTGCCCAACACGTTCTACGTCAAGTTCGGCAACCTGGACGCGGGACTGGTGTGGACCCAGGACACGCTGCTGCTGTTCGCGCCGCTGCTGCTGCTCACGCTCTCACTGCTGGTGTGGCGGGACACGCGCCTGCACGGCCTGCTGCTGCTCGGCACCGTGCTGGCCACCGGTGCGACGTACGCGCTGTCCGGGCCGACCATGGACTACCTCGCGCGGTTCGCCTACCACGCGTTTCCGGTGCTGTGCCTCGGCGCGGGCCTGGCCGTGGCACGGTTCGGCCCGCGCTGGCTGGCCGCCGTGGCCGGGGTTGCCGCCGTCGGCTGGGTCGCCGTGCTGGGAGCAAGGCTGCCGGGGTTGCCGGTGATCGCCAACTACGGGGTGGATCTGCACCGGGCCCACATGGCCATCGGGGAGGGCCTGGCGCGGGCGAACGCGGACGTGCCGGCGGAGTTCCGCACGCTGGCGGTGAGCGACGCGGGCGCCATTCCGTACCTCAGCGACTGGCGGTCGATCGACTACCTCGGCCTCAACGACGAGGCGATCGCCCACGGCGCCGACCCGACGGACGTCGTGCGCAGGGCGCAGCCGATGGTGATCGTGGTGACCTCGAACGGACCCCAGGTGCCCCCGGTCAAGTACGGCATGCGGGTCCGGGAGGTCACCGCGGGCTACACCCACGTGGCCGGGGTGCGCATGCGGGAGGACTACTGGCAGCACGTGTTCGTGGTGCGCGGCTGGGCGCCCGGGGTCGGGGCGGCCATCAACGCGAGCGTCAGTGAGGCGCAGCGCACCTACGACCCCGGGCGGTACGAGCTGACCATCAACCGCTGGCTCGACCGGCTGAGCGGGCGGAGTGGCTCCTAGAGGTACTGGCCGGTGTTGCCGATGCCGGGGCCGTGCCCTTCGGCGCCGCCCGCGCCCTGGGGCAGGCCGCGGCGCATGTGCTCCAGCTGCACCCGTGCGGCCATCTGCTGGGCGAACAGCGCGGTCTGGATGCCGTGGAAGAGGCCTTCCAGCCAGCCGACGAGCTGAGCCTGCGCGATCCGCAGCTCCGCGTCCGACGGCGTGCTGTCGCTGGTGAACGGCGCCACGAGCCGTTCGAGCTCGTCCTGCAGCTCCGGCGCCAGCGCCTGCTCCAGCTCCTTGATGGAGGTCGCGTGGATCTCCTTGAGCCGGTTGCGGCTGGCGTCGTCGAGCGGTGCGGCCCGCACCTCCTCGAGCAGCTGCTTGATCATGGTGCCGATCCGCATGACCTTGGCCGGCTCCTCGACCATGTCGCCGACCGACTCGCTCTTGTCATTCTCGGCGTCCGGATTGATGCGCGCGGTACCGACCGGCGACCCGTCCGGGCCGACGACCACCACGTGGTGTGATTGTTCTCCCGTTTGGCTACCGGCTGTATGTGAATTCGGGGAATTCGGCTCGGTCATATGCTCCATCCTGGCTCACATCGGAACGTCTTGGCGGCACATCCGCATACCTGATATCCGAGCGTAGCGGGAACGGTCGCTGCCCGTGTTCACCAGGGCAACCCCGAACGCGCAGCAAAACTACGCCTCCGTACGGTGTCTGCATGGCGTTTGACGTCGCTCGGATACGTGGGTTGTTTCCCGCACTGGGTGACGGCTGGATTCACTTCGACGGTGCTGCCGGAATGCTGGTACCCGAACAGGTCGCGTCCGCTGTTTCGACTGCGATGAGGGCTCCGGTTTCCGGGCCGGGCGGAGCCTTTCCGGCCTCCCAGCGCGCGGAGAGCATCGTCGCGGCCGCCCGCCGCGCCGTCGCCGACCTCGTCGGCGTCAGCCCCGAGGGTGTCGTGCTCGGTCCCAGTGCCTCGGTGCTGCTGAGCAGACTCGTCGACGCCCTCTCGGACCGGTGGACGCTCGGCGACGAGGTCGTGGTCTCCCGGCTCGACGAGGAGGCCAACATCGCGCCCTGGCGCCGTGCGGCCAAGCGCGTCGGGGCGAACGTCCGGTGGGGCGAGATCGACATCGAGACGTGCGAGCTGCCCGCGTGGCAGTACGAGAACCTGGTCAACGCCCGTACCAAGGCGGTCGCCGTCACGTGCGCGTCCGGCTCGGTCGGCACCAGGCCGGACGTGCCGACCGTGGTGGAGATCGCGAAGCGGGTCGGCGCGCTGGTCGTGGTGGACGCGACCTACGCGGCGCCGTTCGTCCCGCTCGATCTCAACGCGCTCGGCGCCGACGTCGCCGTGCTGTCGGCGCAGGCCTGGGGCGGCCCCGCCGTGGGCGCGCTCGCGTTCCGTGACCCGGACCTGCTGGAACGGCTGCCGTCGGTGTCGCTGGAACCGGAGGCCCGCGGCTCCGCGCGGCTGGAACTGGGGCCTCACGCCTATCCGCTGCTGGCCGGGCTCATCGCGTCGGTGGACTACCTGGCCGGGCTGGACGACGCGGCCACCGGCTCGCGCCGCGAGCGGCTGCTCACCTCGCTGGGCTCGGCCAAGTCCTACCACGCCGGGCTGCTGGCGCAGCTGTCCACGGAGCTGCGCTCGCTGCGGCACGTCATGGTCATCGGCGACGCCATGCGCCGCATCCCCGCGCTGGCGTTCACCGTGGCCGACAAGAAGGCCGCCGAGGTCGCCGAGTTCCTGGCCTCGCAGGGCCTGTGCGCGTTCGCCGACGAGGGCACCAGCGGGCTGTTCGCCGCACTCGGCGTCGGCGAGGTCGGCGGCGCCGTGCGGATCGGCCTCGCGCACTACTCCAACGTCTTCGAGATCAACCAGCTGGTGCGGGTGCTGGAGGAGCTGGGCTGAGCCTGCGGGTCACTTCGCCATCAGCACGATCTTGCCGAACACACCGCCCTCGTCCAGGGCGCGATGCCCGTCGGCGGCCTCGGCCAGCGGCAGCACCTGCCCGATCACCGGCTGCACGGAGCCACGTTCCACCAGCGGCCACAGGTGCTCGCGCACCGCGGCGACGATCTCGCCCTTCTCCTCGACCGGGCGGGCCCGCAGCGTGGTGGCCGAGATGCTGCCGCGCTTGGCGATGAGCTTGCCCAGGTTCAGCTCGCCCTTCACGCCGCCCTGCATGCCGATGACGACGAGCCTGCCGCCCGTGGCCAGCGCGTCGACGTTGCGGCCGAGGTACTTGGCGCCCATGTTGTCGAGGATGACGTCGGCGCCCTTGGTCTGGCTCCTCAGCTCCTCGACGAAGTCCTGCTCGCGGTAGTTGATCACGATGTCGGCGCCGAGCTGGCGGCAGCGCTCCAGCCGCTCCGCCGAGCCCGCGGTGACCGCCACGGTCGCACCCAGCGCCTTGCCCACCTGGATCGCGTGCGTGCCGATGCCGCCCGCGCCGCCGTGCGCGAGCAGCACGTCGCCCTCCTTGAGGCCGGCGAGCATGACGACGTTGGACCACACGGTGCAGGCCACCTCGGGCAGCCCGGCCGCGGCCGTCAGCTCCACCTCGCCCGGCACCGGCAGCAGCTGCACCGCGGGAACGGCCACCTTTTCGGCGTAACCACCGCCGGACAGCAGCGCGCACACCTCGTCGCCGACCTGCCAGCCCTCGACGCCCTCGCCGAGCTCGGCGACCGTGCCGGAGCACTCCAGGCCGAGGATCTCGCTGGCCCCTCGCGGCGGCGGGTAGTTGCCCTGCCGTTGCAGCAGGTCAGCCCGGTTCACGGCCGTCGCGGCCACGTCGATGAGCACCTCGCCCCTGCCGGGCACGGGGTCGGGGACCTCGGTCCACTCGAGGTTCTCCGGGCCACCCGGCTCCCGGATCATGATCGCGTGCATACCGGGACTGTAGGCCACGGGGCAAGTTCGCGGGAGCCGCCAGACCATACGAACGGACCCTTGTATCTCCCGGCGAAACGAACAAAAGTGACGCGTCCATCTGTCACGAAGGGGACGTGTTCTATGTCAGCACTCAGAGACAGACTGAGGCCGGCCGTCGTCATCGCGGCGTGCGCGGGCCTCACCCTCACCACCGCCGCCACCGCGGCGGCGCAGCCGTCGCCCGGCGACCGGCTCGGCGACAAGCTGGCCCGCAACGTCGAGGTCGGCAAGATCAACCGGCACCTCATCGCGATGCAGCGCATCGCCGACTCCACCGGAGGCAACCGGGCCGCGAGCACCGAGGGATACAACCGGTCGGCCGAGTACGTCGCGGGCAAGCTGGAAGCGGCCGGCTACAACGTCACGCGCCAGGAGTTCCCGTTCACCTACACCGAGACGCTGGCCGAGAGCCTGACGGTGGATGGCACGGACGTGCCGATCATCATCATGAGCTACAGCCCGTCCACCCCGGAGGGCGGCATCACGGCGCCGCTCGCGGTGATCGAGCCCGACGACACCCCGGGCTGTGAGGCCTCCGACTACGGCGACGTCACGGGCCAGATCGCGCTCATCCAGCGCGGCGCGTGCACGTTCGCGCAGAAGCAGGCCTCCGCCGCCGACGCGGGCGCGGTCGGCGCGATCATCTACAACAACGTCGACGGGGAGCTGAACGGCACGCTCGGCGACCCGGCCGCGGCGCGCATCCCCACCGGCGGCATCACGCTCGCCGACGGCCAGGCGCTCGCCGGGCAGGAGGGCGCTGAGGTGACGCTCGACCTGCGGGCCCTGCAGGAGGAGCGAACGACCTACAACGTCATCGCCGAGACCAAGACGGGCCGCAAGGACAACGTGGTGATGGCCGGGGCGCACCTCGACAGCGTCACGGAGGGTCCCGGCATCAACGACAACGGCACCGGCTCCGCCGCGCTGCTGGAGACGGCACTGCAGCTGGGCGGCAGCCCCAAGGTCAACAACGCGGTGCGGTTCGCGTGGTGGAGCGCCGAGGAGTTCGGCCTCGTCGGCTCGACCCACTACGTCGACTCGCTGTCGTTCGAGCAGCAGCTCGACATCGCGCTGTACCTGAACTTCGACATGATCGGCTCGCCGAACGCGGCGTACTTCGTCTACGACGGGGACGACTCGGACGGCGTTGGCGCCGGTGCGGGCCCGTACGGCTCGGCGCAGATCGAGCAGTCCTTCGTCGGTTATCTCGCCGAGAACGGCGTGGAGACCGAGGGCACCGACTTCACCGGCCGGTCGGACTACGGCCGGTTCATCGAGGTCGGCATCCCGGCCGGTGGCCTGTTCACCGGCGCCGAAGGGATCAAGACGGAGGAGCAGGCCGCCAAGTGGGGCGGTGAGGCGGGCGTGGCCTACGACCCGTGCTACCACCAGGCCTGCGACACCCTCGGCAACGTCGACCGCGTCGCGCTCGACCGCAACGCCGACGCGATGGCGTGGGTGACCGGCAAGTACGCCGTCAGCACCGAGGAGGTCAACGGCGTGGCGCCGCAGGAGGCGAAGAGCAGGGCCGAGGTCGCCAAGCAGCGCGCGGCGCAGCGGTCGCTCGCCACCATGGCGGCCCACGACCATGCCGAAGCCGCCTGACCCCACCTCGGCACCGAGTCGTCGGCCCGCCCCGTGAGCGGCCGGTGACGAGCCGAAGGGCACCTTGGGTGCGCAACACGTACCCAAGGTGCCCTTCGGCGCGGGCTGTGGTGCCGTGTCGCGGGTGCCGAGAATCGCCGCGACACCCCGAACACGCCTGGGTGCGGTACGCCAGCGCACCGCACCCAGGATCTACCGAGGTTGTCCAGTTGTCGGGCGGTCGACCACGGAACGGGCCGGCGACAAGCGCTGCGGCACGGTCGCGGAAACCGGGCCGAGACAGGCTCGACGGACGCCGTCGTGCGTGAAGACGCGTAGACACCCGTGCTGCTCGCGGTCACGGCTGGGTCGGTTCAGGCCGCTCCAGCCGCGGGAAAACAGCGGACGGTCAACCGCGCGGAATCATTCGTCACGGCACCACCTGCCCTCTCCCGGCGGGACGGGCGAACCGGCGCTCCCCGGGTGGGAGTCCGTGGCTCGGCTCCGGCTCCTCCGTTGCCCTCCAGAATCCACCCTCCGGAGCAACGTCACAACCTCTGGCGCGGCCCACCATCCGGTGATGTCGCGGAACCCCCGGTCCGGTGACCGGTATGTCGGAAGCAGGTCCTACTCTCCGTAGCATGGCCGAGGCAACCGGCAGTGTCCGCTGGCTCTCCGAGACGGAGATGACCGCGTGGCGCGCCTACATCGTGTCGACGCTGAAACTGCGGCAGCGCCTGCACCGCGAGCTGGTCGAGCAGCACGACGTCTCGCTGATCGACTACGAGGTGCTGGTCTGCCTCTCCTCGATGCCGGACAACCGGATGCGGATGAGCGAGCTGGCCACCATGCTGGGCTCCACGAAGAGCAGGCTGTCGCACCAGGTGGGCCGCATGGAGGACGCGGGCTACGTGCGCAGGGTCAAGGACCCCGAGGACCGGCGCGGGGTCACCGCCGAGCTCACCGAGAAGGGCGTGCAGCTGCTGAGCCGGGCCGCACCTTCGCACGTCGCAGGCGTCCGGGCGCATCTGATCGACCTGCTGACCACGGAGGAGCAGGTGATGATGGGCGAGGCGTTCACGCGGGTGCTCGATCACCTGCAGGAGCTGGACGACTGAGGCGTTACGCTGGGCCGCAGGGAAGCGTGGCAGAGCGGCCGAATGCACTCGCCTTGAAAGCGAGCGTCCCGCAAGGGACCGGGGGTTCAAATCCCTCCGCTTCCGCGTCTGTGACCAGGGCGAAACCGCTCAGCGTGGCCTCCGAACACGTCGTGCGGGCCCGCCCTGGTCTGTCATCCGGCCGCCATGCTCGTCGTTCGACCGATCAGTTTCGGCGCTGCCGATCGTCAGTACTGACGACACATCGACGACGCATGGAGGGCGACATGGCCTCGGGCCTCTTCGCGGGCATCCCCGTCATCGACTACACCCGGTCGTTGCCGTGGTACGAGCGGTTCTTCGGGCGGCAACCGTCGTTCCTTCCGAACGACATCGAGGCGGTGTGGGAGGTGGCCGCCGACCGCTACATCTACATCGTGCAGGATCCGGAACGGGCGGGGCATGCCTTGGTGCTCTCGTTCGTCGACGATCTCGACGACCGGGTCGCCGAGATCGCCCGGCGGGGCATCGAACCCGTCAAGCGCGAGAACTATGAAGGCGGAGTCACCAAGGTGACCTACCGGGACTCGGACGGCAACGAGATCAGTCTCGGCGGCGGCCCACGCTGACGCCGGTGACGCCCCGGCGACGTCAGCCGGCGGCCAGCGTGCCGAAGTCCGGCGCGTAGACGGTCATCCAGTGCGGGTGCAGCCGGTAGTAGACCACCTCTTCGTCCCAGTCGAAGGCGTCGTCGCCGTAGAACTCCTTGAAGTACGCGAGCAGGTCCGGCCAGTCCGCGGCGTGCTGTCCGTTCGCCTGGGTGAGGATCTCCACCGTGCCATGGGTGAACACACCGAGGTCCTCCCCGCGCAGGTGCGCGGCGCTGGCCGCCGGGCGGGCCGCGAGGTGACGGGCCTTGGCGGCGTTGCGCGCGGTGCCGAAGACCCACCGGCCGTGCAGGAAATGCCCGTCCACAGCGCTGATCCGCGGCTCACCCTTCGCCGTGACGGTGGACAGCGCGAGGGTGCACATGCCGGTGAGCACCTGCGTGAGCTGCTTCGCGGTGAGGGTGCGCTCGGTGACGATCGAGCGGAGGTGCGACGTCGAGCGGGACAGGGAGGAGTCGAGCAGGGCCTGCAACTCTGCGAGTTCCTCGGGTGTTTCGCGCAATGGTTGTCCTTGTCTCTTCGGTGGCTCGTCCGCGTTCGCCGTCGTGCGGACCGGTGACATCAGCATCGATCGAAACCCTGACACCTTGTGTCGTGGTTCCCGCAGAACACGGCGAAACCGGCTCTGACCTGGGGTTGGTCACATTTCGGCGAGCCACCGTGTCCTACCTGTGGACGTCGGAACCGAGTGAAGGGACGAGACCGATGGAACCGCGTGTTTCGCTGTTCGGCAACGAGATCGCCGGCAAGTTCGTCAAGCGGCTGATCGCCCTTGGCCACGTGTTCGAGGAGTCGTCGCTGCCCAGAGCGACTCAGGAACTGGTGAAGATCCGGGCCAGTCAGATCAACGGCTGCGCGTACTGCACCGACATGCACACCAAGGACGCCGCGCACGCCGGGGAGACCCACCAGCGGCTGCACCTGATCGCCACCTGGCGCGAGGCGACGGTGTTCACCGAGGCCGAGCGTGCAGCCCTGGCGCTGGCCGAGGAAGGAACCCGCCTCGCCGACGCGCACGAGGGCGTGAGCGACGAGACCTGGGAGCAGGTGCGCAAGCACTACGACGACGACCAGATCGCCGCGCTGATCGCTGTCGTGGCGACGATCAACGCCTGGAACCGGGTCAACGTCATCGCCCGTACCCCGGCCGGTGACTACGTGCCCGGCCAGTGGGGCTGAGCTGACTGGGGCCGTGGGTGTTCGGTGGGCCGGAGCCCGCTGAACACCCACTCGCATGCGGTCAGGTCACGAAACGCCCGCACGTGAAGCCTGGCGTGCCCGCCGCGCGGCGGGCGGCGAGCTGACCGCCGAGGTCCGGTGTGGACCGTCCGCTGGTCGCTCCGCACGGTGCCGCTCACGCGGTGCCCGCGTTGACGGCAGGCCGCAGCCACTTGTTCCGCGACCGGCAGGCGACACGCCGCGCGGCCGTGGCGTTCATCCGCCAGCGCGCCATGCTCTCGCTGACCCGGAAGTACCTGGCCACCGACGCGTCGGTCCAGCCCCGGAACGCCGCCACCGTCGCCGCGTCCCTCGGCACCAGCAGCTCACCCGCGAGCTCGTTGGCCTCCTGCTCGACGGCCGACGCGGACGACTGGCACAGATCCTCTGCGGTGAGCAGCAGGTCGACGTCGTGCTCCAGCAGCACATGGGCCATCTCGTGCGCGATCGTCGAGCGGCGCCGGGTGGGCTCGTGCACGTGGTTCTCGACGATGACCCGCCCGGTGCCCACCGCGAGCAGCGCGCCGGAGAACGCCGCGGCCGCGGGGCCGGTGAAGTGCCGCACGGCGTCGGCAGGCAGCGTGGGATGGCTCAGGTCGCACACCTCGATGCCGTACAGCTCGGCGAGGGCGTACGGATCCAGCGGGGCGAACACGGCGACGCCCAGCTCCTCGCGTACCTGAAGCGCGAGGCGCTTCGCCTCGGCCTTGAATCCTCGCCGCAGGGCCACGTCAGTTCTCCCGCCGGTCGGCCTTGATCCGTCTCATCGTGGCTCCGAGGATGTCCAGCAGATACTGCTTGTCGGCCTCGGAGAGCTCCTCCCTCGCCCGCAGCAGCATCGCCAGCTGCGTCTCCAGCGCGGGCCCTTCCCGCTCGCGCGGCCCTTCGGACGGCCACACCATGAAGTCCTCGGCGGGTGCGCCGAGCCACTGCACCAGCGCGATGAACCCGTCGAGATCGGGCCGGTGCCCGTTGCCCATCCTGCTCAGCAGCGACGGGCTCACCCCGGACTCGTCCGCAAGCTGCCGCCACGACATGCCGCGCGCCCTCCGCTGCGCGTCGAGCGCGTCGTAGAGCCGCCGCGCGTCCATCCGGCCGTCCATGGTCCCGCCTCCCGTGAGTCGCTCCTTTTCACTATCACAGGGGTGTGTCAACTCTGCCATTCGTCGCAACACTGCTATGTTATTGCAGTACTACAACGCGAGTGCAAGGGGGGCACCCATGGCACGCAAGCGCTACACCGTGGAGTTCCGGTTCTCGCCGGACTCGATGACGTGGCTGGTCAGGCACGCGGGCAAGGTGCTCGTGCGGCACATCCGCAAGCGGGACGCCGTCAGCGACGGCGCCAGGTTCGCCAGGGCGGACCCACCGTCGATGCTCCTGGTCCGGCGCATGGACGGCTCGGAGCAGGAGCGGCGAAGATACGGCCGGGTGCGCCGGAAGTAGCGGCGGCGGGCCTCGCGGCGACACACCGGGTGGGGAGAGCCGCACACCCTTCGACGGAAGGGCACTCATGAGCCCGCCCACCGACGCCGACCTGGTCCTCGGCGTGCTGGCAGGCGACCGCGACGCGCTCGCGGCCGTCTACGACCGCTATGCCGACCCGCTGCACGACCTGTGCTGGGCGGCACTGGGCGACCGGCGCGCCGCGACCGAGGCCTGCCACGACGCGCTGGTCCTCGCCGTGCACAGGCTCGGGCGGCTGCGCGATCCCGACCAGCTCTGGCCATGGCTCGCCGCGGCCGCTCGCGACGTGCTGGCCCGGCAGGGCAGGGCGATGCCCGGTGACGCCGCCGGGCCGGTGGAGTTCGTGCCTGCGCCACCCGGGCTGCGGACGCAGGTGCTCGACCACACGGCACTGCAGGGTCCGCCTGCGGGGCGGTCGCGCAGGCTTTCCCTGGCCCTGAGCATCGCCGTCGCTCTGCTGGTGGCCGTCGGCGTCCTGGTGTGGGCGGCCAGGTCCGGACCGCCCGCGCCGTGGGCGCCAGGGCCAGGCCAGCACGGCCCCGGGCTCGCCACGACGGTCGAGGACGACGACGCCGGGTCCATCGTGCCGCCACACCGTCTGACCCGGCACCTCCCGGCGGGTGGAGACGCCCCCCGTACCGTTGGCTGACGATGAACCGTTTGCTGTTGCCCATCGTCCTGGTCTTCCTGCTGGCCGCCTGCGGCTCCGCGAGCGAACGCGGAAGCGCGACGGTACCCGGCACCGCGGCGTCCAAGCCGCCGCCGACCACGTCGACCGCGGCCTCCTCGAGCGAGGCTCCGCCCACCACCGGGTCCGCCGACAGCGCGCCCGACTGCGCCCCGGTGATCGCGGAGCTGAGCCCCCGCGAGCGGGTCGCGCAGCTGCTCGTGGTCGGCGTCGAGCCGAGCGATCCAGCCGCGGCGACCGCGCTGGTGCGCCAGGAGCAGGTGGGTGGCATCTTCATCGGCGGCAACGCCACCGACCTGCTCACCGGCAACGCGCTCGACCGCCTCCAGCAGGCCGCCCGCGTGCCCGTCTCGATCGCCGTCGACGACGAGGGCGGCCGGGTTCAGCGCGTCGACGAACTGGACGGCGAGCTGCCCAGCGCCCGCGAGATGGCCGGCACCATGACGCCGGAGGAGGTGCGCGCCCTCGCCGAGCAGCGGGGCCGCGCCCTGCTCGCGCGCGGCGTGACGGTGAACTACGCCCCGACCGTGGACGTCACCGGCGAGGCCGCCGACGCCGCCATCGGCGACCGGTCGTTCAGCGCCGACCCCGCCGTCGCCCGCCGCTACGCGCTGGCCTTCGCCACGGGGCTCGCCGACGCCGGTGTCCGGCCCGTGCTCAAGCACTTTCCCGGCCACGGCCATGCCAGCGGCGACTCGCACACCGGCCTGGTCACGACGCCGCCGCTGGCCGAGCTGCGCAAGACCGACCTGCGGCCCTACGAGCGGATCGGCGAGTACGGCGACGTGAGCGTGATGGTCGGCCACCTGACCGTGCCGGGGCTCACCGGCGACCAACCCGCGTCACTGTCCCCCCGCGCGTACGAGCTGCTGCGCACCGACTACGGCTTCACCGGCCCGGTCGTCACCGACGACGTGGGCGCCATGCGTGCGATCACCGACCGCTACCCCCTGCCGGACGCGGTGCTGCGGGCGCTCCAGGCCGGCGCCGACCAGGCGCTGTGGTCCTCCGGCGGCGATGTCGGCCCCGTGCTCGACCGCCTGGAGCAGGCCGTGGCCGCCGGCGAGTTGCCCGCACAGCGGGTCGAGGAGTCCCTGCGGCGCGTGCTGCTGGCCAAGGGAGCCTGCCGCTAGGGGTGGCGCGCCACCGGCGCCCTCGAGCGGCGCATGCGGTGGCGGGGCAGCCGCACACCCGCGAGAGCCGTCACCAGCGACTGCACGACGACCAGCGACAGCAGCGGCCGGTAGAGCAGGTGTTCCAGCGGCACCAGCGCCAGCGGCCGGGCGCGCTCGCCGGCCATCCGGAAGGCGAGCGCGGCCGTGGCGGCCCTCGCCGCGAGCACGCCGAGCCAGAGCAGCGGGGCCACCCCGTCGCCGGTGAGCAGCCCGAACACCGCCGCCAGGTCCGCCAGCGGCGCCAGCACCGGCTGCACCACCCGCGTCGCCAGCAGGTACGGCAGGCCGCGCCTGCCGAGCCTGCCCGCGCTGCCGGAGCCGAACAGCGCCCTGCGGTGCTTCCACACCGTCTGCAGCGTGCCGTGGCACCAGCGGTGGCGCTGCCGCCACAGCGCGCCGAGCGTGCCGGGCACCGCGGTCGACGCGGCCGCCCTCGGCTCGTGGACCACACGCCACCCGGCCCGTTGGAGCGTCATCATCAGGTCGGCGTCCTCGGTGAGCGTGCCGGCTGGCACTCCGCCGAGGCGCTGCACCGCCGCGCGGCGGAACGCGCTCGCCCCACCCGGCGCCGGCGGCACGCAACCGAGCAGACCGGACATCCGGCGGTCGAGGCCGAACCCCGCGACGTACTCGAGGTGCTGCCAGCCACCGAGCATCCCGCCGGGCCCGGTGGGATGCGCGGCGCCGGACACCGCCCCGACGCCCGGCACCGCGAAGTACCGCACCAGCCTGGGCACCGCGTCCGGGTCGAGCACGGTTCCCGCATCGAGCAACAGCACGACGTCGGTGCCCGCCGCGGCGAGGCCGGTGTTGAGGGCCGCCGCCCTTCCGGCCCAGGCCTGCCGGATCGCCCGCACGCGAGGCAGGCCGAGCGCCTCCACGACGTCGGCCGTGCCGTCGGTGGAGCCGTCGTCCACCACCAGCACCCGCACCGGATGCCGTGCGGCCAGCGCCGAACGCACGGTCTCCGCGATCCGCTCGCGCTCGTTGCGCGCGGGCACGATGACGGTCACCGGCTCGGCGAACCGCGGCGCGCGTGCCCTGGCCCGCGTGCGCCGCGGCCGGCACGCCACGGCAGCCAGCACCAGGCGCAGCCCGGCCAGCGCGCAGACCAGCACGAGCACCACGTCGAGCAACGCCGCGAAGATCCCCGCGACCTGCACCGCGCCCACGAGCAGCCACCCACCCACGACGAGGTGTGCGGGAGCCTCCGCCCGTTCGCCCGGCAGCCCCATGGCCGAGCCGACCGTGGTGACCGTCCAGCCCCCGGCCCGCAGCCACGGCAGGAGCCGGTCCAACGCCGCCACGGTCTGCGCCCGTTCACCCCCGCCGTCGTGCATCCGCAGCACCACGCCCTCGCTGCCGCGCGGTGTCGACGCCGCCACGATCCGCTCGACCCCCGGCTGTCCCCGGTCCCCGGAGTCCAGGTTGGACAGCACGATGAGCTTGCCTTCCGCGCCGATCCGCTCGGCCGCCCGCCACGCGGCGTCGTCCATCAGCTCCGGAACAGCCGGGTAGGGCGGGCGCACCAGCGTCGTGGCCAGCCCGGCGGCGCCACCCAGCGCGGCGTCCGTGCCGCGCAGCTCCAACGAGGTGCGCAGTTCGCCGGCCTCCCGCAGGTCGCCGTGGGTCGCGGTGTGCCCGCCGATCTCGTGCCCGCGTGCGGCGATCTCCCGCACCAGCCCCGGATGGCGGGCGGCGCGGGCGCCGGTGACGAAGAACGTGGCCCGCACCTCGTGCGCCTCGAGCACGTCGAGGATCCGAGGTGTCCACACGGGATCGGGGCCGTCCTCGAAGGTCAGTGCGAGTGTGCCGTCCGGCGGCCGCAACGCCACGGCGGGATCGGCGCGGGCGTCGATCACCGAACCGCCCCCGCGCACGGCGGCGGGCACGTCGCCGACGCCGCCGCGTGACGCCGGTGCTGGCGCGGGCGGCACGTGGTGCGCGAGTGCGTGGAGGCCGAGCAACAGCAGGGCCATGGCGAGCCCACTCGACAGGAGCAGCCAGTGCGTTCGCGGTACCGGGGTCCGGGCGTGGTGGGGCACCTAGTCGCCGGCTCCTGGCCCGCGGCCGGGTTTGTCCGGCCTGCCGTGGTCGCCCGGCTTGTTCCGGCCCGGTGGCTCGCCGGACTCGGGTTCCGGCTCGTCGCCGGGCTCGGGCGGTTCCTGCGGGCCCTGGGTGAGGTCACCGGGGTCCGCGGTCGGTGACGCGGTGGTGGGGGGAGCGCGGTGCGCGGCCGGTGCGGCCGGCGGGGTGCGGGGAGGCAGTGGTTCGACGGCGGAGCGGCGCGGTGTGGGCGGGGGCGTGGGCGCCGTGCTTTCGGAGGACGGCGCCGGGGGAACAGACCGCTCGTGGGTGGGGGAGCCGGGCAGTGGCAGCAACGCGGCCGGTGCGATCCGCGCGCCGAGCAGGGTGGCGACCAGTACCGCCACGTACAGGGTGACCAGCGCGACGCCCGCGACCGCGACATGCCGCAGGACCCTGCGTCTTCGTCCGGTGGGGTCGGCGAACACCGGCTCCAGTTCGGCCGTGTCGTCGTTCGGGTGCTCGGGGACCATCGCTCGCTCCGGGACGGGGAACCCCAATCTAGACAATGCGGCCGGTGAGGTTCGCACCACGTCGGGCAGGAATTCCCTTACCTCCCAACGGGTCCGGGAATGGCTTCCGGCGTCCCGGAGCGGCGAGGCCCGGTCAGGGCCGGGCAGCGGTCAGGTCGGCGATGAGGGAGTCGAGGTCCAGGTGCTCGCTCTCCGCACCGGGGGCGACGAACTCCGTCGTCGCCTGCACGAAGCGGGCCACGTCGTCCCGGCCCAGTTCCACCACCGCGTAGCCGTCCGGCGACTCCAGCTCGAGCACCAGGATGCCCTCGTCGAGGGACAGGTCGGGCCGCACGCGGACGTCCCCGATGCCCGCGGGCTCGGTGAGGCCGGTGATGAGCAGGTCGCGGGCGAACTCCCACTCGACCCACTCGCCGGGCTCGATGCGGAAGGCCAGCGCGACGGTGAAGGGCTCCGCCGTGGTGTAGGCGAGGCGGGACAGCACCGGTGTGCTGCAGCCGTTGAGGTACACGAACTGGCTCTGGTGTACGGCGTCGTTGCGCACGGCACCCTCCCGTCTGTCCGGGTCGCCCGTGTGCTGCGGGCGACCGTCCTACTGGAAAGACGTCCATCCGGCCGCGTTGTGATGCGCCATTCGGGTGAGAAGTTCGCGATCAACTCCGAGTAGAGCCACGGTGGGTGCTCCCTGCGGGAACTAGCCCGGCCGAGTGGCCCGTGTGGACGCGTCTTCGCGGATTCTCGGCGCGCCACAGAGTTACCCGGAAGTCGTTCACTCGATCGAGTCGTTCTGTCGCTCGGCTCGGGGTGGACTAGTGACAGCGGTGTGGCCGGGGAGTAGACAGCGATCGGGCCTGTGGCTGTGTCCGTGCCGGCGGGCTCTGGGGGACAACGTCGATGGAGGGACCTGATGGCGCCAACGGTGCTGCGGCACACGCCGCACGACGCTGAGTTGGTCGACCGCACGGGCATCATCGCCGCGAGCCAGGCGGGGCGGCACGACGCCCTCGTCGAGGACCTCGCCACCGGCGCGCTGCGGCGCGCCGGCCTCAACCGCTCGGGTGTCGCGAGCATGGCCGCCGCGGTGCTGATGTTCGTGGTGGCGGCCACGACCGTGTTCGATGGGCAGTGGCCCAGCGGGCCGGTCGGAGGCGGCGCCGCGCGGGAACCCGCCGTGGTCGCCGCGCCGCGGGCCGGCGCAGGGCAGGCCGACTCACACCAGGACCAGCACCCGCCGCCGGTGAAGCCGAGGAAGCCCGCGCCGAAGCCGGCACCCGCGCCTGCCGCGCCGCCCGAGCCGGAGCCGGAACCGGACACGGCGGTGCTCGCCGAGTCCGCGCCGCAGCCGCAGGCGGAGCCCGTGCCGCAGGCCGAGCCCGAGACCCAGCCCCGGATCGACGTGGTCCCCGAGACCGGCGTCGACGTGCCACGCGGTGGTGCCGTGCCCGACTACCGGCACCAGGTCCGGGAGTTCATCGAACCCATGATCGACCTGTACGAGCAGCAGCTGAGCCGCCAGCGCTCGGAGGCCCGCTCCGGCACGGGTGACTACTCCGGGTACTCCGCGGGCTCCCAGAAGTGGGAACGTTACTGGTTCTCCACACGAGGCTGGTAGCCGCTCACCAAATATGTGAAACTGACTCGCGTTCTTCTGGTGATGGAAGGCGGGGTCATGCGGCGTGGCGTGGTCGTGTTCGGTGCGGCGATACTGGCGGGCGTGCTGGCGGCCCCGATGCCCGCCTCGGGCGCCGAGCCCGAGCCGTCCGCCCCGGACTGCCCGTGGGTCGGCTCGGACGCGCCCGTCGACGAGCGGTTCGCCCAGGTGCTGTCGAGGATGACCCTCGACGAGAAGCTGGGCATGGTGCACGGCTCCGCGGGGCCCTTCGAGTTCGTCGGGCCGGTCTACGCGGGCCTCGTGCCCGCCGTCCCGCGCCTGTGCATTCCGCAGCTCGGGCTGTCCGACGGGCCCGCCGGAGTCGGCAACGAGCACACCGGCGTCACGCAACTGCCCGCGCCGCTCGCGCTCGGCGCCACGTGGGACACCGGCCTGGCCGCGGCCTACGGTGGCGTGATCGCCGAGGAAGTCAGCGGCAAGGGCGCCAACGTCGCGCTCACACCCAGCGTGGACCTGCTGCGCGACCCCCGTGCCGGACGGGCCTTCGAGACGCTCGGTGAGGATCCGCGGCTGGTCGGCAGCCTCGCCGCCGCGCAGATCCGCGCCGTGCAGGAGCGCGGGGTGCTGGCGCAGGCCAAGCACCTCGCCGCCTACACGCAGGAGACCTTTCGCAACACCAGGGCCGGCAACGCCGTCGTGTCCGAGCGAGCCCTGCAGGAGCTCTACCTCGCTCCGTTCGCCGATGCCGTCGACGCCGGGGTGGCGTCGGTGATGTGCGGGTACAACCACGTCAACGGCGTGCACGCCTGCAACAACACCTACCTCGTGTCGCAGGTCCTGAAAGGACAGCTCGGCTTCGACGGTTTCGTCACCTCCGACTGGTTCGCCACCCACGACGGCCCGACATCGGCACGGGCGGGCCTGGACATGCAGATGCCCGGCGGCTGCCAGTTCGGCACCCGGCTCGGCAACGCGGTGCGTTCCGGCAGGGTCGCCGAGTCGCGCCTGGAGGACATGGTCGGCCGCATCCTGCGGTCGATGTTCCGGCACGGCCTGTTCGACCGGCCCGCCACCGGATCGCCCGACGCCGTCGTGACCGGCCCCGAGCACGTCGCGATCGCCCGCGAGGTCGCCGAACAGGGCACCGTGCTGCTCAGGAACGACCGCGAGGTGCTGCCGCTGACCGGCTCCGGGCCGATCGCGGTGATCGGCAAGGCGGCCGGCTCCGAGGTGATCGGCTCCGGCGGCGGCAGCCCGCACGTCATCGCCCCCGCGATCGTGACGCCCTATGACGGCATCGCACGCAGGGCGGAGCAGGCGGGCCGGACCGTGGCCTTCGACGACGGCGGCGACGCGGCCAGGGTCGCGCGCGAGGCGGAGGCGGCGATCGTGTTCGTCGGCAAGTGGTACAGCGAGTCGAAGGACCACACCGGGATCCGGCTGTCCACACGGGACAACTCCATGATCGAGGAGGTCGCGAAGGCCAACCCGAACACCGTGGTGGTGCTCAACACGGGTGCCGGAGTGGAGATGCCGTGGCTCGGCAGGGTCGCCGGTGTGCTCGCAGCCTGGTATCCGGGGCAGGAGTACGGCAACGCCATCGCCTCGCTGCTGTTCGGCGACGTCAACCCGTCCGGCAGGCTGCCGGTGACCTTCCCCGCGAGCCTGGACCAGGTGCCCGCGAGCGACCCGGCGCGCTTTCCCGGCGGCAGGCACGACGAGGGGCTGGCGATCGGGTACCGCTGGTACGACCAACAGGGCACCGACCCGTTGTTCCCGTTCGGCTTCGGCCTGTCCTACACCACGTTCCGCTACGGCGGGCTGGCGATCGGGCCGGTCGGCGCGGACGGCTCGGTCACCGTGCACGCCGAGGTGACCAACACCGGCGAGCGCCGCGGAGCCGAGGTGGCCCAGCTCTACCTCGGAAACCCGGCCGCCGACGGGGAGCCGCCACGCAAGCTCGCGGCGTTCGACAAGGTCACGCTCGATCCGGGTCGCAGCGCGCGGGTGAGCTTCACCCTGAACGCCCGCGACTTCTCGCACTGGGACTCCGGGGCCCACCGCTGGGTGCGCAGTGCGGGCGACTACGCCGTCTCGGTGGGCGGCTCGTCGCGTGACCTCCCGCTCACCGGCACGGTGTCGTTCGCCGAGACGGTGCCCACGGGTGAGCCGACCCCGCCCCCGCCGCCCGGCGCGCCCGCAGGCAACCCCGGGCTGCTCGACACCGCCGCCGGAGCCGTGCAGTGCCCCACCGAGGCGACGTTCGCGGCCGCGCTCGGCGCGGCGTCGGTGACCGGCCTGCCGCGCCCTAAGCAGGCGCAGACCCCGCCGCGCGACCCCTCAGGCGCCGGCTGAGCCGACCCGCACCTCGCCGTCCTCGACGCCCGCGAAGCGCAGCAGCCGCCTGCCCTCGGCCCGCACGGCCGCCGTGTCCTTTTTCGACAGTGCGCGCAGCGGCCGCACGTCCAGCACCGCAGACTCCTTGCCGCGTTCGATGCGCCAGGTGGCCCGCACGAAGCCGTTGACCAGCAGGACGGCCGGCGCGACGGCGTTGCGGGTGCTGATCCCCTTGCGGTCGGCGTCGCTGATGACCCGCGTGCGGTCGGCGTGGGAGAACAGCAGGTTGTCGAACTCGGGCACGAACCGGGGCGGGGCCGGGGTGGCCGGGTCGGGCCTTGGCGCGCCGGGCAGGTCGAAGAGCTCCCGGCCGTCCGCGCCGCGGAACACGCACAGCCGGGGCCGCAGCCGCGCCACCACGTCGCCGAGCCGCGTCAGCCCGCACCACGCCTGCACGTCGCGCACCGACGCCGGACCGAACGCGGCGAGATAGCGCAGCACCATCCGTTCGGCGTCGGGGTGCTCGTCGACCGGCCTGCCGAGCCACTCGTCGACGGTGGCGTAGGCGGTCTGGCCGCTGCGGCCCCACACCGCGCGCGGCGGCACCTGCACCAGCGGCAGCCGGTTGCGTGCGGCGTAGGTGAGGGCGGCCGGTTCGCGGTCCGGCCAGCGCCGCGCGAGGGCTCTGCCCAGCTCGGCCGAGGTGTGCGGTGCGCCGGAGAGGATCGTGCGGGTCTCACGTTCCAGCTCGCCGAGGTCGAGCCCGGCGAGCTTGGGCGTGAACGTCGTGTTGCCTCGCAGGTCGCGGTCGAGGATCGGCTGGGTGAGCGGGCGCAGCGCGGCGGCATCGGCCGCGCTGACCAGGTGCACGGTGCCGCGCATCAGCACGATCCGCACGACCTCGCGGTCGAGCAGCAGCCGGGACAGCTCGTCCGGCTGGAAGCCACGCAGCCGGGTCCACAGGCCATAGTACGGCGGAAACGGCGCCTGTGCCTGCATGCCCACCAGGTGCTCGATCAGGTCGAGGGCCGGAAGGGCGGTCCTGCTCAGCAGGTGCTGGCGGGCGAGCAGGGCCCGGTTGAGCGCGCGAGTGCCGAGAACCGTCATGCCGGTATTTCTACGGCGGATACCGGCCAGAATCCGTCCGGATTAATGCGGACGGATGCACTGAATGAGACCTAGGTCACATCGCCGGCCTCTACCGATTAGTAAGCCATACAAGTAGAGGCAGGCCGGGTAACCACAGTCTCCGTGTCCCCAAAACGCTGGCCCTGGAGGAATGCAAGTGCCCACGCACGATGCGCGTGGTGTGGCGGTTCTCGCCGGTCTCGGTGGTTGGCTACCCCCTCGCGTGGTGGACAACGACGAGCTCTCGGCCCGCCTGGACACCTCCGACGAGTGGATCCGCACCAGGACCGGGATCGGGCGGCGGCACGTCGTCGGCCCCGGCATGTCCACTGTTGACATGGCTGTGGAGGCGGGAAGGCGAGCGTTGCAGTCGGCGGGCTCGGCCGACATCGACGCCGTGGTGCTGGCCACCGCGACCCCGGACCAGATCTGCCCGGCCAGTGCCCCGCAGGTGGCGAGCAGGCTGGGACTCGGCCCCGTCGCCGCCTTCGACGTCAACGCCGTGTGCAGCGGGTTCGTCTACGCGCTGGCGACGGCAGCGGGCCTGATCGCGGGCGGAGTGTCCCGCCGGGTGCTGCTCGTCGGCGCCGACGCCTTCACCACGCTGCTCAACCCGGACGACCGGGCCACGGTGCCGATCTTCGGCGACGGGGCCGGAGCCGTCGTGCTGCGCGCGGGAGACCCCGACGAGCCGGGTGCCCTCGGCCCGTTCGACCTGCACAGCGACGGTGAGCTGTCCGACCTGCTGGTGGTGCCTGCCGGTGGCTCCCGCATGAAGACGTCGCAGAACCCGGCCGACAGTTACTTCAGCATGCAGGGGCCGGCGGTGTTCCGGCACGCCACCGCGCGCATGGCCGAGTCCTCGCGCGCGGTGCTGAAGCAGGTGGGCTGGACGGTCGGGGACGTCGACCGGCTGATCGGCCACCAGGCCAACATCCGCATCCTCCACGCCACGGCCAAGCAGCTGGGGCTTCCGGCCGACAGCCTCGTCGTCAACATCGAGCGCACCGGCAACACCAGCGCCGCGTCGATCCCGCTGGCGATGGTCGACGGCGTCAACGACGGCACCCTGCAGTCCGGCGACCGCGTGCTCGTCACGGCGTTCGGAGCCGGGCTGACCTGGGGTTCCACGGTGCTGCGCTGGCCCGGCGTCACGCCGGCCTGACGGAGCCCGTGCTCGCGCCGGCCGCGACGTCGAGTGTCCACGTGGCGGTCGGGGCCGCACGTCCCCGCAGGTGGAGCGTGTCGTGTGCCGTCCACAGCCTTCGTTCGGCCGCCGAGCAGGCCACCAGCACCGCCTCGCTGGCGAGGATGCGGCCGGGCACCTGCTTGGCGTGCTCGGTGAGCCGCGCCGCCTCGTTCACCGCGTCGCCGATCACCGTGTACTCGAAACGGCTGCTCGTGCCCAGCTGGCCTGCGAAGGCAGGCCCGCTCGCCACGCCGATGCCCAGGTCCAGCTCCCCGCTGGAGGCCACGGCGTCGCGGATGGCGCGGGCCGCGCGCAGTGCCGAGGTCGCCGGGTCGGCGTGCCGCGCGGGAGCGCCGAAGACGCACAGCGCCGCGTCGCCCTGGAACTTGTTCACCAGGCCGCCGTGGGTGCCCACCGCGTCGACGACGCTGGCGAAGAGCCGGTTGAGCTTGCGCACCACCTCGTGCGGCGGCAGCTCGGCCGCGAGCGCCGTGGAGTCGACGACGTCCACGAACAGGGCCGTGACGTCGCGGACGTCACCGGACAGCGAGGCGCCGTACTCCAGGGCGTGCCGGGCGACGTCGTCGCCGACGTGCCTGCCGAACAGGTCCCGCAGCCGCTCCTGCTCACGCAGGCCTGCCGCGAGGTCGTTGACCGACGCCTGGAGCATGCCGATCTCGCTGGCGTCGTCGACGCCCACCGTGACGTCCGTGCGGCCCCTGGCGATCTGGCCGAGCGCCCTGCGCAGCCGGTGCAACGGCGCCGCGACCGACCGGGCCAGCAGCGCCGTGCCGAGCGCGCCCAGGACCAGGCCGATCAGCGCGAGCGACAGCAGGCCCGAACGCGGGTCGGCCTTGCCGAGGTAGGGCGGCAGGACCATCAGCAGCACGCCGACGAGCGGCACCCCGCCCGCCAGCGCCCACGTCAGCACCAGCCGGGTGAGCACGGTGGTCGGCAGCCGGTCCTGCGGCGGCGCCACGTCGAGGGCCTCGGCCATCAGCGGGCGGGCCACCCACTCGGCCGCCAAGTAGGTGAGCCCGGCCGTGGAGAGCCCGCCGAGCACGATCACCAGCGCCACGGCGAGCGCGTCCGCCCACGATCCGAGCACCGCGGCCAGCACACCGAGCACGAGCGCTCCGGCCGCCCACAGGACCACCGTGACCGTCGCCAGGTGCACCGGCAGGCGCAGCGCACGCCGCGCCTCCTGCTCCGACGGCGCGCGACCCAGCACGAACCACACGACCGTGCGCCGGTGCAGCAGCCCCGCCCAGAGCGTGCCGATGAGGAACGACACCAGCACGTACCCGGCGGCGCAGACGGCGAAGATCCAGCCCCGGTCGCCGACGTCGGCGGGGATGCCCTGCAGCATCGACAGCAGGAAGACCAGCCCCGACCCACAGAAGCTGGAGACGAAGCCGAGCACCGCGAAGCCGACGCTGGTGCGCAGCACCGTCTGGAACCGCGTCGACAACCGGGCACGGGGCACCCGATGATCGTAGAGCCGCGCCGCCGGTGACGCGGGCCAGGCGCGAGGTGCCCTAGGAGGCGCGCCTGCGGGTCTGCTCCGGTGAGGCGTCGCGGACGGCCTTCTCCAGCTGCTTGCGGGTCATCTTCGAGCGGCCCTTGATGTCCAGCTCGCGGGCCATGCGCTCCAGGTCGGCCTTGGACAGCTCCGCCAGGTCGGGCTCCTGCCGCTGCGGCCGCCTACGCTTGCCCCGCTCGCCGACGCCCTCGCTCGTGCGGGTGCCGCCGCTCTTGCGCTTGCGGCTCTCCACGCTGCGCGACAGCGCCTCGAACAGGTCCACCACCTTCGTCGCCTCCGGCGGCTGCTCGGCCGGTGTCACCGTCCTGCCCTGGCGCTTGTCCTCGATGAGCTGCTTCACCCGCTCGGTGTAGGTGTCGTGGTACTGCTCCGGGTCCCACTCCTGCGCCATGGAGTCGATCAGGCTCACCGCCATGTCGACCTCCTTGGGCCGGGTCTGGCCGGGCGCGGGCAGCTTGCTGATCTCCTTGGCGGGCTCGCGGATGTCCTCGGGAAACAGCAGCGTGTTGAGCACGAGCACGCCGTCGCCCGCGCGGACCGCGGCGAGGTACTCCTTGCCGCGCATGACGAAGCGCGCGAGCCCCGCCCGGTTGGTGCGGGCCATCGCCTCGATCAGCAGGCCGTAGGCCCTCGCGAACTCCTCCTTCGCGGGGGCCAGCCAGTAGGTTTTCTGGAAGTAGATCGGGTCGATGTCGTCGAGGTCCACGAACGCGTCGATGTCGACGGTGCGCGAGCGCCCCGGCGCGATCTGCTCCAGCTCCTCCGGCTCGATGATCACGTACTCGTCGCCGCCGAGGTCGTAGCCCTTCACGATCTGGTCGTAGGGCACCTCCTCGCCGGTGCGTTCGTTGACGCGCCGGTACCGGATGCGGTCGGAGGTGCCGCGCTGGAACTGCCGGAAGTGGATGGTGTGGTCCGAGGTGGCGCTGTACAGCTCGACCGGCACCGTCACCAGCCCGAAGTTGAGGGCGCCGCTCCAGATCGCTCGTGCCATGTTCCCCTCCTCACGCGCTCTCTCGGACCACGTCGGCCGCCGGCTTGTCCGTCCGCAGCCCCGTGAACCGAGGGTGCCGCAGCCTGCCGTCGCCGGTCCACTCGGAGAACCGCACCTGCACGACCACCTCCGGCTCCACCCAGCGGGCGTCCGGCTCGCCGACCCGGCCGGCGAACGGCGAGGTCCGCCTGCGCAGCCGGGCCAGCCGGTCACCCAGTGCGCGCAACGTCGCCTCGTCGTACCCGGCGCCGACCTTGCCCGCGTAGCAGAGCCTGCCCGCGGCGTGGTAACCGATGAGCAGCGAGCGGAACCCGGCCCGCGCCGTCGACGGCGTGAACCCGCCGACCACGAACTCCTGGTCGCGCACGCACTTGAACTTCAGCCAGTCGCGCGACCGCCCCCCGGTGTAGGGCGCGTCGGCGCGCTTGGCGATCAGGCCCTCCCAGCCCTTGCCGCACGCCTCGGCGAGAAACCGCTCACCCTCGGCGTTGCGGTGCCGGGACAGGCGCAGCGGGCCCTGGAAGTCGAACGCGCGGCGCAGCAACTCCTTGCGCTGGCGCAGCGGAAGCCGGGTCGCGTCGGTGCCGCCGTAGGAGAGCAGGTCGAACAGGTAGTAGTAGACCGGAATGCCGGTGGCCCGTGCCCGCGCCGGGTCGCTGAGGTGCATGCGCGGCTGGAGCCGGGCGAAGCTCGTCTGGCCGCCGTCGAACGCGACGATCTCGCCGTCGGCGGCGAAGGTGTCGCCACCCTGCTCGGCCAGCGCGGCCACGATCTCCGGGTAGGCGGCGTTCATCAGCTTGCGGTTGCGCGACCACAGCTGCGGCTCGCCGCCGTCCTCGCGCACGCACACCGCCCGCACGCCGTCCAGCTTGCGCTCGAACAGCCAGTTCGGGTCGGAGAAGTGCCGGTCGGTCAGCGTCGCCAGCATGGGCTCCCGCCACCTCACGGGGCTGCCTCGTCCGTGGGCTCGGACACCCCGGTGGCGCCGAGGAGCCACTGCTCGTCGTGCTCGCCGATCCTCGTCCGGACCAGGGTGAAGCTGCCGCGCAGCCGCGTGCCGTCCAGCCGGATCGTCAGCCGCCCTCCGGCCAGTGCGCGCTCCAGCGGCTCGTCACCCAGGTTGCCGACCTCACCCGCGTCCCAGACCAGCGCCTGGTCCCCGCCCTCGGGCGGGTCGTCGTCACCGCGGAGGGCGAGCAGCCGTTCGCCGGGCTCGGCCGACGGCGGGCGGGGCAGGGCCCAGGCGACCACGGGAGCGCCGCCGATCCGCAGCCGGAGCACGACGTGCGGGCTCTCCGGGCTGGGCCGCTCGACGACGAACCGGCCCGCCTGCTGCGCGAGACCGCCCGCCCCGGGCTCGCCGGAGCCCGGGTACGCGCACAGCGTCTCCCGCCTGGTCATGGCGCCCGTATACCCCCGCGGTGAGCAGCCAAAACGCCGCCCAGCGCAGTGCGGGGACGGTCACGACTCCTGGTCGGGCCGCTCCTCGGCGAGCCCGTCCCGCAGCTTGGCCAGCGTGCGGGCGAGCAGGCGGGAGACGTGCATCTGCGAGATGCCGATCCGCTCGGCGATCTGGGACTGGGTCATGTTGTGCACGAATCGCAACGCCAGGATCTTGCGCTCGCGTTCGGGCAGCTCGCGGACCAGCGGCTGCAACGTCTCGTGGTTCTCGACGCCCTCCAGCGCGGCGTCGTCCTCGCCGAGGGTGTCGCCGAGCGCGAGGTTCTCCGTGTCCCCGGAGAGCACCTCGTCCAGCGACATCGAGTGGTAGGCGTTGCCCGCCTCCAGCCCCTCGTAGACCTCCTCGGGGGACAGTCCCAGATGCTCGGCGATCTCGCTCGGCGTGGGTGCCCTGCCGAGGTGCTGGGACAGCTGCGTGCTGGCGTTGTTGATGGACAGGTGCAGTTCCTTCAGCCTGCGCGGCACGCGGATGATCCATCCGGTGTCCCGGAAGTGCCTGCGCACCTCGCCCATCACCGTCGGCACGGCGAAGGACAGGAAGTCGGTGCCGCGGCCCGGGTCGAAGCGGTCGACCGCGTTGATGAGACCGACCCTGGCCACCTGCTCCAGGTCCTCCTTGGCGACCCCGCGGCCCGAGAAGCGCTGGGCGATGTGCTCGGCAAGGGGCAGATGCCCGGTGACGAGCTCGTCGCGCAGCTCGGCGCGGCGCGGATCGTCCTCGGCGAGTCCCACGAACTCCTCGAAAAGGGGTACGAGGTGGTCGTAGTCGTCGGAGGAGTTGCGCGGTCCGTGAGTGGTCGATTCGGTCACGTAAAGGCCGGCTTCCTTTTCGCAAGCTCGATGTGGACCCAGTTGCGCTGCCCGTTGTGCGCGCCCGGTTCGATCCACGACGAGGCGGAGTCCGCCAGTGTCGTCAGCACGCGCCAGCCGAAGGACGCGGTGCTGGGCGCCTCGCCTGCCGACGACACCACCGCGCCGCTGAACCGCAGCTCGGCGTCGTCGATGGTGAACCGGCAGACCATCGTGCTTCCCGGCTCCGCGCGCGTGATGAGCGTCGAGCACGCCTCGTCCACGGCCAGCCGCAGGTCGGCGATCGCGTCCAGGTCGAAATCGGCTCTCATCGCGATGCTCGCCGCCACGGAGCGGATCACCGGCAGGTGAACCAGGTTCGCGCCAAGGCGCAGCTCGATATCGTCCTGTGCGCCGACCTCGTGCGTCGGCGGCTGTGTTTCGGTCACATTCACCTCAGGGTTCTGGCTGCTGTCGTGGGTGCTGCTCAGTCGTGCCGAAGTATCGCGCCGAACCCTTCCATGAGGTCAAGCCGGTCTCCGGTGTGGACGATCTCGGCCCCGCCTGCGATGGCCGCGACGGCGAGGGCCTCGTCCGCCCTGCGGCGGGTGACGGTGTCCGTGCCGTGCGCCTTGAGCTCCTCCTCCTGGGTGCCCACGAGCACGGGCTCCGGCCCGGTGAGCACATCCACGTCCGCGGGCCTTTCCACGAGCAGGGTCTCCACGTTGCTTTCGCGCAGGGCGGTGGTGGTCGCCTCCAGTCCCTGCACGGCGAGGCCGCGCTCCTGGCCGAGCGCGCCGCGGAACCGTTCGGTCACCTCGGCCCGCCGGTCCTGCTTCAGCTTGGCCAGCAGTTCCTGCACGTGGGCGTGCAGCTCCTGGTTGGAGGCGCCCTTGTGCCTGCCGCCGCTGCCGGTCTCGGCGGCGATCCCGCGGATCTGCTCGGGCAGCAGGTCGGCCAGCTGCTTGCGGGCCTGGGACTCGCCCGCGAGCACCACGAGCTTCGCGCCGATCTTGCGCGCGGTGGCGCCGACGTGCTCGGCGACCTGGTCGATGTTGTGCCGGGTCACCTCGTCGGTGTGGGCCTGGATGTCGCGTTGTGACCAGCCGCCGCCGCGCACCTTGTGCACCGGATGGTCGGAGCCCTCGATGGTGCGTTCCTCGATGATCCCGCCCCGCCCGTCGTAGGCGGTCACGTCGGCGCCGACGTGGTCGACCACGGCCACCACGTACGGCGGAGCCTGCTCGCCGTGCTCGACGAGCGGCAGCAGGTAGGGCAGCTCGGACAGCCGGGCGACCGGCTGGGCGGGCGGCTCGTCGAGCCGCTCGTCGAGCAGGACGCGGTCGCCGGTGGCGACCAGCGCGCGGCCGCTGGCCCCGACGGGCGGTGGGCTGTCCTTGACCGCGGTCTCCATCGCGTCCAGCGTCCAGTCGGGTGCACCCTGCCGCTGGAGCTCCTCGCGCAGCTCGCGCCACCGGAGGTCGAGGAGCTTCGCGGCGTCGGCGGTGTCGTGCGAATCGTCGAAATACACCGAGGCGAACGGACCGTTCACCGTGACCAGCTCGCGCAACCTCGTGGTCTGCACTCGTACCTCCCTCGCGGTTCGGGCCGGGACTACCCGGTGGGCCGAAAGTGAAACGTCGCGAAGGCGCCGTGATACTGAACACCGTATACGTGTCCTGGGCGCGCGGCCGGTGACGGCGCTGCTTATGGTCCGTCCGTGATCTGGTGGCACGCGGTGCTCATCGCCCTCGCGGGTGTGTGGGCGGGAATGATCAACACGGTGGTGGGGTCGGGGACGCTCGTGACGTTCCCGGTGCTCGTCGCCTTCGGCTACCCGCCGGTGACCGCGACCACCTCCAATGCCATCGGCCTCGCCCCGGGCACCATCAGCGGCGCGATCGGCTACCGGCACGAGCTGCGTGGCCAGCTGCGCAGGCTGCTGACGCTCGGGCCCGCGTCACTGGTCGGCGCCGTGGGCGGCACCGTGCTGCTGCTCTCGCTGCCCCACGACGCGTTCGAGACGGTGGTGCCGGTGCTGGTCGGCCTCGCGGTGGTGCTGGTCATCATCCAGCCTCGGGTGTCGAGCTGGGTGCTGGCCCGCAGGGAGTCCCGCGAGCGGCGCACCGGCACCGAGGCGGGCAACGGCAAGGGCACCGCGGTGCTGCTCGTCACGGCGGTGTTCCTCGTCGGCATCTACGGCGGCTACTTCACCGCGGCTCAGGGCGTGATGCTCATGGCGTTCATGGGCATGCTGCTCGACGAGCCGATCCAGCGGCTCAACGGCATCAAGAACGTGCTCGCCGCCGTGGTCAACGTCGTCGCGGGCACGGTCTACGCGTTCGTCGCGCCGATCAGCTGGCCGGTGGTCGGCCTGCTCGCGGGCGGATCGATCGTCGGCGGCGCGCTGGGCGCGGTGATCGGCCGCAGGCTTCCGCCCACCGCGTTGCGCATGGTGATCGTGGTGATCGGCCTCGCCGCCATCGTCCAGCTGGTCCTCCGCCAGCTCTGACGTCGCCGAAGAGCCCCCAATGCCGCATTCGTGGCGTTGAACGCCACCAATGCGGCATTCGTTGCGTTGAGCGCTACCAATGCCGCATTGGGGAGCTTGCCGGCCACCTCCTCCGGTGACGTGATTCTGCCCGAAATCGGGCAGGAAACTTGAAGCGCGACGTGGCTGCTGCGAGGCTCACCGCATGGACCAGTCGCCGCCCGCCGAACTGGTGCGCCACGTCGCGACGTCGACAGGGCTGCCCACGGCCACGGCGGCGAGGGTCGTCGCCGACGTCGTCGCGTACTTCCGCGAGACCACCGAGGAGTACGTGCGGCGCAGGCACCGCGAGCTGAAACGCCGCGGGCTGAAGAACGACCGGATCTGGGCCGAGCTCACCGCCGAGCTGGCGAGCCGCCCCGTCGTGGCGGGCTCGCTCTCGGAACGGCAGCTGCGCCGCATCGTCTACGGCTAGGAGAACACCCCATGTGCGGAATCGTCGGCTACATCGGCGGCAGGCAGGCGGCGCCCATCCTGCTGGAGGGCCTGCACCGCCTCGAGTACCGCGGCTACGACTCGGCGGGCATCGCGGTGCCCCACCGCGGGCGGCTGAAGGTCACCAAGGCTGCGGTGCGCGTCGAGGAGCTGCGCGGCCTCGTCGGCGACGGGCACCCGGCACAGCTGGGCATCGCGCACACGCGGTGGGCCACCCACGGCGAGCCGTCCGACGTCAACGCCCATCCGCACGTCGACGCCGAGGGCCGGATCGCCGTCGTGCACAACGGCATCATCGAGAACGCCGAGGCGCTGCGCGCCAAGCTCACCGCGGGCGGCGTGGAGTTCGCCTCCGAGACCGACACCGAGGCGCTCGCGCACCTGATCGCCGCCCGGCTGGCCGACGGCGCCGAGTCGCTCGAGGACGCCGTGCGCGCCGCGCTGCACGAGGTCGAGGGCGCCTACGGTCTGGTCGTGCTCGACGCCCGCGACCCGCATGAGCTGGTGGTGGCCCGCAACGGCAGCCCGATCGTGCTCGGCATCGGCGACGGCGAGATGTTCGTGGCCTCCGACCTGGCCGCGCTCGTGCGGCACACCCAGCGCGTGGTGTACCTGGACGACGGCGAGCTGGCCACCCTGCGCGCCGGCGACTACCGCACCAGCACGCTGCAGGCCCGGCGCACCGACAAGCTGCCCACCGAGGTGGAGCTGACCGACGCCGACTACGGGCTCGACGGCTACGCCGACTACATGCGCAAGGAGATCGCCGAGCAGCCGGAGTCGGTGCGCAGGGCGCTGCTGGGCAGGCTGGACGAGCGGTTCGCGACCGCGCGGCTCGGCGGGCTGCGGCTGGACGCCCGCGAGCTGCGCTCCATCCGCAGGGTCAAGTTCCTCGGCTGTGGCTCCGCCTACTACGCGGGGCAGATCGGCGCGAACCTCGTGGAGGAGCTGGCGCGGCTGCCCGCCGACGCCGAGCCCGCGTCGGAGTTCCGCTACCGCAACCCGGTGGTGGACGGCGACACGCTCTACGTCGCGGTGAGCCAGTCGGGCGAGACCGCCGACACGCTCGCCGCCGTGCAGGAGCTGGCCCGCAAGGGCGGCCGCGTGATCGGCATGGTCAACGCCGTGGGCAGCGCGATCGCGCGCGAGTGCGGCAGCGGCGTGTTCCTGCACGCCGGACCCGAGGTGTCGGTGGCCTCCACCAAGGCGGTCACGAACATGAGCACGTGCTTCGCGATGCTGGCCCTGCTGCTGGGCCGCGTCCGTGACCTGTCGGTGGCCGACGGGCGGCGCGTCGTCGAGGCGCTGGACGCCCTGCCGGCCCGCATCCAGGAGGTCGTCGCCGACGAGGAGCACATCGCCGAGGCCGCCCGGCGCTTCGCCGACGCCCGGCACATGTTCTTCGTCGGGCGCGTGCGCGGCTGGCCGGTGGCCAGGGAGGGCGCGCAGAAGCTCAAGGAGATCTCCTACGTGCACGCCGAGGCCTACCAGGCCGGCGAGCTCAAGCACGGGCCGATCGCGCTGATCGACCGGAGCATGCCGTCGGTGGTGATCGTGCCCGACGACGAGCTGCTGGCGAAGAACATCGGCACGATCGAGCAGATCAAGGCGCGCGGCGGCCCGGTGCTGGCCGTGACCAACGCCGAGCTGCCGCGGGGCCTTGCCGACGTGGAGCTGCGTGTGCCGCGCACCGAGCCGGAGCTGGATCCGATCCTGTTCGGCATCCCGCTGCAGTTGCTCGCCTACCACCTCGCCAAGCAGCTGGGCCGCGACATCGACAAGCCGCGCAACCTCGCCAAGAGCGTGACCGTGGAGTGAGCGTCAGCGGCCGAACGTGCGCGCCGCCTCCAGGAACACGTCGTTCTGCTCCGGCGTGCCGATGGTGACCCGTACGCCGTCGCCGGCGAACGGGCGCACCACGACCTTGTGCTCCAGCGCGTGCTCGGCGAAGGCGCTCGCCCGCTCGCCCAGCGGCAGCCAGACGAAGTTGGCCTGGCTCTCGGGCACCTCGTAGCCGGCCTCCAGCAGGGCGTCCCGCACACGCGTGCGCTCCAGCACGAGGTCGGCGCAGCGGGCGAGCAGCTCGTCCTTGGCGTCGAGCGAGGCCAGCGCCGCCGTCTGCGCGAGGGCGTTGACGCTGAACGCCACATACACCTTCCGCAGTGCCGTCACGACGTCCTCGGGGCCCACCGCGTAGCCGATGCGCAGCCCGGCGAGCCCGTAGGCCTTGGAGAACGTGCGCAGCACCGCCACGTTCGGCCGGGTGCGCGCGAACTCCAGGCCGTCGGGGACGTCGCGGTCGGTGACGAACTCGCGGTAGGCCTCGTCGAGCACCACGAGCACGTCCGGCGGCACGGCGTCGAGGAAGCGGGCGAGAGCGTCCCTGCGCACGGCGGTACCCGTCGGGTTGTTCGGGTTGCACACGAAGATCAGGCGGGTTCGCGGCGTGATCGCGGCCAGCATGGCGTCGAGGTCGTGGGTGTGCGTGGCGTCGAGCGGCACCGGCACCGACGAGGCGTTGCCGACCTGAGTGACGATCGGGTAGGCCTCGAACGAGCGCCACGCGTACAGCACGTCCTCGCCGGGCGCGCACAGCGCCTGCACGAGCTGCTGGCACAGCGACACCGAGCCACAGCCGACGGCGATCTGCTCCTGCGGAAAGCCGAGTTCGCGGGAGAGCCGCTCCACCACTGCCCACGCCCCCATGTCGGGGTAGCGGTTGACCTCGGCCGTGGCGCGGGCGATGGCCTCGGAGACGCTGGGCAGAGGGCCGCCGGGCGCCTCGTTGCTGGCGAGCTTGATGGCTCCGGGGACCGTGCGCCCCGGCACGTACGCCGGCAGCGATGCCAGGTCGGGCCGTGTCGGGATGGCGGTGGACATCGGCAGCTCCTCGAGGTTGAAAGGACTTCCGCGGACCAACCTATCTCGCCGGATATCTGCCAGCTCACGTTGACGCCGGGTCCACTGTCGGTGGTTGAGTAGGACCATGACGCAGACCCACACCGACGACTACGAGCGCGCGGACGGCAGGGGCATCCGGGTGACCTTCGCCGAGCCGGAGGGATCGGTGCGGGGCGGGCTCGTCGTGCTGCACGAGGCCGATGTCGTGACGGACACGGTGCGGCTGCTGCTGACGGGTCTCGCGGGCGAGGGCTGGCTGGCCATCGCGCCGCATCTGGCCTCGCGGGGCGGCGAGCTGGGCGTCGACGACGTGCTGGCGGCCACGGACATCGCACTGGCGTGGCTGGCCGACCGCGGTGTGCGCGCGGACCTGATGGGCATCGTGGGTTTCGACCTCGGTGGCACCGCGGCGCTGGTGGTGGCCTCCAGCCGCACGCTCGGTGCTGCGGTGAGTGTCGGCGGGCGCGGGATCAGCACGCCCGTCTCCGCCGAGCTGCCCGCGCTGGTCGACATCGCCGGGCGGCTGACCAGCCCCTGGCTCGGACTGTACGGCGACGCGGGCGAGGAGGGCGGCGCCGACGTGGAGGCGCTGCGGGAGGCGGCGGGCGCGGCGACGGTGGCAGCCAACGTCGTGCGCTTCCCCGGCACCGACCATCGGTTCGACGCCGATCCGGAGGCCGCCGAGCAGGCCTGGCAGCGCACGCTCGACTGGTTCGACGCGCACCTGCGCTGACACGAGTCCAATCGGAACGAATCGGCCAATCTCCGCATCCGAGCCGATAAGGTGCCCATTGCGAACGACGTTGGGGGGTCGCCGTGACCGACAACGACATGCCCGCCTTGGCGCCGGGTGCTGCCTTCGCGCAGGGCGCGGCCGCCGCGCTGGCGCCCGTGGCGCAGGATCTCGACACCGTGGACGAGCAGGTGCGCTCCGGTCAGCTGCGGCTCGACGAGGGCACGGCGCGCCGCCTGCTGGCCTCGGTGGCGGCTGTCCAGTCGCGGGTACACGAGCTGATCGCCGACACCGGGCAGCGCGTCGACCGGCCGCTGCGTCTCGGGGACAACGTCATCGGCCGGACCATGGGTGAACGCCTTCGCCAGGCGGCGTCGGGCGGTACCGACGCCGCGCTTCCCGTGCTGGAGGAGTTCAGCGGCCAGCTGGAGAAACTGGAGCTGATCGTCCGCAGGGCCGCGGGTCTCATCGTGGCCGCCGACGAGGAGGCGAGCGAGCTCCTCAGGCAGAAGGGCGATGTGCGATGAGTGGCATCCAGCCGCCGATCCACCGTTTGCCGTACCCGTGGCCGCCCCCCGAGCCGGAGCCGGAGCCGGGTGACCTCGGCCAATACGTCAACTGGCTCACCTACAGCCATCGTCAGCTCTTCGACATGGTCAACGAGGGGCTCGACCTCGAGACCACCACGGAGGTGGCCGCAGGGTGGTCACGGCTCGGCGCCGAGCTGATCGACATCGGGACGGATCTGCGGCAGGCGCTGGAGACGGCCGCCGAAGGCTGGCAGGGCGCCGCCGCCGACGAGGCGCGGCAGAAGGTGCACCGGTTGGCCGCCTGGACCGAGGAGACGGCCGACGGGAGTACGGAGGTGGCGGGCTGCGTCAGCGAGCAGGCGGCGCTGGCCAGCGCCGCACGCCGGGACATGCCGGTGCCGCCACCCGTGTTCCTGCCCGCCGAGGGCGGCATGTCGACCGACGACCGGCAGGGAGGTGGGTTCTCCCGGGGTCCGCTGCTCATCGCCGACCCGGAACCGGACCGGCAGCAGGCGCGCGAGCTGCACCAGCGGGCCGCCGAGGTGATGGAGCGCTACCAGCATGAGGCTCACGCCCTCTACGCGAGGGTTCCGGCGTTCGCCAGCCCGAATCCGGAGGTCGGCATCGAACACCACCCCGACGGCGATCCCGGTGAGCGACCCGACGGACCCCGGGAGCATGTGCGGCCCGACGAGAGCACGTCCGCGAGTGCTGCCGACGCGGGCCCGCGACCGGGAGCCGGCGTCGCGGCACCCGGAGCGGCCGGGCCCGCCGGCGGGATGCCGCTGGGCCCGCACAGCGGCGGGGAGCAGTACGCGCCCAGTTCCCGGGCCGGTACCGCGGGCCCGCAGAACGCACAGGTGCCGGGCCCGGCAGCCGGTCCGGGAGGGCCGCGGCCGATGGCAGGTCCGGCGGCGATGCCGATGGGCGCGGGCATGGCGGGCGCGCGGCAGGCAGAGGACGACGTCGAGCACAAGGCCCCGTCGTACCTCGAGGAGGACGACGACCTGTGGGGTCCCCAGGTGCCGGTGGCGCCGCCCGTGCTGGGCGAGCACCACCCGGATCGGCGTGGAGGGCACTGAGTGCGTGACGAGGCGTCCGGCTGGATCAGCCTGCATCCCGGCGAGTTCTATCTGTTGTGGACCGAGCTGGGTCTCGGCGAACTGCCGGCGGTGTTGGAGATCCCGTACGTCGGGCGCACCGCGCAGGCCCGCGCCGCGTTGGTTGACCTGGCCAGCAGGGCGCTGGCCGATCGGGACCTGGGCACGGTGGCGCGCCCCGCCGCCGACCTGGAGGCGATGCTGCGCGCGCTTGCCGAGCCGGACATCCGGTTGGACCTGCAGGTTTACGGGGGGCCTGACGTGTCGTTTCGCGCGGTGGGCGTGGCGGGCGGCCGGGGTGTGGTGACCGCGGGAGCCGGCGACGGTGATGTGCTCCTGGGGCCGGTGAGCAGACAGGCGCTGCCCGCGGCCCTGTTGCAGGCAGTGCCGGAGTTGCCCGCGGGCATAGGTAGTCCCGGCAATGCCCGCATGGCCGACTACGTCAGAGCATGTCGTGCTGGTGAGCACGACGGGGCCGGCGGTTTCCTCGACGTGCTGCGTCGCGCGGGCGTGCGGCCGTCCGAGGCCAACGTCTTCCTGCGAGCCGTGACCGCGCACACCGGCGGAGGGTGGTTCGGCGCCGGTGCGCGGAGCCACGACGGGAGGTGGATGCGGGCTCCGGGTGTCGTGAGCTGGGTGGATACCGGTGAGGGACGGTATGCGCTGCGGCGCCGTGGCGAGTGGGTGACGGTGACACCGGCCGATCCTCCGAGACTGCTCTCGCTGGTGGAGGATTCACTGGTCGATCTGTCCTAGGCTCACCGCCATGAGCAACGACGCCGACGTTCCCGAAGTGCTGTGGCAGCCGACCCCCGAGCAGGTCGCCGACACCAGGATCGCCGACTTCCGCCGGTGGCTCGGCGCCGAGAAGGGGGTCCGGCTCACCGACTACCAGCAGCTGTGGGAGTTCTCCACCACCTCGCTGCCGGAGTTCTGGTCCGCCGTCGCCGAATACCTGGGCGTGCGCTGGCACGACCGCCCCGGCGAGGTGCTCTCCGGGATGGAGATGCCGGGGGCGCGGTGGTTCGCGGGCGGCACGCTGAACTACGCCGAGCACGCGCTCACCGGTGGGGTCGCCGGCGCGACGAAGGGCGACGGCGACCTGGCGGTGATCTTCCGGCGGGAGGACGGCCTCCGCGCACGGCTGACCTACGGCGAGCTGCGTGCGCAGGTCGCGGCGGCGAGGGCGGCGCTGCGTGACCTCGGCGTCGGCAAGGGCGATCGCGTGGTGGCGCTGGCGCCGAACTGCCCGGAGACGCTCGTGGCGTTCCTGGCGGCGGCGAGCCTCGGTGCGACGTGGTCGTCGTGCTCGCCGGACTTCGGGGTGCGTGCGGTGTCCGACCGGTTCACGCAGATCGAGCCGAAGGTGCTGGTGGCCGTCAACGGCTACACCTACAACGGCCGGTCGTTCGACGTGCGGCCGACCGTGGAGGAGCTGCGTGGCCGGCTGCCGGGGCTGGCGGCGACGGTGCTCGTGGACTATGCCGGTGGCGGCACGTTGCCGGGCACGCACAGCTGGTCGGACCTGCTCGAGCGGCACGCCGGCGCGCCGCTGGAGTTCGACGCGGTCGAGTTCGACCACCCGCTGTGGGTGCTGTACTCGTCGGGCACCACCGGGTTGCCGAAGGGCATCGTGCAGAGCCACGGCGGCATCACCGTCGAGCACCTGAAGGCCCTGGCACTGCAGAGCGACCTCGGGCCGGGCGAGCGGTTCTTCTGGTTCACCACCACCGGCTGGATGATGTGGAACTTCCTGATCTCCGGGCTGCTGGTGGGCACCACGGTCGTGCTGTACGACGGCAGCCCGGGCTATCCGGACCTCAACGCCCTGTGGCAGCTGGCGGAGGAGGAGCAGGTCACCTACTTCGGCACCTCCGCGCCGTTCGTGCAGAGCTGTCTCAAGGAGCACCTGCGGCCCGCCGAGCGGTTCGATCTGTCGGCGATGCGGGCGCTCGGGTCGACGGGCGCGCCGTTGAGCGAGGAGGGCTTCCGGTGGATCGCCGACGCCATCGGGGCTCATGTGCAGATCTGCTCGGTGTCCGGTGGGACCGACCTGTGCACGGCGTTCGTCGGGTCGGCGCCGGATGTGCCGGTGTGGCTGGGGGAGCTGTCCTGCCGTTGCCTGGGGGCGGCGGTGGAGGCCTACGACGAGGCGGGTAAGCCGGTGCTCGACCAGGTCGGTGAGCTGATGATCACCAAGCCGATGCCCTCGATGCCGGTGTTCTTCTGGAGCGACCCCGACGGCACGCGCCTGCGGGAGGCGTACTTCGAGGAGTACCCCGGCAGGTGGCGGCACGGCGACTGGATCAAGATCACCGACAGGGGGTCGGCGATCATCTACGGCCGCAGCGACTCGACACTCAACCGGGGCGGCGTGCGCATGGGCACCGCGGAGTTCTACCGGGTCGTCGAGGGCTACGACCAGGTCAGGGACTCGCTGGTCATCGACACGTCGGCGAACGAGGAAGGCGAGTTGCTGTGCTTCCTGGTGCTCGCCGAGGGGACCAATCTCGACGAGTTGGAGCCGGCACTGCGGAAGGAGCTCAGGAAGGCGCTGTCACCCCGGCACGTACCCGACCGCTTCATCGTGGTCGACGAGGTGCCGCGCACGCTGAACGGCAAGAAGTGCGAGGTCCCGGTGAAGAAGATCCTGCGCGGGGTCGCCCCGGACCGAGCCGTGAGCCGGGACGCGCTCGCCAACCCGAACTCGCTGGAACCGTTCGTCGCCTTCGCCGCGGCCAAATAGCCTGGTCACGTGCCGGGCGGGGGGTGCTTTGCCGGAGTCCGGCGGGGGTGTGTAGTCTATGACGGCAGTGGTCGCGACCTGGGAGGCTTCGCCTAGTCTGGTCTATGGCGCCGCACTGCTAATGCGGTTGGGGGTAACCCCCCCTCCCGGGTTCAAATCCCGGAGCCTCCGCCGGGGCTCGGCCCAGCCGAGCACCAACCCGACTCCGGTCGGGCACAACTGAACACTGCGCCCGTAGCTCAACGGATAGAGCATCTGACTACGGATCAGAAGGTTAGGGGTTCGAATCCCTTCGGGCGCGCCATTTCCCCAGGTCAGTGGCCTGGGGATTTTTGGTTGGCGCACCCTTGGCTTTTTCCAGGTGGTAGTGCCTGTCGTCCTGGGCGGGGCGTCGGCGTTCATCCCGGTCCCGGTATCGGCCCAGGACTATGCCGCGTATCTGGGCCGCAGGATCATTGGCGGTCTTGCGGCCGAACCCGAGGCCGAGCTGAGCGCTGCCCTCGCGGATGCGATCGAGGCCACGGCACACGAACTCGGCTTGAAGCCGGGGCGTTCGCCGTCCAGCACGGTCAGCATCCTGCGGCAGCGCCCGGATCGGGTGGGTCTGCTGGCGTTGGGTGACAGCGTGATCGTCCTTCCCGGCGAGGTCGTCACCGATGAGCGCATCGACGGTCTGCGCCTGGCTCAGCGGGACGAGTACCGGAGGCGCCTGGCCGCCGGGAGTGGCTACGACGATCGCCACCGTGAGTTGCTGCGCCAGCTCCAGACCGAGCAGGCAGAGCGGCGCAACGTGGAAGGCGGCTACTGGATCGCCGAGGCCGAGCCCAAGGCCGCCGAACACGCTCTGCAAGTATCGCGCCCAGCATCCGCCGTCCGGTGGGCGGTCCTGGCGACGGATGGGGCCTACACCACCATGACGCGCCTGCGCCTCGACGACTGGCCCCAGGTTGCCGAGGCCAACGAGACCGGCCTCGCCGCGCTGCTCGATCGCTGCCAGGTCTGGGAGCCAGACGTGGACCCCGACGGCCGCCAGCTACCCCGCGCCAAGCGCCACGACGACAAGACCATCGCAGCCGTGCACCTCGACCACATCCCCAGCTAGAGCCTCTGCCCGGCCGCAGCGCACATGCTGTGTTCAGAGCCTTCTTTCTTGTTCAAGGCGGCGCCTGCGGCGCCGCTGATCCGGCCCGCATCTCCATCCCGGTCGGCAAGCACGGGCGTGCGGCTGGCGCCGGTCCCGCGCGCCGACCGGGCGAGGCAGGCCGGGCAGCGCCATAGGCGCCGCGAACAGAAGAATCGCCCTCGCCGGCGGGCAGGCTCCGGGATGGCCCAAGCCGGCGACCGGGCAGCTCAGCGGCCGGGGGAGCGGGTGGTCACCAGCTGGTCATCCCGTCGCCTGCTCTGATGGTTATCACACCGCGCCGGGACCGCAAGCCTGACAAGGTCGGCCGGCGGATGGCAGCCGAGGGTTGCGGCCCCGACACGGCGTGATCGAGACGCCATCAGGCGACGGGATGACCACCAAGCACCACACGGGAAGTGGCCGACAACTAGGGTGTTGCTCGTAAGATCAGTGTCACACCGTTGTGAGTAGTGGCATTGCGGGACTGAGCGACGACACGCTCTTCGACTGCGTGAACAGGAGGGCTGATGTCTGAGCAGCCAACGACATCGCGGAACGAGAGTTATAAAATTCAAGATCTCGCCGTGCTTGTCAAAACCGGAAAAATTCGAGTCCCCGAGTTCCAGCGCTCGTTCCGGTGGGCTGCTAGCGACGTTCTCGCGCTCTTCGATAGCATTCTACGCGGCTATCCCTTTGGAAGTTTGCTTCTGTGGCGGCGGTCTGCGCCAGCCGCTCGTTTGCAAATCGGTGCCCTCAAAGTTAAGGCGCCAAGCGTTCATGACGCACTCTGGGTAGTCGATGGGCAGCAGCGAATCACTAGCTTGGTCAACGCAGTGGATCCTGAGGCGAGCGCTTCGGACGATCGATTCAGAATCTACTACTCCCTCGAACAGCAACGCTTTGTCTCTCCGCGCGATCAAAAACATAGTCTCGCCATCCCGCTCCCGGATCTCTTCGACCTAAGCCGCGCATTCGCCTGGTTGCAGAAGAATCCAGATGCGGCTGAGTATGCTTCTGAAATTCAAAGAGTGACCGGATTGTTGCGAGATGTAGAGATCTCCTCTTCGGTAATCGCGCAGGCCGATGAGCATGTTCTTCGTGAGGTGTTTGACCGAATAAATTCAGCAGGGAAACGCCTCCGCGGATCAGAAATCTTTGATGCAATTCACAGTGCGGCTGGCGAATCAGGGCAGTTGATCTCGATCGGCGCAATTGCCGATCGCCTCGATCAAGCTACCGACTTCGGCCGACTAGACGAAGAGATTGTTTACCAAGCTATTCTGGTCAGGCGGCACCCCGACATAACGCGCGACGCGCACAACGAGTTCAGTCCTGAGCGGTCCAATATTGTCCCCTTTGCGACTGAGACTCAGGCTGATGCTTATGAACGAACAGAGATTGCGCTCGAGAAGGTCATCAGATTCCTGCAGGAGCGAGCCGGAATCCCTCATATCACCTTTGTTTCTTTTCGTTTCCATATTTTGGTCCTGACTCGATTCTTCGCGCTCTTTGAGGATCCGGCGTCCCGAAATTTGGAGTTGCTTAGTCGCTGGTTTTGGCGGTCGACGGCCGCAGCGTCGGTCCTCGGCTACACTGGCTCAACTGAAAATATCCGAACACTTGCTACCCTCGTTGAACCGTACAATGAGAGTGGCTCAGTGCGAAGCCTGCTCGCTGCTACGGACCCGTCCCGGCCTGTGCCAGTCCCGCAATTAGATTCCTTTCGTACCAACCGCTCATCCGGGAAGGTGGTGCTTGCTGCGCTGTGGGCTAGGGGGCCAATCAATCCTCTGACAGGCGCGCCTCTCAGTCACAGTGACCTCGCCTCCTACCTTGTAGGCGAAACCTCTCCGGCGGCCGTTGCCCTGGAGCTGTTCCCGAGGAGGCTTTTGAAAGAGCGAGCCTCCAGTGCTGCCAACAGGGTAATTGCGGTGGTTGACCGCGATTCCTTCACTGGTCCTCTCCCGAACGACTTTCCTCTCGAAAGCCTCTTACTCAACAGAAAGCTACTCACGCTACTCCGAAAAGGCGATCATAGAAGCTTCCTCGCTCGCCGAACAGAATTGCTTGAACGCTACTTGCGCGATTTTCTGGATGACCGAACAGGTGCCGGTTTCGAAATTACGCCTCCTCTGGCTGAGCTCGATCTTGACGACGGCGAGGAAGATGGCGTATCCGGTTCACAATCGACGACGTTCGAGGACATTCAGTGATTGAGGCGGCACACGCTGTATGGCTAAACGGCCGCAGGATAGGAGAGATCCTGCAGCGGGGTGACGTTGCGCGCTTTATTTTCGACGCGAAATACTGGGAGGATCCCAGTCGCGAGGTGCTCGGATTGTGGTTCGAAGATGACCCACGACGTTCACCGCAGGCAGCTCTTAGGCTCCCGGCCTGGTTCTCGAACCTCCTGCCAGAAGGGCCTCTTCGGCAGTGGATTGCTCGCGATCAAGGTGTCTCAGCTGACCGCGAATTGCAATTGCTGCTTCGGATCGGCCGTGATTTGCCAGGAGCTGTTCAGGTAATCCCGGCAAACGAAGACACTGCAATTGCCCCTGAGCTGCTGGATGAAGTCCAGCCGAGCCCTGCTGCCCCGAGCCGAGCAAGTCGATTAAAATTCTCGCTGGCCGGCGTTGGGCTGAAGTTCTCATTACTAAAGCGTGGCGAGCGCCTTACAATTCCAGCCGGGGATTCCGTTGGAGACTGGATTGTAAAGTTTCCAGATCCGCACTACGAAGATGTTCCGGAAAATGAGTTCGCAACGATGAGTCTGGCGCGTCTCGTTGGGATTGAAGTTCCGGAAATTGAACTGGTTCATCGTGATCAACTTCCGCCCGTCAATGACTTTGTCTGGCCGAGCTCTGCAACACACGCTTACGCGGTGGCTCGTTTTGATCGTGCCCCTGGTGGGCGGCGTATTCACATCGAAGATCTCGCACAGGTTCGTGGCTTCTATCCTGACCAGAAGTATACGGGAACATTCGAAACTGTTGCCGCGCTGCTATATCGAGATCATGATTCAGCGGCCTTGCGTGAATTTGTCCGGCGAATCACCTTTAATCTCCTAGTCGGAAATGGTGATGCTCATCTTAAAAATTGGTCGTTGATCTATCGAGACGGACGGGTTCCGACGCTTTCGCCCGCATATGATCTCGTGTCTACTGCTCCCTACTTCACAGCGAATGAGCCGCCCGACGACTTCGGTCTGAAATTTGGAGGGACGAAGACTTTAGAACGAATTGGCCGTGAGTCATTTCGGCGGTTGCAACGCGTACTGGGCGTCGCCAATGACGATGTCCTTAGTGTTGTTGATGAGACGATTGAGCGTTTTAGGGATGCCTGGGATGACGCCGCGAGGGAAACCTTTCCAGGTTTTGTCTCAGATTGGATCAGCGCCCACCAGATACAAATGCGGAAGAAGCTCGAAGCTTAAGAATCGTACGCCTAGACAGCTTGTGGCCCGTTCATTTTGGTCCCTCGGCCCGTAACGAGTAGTTACGAATGCGGGGCGGCTCGTCCCCCTTGGCCGTCGCCTTGGCCGTCGCCGTGGCAAGCAACAGCCAGCCCAGACGTCCGGGGCGCTCCTGGGGCCGCGTTTTGTTCTAGCACGAAATGAACCGATCGACGCTGGTCGTAAGCAGGCGCGGCTCGGCTTAGCATCTCGGTATGGATCTTTGGACTCCGCCTGGTGCGGACCTAGGTGGAGGTAGCCCGCCGCTGCCGGACGACCGGATGATCAACTTTTTGGGCTTGAACGGTCCTGCGCACTCGGGCTATCACGAGTTGCGCCGCCAAGCGTCCGCATGGCCTGTAACGGATGCGACTCCGAGCGCGACCGCCGAGCTCCTGTCGACCAGTCGCGACCTGTACGCGCAGGGATACTACTGCTACCCGCTTCTCACGGTAGGCGGCACGTGGTCTATCTTCGCGGTTGAAGCTGCTCTGCGAGAGAAGCTCAGTCGCGGGGGGACGGAGCCCCTTCACCGGCTGGTGAAGTTGGCAAAGCGGGAGGGCCTGCTGCCACGGCCCGGGTGGGACAACGATCGGCTCGACGCGGGACGGAAGCTCAGGAATAAGCTCGTTCACAGTGGAAAGCAGCAGCTGTGGACGCCAGCAATGGCACGCATGGTAATTGCTAGCTCACATGAAGCCGTAGCTGCCTTGTTTCCCGACACTGAGTGTGGCGCGGCCTAGTCTCGAGCGGTGGTGAGCGCGGCGCGGTGTAAGGCAGCCGCGCGAGCTCGAAGGTGGCGTCGTAGAGCTCCACGGTTCTTCCGCGAGTCTTCGCCGCAGGGCAGTAGGGCAGAGCGCGATCATGCGGCTTGGATGGTCCGGGCCGCCGAGCGCGAGACCGTCTACATGGTTGACCTCGAGGATCGCGGTTCGGGCAGGTGTCGTGTCCGCCGGCATGCCGGTACACGATCGTTTTCGCACTGGTCGCCTGCGCGAACGAGGACCGCGTCTCGGGCCTGACGGCTGCGCTGGTAGTTGTTCCGCGGTCGCTTCTTGGGCTGCGACTGGTGGCCGCTTGAGCTTGGGTTTCCCCGAGGTCGTCGATGTAGTCCCGGTAGCTGCGTGCTCGAGTAGATGTGTTGGCTTCCGTGCTGACGGGCGCCGGCTTGAAGCCGTAGGTCCTCAGGAACTTGTCCGGGCCGAGTTTGCCGTAGTGCTGGACGGCGCGAATACCGCCTCCGGGTCGGCCAGATCGGGCACACCGAAACCCGCAGCCCAGATAGTCACCTGACTCGGCAGGGTGCGGCCGTCACCGAGTTCCACGGCTCCCGACCGCACGGCGGTGACCGACGTGTCCGGGCCGTCGATCACCTCGACGCCCAGCCGGGTGAGGTACTTGCGGGCTGCACGCCGGGCGCTGGGATGCAGGTTCGGGCCGAGGACACCGCCGCAGACCAGCCCAACACCGCGACCCTGTTCGGCGAGTTCCGCCGCGGTCTCGATGCCGACCGGGCCGCCTCCGACGACCGTCACCGGGGCCGGCACGGGCGTGTCGGAGAGTACCGACCGCAGCCGCTGTGCGGCCTCCAACGTCGCGACCGGATAGGCGAATTCGGCCGCGCCCGGCACCTGCGGTCCGCGGCTGAAGCTGCCCACCGCATAGATCAGGTAGTCGTAGTCGATGCTGCCGCCCTCGGCGAGGGTCACGGTGCGCGCGGTCGCGTCGATACGCGCCGCGGTGCCGACCACCAGCTCGACGCCCTCGGCGAGGACCTCCCGGTAGTCGACGACCGCATCGTGGGTCCCGCCCACCAGCTGGTGCAGCCGCAGCCGCGGGACGAACGCCTGCCGCGGATTGATCACGGTCACCGCTACGTCGTCGCGCTGCGTCACACGATTGGCCGCCATCACCCCGGCGTAACCGCCGCCGACCACGACCACCTTGATCCTCTTGTCCATGGTGTCTCCTCCGATCCGAGTGGGTCGAGAACAAGACACCGCATTGGCGCCGATGCTGACATCCTGTGAACCAGATCACGTCGTCGTCCGGTTCTGTCAGGCAATCGCGACCGGCGGTGTCTCAGACCCGACCAGCTACACCATCGGGAAGCCGACAGGGATGCCCGCGAACGGCCCTGTCCGGCAGCCCGTCGGCGATGAACGGCTCGGCGGAACGACGGCCGGCCCGCGTCGCCCCGCACCTGGAGGAAGCTCATGAACCTCGCTCTCTGGATCGTTGCCGGGTTGCTTGCCGCCCTCGCCCTGTTCAGTGGTGCCACCAAAGTGTTCTTGCCCAAGTCCAAGCTGGACGAATCGACGGATTGGACCGAGAGCGCGAGCGCCGGCTTCGTCCGAACCCTCGGGGTCCTCGAGATTCTGGCCGCGGTGGGCCTGATTCTGCCCGCAGTGCTCGACATCGCGCCGGTGATGGTGGCGGTGACCGCTGTCTGCTGGATTCTGTTGATGATCGGCGGGATGATCACCCACGCCCGCTACGAGCACTACAACAACGTCGCGCTGTGTCTCGTCCTCCTCGGTGCGGCTGCCTTCGTGGCCTGGGGCCGCTTCGGCCCCGAGCCGTTCACCGGCTGAAGCGCTCAGGCCTCCGGGGTGAGCAGGACGATCGGGATCTGCCGTTCGGTCTTCTCCGCGTACTCGTCGTACAGCGGGAAGATGCGGGCCATCTGGGTCCAGAGGGGCGCGCGTTCGGCCGGGGACGCGACACGGGCGCGGGCGGTGAACCGGCGGGTGCCGACCTGGACACCGACACTCGGCTCCGTCTGGAGGTTCTTGAACCACGCCGGATCGTCGTCGGCGCCGCCCTTGGAGGCGACCACCACGAAGTCGTCGCCCGAGGTGCCGTAAATCAGGCAGGTTCGGCGCGGCTGGCCGGTCCTGCGTCCGGTCGTGGCCAGCACGAGCGTGTGCACACCGTTCGACTCGTGTCCCTCGGTCCCGCCGGAGGTCAGATAGGTACGGGTGTGTTCGGCGACCCAATCCCACGTCGAGTCGGTGGCGCGGTCGAGATCATCGGCGACGGCCATGGTGGTGGTCCTTTCCGGGGTGTGTCGCACGGCCTCCTGGCGGCCGAGCGTGTCCCTGGGACGGAGCCGACGCGACGTTCTCGACATCCAGGACCAGAGTATTTCGCGCCGAAAGGGACTTTGGTCCCGTAACGGCGGCGTACCGCGCTCCGACTTCGGATTCGTATCTCGGTCTCCGAAGGGACATTCATGCGGAAACTCACTACGACCTTGCTGGTCGCCGTGTCGGTGCTGGCGCTCGGGCTGGTAGGCGCGGCGCCGGCACACGCGGCGGCGCGGATGCAGATCCACCGCGTCTACTACAACTCGCCGGGCAGCGACAACGGCAGCAACGCGAGCCTCAACGCCGAGTGGGTCCAGATCAGGAACACCTCGCGGGTTCCGGTCACGATCACGGGCTTCGTCCTGCACGACCGGCAGGGCCACCGGTACACGTTTCCGCCCACCACGGTGAACCCCGGCAAGGACGTGTACGTGCACACCGGCAGCGGGAAGAACAACCCATGGCACCGGTACTGGGGACGCAGGGCCTACGTCTGGAACAACACGGGCGACGGCGCCACCCTGCGCGACACCTACGGTCGGTGGCTCGACGCCTGCGCGTGGGGCAACGGGAGCGGTTCGATCTACTGCTGACGTCCGCACCAGCCGGGTCCTGAACTCCGCCGCCTGCCGCCCTGCCAGCCATCGCCGGCAGGGCGGCAGGTGGCCGTGCCCGGCGACCGGTGGCGAACTCGCCCCGTAACCCGGCGGGCATCGACACATCCGACTGGCTCCGGAAACGGCGTAACGCAGCCGCCCACGCCGCGACTTCGGTTGTACCAAACGGCGGTTTCACCCCGTCCAATGGCGTCGACCGAAGGAGATTCCTCGTGAGAAAGACACTGCTCAGCCGGGTGCTCATGACCGGAGCCGGCACTGTCGCGGCCGTCGCGCTCGCCGCGGGCACCGCATCCGCGCACTTCTGCTACAAGACCGAGGTCAACCCGGCGTCGTGGGAGGGCAAGAACGGATCGCAGAACTGGACGTCGTTCGCGGAGCTTGTCGCGATCCACATCGGACCAGTGTGCGCGGAGGGCGTCGACATCATCGCCGACGGCGCGGGCGCGACGCCGACGACACTGATCAACACGCACGGCACCATGGCGGGCGGCACCCTCAAGAAGGACTCGCCCGGGACGAAGTCGATCTCGTACCTCGACTTCGCCGGTCTCGAGGCGGCGATCCCGGCCGCCATCGCGGCCTGCGAGGCGTAGCCGAGCACCACGCCGACCCGTCGAGTGCGGCCTGCGCGCCTCCCCTCTCAACGCGGCAACGCAGGCAGCACCTCGGCGGCGAGGCGCTCCATCTGCTCCGCCTGCTCGTACACCGGGGACAGCAGGATCAGCTCCGCCCCGGCCCGGGCGATGTCGTGCAGGCCCGCGACGACGTCGTCGACGGTGCCGGTCACCGCCGCCGACTCGATCGTCGGGGAGCGGCCGTCGTAGATCCGCGCGAGCGCGTCGTTCATCCGCTGCCGCGCCCGCGCCGGGTCGTCATCCACCGCGATGTAGGCGCGCTTGGCGATGCGGAAGCCGGCCTCCTCGCGCCCGGCCTCCGCCAGCGCCTCGCGCACCGAAACGACCTGCTCGGCGAAGCGGGCCGTGGGCGACGAGCCTGCGCCGAAGAAGCCGTGGCCGTCACGCGCCGCGCGCCGCAACGCCTGCGCACCGCTGCCGCCGTACCACAGCGGCGGATACGGCTTCTGCCAGGGCTTCGGCTGCATGGTCACGCCGTCCAGCTGCCAGAACCGGCCGGTGAGGCCCGCCGGGCTCTCCGTCCACAGTGCTCTCATCACGCGGAGACCCTCGGTGAACCGCGCGACGTAGGTGTCCGGGTCCACGCCGAAGGCGGGGAAGAGACGTTCGCGCCTGCCGCCGGTGCCGACGCCGATCTCCAGCCTGCCCCGGCTCAGCTGGTCGAGAGTGGCGAGGCTCTTCGCGAGATGGGCGGGGCTGTGCAGGGTCGTCACGAACACCGAGCAGCCGAGCCTGAGCCTGCTCGTGCAGGCCGCGGCATACGTCATCACCTCGATCGGCGACAGCTGCGGCATCGAGCCCAGCACCTGCTCCTGCGTCCAGCCGCTCTCGAAGCCCAGCTCCTCGGCCCTGGTGACGTAGGTGGCGAAGGCGTCCCGGTCGAACTCGCCGTCGGTGAAGAACTGCGGGATGGAGATCGCGAACCTCATGGTGCGATCCTAGGCGCGCACCACAGGCCTCACCCCGGCGCCAGTCCTGGGTCCGGTGGATACGGATGCGTGCCGTGTAGCGTCGTGCTGTGCATCGCGCGAGCTCCGCAGACATCGATCAGCCCGTTGCAGGACAAGACATCCCGGACGACGCCGAGGCCGTGGTCGGCCGGGCGTACCGGCTGATCCTCGGCCGCCCCGCCGACCAGGCCGGTGCCGCGGGCTACGTGCGGGCGCTGCGGGCCGGGGAGATCTCCGTGGCCGACGTGTGCGCCAGCCTCGCCCGGTCCGGCGAGTTCGCCCAGCGGTTGCGGCCCCCCGAACCGGACGACCGGCCGCGGGCCGAGCGCGATCCGAGCCTGATCGACGTGGCCGAGCTGATCCGCACCACCAGCATCGAGGAGCTCTCCGAGCAGGCCGAGCGGTACTTCCGCGCCGTCGAAGACCCGGACCTGCTGCTCGCCAAGCCGTTCAAGGACATCAGCGAGACGCCGGACCTGCTCGTCAGTTTCGGCCAGGTACTGCGCGGCCTGCGGCCGCTGCCGGGGATGACGGTCCTCGACTTCGGCGCGGGGACCTGCTGGACCAGCCGCTTCCTCGCCCAGCTCGGCTGCCGGGTCATCGCGCTCGACGTCTCGCCGACGGCGCTGGACCTCGGGCGGCGGCTGTTCGAGCGGTTGCCGGTGCTGGGCAGCGCCCCGGAGCCGGAGTTCCTCGTGTTCGACGGCCACCGCATCGACCTTCCCGACGGCAGCGTCGACCGCATCCTGTCCTTCGACGCCTTCCACCACGTCCCCAACCCCGCCGACGTCATCCGCGAGATGGGCCGCGTGCTGCGTCCCGGCGGCCTCGCCGCCTTCTCCGAACCCGGCGACCGGCACTCGATCCAGCCGCAGTCCCAGTACGAGATGCGCAACTTCGCGGTGATCGAGAACGACGTCGTCATCGAGGACGTCTGGGAGTGGGCACAGGCCGCCGGGTTCGCCGAGCTGCGCCTGTGCCTTTTCGAGTCCGCACCCCGCTGGGTCGACCTGGCGACCTTCCACGACGTCATCGCCGGGCGGGAGGCCGAGACCGACTTCGCGGGCCCCGCCAGGGCGGCGATCGCCGACCGGCGCATGTTCTGGCTGCGCCGCGAGGGCGCCGAGGCGCCGGACAGCCGCGAGGCCGAAGGGCTCGTCGCCCACCTGGCGATGGACGACGTGCGCATCAGCACCACGGACACGGCAGGCACGCTGATCGAGGGCACGTGCCGCGTGCACAACCCGGGCCCACGGGCCTGGCTGCCGTCCGGCGCCCCGTTCGGGCCCGTCCTGCTCGGAGTCCGCGTGCACCTGGCCGACCAGACGAGCCGTGACCTGGCTCGTGTCCCGCTGCCCGGCAACGGTGTCGCGGCAGGCGAGAGCGCCGCGTTCCCGGTACGGGTGGAGGTGCCGCCCCAGCCCGAGGGCGCCGTGGCCGTCGAGTTCGACCTGGTCAGCGAGCGGGTCACCTGGTTCGCCGTCAACGGCTCACCGGTCGTCCGGTTCTCCCTGGAGTAGCGGGACCACCGTCAGAGCCGGGGGCCGTTCCGCAACGGCAGCTTGCTGGTGACGAGCGCGGCCACCAGCGCGACGGCGGCCGCCACCGGGATGGCGAGCGCGGGCAGCCAGCTCGCCGCGAGTGCGATCACCAGTGCGCCGCCCGCGACGAGCGCCAACAGCAGCACCGCGAGCCGCAGGGTCGTGCCGCGCCCGCCGAGGACGCGGTCCGCGAGGCCCGGATGCGCGCGGCCCGCCTGCCGCTGCTCGTCACCCGGTGGGGTGCCGGGCTGCCCGGCTTGTTCTGGCACCTCTGTGGTACCAGCTTGTATAGTCATCCGCGTCCATTCCTCTCGTCTCGCGCGGGGACATGGATCCGGCGCGGCTCCTGGGGCAACAGGGGCCGCGCCCTTCGCGCAGGGCCTGTCGTGGCCGCTCGCGTACAGGCACATCATGGCGGACACCACCGACAGGAATCCGGGCCCACCCGGGCGGCGAGCGGCAAGCGGTCGCCACCTGTCGACCAACGGTCGAGCGACTTCAGTGCTAACGCTCGGTCACCGGCGCGTTCGGGCCGATCCTGCCTCGGTGCAACCCTGTGCACGGGTCCGCTGCACGTGAATGGGCAAGTGTCGCTGCACGTGCCGTGCTGGTCAGCGGGCCTCTGGTGCGGCACGGCCGCCGGGGCGGTGGACCGCCGTCGCAGGCCCTGGCGCGCGTGAACCTCAGGGCGCCACGCGACCTCGCGATCACGTTCCGTCACTCACGTGGGGGCCGGTGTGCTACCGACAGGTGCCCTGCTCAGCCCTGCTGCGCCGCGCCCGCGCCGGTGGGCGGCAGCACGGGGTAGGCCACCCGGATGCCGGCGGAGTCGAGCGCACCCTTCAGCCGGGCGCGCAGTTCCCTGCCGAGGCCCCACTGCTCCCCGGGCTGCGTCATCGCGAGGATCCGCACGGTCACGGCGCCGTTGCCGATGCTCACCACACCGCTGATCTCCGGCCTGCCGATGAGCTTGCCAGCCTGCTCCGGCTCGTCGGCGAACGCGTCGATGCTGCGCTGGATCACGGCCTTGGCCTCGTCCACGTCCACGGAGTAGTCGAGCGGAAGCTCCACGACGGCGTTGGCCCAGTCCTGGTTCATGTTGCAGACCCGCAGGATCTCGCCGTTGCGCACGTGCCACAGTCCACCGTTGAGGTCACGGATCTTGGTGGTGCGCAGGGTCACGGCCTCCACCGTGCCGACGGCGTCGCCGACGTCGACGACATCACCGACACCGTACTGATCTTCGAGCATCATGAAGATCCCGGCGAGGAAGTCCTGCACCAGGCTCTGCGCGCCGAATCCGATGGCGAGGCCGACGACGCCCGCGCTGGCCAGGATGGGCCCGATGTTGATGCCCAGCTGACTGAGGATCGTGACGAACGCGATCCCGAGGATGACGAAGGTGGACACGCTCTTGAGCACCGACGCGATCGTCTCGGCGCGCTGGCGCTGCCGTTCGGTGCGCGACGTGCTCGCCGTGCGCACGACGCGGCCCGCGGTCTTGGACCGGGTCAACCGCTCCCGGGAACTGATCATCCGCTTCGTCAGCTGGTCGATGACCCTGCCCACCACGGCCCGCAGGATCAGCGCCACCACGATGATGATCGCGATGTTGATCACTCCGCTGAGCAGTGCGCCGGAGTTGTCACGGAACCAGTCGGTGACCACGTTCGCCTGGGCGGGCGTCGGCACGATGTGCTCCCTTCGTCTTCCGATGCGACTCCTCCGGCAGGGTTGCACGGATCGTTTCGGCACGCGGCTCGCGGGGGTCCGGGATGGTCACTGACGTCACGGTTTCGCGCTGGTCACGGCTTCGCCGCGGCCTGAGGGGGTGCTGCTGGCTCCTGCTCGCCTGCGTGGCCGCGGTCGTGGTGATCCGGCTCGCGGGACTCGACGACGGCACCTACCTGGCCCTGCCCGTGTCCGGGATGCCCTACCTGGCCGTGGTAAGCGTGCTGCTGCTCGGCGCCTCCGCCCTGCTGCGCGGCAGGGCACTCTCCGTGGTGGCGGCCGCGCTCGTCGTCGTCCAGGTCGTCCTGCTCGCGCCACGGTTCGTCGCCGAGGGCGCCGAGCCCGCACCTGCCGCCGGGGCGACGGTGCGTGTGGCCACGAGCAACACGCTGCAAGGCCGGGTGGACGCCGGCGCACTCGTCGACCTGGTGCGCACCCAGCGCGTGGACGTGCTCGCCGTGCAGGAGTTCACGCCGTCGGCGGCGAGCACGCTCGCCGAGGCCGGGCTGGCGGACCTGCTGCCGCACCACGTCCTGCCCGGCGGGGCGGACACGGCGCTCTACTCGCGGCTGCCGCTGTCGCGAACGGGGGCACTGGCCGCACCCACCACCTGGCGGCAGGCCGCCGCCTCCGTCAGGGTCGGCGGGCGGGAGATCCGCCTGGTCTCGGTGCACACCTACTTCCCGGCAGGCGACCCGGACCGCTGGAGCCGCGACCTCGCGGCGCTGCGCACGGCGGCACGGCACAACGCCGTCCTGCTCGGCGACTTCAACGCCACGCTCGACCACGCGCCACTGCGCGAGCTGCTGGCCGCGGGCCTCGTCGACAGCCACGCCGAGCTGGGCGAGGCCTGGGCGCCGACATGGCCGACCCGTGGCGCCAGCCCGGTGCCGCTGCTGCAACTCGACCATGTGCTGCACGGCGACGCGCTCGCGGCCACCTGGGCGGGGGAGTACGAGCTGCCCGGGTCCGACCATCGTGCCGTGGTCGCCGAGCTGAGGCTCACGCGTTGACGGCGCTCAGCCGAAGGCCCCGCGAAAGGCATCGAGCCGCGGATACGGCGGCCGGTCCAGCACCGCGAACACCACGTGCGTGAACCGGCGCGCGAACGGCCCGTGCCCGGTCAGCAGCTCGGCGAAGACCTGCGCGACCACCCCCGGGTCGTTGCCGAACACGCCGCAGCCCCACGCGCCGAGCACCAGCCGCTCGTGTCCGTTGTGGTGGGCCACGGCGAGCACCTTCGCCGCGCGGCTACGCAGCACGTCCGGGATCCGCGCACGCTGCCCTGCCGTCGTGGTGGCGGAGGCGTTCGGCGCGGCGGCCGTCAGGAACGCCACCTCGTACGGCGCGTCGAGCAGCACGTGGTCGTCGTCGCGGAACACGGGCACGCCCGGCGAGTAGACGATCCGGTCGCTGTAGAGGGGATCGCCTGCCGCGCGATGGTGTTCGTAGTAGCCCTCGACCGCGCGCAGGCACGCGGCGAGCCCGGAAGCACGGGCGAGGCTTTCCTCCTGCGCCAGCGCGCCGCTGCGGTAGCCGCCGCCGGGTTTGGTGGCGGAGGCGAAGTTCAGGCACGCCGGCTCGTCCTTGGCCTCGGCGGCCAGCCGCCGTGCCGCGGCGAGTGTGCTGCAGCCGGTCACCTCCACCACGGCCTGCTTGCCGTCCGCGGCGTCACCTTCGCGAGGAACGACCGGTTCGTGGGGAAGGTACAGCCGGGTGGCGCGCACCGACTCGGCGACGGCGGGCGCGATGTGCACGGACTGCCCGGATCCGCTGGTGTACCGGCCCTCGGCGACGATCTCGTCGGTCTGCGCGGCGATGGCGGCGAGCTGGTCCCGGTTCACGCGCCGACCCTAACCCGGGCACGCCGGTACTGTGGCCGAGTTCACTTCTTCGACGCCGATTCCTGGCGTCCGTGCGAGTGTCCACTGCCGATCGGCAGGTGTGCGATCAGGACTGCGGCCCGGACAGCGAGCGCCGCATGAGCTCGAACCACTCGTCGCGTACGCGCCGCTTGTCCTCGGGTGGCGCCGCGGACAGGGCCAGCCCCGCTCCGCCGAGCATCCAGAAGAAGAACTGGATGGTGGTGTCCCGCGCCGTGCGCGGGAGGTATCCGGCTTCCATCAGCGATTCGACGAACTGTTCGACGAGCGCGTAGGCGTGGCGCTCCTCGCACTCCTTCCAGCGCCGGAAGCCGAGGGCGGTCGGCGCCTCCTGCCAGCAGAGCCGCCCGTACACGGGATCGCAGCACCGGTCGAGGAACGCGCCCAGCGCCTGCAGCGCCGCCTCGCGCGGGTTGGCCGAGGTCGCCGCGTCGGCCACCTCGCGCATGGCCCGCGACTCCTGCTGGTCCAGTACCGCCTCGAACAACGCCTGCTTGCTCGCGAAGTGGTGGTACACGGCGCCCCGGGTGACCCGGGTGGCCGCCGCGACGTCCTCCAGCGACGTGCCCGCGTAACCGCGTCCGGCGAACAGCGCGGTCGCCTCCTCCAGCAGGGCGGCACGGGTGGCCTCCGAGTACATCTCGCGGCGGCTCTTGACAGCAGGCATACGCTGAGCTTAACGACATACACAGTGTATGTGACCGACAGGGGGTAGGCGTATGTCCGGCAGCGCCACGCAGGAGACGCCGCTGTTCGATCCCTTCGCCGAGGGCTTCGTGGAGGACCCGTATCCGCAGTACGCGCGGCTGCGCGAGGCCGCGCCGGTCTACCAGCACCCGCTCGGCTTCTGGGTGGTGTCCCGCTACGACGACGTCTCGGCGCTGCTGCGCTCTGGCGCCTCGGTGGAGGAACGCAACCTCGCGCCGGTGGACGGACCCATGCGGTACCTGCGGGAGGAGGTCTACGGCGACCGGCAGCCGCGGATGGACGGACTGTCCATGCTGGACCGCGACCCTCCGGATCACACGCGGCTGCGCAGGCTGGTCTCCAAGGCGTTCACCCCGCGCGCGGTCGAGGCGCTGCGCCCCAGGGTCGCCGAGCTGGTCGACGGCATGCTCGACGAGATCGCCCGCGCGGGCACCGTGGACCTCGTGCCCGCACTGGCGTTTCCGCTGCCGTTCGCGGTGATCGCGGAGATGCTCGGCACCCCGCCCACCGACCACGAGCGGGTCCGGGAGCTGAGCGGGCTGGTCGTGCGGTCGCTGGAACCGGTGCTCGACCCCGACCTGATGCGTGCCATCGCCTCGGCCAACGAGGAGCTCGACGCGATCGCGCTGGACATGATCGCGTGGAAGCGCGAGCACCCCGCCGACGACCTGCTGACGGCGCTGGTCCAGGCCGAGGAGGACGGCGACGTGCTCAGCGACGCGGAGCTCGTGGCGCAGGTGCTGCTGCTCTACATCGCGGGCCACGAGACGACGGTGAACCTGCTCTCCGGAGGGACGCTGGCGCTGCTGCGGCATCCGGACCAGCTGGCCGCGCTGTGCGCCGATCCCGGACTGGTGCCCGGTGCGGTCGAGGAACTGCTGCGCTACGACAGCCCGGTGCAGGAGAGCAGGCGGATCACCCTCGAACCGACCGTGGTCGGCGGCGTCGAGATCCCGGCGGGTTCGTTCGTGCTGGCACTGCTGGCCTCGGCCAACCGCGACGAGCGACGGTGGGGCCCGGACGCCGAGACCCTGCGCGTGGACCGCGAGGGCGCGCGCCACCACGTGTCGTTCGGTGCGGGCGTGCACCACTGTCTCGGCGCGTCGCTGGCGCGGCTGGAGGCGAGCGTCGTGTTCGAGCGCATGCTGGCGCGCCTTCCCGGGCTCGCGCTCGCCGGGGACGTGACGTGGAACGGCCGGATCAACCTGCGCGGTCCGGCCGCCCTGCCGGTCACGACGGGACGTGTGTGAGCGCTATCCGCACCTCGGAGAGCCGGGTGGGCCACTGATCGGTGATGGCCCGCCAGGCCGCCCGCAGCGAGACCCGCTCGGCGAGCACCAGCACCGGCCCGTCACCCCAGTGCGTCGCCACGACCGTGCCGGTGCGGTCGCCCTCGTGCGGCCCCGGCGCGCCGCCGGGAAGGAAGTCGAGTGTCAGCGAGCCCTCCGTGCCCGTCACGTCGTCCGTGACACCGCTCATGGCCGCCTGGTAGCCGCGCAGGCCGTGACGCGTGGCCGGATCCGTGGGGATGGGGCAGTCGGGGTAGGCGGCGTTGTACGCCTCCACCGACGGGAAAGACCGTGGGTTCACAGGCTGAAATACTACCTTGACGTTAAGGAAGGGTGAGCGGTATCCGCACATCAGACGACATCGCCTGACGTCCATAGTGGACCCCGGTGGACGTCGATCACCGCGCGAACTCCGTCGCGCACGCACAGCCACGGAAGCCGGTACCGTTGAGGCCCGGTACGGCGGAAGTGAGGTTGTCGCGTGGGCGAGCACATGCAGATCGGCGAGGTCGCCGCTCGCACCGGACTGTCCCTGCGCACCATCCGCTACTACGAGGAGGTGGGGCTGGTCACCCCCAGCGCCCGCAGCCAGGGCGGGTTCCGGCTCTACACCGAGCCCGACGTGGCCCGCCTCCAGCTGGTCATGCGGATGAAGCCGCTCGGCTTCCAGCTGGAGGAGATGCGGGAGCTGTTGGAGCTGCTCGAGCCGGAGCGGGCCGGCGGGGGCCGGGCGCCCCGCCTGCGCAAGGAGCAGCGGGAGCGGCTGCGCGAGTTCACGGACACGGCCGAGTACCGCTGCACCGAGCTGCGCGCCAAGCTGGAGAGCGCCGAGGGGTTCGCCGCCACGCTGCGTGCCGCGCTCGGCGACGAGACACCCAGCGCCGCACGGGCGGGCTGACCGACGGCAAACCGTGACGTAACGGTAGAGTTTTGTGTTGATGTGTGAGTGCAACGATCGGCGGCGGCGGTGACCGCGGCCGAACAGGCGGGCAGACGGCGCTCCTTCGCCGTGATCAGTCACCCCGACGCGGGGAAGTCGACGCTGACCGAGGCGCTGGCCCTGCATGCCAGGGTGATCTCGGAGGCGGGCGCGGTGCACGGCAAGGCCGGGCGCCGTGGCGTGGTGTCGGACTGGATGGAGATGGAGCGGGCCAGGGGGATCTCGATCACCTCGGCGGCGCTGCAGTTCGAGTATCACGGCACCGTGATCAACCTGCTGGACACGCCCGGCCACGCCGACTTCTCCGAGGACACCTACCGGGTGCTCTCGGCGGTGGACTCGGCGGTGATGCTGCTGGACGCGGCGAAGGGTCTCGAGCCGCAGACGCTCAAGCTGTTCGACGTGTGCCGGCATCGCGGCATCCCGGTGCTGACGTTCGTCAACAAGTGGGATCGGCCCGGCCGGGAGGCGCTGGAGCTGTGTGACGAGCTTCTGGAGCGGATCGGCCTGCAGCCGATGCCGCTGACCTGGCCGGTCGGCGAGGCCGGGCACTTCCGGGGTGTGCTCGATGTCGCCGACGGCTCGTTCGTGCGCTACGCCCGCACGGCCGGTGGTGCCACCGCCGCCGACGAGCAGCGGCTCGACGCGGCCGAGGCCGCCGCCGTGGAGGGCGCGGACTGGACGCGGGCGGTGGAGGAGGCCGAGCTGATGGCGGCCTCGGGCGGCGAGTTCGACCCCGCGCGCTTCTACGACGCGTCCGCCACGCCCGTGCTGTTCGGCGCGGCCGTGCTCAACTTCGGCGTGCGGCACCTGCTGGATCTGCTGGTGGAGCTGGCGCCCGCGCCGGAGCCCCGGATCGACGTCGACGGCAACCCCCGCCCGCTGGATGCCGACTTCTCCGCGTTCGTGTTCAAGGTGCAGACGGGCATGGACCCGGCCCACCGCGACCAGGTGGCGTTCGCGCGGGTGTGTTCGGGGGTGTTCGAGCGGGGCATGGTGGTCACCAACGCCACCACGAAGAAACCGTTCGCCACCAAGTACGTGCAGCAGGTGTTCGGCCAGCAGCGGTCTACTGTGGACACCGCGTATCCCGGTGACGTCATCGGCCTGGTGAACGCCTCGGCGCTGCGGGTGGGCGACACGCTCTACGCGGGCAGGCCCGCGGTGCGCTTTCCCGGGCTGCCGAGCTTCGCGCCCGCGCATTTCGCGGTGGCCAGGCCCGCTGATCTCAGCCGCGCCAAGCAGTTCCGCAAGGGTGTCGACCAGCTGGCCTCCGAGGGCGTGGTGCAGCTGCTGAAGTCGGACCTGCGGGGTGATGCGGCCCCGGTGTTCGCCGCGGTGGGGCCGATGCAGTTCGAGGTGGCGGCCCACCGGCTCGAGCACGAGTTCTCGTCGCCGGTGCGGCTGGACCGGCTGCCCTACAGCGCCGTGCGCAGGCTGGCCGACCCGGCCCAGCGCGCGATGGTGGACGCGGGGCGCCGCAGCGAGGTCGTGACCCGTGCCGACGGCGCCGACCTGGCGCTGTTCGAGGACGAGATGGCGATGCGCATCCTGCAGCGTCAGCATCCCGAACTGGCGCTGGAGCCGCTGGTGGCCGAGGGCGGCTGACGACGCCCGCTCCGGTATGGCACGTGGTGCCTACGCGCACAGCGCGAGGCTGTCCGGGATCGTGTCGAAGGCCTCCTCCACGCGGCGGATGAGCGTCCGGGTGCGATCCTGCCCGCGGCCGCCCTCCACGGTGCCCCTGCCCGCGACCCAGTTCTTCGACCCGCAGCGCCACGCCGACAGCGAGACCTCGCCGACCAGCCACAGCCGCATGTCCTTGCGCCCGTCGAGGCCCAGCTTGTCCTCGAGCGCCGACACGATGCGCTCCTGCACGGTCACGGAGAGCAGGAGGCTGCGGTCACGCAGCGTCGGCGTGCGGTCGACGAGCGTGCGCGTGGCGACGAACCGGCGATCCCAGTCGTCACCGAGTCTGCGCACCGCCGCCACCAGCGCGTCGCGCAGGCAGGCCAGGACCGGCCCGTGCAGGTCGGCGCCCCGGACCTCGGCGACGTAGGCGTCCCACAGCTCGATCTCCGCGGCCATGGCGACGTCCTCTTTGGATGCATAGTTGCGGAAGAACGTGCGCTTGGAGATCGCCACCTCGTCGACGAGCTCGTCGAGCGTCGTGGCGTCGAAGCCGCGCTCACCGAACAGTCGCAGCGCGGTCTCCTCCAGCGCCCTGCGGGTGCGCCGCTTCTTGCGTTCCCGCAGGGGGAGTTCTGCATCGGCCCTGGTAGCACTATCCGTGGCCATGGCCGGACAGTTTAGTGCCGCGGGCCGCTACTCGCGTCCGCGCACGATGGTGGGAGCGAACTCATCGTCGTCGGCGAGGGAGCCGCTCGGCGCAGGCTCGTCGGCTCCGGGCTCGCCCGCCGTGGGCGGGGCATCCGGGCCCGGCTGCTGTTCCTGCGGGATCGTGCTCGTGTTCATGGTGTCCTCGCTTCCCACCGACGGACCTGGGTGGACATCTGGACTATCGCCACGGGCCAGGATGAGTTACGTCACCACGGCCGCGTCGAGCAGCGGCGCGAGTTCGGCTACCACCGTGTCCAGCGGCTCGACGTCCCGCCGCACCCTGGCCAGCACGATCGCCCCCTCCAGCGCGCTGATCATCAGCAGCGCCAGCGGCTCGGCCCGCTCCGCGGGAACGCCCAGGTCAGTCAGGGCCGCTGCCACCGGCCGCTGCCAGCCGTCGAAGGCGTCGCGCACGGCCTCCCGCACGCTGTCGTTGTCCGCCTCGCCGGCCGTGATCGCCACGAGCGGGCAGCCGCGCCCGAAGCCCGCCGAGGTGAACTCGTCGCGCCACTGGCCTGCCATGGCCCGGAACAACCCGGACGGCACGGGCGGGTCGAGCGCGGCGACGAACCGCGAGACCTGCCTGCCCACGTACCGCCGGGTCCACGCGACAGCCTCGGCGACCAGCTGTTCCTTGCCGCCGGGAAAGTAGTGAGCGAGCGATCCGCGCGGTGCCCGCGCGTGGGCGACGACGTCGCGCAGGCTCGTGCCGCTGACACCGTGCGCCCTGATCAGCTGCGCGGCGCTGTAGACCATCCGCTCCCTCGGCGAACGCTCGGTCATCGGCCTGCCGTCGCCGTGAGGCCGACCGGGTTGCCCGGCGGGATGACACCGCTCGCCGCGCGGGCCAGCGGGGCCAGCAACCCGGCGAGCCGCTCGGTGTCCCGCTCGCCGAGTGCCCGCCACGGCGACAGGGCGGCGGCGTCGGTGAGCCGCTCGACCTCCTCGTGCGCGGCCCTGCCCGCCGCGGTGAGGTGGCCGTCGCCGTCGAGCCAGCCCTGGGCTCGCAGGTCCTCGGTGGCGGCCTGCCACGCCTCGTCGTCCCACTGGCGGCCGGTGCGCAGCAACTCGCCGTCCGACTCGCCCGCCGCGACCTTGAGCAGCTGCGCCTGCACCGGCCCGATGCCGTGGCTGACCAGCGCCGCGACGTGGCCGTCACCGCGGTGTTCGCGCAGCGTGGTGGCGGCCTGCCACAGCGCCAGGTGTGGCTCGTCCGGCCGGTCGAGTGCCTGGTTCGCGGCGCCCAGCACGCGGCCGCGGGTGTCGGCGGCGGCCGCGGCCTGCCACGCCAGGTCCGCCGCGAGCGCGGTGTCCGGCGAGTCGATCAGCGCGTCGCCGCACAGGCGGCGCAGTGCGGCGCCCGCCCCGGCGAGCCGGGCGGCGAGCAGCCGCTCCGGGCCGGCGTGGCTCCAGGCGTCGGGCAGCGCACGCGCCACCCTGTCACGGTGGAACACGTAGTAGCAGCTCGTGACCACCGCGGGCCCGACGGCGCCCAGCGGAGCGGAGCGCATCCCGAAGTAGCCCATCCAGAATCCCCGCATGCCCGCGGCGTCCGCGGCCGCGCGGGACTCCTCGGTGAAGTAGGTGACGCTGTGCACCGGCTCGACCAGGTGCCACAGGCGCCTCGCCGTTCGCTCGTCCATCCGCGACCCTCCCTATGACAGTTGTCATAGCGTAGCGGGCCTGTCCAGCGCGTCCACCACGACGCAGGCGACGTTGTCCGGTGCTCCCTCGGCGTGGGCGGCGGCGGTGAGGTCCTGCACGGCGGCGCCGGGGCTGGCGGCAGTGGCGAGCAGGTCGCGCAGGCGGTCCTCCGCGACCACGGCGTGCAGTCCGTCAGAGCACAGCAGGTAACGATCACCCACCCTCGCCTCGCGCAGGTGTAGGTCGGGCTCGGCCTCGTCGCCCCGGTGGAGGGCCCGAAGCAGGCGGGGCCGCTGCGGGTGCGCCGCGGCCTCGTCAGGGGTGAGCCTGCCCTCGTCGACCAGTGACTGCACCCAGCTGTGGTCGTGGGTGATCCGGGTCAGTGCTCCCTCTCGCAGCCGGTAGGCACGTGAGTCGCCGACGTGGGCGAGCGCGAACTGCCCGCCCGACCACAGCATCGCCGTGAGTGTTGTGCCCGCGTCCTGGCCCGCTGGGAGCGTGGCCGCCACGGTGTGCACGGCCGACCGTGCCCCGGCCGTCGCCGTGCCGAGAGCCGTGAGCAGCCCGGCCGCGGGCACGGCGGTGTCGGCGCGCCGCAGCGCCGTGATCGCCGCGGTGGATGCGGCGTCGTCGCCGAACCCGTCGGCGACGGCGAACAGCCAACTGCCCGCGTATGCTTCGTCCTGATTGGACTCTCGGACGAGCCCCCGGTCGGTACGTGCCACCGCGTGCGGACGGATCAGTGCCTCGTTGCCTGTCATATTGTTGTCCTTTCCGGACAGCTGGTCGACGAGGAGGGCGGCGAGCTCGCCCCGCGCCGCGGTGTCGGCCTCCACCTGACGCCAGTACGTCAGTACCTCGGCGGCCGCCGCGTGTGGTGCCAGATCGCACACCACTCGGATGCGGGCCAGCGGCATGCCCAGTGCCCGCAGGCCCGCCACGAGCCGCGCCCGGTCCAGCTGGCGCCGCTCGTAGGAGCGGTACCCGGAGCGCGGGTCGACGTGTGCGGGCGGCAGCAGCGCCAACTCGTCGTAGAGCCGCAGTGCCTTGGGCGTCAGCCCGGACGCCCGCGCGAACTCGCCGATGCTCAGCCTGGCCATGTCCCTCCCTCGCACCGGGCACCGCGCCCGGCCGGTCTCGACGGTGAGTCCTGTCCCTGGGGAAAGGTCAACCCCGCTGAGCGTGCCGTACGCCGTCGCGATCACCGTCGGAATGCGACACCGCGGGACGCAGGCGCTGGCCGAGCTGCGGGTGGAGGGCGTGCGCAGCACGGCGAGCCTGCACCGCCGCCTGCTCGCGAATCCCGAACTGCGTGCCGGGCCGGTGCACACGCGCAGGCTGGAGGGGCTGCCCGGCTGAGCGTTGACCCGGGCACGGCTCGTGGCCGAAGCTCGGTGCATGTCGGGTGATCTCTCGTTCGAGCCGCTGACACCGGTGTCGTTTCTCGATCGAGCGGCCGCCGCACACGGTGACCGGGTGGCGGTGGTCGACGGCGCGCGCCGGTGGACCTACGCCGAGCTGCACGAGCGCTGCCGCAGGCTCGCCGGTGCGCTGGCACCCCTGGCCCAGGGCAGACCGGTGGCGGTGCTGGCACCCAACACGCACGTGCTGCTGGAAGCCAACTTCGGGGTCCCGTGGGCGGCGTCGCCGCTGGTGGCGATCAACACCCGGCTGGCGGCGGGCGAGGTCGCCTACATCCTGGAGCACAGCGAGGCCGCCGTGCTCGTGCACGACCCGCTGTTCGACGACCTCGTGGCCGCGGCACTCGACGGGCTGCCGTCGCCGCCGGTGGTGATCCGCGCCGGGCCGGAGTACGAGCGGCTGCTGGCCGAGGCGAGCCCGCGCGCGGAGACACCCGGCGATGAGCGGGCGTTGCTGTCGATCAACTACACCTCCGGCACGACGGGCAGGCCGAAGGGCGTCATGTACCACCACCGGGGCGCCTACCTGCAGGCGCTGGCGATGGCCGGGCACACCGGGCTGTCGCCCTCGGCGGTGCACCTGTGGACGCTGCCGATGTTCCACTGCAACGGCTGGTGCTTCCCCTGGGCGGTCACCGCGGCCGCGGCGACGCACGTGTGCCTGCCGAAGGTGGAGCCCGGCGAGGTGTGGCGGCTGCTGCGCGAGGAGGGCGTCACGCATCTCAACGGTGCCCCGACGGTGTTGTCGATGCTGGCCTACGCGCCCGAGGCGGAGCCGCTGGAGCGCACGGTGCACGTGGCGACGGGTGGCGCGCCGCCCACCCCGGCCATCCTGCGCCGCATGGGTGAGCTGGGTTTCGAGGTGACACACCTGTACGGGCTCACCGAGACGTTCGGCCCCGCGATGATCTGCGACTGGCGGCCGGAGTGGAACGGGCTGCCCGCCGACGAGCAGGCCCGGCTCAAGGCGCGCCAGGGCGTGGGCAACATGATCGCCTGCCGGGTGCGGGTGATCGGCGACGACGGTGAGGACGTGCCCGCCGACGGCGCGTCGGTGGGGCAGATCGCGCTGCGTGGCAACAACGTGATGCTCGGCTACTTCAAGGACGACGAGGCGACCAAGCAGGCCGCCCCGGACGGCTGGTTCCGCACGGGCGACCTCGGGGTCCTGCATCCCGACGGCTACGTGGAGCTGCGCGACCGCAGCAAGGACGTGATCATCTCCGGCGGTGAGAACATCGCCTCGGTGGAGGTCGAGCAGGCCATCGCGGACCATCCGGCGGTGTTGGAGGTGGCCGTGATCGCGGTGCCCGACGAGCACTGGGGCGAGGTCCCCGCCGCCTACGTCACCCTGCACGAGGGCGCGTCGGCGACGGAGACCGAGCTCGTCGAGCACGTGCGGGCCAGGCTGGCGCACTTCAAGGCGCCGAAGTCGGTGGTCTTCGGTGAGCTGCCGAAGACCTCCACCGGCAAGATCCAGAAGTACGTGCTGCGCGAACGCGCCTGGGCGGGGCAGGAACGCCGGATCCGCTGACCCCGCGAGTCCTGCACTCAGACCCGCGAGTCCTGCACTCAGGCCCGCGAGTCCTGCACTCAGACCCGCGAGTTCTGCACTCAGACCCGCGAGTTCTGCGCTCAGGCCCGCGAGTTCTGCGCTCAGCGGCTCTGCGCGGGCAGCGCCGTGCACAGGTAGCAGCCCGCCGTGGCGCTGCGGACGTGCACGTAGTCCACCTCGGGGCGGCCCAGCAGCTCGCCGAGGGCCGTCTCGATCTCGGGCTTGGCGGCGCGGCGCTCGATGAGCAGCCGCCTTCCCCGGCGGTAGGCGTCCAGCACCACGCCGCTGTTGCCGAGCAGCGGCGGGAAGCGCGCCGTGTCGCGGTACGGCGTGCAGTCGCGTTCGTGCACGAAGACCGGGCCCGGCAGCGGCAGGTCCTCGAGGCCCGAGAACGCGTCGTAGGTGAAGCCGATCAGCCGTTCCTCGCCGGGCAGGATCGGATGCAGGCACACCCGGCAGGGTGCGGGTGAGGACGGGACGTCGGTCCACGCGGGATGGCCGTAGCCGGGGGAGCGCAGCGTGGTGCGGACCTCCTTGGCAAGGGCCTCGTCGAGCGGTGCGATGCGAAACGTCATGCCGTCCAGCGTGTCGGGGGCGTGCTGCCCGCGCTGGCGCCTTTCGGACGCCGCGTCGCGACCAGTCGGGTCAGCGCCTGTGGGGCAGGGCCTGCGGCAGGGCGTCGAGAAACGCGACGAGTGCCGCGTAGCCTGCGTCGTCCTCGGTGCGCAGCGTGGCGGTCTGGCCGTCGGCGAACCGCAGCGCCACCTTGCCGCCACCGGTGAGGAACTTCTTGTGGTCGCCGCCGAGCATGGTGTCGATGGCGAGCCAGCGGGCGCCGGGGTGGCTGAGCCGACGCTGCGTGCCGTGCGCCAGCAGCTTCTCGATGCGCTTGCGCTGCCAGTGCCCGGCCTGACCGGACACCGCGGCCAGGCGCTGCCCGGCGAGGCCGGCCACTTTCACCGGGATCAGCAGCAGCCCGGTGTCGTACACCAGCACGTCCCAGTTCTTGCCGAGCGCGCGCACCACGGGCGCCGCCGCCATCAGCCGCGGCTCGCCTGCCGAGCCGGGACGGCGGGATGCCGGCCTGCCCGCGGGCGGGGGAACGAAGTCGAGCGGCACCCCCAGAGTCACGCACTGCTGCGCGAACCGCGGCGCCAGGGCTGGGTTGCCGACGGCCTGTGCCGCCAGCTCCACGGGTCTCAGCTCCCCGGTCGGGCCGATGACGCGCCAGCCCTCGCCCCAGTCGAGCTCGTGTCTGGCCCGGCACTGGACGAGCAGCGCGCAGACCACGACGTCGGCGAGCAGCTCGGCGAGCCCCTCCGTGACCGCCTGCGCCACCTCCTGCCTACCCGCCCTCGGGCCGAGCAGGGGACGGATGAGCCGTTCCGCTTCGCCGCGGTGGACCGCCTGCAGGATCTCGCCGAGGGTCGCGCCCGGTGCCGCGCCCGAGGTGCGGGCGGCGTTGGCCAGCAGTTCGGCACCCCGCGCCGCTTCGGCGGCCCCGGCGAGGCGGACGATCTCGGCCCAGCTCGCTCGTGGCCCCAGCTCGCCGCTGATGTAGAGCCGCTGCTCGGCGGCGGGAATCACCGTTCCGGGCTCGGCCAGCACCTGCCACGCAGGCCGCGGGTCCGGGTGGGCCGGCGTCTCCGGCAGCCGGTCGATCGCGGCCAGCCTGCGCCGGACGGTCGGGTGGCTGTCCAGCAACGACCGCGGCCGGGTGTCGAGCACCCGCCGCTCCAGCGCGGCAAGGGCCTGGCGCTGGCGGGGGTGGCCGAGAAAGGCCCGGAAACCGAGCAGGATGTCGGGCGTGCGCTGCGCCAGGCCCGGCAGCCGGAGGTAGCGGTCGGTGAAGGCGTTCCACGCCGCGTCCAGCGTGGCGGTCCTGCGCAGCGCGCAGGCCGTGGCCGCCCGCCCGGCCGCCGCCACGGCGTAGGCGTCGGCCTGCAGCTCCTGCGCCCGGTTGGCCGAGCGCGACAGCACCGCGTACACCCACCCGTAGCCGGTGAGGATCCATTTCGCGGGTCCCGCGTCGAGCCGGGAGAGGGTGCGGCCGAGCGTCTCGGCACCGCGGTAGCTCGCCGCCAGCAGCCGGGTGTGCCCGCCGCCGTAGTGGCCGAGCTCGTGGGCCAGCACCGCGCGTAGCTCGGCGACATCGAGCGCGGCCAGCAGCGGCAGCCCGAGCATCAGGTACCTCCGTCCCGGGCGCAGGCCGAGCAGCCGGGCATCCTCCCGGACGGCGGCGTTGACCTCGGGCACGAGCACGATCTCTTCCGGTGGCCGGGTCCCCGCCTGTGCCGCCAGCTCGTCGACGAGCCGCCACAGCCCCGGCTGCTCGTGCCGGGCGGGCTTCGGCCCTTCCGGCGGCACCAGGCGCGTGCGCAGTGCCTGGACCAGTGCGAAACCGAGCGCGAGCGCCATCCCTGCGCCTGCGATCACGAGGTACAGACCAGTCCGCTGGCCGATGCGCAGGCCCGCGATCACCGCGCCCGCGCCCACCCCGACGACGAAGACGGGGAACAGCGCCAGCAGCAGCACGGCGAGGGTGGCGCGTATCGACCCACGCACGCGGGCCTCCCAACGGTGAGTCCGGAACAAGCACGGATCCCCCCTCGGCCTACGACGGCCGAGGGGGGATCCGGGTTCCGTGTGCGCGCTAGCTTTTCCGCCCGCGGCGCCGGAGGTTGTCCAGAGCCCACGCTCCGGGACCTGCCACCGCGATGAGCAGGAAGATCCAGCTGTAGAGGGCGGCCTGCTCACCGAGGTTCTGCAGCGGAAGCAGGCCCATCGGCTGGTGCACGGTGAAGTAGGCGTAGGCCATCGCGCCCGAGCAGAGCAGGGCGGCGGGCCTGCTGAACAGCCCCAGCAGCACGAGCGCGCCCGCGCCGGTCTCGATGACGCCTGCCCACCAGCCGGGCCACGCGCCGAAGGCCATCGCGGTGCCCGCGCCGTCGATGCCGCCGAACGCGCCGACGAGGCCCTGCAGACCGTGGAGCAGGAACAGGAAGGACGCCACGATCCGGAGCGCGGCGATGGCGGCGCCGGTGGCCCACTGCGGGGTGCGGGCTCCGCGTCGCACGGAAGGCTCGCGGTGGGTGGTCGTCTCGTCGCGGGTCGTGCCGACGGTGTTGGCGGTGTTGGCGGTGGTGGCGGTGGTGGCGGTGGTGGCGGTCATGGTGCGGGGTCCTCTCGCGTCGGTGTCGCCGGAAAGCGGTCTCGCTGACACGTCGAACGGCGCCGCACCAGATCGACACCCGGAGAGAAATTTCCCGGGGAGCCCTCTCAGGGCAGGTCGCGGCGGTCACGCAGCCACGGCCGTACCGCCGCGGCGGCGCAGAACAACGCGGCGAGCGCAAGGGCCACGGCGAGGACGACCGGCCACCACTCGGCCATCGTCCCGGCCAGGAAGGCCTGCACCGCCGCCGTCGCCGCGAACGCGAGCGACGCCATCACGAGCAGCAGGCGTTGGGTCATGGAGAGCCTGCCAGCGCGCTTCAACATCACACCGGCCTCCTCGGTACTGGTCCTGCCCACCTATCGCCGGTCGGTCGCACGCGGTTACCAGGTCCGAAAAGGACGGTTATCTGATGCCGCTGAGCGAGTTCTCGGTTCCGCTCAGTGAAGGGAATCCTGGCACCTTCGGCGGGAATGAACTTGGTCACCGTGTGCTACGTCACCCGTTCACCGGGCGGGAGCATCCGCTCTGGTCAGACCGGGCGCATTGCCCGATATGCCTGTTCGGCCGGACGGAGCAGTGAAGTTGACTCATGTTTGCCTGGCTGCCTAATCTCGTGCTAAGCGATGGCTTACGTCGGGCGTGACGGAGCTTCAGCGTCGGGTGCGGGGGCCCACACCAGTTACCACCGTGTCTTTCGAAAGGGCCTTTGAGCGCGTTGTTCAAGAAACTGTTCGGGTCACGCCGGCGTTCGTCGATTCGAGTCCGCGTGCTCGCGATCGCGTTCGTGCCCAGCGTCGCCCTCCTGCTCGCGGGCGTCGCGCTGGCGGGATACCTGGTCTACGACGCAGTGAAGGTGCGGGACTTCGCCACGAAGGTCCACGACGCGGCCGAGCCCGGAGCGCGGTTCTTCGCCGCGGTGCGTGAGGAGCGCAGGCTCACCCTGCAGGACCTGGCCTCGAACGGCGGCAACCGCGGGGAGCTGGAACAGCAGCGGGCCAAGACCGATCAGGCCGCGGCGGCGATCAACGCCGAGCTGCAGGGCATGGTCGGCGAGGCACCGGAGAACGTGCAGCGCAGCATCGTCGCCACGGCGCGACAGTTCGCGCAGCTGCCCGCGTTCCGCCAGCAGGTGGACACGGGCAGGCCGTCGCTGCAGGAGGCCTACGACTTCTACAACCGGCTGATCGACCAGTTCGCCACCGGCCTCAACGGCGTGGCGCAGGAGGCGCCGGACGCCGAGACCGCCTACCTGCGCGTCACGGCGATGCCCCTGTTCACCAGCGCGGACGGCATGTCGCGTGGTGACGCGCTCGCCGCGGCCGGTGTCGCGGGCGGCGGGCTGAACGAGCAGGAGTTCCGCACCTACGTCGGTCAGATCGGCGCCTACCACGCGCAGCTGGCCTCGGCCGTGCCCGAAATGATCCCGTCGGTCCGCGAGCAGTACGAGCAGCTCGTACGCAGCGAGGCGTGGCAGCGGCTGGTCACGGTGGAGAACGCCTTCCTGCGGGGCAACCAGTCCCAGCTGCCGATCGCCGAGGACGAGTGGCGGGCCGCGGCACGCGATGTCGGCGCCGCACTGATGAACCTCTACATCCAGCAGAGCTCCAACGCCACCGACATCGCGCTCGACGACGCCGAGCAGACGCTCGTGACCTCGATCATCGCGGGCGCCGCCGTGCTGGTTGTCGCCATCGCGCTGTTCCTCATCGCCTGGCGGATGTCCAACCGGCTGGTGCAGCGGCTCAAGCGGCTGCGCGAGGAGACGCTGGACATCGCCGAGGAGCAGATGCCGGAGATCGTCGGCAGGGTGCGGGCGGGCGAGTCCGTCGACCTGGACGAGGAAGTGCTGTTCCTCGACCACGGCGAGGACGAGATCGGGCAGGTGGCCGACGCGTTCAACAAGGCGCAGCAGACCGCCATCGCCGCCGCCGTCGAGGAGGCCAAGACCCGGGAGGGCACCAAGAAGGTGTTCCTCAACATCGCCCACCGCAGCCAGGTGATCGTGCACCGGCAGCTCCAGGCGCTCGACCAGGCCGAGCGCAAGCAGGAGGACCCGGACCAGCTGGACATGCTCTTCCGGCTCGACCACCTGTCCACCCGTGCGCGGCGCAACGCCGAGAACCTGATCATTCTCGGTGGCGAGCAGCCGGGCAGGCAGTGGCGCAACCCGGTGGCGCTGGCCGACCTCGTACGCGCGGCCAACGCCGAGACCGAGGACTACAAGCGCGTCAGCGTCGGCAAGCTGCCCTCGCTGGCCGTGGCGGGCCCGGTGGTCGGCGACCTCGTCCACCTGCTCGCCGAGCTGATCGACAACGCGACGTCGTTCTCCCCGCCACAGTCGCGCGTCGAGGTCCGTGGCGAGATCGTCGGCAAGGGCATCGTGGTCGAGGTCGAGGACCAGGGCCTCGGCATCGAGCCGGAGCAGTGCGAGCAGCTCAACGAGATGCTGCGCAACCCGCCCGACTTCAGCATCATGGCGCTGTCCGAGGAGCCCCGGCTGGGCTTGTTCGTGGTGGCGCGGCTGGCCGACAAGCACGGCATCGTGGTGACACTGCGGGAGTCGGCCTACGGCGGCACGCGCGCGATCGTGCTGGTGAAGTCGGATCTGCTCAGCCCGTTGCCCGAGGCCGACGACAGCACCCCCGCCGTCGAGGACGTCGTCCCGGCGCAGCAGTCCGTGCCGCCGCGGCGCAGGCCGCCCCGCCAGCAGGTGCGGGTGGACGGCGGTGGGGGCGACACCCTCGACGGCTCCATGAACGGCTCGGTCAACGGTGGCCCGCCGCCGCTGCCGGTCCGCACGCCGAGGGAGACGCTGCCGCAGCGGTCCGGCGCCGAGGCGCGTGCCGTGCCCGAGGGCAGGCCGCAACACCACGAGGTACGGCCGCCGCGGCACGAGGTCCGGGGGCAGCACGAGGCCCGGCCCGCGCCCGAGTCGCGCCCGCCGCACGACGGCCGCCCGCCCCAGCCTGCGGGGCCGATGTCCCCCGGACGGCCCTCGCTTCCGCGGAGGAGGCGGCAGCAGAATCTCGTTCCGCAACTGATGGAGACGGATTCCGCCGGTGACAACCTGGAGGCGCCGAGCGATACACCCGAACAGGCCCGCAGCCGGCTGTCCGCCTTCCAGCGCGGCACCCGGCAGGCCCGCGACCAGCAACCCGGCCTCGACCCTTCTGGAGACTGACAACACCATGGCGAACACCGGAGTCAACGAACTCGACTGGCTGCTCGACGACCTGGTGCAGCAGGTCTCCGGCGCCAACCGCGCCGTCGTGCTCTCCTCCGACGGCCTGCTCATCGGCCGGTCCAGCAACATGTCCGAAGAGGACGGTGAGCATCTCTCCGCGGTGGCGTCGGCGTTCCAGAGCCTGGCCAGAGGAACCGGACGGCACTTCGGCGGAGGCCACGTGCGGCAGACCGTCGTGGAGATGGACCACGCGTTCCTGTTCGTCACGGCGGCGGGACGCGGGGCGTGCCTTGCACTGCTCACGTCGGAGGACGCCGACATGGGCATGGTCGCCTACGCGATGAACATGATGGTCAAGCGAGTCGGTGCTGCGCTGTCCGCGGCGCCGAGGGTTGAGCAGCACAGTGCACCATGAGCGACTACGACGAGGCATGGTTCGACGACGCGGCGGGACCGCTGGTCCGGCCGTACGCGGTGACGGGCGGCCGCACCAGGTCGGACCAGTACGGCCTCGACATGCTGACGCTCGTCGTGGCGCTGCCCTCGGTGGCCGAGGCGGCCGCGTTGCCCACCGAGTACGCGAAGATCGTGCGGCTGTGCCAGCGCCCGCTGTCGGTGGCCGAGGTCGGCGCGCACGTCGATCTGCCCCTGCCGGTGGTGAAGGTCCTGCTCAGTGATCTGATCGAGCAGAACTACGTGATCTTCCGCAAGGCCGCTCCCCCGACCGAAGTCCCCGACCAACACGTTCTGCAGGCGGTTCTCGATGGCATCCGGAAACTCTGACCCTCAGCGGCGGCTGACGGCGACCGCCGTGAAGCTGCTCGTCGCGGGCGGCTTCGGGGTCGGCAAGACGACGATGGTCGGGTCTGTCAGCGAGGTCCCCCCGCTGCGCACCGAGGAGGTGCTGACGTCGGCGTCGGAGGGCGTCGACGACCTGTCCGGTGTGGAGGCGAAGACGACCACGACGGTGGCGCTGGACTTCGGCCGCATCACGATCAACCCGGACCTGATCCTGTACCTGTTCGGCACGCCCGGCCAGGACCGGTTCTGGTTCATGTGGGACGAGCTGGCGCGTGGCGCGCTCGGTGCGGTGGTCCTCGCCGACACGCGCAGGCTGGAGACGTGCTTTCCGGCCGTGGACTTCTTCGAGCGGCGCGGCCTGCCGTTCGTGGTGGGAGTCAACTGCTTCGACGGCGCCTACCGCTACGGCACCGAGGAGGTGCGGGCGGCGCTGGACGTGGACCAGACCGTTCCGCTGCTGCTGTGCGACGCGCGCGACCGCGAGTCCACCAAGCAGGTGCTGGTGACCCTGATCCACCACGTGATGAAGAACGCCGACCTGGTGCAGAGCCACGGCTGAACGCGGCCGGACGCCGGAAGGGGGCCGGCGGCACCGCGAGGTGCCTGCTCGGCCCCCTTCCGGGTGTGGCGGGTCGCTCAGCCGTCGCCCAGCAGTGCCGTCATCGTGTCGATCTCGGCCTGCTGGGTGTCGATGATCGTCCGGGCGAGCTGCCTGGCCTCCGGGTCGGCGCCGCGGTCGAGCTGGGTGCGGGCCATGGCGATGGCGCCCCGGTGGTGCTCGATCATCATCCGCAGCCAGGCGCGGTCGAACTCACGGCCGCGCAGGGAGCCCAGCCTGTCCAGGTCGTGGGTGCTCATCATGTCGGCCGGGCCGGTCATGGCGTGACCGCCGTGGGCGCCATGGCCACCGGATGCGGGCGCTCCCCATCGGTTCAGCCAGCCGGAGAGCTGCCGGATCTCGGGGGTCTGTGCCCGCTCGACGGCCTTGGCGAGGCCGAGCACCTGCCGGTTGCTGGACCGGCTCGGGACGAGCTTCGCCATGTCCACCGCCTGCTGGTGGTGGGGGATCATCTGCTGGGCGAACGCGATGTCGGCGTCGTTGTGCCGGGTCTGCTCCCGGGTGGGGCTTTCCGGCGCCGGCGTGGCCTGCCGGTCCTGGACGCCAGCGCCGCCGCAGCCGGCGAGCAGCCCGGCGACGGCGACCGTGGGCAGCACGAAGCGCAGTGTTGTCTTGCTCAAGGGAAGTCCTTACCTACGTGGTTGGTTTCGGGTGCGGGGGAACGGCCGTCATGGCGACGGCGGCCCATCACACCCGGATCACGCAGGCGAAATGCAGCAGGTCGCGGCCGGAGCGGAGTGGCGGCGCGCGGGCGGCGCCGAACGCGGAGACGGCCCGCCTCGCTCGCGGCGGGTGCGCGCGATGCCGCCGGAGCACCCGGCAGGCGAGCACGATCGCGCCGAGGGCGGCGAGCACGGCGAGGCACAGATGCAGCAGGCCGCTGTCGTGGGAACCGGGTCCCGGCGCCGGATGATCGCCCTCGCCCGGTGCGTGAGCCGGGGCGACGACGTGGTGCTGCCCGGTGGCCGGAGGGCCGGACGGCGCGGTGTCGACGTGGTGCATGGCCACGACGGCCAGCGCGAGGGCACACAGAAACGCCCAGCGCGCGAGCGGCGGCAAGCCACGCCTGTTCACGTGACGAACGGTAGCCGATCGCCGGACCAGGCCCCATCCAGACCGGAGCCGGCCGAGCCGAAGGGCACCTTGGGTACCCGAGGCGTACCCAAGGTCACCTTCGGCTCGCTGCCGCCGGGCCGGTTGGCTTGCTGGGGCGACAGGTCCGACCGGAATGCGTTGCGCTCAGGTGTAGCGCTCGGCGAGGACTTCCCGAAGCCGGGCACGGGTCTGGTCGGTGGTCAGCGCGTGCTCGCAGAGCCGGTCGTGGTGCTCGCGGTAGCGCGCCACCTCGTCGGCGCTGTCCAGGTGCTGGATCCCGGCGTGGGTCTCGACGTCCACCACGTCATGGTCCAGCGGCTCGCTGAACTCGAAGTAGCCGTAGGTGCAGCCGATCGTCGGCAGCGGAGGCGCGGTGAAGGGCAGCACGCGCAGTTCGACGTTGTGCGCGGTGGAGCGTTCGATGAGGTGGCGGAACTGCTCGCGCATCACCTCGTGCGAGCCGACGACCTGGTACAGCGCCGACTCGTGCACGACGGCGACGAGCCGCAGCGCCTCCTGGCCGGGGCGCTTGTCGAGGCTCTTCTGGCGCTGCTTGCGCAGCTCCACGTAGCGCTCGATCTCCTTGCCACTCAGCGACGGCTCGCCCTCCCGGTAGTACGCCCGCGAGTACTCCGGCGTCTGCAGGAGCACGGGGAACATCGGGATGGTGTAGACCCGCGCGACCGCGGCCTCGGCCTCGTACGCCAGGTGAGTGCTCAGTTCGGTGGAGATGTTCTTGTCGCTCCACCACCCGCGTTCCTGCGCCGCCTTGGTCCACTGCTGCAGCCGCTCGGCGACCTTGGTGCCTTCGATGCCGTAGAACCGGATGAGGTCCCGCACGTCGCGGGGCTGCGGGCGGCCCTGCGCGTTCTCCAGCCGGGACAACTTCGAGGTGGAGATCAGCAGCGCGTCGGCCACCTCCTCGAGCGTGCGGTCGGCCTCGGTGCGGAGCCTGCGCAGCTCCTCCGCGACGCGCCTGCGATGGACGACGGGGCCTGGGGAAGCCATGGGACCTCGTTCCGATTGTCGGTGGGTGGCGAGCCCTGGGAAACCGCATTGGGATTCCCACCGAGCAATCCTAGCTGGCGCGCGCAAGCCCCGCGCCTTGGTCGTACGGCAGCGCTCCGACGCTACGCCGTTCGAGTGGTCGGCGTCCGCCATTCCGGCCTCGTCGCGCGCGGAGGGTGCGGCGTGGCTAGGCCATTCCGGTGGAGATCGCTGGGATGCCATTTTGGGAATTGCAAATCGGGCGCCCAATGCGGGATGCTCAACACACGCTTCCCGGCCGATCTCGCACCCGACCTCACCCTGAAGGAGCCCATCGAGCACGACACGCAGACCCGGCGAATCGGACGGCAAGCGCAGGCAGAACCGTCGAGCAGAGGAGGGCCGGCCATGTACGTGTCGTTGCGACTGGGACTGTTCGTGCGGCTGCTGGTGCTGACCGCCGTGCTCACCGCGATGGTGTTGCTCGCGTTGAACGCCCGGACCGACTCGCCCGCGGTGCAGCCGTCCCCGCCCTCCTCACCGGCCGAGCCCGCGCAGGCCGCCCCTGAGCGAGAGCCCGTCCCGTACCGCGTGTGGCACACGGGCGGCACCGGGCTGAACCTGCGTGCCTGCCCCGGCACCGTCTGCGCACGGGCCGGCCTGCTCCACGACGGCCAGACGTTCGCCGCGGAATGCCTGCTGCCCGGCGCGGCGGTGGCCGGCGAGCGCCGGTGGCTGCGTGGCACCGTCGACGGCACGACGGTGTACGCCTCCGCGCGCTACCTGCGCACCGCCACCGGCACGATCGCCGCCGCCTGCGACGTCCCGGCGGCCGCCGCGGGGTGAGCGCCGCTTCACGGCAGTCGCTCGCCCCGGATCGAGGCGTCGAGGAGCTGGACGGGATGCAGCATCCGGATGTCGTCGCCGAGATAGCGGCCGATCTGCAACAGGCAGCCGGGGTTCGCCGTGACGAGCAGGTCCGGGCTCACCGAGCGGATGTTGCGTGCCTTGCGCTCGCCCAGTTCCGCGGCGGGCTCGGGCTGCACCATGTTGTAGATCCCCGCCGAACCGCAGCACAGCTCGGCCTCGGGAAGGTCGGCGATCTCGAGTCCCGGAATCGTGCACAGCACCGTCCTCGGCTCGTCCCGCACGCCCTGCGCGTGGCCCAGGTGGCAGGCGTCGTGGTAGGCGACCCGCGCCTCGACCGGATGCCGCGGCGCACGCGGCTCCAGCGCGGCGAGCACCTCACTGACGTCGCGCACCTTCGCGCTGAACGCGCGCGCCCGCTCCGCCCAGTCCGGGTCGTCGGCGAGCAGGTGCACGTACTCCTTCATCGACGAGCCGCACCCGGCGACGTTCACGACGACGTCGTCGACCGGCAGCCGCTCGAACGTCTCGATGGTGCGCTTGGCGTGCACGACGGCGTGCTCCTCGCGCCCCGCGTGCAGGCCCAGCGCGCCGCAGCAGCCCTGCTCCCGCGGGGTGAGCACCTCGCAGCCCTCTGCGGCGAGCACCCGCTGCGTGGCCTCGTTGACCTCGTGGAAGAACACGTCCTGCACGCAGCCGGAGAGCATCGCCACCCTGCGCCGCACCTCGCCGTCCGGCCGCACCCGGCGGGGCAGCGTCGCGAACGCGGTGCGCAGCCGCACCGGCGGCATCAGCGCCTGGGTGGCTCGCAACCTCGGCGGCAGCACCCGCTCGGCCAGACGCGCGAGCCCGAGCTTCTGATACGCAAGTCCGAGCACCGCCGCGGCGCGCAACCGCCTGCGATACGGGAACAACGCGAAGATGCCGTTCCGGAACAGCCTGTCGGAGCGGGTCCTCGGCACGTTGCGCTCGATCTGGGGCCGGGTCGCCTCGAGCAGCCGGTCGTACTGCACACCGGAAGGGCACGACGTCACGCACGCCATGCAGCCGAGGCACGCGTCGATGTGCTCGGTGAACGCGCCCTGCAGCTCGATCTCGCCGCGCTCGGCGAGATCCATCAGGTAGATCCGGCCCCGCGGCGAGTCCATCTCCTCGCCCCACAACTGGTAGGTGGGGCACGTCGGCAGGCAGAACCCGCAGTGCACGCAGTCGTCGAGCAGGTCCCGCGCGGGTGGATGGTGGGCGTCGAAACTCGACTCCGTCACGAGCGTGCCTCCTCCTCGCCGAACCAGGCCTCGAAGCGGCCCCTGCCGAGCCGGTGGCCCGGATCCAGCTCGTTCTTCACCGCTGTCAGTACCCGCAGCGCAGAGGGCCGCTGCCCCCACGCGCCCACGCCGTTACCGGGCCGCCGTCGCGTCACGGACATGCCGCCCGCGGCGGTGACCACGTCGTGCACGGCCGCCACACGTTCCGGCGCCACGGCGACCGTGCCGATGCCGGTGCCGAGCCCGGCGACGGCCGTCCCGCCGCACTCGGCCAGCACCCCGGCGAGCCTGCTGGGACGGCAGCCGATCCGCACGCTCGCCGTGTCCACCAGCTCCGCGTGCCGCGCCCAGGCCGCCTCGGCGTCGTCGTCGCCGAGCACCGACCCGCCGATCAGCCGGGCCAGCTCGCGGGCCCTGGCGTCGGCACCCTCGACGGTGCCCTCCACCCGGACCAGCAGCGTGCCGTCCGCCCACTCCAGCGACACCGGCTCCAGCGCGCTCGCCAGCACGGCCGCCGCGCGGTCGGCGGCGACCGGCAGCTCGCCGTCGAGCCGCACGGTGCGCGAGGCCGCCGGGATCGGGTGCAGCCGCAGCACGATCTCGGCGAGCAGGCCGAGCGTGCCGTACGAGCCGTGCAGCAGCTTGGCGAGGTCGTAGCCCGCGACGTTCTTGATGACGTGGCCTCCTGTCCGTGCCACGGTGCCGTCGGCGAGCACCACCGTCGCACCGATCACCAGGTCGCGCATCGAGCCGTAGGCGAGGGCGAGCGGACCCGAGTCGGCCGTGGCGACCAGCCCGCCGGCCGTCGCGCCGCGGGCCACCCGTGCCGCGTCGAACGCCACCCGCTGCCCGTGCGTGGCCAGCTCCTGTTGCAGCTCGCGCAGCGGGGTTCCGGCCCGCACACCGACCGTCATGTCCGCGGGGTTGTAGGCCAGCACGCCGGTGAGCCTGCTCGTGTCCAGCACGGTCGGCGCCGGCTGGGGCGCGCCGGCCCAGTCCGCGGCCGTCGCCGCGCCCCTGATCTCCACCGGTCCCGACGTGCCGGCCAGCGCCTCGTGCGCGCCCCGCAGGTCCGTGGGCGCCAGCATGGTGGCGGTCATAGGCGCTCGATCACTCCCGCCTCCTCCAGCGGATGTGGCCGGTACCGGCCTGGCTTCTCCCCGCACAGCCGGGGCGTCGGCAGCAGCTTGCCCGGATTGCACAGTCTGTGCGGATCGAAGGCCGACCGTACGCGATCCATCGTGGCGAGGTCGTCGACGCCGAACATGCGCGGCATCGAGCACGCCTTGTCGGTGCCGATGCCGTGTTCGCCGGACAGCGACCCGCCCAGTTCGACGCACAGCTCGGCGATGTCCTTCGACAGCTCCTCCGCGCGCTCCAGCTCGCCGCCGTCGGCGTCGAACAGCACCAGCGGGTGCAGGTTGCCGTCCCCGGCGTGGAAGACGTTGGCGACCCGCAGCCCGGCCGCCGTGCCCATCTGCTCGATGCGGCCGAGCACCTCGGCCAGCCGCGTCCTCGGCACCACGCCGTCCTGCACGATGTAGTCGGGACTGATCCGGCCGACCGCCGCGAACGCCGCCTTGCGGCCCTTCCAGATCCTCGCCCGCTCGGCCGCGTCGCCCGCGATGTGCAGGCGGGTGCAGCCGTGCCGGTCACAGATCGCCTTGACCTGCTCGAACTGCTCGCCGCACTCGGCTGCCGGCCCGTCCAGCTCCACGACCAGCGCGGCGGGAGTGGTGAGCGTGTATCCCGCGCCGACGGCCTTCTCGGCGGCCTGGATGGCCAGGTTGTCCATCATCTCCACCGCGGCGGGCACGATCCCGGCCGCCACGATGTCGCTGACCACCTCGCCCGCGGCCGTGACGGACGGGAAGTCGGCGAGCAGCGTCCGCACGGTCTCCGGCACGCGCAGCAGCCGCACGGTGATCTCGCAGACCACACCGAGCGTGCCCTCCGACCCGATGAACACCCCGCGCAGGTCGGGGCCCAGCTGCTCGCCGCTGTCGCCGCCGAGCGTGACCACCTCGCCGTCGGGAAGCACGACGGTCATTGACAGGACGTGGTTGGTGGTGAAGCCGTACTTCAGGCAGTGCGCGCCGCCGGAGTTCTCGGCCACGTTGCCGCCGATGGTGCAGACCTGCTGGCTGGAGGGGTCCGGCGCGTAGTAGAGGCCGTGCGGCGCCGCCGCCCTGGTGATGTCGAGGTTGGTCACGCCAGGCTGCACGACGGCGCGCCGGTCCACGGGGTCCACCTCCACCACGCTGCGCAGCCGCTGCAGGGAGATGACCACGCCGTCGGCCACCGGCATCGCGCCACCGGAGAGCCCGGTGCCCGCGCCGCGCGCGACGAACGGCACCCGGTGCTCGTGGCACACCCGCACGGCGGCGGCCACGCTCGCGGTATCGGTCGGCAGCAGCACCAGTGAGGGCACCTGCCGGAAGCCGGTGAGCCCGTCGCATTCGTAGCTGCGCAGTCCCACCGGATCGGAGACGATGTTGGCGGCCCCGACCGCGGCCGTCAGCGCCTCACGCACCGCCGCGTCGAGCATCCTTGCCCACCTTTTCGCGTTACGGAACAAAAATACCGGTCTAAGGAAACGGTACATCCGTCTTGCGGTGGATAGTCAAGCCTTTCCTCCGTTCATACCCTTCTGAACAGCCAAGATCGGCGTACCGTCTCACTATGCGCGTCATGTGGAAGGGTGCGGTGTCGTTCGGGCTCGTCACGATCCCGATCCACCTCTACGCGGCCACCGAGAGCAAGAACGTCTCGCTGCGCCAGGTGCACGAGGCCGACGGTGGGCGAATCCAGTACAAGCGGTTCTGCACGGTCGACGGCGAGGAGGTGCCCTATGCCGACATCGCGAAGGGCTACGAGCTCTCCGACGGCAGCATGGTGGTCATCACCGACAAGGAACTGGGGAACCTGCCGCTGTCGACCTCTCGCACCATCGACGTGCAGGAGTTCGTCCCGCTCGAGGCCATCGACCCCATCTACTACGACAAGAGCTACTACCTCGAGCCGCAGAAGATGGGCGTCAAGCCGTACGTGCTGCTGCGCGACGCGCTGCAGAAGTCCGGCCAGGTCGCGATCGCCAAGGTGGCGATCCGGCAGCGCGAGGCCCTTGCGGTGCTGCGGGTGCTCTCCGACGTCATGGTGCTCACCACGATGCTGTGGCCGGACGAGGTCCGGGAACCCGACTTCCCGTTCCTGAAGGAGGACGCGCCGCAGGTGCGCTCGCAGGAGATGGCCATGGCGTCCTCGCTCATCGACTCGCTGTCGGACACGGTGTTCGAGCCGTCGAAGTACACCGACAGCTACCGCGAGGCGCTGCTGTCGCTGATCGAGTCGAAGGTCGCGGGGGAGCAGACCACCAAGCCCAAGGCGGCGACGGCGGAGGCCGAGGTGACGGACCTCATGGCGGCGTTGCAGGCCAGCGTCAGCGCGGCCAAGAAGGCGCGCGGCACCACGAAGGGCCGCAAGGCCACGAAGCGGAAAACCACCGAGTGACCACGGCGTGGCGCCGCCGGAGCAGGCGGTGGCCGGTGGTACCAAGAGGACATGACCTGCAAGAGCTGCCTGACCGGGCTCGACCACTGCCACGGCACGCTGGTGCGGCACACCGACGGCGGCGCCGACTGCACGGACCAGGGCTGCGCCGACCTGGACATCGTGCGCCACGACCTGGTCATCGAGTGCCATACCATCGAGGGTGGCTGCGGCTGCGCTGACGAGCCCGCGAGCTACGTCGAGCTGCCCTGGGCGTCCTGACTCGCGCCCGTCACCGGGGCGAGGTCGCGAAGCGGATCCCGAAGTTGTCGAGCGTCGCGGGCAGTCTGCGCCGCGCGCTCAGGTTGCGTGGCGCCCGCAGCTCGTAGCTGCCGCGCCGCAGGAACTCGGCCAGCATCGTGCTCGTCACGAACAGCACGAGGTCCTCGCCGGGACACTGGCCGGGCCCGCCGCTGAACGGCACCAGCGCCGGGTACTCCCGGGCCCGCCCGTCCAGCCACAGCTCCGGCTCGAACCGGTCGGCGAACGGCATCAGCTCGGGGTCGCGGTGGAAGTACGGCGCGAACACCACGAAGGTCGTCTCCGGAGGCAGCTGGCTGCCCCGCCACGACGTCGCGGTGGTGCTCTCCCGCAGGATCACCGGCGTGGTCGGCCACAGCCGGACGGTCTCCAGCACGCACGCGCGCAGGTAGGGCAACGCCTCGTCGGTCAGGTCTCGCCGGGCCTTCGCACGCTGGGTGGGGTGCGTGGCCAGCACCGCGAGAGTGCGCAGCGTGGCCATGCCCGCGGCGTCGAAGGCGAACAGCCAGTGCGGCACCTGCCCATGGGGGTCGAGGCCGGGTTCGGCGGGCGTGTCGGCGATCCGCGCGGCGAGGCTGCCGGGCTCCGCGCGGTCGAGCAGCGCGTCGAGCCGCCTGCGAAACGCGGCCCTGCGCCGCTTGGCCTTCGGCATCAGAAACGCCCAGTTGGCCCGTAGCCGCAGGTCGGCGAGCAGGTCGGTGACCTCGTCGTCGTCGCGGGCGCCGTCGCCGAGGACGATCCGGCGCACGATGCGCCACCAGGCCACGTTGAAGGAGTCCCAGTCGAGATGTCCGCGTTCGGCGAGCAGATGCGCGGTCTCCTCGGCCACGATCGTGCGCACCGGCCCGGCGAGCGAGTGGATCGCGTGCCCGGTCTCCAGGATCGTCTCGTTGTAGCGGCGGCGCGGCTGCCGCTCGGGGCCGGGCGTGGCGAGCACGGCGTGCGGCTGGAAGTGGTTGAGCGCGGACCGTTTCTCGATGCTCGCCGGGGCGAACGGAGACGGGGTGTTGCCGAGCACCCGCGTCACGTCGCCGGGCTCCAGCACGACCGCGAGCGACCGGCCGGGCACCCGCAGCACGAGCGGGCCCGCGCCGTGGCGGGCCCGCAGGCGCCGCAGGACGTTCACGGCCACGCGGTCGAGCCTGAGGGCCGCGGCCGCCGCCATCGCGCGCGGCCGCCGTTTGATCACCCCACCGGCGAGGGTGGGCAGAACGACCTCGCCTGCGACGCGGACGGTGTCCGGGATGCTCGCCTGGCGCGTCATCGGTTGCGCTGCGCGGGGATGTTCCTGCCCTCCTCGGGGGAAAGGCCGAGTGCTGCGAGCAGTTCGGCGCAGTCGTCGGCGTCGGCCGCGGCGGACGCCACGGCACGGACCGCCCTGCGCCGCTGCTCGGCGGTGGGCTCCTCGGTGTAGGGCACCACGGGCTGCGGGTTCTGGCTCGGAGCGGTCGGACTGTATGCGTTCACGGCTACTCCCCGGGTCGAGGTCACGTTGGTAGGTGCGCATACCCGCTCGGAACGCTGGTTACACGTCCGGTTTCCGTGAGTGACCACCGGGTATTCCTCTGTGGCGGCCCGAAGTCCCGAGTGAAAGGAGGCCGGAGGTGGCTACTGACGCTTACCTCGCGTTTCTCGGCTTGGGCCTGGCTATGGTCATCGTTGACGGCCAGATCCTGTACCACAGCGGCAAGCGTTACCTCGCCGACGCCGATTCCAGCGCTGAGTCGTCGAAGTCGATGGCGAAACTCATCACCGTGCTGTTCCACCTGGTGATGTTCGGAATTCTGGCACTGCTGTCCGTGCTCGACTTCGGTTTCGGAGCGGGCGGGGTGCGTGCCGTTGTCGGCAACCTCGGCATCCTGCTGATCCTGGTGGGTCTCGGCCATGCCGTGATGATGGCGGTGCTCGCGCAGGTGCGGGACTCCCGCGTCGCCGAAGAGGGCATGGCCGTCAACGAGCAGGCGAGGATGACGAACAGCCAGCTGCAGCGAGGGCCCGTGGTGGCGCCGGTGCCCGGTCAGCCGGGACGGGACCCGCGCAGGAGCCCGACGATCGAGGACCAGTCGCTCTGACTGTGCATTCGCCGTGGCCCCTTCGGCTCGCGGGAGGCCAGTTCGTAGCAGGCGAGCAGCCGCAGGCCGTACCAGTCGCCCGCGGCCCAGTCCGCTTCCGCCTTCGGTGGCTCCCAGCCCGCCAGGAGCGCCTGCTGCCGGATGTCGTAGGCATAGCCGGCGATCAGCACGAGCTGTGTGGTGGGCACGGCCCGTTCGACCAGTGCCTCGCCGTCGCGGATGGCCTCCACGACGGAGTCGAGGTGCTGGTCGAACTGCCTGCGCAGCGCAGGCTGCGCGAGCGCCTGCCAGCCGGTCGCCAGTTCGTCGGCCATTCGGCCCAGCCAGCGGCGCGCAGATCGGTCCGTCGCCGAATCCAACCAGCCCACCACCTGATGATGCACATGCCGTCCCTGTGATCGCCATAGGGTGGCTCCGTTGGGTTAATGGTCGATTTCAGGCGGTGAGAAAAGCCCGCAGCCGCTCGGTGACCACCTCCGGCTGCTCCTCCGGCAGGAAGTGCCCGCAGTCGGCGACGGGGAACCCGGTGACATCGGTGGCGTAGTCGCGCCAGATCTCCTCGGCGGGCAGCGAACCCAGCAGCCCCTGAGCGCCCCACAGGACCAGCACGGGCGCATGCAGCTTGCGGCCCGTCGTGGCGTCGGCGTCGTCGTGCTCGGCGTCGGCGGGGAAGGACGCGCGGTAGTCGTCGAACCCCGCCCGCAGTGCTCCAGGTGCGGAGAACGCGCGCACGTACTCGTCGATCGCGTCCGGTTCCATCCGGTCGCGCCGGTGGGTCCAGCGTTCGAAGAAGTAGGCCAGGTAGCCGGCGACGTCCTGCCCCGCGAGCCGCTCCGGCAGGTCGGGTTGCAGGTGGAACAACCAGTGCCAGTAGGCGCGGCCGAGCCCGCTGTCGAGCCGCCGCCACATCTCCCTGGTGGGGATGATGTCCAGCACCGCGAGCCGGTGCACCTGGTCGGGCCTGTCGAGCGCCCAGCGGTGTGCGACCCGGCCGCCGCGGTCGTGCCCGGCCACGGCGACGCGGTCGAAGCCCAGCGCGGTGACCAGTGCGGCGACGTCGGCAGCCATGGTGCGCTTGTCGTAGCCGTGCGCCGGCTTGTCGGTGAGTCCGTACCCGCGCAGGTCGGGCGCGATGACCGTGTGGTCGCGGGCCAGCGGCTCGATCACCGTGCGCCAGCAGTACCAGGTCTGCGGCCAGCCGTGCAGCAGCACCACGGCGGGCCCGCTGCCCGCGATCCGGTAGTGCATGCGGATGCCGTTGACCCTCTCCATCCCAGCGTCCATGACGCGATTCTAACCAGATAAGATAGTTAGATGGCAGACTCCGGATGGGTGTTCGACAGCGGGCGGGCATGCCTCGATCTGGTCAACACGCGGCGCGACCGGCACGCGGGCGGCCGGGAGCTGCTCACCGGCCCGGCCGCGCTCACCGAGTGGCTGAGCCTGGCCGGGTTCACCGGGCGGGCGGACGCGGCGCACCTGGCCATGGCCCTCGACCTGCGGGAGGCCATCGACCGCGTCACCCGTTCCGTCTCGGCGGGCCACCGCCCCGCGCGGGAGGACGTGCGGGTGCTCAATGAGGCCGCGAGGGCGGCGGCCCCGCCCGCACTGCGCCTCGGCGCCGACGGCACGCCGCACCGGGCCGTCGCGCCGTCGGCCGACCCCGTGGCGGCGGCGCTCGGCGCGCTGGCCGTCGACGCCATCGACCTCGTCACCAGCCCGGTCACCGTGCGGATCTGCGCCGCGGACGACTGCGGCCTGCGCCTTGCCGACGCCTCACCACAGCGCAACCGGCAGTGGTGCTCGATGGCGCGCTGTGGCAACCGTGCCAAGGCCCGCGCGCACTACGCGCGGCGCAAGCTCAGGGATGCAGACCCCAGCGGCGGCGGCGCCGGACAGTGAGCCCTGCGACCAGCCGCACGTGAGCCGACAGCAGCGGCGGCGGGGCCACCTGCCCGAGCAGGCGCGTCACCCGGCACAGCCGGGCGAACCTCCGCTGTTGCTCGTCCGTCCACTGCAGACCCAGCCGTTCGCGCAGCACCGGGGGAAGGGTGGCCGCGATGAGAAACGACTGCGCGCTCGCCTGCCCGTCCCGCAGCGGCGCCCACACGCGGTCGGGCAGCAGGCTCACCGGCTTGGGCACTGTCCGGATCGTCTCGAAGAGGGTGCGGATCGCGTCGTTGGGGCCGAAACCCGCCACCATCTCGGCGTAGTAGCGCTCGAAGGCGGCCCAGTCCGGCGGCAGGTGCCGCTCACGCAGCCCGAGCCTGCGGCCGACCTCGCGCAGCTGGGCGTAGTACTCGTCCAGCTCGGCGCGGGAGAGCGGGCGGCCGAAGAACCGCTGCGCGTCGACGGGCTGGCGCACCAGCGTCGCGTGCACCCAAGCGTAGGCGCGCTGGTCGAGCGCGGCGTAACGGCGGCCGTCGCCGGTGACGCCGGTGAACCGGCGGTGCAGCTCGCGCAGCCGGTCGGCCTCGTACTGCGCGCCCACCGGGTCGCCGTAGACGTAGGTCGCCAGCGATCCCGCCGTGCGCAGCAGCCGGGTCCACGGATCGCGCTGGTAGTCGGAGTGGTCCTCGACGCCGGCCGCCACCACGGGGTGCGCCACCTGCAGCACCAGCACCTGCCCGGCGAGCAGGCTCGCCCGGACGTCGCCGAAGTAGCGCCACGCGGCGGTTCCGCGCACGATCGGCGGGGCGGCACCGGCTCGGCCCGGCACGCGAGCATCGTCGATGTCCGGCATGGCCGCTGCCTTTCGGCCGCTCGTTCGTTCGAACGAACGTATCACCGGCAACGGGCGCCGTGCAGCCGTGCGGTACGGACCGCCAGCACGAGCACGGCGGCGAGCAGGCAGAAGTCGACGACGAACACGATGCGCTGGGCGAAGCCGACCGGCAGCAGCGAGACGACCGTGTTCAGCAGCGGCGTGCTGGGCAAGGCGTCGGCGACGTAGCTCACGGCGAAGAGCGTGAGGCTCAGTGCACACAGCTGCAGCAGCCGCACGAACATCGTGCGGGCCGCGGCCAGTTCGGGCACGTGCCGGAGCCCGTCGAGCACGGAGAAGGCGATCGCGGGCAGCGCGGCGAACGCGAGCACGCTGGCGTACTGGTGGATCAGGCCGCTCGCCGGGTCGATCTCCGCGGTGAAGGTGGCGGGGAACAGTGCCGCGGCGGCGAGTCCCAGCGCCGTCGCCCCGGTGAGCACCGTGGTGGTGCGCGTCACCGGGAACCCGGACGCCGCGAGCGCGCCACGGACGGCGATGACGCCCACCGCGAAGGACAGCAGGCTCGCCTCCAGCATGCCCTCGCCGTTGTCGGTGAAGGCGTAGCGGCTGAGCGGATCGACCAGCGGGTTGAACGAGCTGACGACGTGCAGGATCAGCAGCGTGAACAGGGCCCAGCCCAGTGCCGCCGACGCGGCGATGGTCCACACGCGTGTCCGCGCGACGGGCAGGGTTCTCACGGTCCTCGCCGTCGCAGCCTTCGCCTTCGTCCCGAGGTCCGCCATGAGATCGACTATGGCGGGAACCGGGGCGCGCGGGATCAGGGAACGCCCTGAGCCGCCCCCTGATTCGCGGCGAAGTCGATCAGGGCCAGTGCCTGGTCGTCGTGTCGTTTCGGCCTCGGCCACCGGGTCGCGTCCGCGTCTGCGCGCTCGGCGGTGCGCACGGCGTCGAGCACGGCGGCCGCCCCGTGTTCGCGGGCGAGGCCGAGCACGCCGGGCCAGCGGAACAGGGCGTAGTCGTCGACGCCGGTGGACACGCCGTCGGTGGCGATGAGCACCGCGTCCAGATCCACGCGAGGCCAGCTGCGGCGCAGTGCGTGCGCGGCAGCCTCGGGGGCGGCCTCCGCGACCCAGAAGCCGTCCTCGTGGTTGCGCAGCCGGTTCACCTCGGCCCGCGTGCGCAGCAGGCCGCTGTGTCGCAGCACGCTGAGCCTGTCGTCGGAGAGCACCTCCACCCACGACCGTCCGAACGCGACAACCGGACTGTCGGCGAGGGAGAGCGCGTCGACCCGGTCGGCGGTCCAGCGGACCATCGCCACCGTGCTCGACGGCGAATGCCCCGCCCGCAGGTCGTGTGCGGCGGCGACCTCGGCGATGGCATCGGCGAGGAGCGCGGCGAGGTCGCCGTCCGGATCCGTTCGCAGGCGCCACTCCAGCTGCTCGGCGAGCCGGTGCGCGTACCAGCCGCCGCTGGGCAGCTCCTTGCGCGCCTCGGTCGCGCCGTCGAGCACCACGACGGCATTGCCGGTGGTCACCACGACGTCCTCGGTGGGCCTCGGCTCGCCGTCCAGACCCACGCCCGCCTGCTCCGCGATGTCGATGTGCGGCACGCCGACGACAGTAGCCAGCGCCCCCAGCGTCAACTGTGGTTGACATGCGATCGTCGTCAACGTAGATTGACGACATGACAGAGGCAACGGATCTGGCCGCCAAGGCGGGCGACGCCGACCCGCGGGTGGGGCTCCGCGCCGTCGCCGCCCTGCGCCGCCTGCTGGAGCGCTTGGAGGCCGTGCAGGTGCGCAGCGCGCGGGTGCACGGCTGGTCGTGGCAGGAGATCGCCGAGGAGCTCGGCGTGAGCAAGCAGGCTGTGCACAAGAAGTACGGGAGGCGCTGATGTTCGAGCAGTTCACCAAGGACGCGAGGGCGACGGTGAGGGAGGCCGTGCGCGACGCCACGGAGCTGGGCTCGGCCGAGGTCGACACCCTGCATGTCCTGGTGGCGCTCACGCGCTTTCCCCAGGGCGCCGCCGCGCGGCTGCTGGGCGGGCTCGGGGTCGCGCTCGACGACGTGGCCGCGCGGGCTCAGCTCGCGCGCCGCAGGGGCGGGCTGAGCGACGCCGACGCCGAGGCGCTGGGCGGCCTCGGCATCGACGTCGACCACATCGTCTCGCGGATCGAGCAGGAACACGGACCCCACGCGCTCGCGGGGGGTGGGCGCAGGGCGCGCGGGCACATTCCGTTCGGCGAGCAGCCCAAACGGGTTCTGGAGCGCTGCCTGCGGGAGGTGATCATGCTCGGCGACCGCCGCATCGGGAGCGAGCACATCCTGCTGGCGCTGGCGGTGGTGCCCGGCCCCGCGCGGGACGTGCTGTCCGGGCTCGGCGTGTCGGCCGAGGCCGTCAGGGCTGTGCTGCGCAGAGCGTCGTGAGCGGCGGGCTCACGGGCGCGGGGGCCGCTCCCGCCAGACGGTCAGCGGGAGGAACGCCTGCGTGAGCGGGCCGATGGCCAGCGCGTAGAGCACCGTGCCGACGCCCACCGTGCCGCCGAGCAGCCACCCGGTGCCCAGCACCACCACCTCGATGCCGGTGCGCACGAGCCGCACGGAGCGCCCGGTCCTGGCCGCCAGCCCGGTCATCAGGCCGTCGCGCGGGCCGGCGCCAAGACGGGCGCCGACGTAGGCGGCCGTTGCGAGCCCGTTGAGGACCACACCACCCACGAGCAGCGTGATCTGCCAGCCGAGCGCGTGCTGGTCCGGCAGGACGAGCCGCACGAGGTCGACGGTCACCGAGATGATCACGACGTTGGCCACCGTCCCGATGCCCGGCCGCTGGCGCAGGGGGATCCACAAAAGCAGCACGGCCACCGAGGTCAGCGCCACCACCATGCCGAAGGTGAGCGGGGTGCGCTCGGTGATGCCCTCGTGCAGCACGTCCCACGGATTGAGGCCGAGCCCCGAGCGGGTCATCATCGCCATGCTCGCGCCGTACAGCACCAGGCCCGCGGTGAGCTGGGTGAGCCTGCGGACGGGGCTGACGGTGACGGTGACGGTGCGCAGGTCGAGCTGTTCCAATTGAGCCACATCGACACTATCGCGGACCAATCGCTGGTTTATCCATAGCCAATCTGCAAGTATTGGTCTTTATGGGTGCGGATCGACCGTTCGGTGGCCGGGTATCGGGTGCCCGGCTGGCCATGATCCTCGGTGACTGGCGTCGCGGCGGCTCACGTCGCGGGGCCAGCGATCTGGCCGCCGCCATCGAGCTGCACGTGAGCGACGGCCAGCTGCCACCCGGCACGCGGCTGCCCGCCGAGCGGGCACTGGCCGACGCGCTGGGGGTGAGCCGCACGCTCGTCGGCTCGGCGCTCGAGCGGCTGCGTGAGCAGGGCCTGATCGCGAGCAGGCAGGGCGCCGGGTCCTGGGTGACGGCGGCCGGCGGGCGCGGGGCCACGCTCGCCCCGGCCGCCCGGCTGGACCTGATCGACTTCGCGCGGGCTTCGCCGCCCGCTGTGAGCGGCTTCATGGCCGCCGTCGACGCCGCCCGGCCGATGCTCACCCCGGAACTGCTCGAACACGGCTACAGCGTGCGCGGGCTGCCCGTGTTGCGGGAGCGGATCGCGGCCCGCTACACCGCACGCGGCCTGCCCACCACGCCCGCGCAGGTGCTCGTGACCAACGGCGCGCACCACGCGTTCGCGCTGGCCCTGCGCGCGCTGGTGGCTCCCGGCGATCGCGTGCTCGTCGAGCAGCCCTGCTATCCGAACACACCTGAGGCGATCCGCGCGGCCCACGCACTGGCTGTTCCCGTGGCCGTCGACGCGTACGCGGGCTGGGACCTCGACGGCATCGAGGCGGCGCTGCGCCAGGCCGCGCCCCGGCTGGCCTACCTCGTGCCGGATTTCCAGAACCCCACCGGCCTGCGCATGTCCGAGGCCGACCGGCAGCGGCTGGGCGCCGTGCTCTCCAGGGTGCGCACACCTGCCGTGGTCGACGAGACGCACGCCGAGCTGGATCTGGAGGGCGACCCCGTGGACGGGCCGGCACCGCTGGCCGCGTTCGCGGGGGACTGGGCGATCACGGTCGGCTCCGCCGCCAAGTCGTTCTGGGGCGGGCTGCGCCTTGGCTGGATCCGCGCGTCGGAGGAGCTGCTCGACCGGCTCGTCTCGGCGCGCTGGTCGCTCGACCTGGGCTCGCCCGTGCTGGAACAACTGGTACTCGCCGAACTGCTGGCCGACCCCGACCCGGCGCTGCGCGCCCGCAGGCAGGAGGTGCGCGGGATGCGGGACACGCTGGCCGCCGCGGTGCGGGAGCACTGTCCGGAGTGGACATTCCAGCTGCCGTCCGGGGGGCTGGGTCTGTGGTGCCGCCTTCCCGAGCCGATGAGCACCCGGCTCAGCGTGGCCGCCGCCAACCACGGGGTGCAACTCGCCCCCGGCTCGCGGTTCGGTGTGCACGGTGGGCTGGAGCGCTGGCTGCGGCTGCCCTACACCCAGCCTGCCGCGCGGCTGCGGGAGGCGGTGCGGCGGCTCAGCCTCGCGGCGGCGTCCGCGGCGGGTGTCGCCGACGGCGTGTCGTCCACTGTGGACGCCACCGTGACCTGAACGAGGGCAAAAAAGGAGCCGATGCGCTGGATGTGAGGTTTCCGTCTCTCCAGGGATACGGGACGGTAGATCATCCAGCGCACCGGCTCCGTGCCGTGCCCGGGGGCGGGCACGGGGTGCCGCGGGCCTTACCCGGCATCGCCCCTCGCCATGCCGGGAAGGCCCTGCGGCTCAGGCGCGCATCGGGCTGCGGCTTCCGCTCGGCGCGGTGAGCGGAAACGGCCGACGCGCGCCCGGTGGGAGCCCCGGTGCCGCGGGGGCAACGCGGCACCGGGACCAGACCCCGTCCCGGCCGGGCGCGGTCGGCCGAGCGGGAAGCACAGAGTTCACGGGAACACCCCTTGCCAAACGGGCAGCGATCTCGACGTCAGGCGTGACCGGGGGGCGCGAACCCAAGAAGTTGATCTTGAACTGGACGCAGCTCGTCCCCGGCTTTCCGGGTCGCGTCAGTCAGGGGAGGTGGCGGGCAGGGCTGCTTCCCGGCCCGCGCCGTCGGCGTCGTGGTCGCGGCTGACGCCGATGAGCCGCAGCTGGGTGACGGTCGGTGCCCAGCTCAGGATGCCGTGCACGGACCGGGCGCCACCGCCGTTGTCCTGTGCCGCCGCGACCGAGCACGACGCGCCGGCAAGACCGACGGGGGCGGCGGGCAGCGGGGCACCGCCGCCGCCGGTGCCCGAACCGCCGCCTGCCTGCGCGTCGGCCGGTGTGGTGGCCGAGGCGGTGAGGATCCGGTGGACCGGTGTCGGGGCCGCCCCGGTGAGCGCGGGTCCCGCGACCGCGTGCCTGCCGGTGGCGGCCGGGGCCTTCGCCGCGGCAGCGGGCGGCGCCTGTGGCGCGGCGGTGACAGGCGGCGAGCCGGTGCCCGTTCCGGCACCGGCACCGGCACCGGGCTCCGGCGCGGGCTGGACGGCGCCACCCGGCAGCAGTCCGCCGATCTCGGGCAGTGCGTCCGGCACCTCGACGATCGGCCGCACCGTGTCGTTCACGATGCCCGTGACGTTGTCGACGGTGCCGTCGACCGTTCCGCCGACGGTGCCGACCGTGCCCGTCACGGTGGTGGTGACGGTGCCGATGAGGTGGGTGACGGTCTGGGTGACGGAGCCGAGCAGGCCACCACCGGCCGGGTCCATGCCTTCCCTGCTGTCCTGCTGTCCGGTCAGCGACTGGGTGAGCCCGCCGAGCAGCGACGGCGACCGCTCCGGCGCAGGCTGCGGGGCGGGCTCCGGCTCGGGGACGGGCTGGGGTTGCGGCGCGGGTTCCGGCACGGGCTCCGGCTCGGGGACGGGCTGGGGTTGCGGTGCGGGCTCGGGGACGGGTTCCGGCTCGGGCACGGGTCGCGGCTGCGGTGCGGGCTCGGGGACGGGTTCCGGCTCGGGCTTCGGTTCCGGCGGAATCCGCGGGCCGTCCTGTGCCTCCGGCGCGTGCGCCTCGGCGGGCAGCGCGGGCTCGGCGGGCCCCTTTTCCGGACCGGCCTCGGCGGGTGCGGCCTCAGCCTGCTCCGGCTGTGCGGCTTCGGCGGCGACCGGGCTGCCGGCCTCGCTCGTGCCGCTGCCTCCGTTGTCCTCGGCGAACGCCGACGAGCTCAGCAGTGCGGCCAGCAACCAGGCCCCGGCGGCCAGCGTGGCGATGACGACGAGACGCAGGACGGCAGGCGTGCCGGAGCGCGCGGCGCACCGGGCGCCCGAGCTTCCCGCCACCACGACCACCGCCGTCCATGTTGGTCTTTCTCGAGGATTGTCCGACCAGGTCGTCACTACCCATGGACTGCTATTTCTAGCATCGGTGGCGAGTGTTTCACCTCGTGCGGGTTCGATCCACCCCGGAAGGCCCAATCGTTGCCAGCTTGTGGAGGCGCGCGATCGCCTCGTCGAGCACCTCGTCCCGCTTGCAGAACGCGAAGCGCAACACGTGATTCCACTCGTCAGGGTGATCGGTGAACACCTTGACAGGCACGGCCGCGACCCCTATGAGCTCCGGCAACTGCCAGGCCAGGTCGGCCGCGTCGGCGAAGCCGAGTGGCCGGACGTCGGCGCACACGAAGTAGGTGCCCGCACTCGGCCACACGGAGAACCCCGCCTCGGCAAGACCCTCGGACAGCCGGTCGCGCTTGGCGGCCAGCGAGCCGCGCAGCCGCTCCACCCAGTCCAGCTCGTGCTCCAGCGCGTAGGCCACGGCCGGCTGCAGCGGTCCGCCCGAGACGAAGGTCAGGAACTGCTTGCTGGCCTTCACGGCAGCGACGAGTTCGGGCGTGGAGCACACCCAGCCGATCTTCCAGCCGGTGCAGTTGAACGTCTTGCCCGCGCTCGAGATCGACACCGTGCGCTCGGCCATGCCGGGAAAGCCCGCGAGGGGAAGGTGCTCGCGGTCGTCGAACACCAGGTGCTCGTACACCTCGTCGGTGATGGCGATGAGGTCGTGCTCGACACAGACGGCGGCCAGCGCGGCCAGCTCGTCGCGGGTGAACACCGTGCCGGTGGGGTTGTGCGGCGAGTTGACCAGGATCGCCCGGGTGCGGGGCGTGACGGCGGCCCGCACGGCGTCGGCGTCCAGGGCGAACCGGCCGCCCTCCGACACGAGCGAGACCACGCGCCTGCTCGCGCCCGCCATGGCGACCGACGCCGCGTAGGAGTCGTAGTACGGCTCGATGACGATGACCTCGTCACCGGGCTCGGTGAGCGCCAGCAGGCTCGCCGCGACCGCTTCGGTGGCACCCGCCGTGACGAGGACCTCGGTGTCCGGGTCGTAGGTGAGGCCGTAGCGGGCCCGGTGGGCGGCGATCGCGTGCCGCAGCTCGGGGCGCCCCGGGCCCGGCGGGTACTGGTTGGCGCCGCCGTAGAGGGCGTCGCGGGCCGCGTCGAGCATGCCGGACGGTCCGTCGGTGTCGGGAAAGCCCTGGCCAAGGTTGACCGCGCCGGTCCGCACGGCGAGTGCGGTCATCTCGGCGAAGATGGTCGAGGTGAACGGCCGCAGGCGGGGGACGAGTACAGGTTCGCGCACGATGGCCCATCCTCACGGACAATGGCGGTGTGGAGCAACCAAGCACTGCCCGGCCCGTCACGCCGGTGCCCGCCGACCCGGTGGGCTCGACGGAGCGCGAGGAGAGCAAGCGGCGCGGCCTGCGCAGGATGAAACTGGTCGCCCTGTCGTTCCTGCTCGGGGCGACGGTCGTGTTCCTGCTCATGAGCTGGGCGGAGTCGGCGGGCTGGCCCGCGTGGGTCGGCTACGTGCGCGCCGCGGCCGAGGCGGGCATGGTCGGCGCGCTGGCCGACTGGTTCGCGGTGACGGCGCTGTTCCGGCATCCGCTCGGGATCAAGATCCCGCACACGGCCATCATCCCCAGCAAGAAGAACGTGCTGGGGTCGAGCCTCGGTGACTTCGTCGGCTCGAACTTCCTCTCCGAGCAGGTGGTGCGCGACAAGCTGCGGCGCGTGCAGGTGTCGCGGCGCGTCGGCGAGTGGCTGGCCCAGCCGGACAACGCCGAGCGGGTGACCGCCGAGCTCTCCACCGTGGTGCGCGGCGCGGTCACCGTGCTGCGCGACGAGGACGTGCAGGCCGTCCTGGAACAGGCCGTCGTACGCAGGGTGATCGAGCGGCAGTGGGGTCCGCCGCTGGGCAAGCTGCTGGAGCAGGTACTCAACGACGGCGCGCACTACAAGCTGGTCGACCTCATGTGCGACCGCGCCTACGAGTGGGTGCGGGACAACCACGCCACCGTGCTGCGGGTGGTGTCCGACCGGGCGCCGTCGTGGTCGCCGCGGTTCGTCGACGAGATGCTCGCCGACAAGGTCTACGGCGAGGTGCTGGCGTTCGCGTGGGCGGTGAAGACCGACGTCAACCACCCGATGCGGCTGGCGCTGGACCGCTTCCTCGGCGAGTTCGCCCAGGACCTGCAGAAGGACGCCGACACGATGGCGCGGGCGGAGCAGGTCAAGCAGCAGCTGGTGAACCACCCCGAGGTGCAGAAGCTCATCGGCTCGGCGTGGTCGACGGCCAAGGACATGCTGCTGACCGCCGCCGAGGACCCGTCGAGCGAGCTGCGCAAGCGCGTGCGGGACGGCCTGCGCACGCTGGGCGACCGGCTCGTCACGGACCCGTCGCTCGCCGAGAAGACCGACGGCTGGATCGAGGGCGCCGCGGGCTACGTCGTCACCCACTACTCGCGGGAGATCACCACGATCATCACCGACACGGTGGAGCGCTGGGACGCCGAGGAGACCTCCCGCAAGGTGGAGCTGCAGGTGGGCCGGGACCTGCAGTTCATCCGGATCAACGGCACGGTGGTGGGTGCGCTGGCCGGGCTGGTGATCTACACGGTGGCGCAGGTGGTGTTCTAGAGCATGGCGCGCACCGGCGGCGTCGAGGCGGCGAAGCAGGCCGTCCGCGAGCGGGTGTGGGCGGTGCTGGAGCGGGAGCGGCTGGCCCGGTTCCCCGGCGCGCGGGGCCGGATCCCGAACTTCGCGGGTGCCGAACAGGCCGCGGCGGGCCTGGCCCGGCTGCCCGAGTGGGAGGCCGCGCGCGTGGTGAAGGCCAACCCGGACAGCCCCCAGCTGCCGGTGCGCTCGCGGGTGCTCGCCGCGGGAAAGCTGCTGTACATGGCGGTGCCCAAGCTGCAGGAGCAGCGGCCGTTCGTGGTGCTCGACCCGGCGCGCCTGGACGTGCCGCCCCGGAAGGCGGCGGCGAAGGACAGCGCGCTCACGCTCGGTGACCCCACGGCCGTGCCGGACATGTCGCCCGTGGACCTCGTCGTGTGCGGGACAGTCGCCGTCAACCGCGACGGGGTGCGGGTCGGCAAGGGCGGCGGGTTCTCCGACATCGAGCTGGGCCTGCTCGTGGAGGCCGGGCTGGTCACCGGGCGCACGTCGATCGTCACCACCGTCCACGACCGGCAGGTGCTGGACGAGGAGCTGCCGGAGACCGGCCACGACTTCCGGGTGGACCTCGTCGTCACCCCGCACGAGGTGATCAGGACCGGCGCCACGAAGCGCAGCCGCGGCATCCTGTGGGACCACCTGCCCGACGACAAGATCGCGAGCATCCCCGCCCTCGCCGCCCGCCGCCCGTGAGCAAGGGACCTTTACTCCCGCCAAACGAGAGTAAAGGTCCCTTGCTCCCTGCTTCGTGGGATGGGTCGCCCGGCTGTGTCACCCCCGGGTGGGGGAGGTTATCCACAGTTCGGGGAGTTATCCACTGGGTTGTCCACAGGCTGGGGTCGCTCTGAGGAGCGTTCGCGGAACGCCCGCGCCTTCTGCCGGTTGCCGCACACCCGCATCGAGCACCACGTGCGCGAACGGTTGCGGGACTGATCGAAGAAGGCCCAGCGGCAGTCGTCGGCGGGACAGATCTTGACGCGCCCCCACTCGCCGAGCACGGCCAGGCGCGCCGCCGCCGCGAGCACCGCGCCGACGGCAGTGCTTGCCCGCAGCCGGGGTCCCGTCGGGGTCAGCGTCACCTCGACGGCCGCGGCCGGTTCGCCGGGGGAGGACCCGGGGTCGCCCACCGCCGCCCGCAGAGCCGCCCTGGCGTGCACCGCTTCGGCGAGGGGGTCGGCGGCCAGTCCGCGCTCGGCCGCCCACGCCCGCCACGGATCCGCCGCATCCAGCACGTCGGTGCCGGTCTCGACGTCGACCGTGTTCAGGAAGCCGAGCACCAGATCGACGTCCGCATCCACGTCACCAGTGTAGGACGTTTACCGGTTGCTCCCCTGGGTACTAACCACCATACTGACTTCGCCAGTTAGCTATCAGGAGGTGGCCATGAGTACATCCGTCTCGTTCGGTGCCGTCGCGCTCGACTGCCCGGACCCGTGGCGGCTCGCCGGGTTCTACCGCGAGCTCCTCGGCTGGCAGATCCACGAGGACGAAGGGCCGGACAGCGACTGGGTGACCCTGCTGAACCCCGACGGCGGCCCGGACATCGCGTTCCAGCGCGACCCGGACTACCTGCCCTCGACGTGGCCGTCCAACGAGCGGGCGCAGATGCTGCACATCGACTTCACCGTGCCCGACATCGACGCCGAGCACGACCGCGTGCTGGGCCTGGGGGCGCGCCTGCTCGACGACAAGCCCGAGACCTTCCGCGTCTATGCCGATCCGGACGGGCATCCGTTCTGTCTCTGCGCCTGCTGAGTGCCGTTGCCCCGAGACACGGGACGAACCATCGCGACATGCGTACGCTGTGATCCGTGATTTGTCCCAAATGCCAGAACGTCATGAAGACGGTCGACAAGGGCGGCATCCACCTCGAGCAGTGCGACGGCTGCCGGGGGATCTTCCTCGACCACGGCGAGCTCGAGCAGATCGTCAACGCGGAGAACGCCTACTACGCGCAGTCGGCGGCGCCGCCGCCGTACCGGCCCGCGGGAGGGCCGCCGCCCCCTCCGCCTCCGCCGCACGGTAGCCATGCCGGCCATGCCGGTCATGCCGGGCACGCGGCGCCGTACGGCTACGCCGACTCGCCGCGGCCGCACCGGGGCGGCTACTACAAGGACTCGCCTCGCCCCTACGGCGGCGGGTACAAGGACTCCCCGCGGCCGTACGGCGGCCACGGCGGGCACGGGTACGGCCACCGTCGCAAGCGCAGCTTCCTCGAGGGGCTGTTCGACTGACCACGCCGATCGCTCGATGCTCGACCTGAAGATCTGCCCGGAATGCGGCGACCGCGCCGACGTTCCGATCGTGGAGCAGGGGCAGCTGGTGTGCGGCGCGTGCGCGCACCGCTGGGACTTCCACCGGCTGCCCCTCTTCGCGCTGACCGGGCCCAGCGGAGGCGGCAAGTCGACCGTCGGTCCCGCGCTGGCCCGGCTGCTCGGTGGCGCGGCCGTGGTGCTGGAACAGGACGTGCTGTGGACCGGCGGGCTGCGCGACGACGTCGACGGCCACCCGGCCTTCCGCTCCACGTGGCTGCGCATGGCCGCGATGATCCACCAGAACCGGCGTCCGGTGGTGCTGTGCGGCACGGTCGTGCCGCCGGAGTTCGAACCGCTTCCCGAGCGCGTCTTCTTCTCCCGCATCCACTACCTGGCACTCGTCGCCGAGCCCGAGGTGCTGGCGACGCGGCTGCGCGCGCGGCCCGCGTGGCGCGAGTGGGACGAACCGCGGATCGCGGAAATGCTGGCCTTCAACGAGTGGCTGCGCGCCGAGGCGGCCACGATGTCCCCACCCGTCTCGCTGATCGACACCACCGACGCCACGCTCGTGGAGACCGTCGAGCGCGTGCGGCTCTGGTTCGAGTCGGCTCAGGCGGGCACCGCCGATTCCACCCCGGACCCGCTCGCCCGCCCGGGGTAGCCGGAACCGGGCAACGACGGCCCCGACCGGGGGGCGCTCGACCCCCGGTCGGATGAAGCCGGGTGGCGCCCGCCGCCGTCCTTTCTAGGCTGCGACCGACCCGTCGCCGGTCGCGGGCATCGCGACCTCACCGTGCGGCCGGGGAGCGCCCTCGGGGGGACAATGGAACACACCGCCAGCGTCTGGGACATCGCCGGTGCCGTGGCCATGACGGCTCTCGCCGTGGCGATGTGGGCCGCCGTCGCCGTCCTCGCCTACGCCACCCGGAGCCGGGTCCGGCCCTGGTGCCTGCGCGCCTCCGTCGGCGTCGTCGCCGCGGGTGTGCTCGGCCAGATCGGGCACCTGCAGGAACACGTCGCGCAGGCCGGGTACTGGGTGCTCAACCCGGAACGGCCACCCTGGATGACGCCGTGGGGTGACGCGCTCGCACGTGGCTTCGGCATCGTCGATCCCGCCACGCACTCCCTCGGGATGGAGATCCTGCATCTGGTCGGCAACTCCGTGTTCCTGGCGGGTCTGGCAGGCATCGTGCTCGTGACGCGGTACGCCGCCGGGTCCCGAGCCCGCCGGTGGGCGCGGATGGGGGTCTGGATGCAGGGCCTGCATGGTCTGGAACACCTCGTCCTCACCGTGTCCGTCGCGATTGGACAACAGGCCGTTGGCCTCTCCACGTGGTTCGGGACGCTGCCCGCCGGACCCGCGTTGTGGACCTACCGCGTCTGGTGGCATTTCGTGGCCAACGTCGTCGGGTCGGTCATCTTCGCGATCGCGCTGCACCATGCCTGGCGGGAGCGGCGGCTCGTCACCGCATCGTGGTCGGCGGCCACGCCGGGGCCCCGCGTGGAGCCCGACCCGGCTGATCGCGCTACGTCATCGGTTCACCTGAAAGCGGCGCGGACCGGGTGATCACACCAAAGTGTCCTGTCCATTTAGGTCGATCTTCGTAAAGATTCGGTTAGCTTTCAGCCGACATCGTCACCCAGCAACGGAGGCCCCGCGTCGTGATCCCCACCGAGCCGATCGGCAGCATTCCCCGGCCGCAGTACCTTGTGGACGCCCATCGTGCGTGGTCCGCCGGTGAGCTGCCGGAAGAGGACTTCGCCCGCGCCTGCGACCAAGCGCTGGACGACACCCTGCGGCGCTTCGAGCAGACCGGCTCCCCCGTCGTCACCGACGGGGAGCAGGCCAAGTCGAGCTTTCTGACCTACCCGCTGGAGGGCGCGGGCTTCCTCGCCGAAGGAGGCCCGGCGATCCCCTTCGACGACGGGCACACCCGGCAGCTGCCGGTGCTGGCCGAGGGTCCCTTCCGCTTCCAGAAGTACGCCGACGCCTACCTCCGCAAGGCCATGGCCCGGACGGGCGCCGCCGTCAAGCAGGCGGTCATCGCCCCGTCCGCGCTGAGCCTGCTGTACCCGCAGGACGAGCTCGCCGCCTACCCGCGCCAGCAGTTCTTCGCCGACCTCGTCGCCGAGGGTGTGCGCGACATCCGTCGCTGCCTCGACGCCGGAGCCGACTCCGTGCAGCTGGACTTCACCGAGGCGCGGCTGTCGATCAAGCTCGACCCCTCGAAGGAGCTGCTGCGCGACTTCATCCGCCTGAACAACTGCGTCATCGAGCAGTTCGCACCCGAGGACAGGGCGCGCATCGGGGTGCACGTGTGCCCTGGCGGCGACCAGGACTCCACACACAGCCTCGACGTCGACTACCTCGACCTGCTGCCCGAGCTGTTCGCCCTGCGGGCTGGCCGGTTCTACCTCCAGCTCGCGAGCGAGCCGGACCGCGGCCGCGTGCTCGACATCGTCCGCCGCGTGTCCTACTCCAACCAGCGCATCTTCGTCGGCGTGACCGACCCCATCTCGTCCAGTGTGGAGACCCCGGAGGAGGTGTGCGAGCGCGTGCTGGAGGCCGCGGACTACCTGCCCGTGGAGCGGCTGGGCACCTGTGACGACTGCGGCTTCTCGCCGTTCGCCGACGACGAGTCCACCTCCCGCGACACCGCATTCGCCAAGATCCACGCCCGGGTCGAGGGCACGCGGCTGGCGGCCTCCAAGCTCGGCGCCTGACCACCGAGCCGCGCCTCCCGCGCCCGCCTCGCACGAAACGGATCATCCAGTGGTACTCAGCAACGAGAGGACCGCCGGCTCCCGGCCGGCGACACCGCAGCGACGGCGGGCCGCGAACCTGCTGCGGCAGGATCTCGCACTCGCCGACTTCGGCGCCCGCCGGTTCCGGCTGCGCTCCGGCGCCGCGAGGGAGCAGCTCGAAACGTCGGCGCGGTCGTTTCTGGCGGGCTTCAACGCGGCCGCGGAGTGGCGTTCGGAGGACAGGCTGGCTTCCGACATCGCCGCGATCGACGCTCCGATGCGCGGCTTCGCCTTCGAAGGCGCGGGCATGGCGTGTGCCCTGCTCGACATCCTGACCTGTGCGCGGGGCCGCCGGACCAGGGCGCTGCTGGACGGCCCCGGCAGCGACTACCGGCACCTGATCCACGTCGGCACCGGCTGGGCGTTCGCGAAGCTGCGTCTGCGGCCAGGTCCGTGGGCACGGACCGGCACGGATCCGCTGCTGCGCTGGCTGGCCTGGGACGGCTTCGGCTTCCATCAGGGGTTCTTCCACTCCGACCGGGTGGTGGGCGGGACCCGGGTCGAGCCGGGCCTGACCGGCGACCGGCGCGCGATCCGGGACCAGGGCCTCGGCCGGGCGCTGTGGTTCCACGAATGCGCCGACCCGGACGGCGTCGCGCTGCGGATCGCCGAGTTCCCGGCAGGCCGCCGGGGCGATCTGTGGAGCGGCATCGGGCTGGCCGCCACCTACGCCGGCGGCGTGAGCGCCGACGAGCTCGCGTTGCTGGCAGGCCACGCCGGAACGTACCGGGCCGAGCTCGCCCAGGGCTGCGCGTTCGCCAGCGCGGCAAGGCGGCTCTCCGGCATCGTCCCGCGGCACACCGAGACGGCGGCGGCGGTGCTCGCCGGCGCGCCGGTCGCCGTGGCGGCCGGCTGGACCGACCAGGCGATGGCCCGCCTGGGACCTCACGACGGCACCTCGGGTCAGTACCAGCGGTGGCGTGCGGAAATCCGACAGCTATGGACCGGACATGTCCAGGGGGAACAGTGACGACCACCGTTCGATCGTGGCTGCGCAGGCGAGTCGCCATGCTGGCCGCGCTGCTGAGTTGTGTGCTGGTGTGGCAGCTCGCTCAACTGCCGTCCACCTCGGCGGCCGAGTCCGAGCGCCTCGCCGAGGCCTACCAGTTCTCGGCCCATCCGGTCAGCCCCGCCGACCGGGCCGACGACCGGCAGGTCCGCCAGGTGGCGCCCGCCTACGAGGAGATCAAGGGCTGGGTGTCCTCGGTGGGGGCGAGCACGGCGCTGCTGGCCACCGACAGCGGGTCCGTCTCGCGCGACATCTGCCTGGTCGACCCGCGCACGGACACGGTCACCGTCCGGCCGGCCCCCACGACCGGTCAGCGGTTCGCGCCGTTCACCCTGCACCCCGAGAGCCTGCCGTACGAGTCCTATGTGGCCCCGATGGGCTGCCTTCCCGCCGACCTCAACGAGGACGGCTGGCAGGACGTCGTGGTCTACTACTGGGGGCGCTCGCCGGTGATCTTCCTGCGTACACCGGACACGGCGCCGTCGGCGGACGGCTTCACCGCGCGTGAGCTGGCCTCGCCGCCGCAGATCTGGAACACCAACGCCGCCACGGTGGCGGACTTCGACGGCGACGGTCACCTCGACCTGTTCTTCGGCAACTACTTCCCCGACGGCGCGCGGGTGCTCGACCCCGAGGCCGACCAGGCGAGCCTGGTGATGACGGACTCGCTGTCCGACGCCCGCAACTCCGGGACCCACCGGATGTTCCGGTTCGCGGGCACGGAATCCGGCGCGGTGCCCGGTGTGCGCTTCGAGGAGGTCAGCACCGCGTTCGACGGCACCGCGGGCTCGGCGTGGACGCTCGCCGCGGGCGCCCAGGACGTCTCGGGCGACGGCCTCGCCGACCTCTACATCGCCAACGACTTCGGGCCGGACCAGCTGCTGGTCAACGACTCCACGCCGGGCCGGATCCGTTTCGACGAGGTCACCGGGCAGCGGCACGCGCTCAGCCCGAAATCCAAAGTGGTCGGAAGGGACTCGTTCAAGGGCATGGGCATCGCGTTCGGCGACGTCGACGTCGACGGCGACACCGACATGCTGGTCAGCAACATCACGGAGCCCTACGCGCTGCACGAGAGCAACTTCGCCTTCCTCCGCAAGGACGATCCGGGCCTGCTGGCCAACGGCGTCGCGCCGTTCGACGACGCCAGCGAGCGACTCGGCCTTTCGCGGACGGGGTGGAGCTGGGACGTCAAGATCGCCGACTTCGCCAACTCCGGCAACCCGAACGTCCTGTACGCCACCGGCTTCCTGCGCGGCGAGACCGGAAGGTGGGTGCAGATGCAGGAGGCGGCGATGTCCAACGACCTGATCATGGCCCATCCGGCGCTGTGGCCGCGGTTCGGGCCGGGGGACGACCTGTCCGGCCACAACACCAACAAGTTCTTCGCCCGCGGCGCGGACGGCCGCTACGTCGAGATCGGCGGCCTCGTCGGTGTCGGCACCGACGCGGTGAGCCGGGCGTTCGCGATCGGTGACGTCGACACGGACGGGCGGCTCGACTTCGTCACCGCCAACCAGTGGACGCGTTCGGACTTCTACCACAACACCTCCGAGGTGGGGGACTTCCTCGGCCTGCGGCTGCGGCAGCCGGCCAGGGGCGGGGACTGCGACGGCGGGGACAACGGCCGCACCAGGCCCGCGATCGGCGCCGAGGCATCGGTGCAGCGCCCGGACGGGCCCGCGCTGAGCCAGCAGGTGTACCCGGCGAACGGCCACAACGGTGTCAACGCTCCCGACCTGCACTTCGGCCTCGGCACGGCGGGTGACGAACCGCTGCCGGTGACCGTGCGCTGGCGTACCGGCTGCGGTGAGCTGCGCTCGGACACCGTCAGGCTGCGGCCGGGCTGGCACGAACTCGTTCTCAACGCGGACGGAACGGCACAGGAGGTCCGGCGATGACCGGCACAGCGACAGCGAAGGCGAAGGACCCGCGCAGCACGGCGCTTCGCAGGTTCGGCATCTCGATCACGGCCCTGACCGTGCTCGGCCACACCGTGCTGGGGTTCGAGCAGGCCTATCTCACCCCGGTGGTCGCGGTGCTGGCCGCGCTGGCGACCGAGCTGGTGCTGGACACGATCGAGGCCGTGTCCCTGCGCCGGGCCCCGCGCTACCGGGGCGCGCCGGGCAGCGTGGTCGACTTCCTGCTGCCCGCCTACATCGGCGGGCTGGCCTGCGCGATGCTGCTGTACGCCAACGACAGGCTGATGCCCGTCGTGGCCGCCTGCGTCATCGCGGTGGCCAGCAAGTACCTCATCCGGGTCCGGGTCAAGGGCCGCCTGCGCCATGTGCTCAACCCGAGCAACACCGGCATCGTCGTGGTGCTGCTGCTGTTCCCGTGGGTCGGCATCGCGCCGCCGTACCAGTTCACGGAATGGACCAGCGGCTTCTTCGACGGGTTCATCGCGCTGGCGCTGCTGGCCGCGGGGACGATGCTGAACGCGAAGCTCACCAGGAAGATGCCGCTCATTCTCGCCTGGGTCGGCGGCTTCGCCGCGCAGGCGCTGGTGCGGGGCGTGCTGACCGACGTCTCCGTCGTCAGCGCGCTGCTCCCGCTCACCGGCGTCGCGTTCATCCTGTTCACCAACTACATGATCACCGACCCCTCGACGTCGCCGTCCCGGCCGCGCAACCAGGTGGCGTTCGGTCTCGCGACCGCCGCGGCCTACGGCGTGCTCGTCCAGTTCGGCGTCACGTTCACCCTGTTCTTCGCGCTGGTGCTGGTGTGCGCGCTGCGCGGCGTCGGGCTGGTGCTCCTCGGCCGCCGGGAGCGGGCGCAGGTGCCGTCGCCGTCGCCGGCGCCCGCGGTGGAACAGCAGCCGGAGCCGGTGTCCGCGGTGGCGTCGGTGCCGCGCGAGCGGGAGGCGGTGTGACCGCGCCGTGTCCGGGGCCGGTCGCGGTCGTCGGCATGGCCTGCCGGTACCCGGACGCGGCCGACCCCGCGCAGCTGTGGAGCTCGGTGCTGGAACAGCGGCAGTCGTTTCGCCGCATGCCGGACGAGCGGCTGCCGCTGGCCGACTACTTCGACCGGGACCCGCAGGCTCCGGACAAGACCTACGGGTCGATGGCGGCCGTACTGGAGGGCTGGGAGTTCGACCGGGCGGCGTTTCGCATCCCCGGCTCGGTCCATCGCTCGGCCGACCCGGCCCACTGGCTCGCGCTGGAGACGGCGAGCCGGGCCCTCGCCGACGCCGGGCACCCGTCCGGCGAGGGACTGCCCCGCGACCGCGTGGCCGTCGTCGTCGGCAACAGCCTCACCGGCGAGGTCACCAGGGCGAGCACGCTGCGGCTGCGCTGGCCGTACGTGCGCAGGACGATCCTCGACGCGGCCAGGGAGGCGGGGCTCGACGAACCGGCGACGCAGGCGCTGCTCGCCGGTGCCGAGGCCCGGTACCTCGCGGCGTTCGAGCCGGTCGGTGACGAGACGCTGGCCGGCGGGCTCGCCAACACCATCGCGGGCCGCATCTGCAACTACTTCGACTTCCACGGCGGCGGGTACACCGTCGACGGCGCGTGCGCGTCGTCGCTGCTGTCGGTGATCACCGGCTGCCGCGCGCTGGCCGACGGCAGCGCCGACATCGTCGTCGCCGGTGGCGTCGACATCAGCCTCGACCCGTTCGAACTGGTCGGTTTCGCCAAGGCCGGAGCACTCGCCACCGGCCCGATGCGGGTCTACGACGAGAACTCGGGCGGCTTCATCCCCGGCGAGGGGTGCGGCATGGTCGTGCTGATGCGCGCCGCCGACGCGCGGGAACGCGGCCTGCCCGCGTACGCGGAGCTGCTCGGCTGGGGCCTGTCCTCGGACGGCAAGGGCGGGATCACGCGGCCGGAGCGGGCCGGGCAGGTGCTCGCGCTGGAACGCGCCTACGACCTCGCCGGTGTCGATCCGCGCCAGGTGGGCCTGATCGAGGGACACGGCACCGGCACCGTGGTCGGCGACGAGGTGGAGCTGTCCGCGCTGCTCGACGTCCGGCGCGGCGCCACACGGCCCGCGGCGATCGGCTCCATCAAGGCCAACATCGGCCACACCAAGGCCGCCTCGGGCATCGCGGGGCTCATCAAGGCCGGGATGAGCCTGGCGAGCGGGACGTTGCCGCCGACGACGGGCTGCGAGACACCACATCGGACACTGCGCGGATCGTCGCTGCGGACGCTGCCGGAGGCCGAACCCTGGCCCGCAGGGCCACGGCTCGCCGGGGTCAGCTCCATGGGCTTCGGCGGTATCAACGCCCACCTGGTGCTGGGTGCGGCGGAGCGGACGACGACGCGGGCGGTGCCCGTGGCGCCCCCGCCACCCGATCCCGGCGCCGCCACGAGGGCGTGCGAACCGGTCGTGCTCGCGGGCGACGACGTACGCGACCTGCGTGCGACGCTGGACCGGCTGGCCGAGGTGGCGCCCCGGCTTTCCCTGGGGGAGCTGCGCGACCTGGCCTGCCAGTTCGGCCGGGAGTCCGCCGGAAGAATCCGGGTCGGCCTCGTCGCCGAGACCCCGGTCCAGCTCGGGGAACGGGCGGCACTGGCCGCGACCCGCCTGGCGGGACTGCAACCCGGCCGCCTCGAGGCAGGGCCCGGGATGTTCCTCGGCGACCGCGTTGCCGGGCGGGTCACCATCCTGCTGCCGGGGCAGGGTGCGCCGGTACCCGCCCGGCTCGGTTCGCTGGAGCCGTTCCTCCGGCAGCGGCTGGCCCCTGCGCCCACGCCGGGCGAGGTGGTCGACACCGCGGTCGCGCAGCCCGCGATTCACCGCGCGACGATGGCCGCCGTCCGGTGGCTGCGGAGCCTCGGCGTGACGCCGTCGGCGACGATCGGGCACAGCCTCGGCGAGATCGCCGGACTGGTCTCCGCCGGCGTGCTGTCCGCCGAGGAGGCCGACCGGCTCGTCGTGGTGCGCGGCCAGGTGATGAGCCGCTTCGGCGTGGGCGGCACCGGCATGGCCAGCGTCGCCGCGGACGTCGCCACGGTGGAGCGACTGTGCGCCCAGCACCAGCTGACCGTCGCCGCGTACAACGGGCCGGAGTCGCATGTCGTGGCAGGCGATCTGCCTGCGGTCGAGGCACTCGTCGCGCAGGCCCGCGAGCAGGGGCTGTCCGCGGTGCCGCTGCCGGTGTCGCACGCGTTCCACTCGCCCGCGATGGCCGAGTGCGTCAACGAGCTGAAGCCGTCGCTGCAGGACATCCAGCGCAGCGCGGCCGCCTCACCCGCAGGGCGGCTGCTGTCGACGGTGCTGGGCAGGCAGCTGACGAGCGACGACGACGTCGCCGACCTGCTCGGTCGGCAGCTCACCGCGCCGGTGCGGTTCTGGGACGTGGTGCGGGACACGATCCCCGGCACCGACCTCTACTGCGAGGCGGGCCCTGGCACGTCGCTGACCGCGCTCGTCACGGCGTGCTGCCCGGTGCCGACGGTGTCGCTGGACGCGGGCGGAAGCGGTGAGCGCGGGCCGGCGCACACGGCCGCCGCGCTGTTCGCCTCGGGTGCCGTGGCGACGCTGGCCGGCGCCTTCCGGTCGCGGACGCACCGCCCGGTCGACATCTGGCGCGACCGGGTCTTCCTGGCCAACCCGTGCTCGGTCGCGCCGAGGGCCGGGGAGCCCGGCCCCGCCCCGAAGCCGGGCGAGGCCGCCACCTCCGCCGCGGCGAGCGTGGAGACCGACATCCTGCGCCTGCTCGCCGAACAGGTCGAGCTGGAGCCCGAGCTGATCGACCGCGACGCGCGGCTGCTCGCCGACCTGCACCTGAGCTCGCTGGGGATCACGCAGCTCCTCGTCGCCGCGGCCGACGCGGCGGGCAGGCAGCGCCCGAGCGCACCGCTGGCCGCGGGGGACCTGTCGGTGGCCGAGCTGGTCGCGGCCGTCGAGGCGCTGGACCCCGCTGACGAGTCGGCGCCGGATGCGGCCTGCCCCGGGGTGGCGCCGTGGATCCGCTTCTTCGCCGAGGAGCGCAGGCGCATCATCGACCGGCTCCCGGAGAGCCCCGGCCGCTGGGCGGAGACGTTCCTCGCCGACGGCGCGCTCCGGTCGCCGGCTGAGCGCGTCTTCCCGCGGGCGGAGCCCGGAACCGGCCCGGCCGCCGGTCCGCTCGTCTACGTTCCCGATCCGGCGGACCCGTCCGTGCCCCGCACCCTGCTCGACGCGGGCCGGGCCGCGATCACGCACTCCACGCTGGTCGCCGTCACGCACGGGCCCGGGCTCAACGGGTTCCTGCGCTCGCTGCAGCAGGAACATCCGGACGTCGGTGTCACCGTCCTGCGGGTGCCCGCCACGGAGCCCGGGTTGCGGCGGGCGGCCCGGCACGCCGTCGCCGAGCCCGGACAGTGGCGCGAGTACCTGCTCGACGACGAGGCACTGGTGGAGGTGCCGGTGCCACGGGCGGTGGAGCCGGAGCCCGGTGAGCTGTGCGTCGGCCCCGACGACGTGGTGCTGGTCAGCGGTGGGGGCAAGGGCATCGGCTACGAGTGCGCCGCGGTGCTGGCCCAGCGGACGGGCGCCGCGCTGGCGCTGCTCGGCCGGGCCTCTCCGGACGGGGACGAGCGCCTGCGGGCCAACCTCGACGCCCTGCGCTCGGCAGGAGTCCGCTTCGCCTACGAGCCCGCCGATGTGACCGACCCGGCCGCCACCAGCCGGGCCGTGCGCCTGCTCGCCGACCGCCTCGGTGCGATCACCGGCCTCCTGCACGCCAGTGGCGTCAACCGGCCCGTCCGGTTCGCCGACCTCGACGAGCGGCAGATCCGGGCACACCTGGAGCCGAAGGTGCACGGTCTGCGGAACCTGCTGGCCGCGATCGAGCCGGACCGGCTGCGCCTGCTCGTCGCGTTCGGTTCGGTGATCGGCCGGTACGGCCTTGCCGGTGAGTGCCAGTACGCGCTGGCCAACGGGGCGCTGCGGGCGGAGGTGGAAGGCATCGCCGAGCGCCTGCCGGGCCGGTTCGTGACCACGATCGACTGGTCGGTGTGGGAGGGCACCGGGATGGGCGAGCAGCTCGGGGTGCTGGACACCCTGCGGATGCTGGACGTGCAGCCCATTCCCCTCCACGACGGGGTGCGCGCGTTCCTGGACGTGCTCACCCTGCCGAGCCCGCCTGCCTCCGTCGCGATCCACGGGCGCCTCGGTGAGCTCGGCGCCGTGGCGGACGCCAGGCCGACGGGACACCTGCTGGACCGGACGCTGGTGAGCTACCCCGGCATCGAGATCGTCGCCGAGGCCGACCTGACCGTCGAGCGCTACCCGTACCTGCGCGACCACGCCGTCGACGGCGTCACCGTCGTGCCCGCGGTGCTCGGCATGGAGCTGATGGCCGAGGCGGCGACCGCGCTGTCCGGGCGGCCCCAGCGACACCTGGCCGAGCTCGCCCTCGACCGGCCCATCGTGCTGTCCGGGTCCGGTGAGCGGACGGTGCGCGTGTGCGCGCTCCGCGACCGGGACCGGGTCACGGTCGTGCTGCGCAGCGCGGAGACCGGCTTCGACGCCGACCATTTCCGGGCGGTGCTCCCGCTGGGCTTTCCGCCGGAGCCGCCGGAGCGCCCGGAGCTGCCCGCGTCCGAGATCGAGCTGCGCCCCGACCAGCTCTACGGGCCGGTGTTCTTCCACGGTCCGGCGTTCCAGCTGGTCGAACGGTTCACGTCACTCGGCGCCCGGCACGCGCGCGTGTCGCTGCGGGAGCGGCCCACCGACGGTGACTACCCGATCGTCGGGGACGCCCTGGTGCTCGGGGACGTGGCGGGTAACGACGCCGTCGTCCACGCCCTGCAGGCCTGCGTTCCCCATCGCCGGCTGCTTCCGGTCGGCTGCGAGCGCTTCACCCGCGTACCGGGCACGCACAACGCGCGGGAGGTCTACGCGACCGAGCGGCACGCCGACGGGCGCGAGTACGTCTGGGACGTCGTGGTGCGGGACCAGTACGGCAAGCGAGCCATGACCTGGACGGGTCTGCGGCTCAGGGACGTCGGTCCGATCGAGCGGCACGAGCCCTGGCCCGCGGCGTTGCTGGAGGTCTATCTGGAGCGGGTCGCCCTCGCGCTGGCGGGGCAGCCGGCCGCACGGACCGAGGCGGGACGGCTGTGCTGGCACGGCGTCGCCGTGGACAGTGTGGACGGTGTGGACGGCGCTGAGGTCGACGGCGCCCCGGACCTGGCGGGCGTCGGTGCCGATCTGTCCGCCCGGCTCGGCGAGCGGGCACCGGTCACCGCGGCGCGGCTGCGGGCCGCCCACGAGGCCCTCGCGCCGCACGGCGAGTCCGGCCGGCTGGCGCTGGAGGGGGTCTACGACGGGGGCTGGGCCGTGCTGCGGGCCGGGCAGCAGCGGGTGGCGACGACCGTGCTCGCCGTGGCGGGACAGCGGCAGGAGGTCGCGGCGGCCGTGGCGCTCGGAACGGGAAGGTGAGCGGGCGCATGGCCAAGACGTTCGATTACCGGCACATCGTGCCGCTGGAGGAGACGAATGTCGTTGGCAACGTCTACTTCACCAACTACCTGCGCTGGCAGGGGCACGCGCGCGAACGGTTCCTGATGGACCACGCGCCCGGGGTGCTCAGCGCCTTGCGCGCGGATCTGGCGCTGGTGACCGTGTCCTGCCACTGCGACTACTTCCACGAGCTGTACGCGGCGGACACCGTTGAGGTTCGCATGTCGCTCGGCGGTGCCGAGGGCAGCAGGGTGACGATGCTGTTCGACTACTTCCGGCTGGGCGAACCGCTGCCGCAGCTGGTGGCCAAGGGAAGCCAGACGATCGCCTGCATGCGCCGGGACGGACCGGGTATGCAGCCCGTGCCCATTCCCAGCGAGTTGCTCAGCGCCCTGCAGCCGTACTCGGCGTGACCGCCGCCGGTCCGGTCAGAAGCCGAACAGGTAGGCGGTGTCCACGGCGGCGACGCACCGGTTAGGAAACGTGCGCGTGTAGTGGACCGCCCGGTGGTTCCAGTACCCGCGCGCTTCGGCACGGACGGGCTGGTGGATCAGCACGCAGGACGCCGCCGGGTCGCTGGGCAGCCGGGTGAGGTCGCCGTCGACCGCGCGGACCGCGGAACACACCGCACGGGAACGCGGATGGGTGCCTCCGTCGGGCCTGCACGTGAGCGTGGCGGCACCGAGGAACCTGCCGGTGTCCGGTTGCCACAGCAGAAGTGCGAGCGCTCCGCGCGGAACGCCGGACACGGTGCCGCTCGCCGTCGCGGGCGTGCCGGCACCCAGTGCGATCAGCGCAGCGGCCAGTGTGGTGAGCAGTCTTCGTGTCGTGCCTCGTGACATGGGCGTCCCCGTTCGGTTCCTTTTCGATCCGGTACAGGTATAGCGGCCGGCGGGCCGGTCGGGAGCGCAGCGGCAACCGGTTCACCACAGTGGGTGCCGTGTCGCCGTCCTGCCGGAGGGCGCGCTGTCCGATGGGTCGAATATGGACACTGTCGGTGACGAACAGCCACACGAGAGGCGATTGGCGACGCTGCCGTGTCGACTGTCCGCTGTGTACCGGCGGGTTACGTATCGCTTTGCGATCAATGGAGCGGCCCTTGTACCTGTTGGGCGATTGCGTCAACCTGTTCGGGTTTCGCCCGCCGGTTTCTCATGGCGATGTGGACAGTGGCGGACAAGAGTCTTGATGGTCTTCAACCGCGTCGATGGTGCGCCACGAGGCTGGTGCGTCGCGACTAGAAAGACGGGGAGTACTCTTAGTGTCCAGAACGATCCGAGCATTCAGTGCCGGATTGCTGGGACTTGGTGTGGCGCTGCTGCCAACCGCGGTCTCGGCTTCCGCCGCTGAATCGGGTGGAAGCAGCGGTATGCAATCCGCGCTTCACGTGCTGGGGGCGGCATCCGACAGCCGGTCCCACGTGGCGAGCGATTGTGACTCCGCGGTCCAGTTGGCATCTCACGGTGCGAGCCCGCGTGACTGTGCCACACCGCCGAAGACGGTGACCCTGCCGTCGGGCAGCCAGGTGTACTACACCAACGGGGACAGCTCGCACCTCGTGTTCCCCGAGGTCGCCCCGGGTACCACGATCGTCATCCACAAACCGCAGGGGTCGGAGTCGACGACGGTCGGCGAGGACGCGCTCCCGCCGGGGACGGTCATCAACTACTACTGCGACGGCGACGTCGACAGCATCGTGGTGGATGACACGGGTTCCTACTTCGTGATCATCCACGGCCCCGCGCCGGCCCCGGAGCCCGGCCCAGCGCCGGAACCGGCACCTGAGCCCGCACCGGAACCGGCGCCGGAGCCTGCACCGGAACCGGCGCCGGAGCCTGCACCGGAACCGGCGCCGGAGCCTGCACCGGAACCGGCGCCGGAGCCTGCACCGGAACCGGCGCCGGAGCCTGCACCGGAACCGGCGCCGGAGCCTGCACCGGAACCGGCGCCGGAGCCTGCACCGGAACCGGCGCCGGAGCCTGCGCCGGAGCCTGCGCCGGAGCCTGCGCCGGAGCCTGCGCCGGAGCCTGCGCCGGAGCCTGCGCCGGAGCCTGCGCCGGAGCCTGCGCCGGAGCCTGCGCCGGAGCCTGCGCCGGAGCCTGCGCCGGAGCCTGCGCCGGAGCCTGCGCCGGAGCCTGCGCCGGAGCCTGCGCCGGAACCGGCGCCGGAGCCTGCACCGGAACCGGCGCCGGAGCCTGCACCGGAACCGGCGCCGGAACCGGCGCCGGAGCCCGCGCCCGAGCCTGCTCCCGAACCGGCACCGGAGCCCGCGCCCGAGCCTGCTCCCGAGCCGGAGCCTGCACCGGAACCGACTCCGGGTCCGCCGCCGTGCAAGGAGTGCGCCTTCAGCCAGCCGCTCGAGGACCAGGACGGGTCAGCTCCGTCGCTGACCGCGCCGCCGGAGTCGGGCAGCGGAACGTTGTCGCCGACCGTCGACGGCCTGCTGGGCGGCAGTGGCCTGACCCCGAACGTCGGCAGCGTCACGGACGCGGTGACGACACCGCAGCACATGTTCAACGAGATCCTGCCGAACGGAATCCTGGGCGGCTGATCACGCAGGGAATGGAGGCCGGGTGGGGTACCGGGCAATCGGTGCCCCACTCCGGTCCCCGGCCCTCCCCGCCCACGTCCCAGCACCAGCGCACTGGTGCTCGCGGTCACCGTGGCCGCCCACTCTGGAAAAGGAATCAACCATGGCGGACTTGTACGACAACTTTCTGCCCCCGCTCGAAACCGAACCCGACCCAGTAGACAGCCGGCGGTCGTTCTTCCGGCGCGCAGGTCAGGCGAGCGCCGCGGCCGCGGCCGTCGTCGCGGGCGTCCCGCTGCTGGACGCGCGCAGCGCGTCGGCCCAGACCATGCGGACCGACCAGCTGCCGCTGCCCGGCGGCGACGGTGCGGGGCTGCTCCCGGAGATCGGTCAGACGATCAACTGCAGCTGCAACGCATTCGGCGCCACGCTGATCGTCAACCTGCCGCCGCCCGCGCCGCGGCTCAACTTCATCGGCAGCATCGTGGTGAAGGTGACCGTCGGCGGAGCGAACTTCGTGCGCCTTCAGGTGCTCAACCACACCGTCGAGGGTTTCCACGACATGTTCGGGAAGGTGACCATCCGGCTGCCCGACGTGGACGTGTCGCCGGAGAGCCTGCTCTCGGTCACCGGTCCGGGCAGCCTGCTGGCGAAGATGATGCTCAACTTCGACATCACCTTCGAGCGTTGCGGCAACTGCGAAGGCCCGTTCCTGTTCCGCACGCTCGAGCCCGCGCAGCTCGTCGGCAACGTCACCACGTTCCCGCCGCCGCCGCAGGGGACCAACCCGGACGGCAGCCCCAGCGGCGGCCAGCTGTACCGGATGGCCGCGCCCATCAAGATCGGCATGCCCGGTGACAGCCGCACCTACATGCGGCTCGACGGCATGAACATCAACGTGGGCCAGCTGGTCTGATTCGGACAGAAGCCAACCGGTGAAAGGCCAGTGCCGGTTCGCTCGCACGGAGGGGACGCGAGCGGACCGGCACTGCGCTGTTGTCAGGCCAGCCGCTCCTCCTCGGTGAGGCCGGCCTGCCACGCCCGCACCGCACGTTCCATCGTCCCGTGTACCAGGAAGGGCATGGCCTCGTGCTGGAAGTCGATGTCCGGGGCGTAGTCCCGGATCGTGCCCTCCAGGACGAGCAGCGACAGGATCGGGAACACGAACTGCGGGTCGGCGTACAGACCGTAGCGCCGCTGGATGTCGAACAGCTTGGTCGCGAAGCTCACGAGGTCGAAGTCCCCGGCACACACCCCCGAATGCGCGTCCACCAGGGCACTCAGCTCGCGGCGGAAGCCGTCGGTGTCGGTCGCCGGTCCCGGTGTCGCCGTCGAGAGGACGATGTCCGCACAGCGGAGGCCGTTGCCCTTGGCCATGTTCAGGAAGAAGCCCGCGAACTTGTCCTGTGCCTGCGGGGTGAGCCGGACCGTGAAGCCGGCGTCCACCAGCACCACGGAGCCGTCCTGGCGGAAGTAGAGGTTGCCGGGGTGCAGGTCGCAGTGCACAAGACCGTCCTGGAACAGCATCTGGTACACGCCGTGCAGTGCCTCCAGCACGGCCTTCTCCCTGACCTCCTCCTCGATCTCGTCCGGGCGCCGCTGCTGCAGTCCCTCGATGAACTCCATCACGATGACGTCCTTTCCGGACAGCTCCCGGTACGGCCGCGGCACGCGCACCCGCTCGAACCTCGCCATGTTGCGATACAGCTCGTCGAGGTGGTCGCACTCCGCGTTGAGGTCCAGCTGCCGGAAGATCGACTCGGTGAGCTGGTCGACGATCTCGGTGATCGGCACCCCACGCAGTCCGGGAAGCCGTCGCAGGAGCCGGGCGCCGCGGCGGAGAATGGTGAGGTCGGTGGCGAGTGTGCGCTCGATCCCGGGCCTGCGCACCTTGATGGCGACGCGTGAGCCGTCCGGAAGCTGCGCCGTGTACACACAGGCGACGCTGCCCGAGGCGGTCGCCGCGCCGCCGTCCCTGGCGACGATGCCGGCGAGCGCGGGACCCAGCAGCGGTTCGAGCAAGGGGACCAGCTCGCCGGGAGGGATGGGACGGACGTCGTCGTAGAGCCCGGACAGGGCCTCGCAGACCTGGCGCGGCACGAGATCACGACGGGTGCTGAGCAGCTGCGCGCTCTTGATGAAGGCAGGCCCGAGCTGGGTGATCGTCTCGGTCAGCCAGCGTTGCCACTCCGATTTTTCCCGCCTCCGCACCGCCCGGGTCAGCCTGCGGCGGCCGAGATCGGCGGTGCGGACGGCAAGAACGCCCGCGATGGTGCCGACCCTGCGAGTGAGGGTGAGTGCACCGACCGGAGGAATCTGGTTCCCGTCGCCCGAGGCGCGCGTCCCGCCATGCCGAAACAGGTGATCGAGTTCGGTTCGGGGCATCGACATGTCCTTTCAGCGGCGAACCGCGGGAACTGCTGGCTGGTGTGAACAGTAATCTTTCGCCTTGCCGGGGTCCGAAGCCCGCGCGTGGCGTTCAGCCGATCGACGGACAACCATGCCGTTTCGTTGCCGGTCGCGGTCGCCAGGAATACGGTTCCGCTATGGGAATGGGCGGATTCGCACCTTCGCACCTTCTGATTCTTCTCCTGGCCGTGATCGTGTTGTTCGGAGCACGCCGGCTTCCGGAGGCGGCACGGGGTCTGGGGCGGTCCCTGCGTGTCTTCAAGGCCGAGGTCGCCGATCGCGGCGCCACCGCGTCGGCGCAGCCTCCCGCCGCCTCGCCCGGCGCGACCACCGCCGCTGCCGGACCTGCCGCGCCTGCCGAGTCTGCCGACGCCCACGACCAGGCCACCGACGCGCAGCCGGTGCGGACCGTGGACTCGCTGGCGGCCGAGTGGAGCGGAGGCAAGCGGACCGAACGGCGCGAGGAAGCCGTGTGACTCACCTCGCGGTCAGCAGGTTGCCCAGGACCGACTCCGCCACCGCTCTGGCCCGGTAGAGCCTCGTGGAGTAGGTGTCGACGATGCGCTGACCGCTCTGTTCATGGCAGTACCAGCCGGGCCGGCCGCCTGCGAGGCCGCGGGCCTGGCGACGCAGCACCCACCAGGACTCCGCGGAGTCGCGGTGCGAAGGCAGGTACCACCACGTGTTCGACGGCGCATGCCGGATCCACCGGTGTTGCCGGTCGTGGGCCGAGCAGAACGCCAGCCTGCGGTGCGGCCCCGTGGTGGTCATCGTCACGGCGGGCTGCAGACAGTACGAGCATCGTCCACTGTGACCGTTGGTGTCCGAAGTGAACCAGGCCGGGTCGAAGGGAGCAGGTGGCGCGAACCGGCGGACGACCTCGGGAGGAGGCTGCCCGACGTCGTCGCCGCCGGCCGTCCAGATGACTCTGACCAAATCGGACCACCCATTTCCGGTTTCCGGCCGCAGGGGGTGTCACACCCCGGCCACTGGGGCGAAGTTAGCCGCGGGACCGATCCGGACGGAGCAGGTGACACCCGAGCCGGTGACAATGACGGCAATTGTCGCCGTCATTGTCGCGGTCCGTCACAACGGCGGGATAGATTTCTGCCCGAGCCGTACCGGCTCGCGTGTTCGCCGCTGGTTCGCCGGCCGTGTTCGCACGGTTCGTGATTCATCACGGTGCCCCGGCGGGCCCGAACGGGAGGGGACGACCATTCACGGGATCGAGGCGAGCATCGGGCTGCGGCCGCATGCGTCCAACGCTGCCGCCGACATCGTCGAGGGGCTGGTGGAGAGTTCGCAGCGCAGTCCTTTTGGGATGGTCAGCTTTCCCGACGTGGACCGTTCGATCCGCCTGGCCGATCTGGAGGCGATGTCGGCCCGGCGCGCGTCCTACCTGCTGTCGAACGGCATTCCCGCGACCGAGCCGGTCGGCGTTCTCGCCTCACACCGGCCGGAGTTCCTCGTGGACCTGTTCGGCGTTCTGCGCGCAGGCGCGACCGCGGTGGTCCTGCCGTTCAACCCGGGGGCACAGCACTACCGGGCGGGGCTGCAGACCATCGTGGAGGCCATGGACGCGGCGCGCCTGCAGTACGTGGTCGCCGGGGGTGCGCTGGAGACGGTCGGGGAGCGGCTGCTGGAGGTGCGGCCGGAGACCAAGCTCTGCGGCGCCGGGGTGGCGGACGCGCTCCTGCCGTTGCCCCGGCTGCACCACAGCCAGCCCGCACTGGTGCAGCTGTCGGCGGGGCCGGACGGCGAGCTCGTCTGCAACGCGTTCACGCACGGGCAGGTCGTGGCGGGTGTGCGCGCCGTGCGCTGGTCGGCGGGTCTCGGGCTGGAGGACGTGCTGGTGCAGTGGCTGCCGATGCACGACTCGCTCGGCCTGTTCGGGCTGCTGAGCCAGCTCTTCGTGGGGGGCAGGGTGCACGCCTTCGGCCCGCACCGGATGACCAGCGCGCCCGGCGACGTGCTCGCCTACCTCGCCAAGGTGCAGGCGACGGTGACCCTCGGCAGGGCGGGGTGCTACCTGCGGCTCAGCGAGGCGGCGCAGCACGCGAACGTGGCCAGGCAGGGCCTGACGCGCTGGAGGGTCGGGCTCATCGGCGGCGCGCTGGAACCGGACGTGCTGACCCGGTTCCGCGACGCCTTCGCCGCGGCGGGGGTGCGAGAGTCGACCCCGACGCCGATGTACCAGGTTCCGGCCGTGGCGTTCGCGGTGACCTGCAAGCAGCCGGACACCGAGCCGACCGTCGCGTCGGTGGACGAGCACCTGCTGCGGGGGCCCGGCAGGGTGGGCTTCGTGCCGGAGGACAGCGCGGCTCCGCGGATCCGGCTGGTGTCCTCCGGGTATCCGGTGGTGGGCATGCGGCTGCGCATCGTCGGGCCGGACGGCCGCCCCGCGCCCGCGAACGGCGTCGGGGACATCGAGGTCAGCGGCGGGGCGGTGTTCTCCGGCTACCACCGGGACCTGCGGCGCACGCTGCAGTCGCTGCGCAACGGCTGGTTCCGGACCGGGGACCGGGGCTTCCTGTGGAACGGTGAGCTCTTCGTCCTGCCCCGGGGCCAGCGCGCCGACGACTAGCGCCCTGTCGGGGTAGGGCCGTGCCCAAGGTGCCCTTCGGCTCGTCGATCAGCGCAGGGGCCAGGCGTGGTCGCCGAGGCGGAACTCCTGGTGCTCGCCGTCCACGGTGACGGCGAAGTCGCCGCGGGTGGGCTCGCCCAGCGCGAGCCACAGCTCGTAGGCCTCCTCCACGAGGTCCCAGAGCCTGCGCGGGCCGCCCTGCTCCACCCGGAACTCGCCGTCGACGGTCCGGTGCCCCGCCCAGGAACCGTCCGGATGCACCAGGTAGGAGGCGCCCTCGTCGTCCGGGTCGGCGGCCACCGTCACGCCGGGCAGCGCGAGCCCGGCGAAGAACTCGAACGGGCCCGCCGGATCCAGCACCGTCGACACCGGCAACGCCGTGGTGCCCTTCGCCGTGGCCACTCGCCCGGCGAGCACCCCGCCCGCGGCGGGCAGCCGGTGCGCGCGCATCGGCATGAACCGCCCGTCGTGCGGCAGCACCCGGCCCTGCCCGGTGGCGCCCTCGCCCGCGACGAGGCGCACCAGCCCCGCGCCGATCGGCCGGTTCAGCGTCGTGACGACCAGCCCACCCGGCCTGCACTGCTCCAGCCAGGCAGGCGGGATCCGCGACACCGAGCAGGTGCACAGCACGCGGTCGTACGGGGCGCGCTCCGGCAGGCCCAGCTCCCCGTCGGCGATCTCGCACCCGGGTGCGTAGCCGAGCGCGGCCAGGGAGGCCCGCGCGGGCAGCAGCACCGCGGGGTCGATGTCCACGGTGACGACGTTCTCGTCGCCGAGCCGGCAGCACAGCAGCGCCGCGTTGTAGCCGGTGCCGGTGCCGACCTCCAGTACCCGGTCGCCGTCGCGCACGCACAGCGCCTCCAGCATCACGGCCATGATTCCGGGCATGCTCGACGACGACGTGGGTACCCCGGAAACGGGTCCGTCGCGCCGGGCCTGCTCCCACCTGCCCGGGTCGTCGTCCAGCTGGGTCACCAGCGCGCAGTCGGAATAGCAGGTCTCCAGCCAGCCCGCGTCACCGTCGGCCACCGCGAGCCAGCGCGACCCCTCGGGCACGTAGAAGCGGGGCAGGAAGGCGTGCCGGGGCACCTGGCGGAACGCGCGGAGCCATCGCGGGTCGGTGGTGGCGCCGTCGCGGCGGAGCCGGTCCGCGAGGCGCCTGCGCTCCCGCGAGGCGAAGCTCATTCACCTCACAGTAGTCGCCCGAAGGGTGCAAGCAGGGTGCTTGCAAAAGTTAGCACTCGCGCGTACCGTCGAGGGTGTCGTGAGGAGGAGGTGCGAAAGCAGGTGACGGACACACCGGCAGCCGAGAGCAACGGTGCCGCGGCCGGGCCCATGGACAAGGTCGCCGACATCGGCCGTGACATCGGGGCCTACATCCGCCAGCAGCGCAGCCACGCCAAGATCTCCTTGCGGCAGCTGTCGAAACTGGCCGGTGTCTCCAACCCGTACCTCAGCCAGATCGAACGCGGGGTCCGCAAGCCGAGTGCGGAGATCCTGCAGCAGATCGCCAAGGGGTTGCGAATCTCGGCGGAGGCGCTTTACGTCCAGGCGGGGATCCTCGATCTGCCCGTCGGCGGCCCGGTGACCGACGCCATCCGCGCCGACACCGCGCTCTCCGAGCGCCAGAAGCAGGTTCTGCTCGACGTCTACGAGTCCTTCCGTCGGGAGAACCAGGTAGCCAGCACATCCGAACCCGAGCCAGAACCCGAGTCGAAACCCGAGGAGTGAACACCATGGCGACCGCCACTTCCGACGACCTCCGCAAGGCCGTCAACACCGCCTTCGAGCAGGTCAAGACGTCCCTGCTCGCCGCGCTGGGCGCGGGAAACCTGGCCAGCCACGCCGTCGTCGACGCCGTCAACAAGGCCAAGGAGCGCGTCACCGAGAGCAGCGACGCCGCGCGCAAGAACATCGAGGAGCTGCCCTCCGACGTCGACAGCCTGCGCGAGCGCTTCGAGCCCGCCGAGCTGCGCAAGCTGCTCGACGAGTACACCGAGGCGGCGCTGAAGCTCTACCACAAGCTCGCCGAGTCGGGCGAGGAGACGTGGGAGCGGCTGCGGGAGCAGCCGCAGGTCAGGCGCAGCATCGAGCAGCTCGAGGAGGTCCTGCAGACCGCGCAGGAGCGGGTCGGCGACGTCACCGGGGACGCCCGCGAGCGCGTCGACGAGGTGCTGGCCCGCGTCACCGGCCGCACCCGTGAGGTCGGCGAGGACACCGCGCTGAAGATGGAGGACGCGGCCGCGAAGGTCGAGGAGGTCACCAGCGAGGTCGCCGACAAGGTCGAGGAGACCTCGCCGGCCAGCCCGAAGACCACCACCAAGGCGACGCCGCGCACCGCGTCGGCCCGCAAGACCAGCTCGAGCACCAGCTCCAGCACCCGCAAGTCCACGGGCGGGAACAGCAAGTCCACCAAGTGACCGCACGCCCCGCAGGGCCCCGGGAACCGGTTCGGCCGGTACCCGGGGCCCTGTCGTGCGTGACGCCGCTCACCACCGCCGGGGGTGCCCGGCCGGAAGGCGTTCTCGCCTGCTGGGCGCACTGACGTACGCTGGTTGCGTGCCGCTTCTCGCGATGTGGATCGTCTGGGTCATCGACTGGGCCGGAACCCTTGTCGGCCTGGTCGCATTCGTGCACGCCGTGATGCAGAGAGCCGACGCGTACACCGCGATCGACCGGATGACCAAGCCGGTCTGGCTGGCGATCACCGGCGGCTCCACGGCGGCGATGCTGCTGTTCGGCTTCTACGGCGCCGGGATGATCTTCTGGCTCGCCGGGATCGTCGCCTCGCTCGTCTACATCGTGGACGTCCGGCCGAAGCTGATCGAGGTGCAGCGCGGCGGCCAGAGCTGGTGAGTACGGTTGCGGTGTGAGCAACTGGAACATCGCGGGAACCCTCACCGTCGTCCCGGCAGCTGAACGCCCCGACCTCGTCGCCACCCCCGTCGCCAAGGCGCTGACCGGCCTCGACGAGCAGCCCATCGGCGTCGCCGAGATCGACCCCACGCTGGCCGACACGGCCGAGTTCTGCGCCGCGTACTCTTCGCCGCTGGCGGCCTCCGCCAACTGTGTCGTCGTCGCGGGCAAGCGCGGCGGCGAGGTGCGGTACGCGGCGGCGATGATCCTCGCCACCACGCGGGCGGACGTCAACAACGTCATCCGGCGCAGGCTCGACGTGCGCAAGGCGTCGTTCGCGCCGATGGACGAGGCCGTCGCGCTCACCGGCATGGAGTACGGCGGCATCACCCCAATCGGCCTGCCGGAGGGCTGGCCGATCCTCGTGGACAGCGCCGTGGCCGACTCGCCCGAGCTGGTGATCGGCAGCGGCATCCGGGGCAGCAAGCTCCTGGTCACCGGTGCGCTGCTGGCCTCGCTGCCCGGCGCCGAGGTGATCGAGGGCCTCGCCAAGTAGCAGCGAAAGAGGAGAGCACATGGGAAAGGTCACGGCCACGGCCGAGCGCACGATCGACGCGCCCGCCGACCGGGTGCGCGCGCTCGTCGCGGACTACACCGAAACCCGCCCGAAGATCCTGACCGAGGCCTACCGCGACTACCAGGTCAGCGAGGGCGGAACGGGTGCGGGCACGGTCGCGCGCTGGACGCTGCAGGCGACGTCCAAGCGCGTCCGCGATGTCGCGGCCACGGTCAGCGAGCCGGCGCCGGGCACGCTGGTGGAGACCGACGCCAACTCCAGCATGGTGACCACGTGGACGGTCCGCGAGGCCGGTGAGCGGAGCCTCGTACGCATCCAGACCGAGTGGGAGGGGGCCGGCGGCATCGGCGGCTTCTTCGAGAAGACGTTCGCGCCCGGCGGGCTCAAGCGGATCTACGACGACGTGCTCGCCAACCTCGACGCGACGGCGAAGGAGTCCGCATGACCGCGACGGAGATCCGGCTCGCCTCCCGCCCGCACGGCACGCCGACGCTGGACGACTTCTCCGTCGTGGACGTCGAGGAGCCCGAGCCCGGCGCCGGGCAGCTGCTGGTGCGCAACATCTGGCTCTCCGTGGACCCCTACATGCGGGGCCGGATGAGCTCGGCCAAGAGCTACGCCGAGCCGTACGAGGTCGGCAAGGTCATGCAGGGCGGCGCGCTGGGCGAGGTCGTGAAGTCCGATGTGGATGGATTCGCTCCCGGGGACGTGGTGCTGCACGGCCTCGGCTGGCGCAGCCACGCCGTGCTCGACCCGAGGCATGTCGCCAGGGTGGACCCCGACGCCGCGCCGGTCACCACCTACCTCGGCGTGCTCGGCATGACGGGGCTGACCGCGTACGCCGGGCTGATGGAGGTCGCGGCGTTCCGTGAGGGCGACGCGGTGTTCGTCTCCGGCGGGGCGGGCGCGGTCGGTTCCGTCGTCGGCCAGCTGGCCAAGCGCAAGGGCGCGAGCCGGGTGGTCGGCAGCGCGGGCTCGGCGGAGAAGGTGCGCTGGCTGGTCGACGAGCTCGGCTTCGACGCCGCGTTCAACTACAAGGACGGCCCGGTGACCGAGCAGCTCGCCGAGGCGGCGCCGGACGGCATCGACGTCTACTTCGACAACGTGGGCGGCGAGCACCTCGAGGCCGCCATCGACGCCCTGAAGCTGCACGGCCGGATCGCCGTGTGCGGGATGATCTCGCAGTACAACGCCACGGAGCCGCCCTCGGCGCCGCGGAACCTGACGCAGGTCATCGCCAAGCGGTTCACGATGCGCGGGTTCCTCGTCGGCGACCACTACGACCTGCGGCCGCGCTTCCTGGAGGAGGTCGCGCCGCTGGTCCGGGACGGCGGGCTGAAGTACTCGGAGACCGTCGTGGAGGGCATCCGCAACGCCCCGCAGGCCTTCCTCGACCTGCTCGCCGGAGCCAACACGGGCAAGATGCTGGTCCGCGTCTGACCCGCCGGGTAGCGCCCGGAGTCGGTCCTCTCGGGTGCTCAGCGGATGTCCAGGGCAATGAGTGCGGCCGCGTCGTCATCGGCTGTGGCACTGCCCAGCTGGACGAGCCGCTGCACGACCCCGAGTCGTTCAGCGCCGACATCACCGAGCCGGGCAAGGGCTCAGCCACTCGCTCATGCCCGGGCTCGGCACGCAGCAACGCCAGCGCGGCGCGGCCGTCGAGCACGGCAGTCATGCCCCACCCGACCCGCGGGTGCCCTCTCCGGGCGTACCGGCAACCGTTGCGTCCGGGCTCCGGTCGTCCCTGGCCGCCTCAGCACGCCGATCGGCGATCAGTTCGTCGACGGCGCTGCCCCGGTGCGCCGCCGCCTGCGTGGCAACCCGGCTCTGCACGCGTCGCAGCAGGTGTTGCCACTCCTTCCGCCACTGAATGTCACGGGCGCGCGGTGAGGTAGCCGCCCATCGTGCGGAAGAAGTCGGTCGCCGCGTGCTCGGCGCCGTCGTCGGTGCGGACGCGTTCGAGGGCGAGCCCGTGGTTCTGCCCGTAGCGCGCGTCGGCGCCCGCGACGATCACGACGCCGTCGCCCTCGGGGATGAAGATCCGGCCCGGCGTGCCGCCGTAGCGGCCCCGCGACACCGATGCCCGCAGGATGTGGATGCGCTCGCCCTGGTAGAAGGTGAACGCGTTCGGGTACGGGTCGGACTGCGCGCGCACCAGGCGCTCGATGTCCTCGGCGGGCCAGGTCCAGTCGATGCGACTGTCCTCGATGGAGCGCTTGTGGAAGAAGCTGGCCTTCGTGCGGTCCTGCGGCGTCCAGTCCGTGCGGCCGGAGGCGATCAGCGCCAGCGACTCGGACACCGTGGGCTCGATGAGGTCGACGGTCTTGTGGAACAGGTCCGTCGCGGTGTCGCGTGGGCCCACCTCGACTGCCTTCTGCAGCACGATCGGCCCCGCGTCAAGCTCGTCGTCCATCATGTGCGCGGTGACGCCGACCTCCTTCTCGCCGTTGATGAGCGCCCAGATCAGCGGCGAGAAGCCCGCGTAGGCGGGCAGCAGCGAATCGTGCACGTTGAGCGTGCCGTGCCGCGGCAGCGTGAAGATCTCCGGCGGGATCCAGGTCCGCCAGTTGTTGGCCACGATGAGGTCGGGCTCGACCTCGCGCAGCCGCGCGGTGAGCTCGGCGTCCGGCCGGTTGCGCAGTGCCACCTCGACGCCGTGCTCGGCGGCCAGGTCGGCGACGGAGTCGGCCCAGATCCGCTCGTAGGCGTGGTCGGACTTCGGGTGCGTCACCACCAGCGCCACCTCGTGTTCCGAGTCGAGCAGCGCTCGTAGTGTCCGGTGGCCCCAGGTCTGGTAGCCGAACATGACGACCCGCATCGTTCCTCCGGTCCCTCGACGGCAAACGCGACGCAAACCGCCACAGTGAAGCAAGGCTTACCTAATCTGACAACCCTGCGCCGGAGGGATAAGGATCACCCACGAATGTACTAACTGAGGCTGCCCTTAGTTAGGTTAGGGTTGCCTGCGTCTGGGTGAAGTCGGCGATGGGACAGCTCATGTCACAGGCACTGCTGAAGGACGGTACTCCGGTCTACGACCTGGTGGGCGTGGGCTTCGGGCCGTCCAACCTGGCGCTCGCCATCGCGGTGGCCGAGCACAACGCGGCCAACGGCGGGGGCGCCGACGGCCCGGTGACCGCGCACTTCCTGGAGCGGCAGGAACGGTTCGGCTGGCACCGGGGCATGCTCATCGAGGACGCCACCATGCAGGTGTCCTTCCTCAAGGACCTCGTGACGCTGCGCAACCCGGCCAGCAGGTTCAGCTTCCTGGCCTACCTCCACGACCGCGGCAGGCTCGTCGACTTCGTCAACCAGAAGAACCTCTTCCCACTGCGGGTGGAGTTCCACGAGTACTTCGAGTGGGCCGCCGCGCAGGTGGACGACATGGTCTCCTACCAGCACGACGTGGTCGCCGTCCGGCCCGTGCACGACGGCGACCGGGTGGTCTTCTTCGACGTCGAGTCGGCCTCCGGCGAGGTGCACCGGGCCCGCAACCTCGTGGTGGCCACCGGGCTCGAACCGTATCTTCCGGAGGAGCTGCCGCCGTCCGAGCGGATCTGGCACAACAGCGAGCTGCTGCACCGCGTCGGCGAGGTGTCGGAGGCGTCCCGGTTCGTGGTGGTCGGCGCTGGCCAGAGCGCCGCCGAGGTCACCGCGTTCCTGCACGAGCGCTTTCCCGCCGCCGAGGTCTGCGCGGTGTTCTCCCGCTTCGGCTACAGCCCCTCCGACGACAGCGCGTTCGCCAACCGCATCTTCGATCCCGGCGCGGTGGACGAGTTCTACGGCGCGCCGGACGAGGTCAAGAACCGCATCATGGGTTACCACGCCAACACGAACTACTCCGTGGTGGACCTCGAGCTCATCGACGAGCTCTACCGGCGGCTCTACCGGGAGAAGGTGCTCGGTACCGAGCGGCTGCGGATCTTCAACTGTTCCGAGCCCGCCGAGGTGGCCGACACCGGCGACGGCCTGCGCATCACCGTCGCCTCGCTCACCACCGGTGAGCGCACGGTGCTCGACGCCGATGTGGCCGTCTACTCCACCGGTTACCGCCCCGGCGACTTCGCGCCATTGCTCGGCGAGGTCGCGGGCCACTGCCTGCGCGACGAGCAGGGCAGGCCGCTCGTCGAGCGGGACTACCGCGTGCGCACCGCCCCCGACGTCGTGGGCGGTGTCTACCTGCAGGGCGGCGGAACCGAGCACACGCACGGCATCACGTCGTCGCTGCTGTCCAACAACGCCGTGCGGTCGGGCGAGATCCTGCGCTCGATCCTCGACCGACGGCCCTCGCTGGGGGAGATCAGGCCTGCCGCGCAGTACGCGGTCAGTGGAAGCGGGCGCGCGCTCTGACAGCGCCGTCCGGGTCCGTCCCTGCCAGTTCTGTCAGGAAAACAGGAAGGTTGACCCCGATGTCTGCGAATACTGGGAAGCCGGCGAAGGCGCGCCTGCGCCTGCCAGCGGCGCTGCTGGCGCTGGTGCTCGGCGTGGTGCTGGCCGCGTGCGGCGGCTCCGGCGAGGAGCCGAGTGGCGGTGACACGTCGCCTGCGGCGCAGAGCGGCGCGTTCCCCGTGACCATCGAGCACAAGTACGGCACCACGGAGATCACCGAGCAGCCCAAGAAGGTCGTCACCCTCGGTCTGTCCGACCAGGACGCCGTGCTCGCACTCGGTGTCAAGCCGGTCGGTGTCGTGGACTGGTTCAAGGAGCGGCCGTACGGCAAGTGGCCGTGGACGAAGCAGCGCTGGGGCGGCACGCAGCCGGCGATCGTGGGCGAGCGCGACGAGTACAACATGGAGAAGGTCGCCGAGCTGCAGCCCGACGTCATCATCGCCCAGTACTCGGGCATGACGAAGGAGCAGTACGACAAGCTCTCGCAGATCGCTCCCGTCGTCGCGCAGCCGAAGGGCTACCCCGACTACGCGGCTCCGTGGAAGGACATGGCGCGGCCCATCGGCAAGGCGCTCGGCAGGGAAGACACGATGAACGACCTGATCGAGCAGACCGACCAGAAGTTCGCGAAGGTGCGCGAGCAGCACCCCGAGTTCGCCGAGGAAACGCTCACCGTGGCCGACAGCTTCGAGCCCGGCATCTACTCCGCGTTCACCAGCTCCGACCCGAAGGCGATCTTCTTCCGCGAGATGGGCTTCAAGCTCGACCCGAAGATCGACGAGCTGGCGCAGGAGGGCGCCAACGTCGCCGAACTCAGCTCCGAGCAGCTCGACGTGCTCGACACCGACCGGCTCGTGTGGGTCACCTCCAGCGAGGAGGCCAACGACCGCATCAAGGCCGAGCCGCTGTACCAGCGGCTGAAGGTGCACCAGCAGGGCCGTGACCTGTTCGTGCCGTACGAGAACCCGGACATCGGCGCCGCGTTCTCGTTCAACACCGTGCTGTCGATCCCCTACGCCATCGACCAGATGGTGCCGCGGCTGACCGGCCAGTCGGGCAAGTAAGAACGAAAGGCGTCCCCCGATGTCGGGTGCTCCGCTCACCAGTGCGCAGTCCGGGATCTGGCTGGCTCAGCAGATCGCACCGGACGACCCGCTCTACAACATCGCCTGGTATCTCGACGTTCACGGCGAGGTCGACCTCGGCAGGCTCACCGCGGCGACGCGGCAGGCCGTGGCCGAGGCCGAGAGCGTGCACGTGCGGTTTCCCGGCATCGGGGGTACGCCCCGCCAGGTGCCCGCTCCGGCCGACCCGGAGCCGCGCCTGCTCGACTTCCGCGGCGAGGCGGACCCGGAGGCCGCCGCGACGGCCTGGATGCGCGCCGAGCGCCGCGTTCCCACCGACGTCGAACGCGGTCCGCTGTTCGCGCACGCGCTGCTGCGGCTCGCCGACGACCGGCTGTGGTGGTACCAGCGCTACCACCACCTGGTGATGGACGCCTACGGCTGCCTGCTCGTCACGCAGCGCGCGGGACAGCTCTACGTGGACGGCACGGAAGAGCCGACGTTCGCGCCGCTCAGCGCGCTCGCGGACGCGGACGCGGGCTACCGCGCGTCCGAGCGATACACAGTGGACCGCGAGCACTGGCTGGCCAGGTTCGCCGACCGGCCCGAGCCTGCCAGGCTCGTCGGGCGCGGCACCGGGGCCGAGGTCCTCCGGCGGACCACCGAGCTGTCGCGCGAGCGCACCGACGCCCTGCGGGACCTGGGTGAACGGCACGGCGTGCGGCTCTCGCGCGTCGCGCTCGCCGCCGTCGCGGCCTACACGCACCGCGCCACCGGGGCCACCGACATCGTGCTCGGCGTGCCCGTCCCGGCCCGCACCGGTCAGGCCCGCCTCGCGCCGGGCATGGCCTCCAACGTCCTGCCGCTGCGCCTGACCGTGCGGCCTTACACCACCCCGGCCGAGCTGCTCGCCGCCGTGGACGCCGGTGTCCGCGAGCTGACCGCGCACAGCCGCTACCGGGGCGAGGACCTGGCCAGGGAGCTGGGCTTCGCCGACGGGCTCGCCCAGCTCGTCGGGCCGACGGCCAACTACATCGGCTTCAGCCGGACCCTGAGGTTCGGCGGCCTTGCCGTCGACTTCCGCGACCTCGCCCTCGGCCCGGTCACCGACCTGTCGGTGACACTGTGCGAGCGGTGGGCCGACTACGGCCTCCTGATCGAGCTGGACGGCGCCTGCGACGAGGAGGAGCTGGCCGAGCACGAGCGCCGGTTCCTCGCGACACTGGACGCCCTGCTCACCGCGCCGGACCGGCCGCTCGGCACCCTCGACCTCGCCCGGCCCGCCGCGTTCGGCGTGGAGGAACGCGCCGTCGACGAGCTGACCTGGCCGGAGGCGTTCGAGCGGCAGGTCGCGCGCACCCCGGACGCCGTCGCGGTGGTGTGCGAGGACGAGACGCTGACCTACCGCGAGCTGAACGCCTCCGCCAACCGGCTCGCCCGCCACCTGCGGGAACGCGGCGTGGGCTCCGAGGACGTCGTGGCCGTGGAGCTCCCGCGCTCCGCCGACCTCGTGGTCGCGCTGCTCGGCGTGCTCAAGGCGGGAGCGGCGTACCTGCCGCTGGACACCGACCACCCGCGCGAGCGGCTGGACTACCTGGTCGCCGACGCGGGTGCGACGCTCACGCTGTCCACTCTGGATCACGCGGCGCTGGCGGCCTACGACGACGGCGACCTGGGGCTGCCGATCCCGCTCGACGCGGCCGCCTACGTCATCTACACCTCGGGCTCCACCGGCAGGCCCAAGGGCGTCGTCGTGTCGCACGAGGGCATCGGGAGCCTCGTCGCCACCGCCGTCGACCGGCTCGGCGTGGACGCCACGAGCCGGGTCGCCCAGTTCGCCTCGGCCGGGTTCGACGTCGCCGTCTGGGACCTCACGATGTCGCTGTGCGTCGGGGGACGCAGCATCGTCGTGCCCGCACAACGGCGGGTCGCCGGGCCGGAGCTCACCGAGTACCTCGCCGAGCACGGCGCCACGCACATGATCCTGCCGCCGTCGCTGGTGGCCGCGCTGCCGCCGGACTGCGAGCTGCCCGAGGGCGCCGTGCTGGTGGTGGGCACCGAGACCGTGCCGCCGGAGCTGGTCGCGCGCTGGGGCAAGCGCCTGCGTGTGGTGGCGGCCTACGGGCTCACCGAGGCGACGGTCAACTCGACGTTGTGGCTCGCCGAGCAGGACTGGACGGGACCGGTGCCGATCGGCCGGCCCGACCCGAACACGCGCGCCTACGTGCTGGATGCCGCGCTGCGGCCGGTGGGCGTCGGCGAGGTCGGTGAGCTGTACGTCGGCGGGCGCGGCCTCGCCCGCGGCTACCGCGGCAGGCCGGGGCTCACGGCGGAGCGGTTCGTCGCCGATCCGTTCGGGCCGCCGGGCAGCAGGATGTACCGCACCGGCGACCGGGTGAGATGGAGGGCCGACGGGAACCTCGACTTCCTGGGCAGGGCCGACAACCAGGTCAAGATCCGGGGCTACCGCATCGAGCCCGGCGAGGTCGAGTCGGCGCTGATGGCGCATCCCGAGATCACACAGGCCGCCGTCGTCGTGCGGGAGGACCACCGGGGCGTCAAGCGGCTCGTCGGCTACGTCGTCGGCGACGCCGAACCGGCCGTGGCGAGGGCGTTCGTGGCGCGCAGCCTGCCCGAGTACATGGTGCCGAGCGTGGTGGTCGCACTCGACGGCCCGCTGCCGCTGACCCCCAACGGCAAGATCGACAAACCGGCCCTGCCCGAGCCGGACTGGACGGCGCTCGCGGGCGACGCCCAACCGGCCTCGCCCGCCGAGCACACGCTCGCCGCCCTGGTCGCCGAGGTGCTGGACCTGCCGTCGGTCGGCGTGCACGACAGCTTCTTCGAGCTCGGCGGCGACAGCATCGTCGCCATCCAGCTCGTCAGCAGGGCCCGCAGGGCCGGGCTCGCCATCACCCCGCGCGACGTGTTCGGCCACCGCACCGTCGCGGCGCTCGCCGCCGTCGCGGGCACCCCGGACGCCGCCGCGCGGGTCGAGCTGGACGACGACGCGCTGCCGGTGTCGCCGCTGCAGCCGGGCTTCTACTTCCACGCCACGGTCAGCCCCGACGACGACTCCTACGTCGTGCAGGAGGTGCTGGAGCTCGCCGGAGGCGTCGACCCCGCCGTGCTCAGGGCGCGGCTGCAACGCCTGCTCGACCGGCATCCGCTGCTGCGCGCCGGGTTCCGGCAGCTGCCCGACGGCCGGGTCGTGCAGCGCATCCCCGAGCACGCCGAGCTGCCCTGGCGCGAGGCCGACGACCTCGACACGGCGCTGGAGCAGGACCGCGCGCGGGGCTTCGACCTCGGCGCGCCGCCGCTGCTGCGGGCCACACTGGTCGGCGGCGCGACGCTCGTGCTCACCCTGCACCACATCGTGGCCGACGGCTGGTCGGTGTCCGTGCTGCTGCGCGAGCTGGCCACCGACGACCTGCCGCCCGCTCCCGACCACCGGGCCTACCTGGCGTGGCTGGCGACCCGCGACCGCGTGGCCGCGCAGCGGGCGTGGCGGGCCGCGCTGGCGGACGCGGAACCCACCCGGCTCGTCGCCACGCCACCCGCCCCACCCGGCAGCCTCGCCGTCGAGATGCCCGAACGGCTCGCCGGAGCACTCGGCGAGGTGGCCCGTGCCGAGGGACTGACCCTGAGCACGATCCTGCACGGCGCCTGGGGCCTGCTGCTCGGCGCGCTCACCGGGCGCACCGACGTCGTGTTCGGCAGCACCGTCTCCGGGCGCGGTGCGGACGTCGACGGCATCGAGAACGCCGTCGGCCTGTTCATCAACACCGTGCCCGCCCGGCTGCGGCTGGACCCGGCCGACACGGTCGGCACCGCCCTGCGGCGCTGGCAGGACGAGCAGTCCGCGCTGCTCGACCACCAGCATCTCGGCCTCGCCGACATCCAGCGCGGCGGCGGGGACCTGTTCGACACGCTCGTGGTGGTGGAGAACCAGCCCGCCGCGGCCGAACCCGGCGTGTTCGACGACGTGCGGGTGCTCGACGCCGTGCACTACCCGCTGGCGCTCATCGCCCACCCCGGGCAGCGGCTGCGGCTGGAGATCAAGCACCGCACCGGCGAGGCGTTCGCCCGCGACGTCGCCGAGCGCTACCTGCGGGTGCTCGCCGCGCTGACCGAGCCCGCCAGTCCGGTGGCGGCCCTGGACGTGCTGTCCGCGCCGGAGCGCGAGCGCATCGCGGAGCTGAACAACACGGCGCACGAGGTGCCCGAACGCACGCTCGTGTCGGCGTTCGCCGAGCAGGTGGCCCGGACTCCGGACGCGACGGCCGTGGTGTTCGAGAACACCCGGCTGTCCTATGTGGAGCTGGACCGGCGTTCGGACGCGCTGGCGGCCCGGCTGCGGGCCAGGGGCGCGGGCCCGGAGCGGGTCGTGGCCGTGGCCGTGCCGCGCTCGGCGGAGCTCATGGTGGCGCTGCTGGGAGTGCTCAAGTCCGGTGCCGCCTACCTGCCCGTCGATCTGGACTACCCGGCCGAGCGGATCGCGTTCATGCTCGCCGACTCCGGGGCCCGGCTGGCCGTCACGCTGCCCGGCACCGAGCTGCCCGGCGACGTCGAGCGGCTGGCGGTCGACGGCGAGGACGTCGCCGCGCCGTCCGGTGACCCGGTGCACCCGGACCAGCCCGCCTACCTCATCTACACCTCCGGCTCCACCGGGCGGCCCAAGGGCGTCGTCGTCACGCACCGGGCGATCGTCAACCGGCTGGCGTGGATGCAGGGCCAGTACGGCCTTGCCGCCGACGACCGCGTGCTGCAGAAGACGCCGTCGAGCTTCGACGTGTCGGTGTGGGAGTTCTTCTGGCCGCTGCTCGAGGGCGCGGCCGTGGTGCTGGCCCGCCCCGATGGCCACCGCGACCCCGCGTACCTGGCCGGGCTCATCGAGGCCGAACGGGTCACGACGCTGCACTTCGTGCCGTCGATGCTGGCCGCGTTCCTCCAGGCCGTGCCACGCGGCGAGTGGCCGGCGAGCCTGCGGCGCGTGTTCTGCAGCGGGGAGGCCCTGCCCGCCGAGTCGGCGGCCCGCTGGGACGCGCTCACCGGCGTGCCGCTGCACAACCTGTACGGGCCGACCGAGGCCGCCGTGGACGTCACGTGGCATCCGTACTCGGACGCCGACGGCGGTGTCTCGGTGCCGATCGGCCGTCCGGTGTGGAACACCCGGCTGCACGTGCTCGACCCGCTGCTGCGGCCGGTGCCGGACGGAGCGCCCGGCGAGCTGTACCTGGAGGGCGTGCAGCTCGCGCGCGGCTACCACGACCGGCCGGGGCTCACGGCGTCGCGCTTCGTCGCGAACCCTTTCGGCTCGCCTGAGGACGCCGTCGCACGGAGTGCGTCGATGGGGGGCGGTGGCCGGGTGACGGGTGGGCGGATGTACCGCACGGGGGACCTCGTGCGCAGGCGCGCGGACGGAGCCGTCGAGTACCTCGGCCGCACCGACCGCCAGGTCAAGATCCGCGGCAACCGCGTGGAACTGGGCGAGATCGAGGCCGCGCTGGCGCGGCTGCCCGGCGTGGCGCAGGCCACCGTCGCCGCCCGCGACGGCGCGCTGGTCGGCTACGTCGTGCCCACGGCCGAGCCGGACGTCGACGGCTGGCGGCAGGGCCTCGCCGACGCCTTGCCCGCGAGCATGGTGCCCGGTGCGTTCGTCGTGCTCGACGCGCTGCCACTGACGCCGAGCGGCAAGCTCGACGTCAGCGCGCTGCCCGCGCCGGAGCGCGCCACCGGGCCGCGCGAGGCGCCGCGCGACGCGCGCGAGGCGCTGCTGTGCGAGATCGTCGCGGGGGTGCTCGGCCTGCCGGAGGCCGGGCCGGACGACGACTTCTTCGTGCTCGGCGGCGACAGCATCACCTCGATCGCCGTGTCGACGCAGGCCCGCGACCGGGGCCTGGACGTCAGCCCGCGCGACGTGTTCGAGCATCGCACCCCGGCCGCGCTGGCCGTCCACGCCGGCGACGGAGTGCGGGAGATCCCGGCGGACGCGGGGCGGGTCGAACTGACGGCCGAGCAGTGGCGCCGGGTGCGGGCGCTCACCCCGCACGAGGTGCGCGAGATCTGGCCGCTCTCACCGTTGCAGGAGGGCCTGTACTTCCACGCCAGCTACGACACCGGTGCCCTGGACGTCTACGTCTCCCAGGAGTGCCTGGACTTCGACCACCGGCTCGACCCGGCGCGGCTGCGTACGGCGTGCGCGACACTGCTCGCCCGCAACCCGAGCCTGCGGACCGGGTTCACCAGCGACGGGCTGCCGCAGCCGGTGCAGTTCCTCGTGGACGGCTGCGCGGTGCCGCTGCGCGAGGTGGAGGTGTCGCGCGAGACCGAGGTCGACGAGCTGCTGGCCGCCGACCGCAGGCAGCGGTTCGACCTGGCCACGCCGCCGTTGTGCAGGCTGTTGCTGATCCGGTTGCCCGGGGGGCGTGACCGGCTCGTGGTGACGCACCACCTCGTGCTGTGGGACGGCTGGTCGGCGTGGTTGTTCCTGGAACAGTTGCTGGCCTTGTACGAGCGCGACGGCGACGACAGCGGGCTCGCCGAGCCCGGTTCCTACCGCGACTACCTCGGCTGGCTGGCGGTGCAGGACGACGACGCGGCGTCGCGGGCGTGGCGGCGCGCGCTCGGCGGGCTGGCCGAGCCGACGCTCGTGGCGTCCGCCGACCGGTCGCGCGAGCCGGTGATCCCGGTCGACCACGAGGTCGTGCTGCCCGCGGAGGCGGGCGAGCGGCTGCGCACCGAGGCACGCCGCCACGGGCTGACCTTGAACACGCTGCTCAGCACGGCGTGGGGGCTGACGCTGTCGAGCATGGTCGGCCGCACCGACGTCGTGTTCGGCGCGGTCGTGGCAGGCCGTCCCGCCGAGGTGCCGAACGTCGGCAACGCCATCGGGATGTTCCTCAACACCATCCCCGCCCGCATCGCGTTCGACCCGCGCGAGCCGGTGCTGGACCTGCTGCGCCGCGTGCAGTCCGAGCGGGCCGCGGTCATGCCGTACGAGTACGTCGGGCTCGGGCGGCTGCAGCTCGAGGCGGGCCACCGGCAGCTGTTCGACACGCTGTTCGTGCTCCGCACCGACGACGGCGAGAGCAGGCTCGAGCGGTTGCGGGAGCGCCACGGCGTCACCGCGGTGTCCAACGTGGACGGCACGCACTTCCCGCTGACGCTCATCGTCACGCCGGAGGAACGGCTGCGGGTGACGCTGGCCGCGCGTCCCGACCTGTTCGGCACCGAGCGGGCAACCGCGGTGCTGGAGCGGTTCACGACACTGCTGGAGCGGCTGGCCGGCGACCTCGGCGCGCCGGTGGGCACGCTGGACCTGCTGCTGCCCCGCGAGCGCGAGGCGCTGGCCGCCGAGTGGACGGACCGGCCGATCGGCAACGACACCGTGGCAGACCTGCTCGCCGCGCAGGCGGAGCGGACACCCGAGGCGACGGCGCTGGTCTTCGGCGAGCACCGGCTCACCTACGCCGAGCTCGACGCGCGCATCAACCGGCTCGCCCGGTTCCTGCTCGCGCGCGGCGCGCGGCCGGAACGCGTGGTGGCGCTGGAGCTGCCGCGCTCGATCGACATGGTGGTGGCGCTGTTCGCCGTGCTGCGCACCGGTGCCGCGTACCTGCCGCTGGACCTCGACCATCCGGACGAGCGCAGGCGGCTGATGATCGAGGACGCCGACCCGCTGCTCGTGCTGACGGCGCCGCTGCTCGACGAGGTGCGCGCCGAGCTGGACGGCCTGCCGAGCGCGCCGATCGGCGACGACGAGCGGCCCGCGTTCGCCAGTGACGTGCCGCACCGGCTGGAGTACCCGGCCTACCTCATCTACACGTCCGGCTCCACCGGCAAGCCCAAGGGCGTGGTGACGCCCTACCGGGGCCTGACGAACATGCAGCTCAACCACCGCGAGGCCATCTTCGGCCCCGCCATCGCGTCGGCGGGCGGCAGGCGGCTGCGCATCGCGCACACGGTCTCGTTCGCCTTCGACATGTCGTGGGAGGAGCTGCTGTGGCTCGTCGAGGGCCACGAGGTGCACGTCTGCGACGAGGAGCTGCGGCGCGACGCCGAGGCGCTGGTGGCCTACTGCGACGAGCACCGCATCGACGTCGTCAACGTGACCCCGACGTACGCGCAGCTGCTCATCGAGGAAGGGCTGCTCGCGCGCCGGGTGCCGCCGCTGGTCCTGCTCGGCGGTGAGGCCGTGTCCGAGGGTGTGTGGCGCGCGCTCGCCGAGACGCCGGGCACCTACGGCTACAACCTGTACGGGCCCACCGAGTACACCATCAACACCCTCGGCGCGTCCACGATGGACAGTGCGACGCCCGCTGTGGGCAGGCCCATCCGGAACACCCGCGCGTACGTGCTCGACCCGTACCTGCGCCCGGTGCCGCCCGGCACGCCAGGGGAGCTCTACATCGCGGGGGTCGGCCTCGCGCGCGGTTACCACGACCGGCCAGGACTGACGGCGGAGCGGTTCGTGGCCGACCCGTTCGGCGAGCCGGGATCCCAGATGTATCGCACCGGTGACCTGGTAAAACGACGGCCCGACGGGATCATCGACTTCCTCGGCCGCACCGACGACCAGGTGAAGATCCGGGGCTACCGGGTCGAGCTGGGCGAGATCGAGGCCGCGCTCGCCGCACACCCGGACGTCACGCACGCCGCCGTGGTGGTGCGCGGGAACCGGCTCGTCGGCTACGTGGTGGCCGACGGCGACATCGAGTGGCGCGAGCACCTCAGGGCGCGGCTGCCCGACTACATGGTCCCGGCCGCCGTGCTGCGCGTTGAGCGCCTGCCCCTCACGGTCAACGGCAAGCTCGACGTCGGCGCACTGCCCGCACCGGAGACGGAGGACAGGGGCCCGAGCCGCCCACCGCGCACGCCGGAGGAGGAGCTGCTGTGCGGGCTGTTCGCCGAACTGCTCGACGTGCCGGGCGTGGGCATCGACGACAACTTCTTCGACCTCGGCGGGCACTCGCTGCTGGCGACGCGGCTGGTCAGCAGGGCCCGGTCGGCGCTGGGGGCCGAGCTGGCGATCCGCGACCTGTTCGAGGCGCCCACCGTCGCCGAGCTGGCGGGCCGCGCGGGCACCCCGGCCCGCCCCGCGCTCGTGGCCGCCGACCGCCCCGCCGAGCTGCCCGCCTCGCCCGCACAGCAGCGGTTGTGGGTCATCCAGAACATGGAGCACACGTCGGCGGCGTACAACTTCCCGCTCGTGGTGCGCCTGCGCGGAAGCCTCGACACCGAGGCGTGGCGGCGCGCGCTCGGTGACGTGGTGGCCCGGCACGAGGCGCTGCGCACCGTGTTCACCGAGCACGACGGGGTGCCCTGGCAGCGGGTGGTGGCCGCCGCCGCGCCGGAGGTCCAGGTGGTTTCTGCACGCGAGACGGAGCTGCCCGGGCTCGTGCGCGCGGCCGTGAACCGGCCGTTCGACCTGGCGCGGGAGCTGCCCATCCGGTGCACGATCGCCAGGGTCGCCGAGGACGACCACCTGCTCGTGCTGGTGCTGCACCACATCACCACCGACGAGTGGTCCGACCGGCCGTTCCTGCGCGACCTGTCGGCGGCCTACGCCGCCAGGCTGGGCGGGCACGCGCCGGAGTGGGAGCCGCTGCCGGTGCAGTACGCGGACTACGCGCTGTGGCAGCAGCAGGTGCTCGACGCCGTCGCCGACGACCAGCTCGCCTACTGGGAGTCCGCTCTGGACGGTGTGCCGGAGGAGCTGCCGTTGCCGACCGACCGGCCGCGGCCGGGGCGGCCCGCGTTCCGCGGCGCCGAGACCGAGATCGAGCTCGATCCGGACGCCTGCAAGCGGCTGCGGGCGCTGGCACAGGACACCGGCGCGAGCATGTTCATGGTGCTGCACGCGGCCGCCGCCGCGCTGCTGCACCGCGTGGGCGCGGGCGACGACATCCCGCTCGGGGCACCGATCGCCGGGCGCACCGACGAGGCGCTCGACGACCTCGTCGGGTTCTTCGTGAACACGCTGGTGCTGCGCACCGACCTGTCCGGCGCGCCGAGCTTCACCGAGCTGGTGCGCCGGGTGCGGCACACCGCGCTCGCCGCGTTCTCGCACGCCGACGTGCCCTTCGAGGCCGTGGTGGAACGGCTGAACCCCGTCCGGTCGCTGGCGCGGAACCCGCTGTTCCAGGTGATGGTCGGCTACCACGCCCGGTCCGGCGAGCCGCTGACCCTGCCGGGACTGGCGGCCGAGTTCGTGCCGTTCGCGGCGGAGACGGCGAAGTTCGACCTCGTGTTCAGCTTCACCGACCGGCTCGACACCGGCCGGGTGCGCTGCCGGCTGGAGTACAGCACGGAGCTGTTCGACGCCGAGACGGTCGAGCGGCTTGCCCGCAGGCTCGACGCGCTGGTGCGGGCCGTGGCCGCGCGGCCGGAGATGCCGGTGCCGGACATCGACGTGCTCGGCGACGACGAGCGGCATCTCGTGCTGGAGGGCTTCAACGCCACGCGGCGCGAGGTGGACGAGGCGTCGCTGCCGGAGCTGTTCGCGCGGCGGGTGGCCGAGCGGCCGGACGCCGTGGCCGTCGTGGAGCGTTCGGCGTCGGTCACCTACGCCGAGCTCAACGCCAGGGCCAACCGGATCGCGCGGTTGCTCGCCGACCGTGGCGTTGGCCCGGAGAGCGTCGTCGGCGTCGCCGTGCCGCGTTCGATCGACACGGTGGCGACCGTGCTGGCGACGGTGAAGCTCGGGGCGGCGTTCCTTCCGCTGGACCTGACCCATCCGGGAGAGCGGCTGGCCTACCTGATCGGTGACTCCGGCGCGCGGCTGGTGGTCACCACCCCCGAGGCGGCTTCCGCGGTGCCGGACGTGGCGCCGCTGCTGGCGCTCGACGGCGAGATCGACCGCGACGCGTCCGATGTGGATATCGCCGTGACGTCGCTGGACCAGGCGGCGTACGTGATCTACACGTCCGGCTCCACCGGAAGGCCGAAGGGCGTCGTCGTGCCGCACGACGGCATCGCGAGCCTCGTGGCCACGGCCGTCGACCGGATGGGCCTCGAGCCCGACTCGCACGTGCTCCAGTTCGCCTCCATCGGGTTCGACGTGTTCGTGTTCGAGCTGGCCATGGCGCTGTGCCACGGCGGGCGCCTGGTGCTGATCCCCGGCGAGGCGCGCGTGGCGGGCCAGGCGCTCACCGAGTTCCTGCACGAGCAGGCGATCACGCACATGATTTTGCCGCCGTCGCTGGTGTCGGCGCTGCCTGCCGGATGCGAGCTGCCGCGCGGTTCGACGATCCTCGTGGGCACGGAGACGGTGCCGCCGGACCTGATCGACCGCTGGGCGGGCACCGTCAACCTCATCGCCGCCTACGGCCTCACCGAGGCGACGGTGAACTCCACGCTGTGGCCCGCCAAGCGAGGCTGGCAGGGGCCGGTGCCGATCGGGCGGCCCGACCCCAACACCGTCTGCTACGTGCTCGACGAGCGGCTGCGGCCCGTGCCGCCGGGGGTGGCGGGCGAGCTGTACGTGTCCGGGCGCGGCCTGGCGCGGGGCTACCTGGGCAGGCCGGGCCTGACGGCGGAACGGTTCGTGGCGAACCCGTTCGGCGAGCCCGGCTCCCGGCTGTACCGCACGGGGGACAGGGCGCGCTGGCGCACGGTTGAGTCGGACGCGGAGCGTCTCCGTTTGGGCGGTGGCGGGAGAGGGGCCGGCGGCACCCTCGACTTCCTGGGCCGCGTGGACGACCAGGTGAAGATCCGGGGCTTCCGGATCGAACCGGGCGAGATCGAGGCCGCGCTCACCGCGCACCCGGCTGCCGGCCAGGCGGCGGTGATCGCCGACCGCAGGGGCGACGTCGTGCGCCTGGCGGCCTACGTGGTGGCGGACGAGGAGTTCGACTGGCGCGAGCACCTGCGCACCCGGCTGCCGGAGTACATGGTCCCGGCGCTGGTGACCTGGCTCGAAGGGCCGCTGCCACTGACGCCGAACGGCAAGCTCGACCGCAGGGCCCTGCCCGCGCCCGACTGGGCGTCGCTCACCGGCGACGCACGGCCGCGTACGCCCGAGGAACACACGCTGGCGCGGCTGTTCGCCGACCTGCTGGAGCTGGACCGGGTCGGCGTGCACGACGACTTCTTCGAGCTCGGCGGGCACTCGATGGCGTCGATGCGGCTGCTGGGGCGCATCCGCTCGGCGTTCGGCGTCGACCTGACGATCACCGACGTGTTCGACGCGCCCACGGTGGCCGGGCTGGCCGCGAAGCTCGACGGCGCGTCGGCGAGCAGGCCGGTGCTGGAGCACGGGGAGCGGCCCGAGCACCTGCCCCTGGCGCCGGTGCAGCGCTGGCAGTGGACGCTGCACCGCGAGCATCCCGGCTTCGACCACGCGCTCGCCCTGCGTTCGCGGCAGGGCTTCGACGCCGCGGCGCTGGCGGCGGCCTGGCGGGATGTGGCCCTGCGGCACGAGCCGCTGCGCACCCGGTTCGCCGGGCAGCGGCAGGAGCTCACCGATCCGCCGGAGCTGCGCGTGGAGTCCGGTGCGGACGTCGAGACCCGGCTGGCCGAGCTGGCCGCGCAGACGCAGGACCTGACCCGGGAGCCCCCGGTGCGGGTGACGCTGCTGCGCGGCGACGCGGGCGAGGCGCTGCTGCTGGCGATGCACTACCTGGCCGTGGACGAGTGGTCGGTGGTGCCGCTGCTGCGTGATCTGAGCGCCGCGTACACGGCGCGGCTCGCGGGCGCGGAGCCCGGGTGGGAGCCGCTGCCGGTGAGCTACGCCGACTACACACGCTGGTCGTCGGCCCTGCCGGGCCGCGAGGAGCAGCTGGAGTTCTGGCGGCAGCGGCTGCGGGACGCGCCGCGGCTGTCGTTGCCGGGCGAGCGCGCGGGCGGTGTGCGAGGCGCGGGCACGGTGCCGTTGACGCTCGACGCCGAGCTGCACGCCGACGTCGACCGGCTCGCGCGGGCGCACGGTGCGAGCATGTTCATGGTGCTGCAGGCGGCACTGGCGACCGTGCTGTCGGCCAACGGCGCGGGGACGGACCTGCCGATCGGCACGATCGTCGCGGGCCGCACCGAGGAGGCGCTCGCCGATCTGGTGGGCTGCTTCTTCAACACGGTGGTGCTGCGCACGGACATGTCCGGGTCGCCGGGCGTCGGGGAGCTGCTGGCCCGGGTGCGCGCGGCGAACCTGGAGGCGCTGGAACGCCAGGACGTGCCGTTCGCCGAGGTCGAGCAGGCCGTCGGCTGGCGGCCGCGGGTGCTGATGGTGCACCACGAGCAGGCGCGCCTCGCCGAGCTGGAAGGCGGGCACGGTGCGCTGACCGCCGTGCAGGCGCCGGTGGCGAAGGCGGATCTCACGCTGAGCTTCTACGAGCCGCGCGGTGGCGGCGACGTGCACTGCTACCTGACGTACGCGCGGGACGTGCTCGACCCCGCCACCGTGGAACGGCTGGCGGACGAGCTGCGGACCGTTGTCGAGGACATGACGAGGAGGCGGAGATGACCAACCCGTTCGACGACCAGGACGGCCGGTTCTACGTGCTGGTGAACGACGAGGAGCAGCACTCGCTGTGGCCGTCGTTCGCCGAGGTGCCCGCGGGCTGGCGCATCGTGTTCGGCGAGGACAGCAAGGACGCGTGCCTGGCCTACGTCGAGGAGCACTGGACGGACCTGCGCCCGGCCAGCATCCGCTGACCCGGCCGCGAGTCCTGCACTCAGGCCCGCGAGTTCTGCACTCAGGCCCGCGAGTTCTGCACTCAGGTCATCGCCAGCCGGCGGCGGCGGGGTGTTGACCAGCGAGGGTGGGCGAAAGCATTTGCCGCGGTGCACGTACGGCCTGCACGATACCGGTCATGACTTCCACTCCAGCACGCCCGCTGCCGCCGACTGCCGCCGTCTGTGCGCGGGTCGCGCAGCAGGTGCGGCCGCCGTGGAGGGCTACTCGCTCACGCGCGTGATCGCCGCGCTCGTCGCGGGGCTGGCCGCCGGGTACGGCATCGCCATTCCCGTGGGCGCCGTCGGCGTGTACCTCGTCTCGCTGACCGCGCGCACCTCGCTGTGGGTCGGCGCCTGCGCGGCGCTCGGCGTAGCCACCGCGGACGGTGGCTACGCGCTGGCCGCCGTCGTCGGCGGCTCGGCGCTGACGGACGCCATCGCCCCGATCGCGGCTCTGTTGCGCTGGGCGTCGGCCGTGGTGCTCTGCGGGCTCGCGGTCCTGGTCGCGGCCACCGGCGTGCGGCGCTACCGCGCGGGCGAGTCCGCGCACGGCACGGTGGCCGGAACGGTCACCTCGCCCTTGCGCGCCTATCTGTCGCTGCTGGGTATCACGGTCCTGAACCCGGCCACGGTCGTCTACTTCGCGGCGCTGGTTCTGGGCGGACAGGCGACGGTCGCCGCGACCCCGGCGACGGCGGCGGTGTTCGTGCTGGCGGCGTTCGCGGCCTCCGCCAGCTGGCAACTGGTGCTCGCGACGGGTGGTTCGCTCGTCGGCCACCTGGTTACCGGCAGACGCGGCAGGCTGGCCACGGCACTGATCTCCAGCGCGGTGATCCTGGCCCTGGCACTGACGATCGTCGTGTGACCCGCGAGTGCCGCGGCCCAGCTCCGCCGTTCACCGCCAGCGCAGGACTCGCGGGTTTGAACGCAGGACTCGCGGGCCTGAGTGCAGGACTCGCGGGCCTGGACGCAGGACTCGCGGGTCAGCCGGGCTGCTGCCGGGTGTCCGACCACGCCTCCCACAACGCGGCGTAGCGTCCGCCCGCCGCCACCAGCTCGTCGTGCGTGCCGGTCTCCACGATCCGGCCCGCGTCGAGCACCACGATGCGATCCGCGGCGGCGGCCTGCGTCAGGCGGTGGGCGACCACCAGTCCCGTTCTGCCCCGTAGCGCCTGGTCGGCAGCCCGTTCCAGCACCCGCGCCCCGGTGCTGCCCGCCTCGGCGGTCGCCTCGTCGAGAATCGCGATCGGCGGGTCGGCCAGCACGAGCCGCGCCAGCGCGAGCTGCTGCGCCTGCGTCACGGTCAGCCGGTGCGCACCTTCTCCCACCACGGTGGACAGCCCGTCCGGCAGGGCCTCCGCCCAGGGCAGCGCGCCGACGGCGGCCAGCGCCTCTCGCAGCTGCTCGTCGGTGGCCTCGGGCCTGGCCAGGCGCAGGTCGTCGGCCAACGCACCGGCGAAGACGTGCACCTCCTGGCTGATCAGCGCGACCGTGCGCCGGATCGCCGCGGGGCCGAGCTCGCCGAGCTCCACCCCGCCCAGCGCGATCGAGCCCGCAGTGGGCAGGTGGATGCCCGCGATGAGCTTCGCCAGCGTCGTCTTGCCCGCACCGCTCGCGCCCACCAGCGCCACCCGCTCCCCGGCCTCCACCGTGAGGTCCACATCGGACAACACGGGGTGGTCCGCGACGTAGGCGTGGCCGAGCGAGGCCGCCTTCACCGACGCGTCCACCGGAGTGCCCGAGTGCCGTGGCTCCTGCTCGCCGGGCAGATCCGCGACGCCGATGAGCCGGGCGAGGCTGGCCGCCGCCGACTGCGCGTCGTCCACGAGCGCGAGCGCGGCGTTGACGGGGTTGAACAGGCTGTGGAAGTACAGCGCGGCGGCGGTGGCGGTGCCGATGGTGGCGCTGCCGTTGCCGACGAGGACGAACCCGGCGATCAGCACGGCCGAAAGGCCCACGAACTCCGCCAGGTTGAGCCGGGAGAAGAACCGCGTCACGAGCCGCGTCGCGCGCATCGTGATGTCCACGACGTCCTGCGAGCGCCGCCGCACCCGGCCGACGTGCCGCTCGGTGAGCCGGAACGCGCGGACCGTCCGCGCACCGCCGACGGTGTCGAGCAGTTGCTGCTGCTGGGCGCCGTCCTTGACCCGCTGGCTCGCGTACAGCGGGATGGCCCTGCGTACGTACCAGCGCACGGTGTAGAGCTGGATCGGGGCCGCCAGCAGCGCGGCGAGCAGGAACCGCCAGTCGAGGAGCGCGAGCCCGCCCAGGGTCAGCACGATGGTGAGCACGGAGCGTCCCAGCTCGGGCAGTGCCTCGCGCACGGACCTGGCGATCATCGCGACGTCGTTGGTGACGCGGGAGGTCAGATCGCCCGCCCCGGCGCGTTCGACCCGCTCCAGCGGCAGCGCGAGTGCGCGCTCCACGAACCGTTCGCGCAGGGTCGCCAGCATGCTCTCGCCGAGGCGCGACACCAGCGACAGTCCCCACGCGTTGGCCGCGCCGCGCACCAGCGCCACGCCGACCAGCGCCAGCACGGGGACCGTGAAGTCGCTGCCTCCGCGGGCCACGACGTCCACGATGTGGCCGAGCAGCGGCGCGGTGAGCAGGCCGACCGCGGTCGCGGCGACGAGCACGGTGAACGCGCCGGCCGCCAGCAGGCGGCGCGGGCGCAGCAGCTCGCCGACGGCGGCCGCCGTGCGCCTGCCGGTCGCGGTCGGCAGCAGCTCGCGGTCCAGCTCACGTTCCCGGGTCATGACAGCACCGCCGTCCGGTAGTCCTCGTCGGCGTGGACCAGCTCGGCGTGGGTGCCCTCCGCCGAGACCGTGCCCCCGTCGAGCACCACCACCCTGTCGGTGACGGCCAGCAGCGCGGGACTGGTGGTCACCAGCACGGTCGTGCGGCCCTGCCGGATCTCCCGCAGTTCGCCCGCGATACGCGCCTCGGTGACCGCGTCCACGGCCGTGGTCGGGTCGTGCACCACGAGCACGGGCGGATCGGCGGCGAGCGCCCTGGCCAGCGCGACCCGCTGCCGCTGCCCGCCGGACAGCGACCGGCCCCGCTCGGCGACCATCGTGTGCACGCCCTGCGGAAGCGTCTCGGCGACCTCGTCGGCGGCCGCGGCGGCCAGCGCCCGTTCCGGGTCGCGGCCGGAGGTGACCACGTTGTCCAGCAGGCTGCCCTCGAACAGGTCGGCGTCGTGCGCCGCGACGAGAACGGCTCCGCGCAGGGCCGTCGGGTCCAGCTCGGCGAAGGGCCGGCCGTCCAGCTCCACCGACCCGGACTCCGGATCGGTCTCCCTGCCGAGGCAGGCGAGCAGGTGCGTCGCCACCGCAGGATCGATGGTGACAACACCGAGCAGCTCACCGGGCGCGACGTCGAGGTCGAGGCCGGTGAGCGGGCCGTGTGTCACGGCGCGCAGGCGCAGCGCGCCAGGCCCGTCCTCGGCGGGGCTGCCGTCGCCGCCGAGGACGGCGTGCGGCGCGGCGAGCACCGACGCGATGCGGGTCGCCGACGCCCTCGCCTGCGCGAGCTGGCCCCCGACCCAGGCGAAGATCTGGAACGGGGTGAGCAGGAACTGCGCCAGCCCGACGGCCGCCACGAGCTGGCCGATGGTGATGTCGCCGCTCGCGGCCAGGTTGGCGCCGACCAGCGCGACCACCGCGATGAAGATGCCCGTGAGCGCGAGGATCGCGCCGTCGTGCCCGGCGTGTGCCCTGGCCGCGCGCAGGGTCGCCGCGAGCGAGTCGCGGCTGGTGCGCCGGTAGCGGGCCACCGCGGCGGCCTCCGCGCCGATGCCCTTGAGCACGCGCAGGCCGGACACGAGGTCGGCCGCGACACCCGAGGCGTGGGCGGCCCGCTCCTGCTCCACGCCGCTGCGCCGCTCCAGTGGCCTGCCGATGAGGTGTGCCAGCACCAGCATCGGCGGGGTGCCGAGCAGCACGAGCAGTCCGAGCGGCACCGAGATGCGCAGCAGCAGCACGGCGCTGATCAGCAGGCCGACCAGCCCGGCGACCGCGAAGGGCAGCACCGAGTTCACCGCGCCGACCCGCTTGGCGTCTCCGGTGGCGATGTTGACCAGCGCGCCGGGCAGCCTGCCTGCCTCGGCACCGCCGCGCGGGTCGAGCACCCGCTCGCTCACGGCCAGCCGCAGCCGATGCGCCGCCTGTTCGGCAGCACGCTCGGCGGCCCGCGCCGCGAACCGGTAACTGAAGGACAGCGCGGCGAACACGACGCCGAGCACCACCAGCCAGCGCACGAGCGAGCCCAGCGAACCCGCCGACACGGCCTGGTCGATCACCACGCCGATGATCACGGGGATCAGCGCCTCACCACCCTGGTGCGCCGACCCCAGTGCCGATGCGCCGGCCAGCAGCCCGCGCTGGCCGGCGATGGCGTCCCGGAGGACGCTCCGGCCGGTTGGCATGCCCGTCACCTCCCAGTAGCGGAGGTTAGGCTATCTTAACTACGCCGCCCGTAGCGGCCCGTGAACGCGAAGTTCGTCACGATGGACCAGGCCTCACCTGTTCGGTTAGCCTCACCTTATGTCCGTCACCACGCAGTCACCGTCGAAAGCTGACGGCGTGGTCCGGCCACAGGCACGGGCGCAGGCCCTGCGGGCCGCGGGCCTGCTGGTCGCGCTCGGCGTCCTCGCCCTCACCGTGCTGCTCAGCATCTGGCTCGGTTCCAAGGACATCCCGTTCCTCGCGACGTGGGACGTGCTGTGGAACAGCGACGGCTCCAACGACGCCGTCATCATCCACGAGTACCGCATCCCGCGCACCCTGCTCGGCATGCTCGTCGGCGGCGCGCTCGGGCTCGCAGGCGCCCTGATGCAGGCGCTGACCCGCAACCCGCTCGCCGACCCCGGCCTGCTCGGCGTCACCATGGGCGCCTCCACCGGCGTGGTGATCTCGCTCGCCTTCTTCGGCCTGTCCTCGGTGCTCGGCTACGTCTGGTTCGCCTTCGCGGGGGCCGCGTTCGCCGCCGTCGTCGTGTACGCGCTCGGCGGCACCGGCCGCGGCAACGCCACCCCGGAGCGGCTCGTGCTCGCCGGCGCCGCCGTCACGGCGGTCATGTACGCGTTCAACACGGCGGTGCTGCTCATGGACCCGGAGGCGTTCGACGAGTTCCGGTTCTGGAACGTCGGCTCGCTGGCCGGGCGCTACGTCGACGTGCTGCTGCCGGTGCTGCCGTTCCTCGCCGCGGGCATCCTGCTGGCGCTGCTGCTCATCCGCCCGCTCAACGCACTGGCCATGGGGGAGGACCTCGGCAGGGCACTCGGCACCAACCCCGCGCGGGTGCGGGCCCTCGGCGCGCTCGCGATCACCCTGCTGTGCGGCGCGGCCACCGCGGCGGCGGGCCCCATCGCGTTCGTGGGCCTCGCGGTGCCGCACATGGCGCGCCTGCTCGTCGGCCCCGACCAGCGCTGGGTGCTGCCGTACTCGCTCGTGCTGGCTCCGATCCTGCTGGTCGCCTCCGACATCGTCGGCCGCGTCATCGCACCGCCGAGCGAGATCCAGGTGGGCATCGTGACCGCGGCCATCGGCGTGCCGGTGTTCATCGCCCTGTGCCGCAAGCGAAAGCTGGCGGCGCTGTGAGCGCCGTCGTCACCGGCCGGGTGGTGCGGATCCGGCGCGGGCTGCTGTCGGTGCGCGTGGACGGCAGGGCGCTCACCGTCGGCCTCGGTGTGGCCGTCGCGCTCGTCGTGGTCATGGGGATCACGCTCACCACGGGCGAGTACGAACTGTCCGTGACCGACGTGCTCAAGGCCATCGCGGGCCAGGGCGAGGGCGGCGCCGACTTCGTCGTCAACACGCTGCGGCTGCCGCGGCTGCTCACCGCGCTGCTCGTCGGCGCGGCGCTCGCCGTCAGCGGCGCGATCCTGCAGAGCCTCACCGGCAACTCGCTGGGCAGTCCCGACGTCATCGGCTTCAACAACGGGGCGGCCACCGGCGCGCTGCTGGTGATCATCGTGACCGGCGGCAGCATGGTGCAGGTCGCCACGGGCGCGCTCATCGGCGGCATCGTCTCCGCCGTGCTGATCTACCTGCTGGCGTTCACCCGTGGCGTGCAAGGGTTCCGCTTCGTCCTCATCGGAATCGGCATCAACGCGCTCGCCCTGTCGGTGAACTCCTACCTCATCACGCGCGCGAGCCTCTACGACGCGCTCACCGCGCAGTCGTGGCTCGTCGGCAGTGTCAACTCGCGCGGCTGGGAACACGTCACCGCCGCCGCACTGGCCGTGGCCGTGCTGCTGCCGCTCGCGTTGTACCACGCGCGCCCGCTGGCGATGCTCGAACTGGGCGACGCCTCGGCGAAGGCGCTGGGCGTGGGCGTCGAACGCAGCAAGGCCGTGCTCATCGTGGTGAGCGTGCTGCTCGCGGCCATCGCGACCGCCGCGGCGGGACCGATCTGGTTCGTGGCGCTCGCCGCGCCGCAACTGGCCCGCAGGCTCACCCGATCGCCCGCCCCGGGTCTGGTCACGTCGGCGCTCGTGGGCGCGCTGCTGCTGACCGCGGGTGACCTGCTGATCCAGCGGGTGTTTCCCACCGCGCAGCTGCCGGTGGGCACCGCGACCGGCTGTCTCGGCGGGCTGTACTTGATCTGGCTGTTGGCGTCCGAGTGGCGCGGGAAGGGCAGGTACACATGACCAGGCTCCATGCGGAGGGGCTGACGCTGGCCTACGACCAGGCCACCGTCGCCACGGACCTCGGGGTGTCGATCCCGGACGGCTCGTTCACCGTGATCGTCGGGCCGAACGCCTGCGGCAAGTCGACGTTGCTCAAGGCGCTCGCGCGGATGCTCAAGCCGAAGAGCGGCGGCGTCTACCTCGACGGCAACCTGATCTCCTCGTACCGCTCGCGCGAGGTCGCGCGCAGGCTCGGGCTGCTGCCACAGACGTCGATCGCGCCCAGCGGCATCACGGTCGGCGACCTCGTCGCCAGGGGCCGCTACCCGCACCAGAAGCTGCTCCGGCAGTGGTCGGCCGAGGACGAGGCCGTGGTCACCGAGTCGATGCGGCTGACCGGTGTGCTGGAGCTGGCGCCGCGGCTGGTGGACGAGCTCTCGGGCGGGCAGCGGCAGCGGGTGTGGCTGGCCATGGTGCTCGCCCAGCAGACGTCGATCCTGCTGCTCGACGAGCCGACGACGTTCCTCGACATCGCCCACCAGGTCGAGGTGCTCGACTTGTGCGCCGACCTGCACGAGCACAAGGGGCACACGCTCGTCGCCGTGCTGCACGACCTCAACCAGGCGTGCCGCTACGCCACCCACCTCATCGTCATGCGCCCGGGCGGCGAGATCGCCGCGCAGGGCGACCCGTCGGAGGTCGTCACCGCGGAGCTGGTCGGCGACGTGTTCGGCCTGCCGTGCCGGGTGATCGACGACCCGGAGACCGGCACGCCGCTGATCGTGCCGGTGCACCGCAAGCGCAGGTCAGAAGACGACGGTCCGGTTGCCGTGCACGAGCACGCGACCCTCTAGGTGCCAGCGCAGGCCGCGCGCCAGCGTCACCGTCGCCAGGAGGTCGAAGAGGCCGGTGAATTCCAGGACCCGCCGCAGACCTGCTCCCGCGTGAAGTTCCCGACGTGCTGACCGGCCTGTTGCTGATCGTTACCTACTCCCCCGCGCACACGTCTCGGTGACCGGTTGCTCGCCCACTGCGAAACCTGAGCCTCCACGGTTCAGACGCCCCGACCGAGCGGCCGGGGTTCGCGTATCTTGTCGGCGGTGGAGACATTTGGACCCGCTAGCGACGGTCGGCGCGCGGCCCTGGCCGGCGCTCCCGCCGGACCGAGGTCCCTCGGGTCCCGCCTCCAGCGCGCTCGGACACGACGCTTCGTCGGGCGTACGGCCGAGCGTGAGCTGTTCGCAGCCGCGCTCGCAGCGGACCAGCCACCGTTCGCGGTACTCCACCTGTACGGTCCTGGCGGCGTCGGGAAGTCGGCTCTGCTCGGCCAGCTACGCAGAACGGCCGAGCAGGCCGGTCGTCACGTGGTGGCACCCGACCTCGGCCACGTGCCGGTTCCCGGTCCCGCCGGATACCGCGACGCCGTCGAGTCAGCCCTGTCCCGCTCCGAGGGCGGCACTCAACGGATCGTCGTCTTCGACGACCTTCACTGGCATCCGGGCCTCGAAACCTGGTTACGGGAGGACCTGCTGCCCAGCCTTCCGGAGGGTGACCTGGTACTGCTCGCCGGCCGGACGCCGCTGTCCGAGGAATGGCATGCGGATGCCGGGTGGCGCGAACTGCTCCGCAGCATCAGTCTCCGCAACCTCGACCCCGAGGAGGCGCGCGGCTACGCGGAGGCCGAGGGGCTCCCGCGGGCGTTGAGCCATCAGGTCGCCGACCTCACGCACGGGCACCCCCTGGCCCTGGGCCTGCTCGTCGACGCGGTGCGCCGCGCCGACGAGCAGGCGCACCTTCCGGCGAGCCTGACCGAACTGCCCGACCTCGTGCGTGTCCTGCTGAACCGCCTGCTCGACGAGGCACCGACGAAAGCCCACCGCATCGGGCTGCACGTCCTCGGGCACGCGGCGATCACCACCGAGGCCTTGCTGCGCGCCGTCGTGGAGGAATCCTCCGAGCGGGTCTTCGGGTGGTTACGCAGCCTCAGCTTCGTCGACGAGACCCCGCAAGGCCTGCGACCCCACGATCTCGCCCGCGATGTACTCGACGCCGACCTGCGCTGGCGCGATGCCGAGACCCACGCGGAGATCCATCGCCGGGTTCGCCGGTACCTGCTGGATCGGGTACAGCAACTCGCCGAGCCTGACCGCATCCGGATCGCCACCGAAGTCCTGTTCCTCATTCGGCGTCATCCCGCGGTCGAGGTCCACGGGCGATGGGACCGGCTCGGACTCGACGATATGGCTCCGATCGCCGAGGAGCATTTCCCGGCCGTCATCGAGTTGACCCGGGCGCAGTACGGCCGTGCCGAGGCGGACCGCGCCGCTCACTGGCTCGAAAGGCAGCCGGGTGCCTTCCGAGTCTTCCGCGACGACCATGGCGACCTGCTCGGCTACGCCGGCTATCTGAACCTCGACGCCGCCGACGAGGCGGACATCAACGCCGATCCGGGAACGCGCGCGCTGTGGGAATTCGCCCAGCGTCACCGGCCGCCGCTTCCCGGCCAGGCCGTGAAGGCCTTGCGGTTCCTGGTCGAACGCGGCATCACTGACGACAGGCGCATGCAGCGGACCGGCACGCTCACGGCCATTTGGTGTCTGATCGACATCCTGGCGCGGCCGGCCACCGCCTGGGATTTCCTCACCACCTACACCGATCTCGAGTACTGGCAGCCGTTCATGCGTTACTTGGACTATCACCGGGAACCTGACGCCGAGTTCGACATCGGCGGCCGCCACCGCCACGTATTCGCCCACGACTGGCGTCGCGTCGGCGTCGCGGAATGGCTGGATCTGACCGCGGCTCAGGAAACCGGCGCGCCCCCACCCGATACCGGCAGCGCGCCGGAGGTGGCACTGTCGCAGGTCGGATTCGCGGAGGCCGTGCGTCGTGCCCTGGCTGACCTGCGTAACGACGACCGCCTTGCGGCCAATCCACTGACCCGGACGGCGCTCGTGCTGCGGGGGGCAGCGGAGCCGTCGGAGAGCTCGGCCGAGCGCCTGAGATCACTGGTGATCGAGGCGGCCGAGTCGCTGCGTGGCGACCCTCGTACAGAGAATCTGCACCGCGTCATCGACCGCACCTGGCTTCGCCCGGCGCCGACCCAGGAGAAGGCCGCCGAACTGCTCGGACTTCCGTTCAGCACCTACCGTCGCCACCGCAACCGGGGCGTCGAACTCGTCACGGAGTGGCTGTGGCAGCGTGAACTGACCTCGTGAGTGTTGAGCGGGGGTCAGCACCCCCGCTCAACACTCACCGGTCTCGTCCTCAGCGGACGGTGTCCCAGAACCCGCATCGGTGCTCTGCCGCGAGATCAACGTCGTATTCATGCTGGAGCGTCAATTGCCGGCCTATGCCGTGACGGTAAGGAGCCCAGCCGGGGTTGCCGGTGCGGGCGAAGTCGGTCCAGTGGTCGATGAGGCGCCGGGCGTATCGAGCTTCCTCGTCGGTCATTGGTTCGCCGCGGCCCCAGCTGGGGTCGAGGAAGTACGGCATGTCGGCGCCGTGGGCCGCGCCCTCCGGAAACCCGCCGGGTGCCTCGCCTGTCGGGACCGTGAACTCGGCGGCGAAGGTTCGTCCGCCTGCTTTCGCCGCGAATTCCAGCTGAGGGCACGCGCCGACCGCACGGCCGTCGTCGGACAGCACGGCGGCGAGGGCGTCGCTCGGGGTGGGGTAGGTGCTGGCCGGATACTCGGCCAAGACCTGGTCGGCGGCGCGGCCGTAGTAGTCGTGGATGAGCCGCGGGTACTCATCCTCGGTGACAAGGCCCAGTCCGGCACGCAGCCGTTCGACGATGTAGGTGCGCATCTCCTGCTGGTTGGTGGTCAGCAGCATCGGCACGTGCCGGCCACGTGGGACGGCGTCGATGGGCTGTCGTGGGATCGCAACGGTGCCCGCGACGGGCAGCCATGGCAGGTCGGCGATACGCGTCACTAGGAGCCGGGCATCTTGCCAGTACAGTTGGGACATCCGTTTCGCCGGCACCTGACGCAAACACGCTAGGACGTCCCTGCCCTGACAACCGACGTCCTTCGCGGCCACCCGTCCGCGGCGCTCCGCTACCCCGAGTGTGAGGAAGTCGTTGCCACACGGTCCACTGTGGTTGATCGCCTTGTCGAACAGTCCCGCCGAGGATGGCAGGGCGAGCTGGGCACAGACTCCGAAGGCGCCCGCGGACTCGCCCCAGATGGTCACATTGTTCCGGGCGCCCCCGAACCAGGCGATGTTGGCGCGGACCCACCGCAAGGCCGCCTGCTGGTCGGCGATGCCGAAGTTGCCGGCCCACGGGTCGTGCAGAGCGGGATGCCGCAGGAAACCGAGCGCGCCAAGGCGGTAGTTGACCGTGACGACGATGACGTCGCCCTGCCGCGTGACCCGGCGTGGGTCGTACAGCGAACCGTCTCCGCCGGTGAAGCCGCCGCCGTGGAAGAACACGAGCACCGGTTTGGGGCCGGTTGTCCCCTTTGGCTTCCAGATGTTGAGGTAGAGACAGTCCTCGTCGCCCGTGTAGGTCGGCGGGCCGTTGTGCTGGTAGGTCTGGGGACAGGCAGGGGCGGGCGCCGTGGCGTCCCGGATGCCTTCCCAGCCGGCGGGCGGTCGCGGCGCGCGGAAGCGAAGTTCGCCCACCGGCGGCGCGGCGTAGGGCACGCCTCGCCAGATCACGTGGTCACCTTCGACGTGGCCGCGGAGGTCGCCGCCCGTCGTGTGGACGACCGGATTGGTGGGCGTGATCGACCGGGTGGCGGCCGCGGAGCCCGCACGTGGCAGGGCGACGGAAAGGCACATGGCCAGTGCAGCGAGCGCGATGGCCACCACCGCGGAGGTTCGGCTAGGCGTGGGCATCATGGGACCTCTGTCCGTTCGAGGGTGCCGGGCGACCGTGCGACGAACCGGAAGCCCGCGGACGCGGCCTCAGCGCGCGCGCCACGGTGGCCGGACTGAGCAGGGCGGGAGGCGGGTCGATCATTCCCACGACCCTGATGAAGCTCGAAGCAAGCCGCGGATCGGTCGCGGCGCCGGCTTGCACACGGGAGACGTAGCGGTTCAGCAACCGCATGGCCGGAGATCGCCGCCCGGGGAGCTCGGGGACGGCCAGATCCGCAGCTCTCGCGATCGACCAGGCGGTCTTGACCAGCGGGCGGGTCGCGGCGAAATAACGCGCCTCGATGCGGCGGCGCCCTGGCGTGGCCACGGCGTCGGCAAGTGCGCGTGCCTGGAGAACCGCGACCGTCATGCCCTGCGCGTAGATGGGGTTGAAGGCGCACAACGAGTCGCCGATCGCGAGCAGTCCCGCAGGCTTGTGAGCCAGCCGGTCCAGGCGCCGCCATTCCACCTTGGGATAGGAGAACGTCGCGACGTCGGCCGCTGGGTGTCGTTCGATGCCGTCCAGCGAGCCGGCGAAGTCGTCGGGTAGGAGCGACCTGGCCGCCTCGACCAACTCGTCGAACGATCGTGGTGGCTTGTGGCCTGCGATTCCGGCGACAGTCAGCACGTGAGCGTCGCCTTCGACCGCCATCAGCCCGAGGCCGGCGGGTCGGCCGGGGCCAGGCCCGACGATGAGGCAGGACGTGGCCCGCGGGAGATCCCGGAGCGTGACAAGAGCCGTCGAGTAGGTGACGTCCACCCGGTGGCTCTCCACCTCGGCCGTGCCGAGGCCGTACGCCGCCAGCCACGCCGGTAGCCGTGAGCCGCGGCCCATGGCGTCCACGACGAGCTCGGCGGGCAGCTCGGTCGCCGCCGCGCCGGGCGTCCTGCCGGCGACCCGGACTCCGGTCACCTGGCTGTCGTGCGCATTGAGGACCAGCCCGGCGGCGTTCGTGTCGTCGAGCAGGGTGACATTGGGGAGTTCGCGAACACGAGACCTGATGTGGTCCTCGAACAGGCCCCGTGTCGCCTGCACGGACTCCAGCCGGGTCCGGGTGGGAGCGAGCAGGTTGCCGTTCAGCTCGATCCGTTGATCGAAGCCGGGCTCGACGAGGTGGGCGCCTCGGGCGCGCAACTCCGCGCGGGCGCCGGGAAGGAGGAACTCGAGTTCTTGCAGGCCCCGGGGTTGGAAGGCGTGGACGTGCGCGGCTTGGGGAACCCCGCGCCGTCGCGAGGTCGGTGTGGGTTTCTTGGCTTCGTCGAGCTTGTCACGTTCGACCACGGCTACATGGCCGAAGCTCGGGGCGAGCGCGGCCGCGGCCAGGAGACCGGCCACGCTCCCGCCGAGCACGACAGCATGCCCGTGGTCTGATTGGTGGTCTGAGGCATTCATGCCCGAAACCGAACAGCATGCCGGTGTCCGCCGGGAAGGTCACCTACTGGCCAATCAGTGGTCATTCAGCCAGAGCCATGATGGCTGGCGGGGCTGCCATATTTCGTCCGTGGTCAACTCCATGGGGGTGTGCCCGAATTCGGCCTGCCGTGCCGGGTGATCGACGACCCGGAGACCGGCACGCCGCTCATCGTGCCGGTGCACCGCAAGCGCACGTCAGAAGACGACGGTCCGGTTGCCGTGCACGAGCACGCGACCCTCTAGGTGCCAGCGCAGGCCGCGCGCCAGCGTCACCTTCTCGATGTCGCGGCCCTTGCGCACCATGTCGGCCACGGTGTCGCCGTGGTCGACGCGGATCACGTCCTGCTCGATGATGGGCCCCGCGTCGAGGTCGGCCGTCACGTAGTGGCACGTCGCGCCGACGAGCTTCACGCCCCGCGCGTACGCCTGGTGGTAGGGCCGTGCACCGATGAAGGATGGCAGGAAGCTGTGGTGGATGTTGATCGCCCTGCCCGCCCACGCGCGGCACAGCTCCGGCGGCAGGATCTGCATGAACCGCGCCAGCACCACCGCGTGCGGGTCGTGCTCGTCCACCAGCTTGGCCACCTCGGCGAACGCGGCGGCCTTGTCCGCGCCGAAGGGCACGTGGTGGAACGGGATGCCGTGCGCGCGCGTGATGTCGGCGAGCACGTCGTGGTTGCCGATCACCGCGGGCACGTCGACGTCCAGCTCCCCGGAGGCGACCCTGCCGAGCAGGTCGTACAGGCAGTGGCCCTCCTTCGACACCAGCAGCACCACCCTGCGCCGCTCGCCGGTGTCGTCGATCCGCCAGTCCGTGTCGGCACCGAGCGAGCGGGCCACGCCCGCGAAGCGCGCCCTCAGCTCCTCGGCGTCGAACGGCAGGGAGTCGGCGCGCACCACCTGGCGCGTGAAGAACCAGCCGGTGTCCGGGTCGGTGTGGTAGGCGGCCTCGACGATCCAGCCACCCGCCTCGGCGAGGAAGGACGCGATCCGGGCCACGATGCCCGTGCGGTCGGGACAGCCGAAGGTGATCACATACTGGCGTTCGTCAGGCACGGTGTCCCATTGTCACTGGTCGGGTTCACGGTGCCGCCAGCGGCTCCAGCAGTGCCGCGTCGCCGGTGACCTTCGCCTCGCTCGGCCTGCGCCACAGCGCCGCGTACACCTCGCTCGCCGGGCCCTCGATCGTCACACCCGGCTCGAACGGCTGCTCGTCGAAGTACGGCGCCTCGCCGGGCGCCAGGCGCACCGACCACACCCGGCCCGCGTCCTCGGCGTGCACGAGCACCGTGCCCTTGGCGGTGTAGGCGCTCCAGTCGGCACGCCGGTGCACGACCATGGTCAGCAGCTCGTCGATGCCGTCCGCCGCGAACTCCCGGTCGAACGTCACCGTGCCACGGCCGAGCGCCAGTTCCGCGTCCAGCCGGTGGATCGCGGCCTCGTGGGCCTGGCGCCGGGCCCAGGACGCCATCGTGGGGGTCAGCGCGGCGAAGGGCTGCCAGGCGGGGGCGTCCGGCCCGTCGGCGAACGCCGCGCGCAGCGCCACGCGCTGCTCGTCCCACCACGGCAGCAGCTCGGCCCAGCTCTCCGGCGGGGTGGCCGCCTTCACCCGCTCACCGCTCGGATCGCGCCTCGCGGCGACAACCCAGGATTGCACTCTCGCGATGTGCCGGACCAGCCGCTGGACGTTCCACTTCGGACACGAGGGGACGGGGGTCTGTGGCCCCGCCTGCACCGCCGCGTCCCGCAATGCGTCGCTGTGGGTCTCGATCGCCTGGACGAACGTCGCGTAGTCCACGGCGCGAGACTAGCCGCCGCCCGGCCTCGACGCAGCCGAGTGCGAGCAATCCGATGCCGAACGCGAGCAGCAGCGCCTTCACCGGGTCGTCGGCGAACCGGGCGGCGCCAAGGTAGCCGACCGCCACGGCGTAGGTCGCCCAGATCGACACGCCGATGGCGTCCAGCAGGGCGAAACGGCCCGCCGGGTATCGCAGGCTGCCCGTGGCCAGCGCGGAGGCGACGCGTCCGCCCGGCAGGTAGCGGCCCGCGATGATGAGCACGGTCGCGTGCTGGTGCACCTTGCGCTGGGCCCACTCGTACCGGCGTCTACCCTTCTCGTCGCGTTGCAGGCGGCGCAGGGTGCGTGGCCCCGCGCGGCGGCCGATCCAGTGCCCGAAGCAGTCCCCGGCGAGCGCTCCGCCCGCGGCGACGACGGCGAGCGTGGCGAGCCCGCCGAGGTCGGGGCCGAGCAGCACGGCAACCGTCATCACCGTGCCCTCGCTGGGCATGAACGGCAGCAGCGCGTCCAGCCCGGCGAGCGCGAACACGATGAGCCACAGCCACGGCGAGTCGAGCGTGTCGCGCAGCACCGCCGTGAGGTCGTTGAGCACGTCAAGCATGCGCGGGCTCCACGGCGAGCACGGCCCGGCGTGCCCGGTCCGCCAGCGACCTGCGGTCGCCCTCGGGCGACAGCGGCGTCCCGGTACGCACCCGCAGGGTCAGCTCCGCGGCCCTCGCGACCCGGCCCACCGAACGCGCGAGCGTGTCATCGCCGACGAAGGCGGCGATCGTGCTGGGCCGCCCGCCCTGCAGGTACTCCAGGCTCACCGGCCGCACGGGCGCGCCCGCGTCGAGCGCGGCCTGGAACACCGCTCTGCGGAACTCGCCGCCCGGCGCCGAGCACCACGTGGTGGCCTCGGGGAACACCACGACCGACCGGCCGGTGCGCAGGTGTGCGGCCACGGCCGCCACGCTGTCCGGAAGCGCACGCAGCGCCCAGCGGTCCACGAACAGCGTGCCGAGCCGGGTGGCCGCGCGCCCCAGCAGGGGCCAGCCTGCGACCTCGCGCTTGGCGAGGAACGTCGCGGGCTCCACCGCCAGCAGGCCGACGATGTCCAGCCAGGAGACGTGGTTGGCCACGATCAGCGTGCCGGTGGGCCCCGGCACGCTGAGCCTGCCCGCGTCGGTGTCCAGCCGGACGTCGAGGGCGTCGAGCACGGCACGGGCCCGCGCGTCCGGCGGACCCGCGGTGGCGAGTGCCCTCGCCAGTGCTGCGAGTCGCGTCACGGCCTCCATCGTGGCCACGGGAGGTCGACCGTGGGTGACGCACCGTGGAGTACATGGTGAACTTGCGATCCAGGGATTCACCGTGTCTTCTCCGAACCGGAGTCACCCAGGAAGAAGCGCAGGTACCGCTCGTCGATGCGGTCCAGCGGCAGCAGCACGAAGAAATCGGCGACACCGAACTCGGGGTCGTGCGCGGGCGGCCCGCACACCCACGCGCCCAGGCGCAGATACCCGCGCAGCAGCGGTGGCACGTGGGCGTAGCTGGGCCGGTCCTGCCGGGGCACCTCGGGCTCCCAGGGCCGGTGGGGAGCGACCCGGTACTCAGCGGGTGCGCGGTGCCGCGCCTGGCCCAGCCGCCAGGTGCTCTCCGCGGCGCGGCCGCCGTCGGCCAGCGGCACCGAGGCGCACCCCGCGAGGTAGCGATGCCCGGACAGCAGCGTGTAGCGCGCCAGCGCCGACCACATCAGCGTGATGACCGCGCCGCCCCGGTGGTCGGGGTGCACGCAGGAGCGGCCCGCCTCGACCAGCGAGGCCCGCAGCGGGTCGAGGCTGCCGAGGTCGAACTCGCCCGCCGAGTACAGCCGGTCGGTGCGGCCGGGCGGCAGCAGCCGGTAGGTGCCGACGACCTCGCCGGTGGGCTGGTGCTCGACGACCAGGTGGTCGCACACCGCGTCGAAGGAGTCGGTGTCGAGCTCACCGGGCAGCGCGGCGCCCAGTTCCCCGCCGAACACGCTGGTGCGCAGGCGCTGCGCGGCGAGCACCTGCTCCGGGGTGTGCGCGATCGAGGCCGCGTAGGCACTTCTGGGTACCGTGGACAGCGAGGGCATGGGTGGCTCCGTTCGGGTTCGAAGGAACCCCGCGCGGTGCGTCGCCACACGGATCGCCGTGCGGGGTGCTCGTGCCTTCGGGGGTCGCCGAGTGGCCGCTCGGCGACCCCCTTTTCGTGATCTCGTGCGATCGAGACTGGCACTCGCCAGCGCCGCCCACCAGAACCTGAGAGCAATCTCAGGGACAACTCAGGGCAGCCCTTACCGGTGTGCCCCACCGGCTTTCGTGGGGGCCACCGTCTCCCACGGCACGGTCAGCTCACCGAGCCGCCACCGGTCGCGGCGGCCGCGCACCGGCCAGCCGCGCTCGGTGAGCAGGCGCACGGACTCCGTCCAGCGCGCCCTCGGCCCGTAGGTGGCGAACGGCGCCGCCGTGGCCCAGCAGGCGTCGAGCGCGGCGAGGAAGTCGTGCACGCGCTCGCCCGCGACGTTGCGATGGATCAGTGCCTTCGGCAGCCGCTCGGCCACAGTGGACGGCCGGTCGAGGGTGTCCACTTTGAGCGAAAGGGTCAGCGTGAGCGGGCCCTCGTGCGACACGGTGACCCACGAGCACAGCCTGCCCACCTCGTCGCAGGTGCCCTCGACGAGCAGCCCGCCCGGCGCGATGCCGGTGAGCATGGCCTCCCACGACGGCGCGACGTCGGACTCGGCGTACTGGCGCAGCACGTTGAACGCGCGCACGAGCACGGGATGCGTGCCGGCCAGCTCGAAACCACCCCGGCGGAAGTCGAGGCGAGGCGGATCGGCGGAGGGCGCGGCGGCCGCCACACGCCCGGGATCCAGCTCCAGTCCCAGCACCCGCACGCCGGGATACGTGGCCCGCAACCGGCGGGCCAGTTCGACGGTCGTCACCGGCGAGGCCCCGTAGCCCAGATCGACCACCAGCGGATCGGGCGCGGCCGACAGCACGCGCGCGACCCTGCGGTCGGCGGTGAGCCAGCGGTCGATCCTGCGTAAGCGGTTGGGGTTGGTGGTGCCTCGCGTCGGCGCGCCGATCAGCTGCCGCGCTCGAGCCACTTCGCCGTGAAGCCGGACTCGTGCCGCAGCAGGTCGCTGACCTGCTCGGCGATGTAGCTTTCGAGCTTTCCCCCGACGATGGGGATGCGGACCTTCGCCTCGCCACGGACGACGAGCACGCTGCCGTCGCCGTCCGCGACCAGCTCCGTGCGTGCCGTGATCTCGCTCGGTACCCCGCCGACGTGGGCCCTGATGCTGCCCGTGTAGCGGTCGCCGGAGCCGGTCCAGACGTGCTCGCGGGTGACCAGCAGATCGCCCTTGTGGATGGTGCGCACCGCCTGCGGCAGCTTCTCCGCGGCGACCCCCTGGAGCAGCGTGTACCGGACACCGTCCGCGGTCACGGTGTGATCCTGCAACCGCGCGTCCTTGCCGCCCAGCTCCGCCAGCCGGGCTCGCAGCGCCTCCTCACCGGAGTCGGCGGCAAGCACGTCGGCGACGCTGTGCGGGAACGTCGCCCGGTGCTCGATACGTGATGCCATGGCCATGACAGTACCGTTGCGGGGCGTGAGCACTGTCGAAACGTCCACCCAGGACGCCCTGCGCGGCTACACCACGCTGCGGCTGGGCGGCCCGGCCCGCCGGTTCGTCGTGGCCGAGACCACGGCCGGTCTCGTCGACACCGTGCGCGAGCTGGACGCCGCGGGGGAGCCGGTGCTGCTGCTCGGCGGCGGGTCGAACCTCGTGGTGGCCGACGAGGGCTTTCCCGGGACGGTCGTGCGCATCGGCACCACCGGCTGGGACGGGGACACGGTGGCCGCGGGCCAGGACTGGGACGCCTACGTGGCGGCGACCGTCGCCGAGGGCAGGGGCGGCCTGGAGTGCCTGTCCGGCATCCCCGGCTCGGCGGGCGCGACCCCCATCCAGAACGTCGGCGCCTACGGTTGCGAGATCAGCGAGGTGCTGCACTCCATCGAGCTGTACGACCGGCGCAGCGGCGAGATCCGCACCCTCGCCGCGTCCGAGCTGGGCTTCGCGTACCGCACGAGCGTGCTCAAGGGCACCGACACCGGCCTCGTGCTGAGCGTGCGGTTCACGCTGAGCGACGACGGACTCTCGGCTCCCATCCGCTACGCCGAGCTGGCCCGCGCGCTCGGCGTCGAGGTCGGCACCCGGGTGCCCGTCACCGAGGCCAGGGATGCCGTGCTCGCGCTGCGCAGGGGCAAGGGCATGGTGCTCGACCCCGCCGACCACGACACCTGGAGCGCGGGTTCGTTCTTCACCAACCCGATCGTGCCCGAGGCCGACGTCGCGGGCGTGCTCGCCCGTATCGCCGAGGTCGTCGGTGCCGACGTGGCGGTGCCGCAGTACCCCGCGCAGGGCGGGGTGAAGCTGTCCGCGGCATGGCTCATCGAGCGGGCCGGGTTCGGCAAGGGCCACCCCGGTCCCGGCGGCCGGGTGTCGCTGTCGACCAAGCACACGCTGGCCCTGACCAACCGGGGCGGCGCCGCCACCGCCGACCTGCTCACGCTCGCCCGCGAGGTGCGCGACGGCGTGCGAGCCCGGTTCGGGGTCACCCTCCACCCCGAGCCGCTGCTCATCAACTGCTCCCTGTGAGCGCCGTCAGTCGCGGTGGATGCGGCTGCCGTTGAGCTGGGCGCGGGGCTTCAGCACGATCTGGTCGAGGTTGACGTGCGAGGGCCGGGTGGCGGCGAAGGCGATGACGTCGGCCACGTCGTCGGCGGTCAGCGCCTCGACGCCCTGGTACACCTTCGAGGCCCGCTCGGCGTCGCCGGAGAACCGGTTCAGCGAGAACTCCGTCTCCACCAGGCCCGGGATGACCTCGGTGAGCCGCAGCGGGTCGCCGAGGTGCTCCGAGCGCAGCGTGCGGTGCAGCGCCGACTGGGCGTGCTTGGCCGACGTGTAGCCCGAGCCTCCGTCGTAGACCTCGTGCCCTGCGATCGACGTCACGGTGATGACGTGGCCGTCGCCGGACGCGACGAGCTTGGGCAGCAGCGCCTTGGTCAGCCGCAGCGTGCCCAGCACGTTCGTCTCCCACATCCAGCGCCAGTTCTCCTCGTCGGCGTCCTCCACGCGTTCCAGACCGCGCGCGCCCCCGGCGTTGTTCACGAGTACGTGGCATTCTGGGACCCGCGCGACGAACGAGGCAACGGAGTCGGCGTCTGTGACGTCCAGTTCACAGGCGATCCCGGAGAGTTCCTCGGCGAGCGGTTGCAGCCGGTCGAGACGCCTGGCGCCGAGTACGACGCGGAAGCCCGCCTTGGCCAGTGCCCTGGCGGTCGCCGCGCCGATGCCGGCGCTGGCTCCGGTGATGACAGCGGTTCGCGTGCTCATGGCTGCATGCTGCCAGGTAACGTTGGACTGCTCACGCCCGCATTCGGGGTGCACGTCGTGGGTGCTGTGGTGTTACAGGAGGAAAACGCGTGATCGAACGGCGCACGGTGTTCAAGGCCGCCGCGGCGGCGGGCTCGGCGGGGCTGCTGGCCGCCTGCTCGGGCACCACCGGTGGCGAGGCCACGGTGGACCCGGCCAACCTGCCTCCCAAGGCCAAGATCACCGTCGAACCCGCCGTGGACGCCAAGGACGTCTCCGTGCTGCAGCCCGTCACCGTCAAGGTCAGCGAGGGCGCGCTCAGCGAGGTGAAGGTCACCAACGCCGACGGTGGCGAGGTCGCCGGCGAGCTCGACGAGGCCAAGACCACCTGGACCAGCACGGAGCCGCTCGGCTACGGCAAGACCTACACCTACGCCGCGAAGGCGAAGGGCACCGACGGCAAGGTGGCCGAGCTCACCGGCAGTTTCGCCACGCTGAACCCGGCCAGCGTCGTGCGCGCCACCCTGAACCCGGTGGACGACGCCGAGGTGGGCGTCGGCATGCCGGTCAGCGTCAAGTTCGCCGCGCCGATCTCCGACCGCGCCGCCGCGCAGCGCGCGCTGACGGTCGAGACGTCGAACCAGGTCGAGGGCTCCTGGGCGTGGCTTTCCGACCAGCAGGTGGACTGGCGGCCGAAGGAGTACTGGCCCGCGGGCACCCAGGTCACGGTCACCGCGAAGCTCTACGGCGTGCACTACGGCGGCGGGGCCTACGGCAAGGCCGACGTCAGCACCAAGTTCGTGATCGGGCGCAACCAGGTCGTGAAGGTGCACACACCGGAGCACCGGATGCGGGTCTACCGCGACGGCTCCGAGGTGGCGAACTACCCGTGCAGCAACGGCAAGGACGCCGACCCGAACCTCAACACGCCCAACGGCACCGTCATCGTCATGACCAAGGAGCCGACCTCGATCTTCGACAACGAGCGGTACGGCTACACCGACGTCAAGAAGAAGTGGTGCTGCCGGATCTCCAACCACGGGGAGTACATCCACGAGAACGAGGAGAACCGCGCGAACATCGGCAAGGCGAACACCTCGCACGGGTGCATCAACCTGTTCGAGGCCGATGCCAAGGCCTACTTCGACTCGGCGCTGATCGGCGACCCGGTCGAGATCACCGGATCCAAGGCGAACTTCCCGACGACCTCGGACGTCATGGACTGGTTGCTGGACTGGGAGACCTGGAAGTCGATGTCGGCCCTGTAGGCGATCCGGTAGGCAGATGAGAACCGAGGTAGTCGGCGCCGGCGGCGTCCGCATCGGCGTGCGCGTCGAGGGAACCGAGACGGCGCCCGCGGTGGTGTTCGTGCACGGCTGGGCGCAGTCGGCCCGGGCGTGGGACGCGCAGTTCGCCGATCCGGAGCTGCGACGGCGCTTCCGGCTCGTCGCGCTCGACCTCCGCGGGCACGGCGCCTCCGACGTGCCCCGCGGCGGGTACGACGATCCCGTCGCCTGGGCTGGTGACCTGGCGGCCGTGCTCGGCATCGCCGGGCAGCCGGCCGTCGTGGTGGGCTGGTCGTACGGCGGCCTGGTGATCGCCGACTACCTGCGCGTCCACGGCACGAGGGACCTGGCCGGGATCATGCTGGCCGGCGCCATCACCGAGATCGGGAAGGGCCACCCCGGCGGCAGGGTCGGGCCCGCGATGCGCGCGGCGCTGCCGGACGCGCTGTCGGAGGACCCCGCGGTGGCGCTGCCCGCGCTCAGCGCTCTGTGCACGGGCATGGCCTCGGACCCGGTGCCCGGCCCGCTCGCGCAGGCGCTGCTCGGCACCTCGCTGACGGTGCCGCCGTCGGTGCGGTCCGCCCTGTTCCGCCGCGACGTCGACAGCTCCGACGCCCTCGCCGCGGTCGACGTGCCCGCGCTCGTGCTGCACGGCACCGAGGACGCGGTGGTGGACGTCAGTGCCGGTGAGTACGCGGCCGGGAAGATTCCCGGGGCCGAATCACGTTGGTTGCCTGGTGTAGGCCATTTACCGTTCGCCGAGGCCGCTCGGGAGTTCAACACCACGCTCCTGCGGTTCGCCGGGGAACGCGCGATCGGTGCCCGAGCAGAAAGGTGATTCGGTGACGATCTCCTGGTACCGGCCGGCGACGCAGCCGCGCCGGGTGGCGGTGCTGTCCGTGCACACCTCGCCCTTGGAGCAACCGGGCACCGGAGACGCCGGTGGCATGAACGTCTACGTCTCGCAGACCGCGGTGGAGATGGCCCGCCGCGGTGTCGCCGTCGAGGTGTTCACCCGGGCCACGTCCTCCGACCAGCCGCCCGTGGTCGAGCTGGCGCCGGGCGTGCTCGTACGGCATGTCCCCGCGGGTCCGTTCGAGCCGCTGAGCAGGGACGAACTGCCCGCGCAGCTGTGCGCGTTCACCTCGGGTGTGCTGCGGGCCGAGGCGTTTCACGAGCCCGGCTACTACGACCTCATCCACTCGCACTACTGGCTGTCCGGGCAGGTCGGCTGGCTGGCGCGCGACCGCTGGGGCGTCCCGCTCGTGCACACGGCCCACACGCTGGCCAAGGTGAAGAACGCCGCGCTCGCCGACGGCGACACCCCCGAGCCGCGCACGCGGGTCATCGGGGAGGAGCAGGTGGTGGCCGAGGCCGACCGGCTGGTGGTCAACACCGCCGTCGAGGCGCACCAGCTGATCGGGCTCTACGGCGCCGACCCCGGCGCGGTGCGCACCGTGTCGCCGGGCGTGGACCTGCAGCGTTTCCGGCCGGGCTCGCAGGCGGCCGCGCGGGCCGCGCTGGGCCTGCCGCGGGACGCGGTGGTGCTGGCCTTCGCGGGCCGCATCCAGCCGTTGAAGGCGCCGGACGTGCTGCTGCGGGCCGCCGCGGAGCTGGTCGCCGACGACCCCACGCTGCGGGAGCGGCTGGTGGTACTGGTCGCCGGTGGCCCGTCCGGCACGGGGCTGGAGCAGCCCCAGGCGCTGCGGGAGCTGGCGGACTCGCTCGGGATCGGGGAGCTGACGCGGTTCGTTCCGCCGCAGTCCGGGGAAAACCTGGTGCACGTGTACCGAGCCGCGGACGTGGTTGCCGTCCCCAGCTACAACGAGTCGTTCGGGCTCGTCGCGCTGGAGGCGCAGGCCTGCGGCACTCCGGTGGTCGCCGCCGAGGTCGGTGGCCTGCCGGTGGCCGTGCGGCACGGGGTGTCCGGGCTGCTCGTGCCCTCGCACCGGGCGGGGGACTGGGCCACGGCCCTGCGCAGCGTGGCGCTGGACGCGGCCACCCACGCCGAGTTCGCCCGCGGCGCGGTGCGGCACGCGAGCAGGTTCTCCTGGGCGCGCACCACGGACACGCTGCTCGAGGCGTACTCGGAGGCGACGGCCGCGTTCCGCGACGCGGCGCTGGAGGTGGCGGTGTGACGATCGACGCGACGATCCGCTCGGCGCTCGACTCGGCGGAGCTGACCTACGACCGCAAGGGCGACGGTGTGTACTTCGTCACACTGCCCGGCGTCAAGAAGCTGCAGACCAACTGCTGGCTGATCGCCAGGGAGCACTCGTTCGCCATCGAGGCGTTCGTGTGCCGCAGGCCGGACGAGGCCCACGAGGACGTCTACCGCTACCTGCTCCGCCGCAACGCCAGGCTCTACGGCGTGCACTACACGATCGACGAGGCAGGCGACATCTACCTGGTCGGCCGGTTCGGCCTGGACACGGTGACCGAGAAGGAGCTGGACACGCTGCTCGGGCAGGTGCTCGAGGCGGCCGACGGCGACTTCAACACGCTGCTGGAGCTGGGCTTCGCCGGCTCGATCCGCAGGGAGTGGGACTGGCGGGTGTCGCGCGGGGAGTCGCTGGCCAACCTGCAGGCCTTCAAGCACCTGGTGGAGCCCGCCGACGGGCACCGTCCCGGTTCGCTGACCGGGGACTGAGACACGAGCGCACCCGGCCGGACCGGCCGGGACGTCGCGAGGCGGCTCGAGGGAGGGGGGAGTCGCGAACTCGAGCCGCCCCGCTGACGTTCCCGCCGCAGATGGACCCGGTGGCGAGGGGGATGCCAACGGGGCCGGCGGGTCGCAGCTCGGCAGGGGGGAGACGAGCTGCGCCTGCGCCCGCGGCCGACCGGGGAGTGCGTGGTTTCCGGCCGGGCGGGTTAGTAGTCAACTTGTCAGACTCGGGACTGTAATCACAAGACTACCCACTAACCCGATAGGGTGATTTTTGCCGCGATCGTTAACGCAATGCGACCTCGTTAACCCGGCTGAAATCTTGTTGGCGTTTCGCTCAGCAATCGAGTGAGGGACCGTTCGGCGCGTGCCACACTGTCAGTAGAAGCCCGGTGGACACGGGCAGCCACTGGTGCATTGCGGGCCCTCTGGCAGGCTGAGCAGCATGGCCGAACTTGGGACTCTGGTGCTGCTGCGACACGGGCAGAGCACGTGGAACGCGGAAAACCTGTTCACCGGCTGGGTCGACGTGCCGCTGTCCGAGCTGGGCGAGACCGAGGCGCGGCGCGGCGGTGAACTGCTGGCCGAGACGGGACTGCTGCCGGACGTCGTCCACACCTCCCTGCTCCGGCGCGCCATCTCCACCGCGAACATCGCGCTCGACGTCGCCGACCGGCACTGGATCGACGTGCGGCGCGACTGGCGGCTCAACGAGCGCCACTACGGCGCGCTGCAGGGCAAGAACAAGAAGCAGACGCTGGAGGAGTTCGGCGAGGAGCAGTTCATGCTCTGGCGCCGCTCCTACGACACGCCGCCGCCGCCCATCGAGCCGGGCAGCGAGTACAGCCAGGACGGCGACGCCCGGTACGCGGGGCTGGGCGCCGAGATGCCGATGACCGAGTGCCTCAAGGACGTCGTCGCCCGGCTGCTGCCCTACTGGGAGTCGGCGATCGTGCCCGACCTGCGCGCGGGAAGGACCGTGCTCCTCGCCGCGCACGGCAACTCGCTGCGTGCCCTCGTCAAGCACCTCGACGGGATCTCCGACACCGAGATCGCCGGGCTGAACATCCCCACCGGCATCCCGCTGCGCTACGACCTCGACGCCGACCTCAAGCCCCGTAACCCGGGCGGCACCTACCTCGACCCCCAGGCGGCGAAGGAAGCCGCCGCCGCGGTAGCCAACCAGGGCCGCTGATGCCGAGCCGCCGCCCAAAGCTCCCCAATGCCACATTTGTTCCACTGGATGGAGCCAATGCGGCATTCGGTCCATCCAGTGGAGCGAATGCCGCATTCGGGAGCTTCTCGCCACGCAAGGGCGACGCTCCGGAACGGCTGGGGTGGAACTCGCCCCGATCGAATGACGTGATCTTGCGGGTACGTCGACGGAGAGCGACCGGAACGTAAACTGATCCTGAAGCAGCGGCGAACATGCGCCTCCCAGGTGTCATGGCCATCACGAGAACGCTGCCAGGACTAGGCCAATGGGCTACCTCGATGCTTACGATGCCCCCGTGACGGCGACCGCTTCGTTCGCGCTGGCCACCGCCGCGCTGGTGGTCGGTGCCGTCATCGGTTTTCTCCTCGCCCGCACCCGATCGCGCGTCGCCGAGCGCACCCCCTCCGGGCCCTCCACGGCCGAGCTGCTCGACCGGTTCGTCCGCTCGTCCAACAACGGCGTCGTGCTGCTCAACCGGTTCGGCGACATGGTCCTGCACAACCGCAGGGCCGTCGCGCTCGGGCTCGTCCGGGTCGGCCAGGCCGACGCCAGGGCCCGCAAGGCCGCCGAGCAGGTCGTGCAGACCGGCGAACCGCTGGAGATCGACCTGTCGCCCCTGGCGGTGCGCGGGCGGCAGCCCGAGGCGGTGCTCGGCGAGGTCCGCCCGCTCGGCGACGGGTTCACCGTCGTGGAGGCGGTCGACCACTCCGAGGCCGTGCGGCTCGAGGCCACTCGGAGGGACTTCGTCGCCAACGTCAGCCACGAGCTCAAGACCCCGGTCGGCGCCATCGCGCTGCTGGCCGAGGCCGTGCTCGACGCTGCGGAGGACACCGACGAGGTCCGCCGCTTCGGCGAGAAGATCCTGCGCGAGTCCACCCGGCTCGGCAAGCTCGTCACCGAGCTCATCGCGCTGTCGCGGCTGCAGGGCGCCGAGAAGCTGCCGGAGCTCAACGTCGTGGAGGTCGACGCGGTGGTGCGGGAGGCCCTCGGCCGCACCAGGCTCGCCGCCGAGGCCGCCGACATCACCGTCACCACGGACGGCCCGAGCGGCCTGCTCGTCGAGGGGGACCGGACGCTGCTGGTCACCGCGCTGAGCAACCTGCTGGAGAACGCCGTGGCCTACTCGCCCGCGGGCAGCCCGGTGTCGATCAGCAGGCGGCTCGCCGACACCTCGCTCGTCGAGATCGCCGTCACCGACCGCGGCATCGGCATCGCGGAGGAGGAGCAGCAGCGCGTGTTCGAGCGGTTCTACCGCGCGGACAAGGCCCGCTCCCGCGCCACCGGGGGCACGGGCCTCGGGCTCGCGATCGTCAAGCACGTCGCCGCGAACCACGGCGGTGAGGTGCGCCTGTGGAGCAGCCCCGGTGTCGGCTCGACCTTCACGCTGCGCATACCCGCGCACGTCACCGCGGGCAAGGCGCCCGCCGAGACTCCGCGACAGGAGTCCGAGTCGCTCGTCGCGACCGGGCAGGAGAGCACCGAACAGGGAGGAACACTGTGACGAGGGTGCTGATCGTCGAGGACGAGGAGTCGTTCGCCGACCCGCTGGCCTTCCTGCTGCGCAAGGAGGGCTTCACGGCGGCCGTGGCCACCACCGGGCAGGAGGCGCTGGAGGAGTTCGACCGCAACGGCGCGGACATCGTGCTGCTCGACCTCATGCTGCCCGGGATGAGCGGCACCGACGTGTGCAAGCAGCTGCGCAACCGCTCGACCGTGCCGGTGATCATGGTGACGGCACGCGACAGCGAGATCGACAAGGTCGTGGGCCTCGAGCTCGGCGCCGACGACTACGTCACCAAGCCGTACTCGGCGCGGGAGCTGATCGCCAGGGTGCGCGCCGTCCTGCGCCGCGGCGGGGAGCCCGGCTCGGAGGGCGAGCTGACCCCATTGGTGCTCGCCGCGGGCCCGGTGCGGATGGACGTCGAGCGGCACGTGGTGACGGTCGGTGGCAGCGAGGTGTCGCTGCCGCTGAAGGAGTTCGACCTGCTGGAGTACCTGCTGCGCAACGTGGGCAGGGTGCTCACCCGCGGCCAGCTCATCGACCGGGTGTGGGGCGCGGACTACGTCGGCGACACCAAGACCCTCGACGTGCACGTCAAGCGCCTGCGCTCGAAGATCGAGCCGGATCCGGGGTCGCCGCGGCACCTGGTGACCGTGCGCGGTCTTGGCTACAAGTTCGAAAGCTGAACGCGCGGCCGGGTACCGTAGGTTTTCGTGCGCCTAGGGGTACTCGACGTCGGGTCGAACACGGTCCACCTCCTGGTCGTGGACGCCCATCGTGGCGCCCACCCCACGCCCATGCACTCCGAGAAGACGGTGCTGCGCCTCGCCGAGCGGATCAACGCGCGCGGCGAGCTGGGCAAGGAGGGCGTGAACGACCTGGTCCGGGCCGTGGAGTCGGCCAAGGAGTCCGCTCACCGGCTCGGCTGTGAGGACCTGATGGCCTTCAGCACCTCCGCGGTGCGCGAGGCCGCCAACGCGGGCAAGGTGCTGCGCAAGGTCACCGAGCAGACCGGCGTCGAGCTGCAGGTGCTCACCGGTGTCGAGGAGTCGCGGCTCACCTTCCTCGCGGTGCGGAGGTGGTTCGGCTGGTCGGCGGGAAAGCTGCTGGTCCTGGACATCGGCGGCGGGTCGCTGGAGGTCGCGATGGGCATCGACGAGGAGCCCGCGCTCGCCGAGTCCGTGCCGCTGGGCGCAGGCCGCATCACCCGCACCCGGTTCAGCCACGACCCGCCCACCCGCTCCGAGCTGGTCGACACCTCGGCGTGGCTGGAGGAGCAGCTGGCCGACCTGGCGAAGAAGGTCACGCGGCTCGGCGAGCCCGACCGCGCCGTGGCGACCTCGAAGACGTTCCGCTCGTTGGCCAGGCTCACCGGCGCCGCGCCGTCGGCGGCCGGGCCGCGGGTGCGCAGGGTGCTCACCGACACGGCCCTGCGTCAGCTGATCGCGTTCATCTCCCGGATGTCGTCGGCCGACCTCGCGCAGCTGGAGGGCGTCAGCTCCAGCAGGGCCCACCAGCTCGTCGGCGGAGCCCTCGTGGCGCAGGCCACGATGCGAGCGTTGTCACTCGAGGTCCTGGAGATTTGTCCCTGGGCGCTGCGAGAAGGTGTGATCCTTCGGCGGCTGGACCATGCGAACGGCACCGATCACACTGCATTGTTGACCGGCCAGGGTCGGCACGAATGACGCCTGGGTTCACACTAGACGTGGGGTGGGGAGTGGGGGCTGTGCTCCCACTGGACGCAGACGACGCGCGACGGGCACGGTGGAAAGGATGACTCGAGACAGCGACGGCGGCCGGCCACAGAAGACCGTGGCCGAGCTACTCGCCGAGCATGGCGGCCAGGTCGGCGGCGCTCCGCGCCGCCGGCGGCGTCGCGCTGCCGAGGACGACGACGCCCCACGGCAGCCGGGCGAGCGCAGCATCAGCGACACGGCGCCACAGGCGATCATCGACCGGGTGCGCTCCGAGGGGCCTCCGCCCGCGGAGCCACGCAACGGCGCCGCACCCGCACCTGAGCAGGGCGAACCCCAGCCCCCGGCACGGCGGCGCCCACCGCGTGCCGTGCCACCCGCCCCGGCCCAGGGCACCGGCGGCTATCCCGTGCCGCCACCGGAGGACGCGGGCAGGCCACCACTGCCGCCGCGCCAGGCCAACGGCGTTCCGCCCGCGAACGGTGTGGCCCCGCCCGCCAACGGGGTGGCCCCGCCCGCGGGTGGCGTGGCTCCGCCGCCCGCCGAACAGCACGATCGCCGGTCGGCCACCCGGAGGGTGCCGCCGGTGGCGCCCTCCTCGCCGCCGGAGCCGCCGCCCACGGCGGAGGGCACCCTGGCCGCACGGCTGGACGGCCTCGGCGAGGCGCCCGCCCCCGAACAGCCGCCGCAACCCCCGCCCGCGCCGCCACAGGGCACGGGCGGCTTCGGCCTGCCGCCGAGGCGGCGCAGACCGCCGAGGGGCGCTCCGCCCCCACCGCCCGAGCCGAACACCGAGCAGTTCCCGGCCGTGGCGGGCCCGGAGGCCACGCCCGCCGACGCCGGTCCCGCCGCCGACGAGCCGCCTGCCGGACTGGCTGGCTGGCGGATGCGCAAGCGGGACGCGCAGCTGGAGGACACGGAGGTGGGCGTCATGCCTGCCGTGCCCCCCGGCGGCCCTCCCGGCCACGCGCCCGCCCCGCAGGGGCGGCCCGGCGAGGACGCCGACGAGGGCCCGCCCACCGGGTTCTACGTCCCGAACTTCGACGACGAGGACGCCGACGGTGCGGGTGCGCCGTTCCGCACCGGTGTGCTCGACGACGACCCGCTCGGCGAGGGCGGCCGGGACCCGGCCTACGACGACCCGTACGACGAGTCCTACGGCGACTACGAGGCCGATGACGAGGACTACGGCGACTACGAGGACGAGCCCGCCGAGGAGGCGGAGTACGCCGACGAGGAGGCCTCTCCCGCCAAGCAGTGGCTCGCGCTGGCGGGCCAGCTCGCGCTGGGCGTCGCGGGTGGCGCGGCCGTGTGGCTGGGCTTCAACTGGCTGTGGGGCCAGCTGCCTGCCGCCGCGCTCGTCGCGGCGCTCGTCGCCACGGTCGGGCTGGTGTGGATCGTCCGTAAGGTGCGCAGGGCGGAGGACCTGCAGACCACCGTGCTGGCCCTGCTGGTGGGACTGGTGGTCACCGTGTCGCCCGCCGCGTTGCTGCTCGTCTCCAGGTAGCGCGTGAGCGCAGCGATCCCCGTCGGACTGTCCACGGCGTCGGTCTGGCCGCTGCGTGCGGGCACCGGCTTCGAGATCGCCTCGTCGCTCGGCTTCGACGGCGTCGAGGTGATGGTGTGGGCGGATCCGGAGAGCCAGAGCGTCGCGACGCTGCGCAAGCACAGCCGCGACACCGGGATGCCGGTGCTGTCGGTGCACTCGCCGTCGCTGCTCATCACCCAGCGCGTCTGGTCACCGGATCCCGTCGTGCGGCTGCGCCGTTCCGTGGAGGCCGCGATGGAGCTGGAGGCGCGCACCGTGGTGGTGCATCCGCCCTTTCGCTGGCAGCGCCGTTACGGTGACTACTTCGCCGACCTGGTGGCGGAGCTGGAGGAGAGCAGCGGCGTCGACATCGCCGTGGAGAACATGTTCAAGGTCCGTCCGCCGGGTGGTGGCCGCACCAGCCGGGTGTCGGCGTTCCGGCCGTCGATCGATCCGACCGACGTCGGCTACGCCCACTACACGCTGGACCTGTCGCACACGGCGGCGGCGGGCATGGACGCCTTCGAGCTCGCCGAGCGGATGGGTGAGGGGCTGACGCACGTCCACCTCGCCGACGGCACCGGCGCGCCCAAGGACGAGCACCTCGTGCCCGGCCGGGGCGTTCAGCCCTGCGCCGAGCTGCTGGAACACCTCGCGGGGAACGCGTTCAGCGGGCAGATCGTGCTGGAGGTGAACACACGAAGCGCGCGCACGAGGGATCGCCGGGTCGCGGATCTGGCGGAGTCCCTGTTGTTCACCCGCCTGCACCTCGGCCAGTGAGCCCGCCTCAAGATCAACTGTTCGCTTGGGCACACACCCGATTCCTCTCTGTCACACGTACAGTTCTCTCCGTGGAGCCGTTCGCCTTGCTGTATGAGGTCCGGCCTGGTGAGCAGCGCCGGCCGGCGGCGGAAGGGGAGACCGTGCGCGCGTACGTACCGTCCGGTGACCAGCCGTTCCGGGATGCGACGTCGAGAGACGTAGCGGGTCCCGGGGCCCGCCCCACCTGCTGCCGAGTGCTGGTCGGCCGTTCGTGAGCACCGTGGACTTCGAGCCGACGTCCTTCGGCGCGGCGGTCGCCGTGCGTTCGCTCGGCGACGGCACGTTCACCGCCGACCTGCGCCAGGAGTGGTCCATCGGAGGCCACCCGCATGGGGGATTCCTGATGGCTCTGCTGGCGAAGGCGGGCGTGGCCGCGCTCGCCGAGCGCGGAGAGGCCGCCGACCCGATGGCGGTGAGCACGGAATTCCTCCGCCCGCCCGCGGTCGGGCCGGTGCTGCTGCGCACCGACATCCGCAAGATCGGCCGCAGGGCCACCGTGGTGGCGGTCGGACTCGAGCAGCGGGGCCGCAGTTGCGTCGAGGCCAGGGTGACGGTCGGCAGGCTGCCGACGCGGCGGCCGGTGTGGAACGACGCACCGGCGCTGCCCGCGGAGCCGCCCCCCGGCGCCATCACGCTGTCCAGCGAGAGCTCCGGTGGCATGTTCCACCTGGCCAAGGGCTGCGACGTGCGGGTGGATCCGGCCACGGCGGGGTTCCTCGTCGGGCGCACCGGCGACCCGCCCCGGCTGCGGCTGTGGGCCCGGCCGAGGGACGGCGACGCCGACGCCTTCTTCGCGCTGCTCGCGGGCGACATCAACCCGCCCGTGGTGTTCAACCTCGGCAGGGTCGGCTGGGTGCCCACGGCGCAGCTGACCGCGCTGGTGCGCTCCCGTCCCGCGCCGGGCTGGCTGCGCGTGCACGTGGACTGCCGGTCGATCCAGGACTCCTGGTTCGACTCCGACGCCACGGTGGTGGACGCGCAGGGCCGCATCGTGTGCCAGGCGCGCCAGCTGGCGCTCGCCCCGTCGGCGTAGCGCGCCGCCCTGCGGGCAGGCCCGTCTGCGGCTTGCCTAGTCTCGGGGCATGACGACTATCGCCGTACTGGGTGCCGGCAAGATCGGCGAGGCGCTGCTGTCGGGGCTGCTGCACGGCGGCCGCAGCGCGAGTGACCTGCTGTTCACCGAGCGGCATCCGGAGCGGGCCGCCGAGCTGACCGCGCGCTACGGCATCGCCGCGGTCGAGGTGGCCGACGCGGCCAAGCGCGCCGACGTGCTCGTCGTGGCCGTCAAGCCGCAGGACATCGACCCGGTGCTGGACGAGCTCGCGCCCCTGGTGGGGCCCGGTTCGCTGGTGGTGTCGCTGTGTGCGGGCCTTCCGACGTCGCTGTACGAGCGCAGGCTCCCCGAAGGCACCCCCGTCGTCCGGGTGATGCCGAACACCCCGATGCTGGTCAACGAGGCCATGAGCGCGGTGTCGCCGGGTAGCCACGCCACCGCCGGGCACGTTCGCATCGTCGAGGAGATGCTGTCCTGCGTCGGCAAGGTCGTCGAGGTGCCCGAGTCGCAGCAGGACGCGGTGACGGCGCTGTCCGGCTCCGGGCCCGCCTACTTCTTCTTCCTGGTCGAGGCCATGATCGACGCCGGGATCCTGCTCGGCCTTCCCCGGGCCGTCGCCGAGCAGTTGATCGTGCAGTCGGCGGTCGGCGCGGCGAAGATGCTGGCCGAGGGCAGCGAGCACCCGGTGATCCTGCGCGAGAACGTCACCTCGCCCGCGGGCACCACGATCAACGCGATCCGCGAGCTGGAGAAGCACGGCGTCCGGGCCGCGTTGCTCGCCGCGATCGAGGCGGCGAGGGACCGATCGGTGGAACTCGGCAAGGGGCACGAACGCGACTGATCCGGCGGCCACGCTGCGCGGGGTCGCCCCGCGCGTGGGCCATTCGGGCCAGTCGTTCCCCTCGATAGCCGTCGCACGAGTCCCAGCAGTCCCGCTACCCTCGGTGGTAGCACGTGCGTGTCGATACCGCCCGGTGGGGAAGCCAGGCGGCGCGACACGTGTCAAGGGACATGGTGAAAACCTTATGCTGCCGAACAGGAAAGACGACGTGCCGGGCGGGCCCCGGCAGGTCCAATTCTTGACGGTCGCTGAAGTCGCGTCGCTCATGCGCGTCTCCAAGATGACCGTCTATCGCCTCGTGCACTCGGGCGAGCTGCCTGCCGTTCGCGTCGGCAAGTCGTTCCGGGTTCCCGAGAAGGCCGTGCACGACTATCTGGACAACGCGTACTTCGACGTCGGCTGAGCCGCGCGCGTCCCGTGCATGGCAAGGCCGAGGCGAGGTGCCGGAAAAGCCCCAGGTAGGCTGATAGGCCGTTCGCGTGCTTGCCCATGCGAGGGAACGACCGACGTGAAGGAGCATCTGTGGGCTCGGTGATCAAGAAGCGCCGCAAGCGTATGTCCAAGAAGAAGCACCGCAAGCTGCTTCGCCGCACGCGGGTGCAGCGCCGCAAGCAGGGCAAGTAAGCACGGCCCCCTGCGCGTCACGCGTTCAGGGGAGTCCTGGTGGCCGCGAGGCGTAACCCCGGTAAATAGCGTGTTAGGGACGGTTCCGCGACCCGTTCCCGGGAGTAACATCCGACTAGCGCCTCGCCTTTGCACCCCATTCGTGCCCGCCAGGGGGTTTGATGCCGTCCAACATCGTCCTCGTCACCGGGGTCGCCGGCGAACTGGGCGGCAGGCTGCTCACGCGGCTGGGGAACAACCCGGACCTGGAACGGGTCATCGGTGTCGACACCTCCCCGCCGCGTGAGGAGGTCCTGCGCCGCATCGGCCACGCCGAGTTCGTCCGCGCGGACATCCGCAACCCGCTGATCGCCAAGATCATCAGCACTGCCCGGGTCGACACGGTGGTGCACGCCTCGACGACGTGCCACCCGGCGGGTCCCGGCAGGCGGATGGCGATCAAGGAAGTGAACGTCATCGGCACGATGCGCCTGCTCGCGGCCTGCCAGCGCTCGCCGCTCGTGCGCAAGCTCGTGGTCAAGTCGACGGCGGCCGTGTACGGCGCCAGTTCGCGCTCGCCCGCCGTGTTCACCGAGGACTCGGAGCTGATCCCGGCCTCGTCCAACGGCTACGCCAAGGACGCGGTGGAGATGGAGGGCTACGTCCGCGGCCTTGCGCGGCGGCGGCCCGACATCACGGTGACCACGGCCCGGCTGGTGAACCTGATCGGGCCGGACGTGGACACGGTGCTCTCCCGCTACTTCGCGATGCCCGTCGTGCCGACGGTGTTCGGGTACGACGCGCGGCTGCAGCTGGTGCACTCCTCCGACGCCCTTGCCGTGCTGGAGCAGGCCACGCTGCACGACCGGCCGGGCGTGTTCAACGTCGGAGGGGACGGTGTGCTGACGCTGTCGCAGGCCATCCGCAGGGCCGGGCGGGTGGAGCTGCCGGTGGCGCGCGCCATGATGCCGTCGGTGAGCAGGCTCCTGCGCGGTGCGCGGGTCGTCGACTTCTCGTCCGACCAGGTGCGGTTGCTCAACTTCGGCCGGGTCGTGGACAACACCCGGCTCAAGAAGGTCTTCGGCTACATCCCCCGGTGGACCACCCAGGACGCGTTCGACGACTACGTGCAGGGCAGGGGCCTGCGACCGGTCGTCGACGGGCAGCGGCTCGCCGGGCTGGCCACCGCGGTCGACGGTTGGAGGGCGAAGCTGTGACGACGAGCAGTTCCGCGCAGGTCATCCCCCTGCACAGGGACGGGGGCGGCCCCGGGCGCGGGCAGGCGCCGCGACCGGACCGGGACGCGCCGGTGGTGCTGTTCCCGGGCGGTTCGGCCGGCACCGGGCCCGCCGCGGAGCAGGACCGGCTCGGCAGGCTGCTGACGTTCCTCGCGCACCGGCTCACCGGTGACTTCACCGTCGACGAGTTCGGCTTCGACCCGGAGCTGACCGAGACGGTGGTGCTGCCGCCGCTGCGGCTGCTCTACGACAGGTGGTTCCGCGTCGAGACCCACGGCGTGGAGAACCTGCCGCTGGACGGCGGGGCCCTGCTGGTCTGCAACCACTCGGGTGTGCTCCCGCTCGACTCGGTCATGACGGCGCTCGCCGTGCACGACAACCACCCGTACCACCGGCACCTGCGGATGCTGGGTGCCGACCTGGTGTTCAAGACACCACTGCTGGGCACGCTGGCCCGCAAGTCGGGGCAGACGCTGGCGTGCGCGCCGGACGCGGAGCGGCTGCTCGGTGCCGGTGAGCTGGTGGGCGTGTGGCCGGAGGGGTTCAAGGGCGTCGGCAAGCCGTTCTCGTCGCGGTACCGGCTGCAGCGGTTTGGCAGGGGCGGCTTCGTCTCGGCGGCGCTGCGCACCGGCGTGCCGATCGTGCCGGTGTCGATCGTCGGCGCCGAGGAGATCTACCCGAAGCTCGGTGACCTCAAGCCGCTGGCCAGGCTGCTGGGCCTGCCGTACTTCCCGGTGACGCCGTTCTTCCCGCTCCTCGGGCCGCTGGGTGCGGTCCCGCTGCCCACGAAGTGGCACATCGAGTTCGGCGAGCCGCTGCCCACCGACGCCTACGACCCCGAGGCGCACGAGGACCCGATGCTCGTGTTCAACCTCACCGACCAGGTGCGCGAGGCCATCCAGCAGATGCTCTACCGGCGGCTGTCGCAGCGACGCAGCGTCTTCAAGGGCTGAGGGTCCGGGGACCGGCGGCGGGTCAGGCGCGGCGCCGGTAGGCGAGGCCCGCGGCGACAGCACCCGCCACGGCCCCGGCGCCGAGCACCGAAGGGACGCCGATCTTGGCGGCCTTGCGGCCGGTGCGGAAGTCGCGGATCTCCCACCCGCGCCTGCGTGCCGCGTCGCGCAGCCCCGCGTCCGGGTTCACGGCCACGGCGGTGCCGACCACCGACAGCATCGGCACGTCGTTCTGGGAGTCGGAGTAGGCGGTGCACCGGCGCAGGTTCAGCCCCTCCCTCGCGGCGAGCGCCCGCACGGCGTGCGCCTTGGCCCTGCCGTGCAGCAGGTCACCGACGAGCCGTCCGGTGTAGACGCCGTCGACGCTCTCGGCGACCGTGCCCAGCGCGCCGGTGAGGCCCAGCCGCCGCGCGATGATGGCCGCCAGCTCCACCGGGGTGGCGGTGACCAGCCACACGCGCTGGCCCGCGTCCAGGTGCATCTGCGCCAGCGCGCGGGTGCCCGCCCAGATCTTGTCGGCCATCAGCTCGTCGTAGATCTCCTCGCCGACGGCCACCATCTCCTCCACCGACCGTCCCGCCACAAAGGACAGGGCCTGCTCGCGGTGCGACTGGATGCCGTCGTGGCTCTCCCTGCCCCCGACCCGGAACTTCACCTGCTGCCAGGCGAACCCGGCCAGGTCGGAGGTGGTGAAGTACTTCCGCGCGGCGAGCCCGCGGGCGAAGTGGAAGATCGACGCGCCCATCATCATCGTGTTGTCCACGTCGAAGAAGGCGGCGGCCGTCAGGTCGGGCGGCGCGGGCGGCGGGGCGGGCTCACCGGTGTCGCGCAGCGGCGCAGGCGGCTCGACCGTCGCCAGCGCGCTCTCCATGGCCACGGCGGCATCGGCGGACGCTTCGCCGGCCAGCGCGGCGCGCCGCTCGCGTTCCTGCCCCTTACCGCGGCTCCGCCACAGCGACACGCACACCGCCTCCACGTTCGAGCTCGACCCCGGTGTTGTGCACAGAGTATCGAGGATACCGGCGACACCGGAGAGCTATCCGACGGTTACGTCCGGCAACCCTGGCAGTAACGGCGGGATGGACACCGCTGGGGGCGGTGGCGACGTGGCGTCGGGTAGCCGTGGGCCGGTGGTCGCCGGGATCGGAGCGGGCACCACCGGCGGCGTGGTGGTCACGGGCGCGGTGGGCGGAGCGGGGGTCGGCTCGGGCGTCAGCGCCATCCGCGACGGCGCCTGTGACGACGCGGGCGGCACGAGGTCGGCGACGAGCGGCGCGCGGCTGGTGCCGCCGGGGTCCGCGGGCGGGCGCCGCGGCGCGGTGCGCTCCGGCCCGGCCGCCTCCGGCGAGGCGCACGTGCCGGTGGCGGGCAGCGCGCCCAGCTCGTCGGAGCGGCCCGAGGTGATCCGGTAGCACGCCATCCGCTCACCCAGCGCCAGCGCGCGCTGCTCGATGCGCAGCAGCAGCTCGTGCGGCTCGGTGGCGGCGCTCGGGGGCAGCGCGGGCCGCAGGGCGAGCAGCCTGCCCGCCTGCTCGCTCGCCCAGGACCGCAGGTCGCGGAGCTGGTGGCCGTCGGAGGCGGTGGCCAGCGCCGTGAGCCGGGCGACGCCTGCCGTGGTGTCGCCGGAGAAGTCGTCGAGCGCGATGGCGTACCCGCCTGCCGGGGCGCCGCGTTCGGCCAGCTCCGCGAGCTCGTCGAGCCGCCGCTCGGCGTACTCCAGGTGCTTCAGCGCCCTGGCCTCGTCGTCGAAGGTCAGGTGCAGCACGGTGGCCTCGCGGGCGCGTTTGAGCTCGTAGAGCGTCTCGCCGGGCAGTGCGTTGCCGGACAGCAGGAGGCCGATGCCGGTGAGGCCCAGCAGCACGGCCAGCGCGGCGGCCAGCACCGGTGCGAGGCGAGGCCTGCGCCGCGTGGTCCCGGACGACGTGGCGAGCCGTTCGGTGATGCGCGCCTTGGTGCCCTCGTCGAGGTCAGGGGCCGTGGCCCCGAGCCTGCGCAGCGCGGACACCACCGCGAGCTCGTCACCGAACTCGGAGCCCTGCCCGTCCTCGACGGCACGGGCGAACCGCTCGTGTTCCCGGAGCCGCGCGCGCGGCCATCGAGGCTTGTCCACGCGTCGCCCCGCCTTCAGGCACTTGGCAATCGATTCTTTCGCTGTGGAAACGAATGCGGGACGCCGGAAGTTACGGTGCGATTTTCAACGAGCGGGCGGCTAGCGCAGCTCGCTGGGCAGCAGCTTGGCGAGCCTGCGCACGGCGCGGTGCTGGAGGGCCTTCACGGCACCCTCGTTGCGCTGCATGATGCTGGCGGTCTCGCTCACCGAGTACCCCTGGATGAACCGCAGGATGATGCACTCCCGCTGGTCGTCGCCGAGGTCGGCGATGCAGCGCAAGAGCTCGTCGTTGGTGGTCCTGCTGATGACCTGCTGCTCGGGCCCCGGCGCGCCGTTCGGCCCGGACCCGCCGAACGGGTGCGTGCCCGACTCGGACACCTCGTCGGTGACGACCTCGAGCCGGAACCGGCTGGACTTGACGTGGTCGAACACCAGGTTGCGGGCGATCGTGGTGAACCAGGCGCCGACGTCGCGGCCCTGGTAGGAGATCGACGTGATCCGGCGCAGCGCGCGCAGGAACGTCTCGCTCGTGACGTCCTCGGCCAGGTGGCGGTCGCCGACCCGGAGCAGGACGTAGCGGTACACCCAGTCCACGTAGCGGTCGTAGAGCTTGCCGAAGGCCGCTGTGTCGCCGCGCTGGGCGGCGCGCACGAGCTCCCAGTTCTCGGCGACGGCGGCGTCGGCCGGATCGGCCACGGCATGCTCCACCGGCATGACGGTGTCGACGGTGTCCACGGTGTTCACGGCCCGAAGCCGTGCAGGTGCTGGACCAGCCGCAACAGCGATCGGCAGGCTCATCGTGTTGCACCTCCTCCGGGCCCGTTCCCGGACTCCGCGTGATCATCGCCACTACGTCGCCTGTCGGAGCATACGCGTTGTTACCGCGAAGTAGGTAGTGGTGTCGTTGTTGCGATCGGGAGACGACCGTGAATCCTCCCCATGACGGGGGAGGAGGCTGGCACACTGTGCCCGACCGAAAGGGGGCCGGCCGTGGCCGCAGAGCTGCAGAACGTCGCGGAGCTTGTCACCGCCGCGGCGCAGGAGAGACCGGACGCCGCCGCGCTCGTCGACACGGCGTCCGGGGCCTCGCTGACCTGGGCCGGCGTGGACGCCGCCGTGGACGCGCAGGCGCGGGCACTCCTGGAGGCCGGCTTGTCGCACGGTGACCGCGTGGCGCTGCGGCTGCCCACCTCGGCCGAGCTGGCGGTGGCGTTCTTCGCCGTCGCGCGAGCAGGGGGCGTCGCGGTGCCGCTCTCGCCGCAGGCGCCGCCCGCCGAGGTGCGCCCGATCCTCACCGAGGCAGGCGCCCGGCTGCTGCTCACCCGCGACGGCACCGGCCTCGGCGACGGCCTCGCGGTGCTCGAACCGATCGACCCGGCCGTAGCCGGCGGGCAGGGCGGGCCGGTGGAACCGGCACCCGGCGGGGAGGACATCGCCGCCCTCTGCTTCGTCTCGGGCACCGCAGGGCCCGCGCGGGGAGTGATGCTGTCGCACCGGGCGCTGCTGGCCAACGTCGCGCAGGTCGGCGAGCTCAGCCCGCCCGTCGCCAGGCCCGGTGACCGGGTGTTCCTCGCCATCCCGCTGTTCCACATCTACGGCCTCGGCCCCGGGCTGCTGCAGGCGACGGCCGCCGGAGCCACTCTCGTCCTGGCTGAGCGCTTCGACGCCAGGAAGGCCCTTGCCGACTGCGCCGCTCACCGAGTGACCGTGGTCCTCGGCGTGCCCGGCATGTACACGGAGCTGGCCGCGCTGCCGCCCGACGAGGTGGGCGAGGCGCTGTCCACGGTCCGCCTGCTCATCTCCGGTGCCGCACCCCTGCACCCGCGCACGCTCGCGGCCATGCGCGAGGCGACGGGGCTGGCCGTGTTCGAGGGCTACGGCCTCACCGAGGCCGCGCCCGTGGTGACGTCCACGCTGGCCACCGGCTACGCCAAGCCGGGCTCCGTGGGCCGCCCCGTGCCCGGTGTGGAGCTGCGGCTGGTGGACAGCGACGGCACCCCGGAGGCGGTGCCGCTGGACCCGGCCGACCCCGCCGACACCTTCGCCGACGAGTCGGGCGGCACCGGCCTGGTGGCGCTGCGGGGAGCGAACCTCTTCTCCGGGTACTGGCCCGACGGCGCCCACGGCCCGGACGCCGACGGCTGGTTCCGCACCGGCGACGTGGGCTACATCGACGTCGACGGTGACCTGCACCTGGTCGACCGCGCCAACGACCTGATCATCGTCAACGGCTTCAACGTCTTCCCGCACGAGGTCGAGGACGTCATCGCCGGGTTGCCCGGGGTCGCCGAGGTGGCCGTCGTCGGGGTCATCGACGAACGCAGCGGCGAGGCGGTGAAGGCCGTCGTCGTGCCGGCGGCGGGTGCGGCGCTGTCGGAGCAGCAGGTGCTCGACCGGTGCGCCGAGCGGCTCGCCGGGTACAAGGTGCCGCGCACGGTCGAGTTCGCCGAACGGCTGCCGCACTCGGCCACCGGCAAGGTGCGCAGGGCGCGGCTGCGGGAATGATGGTGCCATGACGAGCCACCAGGTCACCGTGATGACGAGGAACGGCTGCTCGGCATGCGTGCGCGCCGAGCGGGACGTGGAGCGGATCTGCGCCGAGCTGGGCGTGCCGTGGTCGGCGGCCGACGTCGACTCCGACCCGGAGTGGCGGGCCGAGTACGGCGACCGCGTGCCCGTGATCCTCGTGGACGGCGCCGAGCACGGCTACTGGTCGGTGGAGGAGGACCGGCTGCGCGCGGCCCTGAGCACGTGACCCGGCGCCGAGCCGAAGGGCACCCCGGGTACCCGATGCGTACCGAAGGTGGCCTTGGGCTCGGGCGGCCCCGGGTGGTCGTAAGCCACCCGTAACCGCTCGGGGAGCAGTCCACGCGGCCGTCGGTGCCGAATATGGGGGTATGAGCGAACCCGGCACCACCCCCCGACCTGCCACTGCCGAAACGCGGCTGTCCCGTGGCGCCGCCGCACTCACGGGGGTGCTCGCGCTCGCCGCGGCGCTCGCCGGGGGGCACCTGGTCGCCGCGTTCGTCGGTCCGAACGCCTCGCCGTACCTGGCGGTGGGCAACTCCGCCATCGACCTCACCCCCGCCTGGCTCAAGGACTTCGCGGTCCGGACGTTCGGCACCTACGACAAACTCGTGCTGCTCGGCGGCATGGCGGTGGTGCTGGTGCTCGTGGCCGTGGCCGCCGGGCTGCTGTCGCGGCGCACTGCGTGGCCGGGCGTCGTCGTGGTCGTCGCGCTGGGCGTCCTCGCGGGCTTCGCCGTCCACACCCGGCCCGACCTCGGCCAGCTGGCCCTGCTGGCCCCGGCCGTGAGCCTGCTCACCGGGCTGGTCGTGTTCCGCTGGCTGCACGCCAGGGGGCTCGCCGTCGCCGAGGGCATCCACGCCGCGAGCAGGCGCCGGTTCCTCACCGGCGTCGGCGGGGTCGCCGCGGGTGCCGGTATCGCCGCGCTGACCGGGCAGCTCGTGGGCCGCGCGAAGGACGCGGGAAGCTCGCGCAGGGCCGTGGGCGAGCTGAAGGTGGCCCGCAAGGCGCCGCCCATCCCGGCCGACGCCGACTTCGCCAAGCTCGGCACGCCGACCTTCCTCACCCCGAACGACGCCTTCTACCGCATCGACACCGCGCTCGTGGTGCCCCAGGTGCGCGCGGAGGACTGGACGCTGCGCATCCACGGCATGGTGGAGCGCGAGCTGAGCTTCGACTACGCCGACATCCGCGGCAGGCCGCTCGTCGAGCGCACGATCACGATGTGCTGCGTGTCCAACGAGGTCGGCGGCCCCTACATCTCCACGGCCAACTTCATCGGCGTCGACCTCGCCGACCTGCTCGACGAGGCGGGCGTGCGGCCCGGCGCGCAGCAGCTGTTCTCCACCAGCGCCGACGGCTGGACCTGTGGCACTCCTGTGGAGGACGCGATGGACCGCGAGCGCGGCGCCCTGCTGGCCATCGGCATGAACGGCGAGCCGCTGCCGCTGGAGCACGGCTTCCCCGCGCGCATGGTGATCCCCGGCCTCTACGGCTACGTCTCGGCCACCAAGTGGGTCACCGACCTGGAGCTCACCACCTGGGACGCGCGGCGGGCGTACTGGCTGGACCGCGACTGGGCCCGCGAGGCACCGGTCAAGACGCAGTCGCGGATCGACGCGCCCAAGGGTTTCCAGACCGTGCCCCCCGGCAGGGTCGTGGCCGCGGGCATCGCGTGGGCGCAGTTCACCGGCATCGCCAAGGTCGAGGTGCGCCTCGACGACGGCCCGTGGCAGGAGGCCGAGCTGTCGGCCGACGTCAACGACAACACGTGGCGCATGTGGCAGCTCGAACTGGACGTCCGCAGGCCCGGCAGCCACCAGCTGACCTGCCGCGCGACGGACAAGTCCGGCTACACGCAGACCGCCGAACGCGCCCCCGTGCTGCCCGACGGCGCGACCGGACGGCACACCGTCACGTTCACCACCCGATAGCACCCATCCGCGCGGCCCGGTGCTCCGAATGCCTCACGACGACACAATCAGCCCCGAACGGAGTGATCTTCGTGAGCAACACCCGACGCATCGCCGGTGCCGGAATCGCCGCGGCGGCCCTGCTCTCCCTGGCCGCCTGCGGCGGCGGTGAGGACGCCGCAAGCGGCCAGACCGACTCCTCTGCCCAGCAGCAGGCCCCCTCCAGCACGGCGCCGATGGAGAGCTCCGCGGCCCCGAGCGGCGAGGGTGTCACCACCAACGCCGACGTGTTCGGCCCTGCCTGCTCGCAGCTGCCCAAGGGCGACGAGCCGGGCAGCCTGAACTCGATGGGCCCGCAGCCGGTGGCCACGGCCGCCAGCACCAATCCGCTGCTGACCAAGCTCGTCGCCGCGGTGAAGGCCACCAACCTGGTGGACACCCTCAACAGCCAGGAGGCCATCACGGTCTTCGCGCCCGCCGACCCGGCCTTCGAGGCGCTCGGCGAGCAGAAGTTCAAGGAGCTGGCCGCCAAGCCCGACCAGCTCGCGCCGATCCTGCAGTACCACGTGGTCGGCCAGCGCTACGACGCCGAGGGCCTGGAACAGGCCGGTGAGGTGGACAGCCTCAACGCCGACGGCGGCCCCGTGAAGATCGAGGGCTCCGGCGAGAACATGACCGTCAACGGCGCGAAGGTCCTCTGCGGCAACATCCCCACCGGGAACGCGACCGTCTTCGTGATCGACACGGTGCTGACCCCGGGCACCAACTCGTGATCCGGTGAGCTTTCAGTCACGGCGGGCACGTGCCACGGGCGCGTGCCCGCCGTCGTCCGCGCCCGGCACGAGCCTGAGCTGACAAAACGTCAGAAAACGCCGGAATGTGTGCTAGGTCAACCCCTCAACCAGCCACTTTGTGCCTGCGTTCACAAATGGCTTACCGTTATTGCCACACACCCCGTGCGCGCCGGTATCGAACACCTTCGCGTGCGCCGGGTCAAGGGTTGACTTCTCATTTCGGCGACAGGAGAGCCAGCGTGGTGGCACAGCGGGGCCGGCGAAACGGGGCCGGAGCCGCGCACAAGCGCACGAGGCCGCCGGGTACGCCCGACGCCGACAACGCTCCCACCGCCGAGATGCCGGCCGTCGGCGAGAACGGCGCCGACCCCGAGGTCCGCGCCCGCGCCATTCCCGAGGCCGCCGTCGCCAGGCTCGCGGTCTACCTGCGGGTGCTTTCCGCGATGGCCGAGCAGGGCTCCACGACGGTGTCCAGCGAGGAACTGTCGTCGGCAGCGGGCGTCAACTCGGCGAAGCTGCGCAAGGACCTGTCCTACCTCGGCTCGTACGGCACCCGGGGCGTCGGCTACGAGGTGGAGGTGCTCGTCGGCCAGATCGAGCGCACCCTCGGCCTGACCCGCCAGCACAAGGTGGCCGTGGTGGGAATCGGGAACCTGGGCCATGCGTTGGCCAACTATGGCGGGTTTCCCGGCCGTGGCTTCCCGGTCGAGGCGCTGTTCGACATCGACCCCGACCTGATCGGGGTCCCGGTCGGCGGGCTGCCGGTGTCCCACCTCGACGACATCCCGCGGGTGTGCACCGAGCGGCAGATCTCCATCGGGGTCATCGCGACGCCGCCCGCCGCGGCACAGTCGGTGTGCGATCGCCTGGTCGCGGGCGGAGTGCAGTGCATCCTGAACTTCGCGCCGGTGGTGCTGCAAGTGCCGGAACATGTCGAGGTGCGAAAGGTCGACCTGGCTGTGGAACTGCAGATCTTGTCCTTCCACGTGGCGCGGAGGGCGGACAACGCCGAAGCCGCCGCAGGCGGGGTGAACGGCCACGTGGTCGACCCGGCGGTGATGCCGTCGTGAGCATCCTCGCGCTCGGGCTGTCCCACCGGACGGCCGATCTGGAGACGCTGGAGCGGGTCGCCGTTCCCGCCGCCGAGCACGGCAAGGTGCTGCACGAGCTGCAGCAGACCGAGCACGTGTCGGAGGTCATGCTCCTGTCCACGTGCAACCGCATCGAGGTCTACGCGGTCGTCGAGACCTTCCACGGCGGCCTCGGCGACATCTCCGAGGTGCTGGCCCGGCAGGCGGGCATGGCGCCCGCCGATCTCTACGACAACTTCTACGTGCACTACGCGGGCGCCGCCGTGGAGCACGTGTTCTCCGTCGCGTCCGGCCTCGACTCGATGGTGGTCGGCGAGACGCAGATCCTCGGCCAGGTCCGGGGCGCCTACGCCACGGCCCGCGACGCGGGCACCGTCGGCAGGACGCTGCACGAACTCGTGCAGACCACGCTGCGTGTCGGCAAGCGCGTGCACAGCGAGACCGGCCTCGACGCCCTCGGCGCCTCGGTGGTGTCGGAGGCTCTGGCCGCCGCGGGCGAGCTCACCGGCAGGCGCGCGCTGATCGTCGGCGCAGGCTCGATGGGCGCGCTCACCGCCGCCCAGCTGCGCAAGGCGGGCATCGGCGGCATCACCGTCGCCAACCGGACGCTGGACAACGCCCGGCGGCTCGCCGCGTCGGTCGCCGAGCAGGGCGTGCCCGCCGAGGCCGTGCCGATGAGCGAGCTGGCCACGGCCGTCGCGGGCGCCGACGTGGTGGTGTCCTGCACCGGAGCCAAGGGCGCCGTGCTGGCCGCCGAGCACGTCGAGCCGCGTACCGGCACGCCGCTGGTGGTCTGCGACCTCGGCCTGCCCCGCGACGTCGAGCGCGACGTCGCCACGGTGCCGGGCGTCGAGGTCGTCGACCTGGAGACCGTCCGCCGCCGGATGCACGAATCCGGAAGCGGAACCACCGAGAAGCAGACCACACGCGCCGCGGGCATCGTGCTCGACGAGGTGCGTGCCTACCTCGCGGGTCAGCGCAGCGCCGCCGTCACCCCCACGGTGACCGCGCTGCGCAAGCGGGCCGCCGAGGTGGTCGACGCCGAGCTGCTGCGCCTGGACCGGCGGCTGCCGGAGCTCGACGCCGACGTCCGCGAGGAGCTGGACCGCACGGTTCGCCGGGTCGTGGACAAACTCCTGCACGCGCCCACGGTGCGCGTCAAGCAACTCGCCGCCGAGACGGCCGACACCGACTACGCGAACGCGCTGCGCGAGCTGTTCGAGCTCGACCCGCAGGCGCCCACCGTGGTGTCCAGCCCGTCGGCGGCCGCCAAGCACGACCAGATCGACGGTGACAAGCGTGAGTGAGAACGCCATCCGGATCGGCACCAGGGGCAGCAAGCTGGCGCTGGCGCAGACCGGAACCATCGCCAGGAAACTCGAGGAAGCGGGCCAGCGGGTCGAGATCGTCACGGTGTCCACGCCCGGCGACCGCTCGACCGCGCCGATCGCCGAGATCGGCGTGGGGGTGTTCACGTCGGCGCTGCGCGAGGCCCTGCTGAACAAGCAGGTCGACGTGGCGGTGCACTCCTACAAGGACCTGCCGACGGCCGCGGAGCCCGGCATCGCGCTGGCCGCGGTGCCGCCGAGGGAGGACCCGAGGGACGCCCTGATCGCCAGGGACGGGCTGACCCTCGGTGAGCTGCCGCCGGGCTCGGTGGTCGGCACGGGGTCGCCACGCCGCATGGCACAGCTGCGCGCGCTCGGCCTCGGGCTGGACGTCGTGCCGATCAGGGGCAACATCGACACCCGGATCGGCAAGGTGACGTCCGGGGAACTGGACGCGGTGGTGCTTGCCCGCGCCGGGCTGGCCAGGGTCGGCAGGCTCGACGTCATCACCGAGACCCTGGATCCCATCCAGATGCTGCCCGCGCCCGCCCAGGGCGCGCTGGCGGTGGAGACCCGCGTCGACGACGTGGACACCGAACACTTGCTTCAGTCCATTGTGGATGACGAAGCGACACGGGCCGCCGTGGCGGCCGAGCGGGCCATGCTGGCCGCGCTCGAGGCCGGTTGCAGCGCGCCCGTCGGTGCACTGGCCGAGGTGGTGGAGGACCTGGACAGCGAAGGCGCCGTGGTGGAGCGGCTCTCGCTGCGCGGCGTCGCCGCGACCGGGGTCGAAGGCGACTCCGTCCGGATCCTGCGCGCGTCGGCCATCGCCGAGATGCAGGAAGCGGACAGTCTCGGCCGATCACTGGCCGCCGAGTTGCTCGACCTCGGCGCCGGGGCCCTGCTCCGCTGACGTCCGGATCGTACGAACGACCTCGCGCGGCCCTGCTGGGTCGCGCGGCAACGAGGAGAGACGAAGTAGATGACCCGCGCACGCAAGACCACGGGGCGCGTCGCCTTCGTGGGCTCGGGCCCCGGTGACGCCGGACTGCTGACGGTTCGCGCCCAGGAACTGCTCGCGAAGGCCGAGCTCGTGGTGACCGACCCGGACGTGCCCGCCGGTGTGCTCGCCTTCGCCGGTTCCGAGGCCGAGGTCCGCCCGGCCGTCGGCGAGCCGGGTGACGTCGCCAAGGACCTCGCCAACGAGGCCAAGGCGGGCAGGCTCGTGCTGCGGCTCGTCGCGGGCGACCCGCTGACGCAGCCCGCCGTGGTGGCCGAGGTGCAGGCGGTGTCGCGCACCAGCGCCGTGTTCGACGTGGTGCCGGGCGTCTCGCCGGGCACCGCGGTGCCCGCCTACGCGGGTGTCGCGCTCGGCGGCGCCCATGCCGAGGTGGACGTGCGCACCGAGGTCGACTGGGCCGGGCTGGCCGCGACGCCGGGCACCATCGTGCTGCACGCCACGTCCAGCCACCTCGCCGAGGCGGCGTCGGCGCTGGTCGAGCACGGCCAGGCCCCGCAGACACCGGTCGCGGTGACCTCCAACGGCACCAGCAACACCCAGCGCACGGTGGACACCACGCTGGCCTCCCTCTCCGCCGACGCCGGCGAGCTGGTCGGCCCGCTCGTGGTGAGCATCGGTGGCGCGGTGGGCAACCGCTCGAAGCTGTCGTGGTGGGAGTCCCGCGCCCTGTACGGGTGGAAGGTGCTCGTGCCGCGCACCAAGGAGCAGGCGGGCGACATGGCCGAGCGGCTGCGCAGCCACGGCGCCACCTCGCACGAGGTGCCGACGATCTCGGTGGAGCCGCCGCGCAGCCCCGCGCAGATGGAGCGCGCCGTGAAGGGCCTCGTCGACGGCCGCTACCAGTGGATCGTGTTCACCTCCACCAACGCGGTGCGGGCCGTGTGGGAGAAGTTCGCCGAGTTCGGTCTCGACGCGCGGGCGTTCTCCGGCGTGAAGATCGCCTGTGTCGGGGAGTCCACCGCCGAGAAGGTGCGCTCGTTCGGCATCATCCCCGAGCTGGTGCCCTCCGGTGAGCAGTCCAGCGAAGGCCTGCTGGAGGAGTTCCCGCCCTACGACGACGTGCTCGACCCGGTGGACCGCGTGCTGCTGCCGCGGGCCGACATCGCCACCGAGACACTGGCGGCGGGCCTGCGCGACCGGGGCTGGGAGATCGACGACGTCACGGCGTACCGGACCGTGCGCGCGGCTCCGCCGCCCGCGGAAACCCGCGAGATGATCAAGACCGGTGGCTTCGACGCGGTGTGCTTCACCTCGTCGTCCACGGTCCGCAACCTCGTGGGCATCGCGGGCAAGCCCCACGCGCGGACGCTCGTGGCCTGCATCGGGCCGAAGACGGCCGAGACGGCGACCGAGTTCGGCCTGCGCGTGGACGTGCAGCCGGAGAAGCCGAACGTCGTGCAGCTGGTCGACGCGCTCGCCGAGCACGCCGCCAAGCTGCGCGCCGAGGGCGCCCTTCCGCCGCCCCGCAAGGCCAAGCGCGCCCGCCGCTCCTGACGGCGCAGCAGCCTGACGGCTCAGACGAACGGCCCGTCGCCGACCCTCGTCGGTGACGGGCCGTTCTACATCACCACCAGCGTCGCCGTTGCCAGGTAGATCAGGATCGACAGCAGGTCCTGCACCACGGTGGCGAGCGGGCCGGAGCCGTACACCGGGTCGGCGCCGAACCGGGACAGCAGCCACGGCAGCGCCATCGCGATCAACGTGGCGATGGCGCAGGCGGCGAACAGCGCGAGGCCCACCGAGACCGCGACGGCCGGATCGCCCCACAGCAGCAGGGTCAGCGGCAGCGCCAGCCCGGCCAGCAGGAGCCCGATGAGGAGGCCGGTGACCACCTCGCGGGCCGCGACGCGGCCGATGGGCACCCCCACCGACAGCCCGCGCACGACGAGCGTCTCCGTCTGCGTGCCGACCGCGTCGGCCAGATACACCACAGCGGGCACGAAGAACGCGAGCAGCACGTTGCGCTGCAGTGCCTCCTCGAAGGCGCCGACGATCCCGGCGGACAGCATCGCCCCGGTCAGTCCCATCAGCAGCCACGGCAGCCGGTGCCACAGCCGCCTCGGCACGCGCTCCGAGGTGGCCTGCCTTGCCGCCGACGCGGTGCCGAGGAAGCCGCCGAGGCGCGCGAGGTCCTGGTTGTGCTCTGCCAGCAGCACCGCCATCAGCCGCTGTGCGGGGACGATGCCGAGGAAACGGCGGTCGGCGTCGACGACGGCGAGCCCCGCCTCGTCGTGGCACACCGCCGTCCACGCGGCTCGTTCCTGCGACATGCCCGGAGCCACCACGGGCGGGTCGGCGTCCATGACCTCGGCCAGTTCCGCGGTCGCGGGCGCGGTGAGCAGCCGTTCGGCGGTGACCAGCCCGGCGAGCCGGCCTGCGTCGCACACCGCGACCAGCGCCGCGCTGTCGTAGTTCCGCCCGCGCATGGCGGCGAGCAGGTCCGCCACCCGGTCCCGGGGTGCCCCCACGGGTACCGCGCTGGTGGCGTGCTCCGCGGCCGTGCCGAAGAAGTCGGGGTCAGCGTCGGGGCCCGTCGCGGTGGCGGTCATGCCGCATTGTCGGCCACGGCGTCAGGTGCCGCACCAGTCGACGCACACCCGTTCCAGGATGGCGACCGAGTCTGCGAGCTTGCGCAACGAGACCCACTCGTCGGTGACGTGGGCCTGCTCGGCCTCACCCGGCCCGCAGATGACGGTCGGCACATGACCGAACGCGGGCGTAAGCACGGAGGCGTCGGTGAAGTACGTCGCCGCGCGTGGCTCGGTGTCCTTGGCGCCGGTGATCTCCCTGGCGATCTCCGCCACCGACGCCGCCCAGGCATCGCCAGGGTCGGTCCAGACGGCGGGCAGGTCGATCAGCGGTTCGAGGTGCACCGTGTCGCCCACCCGCCCGGCGAGACCGGTCAGCACGCCGCCGTGGTCCTGCCCGGCGACGGTGCGCACGTCGATGGTCGCCTCGGCGCTGTCCGGCACGGAGTTGGTGTTGAGCCCGCCGTGGAAGGTGCCGACGTTGAGCGTCGGCCTGCCCATCGCCGGGTGCGGTGGCACGCCGAAGTCGTGGGTCTCCAGGCGGTTCACCGCGCGGGCGAGCGTGTAGACGGCGTTGTCGCCAAGGTGGGGCATCGAGCCGTGCGCGGTGACTCCGGACGCCGACGCGGTGAGCCACAGTGCGCCCTTGTGGCCGTGCAGCACGGCGTTGCCGGTGGGCTCGGTGATCACCAGCGGACCGCTCGGCCTGCCGCTGAGCCTGCGTACGGCGTGCCGGGCGCCCGCCGACCCGGGCTCCTCGGCGGCGGTGAGCACCAGCCGCAGCCCGGCCCTGCTCGGCCGCAGGGCCGCGATCTTGGCCGCCGCCGCCACGATCGCGGCGACGCCGCCCTTCATGTCGCTGGTGCCCCTGCCGTGCAGGCGGTCGCCGTCCGGCTCGGCACGGAACGGGTCGTGCTGCCACGGCGCGGCACCGAGCGGCACCGTGTCGACGTGCCCGGAAAGGCACAGCGGCGGCTGTTCCAGCCCGGTGTGCCACTCGGCGACGAGCGTGCCCCTGCCGGGTTCGTGCTCGCCGATGTCCACGGCGAAGCCCGCCTTCTCCAGCAGCGGCGCGACCACCGCCAGTGCATCGCTCTCCGCGTGGCCGATCGTGTCGACCGCCACGAGGTCCCGCGTCAGCTTCACGACGTCGACACTCATGCCGCCTCGCCTCCCAGCTCCCTGAACCGGTGTGGTCACGGGGTGGACTCCCGGACTTGCAGGGTAGGGGTGATCGCGATGCTGCGGGGACCGTGATCGGCCGGTTGGAGCAGCAGCCGCACGCACTCGTCGGCGATGGCGTCCCAGTGCTGGCGCACCGTGGTCAGCGGCGGGTCGGAGATCTCGGCGAAGCCGATGTCGTCGAACCCGGTGACGGCCACGTCGGCGGGAACCGCGACCCCCGCCTTGCGCAGCCCGCGCAGCAGCCCCAGCGCGATGGCGTCGTTGCCGCACACGATGCCGTCCACAACGGACAGATCCACCAAGGCCGCGGCCGTGAGGCCCCATTCCACTTCGAAACCGCCGAGCAGCGGCGCCTGTGCCGGGGTGAGGCCGTGCCGGGACAGCGCCGAATCGAAGGCGCTGCGCCGGGCCTTGGCGGAGTAGTTGGTGAGCTCGGCGCTGACGAAGACCAGCTTGCACCTGCCCGCCGCCACGAGGTGGTCCACCACCTGCGTGAACCCGGCCGCGTCGTCGACGCCCACCCAGTCGGTGAGCGAGCCCTCGACGCGCCGGTCGACCTGGATCACCGGGATCTGACCGACGATCCCCCGCACGGCGGGTGCGCTCCCGGTGAAGTCGTACGGGCTGATGATGACGCCGTCCACCTGCCGCTCGACGAGCGCACGCAGGCGCCTGGCCTCGACGTCGACATCGCGCTGCGAGTCGCAGAGGAACAGTTCGAGCCCCTCCCGCTGCAGGCGCCGCTCCACGGCCTCCACCAGCGCGGGAAAGAACGGGTTCGAGATCTGGGGAACGAGCATGCCCACCGTGCCGGAGCGGTTGGTCCGCAGCGCGCGGGCCACCGCGTTGTACCGGTACCCGAGTTGCTCGGCGGCGGCCAGTACCTTCCGTGCCGAGTCCGGCGTCACCGCACGCGAGCGGGACAGCACACGCGACACCGTCGACGTGGACACCCCGGCGAGCTTGGCGACGTCGTGGATCGTGGCCATGACCCTCCGGCGCTCGGCAAACGTTTTCCAGCATGGTAGCCGCCGCACTCCTGCCATGCCGAGCGCGGCGCGGCCCACGGGTCGTCAGCGCGGCCGCGAGGCGCCGGAGTACCGTGAGGAAGGTGTTTCCCGAGCATCGGCCCCGGCGGTTGCGGGGCACCGCGGCCATGCGGCGGCTCGTCAGTGAGACCACGCTGCGGCCGCGCCAGCTGATCCTGCCCCTGTTCGTCGCCGAGGGCGCCGACGCCCCCCGCCCGATCTCCAGCATGCCCGGCGTCGTCCAGCACACCCGCGACACGCTGCGCAAGGCCGCCGTCGAGGCCGTGCGCGCGGGCGTCGGCGGGCTGATGCTCTTCGGCGTTCCCCGCACCCGCGACGCCGTCGGCTCGGGTGCCACCGACCCGGACGGCGTGCTCAACGCGGCGCTGCGCGACCTGCGGGCCGAACTCGGCGACGACACGGTGCTCATGGCCGACACGTGCCTGGACGAGTTCACCGACCACGGCCACTGTGGCGTGCTCGACTCCGCGGGCGGCGTGGACAACGACGCGACGCTGGAGCGCTACGCCGAGATGGCGCTCGCGCAGGCCGAGGCGGGCGCGCACCTGCTGGGGCCCAGCGGGATGATGGACGGCCAGGTGGGGGTCATCCGCCGCGCGCTCGACGACGCGGGCTACAGCGACACCGGGATCCTCGCCTACTCCGCCAAGTACGCCAGCGCCTTCTACGGGCCCTTCCGCGAGGCGGTGGACTCCCAGCTCAAGGGGGATCGCAAGACCTACCAGCAGGACCCGGGCAACGCCCGCGAGGCACTGCGCGAGATCGAACTGGACATCGCCGAGGGCGCCGACGCCGTGATGGTCAAGCCCGCGCTGTCCTATCTGGACGTCATCAAGGCCGCCGCCGAGCTGTCCCCGGTGCCGGTGGCCGCGTACAACATCTCCGGTGAGTACGCCATGGTCGAGGCCGCCGCCGCGAACGGCTGGCTCGACCGGCAGCGCACCGTCCTCGAGGTGCTGCTGTCCATCCGCAGGGCGGGCGCGGACATGATCCTGACCTACTGGGCGGCTGAGGCCGCGAGCTGGCTCGACTAAGGTCGGCGACCGTGACTGACTCAGACGAATCGGACGACCAGCGGCGTGCCAAGGGCCTGCCGCCCGCGCCCCGGCTGTCCGGTGACCCGCAGCCCACGGTGAACCCGCCGAAGCCGGTCAAGGTGTCGTTCGTGCTGTGGATCCTGTCCGGCCTCGTGCTCATCGCCGGATACGGCTTCACGCTGACGGCCAAGCAGCGAATGATCGACTCGCTGGTCGAGATGAACAACGACGCCAACATCACCAACGAGCAGATCGCCTCCGGCGTGACGTCGCTGCTGTGGATGCTGTTCGTCGGCGGGATCGTGTTCGCCGTGTTGTTCTGGCTGTTCGCGTACAAGGCGCGGGAGGGCACCCGCTCCGCGAGGACGGTGCTCACCGTGCTCGCGGCCCTCGTGCTCGTCTTCCAGATGCTGTTGTTCTCCAACCTCATCACGCTGGGCTCGGCGCTGCTGTCGATCGTCGCCGTCGCGCTGATGTACCTGCCGAGCGTCCAGGACTACTACCCGAAGGTGCCGAAGCGCCTGCCATGAGCGCGCCGCTGTACTCCGAGCCGGGCGCGACCTGGTGGCCCCTGCTGTGGGGCCCCGGTTTCGCACTGGCCGGCTATCTCGCGGAGCTGTTCGCGGGCATCCGCACGCACACCGTGCTGTGGCTGGCCGCCGGGGTCGGCCTGCTGGGGCTGACGGCGGTCTGGGTCTACGCGCGGCGCCGGTTCCTCGCCGTCCGCGTCACGGGGACGGAGCTCGAGCAGGGCCGCGAGCGGCTGCCGATCGCGCGGATCGCCCAGATCGACGACGTCGGCGCACCGGTGGGCGCCCGGCCGCTCGGCGGTGGCTGGAGCGTGCCCCGCAAGTACGAGGAGCTGCCGGTCAGGCTCGAGGACGGCACCGTGGTGCTCGCCTGGGCCAGGGACGCCGACGCGTTGCGCTCGGCGCTGCGGTCGGCCATGAGAGACTGCGCCGCGTGAGCGACGTGAGTTGGCCCGCGGTGCCCGGTTACTCCAGCGAGCGGCTGCACCAGCCGTGGCGGCTGTTCGTCGCGCTCGCCGAACTCGTGGTCGCCGGGGTTGCCGTCTGGGGCGCGTTCCTGAGCTGGGACTCGGCGTTCACCGAGATCGTCGTCCGCCTCGACGACGGCACGGAGCTGGTCTCCCGGCACGTCGCGGGCAACTGGGTGGGCGCGGCGATCGGGCTCGGCGGCCTCGCCGGGCTGCTGGTGGTCGACGCGGTGCGCCAGGCGTCGCTCGGCGCGCGCACGCGGCGCCGCAGGCGGCGCGCGTCACGGGAGAACGGCCGGGGCGACAGCGACTGAGGAGCCTTTGCCAGACTGGCAGACGTGACAGGAGTCGAGCAGTCCAAGTCCTGGTTCGATCGCGCGTCGGCGGCCACCCCGGGCGGCGTGAACTCCCCGGTGCGGGCCTTCGCCGCCGTCGGAGGCACACCCCGGTTCATGGTCCGCGGCGAGGGCCCGCACCTGTGGGACGCCGACGGCAACCGCTACGTCGACCTGGTGTCGTCGTGGGGGCCGATGATCCTCGGGCACGCGCACCCCGACGTGGTGCGGGCCGCGCAGGAGGCGGCGGGCTCGGGGCTGTCCTTCGGCACCCCCACCACCGGTGAGGTCGAGCTGGCCGAGGAGATCATCCGCCGCGTCGAGCCCGTCGAGCAGGTCCGCCTGGTGAACTCCGGCACCGAGGCCACCATGAGCGCCATCCGGCTCGCCCGCGGCTTCACCGGCCGCAGCAAGATCATCAAGTTCGCGGGCTGTTACCACGGGCACGTCGACGCGCTGCTCGCCCAGGCCGGGTCCGGCGTCGCCACGCTCGGCCTGCCTACCTCGCCCGGCGTCACCGGCGCGCAGGCGGCGGACACGATCGTGCTGCCGTACAACGACGTCGAAGCGGTCCGCAAGTCGCTCACGGAGAACCCGGGGGAGATCGCGGCGATCATCACCGAGGCCGCGGCGGGCAACATGGGTGCGGTGGCGCCCCGCGACGGGTTCAACGCCGCACTGCGTGAGCTGGCCCACGAGCACGGCGCGCTGCTCATCATGGACGAGGTGATGACGGGCTTCCGCGTGTCGGCCGCAGGCTGGTACGGCCTCGACGGGGTGGCGGGTGATCTCTACACCTTCGGCAAGGTGATGTCCGGCGGGCTGCCCGCCGCCGCGTTCGGCGGCAGGGCCGACGTGATGGCCCGGCTCGCGCCCAGCGGCCCGGTGTACCAGGCGGGCACGCTGTCCGGGAACCCCGTCGCCGTGGCGGCGGGCCTGGCCACGCTGCGCGCCGCCGACGCCGAGGTGTACCGCGCGCTCGACGCGAACGCCCGGCGGCTCGGCACGGTGCTCGGCGAGGCGCTGAGCGCCGCGGGTGTCACGCACACCGTCGCCTTCGCGGGCAACCTGGTGAGCGTGTTCTTCACCGACCGGCCGGTGCGCGACTACCAGGACGCGGCGTCGGCGGAGACCTGGCGGTTCCCGCCGTTCTTCCACGCGCTGCTGGAACGCGGCGTGTACGCCCCGCCGAGCGCGTTCGAGGCGTGGTTCGTCAACGCGGCACTGGACGACGCGGCGTTCGAGGTCATCGAGGCCGCGCTCGGGCCTGCGGCGCGGGCGGCCGCGGCGGCGGAGCGGCCATGACCGTCAGGACGGTCGTGCACCTGCTGCGGCACGGCGAGGTCGAGAACCCGGAGGGCGTGCTGTACGGGCGCATGCCCGGGTTCGTCCTGTCCGAGCGCGGGCGGCAGCAGGCGCTCACGGTCGCCGAGGCACTGGCCGGGCACGGCCTGGTGCACGTCGTGGCCTCGCCGTTGGAGCGGGCGCAGGAGACGGCGGCGCCCATCGCCGCGGCGCACCGGCTCGACGTGGCCAGTGACGAACGGCTCATCGAGGCCGCCAACCAGTTCGAGGGCCTGCGGGTGGGTGTCGGCGACGGCGCGTTGCGGCAGCCACGGCATTGGTCGAAGCTGCGCAACCCGCTGCAACCCTCGTGGGGCGAGCCGTACCTCGGGATCGCCCACCGCATGCTCGGTGCCGTGCACGCCGCCCGCGCCGCGGCCGAGGGCCACGAGGCGCTGTGCGTGTCGCACCAGTTGCCGATCTGGACGCTGCGCCGGTACCTGGAGGGCAGGCGGCTCTGGCACGACCCGCGCAGGCGGCAGTGTTCGCTGGCCTCGCTGACCAGCCTGGTCTTCGGCGGTGAGCAACTGCTCGAGATCGTCTACAGCGAGCCCGCGGGCCACACCGACCCCACGGTGACCGGCGCATGAGAACACTCGGGCTGCTGCTCGCCGCCGTGCTCCTGCTCGCGGGATGCACCACCGGCGACGACGCCGTCTCGCGGGGCACGAGCTTCTCGTTCGTCTCGCCCGGCGGCAAGACCGACATCTTCTACAACGGCGCCGAACGCCAGCCGATCCCCGAGGTCTCCGGCGAGGACCTGTTCAACGAGGGCGAGCAGCTGGCGGTCAGCGACTTCAAGGGCAAGGTCGTCGTCATCAACATCTGGGGACAGTGGTGCGGCCCGTGCCGCACCGAGGCGCCCGAGATGCAGAAGGTCTACGAGCAGATGAAGGACAAGGGCGTGCAGGTGCTCGGCATCGACGTCCGCGACTTCGACCGCTCGGCGCCGCAGGACTTCATGCGCAACCGGGGCCTGACCTACCCGTCGATCTACGACCCGTCCGGGCGGTCGCTGCTGCGCCTGTCCGGGTATCCGCGCAACGTGGTGCCGTCGACGATCATCGTCGACCGCCAGCACCGGGTCGCCGCGATCTTTCTCCGGGACCTGCTGGCGAGCGACATCCTGCCGGTGGTGCGACGACTCGCCGCCGAGAACTGACGCCCGGCGCCGCCCTCGCCCCGGTGACGGCGAGCCGAAGGTGACCTCCGGTACGTCTGCGGTACCCACGGTGCCCTTCGGCTCGGGTGGCGGTGCCGGTGGTGAGGAGCCGAAGGGCACCGTGGGTACCCACCCGGTACCCGAGGTCACCTTGGGCACGGCGGCAGCGCGTGGACGCGCGGGGCGACCCACGGCGCGAAGGCCGGTCCGCTGAACAACGCTGGCCCGCCGGTTTAACACGGAGCCCATTCCTTACGCTGGTCTCCGTGGATGCGACCGAGCTGGCGATGTCCGGCCCGTTGCTGCTCGCGGCCGCAGTGGCCCTGCTGGCGGGAACGGTCTCGTTCGCGTCCCCGTGTGTCGTGCCGCTGGTGCCCGGGTACCTCGCCTACCTCGCGGCACTGGTCGGCTCCGACCCCCCGGCCGTCAGCACCGAGGAGGACCGCAAGCGCGGCCGGTCGGCGGTGGTGGGCGCGGCAGGGCTGTTCGTGCTCGGCTTCACGGTGATCTTCACGGCCGGGGTCGGCAGTCTCGTCTGGCTCGCCGACGCCCTGCTGCTCAACCAGGAACTGCTGCAACGCGTCGGCGGGGTGATCACCATCGCCATGGCGCTGGTGTTCCTCGGCCTCGTCCCCGGGTTGCAGCGCGACCTCCGGTCCCACCACGTGCCGCGGGCCGGGCTGTGGGGCGCGCCACTGCTCGGCGCGGTGTTCGGGCTCGGCTGGACGCCGTGCATCGGGCCCACGCTCTCCGGCGTGCTCGCCATCGCCAGCGCCAGCGGGGGCACCGGCGCGCGCGGATTCCTCCTCGTGCTCGTCTACTGCGTCGGCCTCGGCGTGCCGTTCCTGCTCATCGCCGCGGGCGCCCGGTGGGCCGTGCGCGCCACCGACTGGCTGCGGCGCAACGGCCGCCGCGTGCAGCTCTTCGGCGGCGGCCTGCTGCTGGTGGTCGGCGTGCTACTGGTCACAGGGCTGTGGGCGGAGCTGGTCGGCTGGCTGCGCGACGCGTTCATCTCCGACACGAGGCTGCCGCTGTGACCGAAACAATCACCCCGCAGCGACAGGAGTACCGGCCGACCCCGGGCCGGCGGGTGCTGGCCTTCCTGCGCAACACCTGGCGCGGGCTCACGTCGATGCGCACCGCGCTGATCCTGCTGTTCCTGCTGGCACTGGCGGCCCTGCCGGGCGCGCTGTTGCCGCAGCGCTCGCTCAACGAGGCCAAGACCCGCGAGTACATCGAGGCCCACGGCTGGTGGGGCGAGCTGCTCGACCGGCTGCAGTTCTTCGACGTCTACGCCAGCGTCTGGTTCTCCGCGATCTACCTGCTGCTGATGGTGTCGCTGGTCGGCTGCCTGCTGCCGCGCAGCGTCGACTACGTCCGGTCGATGCGCGCCAAGCCCGTGCTCACGCCGCGCAACCTGGCGCGGCTGCCGCACCACGCGCGCGCCGAGCTCGACGCCGCACCGGACGACGTGCTCGCCGCCGCGAACGCCAGGCTCCGTGGCTGGCGCCGCGCCGAGCGCGAGGAGCAGGGCGGGGCCCGCAGCATCAGCGCCGAGCGCGGCTTCCTGCGCGAGACCGGCAACCTCGCCTTCCACTTCGGGATGCTCGGCCTGATCATCGCGTTCGCACTGGGCAAGATGTACTCCTACGAGGGCCAGGTGATCGTCCTCGCCGACGGCTCGGAGTTCTGCAACGCCGGCATCTACAACTACGACTCGTTCAACCCCGGCCTGCGCGTCGACGGCACCGAGCTGACGCCGTTCTGCGTGCGCGTCAACAACTTCACCGCCGGCTACGCCGAGTCCGGCCAGCCGGTGAGCTTCGAGTCCGACATCGAGTACCAGGCGGGCGAGGACCTGGTCTCCGGCACGTGGCGGCCGTACCACCTCGAGGTCAACGAGCCGCTGCGCACGCAGGGCGATCGCGTCTACCTGCTCGGCCACGGCTACGCGCCGACGTTCACGGTCACGTTCCCCGACGGCACCTCCCGGACCCACACGATCCAGTGGCGGCCGGTCGACCAGAACACGGGCCTTTCGGAGGGCGCCACGAAGTTCGAGCCGCCGGGCACGACCAGCGCCGAGGAACGCAGGAACAACCAGATCGCGGTCACCGGCCTGTTCGCGCCCACCGCCGCGATGCAGGGCAGCGTGCTGTCCTCGGCGAGCCCGAAGCTCACCGACCCCGCCGTGGCCGTGGACGTCATGCGCGGCGACCTGGGTGTCGACTCCGGGCGAGGGCAGTCGATCTTCGAGATCGACCGGTCGATGGTCGACGCGGGCAGGCTCGAGCGGGTGGCCAGGGAGAACCTCAAGGTCGGCGAGCAGCTGCGCCTCGGCGACGGCACCACGGTGAGCTTCGACGGGGTGAAGCAGTGGGTGTCGCTGCAGGTGTCGCACGACCCCACGCAGATCTGGGTGCTCGGCTTCGCCGTCGTGATGTTCGCCGGGCTCGGGTTGTCGCTGTTCGTCAAGCGCCGCAGGCTGTGGGTGCGGGTGACCCCCGCCACGACAGCAGCCGGTGAACGACGTACTGTAGTAGAAGTGGGCGGGCTGGCCCGCACCGATCAGGCCGGGTACGGCGAGGAGTTCACCACACTCGCCGGCGACCTGCTGACCCGTGACAGAAAGGCACGCTGATGCCGGTCAACGAGACGTTGTCCCAGTACAGCGACTGGTCGTACACCACGGCCGTCGCCGTGTACGTGCTGGCGATGGTGTTCTTCCTGGTCGAGCAGTCGTTCGGCCGCAAGGGACGGCAGGCGGCCGCCCGCACCCGCGAGCGCGCGCAGGAACTGGTCGGCGCCGGCGGGGGTCCGGTGGGCACGGTCGCAGTGCCCCCGCCCGGGGAGACGGCGGGCCCGCGCCCGCCGCGCACGCGCGCGGAGCGCATCGGCCGGATGGGCGCCGCGCTGACCGTGCTCGGCGCGCTGCTGCACCTCGCGGCGCTGGTGCTGCGCGGTCTGGCGACCAGCAGGGTGCCGTGGGGCAACATGTACGAGTACATCATGATCGTCTGCTTCATCGCGGTCGTGACGTGGCTCGCGGTGATGCGGAAGTTCCCGGTACGGCACCTCTCGGCGTTCGTGCTGCTGCCCGTGGTGATCCTGATGTTCGTCGGCGGCACCTGGCTGTACGCGGTGGCGGCGCCGCTGGTGCCCGCACTGCAGTCGTACTGGCTGGTCATCCACGTCTCGGCCGCGGCGTCGGCGTCCGGCGTGTTCCTCGTGCCGGGCGTGGCGAGCATCCTGTACCTCGTCAAGGCCCGCCACGAGCGCGACCCGGCGAAGTTCGCGCGTTTCGGCGCCCGGTTGCCCGCACTGGACGTGCTCGACCGCATCGCCTACCGCACGACGGTGTTCGCCTTCCCGGTGTTCACGTTCGGCGTGCTGTGCGGTGCCGTGTGGGCGGAGGCCGCGTGGGGCCGGTTCTGGGGCTGGGACCCCAAGGAGACCGTCGCGTTCATCGCCTGGGTGATCTACGCCGCCTACCTGCATTCGCGGGCCACGGCGGGCTGGCGGGGCAACCGCGCGGCGATCATCAACGTGATCGGGTTCGCGGCCACCGTGTTCAACCTGTTCTTCGTCAACCTCGTGACCACGGGGCTTCACTCGTATGCCGGAGTAAGCTGACGTTGGGCGTCATCTGCGGCTACGGTCGCACGTGAAGCAAGGCAGAGGGGAGACACCTCGCGACCATCGGAGGACTGACGCGGTGACCGGACCCAGCGAAGGAGAGGGGCAGGAGCCGCCGCTCTATTCCGAGGCCAGCACGGACTCCACACCGCATCCGGCGGTGCCGGGGCCGCCGCAGCAGCCGTACCCCGCGCAGCAGCAGCAGTATCCCGCGGGCTATGACCCGAACCTGCCGCCGCTGGATCCCCGGTACGAGCAGGCGCATCAGCAGCCGCCGCCCCCGCCGGGGCAGCAACCCCCACCTCCGCCCACGGGGCCTCCGCCCGCGTTGCCGCAACCGCAGCGCGCGCGCCATCCGATGGGCAACGGCGAGTTCGGGGGCGGGCAGTTCGTCAAGCGCATGAAGCGCACCCCGCAGTCGGGCTGGCGCAAGGCGCTCTACCTGGGCACGGGCAAGCTCATCAATCCCGGCGAGAGCCCGGCCGACCGCAGGCGGCGCGAGCTGATCTCGCGGGTCAACCAGCCGTTGCGGGGCTGCTTCAAGATCGCGATGCTGAGCCTCAAGGGCGGGGTCGGCAAGACCACCACCACGACGACGCTCGGCTCGACGTTCGCGTCGTTGCGCGGTGACCGGGTGATCGCTGTGGACGCCAACCCCGACCGGGGAACGTTGTCGCAGAAGATCCCGATCGAGACGACGGCGACCGTGCGGCACCTGTTGCGGGACGCCGACCGGATCACCCGGTACAGCGACGTGCGGGCGTACACCTCGCAGGGGGCCAGCAGGCTGGAGATCCTGGCCAGCGAGCAGGACCCCGCGGTGTCGGAGGCCTTCTCCGAACGCGACTACCGGCGCACGGTGGACCTGCTGGAGCACTTCTACAACATCGTGCTCACCGACTGCGGCACCGGCCTGATGCACTCGGCGATGAAGGGGGTGCTCGACGTCGCCGACTCGCTGGTGATCGTGTCGTCGGGCTCGGTGGACGGCGCGCGCAGCGCATCGGCCACCCTCGACTGGCTGGACGCCCACGGCTACGGCGAACTGGTGCAACGCTCGGTCACGGTGATCAACTCGGTGCGCCCGAAGGGCGGTTCGGTGGACCTCGACAAGCTGGCCGCGCACTTCGCCGCGCGCACCCGCGCCGTCGTCCGGATCCCGTTCGATCCGCACCTGGAGGAGGGCGCGGAGATCGAGCTGGAGCGCCTGCAGCCGGAGACCCGGCTCGCGCTGCTGGAACTGGCGGCGACGGTGGCCGACGGCTTCGCCGCCGACCGCCTGGTCCGCTGAGCGGGCGCTACTGCCGGGCCTTGATGTTGCGGATCATCGCGGTGGCCACCTGGTCACGGGCTGCCTGACAGGGGTCGAGCTGCCCGATCTTGCTCTCGCCCAGGTAAAGCGTGATGTCAATCGTTTCCCGGTCGCTGACCCCGACGCGGAGCGTGCATTTGCCTTCGTGGCGAACATCGGTGATCCCGTAGGCGACGACCGGGTATCCGTCGACCGGCCGCAACTGCTCGAACAGCGCGTTGCGGTGGCGGCTTTCGTACAGCGAGGTCAGTCCCCGTGCATCGACCTGTGGGAAGATCACGGCAAATCGGCCGCGTTTCGAGTCTCCGGTGCTCCACACACATTCAGGGCCGACGGGAGTATCGAGATCCGGGGAGGCGGTGCCCTCAGTTCCGATCAAAGCCTCCTTCTCGGCGTCCGTGATGACATCACAGGGAGCACGCAGAAAATGGCTGATGTCGAGTGGATCATCGATGCTCGGCGCGCCGTTCGAGGGCAGGTTGTCGCTTCCTCTGGGCGTTGTCGCAGCAGGCGAGCGGTCGTCCGCTGCCCCGGTGGGTGCGTGGCTCGGCTCGCCAGGCTCAGGACTCACGCAGCCTGCGGCCAACGCCGCAGCGGTCAGTACCGCGAAACCGGCGGGTGCACGCCTCATCCGAGGGTGCCCGTTGACTTGGGGACCGCCGCGGCGGCGTCGCCTTCCGCGTTGCCGTAGGCGCCGAGAGTGTCCCTGAACTTCTGTGCCATCGATCGGCAGTAGGCGACTCGCTGGTGCAGCGCTTCAAGCAGGGCCACACCAGATTCGTTGATCTTCTCCGCGTTGTTGATGCTCGCGTACTCGGCTCCGGGACCTTCCACCTCGATCAAGACCAGGGCGTATCGCTCGCAGCTTTCGAACTTGTCCGCCAGTTCGTCCCATTCCGTGGCGATGGAGGTCAGCTGTTCCGGAGTGAAGGCGTAGCCGGGTCCCGTCTGTGGGGCGCCCCCGCCTCTGCCGCCCGGGAGCAGCTCCGGACGGCCGGCGTGGGTGTCGGGTTGCGGGGGGACGTAGACCTGGGTGACGGGTATCGCCTGACCGCCGATTTCCTTCTCGATCACCGTCGCCCCCACGCCGCTGTCACCAGGGCAGCACCCTCCGTGTCCGACCGTGCGAAATCTAGCATGGAGCCCGTCGAGGCAGGGTGCCTTTCCACGCTATTGCCGAGCCTTGATGTTGCGGATCATCGCGGTGGCCACCTGGTCACGAACTGCCTGACAGGGGTCGAGCTGCCCGATCTTGCTCTCGCCCAGGTAAAGCGTGATGTCAATCGTTTCCCTGTCGCTGGTGCCGATCCGCAGCGTGCACTCATCGTCGTGACGGCGGTCGGTGCTGTACGCGACGACGGGATAGCCGTCCACAGGCGACATTTCCTCGAACAGCGGCAGGTTGTCGCGGTTGGCGTAGAGCGAGCTGAGACCCCGCTCGTCCAGCTGGGGAAAGATCACACTGATGCCGGCCGGGCCACGTGGCACCTGCCAATGGCAGTCAGGTCCGGTGGGAGCATTGACATCGCTCGTAGGAGCGATGCGCTCGCCGAAGAACTCCTCGATCTCCGCATCCGTCAGGACGTCGCAGGGCTGCTGCAGGAGGGTGGCGATGTCGAGCGGGCGGTCGACCTGGGGGGCGCCGTTGGCTGGCAGGCTGTCGCCCTCGCTGGTGGGAACGTTCGGGCTGGCCGGCAACGCTGTGGACTGCGGGCTGCCCTCGCCAGATTCGGACGTCGTGCACCCTGATGTGATCATGATGGCAGCGCCTGCGACAGCCATGACGGCTGCCAGCTTCACCGCAGAGTCCCCTTCTTCTCGGTGACGACAGCCGCTGTGTCCTCATCGACCGTCGTGTAGGCAGGGAGCGCGTTTCTGAACTTCTGCGCCATCGCGCGGCAATAGTTCACCCGCTCGTCCAATGCCACCTGCAGCGCCGCGCCCGATTGCCGGATCTTGTCGGCATTGTTGATGCTGGCGTATTCGGTTCCCGGGGCCTCGACGGCTTCGATCGTTCGGACGTGCGTTCTGCAGCTTTCGAACTTGTCCGCCAGTTCGTCCCACTCCGTGGCGATGGAGGTCAGCTGTTCCGGAGTGAAGGCGTAGCCGGGTCCCGTCTGTGGGGCGCCCCCGCCTCTGCCGCCCGGGAGCAGCTCCGGACGACCGGCGTGGGTGTCGGGTTGCGGGGGGACGTAGACCTGGGTGACGGGTATCGCCTGCCCGCCGATTTCCTTCTCGATCACCGTCGCCCCCACGCCGCTGTCACCAGGGCAGCACCCTCCGTGTCCGACCGTGCGAACGTAGCACGCGGACCGGCAGGCCGGGCGGGGTTTCAGCCCTTCTCGTCGTCCTCCGGCCGCTTCGACTGCTCACCGATGCTGCGGAGGAACTCGGGGTCGTCGTCCGGCGCCACGGCGCTCTGCCGGCTCGGCACACCGACCCGTTCGGCGCCGAAGACTCGCCACAACAATACGGCGATGGTGATCGCGCCGATCGCCGCGAGCAGGTACAGCATGCTCGCTCCTTCCCGGTGTGCTGCGCGAGTGACAGGTGGTTCGCAGTCCTCGGATTATGCACGCCGGGGAGTAGGCGCGCTGTGAACGCCCACCCGACCGTGCCGCGCATGCCTCGCGACTGTTGTCACCGAGATTAACCCTTTTGCCGGGTTTTGGGGTGAGGGGTGGCCCTGCGGCGCTGAAGGGCACCCCGCTACCCGAGCCTCAGGCGTGCCGTGGCTCGCTCGCGTCAGTGGTCAGCTCGGCGAGCAGCGCGTTGACCTCGGATTCGCGGAACCGGCGATGGCCGCCGGGTGTGCGGATCGAGCCGATCCGCCCTGCCGTCGCCCAGCGAGTCACCGTCTTCGGATCGACTCGGAACAAAGCGGCGACCTCGCCCGGTGTCAGCAGCCGTCCTCCCGTGGTCGCGGTCACTTTCCGCCTCCTTCACACCTTCAGTGCTATACCGGGAGCGCGTCGGGCTCACGTGTCCGTCGTGCCCGGTCCCTAACTCCACAATCGTTGCACTTCACCCGTCAGGTACTCGAACGGTTGTCGGCGAGTAAAGAGGTAGTAAGGGACAAAACGGCCGCTTCGGACACGGCTAGGGTGGGCCCCGTGGACCACCTCGACCGCAAGATCATCGCCGAGCTGCGCACCAACGGCAGGGCCACCTACGCCGAGCTCGGGCGGATCGTGGGCCTGTCGCCGTCGTCGGTGCACGAGCGGGTCGGCAAGCTCGAGGCCGCCGGCGTCATCACCGGCTACCACGCCGTCGTCGACCCCCGCACCGTCGGGCTCGGCGTCACCGCGCTCGTCGGGATCCAGCCCACCGACACCGCCTCCGACGACGAGGTCGCCGTCGCGCTCGGCGAGCTGCCCGAGGTAGAGAGCTGCTACGCCGTCGCGGGCGACCAGGCGTTCGTGGTCAAGGTGCGGGTCGGCACCGTCGACGAGCTGGAGCACACCCTCGGCAGGCTGCGCCGCATCGACGGCGTGGCCCGCACCCACACCACCGTGGTGCTGTCCACGCGCTTCGAGGGCCGGCCCAACAACACCGTGCTCGACCACCCGGAAGACGGCCTGAGCGGCGGCGTAGCCTCGTAGACCGTGAGTGAACGACCAGGCGAGCACCTTGCCCGCGATCTGACCCTCTACGTGCTGGCGCGGTTCGCGCTCGTCGCCGTGGTCGCCACGCTCCTGGTCCTGTTCGACGTGCCGCTGCTGGTGGCGCTGGCCATCGGCTTCGTCGCGGGTCTTCCGCTCGGCCTGCTCCTGCTGCGCGGGCTCAACGCACGGGTGACAGCCGGGCTCGCCGCGCGCAACGAGCGCAGGGCCGCCGAGCGCGCCAGGCTGCGGGCGCAGCTGCGCGGCGACGAGCAGGGGGCCGAGTGAGCCGCGAGTGGGTGCGCGAGGCGATCCGCATCATCGAGGCCGACGCCAACCGCAGCGCCGACACCCACCTGCACGTGTTCCCGCTGCCCGCCGACTGGGGCATCGACCTCTACCTCAAGGACGAGTCGGTGCACCCCACCGGCTCCCTCAAGCACCGGCTGGCCCGCTCGCTGCTGCTGTACGGCCTCGTCAACGGCCAGATCGGCCCGGACACGGTGCTCGTCGAGGCCTCCAGCGGCTCGACGGCGGTCTCCGAGGCCTATTTCGCGCGGATGCTCGGACTGGAGTTCGTCACGGTCGTGCCACGCAAGACCAGCCAGGAGAAGATCGACCTCATCGAGTTCTACGGCGGGCGCTGCCACTTCGTCGACATCCCGTCCGCCATGTACTCGGAGGCGGAGCGGCTTGCCGCCGAGTGCAACGGCCACTACCTCGACCAGTTCACCTACGCCGAGCGGGCCACCGACTGGCGCGGCAACAACAACATCGCCGAGTCGGTGTTCACGCAGATGCGCTCGGAGCGGCACCCGGTGCCCGCGTGGATCGTCGTGGGCGCGGGCACGGGCGGCACCAGCGCGACGTTCGGCCGCTACGTGCGCTACCGCCGCCACGACACCCGCATCGCCGTGGCCGACCCTGAGAACTCGGCCTTCTTCGGCGCATGGGAGACCGGGGCTCGCGACTACACCACCGGCATGCCCTCGCGAATCGAGGGGATCGGCCGCCCGCGCGTCGAGCCGTCGTTCGTCCCCGAGGTGATCGACGAGATGATCCAGGTGCCGGACGCGGCGTCGTTCGCGGCGATCCGGCTGCTGCGCGAGCGCACCGGCCACTGGGCGGGCGGGTCCACGGGCACCAACCTCGTCGGCGCGTTCACGCTCATCGCGCGGATGCTCGCGGCAGGGGAGCGCGGCAGCGTCGTCACGCTGGTCTGCGACGGCGGCGAGCGCTACGCCAACACCTACTACTCCGACACCTGGATCGCCGAACGCGGCCTCGACCTCGCCCCGCACCTGGCCGAGCTGGAGCACTTCCTGGCCACCGGCGAGTTCGGCGCCTGAGAGCCCACCGTCAGCCGGTCCACGCCAGCGCCGCGCCGGTCAGCACGGCCCACGCCAGCATCGCCATGCCGGTGTCCCGCAGCACCGGGATCAGGCCCCGCCCCGTGACCCCGCCCGTGATGACCCGCACCGGCGTGACGAGCAACGCGGCCGCCGGCAGCGCCACGAGCGCCACCGGGTGCGCGAACGCCAGCGTCCCGGTGAGCACGAACGGCACGACCGCCAGCGCCAGGTACAGCCGCCGGGTGCCGCCGTCGCCCAGCTTGACGGCCAGCGTGCGCTTGCCCGCCTCGCGGTCGGTGGGGATGTCCCGCAGGTTGTTGGCCACCAGCACCGCCGTGGACAGGCAGCCCACGGCGACCGCGGACGCCAGCGCCTCCCAGCTCACCCGGCCCGCCTGGACGTACACCGTGCCGAGCACGGCGGCCAGTCCGAAGAAGACGAACACGGCGACCTCGCCGAGGCCCGCGTAGCCGTAGGGGCGCCTGCCTCCGGTGTAGAACCACGCGCCCGCGATGCACGCAGCGCCGAGCGCGAGCAGCCACCACGTGCCGGTCACGGCGACGAGCACCAGCCCGAGCACCCCCGCGACGCCCAGCGAGGCCAGCGCCGCGGCGAGCACCGTCCTCGGCCGGGCCGCCCCCGAGCCGACGAGGCGCAGCGGACCGACCCGCTCGGTGTCGGTGCCACGGATGCCGTCGGAATAGTCGTTGGCGAAGTTGACCCCGACGATCAACGCCAGTGCCACGCCCAGCGCCAGCAGCGACTGCCACCAGGAGAACGCGTCGAGCTGCGCCGCCGCCCCCATGCCCGCCAGCACCGGGGCGATCGCGTTGGGCAACGTCCGCGGCCGCGCCCCCTCGATCCACTCCGCAACAGTCGCCATGGCGCCATTCTTTCGCCCGCCCGGCGGCGGCGACGCTCAGGGCTGACGGCAGGGCGCGGCGGCGAGCCCGGGACGCACGTAGGCGGCCGAGACGTACATGCCGGGCGCGAGGCGGTACCACCGCGCTGTGGCGCCCTGCGTGCCGCGGACCCGGTCGCCGGTGGCGGCACAATCGATGCGCACCTGTGCGTGCCGCGCCGCGTAGCCGACCCGATCGGCGTCCAGCGAGGGACCGGTGCGCACGTTCAGCTGCCAGCCGCCGGTCTCGACCGTGCCCCACGGACCGTGGCCGGTCCACTGGTAGGTCACGTCCACCCAGGCGTTGGTGGGCAGCCGCAGGCCGTCCCAGAACGTGCCGTCGGCGAGGTCGATCCCGGCCGGGTTCCTCACGACGCGCCCGAACTGGTCCCTGCCGCCGTTGTGCCCGTCCTGGTAGGCAGCCTGCGCCTGCGGCTTGCCGTGCGGAAGGCCGGGCCACATGTCGCGCTCGGCGTTCCAGTGGTCGTCCCTGGTGTTCCACGGCCCGACGTCCCACACGGGTGCCCACTCACAGCGCGCCCCGTCGGTGGTGCACACCTTGACCGTGTAGTTGCCGCTGCCGCGGCTCGCGAGGCCCCGCCGCGAGGGCAGCGCCACGAAGTGGTCCCGCTCGGTGATCACGTGCCCGTTCGCGGTGGTGCCGCCGACGAGGCCCTCCCGGGTGGCGAAGATCCGGAACGTCGTGCCCTGTGCTGGGGTCATCGCCCCCATTCTCCGCCCCGGAGCCCGCCACGCGGTGACGTCGATCGCCCGCGGCCGGGCCCCGGCGGTGAGCGCCAGGCGGGTCTGCACAGACGTGGTGGCCTCCGGCAGCACGGCCGCGGCGCCGGGCCGGGCCCCGACCCACTCCGACCACGTGCCGTCCGAGCGCAGGCCGCGCACGTCGACGGCGGTGCCCTGTCCCGGCGCGGTCACGGCCACGGTGTCGACCGGGCTGTCCAGGTGGCGCACGGGCGACTCCCGGACGGACATGCCCACCGGGGAGGTGGTCGACAGGGCGAGGTCCGCGCGGGAGGCCGGCAGCGTCCACGAGACGGCACCGGTGGTCCGCACCGGCTCCGGTACGAGGGTCAGCACCAGGCCGATTACGGCACTCAACGCCGCTGACCTGCGTCTTCGAGAGATCATGTCCGGTAGCCAAGGAGCCGCGCCCGGCGCCGTCAACGAGCGGGCGGCCGTGTCGGCGTGCTCCAGCCTGCCGGGCTACCCCAGCAGGGTGGTGCGCACGGCGGCCCGGTCGACCTTGCCGGGTCCGATCAACGGCAGCTCCGGCACGAACACCAGCCGCTTCGGCACCCCCGGGCCACCGAGCTCGGCCCGCACGGCCTCCCGCAGCTCCTCCGCGCGCGGCGGCACCTCGCCCGCCACGACGGCGGCCGCCACCAGCTGTCCCCATTCCGGGTCGGGCAGTCCCACCACACACGCCGCGGCGACGCCCGGATGCGCGGTGAGCACCCGCTCGACCCGCGCGGCGGGCACCTTGACGCCGCCGGTGTTGATGACGTCGTCGGCCCTGCCGAGCACGTCGAGCCTGCCGTCGCGCAGGCGGCCGACGTCGCTGGTGCGGAACCAGCCGTCGCGGAACGCCTCCGCCGTCAGGTCCGGCCGCAGCCGGTAGCCGTGCGCCAGCACGTCGCCGGTGAGCTCGATGCGGTCGCCCTCGCCGAGGCGGACCCGCACCCCGTCGAGCGGCACCCCGTCGTAGACGCAGCCGCTCGCGGTCTCGCTCATGCCGTACGCCGAGACGATGCTGAGCCCGGCCTCGCGCGCCCGCGCCCGCAGCCGGTCGTCGAGGGCGGCGCCGCCCAGCACGATCGCGGCGAAGCGGTGCGCCTCCCCGCCGCCGGCGTCGAGCAGGCGCGACAGCTGGGTGGGCACCAGCGCCGTGTAGTGCGGGCCCTCGGTCGCCGTGAGGGTCCGCGCGGCCTCGGCGAAGGCGCCCGGGTCGAAACCGGACGACAGGTCGAGCACGGCGGGCCGGTGACCGGCCAGCGCGGAACGCACCAGCACCTGCAGCCCGCCGACGTAGTGCGCGGGCGTGGCCAGCAGCCAGCGGCCCGGCCCGCCGAGCCGGGCGTGGGTGGCGCGCGCCGAGGCGTGCAGCGCCCGCGCCGACAGCAGCACCCCCTTCGGCTCGCCCGTGGAGCCGGACGTGGGGATCACCACCGCCGTGCCGGGCTCGACCGGCTCCCCCGGCGACAGCGCGTCGCGGACCCGCTCGGCGGCCGGGTTGCGCGGGTCGAGCGGCAGCACCGCCGGGCCCTCGGCGAGCGCGTCCGTCAACGCCGCCCGCAGCCGCTCGACGGAGGCCGGGGAACCGTCGGTCCAGACGATCCGCATGAGCGGTCAGTAGTAGTACGGAAAGCCCGACCAGTCGGGCTCCCGCTTCTCCAGGAACGCGTCCCTGCCCTCGACGGCCTCGTCCTGCATGTAGGCCAGCCGGGTGGCCTCCCCGGCGAACACCTGCTGGCCCACCAGGCCGTCGTCGACGAGGTTGAACGCGTACTTGAGCATGCGCTGGGCGGTCGGCGACTTGCCCAGCGCCTCCCAGGCCCACTCCAGCGCGGTCTCCTCCAGCCGCTCGTGCGGCACCGCGGCGTTCACCGCGCCCATCCGGTGCGCCTGCTCGGCGGTGTACTCGCGGCCGAGGAAGAAGATCTCCCGCGCGAACTTCTGCCCGGTCTGCCGCGCGAGGTAGGCCGACCCGAAGCCGCCGTCGAAGGAGCCGACGTCGGCGTCGGTCTGCTTAAACCGCGCGTGCTCGGCCGAGGCCAGGGTGAGGTCGCACACGACGTGCAGCGAGTGTCCGCCGCCCGCCGCCCACCCGGGCACCACCGCGATCACGACCTTGGGCATGAACCGGATCAGCCGCTGCACCTCGAGAATGTGCAGGCGGCCCGCGCGGGCGGGGTCGATCGTGTCCGATGTCTCTCCGCTCGCGTACTGATACCCGGAGCGACCACGAATACGCTGGTCACCACCGGAGCAAAAGGCCCACCCTCCGTCCTTGGGCGAAGGGCCGTTCCCGGTGAGCAGGACGCAGCCGACGTCCGAGCTCATCCGGGCGTGGTCCAGAGCACGGTAGAGCTCGTCGACGGTGTGCGGGCGGAAGGCGTTGCGCACCTCCGGCCGGTCGAACGCCACCCGCACGACGCGCTTGCCGGAACGGGTCTGGACAGAACGGTGGTAGGTGATGTCGGTGAAGTCGAACCCCTCGATCTCCGTCCAGGCGGCGGGGTCGAACAGCTCCGATACGCGAGCGTCAGCCACGCTTGCGAGAATATGTCCCGTGCCGTCGACGCTTCAGGGGGCTCACCTGTGAACCCTTCCACCGCGCAGGCGAGGGTCATCGTCGACGAGCTCGTGCGCAACACCGTGTCGCACGTCGTGCTGAGCCCCGGCTCGCGCAACGCGCCGCTGTCGCTGGCCCTCTACGCCGCCGCGGCCGAGGGCAAACTCAGCCTCCACGTGCGCATCGACGAGCGCACCGCCGCGTTCCTCGCCCTCGGCATCGCCGCCCGCACCGGCCGCCCCGTCGCCGTCGTGTGCACGTCGGGCACGGCCGCCGCGAACTTCCACCCCGCCGTGCTGGAGGCCGACCGCGCCGGGGTGCCGCTGATCGTGCTCACCGCCGACCGGCCGCCCGAGCTGCGGGCCGCCGGTGCCAACCAGGTCATCGACCAGCACAACCTCTACGGCGACGCGGTGCGCTACTTCGACGAGCTCGCCGTCGCCGAACGCAGGGCCGGGCAGAACGCGTACTGGCGCAGCCAGATCTGCCGCGCCTGGAACGCCGCCTACGGCGAGTGGCGGTGCGGTCCCGTGCACCTCAACGTGCCGTTCCGCGAGCCGCTCGTCCCGGACGGCGGCGAAGGCGCCGACGAGTGGTTCGAGTCGCTCGACGGCAGGCCGCGCGGCGCCCGCTGGACGGAGCTGCCGGACTTCGGCGCGCTGCCGTCGTTCGTGGTTCCGTCCGCCCGGCACGGCCTGGTGGTGGCCTGCGACGCGGGTGTGCGCGCGGCCAGCGAGTGGGCCGAGCAGCACGGCTGGCCCGTGGTGTCGGAGACCGGCGGGCTCGGGCTCGGCGGCTCCACCGCGATCTCGGGCGGCGCGTGGCTGCTGGGCGTGGAGGGCTTCCTCACCGAGCACATGCCCGAGCAGGTGCTGTGCATCGGAAGGCCCACGGTGTTCCGGCAGGTGCAGCGGCTGCTGTCCGATCCGGGTGTCGAGGTGCTGCTCGTGCGGCCCGACTCCGACTGGCCCGCGCCCGCGCACAACGTGCGGCAGGTCGGGCAGTGGTTCGACGAGCCCACGAAACCGTCCGACCCGGAATGGCTGGCCCGCTGGCGGCGAGCCGACGCCGCCGCCACCGACGCCGTGCGCGCGACCCTGGCCTCGGAGCCGTGGCCGAGCGGGCTGCGGGTCGCCGACGAACTGGTGCGCGGGCTGCCGCAGGACTCGCTGCTGGTCGTCGGCTCGTCCAACCCGGCCCGCGACGTCGCACTGGCCGGGGGGCTGCGGCCGGACGTGCTCGTGCACCGCAACCGCGGCGTCGCGGGCATCGACGGCACCGTGTCCACCGCGCTCGGCGCCGCCACCGTGCACCGAGGCCCCTCGTACGCCCTGCTCGGCGACCTGACGTTCCTGCACGACATCAACGGCCTGCTCACCGGGCCCGCCGAGCAGCGGCCGGACCTGACGATCATCGTGCTCAACGACGACGGCGGCGGCATCTTCTCGCTGCTGGAACAGGGCGCGCCCGAGCACAGTGACAGCTTCGAGCGCGTGTTCGGCACCCCGCACGGCGCCGACCTCGGTGCGCTGTGTGCCGGCTACCACGTGCCCTACACGCTCGCCGAGACGCTCGAGGAGTTCCGTGCCGCCCTGCGGCCCCAGCCCGGCCTGCGCGTGGTGGAGGTGCGGGTGGACCGCTCGCGCCACCGTGACCTGCACGCGCGGCTCCGGCAGGCCGTCGCCGCCGCGGTCACCGGGGAATAACCTCCTTTCGGCCGTGTCCGGCACCCGGCCCGGCTCGCTAGCTTGTCCGGTTATGCGGCTTTCGGCTCGCGCCGTTTCCGGCGCCGTCGCGACGGGTCTCGCGACAGTCCTGCTCGCCACCACCGCCAGCGCGGCCCCGGGACCCGGCGCCCCCGGGCTCGGCGACCCCTACTACCCGGGCGCGGGCAACGGCGGCTACGACGTCGCCCACTACGACATCCGCGTCACCTACCAGCCGGGCACCGACCGGCTCGCGGGCACCACGACGATTCTCGCCACCACGACGCAGCAGCTGTCCAGGTTCAACCTCGACTTCGGCCTGCACGTCGACTCGGTGCGCGTCAACAACGTGCCCGCGCGCTTCGCCAAGGACCCCGATGACTTCACCGAACTCGTCGTCACCCCGCGCCAGCGGCTGGCGAAGAACCAGTTCATGACGGTCGTCGTCCGCTACGCCGACACGCCGTCCAAGATCACCATCGACGGCTACCAGGCCTGGAAGAAGACGCCCACCGGCGCGCTCGCCGTGGACCAGCCGACCATCGCCGAGTGGTGGTACCCGTCCAACGACCATCCAACCGACAAGGCCACCTTCGACGTGTCCGCCGAGGTGCCCGACGACGCCGTCGCGCTGTCCAACGGCACGCTCGCCCGCAAGACCAAGCACCGCAAGGGCTGGACGAGGTGGAGCTGGCGCAGCACCAGCCCGCAGGCCACGTACCTGGCGTTCCTCGTGGTCGGCGACTACGAGGTGCTGGAGTCGCAGACCCCGGACGGCCAGCCGTTCATCACCGCCTACGACCCGCTGCTCGGCGACCGGCTGCCCGCCGCGAAGGCCAGCATCGAGCGCAGCCCCGAGGTCGTGGAGTTCCTTGAGGAGCTGCTCGGGCCGTACCCGTTCGAGGCGCAGGGTGGCATCGCGACCACGGGTCTCGGGTTCGCGCTGGAGAACCAGACGCGCTCGGTCTACGACGGCGGGTTCTTCCGCGCGGGCACCAACATGTCCGTGGTCGTGCACGAGAACGCCCACCAGTGGTTCGGCGACTCGGTGGCGCTGGGGGCCTGGAGCGACATCTGGCTCAACGAGGGATTCGCCAGCTACGCCGAGTTCCTGTGGTCCGAGCACGCAGGCGAGGGCACCGCCGACGAGCTTGCCGAGTACGTCTACGACTCCTACCCGGCCGACGACGAGTTCTGGCAGGTGCTGCCCGGCGACCCCGGCCCGGAGAACCAGTTCCACCCGGCCGTCTACGACCGCGCCGCCCTGGCCGTGCACGCGTTGCGCAAGACCGTCGGCGACGAGACGTTCTTCGCCCTGTTGCGCACGTGGCTGGAGGACAAGAAGGGCAGCCACGGCACCACCGCCGAGTTCGTCGCCCTCGCCGAGCGGATGTCCGGGCAGCAGCTGGACGGCTTGTTCGAGGAGTGGCTGTTCACGGCGGGCAAGCCGGCGCAGAGCCCCAACGGCGCGAGCACCGCCGCGCGGCTGGCCGCCGTCTCCGAGCCCGCGTCGTACGCCGAGATCCAGCTCACCCACCGGCAACTCGCCGCGGGGCGGTGACGGCGGCCGATATGCTCGCCGGGTGGCTTCCGGTGTCCCGAACGAGCGCGCGTCGCGCGTCGGCGTCTGGGTGGTGCTCGGCCTCGCGTCCGTGATCACCCTGATCGGCGTGACGCTCGTGTTCGCGGGCCTGCGCAACGACCAGGCGATCTCGGCACACCGGGGCGTCGCGACCGGCCAGGTCGAGGAGGTGACGTGGGATCGCACGATCATCCGGTTCGAGACCCCGGACGGCATCGCGCACAGCCCTGCCCTCGGCGCGCTCTATCCGCAGGGCCTTTCGGAGGGCCAGCTGATCAGGATCGAGTACGACACCACCAACCCTGAGCTGGCCAAGGTCGCGGGCCGCACGTGGCTGCTGACGCTTCTGCCCGTGGGCAGCATGGTGGGCATCACCTGGCTCGTCGCGGGGCCGCTGCTGTGGTGGTTGCGCACGCGGCAGCGGGCACGGGAGCGCGCGACCGTGGACGCCTGAGGCGCGCGAACAGGTTCCGGCGCGAGCCGAAGGGTCCCGTGGGTACACCTGCGGTACCCACGGGACCCTTGGGCACGGCGCGGGGCGGCGGCCGTGCCGTGACCGGGCGCTAACCGACGCCGGACCACCAGGACAGCACCTCCTCCGCCACGCTCGGCGCCGCCACGAGCAGCCCGTCCGGCGGCAGTGCCGCGCCCTCGCCGTGCCGGTCGAGCACCACCGCGCCGGTCTCGATCGCCAGCCCGACGGCCGCCGCGACGTCCCACTCGTGGTAGCTGTGCAGCACCGCCGCGGAGGCATGCCCGAGTGCGACCTGCGCGATCGACAGGGCCGCCGAGCCCAGCACGCGCACCCCCGCGTGCGCCGCGGCGGCCCGCTCGATGAACCCGCCCATGCCCGGCCACGGGCCGGTGCGCGTCAGCTCGGTGCACACGATCGTGCCTGCCGTGCAGCCCCGGTCGGCGGGCTCGATCGGGCTCCCGTTGGCCCGGGCCCCCCGGCCTCGCGCGGCGGCGTAGATCTGCCCCCGGTACGGATCCGCCACGACGCCGACCACCGGGCCCGACGCGTCGACCAGCGCGAGGCTGTAGGCACACCACGGCACCCCTGCCACGTAGTTCGCCGTGCCGTCGACCGGGTCCACCACCCAGCGGTAGTCGGCGACGTCGGCGCCCAGATCGGGGCCGAACTCCTCGCCCACGACCGGCATGCCGGGAAACTCCGCCGTCAGCACTCTGCGGGTGTGCCGCTCGAGGGTGCGATCGGTGTCGGTGACCCAGTCGAACGGCGAGTCCTTGGTGTCGGGGTGGGCCCCGCGGCCCGCCGTCGCGGTGATCACGTCCGTCGCGTCGTTGGCGAGCCGTCCGGCGACCTCGAGGGCCTTCGACAGCAGCCCCGGCTCGACGGGCAGCGCCCGGCGTGAGGACAAAAGCGTCATGCCTCTTTATCGTGGCCACGGCGAGTGTCCGGAACGCGACGGTGAGGTGACGAGCCGCTCGCCATTCGAAGACGAGTCGTTCCGCGCCCCCCGATGACGCGCCACGCGAAGTGTTTCGGCGGCGTTGGCTCAGTCGTCACGTCGGCGTGGCCTCGCGCACGGCCCGGCCTGCCACTGTCGCGAGTGTGCGAGTCGCCATCGTCACCGAAAGCTTCCTGCCGCAGGTGAACGGCGTCACGAACTCCGTGCTGCGCGTCGTGGAACACCTCGGCGAGCACGGGCACGACGTGCTGATCGTCGCACCGGGTGCGGGGCCCGCCGAGTACCGCGGCGTTCCCGTGGTTCGCATCCCCGCCGTGGACCTGCCGGTGGTGAGCTCGCTGCCGGTGGGCGTGCCCACCAGGGCCGTGCTCACCGCGCTCGCCGGGTTCGCGCCGGACGTGGTGCACCTGGCCTCGCCGTTCGTCGTCGGCGCCCGTGGCCTGGCGGCCGCGCGCCGCCTGGGGGTGCCGTCGGTGGCGGTGTACCAGACCGACGTCGCCGGGTTCGCCGCCGCGTACGGGCTCGGCCTCGGCGCCCGTGCCGCCTGGCGCTGGGTGCGCAGGCTGCACTGCAGGGCCGACCGCACGCTGGCCCCGTCCAGCCATTCGGTGCGCGAGCTGCGGCTGCACGGCGTGCCGCGCGTGTACCGCTGGGGCAGGGGGGTCGACGTCGAGCTGTTCCAACCCGGCCGCGCCGACGCCGCGCTGCGTGCGGAGCTGGCGCCCGGCGCGGAGCTGCTGGTCGGCTTCGTCGGCAGGCTCGCCCCGGAGAAGGAGGTCGACCGGCTGGCCGTGCTGAACGACGTGCCCGGCATCCGGGTGGTCGTGGTCGGCGACGGGCCGGAGCTGGAGCCGTTGCGGCAGCGCCTGCCCGGTGCGGCGTTTCTCGGCGCGCGCTTCGGCGAGGAACTGGCCACCGCCTACGCCAGCCTCGACGTCTTCGTGCACACCGGCCCGCACGAGACGTTCTGCCAGGCCGTGCAGGAGGCCATGGCCTCGGGGCTGCCGGTGCTCGCCCCCGCGGTGGGAGGCCCGCGCGACCTCGTGGACCCGGGCGTCACCGGTCACCTGCTGCCACCCGCGCGAGAGCAGTTCGCCCGCGAACTGCATCGCCGCATCGACGAGCTGCGCGATCCCGGGGTCCGCGCCCGGCTGGGGGCCAGTGCGCGGCGGGCGGTGCTGGGCCGCACCTGGCCCGCCGTGTGCGGGGAGCTGCTCGGCCACTACGAGGCCGTGCGGGGGCACGTCCTCAGGGCGGCGTGATGGCGCCGCGCGCGGGGTCGCCGCGGGAAGCGGCGGCGTGATCCATGCACATCGTGCAGCTCGCGAACTTCTACGGACCCCGCTCCGGCGGGCTGCGCACGGCGTTGCACCACCTCGGCGCCGGGTACGCCGAGCGAGGCCACCGGGTGACCCTGGTCGTTCCCGGGCCGCGGCACGCCGACGAGACGCTGTCCACCGGCGTGCGCAGGGTGTCGCTGCCCGCGCCACGCATTCCCGGCACCGGCGGCTACCGGGCGGTCGACCCGTACCGGGTGCGTGCGCTGCTGCGGGCGCTGCGCCCCGACCGGCTGGAGGTGTCCGACCGGCTCACGCTGCGGGGCATGGGTGCGTGGGCGCGCAGGCACGACGTGCCCAGCGTGGTGATCTCCCACGAGCGGCTCGACCGGCTGCTGGAGCAGTTCCTGCTGCCCTCGCCGCTGGCCCGCAGGGTCGCCGACGTCGCGAACCGGCGCATGGCCGCCAGCTACGACAGGGTGGTGTGCACCACGGCCTTCGCCCGTGGCGAGTTCGAGCGGATCGGGGCGCCGAACGTGGCGCGCGTGCCGCTCGGCGTGGACCTCGCCGCCTTCAGCCCGATGCTGCGCGACCACGGCTGGCGGCACGAGCTGGCGGGCGGCGCCGACGCGCTGATCGTGCACTGTGGACGGCTCTCGCCGGAGAAACACGTGGAACGCAGTGTGGACACGGTCGCCCAGCTCACCGAGTCGGGGCAACGGGTGCGCCTGGTGGTCGCGGGGGACGGCCCGAGACGAAGGGCGCTGGAGCGCAGGGCCCGTGGGCTTCCGGTGACGTTTCTCGGGTTCGTCTCCGACCGCGTGCGGGTGGCGCGGCTGCTGGCGAGCGCCGACGTGTCACTGGCCCCCGGCCCGCACGAGACCTTCGGCCTTGCCGCGCTGGAGGCGCTGGCTTCGGGGACGCCGGTGGTGGTGTCGGCGTCGTCGGCGCTGCGGGAGATCGTGCGGCCCGGCTGCGGCGCCGCCGTCGCCGACCACGCGCCCGCATTCGCCACCGCCGTCACCGACCTGCTGGACGCCCCTGAGGGCGCCCGCCGCGCCGCCGCCCGCGCCAGGGCGGAGGAGTTCACGTGGCCCCGCTCCGTCCAACGCATGCTCACGCTGCTGCGTTGCCCGTAACGAGGCGTTCCGGCGCCCGTCGTGCGGGGCGCAACTACACTCCGGGCATGCCACGAGCGAGCCTGGACAAGGATCCTCGCGACGTCGCCGCCATGTTCGACGGAGTCGCGGCCGGCTACGACCGCGCGAACTCCGTGATGACGTTCGGTTTCGACCGGCGGTGGCGGATCACGACGTCCAAGGTGCTCGACGCCCGCAGAGGCGAGCGCGTGCTCGACCTCGCGGCGGGCACTGGCGTGTCCACCACCGAGTACTCCCGCAACGGCGCGTGGTGTGTCGCGGCGGACTTCTCCCTGGGCATGCTGCGCAGCGGACGGCACCGGGGCGTGCCCATGGTCGCCGCGGACGCACTGCGGCTGCCCTTCGCCGACGACTCCTTCGACGCGGCCACGATCTCCTTCGGCATCCGCAACTTCGTCGACACCTCGGCGGCGCTCACCGAGATCGCGAGGGTGGTCCGGCCCGGCGGCAGGCTGGTGATCTGCGAGGTCTCCACGCCGACGTTCCCGCCCATCCGGTTCGTCTACCGCAAGATCCTGCTGCGGGCGATGACGTGGCTCGGCAGGCGCGCATCGTCCAATCCGGAGGCCTACTCCTATCTGGCCGAGTCGATGCTGACCTGGCCCGACCAGCGCGGGCTCGGCGAGCTCATCGCGGCGTCCGGGTGGACCAACGTGGAGTGGATGAACCTCACATTCGGCGTCGTCGCCATCCACAGGGCGCGCAAGCCCTCCGTAGACTCGGCCGCATGAGCCAGGACGCCCAGGTCATCGTCGTCGGGGCCGGCCCAGCCGGATCGACGGCCGCCACCTACCTCGCCCGTGCGGGCGTCGACGTGCTGCTGCTGGAGAAGACGACGTTCCCGCGCGAGAAGGTCTGCGGCGACGGGCTCACCCCGCGTGGCGTGAAGCAGCTCATCGACCTGGGCATCGACACCAGCAGGGACGCGGGCTGGGTGCACAGCAGGGGGCTGCGCATCCTCACCGGCGAGCTGACCCTGGAGCTGGACTGGCCGGAGCTGACCAGCTACCCGCCCTACGGCGTCGCGCGCACGCGCCAGGACTTCGACGACCTGCTGGCCAGGACCGCCGTCAAGGCGGGCGCCCGGCTGCAGGAGCGCACCACCGTCACCGGCGCGATCACCGACGAGCGCACCGGCCGCGTCGTCGGCGTGGAGGCGAAGACGGGCGAGGACAAGCGCCCCGTCAGCTACCGTGCGCCGCTGGTGCTGGCGTGCGACGGCGTGTCCGCGCGGCTGGCGCTGTCGGCGGGCATCGAGAAGAACGAGAAGCGCCCGATGGGCGTGGCCGTGCGCCGCTACTACCGCAGTCCCCGGCACGACGACGAGTTCATCGAGGGCCATCTGGAGCTGTGGGACCGCAGCGATCCGCGCAGGCCCAAGCTGCTGCCCGGCTACGGCTGGGCGTTCCCGCTCGGCGACGGCACGGTGAACGTCGGGCTCGGCATGCTGTCGACGTCGGCGGCGTTCCGCAACACCGACTACCGCGCCTTGCTGCGGACCTGGCTCGACTCCACACCGGCGGAATGGGGCTACCGCGAGGAGAACGCGGTGGGCCGCATCGGCGGGGCCGGGCTGCCGATGGGCTTCAACCGCACGCCGCACTACCGCGCCGGGCTGCTGCTGCTCGGCGACGCGGGCGGCATGGTGAGCCCGTTCAACGGCGAGGGCATCTCGGCGGCGATGGAGTCGGCGCAGCTGGCCGCCGAGCACGTCGTGCAGGCCCTCGCCCGCCCGGAGGGCCCGTCGCGGGAACGGGCGCTGAGTGGGTATCCGAGGGCGCTGGCGGAGCTGATGGGCGGCTACTACCGGCTGGGCAACCTCTTCGCCAAGGCGATCGGCAAGCCCGCCGTCATGCGGGCCGCGACGAAGTACGGGCTGCGCGTCAACGCGCTGATTCCGTTGGTGTACAAGGGCCTCTCCGGCTGCTACGACGCCAGCGGCGGCGACGGGGTGGACCGCCTGATCTCGCTGCTCGCGAAGGCCACCCCCAGCGCCTGACACGTGGGAAAACTCACAGGACACGCGTACTAGGTTCGCGCGTTCCGCCTCGGGTGTCCGTTTTCGCCCTGGTCTCAGCCTTGCGACGACGGCGCGTGACGTTCCTGTGACCGGCGAGGTTAGGTAAGCCTTATACCACGGGGACTAGCGACAGGATGTGAGTCGCGTCTTACACTTGCTCCATGCCTTGTGAACCGCTTCACAACCTCGTCGGGAAGCTTGTGAACCATTTCACAAGCGACCGGGCGCCGAGGGGCGGGGACCGGGGTGGATGAACACCGGCGGTAAGGGTGCCCTAACCCTCGGAGGTGTGACCAAGGTCCCTTAGGGTGCCGCCAGGAACGTCGCACAACACACGTCCGTAACGCAGCGGCGCGGAAAGGATGGTGCCGCAGTGAACTCCACAGGAGCGTCGATGGTGCTGGCACAGGAGAGCGCGGCGACCGGTATCGGCATCTACCTGCCGCTGGTCCTGCTCTTCGCACTGGCGCTCGCGTTCGCCGTGTTCTCCGTGCTGCTGGGCCCCCTGGTCGGTCCGCAGCGGTACAACAAGGCCAAGCAGGCGGCCTACGAGTGCGGCATCGAGCCCTCCCCGCAGCCGCTCGTCGGAGCGGGCCGGATGCCCGTCGCCTACTACGTCACGGCGATGCTGTTCATCCTGTTCGACATCGAGATGGTGTTCCTGTTCCCGTACGCCGTGTCGGCCGACGCGCTCGGCCTGTGGGGCGTGGGCGCCGTCACCCTGTTCATCGCGACCTTCTTCATCGCCGACTTCTACGTGTGGCGGCGCGGCGGGCTGGATTGGAACTAGAAGATCATGGGTCTGGAAGAGAATCTCCCCAACGGCATCCTGCTGGCCAGCCTGGAGAAGGTGGTCAACTGGGCCCGTAAGAACTCGCTGTGGCCCGCCACGTTCGGCCTGGCCTGCTGCGCCATCGAGATGATGACCACCGGCGGGTCCCGGTACGACATCGCGCGGTTCGGCATGGAGCGCTTCAGCGCCACCCCCCGGCAGGCCGACCTGATGATCGTCGCGGGCCGCGTGACGCAGAAGATGGCGCCGGTGCTGCGGCAGATCTACGACCAGATGGCCGAGCCGAAGTGGGTGCTCGCCATGGGTGTCTGCGCCTCGTCCGGCGGCATGTTCAACAACTACGCCGTCGTGCAGGGCGTCGACCACATCGTCCCCGTCGACATGTACCTGCCGGGGTGCCCGCCGCGACCGGAGATGCTGCTCGACGCGATCCTGAAGCTGCACGCCAAGATCCAGGACGAGCCGATGGGCCCGCGCCGTGCCGCGCTGCGCGCCGCCAGCGGCGAGCGCACCGAGATCATCCCGTCCTCCGTCAAGTACGCGAAGAAGTAGGCCGCGATGCCCGAGAACGACCCAGACAAGCCAGAGACCGGCGGAGAGCTGTCCAGCGCGGAGCGTGCCGAGAGCGGTGTGGAGCCGAAGGGCGCCGAGCCCGCCCGGCCCGCCGAGCCGGTCATCGCGGGCCGCGAGCGCAAGGGCATGTTCGGCGTCTCCGGCACCGGTGACACGTCCGGCTACGGCGGCCTGCGGCTGCCCGCCTACTCGCCGCCGCCCGCCGAGCGGCCCTACGGCGGCTGGTTCGACGAGTTCGCCGACGAGTTCTTCGCCGCGCTCGCCGACAACGGGATCCCCGCCGAGGCGATCCAGCAGGTGACCGTGGACCGCGGTGAGATCACGTTCTACGTCGCCCGCGAGCACCTGGTGGAGGTCTGCCGCACGCTGCGCGACGACGAGGGCCTGCGCTTCGAGCTCTGCAGTTCGGTGTCCGGGGTGGACTACGGCGTGGACGTGCCGCAGCGCCTGCACTCGGTGTACCACCTGACGTCGATGACCTACCGGCGGCGCATCCGGCTGGAGGTCACGCTCGATGCCGACGACCCCCACGTGCCGTCCATTGTGGAGGTCTACCCGACGGCCGACTGGCAGGAGCGGGAGGCGTGGGACATGTTCGGAATCGTCTACGACGGTCACCCCGCGCTCACCCGGATCCTCATGCCGGACGACTGGGACGGCCACCCGCAGCGCAAGGACTACCCGCTCGGCGGGATCCCGGTGGAGTACAAGGGCGCGGAGATCCCGCCGCCCGATACGCGGAGGTCCTACTCATGACGCCGCCGAGGCACTCTCTCCAGCTGGAGGCGCAATGACGACCAGCGATCGGCTCGCCGACGCCACGACCGGCACCGACACCACAGCCGAGGGCAGCGACAGCGCCCGGTACGCCGAGCACCGCGAGACCACCGAGGGCCGCGTCTACACGGTCAGCGGCGGTGACTGGGACGACGTCCTCTCCGATGCCACGCACGACGAGCGCATGGTCATCAACATGGGCCCGCAGCACCCGTCGACGCACGGCGTGCTCCGGCTCGTGCTGGAGATGGAGGGCGAGACCGTCACCCAGCTCCGCTCGGTCATCGGCTACCTGCACACCGGGATCGAGAAGAACTGCGAGTACCGCACCTGGACCCAGGGCGTCACGTTCGTGACGCGCATGGACTACCTGGCGCCGCTGTCCAACGAGATGGGCTACTGCCTCGCGGTGGAGAAGCTGCTCGGCATCGAGGCGCCCCGCAGGGCACAGCTGCTGCGCGTGCTGCTGCTGGAGATCAACCGCATCGGCTCGCACCTCGTCTACATCGCCACCGGCGGCATGGAGCTGGGCGCCACCACGGCCATGACGCTGGGCTTCCGCGAGCGCGAGGAGGTGCTGCACCTGCTGGAGTACCTCACCGGCCTGCGCATGAACCACGCTTTCATCCGCCCAGGCGGGCTCGCGCAGGACATGCCGGACGACTTCCACGAGGTCGTCTCCAAGTTCTGCGACGTGATGGACGAGCGGCTTCCGCTCTACGACAAGCTGTTCACCGGCCAGCCGATCTGGCGCAACCGGCTCAAGGGCGTCGGCTACCTGCCCGTGGACGCGTGCCTTTCGCTCGGCGTCACGGGCCCGGTGCTGCGGTCGGCCGGCCTGCCGTGGGACCTGCGCAAGGTGGAGCCGTACTCCTGCTACGACGAGATCGAGTTCGACATCCCCACTTCCACCGACGCGGACTGCTGGGCGCGCTACCTGATCCGCGTCGAGGAGATGCACCAGTCGCTGCGCATCATCCGGCAGGTGCTCACGATGCTGGAGCCCGGCCCGGTGATGGTGGAGGACGCCAAGGTCGCCTGGCCCGCCCAGCTCTCGATCTCCAGCGACGGCATGGGCAACTCGCTGGAGCACGTCCGCAAGATCATGGGTCAGTCGATGGAGTCGCTGATCCACCACTTCAAGCTGGTCACGGAGGGCTTCCGCGTCCCGCCGGGCCAGGTGTACGTGCCGGTGGAGTCGCCGCGCGGCGAACTCGGCTACCACTTGGTCTCCGACGGCGGCACCCGGCCGCTGCGCGTGCACGTCCGGGAGCCGAGCTTCGTGAACCTGCAGTCGATGCCCGCGATGTCCGAGGGCGGCCTCGTCGCCGACGTCATCGCGGCGGTCGCCTCGATCGACCCGGTGATGGGGGGAGTGGACCGGTGACCACACCGTCGGAGACGCCGCGGCCCGGGCCGCGGCCCGCCAAGCAGACCTTCGCCGCCGCGGGGGAGGACGTCGACGTCATGGCGATCTCGCCCGTCCAGGAGGAGGGCATGCTGACCGACGACCGGCCGGCGAGCCCGTTCGACGACGACATCGTCGCCAAGGCCAGGGAGCTGGCCGCCCGCTACCCGCAGTCGCGCTCGGCGCTGCTGCCGATGCTGCACCTGGTGCAGTCCGTCGAGGGCTACGTCAGCCAGGAGGGTGTGGCGTTCTGCGCCGACCAGCTCGGGCTCTCCGAGGCCGAGGTCAGCGCCGTCGTCACCTTCTACACGATGTACAAGCGCAGGCCGTGCGGCGAGCACCTGGTGAGCGTGTGCACCAACACCCTGTGCGCGGCGCTCGGTGGCGACGCGATCTACCAGCGGCTCCAGGAGCACCTGGGCAGCGACGGCAAGCCGCTCGGCCACGAGGAGGTCGCGGGCACTCCCGGCGAGCCCGGCTCGATCATGCTCGAGCACGCCGAGTGCCTCGCCGCCTGCGACCTCGGCCCGGTGTTGCAGGTCAACTACGAGTACTACGACAACCAGACGCCGGAGAAGGCCGTCGAGCTGGTCGACGCCCTGCGGCGCGGGGAGAAGCCCGCGCCGTCGCGGGGTGCGCCGCTGTCGGACTTCAAGTCGGTGGAACGGCAGCTCGCCGGGTTCTTCCCCGAGGACACCGACGCGTTCCGCGCCGACGTCGACGGCCCGTCCCAGGCCGTGGAGACCCTGCGTGGCGCCCAGCTGGCCGCTGACCGCGGCTGGACGGCGCCCGCGCTGCCGGACGACGTCCCGCTGCCGGAGGTGGAGCACAAATGAGTGCGGACCCGATTACCCCCGTTCTCACCAAGCGATGGCTGTCGCCGCAGTCGTGGCGGCTGTCGACCTACGAGAAGCTGGAGGGCTACACGGCCATCCGCAAGGCGCTCGCGGGCACGCCGGAGCAGCTGGTGCAGCTGGTCAAGGACGCAGGCCTGCGCGGACGTGGCGGCGCGGGCTTCCCGGCGGGCGTCAAGTGGTCGTTCATGCCGCCCAACGAGGACAAGCCGCACTACCTCGTCATCAACGCCGACGAGGGCGAGCCGGGCACCTGCAAGGACATCCCGCTGATGATGGCCGACCCGCACTCGCTCATCGAGGGCTGCGTCATCGCCGCGTACGCGATGCGCTCGCACCACTGCTTCATCTACGTGCGCGGCGAGGCACTGCACTGCATCCGCAGGCTCAACGCGGCCGTGCGCGAGGCGTACGAGGCGGGCTATCTCGGCAAGAACATCCTCGGCTCCGGCTTCGACCTCGACATCACCGTGCACGCGGGGGCGGGCGCCTACATCTGCGGTGAGGAGACGGCGCTGCTCGACTCGCTCGAGGGCCGCAGGGGACAGCCGAGGCTCAAGCCGCCGTTCCCGGCAGCCGCGGGCCTCTACGCCGCGCCGACCACGGTGAACAACGTCGAGACGATCGCGAGCGTGCCCTTCATCGTCAACGGTGGCGCCGACTGGTTCCGCCAGATGGGCAGCGAGAAGTCGCCGGGGCCGAAGATCTTCTCGATCTCCGGCCACGTCGAGCGGCCCGGCCAGTACGAGGCCCCGCTGGGTACCACCCTGCGGGAACTGCTGGAGCTGTGCGGCGGCATGAAGGACGGCATCCCGCTGAAGTTCTGGACGCCGGGCGGCTCGTCGACGCCGCTGTTCACCGCCGAGCACCTCGACGTGCCGCTGGACTTCGAGGGCGCCGCCGAGGCCGGCTCGATGCTCGGCACCACGGCGGTGCAGGTCTTCAACGAGACCGTGTCGGTGCCATGGGCCGTCATGAAGTGGACGCAGTTCTACGAGCACGAGTCGTGCGGCAAGTGCACGCCGTGCCGCGAGGGCACCTACTGGCTCGCGCAGATTCTCGAGCGCATGGTGGCGGGCCGGGGCACCGAGGAGGACATCGACACCCTGCTGGATGTCTGCGACAACATCCTCGGCCGCTCCTTCTGCGCGCTCGGTGACGGTGCGGTCAGCCCGATCACCAGCGGCATCAAGTACTTCCGGGACGAGTTCCTCGCCCTCTGCGAGGACAACCGGGCGAAGCAAGAACTCGTGGGAGCGCAGGCATGACGATGGCGCCGGAAGAACCGAAGGTCGAGGTCCCTGAGGGCTACGTCAAGCTCACGATCGACGGCGAGGAGGTCATCGCGCCCAAGGGCGAGCTGCTGATCCGCACCGCCGAGCGGCTCGGCACCGTCATTCCCCGGTTCTGCGACCACCCACTGCTCGACCCGGCAGGCGCGTGCCGCCAGTGCCTGGTCGAGGTGGAGATGAACGGCAGGCCGATGCCGAAGCCGCAGGCCTCGTGCACGATGACGGTCGCCGACGGCATGGTGGTCAAGACCCAGCGCACCTCGCCGGTCGCGGACAAGGCCCAGCAGGGCGTGATGGAGCTGCTGCTCATCAACCATCCGCTCGACTGCCCGATCTGCGACAAGGGCGGTGAGTGCCCGCTGCAGAACCAGGCGATGGCGCACGGCAGGGCGGATTCGCGCTTCCGCGACACCAAGCGCACGTTCCCCAAGCCGCTGCCGATCTCCACGCAGGTGCTGCTCGACCGCGAGCGCTGCGTGCTGTGCCAGCGTTGCACCCGGTTCTCCGACCAGATCGCGGGCGACCCGTTCATCGACCTGCTCGAGCGCGGCGCGCACCAGCAGATCGGCACCGCCGAGACCGCCGAGATCTACGACGCGGCCTCGCACACGGCGAGCGGCAAGCCGTTCCAGAGCTACTTCTCCGGCAACACCATCCAGATCTGCCCGGTCGGCGCGCTCACCAGCGCGCAGTACCGGTTCCGGTCGCGGCCGTTCGACCTGGTGTCCTCGCCGAGCGTGTGCGAGCACTGCTCGTCGGGCTGCGCGGAGCGCACCGACTTCCGGCGCGGCAAGGTGATGCGCAAGCTCGCGGGTGAGGACCCGGAGGTCAACGAGGAGTGGATCTGCGACAAGGGCCGCTTCGCGTTCCGCTACGCCACCGCCGCGCAGCGCCTCCGCACGCCGCTGGTGCGCAACGCCGAGACGGGTGAGCTGGAGGAGGCGTCCTGGACGCAGGCGCTGGCCGCCGCCGCCGACGGGCTGGCGAAGGCCCGCGACGGCAAGGGCGTCGGCGTGCTGCCGGGTGGCAGGCTCACGCTGGAGGACGCCTACGCCTACAGCAAGTTCGCCCGGCTGGCCCTGCGCACCAACGACATCGACTACCGCGCGCGGGCCCATTCGGCGGAGGAACTGGACTTCCTCGCCTCCCGGGTCGTGGGCACCACGCCGGAGACGGGCGTGACGTTCACGGCGCTGGAGCACGCGCCACTGGTGCTGTGCGTGGCGTTCGAGCCGGAGGAGGAGGCGCCCGCCGTCTTCCTGCGGCTGCGCAAGGGCGCCCGCAAGCGCCGCACCAAGGTGGTCCACATCGGACAGTGGACGACGCCCGCGGTGAGCAAGACGTTCGGCGAGCTGCTGGCCTGCGTGCCCGGCGGTGAGGCGAGCGCCGTCGAGGGCATCGCCCAGCACGCGCCCGACCTGGACGAGGCACTGCGCGCCGAAGGGGCCGTGGTGCTCGTCGGCGAGCGGGCCGCCGAGGTGCCCGGCCTGTTCTCCGCGCTGCACCGGCTGTCGGAGCGCACCGGGGCCAGGCTCGCGTGGATTCCGCGCAGGGCGGGCGAGCGGGGCGCCATCGAGGTGGGCGCGCTGCCGACGCTGCTGCCCGGCGGCCGGTCCGTCGAGGACGCCGCGGCGAGGTCCGAGGTCGAGCAGGTGTGGGGCCTGGAGGCGGGCGCACTGCCGGGAACTCCCGGCCGGGACGTCACCGGAATGCTGAACGCGCTGGTGACCCGCGACCTGGACGGCCTGCTCGTCGGCGGCGTCGACCCGGCCGACCTGCCCGACCCGGCGCTGGCCCGCAAGGCGCTGGCGGCGGCGAGCTTCGTGGTCAGCCTGGAAATGCTGCCGAGCGAGGTCACCGAGCACGCCGACGTCGTGCTGCCCATCGCACCCGTGGACGAGAAGGCGGGCAGCTTCCTGAACTGGGAGGGCCGCCGCCGCGAGTTCTCCATCACGCTGGAGGGCACCGGCGCGCTGCCCGACTGCCGCGTGCTCGACACCCTCGGCGTCGAGATGGACGCCGACCTGTTCACCCAGACCCCGGCCGCCGCGGCCGGCGATCTGGCGCGGCTGGCACCGAAGCCCACCGGGTCGGCGGCCGCGCCGGACGTGCCGAACGGGCACGTGCCGAAGGCGGGCGACGGCCAGGCCGTGCTCGCCACGTGGCGGCAGCTGATCGACGAGGGCACGCTGCAGATCGACGAGCCGCACCTGGCCGGGACCGCACGCCCGGTGGTGGCGCGGATGTCGAAGGCGAGTGCCGCCGGGCTCGGCAGGCGGGTCACGGTGTCCACCGAGCGCGGCTCGGTCACCCTCCCGCTCGAGGTGGCCGACCTGCCCGACGGTGTCGTGTGGCTTCCGGCGAACTCGCCGGGTTCGAAGGTCCGCGCCACGCTCGGCGCCGGACACGGTGCCGTGGTGACCATCGCGGCCGGAGGTGACCAGTGATCCCGTTCCTCGCCCAGGCGCAGGACCCGATGACCAGGGCGGAGCTGATCGCGGACGACCCGCTGTGGCTCATCCTGCTCAAGGCCGTCGTCATCCTGCTGCTCGGCCCGATCCTGACGATCTTCCTCATCGTGTGGGAGCGCAAGGCCGTCGGCCGCATGCAGAACCGCCCCGGTCCCAACCGGGTCGGCCCGGGCGGCTACCTGCAGTCGCTCGCGGACGCGCTGAAGCTGCCGTTCAAGGAACAGGTCATTCCGGAGACCGCCGACCGCAAGGTGTACTTCCTGGCGCCGGTGATCGCCGCGGTACCCGCGTTGATCGGTCTCGCGGCCATCCCGTTCGGTCCCGAGGTGACGATCTTCGGTGAGCGCACGGCGCTCCAGCTGATCGAGCTTCCCGTCAGCGTGCTGCTGGTCCTCGCGGGCGCCTCGATCGGCGTGTACGGGATCGTGCTCGCCGGCTGGTCGTCCGGCTCGCCGTACCCGCTGCTGGGCGGCCTGCGTTCCGCGGCGCAGGTGATCTCCTACGAGATCGCGATGGGCCTGGCGATCGTCAGCGTGGTGCTCTACGCGCAGTCGCTGGCGACGAGCGCGATCGTCGACGCGCAGCAGAGCGGCTGGTACTTCTACCTGCTGTTCCCGAGCTTCCTGATCTACCTGATCTCCATGGTCGGGGAGACCAACCGGGCGCCGTTCGACCTGCCGGAGGCGGAGTCCGAGCTGGTCGGCGGCTTCCACACCGAGTACAGCTCGATGAAGTTCGCGATGTTCTTCCTCGCCGAGTACGTCAACATGGTGATCGTCTCGGCCTTCGCGACGACGCTGTTCCTCGGCGGCTACCTGTTCCCGTTCGTCGGCGCCGACTCGCCGCTGAACCAGGGCTGGCTGCCGGTGCTGTGGTTCTTCGCCAAGATGTTCGTGCTCCTGTTCGGCTTCATCTGGCTGCGCGGCACGCTGCCGCGGTTCCGCTACGACCAGTTCATGAAGCTGGGCTGGAAGGTCCTGGTCCCCGCCGCCCTGGTGTGGGTCGTCATGATCGCGGCGATCCGGGCCATCCGCAACGACGGCAACGTCTCCACGGGACAGATCCTCGTCATCGGCGGCATCGTCATCGTCGTGATCGTGCTGCTGTCGCTGCTGCTGCCGGAGAAGAAGGTCCCCGACGAGGACTCCGTGCCCGTCACCGGCGGTGGCTACCCGGTGCCGCCGCTGAACCTCAAGGTGCCGGAGACGACCCCACGGCGGAAGGCGCTGCAGGCCAAGGCGAAGGCCGCGAGGAAGCAGGAACCGGCTGCGCTCGCGTCGACGAAGGAGGGCAGCAACCATGGGGACGTTTGATCGCAGCGCGCCGAACAGGGCGAAACCTCCGGCGAGCGCGACCGGCGCGGCGCCTCGCTGTGTTGTCGGCGAGCCCGGGTACAACCCGGTACGCGGGCTCGCCTCCGCCTTGCCATGCATCCACGCCGATCCACGCTCGCTGATCGGAGGCACACCATGTTCGACGCGCTGAAGGGCTTCGGCGTCACCTTCTCGAACATGTTCAAGAAGGTGGCCACCGAGGAGTACCCGGAGATCGGCGCTCCCGCCGCGCCCCGCTACCACGGCAGGCACCAGCTCAACCGGCACCCGGACGGGCTGGAGAAGTGCGTCGGCTGCGAACTGTGCGCGTGGGCGTGCCCCGCGGACGCGATCTTCGTCGAGGGCGGGGACAACACCGAGGAGGAGCGGTACTCGCCCGGTGAGCGCTACGGCAAGGACTACCAGATCAACTACCTGCGCTGCATCGGCTGCGGGTTGTGCGTCGAGGCCTGCCCCACCCGGTCGCTGACGATGATCAACTTCTACGAGCTCGCCGACGACAACCGGCAGGACCTCATCTACACCAAGGAGGACCTGCTCGCGCCGCTGCTGCCCGGCATGGAGCAGCCGCCGCACCCCATGCGGCTGGGCGACAACGAGCAGGACTACTACGTCAACGGCCCCGAACTGGCGCGCGACCGCGGCGTTCCGTCCGGGGAGACCGTGGAGACGAGTGAAGAGAAGGCGATGCAGTGATGGTGCCCTATCTGGCCCAGGCGGGAGCCGAGGCGACCGTCTCCACCGGTGAGGCCGTCGCGTTCTGGATCCTCGGGCCGCTGACCCTGCTCGGCGCGCTCGGCATGATCTTCGCGCGCAACGCGGTGCACTCGGCCCTGTGGCTGGTGCTCACGATGCTCTCGCTGGGCATGCTCTACCTGATCCAGAATGCGCCCTTCCTCGGCTTCACGCAGATCATCGTCTACACCGGCGCGATCATGATGCTGTTCCTCTTCGTGCTGATGCTCGTGGGCCGGGAGTCGTCCGACTCGGTGGTCGAGGTGCTACGCGGTCAGCGGCTCGCCGCGGCCGTGCTCGGCGTCGGTGTCGCGGGCGTGCTGGCCGGAGCGCTGACGAGGGCCGTCGCCGACGTCACCCCCGCCCAGCCGCTCAACCCGTGGACGGCCGAGGGCGGCGGAGCGGGCGGCCTCGGCAGGATGATCTTCAGCGACTACCTGTTCCCGTTCGAGCTGACCTCGGCGCTGCTCATCACGGCGGGCATGGGCGCGATGGTGCTGGCCTTCACCGAGCGGCACTCCAAGGCCGGCAAGCGCTCCCAGCGGGAACTGGTCGAGGCGCGCTTCCGCGGTGAGTACGAGCGGCCCTCGCCCAAGCCGGGGCCCGGGGTGTTCGCCACCGCCAACTCCGTCGCGACCCCGGCCCTGCTGCCCGACGGCTCGGTGGCCCCGGAGTCGCTGTCGGAGCTCATCGAGTCCACCTCCGCCGCCAAGCTGGACACCGCGCGCAAGCAGGTGGCGGGCGAGGCGTCCACACCGGACGCGCACGCGCTGGTCGGCCCGGACAAGGAGGGGGAGACGGCGGAATGACCCCGACGTACTACCTGCTGCTGTCGGCGTTGCTGTTCACGATCGGCGCCGTCGGCGTGCTGGTGCGGCGCAACGCGATCGTCATGTTCATGTGCATCGAGCTCATGCTCAACGCCGTGAACCTGACCCTGGTCACGTTCGCGCGCATCAACGGATCCATCGAGGGGCAGGTGATGGCGTTCTTCGTGATGGTCGTCGCCGCCGCCGAGGTCGTGGTCGGGCTCGCGATCATCATGGCCATCTTCCGCACCCGGCGCTCGGCCTCGGTCGACGACACCAACCTGCTGAAGTACTGAAAGGTTCCGGTCAGTGATCGCATCATCGTGGCTGCTGGTCGCGTTTCCTGCGCTCGGCGCGCTCATCCTGCTGCTCGGGGGTAACCGGACCAACGCCTGGGGGCACCTGCTCGGCTGCGCGACGGTCATCGCGTCGTTCGTCTACGGCCTGGCGATGTTCTTCGCCGACTCCTTCGCCGAGGCCGCGGACACGACGGTGTACTCGTGGATCCCGGTCGGCGCGCTGCAGGTGGACTTCGGGCTGCGGATCGACCCGCTGTCGGTGACGTTCGTCCTGCTCATCACCGGCGTCGGCTCGCTGATCCACATCTACTCGATCGGCTACATGGCCGAGGACCGCGATCGCAGGCGCTTCTTCGCCTACCTGAACCTGTTCGTCGCCTCGATGCTGGTGCTGGTGCTGGGCAACAGCTTCGTGACGCTGTACCTCGGCTGGGAGGGCGTCGGCCTCGCCTCGTACCTGCTGATCGGCTGGTACACCGACCGGCCTTCGGCGGCGACCGCCGCGAAGAAGGCCTTCCTGATGAACCGTGTCGGCGACGTCGGCCTGGCGCTGGCGATCTTCCTGATGTTCAAGCACATCGGCAGCACCAGCTACGCCGAGGTGTTCGCGGGCATCGGTGACGTGTCGCCGGGCGTGGTGACCGCGATCGGTCTGCTGCTCCTGCTCGGCGCGTGCGGCAAGTCCGGTCAGTTCCCGCTGCAGGCGTGGTTGCCCGACGCCATGGAGGGCCCCACCCCGGTCTCGGCGCTCATCCACGCCGCGACGATGGTGACCGCAGGCGTGTACCTGGTGGCCCGCTCGGCGCCGATCTACAACCTCACCGAGGACGGCCGCCTGCTGGTGACCATCGTCGGCGCGTTCACGCTGCTGCTCGGGTCGATCATCGGCTGCGCCTACGACGACATCAAGAAGGTGCTGGCGTACTCCACGGTCAGTCAGATCGGCTACATGATGCTCGCCGTCGGGCTCGGCCCGTTCGGCTACGCGCTCGGGATCGCGCACCTGCTCACGCACGGCTTCTTCAAGGCAGGCCTGTTCCTCGGTGCAGGGTCGGTCATGCACGCCATGAACGACGAGGTCGACATGCGCAAGTTCGGCGGCCTCTACCGGAAGATGCCGATCACGTTCGCGACGTTCGGCCTCGGCTACCTGGCGATCATCGGGTTCCCGTTCCTGTCCGGCTTCTACACCAAGGACGCGATCATCGAGGCCGCGTTCGGCCAGGAAGGCTGGCGTGGCTGGATCTTCGGTGGCTCCGCGCTGCTGGCCGCCGGCATCACCGGGTTCTACATGACCCGCCTCGTTCTGCTGACGTTCTTCGGCAAGCAGCGCTGGCGCGAGACCACCTCCGCCGACGGGCGCGAGTTCCATCCCCACGAGTCGCCGCCGGTGATGACGGTGCCGATGATCGTGCTGGCCGTCGGCTCCGTGGCCGCCGGTGCGCTGCTGATCAGCGGCGACACGCTCGCCGAGTTCCTCGTGCCCGCCGTGGGCGAGCTGTCCGAGTCCGACCACGGTGTGCTGCCGCACGCGCTGATCCCGTGGCTGACCGTGCTGATCTCGGCGCTGGGTGTGCTGCTGGCGTGGACGCTGTTCGGCAGGCGCGACACCCCGGTGGAGCGGCCGGCGAACGTGTCCTGGCCGGTGCGTGCCGCGCGGAAGGACCTCTACGGCAACGCGCTCAACGAGGCGCTGGTGGCCACGCCCGGCCTGTGGCTGACCCGCTTCTCGGTCTTCGCGGACAACCGGGGCGTCGACGGCGCCGTCAACGGACTCGCCGCCGGGCTCGGCGGAGGGTCGGGCCGGCTCCGCAGACTCCAGACCGGATTCGTCCGCTCCTACGCACTGTCGATGCTCGGTGGCGGCGTCCTGCTCGTCGGTGCACTCCTGGCGGTGAGGTACTCGTGACTGCTTCTTCGCGATCCGCGCACCCCGCCGCCATCACCGTGCCTTCGGCGGGGGCGCGCTCTCGGGTACTGCTGACTGCCGCGACTCGCCTTGGTGAGGACTCATGACTGTGTTTTCGCGATCTGCGCGCCGACGTGATGGTGTCGCCGGGGCGCTCCCGCTGGGAGCGTCTCCTCGCGTGGTGTTGGGTGAGCGCCCCGCCGCCACCATCACCGTGCCTTCGGCGGGGGCGCGCTCTCGGGGCCAGTTGACTGCCGCGACTCACCTTGGTGGGAACTCATGACTGTGTTGCTCGCTCTCATCCTGCTCCCCCTTGCGGGAGCGCTGGCTCTCACCGGCCTGCGGTCGAACGACCGGCTCGCCACGATCACCGCACTCGCGGTGTCCATCGTGGAGTTGCTGCTGATCGTGCCGCTGTGGCTCGCATACGACCCGGGCGGCGAGCGCATCCAGCAGGCGTCCTCGATGGACTGGATCCCGGCTTTCGGCGTCCACATCTCGTTCGGCATCGACGGCATCGCGCTGCTGATGATCGCCGTCATCGCGCTGCTCGTGCCGATCGTCATCGGGGCACTGCACTCGACCGACAAGCTGCCGGAGGGCCGCAGCGCCGCGGGTTTCCTCGCGCTGATCCTCGTGCAGCAGGCGCTGACCATCGCTGTGTTCGCCGCGACCGACGTGTTCCTGTTCTACGTGCTGTTCGAGATCATGCTGATCCCGATGTACTTCCTCATCGGCGGCTACGGCGGTGCGCGGCGGCAGTACGCGGCGGTCAAGTTCTTCCTGTACTCCTTCCTCGGCGGCCTGATCATGCTCGCCTCGGCGATCGGCGCGTACTCGCTGGCCGCCGACGAGCTGGGCCAGGGCACGTTCGACTGGGCCACGCTGGTCGACGTGGTGAGCGACGCACCGGCGAGCACCCAGATCTGGCTGTTCCTCGGCTTCTTCCTGGCGTTCGCGATCAAGGCGCCGCTGGTGCCGTTCCACACCTGGCTGCCCGACGCGGCAGGGCAGGCGCCCATCGGCGTCACCGTGCTGCTGGTCGGCGTGCTCGACAAGGTCGGCACCTTCGGCTTCCTGCGCTACTGCCTGCCGATGTTCCCGGAGGGCAGCGAGCGCCTCGCGCCGCTGGTGCTGGTGCTCGGCGTCATCGGCGTGATCTACGGATCGATGCTCGCGGCCGGGCAGCAGGACATGAAGCGCTTCGTCGCCTACGTCTCGCTCGCGCACTTCGGCTTCATCGCCATCGGCATCTTCGCGTTCACGCAGCAGGCGATGGTGGGGTCGGCGACCTACATGCTCAACCACAGCATCGCCACCGGCATGCTGATCCTCGTGGTCGGCATCATCGCGGCGCGAGGCGGCTCCACCCGGATCTCCGACTACGGTGGCATGGCGAAGGTGACGCCCATCCTCGGCGGCATGCTGCTGCTCGCGGGCCTGTCCACGCTGTCCCTGCCGGGCACCAACTCGTTCATCAGCGAGTTCCTGGTGCTGCTTGGCGCGTTCGAGACCAGGCCGGCCTACGCCATCGTGGCCACGGTCGGCATGGTGCTGGCCGCCGCGTACGTGCTGTGGCTGTACCAGCGCATCATGACCGGTCCCGTGCGCGGTGACGCGCTGCTCGGGGCCAGTCCGGGGCCCGGTGCGGTGGAGGCACCCGAAGCCGGGGCGAAGAAGACCATCCGTGACCTGTCGGTCACCGAGATCGCGGTGCTCGCACCGCTCGTGGTGCTGGTCCTCGGCCTCGGCTTCTACCCGAAGCCGGTGCTCGACACGGTCACGCCGACGGTGGACGCGACTCTCACAGCGGTGCAGGAAAGGTAATCCCAGCCGTGACGAACGTTTTTCTGGCCCAGGCGGACATCGAGGCACCGCCCATCGACTACGCCGCGATCCTGCCGATGCTGATCATTCTCGGCGCGGCGTGTGTCGGGGTGTTGTTCGAGGCGTTCCTGCCCAAGCACCAGCGGTGGCCGGGGCAGGTCACGCTGAGCCTGCTCGCGCTGGCGGGGGCGGGCGTCGCGCTCGGCGCGTACGCGGGCGACTCGCCGGAGCGCGGGGTCACCACCCTGTCCGGCACGCTCGCGGTGGACCGGCCCGCCCTGTTCCTGTGGGGCACGCTACTGGCGCTCGCGCTGGCGGCGCTGCTGCTGATCGCCGACCGCTCGGTGGAGCCGGGCGGCGCGTTCGTCGCTCAGGCGGGCATCGCGCCCGGCACGGTGCAGGACCGTGAGCAGGTCGGCTCGACGGGCATGCAGACCGAGGTGTTCCCGCTGACGCTGTTCGCACTCGGCGGGATGATGGCGTTCACCGCGGCCAACGACCTGCTGACGATGTTCATCGCGCTCGAGGTGCTGAGCCTGCCGCTGTACCTGATGTGCGGGCTCGCGCGCAGGAGGCGGCTCATCTCGCAGGAGGCGGCGGTCAAGTACTTCCTGCTCGGCGCGTTCGCCAGCGCGTTCTTCCTCTACGGCCTCGCGCTGCTGTACGGCTACGCGGGCTCGGTGCGGCTCGCCGACATCGCCAACGCCACCGCGGGCACCGACCGGTCCGACACGCTGCTGTTCGCCGGGCTCGGCCTGCTGCTGGTGGGCCTGCTGTTCAAGGGTTCCGTCGGGCCGTTCCACACCTGGACTCCGGACGTCTACCAGGGCGCGCCGACCCCGATCACGGCGTTCATGGCGGCGTGCACGAAGGTCGCCGCGTTCGGCGCGATCCTGCGGGTGCTCACGGTCGCGTTCGAGACGACCAACTGGGAATGGCGCGGCGTGCTGTGGGCGGTGGCGATCGTCTCGATGCTCATCGGCGCCGTCCTCGGCCTGACCCAGACCGACGTCAAGCGCATGATCGCGTACTCCTCGATCGCGCACGCCGGGTTCCTGCTCATCGGGACGATGGCGCTCACCGACGAGGGCCTGTCCGGCACGATGTTCTACCTGCTGGCGTACGGCTTCACGACGCTGGCGGCGTTCGGCGTGATCTCGCTGGTGCGTGACTCGACGGGCGAGGCGACGCATCTGTCGGCGTGGGCGGGGCTGGCCAAGCGGTCACCGCTGCTGGCGGGTGTGTTCACGTTCCTGTTGCTCGCGCTGGCGGGGATCCCGCTCACGAGCGGCTTCGTCGGCAAGTTCGTCGTCTTCTCGGCGGCGCTGTCCGACGGGATGGCGCCGCTGGTGGTGATCGCGCTGGTGTTCAGCGCCGTGGCGGCGTTCTTCTACCTGCGCGTCGTGGTCCTGATGTACTTCTCGGAGCCCGCGCCGGAGGGGCCGAGCGTGAGCGTGCCCGGCGCGTTCACCACGGCGGCGATCACGCTGGGCGTCGTGGTGACGCTGCTGCTCGGGGTGGCGCCGACCTTCGCGCTCGACTGGGCCGGCGCCGGGGGCTTCGCGCTCGGCTCCTGACGGTCAGTCCAGTGTGGATCGGGCTGCGGCCAGCCTCGCGGCGAGCCCGGTGGGGTCGCCGGGAAAGACCGTCAGGTGTGCGTCGGCGGTGTGCTCGATACCGACCCGCCCTGCGGCGGTGTCCAGGTAGCTGACCGGTGCGACGGCCTGCTGGCGCGGGCCGCCGCCGGGACGGCGGGCGGTGTGCAGGTGACCCATGCCGCGGGGCGGAGGGTCCAGCAGCGTGTCGAGCTGCCGGGCTTCGGGACCTGATCCGGGGTAGGCGCTCGCGGGCAGCGAGAACGGCGTGAACGCGGCGGGCCGCACCGAGGGAAGGAGCTCCACCAGCAGGGCCGGGTAGTCGCGCTCGCCCACGGACCGCAGCCACACCCGCTTGTCGTGGTGCTCCGCGACGACGGTGGTGCTGCCCCGGACGGCGATCAGCACGCCGAACTGCTCGTCGCCGGTGCGCGCGTAGGCGTAGTACTCGGTGTGCGGCCGGTCCAGGACGTGCAGCCAGCGTTCGAACTCGGGGTCGAGCTCTTTGCCGACGGTGACTCCGAGTTCGGTGAGCTCGTCGAACAGGGCGCGGCGTTCGCGGCCGGCGGCCGCGGGCGGAACGTACTCGGCACCCCCGGCGAAGATCAGGTGCGGCTCCCCGCAACCTGCCCATTGCATGGCGCCGAGCAGTGTGCGCAGCGACAACTCCACCGGCTGGCTTACCTTTCCTTGCGCTCGGCGTCGGTGCCGGGTCTGCGCTCGCCCAGCACGGGTGGCGCGGCGGCCTGCGGTGGTCCGGCGAAGGTGTCGTCGGGGTCGGGGTTGCGCAGGTAGGGCGGCGGCTGGCGGTCCTTGTCCTCCTCGCGGCCCCGGCCTCCGCCCATGGCACCCAGCGGCATTCCGGCCGCGCCGCGGGCTCCGGCGGCGCCCGTCGTGGCAGCGGTGCCGCCGCGGGAGACCGGTTCGCCGGGCAGGGCGGCGCCCGTGCCCCGGCCCGGTGCGGGCGGTGTCTGGCCCGGTGTCTGCCCGGGTGCCTGGCCGAATCCGGGCGTGCCGCCACGCCAGGCGGTGCCGCCGTAGCCGCCGCGGGCTCCGGTACCGGGACCACCGGTGCCCGTGCCGGTGCCGGGAGTGCCGGTGCCGGTGCTCGTGTACGGGTTGGGCGGTGCCCAGGGGCCGGTGCCGGTGTTGAGGTGGTTGATCGGTTTTCCGGTGGGGCCGAACTGGTAGGAGTCGGGCTGCGGCGTGGGTGGGTTCACCGGCTGGGGCGTGTAGGTGGCGGCGTGGGTGCCGTCGTCCGGCTGCCGGGATCCGTCCTGTGTCGGGATGCCGGCGGGCGGTCGGGCTCCTGGCGATCCGGGAGTGTCCGCGGTCTCTGTCGCGGGGGCCGACGCGGCGGGCACGTCCGGGCGCCGGCCCGGCGGCCGGACCGAGGTGTTGCTGGCCGCGGTGCCGCTGCCAGGCACGTGGGTCGCCGGTGCGGGTGCGCGCACGGAGCCGGCGGGGGCGACGGTGCCCGCGGTGCCGCCGACGGTCTCCCTGCCGGGTGTGGCCGCGGGGCTCTCGGCGACGGCGATGCGGGCGCCGGTGTCGCTCAGCGAGTAGTAGGAGGCGGGCACGGTCTCGGCGTTGGCGGTGCTGGCCTGGTGGTAGGTCGCGAACGCCTGGACGTTCGCGCGTGCCTGCGCCTCGTGCTCGGCGAGCCGTGACTCGTAGCGGCCGGGGACGACGATGTCGAGGGCTTCCATCTCCGGCAGCGAGTCGGCGACGGGGACCACGGAGTTGCGCACGGTGCCGAACGCGCTGATCTGCTCGGTGACGGCATTGCCTGCGGTCGCGAGGTAGATGGCGTCCGTGACGGAGGCCTCGGCAAGAGGTATGGCTGCGTTGGATGCGCCGTCAGCCGCCTCGCCCTGCCACCCTTCGTGGATCTTCTGGGCCAGACCGAAGACCTGGTGGGCGCAGTCCTCGAGCTCGTTGGCGAGGTCGCGAGCGGCCTCGTGTGCTGCGCTGAGCCCCGGCTCGCCGGGCCCGCCGTGGATCTTCGCGTAGATCTCACCCGCGCTGATGGGTGCTTCCTCGGCCATGTCAGTTCCTTGCCTTGATGTTGCCAATGACTGCGGTGGCGACTTCGTGTGCCGCCTCGCAGGGGTCGAGTTGTCCGACTTTGTCGTCGCTGAGGTAGAGCGTGATGTCGACCGTGTCGCGGTCGCTGACGCCGACACGAACGGTGCATTCGCCTTCGCCGCGGTTGTCCGTGATCCCGTAGGCGACAACCGGATAACCGGCTGCTGGCGGCATCTCCTCGAAGAACTCGCCCTTCTGCCTGTTGCGATACAGACTCGTCAATCCAGCGTCGTCGAGATCCGGGAAGGTGAGGTAGATCCGGGCATGTTGATGATCTGTCGTCCAGCTGCACTCGGGTCCCGTGATGCCTTCGGGGGCCGCCTTGGCGCTGGCGCCCGAACCGAGGAAGGTCTCGACCTGGCTTTCAGTGAGCGTGTCGCAAGGTGCAGCGAGCAGTGGTTGGACATTCAGCGGCCGCTCCACCTTGGGCGCCCCGTTGTCGGGAGAGCCAGCGCCCGCAGACGAGCTGGGCGTGGGGCTTCCCGGAACCGCTTCGCCAGGCTCGGTACCGGTGCAGCCCGCGACAAGACCGGCGGCCGCGGTCGCGGCTACCAGGCGGCTGGTGCGTCCCATCAGTACCTGCCCCCGCGGTCCAGGACCTCGGCGCGGACGTTGTCCTCGGCGGCGAGGTAGGCGCCAAAGGCTGCGCGGAACTTCTGCGCCATTTGCTCGCAGTAGCGCACTCGCTCATCGAGGGCGGCGAGGAGCTCCGTGCCCGATGCGCTCACTTTCTCGGCGTTGTTGATGCTCGCGTAATCGGCCCCGGGGCCCTCGGCATAGGCGATGATCTGTGCTTTCACCTTGGCTTGCGCGTAGCGCTCGGCGAGGGTTTCCCATTCGCCTGCGATGGTGTGGAGTTGGTCGGGGGTGAAGGCGTAGCCGGGGCCTGCGGTGGCGATGACGGTGTCGAACCAGGAGGTGCCGGGAGTCTCCGTCTGGTCGTTGCCGGTTTTCGGGGTGTCGCGGGGGACGTAGACCTGCATGGTGGGTATGGCTTCGCCGGGGATCTCCCTCTTCACGTTGTCCCCCTCACCATGCGCCAGTCGACGTTTGCCCTCGTTTCGGCGATGCTGCACGTCACGTCGGTTGTGGGCATGTCAGTTCCTTGCCTTGATGTTGCCGACGACTGCGGTGGCGACTTCGTGTGCCGCCTCGCAGGGGTCGAGTTGTCCGACTTTGTTGTCGCTGAGGTAGAGCGTGATGTCGACCGTGTCGCGGTCGCTGACGCCGACACGAACGGTGCATTCGCCTTCACCGCGGTTGTCGGTCACTCCGTAGGCGACTGATGGATATCCTGCGGCCAACGGCATCTCTCGGAAGAAATCGTACTTCTCGTCATGGTTCTGGTAGACGGCTGCAAGACCCCGCTCGGATACCCGAGGAAAGATGACGTAGATACGGGCGTGCCGCATATCGGTACCCCACCGGCAGTCAGGCCCGGTGGACGCGGCAGGGTCCGGCTTTGCCGTGGCGCTCGGCCCGAGAAACGCGTCGATCTGCTGCTTCGTGAGCGCAGCACAAGGCGACCGCAAAAAGTCATCGATGTTCAAGGGCCGGTCGACCGGCGGCACGGCTGCTCCGGTAGGTGAGCTGCTTTCCGCGGTTGCAGTGGTCGGCGCTGATGCGTCCAGTTGCGGATCGCCGGGTTCCGTGCCGGTGCAGCCGGTGAGGCAAAGGGCGAGTGCCAGGACGGCGGCGGTGGTGAGCCGGTGCGGGCGAGGCATCACATACTACCCCCGGTGGCGCGCATTCTCTCCCCCGCAGCGTCTTCCGCCATCGAATAGGCACCCAGTGCGGCTGTGAACTTCTCGGCCATGGTCGTGCAGTACGCGACGCGTTCCTCGAGCGCCTTGCTCAAGGCTCGACCCGATTCGCGCACCTTCTCCGCATTGTTAATGCTGGCATACTCTGCGCCGGGGCCTTCCGCGTCGATCAGCGCCTGTGCCCGCAGTCTGGCCCTTTCGTAGCGCTCGGCGAGGGTTTCCCATTCGCCTGCGATGGTGTGGAGTTGGGCGGGGGTGAAGGCGTAGCCGGGGCCTGCGGTGGCGATGACGGTGTCGAACCAGGAGGTGCCGGGAGTCTCCATCTGGTCGTTGCCGGTCTTCGGGGTATCGCGGGGGACGTAGACCTGCATGGTGGGTATGGCTTCGCCGGGGATCTCCCTTTTCATGCTGTCCCCCTCACCATGCGCCAGTCGACGTTTGCCCTCGTTACGGCGATGCTCCACGTCACGTCGGTTGTGGGCATGTCAGTTCCTTGCCTTGATGTTGCCGACGACTGCGGTGGCGACTTCGTGTGCCGCCTCGCAGGGGTCGAGTTGTCCGACTTTGTTGTCGCTGAGGTAGAGCGTGATGTCGACCGTGTCGCGGTCGCTGACGCCGACACGAACGGTGCATTCGCCTTCACCGCGGTTATCCGTCACGCCATATGCGACGACCGGATAACCTGCCGCCAAGGGCATCTCCTCGAAGAACGCGGCGGTCGCTCGGTTCCGGTACAGGGTCGTCAGCCCTCGATCGTCGATCCGTGGGAACGCCACGGCAAACCGCGCCCGCGACTGATCGGGCGGACCCCACACGCATTCGGGACCGGTACCGCCACTGACGTTGGCGGTGGCCTCCGCATCGGAGCCAACGAACGCGGCCTTCTGCTGTTCCGTCACCGCGTCGCATGGGTGCGCCAGAAAATGGGTGATGTCCAGGGCAGGATCGGCCGGGGGTGCGCCGTAGGCGGGGAATTGGTCTTCCGTGACCAGCGAACTCGGGCCGGCTTGCCCGGTAGCGGTCGGCACTGCCTCGCCCGGCTCCATTCCTGTGCAGGCCATGGCCAGCACGGCAGAAAACGTCAGTGAGGTGAACAAGAGGACCAGTCGACGCATCAGAACTTCCCTCTTGCCTTGACCTCGGCAGCCGCATCACCTTCCGCGCGACTGTAACTGCTCAAGGCCGTGCGAAACTTGCCAGCCATCGTCTCGCAGTAGTTCGCGCGCTCGTCCAGCGCTTGCATCAGTGCCAAACCCGATGCTCGTATCTTTTCCGCGTTGTTGATGCTTGCGTACTCGGCCCCGGGCCCTTCGACGAGAGCGATCTGCTGCGCAGTTCGCTTCGCGGCCTTGTAGCGCTCGGCGAGGGTTTCCCATTCGCCTGCGATGGTGTGGAGTTGGTCGGGGGTGAAGGCGTAGCCGGGGCCTGCGGTGGCGATGACGGTGTCGAACCAGGAGGTGCCGGGAGTATCCGTCTGCGTGGTGTCGCGCTCCGGGCGCTCCCGCGGCACGTAGACCTGCGTCACGGGTATCGCCTGCCCGCGAATCTCCCTCTTCACTCGCTCCCCCTCGTGCCGTGACGTAGCACCTACGCTCCGTGTACGACGGTTCGGACGCTAGCACGGTTCCCCTCCCTCGGGGACGGCTTCGGCGGAAGTCGCAAGCGTTTGCGCGGGTGGTGTCGTCAGCATCACGCAACGGCGTGACCAGCGGGTGATCGGCAGGTCAATGTCTCCCATTAGGCTGGTGAGGACCGTGACCCAGTGCCGGAAAGGGCGGAGCCGACGTGTCAGTGCGTGATGGCGCCATCGAGGAGTTGCGCGCTGCAGTCGGGCTGCAGATCGCCGACGAGGGTCTGCTCCGGACCCTCGCCGACGGGCTGCGCGACGTCGAGCGCATCCTCCGTGACGTCGTGCGCAGCGAGGTGGCCGCCGTGCACGAGCCTGCCCGGCACCTGGTGGAAGCCGGTGGCAAGCGTTTCCGTCCGCTGTTCACCCTCCTGGCCTCGCAGTTCGGCACCGAGGGCCGCGACGCGGTGATCACCGCCGCCGCGTCCGTCGAGCTCGTGCACCTGGCCACGCTGTACCACGACGACGTGATGGACGAGGCCACCATGCGCCGCGGCGCCCCGAGCGTCAACGCGCGCTGGGACAACACGGTGGCCATCCTCACCGGCGACTTCCTGTTCGCGCACGCGTCCCGCCTCGTCGCCGACCTGGGCACGGACGCGGCCCGGATCATCGCCGAGACATTCGGTGAGCTGGTCACCGGCCAGATGCGCGAGACGGTCGGCCCGGGCGAGGGCGAGGACGCCGTCGAGCACTACCTGTCGGTCATCGCGCAGAAGACCGGCTCGCTGATCGCCACCTCGGGCCGCTTCGGCGGGATGCTCTCCGGCGCCCCTGCGGACCACATCGAGGCGCTGTGCCGGTTCGGCGAGATCATCGGCACCGCTTTCCAGATCTCCGACGACATCATCGACATCGACTCGCCGTCGCACGAGCTCGGCAAGTCGCAGGGCACCGACCTCCGGGAGGGCGTCCGCACGCTGCCGATGCTCTACGAGCTGGCCGAACCGGCCCCCGACGCGCGGCTCGTCGAGCTGCTGCGCAGCGCTCCCCTCGAGGACGACACCCTGGTGGGGGAGGCGCTGGAGCGCCTGCGCGGTTCCCGCGGGCTCGAGCGCGCGCGGGTCACCCTTTCCGACTACGCTCAGCGCGCGAGAACGGAGCTGGCGGCCCTGCCGCCGACCCCGGCACGGGACGCCTGCGAATCGGTAGCCGACTACCTCGTCGCGCGCACTCGTTGACGGGCCGCTGCGCCGTCGCCAGGTGAACAGAACACGAGGAGGACAGCGCGGGTATGTCCATTTTCGGACAGGTGTGGGTGTTCAGCGCGATCGCGTTCGTGCTGGGCGCGTTCCTCGCCTGGCTCTTCCTGGTCCGGCCCGCCCAGCGCCGTGTGCGCGAGCTGGAGCGCAGACTCGCCGCCGCTGAGTCCACCCCGGCACCGGTCCAGCCGGGGCCGCGCCCGGAGCCCGCGATGTTCGGGGGCGCCGCCCACGGCGACGAGTCCGACCCGGTCGCGCCCATGCCGTCGACCAGGCAGTTCACCCCCTCCGAACCCGCACAGGCCGAGCTGACGCAGCAGATGCCCCCGACCCCGGCCACCAACTGGCACGAGCGCGACAGTCTGCAGGGCTTCCAGCCTGCCGCCGCGGCCGACGACGAGGACGACATTGACCGGTGGCAGCGCGAGCAGGACCGGCACGAGCAGTACGGCGCGCCGGGCGTCAGCGCCGTACTGGGCGGCGACGACTCGATGCGCAGCGTCCCGGAGCCTGAGCCCGAGCCCGAGGTCGAGCCGCACGACGAGCCGCGGTTCGCCGAGGAACGGCACGGGTACGAGGAGCCGGGGACCTACCAGGAGACCTACGACGACCAGCCCTACCACGAATACGCGGAGCCGGAGCCCGAGCGCGAACCCGAACCGGAGCCCGAGCCCGAGCCCGAGCCGGAGCAGCCGCGGCGCGCGCCGAGCCTGTTCGAGCCCATGGGGTACCAGCCGCAGCAGGAGCCGGAGACCGCCCGGCACCGCGCCGCCGACGAGCAGCCGCAGGCCGACCCGCCCCCGGCGTACGCGTTCAGCGACCCCGGCACGGAGCCGGAGGACGAGCCCGCCGTCGAGCAGACTCAGGTGCTGCCGAAGCGCAGGCCGCGGCAGTCGCCTCCCGGTGGCTTCGAGCCACCCAAACCCATCCAGCCGTCGATGCGGCCGGTCACCCGGCGCGAACCCGAGCCGGAGGGCGGTGCGCACAGCGGCTCCCTGTTCGAACCCGCCGTCGCCCCCGGTCCTTCGGCGCCGACGCCTCCCGCCCGTGACCCCGGACCCGGCGACGGCCTTCCCCCCGGCCCGTTCGGGCCCGGCTCGGCGATGCCGCGGCCGGGAGGCGGCAGGCCGTCGGATGACTACACCGTGAAGGCAAGCGTCACCGCGCTGCGCTACTGCACCGAGGACTCGCCGCAGTTCGAGCGCATGGTCGCCGAGGTGTGGTTCCGCACGCCCGCCGACGCCGAGCGCGTGGGGTTCCGCCCGCTCAGCTGATCCCGGACCCGGACACGAACGCGGCCCCGAGGCTGTTCAGCCCCGGGGCCGCGTCGTGTCGAGCGGAGATCGATCGCTCAGGCGACTGTCCAGGTGTCCTTGCCGCGCAGCAGCGCCTGCAGATCCGGGGTCTTGGCCTGGGCGGCCTGCTCCACCTGCGCGCGGGCCTGGTCGTCGTAGGTGGGCCTGCTGACCTGCCGGAAGATTCCGGTGGGCGTGTGGTTCAGGCTCTGGTCGCCCAGCCGCGACAGGGCGAACGCGTACGCGGTGTCGGCGATGGTCGGGTCGTGCACGACGACGTTCTCCTCGCCGATCTCGGAAACCTTGCCGACCTCCAGGCCGCCCCAGCCGCCACGGCCGACGCCGTACTCGCCCTCCGGGCCGAACCGGATCGGCTCACCCGCCCTGAGCGGGATCAGCCGCCGCTGCGCCTCGTCGGAGTCCTTGAGCACGTCGAACGCGCCGTCGTTGAAGATCGGGCAGTTCTGGTAGATCTCCACCAGCGCCGAGCCGCGGTGCTGCGCGGCGGCGGTCAGCACCTCGGTCAGGCCCTTCTTGTCCGAGTCCAGCGCGCGGCCCACGAACGACGCCTCGGCACCCAGCGCCAGCGACACCGGGTTGAACGGGGTGTCCACCGAGCCCATCGGCGTGGACTTGGTGACCATGCCCTGGTCGGAGGTCGGCGAGTACTGGCCCTTGGTCAGGCCGTAGATCCGGTTGTTGAACAGCAGGATCTTGAGGTTGACGTTGCGGCGCAGGCTGTGGATCAGGTGGTTGCCGCCGATCGACAGCGCGTCGCCGTCACCGGTGACCACCCACACCGACAGGTCCGGACGCGTGGTCGCCAGGCCGGTGGCGATCGCGGGCGCACGGCCGTGGATGGAGTGCATCCCGTAGGTGTTCATGTAGTACGGGAAGCGGCTGGAGCAGCCAATGCCCGAGATGAACACGATGTTCTCGCGCTTGAGCCCCAGGGTCGGCAGGAACGACTGGATGGTGTTGAGCACCACGTAGTCGCCACAGCCCGGGCACCAGCGCACTTCCTGGTCGGACTTGTACTCCTTGGCCTTCTGCGGCTCGTCGGTGGTCGGGACCAGGTCGAGCCCGCCGATCCGCGGGAGACCCAGGTCGGTGGCGGTCATGCCACGACCTCCTTGTCACGGATGATGTCGGTGAAGACGTTCTCGAGCTCTTCGGCCTTGAACGGCAGTCCGGCGATCTTGGTGTAGGACTTGATGTCCGCGAGGTACTTGGCGCGCAGCAGCGTCGCCAGCTGGCCGAGGTTCATCTCCGGCACCACGACGGTGTCGTAGGCGGCGAGTACCTCGCCGAGGTTCTTGGGAAACGGGTTGAGGTGGCGCAGGTGGGCCTGCGCGATGGGCATGCCGTTCTTGCGCACCCGCCGGCACGCGGCGCCGATCGGCCCGAACGACGAGCCCCAGCCCAGCGCCAGCACGCGGGCCCTGCCGCCGCTGGGGTCGTCCACCTCCACGTCCGGCACGTCGATGTTGTCGATCTTGCGCTGGCGCAGCCGGACCATGTGGTCGTGGTTGTCCGGGTCGTAGGAGATGTTGCCCTTGCCGTCGGCCTTCTCCAGGCCGCCGATGCGGTGCTGCAGGCCGGGTGTGCCCGGCACCGCCCACTCGCGGGCCAGCGTCTCCGGATCGCGGACATAGGGCCAGAACTCGCCGGAGCCGTCAGGCGCGTTGGGCTCCGACGCGAACGTCACCCGCAGGTCCGGCAGCGACTCGACGTCGGGGATCAGCCACGGCTCCGAGCCGTTGGCGATGGCGCCGTCGGAGAGCAGCAGCACCGGCGTGCGGTAGGTCAGCGCGATGCGGGTGGCCTCCAGCGCGATGTCGAAGCAGTCGGCGGGCGTGCACGGCGCCACGATCGGCACCGGCGACTCGCTGTTGCGGCCGAACATGGCCTGCAGCAGGTCGGCCTGCTCGGTCTTCGTCGGCAGGCCGGTGGACGGGCCGCCGCGCTGCACGTCGATGACGAGCAGCGGCAGCTCGGTCATGACGCCGAGCCCGATGGTCTCGCTCTTCAGCGCGATGCCGGGGCCGGACGTGGACGTCACGCCCAGTGCGCCGCCGTAGGAGGCGCCCAGTGCCGCGCCGATGCCGGCGATCTCGTCCTCGGCCTGGAACGTGAGGATGCCGAAGTTCTTGTGCTTGGACAGCTCGTGCAGCACGTCGGAGGCCGGCGTGATCGGGTAGGTGCCCAGCAGCACCGGCAGGCCGGAGCGCTGCCCCGCGGCGACGATCCCGTAGGCCAGCGCCGTGTTGCCGGTGATCTGCCGGTAGGTGCCGCGCGCCAGCTTGGCAGGCGCCACCTCGAACGTCGTGCCGAAGGCCTCGGTGGTCTCGCCGTAGTTCCAGCCCGCGCGGAAGGCCAGCACGTTGGCCTCGGCGATGTCCGGCTTCTTGGCGAACTTCTCGCGCAGGAACCGCTCGGTGCCCTCGGTCGGCCGGTGGTACATCCACGACAGCAGACCGAGCGCGAACATGTTCTTGCAGCGCTCGGCGTCCTTCTTGCCGAGGCCGGTGTCGGCCAGCGCGCCCTGCGTCAGGGTCGACATCGCCACCCGGTGCACCTCGTAGGCCGAGAGCGAGTCGTCCTCGAGCGGGTCGGAGCCGTATCCGACCTTGGAGAGGTTGCGCTTGGTGAACTCGTCGGTGTTGACGATGATCGTCCCGCCGTTCGGGACGTCGGCCAGGTTCGCCTTCAGCGCGGCGGGATTCATCGCCACCAGCACGTCCGGCCGGTCGCCGGGGGTGAGGATGTCGTAGTCGGCGAAGTGGACCTGGAAGCTGGAGACGCCGGGGATGGTGCCCTGCGGGGCGCGGATCTCGGCGGGGTAGTTCGGCAACGTGGCGAGGTCGTTCCCGAACGCCGCGGCCTCCGAGGTGAACCGGTCGCCCGTCAGCTGCATGCCGTCGCCCGAGTCACCGGCGAACCGGATGACGACTCGGTCGAGCTGACTGACCTCCGTGGGTCGCGTCGCCGACAGCGCGCCGGTGCCACTGCCGTTCGCACTCGTGCTCATGGGCCAGGGAATCCCTCTCTCACGACTGGGCGCGGGACACGCGTCAATACTTCGAGATTACTTGTTGTTTTCAGGGGGTGCGCAGGGGTGTGATCCGGCTTACCTGTGACCAGTGGTAACGCCGTTGTCGATCTCAGTTCGTGGGATCGGCGGTACGGTTCGGCGGCCGCTCGAGCAGTGTCGAGAGCACCACCGTGGACACCGTGCGGTCGATGATCTCGAGCCCGCGCAGACGCTCCAGCGCGTCCTCGAGGTGGTGGATGTCGGCCGCGCGCAGGTGCACGATCGCGTCGGCCGCTCCCGACACAGTGTACGCGGCGACGACCTCCGGCAGCGGCTCCAGGTGAGCCCGGATGCGGGCCGGCGAGACGTTGCCCTGGCAGTGCACCTCGACAAACGCCTCGGTGCCCCAGCCCAGCGCCTCGGGGTCCACCACGGCCGTGAAGCCGCGCAGCACGCCGGTTTCCAGCAGCCGGTCCACCCTGCGCTTCACGGCCGGCGCCGACAGTCCGACCACCTTGCCGATCTCGGCATAGCTGGACCGCGCGTTGGCCACCAGGCACGAAACGATTCGCTGATCGAGCGTGTTCACACGCAATGTTTAGCACATAAACACGCAACCAACAGCGATTGATTGCATGATCTGGCACCAATACATTCGAAGTATGACGGACACCTCCCCGTTGCCCGTGCGTGTGCCCACCCCCCGTCACTACCTCATGTGCCCTCCGCGGTACTTCGCCGTCGACTACGTGATCAACCCGTGGATGGACCCGAGCACGCCCGTCGACGTCGACCGCGCGATGGAGCAGTGGACCATCCTGCGCGACACCTACCGCGACCTCGGGCACACCGTCGAGGAGGTCGAGCCGCGGCCGGGGCTTCCGGACATGGTGTTCGCCGCCAACTCCGGCACCGTGATCGACGGCCGCGTGCTGGGCGCGCGGTTCCGCGCGCCGCAGCGTGCCGCCGAGGCCGAGCACTTCCGCCGCTGGTTCGTCGAGCACGGCTACCGCGACCTCACGATGCCGCGGCGGATCAACGAGGCCGAGGGCGACTTCGCCTGGACGGGCTCCGTGCTGCTCGCGGGCACCGGCTTCCGCACCGACCCGGAGGCGCACGCCGAGGCGCAGGAGACGCTGGGAGTGCCCGTGGTGTCGCTGCGGCTGACCGACCCGCGTTACTACCACCTGGACACCGCGTTGTTCGTCCTCAGCGAGGCCACCGACACGCGGCAGGCGCAGATCGCCTACTACCCGCAGGCGTTCTCGCCCGGCTCGCTGCGGGTGCTGCGGCGGATGTTCCCCGACGCCGTGGTGGCAGGCACCGCCGACGCGGAGTGTTTCGGGCTCAACGGCGTCTCCGACGGCCGCAACGTGATCCTGCCGCTGGAGGCCACCGCGCTGGCCGACCGGCTCGCCGCCCGCGGCTACGAGCCGGTGCTGCTCGACATCTCCGAGCTGCGCAAGGCGGGCGGCGGCCCCAAGTGCTGCACCCTGGAGATCCGCAAGTAGGCGCGGTGCCTCAGGACTCCGGGCGGCGGCTCCGCAACGCTCGCCAGGCAAGGCCGCGGCGGCCCAGCAGCAGCGCGAGCACGAACAGGCCCGCGCTGGCCAGCCCGATCGTGCCGGGGATGGACGAGTCGATCGCCGTCGCCAGGCGCTCGCCCGCCAGCGAGCTGACCCAGCCCGCGGCGACGGCGACCACGAGCATCGTGCCGAGCCGCTGCGTCAGCAGCCGCGCCGTCGCGGCGGGCACGATGAAGAACGTCACCACCAGGATGGCGCCGACGCTGTCGAACGCGACGACGGCGAGCCCGGCCACCACGACGAGCAGCATTCGCCCCGCCGCGCGCGCACGCAGCCCGCTGAGCTCGGCGAACTCCGGGTCGAACGTGCTGGCGTGCAGCGGCCGCCACAGCAACACCACGAACAGGATCGTCGCCACCGTCGCGCAGCCCGTCACCACCAGCGACGTCGGCACGTCCAGCCCGGCCAGGCTCATGGTGCGCAGCGGCGCGAACGTCAGGTCCCCGTAGATGGCCGAGTCGAGGTCGATGTGCGCGCCCGAGGCGAACCGCGTGATGCCGAGGATCCCGAGGGAGAACAGTGCGGGGAACACGAGCGCGAGTGCGGCGTCGGAGCCGACGATGCCGCTGCGCCGCAGCCACTCGAAACCCGCGACACACGCCACCCCGAACGCGGTGGCCCCCAGCACGGTCGCCGCGGACGCCCGCTCGCCGGTGAGCAGGAAGATCAGCACGATGCCGGGCAGCACGGCGTGGCTCACCGCGTCGGGCAGCAGCGCCTGCCTGCGCAGTACGAGGAATCCGCCGAGCAGCGCGCACGAGGTGGACAGCAGCCCGGCGATCACGACGATCATCACGTCATCCGGCGACACGGCGCCTCCTGACCCGCGCGAGGACACCCCGCCTGGGCGCGAACACCACCGACAGCACCGCCAGCGCCGTCGCCAGCAGCACGATCACCGGCCCCGCGGGCAGTTCCGCCTTCCCGGACACCACGCCGCCGACCGCGCCGCACACCGCGCCGAACAGCCCGGACAGCGGCACGAGCGCCGCGAGCCGCTTGGTCAGCTGCCGCGCCGCGACGACGGGTGCGACGAGCAGGGCCACCATGAGGATCGCGCCGACCGTGCGCACACCGAGGACCACGGCCAGCGCCAGCAGGCCCGTGCTGGCCGCGTCCACCGCCCACGTCGGCACCCCGGCGACGGCGGTGAACCCCGGATCGAAGGTCGCCGAGCGCAGCAGCCGGAAGCCGACCGTGACCACGGCCAGCGCCGCCGCGCCCAGGGCCAGCGCGAGCACGATGTCGCGCTCCACGATGCCGGCCGCCTGGCCCACGAGGTACTCGTTGAGCCCCGACTGCTGCGCGTCGCCACTGCTGCCGATGTGGGTCAGCAGCACGATGCCCAGGGCCAGCGACGTCGACAGCACCACCCCGATGGCGGCGTCCGGGCGCAGCCGTCCCGCGCGTTCCAGCCCGATCATCGCGAACGCGGCCAGCCCCGCCGACACGGCGGCGCCGAGCAGCAGCACCTCCGGCACCTTGACACCGGTGACGAGGAACGCGACGGCGACGCCCGCCAGTGTTCCGTGGCTCATGGCGTCGCCGAACATGCTGCGCTGCCGCAGCACCGCCAGCGGGCCGAGCGCGCCGGCGACGAACCCGACCACGGCGGTGCCGACCACCACCACCGCGTCCGGATACGACAGCGGCAGGGCGTCGAGCAGCCAGCCGATCATCGGGCGACCACGATCCCGTAGGCCTGTTCGAGGTTCGCGGGCGTGAGCACGTCGGCGGGGTCGCCCTCGGCGACGATGCCCCCCGCCATCAGCACGGCGTGGTCGAACCGGTCGAGCACGGTGCGCAGATCGTGGTGCACGGCCACCACGGAGCGGCCTTCGGCGCACAGCCCGGTGAGCACGTCCAGCAGGGCCGACTCGGTGCGGGCGTCGACGGCGGTGAACGGCTCGTCGAGGATCACCAGCTCCGCCTGCTGGGCGAGCGCGCGGGCGAGGAACACCCGCTGCCGCTGGCCGCCGGAGAGCTCGTCGATCGGCTGCCCCGCGAGATCGGCGACGCCCACCTGCTCCATGGCGGCCGCCACCAGCTCGTCGTCGGCGCGGGTGAGCCTGCGCAGCCAGCCCCGGTGCGGGTAACGGCCCATCTCGACCACCTGCACGGCGGTGATGGGGAAGTCGCGGGCCACGGTCTCCTGCTGCGGCACGTAGGCGACCCGGCTGCGCACCCGTTTCAGGGGCTCGCCCAGCAGCCGGACGTGCCCGCGCGTGGCGGGCACGAGCCCGAGCGCGGCCTTCACCAGTGTCGACTTGCCCGCCCCGTTGGGCCCGACGATGCCCGACAGCCGCCCCGCGGGAATGTCCACGCTGACGCCGTCGAGCACCGTTCTGCCGCCGTAGGAGGCACTCAGCTCGTGGACCGCGAGTGCCGCGGGTGCCTGGGTCATCGTCTTCGTCACGCCAGTCCCTCCACGAGCCGGTGCGCGTTGGCCCGCACCATTCCGAGATACGTGCCTTCCGGTGTGCCGTCGTCGCCCGCGGCGTCGGAGTAGAGCTCACCACCGATGCGCACGTCGCCGCCCTGCCTTCGCACGGCCGCGAGGACGGCTTCCAGCGTCTGCCGGGAGACGCTGGTCTCCACGAACACCGACCGCACGCCGCTGCGCGCGATCCTGGCCGCGACCCGCGAGATGTCCGTGGTGGTCGCCTCCTGCTGGGTCGAGATGCCCTGGATGGCGACGACGTCCATGCCGAAGGCCCTGCCGAAGTAGCGGAACGCGTCGTGGGAGGTCACGATCTGGCGCTTGCGCTCCGGTATCCGCTCGATCAGGGCGCGCACGTCACGGGCCATGGCGAGCACGTCGGCGCGGTAGGCGGCGCCGCGCCGCCGGTAGTCGGCGGCGTTGGCGGGATCGAGCTCGGACAGCTCACCCGTGATGGCGTCCACGACGTGGACCCACAGCTGCGGGTCGAACCACACGTGCGGGTCGTGCTCCTCCTCGGGCGCCGCGTCGGCGGGCGGGCTGAGCAGCAGCCGCTCCGGGATCGCCTCGCCCGCGAAGAGCACCGGCTTGCTGCGCGCCACCTCGTCGAGCGTGCGCTGCAGGGAGCCCTCCAGGAACAGCCCCACCGCGATCACGGCGTCGGCGGAGCGCATCTCGTCCAGGTCGCTCGCCTTCGCCTGGTACAGGTGGGGATCGACGCCCGGGCCCATGAGCCGCACGGTCGTGACGTCGTCGCCGCCGATCCGCCGCACCGTGTCGTCGAGGAAGTTCGTGGTGGTGACGACGCGCAGTGCGCCGTCGCCGGGGCCGGAGCCACCCGGCTGCACGGCGTATCCGACGGCTCCGGACACCGCGAGCGCGAACACGATGCCGAGCGCGGTCAGCAGGCGGGCGTCGCGGCGGCGGGCGCGACGGCGCCGCAGCGCGAGCGACCGGGTCTCGTCCGTGTCCATCTGCCCACCAATGTTCGCCATGCCGAACTTCATCGTAAGCCCTGGCGAATACGCGCTGTCAAACGAGGGCTCCCGGCGAACGACCAACAGGGAATGGCCCGATGAGGAAACGCGCAAACCTGCAGGTCTCAATTGCGAATCGGCTGCGCGTGCCGTCGCGGGCGGCTGTAACAACCGCGCTGTGCGGAGCGAATCAGCCGGTGCATCACCACCCCGCCGGGCCGAGGAGCCAGTAGATGACCACATGCCGACTCTGCGGTTCGACGAGCCTGGCGAGTGTCGTGGACCTGGGCGCGACGCCGCCCTGCGAGCGGTTCCTCACCGCGCAGCAGCTCGACGAGCCGGAACCGACCTACCCGCTGCACCTGCGGGTGTGCACGGAGTGCTGGCTGGCGCAGATTCCGCCGCTCATCAGCCCGGAGGACACCTTCACGGAGTACGCGTACTTCTCGTCGTTCTCGAGCTCGTGGGTCGAGCACGCGAAGACGTTCACCGGCCAGGCCGTCCAGCGGCTCGGCCTCGGTCGCGACTCCTTCGTGGTCGAGGTCGCCAGCAACGACGGGTACCTGCTCAAACACGTTGTGGAACAAGGGATCCGCTGCCTGGGAATCGAACCGTCGGTCAACGTCGGCAAGGCCGCGCGCGAGGCGGGCGTGCCCACCGTGACGGCGTTCCTCAGCCCCGAGACCGGAACGTGGGTGCGCGAAAGGCACGGGCCCGCCGATCTGGTGGTGGCCAACAACGTCTACGCGCACATCCCGGACGTCATCGGCTTCACGAAGGGGCTCCGTGCGCTCGTCGCCGACGACGGCTGGGTGTCCATCGAGGTGCAGCACCTGCTCACGCTCATCGAGAAGGTGCAGTACGACACGATCTACCACGAGCACTTCCAGTACTACACGGTGGAATCGGCGCGGCGCGCGCTGGCCTCCGGTGGTCTGTCGCTTGTGGACGTCGAGCTGCTGCCGACGCACGGCGGCTCCATCCGGTTGTGGGCCCGGCCCGCCGAGGTCGCGGGCGAGCCGAGCGCGCGGGTGGTCGACGTGCTCGCGCGGGAAAAGGCGGCCGGCCTGCACGAGCTGTCCGGCTACGCCGAGTTCGCCGCGGCGGTCAACCGGGTCCGGCTCGACCTGCTGCGGTTCCTCGTCGATGCCGCCGCCCACGGCAAGACGGTGGTCGGCTACGGCGCGCCCGGCAAGGGCAACACACTGCTCAACCACTGCGGGATCCGCCCGGACCTGCTGGCGTACACGGTGGACCGCAACCCCTACAAGCACGGCCGGTTCACCCCCGGCACCCGCATCCCGATCCTGCCGCCGGAACGCATCGCCGCCGACCGGCCCGACTACGTGCTCGTCCTGCCCTGGAACCTGCGGGCCGAGCTCACCGACCAACTGTCCTATATCGGCGAGTGGGGCGCCCGCCTGGTGTTCCCCATTCCCCGGCTGGAGATCATCGAGGTTGCCCCGTGAAGGTCGTTCTGTTCTGCGGCGGGTACGGCATGCGGATGAGAGGCGGAGCGGGTGGCGACGCCCCGAAGCCGATGCAGATGGTCGGCCCGCGACCGCTGATCTGGCACGTGATGCGCTACTACGCCCACTTCGGGCACACCGAGTTCATCCTCTGCCTCGGCTACGGGGCGCACCACATCAAGGACTTCTTCCTCAACTACTCCGAGACCGCCTCCAACGACTTCGTGCTGCGGGGCGGCAAGGCGGAACTGCTCTCCACCGACATCTCCGACTGGTCCATCACCTTCGTGCAGACCGGCATCGAGTCGGCCATCGGCGAGCGGCTGCGCCGGGTGCGCCAGTACCTCGACGGCGACGAGATGTTCCTCGCCAACTACGCCGACGTGCTCACCGACGCTCCGCTGCCCGAGATGATCGAGCGGTTCGCCCGCTCCGACGCGGGCGCGTCGATGATGGTGGTGCCGCCGCAGTCGTCGTTCCACTGCGTCGAGATGGACGAGGGCGGCCGCGTCGGCTCCATCACCGCGGTCAGCGAGATGCCGCTGTGGGAGAACGGCGGCTACTTCGTGCTGCGCCAGGACGTCTTCGACCACATCCCGGAGAACGGCGACCTCGTGGCCGACGGCTGCGCCGAGCTCGCCAAGCGCGGGAGGCTGCTGGCCTACCCCTACCGGGGTTTCTGGAAGCCGACCGACACCGTGAAGGAACGCGCCGCGCTCGACGACGCCTACGCACGGGGAGACCGGCCGTGGGCACTGTGGGAACGCGAGCCCGCGACGGCGAGGACCGCGTGATCGGGCTCCGGCCAGGCCGGATCAACCGGGTGGCGGTGCTCGGCGCGCACTGCGACGACATCGCGATCGGCGCGGGCGGCACACTGTTCGCGCTCTGCGCCGCCCGGCCGGGGCTGCGGGTCGACGCGCTGGTGCTCTCCGGCGGCGGCAGCGAGCGCGAGGACGAGGAGCGAGCCGCTCTCGCCGCGTTCTGCCCGGGTGCCGAGCTGTCGGCCACCGTGCTGAAACTGCCCGACGGCCGGTTCCCCGCGCACTGGGACGAGGCCAAGTCGGCCGTCGAGGACCTGCGCCGCCGCACCGACCCGGACGTGGTGTTCGCGCCGCGCACCGACGACGCGCACCAGGACCATCGCGGGCTGGCGCTGCTGGTGCCCACGGCGTTTCGCGACCACCTGGTGCTCGGCTACGAGATCGTCAAGTGGGACGGCGACCTCGGCACACCGAACGTCTACCAGCCGCTGTCCGGTGAACTCGCGGAAACGAAAGTGCGATTGCTGCAACAGCACTACGCCTCGCAGCGACATCGTCCTTGGTACGACCGGGAGGCCTTTCTCGGACTGGCGCGCATCCGCGGCATCGAATGCCAGGCGCGCTACGCGGAGGGCTTCCACACCAGCAAGCTTGTTCTCGGTTTGGGAGGCTGAGCCATGCGCGTGTTGCTGACCGGGCACACGGGATACCTGGGCACGGTGATGGCGCCGGTGCTCGCCGCCGCCGGGCACGAGGTCACCGGCCTCGACTCGGGGCTGTTCGACGACTGCCTGCTGGGCCCCGCGCCCGCCGAGCTGCCCGCGCACCGGGTGGACCTGCGGGACGTCACCGCCGAGCACGTGTCCGGAGTGGACGCCGTGATCCACCTGGCCGCGCTGTCGAACGACCCGCTCGGCTCGCTCGCGCCGGAGCTGACCTACGACATCAACCACCACGCGTCGGTCCGGCTCGCCCGGCTCGCCAAGGACGCCGGGGTGCGGCGGTTCCTCTACGCCTCCACCTGCTCGGTCTACGGTGCCTCCGGCGGCGAGGAGCTGGTGGGCGAGGATGCGCCGCTGCGCCCGGTGACGCCCTACGCCGAGTCGAAGGTGCGCGTCGAGGACGAGCTGCACGCGCTGGCCGACGACGACTTCAGCCCCGTGTACCTGCGCAACGCCACCGCGTTCGGCTACTCACCGCGCCTGCGGGCCGACATCGTGCTCAACAACCTCGTCGCGCACGCCTTCCTCACCGGCGAGGTGCGCGTGCTCTCCGACGGCACACCCTGGCGGCCGCTCGTGCACGCCCGCGACATCGCGGCCGCGTTCACCGCCGCGCTCGGCGCGCCGAAGCAGGCCGTGCACGACACGCCGTTCAACATCGGCACCGAGCGCAACAACGTGACGGTGGCGCAGATCGCCGGGGAGGTCGTCGAGGCGGTGCCGGGCGCGCGGCTCGCGATCACCGGCGAGGCCGGCGCCGACCCACGGTCGTACCGGGTCGACTTCTCCCGCTTCCGCGAGGCGATCCCCGGCTTCGACTGCGAGTGGTCGGTCAAGGACGGCGCCGTCGAACTCATCGAGGCCTACCAGAAACACGGCCTCACCCAGCGCGACTTCGAGCGGCGCTTCACGCGGCTGGCCCGCCTGCGCGACCGCGGCGAGGCGGGCACCGTCGACGAGAGCCTGCGACCGCGATGATCACCACCGGGACCCAGATGCACGAGCTGGTGCGGCGGCTGTACCCGCTGTGCCGCAGCATCACCGGCGACGGTGTCCGCCGCACCCTGGACATCGTCGGCGAGCACATCGGCCTCACGGTGCACGAGGTCCCCACCGGCACCCAGGTGCTGGACTGGACGGTGCCGCAGGAGTGGAACATCCGCGCCGCGCACCTCACCCACGTCGCGACGGGGCGGCGGGTGGTGGACTTCGCCGACTCCAGCCTGCACGTCGTCAGCTACAGCGTGCCGGTGTCGGCGACGATGAGCCTCGCCGAGCTGCGCCCGCACCTGCACACGCTGCCCGAGCAGCCGTCGCTGGTGCCCTACCGCACGAGCTACTACGCCCCTGCCTGGGGGTTCTGCCTGTCCCAGGACACGCTCGAGAAGATGCCCGACGGCGACTACGAGGTGGTCATCGACTCCACGCTCACCGACGGCTCGCTCACCTACGCCGAGCATGTCGTGCCCGGTGAGGTGAGCGACGAGGTGCTCGTGTCGTGCCACGTGTGTCACCCTTCGCTGGCCAACGACAACCTGGCGGGCGTCGCCGTGGCCACGGCGCTGGCCGCCGAGCTGGCCGAACGCCGCCCGCACCACACCTACCGGTTCCTGTTCGCGCCGGGCACCATCGGCTCGATCACGTGGCTGGCCCGCAACGCCGAGCGCATCGACAGGGTCAGGCACGGCCTCGTGCTCGCGTGCGCGGGCGACCGCGGCGCGCTGACCTACAAGCAGAGCAGGCGCGGCGACGCCGGCATCGACCGTGTGCTGCGGCACGTGCTGCGCGCGAGCGGCCGCCCGCACAGCGTCGTGGAGTTCTCGCCGTACGGCTACGACGAGCGGCAGTTCTGCTCGCCCGGCTTCAACCTCGGCGTCGGCTCGCTCACCCGGACCCCGTACGCGGGCTATCCCGAGTACCACACCTCCGCCGACAACCCGGACTTCGTGTCGGCCGAGGCGATGGAGGACACCCTGGCCGTCTGCCGGGAGGCGTTCTCGGTGCTCGACCGCGACCGCCGCTACGTCAACCTCAGCCCGTACGGGGAGCCACAGCTCGGCAGGCGCGGGCTGTACGACTCGCTCGGCGGCCGCAGCGAGGCCGGAAGGGTAACCGCAACGGGGGGTGGTGGGCGGGGTGACGGGAGGGCGCAGCTGGCGATGCTGTGGGTGCTCAACCTCTCCGACGGAGAGCACTCGCTGCTCGACATCGCCGAGCGCTCCGCCCTTCCGTTCGACGCCGTCGCCGACGCCGCCCGTGCCCTGCAGGGCGCGGGCCTGCTCAAGGAGTGATCGTGGTGGCGGGACGGCACCGGCTGCCCGCACCCCCGCGCGGGCTGCGGGCGATGGCGGGGCGGCTCAGCTGGGGCCTCGCCGACCAGGCCGCGTCCAGTCTCACCAACTTCGCCGTCGGCATCTACGTCGCGCGTGAACTCGGCGCCGTCGCGTTCGGCGTGTTCAGCATCGCGTGGGTCACCTACGGGGTGCTGATCAACGTCTCGCGTGGCCTGGCGACCGACCCGCTGATGGTGCGCTTCAGCGGCGTGGCCACCGAGTCGTGGCGCGGCGCTGTCGCCCGCTCGGCGGGCACGGCACTGGCGGTCGGCGTGGCGTCCGGCGTGCTGAGCCTGCTGCTGGGGCTGGCCATCGGCGGCTCCGTCGGTGCGGCCTTCGTCGCGCTCGGTGTCATCCTGCCGGCGCTGCTGCTGCAGGATGCCTGGCGGTTCGCGTTCTTCGCCTCGGGCGAGGGCCGCAGGGCGCTGGCCAACGACCTCGTGTGGGCGGGCGCGCTCGTGCCCGCGATGGTGCTCGCGGCGGGGCAGGGCAGCGTCGTCGCCTTCCTGCTGGCCTGGGGTGGCTCCGCCGCCGTCGCCGCCGCCTATGGCTGCGTGCAGACGCGGCTCGTGCCCCGGCTGACCGCCGTGCGCGCCTGGCTGGTCGAGCAGCGTGACCTCGGCACGCGGTACCTGGTGGAGAACGTCAGCAACAGCGGCGGCTCACAGCTGCGCATGTACGGCCTGGGTGCCATCGCCGGGCTGGCCGACGTCGGCGCGGTGCGCGGGGCCGAGCTGCTGCTCGGGCCGTTCCTCGCGGTGCTGATGGGCCTGGCCTCGGTGGGGGTGGCCGAGGCGGCGCGTGTGCTGCGGCGCGACGCCCGCAAGCTGCCGTGGTTCTGCGCCGCGCTCGGCGGCGGCCAGGCGGCCGGGGTGCTCCTGTGGGGGCTGGCCCTGCTGGTGCTGTTGCCGGACTCCGTCGGCAGGCTCGTGCTCGGTGACGTGTGGGCGCCGGCGTCGGCGCTGATCGTGCCGCTCACGCTCAGCGTCACCAACGCCAGTTTCATCACCGGCGCCGCGGCGGGCCTGCGCGCGCTCGGGGCTTCGCGGCGCAGCATGCGCTGCCAGCTCATCGCCTCGGCCGCCTACGTCGCGGGCGGGCTGAGCGGCGCCGCGATCTCGGGTGCGGAGGGCTCGGCGTGGGGCGTGGCGGCGGCCACGCTGTTCGGCGCCGTCGTGTGGTGGGCGCAGTTCCGTGCCGCCCAGCGCGACGTCCCGGCCCCCGAGGGCACCTCCACCCCCACCGGCGAGGCGAGGCAGGCGGCATGACGCGGCGGATCGGTTTCTTCGGCCTGCTCGGGTCGGGCAACCTCGGCAACGACGGCTCGCTCGACGCCGTCGTCGGCTACCTGCGCGAGCGGCACCCGGAGGCCCGGCTCGACTTCCTCTGCATGGGCCCGGAGCGGGTGAGGCAGCGCTACGGCACCCCGGCCACCCCGCTGCACTGGTACGACGCCCAACCCGGCACGGCCGCGGGTGTCCTGGCGGCGCCGCGCAAGCTGCTGGGCAAGCTGCTCGATCCCTTCCGGACGCTCGCGTGGGTGCGCCGCCAGGACGTGGTGATCGTGCCCGGCATGGGGGTGCTGGAGGCGACGCTGCCGCTGCGGCCGTGGGGCTTCCCGTACGCGCTGTTCTTCCTCGCCGTCGCGGCACGGCTCACCGGCGCGAAGGTGGCGCTGATCAGCGTCGGGGCGAGCACGATCCGGGACCCGGCGACCCGGTGGCTCGTCACCAGTGCCGCGCGGCTGGCGACCTACCGCTCCTACCGCGACGAGCTGTCCCGGCAGGCCATGCGCGAGATGGGCGTCGACGTCAGCCGCGACCCCGTGTACCCGGATCTGGCGTTCGCGCTGCCCGTGCCGCCCGCTACGCCGGAGACGGGCGCGGTCGGGGTGGGGGTGATGGCCTACTACGGCGGCAACGACGACCGGGCCCGCGCCGAGCGGCTGCACCGCGCCTACGTCGAGACGATGCGGCGGTTCGTGCGCACGCTGGCCGACGGCGGCCGCAGCGTGCGGCTGTTCACCGGCGACGAGGTCGACGAGCGGGTGGTGGCCGAGATCCTAGCCACCCCGGGGCTCGACACCTCCCGCGTCACCGCCGAGCGCCCCGCCGACCTCGCCGCACTGCTGACGCGGATGAACGAGGTGGACACGGTCGTCGCCACCCGCTACCACAACGTGCTGAGTGCGCTGAAGCTCGGCAAACCCACGCTCTCGCTGGGCTACGCCGCCAAGAACGACGTGCTCATGGCGGGCATGGGACTCGGTGAGTTCTGCCAGCCCGCCCGCTCGGTGGACTTCGACCGGCTGCTGGAGCAGTTCACCAAGCTCGAAAGCAGGCGGGAGGAGCTCACCGCCACCCTCGCGCGCCGCAACCGCGAGCAGACCGAGCGCCTCGCCGAGCAGTTCGCCCTGTTGTCGAAGACCTTGCTGGAGGCGCCGTGAGCGACCATCGCGCAGCTCCGCTCGCGAGCGTCCGCAGAACACCGGAGGTGCCGTGAAGGCCATTCCCGTGCCCGGCATCGCCGGGGCCTACCTCTTCGAGCCGACGCCGCATCGCGACGAGCGCGGCTTCTTCAGCCGCACGTTCGACGCCGCCCTCGCGCGCTCCGTGGGTATCGACCCCGGCGGGTTCGCGCAGGACAGCCTCTCCCGCTCCCGCAAGGGCGTCGTGCGCGGCATGCACCTGCGTTCCGGTGCCGGCGAGGCCAAGCTGGTGCGCTGCTCGTCCGGCGCGGTGTTCGACGTGATCGTGGACCTGCGCGCCGGTTCGCCGACCTACCGCAACATCGAGCACTTCGAGCTCACCGGCGAGACACAGGTGAGCCTCTACGTGCCCGCGGGGTGCGCGCACGGCTTCCAGGCGCTCACCGAGCCCGCCGACGTCTCCTACCGGATCGACCGGCCGCACGACCCCGCCGAGGACGTGTCGATCGCCTTCACCGACCCGGAGCTGGCCATCCCGTGGCCGCTTCCCGTGACGCTCGCCTCCGAACGCGACCGGCGCGCGCCCTCACTCGCCGAGGCCCTCTCACAGTTGGGATGACCGCCATGGACACCGAACGACCGCAGGCCCGCTCGCGGGAGGCCAACGAGCGGCTGCACGCCGCGATCCCCGGCGGCGCCCACACCTACGCCAAGGGCGACGACCAGTATCCCGATGACTGCGCCCCCGTCATCTCCCACGGCCGCGGGGCGCACGTGTGGGACGTCGACGGCAACCGCTACGTCGAGTACGGTTCCGGGCTGCGCTCGGTCAGTCTCGGCCACGCCCATCCCCGGGTCACCGAGGCCGCGCGCCGCGAACTCGACCGCGGTGCCAACTTCGTCCGGCCCAGCATCCTCGAGGCCGAGGCGGCCGAACGGTTCCTGGCGAGTGTCCGCACGGCCGAGATGGTCAAGTTCGCCAAGAACGGCTCCGACGTCACCACCGCCGCCGTGCGGCTCGCGCGTGCCGCCACCGGCAGGCCGCTCGTGGCGATCTGCCGCGACCACGCGTTCTTCTCCACCGACGACTGGTTCATCGGCACCACGCCGATGGCGGCGGGCATCCCCGGCCCGGTCACTGAGCTGACCGTGTCGTTCCCGTACGGCGACCTGGCCGCCACCGAACAGCTGCTGCGCGAGCACGACGGGCGAATCGCGTGCCTGATCCTCGAACCGGCCACCCAGCACGAGCCGCCTGCCGGCTACCTCGCCGGGCTGCGCGACCTGGCCCACCGGCACGGCTGCGTGCTGATCTTCGACGAGATGATCACCGGGTTCCGCTGGTCCGAAGCCGGGGCGCAGGGCCTCTACGGCGTCACGCCCGACCTGTCCACCTTCGGCAAGGCCCTCGGCAACGGCTTCGCCGTCTCGGCGCTGGCCGGGCGCAGGGAGCTGATGGAGCAGGGCGGCCTGCGCGACTCCCGCGACCGGGTGTTCCTGCTGTCCACCACGCACGGCGCGGAGACCCACTCGCTCGCCGCGGCGATGGCGGTGTTCGACACCTACACCGAGGAGGGCGTCACCACCCGGCTGCACACGCTCGGGCAGCGTCTCGCCGACGGCGTGCGCGAGGCCGCGGCAGGGATGGGTGTCGGCGAGCACGTGCTGGTGCGTGGCCGGGCGAGCAACCTGGTGTTCGCGACGCTGGACGCCGACGGCGCGCCGTCGCAGCCCTACCGGACGCTGTTCCTGCGCCAGCTGCTCGCCGGTGGCGTCATCGGACCGTCCTTTGTGGTCAGCAGCGCGCTCACCGACTCCGACATCGACCACACGATCGACGTCGTCGGCCAGGCGTGCGCGGTGTACCGCAAAGCGCTGGACGCGGGCAATCCGGCGCCGTGGATGGGCGGCCGCTCGGTGAAGCCGGTGTTCCGCCGCCGGGCCTAGTCGTCGAGGTCGACGCGGATCGTCAGCAGGTCCGTGCCCACGGAGCGGACCGCGGCGCTGTTGCCCCGGGGCAGCTGCTTGAGGCGGGCCAGCGGGTCGTCGTCAGGCAGCAGGTGTGCGGTGCCCCGGTGCCAGCGGCCCTTGACCCGCACCCGCACCCTCGGATCGGCCTGGATGTTGCGGACGTACTGGGACCGCTCGCCGTGCTCGGACACCAGCCAGAACTCCGTGCCGGTCAGCCGTCCTCCGACGGGCGTGCGTCGCGGCTGCCCGGACTTGCGGCCGGTGGTCTCCAGCAGCACCTGGCCCGGTGTGCGGCGCGTGAGCGGATTGAGGACGTAGCGCTGAAAGGACGTGACGGCGCGGAACTTCAGATTGCGGGACACATCGGTTCACCCTACCGACGCCACCCGGTCGATGACCATGCCCGCGAGCGGCACGAGCACGAACGCCGTGCACAGGCCACCGATCGTGTCGGTGGGGTAGTGGGCGTTGAGCGCCGACTGCGACCAGCCCATCGCGGCGCCCGCGCCCACCCCCAGCGCGAGCACCAGCGCCAGCGCCACCCACCTCGCCCTCATCGCCCTCACCACGCGTACGAGCAGCAGCGCCAGCACGATCGCCACCGCGGTGAGCAGCGCCGTGTGGCCGCTGGGGTAGGACAGGTGCCCGCCGTTGATCGTGCGCCCGGCCACGGGTTTGAGCAGGGTGGTGGCCACGACCGCGAGCGCGGGCCCGGCCAGGGCCAGCAGGGCGAGCCGCCGCCTGCCCAGCGCCAGGCAGAGTCCGGCGAGCGCGGCCACCAGCACCGCCGCACCCAGGGGCTCGCCACCGAAGTCGATCATCAGGGCGAGTGTGCGCACTGGCGACGGCTCCGCCGCGTACCCGCCTGCCGCCGCCAGCATCCCGCCGTCGAACCCCGACGCCGTGGCCTGCCCGGCGTAGAGCCCGCCGAGGCCGATCACGACCAGCGCGGCGAGGCAGGCCACGATCCCGAGCGGCACGCGCAGTGCCGGGGGAAGGGCGGCCGGCGCCGCCGTCTCACTGCCGCTCACGCTCTCCACACTGCAGAAGTCGGGGTCGTTGCGCCATTCGTTTCGCGACGGCCGATCGGAGTAACAAACGACCCGTCGCCCGCGAATCCACTATGGAACCGCGGGAGGAAGGGGCCAGCATGCGCCTGCGATCGGCCGACATCTCGGCCCGCACCATCGGCGACGAGACCATCGTGCTCAGCCTGTCCACCTCCCGGTACTTCACCGTCACCGGTGTCGGCACGCGCGTGTTCGAGCTGCTGGCCGAGGAGCGGTCGCTCGACGAGCTGGTGGGCGCCATCACCGAGGAGTACGAGATCGACGAGGGCACCGCCCGTCGCGACATCGAGACGTTCGTCGACCGGCTTCGCGATGCCCAGCTTCTGCACTAGCCATCCGGCGCTGCCCGTCATCCCGCCGCGCGACGTCGCCATCGGCCACCCGGCGGGCGACGTCGCGCTGCTGCCCGCGCGGCCCGCGCGGGTCGAGCCCGACCCGGCGAGAGCCCTGCGCGACGCGCTGCGTCCCGCGCTGCGGCGCTCCCCGTGCGTCGTGGCGTTCTCCGGCGGCCGGGACTCGTCCCTGCTGCTCGCCGTCGCCGCCGACCTGGCCGTGCGCGACGGGTTCGAGCCGCCGGTGGCGGTGACCTTCCGCTACCCCGGCGACGCGGCCGCCGACGAGTCGGCGTGGCAGGACCTCGTGGCGGCGCACCTGCGCGAGCGGGGCCTGGCCTTCGAGTGGGTGCGGCAGGACATCGGCGACGAACTCGACCTCGTCGGGCCGCTCACGGCGCCCGTGCTGCGTGCTCACGGCGGGCCCACGTTTCCCGCCGCGCTGGGCAACACGATCCTGCTCGCCCGCCACGCCGCTGGCGGGTCGCTGGTCACCGGCAACGCGGGCGACGAGGTGCTCGGCGGGCACCGGGCCGGGGTGCTGCGGGCGGTCGCGCGGCGGCGCGCGCGGGGCCTGACCCGCGCCGACTGGCGGCTCGCCGCCACCTGCGCCGCACCGGCTCCGATCCGGTCCGCGCTGGCGCGCCGCGCGCTCGGCGAGGCCCGCTGGCTGCGGCCGGAACCGCGCCGGGCGGCACTCGCGGCCGCCGCGCGCAGGCACGGCAGGCGGCCGTTGCGCTGGGACCGCAGCGTGTGGTCGGCTCTGGCGCCGCGCGCGGGTGTCGTCGGCAGGCGCACCCGCACCGCCGTGGTGCGCGGCCACGACGCCACGCTGGTGGAGCCGCTGTCCGATCCGGCGTTCGTGGCGTCGTACGCGGCGTTCGGCGGGCGCTGGGGCGGGCTCACGCGCGCGGCCGCGATGCGGCTGCTCGCGGATGGCCTGCTGCCCGAGGAAATGCTCGCCCGGCGCGACAAGGCCGAGTTCAACGGCTCCCGGTTCGGCCCCGTGGCGCGGGCGTTCGCGACGGAGTGGGCCGGACAGGGTGTGGACGAGGGCCTCGTGGACCCGGTGGCACTGCGGGCGGCGTGGCTGTCCGACGTGCCACCGGCGGGCACCGCGATGCTGCTGCAGCAGGCCTGGCTGGCGACGGCGAAGGAGCGGTCATGACGGTGCGCCGACGGGTGCGGCTGGCGTGGGAGCTGGCTCGCGCGGCCGCGACGATGGTGTTGATCGAGGCGAGCCTGCGGCTCAGCGACCTGCCCGCGACCTGCCGCCGGTTCGGGGTGCGCTGGGACCTGGACAGCGCGGCGCCGCCTGCCGCCGAGCCCGCGGTGCTGCCGCGCCGCACCCGGGCGGCGGTGCGCGCGGCGCAGCTCGTGCTGGCGCGCTGGCCCGCGGGCGACACGTGCCTGCGCCGCTGCCTGCTGCTTGGCCACCGGCTGCGCAGGCTCCGGCCCGTGCTGCGGATCGGGGTGAAGCGCGACGCCGCTGGGGAGTTCTCGGCGCACTCGTGGCTGGAGATCGACGGCCGGACGCTGGATCCGTCCGCCTCGGCGTACGCGCCGCTCGGCGCGGCGGGCAGGTGAGGGACATCGTGAAGCACCGCTACCGCGCACACGGCCTCGACGTCGCCAGCGAGGTGGAGCTGCCGTTGCCGCCGGCACCGCTGCCGCAGGGGGTGCCCGACCTGGTGCTGCGGCACGGCGAGGGCCGGCCGGTACCGGGCGGGCGACCACCCGGCAGGCTGCTTGCCGAGCTGACCGGCTCGGACGGCGTCGTCTTCTACAGCCTCGGCACCGACGGGCAGCGCACGACGCTGCGTTACCCGGCGCTGTGTGAGTTCACCGGCGACGCGGGGCTGGCCGAGGTCACCGCCCGGCTGCATCCGGGCACCGACCCGGGGTTGCTGCCGGTGCTCGCGGCCGGGACGCTGCTCGCCGTGCGGCTCATGCTGCGCCACCACCTCGTGCTGCACGCGAGCGCGGTGCAGCGGGACGGCAGGGCGCTGGCGTTCGTGGGTGCCTCCGGGATGGGCAAGTCGACGCTGGCGGCCGCACTGTGCGGGCACGGCTGCGGCCTGGTCGCCGACGACGTGCTGCGCGTCGACCGGGCGGGCGGTGAGCTGCGCGTGTACCCGGGCAGCACGGAGAGCAGGCTGCGCACGAGCGCGCGGGGCCTGGCGGAGACGGCGCCGCCGTCGGCGGTGCGGCCCACGGCCGACGGCAGGCTGGCGCTGCGGCCCCGGGTGCACGCCGACGGTCCGCTGCCGCTGGCCGCGTGCGTGGTGCCCCGGCCGAGCAGGGACGCGCGGGAGGTGTCGGTGGTCCGGCTGCCGCCGTCGAAGGCCTTCCTGCGGCTGACGCAGTTCCCGCGCGTGCTGGGCTGGCGGGACCCGGCATCGATGGACCGTTCCTTCCAGGCGCTGGCGGATCTGGTGGAGCGGGTGCCGGTCTTCGACGCCACGATCCCCTGGGGCCCGCCCTTCCGCGACGATGTCCTGACGGACCTGCTGACCACGGTCACCTGACCGCGAGTCCTGCGTCCAGACCCGCGAGTTCTGCGTCCAGGCCCGCGAGTTCTGCGTCCAGGCCCGCGAGTTCTGCGTTCAGACCCGGGTGGCGTCGTTGCGCGAGCCCGCTGGGGGAGGTCGTCGCCCGGAGCGGAGCGCACTGAGTGCAGGACTCGCGAGCCTGAGTGCAGAACTCGCGGGCCTGAGTGCAGGACTCGCGAGGCGGGTCAGCGGTAGGCGGCGGACTGGAGGGTGTAGAGCTCCGCGTAGTGGCCCGCCCTGGCCATCAGCTCGTCGTGGGTACCGCATTCGACGACCCGGCCCGCGTCCATGACGTAGATCCGGTCGGCGAGGCGCGTGTTGGAGAACCGGTGCGAGATGAGCAGCGCCGACCTGCCGTTCAGCAACGCCCGCACGTCGGCGAACAGTTCGTGCTCGGCACGCGGGTCCAGCGCAGCCGCCGGCTCGTCCAGCACAACCAGCGCGGTGTCGCGGTACAGGGCCCGCGCCAGCGCCACCCGCTGCCACTGCCCACCGGAGAGGTCCGCACCCTCGTCCAGGTCCCGCCCGAGCATGGTGTCCACGCCGTCGCGCAGGTCGTCCACCGCGCCCAATACCCCGGCCCGCCGCGCGACGTCGAGCACCGCCTCGTCGGTGGGCTGCCTGCTCGCGTCGCTGATCGCGATGTTGTCGCGCAGCGTGAGCTGGTAACGCACGAAGTCCTGGAAGATCACCGTCACCGAGGCCCGCACGTCGGGCGCCGCCGCCACGGCGCCGTCCCACCGCCGCGAGCCGCTCTGCGGGTCGTACAGCCCGGCCACGATCTTGGCCAGCGTCGTCTTGCCGGAGCCGTTCTCCCCGACGAGCGCCACCACCTCGCCTGCGCCGATCTCGATGTCCACCGCGTCCACGGCGGGCCGTTCCTGCTCGGGGTAGCGGAAACTCACGTCGTGCAGCACGAGCCGCTCGGTCAGCTGCCGCTTGCGGCCCCCGGGCGCCGCGGGCGGGCCGGAGGCCACGAAACGCTCCAGGTCGGCCAGGAACGGCGCCGACTCCAGCAGCCCTCCGATCGAGGTGAACATCGTGTTGAGCTGCCCGCTGAGCAGGCGCACGGCGATGGCCGCGGCACCGGCCTCGGGCAGTCCGATCCGGCCGCGGCGCACCAGTTCCACGATGGCCAGCAGCGCGGCGGTCAGCGCCAGCGCGACACCCACGGTGGTCAGCGCGGCGATCAGCTGGCGGCGGCGGACCTGCCCGCGCAGCGCGGTGGTCACCTGGCTGTTGAGCGTCCCGTGCCGGTCGCGCAGCGGCCCGGTGGAGCCGAACGCCCGCAGCTCGGCCGCGTAGGGCCGCTGGGTGAGCAGCTGGCGCAGGTACTGCCTGCGCCGGAACAGTGCCGTCAGCCGGTGGGCGAAGGCGAACTCGGTACGGCTGGCCCACCGCGACAGCAGCACCGCGGGAATGCCCGCCGCCAGCAGGATCGGCACCAGCAGCGGCTCCACACCGATCAGCACGGCCGACATGGTCGCCACGCCGAGCAGCCCGCCGGTGAGCCCGAGCAGCGAAGCGGTGACCATGAACGGCCGGGTCAGCGCGTTCTGCTGGACCCGCTCCAGCGCGGTGGCGAACCCCGTGGACTCGTAGGTCACCAGGTCGGCGCGGGCGGTCGTGTCGAGCACCCTGTCCCACACCCGCTGCGACACCCGCTCCCCGAGCAGACGGTGCTGCTGGGTCTGCAATGGGTTGATGGAGCCCGTCAGCGCGGTCATGAACGCCAGCGCGAGCAGGGCCGGGGTCAGCCCGACAGCGGCCTGCTCCGGTTCGAGCAGGGCGTCGAAGACCAGCTTGCCCGCGGCCACGACGCCGAGCGCGGCGACGGCCCCGAGGATCTGGTACACGGCCGCCACCACGGTGCCCAGCCGGTCGGCACGAGCCACCTCCCTGGCGGCGGCGGCGATCAGCCGCGGCGTGGCGGTGGCCGCGCGCACCATCCGAACCGGACTCACCAGTAGATCGTAACGTCAGCCGACCGGTTTTTCGCCGCTCGCGCAATACCCGCGTGGTACCGGTTGCGTTGCCGAATGAACACAATGCGCCAGCAAGAGTAACGAAAGGGCGCAAAGGTACGAGCCATTGACAAGACCGTTGCGTGACGGCCGCTCGTCAAGGCTTGCCCATATTCGGCGGAAGGGGGTGAGAAAATGAGGAAGGTGTATGTCGCCCCTGCCGTGGACGACCTCGGATCGGTTCCCGAGCTGACGCTCGGCGAGTCCGAGGGCAGCAAGCTCGACGCGGATTTCGCGGCGGGCACGCTCTTCGGCGATCTGACCTTCTCGTAGCCGTCCCGGGTTTCTTTCCCGCGGAAAGGGGAGAGGGGGTGAATTATGCGCCAGCCATACGAGGCTCCGGAGATCACCGTGCTCGGTTCCGTGACGGAGTTGACCCAGGCGACGTTGTTCGGCAGCGACACGGACAACCTGACGTGGGTGTTGCCCATTTTCGGGGACAACACGTTCTCGTGATGTTTCGACGATGAAGGAGGCCTGCCGTGGGCCTGTACACGATGGACCCGCTGGAGATCGCGGGCGGCTGGATCAACGGTTACGATCCCGCACCCCGTCCGTCCGTCGTGGACTCCGGCCCACGGCAGGTACTCGACGCGCTCCTGCGGCGGCACCTGACCCGCTCGCCGTGCCTGGTCGCGTTCTCCGGCGGGCGGGACTCCTCCGTGCTGCTCGCGGCGGCGGTGGACGTGGCCCGCAGGGAGGGCCTTCCGCTGCCCGTGCCGGTCACGCTGGCCTACCCTGCGGCACCGGACACCGACGAGGCCGCCTGGCAGAGCCTCGTGCTCGACCACCTCGGCATCACCGAACGAATCGTGCTCACCGTGCACGACGAACACGACCCGATCGGGCCGATCACCGCGCCGCTGCTGCGCAGGCACGGACTTGTGTGGCCGCCCAACGTCGCACCGACGTGGCGGATGCTCGACCTGGCACGCGGGGGCACGCTGCTCACGGGCGAGGGCGGCGACGAGGTGTTCGGACTCAAGCGCATCACCCCGATCACCAAGGCCCTCAAGGCGCGGGGGCGGGTCACTCCCCGCGTGTACGCCTACGCCGCGCGCTCGCTCGCCCCGGCCGCCGTGCGCCGTGCTGCCGCCCTGCGGCAACGGTACCGGCGGCCGTGGCTACGGGAACCGGTGGAGGTCGAACTGGCCCGCCGCGACGCCGCCGACATCGCCGCCTACGCGCTGCACGCCGGTACCCACGCCTGGCAGTTCACCCGCAGGCGATGCGTCCTGCGGGCGTACGAGACGGTGCGCCTGCTCGCGTCCGAACTGGACGCCGAGTACGTGCAGGCCTTCGCCGAGCCGGAACTCGTCGCCGCGGTGGCCGCCGAGGCCGGGTTCTGGGGCTGGACCGGCCGCACCGCCACGATGCGCTCGCTGTTCCGCGACCTGTTGCCGCGCGCGGTGTTCGAACGCACGACCAAGGCCGTGTTCGGCGGCGCCGTCTTCACCGAGCGCACCCGCGAGTTCGCCCGGAACTGGCAGGGTGCCGGTGTCGACGCCACCCTCGTCGACCCGGAGGCGTTGCGCGCCAACTGGCTCTCCGACCGCCCGCACGCGCCGACGATGAGCCTGCTGCAGCAGGCGTGGCTGGCGACAACGGGGGGCCGCGGTTAATCCGTGGACGCGTGCCGGGTGCAACGCCGATGATGGCTGCGTGAACGACGCGGGCGCGTCCGCCCAGGCCACGGCCGACGCCCTGGCGAAGGCCCAGGACGCCCGTGTCGTGGTGCTCGTCGAGGGGCTCAGCGACCAGATCGCACTGCAGGCACTGGCCTCGGGTCGCGACCGTGACCTCGGGGCGGAGCGGGTGGTGATCGTGCCGATGGGCGGCGCGCATGCGGTCGGGCGCTTCCTGGCACGGTTCGGTCCCCAGGGCGGCCGGGTGCGGCTCGCCGGTCTCTGCGACCTGCGGGAGGCGGAGGTCTTCGTGCGCGCGCTGGCCGCGGCCGGTGCCGGTTCCCCTCGCACCCGCGCGGACCTGGAGCGGCTCGGCTTCCACGTCTGCGTCGACGACCTCGAGGACGAGCTGATCCGCTCCGTCGGTCCCACAGCGGTGGAGGCACTGTTCGACGCGCAGGGCGATCTCGCCGCCTTCCGTTCGCTGCAGAGCCAGCCCGCCTGGCGCGGCAGGGAACTCACGGCGCAGCTGCGGCGGTTTCTCGGCAGCGGTGCGCGGCGCAAGCTGCGTTACGCAGGCCTGCTCGTCGAGGCCGCGGTCGGCCGGGAGGCCGTGCCCCGGCCGCTCGACGCGCTGCTCGCCGCGACCCGCTGAGTCAGCGGGCACCACGTCCCTTGCGGATCTCCTTGACCGCGTAGGCGAAGCGGCCCAGGGTCGAGCTGTGCCTGCCCTGCGTGTAGCGCGCGTCGGGCAGCACGAGCGCGTGCAGGTACGACGCGCGGTCCCGCCAGCGCGGCAGCACCCGCAGCGTCGCGAGCGCCTGCGCGGCAAAGGTCTTGTCCTCGTGCGTGTGCAGCGCCAGCCACTGCTCCTCCCGCCGGTCCGGCACGTAGTCCCGGGCCCAGCGGGCCAGCTCCCCGGTGCCGTCGAGGCCGAGCAGCCGGACGGTGTCGGCCACGGCGGCCGCCACCACCGCCTCGGCGCCCCAGTCGGCGGCGACGCGCCGCACGACCCCGGCGTCGGGTCCCTTGTCGACGGAGCGCAGCAGTTCCGCGATGTCGCGCAGCGAGCCGAGCCGCAGCGGCCAGTCCCCGAGCGCGGCGTGGTAGCAGGCGTGCAGGAACCGGTTCGGCCGTGACAACGCCCGCAGCGTCCGCCCGCCGACGGCGAACTCGTCGCCGCCGTCCCACAGCCGGTCGAGGTCGACGAGCACACCCCACGGGCCGAGCACGAACGTGCGATGCAGGTCCAGCTCGTACCCGGCGGGAGGGAGCAGCGTCATGCCCTTGTCGAACCGGCGGTCGAACCCGGGGCGCGGCTCGGCGAGGGTGCGCACGAACCCGGCGTCGCCGAGCACCGCCGCCGCGTGGTCGATGTCGCCGGCGCGCACGAGCACGTCGAGGTCGTTGAACGAGCGCAGCGTGGGGTCGGGGTAGTCGAGCCGGGCCAGCGCGCTGCCCTTGAGCGCCCTGCACTCGATGCCCGCGTCCCCGAGCAGGCCGGCGACGCGGGCCAGCTCGCGCTCCAGGATCAGCACCCGCAGCTGCGCGGTGCGGTGCGTGGCCTTCGCCTGCCGTGCCTGCTCGCCGGTGACGGGCAGCGCGCCGTCGGTGATCGCGGCGTGCAGCAGCCCGGTCACCCGGTGATCCTGGGCGGCCGCCAGCGCGCGGTGCCACGCCTGCTCGCCGAGCGGCTCGGCGGGAAACGAGGCGACGGCGCCGGGCAGCCGGTGCCGCGCGAGGGCGACCAGCGGCTTCGGGTACGCACTCGCGTCGCAGGTCCTGCGGGTCACGACGGCAGCCCGCGAATCAGCGGTCGAACCAGGCGACACCGGTGCCGTCACCGGGATGCCAGTGCCGGTCGGGGAACTCGTGGAAGTACAGGAACCGGCGGCCGGTCTTCTCCGCGTGCTGCACCAGCACGTCGGTCTCCGCCGCGTTGTCGGTGAGCAGCAGCGCCGCGTCGGCGAGCCTGTCCTCCATGAGCGTGAACTCGGCGTGCTCGTGCTCGGGGCTGTGCCAGCTGTCGTGGATGAACACATCCACCGGCTCGGTCAGCGCGGGAATGGTCTCCAGCGAGTCGCCGCGGCGGATGTCCACGTAGTCGCGGTACGCGCCCTGCACCAGGTAGCCGGCGTCGGGGTTGATGTCGAGGGCGCTGAGCCGTCCCGGCCGCCCCTCACCGGCGTTGCGGCGCAGGGCGGCCGCGATCAGGCACGAGCCGAGGCCCTTGTCGATGCCCGACTCCACCACGTGCCGCGGCTTCAGCGCGCGGACCAGCGCGTACCAGGCGATGCGGCGGCCGTAGCGCACCGTGCGGTCGGCGAGCCCGCGGCGGTTGCTCGTGGCGAGGCCCCGTTCCAGCGTCGCGCGCAGCTCGTCGTCCTGCTCCACCTCCTCCAGCCAGGCCCGGATGCGCGACACCGGCTCGCCCGTGACCGTCGCGAGGAACCACGCCAGGTGCTCGCGGTTGCGCGGCGTCAGGTCGTAGGTGAAGTTGTGGTGTTCCCGGGAGGTGACCAGCCAGCGCAGCGACGTGCCCAGCACCCGCGCGTCGTGGGTGAGCACGGCCTTGGCCCGCACGGGGAAGGCCACGACCGGCGCCAGGCGGGTGCGGGCGATCCTGCGGCTCAACGCGTTCGACTTCACTGCTCGCCCATCCGTTCTGTCGTGGTGATCCGGCCTGGAAGTCGGTGCGAGGGGGCCGGTTGTTACCGCGTGCGGTACGTGCTGCCCTTGTCCTGCCCGAAGGTTTCCGGCCGGTTGTTGTGGGTGAACGTCGCCGGGATCGGGGGTGCGGGCGCGGTCCAGTCGGCCCAGCTGACCCGGCCGCCGCTGGCCGTGGTGGGCTGGAACCCGGCGAAGGTCCAGTCGCCGATGTAGGAGTTGCTCCGGAACACGTTGCCCTGCCGGAACGTGGTGCGCCAGGGGATCTCGTAACCGGGGAACGGGGGATAGGTGCCGTAGCCGGCGAGCAGGCCGTTGATGCCGCAGTAGTCGGCTCCGGCGCAGCCGCGGCCGACGGCCGACTTGTCGATGCGGAACACGTTGTGCTCCACCACGTTGTTCTCGGTGGACCAGCGGCAGCGGTACTTGTCGATGTCGTCGGGTATCTCGTCCTCGACCGCGGTCTCGCACCGCGCGTCGTCGTAGAGGTCGACCTTGATCGTGCAGAACGGCGGATGGGTGTGCGCCGACGAGGAGCAGTACCGGTCGGCGCTCTCCCACAACGTCACGCCGCCCCAGTTGTTCTCGAAGTTGTTGTGGCTGATCACGGTGGGCACGGTCTTCAGCCCGTAGCCCCGCGGGCTGCCGTTCTCGGAGACGTAGATGGCCGAGATCGGGAACGGGTCGTCGCGCATCCGGAACTGCCTGCCCTCGACGATCGCGTTGCGCTGGAAGTTGTTGTAGCGGACGCGTGCGTCGTAGCCGGTCTCCAGGAACAGCGCCTGCCCGTCGTTGCCGGAGATGTAGTTGTGCTCGATCACGAAGCCGGCGTTGTTGTTGTCCAGCCACAACCCGACGCCGCGGTTGTCGTGCACCCAGTTGTTGGTGACGGTCACGTCGGAGTTGATCCAGAACTTCACCCCGCCGGTGCAGCCGCAGCCCTCGACCTTGTTCTCCCAGTCGTCGGTGTTGTTGCCGGTGATCTCGTTGTGGTCGAGCACGAGGCCGGACACCGGCTCGCTCTCGGTGCCGCAGCAGGCGTTGATGCCGTACTGGCCGTTGCCCGCAATGCAGTTGTAGCGATAGGTGTTGTCGGGCGCGCCCACCATGAGCCCGGCGCCGCCGTTGTCGCGGATCGTGCTGTACTCGACGAGCCAGCCGGTGCCGTCGTTGTGGTTGACCACGCCCTCGTTCATCGGAGCCACGAAGTTGCGGATGGTCAGGTAGCGGATGGTCACGCCGCTCGCCTCGCCGGTGAAGGCGTAGCGGTTGATGCGCTTGCCGTCGAGCACGGCACCCGGCGCGCCGACGAACGTGCTGCCGTCGCCGGGGATGATCTGGCCGAACTCGTCGCGGGAGAGCGTGTGCACCCCGGGCGCGAACCAGAACGTCGTGTCCGGGGTGCGCAGCCGGGTCTCCATGCCGCTGTTGTCCCCGGCGGGCACCACCACCGCGCCCCGTGGCGGTGTCTGCGGACCGCCGCCGAGCACCTGCTGGTTGCCGCAGACACGGGCCGGGGGCTCGGCGGGCCAGCCACCGGGGTCGGGGCGCTGCGCGGGCCGCTGGGGCTGCGCCTGCGTGGTCCGGGCGCCGCCGTTAGCGCTGTCACCCGTGCCGCCGTCACGGCCGTTGCCCGCGGCGCCGTCGAGCGCGAACACCGAACCCACGGCCGCCAGTGCCAGCACGGCGACGACGAGAACGGTCCTACGCCAGCCCAGCGCGGCGAGGATTCGCCGAAAGGCCATCGGCCTGCCTTCCCTTCCCGAGACCGGGTGGCGTGGTCGCGGGCGGGGCCGCGAGCAGCGCCGCCGCCACCACGAAGTGCAGGAGGTACCCGGTGACGTCACCGAGGCCCACCTGCGTGTACGACGCGATCATCAGGTAGACGATGAGGAAGATCGCGCAGGCGCGCTGGGGCGAGGGCGCCCGCGTGAACGCGGCGAAGAACAGCGTCAGCATCATCAGCGCGACGATCGTGACCCCCACGAGCCCCTGCTCGTGGTAGACGGCCAGCCACGTGCTGTCGATCGGCAGCCCGCCGAACGACTTGTCGGTGAGCCCCACACCGAGCAGCTGTTCCCGCAGCGAGCGATCCTCGGCGAGCAGCTTGTCCCACACGTACTGCCTGCCGGTGAGGTTGGACAGCGCATCGGCGTCCTGTCCGCGCTGGAACCACGTGGTGAGCGCGGTGGAGAAGGCGATGGCGAGCACGGCACCGGCCGCCGTGATGGCGCCGACCGCCTTGCGGGCCCTGGCGTTGGTGAGCGCGAGGCTCAGCCCCGCCACCGGCACGGCGGCGAGCAGGCCGACGGTGGCGGTGCGGGTGTGCGTCAACAGCAGCAGCACCATCGCGGGAACGACGACGAAGAACGCGCTGCGCCCGCTGCATGAGCGCGACAGCCACAGCACGACGGCCAGCCCGGCCACCACGGCGGCGTAGTCGGCCACCTGCGTGGCGGTGATCGGCCACACCACGCCGACGAGACGACCGTCGAAGTCGGCGGGCATCGCGGTGCCCGGCGCGATCACCAGCCCCAGTGCCACGAGCGCGAGCACGCCGGCGAGCGCCCGGATGTGGTGGCGGACGAGGTCCATCCCGGTGCCCCACCAGCGCGTCAGCAGCCACAGCGTCGCCACGAAGACGGTGAGCCGCGCGCAGCGGAACAACGCGCCCAGCCCCGACTCCAGGAACAGGCTCGACACCACGCTGACCACCAGCAGCGCCGTGAGCAGGAGCAGGAACACGCTCGGCCGGAACCGCAGCCTGCGGTTGAGCGCCAGCGCCAGCACGAACGCCACGCACAGCGAACCCATCGTGATGAGCTGCAGCAGCTGCCGGGGAATCGGCACGATCGTCTCGACGCCGAGCGAGCCGAGAGTGTTGACCACGAGCAGCGCCCACACCAGGCCGACCAGCCGGGACGTGCCCCGCTGGTCCTCCCGCCCTGCCACCGGGCCGGTTCTGGTCTCGGTCGCCGTCATCGCATGGCCGCCTTCCCGCCTGCAGGGAGAGTCGGTGCGGCGCGGCGCGCGTTACAGCGCGCCTGGCCTGTAACGACGGCTGCCACGCGACCGACTCTGCCCATGACATCGCGCAGCGATCCGCCCTCGGCCGTCCACGAAGGGATCAACCACCGTGAATGCTGTTCCCCGGCTGAGTATCGGTCTGCCCATCTACAACGGGGAGCGCTACCTCGCCGAGTCACTGGACGCCCTCCTCGGCCAGACCTACGGCGACTACGAGCTGATCATCTCCGACAACGCCTCCACCGACGGCACCGAGGACATCTGCCGCGACTACGCCGCGCGGGACGACCGCATCCGCTACTGGCGCCAGCCGCGCAACATCGGCGCGTGCCCGAACCACAACTTCACGGTTCACCAGGCGCGGGGCGAGCTGTTCAAGTGGGCATCCCACGACGATCTCTACGGCAGGGACCTGCTGCGCCGCTGCGTCGAGGCGCTCGACGAGCAGCCGGACGTGGTCCTCGCGCACTCGTGGAAGGCGCTGATCGACGGCGACGGCACCGTCACCCAGCCCGTCGAGTACACGATGGCCACCGACTCGCCGCACGCGCCGGACCGTTTCCGCGCGCTGCTGTTCGGCGTCGGCGGCGACGACTTCTACGGCGTGATCCGCACCGACGTGCTGCGCAGGACCCCGCTCAACGACAGCTACCACCACTCCGACCGCACGATCATGGCCGAGCTGGGCCTGCTCGGCCGTTTCCACCAGGTGCCGGAGTTGCTGTACTTCCGCCGGGACCACCCGGACCGCGCCGAACGCGCGAGGCCGACCATCCGCGCCCGGTGCGCGAACATGGACCCCCGGCGCGCCGACCCGCTGCGGCATCCGACCGTGCGGCTGCTCGGCGAGTACGTGTGGGGTTTCGTCTCCGCGCTGCACCGTGCGCCGCTGACGTGGGCCGAGCGCGCCGAGTGCTACCGGCACCTCGCGTCGTGGATGGCGAGCAGGGCCCGGCCGGGCTCGGGCGAGCGCGCGGAGGACCGGGAGCCGGCCGCGCTCGCCGAGCCGATCACCGTCGCGACGATCGTGGCGGGCCAGGAGAACCGGGCCTGAACCACCCTGCCCGCCGGTCATACCGGCTCGCAGGATGCCGGGGCGGCGATGGCCGCGCGGTACCCGGCCAGCAGCGCGCGCAGCCCGGCCGCCGGGTCGAAGTCCTGCTCGTAACGGGCGCGCCCCGCCGTGCCCATGCGCGCGTTGTCCCGCAGGTCGGCCACGATCCGGCGCACGCACGCGGCCAGTGACTCCGCGTCGCCGGGCCGGTGCAGCAGCCCGGTGACACCGTCGTCGACGAGTTCCGGGAACGCGCCGTGGCCGGAGGCGACCACGGGCACCCCGGCGGCCATCGCCTCCACCACCACGAGCCCGAAGCCCTCCAGCCATTCCGACGGCGCGACGAGCGCCGCGGCCCGCGCGGTGAGCTCGGCGCAGCCGTCCCGGTCGCGCAGGCCGAGGAACCGCACGTCGCCGCGGCCGCGCGCCCACGCGACCACCTCGGTCTCCAGCGGGCCGCTGCCCGCGACCACCAGCGGAAGGCCGGTACCGCCCCGTGCGTGCAGCAGGTCCCACGCGGCCATCAGCAGCCGCACGCCCTTCTCCTCGGTCAACCGTCCGATGTAGAGGATGTGCTCGCCGGCTCCGTCGCGCCGCCGCCCCGGCTCGGGGACGAAGTTGTGCTTGACCGCGAGCCGGTCGGCGGGCATGCCGGCCTGCACGAGCAGCAGGCGCTGCGCGGCGGAGATGCAGAAGAACCGCGCGATGCCGGTGTCGTTCCGCCGCCGGTTCGCCACGAGGCTCACGGCCAGCGGCAGTGTGGCCAGCGGCGAACCGCGGTAGCAGCCGTGCCGCACGGCGGGCAGCGGCCCGGCGTCCGCGCAGTCGGTGCAGATGCGGCCGTCGCGGTAGAACGTGCCCGGCGCGCACACCGCCTGGTAGTTGTGCAGGGTCGCCACGGCGGGCACGCCCGCGTCGGCGCACGCGGCCACCACGGACGGGCTCAGCAGCGGGAACGTGCTGTGGATGTGCACGACGTCCGGCCTGCGGGCCCGCAGCAGGGCCGCCAGTTCCCGGCGCGCCACCGGGTTCCACGGCACGAGCAGCGGCACGGCGGCCTTGCGCGGCAGCGGCATCGCGGCGATGTCGTCGCTGCGCCGCTCGAACAGCTCCACGTCGTGCCCCGCCGAGGCGAGCAGCGCGGTCTCCTGGTCGACCACGCGGTCCTCGCCACTCGGATGCTCCGAGCGGTACCGGTTGTGCACCACCACCACGCGCATGACCGCGTTCACCACCCGGTGACGCCGAAGCGCAGCGTGGTCGCGAACGTGGTGACGCCCGGTTCGGTACTGCCGGCGCCGGCGAGGGTGGTCGCGGGCTCGCGCACCCCGAACGACGGCGAGTACCAGCCAAGGGGCGGATTCTGCTCGCCCCGGTGCGCGCTCCACGCGAGCGTGTCCGGCAGCGTGAGCAGTGCGACCCGGTCCTGGCCGTCCCGGGTCCAGCGCAGCAGCGCGCGGTGGCCGTCGAGCTCGGCGGTGATGGACGGCCCGAGGTGGAACGACAGCACGCACGCGTGCCGCTGCGGGCTCAGTACCTCGTCCAGTAGCCGCAGCTCACCGGCGGGCCCGTCGAGGTCGGCCGAGCGGCGGTGCGTCACCGGGCGGCCGCGGCGGCTGTAGCCGTCGTGGTCGGCCCGCCACCGCGACACGCCGTCGGGCCGGGCGTGCGCGACGAGCACGCGACTGCGCGCGTGCCGCGTCCACAGGAACGGCCCGCCCGAGGTGGACTGGTCCTCGCCGTCCAGCTCCAGCGTGTTGTGCCCGCGGGTGGAGCGGAAGTAGGCGCGCCAGCGCGGTTCGCCGTGGTAGCAGTAGGTTCCCGGGTCGGCGAGGACGTCAACGCCGTCGTGGCGCACCTCCACGGAGAGCGCGTCGGCGTGGGCGTGGGCGGCGATGGAGAGGAAGCCGTGCGGCCCGCCGTCGCAGCGGCACCAGATCTCGCCGGAGGCGTCCCGCAGGATGGTCAGCCCCGCGTCGGCCAGGTGCGCGCGCCTGCGTGCGGGCCGGGTCACCGGGAGCCGTTTCGGCCGGATCAACTCCGCGAGCAGCAAGGTGCGCACGTCGCCGGAGCCGGCCGCGGTGGTGTCCGGCCACCAGTCCAGCCGTCCGAACAGGACTCCGCCCGTGGCGAGCAGGGAGGCCCAGCGGTCGGTGCCCTCGCCGTCGAGGACGAGCCCGTGCCCGTCGTCGGCGTCGCCCTGCCGTGGCGGGCGCACCTGGTTGTCCACAATGGCCGCGAGCGCGTCGGTCATGCGCAGCAGCGTCTGCCACGTCGACGACGGCAGCGGCACGTCCGCGGCCTCGGCTTCGGCCGCCGCCGCGAGCCCCAGCTCCAGCACAAGGCCGTGGTACTCGGTGGCCAGCTCCCGGTTCAGGCCGGAGCCGAAAGTGTTGGCGCGCAGCTGCTCGTCCAGTGAGCGCAGCGCGGTGGCCCGCCAGCGGGCCGACTCGGCGAACCACGGGAAGGCGCAGGAGGCGGCCAGCTGCCCGGACAGTTCGGCGATGACGTGGTTGTTGGCCGAGGAGCCCCGGCTCGGCAGGGCCGCCAGCCACCGCTGGTGGAACCGGATCTGGTGCAGTGCCTCCGGGTTGTCCTCGAACAGCCCCGGCGCGCCGGCCCAGCCGTCGAGCAACCTGCGCACCCACACCCACGACAGCAGCCGGATGCCCAGCTCGATGCCGCTGACCCAGTGCACGCCACGCAGCGGTGGGTTGGCCGCCCACCAGGACTTCAGGTGCTCGGCGACGCGGTGGGCGTAGCGGTCGTCGCCGGTCAGCGCGTACGCCGCCGCGAGCACGGTGAGGTGCTGGTGCCGGGAGGGCTCCCAGATCTGCTTGATGTCCCCGACCGCGGTCTCGTCCCGGTACGGGATGTCGAACGTGTAGGCGTCGGCGGGTGCCCGCCGCCCGGTGCGCGGGTCGAACGCCCAGTCCGGGTGGACCAGGTCCCCGCGGGCCACGCCGAAGTACTCGGCGTTGCCGTCGAGCAGCCGGTCGGCGCTCGCCAGCAGGCGTCGCCCTGCGCCGTCGTCCACCCCGTCGAGGGCCCCCTCGGCCAGCGTGGCGCGGAACTCCCTGGCGGGCAGCCACGGCGTGCCCCGCTGCGGCCCGGCCACCGCCCGCCAGCGACGCTTCCGCACCGTGTCCCGCGCCCGGCCTGCCACCTCGCGGGGTCCCATCCGGGACAGCCTCCGCAGGTACCAGCCGACACCCATGTTCATCGCAGCGTCCCCGCGGCGGCCGGGCTCTTGACCTCCAGCCGCACCGGGGCGCCCGTGCCGAGGCTGGTCCGCACCGCGAGCGTGGCCAGCGTGGTGGCCGCCAGCGACGTCACCGGCACCGGCATCGGCCCGCCGGTGCGCACGGCGGTGACGAACGCGTCCAGCTCGGCGGCCTGCCCCTTGTCGCGGCCGGTCGGCACGCGGGGGCTGGTGTGCTTCCTGCGGGCGTACAGCGACGCGCGCTGGAAGTCGTCGAACCGCAGCACCTTGCCGTCGGCGACCAGATCCAGGGTCTCCTTCGGGAACTGCGCCGAGCCGCTGGTGACGTAGCTGATGGCCGCGGTGGAGCCGTCGGCGTAGCGCAGCAGTACCTGCAGGTCCGACTGGCCGGGCGTCGAGGACGCGTAGACCGACACGGGGTCGGCGGCGAGCAGCCAGCTGACGGTGTCGACGAAGTGGCCGCCCTCGCCCTCGAACCGGGTGCCCTCGGTGCCGGACCGGTTGTACCAGCTGCCGTCGTCGAGCCTGCCCGCGTTGACCAGGTAGCGCACCGACGCGGGGCCGATCCGCCGCCCGAATCGGCCCTTGGCCTGGCGCAGCAGCGGGGCGAAGCGCCGGTTGAAACCGACCTGCAGCCGGTCGTTGCCCGACTCCTCGATGGCCGCCAGCACGGTGTCCAGTTCGGACTCGGAGAGGGCGAGCGGCTTTTCCACGAACACCGCCTTGCCCGCGAGCAGGGCGCGCCGGGTCAGCGCCGCGTGTGAGCTGTGCCGGGTCACCACGAACACCGCGTCGATCGCCGGGTCGGCGAGCAGCGCCTCGGTGTCGGTGGACGCCTGCGCGAAGCCGAACTTGCGCTGCGCGTTCGCCCCGGACAGCGCCGAGGTGGTGACCACGTGACGCAGCTCGACGTCGTCGCGCTCGGCCAGGTGCGGCAGCAGCATCGACGACGCGTAGTTGCCGGCGCCGACGAACCCGAGCCGCACGCGGCCGGACACCGGGCTGGTGCGCGCCGCGACCCCGCGGACCGTGGCGGCCGCGACGGCGGCCGGGGGCTCGGTCGCGGCGTCCGGGTAGCGGAACAGCACCGCGACGGCCTTCAGCTCCCCCTCACCCAGCCGCCGGTAGGTCTCGACGGCGTCGGTGAAGTCGGCGATGTGCGAGACCAGCGGCTCCACGTCGACGCGGCCCCTGCCGAGCAGGTCCACGAAGCACTCCAGGTTGCGCCGCTCGGTCCAGCGCACGTAGCCGATGGGGTAGTCGCGGCCCTCGAGCTCGTACTCGGGGTCGTAGCGACCGGGCCCGTACGAGCGGGAGAACCGGACGTCCAGCTCCTTCTCGTAGTAGGCGTTCCACGGCAGGTTGAGGCTGCACTTGCCGATGTCGATCACGCGTCCCCGGTCGCGGCTGAGCCGCGCGGCCAGCTCCACCGGCTCGTTGCTGCCGCCGCCGGCGGCCAGGTACACCTGGTCGACGCCGTGGCCCGCCGTCAGCTCGCCCACGGCCGTGTCCACCACGCCGGAGCCGGGGTCGCCGCACACCAGCGCGCCGAGCCGTTCCGCCAGGGCACACCGGTCCGGGTCGGGGTCCACACCGAGCACCCGCACCCCGGAGGCCACGAGCAGCTGCACCACCAGCTGCCCGATGAGACCGAGGCCGATGACCAGCGCCACGTCGCCGAGCTGCGGTTCACCCCGCCGCACCCCCTGCAGGGCGATGGAGCCGACCGTGCCGAACGCCGCGTGCCGCGGCGCCACGCCGTCGGGCACCCGGCAGTACAGGTTGCGCGGCACCCAGTTCAGCTCCGAGTGCAGCGCGTGCTCGTTGCCCGCGCAGGCCACCAGATCGCCGACGGCGACGTCGTCGACACCCTCGCCGACCTCCTCCACCACGCCGCACAGCGAGTAGCCCAGCGGCGTGTAGGAGTCGAGCTTGCTGGTCACCTTGCGGTAGGTCGCCGCCACGCCGTTGGTGGCGACGCTCTGCATCACCTTGGCCACCTGGTCGGGCCTTGCCTTGGCCTTGCCGAGCAGCGACAGGCTCGCCTCGGAGACCTTCATCATCTCCGTGCCGGTGGAGATGAGCGAGAACGCCGTCCGCACCAGCACGCCGCCCGGCTTGCAGGCCGGGACGGGCACGTCCAGCAGGGCCAGCTCGCCGCTCTTGTAGTTCTGCACGACTTGCTTCACGACGCTCCTTGGGTTGCGCTGCGGTACCAGTACTCGAGGGTCAGGACATGCCAGAGGTGTTTGGAGCGGTCCTGCCTGCCGGAGGCGTCCTCGTCGACGAGCCGCTGCAACGCCTCCCGGCGCAGGAACCCGGAGCGCACCAGCTCGCCGTCGTTGACGACCTCGCGCACCAGCGGCGCGAGGTCACGGCTCATCCAGGCCCGCAGCGGCGCGCTGAACAGTCCCTTGGGCCGGTACACGATCTCCGGGGGCAGCACCCGCTCGGCGGCCTGCTTGAGCACCGCCTTGCCCTGCCTGCCCGCGATCTTGCGGCTGCCGGGGAAGCTGAACGCGGCCCTGACCACCTCGACGTCGACGAAGGGCACTCGCACCTCGGTGGAGGCGGCCATGCTGGAGCGGTCGGTGTAGGCGAGGTTGAGCCCGGGCAGGAACAGCCGCGCATCGGCAAGGCACATGCGGTTGACGAAGTCGGTCAGTGTGTTGTCGTGGTAGGTGTCGGCGTGCTCGGTGAGCACGTCGTCCACAGTGGAGGCGAGGTCCGGGTTGAGGAGTCCGGCGAGCTCGTCGTGGTCGTACATGGTGTAGCTGCGCCGGAACGCCGTCTCCTCCGGCAGCTCGGCGAAGGAGAGGAAACGCTTGGCGAAGCGCACCGACCGGTAGCCGCGGCGGGCCGTGGCCACGGGCAGCGCGTCCACGGCGGCGCGCACCGGCCGCCGCAGGACGCCGGGGATGCGCTGGTAACGCAGGCCGATGAGGTTGGCCAGGTGCTTGCGGTAGCCGGCGAACAGCTCGTCGGCGCCCATCCCGGACAGCATCACCTTCACCCCGGCCTCGCGGGCGGCCGAGCAGATGAGGAACGTGTTGATGGCGGCGGGGTCGCCGATCGGCTCGTCGAGGTGGTAGGTCATGCGTGGCAGCAGTTCCTGCACCTGCGGCGCGATCTCGATCTCGTGCAGCCGCACGCCGAAGCGCCGCGCCACCTGCCGCGCGTAGCGCAGGTCGTCGGGCATCGCCTCGAACTTCGCGTCCTCGGCGCGGAAGCCGATGGTGTAGGCGGAGATGCCGGGCTGGTGCCGGGCGGCGAGCGCGGTGAGGTAGCTGGAGTCGAGTCCGCCGGAGAGGAACGTCGCCACGGGCACGTCGGCGAGCAGGTGCTTGCGCGTGGACTCCTCGACGACGGCGTGCAGGTCCGGCCGGCGCGCCGGGTCCCGCGCGATCGCCTCGCCCTCGGCGGCCACCTCGGCCAGCGAGAAGAACCGCCCCGCCTCGCTGCGCCCGTCGGGCCGCAGCCGCAGCCACGTGCCGGGCGGCAGCTTCTCGGCCTCGCGGAACGCGCACCGGCCGTCGGGCACCCAGTAGTACAGCAGCGACGCGACGAGTGCGGCCTCGTCGATGCGGAGGGTGTCGCCCAGCTCACCGGCCAGTGCCTTGAGTTCGGAGGCGAACACCACGCCGCCGCCGCGCCGCACCAGGAACAGCGGTTTGATGCCGAGCTGGTCGCGGGCCAGGGTCAGCTCGCCGGTGCGCTCGTCGAACACGGCGAAGGCGAACATGCCGCGCAGCCGGGGCAGGCAGCCGGTACCCCAGCGCCGGAACGCCCGCAGCAGCACCTCGGTGTCGGACGTGCCCCGGAACCGCACGCCCGCGCTCTCCAGTTCCGCGCGCAGCTCGGGAGCGTTGTAGAGCTCGCCGTTGTAGGTCAGGGCGAGCCCGTCGGCGACCATCGGCTGCGCGCCGGTCTCGGACAGGTCGATGATCGACAGCCTGCGGTGTCCGAGGTGGACCTCACCGGCCCCGGCGGCGTGCCGGTACTGACCGGAGCCGTCCGGGCCCCGGTGGGCGAGCGTCTTGGTGAGGCGCTCGGTGAGCGGCCCGCCGTCCGGCCAGAGATACGTGCCTGCGATGCCGCACATGTATGGGGTCCCCTAGTCTCCGGGTCTCGGGCGTGAGCACACGCGCTAGTCCTGTGATCTGCGGGCAACCGGCGCGAACCGCCGCGTGGGCAGGTCGCCGTCGTGGCTCGGCGCGCCGTTGCCGTTGCCGTTGGTCGCCGCGGGCACCGGCGCGAACCGGGTCGTGGGCGCGTCGAACACGGCGCCGTCGGCGAGCCGGGTCCGGCCCCGCAGCGCGGTGTGCAGGCCCTCCCAGAGGGTCCCGTCGCTGCGGTCGCGCGGGTCGGGGTCGACGAGCACCACGCCGACGACCGGGATCTCCAGGTCGGCGAGCTGGCGCGCCACGGTGTGCAGCCACGCGGTCTCGGCCTGTCCGGCGCGCACGACGAGTACCGTCTCGGCCCCGAGCGCGCGCACGTCGGTCCACGCGGTGCCGGGCGCGACCGAGCCCACACCGATCACCCGCCCGGTGTGTGGTCCCGAACCGGGTTCGACCACGCGGATCGGACCCTCGGGCATGGTCAGCTCGGTGCCCGCCAGGTCGTTGATCACGGTGATCTCGCCATCGGTCGCCAGCTCCCCGGCCAGGTCCGCGGCCAGTGCCGCGGTCATCCTCGGGCAGCCCAGATCCAGCAACGAGAGGGGGGAGGTGTCGTCGCGGGCGATCCTGGCCACCGTCACCGCGACGCGCCTGCGGTCGGTGACCCTGCGCGAACGCCGCCACAGGCGGGACGGTCCCTTCGGCGGGGTCGCCAGCTGTGCGATGACGGAGGCACCGAGGTGCTCGGAGATCTCCCTGCGCAGTACCGGCCGGTCGCGGAGCAGGCTCGTCACCGTCACCAGGCCCAGCCCCGCCGCGAGCCCGACCAACAGCCCGACGAGCGAGCTGGTGGCGCCGGTGACGAGCAGCTTGCGCGGCACCAGCCTCGGTGGGTCCACCACCTGCGTTCCGGCGGCGACCCGCGGCGCCCCGATGGCCGCCTCCTCGGCGCGACGGCTGAGGTCGGCGATCTGCGCGGACAGTTCCGCCCTTCGCGCGTACAGGGTCTCCAGCTCGGGGGCGCTGCTGCCCTCGATGGTCAGCGTGGCGATGCGGCGGTCGACCTGGGTGAGGTCGGCCTGGAGGCGGCCGCGCTGGTCACGCAGGGCCTGCGCGTCCGCTTCGGCGCCTGCCCGCACCCGGTTCAGATAGTCGGCGAGAAACGCCTCGGACAGCGCCGTCGCCCTCGCGAGGGCGTCCTGGCCGCTGCGGCCCTCGACGGTCAGCTCCAGCACGTTGTTGGTGACGCCCGTGCCCTCGTAGGCCCGCACGAACCTCTCCGGGTCCTCGGAGCTGCCGAGCCGTTCCAGGGCGGCGGCCGCGATGCGGGTCGTCTGCAGCACGGCCACGTCGGTCTGCATCAGGGTGCCGCCGTCGGTGGGCGCGTCCTGCTCGTGGATGATCATCAGCCGGGTCACCGCCTGCGGTGGCGAGGGCAGCACGAACGCCATCGCGGCGCCCGCGAGCAGCCCGGCCAGTCCGAGCGAGAGCCAGAGCCTGCGACGCCTGCGCAGGGCGACGAGGATCCGCGAGAGGTCGATCAGCGGCGGCGCGGACGGGGAACTGTCGGTGCTCACGGTGAACCTGCCATCGCGTCGCCTCCGGCGGCCACGGTCGCCGCGTTCTCGGGTGGGGGCGCCTGCGGGACGTCGTCGTCCTGCCGGGCGCGGAAGGTGACGACGACACCCAGGGGGCGCAGGCCGGCGTCGGCGCCCGCCTCCACGAGGCTCACCAGCTCCCAGCCGGTGCGGGTGCCCGCGGTGATGACGACGAGCATGCCCGCGTAGTCGCCGTCGGGCACGGTCGGCCGGGCCAGGCAGACCTCCAGTACGTGCAGCGGCGTCCGGTGGCCCGCCGGGTCGGCGACGGCCGTCTCCCGCAGGCGGGCGGCCGCCTGCCGGGCCGCCGGGTCGTCGTCCGGAACGAGCACCAGCACCGGCCTGCCGGGCAGCCTGGTCAGCACCCGCCGGTAGCGGACGCTGCGGCCGTGCTCGTCGCCGGGTGCCGGGAGTTCGGGTGTGTTCCAGGGGCCCGTGCCGAGCAGGAACCGGCGCAGCCGCGCCTGCCACGACCGCGCCGCGGGCTCCTCGGGTGCGGGCTCGTCCGGCACCGGGACGTCGATGTTGGCCAGCACCGGTGCGTTGACGGCCGCGGCGATCTCGTCCTCGGTGGCGAGCCGCCGGTCGGTGCGGGCCGCGATCAGGTGGCCGAGCACGCCGGCCAGCAGGAACAGCAGCGCCCCGCCGCCGACGAAGTGCAGCAGCGTCGGCGCGGCCGCGCTCGTGGGCAGGGCCGCGCGTTCGAAGACGATGATGCCCGACCGCACGGCCGCGGCGTCGACCTCGTCGAGCGTCTGCACGGCCTCGGTGAGCGCGTTGCGGAGCGACTCCAGCTCGGTGCGCACCTGCACGGTCTCGACGGTGAGGCCCGAGGACATCTCCTGCTGCAGCTCACTGATCCGCTGGTAGGTCTCCTCGGCCTGCCGCCGGACCGCCTCCCGCTGCCGTTCCCGCAGCTCGGCGGCGGTGCCCGCGGTGTCGGTGGCCAGCTGGGTGGTGAACGCGACGTACTCGTCGGCGACCCGGTCGGCGAGCTGCCGGGCCTTCTCCGGCGTGTCGGCCGTGCCACTGATCTCGATGACGTTGCCGTCGACCACCTCGGCGGTCACCGACTCCCGCAGCTCGGCGCCCGTGACGCCCCACCGCAGCGCGGCCGCGGTGCGGTCGAGTACCTGGGCGCTGCTCGCGACCTCGGCCTCGGTGAACAACTCGTCCGGCTCCCGCGGCCCCTGCAGCAGCACGCGGGTGGTGGTCTCGTAACCGGGGGAGAACAGCGCCGAGGCGCCCGCGCCCAGCAGCGCGCCCAGCACCGCCAGCGCGGCGAGCAGCCGCCAGCGTCTGCGGAGTATCCGCCCGATCACGGGCAGCCGCACCACATCGTCGGTCAACGTCGCGCCTCCCCCGTCTGATCGGCTGTTACCTGCGACGTCGCGCTGACCGGCATGTTGGTTACGCCCCCGACGGTGTCTTGTTCGAAAAGAAACGGAAAATCACCGGCGAGCCGCCACCGCGGCCGCGTAGGCGGCGAGCAGGGCCCGCTGGGAGTTGGCCCACGACAGCGGCCCGTTGACCCGGTCGTGGCCGAGCCTGCCCATGCGCTCGCGCTGCTCGGGGTCGTCGAGCAGCCGCGCGATCAGCTTGGCGAACTCGTGCTCGTCGTTGGCGGTGGCGTATACGGCGGCGTCTCCCGCCGACACGCGCGCCTCGCGCAGGTCGAACGACACGATCGGCCTGCTCATCGCCATGTACTCCAGGACCTTGTTCATCGTGGAGACGTCGTTGAGCGGGTTGAGCGGGTCGGGGGACAGGCACACGTCGGCGGTGGACAGGTAACGCACGAGGTCGGCGTCCGGGATGCGACCGGTGAACTCCACCTGCCCGGCGAGGCCCAGCCGCTCGGAGAGCGCGACCATGTCGTCGAACGTGTCTCCTGCGCCGACGAACACCGCGTGCCAGTCGGTGCGGCCGAGGTCGTCGCGCAGCGCGGCGAGCGAGCGCAGGGCGTAGTCGACGCCGTCCTGCGGGCCCATCACGCCCAGGTAGCACAGCAGGTGGGGCTTGCCGCGTTTGAGCTCCGGCTCGGCGGGGACCTGGCGGAACCGCTCGATGGCGGGCGCGCTGCGCACGACGAACACGTCGTCCGGCGACTTGCGGCCGCGCCGCAGCGCCTGCTCGCGGTAGCTCTCGTTGGTGGAGATCACGACGTCGGCGCAGGCGTAGGTGAGCCGCTCCAGCAGGCACACCATGCGGTAGAGCAGGTCCTCGCCACGGCCGAACCGGGACAGGTACAGCTCCGGAACCAGGTCGTGCTGGTCGAAGACGAACCTCGCCCCGCGCAGCTTGCCGAGCAGCCCGACGACGAACAGCAGGTCGGGCGGGTTGCACGCGTGGATCACGTCCACCCTGCCGACCCTGCGGGCCAGCCGCAGCGTGTGCCAGAGCGCGGAGCCGTACTCCTGCAGGTACCCCGCGGGCCCTCCGGTGGCGGCGCGCAGCGGGTAGCGCAGGATGTGCACGCCGTCGATCACGGTCTCGGGCTCCGTGTCCCGTTTCGTCCCTTGTGGACAGACGACGTGCACCTCCCAGCCCGCGTCGCGCAGGGTGGTGCACTCCTGCCACACGCGCCGGTCGAACGGCACGGACAGGTTCTCGACGAGAACGAGCGCTCTGCGAGCTCTACCAGGCAAGGCCGACGTACCCCTCTTCGGCCCGGCGCACGTCGGCGTCGGGCATGCGGACGAGGTCGATGAGCACGCGGTCACCGCCGTGCGGCAGCGCGCCGAGCACGGCGGGGTCGGTGCTGCCGACCAGGCACACCTCGGCGTGGGCCAGCACCTCCTCGACCGAGCCGGCGAGCAGCTGGCCGAGGTGCGGCAGCCTGCTCTCGATGTACTCCCTGTTGGCGCCCATGAGCCGCGACAGGCTCACGTTGGCGTCGTAGATGCGCAGGTCGTAGCCCTTGCCGAGCAGTCGCTCCGCCAGCTCCACGAGCGGGCTTTCGCGCAGGTCGTCGGTGCCGGGTTTGAACGAGAGCCCGAACAGCCCGACCCGGCGCCTGCCGGTGCGGGCCACCAGATCGAAGGCGCGGCGCAGGTGCTCCTCGTTGGAGGTCAGCACGTGCGACAGGATCGGCACCGACACGTCCGCCCTGTGCGCCGCGTAGACAAGGCCGCGCAGGTCCTTGGGCAGGCACGAGCCGCCGAAGGCGAAGCCGGGCCGCAGGTACGCCGGGCTGATGTTGAGCTTGCGGTCGGCGAGGAAGACGTCCATCACGCGGTGCGAGTCCAGGCCCAGTGCCCGGCAGATGGCGCCCAGTTCGTTGGCGAAGCCGATCTTGAGGCCGTGGAAGGCGTTGTCGGCGTACTTGGTCATCTCGGCGACCGGGATCGGCACCCGGAACACCTCGCCGGGCAGCCCCTCGTACAGCGCGGCCACCACGTCGCCGCTGGCGGCGTCGATCTCGCCGATGACGGTCTTGGGCGGGGCGAAGAAGTCCCGGACGCTGCTGCCCTCGCGCAGGAACTCCGGGTTCACGGCGACACCGAAGTCGGCGCCCGCGGTGCGGCCGGAGGCCTTCTCCAGAATGGGCACGAGCAGTTCCAGGCACGTGCCCGGCAGCATCGTGCTGCGGAAGACGACGGTGTGCCTGCCCGGGTGCGTGGCGATCGCGGCACCGATCTCTTCGGTGACCCGCTCCAGGTAGGCCGTGGAGAGGCTGCCGTTGGCCGCCGACGGCGTGCCGACGCAGACGAGCGACACCTCGGTCTCCGTCACCGCGGCGGCGGAGTCGCCGCTCGCCCGCAGCGCACCGCTGGCGACGACCTCGGCCGTCAGTTCGCCGATACGTTCCTCCACGACGGGCGCCTTGCCCGCGCGGACCAGATCGACCTTGACCGGATTGACGTCGACACCGACGACCTCGTGTCCCTGGCTGGCCAGGCACGCGGCGGACACGCAGCCCACATATCCGAGCCCGAAGACGCTGATCTTCATTCGGCTCTCCTCCCGCTGCCTGCCCGGCAGCCGCGACTCGTCAGAGGATTCGCTGGCCGGCCGGGCGCCGTTACGGGATTTACCGACTGGTGATCCGAACGCGGTTTCCGTGGGAAACAGGCGATCTCGCGGTGCTGTCGGTGAACCACGAACCCGTGAGCGGACGCGTCATTTCGGTCCACTGTGGAATAGGTGGAACCGCCTTGCCGTCGCGGCTCAGAAGCCGGTGATGACGTGCACGAGGCCGTGCACGGGGTCGGCGACGTGGACGGTGCCACGCCACTGGTCCACGGCGAGTGCGCCGGGATTGATGCCGAGATCGAGTTCTCCCGTGATGCGGCCGCCGCGGCCGTCGATGCGCACGACGCCGTTCGGCCCGCCGTTGGTGTAGACCGCGCGGCTGCGCTGGTGCACGGCCACCGAGGACGCCGCGCTCTCCAGCAGGATGGTGCTCGTCTCCGTCCGGGTCGCGGCGTCGACGACCGAGAGGTGGTGGATGCCGGAGTTGGCGACGTAGAGCGTGCGGCTGGCGAGGTGCAGTGCGATGCCCTCGGGCGCGTCGCCGACCGCGATCGTGCCGGTGAAGGCCGGTTCGCGCAGGTCGAGCACTCGCACGGAGGCGGTGCCCGGGCTGGTGAAGTATCCCACCCGCCGCTCGGCGTCCAGTGCGGCGCCGCCGAGCGGCCCGCCGTCGGCGACCACGAGCGCCGACGGTGCACCGCTGGTGCCGTCGAGTATGGCCACCGCGCCGGTGGTCCGCGACGCGGCGTACACGGTGCCGGTGGCCTCCTCGGCGGCGAGCGCGGCGGCGCCCGGGCCCGCGCCGACGACGCCGAGCGTGCGGTGGGTGCGGCCGTCGAGCACGGTGACGGTCCCGGCGAGACTGTTGCTGACGTACACGCGACCGGTGAGTTCGCTCACCGCGACACCGGACGTGCTGGCGCCGACGCGCACCCGCGCGCGCAGTGCGGGCGTGCGGCCGCCGACGACGGCGAGCGCGCCGTCGGCGCACGCCACGTACGCCAGGCCGGTGCGGGCGTTCACCGCGACCGCGGCGGGACCCGGCCCCACCGCCACCGTGCTGACCTGTGCCGCGGCGGCCGTCGGCGCCGGGAACGTGGCGGCCGTCGCCGCCGTGGCAAGACCGAGCACGGCCCTGCGGCTCCACACCGGCTTGCCCACCTGTCCTCCCGTTTGGTTTCCACGTCGAGGCGGAAATCCTGGTGGGACCGTAACCTGACGTCGCTTTGAACAGCGGCTGACATGCGAGTGAGATTGCGGCTTCACCCCGGCTGAGTGACCTCTACCTGGAACTTCACCTACCGCGGGGGCGTTCGAATCGTGTGAGCGTGTACCGGGACGTCGCGACACTCGATGGGAGGGATGGGCTGTGCACAAGCACCGGAACGGACTGAAGACCGCGCTGCTGCTCGGCCTGATGAGTGCCCTCATCGTCGGGATCAGCGGGTTGTTCGGCCGGGGTGCCCTGTTCATCGGGCTCCTGCTCGCGCTCGGCGTGAACGCCTACGCCTACTTCAACTCGGACAAGCTGGCGTTGCGGGCGATGCGGGCGCGGCCCGTGTCGGAGGCCGAGCAGCCCGCGATGTACCGCATCGTGCGGGAGCTGGCGACCACGGCGCGCCAGCCGATGCCGCGGCTCTACGTCAGCCCCACCCGCGCGCCGAACGCGTTCGCCACCGGCCGCAACCCGCGCAACGCGGCGGTGTGCTGCACCACCGGCATCCTCGACCTGCTCGACGAGCGGGAGCTGCGGGCCGTGCTGGGGCACGAGCTGTCACATGTCTACAACCGCGACATCCTCATCTCCTGCGTGGCCGGTGCGCTGGCCAGCGTGGTGAGTGTGCTGGCGAACCTGGCGATGTTCGCGGGCCTGTTCGGCGGCAACAACCGGGAGGGCGCCAACCCGCTGGCCATGCTGCTCATCGCGCTGCTCGGGCCGGTCGCCGCAGGCATCATCCGCATGAGCGTCAGCCGTTCGCGGGAGTACCAGGCCGACGCGTCCGGCGCGGAGCTGACCGGCGACCCGCTGGCGCTGGCCTCGGCCCTGCGGAAACTGGAACGGGGCACGCGGTCGCTGCCGCTGGCGCCGGAGCCCAAGGTGGTGTCGCAGTCGCACCTGATGATCGCCAACCCGTTCCGGCCGGGCGAGCGGATGGCGCACCTGTTCTCGTCGCACCCGCCGATCGAGGACCGGGTGCGGCGCCTGGAGGAGATGGCCCGCCGGAGGTTCTGACGCCGTCCGCTACGAGGCGCCCGCCTGTCGGGCGACGTCCATCACGTACTCGCCGTAGCCGCTCTTGGTGAGCTTCGCGCCCAGCTGGAAGCACTCGTCGGGGCTGATGAAGCCCATCCGCAGCGCCACCTCCTCCAGACAGGCGATGCGCACGCCGGTGCGGTGCTCGAGCACCTGCACGAACTGTGCGGCCTCCAGCAGCGAGTCGTGGGTGCCGGTGTCCAGCCACGCGAACCCGCGGCTGAGCTGCACCAGGCGGGCGCGGTCGCGGCGCAGGTAGGTGAGGTTGACGTCGGTGATCTCCAGTTCGCCGCGGGCCGACGGGGTGAGGTTGCGGGCGATGTCGACCACCTCGTTGTCGTAGAGGTAGAGCCCGGTGATGGCCTGGTTGGAGCGCGGGCGGGCCGGCTTCTCCTCGATGGAGAGCAGCTTGCCCCGCTCGTCGACCTCGCCGACGCCGTAGCGCTGCGGGTCCTTGACGGAATAGCCGAAGAGCACGCAGCCGTCGAGGGTGTCCACCTGCTCCTTCAGCGTCCCGGAGAACCCGCGGCCGTAGAAGATGTTGTCGCCGAGAATCAGCGCCACGTCGTCGTCGCCGATGAAGTCGGCGCCGATGACGAACGCCTCGGCCAGGCCGTTGGGGCTGGGCTGCTCGGCGTAGCGCAGGTCGAGGCCGAGCTGGCTGCCGTCGCCGAGGAGGCGCCGGAAGTTCGGCAGGTCGGTGGGCGTGGAGATGACCAGCATTTCCCGGATGCCGGCGAGCATGAGAACCGACAGCGGGTAGTAGATCATCGGCTTGTCGTAGACGGGCAGCAGCTGCTTGGACACCGCCTGGGTGATCGGATGGAGGCGGGTGCCGCTGCCGCCTGCCAGCACGATGCCCTTCATCTGCCTGCTCCCCATTCACTCGACTGGTGACCCCGCCGGGGAGCCAGGGTATCGGAGGGCTCAGCGCGCCGGGCCCGTACCGAAGTAGGCCTTGCACACGCCGTTGGTGTAGTCGGCGGCGACCTGCAGCACGTCCCGGCCGCCGTTGACGGGCAGCAGGGTGGAGCTGTAGTTGGGGCACCAGTTGTCGTAGGGGCGGCGGACGTGCACCGGCGCGGGCACCTCGTACCACGGGCCGCTGCCGAGGTGGTCGTTGGCGAGCAGGGTCCTGCCGTTGCCGGGCAGCGGGCGGCTGCGCTTGTCGACGTAGATCTGGCCGACCATGAGGATGCGGGTACCGCGCGGGCCGCCGGGGAACAGCGTGATGGTCTGCGCGTGCTGGAAGTGGTTGCCCGTGGCGGTGGCGACGCGGGTGCCGGGTGCGGCCGGGTCGCCGAAGGTGGCGCCGTCGGGGGAGATCTTGAAGTAGGGGTCGCAGAAGCGGTCGCCGTAGTTGCAGATCTCGTAGGCGAAGTAGTACCGCCCGTCGGGCAGCCTCCGCACGATGGGCATGCCGGGCCGCACCCGGTGGGGCGGGATGGCCATCGTGCGCTGCTTGGCGCCCCAGGTGATGCCGTCGACGCTGGCGACGCGGTTGAGCACCTGGGCGTGCTGGGGTGCCTCGGTCTCGTCGGCGTAGTGCAGCCAGAGCCTGCCCGCGGCGTCGACCGTGAACTCCGGCTCCCACACGCCGTCGCGGTTGTGGGAGCGGACGGGTTCGGCGAGGAAACTCCAGGTGCGGCCGAGGTTGCGGCTGGCCCAGACCCGGATGCCGATGCGGCGTGACGGTCCGGCGTGCTGGCGGTAGCTGGCGGCCCACAACAGCGTGCCTGCCCGCAGCCTGCCGACGCGCTGCGGCAGTTCGTAGAGCGTGCCGCAGCACATGCCCGCCCGGCCTGCGGGGTCGCGCACCTCGCCGACGCGGGTGAAGCTGCGGCCCTCGTCGAGGCTCTCGAAGATCGGCGCGTAGTAGCCGTGGCGGTCGCGGCTGGTGATGGAGGCGAGGATGCGGCCGTCGCGCAGCAGGCCGCCGTGCTCGGTGCGGATGAGCCGGGGGTAGGAGCCCGCGCCGTCGTGCAGCAGGGTGCGCCCGGTGGGCTGGGCTGCCGCGGCGGGGGAGAGCAGGCCCGTGGACAGCAGCAGGCAGAACGACAGGACGACCAGGCGGTGCATCACGCCCCCTTCGCGCAGTGACCGCGCGATTACACCATGCTCCAGCCTTGGGCGTCCCGATGGATCAAGTAGCATGCGGCCGACGCGCGCCGGTGTCCGGGGGGAGTTCAGGTGAAGCGGTCCCGAGCCATCCAGTCGTCTCTTGGCCTGCTGGCTGTGATCCTGGCCACCGGCTGCACCAGCACGGTGGGCGGCACTCCTGCGGCGATCGGCCAGTCGCCCGCGGAGCAGCGCACCGCTGTCCCGGACGGGCAGATTCTGCTCCAGGAACCGGGCAGCGAGGGTCCGTTCGAGTTCGGAGGCACGCCCGCGTACGACGCCTGCCTGGTGCTGTCGATGGCGGACGTGACCGAGGCGGGGTTCACGCTGGACCTCGGCCAAGCCCCGCAGCCCCAGTTGGTCAACTGGCATCAGATCGCCGACGGCAGGCACGATCCCGCGCAGCAGAGCAGCACGTCGAACAGCGGCCAGAGCACATGCAACCTGCCCGGCCCCGGTGGCAATCTGCTCGGGTTGACCATCCACCAGTCGCCGTTCGACCATCCTGACGGACGCGAGGCGACCGAGCGGATCTTCAGCAGGAACAACACGGTCGACAAGGAGATTCTGAGCGAGGAGACGATCGCCGGAATTCGCGTCGTGACCACGGAGGCCGACCTGGGCGGATGGCTCGTCGGGTTCTTCGGGGACGACTACTACGCGACCCTGCTGGCGGACGTGGAGGAGACCGGGGTGGCCGGCCGGTCGCCGGAGCAGGTCCGCGACGCCCTGGTGACCTCGGTCGCGCGGGGGCTGGCGGAGGGGCCCACCCCGCCGGCGCGATACTCGTATGCCGAGCCCTATTCCTGGGTACAGCCGCCCTGCACGTTGTTCCCGGCCGAGGACTACCAGCAGTCCTTCGACATGCCGGACATCGGCAGGGTGGAGGAGCGCTACAGCATGTCCGAGGTCATGACCACGCCGTCAGCGCAAGGCGGAACGCAGGATCACGAGCCGAGCACCTTCGTGCGGACATCGTGCAGGCGGCAGAACGAGCAGGTCGCGAACTCCGTCGTCGGGGACTCGGACGTGCCACCGGAGGACATGGTCGTGGAGTTCTCGCACTACCGCGAGCTCCGCGGTGCTGAGCAGGACAACAGCTACGACTGCGATGGTGACCGGAAGTACGACCATCCCCATGGGCCGCCGATCAAGCTCAAGAACGTGGTCGGCGACGGGTACGTGTGCTTCGTGAGGTACGGCGAGCACAACCCGGGGTTCACGTTCAAGGTCGGCAGGACGGTGGTAGAGATCACCAGCTGGAACCCGAGCACCTACAAGGACACGCAGAGCATGAGCGCGGTACTCGAGCAGACGTCGAAGGACATCGCCGGACGGCTCGCCGAGCGGTAGTCCCGAGCCGGTGGCCCGGAGACGGCGGGCTCATCGGCGCGGCCTTGGCTGCCTAGCCGTGGGGGTCGGTGGCGTCCTCACCGAAGGCGGCGGCGAGCGCCTTCGCGATCATGTCCGGCAGCTGGCCCCGTCCGTCGTCCTCGGCCCAGCACACCAGCGCGGTGTGGAGTGTGGCCAGGCAGGCACTGGCCGCCGCCTGGATACGCAGGACTGTGTCGGGATCGGCGGCATCGACCCCGAGCGCGTCAACGATGCTCCGTTGCAGGGCGTAGTGGTTGTCGAGGTGCTTGGCCCGCAACGCCGGTGTCGAGATCATGAGCCGGAGGCGGGCAAGCAGGAACTCTCGGCCCGCCGCCAGGTCGTCGCCACCGGTCAACGTCGTGGCCGACTCGATGAGCGCCCTGCCGATGCGGCGGACCAGCGGCTGCACGTCCGGCGACGCGGCGATCCGCTCGGCGACGAGCGCCCCGTGCTGGTCGAGAAGCACGAGGTCTTCCTTGGTGGGGAAGTGCCGGTACACGGTCATGGGCGAGACGCCAGCCGCTTCGGCGACATCGGTCACGGTCGTGGCGTCGTATCCGCGCTCGGTGAACAGCCGGATGGCGTGCGCCTGTATCGCGCGCTGGGTCTCTGCTCGCCGCTGCGCTCGCAGTGTTGAGTACTGGCCGGGCACGTGGTAGACACTAACACGTTGGTAGTCACTACCATATTGGTAGCGACTAACAGATAATGGGATGGGGTGGGTGGCATGGGCGAGCTGACCGGACGAACGGCTCTCGTGACCGGAGCGTCGCGCGGTATCGGGCAGGCGATCGCGACCCGGCTGGCAGCGCACGGCGCGCTGGTCATCGTGCATTTCGGCACGGATGCAGCCGGTGCGAAGGCGACAGTCGAGGCGATCGAGCGAGCGGGTGGAAGCGCGCGCGCCGTCCGGGCGGAACTCGGCGGGGACGACGACGTCGACACGCTGTTCGCGGGAGTGGAGGAAGCGCTCGCGGGGCGCTCGCTCGACATCCTCGTCAACAACGCGGCGGCCCCGCCTGCCGGTCCGCTCGGAGCCACGACGCGGGCGCAGTTCGACCACCTCTTCGCGGTGAACGTGCGCGCGCCGTACTTCATCATCCAGCGGGCCTTGCCCATGCTTCGCGATGGCGGGCGCATCGTCACGATCTCATCGGTGGCGACGCGGATGGCCAACCCCGCCCAGACGTCGTTCGCCATGACGAAGGGCGCGGTGGAGACGATGAGCCTGACGCTGGCCAACGAACTCGGGGCCCGGGGAATCACGGTGAACGCCGTGGCACCCGGGGCCACCCGGACGGCGACCAACGGCCCGGTCTTCGACCCGCCCGGCCTGGCCGAACTCATCGCCGGAACGACGGCGCTCGAGCGGCTGGGCGGGCCCGACGACGTCGCCGACGTGGTCGCGTTTCTCGCCTCCGACGCGGCACGGTGGATCACCGGCCAGGTCATCGACGCCAGCGGGGGCCTGTTCCTCGGCCCCCGGCCGGCCGTTACCGGTAGTTAATGAACTGCGCCTTGACCCCAGAAGCGACGTCCTGCGCGTAGGTTGTGGCCTGCGTTTGTCGATGGTGGCTCGTCGTCAGTGATCGCCCCTGGAATGGGCCATCTGTACCGGATCTGTACCGGTGAGGTCGAGTTCATGGCACAGGCGTAACAAACGGCGTCTGAGCGCAGAATACCTACGCAGCGATGTTGCCGTCACGTTGTGGAAGGGTGCTGACGCCTAGTGGCCGCTACGTCTGAGCTGGAGTTGAAGACTGCTTGCGACTGGGCGAAGGACCTGGTCTCATACGCGTCATTAGACGACCTTGAACGTGGCTTCGTGCAACCGGAGGAATCCTTAGTTGCTATCTGCCGAGAGGCCCAGAATGCGCTGAGAGTAGCTCGCACGACGGCACTCGAGTCTATATCCTCTGCCCATATTATCAATCGGGTTGAAAAAATCTCCACCGGAAAGACCCTTACTGGTCTTTTTACGCATGCTGCGCAGAGTTCTTTGAGGTCGGCGCTCCTGTTTGCTGGAGCTGGTCTCGATCGCACGCTTAAACAGCTAGTAGACGACACGATTGTTTACCTTGTGGAGTTCGAGGTAAAGAGCCGGGAGACTTTTCATGGGTTCGCCGAAGAGCACATTTCGTCGTCTGATGCGGGAGGTATTGATGCCCGGTCGCTGGTCAGGATCCTGCTCGGCGAGGGTCAAAGTCCGAAGGGTATCGTGCTGAACCGGTGGTCACAGCATCTTCGGTCGTCCAGTGCGCAGTCGGTTGAGCGAGTGGAAGAGATCGCTGTTGCGCTGGGTGTGACTGATCGACATATTCGCAGTCGAATAAAGCCAGGAAAGTCGGAGTCGGCAATGCTCAAGCGTGCATTTGTGGCGAGGAACGAGATCGCCCACGAGTTGGATATCACTAAACCAAAGGCCGACGTTCGAGCGCGCTTGGAAACGCTTCAAAAGAGGCGATCAATTGGCGAAATACAAGGATATGTCAAAGAGATAATTAACGTTGGGCAGTTGGTCATTAATGACGTTAGTGGGCGCTTGCGGGTCGCGAATTACGAACAATTCCGACAGGCGCGCTGGGAGGACATCACCCAGAAGTCTTGACAAACCGTAATGCCCGTGGGCGGACTCTCGTCGACCTGACGTAGCTCGTCACGGTGTGTCAAACGGCATGTCAACTCCGAGTTCAGCCCGCCTCAGCAAGTTGCATCTTGACACGGCGTGGTAGCCCTCGGCGAGGTCGACGAGTTGCCGCCGGGCCAACGGCGAGCGTGACGTGGGCACTCCCCCGGCAAGTTCGCAGACCTGCTTGTCCGCGAGGACACCTCATTCTTCTGGCGGCGGCTGTGGGACTGCTCGGCGCCTGCCTTACCGGGCCGCAGCGCGGGCGGCAAGGCAGACGCAAGCCCGCGCTTGATGGCCGGGATCGGACGGGCCGGATCAGCGACGCGGCAGGGGCCCTTGAACGTAACGCCATCGACGACGCGCGGTAGTTCCATGTTCGGGAGCGGTTCACCGTAGCGTCAGTAGGCAGCCGTACATCGCGCCACCCAGTACCAAGACCAGTCGCTGGAGCAACGAGCTCCCAGCCCTCGTCGCGGCGGCGCTTCGAACGCCACCTAGAGGGGTTCCGGCCAATGCCAGGAGAGATCGAGAACGAGACTGACCCGCGACGGCCGACTCGCCGCTACGCCAACCTTCTGTTCACGTGTGGCGACGGGCAACCGAACCACCGGGCCGACTGGTCGAACATCTCCCGACCTGCCGCCGAACAGATGCGACTGCGGAGCGGCTTCAGCCTGCGCGACCTGTGGCACTACTTCGCGGCCGTGTTGATCTTTGGCGGTGCGAACGTGAAGATGGTCCGCCTCGTCATGGGGCACACGATCCCGACCGTCACGTTCAGCACCTACGTCGGCTACTGGCCCGACGCCATGCATCAAACCGGACGCTCGTGGAGTTGGCACTCGGTTGACCGGGGTTGTGCCCGAGGCCAGGGTGGAGTGAGCATGCGCAGGTAGGCGCAGCCGTTACCGGTAGTTGATGAACTGCAGTGCGATGCCGAAGTCCTTGTTCTTCAGCAGGCTGATGACCTCCTGAAGGTGGTCCTTCTTCTTGCCGGACACCCGCAGCTGGTCGCCCTGGATCTGGGCCTGCACGCCCTTGGGGCCCTCGTCGCGGATGTACTTGGCGATGGCCTTGGCCTTGTCGGAGGCGATGCCTTCGAGGACCTTGCCGTGCACCTTGTGCACCTTGCCGGAGACGGCGGGCTCACCGGCCTCGAAGGCCTTCAGTGAGATGCCCCGCTTGACCAGCTTCTCCTTGAAGACGTCCACCGCGGCGCGGACCCGCTCCTCGGTCTCGGCCTCGATGGTGATGGTCTCGTCACCGGACCATTCGATCCTGGCGCCGGTGCCCCGGAAGTCGAACCGCGTGGACAGCTCCTTACCGGCCTGGTTCAGCGCGTTGTCCACCTCCTGGCGGTCGACCTTGCTCACCACGTCGAAAGACGGATCGGCCACGTCACACACCTCGTCGTCGGGAAGTTCTGGATTGGTACCACCCTAGTCACCGGCTACCCCGGTCGGCGGCAGGCCTGGTGCGTTGGGTACTCTGTTCGTCGGCCGGTGAGGACCGGTCCTGGCGGGTTGCCCGAGCGGCCAAAGGGAGCTGACTGTAAATCAGCCGGCACAGCCTACGGGGGTTCGAATCCCTCACCCGCCACACGAGCTGAAACGCCCCGCTGACCTGCCAAGACAGGGCAGCGGGGCGTTTCTCATGCGTGCGGTGGTGTGCGGACGTATGCGGTGTCCGCCGGGTGTCTACGGCAAATACGCGGCAAAGTTTTCTAGCCGTCGCCGAGGATGTCCTGCACGCGTTCGCGGTCGGTCTGCTCACTGCCGTCGAGACACTTGGCGTACACACGGAGCAGCACGGCCAGGCTGTGCCCGGCCCACTCCGCGACCTTGGTCGGCTGCACACCGGCCGCCAGCCACGTCGACACAGCGGCGTGACGGAGGTCGTAGGGCCGCTTGGCGAGTGGCCCGGCGGCGACCTCGGCTGTGAACGCACGCTCGCGGGCTGCAGCCCACACGCGCCCGTACACGGAGCTGCCGATGCGTCCGCCGTCCCTTGCCCCTCGAAACAGACGGCCGTCGGGTGCAGTGCCGAACCGGGCAAGGTGTTGGTGCAACATCCTCGTCAGAGCAGGCGGGCAGGGAACCTTACGGCCTTCGTCTAGCTCTCGATGCTTCAGTGGGCCCTCCTCACTGGCTTCTCCTGAGTCTGTCCATTCCGCGCTGACCTCTGCTCGCGCCCTTTCTAGCCGCAGCTCGCCCCAGCCCGAATCGGGTAGTGAGAGGTTCTCTTTCTTCACGTTCGCTGCTTCCTCAGGGCGCAAACCTGCGTAGTACATGAGTCCGAAGAACGCCACCAATGGCGGCCCCTGCCTACCGTATTCGCTAACGGCCTGCAGCAATACGCGTGCCTGTGTGGGATTGATGACGGACCGAGGATCGACTTGGTGCAGGGTGAACTTGCGCTTTTTCATCTTCACGTCAGCGAGCGGGTTAGAGTCGAGCAGTTTTCTTTCGATAGCGAAGTCAATGGCATTCCGGAGCGCAATGCGCCGTATTCGTACCGTGTTTCGGGATGCGCGCTTTCCGTCCAATTTCAGATCAAGCTTGCTAAGTACTGTCCGTAGAATCTCTGTGTTGGCCAGCTCGTTAACCTCTCGGCTTGCACGTGCGGCCATGCGCATGGCGCGCGCCAGTTCAGGGTCCTCGTTCGCTTCGCGTGCTCGCTTGCTGAATGCCGTCTTGAGCGCTTTCCGAAGGATCTTGGGCTCAGGCAGTGGTCGGTCTGGTTTCAACATTGGCACGGTAATCGACATCAATGATTCGGCGAGTGAACGTCGGTACTTGGGTGCTGCGTCTGGCCACTTCATGTCCGCGTAGGCGATAGCGAAGTCATACCAGCACATCTTGTTGCGCTCGCGAGCCACCGAAACAGGAAGCCCGGTCTCGGTGTCGAAGGCTTCTCCGTTCCTGCTGGCGGTGACCAATCCCGATCGAAAGCTGTCGGCGAGGGCGGAGGTGTCGAATGTTTCGCCGAACTCAATTCCATTCACTATCCAACGAACACGGTAGGTGGTCTTCCGTTTGCCCACATACTCTTTGACCTGCCAGATCCGTACGTCGTGTGTTTTAGCCACTAGGCGGCCTCCTCGCAGGAACCGAGCCAGTCGTCAAGGTCGATTCGGCGAATGCGAATGTCGCCATTCGGTAGCTTGATGCAGCGCGGTGCGCGCTTTTTAGCGCGCCATTCGTAGAACGTGCGCCTCGAAATGCTCAGCTCGGCGCACACGTCGGCAACGGTGAGGTGTTGGCGTTGGGTAGCCATGTGTAAATCCCCTGCAGTCGCGGTGGTCGGCGGTGGCGGATACGGGTGGCTGCATGGCTGCTCCTACGAAGTTGACGAAGTTACGAACTTTGGGTGTGACCTGGGGGTTTGTGGGGAGCAAAGTTCGTGGTTACGAACTTTGCTCGGCGGGTTTGCGCTGGTGAGGGGCAAACTTCGTTAGTTCGTTTGGTTCGTGGGGTCGTCGGGGGCGCGGGCGCTGTAGATCTCGGTGCCGCGTCCGCCTCCTTCGCGGCGGTGGACGCTGCGGGTGATGCGCCCGGCGTCGATGAGCTGGTCGAGCAGGGCGGTGATCTCGGCGGCTTTCTTGTTGCCGCCGAAGAAGTCGCGGGTGATGTCTTTGCGGGTGCGGCCCTGCTGGCCTGCCTCGGCGATCCAGGCGGCGAGGCGGGTGGGGGTTTGGGTGTCGATGAACAGGGCGCGGGCGGAGTCGATGGAGTAGCGCACGAGCGCGGCGGCCGGGGTGAGGTGGGCGGCGTGGATGGCGGGTTCGCCGTCGAGGGCGGCGTGGATTCCGGCGATGCGCTTGCAGTACGGGAGGGCGCGGGAGACGAACTGGGCGACCTTGGGGTGGTGGGTGTCGGTGTTGAACTCCAGGTACAGCTCCCGCCACAGTGGGCGGGCGTCGTCGGCGAGGTCGAGCACGCCGAGGCGGCCGCCGGTGTCGAGCCGGTCGGCCAACCCGGCCGCCAGCGACAGCACGAGGTGGGGGTCGGCGCCTGCGCTGTCGGGCAGGGCTTTGGACCAGGCGACCGCCAGCGGCAGGAAGCGGTTGTAGGTGCCGCCTGCCATGTCGGCGTCGGAGAGTCTGGCGCGGAACTCGTCGGGGGTGATGTGGGCGAGGATGCCCACGTGCGACTCGGGGGCGACGCGGGCGTTGACGGTGAGGGTGGACAGGTCGCCGCCCTCCCACGCGGCGCGCAGGATGTGGGAGAGGCTGTTGCCCTCGCGTTTCATCTTGGCCATCACCCCGCCCCACTCGTTCTCGAAGGCGAGCAGCCGCAGATCCCGTGGTTGCGCGTCGGGGTCGGCTTCGTCGTCGCCGAGGGCGAACTGTTGGGCCAGGCCCTCGCCGGAGGTGAGCCCGGACTTGACGTTGGCGGTGACGAAGTTGCGGTCGGCCTCGGCGATGACCCGCTTGGCCGCCGACCAGGAGGTGCCTTTCTTGCCGGTGTTGGTGTGGCCGATGATGAGCGGCCACACGAGCAGCGGGTGGTGGTCGTCGCCCGCCCGCACGTGCGGGTCGCGGCCCAGGTGGACCCCGGCGAAGCACAGCAGCGACGCCAGAATCGCGATCGGGTCGGCCTCGCTGGTCGGCTCCACCTGCCGCACGAGGTGGCCGAGGTAGCAGTCGAACACCGCGTCGTCCACAGTGGGCAGCCACGACCGGGCACGCGAGACCGCCAGGGCGGCGCGGGCCTCGAACGTGTCGGCATCGGCGGGCACGTGCGGCGGGTGCACGACCCGCAGCGGGCGGGCGGGCATCGACATTTAGGCGACCTCCTCCAGGCGTTGGCGGGCGCGTTCGACGGTGCGGGGGCTGATCGCCAGGCGGGTGGCGACTTCGGTGGCGGTGAGCCCGGCGCGGGTGAGCCGCGCGATTTCGCGGTCCCGGGCGTGGGTGCGCGGCCGGTGCGGCTGGACGGGTGCGGGGAGTTGGCGGCGTTCGCGGGTGGTGAGTCCGCCCCAAATGCCTTCGACGTCGGGGTGGGCGAGGGCGTAGTCGAGGCAGTCCCGGCGTACGGGGCAGTGCTGGCAGATGCGGCGGGCGGTGGCGATGTTGGCGCGGATGTCGGGGTCGCGTTCGGGGAAGAACGCGTCGGGGTCGGTGTCGCGGCAGGCGGCGTGTTCGTGCCAGGCGAGGTCGTCGGCGGTCAGGCCGAAGTCGGCCCAGGACACGACGGGCTGGCGGGTGCGGGCCAGCGGGTTGCGCCCGGCGATGCCGAGGTGGGGGTGGCGGTGTCGAGGTGCGGGCATCAGGCGGCGTCCTTCCTGTGCACGGGGTTGGCGGCCCCGGCGGTGAGTCCGGCGTCGACGACGCGGGCGACTTCGCGGGCGTCGGGCGGCCAGTGCTCGGGGCCGATGAGGGTGTTTCCGGCGGCGAGCAGTTCGGCGCGGGCGGTGGCGTGGTCGATGAGTCCGGCCCCGACCTTGCGGCCGATCGTGTAGGCCGCCGAGGACAGCACCGCGTTATGGCTGCCTGGCTGCGCCGCTCGCACGCGCTGCGTCTCGCCCCGCAGTGCCGCCGACCCGTAGGCGGTGGCGTCGGCAGAGCGGACCTCAACGGGCGCTGAGTGGGCCGTAGGCAGGCGAACGGAGGCGGCCTGGACCAACCAGGCCGGGAGTTCGACCGGGTCGCGTTCGTCGGCGAGCTCGTAGCCGCCCTCGCCGGTGATCGAGCCCGGCCCCACCACGTATCCGCCCCCGGCGCGGGTGTCCACCCGCGAGCAGATCTGGCTTTGGGTGTTGCGCAGGTGCACGCCGGGCGGGCAGCGGTAGTACCAGTGCCGCCCACCCGAGGGCGTGGTCACGGTGAAGGTCTCCGGCAGGGGCGCGCCGCGCTCAGCGGCCACCGCGGCCAGGGCGGTCGCGCCGTCCGGCCCGGTCTCGCCGTCCTTGGCGGTGTCGAGGTCGATGACCACAAGCCGGGCCGGGCCGGTCGCCACGGCGATGTTGTAGTGGTCGGCACTCCAGCAGCGGCGGATACGGGCGGGGTCGGTGGTGGCGCGCTGCTCCCAGGCCTTCACGGCGGGCTGGCGCTTCGTGCCGGGCCGCAACGGGAACACGGGCCAGCCCATCGCGGCCAGATACAGCGCCCAGTCCAGCAGCGCATCCTGCGCGGTGGTGGTTGTGGTGCTCATCGAAACCCTTCGATCAGTGACGGTGTGTGACGGTGTGTGGCTGGTTTCGGCATGGGGGTGCCGTGGCGTCGCCCCGTGGGGAGGGAGCGGCGTCGAGGGATGCGGGTGTGTGGTGGTGGCGGGTGTGCGGCCTGCGCTGGGGGCGGGTCCCCGGCCTCCCTGGCCTCCCCGGTGTGGTGGTTTGTGCTGGTCGTGCCGGGGGAGGTGGGTTGGGGAGGCGGTCGGGGAGTTTTCCCCCGGATTCGGGGCCTCCCCGGCCCGCTTCCCTGGGCTATTCGTCGTCGGTGGGGTCGCCGTTGGCGTGGTCGGGGTCCGCGAGGTCGTCACGTTCGGTGAGGGCTTCGCGGACGCGGGCGGCGCTGACCTGCATGACGCCGTGGGACTTGTAGGGGGCGGCGTCGTGCTCGGCGAGGAACGCGGTCAGCCGTTGCGGGGTCCAGTCGCCGTAGGTGGCGCGGTCGCGTTCGGTGAGGCGCTGCAGGACGTTCTGCGTCTTCATGCGGGGCTGGTCACCGAGCACGGCGGCGATGTCGGCCAGCGGGTCCACCTCGTCGGCAACGGGTTCGTGTTCGGGTTGCGGGAGGGTGGCCTGCTGGCGGAGCTGCAGCGCGCGCTTGGTGACGCGGTGCGCGTCGTCCTGGTTGACGTAGAAGCTGCGCAGCAGGCCGGGTTTGGCAGTGAACCCGCGCTGCATGCAGGTGCCGATATCGCCGGGGCCTTCGTCCGTCTTCGGCGTCAACCCGACCGCCGAGATGCCGGTCTTGTAGGAGCCGGTGCCGAGCACGGCATCGTTGCCGTTCTGGTCGCCGATGGCGAAGCACGCCTTGTTGCTGGCAATTGTGATGATCTTGCGTGGCAGGGCGTCCTTGGACGGCTCCGGGGTGAGAAACATCAGGGTGATGGCGTACTTGCGGGCGGTGGACATGAGTTTCGAGGCGACCTCGATGGCGGCCTTGCCGTGCTTGCCGAGGAAGAGGTTCTGGCACTCATCGATCACCACCACACGCGGCCGCAACCGGGCGTCCTTGGCGGCGATCTGGCGTGTCACGGCACGGGCGTCGTGCTCCCGCAACGCCTGCCCCCGCACGGCGAGGTCCTCATACAGGGAGGTCAGCAGGTTCATGCACGCGTCCACGGTCTCCTCACCCGCACCCGTCTTGAGCGAGCGCAGGCGGGGTTTCATGGGCTCGAAGTCGGCGTTTTCGGCCATCACGATCACGTCGATGTCGACCAGCGGGTCCAGCATCGCGCCCAACGTGAGCGTGATCGCGAGGGTGGACTTGCCGGAGCCCATCATGCCGCCGAAGACGTAGTTGGCCTCGAACAACCGGCCCCGCACCACATCGCCCTTGATCGTGACCCCGGCCGGAACACCCTGGAAGTAGTCGGTGCAGGCGTGGTCGAGGTCGTCGAGCAGCGGCCACGGATCGACCGGCCCGGACAGCGCCCCTGACTTGGCCACCCACAAATCCAGCACGGCCGGTTTGGGTTCGGTGGGCCACACCTCGATCGGGTAGCGGACCAGGTTGTGCGCCAGGGTGGTCTTGCGCTTGACGATCTCCTCGACCGGGCACGCGGGTGGGAGCGCGAGCTGGGCGCGCCAGCCCTTGCCGTCGATGGTTGGCGGCATCAGGAACTTGATTCGCCAGCCTTCCTTGATGGCCTGGTTGAAGCCCCGGATGTTGAGGTTGTGCAGCGCGTTGAGGATCGTGCCCTCATCGGGTAGGCCGTCCATCACGTCGCCCTCGCCCGTGGGTGTGGCCAGCCAGGAGGGCATCTCCGCATGCTTGCGGCCCTGCTGATACAGGTAGAACAACCCCAGCGCGGTGCCGCCGAGCAGCAGAAACACCCCATAGGCGGTCAGGAACCACACCGTGAACGCCACCGCGTCCACCACCGCTGAGATCGGGCCGATCACGTCGGCGATGTCCCCGGAGTTGACCGCGAGGATGATGCCGAGGACCAGCAGGAACCCGGCCAGCCCGGCCAGGCCAACCGCCCCGGCTTTGATCCACTGCCCGGGGGCGGTGATCCAGTCCATGACCCGCTGGTGACGGCGCTGCTTTTCGGCCACGTCGGCTTCCTGCCAGTAGCGCAGCTTCTCCTCATCGCCCGCGGCCTCGGCGGCCCGCATCTGCCGCTCGTAGCGGTTCGCGCCGTGCGTGTCGCGCCACCGCTTCGCCACCACCCCGGCCCCGGCCAGCGGATAGCCCAGGGCGTGGCGCACCACCGTCTTCGTGCGCTGATGCGTGGCCACGGTCTTCACCGTGCGGGCCACAACCACCACGTCGTGCTTGTAGCCCTGATACCGGGCGATGGCCTGCGCCTTCTGGCTGGTCAAGCGGTGGTACTCCTCATCGGAGACCAGCTCGCCCTCCACCACGTCGGCGTCGGACGTGGCCGGAGACTGCGCGGTGGTGTCGGCGCGGGTGGGCAGGTAGTGCACCCGCGCCAGTTCCCGGTCCCCGTCGTGCGGGGTGTTGTGGTCGTGGGTGGTCATTGGTGGCCTCCCTGGCGGTACTCGTCGCGGAGCTGGCGCGCGTACTTCGGCGCGCAGCGCAGCGCCTTGCGGATGGACTCGGCGGAGGTGGGATCGACCTGCCCGGCTTCGATCGCCGCGTCCAGCGCGGCGCGCAGCTCGGCCAGCGACCGGCCGACTCGGCCGCCGATGCGGCCCCGATCGGCCCTCGATTTTTCCTGGTCACCGGTCGGGTCGAGGGTGCCGACCGCACCCCGATCACCCGGGTCCGACTCGCCCTCGCTCGCCTCCGGATGCGGGTTGGCCGGCAAAGTGCCGGTGGCGAGCAGCCCGGCCAGCTCGCCGTCCCAATCCGTCGAGGCCGACTCAACGGGCAGGCCGGGCACGATCGCCGCCTCCAGACGGCGGCGGGTGCGTCCGGCGAGCACGTAGCGGCCCGGGGTGTAGACCAGCCGGGCGGCGCCGTGGGCGTCGATCTCGGCGACGGCGTGGCGCACGGCGGCCCGGCGCACCCGGGCGACCTTGCGGGCGGCCTGCCGGTCGATGCGGGCTTCGGCGCGTTCGGTGCGGGTGCGGCGGGCACCGGCCACGGTGAGCTGATGCGCCACCACCCCGGCCACCGACACCAGCCCCATCGCCGCACCGGCCGACAGGCCCCGCTCCAGGCCGTGCAGCAGGTTGAGGGTGAAGTTCACCCCGGCGAACAGCCACACACCCACCTGCAGCGCCCACACCGGCCGCTGCGGGTAGCGGGCACGGGAGACCTCCACGGCCAGGGCGAAGGCCCACATGCCCAGCTCTGAGAGCAGCGGCAGCGCTAACCCGATGGCCATCCCGTAGAGGTGGTGGCCGTAGTCGGCCATCGCCGGGACCGCCATCGCCGCCGACACCAGCGCCAGCGGATAGATCAGCAGGTGCACCACATGCGCCCCCGCCCACCCGCGTAGCGCCGCCAGCTTGGCCGCACGCTGCGCGCGCCGCTTGTCCTTGGCCGCCTGCTTGGCTTCGGCACACTGCTGCTGGTGGGCGTGTTCCTGTGCGGTGGCCGCGCGCCGTGCGTCGGCCATCGCCGCCATCCGCACCGCCTCGGCCTCGGCAGCGGCCAGCTGGTCGGCGCGCTTGGCCTCGGCTTCGGCGGCCCGGTCCTTGCGGCGTTCCTCCCGCCACGAACTCATGCGCTCGCCCCCTTCTCCCCCGTACCCGCCTGCCCGACACCCTCGGCGGCGGCGTTCTCGGTGGTGTCCGTGTCGTCGGCCCCGACGGCGGTCAGGGCGCGCCGCTGGCGCTCCGCTGTGATCTGGTTGCGAGCGCGGGCCAGGCGCACCTCGTTCGCCGCCCACCCGGCCGCCACGAGCCCGGACAGCAGCCCGAACCAGCCGTTCACGGTCGCGGCCAGCACCGTGGGCAGGGCGACGCCGGTCAGCTCGCCGACGTGCCACACGCACCACTCCGTGGCGATTTCGGTGCGGGTACGGGGGTGGCCCGTGTGGACGTTCGTGTCACGCGAAGGCATGGCGCTCCCCCTCCCGGAAACGGGTGTGATCATGACGGTGGTCGTAGAAGTCGTTCACCGGCCGCCGGGGCTCTCGGCTGGCCTGGCGCGAGGCGTAGCCGTCGATGCGGTGCAGCACCCCTTCCAGCACCCGGGCCAGCAGCACCAGCGGAATCCGCAGCAGATGCAGGGTCAGAAACAGCAGCACCGCGCCAACGAAACGGAGCAGCGCCACCGTCCCGAACCGACTGAGTACGTCGAACAGCGACATCAGACCGCCACCCCCTCAGCCAGCGTCGGCACCGACTGCTTGCGGTTGCGGGGGTTCATCCGACCTCACCCGCCTCGATCGCGGCGGCCCGTGACGCGAACCGGTAGTGGCTGGCGTGCAGGGCCTCCCACAACCCCAGCGCCGCCGCATAGGCGGGATCGCTGACCACCGCGTCGGGGTCGGTACTGCCCACCCGCTGCTCGGCGGCCTGCCGGACGAAACCGACCCAGGCGTCCACCGCGCGCAAAGCCTCACGCAGCTGGCGCAGCGCGTCCTCCCGCGCGGCCGCCGCGTCGGCGCTGATCTCGCCTACCATCGGGGTCCTTCCCGTCGAGTCCGTTGCTGGCTGGTTGGGGAGTCCCGGCCTGGTCGTGTTCTTGGCGGAAGGCGCCAGGCCGGGGTCACAGGCAAGCCGCACGGTCATCGCTTGCCCCCGTTCTTCTTGATCCGCTCGCACGCCGGGCACCTCGAGCCGGGCAGGCCGAACAACCGCCACGTGTCCGTCTCGTAGTTGCCCGCCGTCTGCGTCGCCCCGCACAGCGCCCAAATCCGGCCCGACCACAACGACTTCCGCGCCGTGACGTGCACCAACCCCTGGTCCTTCGTGCCCATCAGGCCGCCACCTCCCCGTCGCGCACCACCCACGCGGCCACGCTCTTGCCCTGACCGGGCACGCCAGCAATGAGCGCCTTGCGATCCAGCAGGGCGAGCGCATCGCGAACCGCGCGCCGCTGCGCCCGGCGAGCACGGTCGACATCGGTGAACGGACGCAGTGCACGCGATGCCGCCGCACCGGCCTCGGCTGCCAGCTCGCGGTCAACCTCGTCAATCAGCGCGTCGATCTCGGCGACCTCCGCAGCCATCTCCTCCTCCTTCGTGACACTCCAGATGTCCTGGTCGAACGCCAGGTCAACCGACTCGCGGGCCTGGCGGCTGGTGATCCGTGCGGTCTTCATGGCTTCCCTTCGTTGTCCGATGACGCACATTAACTTAAGTCAAAATGAGTCATCGTGTCGCTCCGCTATCCGGGTGAACTAAGTCAGTGGTGGTCATCCCCGGCTATGCTCGGGCTCGTGATGAGCGATGAGCCGGGTCTTGCGCGCTACGAGCAGGTAGCGGAGTCCATCCGTCGAGCCATCCGCAGCGGCAAGCTCAAGCCGGGGGAGCAGCTACCGTCCAGCAGGGAGCTGGCGAAGGAACACGACGTCGCGATGAACACCGCACAGCGCGCCGTGAGTACCCTTCGCGATGAGGGCTGGCTTGTCGTTCGGCCTACCGTTGGAGCGTTCGTCACGAACGCCATTCCCGAGACTTCGCCCAACCTTCGTGAGGCTGTCGCTGACCTGCAGGAAACGGTCACTGAGCTGCAGCGTCGCCTCGCCGACGTCGAAGCTGCCATCGGGACTAGAACGCCTGCCGAATGAAGCTGACGAGGCCGTCGATGATGTCCGAGCCCAACCCCACGAGCGCCTTGGCCCACGCTGCCGCGTCGCTCGGAAACCTCACGACGATCACCACGAGCGCGATCGTGACGGCGATTCCTACGAGCTTCCGGATGGTGCCGCCACCGTTGCTGGCCAGTGCCTGCAGTGGGTCCTTCTTTCCCATCGGGGTCTCCTCCCTTGATCGGTCGTCCGGCTTGCTGCCGTTGAGATCAAGAGTCGTCGGAAACGAACGCCCCAGGTAGATGAGCCGGGGGTGAGCCGGTTGCGCATCTCTCGGCTCACCCCCAGCCTGAGCAGGCAAAATGCAGCGTGGGGAGGTGCTGTGGGGGACGAAGAGCAGACGAAGCTTAAGCGCGCACGGACGGCCAAGGGCTGGTCGCAGAACGACGTGTGTGCGCGGCTGGCGCGTGCTCGCCGAACGCGCGGCCAGATGCCGCCGAAGCCTGAGAGCGTGCTTCGCCAGTACCGGTGGTGGGAGCAGGGGAAGAAGAAGGCGACCGAGTGGCAAGACGAGCTGTGTGACGTCTTCGGGATGTCCCCGCAAGCCCTCGGGCTGGTCGAGGAGCCCGCGCCGTCACCGCTGATCGTGCCGACGGCCCCGCCAGCGGTCGTCGACTATGGCGACACCGTGTACCTCGAGTCGGCGCGCGCCTATCTCAGGCACCTTGTCGCGCTCGATAACCGATTCGGCGCGGCCGACATCGTGCGCATGTCGGTCCGGTTCTTCAAGTCGCTGCAGAACCTCCTCGGGACCGGGGCCTACGAACCAGCTATAGAACAGGACCTCAACGCACTGACCGGCGAGGTTGCCGAGTTGGCGGGGTGGCTGGCATACGACGCCGAAAAACACGACCTCGTTCGCAGGATGAACCAGGAATCGCTCTACTACACACGGCTGGCGGGCGACCGGAACATCGAACTGCTGACGCTCCAGAATGCGAGCATGCACGCCGGTGCGATGGGCAGGCCCAATGAAGCGCTGCAAATCGCCAGGTCGGTGCTTGAAGGCGGCTACGATCTCTCACCCCGTATCCGCGCTCTTTTCCTGACCAGAAAAGCGCGGGCGCTTGCGCAAGGTGGTGACGAGTCTGCGATGTCTTTGTTCACCGAGATTGAGTCGTTGTACCTGGAAGGGGTACGGGATGATGATCCGGACTGGGCTTGGTGGATTGACGAGCGCGAACTGGCGTGGCACAAGGCGATGGCAACACAATCCTTGCAGCGGGACGGCCTGGCAATCGCGGAGTTTGAACACTCCGTGGAAGCGACCGCACCAGCAGAAACACGAAGCCAGTACTTGCACCGCGCCTACCTGCTGCAAGCTCAAATTGACCTGGGCACATGGAATGACGCGGAGGCGACCATCAAGTCGCTCCTTCCGCTGATTCCTGAGGTTGAATCGACCCGAACGAAAGTCCTGCTGCGCGAGGCCATCGCCAAGGTCGCGGCGCACCAGAAGGTTCCGGCGAATATCGAGAGCGGAATCGCTCAGCTCGGGATAGCGTTGGACGATGCGGACATGACGGAGGCATGGTGAACAACGACGAACTGAGCGTGCTCGCAGACCCGATGTTCGAACAGTACTTCCTAGTCTCTCCGGACAAGCTGGCCCTGGTGTACGAAGCAGCAGGAATCCGGCCCGACGACGCAGTGCTCGAAGTCGGCGCCGGGGCCGGAACAGTCGCTCGCAACATGCCGCCCTGCAAGAGCCTCACCGTCGTCGAACTCGACACCCGGCTAATCGACACCCTGCGCCGCCAGGTACCCCACGCGACGGTCATACAGGGCGACGCACTACGGCTGGTCCGTGAACTCCGCTACGACGTGCTGATCGGCAACTTGCCAAACGTGGTGACGGAAGCGCTGGTCGATGTACTGCCGGAACTGTCCTTCCGTACTGCAGTACTCGCGGCGGGGCAGCGCACAGACTTCGATCGACTGCGCGAGACGTTCGACGTCAGCGAAGTCACGACGATCTCAGGTGCCGACTTCACGCCGCCACAGCCAAGCGTGTCGCGGATAGTCCGCCTCACTCGTCGCGATGCTCACACTTCGCAGTCTGTGTGAGCACGCGCGATTCGGGCACCGGTTCCCCTTCATCAGTCTGAAGCAGACGCAAACCTTTTTCGCCGGAAGTTAAGGCCCATCCATATGGTGGCACTCGCTCGCTGTCCCCATCCGTCGGTGGAATAGTCGTGTCTGTGAACTGAAAATGGGGCGGGTCCCAGCCACCTTGGGCAAGATTGAAGTCGTCATAATGAGCTGTGCTTAGCGTAACCTCTCCGAAGTTGAAATCGCCGTTAAAGGAAGTTCTAGAAAAGTCGGCACGGCTTCCGAGTGTAGCGCCGAAAAAGAACGCCGCCTCGTCGATGGTGGCCTCTGTCATCACTAAGACGCAGGAAAAGAAAGCCCTTGTAAAGACGACGCCGCCATCAAACATGCACCTCTGAAACAAGGCTGGACTGTCGAATGCGCTCTCAAAAAACCATGTCAGCGTGGAGAACCTTGCTTCGTAGAATGTGGCAGTTCCGACGAATCGTGCGTTTGAGAATTTCGCCTCGTTGACTGTACACTGTTCTAGTGAGAAGTTAACAAGCGTTGCGCCGCGCAGATCGAGACTAACGTCGGTCCATCGTGGTTGTTGGTCGACATCTGACCTGCGCAGGTTGAGTTCGAGAATTCGCTGAGCGGTGAGTCGGACCTGCAATTCCTCGGATGCGGACTTATCTTTGTCAACGACGCAGGGTTCTTGTCCTTGAAGGTATTGGTCCGTAAGGTCCTGCCGCTCCTCGCCAAAGGGCATGCGCAGGTATGCGCAAATTACATTGACAATGGTCTGTCGATGCTCGGGATGCTGTTGGGCTAGTCGTTCTAGCGCATATAACCCCCCAAGACGGACCGGTGCTGCTGACGAGCCGAGTTGTTCGACGGCCGTCGTATAGAGTTCGGTGACTCTTCTTTCTGTTGCGTCGAATTCATTAGTAGCGGCGACCGCTGCCTCGTGTGCTCTTACTGCCTTCGCGATCCGGGCGTTCTCCCGGAGCTGTAGTTCTGTCGAGCGTTGCCGACGCGCGGCGAGCCAAAGCGCGATCGCGCCCCCAGCGCCCAACGTGAGGCTAAGCGCAGTCCGGAGGGCGTCCAATTCTGTAGCGACTTGCGCCGTATCGGCTCCGCTTCTGACGAAGGAGAGGAGCGACCACACCGCAACGACTGTCAGCGCAGCGACGAGAACGACGGCAAGGGCGACCCATCTCCACGAGAGTACGGGGAGCGCCGCAAGTTCGTCGGAACTTGGCTCCTTGTCGTTGCTCATAGATCTAATCTACGAGCCGGGAGCGCGCTGAGTAACGTCACCAATGGCACCGCGCGGCAAGGGTACGGCAAAGCTGCGCTGTCGCGGCTCGAAAAGCCTGGTCAGCACCGGTTTGCTGATCCGTCTGTAAATCAGCCGGCACAGCCTACGGGGGTTCGAATCCCTCACCCGCCACACGAGCTGAAACGCCCCGCTGACCTGCCAAGACAGGGCAGCGGGGCGTTCTTCCGTTGTCGGACGTTCTCGGGCCCACGCGGCTACTTGTGCCGATGCGGTCCCACGGAGCCACCAGCCGTGCAGCGAAGGCGCCCACGCGACTGGGGAAGCGTCAGATCCAGCCTTCTTCCCAGGCCTTGCGGGCGGCTTCGTGGCGGGTGTCGACGCCGAGCTTCGTCATCGCCGACGACAGGTAGTTGCGCACGGTTCCGGACGCCAGGTGTGCTCGCTCGGCGATCGTGTTGACCGTGCCCCCGTCCTGGGCGTACCGCAGCAGCTCCAGCTCCCGCTCGGTCAGTGGGCAGCTCGTCGCGGACAGTGCCGACGCCGCGATCTCGGGGTCGACGTAGCGCTTTCCCGCGTGCACGTCCCGCAGGATCTCCGCGAGTCTGCTCGCCGGTGTGGTCTTGGGCACGAACCCGCGCACGCCGCCCGCGAGCGCACGCTTGAGCACGCCTGGCCGGGCGTGCCGGGTCACGATGACCACCGGGATCTCCGACTCGGTGTGCAGCCGTCGCGCGGCATCCAGCCCGTCCCAGCCCGGCATCTCCAGGTCGAGCACCGCGAGGTCCGGACGATGTGCGCGCACCAGGTCGACGGCGGCCCTGCCGTTGCTGGCCTGCCCGACCACCTCGATGTCATCCTCGAGCTCGAGCAGGGCGGCGAGCGCGCCGCGGATCAGGTCCTCGTCGTCGGCCAGCACGATCCGGATCATGCGTCGCCCCCGCCCGGTTTCCGCGCCGTGCCGCACAGTTCGAACCAGCCCTCGCCGGACGGGCGGGCACTCACCTCGCCGCCGAGCGTGGCGAAGCGTTCGCGCAGCCCGGCGATGCCACTGCCTGCCGGGTCCGGGTGCGCCGACGTGCCGTCGTTCGCGAGCCGCACGCGTGCCACGGGGCCTTCCGTGTCGAGCGCGAGCTCGCACCGCCTCGCCTGGCTGTGCCGCAGGATGTTCGTCGTGCCCTCCCGCACCAGCGCACCGAACAGGTCCTGCAACGGCGGGGGCACCGCGCCCAGGGTGCCCCGTACCTCCATCTCGATGCCCGCCGCGCCGAGCAGCTCGACGGCGTTGGTGATCTCGGTGTCGAGACTCGTCGTCCGGTAGCCCCGCACGACGCGGCGCGTGTCCCGCAGCGCCGTTCTCGCCAGCTCGGTCAGCTCGGTGGCGTGCGCGCGGGCGGCCTCGTCGTCGTGCCCGATGAGACGCTCCGTGAGCTCGCCCTTGAGCATGATCGCCTGCAGGTGGTGACCCTGGATGTCGTGCAGGTCCGACGCGAACCGCAGCCGCTCGCGGGCCACGGCGAGCTCCTCGTTCGCCGCCCGGGCGCGGTCGACCTCGACCACCGCGTCCCAGAACCAGAGCTGCGCGACGTCCACCAGCGTGAGAAACGCCGTGATGCCGAGCGCGAGCGCCGCCACGAGCCAGGGGAACCACGGACCGCCGGCGGCGTCGCGCAGCGGCGTCGCGGCGAAACAGACCAGCGCCACGAGCACGGAAACCAGCAGTGCGGCACGGACGCGCCATCGTGATGGCAGGTTCAGCACCACGGCCCCGCCGACGAGCGCGGGCAGGAACGCCCACGTCACCGGCGCAGGGTCGAGCGCGACTCCGGCACCCCAGGCCAGCAGGGCCACGGCGACAGTGACGACGTGCTCGGCGCGTGGTCCACCGGGGTGGCCCGTGTCGCGGACGGCCTGGTGGACCAGCCGGACCCGCTGCACGCCGCTCACGACGGCCGCCGCGGACAGCGGCACCAGAACGGGCAGTGCCAGGCCCCCGGTCGCCGGCAGCACGGGCATCAACACGAACACGCTCGTCGTGACCAGCGTCCACAGCGTGTACCGGCGCAGGCGGTGAATCCGGCGCCCTTCGAGCGCGATCGTCGCTTCGGTCACCCGGCAACGATAGTCAGGGGGCCGGTCGTGACATCTGTCATGGCCCGCTCGTGTGAATCGCATCCGGACGGCTGACGTCCGGTCCTACCGGTCGCGTATCCCGAACGGCACGCTGCAGGACATGAGAGACGTCGTTGTCGCGGTCGAGGACCTGCGCTGCGCGTACGGGGATTTCGAGGCCGTGCGCGGTGTGAGCTTCGAGGTATGCAGGGGTGAGCTGTTCGCGTTGCTCGGTACGAACGGCGCGGGCAAGACCACGACGATGGAGACCGTCGAGGGACACCGGGCACCGACCGGTGGCCGGGTGCGCGTACTGGGGGCGGACCCGTTCCGGCAGCGTGCCGCCGTGCGCCGGTCGGCGGGGATCATGTTGCAGCACAGCGGTTTCGCCGGGGACCTCACGGTGCTCGAGTCCGCCGGCTGTGGCAGCACATGATCGGTCGACCGTCCGACATGGAACGTCCACTGGAGAGGCTCGGGCTCGCGCACCGCGCGGACGTACGAGTCAAGCAGCTTTCCGGCGGCGAGAAGCGGCGCCTCGATCTGGTACTGGCCACGATGGGGGAACCGGAGCTGCTGTTCCTGGACGAACCCACCACCGGTCTCGACCCCGAGTCGAGGATGGCCACGTGGGAGGTCATCCGCGACCTGCTCGCCGGCGGCACCACCGTGCTGCTCACCACGCACTATCTCGAGGAGGCCGAACGGCTCGCGCACCGGCTGGCGATCATGCACGAAGGCCGGATCGCCGTCTCCGGCGGCCTCGTCGACGTGCTCGACAGCGAGCGCGCGCGGATCGACTTCGAGCTGGCGGAGGGAGCCGCGTTGCCCGAGGTCCGCGGCGACATCGACCGGGACCGGCTGGCCGAAGGACTCGTGCGGATACGTACCCGCGAGCTGCAGCGCGACCTGACCACCGTCGTGGGCTGGGCCGAGGCGAGCGGGGTGCGACTGCGCCGGTTCCGCGCCCACCACGCGTCGCTCGACGACGTCTTCCACGGCGTCGTCAACTCGATTGGTTCCGACACCCAGGAGGGGGCGTTCCGATGAGCGCGGCACTGGGCGCCATCTTCCGCGCCGAGCTGAAACTGCTTCTGCGCAACATCGTCGTCGCCACGACGGCGATACTGTTGCCGCTCGCGATCGCGGGCATGTTCCTCGTCTCCGGCGCGCAGGGTGATGGCGAGGCCGACTGGTCGTACCCGATGTCGCTCATGCTGGTCACGGTGTTCGGCATGTCCGGCTGCGTGACGGCCTCCGCGACGTTGTGCTACCGGCGCGACGAGCTGTACCTGAAGCGGTTGCGGTCGGGGGTGGTCTCGGACGCCACCATCCTCGCGGGCGTGCTCGCGCCGGTGGTGCTGGTGACCCTGGTGCAGGGGGTGCTGATGACGGTCCTCACGGGCATCGTCACCTCCGCCGTGCCCGACCCGTTGCCGATGCTCGTGGTGCTCGTGCTGGGCACGGTGATGAGCGTGGGGCTGGGCATGGCGGTGACGGGTTTCGCGTCGTCGGGCGAGCAGGCCCAGACCCTGGCGACGCCCGTGTTCCTCGGGCTGATCGGCAGCGCGGTCTGGGCCGGGATGAGCCTGCCGGACATCGAGGGTGTGCGGCTCGTGCTGCCCGGCGGGGCGGTGGTGGACCTGCTGCGCGTCGCCTACGACGACAGCCGCTTCACCGAACTGGTGCCCGGCGCGGCGGTGCTGGCGGCGTGGGCTGCGGTCGGGGTGCTGACGGCACGTCGCTACTTCCGCTGGGAGCCCCGCTCGTGACTGGCAGGCCGGTTGCCCGAGGGTGCGACTTGACTCCGTAGCCGGGTACAGGGTTGAGGATGGGGACATGCGCAGCAGCGAAGTCGCCGCCCGGGCGGGGGTCCACCCGCAGACCCTGCGGTACTACGAGCGTCGCGGGCTGGTCAGCGAGCCTCCTCGGACGGCGACGGGCTACCGGGTGTACCCGGCGGCGGCCGTGAGCAGGGTGCGCTTCGTCAAACGGGCGCAGGAGCTGGGTTTCACGCTCGACGAGGTGCGCGACCTGCTGCACCTGGCCGACGGCGGGCCCGACGACTGTGACAGCGCCCGCGCTCTCGCCAGGTCCCGGCTCCGGGCGCTGGAGGCCAGGATCGCCGACCTCCACCGGATGCGGGAGTCACTGGTCGAGCTCGTGGAGACCTGCGAAAGGCCGCGCCGCGATCGGCGGTGCCCGCTGCTGGACGCGCTGCAGACCGGCCGGAAGGAGGCGTGATGGAGCTGCGGATCCTGCACGTACCCGACTGCCCCAACGTCGAGCTGCTGCGGCAGCGGCTGAGGCAGGCGGCGGACGACGCCGCGATCGGCGTCACCACCCGCGTCGTCACCGACCTGATCGACGCGGAGAAGGAAGGCATGACGGGATCGCCCACGTTGCTGGTCGACGGGGCCGACCCCTTCGCCGAACCCGGCAGCGCACCGAGCTTGTCCTGCCGGCTCTACCGCGACGCCGAAGGGCGGGCGTCCGGCGCTCCGTCCGTCGCCGCGCTGCGCCAGGTCGTGGCAGGCACCAGCTCAGCTGAGGGCGCGTGCTGTGCGGCCGGGGCGGACACCGACGACGCCGCGAGCGCCCTGCGCGGCGTGCGGGCCCGGGCGGCTCCCGCCGATCCCGCCGAGCGAGCCGTGCACCAGCTGATCCTGCGCTCGTTCGCCGCGCACGGCGTGGCACCGGGGCGATCCACGCTCGCGACGGCGGCGGCGCCGTCCGGCGACCGGATCGACGACGTGCTGGCTCGCCTGCACGAGCGCGACGTCATCCGCACGGATCGGCACGGCCGGATCCGCGCCGCGTATCCGTTCTCCGCCGTGCCCACCCGGCACCGGGTCCGGCTGGAGGGCGGCCCGGAGGTGTCCGCGATGTGCATGATCGACGCGCTCGGGATGCCGTTCATGCTCGGCGTCGACGCCACCATCGCCACGGTGGCACCGGATACGCACGAGCCGATCACGGTGACCGTGACCGACGGCCACGTCGCCTGCGACCCGGCTCGCACGGTGGTGTTCGTCGGCACCGAGAACGCCGCCGGGCCCTCCGCCGACGTCTGCTGCGACCATCTCAACGCCTTCCCACACCCGGATGCGGCGCGCGCCTGGGCCGCTGCCCATCCCGGCGTTGCCGGCGACATCCTCGACATCCACGGCGCCGCCCGGCTCGGTGCGCACATCTTCGGCGGGCTGCTGGATCCGGACCCGGGCACCGCGGCCGGGGCCGGCCCGTGACCGCCGACGCCGGGCGAACCGGGGCCGAGCCGCTTTCTTCGGTGTGCTGGTGCTGCGGTGTGAACCGCGACGACGCCGAGCTGGTGCACCTGGGCAACCACCCTGAGGTCGGCATCTGCGTCTCCTGCGCCCGTTGGGTGCAGCGCCGCGCTCGCGCACTCGAGGACCGGCACAGCCGCGGTGTGGCCGCACACCTCCGTGCGCTGGTCGGCTCGGCCCGCGCCGCGGTCATCGCCAGGGGGTGGCACGAGCGCGGACGCCTTGGCGCGTTCCTTCGCCGGCTCGACCGGTACCTGCCCTGAGCGGCACCGGCTGCCTACCGCTCGAGAAGCGCCGTCATCTCCTGGACCTCGGGGCGCTGCCGGTCGACGATGGTCCGCGCGTACAGCGAGGCCAGGGAGTCGGCGCCCGCGCGAAGCTGCGTCTCGGCCAGCTCGACGGCGCCCTGGTGGTGCTCGATCATCGAACGCAGCCACAGCTCGTCGAACTCCGCAGCGGTAGCCTCCTGGAGCTGCTGGAACGTCTCCTCGCTCATCAGCCGCGAGTGGTCGTGGTCGCCGCTCGCGCCGCCGCCCGGCGTCACGCTCTCGCCCCACAGCCGCAGCAGCGCCAGCAGCTGGTCCAGCTCCGGCTGCTGCGCACCCTTGATCCGCTGGGCCAGAGCCTGGATTTCCGGGCTGGGGGAGCGCTCCAGGGCAAGGTCGGCGGCGACCACCGCCTGCTCGTGGTGCGGCACCATCTGCTGGGCGAACTCGACGTCGCTGCGGTTGTGGTTGCTCTCGGCGGTGGCGGTACTGCTGGTGGCCGCGGTGGAGGACGGGGCCGGTGCCGGTGGGTCGCTTTCCGCCGAAGGGCCGCAGGCTGCTGCGAGACCGGCGATCAGGGCCAGCGAGGGGACGACGAGGTTGCTGCGCATGAGGAAACGACGATCCTTCTGTCACGGGCGGGGCCGACGAAGCCTACCCGCCTCCCCGTCATGGTCCACTGTGGATGTCCGGTTCAGATGTCGATCCCGTGGCTGCGGAGCCAGATCAGCGGGTCGATCTTGCTGCCGTCCTGGTGGACCTCGAAGTGCAGGTGCGGTCCCGTGGACTGGCCCCGGTTGCCGATGGTCGCGATCTGCTGGCCCGCCGACACCTGCTGGCCGACGGAGACCAGCGACTCGTTGATGTGGCCGTAGACGGTGATCAGCCCGTTGCTGTGCTGGACACGCACCCACAGCCCGAAGCCGCTGGCCGGCCCGGAGTCGATCACCTCGCCCGCCATCGCCGACACGATGGGCGTGCCGATCTCGTTGGCGATGTCGATGCCGTAGTGGATCGTGCCCCAGCGGGCGCCGTAGGTGGAGGTCAGCGTGCCCTGCGCGGGCAGCACCACGCCACCGGTGCCGGTCTGGCCGCCGCCGCTGACGGTGCTGCCTGCCTGCGAGGCGAGCGCCGCTCGCTCGTCGGCGAGCCGTTCGGTCTCGGCCTTCGCCGCGTTCTGCGCTTCCTCCGCCGCCGTGTACGCCCGCTCGGCGGCCTGCTTCGCCTTCGCCGCGTCATTGCGGTTGGCGACGGCTCTGCGCAGCGCCGTCCGTGCCGTCCGCTCCAGCGTCGTCTTGCGCTCCACGGCGCGGCGCATGGTGTCCAGAACATCGAGATGCTCGGCGCCGAGGACGTTGAGCAGCGACGCGCGGTCGAGCATCTCGGTCGGGCTTTCCGCGCCGAGATACGCCGAGATGGAGCCGACCGTGGAGCCCTGCCGGAAACTGGCCGAGGTGAACCTGTCGAACTTCGTCCGCACCTCGCGCTCCCGCCGCGCCGCCTCGGCGGCCTCGGTGCGTGCGCGGGTGGCCTTCGCTTGCGCGGCCTCGGCCGCGGCCGAGGCCCGCTCGTGCCGCCGCTCGGCGTTCGTGAACGTCTCGTAGGTCGCCGCCAGCTTCGCCTGCGCGGCCCTCAGCTCGGCTTCGGCGGCCGCGATCCGCCGCTCCAGGTCGCTCGCAGGCTGCTGGCCCGTCGCGGCCGGGCTGCCGAGCACCGTCGCGAACGTCAGCAGGACAAGCACAACAGTGGACGCGATCCGCGCCAGGCGGCGACGCGCACCCATGGCGGCTCCAGGAATCATTGGGCCGCACGTCGGGGGCACGTGCGACCCGGGGTCGGGGGCGCCTGCGACTATGCGTGGGCCCGCTCCCGGAATCCACCGGCGATGACTTACATCACAACATTTGGGTCACAATACTGCAACGAGTAGGTGGCGCCTTGCGCTCCGTGTCGCGGATCAACGCTGCGTGACGGCCATCTCACCGAGTTCGGACCAGTCGTCCTGGTCCACGGTGGTGCTGACGATGCGCGGTGTCTCCGCGAGGTGCTGCGGCAGTGTCCGCTGGGCCTTCCGGAAGTGCTCCGACTGCACGTGCGCGGCACCGGCGTCCCCGTCGCGGAAGGCCTCCACGAGCACGTACTCGGCCGGGTCGTCGAGGCTGCGGGACCAGTCGAACCAGAGGCACCCGGGTTCGGACCTCGTCGCCTCGGTGAACTCCCGCGCGATCTGCGGCCACTGCTCGGCGTACTCGGGCAGAACCCGGAACTTGGCGGTAATGAAGATCATGGTGCTCCCTCGTCGCGGCCGCGTGACGGTCGGCAGCAACGATGCCAAACCGGCCGGGCTCGCGCACGCGGTGCCGGCTACTCCTCGCGGTCGGGCTCCGGCCCGGTCTCGGCGGGCGCCGCCGACAGGTGCAGCCACGCCGCACCGCCCGCCGTGATCAGCCCGAGGAACACCAGGCCGAGATCCAGCGTGTACAGGCCCACCAGAATCGCGGCCGCCGCCAGCAGATCAAGGACGATCCGCCCCACCCGCGGCCAGACCCCTCGCCGGGCCAGTGCGCTCAGGTCGTCGGCGAACGCGGGATCATCGGCCTCGAACCACTGCTCGATCCTGTCCAGTTGCTGGCGCTCGTGCGGACTCAGCATCACCGCTCCCCGGCTCGCTCCTTCGGCGTCGCTTGCAGTCGCTTGCAGGGCACTTCCAGGGACCTACCCGGCGGTCGGTGCCGGCAAACCGCGGCGCACAAGGGGGCCCAGCGTGGCGATGCCCTGCTCGATGTCGCCCGCCGCGCTGGCCGCGTAGCCCAGCACCAGCCCCGGGACGCCGGGCCGCTGACGGTGCCAGGACAGCGGCTGCACCTTCACGCCCTGGGCCAGCGCGGCGGCCGCAAGGCCAACATCGTCCACCCCGGCCGCGAGGGTGACCATCAGGTGCAGCCCTGCCGCGGCCCCGTGCACGGTCGCGCCCGGAAGGTGTGCCCCGATCGCCCGGATCATGGCGTCGCGCCGCCGGATGTGCCGCCTGCGCAGCAGCCGCAGCTGCCGCTCCAGCTCGCCCGAATCCATCAGCTCGGCGAGCACCAGCTGCGGCAGGGCCGCGTTGCCGAGGTCGGCGTCGCGCTTGGCCGCCACCACCGCCGCCCGATACCGCCGCGGCACGAGCAGCCAGCCGATCCGCAGCGCGGGCGCCAGCAGCTTCGACACGCTGCCCGCGTAACAGACGTGCTCGGCCAGCATCGACCGCAATGCGGGCACCGGGGGCCGGTCGTAGCGGTGCTCGGCGTCGTAGTCGTCCTCGACGATCAGCCCACCCGCCTCGGCCCACCGCATCAGGCCTCGCCGCCGCCCGCCGTCCAGCACGACCCCGGTGGGGAACTGGTGCGCAGGGGTCAGCATCACCGCGGGCAACCCGGCCAGCTCGTCGACCTGCACTCCGCCCCCGTCCACGGTCACCGGCGGCGTCGCCAGCCCCCAGTTCGCCAGGTGCCTGCGCGCGCCGAGCGAGCCCGGATCCTCCACGCCGACCGTGCTGATGCCGTCCGCGCGCAGCACCTGCGCGAGCAGTCCGAGCGCCTGCGCCACCCCGGCGACGACCACCACCTCACCGGGTTCCACGCTGATGCCCCGGTTGCGGGCCAGCCAGGTCGCCAGCGCCCGGCGCAACGCGGGCGTACCCCGTGGATCGCCGTAGCCGAAGTCCGCGGGGGCCAGCCTGCCGAGCACCGTGCGTTCCGCCCGCAACCAGGCCGACCGCGGAAACGCCGCCAGGTCCGGCACGCCCGGCGACAGGTCGATCCGCGCGGGCGCCGTGCGCAGCGTGTCGAACACGTCCTCGCCCGGCTCGGCGGGGAACACCTCCGCGGGCGGCGTGGGCGCGTTGCCGGGTGCAGGCGGCCGGGGGCGCACCGGCGCGGCCACCACCACCGTGCCCGCCCTGCCGCGCCCGGCGACGTGCCCGTCCTCCGTCAGCCGCCGGTACGCGTCGGTGACCACGCTCCGCGACACGCGCAGCTCCGCCGCCAGCACCCGGCTCGGCGGGAGCCTGCTGCCCACCGGCAGCGTGCCGTCCGCGATGGCGGCGCGCAACCGCTCCGCGAGCCACCCGGTACGCCCGCCGCGTGGTGCGGCGCCGATGTCGAGCTGCAGGAAATCCGACCCGGTCGTTATGGTCTGCTCGACCGGACGTCGTTTGGCCCTGCCCATCGAGCCATTCTGGCAGCACAGTGGTGCGATGAGCATCGCGTTCCTGCTGACCACGCTGGTGGTCGTCGCGACCCCGGGCACGGGCGTCGTCTACACCCTGTCGACCGGCGTGACACAGGGCCGCCGCGCGGGGGTCGTCGCCGCGTTCGGCTGCACGCTGGGCATCGTTCCGCACCTGCTCGCCACCATCACGGGGCTCGCGGCCCTGCTGCACACGAGCGCGCTCGCCTTCCAGGTCGTCAAGTACCTGGGCGTGGCGTACCTGCTGTACCTGGCGGTGGCGACGCTGCGCGACCGCGAGGCCCTCACGGTCGGCAGGGAGGCGCCGCGGCGTTCCGCCGGCCGCGTGATCGCCTCCGGGGTGCTGGTCAACCTGCTCAACCCCAAGCTGACGTTGTTCTTCGTCGCGTTCCTGCCCCAGTTCGTGCCGCTCGGCGCGCCCGGCTCGCTCGGCCGCATGCTGGCCTTGAGCGGGGTGTTCATGCTGGCCACGTTCGTGGTCTTCACAGGCTACGGCCTCGCCGCCGCCGCGGTGCGCGACCGCGTGCTGACCCGGCCCCGCGTGCTGGCCTGGCTGCGGCGCGTCTTCGCGGGCACGTTCGCGGGTCTCGGGGTCACCCTCGCCGCCACCACGTGAGCACCATGCACTTCCGGCACGCCGACGACATCTGGGCCGAGCATCCCACGCTGGTCGCCGGGGTCGCCCGCGCGGGCGGCATCACGCCGGACGGCGACGTGGACGCCGCTCTCGGCCCGTTGCACGCCGTTGCCCGGGCCCGCCTCGCCGGAGCGGCCGAGTCCGACCTGCCGGAGATCCAGGCGTGGCGGCGCACCTTCACGCGGCTCGGCCTCAAACCCACCCGGTACCGGTGCGCGGCCGAGTCGCTGCTGCGCCGGTTCCGCCGCGAGGGCACCCTGCCGCGCATCCACCCGCTCATCGACCTCGGCAACGCGCTCTCGCTGGCCTACGCCATCCCCGTCGCCGTGTTCGACCTCGATCGCGTCGCCGGGTTCCTCGAGGTCCGCCACGCCGACGGCGGCGAGCGGTACCTCACCTTCGGCGGCGAGGTCGAGCACCCGCGCCCCGGTGAGGTGATCTTCGCTGACGCCGAGGGCAGGGCCCACGCCCGGCGGTGGACCAACCGGCAGAGCGGCCACTCCGCCGTGCGCGACGGCACCCGCGAGGTGCTGGTGGTCGCCGAGGCCCTGCACGGCTCGGCCGCGAGGGACGTGCCCGCGCTGCTCACCGCCCTCGTCGAAGGCCTCCAGCGCGCCTGGCCGGGTGCGGTGCGGACGGCCGTGCTCAGCGCCGGGGCGCCCCGCTTCCCTCCGGACTAACGGAGCCTGACGACCCGGACGGCGTTCCCGCCGCCCAGCGCCACGTAGGCCCGCGCGCCGTCCGGGCTCACCGCCACGTCGAGCGGCTCGGCCCCGACCGGCACCCGCGCGACGACTTTCCTCGTGGCCGCGTCGAGCACCACCAGCCCGTCCGCGCCGACGACGTACACGCGCCTGCCGTCCGGGGACACGGCAGCACCCTGCGGCTGCGTGCCGACCTGCACGGTCGCCTCCACCGAGCCGTCGCCGGTGCGCACCACGGCCAGCGTGCCGCCGTTCTGGTCGGGCACATACGCCGTGGCGCCGTCCGGAGACAGCGCCGAGTCCTGCAGCCTGCCGCCCAGCGCGATGCTTCGCGTCACCTCGCCGCTGGCGGCCGCCAGCCCGGTGAGCGTGCCGTCCTCCGCGTCGGCCACGTACAGCTCGCCACCGTCGGGGGAGACGAGCACGTCGAACGGCTTCGGCCCGGCCGCCACGGTGCCGGCGACGCGGTGGGCGACCGTATCGAGGATCGTCACCGTCCCGGCCGCGTCGTTGGTGACGTACGCGCGGTCGCCGTCCGCGGCGAACGCGACCCGATCGGGGCTTGGTCCCACCGGGATGGTCGTGGTCACCTCGGCGCGTCCGGCGTCGATCACCGACACCGTGTCCGACCCGTAGTCGGCGACGTAGACGACCGCACCGTCGGGCGACACCGCGACACCGCCGGGCTCGGCGCCGACGTCCACGGTCGCCACCACCCGGCCGTCCCCGGCGGCGAGCACCGACACCGTTCCGGCCTCCGAGTTCGTCACGTACACGCGGGCGCCGTCGGGGGAGACGGCCACGCCCTCGGGGCGCTGCCCGACGGGGATCGTCGCGGCCGCCGTCACCGCGGCGGGCCGCCGCGACGCGGTCGGATCGGCGGGCGGCGTATCGCCGTCGCCGCGCATGCTGAGCAGGATGACCATCCCGGCCACCGCGCCGACGAGCACCACCCCGGCCACCGCCAGCGCCGCCCGCCTGCCGCCGCGCGCCGGTTCCCGCGGCGGTGGCGTTGGCGGGATCGGCGTGGTCACCGGCTGCGTCACGAACGGCTCCGTCGCCGGTGCGGGCGCGGTCTCCAGCGCCGCTCTGGCCGCCGAGGCCAGCTCCCCGGCGCCGGCGAACCGGTCGGCGGGCTCCTTCGCCATGCCCTTGGCCACCACGGCGTCGAACCCGGCAGGCACGCCGGGCCTGGTCCGCGACGGCGCGGGCGGCACCCGGTTGGCGTGGGCGTAGAGCTGGGCGAGCGCGTCCTCGCCCGCGAACGGCTTGTGCCCGGTCAGCGCCTCGTACAGCACGCAGGTCAGGGCGTACACGTCGCTGCGCGCGTCCACCCGGCCCGAGCCGAACCGCTCCGGCGCCATGTAGTGCGGGGTGCCGATCATGTCGCCGGTGCCGGTCAGCCGCGTGCCGGTCGCCGAGCTGGCGATGCCGAAGTCCACGAGGTACACGTGGTCGTCGCCGCTGAGCAGCACGTTCGACGGCTTCACGTCGCGGTGGACGAGGCCGTCGGCGTGCGCGGCGTCGAGCGCGCCCGCCACCTGCGCGACCACCCGCACCGCCCGGTCGGGCTCCAGCGGGCCGTCGCGGTGCAGCAGCGTGGCCAGGTCGACGCCGTCCACGAGCCGCATGTCCAGAAACAGCAGGCCGTCGATCTCGCCGTAGTCGTGGATGGGGATCACGTGCGGCTCCCGCAGCCGCGCCGCCACCCGGGACTCGCGGCGGAAGCGTGCCTGGAAGTCGGCGTCGGCGGCGAGCGTGTGCGGCAGCCGCTTGAGCGCGACGACGCGGTCCTTGCGTGTGTCGTACGCGCGGTAGACCTCGCCCATCCCGCCCCGGCCGATGAGCGCGTCCAGGCGGTAGGGGCCGAACAGCTCTGCGGTCACGGCGGCCCTCCCTCGCCGCAAGAGCATAGCCGGGCAGGAAGTTCCGGCGATCTACTTAGGACAACAATGTGGCGCGGGTGTGCCGGGCGATCTCCAGGTCCTCCCGCGCGGTCACCACGAGTGTCCGCACGTCCGCTCCGTCGGCGCCGATGTCGGCGTCGCCGGTCGCGGCGTCGTTGCGGCCGGGGTCGACCCGCACACCCAGGTAGCCGAGGCTCTCGACGGCCGCCTGCCGCACCCTGGGCCCGTGCTCACCGACACCGCCGGTGAACACCAGCGCGTCCAGCCCGCCGAGCGAGGCCGTCATCGCGGCGATCTCCCGGCGCAGACGGTGCACGTACACGCCGAACGCGAGCGTGGCCCTCGGCTCGCCTGCGTCGGCCCCGCGCAGCACCTCGCGCATGTCGCCGCTGCCGCCGGCCAGCCCGGCCAGGCCCGACTCGTGCTCCAGCGCGTGGCTCACCTGCCCGGCGTCCAGCCCGGCGTGCTGCTGCAGCCACAGCACCAGTCCCGGGTCGACGCTGCCGGTGCGCGTGGCCATCACCAGCCCGGCGAGCGGGGTGAATCCCATGGTGGTGTCCACGGACCTGCCTCCGGCCACCGCGGCCAGCGACGCGCCCGCGCCGAGGTGGCAGGTGACGGTGCGCAGTTCGCCGACCGGCCTGCCGAGCAGGTCGGCGGCCCGGCGCGCGGCGTAGTCGTGCGAAAGGCCGTGGAAGCCGTACCGGCGCAGCGACCAGCGCCGGTTCCACTCGTGCGGCAGCGCGTAGACGGCGGCCTCGTCCGGCAGCGTGGTGTGGAACGCGGTGTCGAAACACGCCACGGCCGGTGTGCCGGGCAGCACCCCGGCCACCGCGTCGATCCCGGCGAGCCCCCGTGGCTGGTGCAGCGGCGCCAGCTCCGTGAGCGCGGCGATGCGCTCGCGCACCCGGTCGTCGAGCACCACCGGGTCGCGGAACTCGGTGCCGCCGTGCACGATCCGGTGGCCCACGGCGTCCACCGCGGGCAGGCCCTTCACGAACTCGGCCAGCTCGTCGCTCTCGTGCGCGCCCTGCCACGACCCCAGATCGAGCGTGTCGACCACCTCGTCGCCCGCGCCGAGCAGGCGCACCTTGAGGCTGGACGATCCGGCGTTGACGACGAGCACGTGCATGCCGACCCCCGGTCAGTACGGCCAGGACCAGTCGCGGACCTCGGGCAGGTCCTCACCGTGCTCGCGGATCCACGCGTGGTGGCGGGCGCGGGTGTCCACGAGCTGCTGCCGCAGCCGGGCCGTGGTGACCCCGAGCCCGGGCACCCGGTCGAGTACGTCGATGCACAGCCGGAACCGGTCCATGTCGTTCATGACGAGCATGTCGAACGGCGTCGTCGTCGTGCCCTCCTCCTTGTAGCCGCGCACGTGCAGGTTGTCGTGGTTGGCGCGGCGGTAGGTCAGGCGGTGGATCAGCCACGGGTAGCCGTGGTAGGCGAACAGCACCGGCTTGTCCGTGGTGAACAGCGCGTCGAACTCGCGGTCGGTCATGCCGTGCGGATGCTCGGTGTCCGGCTGCAGGCGCATCAGGTCCACGACGTTGACCACGCGCACCTTCAGGCCGGGCAGGTGGTCCCGCAGCCAGGCCGCGGCCGCCAGCACCTCCAGGGTCGGCGCGTCACCCGCGCACGCCAGCACCACGTCCGGCTCGCCCTCGGTGTCGGTGCTCGCCCACTCCCAGATGCCCGCGCCGCGGGCGCAGTGCAGGACCGCCTCCTCCATGGGCAGCCAGTCGGGCAGCTGGTTCTTGCCCGCCACGATGATGTTCACGTAGTCGCGGCTGCGCAGGCAGTGGTCGGCCACCGAAAGCAGCGTGTTGGTGTCCGGCGGCAGGTACACGCGGATCACCTCGGCCTTCTTGTTCACCGCGTGGTCGATGAAACCGGGATCCTGGTGCGAGAAGCCGTTGTGGTCCTGCCGCCACACGTGCGAGGTGAGCAGGTAGTTCAGCGACGCGATGGGCCGCCGCCAGTCCAGCCGCCGGCTCGTCTTCAGCCACTTGGCGTGCTGGTTGAACATCGAGTCGACGATGTGGATGAACGCCTCGTAGCAGGAGAACAGGCCGTGCCGTCCGGTGAGCAGGTAGCCCTCCAGCAGGCCCTGGCAGACGTGCTCGGACAGCATCTCGATCACCCGGCCCTCCCGCGCCAGGTGCTCGTCGGAGTCCAGGAGCTGCGCCTGCCACTGCTTGCCGGTCACCTCGTACACCGCGTCCAGCCGGTTGGAGGCCGTCTCGTCGGGCCCGAACAGCCGGAAGTTCGCCGCGTCGTCGTTGGCGGCCAGCACGTCCCGCAGCCAGCGGCCCAGCACCCGCGTGGGCTCGGACGCCGAGCCGCCCGGCTTGGCCACCTCCGCCGCGTGCTCGCGGAAGTCCGGCAGGTCCAGCTGGCGCAGCAGCAGCCCGCCGTTGGCGTGCGGGTTGGCGCCGAGCCGCCGCGGGCCGGACGGCACCCGCGCTCGCAGCGACTCGACCGGGCCGCCGTCGGCGTCGAACAGCTCCTCCGGCCGGTACGACCGCAGCCACGCCTGCAGTGCCGCCAGGTGCTCCGGGTTCTCCCGCACCGCGGGCAGCGGCACCTGGTGGGAACGCCAGGTGCCCTCCACGGCCATACCGTCCACCTCGGCGGGGCCGGTCCAGCCCTTCGGCGTGCGCAGCACGAGCACCGGCCAGCGCTTCCGCTCACCGCGCTTCACGGCGCCGATCACGTCGACGATCTCGTCGAGCGTGGCCGCCATCACCTGGTGCATGGCCTCCGGCTCGTGGCCCTCGACGTAGTACGGAAGGTAGCCGTAGCCGCGGAGCAGCGCGTCGAGCTCCTCGTGGGGGATGCGCGCCAGCAGCGTCGGGTTGGCGATCTTGTAGCCGTTGAGGTGCAGGATCGGCAGGACCGCGCCGTCCCGTCGCGGGTGCAGGAACTTCGCGGCGTGCCAGCTGGTGGCCAGCGGCCCCGTCTCCGCCTCGCCGTCGCCGATCACGCACGCCACCAGCAGGTCCGGGTTGTCCAGGGCCGCGCCGAAGGCGTGCGCGAGCGCGTAGCCGAGCTCCCCGCCCTCGTGGATCGAGCCGGGCACCTCGGGGGAGACGTGGCTGGGCACGCCGCCGGGAAAGGAGAACTGCCGGAACAGCGCGCGCATGCCCCGCTCGTCGCGGTCGATGTGCGGGTAGGCCTCGCTGCAGGTGCCCTCCAGCCAGGCGTTGGCCCACGCCGCGGGCCCACCGTGACCGGGACCCAGCACGTACATCACGTTGGCGTCGCGCCGCTGAATGATGCGGTTCAGGTGCGCGCACACGAAGTTCAGGCCCGGCGTGGTGCCCCAGTGCCCCAGCAGCCTCGGTTTGATGTGCTCCGCGCGCAGCGGCTCGCGCAGCAGCGGGTTGTCGAGCAAATAGATCTGGCCCGCGGACAGGTAGTTCGCCGCGCGCCAGTAGGCATCGATGTCGCGCAGTTCGCCGGTGTCCAGCACGGTGCCCGTCCGCTCGCCCATGTACTCCGACGGTAGTCACCTCGTGGCGGCCGCGCAGGCGACCGAATGCCCCTCGAAAGGGCCCGCCGGACTTTTGCGGCCGAAGCGGAGGTCGCGATGGCTGGCAGGACCGCGCGCCAGGGTTTACGTTCGGATGACGCCCGCAGAAACCGGCGAAAAACAAAGGGGTTTTCACCATGCCGGGTAATCGTGTTGTCGTCTACCAAGGGCCAGGACAGGTTTCGGTCGAGCAGATCGACTATCCGAAGCTCGAACTTCCCGATGACGTCGTCGACGGGCTCGGCCTGCCGAAGCAGGCTCCGCACGCGGCGATCCTGAAAATCGTCTCCACCAACATCTGCGGCAGCGACCAGCACATGGTGCGCGGCCGCACCACGGCGCCCGTGGGCCAGACTCTCGGGCACGAGATCACCGGGGAGGTGGTGGAGGCCGGGGACGACGTGCTGTTCGTCAAACCGGGCGACATCTGCTCGGTGCCGTTCAACATCGCCTGCGGGCGGTGCCGGATGTGCTTCGAGGGCAAGACCGGCATCTGCCTCAACGTCAACCCCGCCCGCCCGGGCGCCGCGTACGGCTATGTCGACATGGGCGGCTGGCTCGGCGGGCAGGCCGAGTACGTGATGGTGCCCTACGCGGACTTCAACCTGCTGCGGTTCCCCGACCGGGACCAGGCGCTGGAGAAGATCCTCGACCTGACGATGCTGTCGGACATCTTCCCGACCGGTTACCACGGCGCCTACACGGCCGGCGTGACCACCGGTTCGACGGTGTACGTCGCCGGTGCGGGACCCGTGGGGCTCGCGGCCGCGCACGCCGCCCAGCTGCTGGGCGCGTCCGTGGTCGTCGTCGGCGACCTCAACGCCGACCGGCTGGAGCAGGCCCGCAGCTTCGGTTGCGAGACCGTGGATCTGAGCCGTTCGGGCGAGCTGGGCGACATGATCGCCGAGGTGCTGGGCGAGCCGGAGGTCGACGCGGCCGTCGACGCGGTGGGCTTCGAGGCGCGCGGGCACGGCCAGGACGCGGCCGAGCAGCCTGCCACCGTGCTCAACGACATCATGACCATCGCGCGCGCGGGCGCGTCGCTGGGCATCCCGGGCCTGTACGTCACCGGCGACCCGGGTGGTGTCGACGAGAACGCCAAGGTCGGCCAGCTCGGGGTGCGCATCGGGCTGGGGTGGGCGAAGTCGCACTCGTTCACCACCGGCCAGTGCCCGGTGAAGAAGTACAACCGCCTGCTGATGAACATGATCCTCAGCGGCAAGGCGCGCATCGCCGAGGCGGTGAACGCCACCGTGTTGCCGTTGAGCGACGCCCCTGACGGCTACCAGCAGTTCGACCGAGGAGCCGCGAAGAAGTACGTCCTGGATCCGCACGGAATGGTCGCGGCGTAACCCTTCGCCGCCGCCCCAAGCTCCCCAATGCGGCATTGGTGGCGTCAGACGCTACGAATGCCGCATTGGGGAAGTTGAACGCTACGAATGTGGCATTCGGGAGCTTGCGGCGACCGGCTTTGTCAGCGGAGGCGGGGTGCGATCGCCGCGGGATCCGGTGGGTCCTGGTGTGCGGGCAGTCCGTTCGCGAGGGTCAGCGCCCACTCGCGCAACCCCGCGACGTCGATGCCGTGCGGCGGGTCGGCGGCGAACGGCTGGATGTTCTCCGCGCCCCGCCGCAGCAGCGACGCGCCACCGGTGAGGTTGCCGCGCGCCGCGTGGGTCACGCCGACCGCCAGCTGTGCCAGGCCCCGCCACAGTTCCCGCTCGTGGTCGGGGCCGGACTTCCACGCGTCCTCGAACACCTCGTGAGCGTGGAACGGCTTGCCGTCGTCGAGCAGTTGCTGCGCCTCGGACAGCGCCTGTTGCGGTGTGCGTTCCACGCCTTCCGGCTGCCGCTCGACTCCCTGCGCGTCGTAGGGCAGCGGCCTGCCGAGCCCGTCGCGCGGACGGGCGTTGCGGGCGCGGCCCTCCTCGTCTCGGTCTCGATCAGCCACGACGCCGAGTCTGCCACGCCTCGCCGTCAGCCCAGCTCGCCCTTCGTGGCGTCGGAGGCCTTCTTCTCCGGCGGCTGCGGTTCGGCGGTGTGCGGCTTGGTCCTGCCGGTGAGCGTGATGTGTCCCTCGTCGTGCAGGCGTTCGACCATGTGCGGGTAGTGCAGCTCGAAGGCAGGCCGCTCCGACCGGATGCGGGGCAGTTCCGTGAAGTTGTGCCGCGGCGGTGGGGAGCTGGTGGCCCACTCCAGCGAGTTGCCGTAGCCCCACGGGTCGTCGACCTCGACGGGGTCGCCGAACCGGTAGCTGCGCACGACGTTCCACACGAACGGCAGCATCGACAGCCCCAGCACGAACGCGCCGATGGTGGACACCATGTTGAGCACGGTGAACCCGTCGGAGGCGAGGTAGTCGGCGTACCGGCGCGGCATGCCCTCGTCGCCGAGCCAGTGCTGCACGAGGAACGTCGTGTGGAAGCCGAGGAACGTCAGCCAAAAGTGCAGCTTCGCCAGCGGCTCGTTGAGCATCCTCCCGGTGAACTTCGGGAACCAGAAGTAGATCCCCGCGAACGTGGCGAACACGATGGTGCCGAACAGCACGTAGTGGAAGTGCGCCACCACGAAGTAGCTGTCGTGAACATGGAAGTCCAGGGGCGGGGCGGCGAGGATGATGCCGGTGAGCCCGCCGAGCAGGAACGTCACCAGGAACCCGATCGACCACAGCATCGGCGACTCGAAGCTCAGCTGCCCCTTCCACATCGTCCCGATCCAGTTGAAGAACTTGATGCCGGTCGGCACGGCGATGAGGAAGGTCATGAAGGAGAAGAACGGCAGCAGCACCGCGCCGGTGGCGAACATGTGGTGCGCCCACACCGCCACCGACAGGGCCGTGATGCCCATCGTCGCGAACACCATGAGCCGGTAACCGAAGAGCGGCTTGCGGCTGAACACCGGGATGATCTCGGTGATGATGCCGAAGAACGGCAGCGCGACGATGTAGACCTCGGGATGGCCGAAGAACCAGAACAGGTGCTGCCACAGAATCGCGCCGCCGTTGGCCGGGTCGAACACGTGAGCCCCGATGTGCCGGTCGGCGAGCAGCCCGAACAGCGCGGCCGTCAGGATCGGGAAGGCGAGCAGCACGAGCACGCTGGTGAACAGGATGTTCCAGGTGAAGATCGGCATCCGCCACATCGTCATGCCGGGGCAGCGCAGGCACACGATCGTCGTGATCATGTTGACCGCGCCCAGGATGGTGCCGAGCCCCGACACGATCAGCCCGCTGATCCACAGGTCCCCGCCGACGCCCACGGAGTACGCCGCGCGCGACAGCGGCGTGTAGGCGGTCCAGCCGAAGTCCGCGCCCCCGCCCGGGGTGAGCAGCGAGCTGAGCACGATGAGCCCGCCGAACAGGAACAACCAGTACGAGAACGCGTTCAGCCGGGGGAACGCCACGTCGGGCGAGCCGATCTGCAGCGGCAGCACCAGGTTGGCGAAGGCGAAGAGCACCGGCGTCGCGTAGAGCAGCAGCATGATCGTGCCGTGCATGGTGAACAGCTGGTTGTACTGCTCCTGCGACAGGAACTGCAGTCCCGGCCGCGCCAGCTCGCCCCGCATGAGCAGCGCCATCAGGCCGCCGATCATGAAGAACGACATGGCCGTGACCAGGTACAGCACGCCGATCTGCTTGTGGTCGGTGGTGCGCAGCAGCGACAGCATCGCCTGGCCGCGCTTGCCCGTGTGGGGGCGTGGCTGCTGGATGGGCGTCGGCCGGAGACCGATCTGCGTGTCCAAAGGGGCGCACCTCCACCTGCGTGGGTGCATCCTCGAGCCGCCGGAGAGCGGGCCCGAGACGGTCACGAATTACGGTAGACCTCACCCACGGTGGCCGCATCCCTTTGTCGATCAGCAGGGCGTCCCGGCGAGGGTCACTGCCGGTACGACTCCACCTCGCTGATCGGCCGCGGCTGCGCCTCGTCGGGGTCCTCACCGAACTCGGCCCGCGCACGCCGCTGCCGCAGCAGGTCCCAGCACTGGTCGAGCCGCTGCTCGAGGTCCCGCAGGCGCGTCTTGTCCGCGTCGGTGAGCCCGGTGCCGGTGACGCGCGACCGCAGCTCGCGCTCCTCGGCGATGAGCTCGTCGATCCTGCCGATGATCTCGTCGTCAGCCATCAACAACCTCCCTGTGCGTCCCCCGCCACCGTACGGCCCCACAGTGCAGTTAGCCCGCTCAACGCACTCCGCCGACGGCCCCCGGAGCGCAGTTCGCGGGCTTACTGCACTCCTGAGCATGGCTAAGTAGTGCAGTAAGCCCGCTAAACGCACTTCAGGGGGTGGTCAGGGGTTGCCGGCGAGGCGGGGCAGCAGGGTCCGGGAGATGCCGCGGGCGGCGGCCTGAACGAGCGGGGCCAGGGTCAGCGGCTCCGCCGAACCCGCACGCACGACGAGCGACACGGCGGCCACCACCGTGTCGCCCCGCCCGCGGATCGGCGCCGCCACCGACAGCGCGTCCAGCGTCACCTGCCCGTCGCTCACGGCGTAGCCGTTGCGCCGCACCGCCGCCAGCACCTCCCGCAGCCGGTCCGGCTCGGTGATCGTCTTCGGCGTGTAGGCGTGCAGCGGCGACGTCAGCGCCTGCTCCTGCACCTCCGCGGGGGCGTGCGCCAGCAGCACCAGCCCCACACCCGTCGCGTGCAGCGCGAACCGGCCACCCACCCGCGTCAGCACGGGCACCGCGTACCTGCCCGCGATGCGCTCCACGAAGACCAGCTCCAGGCCCTCGCGCACGGCGAGCTGCACGTTCTCGTGCGTGACCTCGTACAGGTCCTCCAGAAACGGCATCGCCGCGTCCCGCAGCCCCAGGCCACGCGGCGCCAGCGACGCCACCTCCCACAGCCGCAGCCCGATCCGGTACCGGCCGTCGGCGCCGCGCTCCAGCGCGCCCCACGCCACCAGCTCCGCGGCCCGCCGATGCGCCGTCGGCAGCGACACCCCGGCCCGCCGGGCCAGCTCGCTCAGCGACAGGTCCGGGGTGGAGGGCGTGAACGCCTCCAGCATGGCGAGCACCTTGGCCGTCACCGACCGGGCATCTCCGCCCACCCGAACTCCCGTCACGTCTACAATTCGAGCACCAGCCGAGGCCCGCACGACCGCGACACGCAGATCATCATCGTCTCACCCGCCGCGCGTTCCTCCTCGGTGAGCAGCGAGTCGCGATGGTCGGGCACGCCCTCGCGCACCTCCGTCTCGCACGTGCCGCACGTGCCCTCCTGGCACGACGACAGCACCGGTATCCCGGCCTCCTCGACCACCTCGAGGATCGACTTGTCGGCGGGCACCGGCAACGTCCGCCCCGAGACGGCCAGCTCCACCTCGAACGACTCGCGCGGCCCCGCGTCCGCATCGGCCTTCGGTGAGAACCGCTCCACGTGCAGCGCACCCGGACCCCATGCCGCGCATCGCTGCTCCACGGCCGCCAGCAGGGGCTCCGGCCCGCAGCAGTACACCGCCGTGTCCGGCTCCGGCGTGCCGAGCAGGCTGTCGAGGGGCAACAGCCCGGTCTCGTCCTGCGGCCGCAGGGACACCCGGTCGCCGTACTTGGCCACCAGCTCGCCGGCGAACGCCATCGACGTCCGCGTCCGCCCGCCGTACACCAGCCGCCAGTCCACGCCGCGCGCGTCGGCCTCGGCCACCATCGGCAGGATCGGCGTGATCCCGATGCCACCGGCAAGGAACAGGTAGCGTGGCGCGTCCACCAGCGCGAAGTTGTTCCTCGGCCCGCGCACCCGCACCCGCGTGCCCTCGGTGAGCCGGTCGTGCACGAACGCCGAGCCGCCCCGGCCCTGGGGTTCCCGCAGCACCGCCACGGTCAGCGCGGAGCGGTCCGCCGGGTCGCCGCACAGCGAGTACTGCCGCTCGAGGCCGTCGGCCAGCAGCAGGTCCACGTGCGCCCCCGGCGTCCACTCCGGCACCGCGCCGCCGTCCGGCTCGCGCAGCGTCAGGCACACCACGCCTTCGGCCACGCGCTCCTTGCGGGCCAGCACCAGCTCCCGCTCGTCCATCGCGGTCACACCCCCGCCAGCGCACGCTCCGGCGGAGGCGCGGGCTCGCCGGGACGCGTGTCGTGGCCCTCGGGGTGGGCGAGCAGCCAGTCCCACAGCTCCACCGGTTCCTCCGACTCGTGCTCGGCGCCGCAGTGGCACACGCCCACCAGCCGGTCGGTGCCCAGCACCCAGTGGATGCGGAACACGGTGTCGCCGTGCAGCATCGCCACCCGGGCACTCATGACCGCACCGCCGCGGGCCGCTCGGCGGGCTGCTGCCCACGCTCGACCATCCGCTTGAGGAACCGCCGAGCGGCGAGGCCGCCGGTGTCGATGTTGATCGACAGCTCCTGGTAGCCCTCCGGCTCCGACTGGATGACCTGCTCCAGGATGTTCAGCGCCGTCACGTCCTGCAGCACCACCGTGCGGTTGCTCTCGGCAAGGAACGCCGACACGCCCTCGTCGTCGAGCGCGAAGTCCCGTGCCACCGCCCAGAAGTCGTGCGTCGAGTGCTCGGTCTCCGGCGTGATCGCGTACACCACCTCGACGTGGAAGCCGTCCGGGTCGGTGCCGTCGTCGTTCGGCAGCACACCCACCGGCGCGATCCGGCTGTGCAGCAGGTACAGGCACGGCGGGTGGTACTCGATGTCCTGCCACCGGGTGATGCGGCCCTCGATGCCGGTCGACTTCGCGTAGAAGGACGGGCACTCGGCGTCGGCCATGTGCCTGCTGACGTAGATGATCTCCTTCTCCTCGTCCACCTCCGTGGTGATCGGCGTGTTCGCCACCTCGGGCGTGCCGATGTAGCCGCCGTGCAGGTAGGTCTCGTGGGACAGGTCCAGCAGGTTGTCCACCAGCAGCTCGTAGCGTGCGGCCAGCGGCTCCATCCCCGACACGGTCGTGTACGCCGGATCCGCGAGCCACGGTGCACGCGGAACCGCCGCCGGGTCCGCCTTGTCCCGGTCGCCGATCCACACCCACACGAACGAGTCCTGCTCCACCAGCGGGTAGCTCGGCACCCGGGCGGTGCGCGGAATGCGGGTCTGGCCGGGCACGAACACGCACGAACCGGCCGTGTCATAGGTGAATCCGTGGTAGCCGCACACGATGCGGTCGCCGTCGAGCCTGCTCTCCGACAGTGGATACCGCCGGTGCACGCACCGGTCGGCGAGCGCCACCGCCTCGCCGGCCTCGGTGCGGTAGAACACGATCGGCTCGCCGCAGATGGTCCGGGCGAAGAGTTCGCGGCCGATCTCGCGGCCGTACGCCGCCACGTACCACTGGTTGCGGGCAAAGGTCGTCGGGGTCGTCATTGACGTCGCTCCTCGGCGTGAGTGGTGGGAGTGCGTCCGACTGTGAGCGCTGTGACCTGCTCCGGACCACGCCCGTTTTCACCAGCTGAAAGATTTTGTGGATTCCGTTCACCGGAATGCCGGGCGGGCGCGGCGGGCGAACCGCTGTCAGGGTGCTGCCCCATGACACGGTCAGAGTCGACGTTCCTGCCCGCAGGCAGGCAGGCGGGCAAGCCCTACCGGGCGTTGTGGCTGATGTTGCTGCTGGGCTGGGTCGTCAGCTATGCCGACCGCACGCTCACCGGCCCGGTCGTCAGCTGGATGATCGAGAACGAGGTCGGGTTCATCGGTGAGGCCAGCGACCCGAGGGCGCTGGGCGGCCTTGTCGGCTCGCTGTTCTTCACCGGCTACATGCTCACCCAGTACCCCGGCGGCAGGCTCGGCGACCGCTTCGGCCACCGCGAGATGATCGTGCTGTCCCTGCTGTGGGCCGCGGTGATGACGCTGGTGTCCGGCGTGGTCGTCGGGCTCATCGCGTTCGTCGGGGCCCGGGTGCTCACCGGGCTCGGCGAGGGCGTGTTCTACTCCAACGACCGCACGCTCATCCTCAACCACACCCCGCCCCGGCGCCGCACGCTCGGCCTCGGCGTGGTGATCTCCGGGCTCTCCGTCGGACTCACCCTGGGCATCATCTGCACCCCGCTGCTCATCGACTGGGGTTCCTCACTCGGCATGGGCGTCGAGTCCTGGCGGATGCCCTTCCTCGCGTTCGCGGCCCTGTCGGTCGTCGTGGCGCTGGGCTGCTGGTTCTTCTTCCACCGCCACCTCGGCGGCAGGCTGCGCCTCGGCCCGCCGCTGCTGCGCCTGATCGCCGTGTCGGTGCCGCTGCTCGTGGCCGTGCTGACGCTGTTCGTCGTCGCCGACCAACTGCGCTGGCCCACGTGGGGCACCGCCATCGGCTCCGGCGTGCTCGCCGTGGTGGTCATCGGCGTCATCGTCGGAAGGCTGCGCCGCACCCCCGAGGCGTCGACACTGCTGAGCCGCGACATCGTGATCATCTACTTCGCCTACATCGCGATCCTGTGGAACCTGTGGTTCTTCAGCTTCTGGTCGGTGGAGATCGTGCGGGAGGCCACCGAGAGCTCCCTGCTCGCGGCGGCGCTCACCGCGGCGTTCAACGCGGGCGCGGGCATCATCGGCTTCCCCGTCGGCGGGTGGCTGGCCGACCGCGCGCTGCGCCGCGGCGTCGGCCGCAAGCCGCTGCTCATCACGTTCACCGTCGTCTACTCGCTGCTCGTGTTCGCCTTCGCGCTCTCCATCAGCGGCGACGGCGACCCGTCACTGCTGCTGCTCGGCCTGATCCTGTTCTGCTCCGGCCTGTTCTTCAACGCGCTGCAGCCCATCGCGCAGGGCATCACCGGCGACCTGGTGCCGGAGAAGCAGCGCGGCTCGGCGTTCGGCCTGCTGAACCTGATCTCCGAGATCGGCGCCGTCGCCAGCCCGGTGGTCAGCGGCGTGCTGCGCGACGCCACCGGCAGCTGGGCCGTCGGCACCTGGGTCGCGGGCGGCATCATGCTCGCCTCGGCCGGGATGTACGCGCTGGTGCGGGAGAAGCGGCCCCAGCTCGCCGCCACCTAGGAGTTCAGAAAGCGCAGCACGGCCAGCACGCGGCGGCTGAAGCCGTCGGTGTGCGCGAGGCCGAGCTTGTCGAAGATCGCGTTGACGTGCTTTTCCACCGCGCTCTGCGACACGTACAGCTGCGCGGCGATCCCGGCGTTGGTGTGCCCCTGCGCCATCTTCTCCAGCACCTCCCGCTCACGCGTCGTCAGGCGCGTGAGCGGGTCGGCGCGGCTGGTGCGGGCCAGCAGGCGGCGCACCACCTCCGGGTCGAACGCGGCACCGCCTGCGGCCACCCGGTCCAGCGCGTCGAGGAACTCGCCGACCTGCGCCACCCGGTCCTTGAGCAGGTATCCGACCCGGCCCGCGTCGTCGGTGATCAGCTCGGTGGCGTAGCGCTTCTCCACGTACTGCGACAGCACCAGCACCCCGATCTCCGGCCAGCGCGCCCGGATCTCCAGCGCGGCCCGCAATCCCTCGTCGGTGTGTCCCGGCGGCATGCGGACGTCGGTGACGATCACGTCCGGCCGGTGCTCGGCGGTGGCCGCGACGAGCGCGGCGCCGTCGGCCACGGCCGCCACCACCTCGTGCCCCTCCTCGGCAAGCAGCCGGATCAGGCCCTCGCGCAACAGCGTCGAGTCCTCGGCGAGGATCACGCGCATGGCAGCTCCGCCGTGACGGTGGTCGGCCCGCCCGGCGGGCTGTCCACACTGAACACTCCGTCGGCGGCCGCGACCCTGCGGGCGAGCCCGGAAAGCCCTCCGCCGTCCGCACTGGCGCCGCCCGTGCCGTCGTCGGTGATCCGCACGACGATCATGCTCGCATCCTGCTCCACCGCGATGCCGATCCGCGACGCACCCGCGTGCTTGATCGCGTTGGTCACCGCCTCCGACGCCACGAAGTAGGCGACCGTCTCGGTCGCCTCGTCCGGCCGCCGCACGAGTGCGTAGTCCACCGTCACCGGCAGGCTCGACCGTTCCGCCAGCGACTCCAGCGCCACCTGCAACCCTCCCGAGTCGAGCGCGATCGGATACACCCGCCAGGTCACCTCACGCAGCTCCTGCAGCGCCTCCTGCGACTCGTCGTGGGCCTGCCGCAGCAGCTCGGCGACGTGCTCGGCGTCCCGGGTACGGCGGGCCCTGCCGAGCAGCATGCCCAGCGCGACGAGCCGCTGCTGCACGCCGTCGTGCAGATCCCGCTCGATGCGCCTGCGCTCGTCGTTGACCGCGGCCACCACCTCGGCGCGCGTCGTGGCCAGCTCCGACACCCGGCGCCGCAGCAGCTCCTGCTCGCTCGGCCCGAGAAACCGGTGCGCGAGCCGCCGGTCGAGCACCGCGACCCCGACGAGCCCCTGCACGGCGAGAAACACCAGCAGGGTGCCGAACAGGACGACCGTGATCGGGTCGTACCAGTCGCCGTCGAGGTCGCCGCCCCCGATGGGCCGGCCCGTCGCCAGCTGCCGCGCCATGATTCCCGCCGACACGGCGCCCCACAGGATGAGCAGGAAGATGCCTGCGCCGATCCCGCCGACGACACTGCGCAGGGCGAGGTACTCCAGTGCCCGCCTGCCCGTGTAGTCGGCGGAGTTGTCGCTGGCGAGGAAGCGCGCCAGCCGCGCCCGCTCCAGCTCCGCCAGCACGCGGGCACCGGCGAACACGCGGTGCCGCGCGGCGGGCACCGCCAGCGCGGGGAGGGCCAGCAGCACGTAACCGAATTCGGCGAACGCGCTGGCCCCGCCGAGCGCCAGCCCGGCGGTCGCGCGGCACACCCGGCGCACGGCGGAGTCGGCCATGCCCCCGAACCTAGCCGGAGCGCGCACGCGCGCGGACTGCGGTTTTCCGCAGGATCACCGGTGTGGCTCTCGGCACTCGAACGGGTGCCACACTTCATGGTGAGCGAAGGCCGGGATTCGTAGCGTCGAAGGCATGGACTTTCACCACGCCGCGACCACCGAGCCGCTCGGCGGCATCGCCGGATGGGCCGTCAGCCTGATGGAGACGCTCGGTGGCCCCGGGGCCGCCATCACGGTCGGCCTCGACAACCTCTTCCCGCCGATTCCCAGTGAGCTGGTGCTGCCGCTGGCCGGGTTCACGGCGGCAAGGGGCACCTTCTCACTGGTCGAGGCGCTGGTGTGGACCACGGTCGGCTCCGTGGTCGGCGCGGTGATCGTCTACTACCTGGGGATGCTGCTCGGCCGCGACCGCGTGCGACGGCTGATGGCCCGCGTGCCGCTGGTCAAGGCCGACGACTTCGACCATGCCGAGCGCTGGTTCGCCAAGCACGGACCGAAGGCGGTGTTCCTGGGCCGCATGGTCCCGCTCGTCCGCAGCGTCATCTCGCTGCCCGCGGGAGTCGAGCGGATGCCGGTGTGGAAGTTCCTCACCCTCACCACGCTCGGCAGCCTCATCTGGAACACCGCCTTCGTCCTCGGCGGCTACTTCCTCGGCGCCAACTGGCACATCGTCGAGCAGTACGCCTCGATCTTCCAGAAGGTCGTCATCGTCGCCGTCGTCGCCGCCATCGCCTTCTTCGTGGCACGACGGCTGCGCGACCGGTCCTCGACGTGAACCCTGCTCACGCGGCGCTGGCCAGCGGAGCCGTCGCGGGCTCCAGCGCCAGCTCCAGCACCTCCCGCACACTGCTCACCGGATGCACGTCGAGCTGGGCCAGGATTTCGGCGGGCACGTCGTCCAGGTCCGGCTCGTTGCGCTGCGGGATCACCACCGTCGTCAACCCGGCCCGGTGCGCGGCCAGCAGCTTCTGCTTGACCCCGCCGATCGGCAGCACGCGGCCGGTCAGCGACACCTCGCCGGTCATCGCGACGTCCGAGCGCACGAGCCTGCCGGACAGCAGCGACGCCAGCGCCGTGGTCATCGTCACCCCGGCCGACGGCCCGTCCTTGGGCACCGCGCCCGCGGGCACGTGGACGTGCACCCCGCGCTCGGCGAGATCGCCCACGGGAAGCTCCAGCTCCGCGCCCCGCGACCGCAGGTACGACAGCGCGATCTGCGCCGACTCCTTCATCACGTCGCCGAGCTGGCCGGTGAGCGTCAGGCCCGTGCCGCCGGTCTCCGCGTCGGCCAGCGACGCCTCGACGTAGAGCACGTCGCCACCCGCACCGGTCACCGCGAGCCCCGTCGCCACGCCCGGGATCGACGTGCGCTGCACGCCCGCGGGCAGCGACGACTCCGGCACGTGCCGGGGCCTGCCGAGGTAGCTCTCCAGCTCCTCGGCGCCGACCGTCACCGGCAGCTCCGCCTCGCCGAGCGCGACCTTGGTGGCGATCTTGCGCAGCACCTTCGCGATGGTGCGGTTGGCGTCGCGGACCCCGGCCTCCCGCGTGTACTCGGCGGCGATCCGGCTCAGCGCGGCGTCGGTGAGCACCACGTCGTCCCGGCCCATGCCCGCGCGCTCCAGCTCCCGGGGGAGCAGGTGGTCGCGGCCGATGGTCACCTTCTCGTGCTCGGTGTAGCCGTCGAGGGTCACCAGCTCCATCCGGTCCAGCAGCGGGCCGGGGATCGTCTCGAGCGCGTTGGCCGTGGCCAGGAACACCACGTCCGACAGGTCGAGATCCACCTCGAGGTAGTGGTCGCGGAACGTGTGGTTCTGCTCCGGGTCCAGCACCTCCAGCAGCGCCGCCGTCGGGTCGCCCCGGTAGTCGGCGCCCACCTTGTCCACCTCGTCCAGCAGCACCACCGGGTTCATCGAGCCCGCCTCCTTGATGGCGCGCACGATCCGGCCCGGCAGCGCCCCGACGTAGGTGCGCCGGTGGCCGCGGATCTCCGCCTCGTCCCGGATGCCGCCGAGCGCCACCCGCACGAACCTGCGGCCCATCGCCTTCGCGACCGACTCGCCCAGCGACGTCTTGCCGACCCCGGGAGGGCCGGCCAGCGCCAGCACCGCTCCGGAGTGACGACCGCCCACAGTGGACTCCGCGCGGCGCTGCCGCACGGCCAGGTACTCGATGATGCGTTCCTTCACGTCGTCCAGCCCCGCGTGGTCGGCGTCGAGCACCCGCCGCGCCCCCGCGATGTCGTGCACGTCGGTGGTCCTGGTGTGCCACGGCATCTCCAGCACCGTGTCCAGCCACGTCCGGATCCAGCCGGCCTCCGGCGACTGGTCCGACGTCCGTTCCAGCTTGTCCACCTCGGCCAGCGCGGCCTTGTGGACGTGCTCGGGCAGGCCGGCCGACTCGACCCTGGTGCGGTAGTCGTCGTCGTTCCCGGTGCCGTCGAGCTCGCCGAGCTCCTTGCGGATCGCCTCCAGCTGGCGGCGCAGCAGGAACTCCTTCTGCTGCTTCTCCATGTCCTGCTCGACGTCCTTGCGGATGGTGTCGTTGACCTGCAGTTCGGCGAGGAAGGCCTTGCTCGCCTCGAGTGCGGTCTCCAGCCGCGCGGCAACGTCGACGGTGCGCAGCAGCTCCAGCTTCTGCGCGGTGTCCAGGTACGGCGCGTTGCCAGCGAGGTCGGCGATGGCCGAAGGGTCCTCGAGCTGCTGCACCGCGTCGAGCATCTGCCACACGCCGCGCTGCTGCAGCAGCGAGATCACCACGGACTTGAACTCCGCGGCCAGCTCACGGGCGCGCTCGTCGACCGGCAGCTCGGCGACCGGCGTGGTGTGCACGCGGCGGGCCTCGCCCGGACCGTCGGCGACCTCGCCCAGCAGGGCACGGCGGGTGCCACGCAGCAGCGCCACGGTGGCGCCGCCGGGCACGCGGCCGATGCGCTCGACCGCCGCGACGGTGCCGATCTCGACGAGCTCGCCGTCGATCCTCGGGACGAGCAGCACCTCGGCCCTGCCCGCCGTGGCCGACCGGATGCCGGGCAGCGCGGCGCCGCCCGGCGCCGCCGCCTGCGCGGCCTCCACGGCGGCCTTCGTCTCGGCCGAGGCGAGGTCGAACGGTACGACCATGCCCGGCAGCACGACGTCGTCGTCGACGGGGAGGACAGGGAAGACCTGGGTCTGGTTCATGACACGCTCCCGTCTTGTTGAGTATGTCTCGCTCAACTTTGTGGAGCGTGGGTTTGTTTCCTCCGGGCGTTCGCCCGCAGCGATCAAGGATTGGCCGGCCTGCGGTACCAGTACGTCCACAGCGGCCGGTAGCCCTGGGCATACCAGAACGGCGTCGAGCGCGGGTTCGCGAGCGCGTGGTGCAGCAGCACCGCCTCCACGCCCTCCTCGTCGACCAGCTGGTGGACGTGCGCGATCAGTGCCGAGCCCACACCGCTGCCGCGGGCCTCCTCGGCGACGGCCTGCGAGGCCAGGTAGCCGACCCGGCGCGCGGCCACGTGACCCGCGATCCAGTCCGAGGCGGGCGGCAGCTGCAGGTGGACGTACCCGAGCGGCCTGCCGTACAGCTCCGCGATCCACAGCGCGGGTGACGGCACGGCCAGCAGCTCACGCGTCTCCGCCGCCACCGCCCGCTCCTCCTCCGGCCGTGGCGTGACCATGCCGAACTGGGCGTCGTAGCGGCGCAGCTCGAGTTGCAGGCGCACCACCGTGCCGGCGTCGCGCGGCTCGGCCCTGCGGATGCGCACGCCGGGCACCGCGGGCGGTCCGCTGCCGAGGCGGTCGGCGGGCCGCACGGCGAGCACCCGCATCGGCGCGAACCCGTGCCGCAACAGGGCGTCTCCGCCCGCGGTGTCCCGGCTGGGCCGGACCACGACGGCGGCCGTGTCCCAGTCCCCGCGTGTCGCGGAGCCGGCGAGCAGCTTCTCCCAGCGGGCGAGCAGCGGCTCCAGAGCCTCGCCCGGATCGTCCCCGGCGAGCCGGACGTCCAGGCGGTACTCGGTGAGCGGGCGCCACAGCGCGGCGGCGGATGCGGCGCCCACCTCGGAGCGGGTGGCGTGCCCCGTCGCCTGCGGGGTGCTCAGCACGGTCCCGTCCGTCCCGGCCGCGGCCGTGCCGTCCAGCGGCGACGGCGGAGGCAGCAGCGGATCCGCCCCGCTCAGCCGTTTCGCGTGCTCGGTGTCGATGTCGTCGATCTCCATGGCGATATCCAACAGGACGTGGTATGAGATAGGTCACTCAGGATGCGACTACAGGGGGCGACCCTGACAGTGGTGAAGTCACCCGCGACGACGCTTCAGTATCACCGCGTTGGTGCTCCGTTAACCCTCAGGTGATCTGATGGAGTTCGAATTGCGGCCTTGATACGCCCTCCGGGGTACAGTAAGGCCTTCATCAGCGGATCCGGTCCCCAGGCGTGCGCGACGGGAGGAGGTTGCATGCCGGACGCACACGAGGAGCCTGACGGCTCTCCCGCGACTGCGCCCAGCGCAACCACCGCACCGGCACTGCGCCAGGGAGCCGGCGCGACCACCGAGGCGCACGCCGACGAACGCCGGTTCCGGGTCTACACCGCGGTCGTGCTCACCGTCGGGCTGCTGGCCGCGGCCGCGGTCTCGACGTGGCTGCCCTTCGATGGCTCAGTCCACCTGTGGTGGATCGGACCACTGCTCGCGCTCGCCTTCCTCGGCGCCGAGCAGCTCGGCGTCAACGTCGACGTGCGCAGCGGCATCTCGTGGACGATCTCGTTCACGGAGATCCCGCTCGTCATCGGGTTCTTCGTCGCGCCGTTCGAGGTGGTCCTCGCGGCCCACGTCGTCGCGGGTGTGACCACCCTGCTCGCCCGCAAGGTGACCGGGCGGGTGCTCTACAACGCCGGCGCCTTCCTCATCGAGGTCACCAGCGCCTTCGCCGTGGCGGGCCTGGTCAGCCAGGCCATCGGCGGGCCGGACGGAATGCCGTGGGTCGCCGCGCTCGCCGGCACGCTCACCGCGCCGCTGGCCAGCACGCTGCTCGCGATGGCGGCCGTGCGGGTGCTGCGCCGCCGGATGCGCGTCGGCACGGTGCTGCGCCTGGCAGGGCGCATCCTCGTCGTGGGCTTCGTCAACGCCTCGGTGGGCCTCACCGGCTACCTCGTCATCTCCAAGACCCCCGAGGCCTGGCCGATCGTGCTCGCCGTCAGCCTCGGCCTCGCCGCCCTGTACTGGGCCTACTCCGACCTGCTGCGCGAGCAGCGCGACATGGAGGCGCTCTCCGACGTCAGCCTGATGGTCGCGAGGTCAGGCCAGCAGGCCGCCGCCCGGCCCGCGGGCAAGGCGGGGGAGCTGGGCGAGGAGATCGACGTCGGCGAGTGGTCGACCATCGCCGAGCGGGTCAAGGACCAGCTCGCGGCGGCGCGGGTCGTGCTGCGGCTGCGGCTGGAGCCCGACGAGCCCATGCGGGCCGTCGTCGGCGGCCAGCAGCTGCCTGCCGCCTACGTCCGGCCCGACGACCCGCTGCTGCGCCTTCCCGGTGCCCACGTGCGGCACTTCCGCATCACCGAGGCCAACCCCGAGGTGCGCGCGGCACTGCTCGACCGGGGCGCGCAGGAGGCCCTCGTCGTGCCGCTGCGCAGCGCCAACCAGCTGCTCGGCGTCATCGAGGCACACGACCGGCTCTCCCGCTGGCGGGGGTTCGGCAAGTACGACGTGCAGCTGCTCGGCACGATGGCCAGCCACCTCGCGACCGCGCTGGACAACCGCAGGCTGCTCGCCACGCTGCGGCACGACGCCTACCACGATCCGCTCACCGGGCTGCTCAACCGGCCCGGCTTTCGCCAGGTCGCGCGGGAGCCGCTGCACGAGCGCGAGGAGTGTGTGGCGCTGCGCGTGGACCTGGACGTGTTCTCCACCGTCAGCGACGCGCTCGGCTACGCCTGGGCCGACCGCATGGTGATGGCGGCGGGCAGGCGGCTCCGCGACGCGCTCGGCCCCGACATCCCGGTCGCGCGGCTGGAGGGCGCCTCGTTCGCGGCTCTGCTCGTGGACTGCACCGCCGAGGGCGCGCACGAGATCGCGGAGCGGCTGCGGGAGCAGCTGTCCGTGCCGTACCCGGTGGACCGGCTCACGGTCGAGGCCAACGCGATGGTCGGCTACGCCTCCACCACCGTCGAGGAGAGCGGGCCCATCCGCGACGTCGACGGCCTGCTGCAGCGCGCCGACGTGGCCGTGCGGGCCACCCGGGGTGGCGAGGAGGTCCGCGGCTACGCGCCGAGCATGGGCCAGATCTTCCTGCGCCGCTTCCAGATGGTCACCCAGTTCCGGCAGGCGCTGGAGGACGGCCAGGTCAGCGTGCACTACCAGCCCAAGGTGTCGCTTCCGGGCAAGCACGTGCTGGGTGTCGAGGCTCTCGTGCGCTGGCAGCATCCGGAGTTCGGCAAGGTCGACCCTGACGAGTTCGTGCCCGCCGTCGAGGCGGCGGGCCTGGTCGGCGCGCTCACGTCGTTCGTGCTGGAGAAGGCGCTCGATCGCGTGCGCCGCTGGCTCGACGAGGGCCTGCGGATCTCGGTGGCGGTGAACCTCTCGGTGCGCAACCTGGCCGACGCCGACTTCCCGGCCAAGGTCGCCGACGCGCTGGAGCGGTTCGGCGTGCCCGCGGAGCTGCTGACCTTCGAGCTCACCGAGTCCGGCGTCATGGCCGACCCGCAGCGGGCCCTGCCGATCCTGCGCGAGCTGCACAGCCTCGGCATCGTGCTGGCCGTGGACGACTTCGGCACCGGCTACTCGTCGCTGGCCTACCTGCGGCAGCTGCCGGTGGACCAGGTCAAGATCGACAAGAGCTTCGTGCTCGGCATGGGCACCGATCTCGGCGACCTCGCCGTGGTGCGCTCGATCGTCGAGCTGGGGCACTCGCTGGGACTGACGGTGGTGGCCGAGGGTGTCGAGGAGGACGTGGCCCGCGACCAGCTGGAGGCGATGGGCTGCGACGTCGCGCAGGGCTACCTGATCTCGCGCCCGCTGTCCGAGGAGCGGCTGGAGGCGTGGCTGCAGGCCCGCACGGCGCGCTCGCCCGGGCACAAGGCCGAGACCGTGCTGACCCTGCTGACCTGAGACTTTTCCGGTGCCGACCCCCCTCGTTCGGCTGGTCACCGGCTCATGTACTCTATTCGAGGCTCGTTGAGCACGCCCCTTTAGCTCAGTCGGCAGAGCGTCTCCATGGTAAGGAGAAGGTCTACGGTTCGATTCCGTAAAGGGGCTCGGAGTTGGGGCCGCGATGCGTACACTGAAGTATCGCGGTCCTGACTGTGTGAGGCGGTGTAGCTCAGTCGGTAGAGCAAGCGGCTCATAATCGCTGTGTCGCCGGTTCAAGTCCGGCCACCGCTACGCGAGCGGGGGAGCCGTGTTTGCGAAAGAGCGCAAACCCGCCTCGCTCCGCCCAAGCCCTGGGGGTGCGACCCTCAGACCCCGCCCGGGAGGGCTCCGCCCCCCGGACCCCCCGACCAGGTGGGGAACCGAGTAGCTAGAAGGAGCCGATGTGGCTGCCACCGACGTGCGACCGAAGATCACGCTGGCGTGCGAGGAGTGCAAGAACCGCAACTACATCACCAGGAAGAACAAGCGGAACGACCCGGACCGCCTGGAGATGAAGAAGTTCTGCCCGAACTGCGGTACGCACCGGACGCACAAGGAAACCCGCTGACCTTCCGCTGAATCCTCAGCCTTCGAAACCGCCCTCGGTCCGCCGGGGGCGGTTTTGTCATGCCTGGACAGTGTTGGAAAGAATCCAACGAAAGGTGCTACCGGCCTGTTGGTGACCACCGTCACTCTATCGGGTGATACACCCTGCGAAAGGTGAGTGCCGGTATGAACCGAATGTCCAGAACTGTCGGCTTGGCCGCGGCGGGAGGGCTCGCTCTCGGCGTCCTGGTGCCGACGGCGGCGTCCGCCACGAGTATCGAGGGCTACTCGGGCGACGTGGCCGCGGCGGCGATCTCCACGATCACCGAGGACCGCGGCGTCAGTGACGCCGCCGCCGCGCGGATTCTCCGGGTCCAGCAGGACAGCGCCCGGACGCTGAGTGAGCTGACCACACGCCTTGGCGACCAGCAGGTCGGCGGGTATCTCGACGCCCGTGGCCTGCCCGTGGTGAACGTCGTGTCCGAGGCGGCGGCCGAGCAGGTCCGCGCCGAAGGCGCCACGGCCAGGTTCGTCAGCCGTTCCACCGCGCGGCTCGACGCGGCGAGGGCCGCGCTCGAGGCCGTGCCCCCGGTGGCGCACACCTCCATCGGCCTCGATCCCCGGGCCAACCAGGTCGTGGTGACGGTGTCCGAGGCGGCGGCCGACGCCGCCGCGTCCGTACTGCTCGCGACGGCCGACCGCTTCGGCGACGCGGTGCGCGTGGAGCGTTTCGCGGGCGAAATGCACAAGGCCATCTACAACGGCGAGGCCATCACGGGCGGCGGCAGCCGGTGCTCGGCGGGCTTCAACGTCAACCGCGGAGGCCAGAACTACATCGTCGACGCCGGGCACTGCACCGGCGCGGTGGCGCAGTGGAACGTCGGGCCGTCGGTCGAGGCGAGCTTCCCCGGCGACGACTACGGCCTGATCCGCAACGACACCGGCAGCGCGCCCGGCGAGGTGACGTTGTGGGACGGAACCACCCAGGCGATCACGTCGGCGGCGGACGCCACGGTGGGCCAGCAGATCTGCAAGAGCGGCAGCACGACCAACCTCACCTGCGGCACGGTCGAGGCCGTGGACGTCACCGTGAACTACGCCGAGGGCGCGGTGCACGAACTGGTGCAGACGAGCGCCGCCGTCAACTCCGGTGACTCCGGCGGCTGCCTGTTCGCGGGCAGCGTCGGGCTGGGGATCACCTCCGGCATGGGCGGCGGCAACTCGTACTTCCAGCCGGTGACCGAGGCGCTGAGCGCCTACGGGGTCTCGCTGAACTGACGGGGGAGGCGGCGGTGCCCGGCCGGGTCGGCGCGACCCGGCCGGGCGGCCGTCGCCGGGGTCGCGGGTAACCTGCTCGGGTGCCTTTGGATCCTTCCTTCGTCGGCCGGACGTATCCGCCTGCCAGCACGTACGAGGTGAGCCGGGAGAAGATCGCCGAGTTCGCCGATGCCATCGACGACGACAGCGCCCTCTACCGCGATGCCGGGGCCGCGAAGGCCGCGGGCTACCCGGACGTGATCGCGCCCCCCACATTCCTCACGATCATCAACCTGGCCGCGATCAACGCGATCGTCGCCGACCCCGAGCTGGGACTCGACTACTCACGCATGGTGCACGGCGACCAGAGGTTCACCCACCACCGTCCGGTGCGCGCCGGCGACCGGTTGCAGCTCACGACGTACATCGACGACATCTTCGCGCGCGCGGGCAACGACTTTCTCAACGTGCGCGCCGACATCGTCACCGAGGACGGCGAGCCCGTGTGCACGACGCACGCGCAGCTCGTGGTGAGGGGGCAGTGATGGCGGTGCGGGTCGGCGACGAGCTTCCGGGGCTGTCCGTGCGGGTCACGCGGGCGCAGCTGGTGCGTTACGCGGGCGCGTCCCTGGACTTCAACCCGATTCACTGGAACGAGCGCTTCGCCAAGAGCGTGGGCCTGCCGGACGTCATCGCGCACGGCATGCTCACCATGGCCCTCGGCGGCCGGATGGTGAGTGACTGGCTCGGCGACCCGGGCCGGGTCGTGTCCTACGGCGTGCGCTTCACCCGTCCGGTGGTCGTGCCGGACGACGACGAGGGCGCGCTGGTCGAGTTCACCGGCAAGATCGGCGAGGTCCGCGACGACGGCACCGTTCGGGTCGACGTCACCGCCAAGTTCGACGGCAAGACGGTCCTCGGCAAGGCACAGGCCGTCGTCCGCCTCTGACCCCCGAAGTGCGTTCAGCCCGCTCACTGCACTCCCCGACGTGCGTTTAGCGGGCTCACTGCACTCCTGAGCAATGCTCACTACCGCGTTGTGCCCGCTAACTGCAGGACGGCGGCGGCCATCGCCTCCTCGCCGCGGGCGGTGGGGTGCAGCGGTGCCGCGCCCGTCACCGGCTCCGGGCCCTCGACCCAGCGGTCTTCCGGCGGCGCGCACATCCCGTGGCCGCGGGTCGGGGCGGCGGTGTCGGCGAACTCGGCGCCGTGCCGCCGCGCCTGCTCGGCGAGGATCGTGTTGAACCGTTCGAGCCCCTGTCGCAGGTAGGCCACGTCCTGCGGGCTGTACGGCAGCTCGGGCCAGCACGCGTCCGGGTCGGCGGGCAGGATCGTCGGGTAGCCGACCACGATCACCCGCGCGTCGGGCGCCCTGGCCGTCACCTGACGCAGCGCCCCGCCCACCGCCGCCGCGGCGCGGTCGAGCCGGTTCCGCAGCTCGTCGCGCCCGCTCGCGGTCAGCTGGTCACGGCACGGCGACGCGGCCGGATCCCGCGTCCGGCACCGCGCGGCCAGGCCGATGAGGCCAACGTCGTTGCCCCCGATACCGATCGTGACCAGCGTCGTTCCGGCCGTCACGGCGTTGAGCTGAGGCGGGTTGGTGCCGTCCTGAGTCCGCTGTGGCGACACGAGATGCTCGGTGGTGGCACCGCTGCAGCTGACGTCGACGAACTCAGCCGGATCGAGCTTCGCGGCCACCAGCCGGGGATAGTTGTTCGCCGACCGGTCGCACCCGGGCGGGGACCCCACGGCATCGCCCGTGGCCGGTGCCGAGGTGTAGGAGTCCCCGAGCGCCACGTAGCGGCCGGGCGGCTGTTCCGGACCCTGCCGGGGTTTCTCCTCTCCACCGCACGCGGACGCGGCGACGGCGAGTGCGGTGACGGCGGCGATGCGGGCCCAGGTGGTCATCACCCGCGTTTCTAGCCGATCACGCCCGCCCCGTCGACTCGCGCCGCACCAGGTCGTTGACCAGCCCCGCCGCCTGCTCGGGCCGGTCGACGGTGGCCAGGATCCGGTATCCGGAACGCAGATGCAGCGCCAGCGCGGGGCCGGTGCGGATCTTGTAGGCCGTGTAACCGCTGACCGGATTGACGCGCACCCCGAACCCGCCGCCGCTCAGCACGCCCAGCTGCTCGACCCTCGCGTCGGCGATGTCGCCGAGTGGCACGTGCCGCCGCGGCAGCCCGAACGCGCCCATGCGGATGGTGACCCCGGTGGAGTCGACGACCACGCTGATCCGCGCCAGAGCAAGCGCCACCAGCACCGACACCGCGCCGATGGCGAGGTAGGCGGCCAGTGCCGGCCCCGCGGCGGTCAGCAGGATTGTCGCCAATGCGATCGCCGGCACGAGGAGTGCCAGCAGCACGGCCAGCCCGACGTTGGTCGTGCGACCCACCCACGCCGCTCGCTCACCCGGAGCCAGCCCCAGCGACGGGCCCTCCGGTGCCGCCCCGGCAGGCCGCTCCGGTGCCGTGCCGGGCCCCGCGACGACGGCGGCCAGTGCCCCCGCGGCGCCGCTGACCCCCAGTACGATCGCGATGACCCCGCCCGCCCCCGCGGCCTGGTGCCACGACGGCACGTCGAGCGTGGCTTGCAGGGAGGCGATCAGACACGCCGCGGGCATCGTGGCGAGCCACGCCGCGAACGCGACGACCGGCCGCCGCACGCCGTAGCCGCGACGGATGCCGGCGATCGCGAGCACGGCCGACGCCACGGCCAAAACGCCCGTGGCACCGAGCGTCCAAGCCGTCAAGACGTCCAGATCCGCGCCGCGGTCGACGCCCTCGGGGCCCCAGTGAATCGCGACGCTCCCCGGCAGCCGCGGTGCCCAGGCGCGCCGGAACAGCCAGCCCGCCCCCGCAGCCAGCCCGGGCAGCGCCAGCATGGCCGCGACGGGGCGCACGGTCCCGATCCTCATGAGTACTGCTCCCTCACGATCCCGGTGAGTTCCTCGACGCTCACACCCGCCCGCCGCGCCTCGCCGACCAGCTCGCCCGCCAGCGCGGTGAGCCTGGCCCGGATGTCGGCGCCGCCGGTGACCACCGCGCCGCGGCGACGGCGCAGCTCGATGAGTCCCTCGTCGCGCAGCAGCGCATAGGCCCGCAGCACGGTGTGCACGTTGATCTCCAGCGACGCCGCGAGCTCACGGCCGGGCGGCAGCTGCTCGCCCGGCGAGACCTCACCGTCGGCGAGCGCCCGCCGGATCGACGCGGCCACCTGTTCGAACAACGGCACCGGCGAGCCAGGATCGACGCGAACCAACATAGTTCTAACTATACTAGAACAAACGCACCTTGAGGGGAGCGTCAACGACGGCGGCCCCGAGGACAGGTCGTCCTCGGGGCCGCCGGAACTCGCGGGGAACGGGCTACTTCGCCTCGGAGAGCAGGTTGCCGACGCGGGTGACACCCTCCACCAGGTCGGCCTCGGCGAGCGCGTAGGAGAACCGGAAGTAGCCGGGCGTTCCGAACGCCTCACCCGGCACCACGGCGACCTCGGCCTCACGCAGGATCAGGTCGGCCAGCGCGACCGTGTCGGCGGGGCGCTCGCCGCGAATCTCCTTGCCCAGCACACCCTTCACCGACGGGTACGCGTAGAACGCGCCCTGCGGGGTCGGGCACTCCACGCCCGGGATGCCGGACAGCAGCGACACGATCCGCTTGCGCCGAGCGTCGAACGCCTCGCGCATCGTGTGGACGATGTCCAGCGGCCCCTCGACCGCCGCGAGCGCGGCGCGCTGGGAGACGTTGGCGACGTTGCCGCACATGTGTGACTGGAAGCTGGTCGCCGCCTTGACGACGTCCTGCGGCCCGATGATCCAGCCGACCCGCCAGCCGGTCATCGAGTAGGTCTTCGCGACACCGTTGAGGATCAGCGTCTGGTCGGCGAGCTCGGGCACCAGCACCGGCATCGACTCGGCCTTGACGCCGTCGTAGACGAGGTGCTCGTAGATCTCGTCGGTGACCACCCAGATGCCGTGCTCCAGGGCCCAGCGGCCGATCGCCTCGACCTGCTCGCGCGGGTACACGGCGCCGGTCGGGTTCGACGGCGAGTTGAACAGCAGCACCTTCGTGCGCTCCGTGCGGGCCGCTTCCAGCTGCTCGACGGTCGCCAGGTAACCGGTGGACTCGTCGGCGGTGACCTGTACCGGGACACCACCCGCGAGGGTGATCGACTCGGGGTAGGTCGTCCAGTACGGCGCGAGCAGCAGCACCTCGTCGCCCGGGTCGAGCAGCGTGGCGAACGCGGAATAAACGGCCTGCTTGCCGCCGTTGGTCACAAGGATCTGCGAGGGGTCGCACGCGAAGCCCGAGTCGCGCAGCGTCTTGGCCGCGAGGGCCTCCCGCAGCTCCGGCAGTCCGCCTGCCGCGGTGTAGCCGTGGTTGGTGCGCTCGTGCACCGCGGCGGCCGCGGCCTCGACGACGTAGTCGGGGGTGGGAAAGTCGGGCTGGCCGGCACCGAAGCCGATCACAGGGCGGCCCTCCGCCTTGAGCGCCTTCGCCTTCGCATCGACGGCGAGGGTCGCCGACGGCGTGATGCCCGCGATGCGGGCGGAGACGCGAGAACGAGGGCTGGTGACAGTGCTTCCAGGTGTGGCCATACCGACATTTTTTCACGGGGACGGACCGGCGCGGACGCCGCCCCGGACGCGTAGTGGAGGGCGCGGTTGCAAGTGGCTGTCGGGCTTGCCGTAGACTGCCGAACTTGGAACGTCCGACACTCGACCCCGCGGCTGAGGTGGGGCCGGTGACGTGCGTCCGGGTGAGCGGATCTCCCGCTCAAAGGGGTGTAGCTCAAATGGCAGAGCAGCGGTCTCCAAAACCGCAGGTTGCAGGTTCAAGTCCTGTCACCCCTGCGTTGACGTGTCAGGTGGAGCGGAGGAGTAGCTCGTGAGCGAGGACGGCGAGAAGGACGACAAGGAGAAGGGCGCGAAGCGCTCTGACTCCCGTCCGGTCACCGCCGCGGCTCGGCGTGAGCGCCGTGCCTCCGCGCGCCCTGCCGGCACGGGCTCCGAGGCCGACTCCGAGGCCGGGAAGGGTGCGGACGCGAAGAAGCGCCCCGCGCCGAAGGGGAAGGCATCGGACAAGGCCGCCAAGCCCGTCGGCAAGGACAGGCCGACGCCGAAGCGGACCCGCAAGGACGCGAAGCAGGCTTCCCTGTTCGCGCGCCTCACGCGGTTCGTACGCGAGGTATGGGCCGAGCTGCGCAAGGTCATCTGGCCGACGCGCAAGCAAATGATCACCTACACCTCGGTGGTGCTGGTGTTCGTGGCGTTCATGGTGGCCCTGGTCGCCGGACTCGACATCCTGTTCCTCGAGGGCATGGATTTCGTATTCGGCAACTGAGCGGCCCGTCAGGCCTCGCGGGTGGCGGGAGTCGATGAGTCGGCGACCGCGACCACCACACGCGATCAACTGAGAGGACGGAAAGTGACCTCCGAGAACGGCTCAGGAGCCGGTCAGGACCTGACCGGCCTCTCCGACGAGCAGGTGCTCGCGGCCACCGGTGAAGCGGACTCGGAATACACCGAGCCCGCCGAGGCGCCGGTCGAGGCCGCCGAGGACACGGAGGCCGACACCGCTGCCGCCGCGGAGCAGGCCGAGGAGCAGGACCCGGTCGAGGCGCTGCGCGCGGAGCTGAAGTCGTTGCCGGGCGAGTGGTACGTCGTGCACTCGTACGCCGGCTACGAGAACAAGGTCAAGAACAACCTCGAGACCCGTCGGCAGACCCTGGACGTCGAGGACTACATCTTCCAGATCGAGGTGCCCACCGAGGAGGTCACCGAGATCAAGAACGGCCAGCGTAAGCAGGTGCAGCGCAAGGTGCTGCCCGGCTACATCCTGGTGCGGATGGACCTCAACGACGCCTCGTGGAGTGCCGTGCGGAACACGCCGGGCGTCACCGGCTTCGTCGGCGCGACGTCCAAGCCGTCGCCGCTGTCGCTCGACGACGTGCTGAAGTTCCTGGCGCCGCAGGTGGAGAAGGCCGCGCCCGCGAAGGCGGGCAAGGGCGAGCCCGCCGCCGCGGAGGCCCCGGCCGCGGGCCGTGCCGTCGAGGTGGACTTCGAGGTGGGCGAGTCGGTCACCGTCATGGACGGTCCGTTCGCCACGCTGCCCGCGACGATCAGCGAGGTCAACGCGGACGCGCAGAAACTGAAGGTCCTGGTGTCGATCTTCGGCCGCGAGACGCCGGTCGAGCTGTCGTTCAACCAGGTCTCCAAGATCTGACGGCCGCTGCGGCGGTCGGTCGGTCCTCGCGCCACGGCAGGTGCGCGAGGAGAGCATCACTGAACAGGGACGAAGAATGCCACCCAAGAAGAAGAAGCTTGCAGCGATCATCAAGCTGCAGATCCAGGCGGGCGCCGCCAACCCGGCGCCCCCCGTGGGCCCGGCACTGGGTCAGCACGGGGTCAACATCATGGAGTTCTGCAAGGCCTATAACGCGGCCACCGAGTCGCAGCGCGGCAACGTCGTGCCGGTCGAGATCTCTGTGTTCGAGGACCGCTCGTTCGACTTCAAGCTCAAGACCCCGCCGGCCGCGAAGCTGCTGCTGAAGGCCGCCGGTGTCGAGAAGGGCAGCGGCGAGCCGCACAAGACCAAGATCGGCAAGGTCACCTGGGACCAGGTGCGCGAGATCGCCGAGACCAAGAAGAGCGACCTCAACGCCAACGACGTCGAGCAGGCCGCGAAGATCATCGCCGGCACCGCCCGGTCGATGGGCCTCACGGTCGAATAACGGCGCCTTGTCGCCGGTGGCAGGGTCAGGCGCTGGCCCGGACCACAACTGATCCACAGACTATTCGCAAAAGGACAGAGCATGGCTAAGCGCAGCAAGGCCTATCGTCAGGCCTCCGAGCTGATCGACCGCGAGCGGCTGTACGCGCCGCTCGAGGCCGCGCGGCTCGCCAAGGAGTCTTCCAAGGTCAAGATGGACGCCACGGTCGAGGTCGCGATGCGACTCGGCGTGGACCCCCGTAAGGCCGACCAGATGGTCCGCGGCACCGTGAACCTGCCGCACGGAACGGGTAAGACCGTCCGCGTCATCGTTTTCGCCACCGGCGACAAGGCCGCCGAGGCCGAGGCCGCCGGTGCCGACGCGGTCGGCTCCGACGAGTTGATCGAGCGCATCCAGGGTGGCTGGCTCGACTTCGACGCCGCGATCGCGACGCCGGACCAGATGGCGAAGGTCGGCCGGGTGGCCCGCATCCTCGGCCCGCGTGGCCTGATGCCGAACCCGAAGACCGGCACCGTCACCCCGGCGGTCGGCAAGGCCGTCACCGACATCAAGGGCGGCAAGATCAGCTTCCGCGTGGACAAGCAGGCCAACCTGCACCTCGTGATCGGCAAGACGTCGTTCGACGCCGAGAAGCTGGTGGAGAACTACGCGGCGGCCCTCGACGAGGTGCTGCGTGCGAAGCCGTCGGCCGCCAAGGGCCGGTACGTGAAGAAGGTCACCTTCAGCACGACCATGGGTCCGGGCATCCAGGTCGACCCGGCGCGCACCCGCGACCTCCTCGCCGAGGAGCCCGCGACCGCGTAACGTCCGCGAGTCCCGAAAGGGCGGCCACCCGTGCTGGGTGGCCGCCCTTTTCGCGTGCGCTCAGTTGCTCGGTGTTGCCGGGCAGGTCTTGGGCCCGGGCTCATGTCCGGTGATGAGCCACTGACTCTTGTACTTCTGTTTGGTCAGCACGAACGTGCCGAGGGCGGGACCGCCCTTGACGCCCCCACGCAATGCGGTGGCGTCGCAGGAGTCGACCTTGATGGTGGCTCCCGGTCTCATGGCGGTCACCTCGTCGAACAGCTCCGTCGGCACGCCCGACGGAATGGCTTCGGCGTAGTCGTCCGGGCTGGCCAGTTGCCGGTTGATGGCGGTGACGGCCTCCCGGCAGCTCGAGTACCCCAGATCCTGCGCGAACTTCTGATCGGCACCGTTCGGGTAGTCGAAGCGCTGGCAGGCGTCTTCAGCGAGATTCTGCGCGATGTTGTCGTAGACGAACCGCACGGCGCCGTACGGGTCGTCCTCCATCAGGAAGTTCTTCTCGAGCTTCTGGCCGCCGAGCTGGGCCTGGCTCTCCGGGCTGTCGCTGTCGTCGCTGCCGCCGATGAAGTAGTTGTAGGCCCAGGTCAGCGCGATCGCGAGCAGGATGAAGAAGATCAGCCAGCCGAGCACCTTCTTGCCGAGCCACTGCAGCCAGCTGGGCACCTTCCGCGGCGGGCGCGGAGGCTGCTGCGGGATGAGCTGCTGGGTGGCCGTCGGCGCGGGATGGTGCTGCCGGCTCGCGGCGAGCTCACCGCCCGGCTGCGGCGGCTGCTGCCCTTGCTGGAACCGCTGGAACTCCTGGAAGCGCTGAAACTGCTGAAACTCCTCGAACTGGCGGAGCTGCTCGGGGTCCAGCTGCGGCGGGGCCTGGTGCTGTTGGCCGCCCGTTCCGGACTCGGCAGGGGCGCTCTGCTGTGCCGGCTCGATCTCCGAGCCGGGCGCGGGCTCGCCCGGCGGCCGCTGCTCGGGGCCGGGCTCTCCGTCAGGTCGCTGCTCCACCACGTGACCCATGATGCCCGCTCGCACACGCCTCGTGGCCCCGGCACCGCGTTTAGCCCGCAAAACGCACTCCGCGGACCCACCCGGAGCGCAGTTCGCGGGCAGAACGCGGTAGTGAGCATTGCTCAGTAGTGCAGTTCGCCCGCTAAACGCGCTTTGGTGGGGGTGGGGTGGGGGTGTGCGGGCGGTCGCGTATGCTGGTCAGCGGTTCTACCGAAGACCGCTGGTCTTCCCGGGCTCCACGGCTCCGGGAACGAAGGTCCGCGACACGGCGGGCGGCCCGCGCAGGAGGAACGAGGATCGCCGCGCGCGTCACCGCGCGCCCGACGCCCCGCGCCTGCTGCGCCGGGGCGTTTGTCGTGTTGGGGGTCCGGGCGCGCCAGTGGTCACCTAGCCCAGAGAGGAGGCGACCATGGCGAAGCCCGACAAGGTGGCGGCCGTCGCCGAGATCGCGGACAGGTTCCGCAACAGCTCGGCAACCGTTGTCACCGAGTACACCGGCCTCTCCGTGTCCCAGCTCGGTGAGCTGCGCCGCGCTCTCGGCAACACCGCCAAGTACCGGGTCGCGAAGAACACCCTCGTCAAGCGTGCCGCTCAGGACGCGGGCATCGAGGGTCTCGACGAGCTGTTCGTCGGCCCGACCGCCATCGCCTTCATCGAGGGTGAGCCGGTCGACGCCGCGAAGGCTCTGAAGAACTTCGCCAAGGACCACAGCGCCCTCGTGATCAAGGGCGGCTACATGGACGGGCGGCCGCTCACCGTCTCCGAGATCGAGCAGATCGCCGACCTCGAGAGCCGCGAAGTGGTGCTGTCCAAGGCCGCCGGTGCGTTCAAGGCGAAGCTGTCCCAGGCCGCCGCGCTGTTCCAGGCGCCGGCGTCCCAGGTCGCCCGCCTTGCCGCCGCGCTCGAGGACAAGCGCAAGTCCGAGGGCGGCGAAGGCGACAGTGCCGAGAGCTGACCGAACACCCCACCCCCGACGACAGAGTCCGTACGAGAAAGGAACGCCATCATGGCGAAGCTGAGCACTGACGAACTGCTCGACGCGTTCAAGGAGCTGACGCTGCTCGAGCTCTCCGACTTCGTGAAGAAGTTCGAGGAGACCTTCGACGTCACCGCCGCCGCGCCGGTCGCGGCCGTCGCCGCCCCGGGTGCCGCCGCCGGCGGTGCCGCCCCGGCCGAGGAGGAGCAGGACGAGTTCGACGTCGTGCTCGAGGGCGCGGGCGACAAGAAGATCCAGGTCATCAAGGTCGTCCGCGAGATCGTGTCCGGCCTGGGCCTGAAGGAGGCCAAGGAGCTCGTCGAGGGCGCCCCGAAGCCCCTGCTCGAGAAGGTCGACAAGGAGGCGGCGGACGCCGCCAAGGAGAAGCTCGAGGCCGCCGGCGCGCAGGTCTCGCTCAAGTGAGCTGACCCCGGCCCAACGCGAAGGGCGGGCATCTGCTGCGGCAGGTGCCCGCCCTTTTCGTGCGTGCGAAACACGCGTGGGTTACCTTGCACCCCTGCCAAACGGCCGAGCGGTGGCTTACTGACTGAAACTGGCGAGTAACCTGTGCGCACTCAACTCGTTGCATGTGGGTGACGCAGGCTTCGGGGCGTGTCGCCGCGAAAAAGCTCCGGGAGGTGCGATGGGTGCCGAGGTGGTCATCGAGGGCTTGACGAAGTCCTTCGGTAAGCAGGCCATCTGGCGTGATGTGACGCTGACGCTGCCACCGGGCGAGGTCTCGGTGATGCTGGGCCCGTCGGGCACCGGCAAGTCGGTGTTCCTCAAGTCGATGATCGGGCTGCTCAAGCCCGACCGCGGCAAGTGCGTCATCAACGGCGTGGACATCGTGCGCTGCTCGGAACACAAGCTGTACGAGACGCGCAAGCTGTTCGGCGTGTTGTTCCAGGACGGCGCGCTCTTCGGCTCGATGAACCTCTACGACAACGTCGCCTTCCCCCTGCGCGAGCACACCAAGAAGTCCGAGACCGAGATCCGCAGGATCGTGCTCGAAAAGCTGGAGATGACCGGTCTCGCCGGCGCCGAGAAGAAACTGCCCGGCGAGATCTCCGGCGGTATGCGCAAGCGCGCGGGCCTCGCGCGGGCGCTGGTGCTGGACCCGGAGATCATCCTGGTCGACGAGCCCGACTCCGGCCTCGACCCGGTGCGCACCACCTACATCTCCCAGCTGTTCCTCGACGTGAACGCCCAGATCGACGCCACGTTCCTGATCGTCACCCACAACATCAACCTGGCCAGGACGGTGCCGGACAACCTGGGCATGCTCTTCCGCAAGGAGCTGGTCATGTTCGGGCCGCGCGAGGTGCTGCTCACCAGCGAGGAACCGGTGGTCAAACAGTTCCTCAACGGCCGCATGGACGGCCCGATCGGTATGAGCGAGGAGAAGGACTCGGCGACGATGGCCGCCGAGCGCGCCATGTTCGAGGCAGGCCACCACGCGGGTGGTGTGGAAGAGGTCGTGGGCATCCCGCCGCAGATGCAGCCCGCCCCCGGCGTGCCGGAGCGGCAGGGCGCACGGCGCCGCAAGGACCGCGTGATGAAGATCCTGCACACCCTGCCCCCGGCCGCCCAGCAGGGCATCCTCGACTCGCTCAGCCCCGAGGACCGGCGCTACTACGGCATCGGCGAACAGCACAGCACCGTCGGCGCGCGGCGCGGCCAGCTGCCCACCGAGGACGTCGCCCAGCTCCCGGACGGCGGCGGCTGGCGGGAGCCCCAGTCCACGCAGTCGCACCCCACCCAGCGGCTGCCCCGGTACGACCAGGGAACCTCATGAGCTCTGGGGCCTCGACGGCCAGGGTCCCCGGCATCGGGATGCTCCGCGAGACCGGGAAGCTGTTCGCCCTCGGCCTGGACGTCGGCCGCGGAATCTTCCAGCGGCCCTTCCAGCTGCGCGAGTTCATCCAGCAGTCGTGGTTCATCGCCAGCGTCACGATCCTGCCGACCGCGCTGGTCGCCATCCCCTTCGGCGCGGTCATCTCGCTGCAGTTCGGTTCGCTGGCCCGCCAGCTCGGCGCCCAGTCCTACACGGGCGCGGGCAGCGTCCTCGCCACCGTGCAGCAGGCCAGCCCACTGGTCACGGCGCTGCTCGTCGCCGGTGCGGGCGGCTCGGCCATCTGTGCCGACATCGGCGCGCGCACCATCCGCGAGGAGATCGATGCCATGGAGGTGCTCGGCGTCTCCGCGGTGCAGCGGCTCATCGTGCCGAGGGTGCTCGCCTGCATGCTCGTCGCGCTGCTGCTCAACGGCATGGTCAGCGTCATCGGCGTGCTCGGCGGCTACTTCTTCAACGTCGTGCTCCAGGACGGCACACCCGGCGCCTACCTCGCCAGTTTCTCGGCGCTCGCGCAGCTGCCCGACCTGTGGGTCGGCGAGCTCAAGGCGCTGATCTTCGGCTTCATCGCCGCGGTGGTCGCCGCCTACCGGGGCCTGAACCCCCCACCGGGGCCGAAGGGCGTCGGCGACGCGGTCAACCAGTCCGTCGTCATCACGTTCCTGCTGCTGTTCGTGGTCAACTTCGTGATCACGCTGATCTACCTGCAGATCGTTCCGGCGAAGTTGGACTGAGACGACCATGGCATCCCTATCCCAGAACGCGAAACGGATCGCGAACCGGCCGCTGGAGACGCTCGACACCCTCGGCGACCAGATGTCGTTCTACCTGCGCGCGATCGCCTGGGCGCCCAGGACGCTGCGGCGGTACACGAAGGAAGTGCTGCGTCTGCTCGCCGAGGTCAGCTTCGGCTCCGGCTCGCTCGCGGTCATCGGCGGCACGGTCGGCGTGATGATCGGGCTGACGCTCTTCACCGGTGTGCTCGTCGGTCTGCAGGGCTTCTCGGCCCTGAACTCCATCGGCACGTCGGCGTTCACCGGCTTCCTCACCTCGTTCTTCAACACGCGGGAGATCGCACCGCTCGTGGCGGGGCTCGCCCTGTCCGCGACCGTCGGCGCCGGCTTCACGGCCCAGCTCGGCGCCATGCGCATCTCCGAGGAGATCGACGCGCTCGAGGTCATGGGCGTGCCGAGCCTGCCGTACCTGGTGACGACGCGGATCATCGCGGGGTTCGTGGCGGTCATCCCGCTCTACGTGATCGGTCTGCTCAGCTCCTACCTGGCGTCCCGGCTGGTGGTCATCTACATCTACGACCAGTCGGCGGGCACGTACGACCACTACTTCGACCTGTTCCTGCCACCGCAGGACGTCTTCTACTCGTTCGTCAAAGTGCTGATCTTCAGTGTGCTGATCATCCTCACCCACTGCTACTACGGCTACCGCGCCAGCGGTGGCCCGGCAGGCGTCGGCGTCGCCGTCGGCCGCGCGGTCCGGTTGTCGATCGTCACGGTCGCGGTGGTGAACTTCTTCATCGGCTTCGCCATCTGGGGCACGGACACGACGGTGAGGATCGCCGGATGACGGGCAGGACAGGGTACGCGGAGGACGCAGCATGAAGGCGGCCATGGTCACGCTGCGCCGCAGGCTGCTGGGCCTGCTTCTGATCGCCCTGCTCGTCGGCGGGGTGGCGCTCAGCGTCGCGATCTACAACAAGAGCTTCTCGACGTTCGTCACCGTCAAGCTCCAGGCCGACAAGATCGGCAACCAGCTCACCGAGAACTCCGACGTCAAGGTGCGCGGCCTGATCGTCGGCAGCGTCGCCGACATCACGCCGACCGAGACGGGCGCCGAACTCACCCTGCACCTGCGCCCCGACCAGGCCGACCTGGTGCCCAGCAACGTGTCGGCCCGGTTCCTGCCGAAGACGCTGTTCGGCGAGCGGTTCGTCTCCCTGGAGATCCCGGACGACCCTTCGCCGCAGAGCCTGCGCAACGGCGACGTGATCCCGCAGGACCGCACCTCCAGCGCCATCGAGCTGGAGCAGGCGCTGGAAAGTCTCATGCCGGTGCTGCAGGCGGTGCAGCCGCAGAAGCTCTCGAGCACGCTCACCGCGATCTCGACGGCGCTGCAGGGCAGGGGCGAGCCGCTCGGCCAGACCCTGTCCGAGCTCGGCGACTACCTCGGCAGGCTCAACCCGCACCTGCCCGACCTGCAGGAGAACCTGCGCCAGCTCGCCACGTTCTCCGACAACCTCACCGCCGCCGCGCCCGACCTCGTGCGCACGCTCGACAACCTCACCACCACCAGCCGCACGATCGTCGAGCAGCGGCAGAACCTGCAGACCCTCTACGGGAGCATGACCAACGTCTCGGTGAACCTGCAGTCCTTCCTCGAGGCCAACGCGAGCAACATCATCAGCCTCGGGGAGACGGCCCGGCCCACGGCCGAGCTGCTGGCCAGGTACGCGCCGGAGTACCCGTGCTTCCTCGGGCAGATGGCCGAGCTGCTGCCGCGCATCGACAGGGCCTTCGGCAAGGGCACCTCCAAACCCGGCCTGCACGCCACCATCGAGATCACCACCAACCGCGGCCCGTACAAGCCCGGCCAGGACGAACCCGAGTACAACGACAAGCGCGGACCACGCTGTTACGACATGGAGCAGTACCCGGACCCGTTCCCGCAGCACCCGCCGGACGGGCCGCTGCGGGACGGCAGCACCTCGCCGCCGCCCGCCCGCTCGCAGAACGACGGGCTGAACCCGGCGAACAACGCCGCCAACGCGGGCGGCTACAACGGCTCCGGCACCACCGCGGGCGGCAACCCGGCCAACTCGTCGGCCGAGTACGCCCTGCTCTCGCGGCTCATCGGGCCGCAGATCGGGATGGACTCCGCCGAGGTGCCCGGCTGGGGCGCCCTGCTCGTCGCACCGCTCTACCGAGGGGCGGAGGTGACTGTCCGGTGAGAAATGTGGGAGCGCCGCTGACGAAGCTGGTGATCTTCATCGTCGTCACCGTCGTGTTCACCGCGGTCCTCGGCATCAGCATCGCGAACGTGAACCTCGCCAGCACCAAGACCTACACGGCCCGGTTCACCGACGCGACGATGGTGATCCCCGGCGACGACGTCCGCATCGCGGGCGTGCGCGTCGGCCAGGTCGCCGCCGTGCGCATCGCCGACCGCAGGCAGGCAGAGGTGGAGTTCGAGGTCGACGCGGGCCGCACCCTGCCCGCCGGCGTCACCGCCACCATCAAGTTCCGCAACCTCGTCGGGCAGCGCTACATCTCGCTCGATCGCGGCACCGGCGAGATCGGCGGCACCCTGGAGCCCGGCGACACGATCCCGCTGGAACGCACGCGGCCTGCGCTGGACCTCACGGAACTGTTCAACGGGTTCAAGCCACTGTTTCGGGCGCTCGCGCCCGAGGACGTCAACAAGCTCTCCTACGAGATCATCCAGGTGCTGCAGGGCGAGGGCGGCACGGTGGAGAGCCTGCTGTCGCACACCGCGTCGCTGACCACCACGATCGCCGAGAAGGACAAGGTGATCGGCCAGGTCATCGACAACCTCAACAACGTGCTGGCCACCATCAACGAGCGCACACCGCAGCTGTCGGACCTCATCACGCGCCTGCAGCAGTTCGTCTCCGGCCTTGCGGCCGACCGCGAGCCCATCGGGCAGGCCATCGAGTCCCTCGGCGAGCTGACCAGCACCACCGCGGGCCTGCTCGGCGAGGCGAGGCAGCCGCTGAAGGAGGACATCAAGGCGCTGGGCGTGCTGGCGGGCAACCTCAACGACAACGAGCCGGTCGTGGAACACTTCATCCGGTTCCTGCCCGAGAAGGTCACACGGATGGCCGCCACCGCCGACTACGGCTCCTGGTTCAACTTCTACCTGTGCGAGACGCACGGCAGCGTGCAGATCCCGGGCCTGATGAGCAAGCCGGTGGACCTGCCGATCCAGCCGGCGAGCAGGGAGCGGTGCACGGCATGAAGAGCTTCTCCAAGCGCAACCCGATCCCGATCGCCGTCGTCGGCATCGTCCTGATGGTGCTCGGCACCGTCGCCGCGCTCAACTCCGACGACCTGCCGATCATCGGCGGCGGCACCACCTACACGGCCGACTTCAGCGAGGCGGCGGGCCTGCAGACCGAGGACGAGGTCCGCGTCGCGGGCGTCAAGGTCGGCAAGGTCACCGACATCGAACTCGCGGGCGACGTCGTGCGCGTCTCCTTCAAGGTCAAGGACGCGTGGCTGGGCGACCGCACCAGCGCCGCCATCAAGATCAAGACCCTGCTCGGCCAGAAGTACGTGGCGCTCGACCCGGTCGGCGACGCCGCGCTCGACCCCGGCGAGACCATCCCCCGGGAACGCACCGCCGCCCCGTACGACGTGCTCGAGGCGTTCCGCGGCCTGTCGCAGACCGCCGACCAGATCGACACCGACCAGCTCGCGCAGAGCTTCGACGTGCTCAGCCAGACCCTGTCCGGAACCCCGGACGACGTGCGCGGCGCGCTGACCGGCCTTTCCCGGCTGTCCGACACGATCGCCTCCCGCGACCGCCAGCTGGCCACGCTGCTCGCCAACACCAGGCAGGTCAGCCAGACGCTGGCCGACCGGGACGCGCAGCTGTCCAAGCTGATGGAGGACGGCAACCTGCTGCTCGCGGAACTGGCCCGCAGGGAGCAGGCCATCTCGGCGCTGCTCCAGGGCAGCCGCGACCTCGCCACCCAGCTGCAGGGCCTCGTCGACGACAACCAGGCCCAGCTCGACCCGGTCCTGAAGGAGCTCGACCAGCTCACCGGCATGCTGCAGCGCAACCAGGACTCGCTCGCCGAGGGGATCAAACGGTTCGCGCCGTTCATCCGCGTGTTCAACAACACGATCGGCAACGGCCGCTGGTTCGACAACTACATCTGCGGCCTGCTGCTGCCCTCCATCGGGCCGCTCAACGAAGAGGGGTGCCACGCGCGATGACCGACACCCGCTTCGGACAGAGCCTCGCTCGCGGCGTCGCGATCGCGTGCGTCCTCGGCCTCGTGGTCGCGGGCGGGCTGTGGTGGACGCTCAAGGACGCGGGCGTCAAGCACGTCACCGCCTACTTCCCGACCGCGATCGGCCTCTACGAGGGCAACGACGTGCGCGTGCTCGGCGTGCAGATGGGCGAGGTCACCAACGTCGAGCCCCTGGGCGACAAGGTGAAGGTCGACATGACCTACGACCGGGAGGTCTCGGTCCCCGCTGACGCGCAGGCCGTGATCGTCGCGCCGTCGCTGGTCTCCGACCGCTACGTCCAGCTCGCCCCCGCCTACACGGGGGGCTCCCAGCTCGACGACGGCTCGGTGATCCCGATGAACCGCACCGCCGTGCCGCTCGAGATCGACCAGCTGGGCGAGAGCCTGAGCCGGGTCTCGGAGTCGCTCGGCCCGAACGGCGCCAACGCCGACGGCTCGCTGTCGGACCTGCTGAACACCCTGTCCGCCAACATGGACGGCAACGGCAGGATGCTCAACGACACGATCACCAAGCTCAGCATGGCCGCGGGCACCCTCTCCGGCAACTCCGGCGACCTGTTCAAGACCGTCGAGAACCTCGCCAAGCTGTCGACGACACTGGCGAACAGCGACGACGAGGTCCGCCGGTTCGAGACCCAGCTCGCCGACGTCAGCTCGTACCTGGCGGGGGAGAAGGACAACCTGTCGGCGACCGTGCGCCAGCTCGGCACCACCCTGTACTCGGTCCGCGACTTCATCCAGGCCAACCGGGGCCGGGTGAAGTCCAACGTCGACAAGCTCTCCTCGATCACGCGGGTGCTCGTCGACCAGCGCGCCGCGCTTGCCGAGACGCTCGACATCGCGCCGCTGGCGCTGGGCAACCTCGCCAACACCTACAACGCGTCCTCCGGCACGCTCGACGCCCGGGCCAACCTCAACGAGCTGACCCAGCCGCCGATCGTGATGATCTGCAACTTCCTCAAGCAGACTCCCGAAGCGCTCGACGCGGTCGGTGAGGCGTGCGGCTCGGTCGCGCCCCTGCTGGACAAGGCGCTGCCGCTGCCGTCGCTGGCGCAGTCGGTCAACGCCCTGAACCAGGGGCAGCTGCCGCCGCTGCCGCTTCCGCTGACCGACCAGCTGGTGAGTTCGGGAGGTGGCCAGTGATGAGGCGCCTGCACAAGGCCGTCGTCGCGATGTCCGCCGCGGCCCTGCTGGCGGTGTCCGGCTGCGGGTTCGAGGGGATCTACGACGTCCCGCTGCCGGGCGGCGCCGACCTCGGCGACGACCCCTACCGGGTGAAGGTGCAGTTCCGTGACGTGCTCGACCTGGTGCCCCAGTCGGGCGTGCGGGTCAACGAGGTGCCCGTGGGCCAGGTCGAGAACGTCGGCCTCGCCGAGGACGGCTGGACCGCCGAGGTCACCCTGCTCGTCAACGGCGACGTGACGCTGCCGGCCAACGCCGTCGCCAACCTGCGCCAGTCCAGCCTGCTCGGCGAGAAGTACGTCGAGCTCACGCCTCCTGCCGAGGCGCCGTCGCAGGCCGAGCTCGCCGACGGCGACCTCATCCCGGTGGCGCGCACCAACCGCAGCGTCGAGGTGGAGGAGGTGCTCGGCGCACTGTCCATGCTGCTCAACGGCGGCGGTGTCGAGCAGCTCAACACCATCACCAAGGAGCTGAACAACACACTCGAGGGCAACGAGCCGGACATCAAGGCTCTGCTGCACAACGCCGACCGGCTGGTGAGCACGCTGGACGCGCAGTCGAGCGACATCACCCGCGCTCTCGACGGGCTCAACCGGCTGTCGTCGACGCTCAACGCGCAGCGCGACCAGATCGCCGGCGCGATCGAGAACCTGGGGCCCGGCCTGCAGGTGCTCGAACAGCAGCGCGGCCAGCTGGTGACGATGCTGCAGGCACTCGACCGGCTCTCCACGGTGGCCGTCGACACGGTCAACGCCAGCCAGGAGGACCTGGTGGCGAACCTCAAGGCGCTGCTGCCGACGCTGCGCAAGCTCGGCGAGGCGGGCTCGGACCTGCCGAAGGCGCTGGAACTGCTGCTGACCTACCCGTTCAGCGACGCCGCGGTGGAGGGCGCGAAGGGCGACTACTTCAACCTCTACGCCACCATCGACCTCAACCTGGGGGAGGTGCTGGCCAACATGGGCCGCAGCAGGCAGAACCCGCTGCAGGACGTGCCGATCCTCGGTGGGCTGACCAGCGGCCAGCAGGGCACGCCGGAGAACGCCCCTCCGCCGCTGCCGGTGCCGGGCACGCAGAGCCCGCCGCCGGGCGGCCAGCAGAGCGGGCAGCAGCCCCAGCCGACGGGCGTGGAGGGGATCTTCTCGATCCTGTCGGGGGGTGCGGGCTGATGTGCGCGCGCGTCGTAGAGCGCGGCCACCGGGACGCGCCCCGGCCGGAGGCCCCGCGATCGCGGGGGCGGGGCATCCGCTCTCACGCCGGTGACCGGTACTGCTGCGAGGATGCCCCGGCGACGCGATCGCGTGTGCGCGTCCGAGACAACACAGGGGGTGCGGGCTGATGCTGGTACGCAAGACGAGGATCCAGCTCATCGCCTTCGCGATCATCTCGATCGTCGCGATCGTCTACGCCCTCGTGCGGTTCACCGAGGTCGAGAAGGCCTTCGGCTCCGGCGGCTACACCGTGCACATGCAGCTCACCGAGTCGGGCGGCATCTTCACCGGCGCCGAGGTGACCTACCGCGGCTTCAACATCGGCAAGGTGGGCAGGCTCAGCCTCACCAAGACGGGCCTGCAGGCCGACCTCAACATCGAGCCGGAGGCACCGAAGGTGCCGGAGGACCTGCACGCCGTCGTCGCGAACCGCTCGGCGGTCGGCGAGCAGTACGTCGACCTGCGCCCGGTCACCGAGCAGGGCCCGTTCCTGGAGAACGGGTCCGTGATCCCGGCCGAGCGCACCGACACCCCGGTGCCCACGGAGAAGGTGATCGGCGACCTGAACAGCCTCGCCTCGTCGGTGCCCACCGACGCGCTGCGCACGGTGGTCGACGAGTCCTACGACGCCTTCCAGGGCACGGGCGACGACCTGCAGGTGCTGATGGACACCACCCGCGACTTCACCCGGGTCGCCCAACAGTACCTGCCGCAGACCGTGCAGCTGCTGGAGCAGGGCAACGTCGTGCTGAACACGCAGAACGAGCTGTCCGGGTCGATGCGCTCGTTCAGCCGCGACCTGGCGTCGCTGTCGGAGACGCTGAAGAACTCCGACGGCGACCTGCGCAGGCTCATCGACGCCACCCCGCGGGCGGCCGACCAGATCAACGCGGTGCTCGCCGAGACCGGCCCCGGCCTGAGCTCGCTGGTGGCGAACCTGCTCACCACGTCGAACCTGATGATCACCAGGCAGGACGGCCTCGAGCAGGCGCTGGTGACCTATCCGGTGGTGGCCACGGGCGCGTTCAGCGTCACTCCCGGCGACGGCACGGCGCACCTGGGCCTGGCGCTGAACATGTTCAACCCGCCCTCGTGCACCAAGGGCTACCGGCCGCCCGAGCAGTACCGTGCGGGCAACGACACCACGGAACGCCCGCCCAAGGCCGACGCCTACTGCGCGGAGCCGCCGGGCAGCCCGATCAGCGTCCGCGGGTCCCAGAACGCGCCGTTCAACGGTGTGCCGGTGGAGCCGAGCCAGGAGCAGGTGCGGTCCAACTCCACCAGGGACGAGGAGGAGCTGGCCTCCCTGCGCGGCGTGCCCGGGGTGGCGGGCAGCCCTGGGCTGTCCATCACGAGCCTGAGCCAGCTGGTGGGGCTGCCGGGCTGACGCCGAGATCACACACCCGACCTACTCTGGAGCGCTATGAGTTCGGACGAGCAGCGGAGCACCCCCGCTGACGGTCCCACCCGGCGGCCGCCACGGTGGCTGGTGCTGGGCAGCGCCGCGCTGGCCGCGGCGGCCTTCGTGGTCGCCGTGACCTTCGGGATCATGTGGTGGGCCGCGTCTTCGGACGACACCGCCAACATCGCCGCGGCCAGGGAGAACGTCGTGCGCGCCGCGGGCAACGCCGTGACGGCCTACACGGAGCTCGACTACGAGAACCTGGACGCCTACTTCAGCAGGCAGAAGGAAGTCACCACGGGTGATCTGCTCAACCAGATCAACCAGTCGGAGAAGACCTACCGCAAGGCCATCGAGGACGCCAAGACCAAGGTGGTGTCCACCGTGCAGGACGTCGCCGTCGAGGAGCTCAACGAGCACGAGGGCAAGGCCAGCGCGCTGGCGATGGTCAAGACCCAGGTCAAGCAGGGCGACAACGAGGGCACCAAGGTGCTGCGGCTCGAGGTCGAGATGACCCGCGTCGACGACGGCGGCGACCAGGTGTGGAAGCTGTCCGGAATCGGCGAGGTGCCGGTCGCCGGTACGGGCCAGTAACGCGTCAGAACGGAGTCAGTCGTGCCACCTTCCCGCCGCATTCCCGGCGCGAGCGAGCCGTCCCGGCGTCCCCGGGTCGCCGGCCTGCGCAAGCCGGCGGGGCCGTCGGTCCGTCCCGCCCGGCCGCGGCCGGAGCCGCAGGAGCCCGAGGAGACCCCCGAGGTCACGGAGACCGCCGAGCCGGAGACCGCCTCTGCCGAGCCGGTGGAGGAAGCCGAGCAGGCCGAGCAGGCCGGGGAGCCTGCCGACGAGCCCGCGGCGCCGAAGCCAGGTCCGCGCCGCAAGGCTCGCGACACCGGCACTCCGAAGCCGGAGAGCGAGGACGACCTCGCCGAGGCCACGCCGTCCGAGCGGACGGAGCGGCAGGACGGCGCGCGTGGCCGCGGAGCAGGGCGTGGCTATGCGGCCGTCGCCGTGCTGCTCGTGCTGGCCGTGGTGTTCAGCGGGCTCGCGGTGCTGTTCAAGTACCGCCACAGCGAGGTCAGCGCCGCCACGGACAACACGGCGCTCATCGACGTGGCCGCCACCGCGCAGGTCAAGGACGCGATGAGCAGCGCAGCCGAGCGCCTGTTCTCCATCGACTACAACGACATCGGCAAGACCGAGAAGGCCGCCGACGAGCTGCTCGTCAACGACGAGGTCCGCAAGACCTACGACGCGCTGATGAGCGACGTGCGCAAGCGTGCGCCCGAGCAGAAGATCGTCGTCACCGTGAAGGCCACCCGCAGCGCGGTCGTGGCGCTCGAGGACGACCGCGCCAAGGTCATGGTGTACATCGACCAGACGGCCACCAGGACGCAGGACAACCAGACGTCGGCGGGCAGCGCGGCGCTGTGGTTCATCACGGAGAAGCGCGACGACCAGTGGAAGGTGACCAACATGGACACCTACACGGCGGGCCAGCCGGCGCCCACGCCGGCTCCCGGCCGGCAGGCACCCCCGGCGAGTGGCACGGGCGGCTCCGCGGGCAACTGAGGAGCGTGGCCGGCTGTGGCGCACGGGGCACGTGGGGCTCGGGTTGACGCCTGCTCCGAGCGGGTCAAACGGTGCGGACCCCTCGTGGGCGCTTGACTCAGCGTCCGCGGGGGTTCACGCTTACAGGCAACGGCGCGCCGTGCGGGAGGCGAGCCAGAAGACGAGTGAGAGAGGCTGGGCGCCCGTCCGGCGCGCCCCCTCGACAAGTGCCGTCTTCGGGGCTAGACTGCTTGTTTGCGCTGCCCACTTTCAGGCTGCCTATTTACGGTAGCTAGGATGGTCGGCAACACCGCACCCTTGACAGTACGCGTTGCTCGTTGCTAGCGCGGCTGCTCAACCGCTATGTCCCCGGAAGGACGCATCTTGGCAGTCTCTCCCGCGAACCAGGCCACTGCTGCGACCACCTCGACACGAGAGCTAACGGGAATTCCTGGAGCACCGAAGCGGGTTTCGTTCGCGAAGATCCGCGAGCCGCTGAGCACTCCAGACCTGCTTGACGTGCAGATTCGGTCATTCGAATGGTTTACCGGCGCGGAGGCGTGGTACGCACGCGCCGTCGACGAGGGCGAGGAGAACCCGGTCGGTGGTCTGGAGGAGGTCCTCAACGAGATCTCCCCGATCGAGGACTTCTCCGGATCCATGTCCCTGTCCTTCTCCGACCCGCGCTTCGACGAGGTCAAGGCCTCCGTCGAGGAGTGCAAGGACAAGGACATGACCTACGCGGCGCCGCTGTTCGTCACCGCCGAGTTCGTCAACAACAACACCGGTGAGATCAAGAGCCAGACGGTCTTCATGGGCGACTTCCCCGTGATGACCGACAAGGGCACCTTCATCATCAACGGCACCGAGCGCGTCGTCGTGTCGCAGCTCGTCCGTTCGCCGGGTGTGTACTTCGACCAGGCCGTCGACAAGACGACCGACAAGGACGTCTTCAGCGTCAAGATCATTCCGAGTCGTGGTGCGTGGCTCGAGTTCGACGTCGACAAGCGCGACACCGTGGGTGTCCGCATCGACCGCAAGCGCCGCCAGCCCGTCACCGTGCTGCTCAAGGCGCTCGGCTGGACCACCGAGGCGATCCGGGAGCGCTTCGCCTTCTCCGAGACGCTGCTCGCGACCCTGGAGAAGGACCACACCGCGGGGACCGACGAGGCGCTGCTCGACATCTACCGGAAGCTGCGCCCCGGTGAGCCGCCGACGAAGGAGAGCGCCCAGACGCTCCTGGAGAACCTGTTCTTCAAGGACAAGCGCTACGACCTCGCCAAGGTCGGCCGGTACAAGATCAACAAGAAGCTCGGCCTCGACCTGCCCTACGACACCGGCACGCTCACCGAAGAGGACATCGTCACCACCATCGAGTACCTCGTCCGCCTGCACGCGGGCGAGGAGACGATGCAGCGTGGCGAGACCGAGGTGCCGGTCGAGACCGACGACATCGACCACTTCGGCAACCGCCGCCTGCGCACCGTCGGCGAGCTGATCCAGAACCAGATCCGGGTCGGCCTCTCCCGCATGGAGCGCGTGGTCCGTGAGCGGATGACCACTCAGGACGTCGAGGCGATCACGCCGCAGACCCTGATCAACATCCGCCCGGTCGTCGCCGCGATCAAGGAGTTCTTTGGAACCTCCCAGCTGTCGCAGTTCATGGACCAGAACAACCCGCTGTCGGGCTTGACCCACAAGCGCCGCCTCTCGGCGCTGGGCCCCGGCGGCCTTTCCCGTGAGCGCGCCGGCATGGACGTCCGCGACGTGCACCCCAGCCACTACGGCCGGATGTGCCCGATCGAGACGCCGGAAGGTCCCAACATCGGCCTCATCGGCTCGCTGTGCTCCTACGCGCGGGTCAACCCGTTCGGCTTCATCGAGACGCCGTACCGGAAGGTCGTCGAGGGTCAGGTCACCGACGAGGTGCACTACCTGACCGCCGACGAGGAGGACCGTTTCGTCAAGGCGCAGGCCAACGCGCCGCTCACCGACGACGGCCACTTCGCCGAGGACCAGGTGCTGGGCCGGAGGAAGGGCGGCGAGGTCGAGCTGCTCGACCCGCTCGAGATCGACTACATGGACGTGTCGCCGCGGCAGATGGTCTCCGTCGCCACCGGCATGATCCCGTTCCTCGAGCACGACGACGCCAACCGCGCGCTGATGGGTGCCAACATGCAGCGGCAGGCCGTTCCGCTGCTGCGCAACGAGGCCCCGCTGGTCGGAACGGGCGTGGAGCTCACCGCCGCCGTCGACGCCGGTGACGTGATCGTCGCCGAGCAGGCAGGCGTGGTCGAGGAGCTCTCGGCCGACATGGTGACCGTCATGCACGACGACGGCACGCGCAAGAGCTACGGGCTGTACAAGTTCCGCCGCACCAACGCGGGCACGTGCTTCAACCACCGGCCGGTGGTCAACGAGGGCGACCGCATCGAGAAGGGCCAGGTCATCGCCGACGGGCCGTCCACGGACAACGGCGAGATGGCGCTCGGCAAGAACCTGCTCGTGGCGGTCATGCCGTGGGAGGGCCACAACTACGAGGACGCCATCGTCATCTCGCAGCGGCTCGTCCAGGACGACGTGCTCACCTCGATCCACATCGAGGAGCACGAGATCGACGCCCGTGACACCAAGCTCGGTGCCGAGGAGATCACCAGGGACATCCCGAACGTCTCCGAGGACGTGCTGGCCGACCTCGACGAGCGCGGCATCATCCGCATCGGCGCCGAGGTCCGTGACGGCGACATCCTGGTCGGCAAGGTCACGCCGAAGGGCGAGACCGAGCTGACGCCGGAGGAGCGGCTGCTGCGCGCGATCTTCGGCGAGAAGGCCCGCGAGGTCCGGGACACCTCGCTGAAGGTGCCGCACGGCGAGACCGGCAAGGTCATCGGCATCCGGGTGTTCTCCCGCGAGGACGACGACGAGCTGCCCCCGGGCGTCAACGAGCTCGTCCGCGTCTACGTGGCCAAGAAGAGCAAGATCCAGGACGGCGACAAGCTCGCCGGCCGGCACGGCAACAAGGGCGTCATCGGCAAGATCCTGCCGGTCGAGGACATGCCGTTCATGGAGGACGGCACCCCGGTCGACATCGTGCTGAACACCCACGGTGTGCCGCGACGGATGAACATCGGCCAGATCCTGGAGCTGCACCTCGGCTGGCTGGCCTCGCAGGGCTGGAAGGTCGAGGGCGCCCCGGACTGGGCGAAGAACCTCTCGGAGGAGCTGCGCGACGTCGAGCCCGGGACGAACACCGCGACCCCGGTGTTCGACGGCGCCAAGGAGCAGGAGCTCATGGGGCTGCTGTCCTGCACCAAGCCGAACCGCGACGGCGACCGCATGGTCGACGCCGACGGCAAGGCGACGCTGCTCGACGGGCGCTCCGGCGAGCCGTTCCCGTACCCGGTGTCGGTGGGCTACATGTACATCCTGAAGCTGCACCACATGGTGGACGACAAGATCCACGCCCGGTCGACGGGTCCGTACTCGATGATCACCCAGCAGCCGCTGGGTGGTAAGGCGCAGTTCGGTGGCCAGCGCTTCGGTGAGATGGAGTGCTGGGCGATGCAGGCCTACGGCGCGGCGTACACGCTGCAGGAGCTGCTCACCATCAAGTCCGACGACGTGCTCGGCCGCGTGAAGGTCTACGAGGCCATCGTCAAGGGCGAGAACATGCCGTCGCCGGGGATCCCCGAGTCGTTCAAGGTGCTGCTGAAGGAGCTTCAGTCGCTGTGCCTCAACGTCGAGGTGCTCTCGAGTGACGGGGCCGCCATCGAGATGCGCGACTCCGACGACGAGGACCTCGAACGCGCCGCCGCGAACCTGGGCATCAACCTGTCCCGCAACGAGTCGCCCTCGGTGGACGACGTCGTGCAATGACCCAGCCATCCGGGCGGGAAGGACACACCTCCCGCGTGCCCTTCCCGCCCGGGTAGCCGACCCCTCTAGCCGAATCAACCCCAAGGGGATGCAAGGACGTGCTGGACGTCAATTTCTTCGATGAGCTCCGGATCGGGCTGGCCACCGCCGACGACATTCGCCAGTGGTCCTTCGGTGAGGTCAAGAAGCCGGAGACCATCAACTACCGCACGCTCAAGCCGGAGAAGGACGGGCTCTTCTGCGAGAAGATCTTCGGTCCGACCCGCGACTGGGAATGCTACTGCGGCAAGTACAAGCGGGTCCGGTTCAAGGGCATCATCTGCGAGCGCTGCGGCGTCGAGGTGACCAGGGCCAAGGTCCGCCGTGAGCGCATGGGCCACATCGAGCTGGCCGCACCGGTCACCCACATCTGGTACTTCAAGGGTGTTCCCTCGCGGCTGGGCTACCTGCTGGACCTGGCGCCGAAGGACCTCGAGAAGATCATCTACTTCGCGGCGTACGTGATCACGAGCGTGAACACCGAGCTGCGGCACAACGACCAGCCGACGCTGGAGAACGAGATCAGCGTCGAGCGCAAGAACATCGAGGCCAAGCGCGACGCCGACATCGAGGCGCGGGCGCAGAAGCTCGAGGCCGACCTGGCCGAGCTGGAGGGCGAGGGCGCCAAGTCCGACGTCCGCCGCAAGGTCAAGGAGGGCGGCGAGCGTGAGATGCGCCAGATCCGCGACCGGGCCCAGCGTGAGCTGGACCGGCTCGAGGAGGTCTGGTCGACGTTCACCAAGCTCGAGCCGCGTCAGCTGATCGTCGACGAGCAGCTCTACCGCGAGCTGGTCGACCGCTACGGCGAGTACTTCACCGGCGGCATGGGCGCGGAGGCCATCCAGAAGCTGGCCACCGAGTTCGACGTCGACGCTGAGGCCGAGTCGCTGCGCGAGACCATCCGCAACGGCAAGGGGCAGAAGAAGCTCCGCGCCCTCAAGCGGCTCAAGGTCGTCGCCGCGTTCCAGGCGACCGGCAACGACCCGCGCGGCATGGTGCTCGACGCGGTGCCGGTGATCCCGCCGGAGCTGCGCCCGATGGTGCAGCTCGACGGTGGCCGGTTCGCCACGTCGGACCTCAACGACCTGTACCGCCGGGTCATCAACCGCAACAACCGCCTCAAGCGACTGATCGACCTCGGCGCGCCCGAGATCATCGTCAACAACGAGAAGCGGATGCTGCAGGAGGCCGTCGACGCGCTGTTCGACAACGGCCGCCGTGGCCGTCCGGTGACCGGCCCGGGCAACCGGCCGCTGAAGTCGCTGTCCGACCTGCTCAAGGGCAAGCAGGGCCGGTTCCGGCAGAACCTGCTCGGCAAGCGGGTCGACTACTCGGGCCGTTCGGTCATCATCGTCGGCCCGCAGCTGAAGCTGCACCAGTGCGGCCTGCCGAAGGACATGGCGCTCGAGCTGTTCAAGCCGTTCGTCATGAAGCGGCTGGTGGACCTCAACCACGCGCAGAACATCAAGTCCGCCAAGCGGATGGTGGAGCGGGCCCGCCCGCAGGTGTGGGACGTGCTGGAAGAGGTCATCAACGGGCACCCGGTGCTGCTCAACCGTGCGCCGACGCTGCACCGCCTCGGTATCCAGGCCTTCGAGCCGCAGCTGGTGGAAGGCAAGGCCATCCAGCTGCACCCGCTGGTCTGCGAGGCGTTCAACGCCGACTTCGACGGTGACCAGATGGCCGTGCACCTCCCGCTGTCGGCGGAGGCGCAGGCCGAGGCACGCATCCTGATGCTGTCGGCGAACAACATCCTGTCGCCGGCGTCGGGCCGTCCGCTGGCCATGCCGCGACTGGACATGGTGACCGGCCTGTTCCACCTGACGCGGCAGGACGAGAACGCGCTCGGCGCGGGCAAGTCCTACTCGTCGGTGGCCGAGGCCATCATGGCGTTCGACATGAAGCAGGTCGGCCTGCACGCCCCGGTGAAGATCCGGGTCAAGGACCGGCAGCCGCCGAAGGCCGAGGAGCCGACGCTGCGCGAGGCGGGCTGGGAGCCCGGCCAGCCGTGGCTGGCCGAGACGACCCTGGGCCGCGTGCTGTTCAACGAGCTGCTCCCGGCGGACTACCCGTTCGTCAACGAGCCGCTGCCGAAGAAGCGGCAGGCGGTCATCGTCAACGACCTCGCCGAGCGCTACTCGATGACGCAGGTCGCGCAGACCCTGGACCGGCTCAAGGACGCCGGCTTCCACTGGGCCACGCGCTCCGGTGTCACGGTCGCCATCTCCGACGTGCTGGTGCCGCCGGAGAAGAAGGAGATCCTGGACCAGTACGAGGCCAGGGCCGCCCAGGTGGAGAAGCGCTACCAGCGTGGTCAGCTCTCGCACGCCGAGCGCAACAACGAGCTCGTCAAGGTGTGGGGCCAGGCGACGGAGGACGTGGCCAAGGTCATGGAGGAGCACTTCCCCGAGGACAACCCGATCGCGATGATCGTGAAGTCCGGTGCGGCGGGCAACATGACCCAGGTCCGGTCGCTGGCCGGTATGCGCGGTCTGGTGTCCAACCCGAAGGGTGAGTACATCCCGCGGCCGATCAAGTCGAACTTCCGTGAGGGCCTTTCGGTGGCGGAGTACTTCATCGCCACCCACGGCGCCAGGAAGGGCCTGGCCGACACCGCGCTGCGGACCGCCGACTCGGGTTACCTGACCCGTCGTCTGGTGGACGTGTCGCAGGACGTCATCGTGCGCGAGATCGACTGCGCCACCAGCCGCGGCATCAACATGACCATCGCGGAGGACCTCGGCGACGGCCGGATCGTGCGGTCCCAGCACGTGGAGACCAGCGCCTACGCGCGCTGCCTCGCCTCCGACGCGGTGGACGCGCAGGGCAACGTGGTGCTCAACGCGGGCGACGACCTCGGCGACCCGGCCATCGAGACGCTGGTCTCCAGTGGCATCACCAGGGTCAAGGTGCGCAGCGTGCTGACCTGCGAGTCGGCGCAGGGTGTCTGCGCGATGTGCTACGGCCGCTCGATGGCCACCGGCAAGCTGGTGGACGTCGGCGAGGCCGTAGGTATCGTCGCGGCCCAGTCGATCGGTGAGCCGGGCACGCAGCTGACCATGCGTACCTTCCACCAGGGTGGTGTCGCTGGTGACGACATCACGACCGGTCTGCCGCGTGTGACCGAGCTGTTCGAGGCCCGGGTGCCGAAGGGCAAGGCGCCGATCGCCGACGTCGATGGCCGCGTGCGCATCGAGGAGAGCGAGCGGTTCTGGAAGATCACGCTCATCCCGGACGACGGCAGCGAGGAGATCGTCTTCGACAAGCTGTCGAAGCGGCAGCGGCTCGCGGTCGGCCCGAACGGCCCGCTGGCGGACGGCGACCACGTCAACGTCGGCCAGCTGCTGCTCGAGGGCACGCCGGACCCGCACGAGGTGCTGCGTGTCATGGGTCCGCGCGAGGCGCAGATGCACCTCGTGGACGAGGTCCAGAAGGTGTACCGGGCGCAGGGCGTGTCGATCCACGACAAGCACATCGAGGTCATCGTGCGGCAGATGCTGCGCCGCGTGACGATCATCGACTCCGGTGCCACCGAGTTCCTGCCCGGCGAGCTGCCCGAGCGCACGCGCTTCGAGCAGATCAACCGGCAGGCGGTGGCCGAGGGCGGCGAGCCCGCCTCGGGCCGCCCGGTGCTGATGGGCATCACGAAGGCCTCGCTGACCACGGACTCGTGGCTGTCGGCGGCGTCGTTCCAGGAGACCACGCGTGTCCTGACCGACGCGGCGATCAACGGCCGCAGCGACAAGCTCGTGGGCCTGAAGGAGAACGTGATCATCGGTAAGTTGATCCCGGCCGGCACGGGCATCAACCGGTACCGCAACATCCAGGTGCAGCCGACCGAGGAGGCGCGGGTCGCGGCGTACGCGATCCCGTCCTACGACGACGGCTACTACACCCCGGACGTGTTCGGGACCGGTACCGGCGCCGCGGTGCCGCTGGACGACTACGACTTCGGTCGTGACTTCCGCTGATCTCGTCTGCGTAGCCGGATGATCCGCTCGGCCCCGGGGTGCCTCCCGCGCCCCGGGGCCGAGTGCCGTTCAGCGTCGCTTAACGGTGCGCAACGGATTCTCGCTGGTGCTCTGGGGCGCGGCGGGTGACGATCTGCTCGTGATTACGCCTGACACGAAGGACTGGACCTGGGTCCTGCACCGCACCTGCACCGAGTGCGGATTCGACGCGTCGTCCATCACGCCGCAGCAGGTGCCCGCGATGCTGCGAATGAACGCGGCGTCCTGGAGGCAACTGCTGGACGCGGGGGAGGACGTGCGGACCCGGCCGCGGCCAGACAAGTGGTCGCCGCTGGAGTACGCCTGCCATGTCCGGGACGTCTTCCGGCTCTACGACGAGCGTCTGGTGCTCATGCTGTCCGAGGACGGCCCGGCCTTCCCGAACTGGGACCAGGACGAGACGGCGGTCACCGAGCGGTACGCCGAGCAGGACCCGCACCGGGTGGCGGTGGAACTCGCCGAGGCGGCGGAGGCCCTCGCCGTGCGCTTCGAACAGGTGCGGGAGGACCAGTGGCAGCGCACCGGCACGCGCAGCGACGGAGCCCATTTCACGGTGGACACCTTCGCCCGCTATTTCATCCACGACCCCGTCCACCACTGGCACGACGTCACCCCGGACCGCGTTTAGCGGGCTCACTGTCGTCGCCGGCCCCGTCCCCCAGCGCGTTTAGCGGGCAAACTGTCGTCGCCGGGCCCGTCCGGGGGTGCGGGCCGCTCACCGCGCCGCTGCGCCGGGCACCCGTCGCCGGCCCCGTCGTGGAGTCCGCCGGGGTGCGTTCTGCCCGCGAAACGCGCCCCGGGGCGGCAGGCCGGGCGCGTTTCGCGGGCAGAATGTCGCGGGCGGGCTCAGGGGGAAGCCGGTGTTGTAGCCCGTCATGCCGGGCCGGTCACCACGTGGTCGTAGCGCGAGTCGTCGCTGTACGTGCCGGGGTGACCTGCCGACGTCTCGGTACGCGTGCGCGCTCCCGGGTGTGGAACACCTACCCCGGGCACCGCCGGCAGCGAACGACGCCACGCGCAGGCGCCGCGTGCCCCACCAGGCCAGGCCCATGGCGAGCGGAACGAGCCGGATCCACCCGGCCGGATCGTCCGGCAGCCACGCCGGCACGTCGAATCAGCCCTCTCCTTGCCGGTCATGGTGCCGAAGCCCTTCCGCACCGCTCGGGACCGGCGGCCACCGTGCTCAGTCGATCGGGTGATGTGGCCACGACCTCCAGTTCGGTGGGCGGCCGTGTATCCGGCCGAGGCTCGCGAACTGCTCGTCGACGTCCTTCAGCGTCGGCCGGACCTGCTCGAACTGAGCGACGAGCCGGTCGCACTCGGCTGACACTGCTTGCCACCCCAGCTAGGGTGGTGGTCACGGGTGCTCGACGCGGCTCGATGATCGCGCATCCGGCCTGCGCGCAGGCGAGGATCCGGTAAACTGGTCCTGTAAGCCACCCGTCCGTGCCGCGTCATGGGCCGAAACGGACCCCGATGTGGTCGCTCTCAGAGTGGGCGGGTATCTTTGACGACCGTGCCCGGCACGCGTCGGGCTGCTCCGGTGCCGTGTGGCCACGGCTGGGTACTCAGGTGCCCACCCGCGGTCTCGGTCAGGCGGGGCTCCACGGAAATCCCGATGGGAAGTTAACGGATCGGAAGATCCTGACGCGGGCCGACACGCCCGACCGCGGGGGCCGGGGAGACAAGTAGAGCTACAGGACGCGACAGAAAGCTGGTCCATTGCCCACGATCCAGCAGCTGGTCCGCAAGGGCCGCCAGGACAAGGCTGCCAAGCAGAAGACCGCGGCGCTCAAGGGGAGCCCGCAGCGGCGCGGCGTGTGCACCCGCGTGTACACCACGACGCCCAAGAAGCCGAACTCGGCGCTGCGCAAGGTCGCGCGTGTGAAGCTGACCAGCGGCATCGAGGTCACGGCCTACATTCCCGGTGAGGGGCACAACCTGCAGGAGCACTCGATGGTGCTCGTGCGCGGCGGTCGTGTGAAGGACCTCCCGGGTGTTCGCTACAAGATCATCCGCGGCTCCCTCGACACGCAGGGTGTGAAGAACCGCAAGCAGGCGCGCAGCCGGTATGGCGCGAAGAAGGAGAAGAGCTAATGCCCCGCAAGGGTCCGGCCCCGAAGCGGCCACTGATCGCTGACCCCGTCTACGCCTCGCCGCTCGTCACCCAGCTGGTGAATAAGGTGCTGACGGACGGCAAGCGCTCGCTGGCCGAGCGCATCGTCTACGGCGCGATGGAAGGCGCTCGCGAGAAGACCGGCACCGACCCGGTCGTCACGCTGAAGCGTGCGCTCGACAACGTGCGGCCCACCCTCGAGGTGAAGAGCCGCCGGGTCGGTGGCGCCACCTACCAGGTGCCGATCGAGGTCAAGCCGGGCCGCTCGACGACCCTTGCGCTTCGCTGGATCGTGACCTTCGCGCGGCAGCGCCGGGAGAAGACCATGATCGAGCGCCTGCAGAACGAGCTGCTCGACGCGAGCAACGGCCTCGGGGCCAGCGTGAAGCGCCGCGAGGACACTCACAAGATGGCCGAGTCCAACAAGGCTTTCGCTCACTACCGCTGGTGAGCAACGAACACCGCCCGGTCCGACTGATCGAGCCAATGCCGGGCCCCACGTTTGAGACAGGGGAACACTGAAGTGGCACGTGACGTGCTGACCGACCTGAGCAAGGTCCGCAACATCGGCATCATGGCCCACATCGACGCCGGTAAGACCACCACCACCGAGCGGATCCTGTTCTACACCGGGATCAACTACAAGATCGGCGAGGTGCACGACGGCGCCGCGACGATGGACTGGATGGAGGAGGAGCAGAAGCGGGGTATCACCATCACCTCGGCTGCCACCACCACCTTCTGGAACGACTACCAGATCAACATCATCGACACGCCGGGCCACGTCGACTTCACCGTCGAGGTGGAGCGTTCCCTGCGCGTGCTCGACGGTGCCGTTGCCGTGTTCGACGGCAAGGAGGGTGTCGAGCCCCAGTCCGAGCAGGTCTGGCGGCAGGCCGACAAGTACGAGGTCCCGCGCATCTGCTTCGTCAACAAGATGGACAAGCTGGGCGCCGACTTCTACTTCACCGTCCGCACCATCTCCGAGCGCCTCGGCGCCCGCCCGCTGGTCATCCAGCTGCCCATCGGTGCCGAGAGCGACTTCCAGGGTGTCGTCGACCTCGTCCGCATGAAGGCGCTGACCTGGCGTGGTGACGTCAAGAAGGGCGAGGACTACGAGGTCGAGGAGATCCCGGCCGACCTCGCCGACACGGCCGCGGAGTACCGCGACAAGCTCATCGAGGCGGTCGCCGAGACCGACGACGAGCTGATGGAGAAGTACTTCGGCGGCGAGGAGCTGACCGAGGCGGAGATCAAGGCGGGCATCCGCAAGCTGACCATCGCCAGGGAGGCCTTCCCGGTGCTGGCAGGCTCGGCGTTCAAGAACAAGGGCGTGCAGCCCATGCTCGACGCCGTGATCGACTACCTGCCCGCGCCGATGGACGTCCCGCCGGTCGAGGGTCTGCTGCTCGACGGCGAGACCAAGGCGTCGCGCAAGCCGTCGACCGACGAGCCGTTCTCGGCGCTGGTGTCGAAGGTCGCCGTGCACCCGTTCTACGGCAAGCTGACCTACATCCGCGTCTACTCGGGCAAGGTCTCCTCCGGCTCCCAGGTCATCAACGCGACCAAGGAGCGCAAGGAGCGCATCGGCAAGCTCTTCCAGATGCACTCCAACAAGGAGAACCCGGTCGACGAGGCGCAGGCCGGCCACATCTACGCGGTGCAGGGGCTGAAGGACACCACCACGGGTGACACCCTGGCGGACCCGCAGAACCCGATCGTGCTGGAGTCGATGACCTTCCCCGAGCCGGTCATCAAGGTCGCGATCGAGCCCAAGACGAAGGCCGACCAGGAGAAGCTCTCCACCGCGATCCAGAAGCTGGCCGACGAGGACCCGACCTTCCGCGTCAGCCAGGACGAGGAGACCGGTCAGACGATCATCGAGGGCATGGGCGAGCTCCACCTCGAGGTCCTCGTCAACCGGATGAAGTCCGACTTCAAGGTCGAGGCGAACATCGGCAAGCCGCAGGTGGCCTACCGGGAGACCATCCGGAAGACCATCGACAAGCTGGAGTACACCCACAAGAAGCAGACGGGTGGCTCCGGGCAGTTCGCCAAGGTCATCATCAAGCTCGAGCCGCTCGAGACCACGGATGGCGCGCTGTACGAGTTCGACAACAAGGTGACCGGTGGCCGCGTGCCGAGGGAGTACATCCCGTCGGTCGACGCGGGCGCCCAGGACGCCATGCAGTACGGCGTCCTGGCCGGCTACCCGCTCGTCGGGTTGAAGTTCACCCTGTTGGATGGTGCGTACCACGAGGTCGACTCTTCGGAGATGGCCTTCAAGATCGCCGGTTCGATGGCGATGAAGGAAGCCGCGAAGAAGGCGAACCCGGTACTGCTGGAGCCGATGATGGCGGTCGAGGTGACCACGCCCGAGGACTACATGGGCGACGTCATCGGTGACCTGAACTCCCGCCGTGGCCAGATCCAGGCCATGGAGGAGCGGTCGGGTACGCGCGTCGTGAAGGCGCTCGTGCCGCTGTCGGAGATGTTCGGTTACGTGGGCGACCTGCGGTCGAAGACCCAGGGTCGTGCGAACTACTCCATGCAGTTCGACTCCTACGCGGAGGTTCCGTCGAACGTCGCGAAGGAGATCATCGCGAAGGCGACGGGGGAGTGAGCATCGCAGTGAGCGCAAGCGAACGAGGAGCGGAGCGACTCCGGAGCCTTTCATACGACACCGTGGCGACGGGGGAGTAAGAACCCGGAGCACCCAACGCGGGCGCGAAAGGGGCCTCCCCTAAGGTCCGCACAACCGACCAGATCGAGTCGCCTGCGGCTGCCACGTCGGCAGGCGAGCAAGAAAGTCCAGGAGGACAATTCCAGTGGCGAAGGCGAAGTTCGAGCGGAGCAAGCCGCACGTCAACATCGGCACCATCGGTCACGTCGACCACGGCAAGACCACGCTGACCGCGGCGATCACCAAGGTTCTCCACGAGAAGTACCCCGAGCTCAACCAGTCGCGTGCGTTCGACCAGATCGACAACGCGCCTGAGGAGAAGCAGCGCGGCATCACGATCAACATCTCGCACGTCGAGTACCAGACGGAGAAGCGCCACTACGCGCACGTCGACGCTCCTGGGCACGCCGACTACATCAAGAACATGATCACCGGTGCCGCTCAGATGGACGGCGCGATCCTCGTGGTCGCGGCGACCGACGGCCCGATGCCGCAGACGCGTGAGCACGTGCTGCTCGCCCGTCAGGTGGGTGTGCCCTACATCGTGGTGGCCCTCAACAAGGCCGACATGGTCGACGACGAGGAGATCCTCGAGCTCGTCGAGATGGAGGTCCGTGAGCTGCTGTCGGCTCAGGAGTTCCCCGGCGACGACGCTCCGGTGGTCAAGGTCTCCGGCCTCAAGGCCCTCGAGGGCGACGAGAAGTGGGCTCAGAGCGTGCTCGAGCTCATGGACGCCGTCGACGAGAGCGTTCCGGACCCGGTGCGTGCCACCGACAAGCCGTTCCTGATGCCGATCGAGGACGTCTTCACGATCACCGGTCGCGGTACGGTCGTCACCGGCCGGATCGAGCGCGGCGAGATCAAGCTGAACGAAGAGGTCGAGATCGTCGGCATCCGGCCCGACTCCCGCAAGACCACGGTGACGAGCATCGAGATGTTCAACAAGATGCTCGACTACGGCCAGGCCGGCGACAACGCCGCCCTGCTGCTCCGTGGTGTGAAGCGCGAGGACGTCGAGCGTGGCCAGGTCGTCACGAAGCCCGGCACCACCACGCCGCACACCGAGTTCGAGGGCCAGGTCTACATCCTGTCCAAGGACGAGGGTGGCCGGCACACGCCGTTCTTCAACAACTACCGGCCGCAGTTCTACTTCCGCACCACCGACGTGACCGGCGTCGTGACCCTCCCCGAGGGCACCGAGATGGTCATGCCGGGCGACAACACCGAGATCTCGGTGAAGCTGATCCAGCCGGTCGCCATGGACGAGGGTCTGCGGTTCGCCATCCGTGAGGGTGGCCGTACCGTCGGCGCCGGCCAGGTCACCAAGATCATCAAGTAAGCACCCACCCCGGGTGCGGGTGCCGGTTCTCGATATGGCATCCTATTAAGGTTGCTCGACGCGGGGCGGCCGATTCCCGAAGGAAGAAACACCACACGGAATCGGCCGCCCTGCCGCGAGTGTCCTGGACTTGCGGCCTCCGTGAGTCGGGAGCGGCCGGTCAGCGCCGGAGCTCCACGAAGAAGACCTAGTGGCACGACAACGATCCCACGGGATCAGTCTGCGTGGTGGGCGCGACACGCCCGACCGCGTGGACCGGGGACCTGGTCGTTGACGTGCGGAAATAGCGGCACAAGACGGTACTCGGGCTGACGAGCCGATGGCGAGTCGGCCGAGTCAAAGGACGAAGGAACGAGCTGCGAACCATGGCGGGACAGAAGATCCGCATCAGGCTCAAGGCCTACGACCACGAGGCGATCGACGCCAGCGCGCGCAAGATCGTGGAGACGGTGACGCGCACCGGCGCCTCGGTCGTCGGCCCGGTGCCGCTGCCCACCGAGAAGAACGTTTACTGCGTCATCCGCTCGCCGCACAAGTACAAGGACTCGCGCGAGCACTTCGAGATGCGCACGCACAAGCGGCTGATCGACATCCTGGACCCGACGCCGAAGACGGTCGACGCGCTGATGCGCATCGACCTTCCGGCGAGCGTCGACGTGAACATCCAGTAAGCGTTGGGCGAGCGGCGGAGATAAGAGACTCATGTCTGACAGGCAAGTGAAGGGCATTCTGGGCACCAAGCTCGGCATGACGCAGGTGTTCGACGAGAACAACCGGGTGATCCCGGTGACCGTCGTGCAGGCGGGGCCGAACGTGGTGACCCAGGTGCGCGACAAGGACAAGGACGGCTACTCGGCCGTACAGCTGGCGTTCGGCCAGATCGACCCGCGCAAGGTCAACAAGCCGAGGACCGGGCACTTCGACAAGGCAGGCGTGACGCCCCGGCGTTACCTCGCCGAGCTGCGCACCAACGACGCCGACACCTACGAGGTGGGCCAGGAGATCACCGCCGAGCTCTTCGAGACCGGCGCCGTGGTCGACGTGACCGGCACCACCAAGGGCAAGGGCTACGCGGGTGTCATGAAGCGCCACGGCTTCAAGGGCCAGGGCGCCAGCCACGGTAACCAGGCGAAGCACCGCGCACCCGGCTCGATCGGCGGCTGCGCCACGCCGGGCCGCGTGTTCAAGGGCCTGCGCATGGCAGGCCGGATGGGCAACAACCGGGTTACCACGCAGGGCCTGACCGTGCACTCGGTGCGCGCCGAGGACGGCCTGCTGCTGATCAAGGGTGCGGTCCCCGGCCCCAAGGGCGGCCTGATCTTCGTCCGCAGCGCCGCGAAGGGTGGTGTGACGGCATGACCGCGACGATCGAGCTGAAGACGCCTGCCGGGCAGGCCGAGGGCACGGTCGAGCTGCCTGCCGAGATTTTCGACGTGCAGGCGAACATCCCGCTGATGCACCAGGTCGTCGTGGCTCAGCTGGCCGCGGCCCGCCAGGGCACGCACGACACCAAGACCCGCGGCGAGGTCCGCGGTGGTGGCCGCAAGCCCTACCGGCAGAAGGGCACCGGCCGCGCCCGTCAGGGCTCGGTCCGCGCGCCGCAGTTCACCGGTGGCGGCACGGTGCACGGCCCCACGCCGCGCGACTACACGCAGCGCACCCCGAAGAAGATGAAGGCCGCCGCCCTGCGTGGCGCCCTCTCCGACCGGGCGCGCGAGGGCCAGCTGCACGTCGTGACCGAACTGGTCACCGGCGAGAAGCCGTCCACGAAGGACGCCAAGCGGGCCCTCGCCGCGGTGACGCAGGCCAAGCGCGTGCTGGTCGTGCTCCACCGTGACGACGAGCTGAGCTGGCTGTCGGCGCGGAACCTTTCGTACGTCCACCTGATCACGCCGGACCAGTTGAACACCTACGACGTGCTGGTCAACGACGACGTGGTCTTCACAAAGGCGGCGTTCGACGCGTTCCTCGCGGGCCCTGCCAAGGGCAAGAGCGCCAAGGCCTCCGCGACGTCGAGTGAGGCCGAAGGGAGTGACGAGCAGTGAGTTCGGTGGCGATCCCCGACCCGCGCGACGTGATTCTCGCGCCGGTGATCTCCGAGAAGTCCTACGGGCTGCTCGAGGACCACAAGTACACGTTCCTCGTCCACCCTGACGCCAACAAGACCCAGATCAAGATCGCGGTCGAGAAGATCTTCGACGTCAAGGTGATCAGCGTGAACACGCTGAACCGCAACGGCAAGCGCAAGCGCACCCGCTACGGCTACGGCAAGCGCAAGGACACCAAGCGGGCCATCGTGACGCTGTCGGCCGAGAGCAGGCCGATCGAGATCTTCGGCGGACCAGCCGCGTAAGGGACTGAGAAGACATGGGCATCCGCAAGTACAAGCCAACGACTCCGGGGCGCCGGGGCTCCTCGGTCTCCGATTTCGCGGAGATCACCCGGTCGACGCCGGAGAAGTCGCTGCTGCGCCCGCTGAGCAAGTCCGGCGGCCGCAACTCGTCCGGCAAGATCACCACCCGGCACAAGGGTGGCGGGCACAAGCGCGCCTACCGCGTCATCGACTTCCGTCGTCACGACAAGGACGGCGTGCCTGCCAAGGTCGCGCACATCGAGTACGACCCGAACCGCTCGGCGCGGATCGCGCTGTTGCACTACGCCGACGGCGAGAAGCGCTACATCATCGCGCCGGAGAAGCTCAAGCAGGGTGACCGGGTGGAGAACGGCCCGCGGGCCGACATCAAGCCGGGCAACAACCTGCCGCTGCGCAACATCCCGGTGGGCACCGTGATCCACGCGATCGAGCTCCGCCCCGGTGGCGGCGCGAAGATCGCGCGGTCGGCCGGCGCCCGCGTGCAGCTCGTCGCCAAGGACGGCCCGTACGCCCAGCTGCGGATGCCCTCGGGCGAGATCCGCAACGTGGACGTGCGTAACCGCGCCACCGTCGGCGAGGTCGGCAACTCCGAGCACTCCAACATCAACTGGGGCAAGGCGGGCCGCAACCGGTGGCGGGGCAAGCGCCCCACCGTCCGTGGTGTGGTCATGAACCCGGTCGACCACCCGCACGGTGGTGGTGAGGGCAAGACGTCCGGTGGCCGTCACCCGGTGAACCCGAACGGCAAGCCGGAGGGCCGCACCCGCCGTCGCAAGCCGAGCGACCAGTTGATCGTCCGCCGCCGGCGCACCGGCAAGAAGCGCTGAGCAGGGAGGTAGAAGCACATGCCGCGCAGCCTGAAAAAGGGCCCGTTCGTGGACGACCACCTGCTCAAGAAGGTGGACGCGCTCAACGAGTCGGGCAAGAAGACCGTGATCAAGACCTGGTCCCGCAGGTCCACGATCATCCCGGACATGCTCGGTCACACCATCGCGGTGCACGACGGCCGCAAGCACGTCCCGGTGTTCGTCACCGAGGCCATGGTGGGCCACAAGCTGGGCGAGTTCGCCCCGACGCGGACCTTCAAGGGCCACGTCAAGGATGACCGCAAGTCGCGTCGCCGCTGAGCCGCGCACCGAGAAGAGGAACTAGACGATGAACGCGCGTGAGAAGAGCGCAGCCGTGGAGGCCGAAGAGCTGCCCACGGCCTTCGCTCGGGCTCGCTTCGTCCGGGACTCGCCGAGCAAGGTGCGCCGGGTGATCGAGCTGATCAAGGGCCGTAACGCCAACGAGGCGCTGGCCGTGCTGCGGTTCTCCCCGCAGGCCGCCAGTGGCCCGGTGGCCAAGGTGCTCGCCAGCGCCATGGCCAACGCCGAGAACAACCTCGACCTGGACCCGGACACGCTCTGGGTCAAGAACGCCTACGCCGACGACGGCCCGACCCTGAAGCGCATCCGGCCGCGGGCCCAGGGCCGCGCGTACCGGATCCGGAAGCGGACGTCGCACATCACGGTCGAGGTGGAGTCCCGGCCGGAGGCGAAGACCAAGAGCAAGAAGAAGGCAGGTGGCCGGTAGTGGGCCAGAAGATCAACCCGCACGGCTTCCGGCTCGGGATCACCACTGACTGGAAGTCGCGCTGGTACGCCGACAAGCAGTACTCGGAGTACGTGGCCGAGGACGTCAAGATCCGCAAGCTGCTGTCCACGGGCATGGAGCGGGCCGGCATCTCCAAGGTGGAGATCGAGCGCACCCGCGACCGGGTCCGTGTCGACATCCACACCGCCCGGCCGGGCATCGTCATCGGCCGCCGCGGCGCGGAGGCCGACCGGATCCGTGGCGCGCTGGAGAAGCTGACCGGCAAGCAGGTGCAGCTGAACATCCTCGAGGTCAAGAACCCCGAGGCCGACGCCCAGCTCGTCGCACAGGGCGTCGCCGAGCAGCTGTCCAACCGTGTCGCCTTCCGGCGTGCGATGCGCAAGGCGATCCAGACGTCGATGCGCTCGCCACAGGTCAAGGGCATCCGCGTGCAGTGCAGCGGCCGTCTCGGCGGTGCCGAGATGTCGCGCTCCGAGCACTACCGCGACGGTCGCGTCCCGCTGCACACGCTGCGGGCCGACATCGACTACGGCTTCTTCGAGGCTCGCACGACCTTCGGCCGCATCGGCGTGAAGGTCTGGATCTACAAGGGCGACATCGTCGGCGGGCTCAAGGGCAGGGCCGAGCGTGACGCGGCGGCCGCTGCCGAGCGCGCCCCGCGCCGTGAGCGTCCCTCGCGGCGCCGTTCCGGCGCGTCGGGCACCACGCCGACGTCGACCGAAGCCGGCCGGGCTGCCGCGGCGTCCCAGGGTGGCGCGCAGAGCGACACCGACGCCGCGACGAGCCAGGCCCCGCAGGTGGCGTCCCCGGACGCCGCAGAGAAAACGGAGGGCTGACGCGTGCTCATCCCACGCAAGGTCAAGCACCGCAAGCAGCACTCGCCGAGCCGGTCGGGCGCCGCGAAGGGCGGCACGAAGGTCAACTTCGGTGAGTACGGCATCCAGGCGCTCGAGCACAGCTATGTGACGAACCGGCAGATCGAGTCCGCTCGTATCGCCATGACCCGGCACATCAAGCGTGGCGGCAAGATCTGGATCAACATCTTCCCGGACCGGCCGCTCACCAAGAAGCCCGCCGAGACCCGCATGGGTTCCGGCAAGGGCTCGCCCGAGTGGTGGGTCGCCAACGTCAAGCCCGGTCGCGTGATGTTCGAGATGAGCTTCCCGAACGAGGCGGTGGCTCGCGAGGCGCTGCGCCGTGCGATCCACAAGCTGCCGATGAAGTGCCGGATCGTGACCCGGGAAGGTAGTGAGTTCTGATGGCGAAGGCTGCAGGAGTCGCGGCGTCGGAGCTTCGTGAGCTCACTGCGGAAGAGCTGGTGCTGCGCCTCAAGGAGGCCAAGGAGGAGCTGTTCAACCTCCGCTTCCAGATGGCGACCGGTCAGCTCGACAACAACCGCAGGCTGCGCACGGTCCGCGCCGACATCGCGCGGATCTACACCGTGATGCGTGAGCGGGAGCTCGGGCTGTCCATCGCGCCCGAGGAGAACGAGAGTGAGGGTGCGGCATGACGGAGCCGGCGCAGAAGAAGGAGTCGGGCCGCAACTACCGGAAGGTCCGCGAGGGCCTGGTCGTGTCCGACAAGATGAACAAGACGATCGTGGTCGAGCTCGAGGACCGCAAGAAGCACCCGCTGTACGGCAAGGTCATGCGCTCCACCAAGAAGGTGAAGGCGCACGACGAGCAGAACACGGCCGGCGTGGGTGACCGGGTGCTGCTGATGGAGACCCGGCCGATGTCCGCCACCAAGCGCTGGCGGCTGGTCGAGATCCGCGAGAAGGCCAAGTGATGCGTTCGACCCGCCCGCGGCGGTACGCGGCGGCGGCAGCAGGGCCGTTGCGTGGCTGGGCTTGTGCTGGAAGTCGCAGCGCAGGCTCTGGTGACGCCGACGTGTGTGTCGAACGCAAGGCACAGTAAGCAGGGGCCCGTTCAGGGCTCCCTTCGTTCCGCCAGGCTCGGCGACGCCGAGAACCGGCGCGACATACAGGAGTTGACGTGATCCAGCAGGAGTCGCGACTACGAGTCGCCGACAACACGGGTGCCAAGGAGATCCTGACCATCCGCGTGCTCGGTGGCTCGGGGCGGCGCTACGCGGGCATCGGCGACATCATCGTCGCCACCGTCAAGGACGCCATCCCGGGCGCCAATGTGAAGCGGGGTGACGTGGTCAAGGCCGTCGTCGTCCGCACGGTTAAGGAGAAGCGTCGCCCCGACGGCTCCTACATCCGCTTCGACGAGAACGCCGCGGTGCTCATCAAGAACGACAACGAGCCGCGAGGCACCCGCATCTTCGGTCCGGTCGGTCGCGAGCTCCGCGACCGGAAGTTCATGAAGATCATCTCGCTCGCGCCGGAGGTGCTCTGAATGAAGGTGAAGAAGGGGGACACCGTCCTCGTCATCGCCGGTAAGGACAAGGGCGCCAAGGGCAAGGTCATCCAGGCCTACCCGGACCGCCAGCGGGTCCTGGTCGAGGGTGTGAACCGGATCAAGAAGCACACGCGCATCACGCAGACGCAGCGTGGCGCCCAGTCCGGCGGCATCATCACCCAGGAGGCGCCCATCCACGTGTCGAACGTGATGGTCGTGGACTCCGACGGCAAGCCGACTCGCGTCGGCTACCGCATCGGCGAGGACGGCAAGAAGGTTCGTATCTCGCGGAGGACGGGCAAGGACATCTGATGACGACCGCAGAGACGACGTACGCGGGCCCGCGGCTGAGGGCCCGGTACCGCGACGAGATCAAGGCCGAACTGCGCGAGGAGTTCAGCTACGCCAACCCGCACCAGATTCCCGGTGTGGTCAAGGTCGTGGTGAACATGGGCGTCGGCGACGCCGCTCGGGACAGCAAGCTGATCGAGGGTGCCATTCGGGACCTCGCCGCCATCACCGGGCAGAAGCCCGAGGTGCGCAGGGCGCGCAAGTCCATCGCTCAGTTCAAGCTGCGCGAGGGCCAGCCGATCGGTGCACGCGTGACGCTGCGCGGCGACCGCATGTGGGAGTTCCTGGACCGGCTGCTGACCATCGCGCTGCCGCGCATCCGTGACTTCCGTGGCCTGTCGCCGAGGCAGTTCGACGGCAACGGCAACTACACGTTCGGGCTGACCGAGCAGTCGATGTTCCACGAGATCGACCCCGACTCCATCGACCGCCCTCGCGGCATGGACGTCACGGTGGTCACGACCGCCACGAACGACGACGAGGGCCGCGCGCTGCTTCGCAAGCTCGGCTTCCCGTTCAAGGAGAACTGAGCAGATGGCCAAGAAAGCTCTGATCGCCAAGGCCGCCCGTAAGCCGAAGTTCAAGGTCCGCGCCTACACCCGGTGCCAGCGCTGCGGCAGGCCGCACTCGGTGTACCGCAAGTTCGGCCTGTGCCGGATCTGCCTGCGGGAGATGGCGCACGCGGGCCAGCTTCCGGGCGTGAACAAGTCCAGCTGGTGAAGGCTTTTTACCACCCCCACTTCGCCACAGGCCCCGCCTCCGCGGGGAACCAGGGCGAGAAAGGTTGACAGGTCACCATGACGATGACCGACCCGATCGCAGACTTCCTGACACGTCTGCGCAACGCGAACTCGGCGTACCACGACGAGGTCGTGCTTCCTCACTCCAAGATCAAGGCGAACATCGCCGAGATCCTCAAGCGTGAGGGCTACATCGCGAGCTACCGCACCGAGCCGGGCGAGAAGCACAAGAACCTCGTCGTCGAGCTCAAGTTCGGCCCGAACCGAGAGCGCAGCATCGCCGGCCTGCGCCGGGTGTCGAAGCCGGGACTGCGGGTGTACGCGAAGTCGACGAACCTGCCCAACGTCCTTGGCGGCCTTGGCGTCGCGATCATCTCGACGTCCTCGGGCCTGCAGACCGACCGGCAGTGCAAGCGCAATGGCGTGGGCGGCGAAGTCCTCGCCTACGTCTGGTGAGGAAGGGGGACTGGCCATGTCACGCATCGGAAAGCTGCCGATCACCGTCCCCTCCGGGGTCGAGGTGACCATCGACGGGCAGCACGTCACGGTCAAGGGGCCCAAGGGCACCCTCGAGCACACGGTTCCCGAGCCCATCACGGTGGAGCGCGGCGAGGACGGCGTCATCGAGGTGAAGCGTCCGGACGACGAGCGGGAGAGCCGCTCGCTGCACGGGCTGACCCGCACCCTGGTGAACAACCTCGTCGTGGGTGTCACCGAGGGCTACGAGAAGAAGATGGAGATCCACGGGGTCGGCTACCGCGTGCAGGCGAAGGGTTCCGACCTGGAGTTCGCGCTCGGCTACAGCCACCCGGTGACGATCAAAGCTCCCGACGGCATCACCTTCAAGGTGGAGAGCCCCACGCGGTTCTCGGTGTCCGGCATCGACAAGCAGAGGGTCGGCCAGACCGCCGCGGTCATCCGCAAGCTGCGCCGTCCGGACCCGTACAAGGGCAAGGGCCTGCGCTACGAGGGCGAGCGTATCCGTCGCAAGGTCGGAAAGACGGGTAAGTGATCATGAGCGAAGCGGTTACCAAGCGCAAGCCGATCGGCAAGGACATCTCCACCCGGCGTCGCGCCGCGAAGGTCCGTCGGCACAACCGGCTGCGCAAGAAGATCAGCGGCACCTCGCAGCGGCCGAGGATGTCGGTGAAGCGGTCCACGCGGCACATCGTCGTTCAGCTGATCGACGACCTCGCGGGGCACACCCTGGCGTCGGCGTCCAGCCTGGAGGCGGACGTGCGGACGATGGAGGGCGACAAGAAGGCCAAGGCCGCCAAGGTCGGCGAGCTGGTCGCGGCCCGCGCCAAGAACGCGGGCATCTCCAGTGTGGTCTTCGACCGGGGTGGCAACGCCTACCACGGCCGGATCGCCGCGCTGGCCGACGCCGCCCGCGAGGCGGGGTTGGAGTTCTAGGACAGTGAACATTCTCGAGAACGGAAGGAACGCCTGATGCCGGGACGTACGCGGCAATCCGGCGGCCAGGGCGGACCGGGCGGCGACCGCGAGCGCGGTGGCGGCCGGGACCGCAGGGACCGTCGTGACGGTGGCCGTGGCGGGGCGGCCCAGGACAAGACCCCGCACCTCGAGCGCGTCGTAGCGATCAACCGCGTGGCCAAGGTCGTCAAGGGTGGTCGTCGCTTCAGCTTCACCGCGCTGGTCGTCGTCGGTGACGGCGACGGGCAGGTCGGCGTCGGCTATGGCAAGGCCAAGGAGGTGCCCGCGGCGATCGCCAAGGGCGTCGAGGAGGCGAAGAAGAACTTCTTCCGCGTGCCTCGGATCGCAGGCACCATCCCGCACCCGGTCCAGGGTGAGGAGGCTGCCGGTGTGGTGCTGCTGCGCCCGGCCAGCCCCGGTACCGGTGTCATCGCCGGTGGCCCGGTCCGTGCCGTGCTGGAGTGCGCGGGTGTGCACGATGTGCTGTCCAAGTCGCTCGGCAGCGACAACGCGATCAACATCGTGCACGCGACCGTGCGGGCACTGAAGGACCTGCAGCGCCCCGAGGAGGTCGCGGCCCGCCGTGGCCTGCCCCTCGAGGACGTGGCTCCGGCCCGGATGCTGCGGCAGCGTGCCGGCCAGGGGGTGTGACATGGCTCAGCTGAAGGTCACCCAGGTCCGGAGCATGATCGGCACCAAGCAGAACCACCGGGCCTCGCTGCGGACCCTCGGGCTGCGCAAGATCCGCCAGTCCGTGGTGCGTGAGGACACGCCGCAGGTGCGTGGCCTGATCCACACGGTGCGGCACCTGGTGGAAGTCGAGGAGGTCAAGTAATGGCCATCAAGATCCACCATCTGCGGCCCGCCCCCGGTTCGAAGCAGGACAAGATCCGGGTCGGCCGTGGTGAGGGTTCGAAGGGCAAGACCGCGGGCCGCGGCACGAAGGGCACCAAGGCCCGCAAGAACGTGCCCGCCGGCTTCGAGGGTGGGCAGATGCCCATCCACATGCGGCTGCCGAAGCTGCGTGGCTTCAAGAACCGCTTCCGCACCGAGTACCAGCCGGTGAACGTGGGCGACATCGCCCGCGTGTTCGCCGACGGCGGACAGGTCGGCAAGGACGAGCTCGTCGCCCGCGGCCTGGTCCGCAAGGGCAAGCTCGTGAAGGTGCTGGGCAACGGCGACGTCGAGGGCGTCAAGCTGGACGTCACCGCCGACGCCTTCTCGGCAAGTGCGAAGGAGAAGCTCGAAGCCGCGGGTGGCTCCGCCACCACGCTCTGAGCGCGATACCGAACGACCAACGGCCCGCCCGGTTCCCAGCGAACCCGGCGGGCCGTTGCCGTCTGCCCCCTCCCCAAACCGCGTTTAGCGGGCTAACTGCACTTCTCCCCGCCCGCCTGGACCGCGTTTAGCGGGCTAACTGCACTCCGGGGACCGCATTCTGCCCGCGAAACGCGGCGGGCGGTTCTCCCCGGCGGACGTCTCCGGTGCAGACCGGGGGCCGAGTTCACTCGACTGGCCCCGGCTGATCGGAGGGTCCGCGAGATACGTCGGTGGGTTACCGCGGAGTTGGTCTGGACCTCTATGGCTGCGTTTCGGGACAGTCGACGTGCCGACTGAACCGATTCCGCAGCGGGCTTCGCCTGCGGGGAGGAGATCGAATGGCACCCATCCGAACCGACGCCCGGCGGCACAGACGAGGCGCCGCCGTGGCCGTCTCTGCCGCATTCGGCGCACTTGTCGCGTTGCCACTCACTGCGGCGCCCGCGGGCGCGACACAGACCGAGGAGCACTGCGTCTACTCAGCGGCAACGGGCGACCACACCTGTTACCCGACGCGGGCCGAGGCTCAGTCCCGCGCTCAGGACCAGGGCAGCGACGTCGCCCGCGCCTCGGGCGAGGTGATCGGCGCCGTCGTGTTCGAGGACGAGAACTACGGCGGATCCTCGCTCACCATCACGGTTCCCGAGCCGTGCCCGAAGAACGACAAGGTCGACTTCTGGCTCGACCTCGGTGACGACTGGAAGAACCGAATCTCGTCGGTGCAGGCGTGGTCCTCGTGCTGGGTCTGGCTCTACCCAGGGTCCGGCGACCGGGCCGGGCCCTACAAAGACAACCATTCGACCGTGGGCGGCCACATCAACGACCGCACCGTGACCGTGGGCCTGAGCTGAGAGGAGACGAGCGACATGCGACGTGGCACGCGAATGGCAGCGGTGCTCACCGGCGCGGCGGCGATCGTGGGTGCGCTGGCGATGCCGGGTGTGGCGTCAGCCGCCGACGAGCCGACCGTCCGCCAGCTGCTGGAAGAGTGCGAGCAGGGCAGAACGGACGTGTGTGAGTTTCATCCGTCCGGTTCGCCCGAGGTCTACCGCGGGTCGTACGAGCTGGCAGGTGGCGCGCAGAACTGCTCTGAGGGGACGTCGACCAGGGTCATCCGCTGGGAGTCGTCGCAGACCACGACCAACTCGGTGGGCGTCACCATCAGCGCGGGTGTGACGCTGGGCGAGGTCTTCGAGGCCGGCTACGAGGCCAGCTTCAGCCAGGAGTGGAGCTGGACCACCACGAAGGCCGACGAGATCCGGCATGAGCTGGGTCCGCACCAGGCGGTGGACATCTTCGCGGCGCCGATGCGCGAGCGCGTGACCGGCACGTACGAGATGCACTTCGGCGATCCCTACTACGGCCACTACTACTGGTACGTGCACGACGTGGTCGTGGACGGCCCGGCGTCACAGCCGGCCTGGGACGTCAAGGTCGAGTCCACCACCCCCGACTGCTGACGCCCCCCCGTACTGCAATTGGCCCGCGAAACGCGTTCTGCCGGCCTCGGCGCGGTGCGTTTCGCGGGCTAACTGCACTGTGGCGGCGTGGCGGTCGGAGCCGGGACAGCGGAACAGTGCACTACGTGAGGTCGCCCCGGGAGGGGCTGTTAGAGTCGACGTCACGCTTCGGGACACCTATGCCCCGAAGCGCTCCTGGCTTGCCCGCCAGCGACAGTGTGCCCTGCCGGTCCCCATGCCGGCCAAAGCCGATCGTCGGTCGACCACCGACGACGCCGAGGAGGTCCCCCGCGTGCTCAGCGCCTTCCGCTCGGCTCTCGCGACGCCGGACCTGCGCAAGAAGATCCTGTTCACGCTGATGATCGTCGCCGTGTACCGGATCGGTGCGGTCATGCCGGCGCCCGGGGTGTCATACCCGAACGTTCAGGCCTGTCAGGCGCAGCTCCAAGACCAGAGCTTCTTCTCGCTGCTGAACCTCTTCAGCGGCGGTGCGCTCCTGCAGCTCTCCATCTTCGCGACGGGCATCATGCCCTACATCACGGCGAGCATCATCGTGCAGCTGCTCACCGTGGTGATCCCTCGCTTCGAAGAGCTGAAGAAGGAGGGTCAGGCCGGTCAGGGCAAGCTCACCCAGTACACGCGCTACCTGACGATCGCGCTCGCGATCCTGCAGGCGACGGGCATCATCGCCCTCGCCGACCGCGGTGGCCTGTTCGGCGAGTGCTCCCAGCCGGTGCTGCCGGACAACAGCGTGTACACGCTGGCGCTCACCGTGCTGACGATGACGGCCGGCACCGCCGTCATGATGTGGCTCGGCGAGCTCATCACCGAGCGCGGCGTCGGCAACGGCATGTCGCTGCTGATCTTCCTCAACATCGCGGCGCGGATCCCCGCGGAAGGCGGCAACATCCTGAACAACCAGGGTGGCCTCGTCTTCTTCTTCGTGTGCCTCCTCGGACTGGCGATCATCGCGAGCGTCATCTTCGTCGAACAGGGCCAGCGTCGGATTCCCGTGCAGTACGCCAAGCGCATGATCGGCAGGCGGATGTACGGCGGCACCTCGACCTACCTGCCGATCAAGGTGAACCAGGCCGGTGTCATCCCGGTGATCTTCGCGTCGTCGCTGCTGTACCTGCCGAACCTCATCGGCAGCCTCATCGGTGACCAGAACGAGGCGTCCACCTGGCAGCGGTTCCTGCAGACCTACCTGGTCGACCAGTCGAGCTGGGTGCACATCACGCTGTACTTCGCGCTGATCATCTTCTTCACGTACTTCTACATCACCATCACGTTCAACGTCGACGAACGTGCTGAGGAGATGAAGAAGTTCGGCGGGTTCATCCCCGGCATCCGACCCGGAAGGCCCACCGCCGAGTACCTCGGCTTCGTCCTCAGCCGGATCACCCTGCCCGGGTCGATCTACCTGGGCATCGTGGCCATCCTGCCGAACTTCTTCCTGTCCATCACCGGCCAGGGGAACAACCAGAACTTCCCGTTCGGCGGCACTGCTGTGCTGATCATGGTCGGTGTCGGTCTTGACACCGTGAAGCAGATCGAAAGCCAGCTCATGCAGCGCAACTACGAAGGGTTCCTCCGATGACGCGTGTGGTTCTTGTCGGTCCCCCAGGTGCCGGTAAGGGCACGCAGGCGGCCGCATTGTCGGCGCGGCTCGGCGTCCCGCACATCTCCACGGGCGACCTGTTCCGGGCGCACGTGAGCGAGCAGACCCCGCTCGGCCAGGAGGCCAAGCGCTATCTCGACTCCGGTGACCTGGTTCCGGACTCGGTGACCAACGAGATGGTGCGGGAGCGGCTGGCCGATCCCGATGCCAAGCGCGGTTTCCTGCTCGACGGCTTCCCCCGCAACACCAAGCAGGCCGAGGTACTCGGCGAGATGCTGGCTGAGGCAGGCATGGCTCTCGACGCGGTGATCGAGTTGCAAGTCGCGGAGGACGTGCTTGTCGAGCGCCTGCTGGCGCGCGGCCGGACCGACGACACCGAGGAGGTCATCCGCCGCCGGCAGCAGGTGTACCGGTCGGAGACCGCGCCGCTGCTGGAGTACTACGGGGACATTCTGGTGACCGTGGACGGCGTCGGCGACGTCGACGAGGTGTCGTCGAGGGTGCTGAACGCGCTCGAAGCCACGTCGTGACCCTGCGGGTTTTCCGCGCGCTGAGGCGGTTGCGCCGGGGCGGCATGATCGAGATCAAAACGCGGACCGAGCTGGAGGCCATGCGAGCGGCCGGCTTGGTCGTGGCGCGGACACTGGCCGCCGTGACCAAGGCCGCGCAACCCGGGGTGACCACTGCTGAGCTGGACGAACTGGCGGAGCAGACGATCCGGGACGCCGGCGCGGCGCCGTCGTTCAAGGGCTACCACGGCTTTCCTGCGTCGATCTGTGCGTCGGTGAACGAGCAGATCGTGCATGGCATCCCCGGTCCGCAAACGCTTGCGGAGGGCGATCTGCTGTCGATCGACTGCGGCGCGATCCTCGACGGCTGGCATGGCGACTCGGCCGTGACCATTCAGGTGGGTGACGTACCTGTCGGCGACCGGTCGCTGTCGGCGGCCACACGCGCGGCCATGTGGGCCGGGATCGAGGCAGTCGAGGCCGGTGCCCACCTGACCGATATCTCCCATGCGATCGAAACGGCGGCGGAGCGCGCGCGTCAGGCCGACGGGTTCGACTACGGCCTGGTTGCCGAGTACGGCGGGCACGGCATCGGCAGGCAGATGCACATGGAACCCTTCCTGCCGAATCTGGGCAAACCCGGCAAGGGTCCCGTGCTACGGCCCGGGATGGCGCTGGCGATCGAGCCGATGCTCACGGGTGGTTCGGCGGAGACGGTCGAGCTGGACGACGGCTGGACCGTCATCACCGCCGACGGCTCCCGGGCAGCCCACTGGGAACACACCGTGGCAGTGACCGATGACGGTCCGTGGGTGCTGACCGCGCCCGAAGACGCGTCTTCCTGACATCCCGCAACCCCGGCGCCCACGCCTGCCCCGGACTGCGTTTAACCCGCTAACCGTGCCGGCATGGGCGCCGGTGACGTGCGTTTAGCGGGCGAAATGCAGCGAGTCGGGTGATGCCGGAGTTCGGTGACGGTGTTACTATTGAACGGCTGGTGACGTCCGGTTGTCGCGTGCCTAACACATCCGGGCCCCGTTTGGGCGGCTTGACACGGGGTGCGTACACTGTTTAGTCGGCGTGCTCATCACGTCGATTCCATCGCGCTTGTGTATCCCGGGCATTGGAGTCGAGGTGGCGCGCGTGCCGTCAAGCAAGGTAAGCACCCACGGCTCAACCAATCACGAAACGCGGAGGATATGGCGAAGAAGGACGGGGCCATTGAAGTCGAAGGCCGCGTGATCGAGCCGCTTCCCAACGCGATGTTCCGCGTCGAGTTGGAGAACGGCCACAAGGTCCTGGCCCACATCAGCGGCAAGATGCGGCAGCACTACATCCGCATCCTGCCGGAGGACAGGGTTGTCGTAGAGCTGTCACCCTACGACTTGTCCCGTGGTCGCATCGTCTACCGCTACAAGTGATCACGGTGAGCGTGGCGGAGGGTGACCTCCGCCAGGGGCACGCAGCAACGCAGCACAAGCTCAGAAAGCAGGAGACGTGAAGGTCAAACCGAGCGTCAAGAGGATCTGCGACAAGTGCCAGATCGTCCGCCGCCACGGCCGGATCATGGTGATCTGCGACAACCTGCGGCACAAGCAGCGGCAGGGCTGATCACGAGCACTCGTCACAGAGTGGCTTGACATCTGCATACTCCCCGCACCTGCCGGGCCGCGCGCGCGAGCGACGGTCTGGTTCACCCCCGGACTCCAGGCCGGGGCCGGGACACCATCCGCGAGAGCGGGTGGACGACAGCGAGTCGTCCCGGAATGGACGGGGAGCAGACCTGGGGACACGACGAAGAAGGAGCACAAGCGCCAATGGCACGACTCGCTGGCGTCGACCTCCCCCGCGAGAAGCGGTTGGAGATCGCGCTGACCTACATCTACGGCATCGGCCGTACCCGCTCCAAGGAACTGCTCGCCGCTACAGAGCTGAGCGCGGACACCCGCGTGAAGGACCTGAGCGACGACGACCTTGTGAAGCTGCGGGACTACATCGAAGAGAACTTCAAGGTCGAGGGTGACCTCCGCCGCGAGGTAAACGCTGACATCCGTCGCAAGATCGAGATCGGGTGCTACGAGGGTCTGCGGTGGCGCCGTGGCCTGCCCGTCCGCGGGCAGCGCACGAAGACGAACGCCCGCACCCGCAAGGGCCCGAAGAAGACGGTCGCCGGCAAGAAGAAGGCGGGCAAGAAGTGAGCGTACGTGGCAAGAGGGTCGTGCAGGGCGCCGTCAACCAGCGCCGCGGCGCGGCCTCGTGTGTATCGCCCAAGGCTCTCTACGCCCGTCCGATGGCGCTGCGCCAGCTGTACACCGACGCCGGCAGCGTGATCCGGCGCGGCCAGCGTGAAGCCGCGGCAGCCCACCAGCAGAACTCGCGCTAAGAGGAGAATCACCCAGACATGCCACCGAAGGCTCGTACTGGCGGCGCCAAGAAGGTTCGCCGCAAGGAAAAGAAAAACGTCGCTCATGGGCACGCCCACATCAAGAGCACGTTCAACAACACGATCATCTCCATCACCGACCCGAACGGTGCCGTGATCTCATGGGCTTCGTCCGGGCACGTCGGCTTCAAGGGCTCTCGTAAGTCCACGCCGTTCGCCGCGCAGATGGCCGCCGAGAACGCCGCTCGTAAGGCCGCCGAGCACGGCATGAAAAAGGTCGACGTGTTCGTGAAGGGCCCCGGTTCCGGCCGCGAGACGGCGATCCGCTCGCTGCAGGCCGCGGGTCTCGAGGTCGGCACCATCCAGGACGTGACCCCGCAGCCCCACAACGGCTGCCGCCCGCCGAAGCGGCGCCGGGTCTGAGGAACGGGGAGGAGTAAGCACACATGGCTCGTTACACCGGCCCCGCAACCCGTATCTCGCGGCGCCTCAAGGTTGACCTCATCGGCGGCGACCAGGCGTTCGAGCGCCGTCCGTACCCGCCCGGCCAGCACGGCCGCGGTCGGATCAAGGAGAGCGAGTACCTGCTTCAGCTGCAGGAGAAGCAGAAGGCTCGCCACACCTACGGCATCCTCGAGCGCCAGTTCAAGCGCTACTACGAGGAGGCGGCTCGGCGCGCAGGCAAGACCGGCGAGAACCTGCTGCAGATTCTCGAGTCGCGCCTCGACAACGTCGTTTACCGTGCCGGCCTGGCTCGCACGCGCCGGCAGGCCCGGCAGCTGGTCAGCCACGGCCACTTCATGGTCAACGGCGAGAACGTCAACATTCCCAGCTTCCGGGTGTCCAAGTTCGACATCATCGACGTGCGGCCGAAGTCGTTGCAGATGCTGCCGTTCGTGGCCGCCAAGGAGGCGATGGGCGAGCGTCCCATCCCGGCGTGGCTGCAGGTCGTGCCGTCGAACCTGCGCATCCTGGTGCACCAGCTCCCGGAGCGTGCGCAGATCGAGATTCCGGTGCAGGAACAGCTGATCGTCGAGTTCTACTCGAAGTGATCTCGGCCTGGCTCCGGCCAGGAGGGGGTCCGGCGGCGGCGCTTGGAAGGCGTCGCCGCTACGCCACACCTTTCGGCGTCATATGGCGGGCGTCGGCAGGAAAGGAAGAAGGAAAGTGCTGATTTCCCAGCGGCCGTCCCTCGGCGAGGAGACGGTCAACGAGACCCGCTCTCGGTTCACCATCGAGCCGCTCGAGCCGGGCTTCGGCTACACGCTCGGCAACTCGCTGCGGCGCACGCTGCTGTCGTCCATTCCGGGCGCTGCGGTGACCAGCATCCGCATCGACGGCGTGCTGCACGAGTTCACCACCGTGCCCGGGGTGAAGGAAGACGTCACCGAGATCATCCTGAACCTCAAGGAGCTTGTCGTCTCCTCCGAGGAGGACGAGCCGGTCACCATGTACCTGCGCAAGCAGGGGCCTGGCGAGGTGACGGCTGCCGACATCGTGCCGCCCGCCGGTGTCACCGTGCACAACCCCGATCTGCACATCGCCTCGCTCAACGGCAAGGGCAAGCTGGAGATCGAGCTGGTGGTCGAGCGTGGCCGCGGCTACGTGCCCGCGCTGCAGAACAAGCAGGCCGGCGCCGAGATCGGCCGGATTCCGGTCGACTCGATCTACTCGCCGGTGCTGAAGGTGACCTACAAGGTCGAGGCCACCCGTGTCGAGCAGCGGACAGACTTCGACAAGCTGATCCTCGACGTGGAGACCAAGCCGTCGATCACGCCGCGTGACGCCGTCGCGTCGGCTGGTAAGACGCTGGTCGAGCTGTTCGGCCTGGCTCGGGAGCTCAACGTCGACGCCGAGGGCATCGAGATCGGCCCGTCGCCGCAGGAGGCGGACACCATCGCCGCCTACGCGATGCCGATCGAGGACCTGGACCTGACCGTGCGGTCCTACAACTGCCTCAAGCGCGAGGGAATCCACACGGTCGGCGAGCTGGTCTCGCGCAGCGAGGCCGACCTGCTCGACATCCGGAACTTCGGTGCGAAGTCGATCGACGAGGTCAAGATGAAGCTCGCCGGTCTCGGCCTCACGCTGAAGGACAGCCCGCCCGGGTTCGACCCGACGGCCGCCGCGTCCAGCTACGAAGGCGAGAGCTGGAGCAGCGACGGCGTTGACGGCCTCCCGGACGGCGGCCACGACGATGGCCAGGACTACGCAGAGACGGAGCAGCTGTAGGACCGGGCGCGGCGGTCCACAACGGACACCGGTGTGGACCGCCTGGTCTTGCGGCTGAGAAGCTGAACGAGGAGAACCGATGCCCACCCCCACCAAGGGACCCCGTCTCGGTGGCTCGCCGTCGCACGAACGGCTGATGCTGGCGAACCTGGCCACGTCGCTGTTCGAGCACGGCAGGATCACCACCACCGAGGTGAAGGCCAAGCGGGTGCGCCCGCTGGCCGAGAAGCTGATCAGCAAGGCCAAGCGCGGCGACCTGCACAATCGGCGTCAGATCATGCGGGTCATCCGTGACAAGGACGTCGTGCACAAGCTGATGGCCGAGATCGGTCCGTTCTTCGAGGACCGCAACGGTGGTTACGTCCGCATCACCAAGACGCTGCCGCGCAAGGGCGACAACGCCCCGATGGCGGTCATCGAGCTGGTGTCGGAGAAGACCGTGACCTCCGAGGCTGAGGCAGCTCGCAAGACGAAGTTCGCCAAGGACCAGGCTGCCGCGGCGCCCGCCGCTGCGGAGGCCGGGACCGACGAGCCCGCGGAGGCGACGGCGGACGAGGCCAAGGCCGAGGACACCGACGCTGAGCTGGCTGACGCCGAGGCGAAGTCCGAGGAGGACACCGACACGGAGGCTCCGGCCTCCGCGACGGACGAGGCGACCGCCGACCCCGCCGAGGGTGCCGACGCCGACCAGCCTGCCAGCAAGAAGGATGAGTCCTGACGGCTGCAGTTAGCCCGCGAAACGAGCCCGCTACTCCCTCTGGGGAGGGCGGGCTCGTTCGTCTGCGCCTCGACGTCAGCTACGACGGGTCGGGCTTCTCCGGCTGGGCTCGGCAGCCGGACAGGCGAACCGTTCAGGGCGTCCTGGAGGACGCCCTGGCCAAGCAACCGCCCGGCGCCGCCGTGCCGCGCCCCGTGGTGGTCGCCGGCCGCACGGACGCAGGCGTCCACGCCACCGGCCAGGTGGTCCATGTCGACGTAGTGCCTTTCGCGGGCGAAACGTCGTCGGGCCGGCTTCCCGTTGATGCGAACGGGGTTCCTGATCTTGACCGTATGCGGCATCGCTGGAACCGGATACTGCCGACCGATGTGCGTGTACTGGGCGCGACGGTTGCGCCCGCTGGGTTCGATGCACGGTTCTCAGCGGTGCGGAGGCACTATCGCTACCAGGTGTCGGATGCGCCGTGGGGTGTGGATCCGCTGCGGCGGCACGACACGCTTGCCTGGCGGCGTTCACTGTCCGTGGAGTCGATGAATGAGGCCTCCGAGGCGCTGCTCGGGCTGCATGACTTCGCGGCCTTCTGCAAACAGCGCGAAGGTGCGACCACCGTTCGAGAACTGCAGCAACTGGTGTGGACGCGCGTGGGTGAACACGATGTGCACGCGACTGTGTCAGCAGACGCCTTCTGCCACTCCATGGTGCGCAGCCTCGTTGGGGCCCTGCTGATGGTGGGCGATGGGCGACGGCCGAAGTCGTGGCCCGGCCAAGTGTTGGACAGCCGCGTTCGCGAGAGCGTGGTCGCGCCGCCGCACGGTCTGACGCTGGTACGGGTCGACTACCCACCGGACGCCGAGTTGGCCGCGCGTGCCGAGCTGACGCGCAATGTGCGCGCTGAGGTCGCCGACAACGGTTAAGCCCACCGTCGCCGATGTGCGGCGCGAACCTCCTCGAGAATCTTGCGGTAGTCCTCGGCCAGCTGTTCCGCGGTGACGACAATGACGTGCCACCCCGTGGAGGTCAGCCACCGTCGCCGAGCCGTGTCCAGCTTGGTTTGCAGCTGTTCCAAATGCCAACGTCCGTCGTACTCGATTGCTGTCTTGCTGTCCGCCAGGGCGAGATCGAGCCTTGCGATCTCTTTCCTGCCACGTCTGATGCTGTACTGCGGTGTGGGATCGAACCCGCCGACTCGCAGAATCACGCGGAGTTCGGACTCGGGCGGAGATTCGGCGCGCGCGTCGGACAGCGTCAGGGCGTGCCGAGCGAGTCGAATGCCGCGATTCCGGCGCCGGAAAAGCGACCGTTCGACTGTCGCGCGAGAGACCAGCCTTGAGCGGAGAAAGGCGTCAAGGTCGGGGACGGCGATGCGTAGGCGACGGACCCAGCCGCGGGTTCGCGGCGAATGGCGAAGCAGCAGATCGAGTGCGATTCGGGACGGTCGAGCGATGCGTATGCCGTGCCAGGGCCGCGATTCTCGTCGTTTGACGGCAGTGCGACGCACGTGGATGCCCTTGATCGGGCCGAAGCGCGACTCCTCCGGGACGACGAACTCCACAGGGTCGTGCGGTTTGGCCAGGTCCACGCCGAGAACCGTCGCTGCTGACCGTCCGGTGAGGACGGCGTCCTTCGGCACCAGCAAGGCGGCGCCCCGGCATCGGAGTTCGTGCGTCACCGGTAAGTGGGCAGGCGCGTAGACATCCTGGAACAGGCGCCGGAAGCGAGGCCCCCGTAGCTGTCCAGCTGTCACGTATCCCTCGGCGCGAGCGACAGAGCCGCGGAAAACGTCCGTCAGGTCTTCTGGGTGTGTTGTTTTCACCATGGATGCAGCGTGGCTGACAGCACCGACACAATTCGCCAAAACGTTCTTCGAGAGGCGTCGTTGTCCACATCGCCGGCCTTGTCCACAAGCTGCCACACGACCCTTGACACATTGCCCAGCATCCACCTGGGCCCAATGCGCCGCCCAAACCGCGTTTAGCCCGCGAAACGCACCCCCAAACTGCATTTAGCCCGCTGAACGCGCCCGGGTGCGTTCAGCGGGCTAAATGCAGTTTGGGGGGTGCGGTCAGTCGCCGCGGCGGACCGGGCCGAGGATTTGTTGCTCCTTGCCGGTGGTGACCAGTCGCAACGGGCGCCACAGGTTACGTCCCAGTGCCACTGCCTGGTCGTCCTTCAGCGTCGTGAGCTGCCGCATCATCTGCGGTGGCAGCCGCCAGATCCGCGCGGCCAGTTCCGCCTGGCCCGCCGGCAGGCGCTGCATCAGCACCAGATCCGCCGCGTTCGCCAGCGCACCGGCCTGCGGGTGCAGGTAGGGCAGCACGTACACCGTCGTCTGCCACGGCGACCGCGGCGGGAAGAGATCCTGCGGGGTCGGGCCACCGTCATGCACGACCAGCAACGGCGCGTCCTCCGAGGGACGTGGCAACTCGACCGGCGAAAGCCGCCGGATCTGCACCAACGGAGACGGCTGACCGTTCGGCAGCGTGCCGGCGGCCTTCGACAGCACGTGCCACGCGGTCGGCCGGCCGGTCGCCACGACGACCCACGCACCGACTGCCATCGCCCGCAACGCCACCTGCCGCGCCAGATACAGCCCGCCGACCAGCACGATTCGGGTGGGCGCCGCCCGCAGCGCCGACACCGTCAGCGGCTCACCCTGCAACCCGGATCCGAGCACGATCCCACCCCGGTCGCCGGACGGGCTGATCGCGTCCAGCAGCGCCGGATCCACCGTGAACTCGGGCGCCACCCCGATGCCCTGGTTCGCGTCGTGGACGCGCGAGCTGCTCATGCCTTGCCTCCCATCGGCAGCGTGGCGGCGAAGCCATCGGCCTGCAAGCCTCGTAGCGGCGTCAGGCTCACGCCCACGCGCTCCGCCAGACCCGACAGCCGCTGATCGGCCGCGTCGAGCTCGCGCGGGTTCCTTGCGCTGACCCGCACGACACCTCGCAGCCCGACCTGGCCCTCCTCCTGTGACGGCGAGATCGCCATCGCCACCGTTGCCGACAAGGCGCGCACACTGGTCAACGCGTTGAGGCTGTTGGTGATCTTGCCCTTCGGCCACCCGGTGATCGCGTAGCTGGCGTGTCCAATACCCGCCGCGGTGACACCGGTCCAGCGCTCGTGAAGGGCGACCCGGGAATGCGAACCAGCGACCCCGGTCAGTTCAGCCGCCGAAATACCGGCACGCAGCAGCTCGTCCGGATCCAGTGGACGTGTCGGCACGCCGCGTGACTCCAGGGCGTTACGCACCCGGGAGAGCGCGCCCATCAGTGCCCGATGAGCGCCCACCACACCGCCGCCACGCTCACGAACGGCGGACGGGCACCGCCGAGGGTCCAGCCGAATCGACACCCAGGTCGTTCGCCGCGCAGCGGCAGGCAGCGGCCCCAGCACCTCCATGTACGAGGTGAGCGCAGGCGAGTCGGTCGGCAGCGCCGCGCTGCCCGGATAGCAATGCCACGTCATCTGGATGGAGTCCAGCACGACCCCGCGGTCTTCCAGGCACGGTGCCAGCGCGGACAACGGCAGACTCGGCGCGCCACCCGCCTGGGTGATCAGCGCCGGGGTCGGCTCCACGAGCAGAACCGCCGTCCAGGTGCCGTCATGCCACGCAAGACCGACTTCCTGGTGCTCGTGGTCCCTGCCCTGCGCCACCACCAGGTCGGGCACGACGAGCCTGAGGAGGCTGACCCGCGCGTCGTCCGGGCCGATGACTCCCTGCCCGTCGTCCTCCGCGGCGATCTCCTCGATGCTCGTGGGAGTCGGCGGGGTCGCGACCCGATCGTGGGACCGGAACGTGTATCGCGCGGTAAGTCCAGCCCATTGAGTGAACCACTGGCCACCCCAGCGCAAGAACGCGAGCAGGAGGGCGACCGCGACGATGCCGATGGCGACATACAACAGTGAATCGTCGATGGCCAGGAGCACGAGGCCGACGGCCAGTCCGACCTCCAGCATCACGATGTTCATCACGGGCAGCGGGCCCAGGTTCGCGCCGAGCGCGCGCCGTCGCGCCGGAGGGGCTACCGGCGTCGGCCGGGGCGCCGAACCGGCGCCTCCCGGACGAGGGGGTTGCTGTCCCGGAGGCGGCCCACCAGGACCGCCCGGTCCCCCCGGCCCACCGGGTCCGCCCGGGCCACCGGGCCCCTGTGGCCCGCGTGGACCACCAGGACCGCCAGGCCCACCGCCATGGCCACCTGGCCCACCCGGGCCTCGCGGGCCCTGCGGGGGCCCCGGAGGCCGCCCTGGAGGCGGCTGTGAGCCAGGTGGAGGACCCGGCGGACGTGGAGGAGTGGTGACGGACATCCGCTCGTTCTCTTCCCCTCGTTCGTGCAACTGCGCTGGGAGCCGGTCCCGGGGGACCGGACGCTTCCCTGAGTTGGTAGAAACCAACACCAGACCGGTCCCCGCACGGCTATCCTGCGGAACCGTACCGCGAGTGGGAGAGCTGTAGGTCGAGAATGCCGTCAACACCGACAACCAAGTCGCAAGTCCAGGCGTACCAGTTCGTGCTGCGGCGGATGCAGTCCGCGCTGGTCCGCAAGGACTCAGTGATGTTGCACGACCCTATGCGAACGCACTCGCGTGCGACCATCGTCGGAGTGGTGCTCAGCGCCCTCGCGATGCTGGGCTTCGTGATCTTCGGCTTCTTCAAGCCTGCGCCAAAAGCACCCGATTCGGGCATCGTCATCGGTGAGCAGTCGGGTTCGGTCTATGTGGTGGCGGGCAACCCCAAGAAGCTCATTCCCACGTTCAATCTCGCGTCGGCCCGCCTGATGCTCATGGCCCAGCAGGGCGGCGGCGAGGGCGGCGCCGCACAACAGCAGGGCGGAGCCGTCCAGGCCGTCGAACCGGAGGTCGTCCCGGACGAGCAGCTCAAGGACATCCCACGTGGCCGGCTTCAGGGCATACCGAACGGCCCGGAACTCCTGCCCAACCAGGACCAGCTGATCTCCACCGACTGGGCGGTCTGTGACGAGATCGTCATGGACGAGACCGTTCCGGACGAGCTCGCGCGGCAGAACGCGACGACCGAAACGACGGTGTTCGCCGGCAACACCAACCTCGGCTCGCAGTTGAGCCAGGAGCAGGCACTCCTGGTAACCGCCGACGACGGCAAGACCTACCTCGTGTACCGGCAGGGGCCCGAGCCCGAGGACGGCAGCGCCAACGCCGTGAGGGCCGAAGTGGACCTGTCCGATGAGGCCGTTCGGCAGGCGCTCGAACTGGACCCGAGCGATGCGCGGCACATCTCGACGGGCCTGCTGAACGCGATCCCCGCGGTGGGCGAGCTGAAGGCGCCTGAGATCGAGGGGGCAGGCAGCGCGACGTCGGGCTTCAACATCGACGCGCTCCCGGTGGGCTCGGTCTTCCGGATCCCGCGAACGGAGGGCAGCGACTACTACGTCGTCAGCCGTTCGGGTGTGCAGCAAGTCCCGCAGGCGGTGGCTGAGCTGACCCGGTTCAAGAACACCACCACCGGTGCCGGAGGCGGCATTCCGGCGGTGAACCCCGACCAGTTGACGAACATGCCGTTCGTGGAGCCGGGCAGCGAGGAGTATTTGGACGTCGGGTACTACCCGCAGAGTGTCCCCAGTGTTCTTTCGCCGCGCCAGCATCCCGTGTCGTGCCTCGGCTGGACCGTCGTGGGAGAGGGCGCGAGCGAGGCCGTACGGACAGCGGTCTACGTGCGCTCCGTGATGCCTGGCCCGAAGAATGCGCAGGGCCAGCCGCAGCTGGTCAAGATCGGCACTCCGGGTCCGGACGGCTGGAAGATCGACTACTTCCACATGCGGCCCGGTTTCGCCGCGGCCGTGCGTTCGGCGACGACCGCGGAGACGTTCGGTAAGGGCAGCATCCAGTTGATCTCCGATCGCGGTATGCGCTACAGCGTGCCGAACCAGGCAACCGCGACTGCCCTCGGCCTGACCGATCTACGGCCTGCGCCCGAGTCGATCATCAAGCTTCTCCCGGTGGGCGCGTCGCTGAACACGCAGGACGTCATGCGCACCTACGACGCCATCCCCGTGGATCCTGAGGGCGGCACGATCGTCCAGGAGGAGGGGGCAGCCGCGGCCGGCGGCAACTGAGAGTGCAAGGGCGGCCTTCGGGCCCGGTCGGTGCCGGGCTCCGAAGGCCGCCCTTTCGTCTGCGCGTGTCCCTCTCGGCGAGTCGCCAGAGCCCAACGGCCAAGATCCACAACGCACCACCGCTGCGTTTAGCGGGCCAACTGCAGTCAGCGGGGGCCACCCGGGTGCAGTGAGCCCGCTAAACGCGCTCCGGTGGCCGGGGGCCGACTGCAGTTAGCCCGCTAAACGCGCATGAGGCAGGCGGAGGTGGGCACGGGAAGAGGGCTGCGGGGGTCCGGGTGTCCGTGTCCGTCAGCGGGGTTCGGCCGGTCGGTTCCTGCGGATCGTGTGGACCACGAAAAGGGTCACCAGCAGGGCCGTCAGGGCGCCGCCGGACCCCGCCAGCGCCACGATCACCGGCGTCCAGTTCCGGTCGGCCGCAGGCGGCATGTCGGAGGGCAACGCCACGGCCGAGTCGGGAGGCAGCCCCTCCTCCTCGGGCACCGTCGCCGTGAGCGCCGCCATCGGATCGATCACCCCGTAGCCCACGAAGTTGTCCCGGCCACCCGGCGCCGCCGGGTGCTGCGCGGTGCTCGTGATGCGGTTCATCACCTCGCGTGCGTTCAGTTCCGGGAACTTCGCCCGCACCAGCGCGGCCAGCCCGGCGACGTAGGGCGCCGCGAAGCTGGTGCCCTTGATCGGCTGCGACTCGCCGTTCTCGATCGTCAGGTTCGCCAGGCCGGACGAGCCCTCGGCCGGGTCCAGCGAGATGATCTCGGTCCCGGGCGCGGCGACGCTGACCCACGGCCCGTTGAGGGAGAAATCGGCGACGCCGCCGGTCTTGTCGATCGCGGCCACCGACAGCACGTCCTCGGCGAACCACGGCGGCGTCACGATGGTCTTCGGGGCGTTCGCGTCGGGCTGGTCGTTCTGCTCGCACTTCTCACTGAGGTTGCCTGCGGCCGCCACGACCACGACGTTGTTCTCGACCGCGTTGTGCACGGCCGCCTGCAGGCGCTTCTCGCCCTCCGTGATGCCGCCGTCGGCGGAGCGGCAGTTGTTGATCGAGACGTTGATGACGTCGACGCCCATGGCCGTCGCCCGCACCACGGCCTGCGCCAGCGTGTCCAGCGTCCCGGCCGAACCCTCGTCGCCCTGCGTCCGGCCCCCGCCGTCCTGCGCGGCACCGGTACCGCCGGGGCGGCCGGGACCCGACGCGCCACCGGCGCCGCCCGCGTCACCCGCATCTCCACCCGCGTCGCCCGCATCTCCACCGGACTGGCCGCCTGCGTCCCCGCCTGCTCCCTGGCTCGGCGTGGCGGAGTCGTCGGGCGCATAGTTCTGGCTCGACTGCCGGATCGAGATGATCTCCGCGTCGGGTGCGACCCCGGTGAACTTCATCTGGTCCTCGGGAGTGTCCGCGGCGATGATGCCGGCGACCTCCGTGCCGTGGCCGTCGCAGTCCTCCAGCCCCGGCTGCCCGGTGTCCTTGACGTAGTCACCGCCGGACTTCACCCGGCCCTCGAAGAACGGGTGGCTCGCGGTGACGCCGGTGTCGATCACGGCGACCCGTACCGGCTGGCCGTTCGGCTTGATGCCGACACCCTTTGTGGTGCCGCGCATGAGCCGGTGGACTTCGTCGAGCCGCAGGTACAGCTGACCCCAGGGCGCCTGGTTCAGCTGGATGTTGTTCTCCAGGTCCCGCTCGACGCAGCCGACCTTCTGCGTGTAGTTCTGGTCCGGCTGCCCGGTGTCGCCCGGCAGGTAACCCATGTCGACCGGCGGCGGGGACGCGTAGAAACCGCCGTCCTCGGGCGCCACCGTCGGCTGCGCCGCCGCGGGCAACGGCAGGAGGCCGGGGCCGAGCGCGCCGATCGTCGCGGTCATCAACAATGCGGTCGCCCGCTGAACGGGCCTTGCCGAGCGCACGCGTGAACCCCTCGCTCTCATGAAGCGGCTTGCCCGATCACCCGAAGTCGAGGTGGCGCAGCGTCGAGTACAGCCCCATCACGGCCAGTGCGAGCGGCAGGATCGACGCGATGCACACCGCCTCGATGATCTCCACCGTCCTGCGCATCGGCGGCGAGAAACGCTGGTTCGGGAACACCACGCCGAGCACCAGCGCGCCGGCGGCGAGCAGGATCAGCGCTCCGAAGACCCAGATGAGGCGGCCGGCGGGATCCTCGGTCCACAGCCACCCGATCAGGATGCCGCCCGCCGAGAACATGCCGGTGGTCAGCAAGGCCACGGCCTGGCTGCCGTTGGCGTAGGTACGCGCCCGCAGCAGCAGTACGAGCGTGGCGAGAACACTGGTGAGAATGCCGTAGATGCCGGGCGCCGACGACGTGACGATCGCCGAGATCGCCGTGACAGAACCGCACCCGACGAGCAGCCCGGTCATGTAGTTGTGCGCCACGCTGGTCTTGCGCTCGATTGCCGAGTAGTCCGGGTAACCGGAGTCCTCCTTGAGCTCCTCCGCGGTGCCCGGAACATGAGGCAGTGGCAGCTTGGCCAGCCAGATCGTGGCCCGCGGCAGCATGGAGATGCCGGCGAGGGACACGGCGGCGGTGCCCGCGGCGATGCCGGGCGCCGGGTGGGCGATGAGCGTCGCCACCAGGAAGGCGACGAGCCCCAGCGTGCCCGCGGTCGCGGCCGCGATGAACGTCGTGATGCCCGCGCCGATCACGAGAATGCACACGGCGGCCACCACGACCACCAGCGCGCTCGCGAGCAGCAGGTTCGCCCGCAGTGACACGCCGGGGACGATGGAGAAGCCGCTGACGAAGGCCAGCGGCAGCCCGCCGGCCGCGGCCACGAGGACCCCGGTGGACTCGGCCTGATAGGCCTTCGCGAGCGTGGCACCGACGGCCACGCAGGCGATGGCGCCGACACCGGCGGTGATCGCGGCCGCCAGCCCATTGCCGCCGAACAGGGAGCCGCCGAAGAACAGGGCGAGCGCGGCGGTGACCAGCGCCAGCCCGCCCGCGATGTGCCCGATGCGCTGGGCCGTCTCCTTGGTCCACGGCCGGAAGCCGTCCGGCTCCGCCTCGGCGATCGCGTCGACGACGTCGTCGTACAGCGGAGGGGGCGGATTCTCGTTGCGTTTGCGCAGCTGGAGCAGCTCGCCGTCGATCACGCCGAGAGAGGCGAGTGTGCGACTGGGATCGAGCGGAGCGTCACCCAGCTTGGCGAGCACCCACCCGCCGTGCCGGGCCCCGCCGTCCGGGCTGACCTCCTTGGCCATCTCCAGCAGCATCGGCATCAGGTCGGCCACGGCCACATCGGCAGGCAGCGCCACGTCGATGCGGGTCCGCGGCGCCACCACCGTGACCCTGCTGAATACGGTCGTGCCCGTTGCCACCTGTTCGCCCCCTACCTGGTGAGAATGCCGCCAGCTACTTATACCGAACCGCACCTGCGGGCGGCCTCGCCGCCCGGCGAGGCCGCCTTGTCCGGCGTCGCGCGGCCTACAGTATTGACCCTCGCCGCCCGGTGGTGGGCCACTATCCCGGATTTCGTGTCGCCGGTGCCTCGACCGGGTGCGCGTTTACGCATTTCCGGGGACGAACGCCCGCCGAGCCGATACCGTGGTCGTCCGGCAGCGGCGCTCCGCCGCTGTCAGGGGTGTGCGATACGTTGAGCGGCGCGCCTGGTCGGCCGCCATCGTCGAGTCGAAGAGGGGACCATTTTCCGTGAGCACGTTGCAGTTCAAGCGCTCGCCACGGCTTGCTGCTCCCCGCCCGCCGGGTGGCGAGGTCCACCTCGAGCCGCCGCCCGAGGTTCCGAGGACCATTCCCGGCAACATCATCATGAAGCTGATGCCCGTCGTCATGATCGTGGCGATGGTCGGCATGGTCGTCTTCATGTTCTCGGCCGACACGGGCATGGCCCGCAGCCCGTTCTTCCTCATGATGCCGCTCATGATGATGATGTCCATGGTCGGCATGTTCGCCGGTGGCGGCCGCGGCGGTCAGCAGAAGAAGGCCGAGATGAACGAGGACCGCAAGGACTACCTGCGGTACCTCGGCCAGATGCGCGACCGCGCCCGCGAGGCGATGGCCGACCAGCGGGCCGCCCTCGAATGGGTCCACCCCGATCCGGGGAGCCTGTGGTCACTGGCGACGACCCGGCGCATGTGGGAGCGCAGGCAGAGCGACCAGGACTTTCTGCACCTGCGCGTCGGGCGCAGCTCCCACCGGCTCGCCACCCGGCTCGTGCCGCCGCAGACCGGCCCGGTCGACGAGCTGGAGCCCATCGCCACGCTCGCGCTGCGCCGTTTCGTCCGCGCCCACTCGATCGTGCCCGACCTGCCGACCCAGATCACGCTGCGGGGGTTCGCCGCAGTCGGCATGCAGGGCGACAAGACGTTGACGCGAGGGCTGACCAGGGCCATGCTCGCCCAGCTGGTCACGTTCCACAGCCCGGACGACGTGCTGATCGGTGTGGCCACCGCGGGCCGCGCCAAGGAGGAGTGGGAGTGGGCCAAGTGGCTGCCCCACGTGCAGCACCCTGCGCTGTCCGACGGCATCGGGCAGATGCGCATGATGGCCGGCTCCCTCGCGCAGATCGAGCAGTGGCTGGACGAGGAGCTGCGGGACCGGCAGCGGTTCTCCCGCAACGCGACACCCGCGCCCGACCAGCCGCACGTCGTGATCGTCATCGACGACGCCGACGTCACCGGTGAGGAACAGATTCTGCTCGAGGAAGGCCTGGTCGGCGTCACGCTCATCGACCTCTCCGACTCGATCGGCAACCTGGCCGCCCGGCGCGGGCTGCGGCTGGTGGTCGAGGAGACCCGCCTCGGCGCCCGCAGCGCCGGCGGGGTCGAGTGGTTCGGCAAGCCCGACACGCTCAGCGTCGTGGAGGCCGAGGCGCTCGCCCGCAAGATCTCGCCCTACCGGATGGGCACGGCCGCCGCGGACGACAGCGAGGAGCAGCCGCTGCTGTCCAACCCGTCGCTGCTGGAGCTGCTGGGCATCCCCGGCGACCCGATGACATTCGACGTCCAGCAGGCGTGGCGGCCGCGCCCGGTCCGGGACCGCTATCGCGTGCCCTTCGGCGTCGGCGAGTACGGCCAGCCGGTGGAGCTGGACATCAAGGAAGCGGCCATGGAGGGCATGGGCCCGCACGGCCTGTGCATCGGCGCCACCGGCTCCGGTAAGTCGGAGTTCCTTCGGACTCTGGTGCTGGGCATGCTCGCCACCCACTCGTCGACGACGCTGAACTTCGTGCTCGTCGACTTCAAGGGTGGTGCCACGTTCCTCGGGCTGGACAAGGCCCCGCACGTGTCGGCCGTCATCACCAACCTGGCCGACGAGGTGACACTGGTCGACCGCATGAAAGACGCGCTGGCCGGGGAGATGAACCGCAGGCAGGAGGCCCTGAAGAACGGCGGCAACTTCAAGAACGTCTGGGAGTACGAGAAGGCGAGGGAGAACGGCGCCGACCTTGACCCCCTGCCGGCGCTGTTCATCGTCGTCGACGAGTTCTCGGAGCTGCTGTCGGCCAAGCCCGACTTCATCGACCTCTTCGTCGCCATCGGCCGCCTCGGCCGGTCGCTGCAGATGCACATGCTGCTCGCCTCCCAGCGCCTGGAGGAGGGCAAGCTGCGCGGCCTGGACTCGCACCTGTCCTACCGGATCGGTCTGAAGACGTTCTCCGCGGCCGAGTCCCGCGCGGCGATCGGCGTGCCGGACGCCTTCGAGCTGCCGTCGGTGCCCGGTGGTGGCTACCTCAAGTACGACACCTCCACGCTGGTGCGGTTCAAGGCGTCATACGTGTCGGGCCCGTACCGGCCCGCCGGCATCAAGGCCGCGGCGCCGGGCGCCAAGGTGGTGCGCGCCGACAAACGGCCGCAGCTGTTCGTGCCGGACTTCGTGGAGCTGCCCCGCGAGCCGGAGCCGGAGCCGGAGATCGTCGAGCAGCCCCGGCAGGAGTCCGAGGAGGCCGTCGAGCCGAGCGAGCTCGACGTGATCGTCTCCCGGCTGGTCGGCCAGGGCCCTCCCGCGCACGAGGTGTGGCTGCCGCCGCTCAAGGAACCCAATTCGCTGGACACCCTGCTGCCGAACCTCAACCCGACCGAGGATCGTGGTCTGTCGCCGGTCGGGTTCTTCGGCAACGGGAGGCTCCAGGTTCCGCTCGGCATCGTCGACCGCCCGTACGAGCAGCGGCGTGACCCGATGTGGGCCGACTTCTCCGGCGCCGCGGGCCACGGCGTGGTGGTCGGCGGTCCCCAGTCGGGCAAGTCGACACTGCTGCGCACGCTGATCATGTCGATGGCGCTCACCCACACGCCCGCGGAGGCGCAGTTCTACTGCATCGACCTCGGCGGTGGCACGCTCGCCGGGCTCGACGGGCTGCCGCACGTCGGCGGCGTCGCCGTGGCCCGCCGCGAGCCGGACAAGGCGCGCCGCATCGTTGCCGAGCTGACCACGCTGGTCAACGAACGGGAGGCGCGGTTCGGGGCGCTCAGCGTCGACTCGATGAACGATTTCCGCAATCGCAAGCGCCGTGGCGAGATCACCGCCGAGCAGGACCCCTTCGGCGACGCGTTTCTCGTCGTCGACGGCTGGAGGGCGCTGCGGGACGACTTCGACGAGCTCGAGCCGCAGATCACCAAGCTGGCGGTACAGGGACTCACCTATGGCGTCCACGTCATCATCGCGTCGAACCGGTGGGCCGACATCCGGCCCGCGATCAAGGACATGCTCGGCACGCGCTTCGAGCTGCGGCTCGGTGACCCGAGCGAGTCCGACATCGACCGCAGGGTGGCCGTCAACGTGCCCGCAGGCCGTCCGGGCCGCGGCCTGACCAGGGACAAGCTGCACTTTCTTGCCGGGCTGCCGCGTATCGACGGCTCCAGCGACGACCAGGACGTGGGTAACGGCGTGGCGGACGCCGTCGCGAAGATCTCGGCGGCGTGGAAGGGCAGGCCCGCACCCCAGGTCAGGCTGCTGCCCGAGCTCATCACCTACGAGGAGCTGGTCGCGCAGGACCCGCGTCGCGACTCGCGGCTCATCCCCATCGGGGTCAACGAGGACGAGCTGGCGCCGGTCTACCTCGACTTCGACGCCGACCCGCATTTCCTCGCGTACGCGGACGGCGAGTCGGGCAAGACGAACCTGCTCCGGCAGATCGTTCGTGGCATCACCACGCGGTACTCGAAGAAGGAAGCGGTCGTCATCCTCGTCGACTACCGGCGCACCATGCTCGGTTTCGTCGACGGCGACCAGCTGCTCGGCTACGCCGTGTCGGCGAACCAGCTGGACGGCATGGTCAAGGAGGTCGCGGCGTCGATGGCCAAGCGCCTGCCCGGGCCGGACGTGACGCCTCAGCAGCTGAAGGATCGCTCGTGGTGGAGTGGTCCGGAGCTGTTCGTCGTGGTCGACGACTACGACCTCGTCGCGACGTCGTCGAACAACCCGCTGCGCCCGCTGTCGGAGTACCTGCCGCAGGCCAAGGACGTCGGCCTGCACATGGTGGTCGCGAGGCGCACCGGTGGTGCAGCGCGGACCGGCATGGATCCGATCATCGGCAAGCTCAAGGAGCTGGCGATGCCGGGCCTGATCATGAACGGGTCCAAGGACGAGGGTGCACTGCTCGGCAACGTGAAGGCGGGGCCGATGCCACCCGGACGGGGTGTTCTCGTCAGTCGCAAGGTCGGTAAGCAGCTCATGCACGTCTCGTGGATTCAGCCGGAGTAGGGCCGGCGGCGAGCCGCGGCGGTGGCGTGTCGGAGGCATCTGCAAGAGTGGCCTCCGACATATTCACGACGAGTGGGAGCTGTTGGTGACCTTGCGGGTGGCGGTGGACTTCGGGACATCGAGCACCTGCGTGGTCGCCTCGGTGAACGGTCGCGAACCACAGGTCGTCGTGGTGGACGGCCAGCCGCTGATGTCCTCGGCCGTGTACGCGGCGCCCGACGGCACGCTGTTCGTCGGGCAGGAGGCCGAACGACAGGCGGCGGTCGATCCGTCGCGGTTCGAGCCGAACCCGAAGCGCAGGATCGACGAGGGCGAACTGCTGCTGGGCGACACGGTGCTGCGGGTCGTCGACGTGATGAACGCCGTGCTGGCCCGCGCGGTGAGCGAGGCGCGCCGGCTCGCGGCGGGTGCCGAGGTGCGGCTGCTGGTCCTGACCCATCCGGCTGACTGGGGCGCGGTGCGGACCCGCCTGCTGCGGCAGGCGGCCGGGCGGCTGGCGCACGAGGTGGCCCTGGTACCCGAACCGGTGGCCGCGGCGGTGTTCCACGCCGCCACGTTCGCGCCCTCGGACGTCCGGCAGGAGCGCACGGTCGAGTTCTGCGGCAAGCCCGGCGACACCCTGGCCGTGCTGGACCTCGGCGGCGGCACGATCGACGTCAGCGTGGTGCGCCGGACGGCGGGTCCCCACCGCAGGGGCGGCTTCGAGGTGCTCGCCACCCGTGGCGACCCCAGCTTCGGCGGCGCCGACATCGACCAGGCGCTACTCGAGCACGTGGGCTCGCTGGTGTCCTCGGCCGACCAGCGGGCCTGGGACCAGCTCGTGCAGGGCCGGGAGCTGGCCGACCGCAGGCGGCGCAGGGTGCTGCGCCAGGACATTCGCGGTGCGAAGGAGACGTTGTCGCGGCACGCCTACACGGACGTGCCGATGCCGCCGCCGTTCGCGGACGCCCACGTGACCCGGGAGGATCTGGAACGTCTGGTCGCCACCCCGCTGGGCCGGGCGGTGGAGCTGACGAGCGTGACCATCGAGGCGGCGGGGCTGCGTCCCCAGCAGCTGACGGCCATCTTCCTGGTGGGCGGGTCGAGCCGGATTCCGATGGTGTCGCGGCTGGTGCACGAGCGGACCGGCGTTGTGCCGACCACGCTGGACCAGCCGGAGACCGTGGTGGCGCGCGGCGCGCTGCGGGCGGTGCAGCTGCTTCCGGATCGGACTGGTGCGCTGCCCGGGGCCGCCATGGCGCGCTCCGGTGCGGGCGGGCCGGTGCGCGACGAGCGGACGGCGGTCGTGGCCAGGCCCGGTTACGGTAGTCCGCCCGCGCGTTCGGCGGGCGCGGGCGGCGGCGCGCCGCGGCAGCCGGTGCCGGCCAGGCCCGGTGGCCATGCGGGGCAGCCGATGCCGCCGGTGCGGCAGGGCATGGTGCCGCCACAGACCGGCGGGGTGACGACCCAGCCTCGGCGCAGGCGCACGCTGCTGTGGCTGGTCACGGGGGCCTTGGTGCTGGTGGCCGCCGCCACGGTGACGCTGGTGGCGACGCTCGGCGACGACGAACCACCGGTGCCGCAGGGACGCACGTTCGCGCAGTACTCGTACAAGTTCGTGGCGCCGGCGGACTGGACCCAGACGGGGGACAACGTCGCCGACCGGCAGGTGGTGGTGAAGCCCCACGACGCACAGGGGTCCGAGGACGACGACCTGGTGGTCGTGCAGGAGTTCGTCCTCGGCTACGACGCGGGTGCCCAGCGCGGACGGCTGGCCGCGGCGCTGCAGCAGCAGCTGGCGGCAAACCCCACGCGCTACGGCGAGTTCCGGGAGCACCACGCGTTCGGTGGCAAGGACGCCATCCACTACGTCGAGACGAAACCGGCCGCGATCGTCAACTGGTACGTCTTCGCACGAGGCACCGCCCAGGTGAGCATCGGCTGCCAGGAGGCCCGGCAGCGGCAGCGGGTCGAGGCTGCCTGTGAGCAGATCGTGCGCACCCTCGAGTTCACCAACTGAGCCCACCCGGCGGACCCACCCACGGGTGAACCACACCCGGGAACCCGGTGCCCCCGGGTGGCCGCCCGCTCCCCCGACTGCAGTTAGCCCGCTAAACGCACTTTGGGGGCGGAGCTGGGTGGGCGGGGGTAAACGGCCTGGATATCGGGGTTGCGGCTGGTCCACAGGCGGGTTCCGATGTGGAGCGTTCACGGTAGCAACTACTTGGGCACATGCCGCGACAACGGGGAACCGTTCATGGCAGTGTCTCCGTCGTAGAGCCAGTACGAACGACCGACGTACAGGCCGAACCACAAACGAAGGGGGTCACTCCCGATGGCAGGCGGTTTTACCGGGACACCGGAGCAGTTCCAGCAGGCGTACCAGGACGTCGAAGAGATCAAGTCGCGCATGGACCAGAACATGAACCAGCTGCGCGACAACATCGAGGCCACGCGGGCCGGCTGGGATGGCGAGGCGGCGCGCGCCTTCCAGAACGTCATGGCGGCGTTCGACGAGAAGAACCGGAAGCTGAACGACGCGCTGCAGCACATCGGTGAGCTGCTCCAGCAGTCCGGTGTCAAGTACCAGCAGGCGGAAGAGGAGCAGAACTCCGCCATCAGCAACATCGGCAACACGCTCGGCGGCCTCTGAGCCGGCTGACCCTTCCCATCGATTTCCACAGACTTTCTTCACGGAGGTAGGCAATGCCTGACGGCATCAAGGTTGATTACGCGACCATCCACACCGCGGCCGAGGACTGCGACCGCACCGGCGCCGAGCTCGACGCGCTGTTCGAGGAGCTCAAGGGCAGGCTCGCCCCGCTGGTGGACTCCTGGACCGGTGAGGCCATGGAGGCCTGGAACAACGTGCAGCTGGAGTGGAACCAGTCGCTGGACGAGCTGAAGCAGGTTCTCGCGCAGATCGGCACCGCGCTGCCGCAGATCGCGGACGGCTACCAGGCGACCGACAAGGGCGTCATGGGGATGTTCTGATCCCCTGCGGATCACACACGAAGGCGGGCCCGGCAACTGCTGCCGGGCCCGCCTTCGTGTGTGCGCCGACGTTTCCCGGCGCACCACTGTCTACTGTGGTGCCCCCACCTCGTACTCGGGTTTGTCGTTGAGAACGCGGATCGACACCGCCTTGCGCCGGCCCGAGATCTCCACCGTGCATTCGAACGTGTGGCCGGTCTCGATCGCCTGGTTCTCCGGGCACTGCACGTTGCTCACGTCGTGCTCGCCGTAGCTGTCGCGCAGGACCGTGGCCACGCCGTTCTGCAGTGACTCCTGCTCCAACACATCTCCACGGAAGGCTCCGAGCAGCCACGCCCCGGCACCGGCCGCCGCGACCAGGACGACCGCGCCGGCAGCGACCAGCAGTGGCTTCCTCGAACGCCGGGGCCTCGATCCGGTCGTCCCGTCGAAGGCGCCGAGGCCCCCGTACTGCGACTGGAAGCTCCCACCGTAGGCGGGCGCCGGCTGGTGCGCGGCTGGCATCGGTGGCTGCTGCCCATATCCGGTCTGCGGCGGCGGGTAGCCCGGGCCGTTGTTCGGCGGCGGCTGCCACCATCCCTGTGGCTGGTGGGGCGGCTGTGTCATCCGCTATCCCTCGCTGCTCGTGATCTCGGCCATCCGCCGATAGAAGTCGTCGACCTGTGCCTCGGTGGTGAGCGCGGTGACCTCGTCGGGCGAGGGCACCTTCGGAAGATCGTTCTCCGTGGGGGGATCGAGCACCTGATAGTGCTCGTTGATCTCGATCTCGTGGCCGTCGGCGGAGATCAGCCCCTTCATCTCGATCTCCATGAGCTTGCCCTCGGGGTCGAGCGCGATCCGGGTGTTCAGCACGCCGTCGCGCATCTTCTCGCTGATCCGTTCGAGCACCCAGTCGGGCAGAATGACGACCCGCTGGTCGAGGAACTCACGCAGCGTGACCTCCGCGGTGAGTTCGACGCTGCCGTCCTCGAGGCTCTTCGCCTGCTTCGCGGCGCTGCCGTTCTGCATCGACTGGCTGACGGTGTCCAGCATCCGGCAGACGGCGGTGTAGCCACCCCAGTAGCAGACGTTGAGGGAGCCGGCGGTGTACGGCTTCGACACCCACTCGGTGGGGGCGAGGTCCTTGTATACCGGTCCCAGCCGCATGTACTCGACGTCGCTGCCTGCAGGGTGGAAGTAGTCGCGGTAGTCGGAGGAGTCGCGGTTGGAGTGGTTCTTGTAGAGGCGCGACGGGGGGCTGCCGACCTGGATCGCGGTGATCGTGTTGTCGGCCTTCTTGTCGTCGATGCGCGTGAAGGACCGGTGGGTGCTCCGCCGCGGTTCGTTGCCGCCGAAGTCGTCGGCCAGCCGTTCCAGGGTCCGGGTGAACTTGGCGCTGACGTATTCGGCGGCCTGGTCGCCGTCGGGCAACGCGGTACCGGCCCGGCCCGGGGAGCAGGCGGCGCCGAGCGTCAGCAGCAGGACACCCGCCGTGACCAGGGCGGACAGGCGTAGGGGCCGTGGGCGCGAGGTGGCGGCCGGCCGCTGTCTCATGTTTTCTTCTCCCCGGAGCGTCTGGTCGCGGTGTGCTGCCGGAAACATTAGTATGGGAGGTCGGGCCGGACCCCCGCCTTCACCCTCTTCTGAGCGACCGGGTATCTTCATAAGTTGTTGTGCGCGCATCAGCCGTACGCGCTGCGCCCGCACGGACCCCACACGACCGTTGACGACGAGGTAGACCCTTGCCCACGTACAGCCCCAAGCCCGGCGATATCACCCGTGCCTGGCACGTGATCGATGCCGAGGATGTCGTGCTCGGCCGGCTCGCGACCGAGGTCGCCACGCTGCTGCGCGGCAAGCACAAGCCCACCTACGCCCCGCATGTGGACACTGGTGACTTCGTCATCATCGTCAACGCCGACAAGGTGGCGCTCACCGGCAACAAGCGCGAGCAGAAGTTCGCGTACCGGCACAGCGGCTACCCCGGTGGCCTGCGGAAGCGCTCCTTCGGCGAGCTGCTCGACACCCGCCCCGAGCGGCTGGTCGAGAAGGTCGTGAAGGGCATGCTGCCGAAGAACAAGCTGGGCCGCGCGCAGGCGAAGAAGCTCAAGGTCTACGCAGGCCCCGAGCACCCCCACGCCGCACAGAAGCCCCAGCAGCGTGAGATCACCAAGATCGCTCAGGTGACCCAGTGAGTGAGGAACAGTTCGTGACCAGCACCGAGACCGAGGCCGCGACCGACGCGGTCGTGACCAGCGAGACGCCGGCCGCGCCGAAGCCGTCTCGTGCTGCCGGTGGCACGGCGCAGACGGTCGGCCGCCGCAAGGAGGCGGTCGTCCGCGTGCGGATCGTGCCCGGCTCCGGCCAGTTCAGGCTCAACGGCAAGACGCTCGAGGACTACTTCCCCAACAAGGTGCACCAGCAGCTCATCCGTGAGCCGCTGGCCACCGTGGAGAAGCCCGAGTCGTTCGACATCTTCGCCCGTCTGCACGGCGGCGGCATCTCCGGCCAGGCCGGTGCGCTGCGCCTGGCGATCGCGCGTGCGCTCGCCGAGGTGGACAGCGAGGACCGCCCGGCGCTGAAGAAGGCCGGCTTCCTGACGCGGGACGCCCGGTCCACCGAGCGGAAGAAGTACGGCCTCAAGAAGGCCCGCAAGGCGCCGCAGTACAGCAAGCGCTGACGAGACCTGCAACACACGCGAGCGCCCGTCCGACTTCTCGGACGGGCGCTTCGTGCTGTCGTACCCAGGTGCCCCCGACCTGCGTTTAGCGGGCTTACTGCACTGCTGAGGCATGCTCATCGGTGCAATGAGCCCGCTGAACGCGCTTTGCCGGGGCCGCCGGAGTGCGTTTAGCGGGCTAAACGCGCCGAGTGCGTCCCGGGCTGAGGGGTGGGGTGGCAGGCCGCTAGGTTGGTTCGGGTCGCCCCTTTCGGGGGATACCGCGACGGTGGTGGGGCACGGACCGGCGCGACACACGCCGGCGAAGCTACGAACACGGAGGTCGAGGACATGGCCCGCCTTTTCGGCACCGACGGGGTGCGCGGCCTCGCCAACGCCGAACTCACGCCCGAACTCGCGATGTCGGTCGCCGCCAGTGCCGCCAGGGTGCTCGCCGCCCATGACCGTTCACACCGCCCCGTCGCGATCGTCGGCCGCGACCCGCGCGCCAGCGGCGAGATGCTCGAGGCCGCCGTGGTGGCAGGCCTCGCCTCCGCGGGCGCCGACGTGCTGCGGGTCGGCGTGCTGCCGACCCCCGCCGTCGCTCACCTTGTCGGCGACCTGACGGCCGACCTGGGCGTGATGATCTCCGCGTCCCACAACCCGATGCCCGACAACGGCATCAAGCTCTTCGGTGACGGTGGGCACAAGCTGCCCGACGGCATCGAAGACGAGATCGAGAGCGGCCTCGCCGCCCAGCCTCACCGTCCCACGGGGGAGCAGATCGGCCGGGTCTCCGACGTCGGCGACGCACTCGATCGCTACCTCGCCCACCTCATGGCCGCGACGCCGCACCCGCTCACCGGCCTGCGGGTCGTCGTCGACTGCGCCAACGGAGCGTCCTCGGCCGCCGCACCCGCGGCCTACCGGAAGGCGGGCGCCGAGGTCATCGCCCTGCACGCAGAGCCGAACGGCGTCAACATCAACGACGGCTGCGGCTCCACCCACCCGGAGCAGCTGTGCGCCGCGGTGGTCGAGCACGGCGCCGACCTCGGCATCGCACACGACGGCGACGCCGACCGCTGCCTGGCCGTGGACGCCGGGGGAAACCTCGTCGACGGCGACCAGATCATGGCCGTTCTCGCCCTCGCCATGGCCGAGGCGGGCGAGCTCGCCGAGAGCACGCTGGTCGCCACGGTGATGAGCAACCTCGGTCTGCACCTTGCCATGCGTGACCACGGCGTCACTCTGCGTACCACCGCCGTGGGCGACCGCTACGTGCTCGAGGAACTGCGCGCAGGCGGCTACTCCCTCGGTGGCGAGCAGTCCGGCCACGTCGTCCTGCCCGGCTACGCCACCACAGGCGATGGCCTGCTGACGGCGTTGCGCCTCATGGGCCGCGTCGCCGCGACCGGCAAGCCCCTCGCCGAGCTCGCGGGCGTCATGCGCAGGCTGCCCCAGGTGCTGGTCAACGTGCGCGTTGCCGACAAGGCGGCCGTCGCCGCGTCGTCCACCGTCCGGGAAGCGGTCGACGCCGTCACCGCCGAACTCGGTGACGAGGGCCGTGTGCTGCTGCGCCCGTCCGGCACGGAGCAGCTCATCCGGGTGATGGTCGAGGCGCCCGCCGAGGACACCGCCCAGGCCGCCGCCGACCGGCTCGCCGGCGTGGTCGCCTCCGCGTCCTGACACCTGCGCGGGCGTATACCGTTTGGTAACGCAAACCCCCGATTTCGGTGCGGGTTGACCAGCACATCGGTAGATTCTGTGCATTAGCGACGGCACCGGGCGTGACCCCCGTGCGTCGTAGGAGCGACCGCACCACACCGAGCTTGAGGGGGAGCTGCCGTGTCCGTACCGGGGCAGAGCACCACGACGAGTTCGCCGGGGCCGTCGGGAGGTGTCAACGCGCCGGGCGGCTACACCGCCGACACCGGCGCGATGGCCAGCCAGGCCAAGGCGATCAACGACGCGGCCGAGGACGCGCAGGACGAGGTGAAGGATCTCGCGCCCGCGAAGGTGACCGAAGCGGAGTTCGGCACGGCGCACACGCAGTGGGGCGCCGACTTCACGGCCGCCATCGACGAGCTGGGCAAGGGCGCCAACGCCATGTGCACGTCGCTCATCGGGCTGGCGCAGTCCATCGGCAGTGCGGGTGACCAGTACGCCGCGGCGGAGTCCGAGCAGGCCTCGGCGGCCACGCAGTCGGGGAGCGGGATGTGAGCGAGAAGACCTGGGAAGAGACGCAGCGCATTCTCGACGACCCCTACGTTTCGGCGGATACGAAGCAGGACGTGCTCGCCGCGTATTCGGTGGCCGGTGACGGCAGCGACAACGGCGCCGCCGACCAGTACTACGAGCAGTACAACGTCGCACCCGGGCTCGGGATGAACAACCAGGGCCAGTGGGTGAACCCGGACGAGGTCTACCAGAACGCCAGGGACGAGTCCGAGCAGGCGGGCTACCACGACCGCCAGGTCCGCGACCGGCTGGACGGCAACCAGTCCGAACTGGACAGTGCGCAGGCGCCCGGCTCCGGCAGCGGCGCCGTCACCACGTCCGACGAGTTGTTCGACCTGGCCAAGCCCGCCCTTGAGGTCTTCGAACAGTTCCTGCCCATCGACGCCGAGGCGCCGTCCGACTCCCGTCACATCGACAGCCCCCTGAACTACGACAGCGACGTCGTGAAGTTGTTCGACGAGCAGCGGGGCATCAACTTCCAGAAGTTCCTCGACGAGGCTCAGCGGCTGCGCGACGCGCACACCGTGCTGAAGGAGACCCACGGCACCACCGAGTCCAGCCTGAACTCGCTGTACAAGGACTGGACCGGTGCCGGCGCCAACGCGTCCTACCAGAAGTACAGCGAGGACATCGCACCCAACGTGCAGGAACTCCTCGAGTACCTCGACGGCGCCGCGCAGGTGATCGAGGAAACCGTCGGCAGCGTCTACGAGTTGTGCAAGAGCAAGGCCGACGAGGTCATCGCGATGTACACGCCCACCATCGGCAGCGCGGTGCCGGAGATCGCCAGCCAGGTGATGAAGCTCGCCCGTGGAGAGTTCGACTCGCAGGACGAGGTGCTGGAGGTCGCAGCCTGGGTCGACGCCGAGTGCGGCACCAATATCGAGTCCACCATCCGCTCCGACGACTGCGGTCTCAACGACGAGAACAAGCAGATGGTGATGAACGAGTGCAAGACGTGGATTCGCCAGTCGTGGAACACCGACCTCTACGACAACCTCTACGCGCAATTCAAGGACCTGTGCGAGAACACGAAGGAGCAGGTCGACCAGGCGTGGGAGGAACTCAACACCTACCTCAAGGACTACAAGAGCGAGTTCCCTGAGGGCGCCGCCAACCCTCAACCCCAGCCGCAACCCCAGCCACAGCCCCAGCCGAACCCGGGCGGCCCCGGCACGCCGGGAGGTTCCGGCACCGGTGGTGGTGGCACGGGCGGCGGTGGCACCGGCGGTGGGGGCACGCCCTCGGTGCCCGAGATGGAGACGCCGGGGGCGGACAAGCCGCCGGAGCCCGGCAAGAACCCGGTGACCGGCGAGGACCTGGAGGTCGACCCGGAGACCGGTGAGCCGTACCCGATCGACCCGGAGACCGGCGAGGCCATCAAGGACGTCGGCGACGACCAGGACACGGTCACCGTCGAGAAGGGCGACCACAAGCTGGAGATGACCGAGCCGGACGCCGACGGCAAGATGGACATCTCGGTCGACGACGGCTCCGGTCAGCCCAAGGACTACAAACTCGACTTCGGCACCGGCGAGCAGGGCACGGAGGGCACGGACGGCGGCCGCGGGGGTGAGGGCGGCGGCCGAGACGGCGAGTTCGGGCCGCAGGGCTCGGGCGAGGGATCGGCAGGGGACGAGAAGGTCTACCGTCCGGGACCGGACGGCAAGATCCACATCGAGGACGGCAATCTCAAGATCACGGCCGAGCAGCCGGAGGGCCCTGACGGGCCCACGAAGGTCACCGTGGACGACGGCACCCCGCCGCCCACCACCTACACGCTCGGCGAGTCCACTCAGGACGGCACGGCGGGCGGCCAGGGTCCCGGCGGCGCCGGCGGCGGAGCGCCGCGTGAGAACTTCCGGACGATGCCCGCGTACGGGGAGAACCCCCTGGCGGGCGGCGAGGGGGGTGGCGCGCCCGGCGATCCGGTGCGCGGTGGTCCCGCCGACGGCGTGCGGGACGTCGGCGTTCCGGCCGGCGGCGATGGGGCCGGCGTGGGGGCCGCTGCCGCGGCGGCTCCGGCCGGTGCCGGTGCGGACTCCGCCGGATTCGCCGGAGGCGGCGGTGGCGGCGGTGGCGGCACGGACGCGCAGGCCGCGGCGGCCGGTGGCGGCATGGGTGGCGGCGCCGGCGGCGTCGACCCAGGCGTTGCCGGTGGGGGCCCCGGCGGGAGCGCGGGTGTGGGGACCGGCACCGAGGAGACGCTCAGCGCCGGGGCTCAGTCCGGCGCCCAGGAGCAGTCCACACCCGCCGGCGCCGGAGCCGGGGTGGCTGCCGCGCCCGGCGGCATGGGGGAGGCCATGGCGGCTCCGGCCGCGCAGGGTGGCGCCAGCGCGGGCGGCGCAGGCGGGATGGGCATGATGGGCGGCGGCATGGGTGCCATGGGCGGTGGCGCAGGCGGCGGCCAGGGCGGAGACCAGGAACGCGGCGCGAACCCCTACCGGCTCGACGGCGGCATCTTCGGCAACAGCGGCGGCGGTCAACGGATCAGCGGCTCGCTCCACGACGACGGTGACCGCTCGGTGCGGTTCGACAGGTAACCGCCCGTGACGGAACAGGAGGAGGGCTGATGGCGGAGGGCAAGGCCGCGGCGGTCATCGCGCGTCTCGGCCAGATCAGTCGCGAGCTGGCCGACCGCCGGGCCCTGCGCGAGCGCAGGGCCTCGGAGGCGCGCCAGCGGGCGAGTGACAGCCTGCAGAAGCAGGGCAAGGTCGCCGAGCGGGCCGCCAAGCATCTCGGTGAGCTCGGACGCAGGCAGAAGGAAGCCGGCGGCTGGGTGACCGAGAAGGCACTCGCGGACAAGGACAAGGTCATGGGCTTCGGCCCGGAGGAGGACGAGCAGCCCGACGAGTTCGCCCGCTACACCGGCTACTCGTCGGCGCCGCCGCCACCGCCGTCACCACCGCAGGCCGATGCGCAGGCGCAGGCGGAGCCGCAGGAGCGCAAGTACTCCCGCTCGGTGGCGCCACCGCCACCCCCGGAGCCCGAGCCGGCACCGGCGCCACCGCCCCGGCGGGCGCCGCGGCACGCCCGCCGGGAGCAGAGCTTCGATGACGACGACTTCTCGAACAACAGCTGGCTGACATGAACGCACTGGTCGCCGAGCGCAGCGACGAGATCAAACAGCTCGTCTGCCGCGTACTGGAGGTCGACGCCGAGCAGGTGAGCGAGACGGACCTGTTCATCGATGACCTCGAGGCGGACTCGATGAAGATGATCGAGCTGCTGGCTCATCTGGAGATCGAGTTCGACGTGGAGATCGACGAGGACGAGCTGGCCCGGCTCGTCAACCTCCGCGGCGTCTACGAGGTGCTGAGCGCCGCGCTGGACGCGTGAGCCGTGCGCAGGGTCGTGGTCACCGGTATCGGTGTGGTGTCGAGCATCGGCACCGGCGCCGGCGAGTTCGCCGAGGCGTTGTGGGAGGGACGCAGCGGCGCGGGCCCGATCGAGGCGTTCGACACGACGGGTTTCGCCCATGCCAACGGGTGCGAGGTGCGCGGCTTCGAGCCGGAGCGCTGGCTGCGTCGCGTTCCCGTGTCCGAGGCGGGCCGGGCGACGCAGTTCGCCATCGCGGCGGCGAGGATGGCGGTCGCCGACGCGGGCATCGCCGAGAGCGCGCTGCGCGAGCGGCCCGGGGTCGTGTCGATCGGGACCACCGACGGCGGTTCCGACGACGGTGAGCGGCTCGCGCAGACCGTTGTCCGCGAGAGCTTCGAGGCGATGGACCCGGCCGCGGCGCGCCGGGTGCCTGCGAGCCGGCTTGCGGTCGGCGTCGCGCGGGAACTGGGACTGACCGACGTCGACGTGTCGACCGTCGCGACAGCCTGCGCGGCGGGCAACTACGCGATCGGCAACGGGTTCGACGCCGTCCGTCTCGGCGAGGCCGAGTACGCGCTGTCCGGGGGTGCGGACGCGCTGTGCCGGATGACGTTCACCGGGTTCTACCGGCTGGGTGCCGTCGATCCGGAGCGGTGCAGGCCGTTCGACAAGGACCGGCGCGGCATCCTCACCGGTGAGGGTGCCGCCGTCCTGCTGCTGGAACCGCTGGAGGCGGCGCGCGAGCGCGGGGCGCGCAGCTACGCCGAGGTGCTCGGGTACGGACTGAACTGTGACGCCCACCACCAGGTGGCGCCCGATGGCGACAGCGTGCGGCGCTGCATGGAGCTGGCGCTGGCCGACGCGGGGGTGGCGCCGGACGAGGTCGACCTGATCTCCGCGCACGGTACCGGCACCAAGGCCAACGACGCGACCGAATGCGGCGCGATCCGGCAGGTGTTCGGCGAGCAGCCGCCCCGTACGGTGTCGGTGAAATCCATGCTCGGGCACACGATGGGCGCTGCCAGTGCTCTGGGAGCCGCCGCGTGTGCCCTGGGCATCGCCGGGAGCTTCGTGCCACCGACCATCAACCACGGCGAGACCGACCCGGAGTGTGGCATCGACTGCGTGCCGAACACCGCCGTGGAGGCCGAGCTGAACGTGGTGCAGAACAACGCGCTCGCGTTCGGCGGTAACAACGCCGTCGTCGTGCTGGGGAGGCCGCGGTGACGGGCGCGGTGGTCACGGCGTGGTCGGCGATCTCGGCGTGCGGGGTCGGGCGCGCGGCGCTACGGGCAGGTCAGGCGCGGCCCACCCGGGTCGACGGGGGACCGGGCGACGAGGCGTTCCTGGCGGCGGACTTCGTGGTGGACGAGGCGCTGGGCACGAAGGGCACCGGCTCGATGGACCGGTCGAGCGCGCTGGGAATCGGCGTCGTGGGTGACGTGCTGGCCGGTCTTGCGGTGGACGAGCGCACCGGGGTGGTGCTCGGCACCACCTCGGGCAGCGCGCAGACCCAACTGGAGTTCACCCGGGACTCGCTGACGCGCCGCAAACCGTACTTCGTCAACCCTGCCACGATGCCGTTCGCGCTGATGAACAGTGCGGCGGCGCAGGCGGCGATCTGGCACAAGCTGACCGGGCCGAACTCCACGATCGCGGGCGGCAGGCTGTCGGGGCTCGGGGTGCTGCGGTACGGGACGCGGCTGCTCGCCGCGGGGCGGGCGAGCGGTGTGGTGTGCGGCGCGGTGGAGGAGTACAGCGCGGCGCGGGCTTGGCTGGAGGAGCACCGGGGCCGCAGGGGCAGCCTGCTCGGCGAGGGGGCCGCGGCGGTGTTCGTCGAGCCGGCGGGTTCGCCGCGGCCCGTGCTGGCGGAGGTGCTCGGCATCGAGACCCGCGTGGCCGTGGACGGTGACCCCGAGGCGGCGCTCGCGTCGGGTGTGCGGCGTGTGCTCGAGCGGGCCGCCATCGAGGCGGGCGACGTGACCACCGTGGCCCTGTCGGCCCCCGGCGGCCTACTGGGCGAGGCGGAGCGCGCGGTCGCCGACGCTGCGTTTAGCGGGCTGACTGCAGTCGTGGACCCTGCGGAGGCGGTCGGTGACGTCGGGGCGGCCATCGGGATGTTCCAGGTCGTCGCCGTTCTGGACCGGCCTGGATTTGCCCTGGTGACGGCACTGGACGACGACGGCACCGTCGGGTGCGGGCTGCTGCGAGTGCCGGACGTCAGCTGAGCGCGGGCTCGGCTTCCCTGTTCAGGTGTGCGGTCTTGAGGTCGGCGTCCAGCAGCGGTCGGTAGGTGTCGGTGCCGGTCAGTTCCGTGAGGAAGAACGCCGTGAACAGCGCGCGCACCACCCGCTGCGTGGTGCGGTGGGGTTTGCCGTGCAGGAACGGCTGGCTCCAGTGCATACCCTCGGTGACCCCGAGGTGCGACGACTTGGGGATGGTGCGCAGCTGCACGGGCCCGGCCCAGGCGTTGGCGATGGCCTCGGAGTTGCCGGTCGCGGGCGCGACCAGGTCGTCGTCGGCCGCCAAGTGCAGGCCCGGAACCGTGACGGAACGGGCGGCGGTGGTGGCCTGGGGCATCGTCTGGGCGGCGGCGATGGTCGCGACCGCCTTGATGTGCGGGTCACCCTCTGTCGCGGCGGCGAGGACGGCGGCTCCACCGCCGATGGAGTGACCGGCGACGCCGAGTTTGCGGGGGTCGACACTGATGCCGTCCGGGCCGAGCCGGACGCCGGTGACCATGTCGAGCGTGGAGCGCAGGTCGGCGGCGAACAGCCGGTGCGAGGGCAGCGGGCCGCGGTGGGTCGCCGGGGCGGCGGCGACGATGCCCCAGCTCGCGAGGTGGCGCAGCAGCTCCCGGTAGCGGCCGGGCGGCTGGAGCCACCCGTGCCCGAACGCGACGGCCGGCAGGTTCAGCCCCTCGGCGGGCGTGTACACGACGCCGGGCAGGCCGACGAGGGCGAGGTCGCCGCGCAGCACCTCGTGGGGCCCGGGGTGGGACAGCTCGTCGAGTAACCGCTTGGGCTTGCTGGCCATGGCTGGAGAGTATCCGACCGGCCCGCCCTCGGCAGACGGAGTGCGTTTCGCGGGCGAACCGCAGCGCGCCGAGTGCAGTTCGCCCGCGAAACGCGGCGCGCGGCGGCCGCCAGAGTGCGTTTAGCGGGCTAAACGCGCTCCCGCTGAGCCGGGGCCGGGGGGTGACGCTGTGTCGTTACGCTGGGGGACGTGTGTGGAATCGTGGGATACGTCGGGCATCGGCAGGCGCTCGACGTGGTGCTTGGCGGGTTGCGCCGGATGGAGTACCGGGGCTACGACTCGGCCGGCGTGGCGGTGCTGGACGGTGGCGGCGCGCTGACCGTCGAGCGCAAGGCGGGGCGGCTGGCGAACCTGGAGGCCGCCCTCGACACGGCCGGCCGGAGTTCCTTCGCGGGCACCGCGGGTATGGGACACACCCGCTGGGCGACACACGGCGCGCCGATCGACCGCAACTCGCACCCGCACCGCGACGGCAGTGAGCGCGTGGCGGTCGTGCACAACGGCATCATCGAGAACTTCGCCGCGCTCCGTGCCGAGCTCGAGGCCGCGGGCGTGGAGCTGACCAGCGACACCGACACCGAGACCGCCGCTCACCTCGTTGCCCGCGCCTACGCCGAGGGCGACACGAAGGGTGACCTCCCGGCCAGCGTGCGTGCCGTGTGCCGCCGGCTCGAGGGCGCGTTCACGCTGGTCGTCACGCACGCCGACGAGCCGGACCTGGTGGTGGCCGCGCGCCGGTCGTCGCCGCTCGTCGTCGGCGTCGGCGACGGCGAGACGTTCGTCGCCTCCGATGTTGCCGCCTTCATCGAGCACACCCGCGACGCCATCGAGCTCGGCCAGGACCAGCTGGTGGTGATCAGCCGCGACGGCTGCGAGGTGACCGACTTCTTCGGCGAACCCGCGCAGGGCAAGCCCTTCACCGTGGACTGGGACCTCTCCGCGGCGGAGAAGGGCGGCCACGAGTACTTCATGCTCAAGGAGATCGAGGAACAGCCCGACGCGCTGGCCAACACACTGCGCGGGCACTTCGAGTCCGGCCGGATCGTGCTGGACGAGCAGCGCATGTCCGACCAGGACCTGCGTGACGTCGACAAGGTGTTCGTCGTCGCCTGCGGCTCGGCGTACCACTCCGGGCTCGTGGCCAAGTATGCGATCGAGCACTGGTGCCGGCTGCCCGTCGAGGTCGAGCTGGCCAGCGAGTTCCGCTACCGCGATCCCGTGCTCGACCGGGACACCCTCGTCGTGGCCGTCTCCCAGTCCGGCGAGACCGCCGACACACTCGAGGCGGTGCGGCACGCGCGCGAGCAGAAGGCCAGGGTGCTGGCCGTCTGCAACACCAACGGTGCCCAGATCCCGCGCGAGTCCGACGCCGTGCTGTACACGCACGCCGGACCGGAGATCGGCGTCGCCTCCACCAAGGCGTTCCTCGCGCAGATCGCCGCCAACTACCTGGTCGGGCTCGCGCTGGCCCAGGCACGCGGCACCAAGTACCCGGACGAGGTGGCGCGGGAGTTCGCCGAACTGGAGGCCATGCCCGCGGCCGTCCACAAGGTTCTATCCACTGTGGATCAGGTTCGCGAGCTGGGCCGCCGCATGTCCGACGCCAAGGCGGTGCTGTTCCTCGGCAGGCACGTCGGCTTTCCCGTCGCGCTGGAGGGTGCGCTCAAACTCAAGGAGCTTGCCTACATGCACGCCGAGGGCTTCGCGGCGGGCGAGCTCAAGCACGGGCCGATCGCACTGATCGAAGAGGGCCTGCCCGTGGTGGTCGTGATGCCGTCGCCGAAGGGCCGCGCGGTGCTGCACGCCAAGCTGGTCTCCAACATCAGCGAGATCCAGGCGCGGGGTGCCCGCACGATCGTCATCGCCGAGGAAGGGGACGAGACGGTGCGTCCGTTCGCCGACGAGCTGGTCGAGGTACCCGCCGTGCCCACGCTGCTGCAGCCGCTCGTGTCGACGGTGCCGCTGCAGGTGCTCGCGGCCGAGATCGCCCGCAGCCGGGGCTACGACGTCGACAAGCCCCGGAATCTGGCGAAGTCGGTGACGGTGGAGTAGACAGGCGCTGTGCGCGGAATCTGGACGACCGATCACGTGCGCGCCGCCGAGGCGCGCCTGCTGGCCGCGACACCCGAGGGCGCGCTGATGCGGCGCGCCGCCTACGGCGTGAGCGTCCGCGCGGCGGAGTTGCTTGCCGAGCACACCGGCGCGGTGGTGGGCCGGCGGGTGGTGCTCCTGGTCGGTGCCGGCAACAACGGCGGCGATGCCTTGTGGGCAGGTGCGTTTCTGCGCAGGCGCGGTGTGGGCGTGACCGCGGTGCTGCTGAAGCCGGAGAAGGCGCACCCGGCCGGCCTCGCGGCGCTGACGCGCGCGGGCGGCCGGGCCGTCGCGCCCGAGCAGGGTCCACAGTGGATCGCGAAGGCGGACCTGGTGATCGACGGCATCGTCGGCATCTCCGCGAAGGGTCCGCTGCGCGCCGACGCGGCGGAGCTGGTGGCCCAGGTCGATGCGCCCGTGCTCGCCGTGGATCTGCCGAGCGGCGTCGAGCCGGACACCGGCTGGGTGGAGGGTCCGGCCGTGCAGGCCACCGCGACGGTCACCTTCGGCGCGCACAAGCCGGTGCACGTGCTCAACCCGGAACGTTGCGGGGACGTGACGCTCGTCGACATCGGGCTCGGCGGTGAGCTCGGCGAGGCGGACCTGCTGCAGTTGGACCCGGCCGATGTCGCCGCCGCGTGGCCGCTGCCCGGCCCCGCGGACAACAAGTACACGCAGGGCGTCACCGGCGTCGCCGCGGGCTCGTCGGCCTACCCGGGTGCCGCCGTGCTCGCCGCCGCGGCAGCCGTGCGCGCGACATCGGGGATGGTCCGGTATGCGGGGCACGCCGCCGACGTGGTGCGCTGGCACTGGCCGGAGGTGGTGGCCACCGGCTCGATCTTCGACGCGGGCCGGGTGCAGGCGTGGGTCGTGGGACCGGGCATCGGCACCGGCCGGGACGGCAAGGACGTGCTCGCGCACGCGCTCGGCCAGGGGGTGCCGGTCTGCGCCGATGCCGATGCGATCACGCTGATCGCGCAGCACCCGGACGTGCTGGACGCGCGCGATCCGGAGACGCCGCTCGTGCTCACGCCGCACGACGGTGAGTTCGAGCGGCTGACCGGTGCGAGGCCGGGTGCCGACCGGGTGAGTGCCGCCCGCGCCGCCGCTCGCCGGTTCGACGCGGTGGTGCTGCTCAAGGGGCACACGACGATCGTGGCCCATCCCGACGGGCGGGCGCTCGTGAACGCCGCGCGGGGTTCGTGGCTGGCGACCGCCGGGTCGGGGGACGTGCTGTCGGGGCTCACCGGTTCGCTGCTCGCGTCGGGCCTCGATCCGTGGCTTGCCGCCGGTGTCGCCGCCGACGTGCACTCCCGAGCCGGGCAACTCGCCGCGGGTGGGGTTCCGGTGTCGGCGTCGGGAGTGCTCGCCGCCGTCCCGGACGCGGTCCGGCAGGCGCGCTCGCTCGCCCGGTAACGGCCGGCCACCAACGGCAGACGCCCCCGGCCCGGCTCCCCGGGCGCGCTCACCCCCGCCGCCCGGATGTGCATTCGCGAACCCCCAAGTGCGTTTAGCGGGCTAAACGCGCTCGGGGGCGGCGGCAAGAGAGCGAAGTTATCGAGTTATGTGTTAACAACGGCGAGATTCTCTGGTAAGAATGGCGCGGCATGCGGACATGCGCATGCTGACGATCGGGCTTACCGGAGGAACCGATGACCCAGCGCGGGGTAATCGACCGCCGAACGATGCTCCGCGGCGCGGCGGCCCTCGCTGCGTTCAGCGGGCTAACTGCAGCGTGCGGCGGGCGGCAGGACGTGGCGCGGGTGGCCACGGACGACCGGTGGCGGCAGTTCGCAGGCGCCACCGTCAACTTCGTCTCGGAGAACACGGCGCCGACCGCGGCCATCGCCGCCAACCTGCGGCCGTTCACCGAGCTGACCGGCATCCACGTCAACATCATCACGCTCGAGCTCACCGCGCTCGTGCAGAAGGTCGCCCTCGACCTCGCGGGCGGCGAATCCCAGTACCACGTGATCTACGCCGACCCGTACCAGGTGCTCGCCCCCTACTCGAAGGGCCTGGTCGACCTGCGCGAGCTCGCGAACGACCCGCGCCTGCCCGGCATCGAGGGCGGCTTCGGCGACTTCATCCCGACCCAGCTCGACGCCGTGGGCCGCTTCGGCGGCGACGCCGTCTACGCCCTGCCCTACGACTGCCCGACCATCGTCTGGCAGTACCGGGCGGACCTGTTCGCCAAGCACCACGACCGCATGGCCGACGACCTCGGCTTCGATCCCACGCCCAGCGGCGAGCGCACCTGGGAGGAGTACTACCGGATCGCCCGGTGGTTCAACGACAACACCGACGACGTCGCCTACGGCACCGGTCACCAGGCCAAGCAGCACGACTCGCTGATGTGCGACTTCTCGAACGTGCTGTGGTCCTACGGCGGCGACTACTTCGGCGACGGCGAGCGCGTCGGGCTCTACGGCACCGTCGAGCCGGGCCCGTGCCGCCTCGGCAGCGACGCCGCCGTCGAGGCCGCCGAGTTCTACCAGCGGCTGCTCGCGATCGCCGACCCGTCGTCGCGCACCTGGGACTGGAACGGCCTCGCGCCCGCCCTGTCGTCCGGCCGCATCGCCATGTGCCCCAACTGGCACGAGTACGCCGCCGCCAACGAGCAGGCGATGCCCGGCAAATTCGCCTACGCTCCCATGCCGCGCGGCCCGGTGCGCAGCGCCAACATCTTCGGCGGCACCGGCATCGCCATCAACGGCAACACACTGCCCAACGAACGCGGCGCCGCCTGGCTGTTCGCCAACTGGGCGACCTCACCCGCCACCCAGCTCGCCAACCTCAAGAGCGACGCCGGTGGCGGCACACCGACCCGCACCTCGGTGTACGAGCTGCCGGAAGTGAAGCGGGCCGAGCACCGGCCGAGCGCGATGCCGAACATCCTCACCGCACCCGCCGTCCGGAAGGCGTGGGAGCCCGCAAACATCGGACTGCGGCCCAAGATTCCGATGTGGAACGAATGCGACACCGCCATCTACACGCAGCTGTCGCGCATGCTCGCCGGTGACGTCTCGCCCGCCGACGCGATGCGCGAGACCGCCACCCGCTTCGACCGGATCACCGAGCGGGGGTGGGTGTCGTGAGCCTGACCATCGAGGCGCCGGAGACCGGACAGCGGGCGGCCCCGGACCGGCCGCACCGCCGCCGCGGCCGGTTCGGCTTCCACGGCGCCATGATGACGCCCGGCCTGCTGCTGCTGGCCGTGCTGTCGGTCATCCCGTTCCTCACGGTCCTCGCGATGAGCTTCTCGCGGGTGCGCCTGCTCGGCGGGGTGTCGTTCAGTTTCGTCGGCCTCGAGTACTGGGCGCGCTTCTTTGCCGACGTCGACCTGTGGACGCAGTGGCTGCGCACGCTGGTGTTCTTCGTGCTGACCGTGGGCCTGGAGATGGTGCTCGGCCTCGGCCTCGCCCTGTGCCTGTGGAAGCTGATGCGCGGCCGCAACGCCGTGCTGAGCCTGCTGTTGCTGCCGATGTTCGTCGCGCCGGTGATCGCCGGGCTGCTCGGCCGCTTCCTCACCGACTCGACGTTCGGCCTGTACTCGTGGCTGCTGCGGCTCGTCGGCTACGAGGGAGACATCCTGGGCGGCAGCTACTCGGCCTTCCTCGCGGTCGTGGCGATGGACGTCTGGCAGTGGACGCCGCTCATCACGCTGATCACCCTGGCCGGCCTCACCGCCGTGTCGCAGAGTGTGCGCGAGGCGGCCGCGCTCGACGGCGCCGGGCCGTGGCAGACGCTGCGCCACATCATCCTGCCGTCGATCTCCAGCGTGCTGCTGGTGGCGCTGCTGATCCGTTCCATGGACGCGATCCGCTACTTCGACATCATCGCCGTGACCACCAACGGCGGGCCCGCCGACGCGACCAAGGTGGTGCCGATCCGGTTGTACGAGACCGCTTTCCGCTTCTTCGACCTCGGCTACGCCGCCGTGATCGGCCTCGTGATGCTCGCCGTGACGATCGCGATCGCACGGGTGTTCGTCGGCATCCTGGACCGGAAGGGGCTGACCCGATGACGACGCTGCGCACCCACCCCGTCGATCGCACCACGCGCCGGGCTCGCCTCGGCATCGGGCTGGTGCTGGTGCTCGCTCTGCTGTGGACACTCGTGCCGCTGGTGTGGATGGCGTTGTCGTCGTTCAAGTCCGGGGCCGACGTCACCTCTGCCGAGCCCACGGTGCTCTTCGAGCCCACGCTGGACAACTACGCGAAGCTGTTCTCCGGAGCCAACAACCTCGGGCCCTACATCCTGCACAGCGTGCTCGCCGCGGGCATCTCCTCGGTGCTGGCGGTGGTGCTCGGCGCGCTCGCGGGCTACGGCCTCGCCGGAAGCAGGATGCGCGGCAAGAAGCACCTGGCGTTCTGGATCATCAGCACGCGCATGGCACCGATCGCCGTCGTGGTGCTGCCGCTGTTCCTGCTCTTCCGCGGCGCGAACCTCATCGACACCATCCCGGGGCTGATCCTGGCCTACCTCACGTTCAACCTGCCGTTCGCGATCTGGCTGATGAGCGCGTTCTTCGCGCAGATCCCCCCGTCGGTCGAGGAGTCCGCGCTCGTCGAGGGCTGCACGCGCTGGCAGGCGTTCTGGCACGTGATCCTGCCCCTGACGAAGGCGGGCCTGGTGACGACGTTCGTGCTGTGCCTGGTGTTCTCGTGGAACGACTACGCGTTCGCCCTGGTGTTCAGCGGGCCGAACTCGCAGACGCTGCCCATGGCCGCCGACCAGCTCGTGACCCAGACCGGGATCGACTGGGGCCAGCTGACCGCGATCGGCACGATCGTGGTGTTGCCGATGATCGTCGCCGGGCTGGCGGTGCGCCGCTGGCTGGTGACCGGACTGACGTTGGGAGCCGTGACCGGTGAATGACCTTCCCGAAGCGATGACGGTGTCCGTGCTGAACGGCATCCACGACGTGGTGACCGAGCAGCGGCCGGTGCCCTCGCCGGGACCCGGCGAGGTGCTGGTGCAGGTCCGTGCCGTCGGCACGTGCGGCTCCGACGTCCACTACTACGAGCACGGCCGCATCGGCGATTTCGTCGTCGAGCGGCCACTCGTGCTCGGCCACGAGCCCAGCGGCGTCGTCGTCGCGACGGGCGAGGGCGCGACCCTGCACCAGCCGGGGCAGCGGGTCGCGCTCGAACCCGGCGTGCCGTGTTCCCGGTGCAGGCAGTGCGGGCTCGGCCGGTACAACCTGTGCCCGGACATGCGCTTCTTCGGCACGCCGCCGATCGACGGCGCGTTCTGCGAGTACGTGACATTGCGGCAGGAGTTCGCCTACGCGGTACCCGACGGGCTCAGCGACGAGGCGGCCGGGCTGCTCGAGCCACTGTCGGTGGGGGTGTGGGCCTGCCGCAAGGCCGCCGTGCAGCCTGGCTCACGGGTGCTGATCACCGGCGCGGGCCCGATCGGGCTGGTCGCCGCGCAGACGGCGCGCGCGTTCGGGGCCACCGACGTGGTGGTCACCGACGTCAACGCCAAGCGGTTGCGCGTGGCCGGGGAACTCGGTGCGACGGCCACGATCGACGTCTCCGCCACGTCGCTGTCCGGCTCCGGGTTCGAGCCGGACGTGCTGCTGGAGTGTTCCGGCGTGCCCTCGGCGATCGGGGAGGCCATCCGGCAGGTCGGCCGTGCCGGGCGCGTGGTGCTCGTCGGCATGGGCGGCGACGAGATCCCGCTGCCGCTGGCACACGTGCAGGGCTTCGAGATCGAGGTGACCGGCACGTTCCGCTACGCCAACACGTGGCCTGCGGCGATCGCGCTCGCGGCGTCGGGCGAGGTCAACCTCGACCGGCTGGTGACGCACCGGTTCGGGCTCGGCGAGGTGGAGCAGGCGCTCACCGTCGCGGCCCGCGATGACAGCGTGATCAAACCCGTAGTGTTGCCGTATGCCTAGGACCCGCCCGCCGGACGCTGCCGTCGAGCAGCGCAGGCAGGAGATCCTGCGCACGGTGATCGAACTCGGCGAGGTGCGCATCGACGACCTCACCGGGCGGTTCGGTGTGAGCCTCATGACGATGCACCGCGACCTCGACGATCTGGCCGAGCGCAAGCTGCTGCGCAAGCTGCGCGGCAGGGTCGCGGCCTACCCGGCGCTGACCATGGAGACCGCGAAACGGTTTCGGGAGGGCCTGCATCGGACGGAGAAGGAAGCGCTGTGCGCGCGGGCCGTGCGCGAGGTGGCGGCCGGGCAGACCGTGTTCCTGGACGACTCCACGACGCTGTTCCCGCTCGCGCGCAGGCTCGTCGAGGTGGACGAGCTGACCGTGGTGACCAACTCGCTGGAGATCGCGCGCATCGTGGGCGAGCCCGGGCGGGCCGAGGTGATCCTGCTCGGCGGGCGCTACACCGAGTTCGACTCGTGCATCGGCCCGGACGCACTCGCCGCGCTGGGACGCATCCGGGCCGATGTGGCGCTGGTCTCGGCGGCCGCGGTCGCGGGCGGGCGGCTGTACCACCCGGTGCGGGAGTACGCGGAGCTCAAGGAGGCGGCGCTGGCCGCCGCGAACAGGAACGTGCTGGTGGTCGACCGGTCGAAGTTCGGAAGGACCGCCACTTACGCGTACGCGGAGGCGGGTGCCTACGACCTGGTGATCGCCGACAGCCAGGCGCCCGCCGACGAGGTCGAGGCGCTGCGGGCGATCGGTAATCAGGTTGTGCTGGCGGACGTGGGCGCCGAACAGGAAAGCTCAGGGGTATGAACAGCAACGACGAAGTTCTGGTCGCCGGTGTCGACTCCTCGACCCAGTCGACGAAGGTGATGGTGTGCGACGCCAGGACGGGCACGGTGGTGCGCACGGGACGCGCCGAGCACCCCGACACCACGGAGGTGGATCCCGGCGAGTGGTGGTCGGCGTTCACGTCGGCGACCGGCGGGCTGCTGGACGGTGTCGCGGCGATCGGCGTGGCCGGGCAGCAGCACGGGATGGTGACCGTCGACGACGGCGGTGCCGTGGTGCGGCCCGCCCTGTTGTGGAACGACACCCGGTCGGCGAAGGCGGCGGCCGACCTCACCGAGGAACTGGGCGGTCCGCAGGCGTGGGCCGACGCGGTCGGGTCCGTGCCGGTGGCGAGCTTCACCGTGACGAAGCTGCGCTGGATGGCCGAGCACGAACCCGAACTGGCCGACCGGGTGGCGCGCGTCATGCTGCCCCACGACTGGCTGACGTGGCGGCTCACGGGCGGCGACCCGGTGACCGACCGTGGCGATGCGTCCGGCACCGGCTACTTTTCGCCCGCTAAAGGCGCTTACCGCACCGACATCCTGACGCAGGCCTTCGGGGGTCGTCACCCTGAGTTGCCGCGGGTGCTGGACCCGGCCGAGGCCGCGGGCCACACGCCGGACGGCACGCTGGTGTCGGCGGGCACCGGCGACAACATGGCCGCCGCACTCGCGCTGGAGATCGGCGATGGGGACGTGGTGGTGTCGCTCGGCACGAGCGGCACCGTGTTCGGGGTGTGCGAGACGCCCGCGGCCGACCCGACCGGCACGGTCGCCGGGTTCGCCGACGCCACCGGGCGCTTCCTGCCGCTGGCGTGCACGCTCAATGCCGCCCGGGTGCTCACGGCGACCGCCCGCCTGCTGAACGTGGAGCTCGCGGAGCTCGACCGCCTCGCGCTGGCGGCGGACCCGGGCGCGGAGGGGCTCACGCTGTTGCCGTACCTCGACGGCGAGCGCACGCCCAACCTGCCGGAGGCGGCGGGCTCGGTGTTCGGCCTGCGGCGCGCCAACATGACCCCGGAGAACCTGGCGCGAGCCGCCGTCGAGGGCATGCTGTGCGGGCTGGCCGCCGGACTGGAGGCCGTGCGCGAGCAGGGGATCAGCGTGCGGCGCGTGCTGCTCATCGGCGGCGCGGCGCAGTCGCAGAGCGTGCGCACCATCGCTCCGATGGTGTTCGGCGTGCCGGTGGCGGTACCCGAGCCCGCCGAGCACGTCGCCATCGGCGCCGCGCGGCAGGCCGCGTGGGCCCTGGCGGGCACGCCGGAGCCGCCCGCGTGGCAGACCGATGTGGCGTCGCGGCTCGCGGAGCCGACCGCGGGCGATGCCGAGCAGGGCGAGCGGATCCGGCAGCGGCATCTCGAGTCCCGCGCACTCGTGCACAACGTGTGACACCGCTGTGGGAAAATCCCCTCGAACGGAGGTATGCGAGTACGCCGAGAACGGATAGGTGACCGGCGTTCCTTCAATGACATCGCAGCGCACGCCATGACTGACAACCACCCGCCCCGCGCCGAGATCGTGATCGATCTCGGCGCGATCCGGCACAACCTCGGGCTGCTGGCCGCGCGTGCCGCCGCGTCCGGCGCGGAGACGATGGCCGTCGTCAAGGCGGACGGCTACGGCCACGGTGCCGTCCCGGCGGCCAGAGCGGCGATGAGCGGCGGGGCGACGTGGCTCGGTGCGTGCTCGCTCGGTGAGGCGCTCGCCCTGCGCGAGGCGGGGATCGACGCCCGGCTGTTCAGCTGGCTGGACACCCCGGACGTCGACTTCGCGCCGGGGATCGCCCACGACGTGGACCTTTCTGTGAGTTCTCTCACAGAGTTGGAGCGGGTGGCGGATGCCGCGGGCCGGGCGGGGAAACCCGCGCGGGTGCACCTGAAGATTGACACCGGGCTGGCGCGCAACGGCTGCCCCGCCTACGCGTGGCCGGACCTGGTGAAGCGGGCCGCCGCCGAACCCGGGGTGGACGTCGTGGCGGTCTGGTCGCATCTGGCCTGTGCCGACGAGCCGGGTCACCCGTCGGTCGACCGGCAGGCCGAGCGGTTCGCCGACGCCTACGCGCTCGCCCGCGACGCCGGCCTGGAACCGCTGCGGCACCTGGCGAACTCGGCCGCCACACTGACCCGTCCGGACCTGCATTTCGACCTGGTGCGGCCGGGCATCGCGATGTACGGGCTGAACCCGGTGCCGCAGCCCGAACCGTTGCGCCCGGCGATGACCCTGCGCTCCAGCGTGGTGCTCACCAAGCGGATCGAGGCCGGTGAGTCCGTCTCCTATGGACATACGTGGACGGCGGAGCGGGACACCACGCTGGCGTTGGTGCCCGCCGGGTACGCGGACGGCGTTCCGCGGACGCTGTCCGGCCGGATGAGCGTGTGGCTCGACGGCGCGCGGCGCCCGATCGCCGGGCGGGTGTGCATGGACCAGCTGGTCGTGGACTGCGGCGACCACGAACCGGAACTCGGTGCCGAGGTGGTGCTGTTCGGCTCGGGTGAGCGGGGCGAGCCGACGGCCACCGAGTGGGCCGACGTGATCGGCACCATCGACTACGAGATCGTCACCGGGATGTACCGGCCGCGGGTGCGCCGTCGCTACGTCGGGGAGGACGGCCGGTGATGGCTTCCCCGCCGCTGCCTTCCGGTGGCGACCCGGCGGGAGGGGAGCTGTTCGGTGCGCTGCCACCTGGCCGCACGTCGACGGTGGCCGCCGACGACGGTTCGCCGATCTCGGTGGAGGAGATCGAGCCCGACGGTGGCAGACCGGCGCTCACCGTGGTGGGCGTGCACGGGTTCGCACTGTCGCGGCAAAGCTGGCATTTCCAGCGGCGGGCGCTGGATTCGCTGCGGCTGCCCCGGGTGCGGCAGGTGTACTACGACCATCGTGGGCACGGCCAGTCGGCGGCGTCGAACCCGGACACGAGCACGATCGAGCAGCTGGCCGCGGACCTGCACGCCGTGCTCCGGGCCGTGACACCCGGCGAGCCGGTTGTCCTGCTGGGGCATTCCATGGGCGGCATGGTGATCATGGAGTTGGCGCAGGGGCATCCGGAGGTGTTCGCCGAGCAGGTGTGTGGCGTGGTGCTCATCGCGACGGCTGCCGGGGAGGTCGGTGGCAGGGGCCTGCGCCGGTCGCTGCTGTCGAAGTACAACCCGCTGACGCGCGGGGTGGGTGAGCTGGCCGGGTGGCAGCCGGGGCTGGTGGAGTTCGTGCGCGCGGCCGGTGGTCAGCTGACGCGGCAGGCGGTGCGGCGGCTGGCGTTCGGCAGGCGCGACGTGGATTCCCGGCTCGTGGACTTCATGCTGGAGATGCTGGCGGCGACGTCGGTGCGGCAGCTGGTGAACTTCGTGGACACGCTCGGCAGCCACAACCGGTATGCCGCGCTGGCCGGGCTCAAGCACGTGCCCGTCATGGTGGTCGGCGGCGACTCCGACCGGCTGACGCCGTTCTCGCACGCGGAGCGGATGGCGGCCGAGCTGCCGGAGGCGCGGCTGGTCCGGGTGCGTGGCGCGGGGCATATGGTGCACTTGGAACAGCCGGAACTGGTCAACAGCCACATCATCGACTTGGTGCAGCAGTGTTCCGGCGTGGACGGCGACAAGCGGACACGGAGGTTGCGGTGGTGGCGCAGATGACGGTCGAGCTGGCGACCGCCGAGGACACCGTCGACTTCGGACGGAGGCTCGGCGGCGCCTTGCGGGCCGGTGACCTCGTGTTGCTGGCGGGGCCGCTCGGCGCGGGCAAGACCACGATGACGAGGGGCATCGCCGAGGGCATGCAGGTTTCGGGCCGGGTGAGCTCGCCGACCTTCGTGCTGGCGCGGGTGCACCCTGCGGGGCAGCGGGGTGTGCCGCTGGTGCACGTCGACGCGTACCGGCTCGGCGGTGACCTCTCGCAGCTCGACGACCTCGATCTGGACACGGATTTGGAGGAGTCGGCCGTGGTGGTCGAGTGGGGGGAGGGCCTGGCGGAGCGCCTGTCCGAGGATCATCTGGTGGTCCGCCTCGACCGCCGCGGCGACGAGGTGCGCACCGTCGACCTCGAACCCCACGGCACCTGGACCGCCAGGGTCACCGACCTGCGTTTAGCGGGCTAACTGCACTTTGGCCGCTGCCCCGACCTGCGTTCAGCGGGCTGACTGCACTTCGGTCCGCCACCGAACGTGCGTTGAGCGGGCTCGCCCGGGTGGTGGCCGACCCGCTGGTCACGAGAGGCCCGTTCGTGCACGAGGGGGACCCCCACCTTTCACATTAGCGTGCGGGTCCGACGATTCCGCGGGCGATGCCGAGGCCGACGAGGTCCTGCGGGCGCAACCGCAGCCGGTCCGCCGTCTCCGGCACCTCCTCGTCGGCACGTTTGAGGATCGAGGCCGCCGCCTCCGGCGACGTGACGGAGAAGTAGCTGTCCGGCGTCACCCACGTGCGTTCCGGCGCCGCGAACGCCAGCGCACCCCCGGAGCCGCCCTCGCCGATCACGAGCGTCGTCACCGGCACCGTCGCACCGGCCACGGCCGCGAACAGCTCCGCGATCGCCGGGCCCACACCCGCGCGTTCGGCGTCGGCGTCGTTCGCCGCGCCCGGCGTGTCCACCAGTGTCAGCACCGGGATTCCGAGTCGGTCGGCCAGCCGCACCAGCCGCGCCGCGGTCCGGAACCCGGCCGGGCGTGTCGGCGTCCCGCACTGCGTTGCGTAGGCCACCGCCGCGCCGTCGCGCCAGCCGAACCCGCACACCACCCCGGCATCCACACCGCCGCACCGGTCGCCGCTGATGTCCTCGCGCCAGTCGAAGTAGCTGTCCAGGTAGGACATCGCACGCGGCCGCCGCGGATCACGGGCCCGCCGCACCGCGTCCCACCCGGTCCGCGGCACGTCCACGCTGCCCAGCGCCGGGGGCGGTGGCACCGCCTCCGGCGCCGGGGTGGTCAACAACCGCAGCCAGCGCTCCAATGCCTCTCGCAGTCGCGCCAGCTCCACCACCTGGTCGACGTGCCCGGACTCCAGCTGTCCCTCGGCCGTGTACGCGGCCGGCTCCCCTTCCGGGCGCACCCGCGACCCGGCGAAACCGACCTGCGCCCCGGCCAGCGCCAGCGTCACGTCGGCGCCGGCGCCCAGCGTCGCCCAGCCGCCGCCGGTGGTCGGGTCGCGCAACACCGCCACCTGCGGCACACCGGCCTTGCCGGTCAGCGCCGCAGCCCGCGCGAGCCGCTGCAGCTGCGTCAGGGCCCGCATGCCCTCCTGCATGCGGCTGCCCCCGGTCGCGATGAGCGACACCACCGGCGCACCGAGTTCCCTCGCCCGCGCGAAGGCCCGCTCGATCCGCAACCCCGTGCGCCCGCCCAGCGAGCCGCCGAGAAACGAGAACTCGAACGAGACCAGCACCGCCTCCGTGCGGCCGACCTTGCCGACGCCGCACACCACCGACTCCGGCTCGCCCGTCCGTTCCGCGGCCCGCGTGCGGGCCTCGTCGTAGCCCGGCCAGCCGATCGGGCCGTCCTCACCGGACTCCGCGGGCTCGGTACCGGGCAGCTCCGTGAACGCCGACGCCACCGCGTCGATCCAGGCTCGCGCGGACTCACGCATCGAGCGCTCGCTTCATGACCTTGCCCATGTCGTTGCGCGGCAGCGCGTCGAGATAGCGCACCACCCGCGGCCGTTTGTGCGGCGTGAGCAGCCGCGCGACGTGCTCGGCCAGCTCCCGCTGCGCCGGAGGCTCACCGTCGGCCACGACCCACGCGACGATGCGCTCACCGAGATCGTCGTCCGGCTCGCCGGTGACCGCCACTTCCGCCACCGCCGGGTGCTCCAGCAGCGCGTTCTCGATCTCTCCCGCGCCGATCTTGTAGCCGCCGCTCTTGATGATGTCGGTGGCCTTGCGGCCCACGATGCGGACGTAGCCGTCGGGATCACGGGTGGCCATGTCGCCGGTGCGGAACCAGCCGTCGTCGGTGAACGCCTCCGCCGTCGCGTCCGGCCGGTTCAGGTACTCGGTGAACAGGTTCGGGCCGCGCACCTGGATCTCGCCGACCGTCTCCCCGTCGCTCGCGGCGATGGGCCTCTCCGCGTCGTCCACGAGCCGCAGCTCCACGCCCCGCAGCGGCACGCCGACGGTGCCGGGCCTGCGCTCGCCGTCCGCGCGGACGCTCGTGTTCATCAGCGTCTCCGACATCCCGTAGCGCTCCACCACCTGCTGGCCGGTGGCCTCGGTGATCCGCTGGTGATCGTGCACCGGCAGCGCCGCCGACCCCGACACCAGCAGCCGCGCGCCCCGCAGTGCCGACGCCAGCTCAGGGTTGTCGCCGACCTCCACGGCGATCCGGTGATACATGGTCGGCACACCGAACATCATCGTGGCCTCACCGGCCAGCTCCTTCGCCACGGCGTCGGTCGAGAACCGGCCGAGGTGGTGCACGGTGCCGCCCCGGCGCAGCGGACCCAGGATGCCGAGGATCAGCCCGTGCACGTGGAACAACGGCAGCCCGTGCACCAGCACGTCGTCGGCGCTCCACTGCCACGCGTCCTCCAGGGCGTCCAGTGTCGAGGCGATCGCGCGCCGCGGGAGCACGACGCCCTTCGGGGGACCGGTGGTGCCCGACGTGTAGACGATCACGGCAGGTGCCTCGTCTCCCGGCTCCTCAGGAAGCGGCGCCTCCGCCGACGCGGTGACGTCGACGTCCAGCCTCGTCAGCGGCGCCAGGCCCGCCGGCAGCTCGGCGCCCGGCGCCGCGAGAACCAGTGACGGGGCGCTGTCCGAGACGATGTGCGCCAGCTCCCGTTCTCCGATCTTGGGGTTCACCGGCACCGCGGGCACTCCGGCGAGCAGCGCGGCGAGCACCGCCACGCTGGTCTCCAGGCTCGGCGTCGCCCACACGGCCACCCGCGAGCACTGCCGGGCGCGCAGGTCCAGGGCCAGTGACCCGGCGACGGCGGCGAGTTCGGCGTAGGTCAGCCCGCGGTCGCCGAACCGCAACGCCGGCTTGTCCTGCTCGGTGCGGAGGGCGGGGAAGAGCGCGGTCACGTCGTCTCCTTGTCGTTCGCTGTCGGTCGCAGGATCATCCGAAGCCGGGCACGAGCAGCACCAGCCATACCGCGAGCGGAGCCACCGCGACAATGATGCCTCCGTACACCATCAACTGGCGGAAGAAGCGGTCGCGGTCCACGTCCGGGGCGCTCGCCAGCACGAGCGCGCCGTTGGTGGAGAACGGGCTCACGTCCACCACCGTCGACGACACCGCCAGTGCCGCGATCATCGCGACCGGGCCGACCGCGCCTTCGAGCAGGAAGGGCACGGCCAGCGGGATCAGCGCGCCCATGATGCCCACCGACGACGCGAAGGCCGACACCAGCGCACCGATGTAGCAGATCAGCAGCGCCGACACGAGCGGAACTCCCACATCGGACACCGCGTTGCCCGCGTAGTCGATGGTGCCCATCTCCTGGAGCACCCCGACGTAGGTGAGCATTCCGCAGATCAGCAGCACTGTCGGCCAGGTGACCTGTCCGATGGCCTTCTTGCTGGTGTCCGGCCACACGATGCTGAGCAGCACGGCCAGGGTGATGGCGGTCAGCCCGACGTCGAGGTCGAACACCAGTGCGCACACCACGAGCGCAGCGAGGCTGACGAGCGTGGCTGCGCGTGCCGCGTTCAGCCGCGGCGGTTCCGGCGCATCCTGCGTGCCGCTTCCGCCGGAGCCGTCGCCGGTGGAGCCGGTGGAGCCCGTGGGGGCGTTGCCGCCGCCGACAGTGGCCAGCTCATGTGCCTGCGCCGCGGAGCGCGCCAGCTTCAGGCCGCCGCACACGGCGAACACGATCGCGGCGATGACCAGGTTGACGACGAGGCTGGCGAGGAAGAGCACGATCTCGTTGCCGGGCAGGTTCTCCCTGGCGACGATGCCGTTGACGATGGTGCCGTAGATGCTGATCGGCGAGAACCCGCCCGCCTGGGCGCCGTGAACCACCATCGCGCCCATCAGCAGCGGGCTGATCCCGTACTGCGCGGCGAAGCCGAGCGCGATCGGCGCGACGATCGCCACCGCGGCGGGGCTCACCGCGCCGATCGCCGTCAGCGCGGCGCTGATCGCGAACATCACCCACGGGATCAGCGCCAGGCGCCCCCCGACCAGCCGGATCGATGCGTGCACCAGCCAGTCGGTTGTGCCGTTGGCGCGGGCGATGGCGAACAGGTACGTGACGCCGACCAGCACCACGAACAGGTCGCCGGGGAACCCGGCGAAGATGCCGTCGGCGTCCATGCCTCCGGCCAGTGTGCCGACGCCGAAGGCGGCGGCGAAGGCCAGCGCCCCCATGTTGATGGATCTTGTGGTGGCGATGACGAACACCACCACGAGGGCAAGTATCGAGACAAGTTCGGCGGACATGCGGTGCTCCCGTCGTTGGGCTCGCTGTCGTACGCCCTGATCTCCGACCGGCGCCGGCGCGAAGTGGCTCAGTGGCTGACCCACTTTGCGGTGACCCGGGAACGCTTGTCAAGGCTTCAGTGGTCCAGTGGCTCATCCACTTGCGCCAGCAGGGCTGTTACGCTGCCTGCGACGAGGTCGGCACCAAGCGAAGGGACCCGAGTGTCCGAGGCCTTGCGACCGATGGCCCGGCAGCGACTGTACGAGCAGGTGATCGAGCGGCTCAGGGAGTACGTCGCCGACGCCGGGCTGCGCGCGGGTGACAAACTGCCCGCCGAGCGCGAGCTGGCGCAACGGCTGGGTGTCAGCAGGGCGTCGATCAAGCAGGCGATCGTCGTGCTCGAAGTGCAGGGTCTCATCGAGGCTCGCCACGGAGGCGGCACCTACCTGGTACGTGACACGCTCGAGATCGAGCCGGTGGAGCGGCTGGTCGAGCGGCGGCGCAGGCTGCCGGACGTGCTGGAGGCACGCGAGGCGCTGGAGACCAAGCTCGCCGAGCTGGCGGCCGAACGTCGCACCCGCGAGGACCTCGACGCACTCGAGGCCGCTCTCGACTACATGCGCGAGGAGGTCGGCGCCGGTGGCCACGGCGTCGAGGGCGACCGCCGTTTCCACGCCGCCGTGACCGCCGCCGCGCACAGTTCGCTGCTGGCCGAGTTCATGCGCTCGATCGCCGACCAGGTCACCGAGAGCCGGACCGAGTCGCTGCGGCAGCCGGGCAGGCCGTCGCGTTCCCTCAGCCAGCACACCGCCATCTTCGACGCGATCTGTCAGGGCGACCCGAAGAAGGCGGCCGCCGCGATGCGCAGGCACCTGCGAACCGTCGCCAAGGTGCGCCTGCTCGCCTGGAACCCCGACGACGACACCGACTGACCACACCCGCAACCGCAGTCAGCCCGCGAAACGCGCTCCGCGGACTGCAGTCAGCCCGCTCAACGCGCTCCGGGGAGTGCAGTTAGCCCGCGAAACGCACGTCGAGGGTGGTCGTGCCCGCGTGGCCGCCGCCGCAGCGGAGGGTGACGTCGTAGCGGCCGGGGGCGGCGTCGGGACGGATCACGGCCCGGCCCGCGGCGGCTCCCGCGGCCTGCGCGGTCAGCCTCGCGACCCCGCCGTTGCCGCTGTACGGGCCGTCGTGCCCGGTCGGCGCGAACGCCGCCGAGCCCACGTGGTTGACGCCCTCCCCGAGCGGGCACCCCGCGCTCACCCGTACCAGTTCACCGGGCGCGACGGTCGACTTGTCGACAACAAGGAAGGCGGGCGCGGTGGCCGACGCCACCTGCGGTGTGAGCAGGCAGCACGCCAGCACCGACGACAGTCCGGCCGCGAAACGCATGATCGTCATCGCAGAACCCAGACGTGTGGCCGGAGCACAGGTTGTGCGCGCCACCCGAACGGCTGGTCGTACGCTCGAAGGGTGCTAGTACTCGCCATCGACACCGCCACGCCCGCCGTCACCGCCGGGATCGTCGCTGTCGATCCGCAGACCGGGGGCCTCGACACCGTCGCCACCCGCGTCACCGTCGACGCCCGCGCGCACGGCGAACTGCTCACGCCGCACGTGCTCGCCGCCACCGAGCAGGCCGGCGTGACGCTGCGCGACCTCGGCGCGATCGCCTGCGGTGTCGGGCCCGGCCCGTACACCGGGCTGCGCGCCGGCATGGTCACCGCCGCCACGCTCGCCCACAGCCTCGGCATCCCCGCCTACCCCGTCTGCAGCCTCGACGCGATCGCCGCGGCCGCGGGCCCCGGCGAGCCGCTGCTAGTCCTCACCGACGCCCGCCGCCGCGAGGTCTACTGGGCCGCCTACGACGCCGACGGCACCCGCGCCGACGGTCCGCACGTCGGCAGGGCCGCCGACCTCGACCCCGGCGGATGCCGCGTGCTCGACCACGAGCACCCCACCCCGCTCGGCCTCGTCCGCGCGGCGAGGGAGAGCCTCCTCGCCGGCGACGAACCGGCGCCGCTCACCCCGCTGTACCTGCGCAGGCCCGACGCCACCGAGCCGGGAGCCCGGAAGCGGGTGACCGCGCCGTGAGGCTGGAACCGTTGCGCCGCAAGCACATCCGCCGCTGCGTCGAGATCGAGAGGATCCTCTTCGCGGGCGACGACCCGTGGAGCGCTGCCGCGTTCCACGCCGAGCTCGACGCCGGCGGCTACTACCTCGCCGCACTCACCGACACCGACGACGTCGCCGGGTACGCCGGGCTCGCCATCGCGGGCATTCCCGGCGACCGCGAGACCAGCGTGCACACCATCGGCGTGCACCCGGACCACCAGGGACAGGGCATCGGCACCGCCCTGCTGGAGGCGCTGCTGACCCGCGCCGACGAGCTCGGCGCGCCCGTGTTCCTCGAGGTCCGCACCGACAACGACAACGCGATCCGGCTGTACGAGCGGCACGGCTTCGCCCGGATCGGCGTCCGCAGGGGCTACTACCAGCCCTCCGGCGCCGATGCCTACACCATGAAGCGGCAGGCCAGGCAGGCGCAGGAGGTGGCCCACTGATGTCGAGGATCATCATGGGAGTCGAGAGCTCGTGCGACGAGACCGGCATCGGCCTGGTCCGCCTGCACGACGACGGCACCGTGGAACTGCTGGCCGACGAGGTAGCCTCCAGCGTCGAGCAGCACGCCCGCTTCGGTGGCGTGGTGCCGGAGGTCGCCAGCAGGGCGCACCTGGAGGCCATGGTGCCCACCACCCGCAGGGCGTTCACCACCGCAGGGCTCGAGATGTCCGATGTGGACGCCATCGCCGTCACCGCGGGCCCCGGGCTGGCCGGCGCCCTGCTCGTCGGCGTCTCCGCGGCCAAGGCCTACGCGGCCGCGCTCGGCGTCCCGCTCTACGGCGTCAACCACCTGGCCGGGCACATCGCCGTCGACACCCTCCAGCACGGGCCGCTGCCCTCGCCGTGCCTGGCGCTGCTCGTCTCCGGTGGCCACACCCAGCTGCTGCGCGTCGACGACATCGCGGGCAAGATCACCGAGATCGGATCCACAGTGGACGACGCGGCCGGCGAGGCCTACGACAAGGTCGCGCGCCTGCTCGGCCTGCCCTATCCCGGTGGCCCGCCCATCGACAAGGCCGCCAAGGCTGGCGACCCGCAGGCGATCGCGTTCCCGCGCGGTATGACCGGACCCCGCGACGCCAAGTTCGACTTCTCCTTCTCTGGCCTCAAGACCGCCGTCGCCCGCTGGGTCGAGGGCGCCCAGGCACGTGGCGAGGAGATCCCCGTGGCCGACGTCGCCGCGTCCTTCCAGGAGGCGGTGGCCGACGTGCTCACGGCGAAGGCGGTGCGCGCCGCCACCGAGTCCGGCATCGGCACCCTCGTGATCTCCGGAGGGGTGGCCGCCAACTCGCGGCTGTCCTCGCTGGCCGCGCAGCGCTGCGCCGAGGCCGGCATCGAGCTGCGCGTGCCCCGGCCCCGGCTGTGCACCGACAACGGCGCCATGATCGCCGCGCTCGGCGCGCACGTCGTCGCCGCGGGCTGCGCGCCGAGCTCGCTGGATCTCTCCGCGAACCCGGCGCTGCCCGTCAGCGCGGTCTCCGTCTAGGGGGAGGGCGACACCTCGGTGAGCCCGCGGTGCCGGTCGGCGATCACGAACGACGCCCGGGTGCTCACCGGCGAGCCCGGCTCGGTGACGCGCTGCACGACCCGGAAGTCGGCGCGCAGCGCGTCGCGGGTGATCCGCGTGCGCACGTAGCCGCGCTGGTTGTTGCGGAACTTGATGTGCGGGTTGCGCGCGAGGTTCGGGTCCTGCGCCGGATCGGAGTCGGCGCCGTTGCCACCCGAGGTGATCGACGTCGTCACCAGCTCGGCGCCCACCACGGGGCTGTCCGGGTCGGCGTAGTTCGCCTTGAGCTCGTTGGCCCAGTGGGTGTGCACGTCGCCGGTCAGCACCACCGGGTTGCGCACGCCGGCGTCGAGCCAGCCCTCGGTGACCCGCTCCTGCGAGCCCTTGTAGCCGTCCCAGGCGTCCATGCTGTTCGCGCCGGAGGCGTTGACGCGCCGGGCGAAGAACACCTGCTGACCCAGCACGTCCCAGCGGGCACGGGACCGGCGGAACTGGCGCAGCAGCCACGTCTCCTGCTCGTCGCCGGTGAGCGTGCGCGCCGGGTCGGCGGAGTCCTCGCACACCTTCCAGCCGTCGTCGCACGCCTGGTCGTCGCGGTACTGGCGGGTGTCGAGCATGTGAAAGTTCGCCAGCGAGCCCCACGCCACCGTCCGGTACAGCTGGATGGTCGAGCCCCTCGGCCTGCTGCGCCTGCGCAGCGGCATGTTCTCGTAGTAGGCGCGGAAGGCGTTGGCGCGGCGCTGGAGGAAGTCGGGCTGCGGGATCTCCGGCTTCTCGTGGACGTCGCCCGCCCAGTTGTTGTCGACCTCGTGGTCGTCGGGCACCACCAGCCACGGCGCGGCAGCGTGCGCGGCCCGCAGGTCGGCGTCGGTGCGGTACTGGGCGTAGCGCTGCCGGTAGTTGGCCAGCGTCTCGGTCTCCGGGCCCGCGTGGTCGCGCACGTTGCCGTCGGGGGAGACGTAGACCTGCGGCTTGTACTCGTACAGGTAGTCGCCCAGGTGCAGCACCAGGTCGGGCTCGTCGGCGGCCAGGTGCGAGTAGGCGGTGAAATAGCCGTGTTCGAACTGCGAGCAGGACGCGAAGCACATCGTCAGGCCCGCACCCAGCACGCCGGGCAGCGGGGTGGTGCGGGTGCGGCCCGCGGGGGAGACGTGGCGGCCGCTGCGGAACCGGTAGAAGTACTCCCAGCCCGGGCGCAGCCCGGCCACCTCGACGTGCACCGCGTAGCCCTCCTCGGGGCCGGTGCGCTCGACGCCGCGGCGCACCACCCGCCGGAAGCGCTCGTCGAGGGCGATCTCCCACTCGACGTCCACGGCGCCGCCCGGCATGCCGCCGAGCCCGTCCTCGGCCAGCGGCGACGGCGCCAGGCGCGTCCACAGCACCACGCCCTGCGAGTCGGGCTCACCCGAGGCGACGCCGAGCGTGAACGGGTCGCCGGTGACCGGCCTGCCCGCACCGGGCGCGGCCGACGCCGCCGGCGGCAGGGTGGTGGCCAGCCCGGCGGCGCCGAGGGCGGCGCTGCCGGCGAGAACGGTGCGGCGGGACGGAGTGGCTGCGGCGGAGGGGCTCTTCTCACCTGTTCCGGGCACGGGGGACTCCCAACGTGGTGTCGATCAGCCAGTTCGGAGAACACCCTGCGATGACCGGATGACAAACTCTGCCCGATCGGGTGAGCGTGCGGTGAATGTCCGGTGGAGAGCACCCCCGCTGAACAGCGCAGGGGCAAGTCAATACCCTGGTTGCGCGGCTAGCACTCAGGTGATTAGAGTGCTAATTGCACGGCACCACACACGCCCCGGCACCCGCGACGGCGGGGTGGTAGGAGCCGTAACCAACTAGGTACCTGCCAACGCTTTCGACGACCCGTGGAGGTCAACCCGGTGAGCGTGAACATCAAACCGCTCGAGGACAAGATCGTTGTCCAGACGAGCGAGGCCGAGGAGACGACGGCTTCCGGTCTCGTCATTCCCGACACCGCCAAGGAGAAGCCCCAGGAGGGCAAGGTTCTGGCCGTAGGCCCGGGCCGTATCGACGACAAGGGCAACCGCATCCCCGTGGATGTCAAGGAAGGCGACGTCGTCATCTATTCGAAGTACGGCGGCACCGAGGTCAAGTACAACGGTGAGGACTACTTGATCCTGTCCGCCCGCGACGTGCTGGCCGTCATCAACTGACGACCCGCGTATGCGTTCGAGCGCCCCGGGCCCCGCTCAAGCCGGGGGCCGGGGCGCTTCGCGCATGGAGAGAGGTTAATCAATGCCCAAGCAGATCAACTTCGACGAGGACGCTCGTCGGGCTCTCGAGCGCGGGGTGGACAAGCTCGCCGACGCGGTCAAGGTGACGCTCGGCCCGCGCGGCCGCCACGTCGTGCTGGACAAGAAGTTCGGCGGCCCGACGATCACGCTGGACGGCGTCACCGTCGCCCGCGAGATCGAGCTGGAGGACCCGTTCGAGAACCTCGGTGCCCAGCTGGCCAAGAGCGTCGCCACCAAGACCAACGACGTCGCCGGTGACGGCACCACGACGGCCACGGTCCTCGCGCAGTCGCTGGTGAAGGTCGGCCTGCGCAACGTGGCCGCCGGCGCCAACCCGACCGCACTGGGCCGGGGCATCGAGAAGGCCGCCGACAAGGTCATCGAGACGCTCAAGGCCAACGCCACCCCGGTCAAGGGCCGCGACAACATCGCCCAGGTCGGCACCGTGACCTCGCGGGACGCCAACATCGGCGCGCTGCTCGGCGAGGCCGTGGAGAAGGTCGGCGAGGACGGCGTGATCACCGTGGAGGAGTCCTCCACGCTGGCCACCGAACTCGACATCACCGAGGGCGTGCAGTTCGACAAGGGCTACATCTCGGCGCACTTCGCCACCAACCCCGAGGAGCAGCGGGCGATCCTCGAGGACGCCTTCGTGCTGCTGCACAGGGAGAAGATCTCGGCGCTGAACGACCTGCTCCCTCTGCTGGAGAAGGTGGCGGAGGCCAAGCGGCCGCTGCTGATCATCGCCGAGGACGTCGAGGGTGAGGCCCTGTCCACCCTGGTGGTCAACGCGCTGCGCAAGACCATCAGCGCGGTGGCGGTCAAGGCACCGTTCTTCGGTGACCGGCGCAAGGCGTTCCTGGACGACCTCGCGGTGGTCACGGGTGCCCAGGTCGTCTCGAGCGAGGTGGGCCTGAAGCTGTCCGAGTCCGGCCTGGAGGTGCTGGGCAAGGCCCGGCGCATCGAGGTCACCAAGGACACCACCACGATCGTCGACGGCGCGGGCACCAAGGATGCACTCGAGGCGCGGATCGCCCAGATCCGCAAGGAGATCGAGACCACCGACTCCGACTGGGACCGCGAGAAGCTGCAGGAGCGGCTGGCCAAGCTCGGCGGCGGTGTGGCGGTGATCAAGGTCGGCGCGGCCACCGAGACCGAGCTGAACGAGCGCAAGCACCGCATCGAGGACGCCGTGGCCTCCACCAAGGCGGCCGTCGAGGAGGGCATCGTGCCCGGCGGTGGTTCGGCGCTGCTGCACGCCGCCAAGGAACTGGAGGGCAACCTCGGTCTCACCGGCGACGAGGCGACCGGCGTGAAGATCGTGCGGGAGGCGCTGGCCGCTCCGCTCTACTGGATCGCCAGCAACTCCGGCCAGGAGGGCGCCGTCCTGGTGTCCAAGGTCATCGAGCTGGACTGGGGCCACGGCCTCAACGCCGCCACCGGCGAGCTCACCGACCTGCTGGCCGCGGGAATCGTCGACCCGGTGAAGGTCACGCGTTCCGCGGTGGCCAACGCCGCGTCCATCGCCCGGCTCGTGCTCACCACGGAGAGCTCCGTGGTGGACAAGCCGGAGCCGCAGGACGACGACGCGGGCCACGGGCACGGCCACGCGCACTGACCTGCGCTCGCCGCCCGGAAGACGAACGGGGCGGCACCCGGGCTTTCCGGGTGCCGCCCCGTTTTTCGCGTCTGACTCACCTTCCGGTCAGCGTCAGGGTGCGCTTCTGGGATTTGATGATGTTTTCGCGTTCGGACTCGGAAAGGCCACCCCAGATCCCGTACGGCTCGTGTACCGCGAGCGCGTGTTCGCGGCACAGTCGCAGAACGGGACAGCTGTGGCAGATGGCCTTCGCCCTGGCTTCTCTCCGTGCTCTCGCCGGCCCCCGCTCACCGTCCGGGTGGAAGAAGGACCCGCTGTCCATCCCCCGACATGCCCCCTCGAGTTGCCAGTCCCAAACGTCGGCGTTCGGGCCAGGGAGCCTGCGCGTGTCTGCCATCGTGACCGCCTCCGGTATCCGGCCCCACGCGGCCGGATTCTGCAGTTGTGCTGGGTGCGACTACTCCATTTGGCGCAACGCGCGTAACGTTAGAAGCGCGCCAATACTTGTTCAAGGGGTTCGGATCAATTCAGCCGTTAGGCTTCCCCCGCCTGTGTGATTCGTGACACAGCGCTCGGAAATGTTCCGGTTGCCGTCGCTCGGTCGTCCCGGGATATTTGTCCGAGTGGGATCGGAGTCCGGCTCAGATCACGCAGCCGGCGCGGCGCCGGCTGTGCGCGAACCGGTTCCCACGGTGGCATCCGCGGAGCCGACACTGCCGGTCGCCGCGGTCGCCCGCAGGCTGGGGGTGGCGCCGTCCACCCTGCGCACCTGGGACCGCCGCTACGGTCTCGGCCCCAGCAGGCACACCGGTGGCAGGCATCGCCGCTACAGCGCCACCGACGTGGTCCGGCTGGAGATGATGCAGCGCGCGCTGCTGCGTGGCGCGTCCACCGCCGAGGCGGCGCGGTTCGCACTCGAACAGGTCCCCAAGACGGCCGCGAACCGGGCCGCGGTCCGGGTCGAGGTCTCCGGCGGCGACGGGATGCGGCCCTCAGCCGGGCCGTCGCAGGCCGAGCACGACGCGCCGGGTCCGGCCCGGTTCGCCCGGCGCCTCTCCGCCGCCGCGCTCGCACTCGACGCGCGCACCGTCCAGCACCTGCTCGCCGAGTCGATCGGTGTGCTGGGCGTGCTCGACGCGTGGGAGCGGGTGATCCAGCCCGTCGTGACCGCGCTCGGCGGCTGGCGCGACGAGCGCAGCAGCCCGGAGGTGAGCTACCTGCTCACCGAGTGCGTCTTCGCCGCCCTGGTCAGGGCCACGCCGGTGCTGTCCACGCCACGCAACGAGCGGCCCGTGCTGCTCACCGCGGCGCCCGGCGAGCGCGACACCCTGCCGGTGTACGTGCTGGCCGCCGCGCTCGCCGAGCGGAGCCTGGTCACCCAGCTGTTCGGCATGCCACTGCCCGCCGACGTGCTGGCCGTCGCCGCCCGCAGGAGCGCCCCGGCCTCCGTGGTGCTGTGGGCGCACCGCGGCTCGGCCGCCGGCCCCCGGCTGTTCACCCGGCTCTGGCGGGGCAGGCAGCGCGGTCGGCTGTTCGCGTGCGGGCCCGGCTGGCGCGGCGTCGAGCTCCCGCCAAGGGTGGAGCTGCTCGGTGACATCCGCCAGGCCGCCGACCGGGTCGAGTACGTGCTGCTCGGCGACGCCGGGCGAGGATGAGGCTGTGCATCACGACGAGGAGGCCGCGCTGCGCCGCGCGGCGTTCGGCGACGCGCCGGACATCGCCGACCGCAGACTCGCCGCCGCGACGACACCGAGGGGCCGGTGGCTCGCGGCCGTGGTTCTCGGCGCCAGGGGCCGGTATGCGGCGGCCGCCGCACTGCTCGGTGAGTTGCAGCGCGGCGGCGATCCGGTGCTCGCCGCGCTGGCGGGCGCGACCTTCGCCGCCCACCGCCGTCAGCTCGGCGGTCATGCCGCCGCTCTGCCCTGGGACGGCGCCGCCGCGCTGAGAGCGTCGGGCGCCTGCGGCCCGCCCGACGAGGACGGCGCCGACGCGGCCGGGGCGCTCGCCGACGCCCTGCTCGGCCTCGCCGCCGACAACCTCGCTCTCGGCAGGTTCGGCGCGGCGCGCAGGCTGGTCGCGAGGGCGGAGGCCGGGGAGCCGGGCTGGCGCGCCCGCGTCCGCGCGGGCTGGGTGGGCGCGGAGCTGGCGCTGGCCCGTGGCCTGCCCGGCGACGCGGTGCCCGCCGCCGAGCGCGCGGCGCTGCTCGCCCGCGACCGGGGTGCCGCGCGGCATGCCGTGAAGTCCGATCTCGTCCTCGCCGCGGCGCTGGCCGCCACGGGAGATCCCGGAGACCGCCACCGGGCCGCCTCGCTCGTGACCGACGCCGCGGAGCGGGCGCGGCGGTGGCGGCTGGGCTCGCTCACGTGGCCCGCCGGCCTGCTCGCGGCCGACCTGGACCCCGCGCGCGCCGATTGGAACCGATCCAGAGTTACTCGCGAGTTATACGCTCTGTTACCAGCGGCTGACCCCTTGGGGCGCCGCCTGGCTCGTGCGTCGGCGTGGGTGCCGATCTAGGCTGTTGCCTGGGTCACACGCGGTATACCGACATACGGGCGAGGCCTTCTTCAAAAAAAGCCACCGGATCGTGTCAAGGTGAGACCTAAAGCGTCCGATAGGGGAAGTGGAATGTCACCCGGCTGCAGGAAGGAAACCCCGTGACGACGGTCTTGATCTGCGACGACCGACGCAGTGTCCGCGAAGGGCTCACCCGCGTGATGTCTGCCGTTCCCGGCGTCAGTCGCATCGACTGTGTAGCGCACGGTGACGAGTTGCTCGCCCGCTACTCCCGGCAGCCGGTGGACGTCGTGCTCGTGGGCACCCAGCGCGCGGTGCCCACCGGAGTGGAGGCCACCCGCAGGCTGGTCTCGGCGAACCCGCAGGCGAACGTGATCGTGTTCGGCGCCCCGGACGACGCCGGCAGCATCGCCGCCGCCATCGCGGGCGGCGCGCGTGGCTACCTGCGCTGGGACGCCTCCCGGCCCGAGCTGGTCGCCGCGCTGGCGCACACGCTCGCGAGCACGTCCGTGCCCGCACCACGGCAGCCCTCTGATCCCGGCGTGCAGCTCACCGAGCGGGAACTGCAGGTGCTGCGGGGGATGAGCCAGGGCAAGAGCAACGGCCAGATCGGCAGGGAGCTCTACCTCTCGGAGGACACCGTCAAGACGCACGCCCGGCGGCTGTTCCGCAAGCTCGGCGTCCGCGACCGCGCCCAGGCCGTCGCGCACGGCTTCCGGCGTGGCCTCGTGTCCTGACTCCACGCTCCCCAGCCGCGCGCAGACCCTCGGCACGCCACACCGCAGTCGCGGTGTGGCGTGCCGTGTTTGTGTGATGTGCGCCGTCACCGGCACCGATCTTGGTACAGTCGTGTTCCTGCAGGTTGCAATGTGCGTGCCGCGCGTAAGGCGACCATGACGGAAAACTGGGGGTGCCGGAAGGTACGGTGGGTGTCACCGGCGTGAGGGATAACCAGGGCCGCACGCCGTCTTCTTTGCACGCCTACACGTAACACCGGGACTGTTGTCTGCGATGGCCACTGTGGGGGATGGACTGGACGAGTCAGTCGCCGCCGCTGTCGAGGGTGATCCACAGGCGGTCGAGCGGCTACTGGCCGCTATCCGTCCCCTTGTGGTGCGGTACTGCCGCGCCAGGGTTGGCAGGCAGGAGCGTTCGTTCGCTTCAGCAGACGACGTAGCCCAGGAGGTGTGTCTGGCGGTGCTCACGGCGTTGCCCTCGTACCGGGACCAGGGACGCCCCTTCCTGGCCTTCGTCTACGGGATTGCCCAGCACAAGGTGGCCGACGCGCATCGCGCGGCGGCCCGTAACCGTGCCGAGCCCGTTGCCGAGGTGCCGGACGAGATCGAGGGTGGAGTCGGTCCCGAGCAGCGGGCCCTGCAGGGAGAGCTGAACGAGCGGATGTCGCAGCTGCTGCAGGTCCTGCCGGACAAACAACGCGAGATCGTGGTGTTGCGGGTGGTTGTCGGTCTTTCCGCGGAGGAGACCGCCGAGGCTGTCGGGTCCACCCCGGGTGCGGTCAGGGTCGCGCAGCATCGTGCGCTTGCCCGGCTGCGCAAGGTGCTGGCCGCTGAGGAGGTGGTCTGAGTGACGGAACGCGAGAGCGGCAACCACGAACGCCCGCTCGGCAGCGATGCCCTCGACGACACGATGCCGTCGGCGTCGTCCTCGTCGTTCTCTGAGCGCACCTCCATGTCGTCGTCCGGCGACGAGCAGGGTGGTCCGCCGGATCTTTCGGCGATCCAGGCCGACGACGCGCTGCTCGACGCCCTGGGCGGGCCGGACCCGCAGGTCGCGAGCGGTCTCGGCGACGAGGAACTCAACGCCCTGCTGCTGGCCTGGCGCAGGGACATCGACAGCGAGCCGCTGGCCGAACTGGTGGACACGCCCTCGGCGGTGACCACCATCAAGACGGCCTCGCTGGCCAAGCGCAACGGCAGCCGGGGCCGCAGACGCCGGATGCTCGTGCCCGTCGCCGCCGCGGCCGCCGTACTGGCCATCGGGTTCACCGGCACCGCGCTGGCCGCACGCGACGCCCAGCCCGGCGACACCCTCTGGGGACTGAGCAAGGTCCTCTACGCCGACCACGCGCGCTCGGTGGAGGCGGCCGCGTCCGTCCGCACCGACCTGCAGGAAGCCCGCCTCGCGCTGGCCCAGCAGCGTTACGACGACGCGCGCAAGGCACTCGCCAAGGCGGAGCAGGCACTGGCCGAGGTGACGGCCGAGGAGGAACTGGCCGAGCTGCGCGCGCGGCACACGGAGCTGATGGCGCAGCTCGACGAGCCCGAGCGGCAGCCGCAGCAACCGCCCGCGACCTCCTCCAGCACACCGGGCAGCGGATCGTCCTCACCTTCCGACACCAGCCCGGCCGACCCGAGCGAGCCGCCCGGCTCCTCCGAGCCGCACCAGCCGGTGGAACCGACCACACCGACGAGCCCCACCACGCCGCCGACGACCTCCACGACGACGCCCCCGCCGAGCTCGTCGACGGGAGACACCACCGGCAGCGAGTCCGAGAGCGGCGGCAGGCAGGGCGCCGCCGTGTCCGATCTGGGCGAGGAACCCGAAGGCTGACCCGCCGACGCAAGCAGGGCGCGTGACCGTGAGAGATCGGTCACGCGCCCTGCTGCTTGCGGGTGCGGCGGGTCGTTCGGGCGTGCTTGCGGCTAGTACGCGCTCTCCGTGGCCGTGACACCGTCGGCGAACCCACGGCAGTAGTCCCAGCTGACGTAGTCGGTCGGATTCGGGTCGTACGCGGGCTCGTGCGGGCGCATGTGCCCATCGGCGAGCAGCTGCTCGAGGCTTGCCCTGAGCAGGTGCCAGTCGTGGTAGTGCGGCTGATCGCATTCGCCGCAGTCCACGACGATTCCCCGGACGCCTCGCGGCTCCAGCAGCGCCTGGTAGACGGCGAGGTCCGACAGGTCCGCGAGCAGCTCGGAGCGCTCCTCGGCGCTGATCGGCTCGCCCGCGGGTTCGTCCAGGGCGGCGATCTCCTTCGCCGGGTCGTTCGGGTCGTCGGCAAACGGGTCTGGGGGCAACACGTCGTGCGGCACGGCCTGCACGGTACCGGGCGGGACCGGGGGTACGTCCAGATACCATCGTTAACAGGTCCGTATACCCCTGTTGGCTTACATGCCGAGGAAGGTCAGTCGCCAGCTATGACGAGCGAGATCACCTCCGCCGACGCGTTCCCCTCCGCGGAGGCGGCACCAGGTGCCGTTCCGGACAAGTTCGCGATGCTCGGCCTGACTTTCGACGACGTCCTGCTGCTGCCGGCCGAGTCGGACGTCGTGCCCAGCACCGTCGACACGAGCACCCGGCTCTCGCGCAACGTGACGCTGCGGGTGCCGCTGCTGTCCGCCGCGATGGACACGGTCACCGAGGCGCGGATGGCCATCGCGATGGCCAGGCAGGGCGGCATGGGCGTGTTGCAGCGCAACCTGCCGATCGAGGAGCAGGCGCAGGCCGTGGAGGTCGTCAAGCGTTCGGAGGCCGGCATGGTCACCGATCCGGTCACCTGCTCGCCCGACGACACACTGGCCGAGGTGGACGCGCTGTGCGCGCGGTTCCGCATCTCCGGCGTGCCGGTCACCGACGCCGCCGGCGCGCTGGTGGGCATCATCACCAACCGGGACATGCGCTTCGAGGTCGACCACAGCAAGCCGGTCAGCGAGGTGATGACCAAGGCGCCGCTGGTGACCGCGCAGGTGGGGGTGACGGCGGACGCGGCGCTCGGCCTGCTGCGCAGGCACAAGATCGAGAAGCTGCCCATCGTGGACGGCGCGGGCAAGCTGCGCGGGCTGATCACGGTGAAGGACTTCGTCAAGACCGAGCAGTATCCGAACGCCACCAAGGACCCGGACGGCCGCCTGCTGGTCGGTGCCGCCGTGGGTGTCGGTGCGGACGGGCACCAGCGGGCGATGGCGCTGGCCGACGCGGGCGTGGACGTGCTGATGGTCGACACGGCGCACGGCCACTCGCGGGCGGTGCTGGACATGGTGTCGACGCTGAAGAAGGAGCTCGGCGACACGGTCGACGTCGTCGGCGGCAACGTCGCCACGCGGGCCGGGGCGCAGGCGCTCGTGGAAGCCGGGGCGGACGCCGTGAAGGTGGGCGTGGGGCCGGGTTCGATCTGCACGACCCGCGTGGTGGCCGGTGTCGGCGTGCCGCAGATCTCGGCGATCTACGAGGCCGACCGGGCGTGCAGGCCCGCCGGGGTTCCGGTCATCGGCGACGGCGGCATCCAGTACTCGGGCGACATCGTCAAGGCCATCGCGGCCGGGGCGTCCGCCGTGATGCTCGGCAGCCTGCTGGCCGGGACGGCCGAGGCGCCTGGCGAGGTCATCCTCGTCAACGGCAAGCAGTACAAGACGTACCGGGGCATGGGCTCGCTGGGCGCGATGCGGACGCGCGGGGAGCAGCGCTCCTACTCCAAGGACCGTTACGCGCAGGACGACGTGCTGTCCGAGGACAAGCTGGTGCCGGAGGGCATCGAGGGCAGGATCCCGTTCCGGGGTCCGCTCTCCGGGGTCGTGCACCAGCTCGCCGGGGGGCTGCGCTCGGGTATGGGCTACGCGGGCGCCACGACGATCCCGGAGCTGCAGAAGGCGCAGCTGGTGCGGATCACGGCGGCCGGGCTCAAGGAGAGCCACCCTCACGACGTCACCATGACCGTCGAGTCGCCGAACTACACCACCCGCTGACCCCGCCCCCGCGTTTCGCCGGCGAACTGCACTACCGCGCGCCTGCAACTACCGCGTTTCGCCCGCGAACTGCACTCCGCCGGGCCGCGGTCCGTGCGTTCAGCGGGCTCACTGCGGTACCCGGCGCGTGCAACTACCGGGTTTCGCCCGCGAAACGCGGTTCGGGTGGTGACCCGTGGCGAGGGGGCTCGCGGGCGGCGGCGACAATGGCCCCGCAGCGTTTCGCGGGCAGAAGGGACTTCACGTGCGGGATCTGGTCGAGATCGGGATGGGGCGCACCGCGCGGCGGTCGTACGACCTGGCGGACATCGACATCGTGCCGTCGCGGCGTACGCGGTCGTCGAAGGTGGTGTCCACCAGCTGGCAGATCGACGCGTACCGGTTCGACCTGCCGCTCGTGACGCACCCCACCGACGCGGTGGTGTCGCCGGACACCGCGGTGGCGATCGGCAAGCTCGGGGGGCTGGGCGTGCTCAACGCCGAAGGCGTGTGGGCGCGCCACGCCGACGCGCAGAGCGCGCTCACCCGCATCGTCGAGGCCGCCAAGGACGGCGCCGACCAGGCGGAACTGGTGCAGCTGCTGCAGGAGTTGCACTCGGCGTCCATCCGCACCGACCTGCTCACCGAGGCCATCCGCACGGTGCGCGACGCGGGCGTCACCGTCGCGGCGCGCGTCAGCCCGCAGCACGCCGCCGAGCTGACCCCGCAGCTGCTGTCGGCTGGGGTCGAGATCCTCGTGGTGCAGGGCACGATCGTCTCGGCCGAGCACGTCGCCCGCGACGGCGACCCGCTCAACCTCAAGGAGTTCATCGCCGACCTGGACGTGCCCGTCATCGCGGGCGGCGTCAGCGACTACCGCACCGCGATGCACCTGATGCGCACCGGCGCGGCGGGTGTGATCGTCGGCCACGGCTACAGCCCCGGCGTCACCAGCACCGACCGCGTGCTGGGCATCGGGGTGCCGATGGCCACGGCCATCATCGACGCGGCCGCCGCGCGCCGCGACTACCTCGACGAGACGGGCGGGCGGTACGTGCACGTTCTCGCCGACGGCGGGGTCGCCTGCAGCGGCGACATCGCCAAGGCCATCGCGTGCGGTGCGGACGCGGTGATGCTGGGGGCGCCGCTGGCGGCGGCCAGTGAGGCACCGGCAGGTGGTCTGTACTGGACGGCGGCGGCAGCGCACCCGTCCCTGCCGCGCTCGCGCGTGGTGCCCGGCCCGAGCCGGGACGTGGACTTCAAGACGCTGCTGCAGGGTCCGTCGTCGGACGCCGAGGGCGTGGTCAACCTGTTCGGCGCACTCCGCCGGGCGCTGGCCAAGACCGGCTACTCCGACCTGAAAGAGTTCCAGAAGGTGGGCCTCACCGTTCGCGCCTGACGACATTCAGCCCGCGAAACGCACTCCGCGGGCCCCGGCAAAGCGCGTTTCGCGGGCTTACTGCACTACCCCGCGTCTGCAACGACAGCAGTATGCCTGCTAACTGCACCTGTAGGTGACCCGGCGGTAACTTACCTCTGGTCAGAAAAGGGGGCCGCGGTTAGGCTTTAGGTGTGACTGCGCGTAACACCATCAGTGGCGATGGATCTTCCGGCTCCTCCGGCCGCGCCGACCACCCCGACTACGACGTCATCGTGGTCGGCTCCGGGTTCGGCGGAAGCGTGGCCGCCCTGCGGCTCACCGAGAAGGGCTACCGGGTCGCGGTGATCGAGGCCGGTCGCCGGTTCGCCGACGACGAGTTCGCCAAGACCTCCTGGGACCTGCGCCGCTACCTGTGGGCGCCAAGGCTCGGCTGCTTCGGCATCCAGCGCATCCACATGCTCAAGGACGTGATGGTGCTCGCGGGCGCCGGCGTCGGCGGCGGCTCGCTCGTCTACGCCAACACCCTCTACCGCCCGCTCAAGCCGTTCTACACCGACAGCCAGTGGTCGCACATCACCGACTGGGAGGCCGAACTCTCCCCGCACTACGACCAGGCCAGCCGCATGCTCGGCGTGGTCACCAACCCCAGCGTCACGCCGTCCGACGAGGTGATGCGCAAGGTCGCCGTGGATCTCGGCGTGCCCGACAGCTACCACCCGACCCCGGTCGGCGTGTACTTCGGCAAGCCCGGCGAGCACGCTGCCGACCCCTACTTCGGCGGAGCGGGACCGGCGCGCACCGGCTGCACCGAATGCGGCTCCTGCATGACCGGCTGCCGCGTCGGCGCCAAGAACACGCTGGTGAAGAACTACCTCTACCTCGCCGAACAGGGCGGGGCGAAGGTCATCCCGCTCACCACCGTCACCGCCATCCGGCCCCGCGGCGGCGGGGCAGGGCCGTTCGAGGTCGACGTCCGCAAGACCGGCACCACCTCGCGCCGGTTCACGCACACCCTCACCGCGGCCCACGTCGTGCTCGCCGCAGGCACCTGGGGCACCCAGCGGCTGCTGCACGAGATGCGCGACACCGGCGCCCTGCCGCGGCTGTCCCCGCGTCTCGGCGAGCTGACCAGGACCAACTCCGAGGCCATCATCGGCGCCGCCCGCGCCACGGTCGACCCCGAGCACGACTACAGCCGGGGCGTGGCGATCACGTCGTCGATCCACCCCGACGAGAACACCCACATCGAGCCGGTCCGCTACGGCAAGGGCAGCAACGCCATGAGCCTGCTGCAGACCATCGCCACCGACGGCGGATCCGAGGTGCCCCGCTGGCGGCAGGCTCTGCGGTTCATCGCCCGCCACCCGCTCCAGACGCTCAAGCTGCTCAACGGCTACCGGTGGAGCGAGCGCACCGTGATCCTGCTGGTGATGCAGAGCCTCGACAACTCGATCACCACCTACACCCGGCGCGGGCTGTTCGGCCGCAGGCGCTACACGTCCCGCCAGGGCCACGGCGAGCCGAACCCGACGTTCATCGCCGCCGGCCACGAGGCCAACCTGCGCACGGCCGAGCACATCGGCGGCACCGCGGGCGGCACGTGGGGCGAGATCTTCGACATCCCGCTCACCGCGCACTTCATCGGCGGGGCTCCCATCGGCACCAGCGCCGCCGAGGGCGTCATCGACCCGTACCACCGGGTGTTCGGCTACCCGAACCTGCACGTCGTCGACGGCGCGGCGATCACGGCCAACCTCGGTGTCAACCCGTCGCTGACCATCACCGCGCAGGCGGAGCGTGCGTTCTCGCTCTGGCCGAACAAGGGCGAGCCCGACGCACGGCCCGCGCAGGACGAGGCCTACCGGCGGCTCGAGCCGATCGCGCCGAAGAACCCGGCCGTGCCCGCGCACGCGCCCGCCGCGCTCACCACGCGGGCCCCGGGACGACCGTCACCTGCTCCGCGGTGATCTCGCCGACGGCGGCGCGCACGCTGCCGGGGTGGTAGCCGGGAACGTCCCCGACCACCACCGACGACGCGCCGAGCGCCGCCGACGCCCGCAGCGCGTGCTCGACGTCGCGGGTGAACACGCCCGCGCTCGGGCCGGCCGCCGCGGCGAACGCCTGCTCCGGCGAGTCCATCACGGCCACGGCCAGCGCCGGGCCCGGTGCCGCCGCCCGCCAGGCGGCGGCGTCGGGGGACAGCTCCGTCAGCAACACCGGCTCCACGCTCGCGCCCCGGCGCGCGCCGCCGGTGAGGACCTTGGCCCCGGCCGCCGTCGCCTCGTCGAGCCACGCCTCCAGTCGCTGGGCCGCGGGCTCGTCCGGCAGCGGCCCCACGGAGACCTCCGTGTCGTACGGGTCGCCGGTGCGCTGCCCGCGCACCGCGTCGGTCAGCCTGCCGACGAACTCGTCCGCGACCGCCGCGTCGACGACCACCCGGCGGACCGACTCCGGCGCCTGCCCCGCCTGCCGGGTTCCCGCCACGGCGATCCGGGCCGCCGCCTCGCCCAGGTCCGGCCAGTCGGCCAGCACCACCGCGGCCGCGGTGCCCGGGCAGGGTGGGTGCACGGCCGTCAGCCGCGCGTCGGCGGCGAGTGTCTCCGTGCCGGCGAGCGGCAGCACGGAGAAGGAACCCGCAGGCAGGCCCGCCCCGGTCAGCACCTCGCCGAGCGCGAGCGCCGACAGCGGCGCTCGCGCGGCGGGCGCCAGCACCACCGGCGCACCCACGGCCAGCGCGGCGGCGGTGTAGCGCGCGGCCAGCCCCAGTGGCCCGTGGACGTCGAGCGCCGCCAGCACCGGGCGCCCCGGCACCCGCCGCACCACGGCCAGGCGCCCTTCACCCGCGGCGTCGGAGTCCAGCCGCTGCAGTTCGCCCGCTAAACGCAGCGTGGTGGCCGCTCCGGCGCGCAGGGCGGAGGCCGCCTCGCCGACCTCGGCCTCGGCCCAGCGCAGCGGCGTGCCGCACTCGGCGGTGAGCAGCTCGGCGAACTCCTCGGTGCGCGCGGTCAGCTCGTCGGCGACCCCGCGCAGCGCCGCCGCACGCACGTGCGCCGGGGTGCCCCGCAGCTCGGCGAACGCCGCACCCGCCGCCGTCACGGCACGTTCGACCTGCTCAGGGCCGGGGACGGCGACCGTCGCGACCTCGGTGCCGTCGTAGGGGTGGCCGACGGCCAGCGTGCCCTCGCCCTGCTCGGCGCGCCCGGCGATCCAGGCCGCCCTCGGCTGCGGTGTGATGGCGTCCATAGCGAGCACCGTAACGCCCGACCTGCGCTCACGACCGGGTAGCTCACCTGCGACGATGGGGTGACCAATCGGCTAGGCAGGAGGTCCGGCAGTGGCAGAGGGTCCCGTGCTCGTGGTGGACTACGGCGCGCAGTACGCGCAGCTGATCGCCAGGCGGGTCCGCGAGGCGCAGGTGTACTCCGAGGTCGTGCCGCACACCACACCCGTCGACGAGCTGCTGGAGCGCAAGCCCTCGGCGATCATCCTGTCCGGCGGGCCCTCCAGCGTCTACGCCGACGAGGCACCCCGCGTCGATGAGGCCCTGTTCCAGACCGGTGTCCCCGTCTTCGGCATCTGCTATGGCTTCCAGGCGATGGCGCAGGCGCTCGGCGGCACCGTCGAGCACACCGGCACCCGCGAGTTCGGCCGCACCGAGCTGGGGGTGTCCGGCGGCGCGCTGCACGAGGAGCTGCCCGCGCGGCACCCGGTGTGGATGAGCCACGGCGACTGCGTCACCAAGGCTCCCGAGGGCTTCGCCGTCACCGCCACCAGCCAGGGCGCGCCCGTCGCCGGGTTCGAGGACACCGCCCGCAGGCTGGCAGGCGTGCAGTACCACCCCGAGGTGGCGCACTCGCCGCACGGCCAGGAGGTGCTGCGCCGTTTCCTGCACGAGATCGCCGGGATCCGTCCGCAGTGGACCACCGCGAGCATCGTGGACGACCAGGTGGCCCGCATCCGCGCCCAGATCGGCGACGGGCACGCCATCTGCGGCCTGTCCGGCGGTGTGGACTCGGCCGTGGCCGCCGCGCTCGTCCAGCGCGCCATCGGCGACCGGCTCACCTGCGTCTTCGTCGACCACGGCCTGCTGCGAGCCGGGGAGCGGGCCCAGGTGGAGCGCGACTTCGTCGCCGCGACCGGGGTCAACCTCGTCACGGTCGACGCCCGCCAGCGGTTCCTGTCGGCACTGGCGGGGGTCACCGACCCGGAGGAGAAGCGCAAGATCATCGGCAGGGAGTTCATCCGCGTCTTCGAGCAGGCGGCGAGGGACCTCAAGGCCAAGGGCGAGGCGGAGTTCCTGGTGCAGGGCACGCTGTACCCGGACGTCGTCGAGTCCGGTGGCGGCACGGGCACCTCGAACATCAAGAGCCACCACAACGTCGGCGGCCTCCCGGAGGACCTGCGGTTCTCGCTCGTCGAGCCGCTGCGCCTGCTGTTCAAGGACGAGGTGCGCCGCGTCGGCCTCGAGCTCGGCCTGCCCGAGACCATCGTGCACCGGCAGCCCTTCCCCGGCCCCGGCCTCGCCATCCGCATCATCGGCGAGGTCACCGCCGGGCGGCTGGAGACCCTGCGCGCCGCCGACGCCATCGCGCGGGAGGAGCTGTCGGCCGCGGGGCTGGACAGCGACATCTGGCAGTGCCCCGTGGTGCTGCTCGCCGACGTCCGCAGCGTCGGCGTGCAGGGCGACGGCCGCACCTACGGCCACCCGGTCGTGCTGCGTCCGGTGTCCAGTGAGGACGCCATGACGGCCGACTGGACGCGCCTGCCCTACGACGTGCTCGAACGGATCTCGACCCGCATCACCAACGAGGTGGCCGACGTGAACCGTGTGGTGCTCGATGTCACGAGCAAGCCGCCGGGCACGATCGAATGGGAGTGACGAGGCCCGCCGGGCCGGACTGGGGGTGAGCGATCGTGTGGATCGCCGGTGCTCTGCTGCTCGCGCTCGCCGTGGCCGCGTTCCTCTACATGCGGCACACGAAGAGCGAGCTGCACGCCATGATCGGCACCGAGACGCTGCCGATCCCGGAGCTGGAACGCTTCCGCCAGGTCTCCGACGAGCTCGGCGCCACGGGCTCGTTCCGCAAGACCGCCGAGGTGGTCGGCGCGGCCCATCCCCGCCCGGAGGGGCCGCTCAAGGCGGAGCTCTCCAAGACGGAGTGCGTCTGGTACCGCTACGAGGTGCACCGCCAGTACGAGACTGTGGAGTACCGCGACGGCAAGCGGCGCCGCAGCCGCCGCACCGAGAAGGTCGCCGGGCACACGTCCTGGGAGGGCTTCGCGCTCATCGACGACGAGAGGCGCACCATCGGGGTCGATCCCACCGGGACGAACCCCGACGGCGCCGAGCAGACCGTCAACCGGTTCGAGCCGCACCGGGGCGGTGGCGGCGTCGAGGTGTTCGGGGTCCGGCTCCCGGACTTCGTGGCGGGCGGCGGCAGCACCACCATCGGCTTCGACTACAAGGAGTGGGTCATCCGGCCGGGGCGCAGGCTGTACATCCTGGGCGAGGTGCACGACCGGATCGGGCCGCTGGTGATCGGCAAGCCGGACAACGGCGGCCACTTCCTCATCTCCACCCGCACCGAGCAGCAGCTGCGCGATTCCCGCGTGAAGCGGCACAAGCTCCTCGCCGCCGGCGTCGTCGCCTCGACCCTGCTCGGCGTCGGCCTCGTCGTCGCCGACGTGCTCAGCTGAGCCGCCTCAGCACTTCCGCCGCCCGCCGCCTCGCACGGACGCCGCGAGCATCAACGTGCCCACCAGCACCGCGCCGCCCGCCAGCACCCAGCGCAGGTCGAACGCGGGCAGCCAGGTGACGCCGTCGGAGAGCACGTAGGCCGAGACCAGCAGGGTCGCGATCCCGGCGAGCAGGGTCAGCACGTCGACCCCTGGCCTGCGCTGCTGCACGTTGCCGTTCTCCTGGTCAGCCACGGGTCACCTCCAGTGTTCCGGCAGCCGACTCGACGGTCAGGTCGAACCGCGGTCCGCCCTCGCCGTCGCTGCCGAGATGAGTGCCGGTGAGCGGGTCGAGCCCGGCTCCGGACTGTTTCCTGCCGAGGCAGTCGACGTCACCCGCGGTGGTCTGGCAGGTGTAGGTCACGTCGGCGTCGCGCGGGACGAGCACGCTGATCTCGCCTGCGCCGGCACGCACGGTGGTCGTGACCGGTGCGGGCGTGTCCTCGATGGCGCGCAGGTCGAGCTGGACGTTGCCTGCCGTGCGCTCGTACAGCGGCCGCACGTCGGCGGCCGTCCGTGGCCGCTCGGTCAGGTCGCCGAACCCACCGCCGAACTGGTCGAACCGCACGGTGGTGAGGGCGATCCCGGCCACCGACAGCAGGGCCGCCAGCCAGATCAGCCCACGCCCGCCGCCGAGGAACGAGCCGGCGACGAGCCCGACGCCGAGCACGCCCAGCACCAGCCCGATGACGTGGGCCCAGGTGAACCACGGCGTGCCGCTCGCGGCGAGCGCGGCGCCGACACCACCGACCGCGAGCGCCACGCCGAACGCGGCGACACCGATCTTGGACTTGGGGCGCGGCGGGGGTGCCGGCGCGGGCGGCTCCGGCGCGGGCGCCGGGTCGGGCAGGTCCCAGGCCAGCGGCGCGGCACCCAGCGGGTCCCAGTCGGGCGGCATTCGCTGCTCACCGGACACGGTGGTGACGGGCATGGTCACGCTCCCCGTGGCCGACGCCCGGTCGTGCTGCGCGGCCCGCACCGGCACGGGCCGGTTGAGGTGGCCCCGGCTGCGGTGCAGCAGGTAGACGGCCGTGATCACCAGAGCCAGGCCGATGAACCCGCCGCCGTCGAACCAGTCGCTGCCCGCGAAGGCCCAGCCCGACACCGGAAACAGCAGCAGGCACAGCAGGACGGCCAGCGGCTTCGACACCGAGCTGCGGCCCCGGCCGATGAGGCTCTCGAAGGCCGACACCTCGTCGTCCTCGCCGGGCAGGAACAGCCAGCCCAGCACGTAGAGGGTGATGCCGATGCCACCGAAGATGGTCAGCACGACCAGCGCGACGCGGACCACGACGGGATCGATGCCGTAGCGGTACCCGACGCCTGCCGCCACACCGGCCAGCTTGCGGCCCCGGTGCGGCCGCCTGGGCCTGCTCGCCCAGAAGTCCTTCACTGTGTCCTCGAAACCGCTGAGGTGTCTCGAGGCGTTCGTCGCGCCACTCATGTCCTCGAGGATGCGTCCCGGGCCCGCCCGGGCACATCGGGGAAAGTCCCGGGGGTTTCCCTGATGAAAGCTCCCTGAACCCGTGTGACCATGGATGACGTGCAGGAACAGCAGACCGGGCAGGACACCGCGGCCACCGGGGCCACCGTGCCCGCCGTGCCCGCCGCGCCCGGCGGGGAGGTGAGCTCCGCGCCGACGGGCTCCGCGCCCGCGAGCGCGGCCAAGGCCGCGTCCCGCGCCGTGGCGGACGCCGAGGGCCCGCCGAAGATGTACCGGCGCCGTAGCGGACGTGTCGTCGCGGGCGTCGCGGGCGGGCTGGCCGACCACCTCGGCGTCCGGGTCGTCTGGGTGCGGGCCGCCTTCGCGGTGCTCGCCGCGTTCGGCGGCATGGGGCTCGTGGCCTACGGGCTGCTGTGGGTGTTCGCGCCGCAGCAGTCGAGGGACGAACCCGGCACCACCGAGTCGCCGAGGGAACGCCAGCAGGCGTTCGGCCTGCTCGCGCTGGGCATCGGCCTCACCGTCGTGGGCGGAGCGATCACCGGCCTGTTCCAGGGCTGGGTCGGGTTGCCGCTCGCCGTGGTCATGGTCGGCATCGCCGTGGTGTGGCGGGAGGCCGACGAGTCGCAGCGCAGGCGCTGGCGGCAGGGCGCGCGCTCGGGCGTGGCCGGAGCGGTGCTCGGCGACCGGCGCTGGTCGGCGTTCGTGCGCGTGCTGGCCGGGGTGGCACTGGTCACCACCGGTATCGGGGTGATCGTGCTGCGCGGCAGCAACTTCGACCAGATGCAGTTCGCGCTCATCTCGGTGCTGGCGACCCTCGTCGGCGTCGCGGTGCTGACCGTGCCGTTCTGGCTGCGCATGGTGCGAGACCTCGGCGAGGAGCGCCGAGCCCGCATCCGCACCGAGGAACGCGCGGAGATCGCCGCGCACCTGCACGACTCGGTGCTGCAGACGCTCGCGCTGATCCAGAAGCAGGCCGAGTCGCCGCGGGAGGTGGCCCGGCTGGCTCGCGGCCAGGAGCGGGAGCTGCGCGGCTGGCTGTACGGGCCGTCCGGCTACGGCCAGCCCGCCACGTCGGACCTGCAGGAGAGCAGGGGCAGCCTCGCGCAGGGCATCGCCGCCGCGTGCGGCGAGGTGGAGGACACGTTCGCCATCTCGGTGCAGCACGTCGTGGTGGGGGAGGCGGAGCTGGACGAGCCACTGGCGGCGCTCGTGCAGGCGGCAAGGGAGGCCATCGTCAACGCGGCCAAGCACGCCGGTGTCGAGGAGGTCAGCGTCTACGCCGAGGTGGAGCCCACGGCGGTCACGGTGTTCGTGCGCGACCGCGGCAAGGGCTTCGACCCGGAGGCCGTTCCCGGCGACCGGCATGGCCTCGCGGACTCGATCAGGGGCAGGATGGAACGCAACGGCGGGACGTGCCGGCTGCGGACCTCGCCCGGTGAGGGCACCGAGGTGCAGCTGGAGATGCCGCGCAAGGTCAACGTCAAGACAGCGCAGGGGGCGACGTGACAGACAGCCAGCAGCCGAGGGAGCCGGTGTCGGTGTTCCTCGTGGACGACCACGCGCTGTTCCGCGCGGGGGTCCGCGCCGAGCTCGAGTCCATCACCGAGGAGGTGCGCGTGGTGGGCGAGGCCGGTTCGGTGGCCGAGGCGGTCGCCGGGATCGGCAGGGCACGTCCGCAGGTGGTGCTGCTCGACGTGCACATGCCGGACGGCGGCGGCGCGGAGGTGTTGCGCCGCCTGCGCCCGGAGCTGCCGGACGTGGTGTTCCTCGCGCTGTCGGTGTCGGACGCCGCCGAGGACGTCATCGCCGTGATCCGGGCCGGTGCCCGCGGCTACGTCACGAAGACGATCTCCTCGAAGGAGCTGGTCCGCGCGATCGTCCGGGTCGCCGACGGTGACGCGGTGTTCTCGCCGAGGCTGGCCGGGTTCGTGCTGGACGCCTTCGCCGACCGGCCGGGCTCCGAGCCGATCAGCGACCCGGAGCTGGACCTGCTGACCCCGCGCGAGCGCGACGTGCTGCGCCTGCTCGCGCGGGGCTACGCCTACAAGGAGATCGCCTCCGAGCTGTTCATCTCGGTGAAGACCGTGGAGACGCACGTGTCCAGCGTCCTGCGCAAGACCCAGCTGTCCAACCGCTACGAGCTGTCCCGCTGGGCTTCCGACCGCAGGCTCGTGTAACTACGACGTCGCGCGGCGGCGCCGGGCGAGCAGCAGGGCCGCGCTACCGGCGAGCAGTGCCAGCACCGCCGACACCGTCAGGGTCACGGCGTCCACGCCGGTGCTGGCCAGGTCCTCGGTGGCCTGGCCGGTGGAGCCGCCCTTGCCTGCCGCGTCGGAGCCGCCGCCTCCCTGGGCCGGACCCGGGTTCTCGTCGCCGTCGCCGCCAGGGCCCGGTTGTTCCGGTGCGGGCACGACGCGCAGCGACCAGCCCTGGTACCGATCGGTTCCCGCGACCACGGGGATCACGGTGCTGGCCTCGGCGGGCCGCCACGGTCCGCTGACGTCGACGCGGTAGCGCCCCGCGGGCACACCGGTGAAGTCGGCGCGGCCGTCCCCGGCCCTGGCGACGGCGGAGGCGACGTCCTCGCCGGTGTAGACGTTGACGAGGGTGAGGGTGACGCCGGTGACGGTCTCGCCGTCGTCGGCGGTGTGGTCCCCGTCGCGGTCGTGGTACACGCTGCCCCAGGTGTCGGCCGTCGCGCCCGGCAGCGTGGCCGCCGCCTGTGCCCAGGTGTTGCCGTCGGGGTTGGCCCCGTTCTCGCCGAAGTCGCACTCGACGTAGACCAGGCCGTGGTCACCGGCCCACGCCGGCACGGTGCCGGTCACGTCGAACGTCGCGGTGTCGCCCGCGGCGACGGTGACGCCGGTACCGGTGGGGGCGAGCTGTCCCCAGTGTTCGGTGTCGTCCCAGCCGCGCAGGTGGGGACCCTCGCCGGACCGGTTGCAGAAGGCCTTGATGCCGGACACGTCGTGCGGGCCGGTGTTGGTCAGGGTGATCGTCAGCCGCGCCGTGTCCCCGGGCTGGTAGGTGGCCTTGGCGAAGGTGATCGAGGCGGTCAGGTTCTCGGAGGCGGGCCGGGTGCCCCGCAGGGCGAGGCCGGTGTGCTCGCCGCTGCCGTCGACCCGCAGGTTCCAGCGGCCGGGCACGTCCCAACCGCCGGGCACCGTGCCCGTCGTGGAGAGGCTGTAGATCCCGGCGGGCACGGACGTGAAGGTGAACCGGCCGTCGTCGCCGGTGGTCGTCCGCAGCGACCGGTCGGCGGACAGGCTCATCGTGACCCCGCTGAGTTCCTCGCCGGGATCGAGCGCGCGGTTGCCGTTGGCGTCGCCGTACACGACGCCACCGACGGTGTCGGTCGTGCCGGGAGCCACCGTGGGCAGCGGCAGGTCGGCGGCGGTGTTGTCGGCGGGGTTGGTCTCGCCGGGGGTCTGCACCGACACGGTGATGACCGGCTCGCCGCCGTCCCAGTCGCCGAGCCTGCCGTTCAGGTGGACGGTGCGGGTCTGGCCCGCCTCGATGGTGCCGCCGGGGCCGTGGGGTCCCAGCTCCTCCCATTCGGATTCCGGGACGAAGAAGTACGAGCCGAGCTGCCCATCGTGCTGGACGTCTCCGCGCACGTCGGTGGCGGCGGCATCACCGGCGTTGGTGATGGTGACGGTGAGCCGAACCTGCTCGCCGACGACGTACGGTCCGCCCGGGACGGTCGCCTTCACCTGCAGGTCGGGGCCGGAGGCCGGGGCGCTCGGAGCTGAGCTGGAGGCGCCGCCGGTCTCCTGGGCACCGGCCGCCGGGGCCAGGACGGCGGCGCTGACGGCGAAGGCTGCCGCCGTCGCGCAGGTCGCACGCCTGACCCGGCCGGGTCTGTTCGCTTGCACAACGTTCTCCCTGTTCGTGGACAAAACAGGCAGAACGTAGCCTGAAAGAGTGATAGGGCAATGGTTGCTGTGACGAAAAGTTACCGAGGTGCGGCGGGGGCGTCACCGGGCAGCGGCACCGTGACCACTTCTCCAGCTCGCGGACGCAGCCGCGTCAGCGCGACCCCCGCGAGCACGACGGCCATGCCGATGATCACCCGGACGTCGATCGTCTCGCCGAGGAAGACGGCGCCCAGCAGCACGGAGACCACGGGCAGCAGGTAGCCGACCGTCGAGGTCGCGACGGCGCCCTCGGTGGCCAGCAGCCGGTAGTTCAGTGCGAAGGCCACGCCCGTGGAGAACACCCCGAGCATCGCCAGCGCCACGAACGCGCCGGTGTCGGTGTGGATGGGACTCAGCCCGCCGACCGGCACCGCCAGCAGCAGGAATCCGCTGGCCGTGATCATCTGCGCCGCGGCCAGCGCCACCGGGGAGGCGCCGGTGCCGGACAGGTACCTGCCCTCGTAGACCATCACGAAGCCGTAGCTGGCCGCCGCGGCGAGGATGCCGAGCGCGCCCCAGCTCAGCAGGCCGGACGACTGCCACGGCGCGAAGATCAGCACGGTGCCGGCGAGGCCGAGCACGAGCCCGGCGGCGCGGGCGCCGGTCAGCCGCTTCTCGGTCCGCCACAGCAGCGCCACGGCGAGCGCCCACAGCGGCGTGGTCGAGTTGAGCACCCCGGTGACGCCCGAGTCGACCGTCTGCTCGCCCACAGCGAACAGCACGAACGGCAGGGCGTTGTGGAACAGCGCCGCCACGGCCAGGTGCACCCAGGTACGCCGCCCCGACGGCAGCCGGTGCCTGGAGAGCAGGCACAGCAGCAGCAACACGGCCGCGCCGAGGACGAGCCTGCCGAGCACGAGCTGCACCGGTGTGAACGCGGCGAGCGCGAGCTTGATCCACAGGAAACTGGAGCCCCACATCAGCGCCAGCGCGCCGAGCCGGAGCAGGGTTCTCGTCTCACCCACGACACCAGACTCATCCGCGCCGGCTTGTTAGGACAAGCGAATTGTTCTGGAAGGCCGTTAAGCAGAACTATAGGATCGAGGAGTGCTCGACGTGCGGCGAATGCAGGTGCTCAGGGCGGTGGTCACCAGCGGCTCGATCAGCGCGGCCGCCCGCAACCTCGGCTACACGCCGTCGGCCATCAGCCAGCAGTTGTCCGCGCTGGAGCGGGAGGCTGGCACGGTGCTGCTGGAGCGGGCGGGCCGCGGCGTGCGGCCCACGCCCGCCGGGTCACTGCTGTCCGAGCACGCCGAGCTGCTCTCCACCCAGCTCGCCAAGGCCGAGGCGGCGCTCGCCGACCTCAAGAACGGCCGCACCGGCAGGCTCGCCATCCGGTACTTCGCCACCGCAGGCGCGGCACTGGTGCCGCCCGCCGTCGCCGTGCTGCGCCGCGAGCTGCCCGGGCTCCAGATCGATCTCAAGCTCGTCGAGCCGGACGACCCGCTGCCCGAGGTCGAGTCGGGCGATGCCGACGTGGCGATCATCGTGTTCCCGCGCTCGCGGCCGCCCGCGAAGGGCATCGAGGTCGTGCACCTGCTGGACGACCCGTACCGCGCGGTGCTGCCGAAGGGGCACCCGCTGGCCCGCAAGCGGGTGCTCGACCTGGCCGACCTCGCCGACGAGCCGTGGGTGGGCAACAAGTGGCCGCCGGGGCCGTGCCGCGAGATCATCCTCCAGGGCTGCGGCGCCGCGGGGTTCGCGCCGAACTTCGTGGTCGAGTCGGAGGACTACCCGACGGCGCAGGGCTTCGTCGCGGCCGGGCTCGGGGTGTCGCTCATCCCGGAGCTGGCACTGGGCTCGCCGCATCCCGGCGTCGCCGTGCGGCGGGTGCGCAGGCCCGCGCCGGTGCGCGGCATCCACGCCGCCGTCGCCGCCCATGCGAGGGACAACCCCGCCGTGCGGACACTGCTCGCCGCCATGCGGCCCGGCGGGGCCGTGGCGGCAGCGGGCGCCTAACCCAGCGCGACGACGAGCACCACGATCAGCACCAGCAGCACCACGCCCGCGGGCACCGCCCACCGCCGGACGCTCGACCCGGCGTGCGCCTGCCGCGCCTGCTCCTGCTCCTGCCGGGTCGGCACCCTCGGTGGCCGGGGCAGCAACGGCACCGTCGGCATCGCCGGTGCGGTCGGCGGCACGAACCCGTGCTGCTGGCCCTTGCTGACGGCCTTCAGCGCGGCGACCGTGTCGGCCATCGTCGGCCGCAGATCCGGGTCGTCGCGCAGCATTTTGAGCACGGCCCCGCTCAGCTGGTCCAGCCGGCTTGGCACGACGGGTGCGCCGGTGCCGTCCGGCCCGAACGGAGGTTCGCCCTCGACGGCGGTGAACAGCGTCGCCCCGAGCGAGAAGGCGTCGGAGGCGGTCGTCGCGGGCTCGCCCTTGGCGACCTCGGGCGCCTGGAATGCCGGATCCGGTGTCCCGCCGGTGATGCCGATGTCGGTGATCTTCACGCCGCCGTCGTCGGCGAGCAGGATGTTGCCGGGTTCCACCGCCCGGTGGACGATGCCGATGGCGTGCGCGGTGGCGAGCGCCGAGCCGACCTGGACGCCGAGGTAGGCGGCCTGCTCGGGGGTCAGCTGCCCGTGCTCGGCGAGGAAGTCGGCCATGTTGCGCGACGGCACGTACTCCATCACCAGCCACACGTCGTCGCCGTCGCGGAACGCGTCGAACACCGTGATGGCGCCCGCGTGCAGCACCCGGGTGGCCTGCCTGCCTTCCCCGAGCGCGGCCTCGCGGGCCTGCTCGGCGCGGTCCGGGCTCAGCTCGGGATCGAGGTAGGCGCGCTTGGCGGCCACGGTGCGGTGCAGCATCGTGTCGAACGCCAGCCACACGATCCCGGCCCGGCCACGACCGATCGGCTGGTCAAGCCGGTAACGCTTGCCGACGAGGGTGGCTTCGGTGTCGTTCACGCGCCCTCTTGTACTCCAGCTCCGGTCAAACGCACATCAATCCCTACGGCGAGCTGGTCGGCGGGTCCGGCGGCGGCGTGGTCGTGTCGTCGTCCGGCGGAGGGTCGACAGACACTGACGTCGTCGGCTGCGGATTGCCGGTCGGCGTCTGCGTCGGCTGCGTGCTCGGCTCCGGCTCGGTGTTGTCGGGCGGGGGCTGCACGGGTGGTGTGTACGGGTCTTCCTCGTAGCTCTCGGTCTCCACCGGCTCGCTCGACTCCACCTGCTCGGAGGTGGTCGGCTCGGTGCTCCTGGTGGTGCTCGGCAGGTCCGACTCGGTCGCCACGGGCTGCTGCCGCTGCGGGTTCTGCTCGGCGTCGCCGCCGCCGGAGCCGCCGAACAGCCAGATGGCGAACGCCGCCATGCCGACCACCACGAGGCTGCCGATGACGGCGGGGACCTTCCAGTTGCCCTTCGGCGCCGGCTCGTCCTCGGCCGGTGGATCGTCGTAGCCGTCGTACTCGGAGTGCTCGTCGTAGGCGGGCACGGCACGGGTGGCGCCCGCGCCCAGCGCGCGAGTGGCGTCGTAGTCCTGGTCGGGATAGCCCGCCGCGGCCGGGTAGGCGTCGTCCTGCGCGTTGTCGTAGTAGCTCGTGCCGCCGAGATCGCCGCCGAGCGTGCCGGAGTGGCCCGCGGAGAGCTCGTCCTCGGCCGCCGCCGCACCGAGCGCTCCGCCGACGGCTCCCGCGCCCGCGGCACCGAGGACGGCCGTGCCGCCCCCGCCGCGGTGGACCTCCGTGGGCGCGTCGCCCGCGCCGATCGGGGTCTCGCCCCTGGCGACGGCGTCGAGCAGTTCCTCGCACTCCTCGGCCGTCGGCCGGTGGCGGGTGTCGGGGTGCAGCATCACCGCGAGCACGCTGGTGAGCGGACCGGACTGGCGCGGCGGGTTGATCTGGCCCGCGGCGACGGCGTGCAGCAGGCCGAGGGTGTTCTCGCTGAGCCCGAACGGCGGCTGCCCCTCGGTCGCGGCGTACAGCGTCGAGCCGAGGGAGAACACGTCCGACTCGGGGCCGGGGTCGCCACCGACAGCCACCTCGGGCGCGAGGTAGGCGGGCGTGCCCGCGATCATGCCGGTCTTGGTGACCGTGACGTCGTCCTTGGCGCGGGAGATGCCGAAGTCGGTGATCTTCACCAGCCCGTTGCCCGCGAGCAGGATGTTGCCCGGCTTGATGTCGCGGTGCACGATGCCGACGGCGTGCGCCTCCTTGAGCGCGGCGGCCACCTGGGCGCCGATCCGCGCGACCTCCATCGGCGGCAATGTCTTCCGCTGCTGGAGCTCCTGCGCGAGGCTGGTGGAGGCCAGGTACTCCATGATCAGGCACGGCTGGCCGTTGTCGTCGGTGACCACGTCGAACACGGAGATGGCGTTCGGGTGGTGCAGCCGCGCGGCGATCCGGCCCTCGCGCATCGTGCGGGCCCTGGCGTCCTCGGCCTCGTGTTCGTCCAGGCCCGGCTGCAGCAGGAGCTGCTTGATCGCGACCGTGCGGTGCAGTACCTCGTCCTGCGCCTGCCAGACGGCACCCATGGCACCGGTGCCGATCCGCTTGATGACGCGGTAACGGCCGGCGACCAGGCGACCCTCGTCGCTCACGCGACCCTCCTTCTGGCTCCGTCTGTGGTGGCGGCGGCGCAGGGCCTGGAAGCGCGCCGCACGGGTGGAGCGTAGGCACGAACCGGTGAACCGTGTGCCGGCTTACCGAGACCGACTCATCTCAGGTTAGGCCGCTCACTCTGCGCACACGCAGGCGGCACACCGCGGGACGGTCCCGGCGCCCGTAGAGGAGACGCCCGGGCACTCAGCCAGGTTGCACCGACAGCAGCTTCGCCTCGGAGATGACCGCGTCGTCCCCGCGGCCGGTGAGGCCGAGCTCCTGGACGACGCGCACCGGGCCGCTGTGGCGGGGTGCCATCGTGACCACGGCCCGCACCGTGCCGTTGTCCTGTTCGCCGAGGTCATTGACCGTCACGGAACCGATCGAACGCCAGGCGCGCACCAGGTCGGCGCCGTCGCCACCGGTCAGGGCCGGATCCACCAGGTCGAGCGCGGCCTCGGGGTCACGTCCGACCCGGCTGTAGAACTCACGGACGGTGCCGAGCTTGCCGGTCGAGGTGGTGGCCGCCGCGTGCCGCACCCGTCCCGTCGAGGTGTCACCGGTGCGGGAGGAGGTGCTGAGGAACCCGTCCGTGCCGGTGCCCGCCCCGGGCATCGCCAGGCCGCCGAGGGCGGCCGCTCCGGTGAGCTCCGCGGCAGCTTCTGCCTCGTCGCCGGGTGGCTGCTCCTGCTGGGCGAGGGACGCGGCGACGACGACGGAGGCGACGAGCAGCGCGATGACGAGGATCAGCGCGGCCAGCTTGGCGCGCCGGGCGAGCTTCGTCTCCGGTTCGTCCGGCTGCTCGCCGTCGCGCCGCGGCCGGGTGCCCGGTGGCGGCAGGTACCTGCGCGGCTCCTCGAAGGCGTCCCGCAGGGTGTCGTCGACCACCGGCTCGCCGGGGAACTCGTCGGTGACGGTGTCGCCGGCGGCACCGGTCGGGTCGTATCCCGAGTGATGCCGGTCGTGCACTGCTGGTCCTCGTCTGGCTCGTCTTGTGGACTCGAACGTCGTCGGACCCCTCCGGCACCCAAGACAACCGTGTCAGGCGGGCGGCCACCAGCCCCTATCGGTGGACAGTCGGTGGCGCACGACGAGCGGCTCGCGATGTCACCCGGGTAGAGCAATTTTCCACCGCTCGCCGCACCGCACGTGCAACGGAATGTGCGGATTACCTGTGCATTCGCAGGTGAAGCGGCTGTTCGGGCGCGGGTGCGGTGCCTCACTTGCCGTCGTCGGCGATCTTGGTGTCCTCGCCGAAGACGAGCTTGCACGTCTCCTCGGTGGTGGACCCGTCCGGGTGAGTCACCTCCACCGTGTTGATGGTGTATCCCTCGTTGGGCTCGATGTAGACGTGCTTCACCTCGAAGTAGGCGACGTCGGCGTACTTGCGCCGCAGACCCTCCGGGCCTTCCTGGGCGAGCTTGCCGGTGGTCAGGGCGTGCGCCTGCGCCGGGTCCTCGGTGACGGTGTTGAGGAAGTCCTGCGAGACCTGGCCCATCTCGTCGGCGTCGTGCTGGGGGAAGACGTAGCGGCCGGGAGCCTTCGTCGTCCGGGCCGGTGTCACCGGCGGCTTCTTCGGCTCCGCCGACGAGGAGGGCGGCGCGCTCGGCGACCCCGGTGCCCTCGATGGGCCGGGTTGCCCGCCCGTGCCCACCGGCGGCGCCGCCATCTGGCCGGTGGGGCTGGTCAGCCGGTCGCCGGTGCTGCTGGCGTCGTCGCGGCCCGTGTCCTCGGCCGGGTTCGTGCCGGACTCCGTGCTCTCCGGCGCCGACGACGTCTCGTCGCCGGCGTACTGCTCGTTGGGCAGGGTCGGGGCGACACCGCCGTGCCGGTCGGTCCAGCCGCCGATGGCCTGCCGGTCGTCCACGGGCTGTCCGACGAGGACCGTCCCGGCGACCAGCAGGGCGACGACGACGAAGCCGGAGGACAGGCTGGCGAACCAGGCCGCCTTCCGCCAGCTGCGCGGCGGGGTGACGGAGGCGGGCACCGAGCCGAGGTCGAACTTGCCGAGGCCGTCCGGCGGCGCGACGTAGACGCGCTCCTCGTCGTCCTCGGCGGGCCTCGCCGACGCCGGGGGAGCGGTCAGGCTGACCTTGCGGCGGCGGACCGTCGTCTGCTCGCCGATGGGTGCGGGCTGTGCGGGGACAGGGAGCTCGCCGGTCGTCGCGGCGATCTCCTCGGTCGGGGGGTCGTCGGTGGCGCCGTCGACGCCGGGCACTGCCGGTGCGGCGCCGGGTGGCGGCAGCGGCAGGGAACCGGCGACGACGGCGTCCGGCTCGCCGCGCCTGCGCCTGCGCGGACGCGAGGGCACCGCGGGAGTCCAGGTGCCCGCGCCCGGCGCGTGCCGGTGCCTGCCCTCGGGTGGCTGTCGCTGGTCGGGTGCGGTGAAGCGGTGTCCTGTGGAGTCGCCCCTGCCGTTCATGCCTGGTGGACCCCTCCCTCGGCTCCACCTGACGGCACTGTGGCCGTCTTTAAGCCGAACGGAGCAGCGGGATCACGAGCATCTGCACGGCACGCTGCACGTGCGCCGCAGTGTGCGGCGCAGGCAGGGCACGTGAGGGGATCCACCCGGCCTACATTAGGAGGCTTCGCGCCGGATCGCCGCGTTGGGGGGCCAAGCGGACGCGGATATCACTCCTCTGGGCGCACCCAGTCGGGGACTCCACTCGGCGTAGTGCGGTGTGCTCGCTCCGCGAGGCCCGTGCGCTGGCGGGGCAGCGGTCGTTGAGCGATCGTTCAGCCGCCGCTGCGGTACTTCGTCTGCGTCGACTGCAGCGCCTTCGTCGCCGTCACACCACTGCCGACCGCGAGGATGATCGCCACGATGTCGAGCGCGGGCCCGCCTGCCGTGAGCAGCAGCGCCAGCAGCGAGACGGCGGTGGTGCCGCCCGCGACGCCCCACCTCGACCGCACGTACTGCGCGATGGGCGCGCCGCCCGCCCGCTTCGCGGCGGCGCTGCCCAGCATGGCGAGGTAGCCGGCGTGGCCGAGTGCGGCGAGCACGCCGACGAGCGCGATCACGAAGGCGATCAGGTGCACGATCGTGTCCATACGACCAGTGTGCCCGTTCGGCGCGGCGGACGGCTCGGGGGAAACCCGGAGATTCGCGGGGTCAGCGCCCGAGGCGTCCCCGGCCGAGGTTCAGCAGCGCCATCGCGAGCTGGCGGCCCTCGGGCCCGAGCTCACGGTAGCGGGCGAGCACGTCCATCTCGCGGTTGTAGACGATGCGCGGGCCGCCCGCGGCCATCCGCGCGGCGCCGATCGTTCTCGACACCTCGGCCCTGCGCTTGACCAGCCGCAGGATCTCGGCGTCGAGCCAGTCGATCTCCTTGCGCAGCTCGTCGATCTCCTCGGCCGAGGACACGCGTTCCTCGCGGGCCTCGCCGGTGTCGTGGGTCTGCGCGTTCATGTGGACCTCCGGTTCTTCCGGATCCCATCCGGCCCCGGGCCGACGAAAGCCCCGGGTCCGGTGGACTCCGGGGCTTGCTGTGACGGCGGTTGTGGCACTACGCGATCACGGGAGCCGGAGTCCGGTTCCCGTAGAAAAATCGGAAAGCGTGGTGCCGCACGAGAGGCAGTATGGCACATCGTCACTTCGTCGGTGGTCCCAGGTAGCGTGAAGTCACAATGAGCACCCTCTTCGACCTCCCCCCGGAACCCGGCAGGCACGCCGACCTGCTCGACGATCTCAACCCCGCGCAGCGTGCCGCGGTGGAGCACAGCGGCACGCCGCTGCTCGTCGTGGCCGGTGCGGGTTCGGGCAAGACCCGGGTGCTGACCCGGCGCATCGCGTACCTGCTCGCGGAGCGGAAGGTGCAGCCGGGGCAGATCATGGCCATCACGTTCACCAACAAGGCAGCCGCCGAGATGCGCGAGCGTGTCGTCGAGCTGGTGGGCCGCAGGGCCAACGCCATGTGGGTGTCGACGTTTCACTCCATGTGTGTGCGGGTGCTGCGGCGCGAGGCCAAGACGCTGGAGATGTCGTCGAACTTCTCGATCTACGACGCCGACGACTCGCGGCGGCTGATGACGCTGGTGGCGCGCGACCTCGACCTGGACCCGAAGCGGTACCCGGCGCGGGCGCTCGCCGCGCACATCTCGAACCTCAAGAACGAGTTGCTCGACGCCGACTCCGCGGCGGGCAAGGCGGCCAACGACTTCGAGCGCAGGGCCGCCGAGGCGTACGGCGAGTACCAGCGCAGGCTGTCGCAGGCAAACGCCATGGACTTCGACGACCTCATCATGCGCACGGTCGAGCTGCTGCAGGTCTTCCCCGAGGTGGCCGAGCACTACCGGCGCCGGTTCCGGCACGTGCTCGTCGACGAGTACCAGGACACCAACCACGCGCAGTACACGCTGGTGCGCGAGCTCGTGGGCACCGCGCCGACGGCGTCGGGCGTCGAGCCGGCGGAGCTGTGCGTCGTCGGTGACGCCGACCAGTCGATCTACGCCTTCCGCGGCGCGACGATCCGCAACATCGAGGAGTTCGAACGCGACTTCCCGAGCGCGCGCACGATCCTGCTCGAGCAGAACTACCGGTCGACGCAGACGATCCTGTCCGCCGCCAACGCGGTGATCGCCCGCAACCCCAACCGCCGCGAGAAGCGGCTGTGGACCGACGCGGGCGACGGCGAGAAGATCGTCGGCTACGTCGCGGACAACGAGCACGACGAGGCCGCGTTCGTCGCGGGCGAGATCGATGCGCTCGCCGACTCCGGCGAGGTCAAGTACTCCGACGTCGCCGTCTTCTACCGCACGAACAACCAGTCGCGGGTGTTCGAGGAGATCTTCATCCGGCTCGGCCTGCCGTACCGGGTGGTCGGCGGTGTTCGCTTCTACGAGCGCAGGGAGGTCCGGGACGCGCTGGCCTACCTGCGGGTGCTGGCCAACCCGGAGGACACGGTGAGCCTTCGCCGGATCCTCAACGTGCCCAAGCGCGGCATCGGCGACCGGGCGGAGGCCGTCGTGGCCACGCACGCCGAGCGGGAACGCATCTCGTTCGCCGCGTCGCTGCGCGAGGCGGTGGCCGGTCGGGTGCCGCTGCTCAACCCGCGGTCGCAGAAGGCCATCGCGGGGTTCGTGGAGCTCATGGACGGCCTGCACGAGCTGGTGGACTCCGGCGAGGAGGTCGCCGACGTGCTGGAGGCGGTGCTGGAGCGCACCGGCTACCGCGCGGAGCTGGAGGACTCCGACGATCCGCAGGACGCCTCCCGGCTGGAGAACCTGGACGAGCTCGTGACGGTGGCCAGGGAGTTCACCGAGTTCGCCGACTCGGTGGTCGCACCGCAGGCCGAGGAGGGGCAGGAGGCCGGCGACGCGGGTGTGCCGGAGCCGGGCTCCCTGCCCGCCTTCCTGGAGCGGGTCTCGCTGGTCGCCGACGCCGACTCCATCCCCTCGCCCGATGGCGAGGACGCCGGGGAGGACTCCGGAGTCGTCACGCTGATGACCGTGCACACGGCCAAGGGCCTGGAGTACCCCGTGGTGTTCTGCACCGGGTGGGAGGACGGCGTCTTCCCGCACATGCGGGCGCTGGGTGAGCCCAAGGAGCTGGCCGAGGAACGCAGGCTGGCCTACGTGGCCATCACCAGGGCGCGCAAGCGGCTGTACCTCTCGCGCACGCTGATGCGTACCGCGTGGGGTCAGCCGATGACCAACCCGGCCTCGCGCTTCCTGGACGAGATTCCGGCCGGCCTTCTGGACTGGCGCAGGCTCGAGCCCGCGGGCCGGTCGGCGGAGGGAGGCTCGCCCCGCGCGGCCACCACGTGGGGCAGGCGGTCCGGCTTCGGCGAGGACTCGGCACAGGCGGGGCTCGCGGCCAGGGGGATGCGCAGCACGGCGTTCAAGGGCTGGAAGAACGACTGGAAGGACACGGTCTCGCTGAAGCTGGACGTCGGCGACCGGGTCAGCCACGACAGGTACGGGCTCGGCACGGTGGTGGCCACCGACGGCAGCGGCCCCCGGGCTACGGCGACCATCGACTTCGGCGCCTCGGGCACGGTGCGGCTGATGCTCATCGGCAGCGTGCCGATGGTGAAGCTGTGACCGGCCTGCCCGCTGCGGGCCTCGCCTGCTGAGTTCCTTCGTCCGGGTGAACCACCCGGACGCGCCCCACACTGTCGGACCCACGCGCTAGTCTCGGAGTCGAACACACGTTCGATCATGCCCGGTGGCCGCGACGCCACCGGGCGCGCGAGGGGGTGCCGACGATGGTGGTCAGCGACAGCGGGGTGCAGGGCCGACGTTTCCGGGGTGGCCGGAGCCTGCCGAGCGGAACGGGGAGCCGCTCAGAGGTAGACGTCGTGCTCGGCGAGCCAGGAGCGGGGGTCGACCTTCTGGCCGTCGGCCGTCCAGACCTCGAAGTGCAGGTGCGGGCCGGTCGACTGGCCGCGGTTGCCGATCTCGGCGATCTGCTCGCCGGCCTTGACGCGGTCGCCCTCGCTCACCGAGTAGGTGTTGACGTGGCCGTAGACCGTGATGGTGCCGTCGTCGTGCTGGATCCGGACCCACAGGCCGAACCCGCTCGCCGCGCCGGCCTCGATCACCGTGCCATCGGCGGCGGCGACCACCGGCGTGCCGATGCTGTTCGCGATGTCGATGCCGTAGTGGGTCGTTCCCCACCGCGCGCCGAAGCCCGACGTGAAGGTGCCCTGGGCGGGTACGACGAACTTGGGGCGGGCGGCCTCGATCGCGGCCTGGCGGGCGGCTTCCGCCTCGCGGGCGAGCCGCTCCTTCGTCACCTGGGCGTTCTCGGTGAGCTGCTGGACCTCGGCCGAGGCGTCGGTGGTGGGCGCAACCTGCAGCAGGGCGGGCGCTCCGGCGGGCGCGTTGCCCCCGGTGCCGAACGAGGCGGCCGCGTCGCGCGAGCTGGCCAGCGGCGTGATGTCGGCGTTCGAATCGGTGCTTCCCGTGGCGGCCTGCAGGGTCTGGCCTGCGGCAGCGGCGGCGAAGGCGCCGGCGGCCACCGCCGCGACCATCACGCGGCCGCGCAGGGCCGACGAGGGCGCGGGAAGCCGATGTGCCCCCCGGACGCGAATGACCGCACCGTCCAGTGCGTCTTCGAGCGCCGGGGAAGGAGCTTGGCCGCCGGGGGAGCGGTGTCGAGCCAAGACAGGGCCTTCCGTTACTCGGGGAAGCCAGGCCGCGAGACACCGGGCGGGGGATCCCGGCGAGCGGTTTCGGGGGTAACCGCTCGATGACGCGCTCGCCTTGGGAAGGCTTGCTCGCCAAGTCCCTTTGTGACCTGACCGTAATGGGGACTGCGGGACAGTAACGAAGGCGTGCCGGTGCGAGCAAGATCAGACGGCTCGTGTCGGCCGAACGAGACCCGATCCGGCGGGGTCGGCGACGGAATGACACAAGGTAGAGAGGGGATTGCTCCATTCGGTGTGACTTGCATTACATTCGCGCAACCGAGGGTTTGCCGAGCCCGCCGCCACCCGTGCGGGCGAACGTCTCGTGCGGCCTTCACCATTGCTAGCGTCGGCGCCGACACGTTGCCTGGCTCCGCCCGTTGCCGAGGGCGCCGAGCCCGGTGGCGAGGCGCAAGCTCGCGATGAGTTGAGGTGAGTGGATGTCCGGTCCGGCCACCCGGCAGAGGCCGTTCCGGGGTGGGACACGGTGAACACGCGCCTGCTCGCCGACGTCGAACGGCGGTCCACCACCCTGCTGGCCGCGCTGGCTGCTGCCATCGTGGCGGCGGGGCTGCACGCGGCCGGGGCAAGCGTGCCGGTGGTCGCGGACGCCGCGCCCGGCTTCCGCAGCGGGCCCCTGCTGATCGTGCTGGCGTTGCTGCCTGCCGCCGTGTCCGGTGCCCTGCTGCTGAGCGGACGGCACAACGCCGCGGCCGGAGTGCTCGTCGGCGCCGCCGCCCTCGCGCCCGGCAGGGCGGTGCTGGACCTGCAGCTCGCCGCCGACCCGGGCGCGGCCCTGCGTCCCGAGCTGTACCTGCCCGGCGACCTCCTGCGGCACCCGCCCGGAGCGGGCCTGTGGCTGCTGGTGGCCGGGCACGGCGCGCTGGCCGTCGCGGGACTGCTCGCCGTGCGCGCCGCCCGCGAGCGGGCGGACGTCGCGGACGCCGGGGAACGCGCCACCGACGGCCATGACGTCGCGACCTGGCGGCAGCGCTGGCTGTTCGTGGTGATGGTCGCGGCCGTGGTCGCCGCGTCCGGGCTGCTGATGGCGCCGTTCGCCTCCGGCGACGTGTACCTGCTGGCCCGCAACGCCTTCGAGGGGCCTGCGGTCGCCTTGACCGGATACCTGCTCGTCGCGGCCGCGCTGCCCCTCGCGGCGGCGCTGTTCATGACCTCCGGCAACGGCCCGTTCGCGCGCGGCGGCCTCGGCGGCCTCGCCATCGGCGTGGCCTGCGTCGCGGTGCCCAGCGTGGCCGCGGCGGCGAGCATCGACGCGACGAGCGTCAGCTCCGGCCCGGTCGTGGCGCTGGTCGCCGTCGCCGTGCTGCTGGCCGTGGCGTTCGTGCGCGCGAGCGCCCGGGCCGAGCGGGACGACTCCCCGGACCGTTCCGGGGAGGTCGCCGTGCCGGGTCAGCGCAGGCTGCTGACCGCGACGGGCGTCCTCGCCGTGCTCACCGCACTGGCCGCGGCAGCGGGATCGCTGACGGCGCAGCTGTCCTCACCGGGGCCCGCTCCGGCACCGGAGAGCCCGGCGCGCTGGCTCCTGCTGGCCGCGGGCGTGCTGGTCGGAGCCCTCGGTCTCGGCCTGTTCGTGCCCAGGGTGGCGATCGTGCTGCGGCCCGCGCTGACCGTGGCGTGGGTGGGCGTGCTGCTGGCCGGAACGGCGGTGCTGGACACCGCCATCACGGCCACCGGCGTGCCGGGCGGCTCGTTGTCGTCGGGCCCTGGGGTGCTGTGGACCTGGCTGGCGATGTGCGGCGCCGCCGCCACGGCCTGTTGTTCGGTCATCGCGGGCATGGTCGAACGCGAGGACGCCGACGGGCTGGACCCGGCCGACGGCACCGGCGCGGGGATGAACCTGCTGACCCCCGTCACCGCCGCGGCGGTGCTCGCGGTGGCCGCGTTGGGCACCCCGGTGGTCACCGCGGCCGACTACATCGCGGCCGGCCTCTGGTCCGATTTCGGAACGCCGTCGTGGGGCCTGCTCGCCGCCGCTCTCACCGTGCTCGGTGCCACGGTGCTCGCGCCGCGCAGCAGGCCGCGCCAGGCGGCGGCCCTGCTCGCCGGTGCGGCCGGAGTGCTCGCGGTGCACGCATCCGCGTTGCCGCTCACGGGCTCCCACCTTCCGGACGCGTGCGCCGGCATCGGGCTGTGGCTTTCCCTGGCCGCCATCGCGGCCCTGCTGGTGGCGGCCGCGATCGCCCTCGCGGGGCGCCGCGGGACAGGCGAGTGACCACCGGGCGGGCCGTGACCCGCGTCGTGCTCGCGGAGCTGGACGGCGCGCAGCCGGGCGCGCTCCCCCTGGGCAGGGCGCTGCGCGACACGGGCGCCGAGGTGATTCACGCGGGTGTGCTGCGCACGGCCGCGGAGCTGCGGGCCACCGTCGAGCAGGAGGACCCGGACGTGGTGGTGGCCGTCGTCGGCTCGGAACCCGGACACGCGCTCGCGACGCGGGTGGCCGGTGAGCTGCCGGGTGTTCCGTTGCTCACGTTCCCAACCGATACAGATGTCCACGAATGGGTGGCCGGCAGCGCGATCTGTGCCACAGACCCCAGCTCACAGGCGTGCCGGTGACCGAGTTCACCGAAGGCCGGGGCTGCGCCGGGAAGCCAGGTCGATAGGGTCGTCTCCGTCCGGCAGCACGGTTGCACAAACCACAGAGGCGTGTGTCGTCAGGAGACTGGAGTAGTGGACCTCTACGAGTACCAGGCGAAGGATCTCTTCGCCGCCCATGGCGTGCCGGTACTTCCCGGCGCCGTGGCGAGCAATCCGGAAGAAGCGCAGGCCGCCGCCGAGGAGATCGGTGGCCAGGTCGTGGTCAAGGCGCAGGTGAAGACGGGTGGCCGGGGTAAGGCCGGTGGTGTGAAGCTGGCGCAGGATCCGGTGCAGGCGCGGGAGCGGGCCGAGGCGATCCTGGGTTTGGATATCAAGGGTCATGTGACGCGGCGGGTGTTGGTGACCGAGGCGTCGGACATTGCTGAGGAGTATTACTTCTCGTTTTTGCTGGATCGGGCGAATCGCACGTTTTTGGCGATGGCCTCGGCCGAGGGTGGCGTGGAGATCGAGCAGTTGGCGGTGGAGCGGCCGGAGGCGCTGGCGCGGGTGCCGGTGGATCCGCTGGTCGGGGTGGATGAGGCCGCGGCGGTCGAGATTGTGACCCGGGCGGGGTTTCCGGAGGCGATCCGGCAGCGGGCTGCCGAGGTGGTGGTGCGGCTGTGGGAGACGTTCGTGGCCGAGGATGCCACGTTGGTGGAGGTCAATCCGCTGGTGCGGGATCCGCAGGATCGGATCGTGGCGCTGGATGGCAAGGTCACCCTGGATGACAATGCGGGGTTCCGGCATCCCGGGCATGCGCAGCTGGTGGATGTGCAGGCCGAGGATCCGCTGGAGGCCAAGGCCAAGGCCAAGGACCTCAACTACGTCAAGCTGGACGGGCAGGTCGGCATCATCGGCAATGGTGCCGGGCTGGTGATGTCGACGCTGGATGTGGTGGCCTACGCCGGGCAGCGGCATGGTGGGGTCAGGCCGGCGAACTTCCTCGACATCGGCGGGGGCGCCTCGGCGGAGGTGATGGCCGCGGGGCTGGATGTGATCCTGGGTGATCCGGCGGTGAAGAGTGTGTTCGTCAACGTCTTCGGCGGGATCACCGCCTGTGACGCGGTGGCCACCGGGATCGTGGAGGCGTTGAGGATTCTGGGCGACGAGGCGGCCAAGCCGCTGGTGGTGCGCCTGGACGGCAACAACGTCGAGCAGGGCCGGGCCATCCTGGCCGAGGCCAACCACCCGCTGGTCACGCTGGTCGACACCATGGACAACGCGGCCGACAAGGCCGCCGAGCTCGCCGCGGCAGGAGCCTGATCCCGATGGCCATTTTCCTCACCGAGAACTCCAAGATCATCGTGCAGGGGCTGACCGGCTCCGAGGGCACCAAACACGCCACCAAGATGCTGGCCGCCGGCGCCACCATCGTGGGCGGGGTCAACGCCCGCAAGGCCGGCCAGACCGTCACCATCGGCGGCACCGACCTCACCGTCTACGGCACCGTGGCCGAGGCCATGGCCGCCACCGGCGCCGACACCAGCGTCATCTTCGTGCCACCCCGCTTCGCCAAGGACGCCGTGATCGAGGCCATCGACGCCGAGATCGGGCTGGCCGTGGTGATCACCGAGGGCATCCCCGTGCACGACGCGGCCACCTTCTGGGCCCACAACGTCGCCCACGGCCAGAAAACCCGGATCGTGGGCCCGAACTGTCCCGGGGTGATCTCGCCGGAGAAGTCCAACGCCGGCATCATCCCCGCCAACATCACCGGCGCCGGCCCGATCGGGCTGGTGTCGAAATCGGGCACCCTGACCTACCAGATGATGTACGAGCTGCGCGACATCGGCTTCACCACCTGCGTGGGCATCGGCGGCGACCCCGTCATCGGCACCACCCACATCGACGCCCTCCAAGCCTTCGAGGCCGACCCCGACACCCGGGTCATCGTGATGATCGGCGAAATCGGCGGCGACGCCGAAGAACGCGCCGCCGACTACATCAAAACCCACGTCACCAAACCCGTCGTCGGCTACGTCGCCGGCTTCACCGCCCCCGAAGGCAAAACCATGGGCCACGCCGGCGCCATCGTCTCCGGCTCCTCCGGCACCGCCGAAGCCAAAAAACAAGCCCTCGAAGCCGCCGGCGTCAAAGTCGGCAAAACCCCCAGCGAAACCGCCGAACTCGCCCGCGAGCTGTACAAGGCTCTGTAGGCAGGCCAGGCGATCGGACCACGGCGGGGACCGGGCACGGGTGGTGCCCGGTCCCCGCCGCTTTTCGTCAGGGCACAATCGTGGTGCGGACGAAACCAACCGCACGGGTGAAGCGTCTCAGTCACGGCGCTTCGGCGACTCATCGCTGCGCCGACGTTTCCGTTGCCGCGGCCGCCCTGCACGCCGGGTGGTGCGTGCCCGGAGCGCACGGTTCGGCCGACCAGGACTACCGCGCGTTTCAGCAAGACATGACAGGAGAACACGGATGACCTTCCCGAGCGGCGCGCCGGGTGGATTCCCGGGCCAAGGCCCCCAACAGCCGCATCAGCCATTTCCCGGGGCGGGTCCGTCCATGGGCGGTGGCCCCAAGCTCGCGCTGCCGCAGATCCTGCTGCTCGGCACGGCGGGCCTCGGTGTCCTGAACCTCTTCCTTGCCTTCGCCAACGTCAGCGGTGGCCGTAGCTTCTTCGAGGCCGGCTACGGCTGGATCCCGGGCCTGCTGCTGGTGAGCGGCCTGACCGCGCTGTTCTCGATCCTGCCCGGCGACCAGAAGCCGGGCCCGTGGCCCGCCGCCATCGCGGCAGGGGTCATGCTGCCGTTCCTGTTCACGGTGTTCCAGTCCGACGCCGACCTGCAGGCAGGCGGCATCATGCTGCTGATCTTCGGCATTGTCCAGTTGGCGGCGTCGGTGGGCGCGTACCTGTTCGACGCGGGCATTCTCAAGGCTCCGGCGCCGCAGCAGATGTCGCCCTACGGGCACCAGCAGCAGCCGTTCGGCCAGCAGCAGCCGGGTGGGTTCGGCCAGCAGCCGCCGCCGTTCGGGCAGCAGCCCGCTCCCGACGCCTCGGGCGGCATCCCGCAGCCGACCAAGTTCGCGCAGCCGGTGGGCCAGCAACAGCCCACCCAGCAGCCGACGCAGTACGCCTCCCAGCAGGGGCAGTTCTTCCAGCAGCAGCAACAGCAGCAGCCGCAGGACGGCGGCCAGCAGAACAAGCCGGGCACCCCGCCGGGAGGCTTCGGCCAGTCCGGCGCCTGACCTCCGGCCGGCGTCGACGGTGCCCGCGGCCCCGCGCCGCGGGCACCGTCGTCTCTGCCCCAACCGGGTGGGTGTGGGCGGTGTCATCCGGTCGCGGCGGCGTGCCTCACCCGGGTGGCCCAACCCGGGTGCGATGGTCGCTGCATGGACCTGCTCACCGTGCACACCCGCAGCGCGGAGGGGGACACGAGTGAGGGAGTGTCCCGCGGGCTGCGGGTCCGTACGATGCTGGCCGCCGCGGTGGGTCCGCTCGTCACGGGCTACGCCGCCGTGGCCGCCGTGCTGGCGCTGGTGACCGCCATCGCGTCGCGGGCCGAGTTCTCCGCGACCGGGGTGCTGCTGGCCGCGGGCCCGGGCTGGCTTGCCGCCTACCAGGTTCCGCTGCACATCGGCGGGCAGCCGCTGGGTGTTCTGCCGCTGCTGCCCACGCTCGGGGTGTGCCTGCTCGTCGCACGGACCGCCGCCACAGCGGCACAGCGGCTGCGCTGCACCGAGCCCGTGCGGGTGGTGCCCCTGCTCGGCGTGATCGCCGGTGCGCATGCCGCCGCGGGGATCACGATCTCGGTGCTGGCGGACGGCGACGCGCTCGGTGTGGAGCCGCTCGCGGCGTTCCTCGTTCCTGCCCTCCTCTCGGCCGGGGCCGCCACCGTGGGCACCGCCCGGCAGTGCGGGCTCGTCGCCGCGGTCCGGGACTACCTGGACCCGCTCGCCCTGCACGGCCTGCGCGCGGGTGCGCTCGGGCTTGCCGGCCTGCTGGCCGTGGGATCGCTGACTCTGCTCGTGGCCATGGCGCTGGCGCTGCCGACGGCGAGCGAGCTGTTCGCCCGCAACGCGCCGGGTGTGGGCAGCGCCACGGGAATGTTCCTGCTGTCGGCCGGCTACCTGCCCAACGCCGTGGTCCTGGCGCTCGGTTTCGCGACCGGCCCCGGCTTCTCGCTGGGCACGGTGTCGGTGAGCCCGTTCGCGTTCACCGGCGGGCCGGTGCCGGGCGTGCCGCTGCTTGCCGCGGTGCCGGAGACCGAGGCCGGGTGGTGGCCGGTGTTGGTGCTGCTGCCTGCCGCTGTGGGGGCTCTCGTCGGCTGGTCGCTGCGCCGCGTGCACGACGACCCGCTGGTGCGGCTGCGCACGGTGGGCGTGGCGGGCGCGGTGGTCGGGTTCGGCACGGTGATCCTGGGCACGTTCGCGGGCGGCAGGCTGGGCAGCGGTGCCTTCGACCCGGTGTCGGTGCCACTCGGACTGGTGTCGATCGCGGCCTTCGGATGGATCGCCGTGCCCGGGGGGCTGGTCGCCTGGTTCGCCGGTCCGCACCGCCGTCCCGCGCAGGCCGCGGCGCCGGCCGAGGCGACCGGCGAGCCCGCGGCGACCGTGGACGCCGAGGACACCGAGGACACCGAGGACACCGTGGACGCCGAGAACCCGGATGAGCAGCACGAACCCGAGGACGCCACGGAAGCGGAGACCTCCCCCGAGGACGGCGATCCCGGCGACGGCGAGCCCGAGGACGACGACTTCCCCGACCCGGACCCCGAGCCCGAGGACGACAGCGAGAGCGACACCGCCGTGACCGGGGACGGCCCGGATGCGGACGAGCCCGAGCCGGAGCCGGAGGACGACGAGCCCGGGGACGACGCCGAAGCCGAGGGCGACGCGGAGCCGGACGGCGACGGCAAGCAGGCCTGACACCTCACCTTCAAGATCGACAACGGCACGTTTAGGCTGGCCTCACCAGGTCACGCGACGTGCGCGCCGCCGCGCGCACTGCCCGGCAAGGAGATCGTTCTGGCTAGCAGGTTGGAGTTGCCCAGTCCGGCGCGGTTGGTGGTACTCGCATCCGGTTCGGGCACCCTGCTGCAGGCGGTGCTCGACGCGGCGCGCGAGCCGTCCTTCCCCGCGACGGTGGTGGCCGTCGGGGCCGACCGGGACGGCATCGAGGCACTCGCGAGGGCCGAGCGCGCCGGCGTCCCGCAGTTCGCGGTCAGGATGAGCGATCACCCCGATCGGGAAGCCTGGGACAAGGCGCTCACCGACGCGGTCGCCGCCTACCGGCCGGACCTGGTGGTCTCGGCGGGCTTTCTCAAGATCCTCGGTTCGCGGTTCCTCGCCCGCTTCCCCAACCGCGTCATCAACACCCATCCGGCACTGCTGCCCGCGTTTCCCGGCATGCACGCCGTGCGGGACGCGCTGGAACTCGGCGTCAAGCTCACCGGTTCGACGGTGCACTTCGTCGACGCCGGTGTGGACACCGGGCCGATCATCGCGCAGCAGGCCGTCCCGGTCGAGGCGGCCGACGACGAGGCGAGCCTGCACGAGCGGATCAAGGTCGTGGAGCGCAGGCTCCTGGTGGATGTGATCGAGCAGCTGGGCCGTGCGGGCTGCACGGTGGACGGACGAAAGGTGAGGTTCTCGTGAGCGAGCAGTCTCGTGGCGCCGGGCAGCGGCCGGTTCGCCGCGCGTTGATCGGCGTGTCGGACAAGACGGGGCTGCTGGAGCTGGCGACCGGCCTGCACGCCGCCGGTGTGGAGATCGTGTCCACCGGTGGCACGGCCAAGGTCATCGACGATGCCGGGGTGCCCGTGACGCGGGTCGAGGAGCTGACCGGGTTCCCCGAGTCGCTGGACGGACGGGTGAAGACGCTGCATCCGCGGGTGCACGCCGGGTTGCTCGCCGACCAGGACCGGCCCGAGCACCTCGAGCAGCTGCGCACGCTCGACATCGCACCGTTCGACCTGCTCGTGGTCAACCTGTATCCGTTCGAGAAGACCGTGGCGTCCGGGGCGAGCCCCGAGGACTGCGTGGAGAACGTCGACATCGGCGGGCCCGCGATGGTGCGGGGGGCGGCGAAGAACCACGGCTCGGTGGCCGTCGTCGTCGACCCCCGCCGCTACGACTGGGTGCTGGAGCGGGTGCGCGGCGGCGGCTTCGACCTGGGCGAACGCAGGCGGCTGGCGGCACAGGCGTACGCGCACACCGCCGCCTACGACACGGCGGTGGCGTCGTGGTTCGCCAGTGTCTACGCGCCCGTGGACGATTCCGGTTTCCCCGACTTCGCCGGCGCCACCTGGGAGCGTGGCGAGGTGCTGCGCTACGGCGAGAACCCGCACCAGCGGGCCGCGGTGTACACGCACTCGCGGGGCGGCCTCGCCCATGCCGAGCAACTCCACGGCAAGGCCATGTCCTACAACAACTACGTCGACACCGATGCCGCCCGTCGCGCCGCCTACGACTTCGCACAGCCCGCGGTGGCGATCATCAAACACGCCAACCCGTGCGGGATTGCGGTGGGCACCGACATCGCCGAGGCACACCGCAAGGCCCATGCGTGTGACCCGCTGTCGGCCTACGGCGGCGTGATCGCGACGAACCGGCCGGTGGACGTCGACACGGCGGAGCAGATCGCCGACGTGTTCACCGAGGTGGTGCTCGCGCCGGACTTCGACGCCGACGCCCTCGACGTGCTCACGCGCAAGAAGAACATCCGGCTGCTGCGGCTCGGCGAGCAGGCGGGCGCCGAGGCGGTCGAGTTCCGGCCCATCTCGGGCGGCATGCTGGTGCAGACGGTCGACAGGATCGACGCGCCGGGCGACGATCCGGCCAACTGGACACTGGTGACGGGCAACCCGGTGGACGAGACGACGCTGGCCGACCTGGAGTTCGCGTGGCGGGCGATCCGGGCGGTGAAGTCCAACGCGATCCTGCTGGCGAGCGACCTGGCGACGGTCGGTGTCGGCATGGGGCAGGTCAACCGCGTGGACTCGGCGCGGCTGGCGGTGCAGCGGGCGGGCGACCGGGTGAAGGGTTCGGTGGCCGCGTCGGATGCGTTCTTCCCGTTCCCGGACGGCCTCGAGGTGCTGCTGGAGGCCGGTGTGCGGGCCGTGGTGCAGCCGGGCGGCTCGGTGCACGACGCCGAGGTGATCGCCGCCGCGGAGGCCGCGGGCGCCACCGTCTACCTCACCGGCACCCGCCACTTCGCCCACTGACCCGACCCCCGAGAAGCGCGTTCAGCGGGCAGACTGCACTCCCCGGCACCCCTCTGACGTGCGTTTCGCGGGCTAACTGCACCCGTGGCGGCGGCCCGGGAGTGCGTTTCGCGGGCTAACTGCATTTCAGGGGGCCATCGGTCAGCGTGGGCGAGCAGGACGTACTTCATCGTGTCGCTGCTCGTGCCCCAAACGAGGGCCCTGCTGTAACAGTCCTGGTCACGGCACCGACTTAGCGGGACCAGTGCGGCGCGGGCGCGAGGAGAGACCGGTGAACGCTGATCGGATCGTCGCGGTCACGGGAGCCACCGGGCGGCAGGGCGGAGCGGTCACACGGCAGCTGCTGGCCGACGGCTGGCGGGTGCGGGCGCTCACCCGGCACCCTCGGGGAGAGCCCGCGCGGCGGCTCGCCACGCTGGGCGCGGACGTGCTCGGCGCCGACATGGCGGACCCGGCCACCCTGCGGAAGGCGTTCCAGGGCGCGCACGGGGTGTTCAGCGTGCAGAACCCCATGATCTGTGGCGTGGCCGAGGAGGTCGTGCAGGGCCGCAACGTCGCGGACGCCGCCGCGCAAGCCGGTGTGCGGCATCTGGTGTACGCCTCGGCCGGGGTCGGCAGGTCCGGTACCGGTATCGGCTCGTGGGAGTCGAAGCTCCAGGTGCAGGCGTATCTGGAGCAGCTCGGGGTGCCCTTCACCGTGACCCGGCCGATGGGATTCATGGAGCTGATGACGGACAGGGCCTTCTACCCGCAGGTCTCGACGTGGAACCTGATGCCGCGGTTGATGGGCGCCGACCGGCCCGTCGGGTGGCTGTGCGTCGACGACCTTGGCGCCGTCGTCGCGAAGCTCTTCGCCGATCCGGACCGGTTCGTCGGCGCGGATCTGCAGCTGGTCGCCGACGTCCGGTCGATCGCCGAGTGCCGGGTGCTGTGGAAGGAGGCCACCGGCAGGGCTCCGCGCCGGTTGCCGATGCCGGTCGGGTTGTTCGAGCGGTTCGTCGGCACGGACCTGACCACCATGTGGCGCTGGCTGAGCACCGCCGAGTTCCCGATGGAGACCGCACCGACGCGGGAACTCCTGCCGGAGGCGCTCACCGTGCCGGAGTGGCTGAGCCGCAGGCCGTAGGCACGCATAACCCGGCAGGGTTACGTGACACCGGAGTTCCTTGACACCTTCGCGAGCCTGGTGTTCTCTAGAGGTATCGAACATGTGTTCGATGTACGCGCCGTCTTCCCCGCGGCGACCGATGCAGGCAGCCCGCGCCTTTCGTGGCGTGGGCGGGTCTTCGTGCTGTCCGTGAGGGAGGTGGTGTGCGATGCCGGGCGCGGTGGCGGATTTGCGTGCCGCCCGTTCCTCGTCTTCCCCGTCTTTCCCGGGGCCGGGGCCGGGGCCGGGGGCGGGGGCGGGTAAGACGGTGGCGCGGCTGGCGTCCCTGCCGGGGGTGGGCACCGCCAGTGCGGTCGCGGCCCGGGATGAGCACGCGCAGGTCACGGGACGGGTCCTGCCGGTGCTGCCCGCGCTCGAGGACCTGTTGCCCTGGGGCGGACTGCGGAGGGGGAGCACGATCGCGGTCCGCGGGTCCACCTCGCTGCTGCTGGCGCTGCTGGCCGAGGCGACGGCGGTCGGCTCGTGGGCGGCGGTGGTGGGCCTGCCCCGCCTCGGGGTGGTCGCCGCGGGCGAACTCGGGGTCGAGGTGAGCCGGCTCGCTCTCGTGCCCCGGCCCGGCGCCGACTTCGCGGCGGCGGCCGCCGCGCTGCTCGACGGCGTGGACCTGGTCGTCACCGGCCCGCCCGGACGCTTCGGTGGCACCCAGACCGCTCGCCGGCTCTCCGCCAGGGCACGGCACCGGGGTGCGGTGCTGCTGGCGTTCGGCTCCTGGCCGGGCGCCGACATGGAGCTGCGCTGCACGTCCGCGCGTTGGTCCGGCCTCGAAGGCGGATCCGGCTACCTGCGGGAACGGGAGGTCGTCGTGGATGCCGTGGGCCGGGGCGCCGCCGCCAGGCCGACCAGGGCGACGCTGCTGCTCCCGGGGCCCGACGGCACCGTGACCGCCACCGGAAGCGCTGCCGTCCGTCCTGGACTCTCGCCTCCCGAGGAGGTGAAGGTGGGATGAGTGGCGAGCGCGCACAGCAGCGGCAGGCGCGGATGCTGGTGCTGTGGTGCCCGGACTGGCCCGTCGTCGCCGCGAGCGCGGCGGCGGGGCTGCCCGCTCACCTGCCCGCTGCCGTGTTCGCCGCCAACAGGGTCGTGGCGTGCTCGGCGGTCGCGAGGGCGGCCGGAGTCACCAGGGACATGCGGCGCAGGGAGGCACAGTCCCGGTGCCCGGAGATCGCGGTGCTGGCCGAGGATCCCGACCGGGACGCGCGCCTCTTCGAACCGGTGGCCGCGGCGGTGGAGGAGCTCGTCGTCGGGGTGGAGGTCGTGCGCCCCGGGCTGGTGGCAGTGCCGGTCAGCGGGGCCGCGGGCTACTTCGGCGGTGAGCTGCGGCTCGTGGAGCTGCTCGTGGACCACGTCTCGGGCGTGGCCGGGGTGGAGTGCCAGATCGGCATCGCCGACGGGCTCTTCGCCGCGACACTGGCCGCACACCGTTCGTCCCTGGTCGATCCGGGGTGCTCCGCCGAGTTCCTCGCTCCGCTGAGCGTCACCGAGCTCGACCAGCCCGGTTCGGAACGCGCCGAGCTGGTGGACCTGCTGCGCCGTCTCGGGTTGCGCACGCTGGGGGCGTTCGCCGCCCTGCCGGAGAAGGACGTGGTCTCGCGGTTCGGCAGTGTGGGGCTGCTCGCGCATCGGCTGGCTCGTGGGCAGGACGAGCGGCCGCCCCACCGGCGGCGTCCTCCGCCGGAACTGTCCGCCGGCAGGTCGTTCGACCCGCCGCTGGAGCGGGTGGACGCCGCCGCCTTCATGGCGAAGACGCTGGCAGGCCGCTTCCACGACGGACTCGCCTCCCGTGGGCTGGCCTGCACCCGGCTGGGCATCTATGCCACCACCGAACACGGCGAGCAGCTCAGCAGGGTCTGGCGGTGTGCGGAGCCCCTCACCCCGGAGGGCATCGCCGACCGCGTGCGCTGGCAGTTCGAGGGGTGGCTGCGTGCCGGTGAGGGAGTGCGGCCCACGGCGGGGGTCACGCGAATCCGGCTGGAGCCCGAGGAGACCGTCGAGGGCCGGTCGCTGCAGCTCGGCCTGTGGCGAGGCGGCGCGGAACCGGCGCCGGGGCAGGGCGGCGAGCACACCCCGGAGGCGGAACGGGCCGGCCGCGCCCTCGTCCACGTGCAGGGGCTGCTGGGGCCGGACAGCGTGTTCACCGCGGTCACCGAGGGCGGGCGGGGGCCCGCGGAGCGGGTGCGGCTGGTGCCGTGGGGCGACCAGCGGGCCCCGTCCCCCGGCCACGAGGCGTCCTGGCCGGAGCGGCTGCCCGGCCCGTCCCCGGCCACCGTCTTCGAGGAGCCGGTGCCCGCCGTCGTCGCCGGGGCGGAAGGCGAGGAGGTGGGTATCACCGGCCGGTACCAGGTCACCGGCGTTCCCCGGCAGGTGGCGATCGACGGCGGCCCCGCCAGGCGGGTCGTGGAGTGGGCGGGGCCGTGGCCGGTGCTCGGCCGCTGGTGGGCGGGCGACGGCGCGGGGACGTGCGCGCGGATGCAGGTGGTGCTGGAAGGGGAGGGTCCGGAGCGGCCCGGCGGCGCACTGCTGTTGCGCTGGCAGGGCAACGAGAGTCCGTTGTGGACAGTAGAAGGGGTGTACGACTGATGGATGACGAGTTCTCCTGTGCCAGGCCACAGTGGACGAACCCGGAGGCGGGCGATGATCCGTGGTCGCTCCCGGTGGAACCCGTGTCCCCGTGGGGCAGGCAGGCCAGGGTCGTGCGGATGGAGGCGCAGCGGGTCTACCCGGTGATCCCGGCGCCGAGGATGTCGCCGGAGAACGACGGATAGGGCCATGGGCTGGAACAATCCGCCGGTGCCGTGGCGGGAGCTGGAACGCACCCTGTCCGGTGGCGCGGAACTGCCGGACGGCATTGGCGACGGCAACGACAGTCCCGCGTGGGGACGCAGAAGAGAGCGGTACCTGCGCCCCGCCGATCTGGCGTCGCCGCGGGGTGACGACAACGGCGGCGCCACCACCCGGGTGCCCTACGCGGAGCTGCACTGCCACTCGAACTTCAGCTTCCTCGACGGTGCCAGCCACCCCGAGGAGCTGGTCGAGGAGGCGGCCCGGCTCGGGCTGGACGCCATCGCGATCACCGACCACGACGGCATGTACGGCGTCGCGCGGTTCGCCGAGGCCGCCCGTGATGTGGGCATCAGCACGGTGTTCGGCACCGAACTCAGCCTCGGGCTTTCCGGGCCGCAGAACGGGGTCGCCGACCCGGAGGGCGAGCACCTGTTGCTGCTGGCGAAGGGTCAGGACGGGTACGCGAGCCTGTGCCGGGCGATCACGGCGGGCCAGTTGCGGGGTCACGACCGGGAGCTGCCGCGCGAGGAACGGGCGGAGAAGGGCAGACCGGTGTACGACCTGGAGGCCGTCGCCGCCGAGGTGGCGGGTCACTGTGCCGTGCTCACCGGCTGCCGCAAGGGCGCCGTCCGGCGTGCGCTGGCCGAGCACGGCCCCGAAGCGGCCGCGGCCCGGCTGCGGGAGCTGGTCGAGCTGTTCGGGGAGAAGGACGTCTACGTCGAGCTGATCGATCACGGCAGGCCGCTCGACAGCACGCACAACGACATCCTGGCCGGGCTGGCGGCCGAGCTGGGGCTGCCGACCGTGGCCACCAACGCCGTGCACTACGCGAAGCCGCAGCGGGCCTACCTGGCGCAGGCGCTCGCCGCCATCAGGGCCCGTAGGGGCCTCGACGAGATGGAGGGCTGGCTCGCGGCGGCGGGCACGGCGCACCTGCGTTCCGGCGCCGAGATGGAGGCGCGGTTCGCGCGCTACCCCGGGGCGGTGCAGCGGGCCGCGCTGCTGGGCGAGCGGTGCGCGTTCCGGCTGGAGCTGATCGCGCCGGAGCTGCCACCGTTCGACGTCCCGGAGGGACACACCGAGGCGAGCTACCTGCGGGAGCGGGTGGAGGAAGGCGCGCGGGAACACTACGGCAGCAGGGAGGAGCACAGGGAGGCCTACGCGCAGCTGGACCACGAGCTGGAGATCATCGAACGGCTCGGCTTCCCCGGCTACTTCCTGATCGTGTGGGACATCGCGAGGTTCTGCCGGAGAAACGGCATCCTGTGCCAGGGCAGGGGATCGGCGGCCAACTCGGCGGTCTGTTACGCGCTGGGCATCACGAAGGTCGATCCGGTGCGCTGGAAGCTGCTCTTCGAACGCTTCCTCGCTCCGGACCGGGACGGCTATCCCGACATCGACCTCGACATCGAGTCCGACCTGCGGGAGAAGGCCATCCAGTACGTCTACGAGAAGTACGGACGGCTGTGCACGGCGCAGGTGGCCAACGTCATCACCTATCGCGCCCGGTCGGCGGTCCGCGACGCCGCCAGGGCACTCGGCCACTCCCCGGGGCAGCAGGACGCGTGGAGCAAGCAGATCGACCGCTGGGGGCCGCTGCGCAACACCCGCGGCGAGAAGGACCACGACATTCCCGAGCAGGTGCTCGCGCTGGCCGCCTCGCTGGAGGACTTCCCACGCCACCTCGGGATCCACTCCGGCGGCATGGTCATCTGCAACCGGCCCGTGAGCGAGGTCTGCCCGATCGAGTGGGCCCGCATGGAGAACCGGAGCGTGCTGCAGTGGGAGAAGGACGACTGCGCATCGGTCGGGCTGGTCAAGTTCGACCTGCTCGGGCTCGGCATGCTCTCCGCGCTGCACTACATGCTCGACCTGGTACGGGAGCACAAGGGCGTGGAGGTCGACCTCGCGCAGCTGGACCTCGAGGACGACAACGTCTACGAGATGCTCAGCCGCGCCGACGCCATCGGCGTGTTCCAGGTGGAGAGCCGTGCGCAGCTGGCCACGCTGCCCCGGCTGGCGCCGAGAGAGTTCTACGACCTGGCCGTCGAGGTGGCACTGATCCGTCCGGGGCCCATCCAGGGCGGCTCGGTGCATCCCTACATCCGGCGCTATACCGGCAAGGAGACGTGGGAGCCGGAGCACCCGCTGCTGGAGAATGCGCTGGGCAAGACGCTGGGCGTGCCGCTGTTCCAGGAACAGATGATGCAGATCGCCCTCGACGTCGCGGACTTCACGGCCGCCGAGGCCGATCAGCTCCGGCACGCCATGGGGGCCAAGCGGTCGGGCCGGAAGATGGAACGGCTGCGGCAGCGGTTCTACGAGGGCGCCGCGCGCAAGGGCGTCGACGAGAAGACGGCGGAGATCATCTTCCAGAAGATGCGGGCCTTCGCGAACTTCGGCTTCCCGGAAAGCCACGCGCTCAGCTTCGCCTACCTGGTGTTCGCCAGCGCGTTCTTCAAGTACTACCACCCGGACGCCTTCTGCGCGGGATTGCTGCGCGCGCAGCCGATGGGGTTCTACTCCCCGCAGTCGCTGGTCGCGGACGCCCGGCGGCACGGGGTCACCGTGCGGGGGCCGGACGTCAATGCGAGCCTGCCGCACGCGACTCTGGAATCGCTGGGAGACGGGGCATCCGGCCATGCCGTGCGGATCGGGCTGTCCGCGGTGCGCACCATCGGCACGTCGCTCGCGGAGACGCTCGTCGCCGAACGTGAGCGGGGCGGCGCCTTCGCCGACATGGGTGACGTGGCGAGGCGGGTGCGGCTGACCACTCCGCAGGTCGAGGCGCTCGCCACGGCCGGAGCCTTCGCCTGCTTCGAAGAGGACCGGCGCAAGGCGTTGTGGGCGGCGGGTGCGGTGGCGGAGGAACGGCCGGAGAAGCTGCCCGGCAGCGTGCTCGGGACGGCCGCACCCACGCTGCCCGGTATGGACCAGCTCGATCTCGCCGTCGCCGACGTGTGGGCCACCGGCCTTTCTCCGGACAGCTTCCCCACGCAGTTCATCCGCGACCGGCTCGACGCACTCGGCGTGGTCACCGCCGAGAAGCTGCAGGAGGCCGAGAACGGCAGGCGTGTCCTCATCGGCGGTGCCGTGACCCACCGCCAGCGTCCCGCCACCGCGGGCGGGATCACCTTCCTCAACATCGAGGACGAGACGGGCATGGTCAACGTCATCTGCACGGCCGGGCTGTGGCAGCGCTACCACCGGATCGCCCGGTCCAGCCCGGCCCTGTTGGTCCGTGGTGTCGTCGAACGGGCCGACGGCGTGGTGAGCCTGCTCGCGGACCGGTTGCAGCACCTGCCCATGCGCGTTGCCTCGAAGTCGCGGGACTTCCGGTGAACCGCCCGATGCCCGCATTGCTGAGACGCGACCCTGCCCTGGCCGATACCGTCGGAGCGTGTGGCGATGCGGAGGTGAGCAGGTGGGGTCACCCACCCACTCCGGGGCAACCCCGGGGAGCCCGGCATCGGTTGAGCACTGCGCCCCACGCGCGGCGCCATGCTCCGCGTGCGATCGGCGCGCGGGAGAGCGGAGACGAGGTCACCTCCGCATCGCCCACATCGCTCGTCGCACCCGGAGAGCCGGGAGAGCCGGGTGCCGCGGGTGAGCGAACCTGGCGACGACGAGGCGGCGGACGTGGGCGACTGGCGGCAGCGCGGCCGCGCCCGGCGACGGCGGCGAACCGTCGAGCGACGGCGGCAGGCCCATCAGCTCGCCCTGCTCGCTCTCGAGGGCCCCTGGGACCGTGCCGACCTGACCGCGCGGCTCGTCCGTGGCAGCCGCCTTGACGACGACGATGCGCGGCACCTGACGGCACGCCTGCACGAGCGCTTTCCGGACGCCCCGCCCGACGATCCGGGACGCGTGGCGGCCGCGATCCTCGCCCTGCCACCGCTGCCGGTGCGCACGCTGCCGGGCTCGGTGGAGGCACCGGTCGAGCCGATGCCCGTGTGGCGCTGGCCCGTCCCTCACTGGAGGACCCTCGGCGACTGCGCCGAAGCGCTGGACGTGGACGTCGGCGAGCTGCAGTGGTTCGCCGACACCCGCGGCTGGAACCGCAGGGCGGGCGCCGCGCTCCGGCATTACCGCTACCGGTGGGTGCCTACCCGCAGCGGCGGTGTCCGGCTGCTCGAGCAACCCAAACCGCGGCTGGCCGAGTTGCAACGCCGGGTGACCCGCCACGTCCTTGCGGCGCTGCCGGTGCACGACGCGGCACACGGGTTCCGGCCGGGCCGTTCGGCCGCCACGTGCGCCGAGCCGCACGCCGGGCGGTCCTTCGTCGTGCGGCTGGACCTGGAGGGTTTCTTCGCGGCGGTCTCGGCCGCGCGTGTCCGGGCACTGCTGCGGCTCGCCGGGTACCCGCCCGCGGTGGCGGCTGCCGTGGCCGGGCTGCTCACCACCACCGCGCCGGCCGACGTGCTGTCGGCCGCTCCGAACACCCGGGACCGCGAGTCCCGCCGCCGGCTGTTGCGCCGCCTCGCGGCCCCGCACCTGCCGCAGGGCGCCCCGTCCTCACCGGCGGTGGCCAACACGGTCGCCCAGCGGCTCGACCTGCGGCTCGCCGGACTCGCCGCCGCCCTCGGCGCCCGTTACACGCGCTACGCCGACGACCTCGTCTTCTCCGGCGACGCCGACCTCCCGTTGCACCGGCTGCTGCCCGGGGTGCGCCTGATCACTGGCGACGAAGGCTTCCCGCTGCGGGACTCGAAGACCTCCGTCGCGGCGGCACACCAGCGGCAGCGGGTCGCCGGGCTGGTCGTCAACGCCTCACCCGCCGTCCCCCGCGAGGACTACGACGCGCTGCGCGCCATCCTGCACAACTGCGTGCGCACCGGCCCCGCGGCACAGAACCGAGACGGCCATCCGGACTTCCGGGCGCACCTGCTCGGCCGCATCGCCTGGGTCGGTGCCACACATCCCCGCAGGGCGGCGCGGCTGCGGGCGCTGTTCGCGCGCATCAGCTGGTGAACGGTGTGGAAGGCTGAACCGCATGGCGGACCCGGCGGCGGACCAACCGGAGGAAATCGGACAGGACTACCAGGACGCGGTTCTGCCCGGCGCCCAGTGGGAGCAGCGCCGGTTCGTGCGCTGCGACTTCACCGACGCTGACCTACGCCGCCGCCCACGGGCTCATCGTGCACTGACGGGCCCGGGGCCGTGACCGCCGCGGGAACCCGCCACCCAGCGAGAGCCCGGCCCCTAGTCGATGGGTGGCTCCCCGGGATCCAGCTCGATGAGGTGTCCCTCGGCCAGCAGCTCCTCGATCGACGCGGGCAGCAGGTAGGCCGCGCCGCCGCCGGGCTGGTTGAACCAGGGGATCGCCACCCCGGCCAGTGCCTCGAGCGGACGCTGCACCCGGTACACGTGATACGGACGGTTCACCCACTCCGGCACCAGTGACCGTTCCTCGAACGGCGTGCCCGCCGCGTAGGTCAGGTTGCCGTTCGGCCCACCGAAGCGGTCCAGCTCACTGCCGGCGGGCAGCTCTCGCATCTCCTTGCCACGGAACAGCGTCAGGGGTGGCTCGCCGGGCATCGGCTGGATCGGCCACTGGTTGCCCGACTGCCGCTGCTCAGGCTGCTGCTCGGCCCTGCGCGGCGGCGTCGCTGCCTGGGGCGGCGGTGGGGCCGCCGAGGGAGCCGCATGGGCCCTGCGGCCTCCTCCCGCGGGGGCGTCCTCCCGAGGGGGTGCCGGACGCGCGGTGTCGCCCGCGCTGCCGGCGACACCGCCGGGGCCCCCTGCCGGGACGCCGTCCCTCGGCGGGCCCGGGGGCGGCCGCATCCCGGTCGCGACCTCCGGCGACAGCGTGGCCGTCACCGGCCGCGACGGAGGCGGGGCCGGTGCCGCGGGCGCAGGCCGCTCCTCGGGCGCAGGCGGGGCTTGCTGGGCTTTCTGTGGCGGTGACTGTGGCGGGACCTCGGAGGTGCCTCCCGGGGCCAGCAGTACCTTGCCCAGCATGAACGCGGCCGCGTCGTGGGCGTCGCCGAACACGGCGGGGCTGCGCAGCTCGCCGTCGTACCAGCCGACGCGCCAGCCCTCGGCCACCTGTTCGATGGCCCAGCCGCGATCGGCGGGCTCGCCGACGCGGTAGACCGAGTCCGGAACGCCGAGCTCGTCGAGCTTGTCCTGCAGGTCGTCCAGCACCGGCTCGTCGTGCAGGGGCGGGGGTGCCGAGAACTGCGTCGGCGGGCCCGCGTCGGCGGGTTCCTCCCGGCGCGGCAACGGCTGCTCGTCGGTGCGCTGCTGCGACACCGGTGGCTCGGTGCGGGCCGCGTCGCCCGACGGCGGCTCCTGCACGGCGCGCTGGGTCACCGGAGGCGGCGACGGCGAGGTGATCGTGGTCGGCGGCCCTCCCTCGAGGTCGGGCAGGGGCGCGAACGCGGTCGCCTCTCCGCCCCGGTCCTGCTCCTCGGGCTCGTCGTAGCCCTGGTGCTCCCCGGGAAGGGGGTGCTCGTCGGTGGCGGCATGCTCCCCGCCGACGGGTTGCTCGTCGGGGTGACCGGCGTAGTCCTCGTCCTCCGGCGCCGCCTCCTGCTCGGGCGCGTGGGCCAGCACGGCCGGGGCCAGCTGGGTGCGTTCGTTGTCGTGCTCCCCGAACTGGTCCTCGAACGGTGGCTCGTGCTCCCGGTGCCCGTCGTCCCGGTGCCGCGGCTCCTCGGCCGCGGGGTGCTCCGGCTCGGGTTCGGGCGCGGGCATCGGGGGCGGCGGCGCCTGTGGCGGGGCGGGTCGCTGCTGCGGCGCTCCGCCGCGGGTGATGTGCGCGCTCGCGGCCTGGCGCACCGGCTCCGGCACGTCCGGGATGGCGAACCCGTTCGCGCGGATGTGCTGGACGAGGTCCGGTTCCGGCGCGACGCCGTACTCCCGCAGGTAGTAGTTCACCGCGGCAGGCCAGATCCACGTGCCGTCGCTGTGGAAGGCGATCGGCACCGTGCTCTCCGGTGTCGTGGCGAGCCGGTCGACGTCGTAGCCGCGGCCGGGTACGACCACCGGCGCGCCGTCCAGGTAGTCGAGCAGCCGGTCCTGCTCCTCGACGTCCAGCTCGGGGCGGTTGATCACCGGGCGGCCGTTCGGGCCCGCGCCGTCGAAGATGCGGGCGATGCGGAACCGGGGGCCGGGCCGCTCCGGCCCGAGACCGGACATGCGGCGCATCAGCCAGTCCGGCACGTTCTCCTCGTTGCGCGGGAACATGCGCAGCTCGTCGGCATAGGCCTGAGGCGGCGGCGCGAGGTCCCACTCCGGCTCCTCGCGGTCGTACTCGAGGTTGTAGCTCGAAGGGTGGTCCAGCTGGTAGCGCGCGTTGAACCAGGTGCCCCGGCCTTCCCGGTACATCCCGGCGCGCAGCCTGCCGAACAGGGTGGCGATGTCGTGCGTGGCCACCCATTCGCGGGTGCTGCCGTCCGCGGTGACGACCTCGCCGGTCAGCTCGTGGTACCTCCCCACGGCGCGATACTCCGCGGTCACCCTGCGCCAGTCGCGGGGTGCCGCCCGGAGCAAGGAGAGGCCAATCTGCTTGACCAGGGTGTCCTGCTCGGTTGCGTTCAGCTGGGTCGGTAGTGCCACGACAACATCTTGACCAATCCGTGCCGTCAATGCACGACGCGGGGGCACATCGAATCGGTTGTACCCGATCTGCGCAGTACGGCGCCAACGCACGAGGCGTGTCGGGTGCCACATGTCACCGGCGGCGCGCACCGCTCGCGTCGAACCACCCCGGACAATGGAGAGTGTGACGACCTGCGACACGGAGTGTGATGCACGGCCCGCCCCCGGGGCGGGCACCCGCCGCGTGACCAGGGCGAAACGTGCGGGAGGCATCCTGCTCGCCGTGCTCGGCGGCACGGCCATGGCCGTGCAGAGCCGGGTGAACGCGCAGCTCGGCAAGGAGATCCACGACTCGGCGCTCGCCGCCGTCGTCTCCTTCGGCGGCGGGCTGCTGATCCTGCTCGCCGCCTTCGCCGTGTCCCCGCGCATGCGGACCGGCCTCGGCCGCGTCGGCTCGGCGCTGCGGGAGCGCAGGCTGCGGCCGTGGCACCTGCTGGGCGGGCTCGTCGGTGCCCTCTACGTGCTGGGGCAGTCGGTCAGCGTGATGGTGCTCGGCGTGGCGATGTTCACGGTGGGCGTCGTCGCCGGGCAGACCGTCAGCGGGCTGGTCGTCGACAAGGCGGGGCTCGGCCCCGCGGGGCGCCGCCCGCTGACGTGGCCCAGGGTGGCCGGTGCGTTGCTCACCGTGCTCGCGGTCGGTGTCGCGCTCTCGGCCGACGTCGGCGGCGCGGACCCGACGGCCATCTGGCTGCTGGTGTTGCCGCTGGTGGCGGGCGCGGGCATGTCGGTACAGCAGGCGTTCAACGGCCACATCGGCGCGGTGTCCGGCAGCCCGCTGACCGCGGCGCTGGTGAACTTCACCGCGGGTACGACCGCACTGGTCGTGGCGTGGCTGGCGTCGCTGGGCTGGCACGGCCTGCCGACCGGCTTCCCGGACAACCCGGCGTTGTACCTCGGAGGGCCGATCGGGATCCTGTTCATCGCCACCGCCGCGTTCGTCGTGTCCTGGATCGGCGTGCTGCTGCTGGCGCTCGGCTCGGTGGCCGGCCAGCTGGTCGGCTCCGTACTGCTGGACGCGCTCGTGCCCGCCGCGGCGGCACCGCTGGCCACGGCCACGCTGGCCGGCTGCGGCCTGGCGCTGGTGGCCGTGGTGGTCGCCGCGGCGGGCGGGCGGCGCGGTGAGCGCCGCGCTTTGGAACAATCGGCGGCGTGACGGCGACAGTTCTCGACGGCAGGGCCACCAAGGACGCCATCTTCTCCGAGCTCGCACCCCGGGTGGCCGCGCTCGCCGAGCGGGGCGTGACGCCCGGGCTCGCGACCGTGCTGGTCGGCGACGACCCCGGCTCCCACGCCTACGTGCGGATGAAGCACGCCGACAGCGGGAAGGTGGGCGTGACCTCCATTCGCAGGGAGCTGCCCGCCGACATCTCGCAGGCCAAGCTCGAGGCGGTGGTGGACGAGCTCAACGCCGACCCCGCGTGCACCGGCTACATCGTGCAGCTGCCGCTGCCGTCGCACCTGGACTCCGGCGCCGTTCTGGAGCGCATCGACCCGGACAAGGACGCCGACGGCCTGGCGCCGGTGAGCCTCGGCAGGCTGGTGCTGAACCAGCCGGGCCCGCTGCCGTGTACTCCGCTGGGCATCGTGGAGCTGCTGCGCCGCTACGACGTGCCGCTGGCCGGGGCACGGGTGACCGTGGTCGGCAGGGGCATCACCGTCGGCAGGACGCTCGGCCTGCTGCTCACCCGGCGCAGCGAGAACGCGACCGTGACGCTGTGCCACACGGGAACGCGGGACCTCGCGGAGGAGGTCCGCAGGGCCGACATCGTGGTGGCGGCGGCAGGCTCGCCGGGCCTCATCACGCCCGAGATGGTCAAGCCGGGTGCCGCCGTGCTCGACGTGGGCGTGTCGCGCGTCGACGGAAAGCTGACCGGCGACGTCGCGCCGGGCGTCGAGGAGGTCGCCGGGTACGTGGCCCCCAACCCCGGCGGGGTGGGGCCGATGACGCGGGCGATGCTGATCGCGAACGTCGTCGAGGCGGCTGAGCGCCGGGCGGCGCGGTGAGCATGGCGACCCCGGAGCCCGGCCGCCGCCGCGCGCTCGTCCACCTGCCGTTCGCCGTGGTGCTGGCACTCGTCGCGATCGCGGGCCTGCGGATCGGCATGTACCACTGGCGGCAGGGTGCCGCTCTCATCGGTGGTGCCCTGCTGGTGGCGGCCGTGCTGCGGGCCGCCCTGTCCGACGAGCAGGCGGGCCTGCTCGCCATCCGCAGCCGGGTGGTGGACGTGCTCAGCTACTGCGGCCTCGGCCTGCTGATCCTCTTCGTGGCGCTGACCATCATCGGTGGTCCGCTCGGCTGAGCCGGGCGCTTCGTCCCGGGAGCCGCATCTCCCCAATGCGGCATTCGTCACGTTGAACCGATGCAGCGGCGCGGAGCGCCTCCGTCTGGGTGGTGGTGGGAGACGGGCGGGCGCCACGAATGCCGCATTGGGGAAGTTGAACGCTACGAAGGCCGGTCCAGCGCTTGGGCTGGGGTTTGTAGGTTCAGGGTAGGGCGTGGCCGGTTGTTGAGGGTGGCGGCGATGCGGTGGAGGTCGTTGCGGGTGTGGGTGGCCAGGTTGGTTCCTCGGTGGAACCAGAACCGCAGGAGCCGGTTGGTGTTTTCGTTGCTGCCGCGTTGCCAGGGGCTGTGTGGGTCGCAGAAGTAGACCGGCATGTTCAGGGCGAGTTGGATGTCGCTGTAGCAGGCGAGTTCCCGGCCGCGGTCCCAGGTCAGGGAGCGGCGGAGGTGCTCGGGCAGGTGCTGCATCTCGCGGATCATCGCGGCGGCGACGGTGGCCGCGTCGTGCCGCTGGGGCAGGTGCAGGAGCAGCGTGAACCGGGTCGTGCGCTCGATGAGGGTGCCGATCGCCGAGCGGTTCCCGGCGCCGAGGATCAGATCGCCCTCCCAGTGCCCGGGCACCGCCCGGTCGGCGACCTCGGCCGGTCGCTGGCTGATCGTGAACGCCTCGGCATACAACCGCGCCGACCCCGCTCGCGGGGTGGTGCGGGGCTTACGGCGGCGGCGTTTGAGGCTCAACTGGGTGTGCAGGTCAGCCCGCAGACGCCCCCGGGCCTGCACGTACAACGCCTGGTAGATCGTCTCGTGACACACGCGGTCCCTACTCCCCACCGGATGATCCTCAGCCAGCACCATCGCGATCAACCTCGGCGACCAGCCCTGATCCATCCACTCCTCGATCTGCCGGCACAGACCCGGATTGTCCTGCAGCTTGAACCGCTTCGGGCGGCGCCGCCGCTCGAACGCGGCCCGATGCGCCACCGGAGCCACATACGAGCCATCCCGGCCCCGGTTACGCTGCACCTCCCGCCAGACCACCGACCGGTCCCGCCCCAGCATCGCACCGATCTCGGCATACGAAAGCCCACACCGCAACCCCACCGCGATCTGACACCGATCCTCACCGGTCAACAACCGCCGCCGCCGACCACCACCCGCATCAGCCCCACCCGACACCACCGGCGGCGGCGACCCCGCCAACCCACCCGCCGACCAACCTCCATCACTGTCTCCACAAGTCCCGAGCTTCGCCACCACCGCCCCGCCGTGGACGACGCCACGCCCACAGCCCGAGCAGCAGCCCCCAACGACCAGCCCGCACACACCAAAACGAAAAACCTCTCCCGCACCTCCACCGGAATCACCCGCCGAGCCATCCACAACACCCCACATCAATCAGGGCGTTGCTACCACCAATAGAACCCACCCCGCATTGGGGAAGTTGAACGCTACGAATGCCGCATTGGGGAAGTTGAGCGCTACCAATGCCACATTGGGGAGCTTGCCGGCAGCCGCGCGGAGTGCGTTTCGCGGGCTAAACGCTGCCGGCGGTGGCCAGCTGGGGGGTTCCGGTGTCCGGGGCGGAGGCGTCGTCGTCGGCATCGGCGGCCGCGGCCTCCTTGCGGTCGAGCACCCCGGACAGCGAAGCCAGGCTCAGGCCCAGCACCGCCAGCATCGCGCCGACCCAGTTGGGCGCGACGAGCCCGAAGCCGGTGGCGATCACCAGGCCGCCCAGGTACGCGCCGATCGAGTTGGCGATGTTGAACGCCGACTGCACGGCGGCCGACACCAGCGACGGTGCGCCGCCCGCCTTCTCCATGATCCGAGCCTGCATGATCGGGCCGATCATGAACGCGGCCACGCCCACGAAGAAGATCGTGACGGCGGCGCCCACCTTGCTGTGCGCGGTCACGGTGAACACCGCCAGCACGGTGCCGAGGCCCACCAGCGCCGAGCACAGCGCGGGCACCGGCGCCCGGTCGGCGAGCCTGCCGCCGACGTAGTTGCCGACGGTCATGCCGAGGCCGGCCAGGGACAGCAGCAGGGTCACGGTGGCCGACTCGAACCCGGCGACGTCGGTCATCATCGGCGCGACGTAGCTCAGGCAGGCGAAGCCGCCGCCGAAGCCGAACGTGACGATCGCCAGCGCGAGCAGCACCTGGGGCTTGCGGAAGGCCGCCAGTTCCGTGCGCAGCGAGACCTCCTCGGGCCTGCCCTGGTGCGGCACCAGCTTGGCGATGCTGGCCAGCGCGGCGGCACCGATCACCGCGACCAGCAGGAACGTGGCCCGCCAGCCGACGTTCTGGGCGAGCAGCGTGCCCAGCGGCACGCCGACGACGTTGGCCAGGGTCAGGCCCATGAACATCATCGAAACGGCCTTGGCCTTCTGGCCCGCACCGACGAGGCTGGAGGCCACCACGGCGCCTGCCCCGAAGAACGCGCCGTGCGGCAGGCCGGCGACGAAGCGGAAGAACACTCCCAGCTCGTGGTTGGGCGCGAAGGCGAACAGGGTGTTGCCCGCGATGAACAGGCCCATCATCGCCAGCAGCATGGTCTTGCGCGGCATCCGCACCGCGAGTGCGGTGAGCAGCGGGGCGCCGACCACCACGCCCAGCGCGTAGCCGGAGATCAGGTAGCCGGCCGAGGAGATGGACACGCCGAAGTCCGTGGCGGCCTCGGGCAGGACGCCCATCATGACGAATTCAGTGGTTCCGATGCCGAAGGCACCGATGGCGAGCGCGAGCAGCGCTACGGGCACAGCACTCCCTCCGAGGACACGGGCTGGATCGATACAGAACAGAGGCACAAAGAAAGACAGGCCAGCGTTGACCCCTCTGTCGCTGGGCTGTCTTACGTCCAGTTTCAACCGAGACGCGCCGCTGTGTCATCCCGGCTCGGCGTGACGATCAGCACGCCGGTTTCAGCAGCTACCGCGGCGCGGCGAGGATGCCGTCGAGCAGGCCGGGAAAGAGCGCGTCAAGATCCTTGCGCCGCAACCAGTTCTGCCGCGTCGTGCCCATCGGGCGCGAGCCGATGACGCCCGCTTCGCGCAGCGTGCGCAGGTGGTGGGTGAGTGTGGACTTGCTCACCGAGACGTCGAAGCCGCCGCACGCGAGCTCGCCCTCGCAGCGTGCCAGCTGGCGCACCATGTCCAGTCGCACCGGATCGGCCAGCGCGTGCAGGACCGTCTCGATACGGATCTCGGACCGGTCCGGCTGCCGGTAGGTGCTCGAGGTGGGGGCGCTCACGCGTCCCATCGTACGACGTCGCTCGAACTTTGAAAGGGGCCGTAGTACGGTACCCATCGAACTTCGATGATCGTCGTACAAGGAGTGGAATGCCCGCCTCCGCGTCCAGGACGCCCGTACTGGCGCCCGGCGCCTTCGCCGTCGGCGCCAGCGGATACGTCGTCGCAGGCCTGTTGCCCGCGCTGACCACCGAGCTCGGTGTCTCCGAGGCCGCCGCCGCGCAGCTGGTCACCGCGTTCGCCCTCGCCTACGCGGTGGGCTCCCCGCTGCTGGCCGCGCTCACGGGTCAGTGGGAGCGGAGGACGGTGCTGATCGTCGCGCTCGCCGTCACCGGTCTCGGGAACGCACTCGCCGCGCTCGCGCCGGACTACGCGCTGCTGCTGGCCGCCCGCATCGTCACGGCACTCGGTGCCGCGGTGTTCACGCCCGCGGCGAGCGCGGTCGCCGCGGAGTTGAGTCCGCCCGAACGCCGGGGTCGCGCGGTGGCGATCGTGTTCGGCGGGCTGACGCTGGCACTGGTGGTCGGCGTGCCGCTCGGCAACCTGCTCGGCGGCCCGCTCGGTTATCGCGGTGTGTTCGCGCTCGTCGCCGTCGTCGCCGCGCTCGGGGCCGTCTCGGTACGCCTGCTGCTGCCCTCGGTCGCGCCGCCGCCGGCCGTGGGCTTCGCGGATCGGTTCACCCCGGCCAGGGATCCCCGCGTGCTCGCGGTGCTGGCGACCACCGTGCTCGGCTGCCTCGCCGTCTTCACGGTGTACACGTTCATCGCGCCGGTGCTGGCTGCGACCGCGGGCGTCGACGGTGGCGTCCTGAGCGCACTGCTGCTCTGCTACGGCGTCGGTGCCGCCCTCGGCAACCTGCTCGGCGGCAGGGCGGCCGACCGGTGGGGCACCAGGGGCCCGCTGCTGCTCGTCATCGCGGGCCTCACGGTGACCCTGGCGTTGCTGCCGGTCGTGGCGACGAGCGTGCCGGGCGCGGCGGCGGCCATGCTGGTGTGGGGGCTGGTCACGTGGGCGTTCAACCCGCCGGTGCAGCACAGGCTCATCGCGCTCTCACCGCGCGGTGCCAACCTGCTGCTGTCGCTCAACGCCTCGGCGATCTACCTCGGGGTGGGGTTGTCGGGCGTGGCAGGCGGCGCGCTGCTCAGCGTCGGAGGGCCGACGCTGCTGCCGGAGGCCGCGGCCGTGCTCACCGCGATCAGCCTCGTGTTCGCCGCGCTCGGGCTGCGGGAGCGGGGCGGCGCACGAGCCTCCCGGCAGCCGGTGGGTCACTCGGCGTGAGCCTCGACCTCGCAGTCCGGGCCCGGGAACATCAGGCCCTCGTGGCCGTCGGAGAAGCGGACGAGATACGGCGGCGTGCCCTGCTCACCCCGCACCTCGACGATCTCGCCCTCCTGCTCGCGGTCGCCCACCGTGCGTCCGTGCACGCGAATTCGATCTCCCACGGATGCTTGCATCATCGACCACCTCCGTAACAACAAGGGTAAAAGCGACGCGGGCACACGTCGAGGCGCCTTCGGGTGTGCATTGTTCAACACGGCAGCCGTGCCTGGCTCAACTATCATTGGTGCCAACCAAGGAGGTGCTGAGCACCAGTGTGTGGAATCGTTGCCGCTGTCGGCAGCATTGATGTCGAGTTGTGCCGGAGAATGCTCACCCGAATTGAACATCGGGGACCGGACGACACCGGCGAAATCCGCAGGGGAAATGTCTGGCTGGGTCACCAGCGGCTGTCCATTATGGATGTCGAGGGCGGGCACCAGCCGTTGACCGACGCCGGGGCCACCACCTACCTGGTGGCCAACGGCGAGATCTACAACCACCGCCACATCCGGGAGGACCTCGGCCACGCGCTGTTCGAGACGGGCTCGGACAGCGAGGCCGCGCTGCACGCCCTGATCGTCGACGGCCCGGCCGGGCTGGCCCGGCTACGGGGCATGTTCGCGCTCGCGTTCACCACGCAGGACGGCGACTTCCTCGCCGCGCGCGACCCACTCGGGGTGAAGCCGCTCTACTGGGTGCGCCGCGACGACGTGACGCTGTTCGCCAGCGAACTGCGCGCCTTCGACGTCGAGGACCGGCCGCTCGTGGAGACCTTCCCGCCCGGGCACTGCTGGAGCCCGGCCGGTGGTCTGGTGCGTTTCGCCGACACCGTGCCCGCGCACGTGCGGCCCGCTCGCCGCGCCGAGGAGCCGGGCGTGTGGGAGCGCTCGCTCGTCAAGTCCGTGCGCGAGGCCATCGTGACGGCGGTGGAGAACCGCATGATGAGCGACGTCGGCGTGGGCGTGTTCCTGTCGGGCGGCCTGGACTCGGCCATCGTGGCGGCCGTCGCCGCCGAGTACGCGGCCGAGCACCGGCAGCCCCTGCCGACGTTCGCGGTCGGTTCCCCGGGCAGCGCCGACCTGGCCGCCGCGCGCCGGGTCGCCGAGTACCTCGACGCCAAGCACCACAACATCGAACATCACGAGGTGGTGATGAGCAGGCAGGACGCCGTCGACGCCCTGCCGAGGGCGGTGCGGGCGATCGAGCACTACGACCCGTCGCTGGTGCGCAGCGCCGTGCCGAACCTGCTGCTCGCCGAGTACGCCGTGAGGCATGTGCACGCCGTGCTCACCGGCGAGGGCGCCGACGAGCTGTTCGCCGGCTACGCCTACTACCACCGGGAGCCCTTCACCGATCCGGACGCGCTGCAGGCCGAGCTGGTGCGCACGGTCGGCGAGCTGCACCACCTGAACCTGCAACGCTGCGACCGTGCGTCCATGGCGTTCGGCCTGGAGGCCCGGGAGCCGTTCCTCGACCGCGACGTCATCGAGCTGGCCCTGTCGATCCCGCCGGAGCACAAGATGATCGGGCCGGGCATCGAGGAGAAGAAGTTGCTGCGGGAGGCGTTCGAGGGCTGGCTGCCGGACGAGATCCTGCATCGCGGCAAGGAGCAGTTCGGCGACGGCTCGGGCGCCAAGGAGGTGCTCGAGGAGGCGGTGCGCTCGTCACCGGACGTGGCCGCCGCCGAGGGCGTCGAGCTGCGCAACCGCGAGGAGGCCGGCTTCTACGCCATCTGGCGGCAGGAGCTCGACGGCATCCGGCCGGACCGGACGCTGGGCCTGTTCGCCACGACCTGACTCAGGCGAGCGGCGCCAGTGCCTCGGCGAGCGGTTCGAGCAGGGCGGGCTTCGCGCGGTGCGGCAGGTTCATCACCACCAGGTCCATCCCGGCCTCCCGGAACGTCGCCACCTGCTCGACGGCGGGGCCGATGCCCTTCTCCGGGTCGATCAGCACGTTGATCGAGCACGTGATCTCGCCCGGATCGCGGCCGAGGTCGGCGCAGTGGCCGTGCAGGATCTCCTTGAGCTCCAGCCAGCGCTGCGGCGTCTCGGTGACGATGTTCCACTGCTGTGCCCAGCGGGCCGCCGCACGCAGGGTGCGCTTCGGGCCCTTGCCGCCGATGGTGATCGGCGGATGCGGCTGCTGCACCGGTTTCGGCTCGCAGCGAGCCTCGGTCAGCCGCACGTGGCGGCCCTCCAGCGTGGTGGTCGGCCGGCTCAGCAGCCCGACGATGGCCTCCATGCCCTCGTCGAACAGGTCGAAACGCTCACGCAGGGGCGGCAGCTCGATGCCGTAGGCGTCGCACTCCTGCTGGTTCCAGCCCGCGCCGAGTCCCAGCTCCAGCCTGCCGCCGGAGATGATGTCGAGTGTGGCGGCCATGTTGGCCATCACCGCGGGATGGCGGTAGATCATGCCCGCGACCTGGCAGCCGATCCGGATCCGCCGCGTGGCCTGCGCCAGCGCGGCCAGCGTCGTCATGCCCTCGAGGTTGGGGCCGGTGAGGTCGCCCGTGAGCGGATAGAAGTGGTCCCAGTTCCAGGCCGACTCGAACAGCTCGATGTCGTCGGCCGCCTTCCACACGTCGAGGATGTCGGCCCAGGTGGTGTGCTCGGGCCGCGTCTTGATCGCGAAGCGCACGAGCCCCACCCTTGCGCGATCGCCGGGCCATGGCAAGGGTGCCGGCGAGGGTAGCGTGCCTAACAAGGGTGCGGGCAGACACGCCCGGCTGTTAGCAGTACGCTTGTACCGCTAACCCGTGCCGAAAGACGAGAACGCGCAGACCCGCGAGAGGAGTCCCGCCGCTCATGGCCAAGATCAAGGTCGAGGGCACCGTCGTCGAGCTCGACGGCGATGAGATGACCCGCATCATCTGGCAGTTCATCAAGGACAAGCTGATCCACCCGTATCTGGACATCAACCTCGAGTACTACGACCTGGGCATCGAGGAGCGGGACCGCACCGACGACCAGATCACCGTGGACGCCGCCAACGCCATCGCCAAGCACGGCGTCGGCGTGAAGTGCGCGACGATCACGCCGGACGAGGCGCGCGTCGAGGAGTTCGGCCTCAAGAAGATGTGGCGCAGCCCCAACGGCACGATCCGCAACATCCTCGGCGGCGTGATCTTCCGCGAGCCGATCGTCATCTCGAACATCCCCCGGCTGGTGCCCGGCTGGACCAAGCCGATCATCGTCGGCCGCCACGCGCACGCCGACCAGTACAAGGCCACCGACTTCAAGGTCCCCGGTCCCGGCACGGTCACCATGACCTACACGCCGGCCGACGGTTCCGAGCCGATGGAGTTCGAGGTCGCGCAGTTCCCCGAGGGCGGCGGCGTCGCGATGGGCATGTACAACTACCGCCGCTCCATCGAGGACTTCGCGCGCGCGTCGCTGCAGTACGGCCTCGACCGCGGCCTGCCGGTGTACATGTCGACGAAGAACACGATCCTCAAGGCCTACGACGGGATGTTCAAGGACGTCTTCGCCGAGATCTTCGAGAACGAGTTCAAGGCCGACTTCGATGCCAAGGGCCTGACCTACGAGCACCGGCTCATCGACGACATGGTGGCGGCCTCCCTGAAGTGGGAGGGCGGCTACGTGTGGGCGTGCAAGAACTACGACGGTGACGTGCAGTCCGACACGGTCGCGCAGGGCTTCGGCTCGCTGGGCCTGATGACCTCGGTGCTGCGCACGCCGGACGGCAGGACCGTCGAGGCCGAGGCCGCCCACGGTACGGTGACCCGGCACTACCGCCAGCACCAGCAGGGCAAGCCGACCTCGACCAACCCGATCGCGTCGATCTACGCCTGGACCCGCGGTCTGGAGCACCGGGGCAAGCTCGACGGCAACTCCGAGCTCGTCGGCTTCGCCAACAAGCTGGAGCAGGTGGTCGTCGAGACCGTGGAGAGCGGCAAGATGACCAAGGACCTGGCGCTGCTCGTCGGCAAGGACACGCCGTACCAGACCACCGAGGAGTTCCTCGCGACGCTGGACCGCAACCTCGCGGCGAAGATCGCCCAGGACTGAGCCCGGCGCGTCCCTGACCGCGTTCACGGGGTTGTCCGGCAAGGCCCGTTCCCGGCTGTCGTGTGCCGGGAACGGGCCTTTCGCTGTCCGGAGTGCTACGTTCGGTGACCAGCCGGTCACAGCGCTGGCGCGGCCGGGTGGTTGCGCCGGTCGGATCTGTCCCGGGGGCCATGGCGGCCTCTACCCTGCTCGCAGCGCCTGCCGCCGTACGCAAGGAGACGAGTGGTGCTGGGCATACCGAAGAACACACTGGTCATCCTCGCCGTTCTGGTGGGGGTCGTGGTCATCTACGCACTGGGGTCCGACCAGCAGTCTTCCCAGGCCCAGGGCGGCGCACCCGACGGCTGCCGCGTCGTCGTGCGGGCCGACATCCTCAACGTGCGCGCGGGGCCCGGCACCCACACCGAGATCGTGGGCAAGTACCGGCAGAACGCCGAGGCCGACGCCACCGGCGTCGTGCGCAACGGCTTCCGCAAGCTCGCCGAGAACCGGTGGGCCGCCGAGCGGTTCCTGCGGCCCGTCGACGGCGCCACCTGCTAGCGCCCAACGCCTGCCGTCGATGACCGAGGTCCCTCGTCCGGCGGCGAGCCCAAGGGCACCTCGGGTACACGTCCGGTACCCAAGGTGCCCTTCGGCACGGCGCGGGAGTCTGCCAGGCGGCGCTGTCGGTGCCGCCCGGTAGCCTGCGCGGCGTGCTGACCGTCTCGACCGTCAACGTCAACGGCCTGCGGGCCGCCGCCAAGAAGGGGTTCGTCGAGTGGCTGGGTGCCACGCGCGCCGATGTGGTCGCCTGCCAGGAGGTGCGGGCCGACGCCGACAGCCTGCCAGCGGCGCTGCGCGAGCCGGAGGGCTGGCACAGCGCCCACGCCGCGTGCTCGATCAAGGGCCGCAACGGGGTGTGCGTGTACAGCCGGGTCGAGCCCGAGTCGGTGCGCGTGGGCTTCGGTGAGGCCGAGTTCGAGGACAGCGGGCGCTACGTCGAGGCGCACCTGCCCGGGCTCGTCGTCGCGAGCCTCTACCTGCCCAGCGGCGAGGTGGGCACCGAGCGGCAGGAGGAGAAGGAGCGCTTCATGGCCGCGTTCCTGCCCTACCTCGCCGAGCTGCGCGGCAAGGCCGAGGCGGAGGGCCGTGAGGTCCTGGTCGTCGGCGACTGGAACATCGCGCACGCCGAGATCGACCTCAAGAACTGGAAGGGCAACCGCAAGAACTCGGGCTTCCTGCCAGGGGAGCGGGAGTGGATGAGCCGCGTGCTGGACGAGGCGGGCTACGTCGACCTGCAGCGCAGGCTCGACCCGGAAGGGCCCGGCCCGTACACGTGGTGGTCGTACCGGGGCAAGGCGTTCGACAACGACTCCGGCTGGCGCATCGACTATCTGATGGCCAGTCCGGGGCTGGCGCAGACGTGCACCTCGGTGGTCGTGGAGCGGGCGCCGAGCTACGACGCGCGCTGGTCGGACCACGCCCCGGTCACCGCCACGTTCGACCGGCCGTTCCCCGCCTGACGCGGTGACCTCCGCGTCGCTGCCGACCCGGTGCGGGCGCGCAAGGCGGTGGTCGGCGACGGCTCGCGTCAGCTGCCGGAGTCCGCCCGCACCGTGATCGACGAGGGAGAACGGCGGGGCTTGTCGCGGGGCCGCGACAACCCGCCCCCCGTGCCGGGTTAGTCCGCCCGGGTCGATAGTCTCTGCCGCACGCGCACGGAAACCACGAGCATCAACACGCAGAGTAGTTTTCTGCGCGCTCACACTCGCTCGTTAGTGTGAGGACCGCGAACGGCAACAGTCCGACCCCGGGAGGCACTTCGTGCTTCGCACCGCCGATGTAGTGCTGGCCGCTCAGGCCGAGCCGAATGCGATGACGTTCGGTCTGCTCGGGCCGGTCGGCCTCATCGCCATCGTGCTGGGCGTGCTCGGGATGACGGCAGGCGTCCTCCGGCAGCGCCGCAAGGCCAGGGCCGAGGCGGTGGTCGCGGTGGAGCAGGATGCTCCGGCCACCGAGACCCCGGTTTATTCCCGCGCCGGGGAGTAATGCCTCACAGCGAAATCCCTTAACGGGCTCGACGCCGCACGCCTAGTCTCGGGGCATGCCTGATCACCCCGTGCCGCTTGCCGCACCCGAGCCGAAGCCGTCCCCGTCCGCGCTGCGCCGGGCGCTGAAGCGGGCTGAGGACGGGGTGGCGCTCGACGTCACCGAGTCCGCGGTGCTGCTGCACGCCCGCGGTGAGGACCTCGACCGCCTGCTGGCCGCGGCGAGCCGCGTGCGCGACGCCCACCTCGCCGACCAGGGCCGCACGGGGATCGTCACCTACAGCAGCAGCGTGTTCATCCCGCTCACGCGGCTCTGCCGCGACCGCTGCCACTACTGCACGTTCGTCTCCGTGCCCGGCAAGGTGCACTCGGCCTACCTGGAACGCGACGAGGTGCTGGAAATCGCCCGTGCCGGGGCCGCCGCGGGCTGCAAGGAGGCCCTCTTCACGCTCGGCGACCGGCCGGAGGACCGCTGGCCGCAGGCCAGGCAGTGGCTCGAGGAACGCGGATACGAGTCCACCGTGGACTACGTGCGTGCCTCGGCCATCGCCGTGCTGGAGGAGACGGGCCTGCTGCCCCATCTCAATCCCGGCGTGCTCAGCTGGGAGGAGCTGCAGCGGCTCAAGCCCGTCGCGCCCAGCATGGGGATGATGCTGGAGACGACCGCCGAGCGGCTGTGGTCGGGCAAGGGCGGGCCGCACTACGGCAGCCCGGACAAGGAACCGGCCGTGCGGCTGCGCGTGCTCGACGACGCCGGGCGCGTCGGCGTGCCGTTCACCACCGGCATCCTCGTCGGCATCGGCGAGACGCTCACCGAGCGCGCCGAGTCGCTGCACGCCATCCGCTCGCGTGCCCGGCAGTACCGGCACATCCAGGAGATCATCGTCCAGAACTTCCGGGCCAAACCGGACACCGCGATGCGCGCGCACGCCGACGCCGAGATCGCCGACCTGGCCGCCACCGTCGCCGTCGCGCGCCTGCTCATGCCGCCGGGGGTGAGCGTCCAGGCGCCGCCCAACCTCGTCGGCGACGAGCACGCCCTGCTGCTGCGCGCGGGGATCGACGACTGGGGCGGCGTCTCGCCGGTGACGCCCGACCACGTCAACCCCGAGCGGCCGTGGCCCGCCATCGACGCGCTCACCGAGTGGACCGCGCAGGCGGGGTTCACCATGCGCGAGCGGCTGTGTGCCTACCCGAAGTACGTGCAGGGCGCCGACAAGTGGCTCGACGTGCGCCTGCACGGCCACGTCGGCGCGCTCGCCGGGCCGGACGGCCTTGCCGACGAGGACGCACCCGTGGAGGGCAGGCGCTGGCAGGAGCCCGACGGCGGGCTCGACACCACCGGGCGGGCCGACCTGCACGCCGCGATCGACACCGAGGGACGCACGGGCGACCGGCGCGGTGACTTCGACACCGTCTACGGCGACTGGGACGTGCTGCGCGAGCAGGTGAGCGCCGCGCCGGAGCGGTTCGACACCGACGTGCGCGAGGGCCTGCGGCTGGCCGCCGACGACCCGGCCGCCCTGCTGGACGAGACCAACACGGCGGCGGCGATGGCGCTGCTCACCGCCGACGGTGAGGCGCTGGAGACGCTGACCAGGCTCGCCGACGAGCTCCGCGCCGACGTCGTGGGTGACGACATCACCTACGTCGTCAACCGCAACATCAACTTCTCCAACGTGTGCTACGTCGGCTGCCGGTTCTGCGCCTTCGCGCAGCGTGAGCGGGACGCCGACGCCTACCGGCTGTCCACCGAGGAGGTGGCCGCCCGCGCCGTCGAGGCGGCCGAGGCCGGGGCCACCGAGGTCTGCATGCAGGGCGGCATCGACCCGAAGCTGCCCGTCAGCTACTACGCCGACATCGTGCGCGCCATCAAGGCGGCCGTGCCCGGCATGCACGTCCACGCCTTCTCGCCGATGGAGATCGTCTCGGCGGCCGCCAAGGCGGGGGTGAGCGTGCGCGAGTGGCTCACCGAGCTGCGCGACGCCGGGCTGGGCTCCATCCCCGGCACCGCGGCGGAGATCCTCGACGACGAGGTGCGCTGGGTGCTCACCAAGGGCAAGCTGCCCGCGCAGACGTGGATCGACGTGGTCACCACCGCGCACAAGGTGGGGATCCCCTCGTCCAGCACGATGATGTACGGCCACGTCGACCATCCCGGCCACTGGCTGGGCCACCTGCGCGTGCTCGCGCGCATCGCGGCCGAGACCGGCGGTTTCACCGAGTTCGTCGGGTTGCCGTTCGTCCACCACAACGCGCCGATCTACCTGGCCGGCGTGGCCAGGCCGGGCCCGACCCCGCGCGACAACCGCGCGGTGCACGCGTTCGCGCGGCTCGCCCTGCACGGCCGTATCGACAACGTGCAGTGCTCGTGGGTGAAGCTCGGCGACGAGGGCACGGCCCAGATCCTGCGCGGCGGCGCCAACGACATCGGCGGCACGCTGATGGAGGAGACGATCTCGCGGATGGCGGGCTCCGAGCACGGCTCGTCGCGCACCGTGGCCGAGCTGGGCACGCTGGCCGAGCTGGCCGGAAGGCCGTCGCGGCAGCGCACCACCACCTACGGGCGGACCCTGCAACCCAGCTGAGGCAACGCCTGCGTGCCACGGCGGCGCGCACGCAGGCACCCAGGTGATCGTGCCTCGCCGAAGCCCGTTTCGCGTTGCGGCACTGCAACGGCTCTTTTAGCGTTCTCACGTGACGGAACGCAACGGTGACGACGACAAGCTGCTGCCCCGGCTGCGCCGGAAGTACCCGTGGCTGGATCACGTCATCAGAGCCAACGACGCGTTCACCGAGCGCTACGGCAATCACTACGCCGCCGCGATCACCTACTTCTCGGTGCTGTCGCTGTTTCCGTTGCTGATGGTGAGCTTCTCCATCGCCGGGTTCGTCCTCGCGGGCAACCAGGCGCTGCTGAACGAGCTGCGCGAGGGCATCATCACCTCGGCGCCGGAAGGGCTGGGTGACCTGCTCACGCAGGTCGTCGACGCGGCGCTGGAGTCGCGCACCGGCGTCGGGATCCTCGGCCTCGTGCTGGCGCTGTACTCCGGGCTCGGCTGGATGACCAACCTGCGCGACGCGCTGACCGCGCAGTGGGGTCAGGAGAAGAAGAAGCTGCCGTTTCTGTCCACCAAGCTCAAGGACCTGCTCTCGCTGATCGGGCTGGGCCTGGCATTGGGGGTGTCGTTCGGCCTCACCGCGGTGGGCGGCGGGCTCGCCGACCAGCTGCTGGAGCTGGTCGGCCTCGACGGCGCGAGCTGGGCGCGGTTCCTGCTCATCGCGATCACCGTCGTGCTGGCACTGGCCGCCAACATGCTCGTGTTCCTGTGGGTGATCTCTCAGCTGCCGAGGGAGCGCGTCAGCCCGCGCAGCGCGGTGCGTGGCGCCGCGCTCGCCGCGATCGGTTTCGAGGTGCTCAAGCAGGTCGGGTCGATCTACCTCGCCAGCGTGCTCAGCTCGCCGAGCGGCGCGCTGTTCGGCCCCATCATCGGTCTGCTCGTCTTCTCGAACCTCGTGTCGCGGTTCCTGCTGTTCGTCACGGCATGGACGGCCACGGCGCGGGAGAACGTCGTGCGCAGGGTCGCCCCGCCGCCGCCCGCGGTCATCCGGCCGACCGTCTCGGTCAGCCGCGGGCTCGGTGCCGGTGCGGCGGCCGGTGCGTTCGGGCTCGGCGCCGTGCTGGGCTGGCTCGGCCGCCGACGCGGGTAGGGGCCGCGCGAACGCGACTAAGCTCGCCCTTGTCGGTCCGAAGGGGTGAGGGTGAGCGAGACGGTGACGCGGCCGGAGAGCGACCGGCTGCCGAGAGAGATCTACGTGCTCGTGGGGGCGAGCTTCCTGATCGCCATTGGCTTCGGGTTGATCGGCCCCGCGTTGCCGAACTTCGCGGCCAGCTTCGACGTCGGGGTCACGGCCGCGTCGTTCGTCGTCAGCGCCTTCGCGCTGGTCCGCCTGGCCTTCGCGCCCGCGAGCGGGCGGCTGGTGACCCGGTTCGGCGAGCGGCCGGTCTACCTGTGGGGCCTGTCGATCGTGGCCGTCGGCACGCTCGCGTGCGCGCTGGCCGCCGACTACTGGCAGCTGCTGCTGTTCCGTTCGGCGAGCGGCGTCGGGTCCACGATGTTCACGGTGTCGGCCATCGGGCTGCTGATCCGCATCTCGCCGCCCCGGCTGCGGGGCAGGGCCTCGGGGCTGTGGGGCACGAGCTTCCTGCTCGGCGGCATCGCGGGCCCCGTGCTGGGCAGTGGCCTGGTGGCGGTGTCGCTGCGGGCACCGTTTCTGGCCTATGGGCTCGCGCTGGTGCTCACGACGCTGCTGGTGTGGTGGCAGCTGCGCCACTCCGAACTGGCGTCGCGCCCGCCGGACGAGGACGTGCCCGCGATGACGTTCCGGCAGGCGCTGCGGCACCCCACCTACCGGGCCGCGCTCGCCTCCAACCTGGCCAACGGCTGGGTCGTGCTCGGCGTGCGGATGTCGCTGATCCCGCTGTTCGTCACCGCCGTGCTGGCCAAGGACGCCTCGTTCACCGGCATCGCGCTGGCCGTGTTCGCGGCGGCCAACGCGGCCGTGATGCTGCTCGCGGGCCGCTTCGCCGACCGCAGGGGACGCAAACCCCCCGCGGTCGCCGGGCTGGCGCTGCTCGCGGTCGGCACCGTGCTCATGGGCGTGACCAGCGACCCGTGGGTGTTCCTCGCGGCTTCGCTGGTGGCGGGCGTGGGTTCCGGCGGGGTGAACCCTTCGCAGAACGCGGCCGTCGCCGATGTCCTCGGGGCCAAGGCCCGCGGCGGGTCCGTGCTCGCGGGGTTCCAGATGGCCGCCGACGTCGGCGCCGTCGTCGGTCCGCTCGCCGCGGGCGCGATCGCCGAGCAGTGGTCCTACGGGGTGGCGTTCGCCGTCACGGGTGGCATGGCGGCGCTGGCGTTCGTGCTGTGGCTGCTGGCCCGGGAGACGCTGCCGCCGAGCCACGACAGCGAGCACACCGCGCAGGACGTCGCCACCGAGGACTGCTGCCCGGAGGCACGCGGTCGGGGTTGAGCCCGCCTACTCGGGCCGCTGCAGCAGGCCCCGGCGGTGGGCGACGAGCAGCCCCACTCCGACGATCACGATGACGATGAGCGTGACGACCCAGCCGGTGGTGCCGAACGGGTCCTCCACGCTGGTGGCGGCCACCTCCGGGCCGTCCTCGGCGGGCGCGGCCGCCGCCATCTCGGAGGGCGAGCCCGTGGGGACCGTGATCCGGCCCACCGGCTGGGCGCCGCTCGCCGCGAGCGCGAAACCGTAGTCCAGCAGCCGCTGCGCCTGCTCGGACACGGGCCTCGGCCGCTGCTCGGCCCGCAGCATCACCAGGCCGATCCGCGTGCCGTCCCGCTCGGCGGCGCCCGCGTAGGTGTGCCGGGCGTCGTCGGTGAACCCGGTCTTGCCGCCGAGGAAGCCGGGGAAGGTGCCCCACAGCTTGTTGTCGTTGTAGACCGGGTAGTCCGGCTCGCCGGGGCCGCCGGGGAAGACCATGTGCCGGGTGCCGACCGCCTCGGCGTAGGCGGGCTGGCGCATGGCGTAGCCGAACACCAGGCTCATGTCGTAGGCCGAGGTCATCATGCCCGGTCCGTCCAAACCGGACGGGGTGGCCGCGCGCGTGTCCTTCGCGCCGAGCCGTTCGGCGAGCTCGTTCATCTTCCGCACGGCCACCGGCACGCCGCCGAGTGCGGTGCCGAGTGCGTGCGCGACGTCGTTGCCCGAGCGCATCAACAGCGCGTGCAGCAGCTCGTCCACTGTGTACCGGCCGCCCGCGACGATCCCGACGCAGGTGCACTCCTGGTTGGCGTCCTCCTTGGTGGGCACCACGACCTGGTCCGGGTCGAGCTCGTCGATCACCACGAGCGCGAGCAGCGTCTTGATCAGCGACGCGGGCCGCTGCCTGCCGTGCGGGTCCTTGGCCGCGATGATCTGGCCGGTGTCGAGGTTCTGCAGCATCCACGACGCGGCGGTGTCCGGCCGGGGCGGTGCGGGTGCGCCGGAGGGGAGCACGAGCCCGCACTCGGCCATGCGCTCGCCGCCCGCCGGGGTCGCGGGCACCGGCAGCGGCGCGGGGGAGGGCACCCCTGGAGGGGGTTGCTCCGACGTGTCCACCGGGGGCGGTGGCAACAGCCGGTTGTCGCAGCCCGCGGGCGGCGGCTGGGTCAGGGTCTGCGCTGAGGCGGGCAGCGCGGCGGGGCCGAGCCCGGCCAGCAGGCCGGTCAGCAGGACGAGGGCGGTTCCCCGGACGACAACACGAGCGGGACGAGCGAGACGAGCGAGACGGGCACTGCGCACCCGTGCAGGCTAACCGTGAACCCGGCCGCGATACTGGGCGGTATGCGGATGTCTCGGCGCACGTCACTCTTTCTGCTGGCTTTCGGCGTGTGGTCCTGGATCATCTGGATCACCTTTGCCAGGAACCTCTGGGCCAGCGACGACGCGTGGACCGCGGACGGGTCGCCGACCTCGTTCTTCGTGGTGCACGCCGTGCTCGCGGTGGTGTCCTTCGTGCTCGGCACGATCATCGGTGTGATCGGCTGGCGCGGGCTGCGGGCGAGCAGCCGCCCCGGCGCCGAACCTCCGCCCGGGCAGTGATCTGCATCACACCCTGTCAGGATGGTCGCCGGCGCGGTGTCTGGTGTCCGAACCCGTCGAAACGGAGGGAGACACCATGGCCGGCAACACCGAGGTGGTCGTGATCGGCGGCGGATACGCCGGTGTCATGGCGGCAAACCGCCTGACGCGGCGCGACGACGTGACCGTGACCCTGGTCAACTCGCGTCCGGCGTTCGTCCAGCGCGTCCGGCTGCACCAGCTGGTCGGCGGCTCCGACGACGCGGTGGTGGACTACCGCGACGTCCTCGCCGAGGGCGTCCGGCTGGTCGTCGGCACCGTCGCGCACATCGAGACGGCCGAGCGCAGCGTGACACTGGAGAGCGGCGACGCGCTCGGCTACGACTACCTGGTCTATGCGGTGGGCAGCGGCAGCGCCGATCCGGGGGTGCCGGGCGCGGCCGAGTTCGCGTATCCGGCGGCCAGCCTGGAGCAGGCGCAGCGGCTGCGGTCCGTTCTCGAGGACACGCCCCTGAAGGCACCGGTGACGGTGGTCGGTGGTGGTCCGCTCGGCATCGAGACGGCCGCCGAGCTCGCGGAGCTGGGCCGCACCGTGACCCTGGTCTGCGGCGAGCGGCTCGGCCCGTATCTGCATCCCCGCGGCAGGCGCTCCGTGGCCAAGGGCCTGTCCGCGCTGAACGTGACCGTGCTCGACGGCCCTGGTGCGACCGTGGCCGCCGTGACCGCCGAGGCCGTGCGGCTCGCCGAGGGCAGGGAGCTGCCGAGCGCGGTGACGGTCTGGACCGCGGGCTTCGGCGTCCCGGACCTGGCCCGGCGCAGCGGGCTGAGCACCGATGCGGCGGGCCGCCTGCTCACCGACGAGACGCTGACCAGTGTGGACGACGAGCGCATCGTCGCGACCGGGGACGCGGCGGCGCCGTCGGGCCTGCCGCTGCGCATGAGCTGCCAGGCCGCTCTCCCGCTGGGCACGCACGCGGCCGACACCGTGCTCAGCAGGATCGCGGGGGAGCGGCCCGCGGACTTCGACAGGGGGATCGGTGCGATGTGCGTCAGCCTGGGGCGGCGGATCGGCGTCTTCCAGTTCGCCCGTTTCGACGACACCGCGATCGGGCTGCACGTGAGCGGTCGCCTCGGTGCCAAGCTCAAGGAGTCCGCGTGCCAGAGCCCGGTCAAGCAGCTGGCGCACGAGGCGCGCAAGCCTGGTTCGCACAGGTGGCCGGTGAAGGACTCCACGCGCAGGCGGCGGGTCGAGGCCCAGCGCGCCGAGGCACCGGCGGGCCGGTGACCGGCACGACCGGCACGGGGAGGGGCACGAGACATGAGCGAGCACGCCGGTGACGCGGCCACCGAGGCGTTCGTGGCGCACCGCAACCTGTTGTTCACCGTCGCCTACGAGCTGCTCGGCTCGGCGGCCGACGCCGAGGACGTCCTGCAGGAGACCTGGCTGCGGTGGGTTGCGGTGGACCTCGGGCAGGTGCGTGACCGGCGTGCCTACCTCGTGCGGATCACGACCCGGCAGGCGCTCAACCGGCTGCGCACGCTGAAACGCCGCAGGGAGACCTACGTCGGCCCCTGGCTGCCGGAGCCGGTGCTCACCGCGCCGGACGTCGCCGACGACGTCGAGCTCGCCGAGAGCATGTCGATGGCGCTGATGCTCGTGCTGGAGACGCTCTCGCCGGCCGAACGTGCCGTGTTCGTGCTGCGCGAGGCGTTCGGCATCGGCTACGACGAGATCGCCGACGCCCTCGGCAAGACCCCCGCGGCTGTCCATCAGATCGCGCACCGCGCCCGCAGGCACGTCGAGGCCCGCAGGCCGCGCGAGGCGGCGTCCCCGGCCCAGACGCGGGCGGCCCTGCAGGCGTTCCAGCGCGCACTGGAAACGAGCGACCTGCAGGGCCTGCTCGACGTGCTGGCCCCCGAGGTCGTCGCCATCAGCGACGGTGGCGGGGTCAAACAGGCCGCGCCGCATCCGATCGTCGGCGCCGACAAGGTGGGCCGCTTCATCCTCGGCGGCGTCGGCAGGTTCGGCGTCAGGATCACCGTCGGCCCGACCGTGGTCAACGGCCACCCGGCACTCGTCGTGCGCGCGGACGGCGAACTCGACGGCATCCTGGCGGCCCGGGTCGAGGGCGGCCGCATCACCGGCCTGTACTACGTCCGCAACCCGGCGAAGCTGACCCACGTCGTGTCCGAGACCCCGCTCACCCGGCCCTGACCGCCGAGCACCGCCGTCACCGGTCGCGGCGGGGCAGCAGCCGTGCGAGCAGCGAGGCGACCGCACCGGCGAGCGCGCCGACGACGGTGCCGGTGACCACGCTGCTGACGAACGCGAACGCACGCAGCAGCACGGTCTCGGTGCCGGGGTCGAGCACCCCGACCAGGTTGCCCCCGAGGGTGGGCTCCTCGGTGAAGGACTCGCTCCACAGCACCTGGTGCGTGACGGCCAGCAGCAGCCCGTAGACCAGGCCGACGGCGAGCAGCGCGCGCATCGGGCTGGGCACGCGGAGGGCGAGCACCACCAGCACCCAGACGACGGGCGGGGCGAAGACCAGCACCGCGTTGAGGGCGGGCCCGGCCGCGTCCAGGTCGTGCAGCACGGCGCGCGGCACGGCCAGCACCGCGAGCCCGGCGACGGCGAGCGGCGATAGCCCGGTGGCGGTTCGTTCGGATCGTTCGGTCGGCACGAGCGCACGGTAGGCGGCGGCCGTCGCCCTGGTCGTCATCCGGGAGTGGTGTTCCCGCGGGGGGCGCGTACTCCCGTGGTTGCCGCCCCCTCCGGACGGGAAAGGCCGGCCCGGTCGGACTGCGACCGGGCCGGCCTCTCGTGGCGTCGAGGGAGATGTCAGACGCGCTTGAACAGCAGCGCGCGCTTGACCTCCTGGATCGCCTTGGTCACCTGGATGCCACGTGGGCAGGCGTCGGTGCAGTTGAACGTGGTGCGGCAGCGCCACACACCCTCGGCGTCGTTGAGGATGTCCAGCCGCTCCTCGGAGCCCTCGTCCCGCGAGTCGAAGATGAACCGGTGCGCGTTGACGATGGCGGCGGGGCCGAAGTACGAGCCGTCGGCCCAGTACACCGGACAGGAGGAGGTGCAGGCGGCGCACAGGATGCACTTCGTGGTGTCGTCGAAGCGCTCGCGGTCGGCCTGGGACTGGATCCGCTCCCGGGTCGGCTCGTTGCCGTAGGCGATGAGGTAGGGCTTCACCGCGCGGTAGGCCTCGAAGAAGGGCTCCATGTCGACATAGAGGTCCTTCATCGTGGGCAGGCCCTTGATCGGTGCCACCGTGATCGTGGTCTGCTTGCCCTTCTTGGCCAGCAGGTCCTTGACGAGCACCTTGCACGCCAGCCGGTTGATGCCGTTGATCTGCATGGCGTCCGAGCCGCAGATCCCGTGCGCGCACGAGCGCCGGAACGACAGCGTGCCGTCCACATAGTTCTTGATGTTGAACAGCAGGTTCAGCACCCGGTCGGTGGGCAGCGCCGGGACGTCGTAGGACTCCCAGTGCGGCTCGTCGTCCACCTCGGGGTTGAACCGCAGGATCTTCACCGTGACGGTGACCGAGCCCTCCGGCGCGGGGATCTGCGAGGTGTCGTGAGCGGTGTCGGCTACAGCGGTCATTTCGCTTCCTCCGCGGGAAGGAGTACGTCGGAAGGCATCAGTACTTGCGCTCCATCGGCTCGTACCGGGTGAAGGTCACCGGCTTGTAGTCCAACCGGATGTCGGAAAGGAACCCGGCGATCCCGAGTGGCATGTCGGGGGCCGTGTCCTTGCCGTCCTCCGGCAGGATCTTGTACGACATCGAGTGCCGCATGAAGTTCACGTCGTCGCGGTTCGGGTAGTCCTCGCGGGCGTGCCCGCCGCGCGACTCCTTGCGCGCCAGCGCCGCGTTGACCAGGATCTCGGCCAGGTCCAGCAGGAAGCCCAGCTCGATGGCCTCCAGCAGGTCGGTGTTGTACCGCATCCCCTTGTCGTGCACGGCGATCCGGCCGTAGCGCTCCTTGAGCGCCTGCACGTCGGTCAGCGCCTGCTTGAGCGTGTCCTCCGTGCGGTACACCGCCGCGTTGGTGTCCATCGTGCGCTGCAGCTCGGTGCGGATGTCGGCCACCCGCTCGCCGCCGGTGGCCGTGCGCAGGTGGCCGACCATGCTCTCGACGAGCCCCGCCGGGTTCTCCGGCAGCTCGACGTAGTCGCGGCCCTGCGCGTACTCCGCCGCCGCGATGCCCGCCCTGCGGCCGAACACGTTGATGTCCAGCAGCGAGTTGGTGCCCAGCCGGTTGGCGCCGTGCACCGACACGCACGCCACCTCACCGGCGGCGTACAGGCCGGGGATGACGTTGTCGTTGTCCCGCAACGCCTCGCCGTGCACGTTGGTGGGGATGCCGCCCATCGCGTAGTGCGCGGTCGGGTACACCGGCACCGGCTCGTGCACCGGGTCGACGCCCAGGTAGGTGCGTGCGAACTCGGTGATGTCGGGCAGCTTGGTCTCCAGCACCTCGGCACCGAGGTGGGTGCAGTCGAGGTACACGTAGTCCTTGTTCGGGCCCGCGCCCCGGCCCTCCAGCACCTCGAGCACCATCGAGCGGGCCACGATGTCGCGCGGCGCCAGGTCCTTGATGGTCGGCGCGTAGCGTTCCATGAACCGCTCGCCCGACTCGTTGCGCAGGATCGCGCCCTCGCCGCGGGCGCCCTCGGTGAGCAGGATGCCCAGCCCGGCGAGGCCGGTGGGGTGGAACTGGTAGAACTCCATGTCCTCCAGCGGCAGGCCCTTGCGCGCGTAGATGCCCATCCCGTCGCCGGTGAGCGTGTGCGCGTTCGACGTGGTCTTGAAGACCTTGCCGAAGCCGCCGGTGGCGAACACGATCGACTTTGCCTGGAACACATGGATCTCACCGGTGGCGAGCTCGTACGCGATCGCGCCCGAGGCCACCGGTCCGTCCGGGGTGTCGGTGAGCACGACGTCGAGGACGTAGAACTCGTTGAAGAACTCGATGCCGTGCTTGACGCAGTTCTGGTACAGCGTCTGCAGGATCATGTGACCGGTGCGGTCGGCCGCGTAGCAGGAGCGGCGCACCGCCGCCTTGCCGTGGTCACGCGTGTGGCCGCCGAAGCGCCGCTGGTCGATCTTGCCCTCGGGCGTCCGGTTGAACGGCAGCCCCATCTTCTCCAGGTCCAGCACCGCGTCGATGGCCTCCTTGGCCATGATCTCCGCGGCGTCCTGGTCGGTGAGGTAGTCGCCACCCTTGACGGTGTCGAAGGTGTGCCACTCCCAGTTGTCCTCTTCGACGTTGGCCAGCGCGGCGCACATGCCGCCCTGCGCGGCGCCGGTGTGCGAGCGGGTGGGGTAGAGCTTGGTCAGCACCGCGGTGCGGGTGCGCTGCCCCGCCTCGATCGCCGCGCGCATGCCTGCACCGCCCGCTCCGACGATCACCACGTCGTACTTGTGAAACCGCATAGTCTCGAACTTTCGTGTGGTGGGATCAGCTGGCCGGGATGTCGGGATCGAACGTGAAGATCACCAGCGTGCCGAGCACGAGGATGACGGCCATCGCGACGTAGAGCAGCATCTTCAGCCAGAACCGGGTGGAGTCCCTGCGCGCGTAGTCGTCGATGATGACGCGCAGGCCGTTGCCACCGTGCAGCTGCGCCAGCCACAGCATCAGCAGGTCCCAGGTCTGCCAGAACGGCGACGACCAGCGGCCCGCGACGAACGCGAAGTTGATGCGGTGCACACCGCCGTCGAGGATGTTCATGATGAACAGGTGGCCGAGCACCAGCACCACCAGCAGCAGGCCGGAGATGCGCATGAACACCCAGCTGTAGAGCTCGAAGTTGCTGCGCCGGGCGGCGGGCCTGCGCGGGGAGCGCGGCTTGTCGAGCGAGAGGGCCTCGGGGGTGACAGTCATCAGTGCCCGCCTCCGAACAGCTCGCTCACGGTGCGCTCCAGCATGAAGTAGGTGCCCGGGATCATCACGACGACCCAGACGCCGATGATCGCCCACAGCATGGGGCGCTGGTACTTCGCTCCCTTGGACCAGAAGTCCACGAGAATGACTCTGATCCCGTTCAGCGCGTGGTAGAGCACGGCGCCGACGAGACCGACCTCGAGCAGGTTGACGACCGGGCTCTTGTAGGTCTCGATGACCTCGTCGTAGGCGTTCGGGGACACGCGCACGAGCGCGGTGTCGAGCACGTGCACGAAGAGGAAGAAGAACGTGAGCACGCCGGTGATGCGGTGCATCACCCAGGACCACATGCCCGGGTCGCCCCGGTAGAACGTCCCGCTCCGGCGTGAGGCGCCCGTCCGATCACTCGCCCCCGCCTCGGCGGCGGTGCTCGCAGTGGTGGACATCGGTGTAGGCCTCCAACGTCACTGATGGACTGTAAGCCCGGCGGACCGCGACTTCGCCGAGGTCAGGGTCGTCGAGCGTGGATACGAACGGATGCTAGACCTGCTCCATTCGCGCGGCTCAACCTCGGGTTGTGCTCTGTGATGGACCGAACACCGACCAGCTCCCCGGCAGTGGTCCACGTCTCCTTCGGTGGGTGTGCCCGGTCACCCGATGCGAAACATTGTCACGTTCGGTGTGTGCACGGTCGCGCGTCCGGACCGCGAGTAAACATTTGGGTTACGCGCGGTGGCATCTGGATGCCGCCCATCTCACAGAGCGGTACGGTTCGCCAGTCGGCCCGGCAGCAGTTCGGGCCTTTCTCAGTTGTGACCGCTGGAACAGCGGGGAGGGAGAACACCGTGCGTCGAATGCGTGGTGGAACGCTGGCGGCGATCGCCATGGCCGGCGTGCTGACGTTGGCGGGGTGCGCCAAGGACTCGGGCAACGAGGGCCAGGCCGCCGGGGACGGCGGGGGTGAGGGCAACTGCATCACCGCGCAGGCGCCCCCTGCCCCCGAGAGCAGCCAGCGCGAGAGCGAGGCCCAGGGTGACGTGGACGCGAGCGACCTGCGGGTCGGCCTCGCCTTCGACGTCGGCGGGCGGGGCGACGCCTCCTTCAACGACGCGGCCGCGGCCGGTGTCGACAGGGCCAAGGAGGAGATGGGCGTCGGCAAGACCACCGAGAGCACCGCGGCGGGCACCGAGTCCGAGGACGCGAAGCAGCAGCGGCTCACCCAGATGGCCAACCAGGGCTTCGACCCGATCATCGCGGTCGGCTTCGCCTACGCCGAGGCGCTGAAGGCCGTCGCGCCGAGGTTCCCCGACACGAACTTCGCGATCGTCGACGACAACTCCGTGGAGGCGCCGAACGTCACCCCGCTCGTCTTCGCCGAGGAGCAGGGCTCGTTCCTGGCGGGCGTCGCGGCGGTCTACAAGAGCAAGAACTGCCACATCGGCTTCGTCGGCGGCGTGGACACGCCGCTGATCGAGAAGTTCGAGGCGGGCTACGTGCAGGGCGCGCAGGCGGTGTCGGACAACGTCGAGATCGAGCGGGACTACCTGACCCCCGCCGGTGACATCAGCGGCTTCAACGACCCCGGCAAGGGCAACGTCGTCGCCAAGTCCCAGATCGACAAGGGCGCCGACGTCGTCTACCACGCCGCGGGCGCGTCCGGTAAGGGCGTGTTCGAGGCCGCCAAGTCGGGCGGCGCCATGGCCATCGGCGTCGACTCCGACCAGTACGAGCAGAAGACGCTCTCCGGCGTCAGGGACGTGATCATCACCTCGATGCTCAAGCGGGTCGACGTGGCCGTGTACGACTACATCAGGGCGGTCGCGCAGGACGACCTCGGCAGTCTGCCCGAGCGGTTCGACCTCTCCGTGGACGGTGTCGGCTACGCCACCTCCGGCGGCAAGATCGACGACATCGTGCCGGTGCTCGAGGGCTACAAGAAGCAGATCATCGACGGCAAGATCACCGTCTCGGACACCGTCTCCGGCTGACGGCGAACACCCGGCCCGTGGGGCCCAGGGCGGCGATCCCGCTCCGGGCCCCACCTGCCGTTGTCGTGTGGAAGGCACGGGCATCCATGACCCAAGCGGCGCCGGTGGTCGAGCTCACCGGCATCACCAAGAGATTCCCCGGGGTGGTCGCCAACTCCGACGTGCACCTGACCGTGCGCGCCGGTGAGGTGCACGCCGTCTGCGGCGAGAACGGCGCGGGCAAGTCCACCCTGATGAAGATCCTCTACGGCATGCAGCAGCCGGACGAGGGCACGATCGCGGTCAACGGCGAGGTCGTGCGCCTGCGGAACCCGCAGGACGCCATCCGCGCCGGGATCGGCATGGTGCACCAGCACTTCATGCTCGCCGACAACCTCACCGTGCGCGAGAACGTGCTGCTCGGCGCCGAGAACCTGCACGGCATCGGCAAGGCGGCCAGAGACCGGCTGGCCGGGCTCGCCGAGCGCACGGGCCTGCGCGTCGATATGGACACGCTGGTGGAACGGCTCGGGGTCGCCGACCGGCAACGCGTGGAGATCGTCAAGGTCCTCTACCGCGGCGCCCGCATCGTCATCCTCGACGAGCCCACGGCCGTGCTCGTGCCGCAGGAGGTCGACGCGCTGTTCGAGACCATCCGCGCGATGCAGCGGGAGGGTTTCACCTTCATCTTCATCTCGCACAAGCTCGACGAGGTGCGCGCGATCGCCGACGAGGTGACCGTGATCCGCAGGGGCACCACCGTGGGGACGGTGGACCCGACGACGGTGAGCACCCGCCAGCTCGCCGAGATGATGGTCGGCTCCGAGCTGCCCAGCCCCGAGACCCGGGAGTCCACAGTGACCACCAGGGAGGTCCTGCGCGTCGCGGGGCTGCGGCTGGCGGCCGAGGGCTCCGAGCGGGCCGTGCTCGACGACATCTCCTTCACCGTGCGCGCGGGCGAGGTGCTGGGCATCGCCGGTGTCGAGGGCAACGGACAGACCGAGCTGGTCGAGACCATCATGGGCATGCGCAGGGCGAGCGCGGGCGGCATCGAGCTGGTCGACGCCGACGGCAACGCCCGCGACCTCACCCGCCTCGGCACGCTCGCCCGCAGGGAGGCCGGCATCGGCTACATCGCCGAGGACCGCACCCGGCACGGGCTGCTGCTGACGCAGCCGTTGTGGGCCAACCGGATTCTCGGCTACCAGACCCGCGAGCCCGTCTCCTCCGGCCACCTGATCGACCGTGCGGCTGCCAGGGAGGACACCGCGCGGATCGTCGAGCAGTACGACGTGCGCACGCCGGGCGTGGACGTCGCCGCCGGCGCGCTGTCCGGCGGCAACCAGCAGAAGCTCGTCGTGGGCAGGGAGCTGTCCTGCGCTCCGGTGTTGCTCATCGCCTCACACCCCACCCGCGGGGTGGACGTCGGGGCGCAGGCACTGATCTGGGAGCAGATCCGCACCGCGCGGCGCGACGGGCTGGCGGTGCTGCTCGTCTCCGCTGACCTGGACGAGCTGATCGGCCTCTCGGACACGATCCGGGTGATGCTGCGCGGCAGGCTGGTCACCGAGGCGGACCCGGCCACCGTCACCCCGAGCGAGCTGGGCTCGGCGATGACGGGAGCGGGCGAGACCGGGGAGGTCTTGTGAGGTCCTGGCGCACCGCGGTGCTGCCGCCGCTGCTGGCGATCGCGTTCGCCGCCGTCCTGTCGTCGGTCGCGCTGCTCATCTCCGGCGCCGACCCGCTGGAGGCGTTCGGCACGATGGGCGCGCAGCTGTTCAAGGGCACCACCGCCGTCGACACGGTCAACCTGGCCACGGTCTACTACCTGGCCGGGCTCGCGGTGGCGATCGGCTTCCAGATGAACCTGTTCAACATCGGCGTCGAGGGCCAGTACCGCTTCGCCGCCGTGGTCGCCGCGATCGTCGGCGGCGCGCTGGCGCTGCCGCCCGTGCTGCACACGCTGGCGATCCTGGTGGTGGCCGTGTTCTCCGGCGCGTTCTACGCGCTGCTGCCCGCGATCCTCAAGGTCACGCGGGGTGTCAGCGAGGTCATCACGACGATCATGCTGAACTCGATCGTCTTCGGCATCGTCGCGTTCCTCATCAACCCGGACCAGTTCGGCGTGCTGCAGGGCAACAACGTCAGCACCAAGGAGATCGAGCCCTCGGGCTGGATCCCCGGCATCCCGCTGGGCGACGCGGGCACCCTGTTCGGAGCCGTGCTGCTGGCCGCCGCCGTCGGCGCGGCGTACTGGTTCATGCTCAACCGCACGCGGTTCGGCTTCGAACTGCGGGCCAGCGGCGAGTCGCCGACGGCCGCCGCGGCCGGTGGCGTCAGCGCCAAGAAGATGACGATGACCGCCATGCTGCTCTCCGGCGCGGTGGCCGGGCTCATCGCGATGCCGGAGCTGCTCGGCCGCGACCACGTCTACGCCATGACCGCCACCCAGGGCTACGGGTTCACCGGTATCGCCGTGGCGCTGCTCGGCCGCAACCACCCGGCCGGTATCGCACTCGGCGCGCTGCTGTGGGCGTTTCTGGACAAGTCCGCGGTGTCGCTGGAGCAGATCCAGGTGCCGAGGGAGATCGCCACGATCATCCAGGGCACCATCGTGCTTTCGGTCGTCGTGGCCTACGAGATCGTCAAGCGCGCCGACCTGGCCGCCGAGCAGCGGCGGGTCGGGCGCGCGAGCCGCAACGGCAGACCCGCCACAGTGGCCGAAGGGGGTGCGGTGTGAGCACGACCGTGGATCCGACCCCGTCGCGGCCGCCGGTCACCGGGCCCGCGGGCCCGCCGAAGCGGCGGATTCCTGGCTGGGCGCGGGGTGCACTGTGGGCGGTGGGCGCCATCGCGGTGCTGTCCACGACCTCGTACCTGACCGGGATGAACACGCTCACCTCCAGCAGCACCGCGCAGACGGCGCTGCGGCTGGCGCTGCCGATCCTGCTCGCCGCGCTCGGCGGGCTGTGGGCGGAGCGCTCCGGCGTGATCAACATCGGGCTCGAGGGCATGATGATTCTCGGCACGTGGGGCGCGGCGTGGGGCGCGTTCTACGGCGGCGTGTGGGCCGGGCTGCTCGCGGCGATCCTCTTCGGCGGGCTCGGCGGCCTGCTGCACGCGCTGGCGACGGTGACGTTCAACGTCAACCACATCGTCTCCGGCGTGGCGATCAACCTGCTCGGGCTCGGCGTCACGAAGTACCTGGCGAACCTGGTGTTCGAGCCGCTGTCGGGCAACCCGAGGCAGTCGCCGCCGGTGCCGAAGTTCGACACGTACTCGGCGACGGTGCTCTCCGACTGGCTCGGCGAACTCGAGGACGCCCAGCGCGTCGGGATCTCCGACGCGGCGGGCCTGCTGCGCGGCCTCATCACGCAGGTGTCGCCGCTGGCGATGATCGCGCTGCTGCTGGTGCCGCTGAGCTACCTGGTGCTGTGGCGCACCCGGTTCGGGCTGCGGCTGCGGTCGTGCGGGGAGAACCCGGTGGCCGCCGAGTCGCTGGGCGTCAACGTGTACCTGCACAAGTACGTGGCGCTGGCGGTGTCCGGCGGACTCGCGGGCATGGGCGGTGCCTCGCTGGTGCTGCTGCCCGGCGGCGCCGACTACCTGGAGAACCAGACCAACGGGCGCGGGTTCATCGGGCTCGCGGCGATGATCTTCGGCAACTGGCGGCCCGGCGGCCTGCTCGGCGGTGCCGCGCTGTTCGGCTACTCCGACGGCCTGCAGCTGGCCGGCGGCGGCGAGGCGGTGCTCGCGCTGTGTTACGGCGCGGTGCTGCTGCTCGGGGTCATCGTGGTGGTGCAGCTCGTGCGGCGGCGCTGGCTGGCCGCCGCGCTGGCACTGGTGGGCGCGGGCGTCCTGTACTACATCTACTGGGCCAACGAGGAGCTGCCCGACGACCTCATCCCGTACACCCCGCATTTCGTGACGATCATCGTGCTCGCGGTGGCCGCGCAACGGCTCCGGCCACCACGCGCGATCGGGGCCCGGTACCGGCGCGGGGAGGGCGACTGATGGACACGGCGGGCGCGGCGAGCACAGTGGACTGGGAGCACCTGCGGCGGGAGGCCGTGCGGGCGGCCGCACTGGCGTACGCGCCGTACTCCGGCCTGCACGTCGGTGCCGCCGGGCTGGCCGACGACGGTCGGCTGGTCACCGGCTGCAATGTGGAGAACGCCTCCTACGGGCTGGCCCTGTGCGCCGAGTGCACGATGGCCGGTCAGCTGCGGCTCACCGGCGGTGGGCGGCTCGTGGCCGTGGCCTGCCGCAGCGGCGCCGGTGAGCTGCTGATGCCGTGCGGGCGGTGCCGCCAGATCCTCTTCGAACTGGGCGGAAGGGAGTGCCGGGTGGACACCCCGCGCGGCGTGCTGCCGCTGAACGAGGTCCTTCCGGACGCGTTCGGGCCCGCGGACCTGCCGTCATGACGGGCGCGCGGGAGCCGTTCGCGGCCGTCGACGTCATCCGCGCCAAGCGCGACGGCGCGCGGCTGCGCGACGAGCAGATCGCGTGGGTGGTCGACGCCTACACGCGGGGTGCGGTGGCCGAGGAGCAGATGGCCGCGCTCGCGATGGCGATCTTCCTGCGGGGCATGGACGCCGCCGAGACGGCGACCTGGACCGGCGCGATGATCGACTCGGGGGAGCGGCTGGCTCTGGCCACGACCCGGCCGACCGTCGACAAGCACTCCACCGGCGGCGTCGGCGACAAGATCACGTTGCCGCTGGCGCCGCTGGTGGCGGCGTGCGGGGCGGCGGTGCCGCAGCTGTCCGGGCGCGGCCTCGGGCACACCGGCGGCACCCTCGACAAGCTGGAGTCCATCCCGGGCTGGCGCGCGTCGCTCTCGGCGACCGAGATCGCCGCACAGCTGGAGGAGGTCGGCGCGGTGGTGTGCGCGGCCACGCCGTCGCTGGCGCCCGCCGACCGCAAGCTGTACGCCCTGCGCGACGTCACCGGCACCGTCGAGTCGGTGCCGCTCATCGCCAGCTCGATCATGAGCAAGAAGATCGCCGAGGGCTCCGCGGCACTGGTCCTCGACGTCAAGGTCGGCTCGGGGGCGTTCATGAAGACCCTCGGCCAGGCGCGGGAGCTGGCGCGGGCGCTCGTGGACATCGGCGCCGCGCACGGGGTGGCCACCACGGCGCTGCTCACCGACATGAGCGCGCCGCTCGGCGCCGCGGTCGGCAACGCGGTGGAGGTCGCCGAGGCGGTGGACGTGCTGCGCGGCGGAGGGCCCGCCGACGTCGTGGAGCTGACGCTGGCGCTGGCGCGGGAGATGCTGCAGCTGGCCGGGCTCGGTGAGCAGGACCCGGCGCGCGTGCTGGCCTCCGGCGAGGCCTACGAGACGTGGCGGCGGATGATCCGCGCGCAGGGCGGCGACCCGGATGCCGAGCTGCCGAAGCCTGCCCACGTGCACGTCGTCGAGTCGCCGGAGTCGGGCACGCTCGCGCGGCTCGACGCCTACGCGGTCGGCGTCGCGGCGTGGCGGCTCGGCGCGGGCCGGGCCCGCAAGGAGGACCCGGTGCAGGCCGCGGCGGGCATCCGCTGCCTTGCCAAGCCCGGTAAGCGTGTCGAACGCGGGCAGCCGCTGCTGGAGCTGCACACCGACACCCCGGACGCCGTTGCCCCCGCGCTGGAGGCGCTCACGGGCGCGTGGGCGGTGGCCGAACGCGACGATGCCCCCGCCGCGGGCGGCGAGGGCATCGTGCTGGAGACCGTGCGGGCCTAAGCGAGCTCAGTCCTCGGAGTCGGAGTCGGCCCCGCCGCTCGTCTTGGCCTTCGAGTCGGCGCCCTTCTGCGCGCGGCCGTTGCGGCGGCGCGGCTGCCGGGGCGCGGGCGGGGCGACCGCCACCGTCTGCGGGGCAGGGCCGCCGCCGAGCATCAGCTCCGCGAAGGTGGCCATGGCCTCATCGAGCTGGCCGCCGATGCGCCGCTCGGACTCCTCGTTGCTCTTGCGCACCACCGAGCTGAAGTAGTCGTTGTCCGGCTGCTTCGCCAGGGTGCCCTCGACCTTGGACAGTCCGGACTTCAGCGAGCCGTCCAGGTCGCCGAGCCGGCCGGTGAAGCCCTCCTCGACCTTGTCCAGCCTGCTCGCCAGCTCGTCGAGGCGGCTGGTCACGTTCTCGAGCCGGTTGCCCAGCGTGTCGAGACGCTCGGACGGGTCGACCATCTCGGCGGTCTCGGTCAGCGCGGTGCGCAGGGAGTCGCCGGTGGAGTTCAGCCGCTCCTTGGTGTCGGACTCGAAGCGCTCGACGCGCTCCTTGAGGTTCGACTCCATGGTGTCGATGCGCTCGCGCACCGGGCCGTGGACGGCGGCGGGCACCCCGTCGATCTTGTCGTCCTGCTTGTCGAGGTGGCCGCCGAGCTCGTCGAGCCTGCGGTGGATGCTCTCGAGCTTGTCCTCGAGGCCGTCCATCCGGCCCGCGACGCCCTCGAACCGGGCCGCGACTCCGTCGAGCCGCCCGTCCAGCTGGGCGAAGGGCTTGGCCAGCTTGTCGACGATGGCCTCCACGGCGCGGGCCAGGTCGGCCAGCGCGTTGTCCTGGGCCTCCAGGCGGGTCATGGCCTCGTCGAGCCGCTCGGCGAGGACACTGACCTCGGTGCGGTCGGGCAGCTCGGACAGCCGCTTGCGCACCGCGCCGAGGGAGTCGACCGGGGCCAGGCGGGCGTAGATGTCGTCGAGCGCGTCGAAGATCTGCTGCTGTTCGCTCTCGCGCACCTCGGCCGCGCGCACCAGCATGTTGCGCATGCGGTCGAAGGACGGGGCTGCAAGGTGGTTGTCAGTCGTCACTGCGGTTGTCCTTCATCGGCGGGGAAAAGATGGGACGTGAGCGGCAGCCTATCTAGCGGCTAATTGCTGAGGGTATCGCCCCTCCGAAATTGCCAATGACGTGCTACTCCGACGGCCGAATAACGAGATGGTCAACAAGCTGAGGGTTAAGTCGAACCTGAGACTTACGGCCGAGTAGGTGAACGGCTGCGACCGTTCGGCCTAGCGCCTGCTCGGCGGTACCTTCGAAGCATGTCGACGAGAACCGTCCCCTCCCCGGAAGAGCTGCGCGCGGCGCCCAAGGTCCTGCTCCACGACCACCTGGACGGTGGCCTGCGCCCGAGCACCGTCGTCGAGCTGGCCGAACAGACCGGCTACGACGGCCTGCCCACCACCGACGTCGCCGAGCTGGGCCGCTGGTTCACCAGGGCGGCCGACTCCGGCTCGCTGGAGAGCTACCTGGAGACCTTCGCCCACACCTGCGGCGTCATGCAGACCGAGGAGGCGCTGGCGAGGGTGGCGGCCGAGTGCGTCGAGGACCTGGCCGACGACGGTGTGGTCTACGCCGAGGTGCGCTACGCGCCGGAGCTGTTCACCGAAGGCGGCCTGTCACTCGATGCGGTGATCAAGGCTGTGCAGGCCGGTTTCACCGAGGGTGAGCGCCGGGTGGCCGAGCGGGGAGGCCGCATCCGCACCGGCACGCTGCTGTGCGCGATGCGCCAGCACGCGCGGGCGCTGGAGATCGCCGAGCTCGCCGTCCGCTACCGCGACGCGGGTGTCGTGGGATTCGACATCGCGGGCCCGGAAGCGGGATTTCCGCCCACCCGGAATCTGGACGCATTCGAATACATGCGCGTGAACAATGCGCATTTCACCATTCATGCGGGCGAGGCGTTCGGGCTCGCGTCGATCTGGGAGGCGATTCAGCATTGCGGCGCCGAACGGCTCGGCCACGGCGTGCGCATCGTCGACGACATCAAGACCTCGGCCGACGGCAAGGTGGAACTGGGCAGGCTCGCCGCCTACGTCCGCGACCGTCGCATCCCGCTGGAGCTGTGCCCGTCCTCCAACGTGCAGACCGGAGCGGTCGGCTCGATCGCGGAGCATCCCATCGGGCTGCTGGCCCGGCTGCGTTTCCGGATCACGGTCAACACCGACAACCGGCTGATGAGCGGCTGCTCGATGTCGTCGGAGTTCGCCGCGCTCGTCGACGCCTTCGGCTTCGGCTGGGCCGAAGTGCAGTGGTGCACGATCAACGCCATGAAATCGGCGTTCATCGATTTCGACCAACGGCTCGATCTGATCAACAACGTGATCAAGCCCTGGTACGCCGAGCGGGTCTGAGTTTTTCGCGCCGGCACCGTCTTGCGGTGCTTAGCCATGCGAAGTAAAGTTCACCATGTAAGAGTTGTCTCTCACATGGTGGGAACCGCATGGTGTGGGCCGAGCAGGGCGCGATCGGGCGCAGGCGGTGGGTGATCCTCGCGCTCGGGCACGGAGCGCAGACGGCCAGCTGTGCCTTCCTCTATGGCATCCCGTTCCTCGTTCCCTCGATGAGGGAGACGGAAAACCTCACATTGGGTGAAGCGGGGGCCGTGGTGGCTGCGCCGAGTATCGGCCTGCTGCTGACGCTCATCGCCTGGGGCGCGGCCGCCGACCGCTACGGCGAGCGGGTCGTCATGGCGGCGGGCCTCGGCGGCTCGGGTCTGCTGCTGGTGGCCGCCGCCACCGGCACCCATTCGCTCGGGACGCTGTTCGCCCTGTTCGTGGCGGCCGGTGCGGCCACGGCGTCCGTGAACGCCGCCAGCGGACGGGTGGTGATGGGCTGGTTCTCCGCCCGGGAGCGCGGCGTGGCTATGGGCATCCGGCAGACCGCCCAGCCGCTCGGGGTCGGCGTCGCCGCGCTGGCCCTGCCCCCGATCGCCGCCCACGGCGGGTTCCGGGTCGCACTGGCGTTTCCCGCCGCGCTCGCGCTGGTGGCCGCGGCGCTCGTGGCCTGGCTGGTCGTCGATCCGCCCCGCCCGCCGAAGCCTCAGGCTGGGCAGGCGAAGCCGCCGTCGCCGTACCGGGCCCCCACCCTGTGGCGGCTGCACGGCGCGAGTGCGCTGCTGGTGGTGCCGCAGTTCGCGGTGTCGGCGTTCGCGCCGGTGTATCTCGTCGCCGTGCACGGCTGGAGCGCGCTCGCCGCGGGCTGGTTCCTCGCCGTCGTCCAGGGGCTCGGCGCACTGGGCAGGCTCGCGTCCGGCTACTGGTCCGACCGCGTGGGCAGCAGGCTCGCGCCGATGCGCGTGCTGGCGGCGGCGAGCGCGGCCGTGATGCTGCTGGTGGCACTCGGCGACGCGACGTGGCCGTGGCTCGCGGTGCTGGCACTCGTGCTGGCCGCGGTGATCACCGTCAGCGACAACGGGCTCGGCTTCACCGCGTCGGCCGAACTCGCAGGCATCGCGTGGGCCGGGCGGGCGATGGGCACCCAGAACACGGCGCAGAACATGGCCGCGTCACTGACTCCGCCGCTGCTGGGCCTGGTGATCGGCGACTCGCGCTACGCGCTCGCCTTCTGCCTCACCGCCGTGTTCCCGGTGGCCGCCTGCTGGCTCACCCCGGTGGCCGCCGAACGCGGACACCGGGAAGGAGCCCCGGCTCAGGCCAGGTGAAGGCGGTCCTCGAAGGACTCCACGAGTGCGCGCCACGCCTTCTGCTCGGCGTCGAACGGCGGGCTCGGGGCCAGCCGCGTCGGGTCCGGCCGCAGCACGAACGACACCAGCCAGCCCAGGCTCTCCGAACTGGCCAGCGCGGCCGCGACGCTGTCGTCGCCCGCCCAGTCGGCGGCGTCGGTGAGCAGCTCCACCGCCAGTTCCAGCTGCGTCGGGTCGATCGCCTCGATGCCCTCGCCGATGTCGGCGTCCAGCCCGGCGAGGACGTAGATGTTGTCCGGGTCGACGTCGACCTCCAGCTCACCCGCCGTCGCCTTGGCCACAACCTCGTCCCAAGTGGACACCTCGGCGAGGTCGGTGCCGGACAGCTCCCGCCCGTCGGCCAGCTTGCGGGCCAGGGCCTTCTCGGACCCGAAGACCTCGATCGTGCCGTCGGAGCCGAGGAAGATCGGCTCGTCGTCCAGGTAGCAGCGCAGCGTGTAGTACTCGCGCCCGGCCGTGATGATCTTGATCGGGTCGATGCCGACCTCGGCCCAGAAGCCGACCGGCTCGTCGTCGGCCTCGTCGTCGCTCTCGCCCGAGTCGACCGTGTCCAGGTCCTCGTCGTCGCCCTCGGAGTCGACGCCGGCCTCGGCCTCGGCCGACTCCTCGTGGAAGGCGGCCAGCTCCTCGGCCGTCTCGTCGAGCGTGGCGGCGTCCACGGCGGGCACGGTGACCAGCTCGTCGATGGTGTCGAGCACGACGTCCCACTTGTCCGAGACCGTGCGCGACAGGTCGTTCCACAGCCGGGCGCCCTCGCGGCCGCTGAACGGCAGCTGGCCCTGGTCGAGCAGCGAGAAGCCCTCGCAGCTGTCGAGGACCTCGTGCACCTCGTCCAGCTCGCAGACGTCGGCGAGCGAGCGCACGATGCCGACGATCTCGGCCAGCTCGGACAGCGTCCACGAGTCCGGTTCCTCGGCGACCATCTCCGGCACGCCCACGAGGTCGTAGGAGTGGTCGTCGTCGGGGATCAGCTCGGGAACGTTGAGCTCCGGCACGGTCTCCCACGCGGGGTGGTCGATCAGATCGTGCTGCTCGGCGGTGCGGACGAAGGCGGCAAGGTGCGCGGCGTCCGGGAAGGCGTAGAGATCCTCCTCGTCGCCGAGGAAGGCCTCCCACTCCTCACCGTCCTCCCGCCACCGTGGCGCCCACAGGGTCACCAGATCGCCTTGTGGCAGCCCGAGCTCGATCGGGACGATATCCTGTGCCATTCCGCCCTCCGGAACACCTGTGCGCACGCCGGGCTGATTTGTTCTCATGGGACCCGGACGCGATACGCGAAGCCTACGGGTTCGGTGCGTGCGCCGCGATCACCCCTCGCCTCCCGCACCGGGGATGACACCATCTACGACACGATGACTGACGTGCTGACCGACCTGCTGCCCGCCGACGCCGATCCCGACGCGCTCTTCGAGGCCTTCTCCACCTGGACCTCCCAGCGTGGCCTCGACCTGTACCCCGCGCAAGAGGAGGCGCTGATCGAGGTGGTGTCGGGGGCCAACGTCATCCTGTCCACCCCGACCGGCTCCGGCAAGAGCCTCGTGGCCGTCGGCGCCCACTTCACGGCGCTGGCGCAGGGCAGGCGCAGCTTCTACACCGCGCCGATCAAGGCGCTGGTCTCCGAGAAGTTCTTCTCGCTGATCGACGTCTTCGGCGCCGACAACGTCGGCATGATGACCGGCGACTCCAGCGTCAACGCGGACGCGCCCATCATCTGCTGCACCGCCGAGATCCTGGCGAACCTGGCGCTGCGCTTCGGCGCCGACGCCGACGTGGGCCAGGTGGTGGCCGACGAGTTCCATTTCTACTCCGAGCCGGACCGCGGCTGGGCGTGGCAGGTGCCCCTGCTGGAGCTGCCCCGCGCGCAGTTCGTGCTGATGTCGGCCACGCTCGGCGACGTCTCGTTCTTCGAGAAGGACCTCACGCGCCGCACCGGCAGGCCGACCGCGGTGGTCACCTCGGCGGAGCGGCCGGTTCCGCTGACGTTTCGCTACGCGCTCACGCCGATGCACGAAACCGTGTCCGAGTTGTTGCACGGCGGGCAGGCCCCGGTCTACGTCGTGCACTTCTCCCAGGCGGCGGCCGTGGAACGCGCGCAGGCGCTGATGAGCATCAACGTCACCACCCGCGCGGAGAAGGACGCCATCGCCGAGGCGATCGGCGACTTCCGGTTCGCGGCGGGCTTCGGCAGGACCCTGTCCCGGCTCGTGCGGCACGGCATCGGCGTGCACCACGCGGGCATGCTGCCGAAGTACCGGCGCCTGGTGGAGCAGCTCGCGCAGGCGGGCCTGCTCAAGCTCATCTGCGGCACCGACACGCTCGGCGTGGGGATCAACGTGCCGATCCGCACGGTCGTGCTCTCGGCGCTGACGAAGTTCGACGGCGTGCGGCAGCGGCACCTCAAGGCGCGGGAGTTCCACCAGATCGCGGGCAGGGCAGGCCGCGCGGGCTACGACACCGACGGCTACGTGGTGGTGCAGGCGCCCGACCACGTCATCGAGAACGCCAAGGCGCTGGAGAAGGCGGGCGACGACCCGAAGAAGAAGCGCAAGATCGTGCGCAAGAAGGCGCCGGAGGGCTTCGTCAACTGGACCGAGAGCACGTTCGAGCGGCTGGTCGCCGCCGAGCCGGAGCCGCTGACGTCGAGCTTCCAGGTCAGCCACTCGATGCTGCTCAACGTCATCTCCCGGCCGGGCAACGCCTTCGAGCACATGCGCCACCTGCTGGAGGACAACCACGAGGACCGCCCCGCGCAGCGCAGGCACATCCTCCGGGCCATCGCGATCCACCGGGCGCTGCTCGCGGCCGGGGTGGTCGAGCAGCTGCCCGAGCCGGACGAGGAGGGCCGCGTCGTCCGGCTCACCGTGGACCTGCAGTTCGACTTCGCCCTCAACCAGCCGCTGTCGCCGCTGGCGCTGGCGGCCATCGAGCTGCTCGACCCCGAATCGCCCACCTACGCGCTGGACGTGGTGTCCATCGTGGAGTCCACGGTGGACAACCCGAAGCAGGTGCTCGCGCAGCAGCAGTTCAAGGCGCGCAACGAGGCCATCGCGGAGATGAAGGCCGAGGGCATCGAGTACGACGAGCGGATGGAGCTGCTCGAGGACGTCACCTACCCGAAGCCGCTGGAGGAGCTGCTGGAGGCGGCGTACTCGCGGTACCGGCAGGGCCACCCGTGGGTCGCCGACTACCAGCTGTCGCCGAAGTCCGTCGTGCGGGACATGTACGAGCGGGCGATGAACTTCGTGGAGTACGTCGGCCACTACGGCCTCGCCCGCTCGGAGGGCGTGCTGCTGCGCTACCTCGCCGACGCCTACGACGCGCTGCGGCGCACCGTGCCCGACGACGCCAAGACCGAGCCACTGCAGGACCTCATCGAGTGGCTGGGCGAGCTGGTGCGCCAGGTGGACTCCAGCCTGCTCGACGAGTGGGAGGCGCTGCGCCATCCCGAGGAGTTCGACGAGCGGCCGCACGGCGTCCCGGAGGGGCCGCCACCGGTCACCCGCAACGAGCGGGCCTTCCGGGTGCTCGTGCGCAACGAGCTGTTCCGTCGCGTGGAGCTCGCCGCGCGGGAGGACTACGAGGCGCTCGGCGAGCTCGACGCGGCCTCCGGCTGGGACGCCGAGGCGTGGGAGGACGCGCTGGAGGGCTACTTCGGCGAGTACGACGAGATCCGCACCGGCCCGGACGCGCGCGGCCCGGCGCTGCTGATGATCGACCAGCAGCCAGCCGTGTGGAAGGTGCGGCAGATCTTCGACGACCCCGAGGGCGACCGCGACTGGGGCATCAGCGCCGAGATCGACCTCGCCGCCTCCGACGAGACCGGCGCCGCCGTCGTCCGGGTCACCGATGTCGGCCCCGCCACCACTCGCTGACGCCCGCCCGAAGCTCCCCAATGCCACATTCGTAGCGTTGAACGCTACGAATGCCGCATTGGGGAAGTTGAGCGCCACCAATGCCGCATTGGGGAGCTTTTGACGGCTACACGCCCATCGGGTGCCAGACGGTCTTCGGCTCCAGGTACTGCCGCAGGCGGGCGATGTCCGGCTGCGCGGTCCAGTCCGGCTCCTCCTCGGGCACCGCGAGCACGCGCTTGACGGTGCCCGCCGCCTCCCGCGCCAGCTCCACCCTGCCCACCGGCCCGGCGCCGGTGGGGTCGATGGCGTTCACGTCGGCGTGTGAGGCCAGCCAGGGACCCAGCTCCGACGCCTTGCCGGTGAGCACGTTCACCACGCCCGCGGGCACGTCGGAGGTCGCCAGCACCTCGGACAGCGTGATCGCGGGCAGTGGGCGCTCCGCACTGCTCACCACCACGGCGGTGCAGCCGGTCGCCAGCACCGGCGCGAGCACGCTCACCAGCCCCAGCAGCGACGACCGCTGCGGCGCCAGCACACCGACGACGCCCGTCGGCTCCGGCACGGTGAACGAGAAGTACGGCCCCGCCACCGGGTTCGCCGCGCCCAGCACGGTGGCGACCTTGTCGGTCCAGCCCGCGTACCAGACCCAGCGGTCCACGGCGGCGTCCACAAGCGACTGAGCCTTCTTCGCAGGCAGGCCCTCGGACGCGGCCACTTCGGAGGCGAACTGCTCGCGCCTGCCCTCCAGCATCTCCGCGACGCGGTAGAGCACCTGCCCACGGTTGTAGGCGGTGGCGCCCGACCAGCCGCCGAACGCCTTGCGCGCGGCCACCACGGCGTCGCGCAGGTCCTTGCGCGAGGCGTGCGCGGCGTTGGCGAGGAACCGGCCCTTCGCGTCGGTCACCGGGTACGTCCGGCCCGACTCCGAGCGCGGGAACGCACCACCGAGGTAGAGCTTGTACGTCTTGGCGACGGTGACCCTGGCATCAGACATCGAGGTACGCCTCCAGACCGGTCCGGCCGCCCTCGCGCCCGAAACCCGACTCCTGGTAGCCGCCGAACGGCGCGGCGGGATCGAATCGGTTGAACGTGTTGGCCCACACCACACCCGCGCGCAGCTTGCTCGCCGCCCACAGGATGCGCGAACCCTTCTCCGTCCAGATCCCGGCGGAAAGGCCGTACGGCGTGTTGTTGGCCTTGGCCACCGCCTCGTCCGGCGTACGGAAGGTCAGCACCGACAGCACCGGCCCGAAGATCTCCTCCCGCGCGATGCGCATCGACTGCTCCACGCCGGAGAACACGGTCGGCGGGAAGAAGAAGCCACGCTCCGGCACCGGGCACGGGCTGGTCCACCGCTGCGCGCCCTCCGCGTCGCCCGTCTCGGCGAGGTCCCGGATCCTGGCCAGCTGCTCGGCGGAGTTGACGGCGCCGATGTCGGTGTTCTTGTCCAGCGGGTCGCCGAGGCGCAGCGTGGACACCCGGTGGCGCAGCTTCTCCAGCAGCTCGTCCACAACGGACTCCTGCGCCAGCAGCCGCGAGCCCGCGCAGCACACGTGGCCCTGGTTGTAGAAGATGCCGTTGACGATGCCCTCGACGGCCTGGTCCAGCGGGGCGTCGTCGAACACGACGTTGGCCGCCTTGCCGCCGAGCTCCAGCGTCAGCTTCTTCGGCGTTCCCGCCACGGCGCGCTGGATCTGCTTGCCCACCTCGGTGGAGCCGGTGAAGGCGACCTTGTCGACGCCGGGGTGGTCCACCAGTGCCGCACCGATGTCCCCGGCGCCGGGCACGATGTTCACCACGCCCGGCGGCAGGCCCGCCTGCTGGCAGATCTCGGCGAACACCAGCGCGGACAGCGGGGTGGTCTCGGCGGGCTTGAGCACCACCGTGTTGCCGGTGGCCAGCGCGGGCGCGATCTTCCACGCCAGCATCAGCAGCGGGAAGTTCCACGGGATCACCTGACCCGCCACGCCCAGCGGCTTCGGGTCCGGCCCGTAGCCGGCGTAGCCGAGCTTGTCGGCCCAGCCTGCGTGGTAGAAGAAGTGCGCCGCCGCCGTCGGCACGTCGGCGTCGCGCGACTCCTTGATCGGCTTGCCGTTGTCCAGCGTCTCCAGCACGGCCAGCTCGCGGCTGCGCTCCTGGATCAGCCTGGCGATCCGGAACAGGTACTTGGCGCGCTCGGCGCCCGGCATGGTGCGCCACGTGCGTTCGTAGGCGCGCCGGGCCGCCTTCACCGCAGTATCCACATCGGACACCGACGCGGTGCCGACCTCGGCCAGCACCTCCTCGGTGGCCGGGTTGATCGTCTTGAGCGGCTCACCGGAGCCGTCGACGAACTCGCCGCCGATGAACGGCCGGTAGCTCGGCCTGAGGTTCGCGATGTCCCGCGACTCGGGCGCGGGCGCGTACTCCCACGTGCTCATCTCAGTCCACCGCCAGATAGTCCGGGCCGCTGTAGTGGCCGTCCAGCTGGGTGCGGCGCTGCAGCAGCAGGTCGTTGAGCAGGCTGGAGGCGCCGAACCGGAACAGCGTGGGCGTCAGCCACTGCTCACCGGCCACCTCGTGCACGGCCACGAGATAGCGGATGGCGTCCTTGGTGGTACGGATGCCGCCGGCGGGCTTCACGCCCCGCAGCTCGCCCGTCGCCGTGTACCAGTCCCGCACGGCCTGCAGCATCACGTGCGTCACCGGCAGCGTCGCGGCGGGCGACACCTTGCCGGTGGAGGTCTTGATGAAGTCGCCGCCCGCCAGCAGGGCCAGCCACGAGGCGCGGCGCACGTTGTCGTAGGTGGCCAGCTCGCCGGTCTCCAGGATCACCTTGAGGTGGGCGTCGCCGCAGGCGGCCTTGACCGCCTGGATCTCCTCGAACACCTGGCCGTAGCGGCCTTCGAGGAAGGCGCCGCGGTCGATCACCATGTCCACCTCGGCGGCACCGGAGGTGACGGCCAGCCGCACGTCGGCGAGCTTCACCTCCCGGCTGGACCGCCCCGACGGGAAGGCCGTCGCCACGCTCGCCACCGCGATGCCCGTGCCGGCCAGCGCCTCGACCGCCGTGGCGGCGAGGTCCGGGTACACGCACACGGCGGCGACCGGCGGGGTGTCCGGGCGGTCGGGGTCGGGCCGCCGCGCCTTGGCGCACAGCGCGCGCACCTTGCCGTGGGTGTCGGCACCTTCGAGGGTGGTCAGGTCGACCATGGAGATGGCGGTGTCGATCGCCCAGAGCTTCGCGGCCTTCTTGATGCTGCGGGTGCCCAGCCCCGCGGCCCGCTGCTCGACGCCCACCTGGTCGACCCCGGGCAGGCCGTGCAGGAACCGGCGGAGGCTCGCGTCGTCGCGGGTAGCGTCGGCGAGCGCCACCGGCAAGGTAGCTGTTGCCATGCGGACGAGCGTAGCCGCCGGAGGCCGTCCTACTCGATCTGCTTGCGCCGTTCCGGGTCGGCGGGGACCCGCTTGACCTCCACGCCGCCCCAGAACGCGAGCCCGTTCACGCGGACCACCGGCGCGCCGGGAGGCGCCGAGTCGGCGGCACCCCGCTTGTCGGTGCTCTCGAAGGCGCCCATGATGCCGAGACCGGTGACCTCGACGACGATGTCGTCGGGGACGGTGATGTCGATGCCGCCCATGATCGCCACGGCGGTGATCGTGACGTGCTTCTCCGCGAAACGGGCGTTGCGCAGGTCGATCTCGACTCCGCCCCAGAAGGCGAAGCTGTTGTGCTGGGCGGGTACCACCCAGTTGCCCTTGCGGGTGACGCCGGACATGATCGCGACCGAGACTGCCGAACCGGGGGTGCCGCCGATTCGCTGGTCGGGCAGGTTCGTCCTCGCGGCGGGCGCCGACTGGGCGGCAGGCACCACGGACGCGCCGGGCAGGTCGGCGAGCACCGGCTCGAGCTCGCCGAGCGTCTTGGCCCCGTAGACGGTGCCCAGCCGCTCCTCGAGCTCGGCCATGGTGATCCGGCCCTCGCCCATGGCGTTGTGCAGCACCTGCGCCACCCGCTCGCGGTCGGCGTCGGATGCCCGCAGTTGCTTCGGGTCGGGCAGTCCCGGCTGTTCCGTCACGTCCACACCTTATCGACTCGGCGGCGCGAAGGGTGGCGGTTCCAGCGGGGCAGGCGTGCCGGAATCCGCGGGATATGGTGTCGCACCATGGACGTCCTCGTCGTCGATCATCCGCTGGCCAGAGCGCGGCTCTCGACCATGCGGGACGCGCGCACCGACAGCGCGGCCTTCCGCGCCGCGCTGCACGAGCTGACCGTCATGCTCATCTACGAGGCGACCCGGAACGCGCCGCTGGTGACCGAGCGCATCCACACGCCCGTCGCGCGCACCGACGGCTACCGGCTGGCCACCCCGCCGCTGCTGGTGCCGGTGCTGCGCGCGGGTCTGGGCATGGCCGACGAGGCGCACAAGCTCATCCCGGACGCGCAGATGGGCTTCGTCGGGCTGGCGCGCGACGAGCAGACGCTCAAGCCGACCCCCTACATGGAGTCGCTGCCGGAGACGCTGGCCGACCGCCCGGTGTTCGTGCTCGACCCGATGCTGGCCACGGGCGGGTCGATGGAGCACACCATCCGCCTGCTCACCGGCCGGGGCGCGACGGACGTCACCGCCATCTGCGCGCTGGCCGCCCCGGAGGGGCTCAAGCATCTGGAGGACGCCGGGTTGCCGATGCGCGTGGTCACCGCGAGCGTCGACGAGCGCCTCAACGACTCGGGCTTCATCGTCCCCGGCCTCGGCGACGCCGGCGACCGCCAGTACGGAGCCGTCTGAGCCCGCAACACCGGGAGCAAGGGACCTTTACTCTCGTTTCGCGGGAGTAAAGGTCCCTTGCTCCCGGGCGGGCGCGGGGCCGGTCACCGCCGCCAGCCGTCGACGGTGGCACGAAGGGACCGTTCGTACGTCTGGCAGAAGTTGATCTGCCTGGCGAGGCCGGTGTTGAGCTCCAGCGAGACGAGCCCGTGCACGCACGCCCAGCAGCCCACCGCGATCGTCTCGACGTCGACGTCGGCGAACACCCCGGCCTTGAGGCCCGCGCCGACCGCGTCCCACAGCGGCTCCAGCGCGCGCAGCGCGAGCCTGCTCGACTCGCCGTTCGGCTCGAACCCGGGCACGGCCCCGGTGAACATCACGGAGTAGAGGTGGCGGTCGGCGAGCGCCGCGTCCCGGTACGCCAGCCCGATGCGCACGACGTCCTCCGCGGGATCGTCGGTGCCGGCCACCTCGCGCAGCCGCGTGCCGAACCGCGTGAACCCCTCGACGTAGACCGCGTTGACGAGATCCGGCTTGCTGCCGAACAACGAGTACACCGCCGTCGTGGACGTCTCGGCGTCGGCGGCGAGACGGCGCAGGCTCAGGGCCTTGGCGCCCTCCTGCACGAGCAGTTCCCCCGCGCGGTCGAGCAGCCGCAGCCGCAAGGTCTCGTCGTGTGTCTTCGGACGTGGCATTCGATCACTGTAACCCGCTATGGGCACAGTGTTACGAAACCGGGTGGCCCCCGCTCGCGACAGTTGACCTGGAGCGCACTCCAGGTCGTACCGTCGCTCGCATGGGCTACTCGATAGCGGAGGCCGCTCGGACCAGCGGGCTGTCGATCGACACGTTGCGGTACTACGAGCGGATCAACCTGCTCGACCCGCCCGCACGTGACGCGGCGGGCAGGCGTTCCTACTCCGACGAGGACCTCGCCTGGCTGTCCTTCCTCACCCGGCTGCGCACCACCGGCATGCCGATCCGGCGCATGCGGGAGTACGCCTCGCTGCGCAGGCGCGGCATCGCCAGCGCCGGGCGGAGGAAGGCCATCCTCGTCGAGCAGCGCGCCGCCGTGGCGGACCGGATCGCCGAACTCCAGGCATGCCTGGAGGTTCTCGACTACAAGATCGCCAACTACGAGCATCTCGAGCAGAACATCCCCGCGGTGCAGCACGAGGCCTCGGCGTGACCGTGGCAGGCGGCGCACGGCCGGCCCCGGGTCACCTGTAGCCGCATCTGTTGTCTGGCCTGGGGTTTTGTGGTTGGGGGACCCCCGTTGTGTGGTGGGTTTTGGGGGTGTGTAGTCTTTTGTTCGTTGCCGGGGAGACCGGGCCGAGGCCGGGAGGTTGGGGTTCGGGTTACCAGGCAGGGGAATGCGAACCAGGCTCCCATGGTTGTGGTAGAGTGGGTGTTCCCCGTTCGGGGTGGTGTGCCTCCCTTTCAGTGAAGCCCGGTGGGTTTTGGTGTGGGGTGGTGTGCTGCCGCGGGTGGTAATAACTGCGTGTTGTTTGAGAACTCAACAGTGTGCTTGTGAGCTTGATAGTTTGGTAGCTTGTTTTTGTGACCCCTTTTTTTGTGGGTTTCTTTGAGGCTATTTTTGTAGCTGGGTCTTTCTCAAGTTATTGTTGGAGAGTTTGATCCTGGCTCAGGACGAACGCTGGCGGCGTGCTTAACACATGCAAGTCGAACGCTGAAGCCCTTTCGGGGGTGGATGAGTGGCGAACGGGTGAGTAACACGTGGGTAATCTGCCCTGTACTCTGGGATAAGCCTGGGAAACTGGGTCTAATACTGGATAGGACCGCGCTTCGCATGGGGTGTGGTGGAAAGCTTTTCGGAGCGGTATGGGATGGGCCCGCGGCCTATCAGCTTGTTGGTGGGGTGATGGCCTACCAAGGCGGTGACGGGTAGCCGGCCTGAGAGGGCGACCGGCCACACTGGGACTGAGACACGGCCCAGACTCCTACGGGAGGCAGCAGTGGGGAATATTGCACAATGGGCGCAAGCCTGATGCAGCGACGCCGCGTGAGGGATGACGGCCTTCGGGTTGTAAACCTCTTTCGCCAGGGACGAAGCGGAAGTGACGGTACCTGGAGAAGAAGCACCGGCTAACTACGTGCCAGCAGCCGCGGTAATACGTAGGGTGCGAGCGTTGTCCGGAATTATTGGGCGTAAAGAGCTCGTAGGCGGTGTGTCGCGTCTGCCGTGAAAACCTCAGGCTTAACTTGGGGCGTGCGGTGGATACGGGCATCACTTGAGTTCGGTAGGGGAGACTGGAATTCCTGGTGTAGCGGTGGAATGCGCAGATATCAGGAGGAACACCGGTGGCGAAGGCGGGTCTCTGGGCCGATACTGACGCTGAGGAGCGAAAGCGTGGGGAGCGAACAGGATTAGATACCCTGGTAGTCCACGCTGTAAACGTTGGGCGCTAGGTGTGGGGTGCTGTTCACGTGTCCCGTGCCGTAGCTAACGCATTAAGCGCCCCGCCTGGGGAGTACGGCCGCAAGGCTAAAACTCAAAGGAATTGACGGGGGCCCGCACAAGCGGCGGAGCATGTGGATTAATTCGATGCAACGCGAAGAACCTTACCTGGGCTTGACATGCGCCAGACATCCCTAGAGATAGGGCTTCCCTTGTGGTTGGTGTACAGGTGGTGCATGGCTGTCGTCAGCTCGTGTCGTGAGATGTTGGGTTAAGTCCCGCAACGAGCGCAACCCTTGTCCTATGTTGCCAGCGGGTTATGCCGGGGACTCGTGGGAGACTGCCGGGGTCAACTCGGAGGAAGGTGGGGATGACGTCAAGTCATCATGCCCCTTATGTCCAGGGCTTCACACATGCTACAATGGCTGGTACAGAGGGTGGCGATACCGTGAGGTGGAGCGAATCCCTTAAAGCTGGTCTCAGTTCGGATCGCAGTCTGCAACTCGACTGCGTGAAGTCGGAGTCGCTAGTAATCGCAGATCAGCAACGCTGCGGTGAATACGTTCCCGGGCCTTGTACACACCGCCCGTCACGTCACGAAAGTCGGTAACACCCGAAGCCCATGGCCCAACCCTTCGTGGGGGGGAGTGGTCGAAGGTGGGACTGGCGATTGGGACGAAGTCGTAACAAGGTAGCCGTACCGGAAGGTGCGGCTGGATCACCTCCTTTCTAAGGAGCACATCACATCCATCCTTGTCAGGTCCCTTGTGTTGGAGGGTTCTGTGTGGGGGTGGGGTGGCCACTGGATTCACCGGTTGTGTGGATGGTGGTTGCTCGAGGAATTTGTGAACCTACCAAGCTGTGTTGGTGTTTCTGTCCCTTGTGTGGGGGTGGGGGCGCTGGCTGGGCTGCAAGTACGCTGTTGGGTCCTGAGGCAGCACGTGGTGTTGTTTCGGTGTGGTGTTTGAGAATTGTAGAGTGGGTGCGAGCATCTTTGTGGTCAAGTTGTGTAGGGCACATGGTGGATGTCTGGGCATCAGGGGCCGATGAAGGACGTGGGAGGCTGCGATAAGCCTCGGGGAGCTGTCAACCGAGCTGTGATCCGAGGGTGTCCGAATGGGGTAACCCGGCACCCGTGATGGGGTGTCACCCGCGCCTGAATGTATAGGGCGTGTGGAGGGAACGCGGGGAAGTGAAACATCTCAGTACCCGTAGGAAGAGAAAACAAGTGTGATTCCGTGAGTAGTGGCGAGCGAAAGCGGAGGAGGCTAAACCGTGCGCATGTCAAGTTGTCAGGCGTTGTGTGTGCGGGGTTGTGGGACCTGTCGTCTAGGGGCTGACACTCCTAGCGTCTGCGCGCATGGCTAGTGGAACACGTTGGGATGCGTGGCCGGAGTGGGTGAGAGTCCCGTACGCGAAAGCTGTGTGGTGTGGGTGTGGCGGTGTTCCCGAGTAGCAGCGAGCTCGTGGAATTTGCTGTGAATCTGCCGGGACCACCCGGTAAGCCTAAATACTTCCTGGTGACCGATAGCGGACGAGTACCGTGAGGGAAAGATGAAAAGTACCCCGGGAGGGGAGTGAAAGAGTACCTGAAACCGTGTGCCTGCAAGCCGTCAGAGCGATTCCTTTGTGGGTTGTGATGGCGTGCCTTTTGAAGAATGAGCCTGCGAGTTCGTGCTGCGTGGCGAGGTTAACCCGTGTGGGGTAGCCGTAGCGAAAGCGAGTCTGAAGAGGGCGTGTAGTTGCGTGGTCGAGACCCGAAGCGGGGTGATCTACCCATGGCCAGGGTGAAGCGCCGGTAAGACGGTGTGGAGGCCCGAACCCACCAGGGTTGAAAACCTGGGGGATGAGTTGTGGGTAGGGGTGAAAGGCCAATCAAACTCCGTGATAGCTGGTTCTCCCCGAAATGCATTTAGGTGCAGCGTCGTGTGTTTCATCATGGGGGTAGAGCTACTGGGTGGCCTAGGGGCCTTACCGGGTTACCGAAGTCAACCAAACTCCGAATACTGTGATGTGAGAGCGCGGCAGTGAGACGGCGGGGGATAAGCTTCGTCGTCGAGAGGGAAACAGCCCAGAGCGCCAGCTAAGGCCCCTAAGTGTGTGCTCAGTGGGAAAGGATGTGGAGTCGCTGAGACAACCAGGAGGTTGGCTTAGAAGCAGCCATCCTTGAAAGAGTGCGTAATAGCTCACTGGTCAAGTGGTTCTGCGCCGACAATGTAGCGGGGCTTAAGCACACCGCCGAAGCTGTGTCATCCACACATTTCATCGGCTTCGACCTTTCGGGGTTGTTGTCTAGTGGTGTGGGTGGGTAGGGGAGCGTCCTGCATCCGGGGAAGCAGCGAGGGAACTTAGCTGTGGAGGGTGTGGGAGTGAGAATGCAGGCATGAGTAGCGAATGCAGAGTGAGAATCTCTGCCGCCGGATGACCAAGGGTTCCTGGGCCAGGTTGTTCCGCCCAGGGTAAGTCGGGACCTAAGGCGAGGCCGACAGGCGTAGTCGATGGACAACGGGTTGATATTCCCGTACCCGCGTGTGTGCGTCCCTGGCGAGGCAGGGGAGACTAACCACCCGAGCCGGTGTGGCTTCCTTCGGGAGGTCGTGCTTGGTGAGCGTGGGACCTGATCCTGTAGTAGTCAAGCGATGGGGTGACGCAGGAAGGTAGCCCCGCCAGTCAGTGGTGATACTGGTGTAAGCGTGTGGCCCGCCTGGTAGGTAAATCCGCCGGGCTGTCTTGGATGACGAGGGTGAGGCGTGATGCGTAGCCGTTGTGGTGAAGTAGGGTGATCCTCTGCTGCCGAGAAAAGCCTCTAGCGAGTGCATGTGTGGCCCGTACCCGAAACCGACACAGGTGGTCAGGTAGAGAATACCAAGGCGATCGGGTGAACTGTGGTTAAGGAACTCGGCAAATTGCCCCCGTAACTTCGGGAGAAGGGGGGCCAAAGCACCTGAAGCCCCGTTTGCGGGCTAGGGTGGGTTGGCCGCAGAGACCAGCGGAAAGCGACTGTTTACTAAAAACACAGGTCCATGCGAAGACGCAAGTCGAGGTATATGGACTGACGCCTGCCCGGTGCTGGAACGTTAAGAGGACCGGTTAACCCYTYCGGGGGTGAAGCTGAGAATTTAAGCGCCAGTAAACGGCGGTGGTAACTATAACCATCCTAAGGTAGCGAAATTCCTTGTCGGGTAAGTTCCGACCTGCACGAATGGCGTAACGACTTTCCGGCTGTCTCAACCACAGGCCCGGCGAAATTGCACTACGAGTAAAGATGCTCGTTTCGCGCGGCAGGACGGAAAGACCCCGGGACCTTTACTATAGCTTGGTATTGGTTTTCGGTTCGGCTTGTGTAGGATAGGTGGGAGACTGTGAAGCTGGCACGCTAGTGTTGGTGGAGTCGTTGTTGAAATACCACTCTGGTCGGATGGGGAATCTAACCTCGGACCGTGATCCGGTTCAGGGACAGTGCCTGGTGGGTAGTTTAACTGGGGCGGTTGCCTCCCAAAGGGTAACGGAGGCGCCCAAAGGTTCCCTCAGCCTGGTTGGCAATCAGGTGTTGAGTGTAAGTGCACAAGGGAGCTTGACTGTGAGACTGACGGGTCGAGCAGGTGCGAAAGCAGGGACTAGTGATCCGGCACCTCCTGGTGGAAGGGGTGTCGCTCAACGGATAAAAGGTACCCCGGGGATAACAGGCTGATCTTGCCCAAGAGTCCATATCGACGGCATGGTTTGGCACCTCGATGTCGGCTCGTCGCATCCTGGGGCTGGAGTAGGTCCCAAGGGTTGGGCTGTTCGCCCATTAAAGCGGCACGCGAGCTGGGTTTAGAACGTCGTGAGACAGTTCGGTCCCTATCCGCCGCGCGCGTAGGAGACTTGCGGAAGGCTGTCCCTAGTACGAGAGGACCGGGACGGACGAACCTCTGGTATGCCAGTTGTCCCGCCAGGGGCATGGCTGGTTGGCTACGTTCGGAAGGGATAACCGCTGAAGGCATCTAAGCGGGAAGCCTGTTCCTAGATGAGGTCTCCCACCCTATGTGGGGTAAGGCCCCCAGCAGACCACTGGGTTGATAGGCCAGACATGGACGCGCAGTAATGCGTTTTCGAGTGGACTGGTACTAATAGGCCGAGGACTTGCCCACAAAGATGCTACGCACCCACTCTACGATCCTGAAACACCACCACGAAACACCCCGCGTGGCTGTTTCACAGTGTTTCGGTGGTGATAGCGGTGAGGGAAACGCCCGGTCCCATTCCGAACCCGGAAGCTAAGCCCACCAGCGCCGATGGTACTGCACCCGCAGGGGTGTGGGAGAGTAGGACACCGCCGAACTCAACTTGAAGAAGGGCGGTATCCCGAGAAATCGGGATCCCGCCTTTTTTCGTGTCCACGGTGCAATAAAAGAAAAGGGGTGCGCAGCCGTGCCGCCGCGCACCCCTTCGTCGGTTGCCGTCAGTTCTCGCCGCGCAGGGGGCGTTCCTCCAGGCCGTCCTGGTCCGCGCGCAGGTGCACGAACGCGGTGAACCCCGCGGCCTCCAGGCGCTTCAGCTGTGCCGCGAACTTGCCACTCCGGCGGACCGGCGCCACGGCCCGGCCACCATCGCGCAGTTCACGAGCCGTGGTCAGCACCGTCGGCGTCGGGACGTCGCCGTCGTACAGCACCGCGAGCCGCTCGCTCGTCCTCGGCTCCGACAACAGGTCGACGATCCGCTCGAAGCCGATCGAGAAGCCGCACGCGGGCACATCCGTGCCGAGCGAACGGCCAACCAGGTTGTCGTAGCGCCCGCCGCCGGCCACCGAACCGGCCGCACCCGGCGCCGTCACCTCGAAGATGTGGCCGGTGTAGTAGCCCATGCCCCGCACCAGCGTCGGGTCGAACTCCCACCGGATCCCGTGTACGGCGCCGATCTCGTTCAGGCACGACCCCGTGGTCCCGATGTCGGCGACGACGTCCTCGGCCAGACTCGGCAGCGCCTCGCCCAGCACGTCGGTGACCTTGTCGCCCGGCACCTGGCCGAGCGCCTCGATCCGTTCCCTCGCGGCCGAGACCACGCCGGACTCGAACCCACGGCGGCCCAGCTCCTCGGCGACCCCGTCCCAGCCGATCTTGTCCAGCTTGTCGAGGGTGATGAAGAAGCCGTCCTGCGCCTCGGCAGGCACCCCGGCTTCCGTGGCCAGCGTGGCCAGGAACCGCCGATCGGAGATCCGGACCGTGGTGTCGGTGAGGCCCACCCGGTTCAGCGCGTGCGTGGTGGCCTCGATCAGCTCGGCCTCGGCCAGCATGCTCGGCTCACCGATCATGTCGATGTCGCATTGGTAGAACTGCCGGTAGCGGCCCTTCTGTGGCCGCTCGGCACGCCACACCGGCCCGAACTGGAACGAGCGGAACGGCGTCGGCAACTCCGCCCGGTGCTGGCCGTAGAAGCGGGCGAGGGGAACCGTCAGGTCGTAGCGCAGGCCCAGGTCCACCAGCTCGGCGAGCTCGGTACCGGCCTCCACGCGGTCCGGGAGACCGCGGCGCAGCACCTGGAAGATCATCTTCTCGTTCTCGCCGCCCTGCCCGCCGGACAGCCGCTCGATGCGCTCCAGCGCGGGCGTCTCGATGCGCTGGTAGCCGTAGCGGCCGTACACCTCGGTGATCGTCGACAGCACATGGTCGCGCACCGCCACCGCAGCCGGAAGCAGGTCACGGGTTCCCCTTGCGGGGCTGTTGTCGATCTTCACCAGGGTTTCCTCAGGTCAGGAGTACGGACAGGGAGTACCCGTCGAGTCTATCGAGCGGGTCGCGGGCCGATGAGCAGGGCGAGGGCGGCGCCGGCGGCGCACACGCCCGCCGTGATCGCGAAGATCTCCGTGTACTGCGTGAGCAGTGCCTCCCGCACGGCGCCGACGTAGGCGTCGAGGGCCGCCTCGTACTCCGCCTCCGACGGGAACAGCACCCGGATCGGCACGTCGAGCGCGGCCGTCATGCTGTGGAACCGGTGCAGCCCCCACGCCGACAGCGCCGCGATGCCCACGAGCATCCCCGTCATCCGTGCCACGACCACCCCGGCGGAGGCGACGCCGTGCTGGGCAGGAGGGACCACCCGGAGCGCGGCCGCCGACAGCGGTGCGATCACCAGCCCCAGGCCGAGGCCCACCACCGCCAGGTCGGTGTCCAACCGTGGCAGCGTCAGCGGGCCCAGCTCGTGCGGCCGTGCCAGCACGTCGGCGGGCCAGGCCGACATCAGGACGAACCCGGCCGCGGCCACGAGCATCCCGGCCACCGCCACCCAGCGCTCGCCCACGCGGGACGCGAGGAACCCACCGAGCACGGCACCCACCGGCAGCGCGACGAGGAAGCGCAGCAGCAACAGCACCCCGCCCCGGTCGTCGCGGCCGAGCAGCGTCTGTGCGAACAGGTCGACGTCGACGAGGGTCACCATCAACCCGGCACCCGCGGCGAGGCTGGTGCCGAGCGCGGCGAGGAACGGCCGCATCCGCACGTGTGCCGGGTCAAGCAGGCGCGTCCTGGCCCGCGATTCCCACACCACGAACGCCACCAGCGCGACGCCGGCACCGACGAGCAGCGGAAGTCCCCAGGACGGCAGGACCTGAGCGCGCGGGTCCGGGTTGTACAGCCCCGCGACGAGCAGCCCCAGCGCCACGGCGAGCAGGCCACCACCCGCGAGATCCACCCTGGCGCGCTCGGCGGGCCTGCCGCCCGGCACGGAGACGGCCACGGCGGCCATCGCCAGCAGCGCCAGCGGCACGTTGACCCAGAACACGCTGCGCCAGCCGGCGAGCGCGGCCAGCGCGATGCCGTACAGCGGGCCCAGCACGCTGCCGAGCTCCTGCGCTCCGCCGAGCCCGCCCAGCACGGTGGCCCGCCGCCGCTGCGACCACAGGTCGGCGGCCAGGGCCATCGTCACCGGCAACAGCGCGCCACCCGCGATGCCGAGCAGCACCCGGCCCGCCACCAGCAGCGGCACCGTGCCCGCCGTGGCGGTCAGCACCGAGCCCGCGACGAACCCGGCCAGACACGCCTGAAGCAGCGCCTTCCGGCCGAACCGGTCGGAGGCCTGGCCGAGCAGCGGCATCGCGGCCACGTAGCCGAGCAGGTAGCCGGTGACCACCGGCGTGATGCGTTCCAGCCGGTTCACCGGGATCTGCAGGTCCTCGATGATCTGGCGCAGCAGCCCGACGACGACATAGGTGTCGAGTGCGCCGAGCAGGACGGCCAGCCCGCCCGCGCCGATCGCGAGCGAGCGGCCGGTCCGGGTGACCGCGAGGCCGGTCACGCGGGCGGGGTCACGGTGACGGGCTTGTCCACATCGGACAGCATCACCTCGGCGGTGGCGCCGTCGGCGAACGCGGCTGTGGCCTTCACCGGCAGGTGCCTGCCGTCGGCGCGCAGCCAGTAGGTCATGTCCGCTCCCGACGGCACGCCGGGCAGCAGGCTCGCCAGCACGTCCTTGCCCACGGCGCCGGTCACTTTGTACGTCCGGGTGCCGCCGACGTCCTCGGCGGCCTCGGTGGTGGGATTCCGGGTGCTGGACAGCAGTTTCGCGACGCCGCGCTCGGGATCGAGCACCGCTGCCGGGTCGTACAGCGACGAGCTCAGCGCCGCCGGGATCCGCTGGTAGCCACCGGTCGGTCCCTTGAGGTAGAGGGTGTCGCCGGTGAGCACGAACTCGACCTCCACCAGCTGGCCCGCCTGCGTGAGCGTTCCGGACCCCTTCGCCTCGCCGTCCTTGGTGAGGTCGCCGTCGAGGCTCTGCACGGCCAGGCCGGGGATCGTGCCGTCGACGCGCAGGGTGAAGTGGGTGCTGCCGATCTCCGCCGTGGCGGTGGCGGCCTCCTTCAGCAGGGCGGAGCCGTCGGGCAGCGAGCCCTGCGGCGTCTCGTCGGACGTGCAGCCCGCGGCGAGCGTGGCCGCGAGCGCGAGCGCCCCCACCAGGATTCGGCGAATGACCATGCGCGCATCGTAGAGCCACCGGCCCGGCAGCGTGGTGGCTCTACGGCATCAGTCCGGCCGCGATCGTGGCGCCGAGTTCCCAGCAGGCCGCGAGGTCGTCCTTGGCAGGCTCGCCCTGGACGACGACGGGTTCGGCGGCCTGCGTCCAGCCGAGGCCCGTGGTGATGGCGTCGATGGCCCGCTGCGCGCCCTCGGTGCCCTGGTTGCCGTGCAGGTAGTAGCCGAACGGCCGGTTCCGGGTCGTGTCCAGACACGGGTAGTAGACGGTGTCGAAGAAGTGCTTGAGCGCGCCCGACATGTAGCCGAGGTTCGCCGGGGTGCCGAGCAGGTACCCGTCGGCGTCGAGAACGTCGGAGGCGGTGGTGGCCAGCGCAGGCCTGCGCACCACGTCGACGCCGGTGATCTCCCTGTCGGTGGCGCCGGCGACGACGGCCTCGAACATCGCCTGCAGGTGCGGCGACGGCGTGTGATGCACGATGAGCAGCGTGGACACAGTCCGTCAGGGTGCCCGCCGTGCCTGCCCGGCGCAACCAGAGCCCCCGCCGAGCCGGGAGCAAGGGAGGTTTACTCCCACGAAACGAGAGTAAATGTCCCTTGCTCCCATCCTGGGTGGGCGGGTCAGGGGGTGAGCAGGCGGTCGACGTCGGTGGCGAGGGCTTGCAGGCGGTCACCGGCGGCGGCGTCGGCCTCGGCGAGGCGTTCGCGGGGCGGGGCGGGTGCCGTCACCTCCAGGTAGGCCTTGAGGGTCGGCTCCGTGCCGGACGGGCGCAGCGCCACCCGCACGCCCTCGCCGCGCAGCAGCAGCACGTCGGCATCCGGCAACAGGTCCTCGGCCGTCAGCTCCACCCCGCCGAGCGACGCGGGCGGCTCCGCCCGCACCCTGGCCATCAGCGCGGCCCGCTCGCGCGGATCGGCCATCCGGATCGTCACCTGGCCCGTCCGGTGCAGCCCGTGCCGCACCGTGAGGTCGTCGTAGGCGTCGAACAGGGTGCGGCCCCGCGCCTTGAGGGTGGCCGCCAGGTCGCACGCCAGCACCGCCGCCGCGATGCCGTCCTTGTCCCGGACGGAGCCGGGGTCCACGCACAGGCCCAGCGCCTCCTCGTAGGCGAACACCAGGCCGTCGCCGGCACGCGCCAGCCACTTGAAGCCGGTGAGCGTCTCGGCGTAGCGCGCGCCGCGGGCGGCGGCGACCCGCCGCAGCATCGACGACGACACCACCGTGGTGGCCACCAGCGGATCCGGAACGTCCGCTGTGGACAGTACGTGATCGCCGAGCACAACGCCTGCCTGGTCGCCGGTCAGCGGGCGCCAGGAGCCGTCCCGGCTGCGCGTGCCCACCTGGCACCGGTCGGCGTCCGGGTCGAGGGCGACGACGAGGTCGGCGTCCACCTCGGCGGCCAGCGCGTATAGCAGGTCGGTGGCGCCCGGCACCTCCGGGTTCGGAAACGAGACGGTCGGGAAGGTGGCATCAGGCTGCGACTGCTCGGCGACCAGGTGCACGTCGGTGAACCCGGCTCCCTGCAGTGCCCTGCGCAGCACCTCGGCCCCGACGCCGTGCAGCGCCGTCGCCGCCACCCGCAGCGTGCGCTCGCCGCCCCGGGGCAGGGCATGCACCCGCGCCAGATAGGCCTCCAGCACGTCGTCGCCCAGCACGGCCACTCCGGCGGTGTCGCGTGGCACCGACACCGCCGCGGGCGCCGAGGCGATCGCCGCCTCGATCTGCCGGTCGGCGGGAGGCACGATCTGCGCGCCGGTGCCGTCGTAGAGCTTGTAGCCGTTGTCGGCGGGCGGGTTGTGCGAGGCCGTGATCTGGATGCCCGCCACCGCACCGAGCTGCCGCACCGCGAACGCGAGCACGGGGGTCGGCAGCGGCGCGGGCAGCGTCCGCACGGCGAACCCGGCGGCGGCCAGCACCTCGGCTGCCGCGGCGGCGAAGGTCTCCGAGCCGCGCCGCGCGTCGCGGCCGATCACGACGATGCCGCCCGCGGCATCCTGGCTCGCCAGCCACGACGCCACCGCGGCAGTGGTCCGGACCACCACGGCGGTGTTCATGCCGTTCGGCCCGGCCCGCACCGGCCCGCGCAGCCCCGCCGTACCGAAGGTCAGTGGGCCCGCCATCCGGTCCTCGAGGTCGGCCACGGCGGTGGCGTCACCTCCCATGGCGCGGGCGAGCACGTCCTGCAGTTCCGCGCGGGACCGCGGGTCGGCGTCGTCGGCGATCCAGCGGAACGTCGTGTCGCGCAGCGCCGCGGTGAGCCTGCCGGTCGGTTCGGTCACCGGCCAATGTTGTCAACCACCGGCGATCCCGCTACCGTCACCCCCGCCCGGCCCGCCGCCGCCCAAACGGACGCGCTTCGCGCGGCTGAATACTTCATAGGGTTAACCCGAATGCAGCATGACGTCTCGATCGACGAGTCCACCAGGGCGCAGCTGATCGAGCTGGCCCCGGCCATGCGGGCGAGGGCGGGCGAAGTTGCACAGCTCATCCTGCAGCGGATCCAGAGCACGATCCCCGCCTATGCGCGCCCGCTCGAGGGCACCTTCGGCGAGGCCATCGTCGGCGGCGTCGAGCAGGGGGTGCTGGAGTTCGTCGACCGGCTCGTCGATCCGGGCAGCACCGGCACCGGCACGGCCGAGCTGTTCCGGCTCCTCGGCAGGTACGAGGTCATCGAGGGTCGCGGTATCGACGTGCTGCACGCGGCCTACCGCATCGGCGCCCGCGTCGGCTGGCAGGCGCTCAGCGAGTTCGGCCAGCGCAGCGGGCTGCCGGTGAGTGCCATGTGTGAGCTGGCGGGCGCGCTGTTCGCCTACATCGACGAGCTGTCCTCGCTGTCCCACGAGGGCTACACCGCCGCGCAGGCGCGCGCCGCGGGTGCGCTGGAGCGGCGGCGCAAGCGCTTGCTCGACCGCATGCTCGGTGACCCGGCGCCCGCGCACGGCGAACTCGGCGCGCTGGCCGACGCGGCGAGGTGGCCGCTGCCCGAGCAGGTCGTCGTCGTGGTGCTCGATCCGCCGGGCGGCCAGCACCCTTCGCCCACGCCGGAGCTCGACGCCGACGTGCTCGTCGACCTGGAGAGCGACCAGCCGTGCCTGGTCGTGCCCGCCGGCCGGGGCCGGACGGAGGAGCTGGGGCGTGCGCTGGCCGGGTGGCGCGCGGTGACCGGACCCGCCGTCGACGTCGCCGACGCGCGGCACTCGCTGCGGTGGGCCCGCGGCGTCGCCGCGCTCGTCCGCGACGGCGTCCTGCCGGGCAGGCCACTGACCGACGGTGCCGAGCACCTCGTCGCCCTGTGGCTGCTCAGCGACGCCGCCCTGGCCGCCCGGCTCGCCCGGCAGGCGACCGAACCGCTCTCCGCCGTCGCGGTGAAACAGCGCGAGCGGCTCGCCGAGACGCTGTCCGCGTGGCTGGAGACGCGGGGCGGCGCTCCCGAGATCGCCGCGCAACTCGGCGTGCACCCGCAGACGGTGCGGTACCGGCTGCATCAGCTGGAGGACCTCTACGGCGAGCGTCTCCACGACCCGGACACGCGGTTCGCGCTCACCGCCGCGTTGCGCGTCCGGCGGCTGCTGTCCCGCCGGACGGAGTAGGGACACGCATTTCCGTGCGCATTTGTCACGGGCGTTTTGTCAGGCTCGTGACAAGTTCGCTGACAGTCAGCGGAAAACGTCGTCGAAGCACACTATCGGGCTATTGTTGACTGCATGGCAATACGCCAAATTGGCTGTGCCGCAAGGAAACTCGGTGTCACGCTACCGCGCGGCGACGAATCTCGGATTGTTGAAAGGGAAAATCCATGACGAGTCGGGAAATCGCGGACGTGCCCATCACCACGAGCCAGGCATCCACCGGAAAGTGACGAGCGTCACGCTCGCTGCACGAGTTCGCGCAACAGCCCGCCCATCCGCTCGGCCGCGGCCTTGCCCGCCGCGATGACCTCCTCGTGGCTCAGCGGCTCGCCGGTGATCCCCGCGGCGAGGTTGGTCACGAGCGACAGCCCGAACACCTCCACCCCGGCGGCCCTGGCCGCGATCGCCTCCAGCACGGTCGACATGCCCACGAGGTCGGCGCCGAGGGTGCGCAGCATCCGGATCTCGGCGGGCGTCTCGAAGTGCGGGCCGGGCAGCCCCGCGTAGACGCCCTCCTCCAGGGTCGGGTCGATCTGCCTGGCCACCGCACGCAGCCGCGCCGAGTACAGGTCGACGAGGTCGACGAAGTTCGCACCCGTGATCGGCGAGGTCGCGGTCATGTTGAGGTGGTCCGACACCAGCACCGGCTGGCCGACCTCGAAACCGTCGCGCAGGCCGCCCGCGGCGTTGGTGAGCAGCACCGACGACACCCCGGCCTCGGCGGCCGTGCGCACGGCGTGCACGACCCGCGCCACGCCCTTGCCCTCGTACAGGTGCGTGCGGCCCAGCAGCACCAGCACGCGCTTGTCGCCGACCACCACCGACCGGGCCGTGCTGCCGTGGCCCACCGCGCTGGGCGTCTCGAACCCGGGCAGCTCGCCCAGCGGCACCTCGGTCTCCGGCTCGCCGATGACGTCGGCGGCAGGGCGCCAGCCCGATCCGAGCACCACGGCGATGTCGTGCCGCGCGGCGCCGGTCCGTTCGGCGAGCACCGACGCGGCCACGGCGGCGAGCTCACGGGGCTGCGTGTCGATCGTGTCGTTCACGGGCGCCCAGCCTACGGGGTGTGGCACTGGCGGCGCGCACGAGCAGGTAGGCCAGCAGCCCGAACGGCGACAGCAGGATCGTGAGCACCAGGATCGGAGCCAGCAGCGCGTGGTGGACACCCCGCTCGCGGGCGTCGCGGTAGATCCACCGGCCGACGAACAGGTCGAAGGCGATGAGGTGTGCCCAGATGGCCGCCGCGCCTGCCGGGCTGCCGAGAAACGCCTGGAGCGCACCGAGATCCGGCCTGCTGACCACCCGCCACAGCTCGCCGAACCCGGCGGCGGCGAGCACGGCGTAGCAGGCCAGGGGCGGGGCGATGATCCACGGCGAGCCGATGAGGCGCCGGGTCCAGGACCAGCCGGGCGCGAGGATCATCAGCGCCCAGAACGGGGCGGCGAGCCAGAACGTGAGGTCGAACAGTGCGCCGGTCACGTCGTGCTCCCGGCGAGCTCGCGGTCCGGCGCGGGCGCCGCGCGCACGGCGCCGACCGCTCCGAGCACCACCGCCGCCGTGAGGGCACCGGCTGCCGCCAGCGTCCAGCCGTCGGGCGAGAGCAGCGGCTGGCCGCGAAGCGCCTGCCAGGTGACGAGCCCGACCACGCCCGCGTAGCCGCCCGCCGCGACCAGCACCAGCCTCGTCCGCACGCCGTCGTGGCGCAGCGCAGCGGCCCGCGTGGCGAGGCGGCTCAGCAGCAGCGCGAACAGCGGCACGAACTGCAGGGCGTGCATGCCGACGAAGTGCGGGATGCGCAGGTCACCGCCGGTGGTGCTCCAGCCGGTGATCGGCAGGCCGGGCCCGCCGTCGGCGACGCCCACGCTGTGCGCGCCGATGATGCCGTCGAACGTGCCGCGCTCCATCGAGTCGAGCTGGTCGCTGGTCGGGCTGGTCATCAGCGCTCCGAGCGCGAGACCGGCGAGGGAGATCAGCGCACCGAGCCGGATGGCCCAGCGGGCAGCGGGGTCGGCGATGGGGGTGCGCAGCAGCAGCACGGTGAGCACCAGGGTCGCGGTCCACAGCGCCGCGATGGAGAACGCCATGATCGAGAACAGCGTGGCGTTCAGCGGTGTCGAGTAGTTGAAATGGCTGGTCGTGCCGCGCACCACCTGCACGACGATGATGACGTACTCGATGGTGAGCAGCAGCACGATCACGGTGGACACGTGGTCGGCGAGGCGCCGCCTCGGCAGCAGCGCCGTCAGCCACGCCCAGGTCACGCAGTAGATCGCGATCGAGACGGCGAACTTGAACGGCTTGAGCCAGATGGGAGCCCCCAGCAGCACCCGGTCGTCGACGACGAGCCCGCCGAGTGACACGACGGCCATGACGCCCATGAACCCCGCGAGCACAAGCATCGGCCGGTGCCAGGTGGCGGCCTGGCGCAGCGGTGCGGACATCGGTGCCCTCCATTCATGGATACCTCTACTCCCCATAATGGAAAGCTATACTATCCATGCGTGGAACGCCAGTGGCCTGCGCCGAACACCAGGGCGGCGAGGGCTCAGTCGGTCATCTGAAACGTCGGCACGATGCGGTCGAACAGCCTGCTGCGGCCGAGTTGCTCCTGCTCGATCGGCACGGTGACACCGACGACCCACAGGCTGCTGCCGCTGAGGAACACCTCGGCCACCGTGGCCCTGGTGATCGCCCGCTCGCCCTCGCCACGCTCGGCCGTGCGGTAGCTCACCAGCCTGCCTTTCCTGCCGTCCCGCAGCGGATCCGACTGCACCAGGGTGAAGTCACCGGTGGGCCAGTTACCGCTCAGCACGTCGACGTAGTCGTCGACGGTGAGCACGGGGGCGTAGTTGGCGAACCGCTCCACCCCGAGCACCTGGGTGCCATCGGCCGACACGAACTGCACGAGCGTGCTGGTGGGCAGCCTGCCCTCGGGCTGCTGGGTGATGAACCGGGTCCAGCTCTCGGGCACCCGCACCGAGAACAACCCGCCCTTGGCGCCCCGCAGGTTGGTCGCGTCGCCCTCCCTGGCCACCAGGTGCTGCCGTTGCGCGGGCGCCGCGGTCGCGGCGGGTTCCGGCTCGTCCGGCGGGCCCAGCGACTGGCCTGCCAGCGCCCGGGTCAACGCGAACCCGCCGGCGGCCGCCAGCAGGAACAGCAGCACCGTGGCCACCACCAGCGCCACCGTCCGCGGCACGTTCCGGCCGCCCGTGGGGGCGGCCGCAGCGGGGGCCTGTGCGTCGAGCGCGAACGGCAGTGGCCCGGGCTCGGCGGCCAGCGCGCCCTGCTCGGCCGGAACGTCGCTCTGCTCGGGCGGCTGCCTTGGCACGGCGGGCAGCTGCGGGATCACCCGCGTGACGCTCGCCTCGGGTCCCGCGGCGACGCCGTCCCGCTCCCGGAACAGCTCCGGCCCGAACACCGGCTGCCCCTGCTTCGGCAGCAGCGGATACACCCGGCGCCGCACCTCGGACAGCGACATCCGCGCCGAGGGCTCCTTGGCCATCAGCCCCCGCACCACCGGGGCGAGCGGGCCCGGAGACGGCGCGGGCACCTCGCCGTGCACCACCCGGGTCACCGTCTCGAGCGGATCGCCGTCGGCGTCGTAGGGCGGGCGGCCCTCGGTCGCCGCGAACAGCGTCGCGCCCAGGCCCCACAGGTCGGCCGCGTAGGTGACCGCTCCGCCGGAGGCCACCTCCGGCGCGATGAACGCGGGCGAGCCCAGCATCATCCCCGTGTGCGTCATCGTCACCTCGGAGACGTTGCGCGCGATGCCGAAGTCGGTGAGCTTGATCCGGCCGTCGCCCGCCACCAGGACGTTGCCCGGCTTGACGTCGCGGTGGGTGATGCCGGCCGCGTGGGCGGCCTCCAGCGCCGAGGCGACGGCGTGGGCCACCATGACCGCCTGCGGCACCGTCAGCCGCCTGCCTCCCCGCAGCAGCGCCGCGAGGCTGCGCGCGGGCAGCAGCTCCATCACCACGTACGGGTCGCCGTTCTCGCGGACCACGTCGTGCAGCACGATCACGCTCGGGTGCGACAGCACCGCGATCGCCCGCGCCTCCCGCAGCGTCCGCTCGCGCAGCTCGTCGGCCTTGGCCGCCGACACGCCGGGCGGAAGGCGCACCTCCTTCACCGCGACCTGGCGGTGCAGGAACTCGTCGTAGGCCGACCAGACCGTGCCCATCGCGCCGGAGCCCAGCACGGACCGCAGCCGGTACCGTCCGGCCACGAGACGCGACTCATCGGTGGGAGCGGGCACGCGCCTATTGTGTCGAACTCCTCTCTCCCGCGGATGCCCCCTGACCTTGTTACCGGTGGGTCGGTGGCGATCAGCCTCACACCTGTCCCTCTTGCGCTGCCCCTACCATCGATGCTTATGACCGAAGTGGCTGGGGCACGCGGTGACGCACCCGCCGAGCTGTCGCTCGCGGCCGAGTTCGACCGGCCCGCCCGCGCCGACTGGGAACGACTGGTGAACCGGGTGCTCGACAAGAGCGGCGGCACGGTCGACGACCTGGTCAGCACCACCTACGACGGCATCGCGATCCAGCCGCTGTACGCCGCGGACGATCCCGCGCCGCCCGCCGGATTCCCCGGCCTGCCGCCGTTCGTGCGCGGCGCGCGGCCCGAGGGCCACGTCGGCACCGGCTGGGACGTCCGGGTGCTGCACACCGGCCCCGACCCGGCCGCGACCAACGCCGCCGTCCTCGCCGACCTGGAGGGCGGCGCCACCTCGGTGTGGCTGCGCACCGGCGAGGGCGCCCTGCCCGTGCCTGCACTCGCCGACGCGCTCGGCGGCGTCCACGTCGACCTGGCCCCGGTGGTGCTCGAACCCGGCGAGGACTACGAGGCGGCCGCCGAGGCGTTTCTCGGCCTGCTCGCCGAGCGCGACGTGCCCGCGGGCGAGGCGAGCGGAAACCTGGGCGCCGACCCGGTGGGCCTGCTCGCGCGCACCGGCCGCGCGCACGGCACGGACGTCGCCGCCGCGCTCGCGGCCCGGGTCGCCGAGCGGTACCCGCGGCTGCGCACCCTCGTGGTCGACGCGCTGCCGTTCCACGAGGCCGGCGGTTCGGACAGCCAGGAACTCGGTGCCGCGATCGCCACCGGTGTCGCCTACCTGCGCGCGCTCACCGAGGCCGGGCTGAGCGTCGAGACAGCCGCCCGGCAGCTCGAGTTCCGCCTCGCGGCCAGCGCCGACCAGTTCCTGACCATCGCCAAGCTGCGCGCCGCGCGCAGGCTGTGGGCGCGGGTGCTGGAGGTGTCCGGCGCACCCGGAGTCCCGCTGTGCCAGCACGCCGTCAGCTCGCCCGCGATGTACACCCGCCGCGACCCGTGGGTGAACCTGCTGCGTGGCACGCTGGCCTGCTTCGCGGCCGGAGTCGGCGGCGCCGACGCGGTGACCGTGCTGCCGTTCGACGTTGCACTCGGCCTTCCCGACGCCTTCTCCCGCCGCATCGCCCGCAACACGCAGGCGATCCTGCTGGAGGAGTCCAGGCTCTCCGGCGTCATCGACCCGGCGGGCGGGTCCTGGTACGTGGAGAACCTGACCGATCGGCTCGCGCACGCCGCCTGGGCGGAGTTCACCGGCATCGAGCGGGCAGGCGGCATCGAGGCGCAGCTGCGTTCCGGGGAGCTGGCGGGCAGGCTGGCCGCCACCTGGCAGGCCCGCTCGCGGCGCATCGCCACCCGCGAGGACCCCATCACCGGCGTCAGCGAGTTCCCCGATCTGGACGAGAAACCCGTCGAGCGGCCACCCGCGCCGTCCCCTGTGGACGGCGGCGGGCTGCCGCGCGTGCGCTACGCACAGGCGTACGAGCAGCTGCGCGACCGCTCCGACGCCCACCTCGCCCGGCACGGCGCGCGCCCGACGGTGTTCCTCGCGACGCTCGGACCGCTGGCCGCGCACACCGGCCGCGCCACGTTCGCCGCCAACCTGCTGCAGGCCGGCGGCATCGAGCCGGTCAACCCCGGGGCCACCGACGACGTCGTCGCGGCCTTCGCCGCCAGCGGTGCCACCGTGGCCTGCCTGTGCGGCAGCGACGCCGCCTACGCCGAGCAGGCCGCGGACGTGGCCGCGCGGCTGCGCGAGGCGGGCGCCACCCGGGTGCTGCTCGCGGGCAAACCGGGCGAGTACCCCGGCGTGGACGCCGTCGTCCACATCGGATGCGACGCCCTCGCGGTGCTGACCGCCACCCTGGACGAGCTGGGAGTCCGACCATGAGCATCCCCGACTTCACCGGCGTCGAACTGGGCACGCCCGAGCCGGGCGGAAGGCAGCAGTGGGCCGACGCGCTGCAGGCCAGCACCGGCAAGGGTGCCGACGCGCTCGTCTGGGAGACACCGGAGAGCATCGGCGTCAAGCCGCTCTACACCGCCGACGACCTGTCCGGTGTGGACTTCCTGGACACCTACCCTGGCATCGCGCCGTTCCTGCGCGGGCCATATCCCACGATGTACGTCAACCAGCCGTGGACGATCCGGCAGTACGCCGGGTTCTCCACCGCCGAGGAGTCCAACGCCTTCTACCGGCGCAACCTCGCCGCCGGGCAGAAGGGCCTCTCGGTGGCGTTCGACCTCGCCACCCACCGCGGCTACGACTCCGACCACCCGCGGGTCTCCGGCGACGTCGGCATGGCGGGCGTGGCCATCGACTCCATCTACGACATGCGCCAGCTCTTCGACGGCATCCCGCTGGACAAGATGAGCGTGTCGATGACCATGAACGGCGCGGTGCTGCCGGTGATGGCGCTCTACGTCGTCGCCGCCGAGGAGCAGGGCGTCAAGCCCGAGGAGCTCACGGGGACCATCCAGAACGACATCCTCAAGGAGTTCATGGTCCGCAACACCTACATCTACCCGCCGGGTCCGTCGATGCGGATCATCTCCGACATCTTCGCCTACACGTCGGAGCGCATGCCGCGGTTCAACTCGATCTCCATCTCCGGCTACCACATGCAGGAGGCGGGGGCCACCGCCGACCTGGAGCTGGCGTACACGCTGGCCGACGGCGTCGAGTACATCCGCGCCGGGCTCGACGCGGGGCTTGAGGTCGACGCGTTCGCGCCGCGGCTGTCGTTCTTCTGGGCGATCGGCATGAACTTCTTCATGGAGGTCGCCAAGCTGCGCGCGGCCCGGCTGCTGTGGGCCAAGCTGGTCAAGCAGTTCTCGCCCGCCAACACCAAGTCGCTGTCGCTGCGCACGCACAGCCAGACGTCCGGCTGGTCGCTGACCGCGCAGGACGTGTTCAACAACGTCGTGCGCACGTGCGTGGAGGCCATGGCCGCCACCCAGGGGCACACGCAGTCGCTGCACACCAACGCGCTCGACGAGGCGCTCGCGCTGCCCACCGACTTCTCCGCCCGCATCGCCCGCAACACCCAGCTGCTGCTGCAGCAGGAGTCCGGCACGACGCGGGTCATCGACCCGTGGGGCGGCAGCGCGTTCGTCGAGCGGCTCACCTACGACCTGGCGCGCAGGGCGTGGGCGCACATCAGCGAGGTCGAGTCGGCGGGCGGCATGGCCAGGGCCATCGACGCGGGCATCCCGAAGCTGCGGATCGAGGAGGCCGCGGCGCGCACCCAGGCACGCATCGACTCGGGCAGGCAGCCGGTGATCGGCGTCAACAAGTACCGGGTGGAGGCCGAGGAGCAGATCGACGTGCTCAAGGTCGACAACGCCGGCGTGCGGGCGCAGCAGCTGGAGAAGCTGCGCAGGCTGCGCGAGGAGCGCGACCCGCGCGCCGTGGAGGACACCCTGGGCAGGCTCACCGCCGCGGCGGCGGAGTCCTCGGGGGAGAACCTGCTGGCGCTGGCGATCGACGCCGCGCGCGCCAAGGCGACCGTCGGCGAGATCTCCGAGGCCCTGGAGAAGGTGTGGGGGCGCCACGCCGGGCAGATTCGTACGATCTCCGGGGTGTACCGCGACGAGGCAGGCAGGTCCGAGAACGTGCAGGCGGCCAGGGAGCGCGTCGAGCGGTTCGCCGAGGCCGAGGGCCGCAGGCCGCGCATCCTCGTCGCCAAGATGGGCCAGGACGGCCACGACCGGGGGCAGAAGGTGATCGCCACGGCGTTCGCCGACCTCGGCTTCGACGTCGACGTGGGCCCGCTGTTCTCCACCCCGGCCGAGGTGGCACGGCAGGCGGTCGAGGCGGACGTGCACGTCGTGGGCGTGTCGTCGCTGGCCGCGGGACACCTGTCGCTGGTGCCCGCACTGCGCGCCGAGCTGGCCGAGCTCGGCCGCGACGACATCATGATCGTGTGCGGCGGGGTCATCCCGCCGCGGGACTACGCCGAGCTGCGCGAGGCGGGAGCCGCGGCGATCTTCGGGCCGGGCACTGTGATCGCCGACGCCGCCATCGACCTGCTCGACCAGCTCGACGCGGCACAGTCGTAGGCATGCCGCGCCCGATCGACCGTCTCGACGCCGCCGCCTACGCCAAGGGTGTGCTCGCAGGCGACCGCGGGGTGCTCTCCCGCGCGATCACGCTCGTGGAGTCCAGCAGGCCCGAGCACAGGACGCGCGCCCAGGAACTGCTCGTGGAGCTGCTGCCGCACGCGGGCGGCTCCGCGCGGGTCGGCATCACCGGCGTGCCGGGTGTCGGCAAGTCGACATTCATCGACCGGCTCGGGACCGAGCTGACCGGATCCGGGCACCGGGTCGCCGTGCTCGCGGTCGACCCGTCGTCCACGCGCACCGGTGGCAGCATCCTCGGTGACAAGACCCGCATGGCGAAGCTCGCCGTCGACCCCGCCGCGTTCATCCGGCCCTCGCCGACCTCCGGCACGCTCGGCGGCGTGGCCAGGGCCACGCGCGAGACGATCGTGCTGATGGAGGCCGCGGGCTACGACGTGGTGCTGGTGGAGACGGTCGGGGTGGGCCAGTCCGAGGTGGCGGTGGCCAACATGGTCGACTGCTTCCTGTTCCTGACCCTGGCACGCACCGGCGACCAGCTCCAGGGCATCAAGAAGGGCGTGCTGGAGCTGGCCGACGTCATCGCCGTCAACAAGGCCGACGGCGAGCACGAGCGGGAGGCGCGCAAGGCCGCGCGGGAGCTGTCCGGGGCGCTGCGGATGATCTACGGCCCCGACGCGGCGTGGACGCCGCCGGTGCTGACCTGCAGTGCGCTGACCGGTGCGGGCCTCGACACGGTGTGGCAGCAGATCGGCAGGCACCGCGAGACGCTGGAGGCCGCCGGTGAGCTGGCCGCGAAGCGGAGCAGGCAGCAGGTGGACTGGACGTGGTCGATGGTGCGCGAGCAGCTGCTGGACCGGCTCGCCGCGCATCCGGACGTGCGGGCCATCGTGCCGGAGGTGGAAAACGACGTGCGTGAGGGCAGGCTCACCGCCACGCTCGCCGCTGAGCGCATTCTGCGGGCGTTCGGCGGCGACGCGCCGGGTGGTGGCTGACGGGGAGCCGGTGACAGGGCACACTGGCCACGTGCGTGTGTTTGCCGTCCAGGTAGGTGTGTTGGCCGTTCTCGTCGGCCTGCTGGCCATCGGCGTCGGCGTACCGGCCGCCCACGCGGCCGCCGAGCCGCCCGCCGCGGCCGCGCAGCAGCTCCACCACGCCCAGGAAGAGGGGCCGACGCTCGACCCGCAGACCGAGGCCGACGAGCGCAACACCAAGAACAAGCTGATCGTCGGTGGCGCCGCCGCGGTGCTGCTCGGCATCGTCGTGTGGGGACGGCACGTGCGGAACAAGAAGCGCAAGGCCAAGAAGTAGCCGACCGCTGAACCCGCCCGCGGCCGCTGTTCGTCGAACAGTGAAGCCGAACTCTCTGTAGCCGCTCGCCGCAAACCGGCTACCGTCTGTCTCGTCAATAGGACATCTGGGTCTCCTCATCACCTGTTTGGTGCAAACTTGAGGGGCAGTGCATACGGCAACGATTTCCCGGCAAGAGACAGGGCTGGATGTGCAGTCTCTGCCGGGCTCGCGCGGAGGTGTGGCGTGACGGTTCTCGACTCGCGACCCGAGGTTCCCGGGGAGCCCAACGGCTCCCCAGTGACCGGCTCCGACGACGCCGTACTCAGTGAGACCGGTGTGACCATGGCATCCGTGCCCGACCTCGGTGCGGGTCGCGGCCCGTTCTGGCTCGACGAATGGCTCAGCGCGCACGCCACGGACGTGGTGGCCTGGCGGCGGCACATCCACGCCCACCCGGAGCTGGCACGCCGCGAGTACGGCACCACCGAGCTCGTGGCGAAGCTGCTCCGCTCCGCCGGCCTGCGGCCGTGGGTGCTGCCCGGCGGCACCGGCGTGGTCTGCGACATCGGCAGCGGCTCCACGTGCGTGGCGCTGCGGGCTGACATGGACGCCCTGCCGCTGACCGAGGCGACCGGCCTGCCGTACGCCTCGACGGTCGACGGCGTCGCGCACGCCTGCGGCCACGACCTGCACACGACGGTGCTGCTCGCCACCGGGCTGGCGATGGCCGCGGCTCCCCAGTTGCCAGGGCGGGTGCGGCTGATCTTCCAGCCCGCCGAGGAGGTCATGCCCGGCGGTGCGCTGGACGCGATCGCCGCGGGTGCGCTCGACGGCGTGGACCGGATCTTCGGCCTGCACGCCGACCCACGGCTGCCCGTCGGCAAGGTCGGCACGCGGATCGGCCCGCTGACCTCGGCCGCCGACCTCGTGGAGCTGCGGCTGACCTCGCCGGGCGGGCACACCTCGCGGCCGCATTTGACGGCCGACCTGGTGCACGCGCTCGGCACGGTGATCACCTCCCTGCCCGCGCTGCTGTCGCGGCGGGTCGACCCGCGTTCGGGCACGGTGCTCGTGTGGGGTGCGGTGCACGCGGGTGAGGCGCCGAACGCGGTGCCGCAGGACGGCGTGCTGCGGGGCACCCTGCGCACCGCCGACCACGAGACGTGGACCCAGCTGGAGCCGCTCGTCGCGTCGTCGGTGCAGTCGCTGCTCGCGCCCACCGGCGTCGGGTACGACCTCGACTACCGGCGTGGCGTGCCGCCCGTGGTGAGCGAGAAGGAGAGCACGGTGCTCATGCGCGCGGGCGTCGAGGCGGCGCTCGGCGACGAGGCGCTGACCGGCACGGAGCAGTCGTCAGGTGGCGAGGACTTCGGCTGGTACCTGGAGCACGTGCCGGGTGCGTTCGCGCGGCTCGGCGTGTGGTCCGGCGAGGGAGCTATGCGTGACCTGCACCAGCCGACCTTCGAACTGGACGAGCGGGCCCTGCTGACGGGCGTCCGGGTGATGGTCCACGCGGCCCTCGCCGCCCTGGCCTGACCCGCGAGTCCTGCGCTCAGGCCCGCGAGTCCTGCGCTCAGGCCCGCGAGTTCTGCAGTCGGCGAAGAGCAGGCCGTGCCCAGCCCATGGGTGGTTATCCACAGGACCCGAAGTTATCCACAATTTGTGGATGGTTTCGGCGAGCGGTTCTCGAATCGTGGACCGTGGACGCATGGCGATCATGCCCGAGGGTCTGCACGGAGCCCATCTGCGTGCCGAGCTGGCCGAGTACGTCGGCGCGTCCGTCCTGCGCACGTTGGTGCGTGAGGGTCGATTGGTGTCCTTCTCCCGGTCGGTCGTCGTGGACGCGCGCCGGGCGGCCGACTTCCCGACACGAGCGGCCGCAGGCCTGCTCCACGTCGGCCCGCACGCGGTTCTGACCGGCCCGAGCGCGCTTGCACTGCACGGCTGCACTGCCGCGGGCACCGGTGCCGTGCACATGGTCGTGCCGTACGAGTGCAAGGCGCGCCGGCGGCCGGGGCTTGTCCTGCACCACGGCCGCTACGACGACCAGGATGTGCTGGACATCGCCGGGCTCCGAACGCTGGCACTGGACGTCGCCCTCGCGGAGGCGTTGAGCCGGGATACCCGCCGAACCGGGTTGGCCTGCGCCGATCAAGCCCTTCGGCTGGTGTCCGAGGAGGAGCGCGCGGAGTTCGGGGCATGGGTCGAGGAACGTATCCGGACCAGGCCCGACCCCCGTGGGCGTCGGCAGGCGCGATCGGTGCTGGCGCTGGCCACCGGGCTGGCGGAGTCACCCGCGGAGAGCTGGATGTTGCTGGCGCTCGTCGACGGCGGGCTACCGCTGCCCGAGCAGCAGTACCCGATCACGGACCTGTCCGGGAGAGAGCTCTACCGGCTCGACTTCGCGTGGTCCGGTGTCCGCGTCGCCGTCGAGTACGACGGCTACGAGGCACATGAGGCGAAACAGGAGGCCGATGCGGCACGGGACGCCGATCTGCGTCGGCGCGGCTGGATGGTGATCAGGGCGACGGCGAGCGATCTGGCCAACCCGTGGCGGGTGATCAGCGAGGTCCAAGCGGCCTTCCGGCGACGCGGGCTCGCCGCTTAGTCAGCTCGGCACTCACGAACGCAGAACTCGCGGGCCTGAGCGCAGGACTCGCGGGCCTGAGCGCAGGACTCGCGGGCCTGAGCGCAGGACTCGCGGGTTAGGGGCCGATGCCTTTGCAGGGGCGGGTGCGCAGGGCGTCGACGTAGTCGGCGGGAGCGCCCGCGGCCTCGGCCGCATCGGCGAGCACCCCCAGATAGCGTGCGGAGGGAAGGCCGCCCTCGTAGGCGTCGAGCACGTACAGCCACGCCAGGACGGACCCCTCCATGGTCTGGACCCGCAGGCGGATCTTGTTGTGCAGTCCGAGCTCGCCGCCCTCCCACTGGTCGAGCCGTTCCTCGTCGTAGGGGGTGACGTCGTAGAGCACCACGAACACCCGCGACGAGCGGTCCTCGACGATCGTGGCGAGGGCGCCCTCCCAGCTCAGGTCCTCGCCGCCGAACGTCAGCCGCCAGCCTTCGAGCCACCCGGTACCCGCCATCGGCGAGTGCGGGGCCCGCTCCATCATCTGGGAGGGTTCCATGTTGGACCCGTACGCGGCATACAAGGGCACGGGCACAGCCTAACGGCCACCCGCTCACCCGAAAGGACGCACTCCGCGTGTCCCCGCCTAGAGTGGGCGCGGGAAGCCACGACGAGGAGGACGAGCGAACGTGACCAAGATCGTGATCATGGGCGGCGGACCAGCCGGCTACGAGGCGGCATTGGTCGCGGCCCAGCACGGGGCCGACGTCACCGTGGTCGAGCGGGACGGTCTCGGTGGGGCCTGCGTGCTCTACGACTGCGTGCCGTCCAAGACGTTCATCGCCTCCTCGGGCGCCCGCGCCAGCCTGCACGGCTTCGGCGAGCTCGGCATCGCGACCGACCTCGCCGACACACGCGTCGACCTGCCGACCGTGCACGGCCGCGTGCGCGGGCTCGCGCTCGCCCAGTCGGCCGACATCCGCGCCAGGGTCCAGCGCGAAGGTGTGCGCGTCGTCACCGGCACCGGCCGCTTCTGTGACGCCGAGCCGGGCCTGGCCACGCACCAGATCGCCGTCACCGCCGACCACGGCGAGCAGGTGGAGGTCCTCGACGCCGACGTCGTGCTCATCGCCACCGGCGCCACCCCGCGGGTGCTGCCCGGCGCGGTGCCCGACGGCGACCGCATCCTCGACTGGCGGCACCTGTACGACCTGCCGGAACTGCCGGAGCACCTGGCCGTCATCGGCTCCGGCGTCACGGGCGCCGAGTTCGCCTCCGCCTACACCGAGATGGGCGTCAAGGTCACCGTGGTCTCCAGCCGCGACCGCGTGCTGCCGCACGAGGACGCCGACGCCGCCGCCGTGCTGGAGGAGGTGTTCTCCCAGCGCGGCACCACCGTGGTCAAGCACGCGCGCGCCGACCGCGTCGAGCGCACCGGCAAGGGCGTGCTGATCCACCTCACCGACGGCAGGCAGATCGAGGCCAGCCACGCCCTGATGACGGTCGGCTCCGTGCCCAACACCAACGACATCGGACTGGAACGCGTCGGCATCGAACCGGGCCCCGGCGGTTTCATCACGGTCGACCGGGTGTCGCGCACCAGCGCACCCGGCGTGTACGCCGCGGGCGACTGCACCGGCGTGCTCATGCTCGCCTCGGTCGCCAGCATGCAGGGCCGGATCGCGATGTGGCACGCCCTCGGCGAGGGCGTCGCGCCGATCCGCCTGCGCACGGTCGCGGCCAACGTGTTCACCCACCCGGAGATCGCCACCGTCGGCATCAGCCAGCAGGCCATCGACTCCGGCGAGGTGCCGGCCCGCACGATCATGCTGCCGCTGGCCACCAACGCCCGCGCCAAGATGGAGGGCCTGCGGCAGGGCTTCGTGAAGCTGTTCTGCCGCCCGGCCACCGGCGTTGTCGTGGGCGGCGTGGTGGTGGCGCCGACGGCGAGTGAGCTGATCCTGCCGATCGCGCTGGCCGTGCAGAACCAGCTCACCGTGGAGCACCTGGCGCTGACGTTCTCGGTGTACCCGTCGCTGTCCGGATCGATCACCGAGGCGGGCAGGCAGCTCATGCGCCACGACGATCTGGACTGAAGCCGCTGAAAACCCGGCCTTCGCGCGCGGCTGCTTCTGTCGGTGCCTCGGGTGATGATGGTCACCCGCAGTCGTCTCGACATGAAGGAGCACTCGATGACCATTCGTGACACGCCCTGGCCCGACGGCACGCCCTGCTGGGTCGACCTCATGGTGCCCGATCCCAGGATGGCCATGGACTTCTACGGCGCGTTGCTGGCCTGGGACTTCGCCGACCAGGGCGACGCCTACGGCAACTACCTGCTCTGCTCGGTCGACGGCAGACAGGTGGCGGGCATCGGCGGGATCCCGCCGGACCAGCAGGGCATGCCCGCCGCGTGGACGACCTACCTCGCCACCTCGGACGTCGACAAGGCCGCGGCGGCGATCACGGAGAGCGGCGGGCAGATCATGATGCCCGCGATGGACGTCGGCGCGATGGGCCGCATGGCCATCGCCACCGACCCGACGGGTGCGGTGTTCGGCCTCTGGCAGGCCGGGGAGCATCACGGCGTCGAGCTGGCCAACACGGTGAGCGCGCTGACGTGGAACGAGTGCATCACCCGTGACGTCGAGCGGGCGAAGACCTTCTACGGCGAGGTGTTCGGCTACGAGTTCGACGACATGTCCGGCGGCGGCTTCACCTACCTGACGCTGAAGGTCGGCGGCAACGTCGTCGGTGGGCTCGGCGAGCTGAACGCCGAGGCTCCGGCCGACGTGCCCGCGCACTGGTCGGCGTACTTCCAGGTTGCCGACACCGACGCCGCCGTGGCCCGTGCGCAGGAGCTGGGCGGTTCGCTGGTGCGCCCCGCGCAGGACTCGCCCTTCGGCCGCCTCGCGACCGTCACCGACAACCAGGGCGCCCACCTCGTCCTGATCGCCGTCCCCGACACGGCCTGACACAGACGGGAGCAAGGGACCTTTACTACCGCGAAACGAGAGTAAAGGTCCCTTGCTCACGGTCTGGGGGCGTGGTGAGGGGCCCCGGGGGCGTGGTCAGTCGGTTTCGACCCAGTCGAAGGTCTTGGTGACGGCCTTCTTCCAGTTGTGGTACTCGCGGGCCCTGCGGTCGGGGTCCATCTGCGGGTCCCACTGCTTGTCCTTGGCCCAGTTGGAGCGGATGTCCTCCTCGCCCTGCCAGAAGCCCACGGCGAGACCCGCGGCGTAGGCGGCGCCGAGCGCGGTGGTCTCGTTGACCACCGGACGGATCACCGACACGCCGAGGATGTCGGCCTGGAACTGCATGAGCAGGTCGTTGACCACCATGCCGCCGTCCGCTTTGAGCGACTTCAGCGGCACGCCCGAGTCGGCGTTCATCGCGTCGATCACCTCGCGGGTCTGGAAGGCCGTCGCCTCCAGCACCGCGCGGGCGAGGTGTCCTTTGTTGACGTAGCGGGTCAGGCCGACGATGGCGCCGCGCGCGTCGGAACGCCAGTACGGCGCGAACAGCCCCGAGAAGGCGGGCACGAAGTACGCGCCGCCGTTGTCCTCCACGGTCCGCGCGTGTTCCTCGATCTCGGCGGCCGTGCTGATCATGTTCAGGTTGTCCCGGAGCCACTGCACCAGCGAGCCGGTGACCGCGATGGCGCCCTCCAGCGCGTACACCGTCTGCTTCGAACCGAGCTTGTAGCACACGGTGGTGAGCAGCCCGTTCTGCGACAGCACCTTCTCGGTGCCCGTGTTCAGCAGCACGAAGTTACCGGTGCCGTAGGTGTTCTTCGCCTCGCCCACCGACAGGCACGCCTGCCCGAACGTCGCCGCCTGCTGGTCGCCCAGGATCCCGGCGATCGGCACGCCGCCGAGCGCGCCCTTCGCGCGGCCCTTGCCGTACTCCTCGGACGACGAGCGGATCTCGGGCAGCATCGACAGCGGGATGCCCATGTCGGCGGCGATGCTCTCGTCCCACGACAGGGTGTCGAGGTCCATGAGCATGGTGCGGGAGGCGTTGGTCGGGTCGGTGACGTGCAGCCCGCCGTCCGGCCCGCCCGTCATGTTCCACAGCACCCAGGTGTCCATGTTGCCGAACAGCAGCTCACCAGCCTCGGCGCGCTGGCGGGCGCCGTCCACATTGTCCAGGATCCACTTGATCTTGGGCCCGGAGAAGTAGGTGGCCAGCGGCAGCCCGGTCTTCTCGCGGTAGCGCTCCTGCCCACCGCCGAGGGCGCCCAGGTCGTTGACGATCCGGTCGGTGCGCGTGTCCTGCCAGACGATCGCGTTGTACACCGGCTTGCCGGTCTTGCGGTCCCACACCAGTGTGGTCTCCCGCTGGTTGGTGATGCCCACCGCGGCGATGTCGGCGGCGGTGATGTCGGCGTTGGCCAGCGCCCCGGCCGCGGTGGCCCTGGTGTTGGCCCAGATCTCCTCCGCGTCGTGCTCCACCCAGCCGGCCTGCGGGAAGATCTGCCTGTGCTCGCGCTGGTCGACGGCGACGACGCTCCCGGAGTGGTCGAAGATCATCGTCCTGGTGGAGGTCGTGCCCTGGTCGATGGCGGCGACATAGGAAGTCATGCGTGCTCCAGTTCAGCTCAGATTGTTCACGGCCAGGTACAGCAGCGCGGCCGCGCTGCCGCCGGCCAGCGGTCCGACCACGGGAACCCAGGAGTACCCCCAGTTGGCGTCTCCCTTGCCGCGGATGGGAAGCAGGAACGCGTAGGCGATGCGCGGACCGAGGTCACGCGCCGGGTTGATGGCGTAGCCGGTCGGCCCGCCGAGCGAGGTGCCGATCACCAGAACGACGAACGACACGCCCGCGTAGCCGAGCGCGGCGTTGCCGAACACGGGCACCCCGTTGGGGCCCGGCTCGGCGGCGGGCGTCAGCAGGATCCAGGCGACGAGGACGAAGGTGCCGATGAACTCGGTCACGAGGTTCCACGCCTTGTGGGGGATTTGCGGACCGGTCGAGAAGATGCCGAGGGTGTTCTCCGGCTCGGGGTGGTTGTCGAACTGCAGTTTGTACGTCAGCCAGCACAGCACCGCGCCGAGCACACCGCCGACCATCTGGCCCGCGAAGTAGATCGGCACGTCCGCCCAGTCCATCTGGCCGGAAACCGCCACGCCGATGGTCACGGCGGGGTTGATGTGCGCTCCGGTCGGGTTCGCGATGCTGGCGCCGGTGAACACCGCGAACGCCCAGCCGATCGTGATGAACAGGAAGCCGGCGCCGTTGCCCAGCGTGTTCCTCAACACGTGGTTGGCGACGACCGCCGTACCCAGTAGCACGAGCACCGAGGTGCCCAACATCTCCCAGACGAATATCGCTCCGGCACTCATGGCTCCGCCCTCCACACTGGACACCGTTTGCGCAGGGCAGCCCGGCCCGCGGTAGGCGCCGTTGCCGACCCACAGGACCCGCACGCTACTCGCCTGCGAGTGATCTCTCCAAGCTCCGAGTGTCGCAATCTCGCGGCCGGGTGACATGCGGACGCGCCGAGACGTGCCATGCTGGAGACGTGCGCCCGACCCCGTGGCGAGGAGGAATACGTGACCGCGCATCGTGAACGCGACCTGCCGGGCGTGGCCTCGGCGCGCCTGGGCCCCGAGCACCGCGAGAAGTCGTGGGAACGCCTCGGCCAGGACAGCTTCGACCTCGTGGTCATCGGCGGCGGCATCGTCGGCGCAGGGACGGCCCTCGACGCCGCGACCCGCGGCCTGCGCGTCGCCCTGGTGGAGGCCCGTGACCTGGCCTCCGGCACGTCGAGCCGGTCGAGCAAGCTCTTCCACGGCGGGCTGCGTTACCTCGAACAGCTGGAGTTCGGCCTGGTCCGGGAGGCGCTACGGGAGCGGGAGCTGATGCTCACCCGGCTCGCGCCGCACCTGGTGAAGCCGGTGAGCTTCCTCTACCCGCTCACCCGCCGGGTGTGGGAGCGCCCGTACACCGCGGCGGGCCTGCTGCTGTACGACACGATGGGCGGCGCCCGCTCGGTACCGGGGCAGAAGCACCTGACCAAGGCCGGCGCGCTGCGCATGGTGCCCGCGCTCAAGCGCGACGCGCTCATCGGCGGCATCCGCTACTACGACGCCCAGGCCGACGACGCCCGGCACACCATGACCGTGGCGCGAACGGCGGCCCACTACGGCGCCGTGGTGCGCACGTCCACCCAGGTGGTCGAGTTCCTGCGCGAGGCCGACCGCGTTTCGGGCGTGCGCGTCCGCGACGTGGAGGACGGCAGGGAGACAGAGGTCCAGGCCAGTGCCGTGATCAACTGCACGGGCGTGTGGACGGACGAGCTGCAGCGGCTCTCCGGCAGCAGGGGCCGGTTCCGGGTGCGCGCCAGCAAGGGCGTGCACATCGTGGTGCCCCGCGACCGGATCGTCTCCGAGACCGGGCTGATCCTGCGCACGGAGAAGTCGGTGCTGTTCGTGATCCCGTGGCGCAACCACTGGATCGTCGGCACCACCGACACCGACTGGAACCTCGACCTGGCGCACCCCTCGGCCACCAAACACGACATCGACTACATCCTCGACCACGTCAACGCGGTGCTGGCGACGCCGCTCACGCACAGCGACATCGAGGGCGTCTACGCGGGGCTGCGCCCGCTGCTGGCGGGGGAGAGCGAGGAGACCTCGAAGCTGTCCCGCGAGCACGCGGTGGCGCGGGTCGCGCCGGGACTGGTGGCGATCGCGGGCGGCAAGTACACCACCTACCGGGTGATGGCCGCCGACGCGGTCGACGCCGCGTCCGTCGACCTGCCCTCGCGCGTGCAGTCGTCCATCACGGACAAGGTGCCGCTGGTGGGCGCCGACGGCTACCACGCGCTCGTCAACCAGGCCGACCAGCTGGCCTCGGCATACGGGCTGCACCCGTACCGTGTGCGGCACCTGCTCGACCGCTACGGCTCGCTGGTCGGCGAGGTGCTGGCCCTGGCCGACGGCAGGCCCGAGCTGCTGCGGCCCATCGAGCACGCACCCGACTACCTGCGGGTGGAGGCCGCCTACGCGGCCCGCTGCGAGGGCGCGCTCCATCTGGAGGACGTGCTGGCCCGGCGCACCCGCATCTCGATCGAGTACCCGCATCGGGGGGTGGACTGCGCCGAGCAGGTCGCCGAGCTGATGGGCGAGGTGCTCGGCTGGTCGGCCGAGCAGACCGCGCAGGAGGTCTCGGTGTACCGGGCGAGGGTGGAGGCCGAGCGCGACTCGCAGACCCAGCCCAGCGACGAGGCCGCCGACGCCCGGCGCTCGGCCGCGCCCGAGGCCAGGGCGCGGCTCACCGAGCCGGTGGGCTGAACCCGGCCCGCAGGGCGGTCGTGTCCACCTTGCCGACGGCCGTGAGCGGCAGGTCGGCGGTGGTCAGCCGCACGTGCGCGGGCACGAAGTGCTCGCCACCGAGGGTGGCGCGGACGTGGTCACGCACGGCGGCGGCGGTCAGCCCCGGTTCCGCGGCGACCACCGCGTGCAGCAGCGCGCCGTCGTCGCCCTCCGCGCCGAACACGGCGGCCTGGCGCACCAGCGGATGGCCCGCCAGCGCGTCCTCGACGGCCGCGCAGTGCACCTTCGTCCCGTGCTCGCCGGTGACGACCACGTCGTCGGCCCTGCCCAGCAGGTACAGGTAGCCGTCGGCGTCGAAGCGGCCGAGGTCACCGGTGCGCAGCCAGCCGTCGCCGGTGAACGCCGCGGCGGTCCGGTCCGGCTGCCGGTGGTAGCCCTCCATGAGCGCCAGCCCGCGCACCAGCACCTCGCCGCAGGACGCACCGTCCCCGTCGCCGTCGTGCCCGCCCTCGACGCGGGCCTGCATGCCGGGCACGATCCGTCCCACCGAGCCGAGCCGCCCCGGGTGCCCCTCGTACTCGGCGGCCGTGATGCTCGCGACCATCGGCGCCTCCGTGAGCCCGTAGCCCTGCCCGACGGCGGGTCCGAACACCTCCAGCGCCTGGCGCAGCCTGCGCTCCGGCAGCGGGCTCGCGCCGAGCGACACGCTGCGCAGGCTGCTCAGGTCGGTGTCCGGCAGCGCGGGGTGGTCGAGCAGCGCGGCGAGCCTCGGTGGCGTCAGCGACAGGTGGGTCACGCGTTCCGTGGCGATGGCATGCAGCACCGTGGCCGCGTCGAAGCCGTCGTGCAGGACCACGGTGTCGCCACGCAGCAGGGCTCCGAGCGCCGCGCAGTTGCCGGTGAGATGCGACAGCGGCGCCACGACGAGCACCCGCCACGGGCCGTCGGCGTCCGGCTGGAAGATGTGCGCCATGCCCTCGTAGATGCCGCGGTGGCTGATCAGCTTCGGCGGGCCCGTGGTGCCGCCGGAGCCGAACACCGTGTGCACCGAGGGCGGCACGTCCACGGTGGTCTCGTCCTCGGCGCCCGGAGCGGACGGCGCGAGGGGGAGCATCCGGTGCGGCCCGGGCGGCGCGGCCTGGCCCGGTTCCACGACCAGCGCGGTGACCCCCGCCGCGCGCAGTACCGCTGCACGGTCGGCGGCGTTCGCCGAGGCGGGCACCAGCAGGACGCTCGCCCCGCGCAGGTGTGCGGCGAGCTGGGCCAGGAGCGTCTCAGGGCGGTTGCTGCCGAGCACCGCCACCGTGTCGCCCGTGCCGACGCCGGCGAGCTTGTGGTGCAGCCGGAGCAGCAACGCCCGCGCCTCGGCGTAGGTGGTGCGGCCGGAGGGTCCGGTGAACGCGGTCGCCGCGCCGCCGTCGGCCAGCACCCGCAGCAGCCGGTGCAGGAAGTGGCTCACGCCGGATCGTCCGCGCCGCGCGTCCAGCGGACGTCGCCGGTCTCCGGAACCGGGCCCGCGAACGTGAAGCCACACCGTTTGGCCACGCCTGCCGAGGCGTGGTTGTCCGGTTCGTGCAGGTAGTCGATGGTGCGCAGGCCCAGCGCGTCGAAGCCGAAGCGCAGCGCCGCGCCCACCGCGGTGGTGGCGACGCCCTGCCCGCGCGCGGCGGGATGGACCCAGACGGCCGTCTCGGCGGTGCCCGCGTCGAAATCGAGCTTCTTCAGCCCGACCTCGCCGAGCAGTGCCCCCGTGACCGGGTGGGCGACGGCCCACGAGCAGCGTTCGCCGCGGGCCCACTCGCCCGCGCGGCGGGCGATGTAGCCGGACGCCGCCGCCGGCGTGTCCACGAGGTAGCCGGGCACGAAGCGGACGTGCGTCGGGTCGGTGAAGGCCTCGACCAGCGCGGGACGGTCGTCCAGCCGGTCGTCGGCGCGCAACTGGCGCAGGTAGTAGGTGCCCGCGTTGATCTCGACCGGTTCCACCGTGCCGATCCTAGAACCGTCGGCGCCGCCGGTCGTGCCGGTTGCCCGCGATGGCGCCCGCGAGCAGCGCGGCGATCGCGGGCAAGGCGAACACGAAGATCATCCCGCGGGCGACGGTGAAGAACAGCAGCACCGCCAGCACCGCCGCGATCGGCACGATGCTGCTCGCCAGCCGCTGCCGCCACGCGGGCGCGGGCGCGGGAGGGGGCGCGGCAGGGGGCACGTAGGGCGTGGCGGGGCGCATGCCGCGGACCGGGGTCAGCATGCCCGGCTTCGGCTCGGGCAGGTCGGCGAACAGCGGCTCCAGGTCGCGCCGGAGCTTGGCCGAGCTGACCTGCGCCGAACGCTCGTCGAACTCCACGAGGTCCAGCCGCCCGGTCCGGACGTGTTCGGACAGCGCGTCCAGCGCCTCCTGCCGCTCAGCGTCGCTGAGCCGGTACTCCGGTCTGTCGACGGCCACGTGTCGATGGTAGGTCCGCCCGCGCGGACGCAGCCACGAAGGCTGAGGCTTTTTCAGTGTCGTTGGCCGACCGTGATGCGGCGGTCAGTCCTTGACCTCCAGCAGCACGGCACCCTGGCTGACCGCCGAGCCCGGCTCCACGGCGAGCCCGGTGACCGTGCCCGCCTTGTGCGCGGTGACCGGGTTCTCCATCTTCATGGCCTCCAGCACCACGAGCAGTTCGCCGGCCTCGACCTGCTGGCCGTCGGCGACCGCGATCTTGACGATCGTGCCCTGCATGGGCGCGGTCACGGCGTCGCCGCTGACGGCGGCCTTGGAACCGCCACCCCGCTTGCGGGGCTTGGCCTTGGCCGCGCCGCCACCACCGTTGCCGCCGCCGAGGGCCAGGTCACCGGGCAGCGACACCTCGAGCCTGCGGCCACCGACCTCCACCACGACGTTCTGACGGGGTTCGGTCTCCTCGGCCGCCTCGGTGGGGGCGACGAACGGCTCGATGGTGTTGTCGAACTCGGTTTCGATCCAGCGGGTGTGCACGGAGAAGCCCGTGCCGTCACCGACGAACGCGGGGTCGCGCAGGATCGTGCGGTGGAACGGCAGCACCGTGGCCAGCCCGTCGGCGACCATCTCGTCCAGCGCCCTGCGGCTGCGTTCGATGGCCTGCTGCCGGTCGGCGCCGGTGACGATCACCTTGGCCAGCATCGAGTCGAACTGGCCGCCGATGACGCTGCCCGTCTCGACACCCGAGTCCACGCGCACGCCGGGCCCCTCGGGGAAGACGAGCCGGGTGACGGTGCCGGGCGCGGGCAGGAAGTTGCGCCCGGCGTCCTCGCCGTTGATGCGGAACTCGATGGAGTGGCCGCGCGGCTGCGGGTCCTCGGTGAACGGCAGCTTCCCGCCCTCGGCGATGCGGAACTGCTCGCGCACGAGGTCGATGCCCGTGGTCTCCTCCGACACCGGGTGCTCGACCTGCAGGCGGGTGTTGACCTCGAGGAACGAGATGGTGCCGTCGACGCCGACGAGGTATTCGACGGTGCCCGCGCCGGAGTAGCCGGCCTCCTTGCAGATGGCCTTGGCCGACGAGTGGATCGTGGCGCGCTGCTCGTCGGTGAGGAACGGCGCCGGGGCCTCCTCGACGAGCTTCTGGTGCCTGCGCTGGAGCGAGCAGTCGCGCGTGCCGACCACCACGACGTTGCCGTGCTTGTCGGCGAGCACCTGCGCCTCGACGTGCCGGGGCCGGTCGAGGTAGCGCTCGACGAAGCACTCGCCGCGCCCGAACGCGGCGACCGCCTCGCGGGTGGCCGACTCGAACAGCTCGGGGATCTCCTCCTTGGTGCGCGCGACCTTCAGCCCGCGGCCACCGCCGCCGAACGCCGCCTTGATGGCCACGGGCAGACCGTGCTCCTCGGCGAAGGCGATGATCTCGTCGGCGTTCTCCACGGGGTCCTTGGTGCCCGGGACCAGCGGGGCGCCCGCCTTGAGTGCCAGGTGCCGCGCGGTGACCTTGTCGCCGAGGTCGCGGATGGCCTGCGGGCTCGGCCCGATCCAGGTCAGGCCCGCGTCCAGCACCGCCTGGGCGAAGTCGGAGTTCTCGGAGAGGAAGCCGTATCCGGGATGGACCGCGTCGGCACCGGAACGGGCCGCGACGTCGAGCAGCTTGTCGAACACCAGGTAGCTCTCGGCCGCGGTGGCCCCGCCGAGCGCGAACGCCTCGTCGGCCATGCGCACGTGCGGCGCGTCGCGGTCGGGATCGGCGTAGACGGCCACACTGGCCAGCCCGGCATCCTTGGCAGCTCTGATCACGCGGACGGCGATCTCGCCCCGGTTGGCGACGAGGACCTTCGTGATGCTGGCCCGCTCAGGCACGCTTACCTCCCTGTTTAGCCGCTCTCCGGGGAGTCTACGGACCCGCGAGGGGCCATACATGAGAGGAGGCTCACGCCCCGGCGGCGCCCGGATGCCGCAGTTCCTCGGGAATCACCCCGTCGAGCATGATGACGTCGTAGGGCTGCGCGTCGTACAGCGTGGGCAGATGCTCGGTGCGCACCATCATCCACGGCTGGTGCTCGCCGCAGCCCGCGACGAGCCGGTCGACCGCGGAGAACGCGACCAGCGCGACGCGGCCGTCCCCGGTGCGCCGCAGCTCGACGGTCGTCTCTTCGGTGTCGGTGCCGGAGTGGGCGCCGGTGGGCAGGTACACGACCGGCGGCAGGCTGGGATTGGTCACGGGCCCAACATAGACGTGCGCGTTGCGTGGTCTCTCTTACGCTCGGACGGGTTACGAAGGGAGGTGGAGACGACCGTGGGTTCGCCGTCGGTACCCCGGCCGGTGCTGGTGACGGGCGCGTTGGCCGCGCTGGTGACCGTGGTGGCGCTCGGCACGGCGCTCGTGCTGCGGCCGGAGCCGGGACTGTCCGCGGGCGCGGAGGATGCGCCCGCCACGGCCACGTCCGCCTCGCACACGGGCTGCGGTGACGAACCGTGCCGGGTGCTCGCGCAGACCGGTGTCAACGGGATGACCGTGGAGCTGCTCGCCGACGGCGACGGGGGCATGGGCAGGCTGCGCGCGGGCGGCCCCGGCTCGGGCACCATCGCCGAGACCGCGATCACCACGATGGGTGTGCGCCTCAACCACGACTCGCTGCGCTGCGTGGAGACGGCGACGCCGGTGTGCCTGGTGCGGGGCCCGCACGACGGGGGCATGGTCGGCGAGGTGCTGGTGTGGCGCGGGGACAGCTGGCGGGCCACCGCGCGGCCGTACTTCTCCGACGCGGGCAGCATCACCCTGAGCAACGTCACCGGCGACGCCACTCCGGAGGTCATCGTGGTGCGGCACGAATGCAGCCGCACCGACACCGTCGAGGAATGTCAGCAGGCGCCGGTGCTGGCGGAGGTGTTCGACCTGCGTGGCGGCCAGGCGGGTTGCACCCTGACGTACGGCTCGCCCGGCGCGCTGCGGAACTGGCCGGAGGTCGAGGTCGACGACAGCGAGCTGACCACCTGCCCGTGACGTCCGGTGCTCAGCCTGCGAACGCGGCCGCCCGTGCCCGGCGCAGTCCTGCCTCCGTGCCCAGTTCGGCCCGCGCGCCCGGGTTCTCGAGGTAGTAGCCCAGCAGGTGGTACAGGAGAACGGGATCCACGGACAGGAACTTGCCGGGGATCACGATCATCGGCACCTCGCGCTGGCCCGACCGCACCTTCGGCAGGCGGTCCTGGCGCCAGAGCCGGGTGATCTGGCGGCGCTGCCAGGGAGCGTTCTCGTCACCGACGACGACGACGATCGGGCTGTCGGTGTGTCTCGGGAAGACCCCGTTGATGCCGGACCAGGGGATGAACGACTCGAAGGTCCAGCCGCGCTGGTAGAGGCCTTCCGGGGAGAGCCGGATCCGGCCGAGCGCGAACCGTCCCGTCAGCATCAGTGCGGGCAGGGAGGCGAACAGCACGGCCACGGCCGCCCAGACGATGGCGCCGTTCGTGTGGTCCGGACTCGCGGCCGCATGGAAGGCGGCCACCGTGAACACGGCCGCGAATGCACCGGTGAGCGCGGCGTACCCGAGGAAGAGCCGCGAGGAGTACGGCACCTCCAGACTCCGCGAGCCGTCGCCCGACTCGTGCAGCACGATCGGGTCGGTGCGGGTTCGTCGCCGCAGCCTCGTCTCGTAACCGACCCAGCAGATCAGCGAGCCGAGCACGGCGGCAGCGACGCTGTAGAACGCCGCCCTGGCGTTGTCCCGGGAGAGGAGCACCAACGCGATCGCGAGCGGGGCGAGGACGAACAGGACGGCGTTGACGGCGAGCGCGATCGTGTAACGGGTCTTGTGTCCGTCCGGCCATTCCGCCGGGAGAGGCAAGGCTTCAGAAGATTGCATTCCACGCATCCTTCACGCCGCCGACCACCGCTCCGGCCGCATCACTGACGCCGTCAACGATCACCTCGCCCGTGTCGGCTACGGCATCGACACCGTCCTCAATCGCTTGCCCCACGGCGCCGATGCCGTTCTCGTAAAGGGAGTCAACCATGCCCGAGGTGAACACACCGACGCCCGCGCCGACCACCGCACCCACCGCCGTGCCCACCGGGCCGCCGATGGCAGTTCCGACCACTGCTCCTGCGCCGACCGAAGCGGCGAAGCCCGCCCCGTTGGACACGACAGCCTGCCCGACGGGCTTGCCGTTGGCGACGTCGTACACGACGCCGCCAACGGCAAGCGCACCGCCAAGGCGCAGCCCGGTCAACTTGGCCTTGCTGCTGGCCCTCGCGGCGTCGTCGGCAAGCGCTGCGGAGGCCCGAGTGCCGGCCTGCGCACGGTCGAGCTGTGTGTAGAAGTTCTTGGGATCGAGAACCACGTCGCCGTACGCGCGGACGTGGCTCATCGCGCGGGCTGCGTCGTCGGCGTAGTGCCTGGCTCCATCCAGCAGGAACGAGCTGTACTTCGCACCGGCTGCCGCCGCGATGGTGTTTCCTGCGACGTCGGCGACGGTGAGCCACGCCTTCGGGCCCGCGCTGTTGGCTTCTTCAGTGATCCGCTCCACGGTCGACTTCCACGCCCGCCGGACTCCCTCGGCCTCGCCCTGCGCTTTGTTGTACGCACGCACCTTGGCCGCGTGCTCCTGCTGCGCCTGCACGGCGTCGTTGTGGGCCTGCACCGCGTCGGGGGTCGCGGCGTCTCCGGTCGGAGGGGTTCCCGGAGCTGCTGGAGCCGGACCCGGCTCGGCGATGACATCCCCGTTCACAGTGAGCCCTGCTGCGGACGCCTCACTCCGAATGCGTTCCATATCGGATCTTGCTCGTCGGAGATCCGCAGCCAGGTCGTCCAGTTTCTGGGCCATGGTCCTGGCGGTGCCGGCGAAGTCGTCGGTGATGCGAGCGCCCTGCGTCATGCGGTCCCGGAACGCGCCGGCTGCGGGGCCTGTCCAGCCGGCGTCCGCCTGATTTCGTGCGTTGTATATCTGGCTCGCGGTGTCGGTGACGCGGCTTGCGAGCGAGTCGCGCACCCAGCTCGCGGCCCTGGTCACACTCTCCGGGTTGCCCTCGATCTTCGTGTCGACCGGCATGGTCACCGGCCTCCCGACGAGGTGACAGCCTCACCGGCCGACGCTTCCGTTTCGGCGTATGCCTTGCCGCCGTCGGCCACGGCATCGCCTGCCGCCTCGGTGCCCACCACAAGCTGGCCCGCACTGTCCGCGAGTTTGGCCAGGATGGCAGCGACCGCCGCACTCGCGTCGCCGGCGTCCGGTGCCGGGGGCTTGCTCTGGCCGAGCGTGTCGAGCTGAGCGGCGGCGTTTCGGAGCGTGCTGACTATGCCGTCGAGGACGCCCGGATCTGCGCGGAAACCGTGACCGTCAGGCATCGCTCGCTCCATGCCGGTGCTCCGGCGGGATGATGACGTCGAGGAGCACAAGCTCGAATGGCTGGACCTGTTGAATTCGCTGCAGCGTCGGCGTGGGCACCACCATCCATGGCTGTTGCTCGCCGCAGCAATATTTGAGCCGGTCGAGCGCGGAATAGGCCATCAGGGCCATCCGGCCGTCCCTCGTCCGGCGGAGTTCGACCACCGCGTCTGCGGGATCCTCCGTGTGGGTGGCGCACGGCAGGTAGACGACGGGCGGAAACTCAGGCGGTACCGGAGTCACCGCTTCCTCGGCAGGTGCCAGGTCGTTCATGGTCGGCATCACTCCTCGCGTGCCGGTGACAGCATGCATCAGTGATGCGACGAGTGTGCTGGTGTGCCGGTTCCTAGACAACTCCGGGACGCCACAGATCGGTGACCGAGACGCCGACCTCGGCGAGCAGCCTGCGGGTCAGCGGCAGGCTGATGCCGATGACGCTGGACGGGTCGCCGTCGATGCCCTCCACGAACCAGCCGCCGAGGCCGTCGAGGGTGAACGCGCCCGCCACCGCGAGCGGCTCACCGGTGCCGATGTAGGCGTCCAGCTCGTCCTGGCTCGGCGTGGCGAAACGGACGGTCGTGCGCTGGGTGCCGCTGGCCTGCCGGGGTGGCCGCCCGTCCTCCAGGCGCAGCACCGCGTGGCCGGTGAGCAGCTCGCCGGTGCCGCCCGCCATCTCGGCCCAGCGTTTGCGGGCGATCTCGGGCGTGCCCGGCTTGCCCACCACGTCACCGTTGATGGCGAGCATCGAGTCGCAGCCCACGACCACCGTGTCCGGGTGCAGCGTCTCGGCCACCGCGCGCGCCTTGGCCTGGGCCAGCGCGGTCACCAGCTCGTCGGGCGACGGGTCGGTCAGCGACGCCGCAACGGCGTCCTCGTCCACACCGGACACGACGACGCTCGGTTCGACGCCCGCCGCGCGGAGCACGGCCAGCCGGGCAGGGGAGGCGGAAGCGAGGACGAAACGCACGGCCCCAGGTTAGAGGGCGGCGCAGCGGGCCAGCACACCGACGCGGGCGGCCAGCACGGCGACGGGGTCAGCGGGGCAGCGCCGAGGCGCGCCAGGCGCCGGGGCCCGGGTGCAGCGGCGCGCGCAGCAGAGCCGCCCGGTCGGCCCACCGCGACGCGATGGGCGGGGCGGGCGGCTCCGGCCGCTCCGCCGACGCGAGCCCCGCCACGACGGCGGTGAGCGCCGCCAGCTCGGCGTCGTCGGGGTTGCCACGCAGCACCCGCAGCAGCGGCGGGGAGCCCGCGGCGCCGTCGGTGCCCGACTCGTCGGTCATGACGTCCAGCCCTTCACCGGTCACAGGGGGATGTTGCCGTGCTTCTTCGGCGGCAGCGTCTCGCGCTTGTCCCGCAGCAGCCGCAGCGCCCGCGCCACGTAGCCGCGCGTGTGCGCGGGCGGGATGACGCCGTCGACGTAGCCGCGCTCTGCGGCCACATACGGGTTGCACAGCGTGTCCTCGTACTCCTGGATCAGCCGCGCGCGCAGCGCCTCGACGTCCTCGCCGCCCTCGGCGGCACCGGCCAGCGTCTTGCGGTGCACGATGTTGGCCGCGCCCTGCGCGCCCATCACCGCGATCTGCGCCGTCGGCCACGCCACGTTGACGTCGGCGCCGAGGTGCTTGGAGCCCATCACGTCGTAGGCGCCGCCGTAGGCCTTGCGCGTGATCACGGTGACCAGCGGCACGGTCGCCTCGGCGTAGGCGTAGATGAGCTTCGCGCCGCGCCGGATGATGCCGTTCCACTCCTGGTCGGTGCCCGGCAGAAAGCCCGGCACGTCGACGAACGTCAGCACCGGCACGTTGAACGCGTCGCACGTGCGCACGAACCGCGCCGCCTTCTCGGAGGCGTCGATATCCAGGCAGCCGGCGAACTGCGTCGGCTGGTTGGCCACGATGCCGACGCTGTGCCCGTCGACGCGGCCGAACCCGACGATCACGTTCGGCGCGAACAGTTCGTGCACCTCGAGGAACTCGCCCTCGTCCACGACGCGGGTGATGACCTCGTGCATGTCGTAGGGCTGGTTCGGCGAGTCCGGGATCAGCGTGTCCAGCTCGCGGTCGGTGTCGGTGACACCGTCCGGGATGGACTCGCCGACCGGCTCGGGCGCGTCGAACACCGGCGCCTCGGACAGGTTGTTGGGCGGCAGGAAGCCGAGCAGCTCCTTGACGTAGCCGATCGCGTCCTCCTCGTCCGAGCCGAGGTAGTGGGCATTGCCCGACTTGGTGTTGTGCGTGCGCCCGCCGCCGAGGTCCTCGAAGGTGACCTCCTCGCCGGTGACCGTCTTGATCACGTCGGGGCCGGTGATGAACATGTGCGAGGTCTGGTCGACCATCACCACGAAGTCGGTGAGCGCGGGGGAGTAGACGTGCCCGCCCGCGTTGGCGCCCATGATCAGCGAGATCTGCGGGACCACGCCGGAGGCCTGGGTGTTGCGCCGGAAGATCTCGCCGTAGAGGCCGAGCGACACCACGCCTTCCTGGATGCGCGCCCCGCCGCCCTCGTTGATGCCGATGATCGGGCGGCCGGTCTTGATGGCCAGGTCCATCACCTTGACGATCTTCTCGCCGTAGACCTCGCCGAGCGAGCCGCCGAACACCGTGACGTCCTGGCTGAACACGCACACCGGGCGGCCGTCGACGGTGCCGTAGCCGGTGACGACGCCGTCGCCGTACGGGCGGTTCTTGTCCTGCCCGAAGTTGGTCGAGCGGTGCCGGGCCAGCTCGTCGAGCTCCACGAAGGAGCCGGGGTCGAGCAGCAGGTCGATCCGCTCGCGTGCCGTCTTCTTGCCCTTGGCGTGCTGCCGCTCGACGGCTCTTTCCGAACCTGCGTGAACGGCCTCGGAGTAGCGCAGGTACAGGTCGGCGAGCTTGCCGGCCGTGGTGTGAATGTCCGGCTCGTCTTCGGGAGGCGTCCCGATCGGCTCCGTCGCGCTGCTCATGGACGCCGAGCTTAGCCACCGTGTGGGGTCCTCACATGTGGCGTAGGCAACGTGGCACGACACCTTAAGGTGAGCGCCATGAAGCGGATCGACGCCGGGCGGCTGCGTGCCGAGCTGGTCCGGCCTGCCGGGCCCTACGCCGCCCTCGACGTGGTGGAAAGCACCGGCTCGACCAACGCCGACCTGCGGGCGGCTCTCGTCGACGGCGCCCCCGACCGGACCGTGCTGATCGCCGAGGAGCAGACCGCCGGGGTGGGCAGGCGCGGCCGCTCGTGGAGCTCGCCCCCCGGCACCGGCATCTACTGCAGCGTGCTGCTGCGGCCCGCCGAGGTGTCGCTGGCCGGCATGGGCTCGCTGGCGGCGGTGGCCGGGCTCGCACTGGTGGATCTGGCCAGAGAGCTGGGTGCGGCCACGGCCCTGAAGTGGCCCAACGACGTCCTCGCCGCCGACGGGCGCGGCAAGTGCGCGGGCATCCTCTCCGAGGCGGCCGCGTCCGAGGAGCAGGCCGTCATCCTCGGCATGGGGCTCAACGTGACCTCGGCGAGAGACGTGCCACCGCCCGGTCCCGGTGGCCTTCCGCCGGTGTCGCTGCGCGAACTCGGCGCGCGCACCACCGACCGCACCGAGATCGCCCTGCTGCTGCTGACCTTCCTGGACCTGCGGGAACGCCGCTGGCGAGCCGAGGGCGGCGACCTGGCCAGGGCCGGGCTGCTCGACGAGTACCGCACCCACTGCGCCACGCTCGGGCAGGAGGTGCGGATCTTCGTCGCGGGCGGCAGCGACCTGGTGGGCGAGGCCGTCGACCTCGACCCGGCGGGCGCGCTCGTGGTGCGCACCGCCGACGGGCGGCAGCGCACCGTCTTCGCGGGTGACGTGGTGCACCTGCGTCCTGTCCTGGAGTGAAAGCCGCCCGGTGCGCGGTACGGTGAGCGCACACGGCGAGGCACGAGCCCGGGGAGTGTTCGAAGTGGCGTATCCAGACGATCTGCTCAGCGACGGCGAGCGCGTCGTCACCCACAAGCATCCGCACTTCAAGATGCTGGTCGTGCCGATCGTCGTGCTGCTGGTGGTGCTCGCGGGCGGTGGCTGGCTGGCGGTGCTCGCCGGCGACGTGGACCCGCCGTGGGACCTGGTGGCGCTGATCGCCATCGGAGCCGTGGGACTGCTGCTCGTCGTGTGGCTGTTCCTGGTGCCGTTCGTGCGCTGGCGCACCACGCACTTCATCGTGACGACCGACCGGGTGATCGCGCGGGAAGGCGTGCTCAAGCGCACCGGCATCGACATCCCCATGGCGAGGATCAACAGCGTGCGCTTCGAGCACGGCCTGCTCGACCGCGTGTTCGGCTGCGGGACGCTCATCATCGAGTCGGCCTCGGACGAGCCGCTGACCTTCGACGACATCCCCAGCGTGGAGCGTGTGCACACGATGATCTACCGGCAGGTCAACGACAACCCGTACGACGACTACGGCTACGCCGAGCCGGATCCGACCGAGCAGCTGCCGCACGGCGGGCAGGAGCCGCCGCCGAGCACGCAGGGAAGGGGACGCTAAGGCATGGGCGCGCGTGAACTGGGCCTTCCCGAGCGGGTGCCCTCCGTCGACGGGCTGCCGCGACGGGTCACGATCTGGGAGGTCGGTCCGAGGGACGGGCTGCAGAACGAGAGCGCCGTCGTGCCCGTCGAGGTGAAGGCCGAGTTCCTCGACCGGCTGGCCGGCGCCGGGCTCACCACGCTGGAGGCCACGAGCTTCGTGCACCCGAAGTGGGTGCCGCAGCTGGCCGACGCCGAGGAGCTGCTCGCGCGGCTCGAGCAGCGTCCCGGCGTGCGCTACCCGGTGCTCGTGCCCAACGAGCGCGGGCTCGACCGGGCACTGGCTGCCGGGGTGCGGCATATCGCCGTGTTCGCGAGCGCGACCGAGACCTTCGCCAAGCGCAACCTCAACTCGACCGTCGACGACCAGTTCGCCATGTTCGAGCCGGTGGTCACCAGGGCCAGGGCCGAGGGGCTCGACGTGCGCGGCTACCTGTCGATGTGCTTCGGCGACCCGTGGGAGGGTGCCGTGCCCGCCGAGCAGGTCGTGCGCGTGGGCACGCGACTGCTCGACCTCGGCTGCTCGCAGCTCTCGCTCGGCGACACCATCGGCGTGGCCACGCCCGGCCAGGTGGACCGCCTGGTGGGCGCGTTCAGCGAGGCCGGGGTGGCCGTGGACGCGCTGGCCGTGCACTTCCACGACACCTACGGTCAGGCGCTGGCCAACACGTTCGCCGCGCTCCGCCATGGTGTGTCCACTGTGGATTCCTCTGCCGGCGGGCTCGGGGGCTGCCCGTATGCCGAGTCGGCGACCGGCAACCTCGCCACCGAGGACCTGGTGTGGCTGCTCGACGGCCTCGGCATCGAGCACGGCGCCGACCTGGACGCGCTCGTGGAGACGAGCGTGTGGATGGCGGGCAAGCTCGGCAGGCCCAGCCCGTCGCGGGTGGTGAAGGCACTCGCCGGCTGATCGGCGCACGCGGCCGTCGCCCGAACGGGCAACGATTCGGCCGCGACCGGAACCAGGCGGCCCCGTGCTGCGTCGAAACCGCTGCCGACTGCTGTACACACAGACCTTCGGACGTCGGGGAGGGGCCGTGACCGACCATCGCGCGCAGGTGGAGGAGTTGCTCGCCGACTACCAGCGCAGCAGAGAGCAGCTGGCCTCGGTGCAGCGGAACCTCGCGTCCATCAGTGAGTCCGCGAGCAGCGACGACGGACTGGTGACCGCCACGGTCGGCGGTCGCGGGGTGCTCACCGGGCTGGTGATCGCCGACGCCGCCTACGAGCGGTACCGGCCGGGCGAGCTGGCCGCGCAGATCGTGAAGGTGGCGGGCGCCGCCACCGTGAAGGCCCTCGCCGGTGCGGGTGAGGTGCTGGCCCCCGCGCTGCCGTCGGGCACGGATCCGCAGGCCCTGCTGCTCGGCACGGCCGACCTGGCCGCCGAGGAGATCGCGCCGCCCTCCGGCGATCCCGACGACGAGGACGAGAGCTTCGAGGACCAGAGCTGGCTGGACGAGGCCGACTGGCCGAGGTCGCGATGAGCGCGGCGGGCGAGGGCTTCGAGGTCGATGCCGAGCGGCTCGGTACGCACGCCGCCGAGTTCGACGGTCTCGCCGAGCGGGCGAGCCGCATCACCGCCCGGCTGCGCGACGTCGTGGCCGGGGCGGCCCCGTGGGGCGGGGACGCCGTGGGCCGGAGCTTCGCCGCCGCGCACACCGGCCCCGCGAACGACGCGCTCGACCGGCTGGGCGGACTGGCGGGCGGCCTCGCCGAGGTCGGCGCGAGCTTCTCCGCGGCCGCGGGGGCCTACCAGACCGCCGACGACAGCGCGGCCGACGACGTGACCGGCGCCGGGTAGGCGGCACGCATGGGCATCGAGCTTCCCGCCGAGCTGGCCGACATCGCCGCGCGGACCGGGGTGAGCTGGCCGCAGGCCGACGAGGACGCGATGCGTGAGCAGGCCGGCGCCTGGCGGCAGGCCGAGCAGGACCTCGCGGCGCTGGCCGGAGACGCGGACGCGGTGGCGGGCAAGGCGCTCGGCGCGCTGTCCGGGCAGGTCGCCGAGGCCGCGAGCCGCACATGGTCCGGCTACGTCGAGCCCGACAGCGGCACGCTCACCGTGGCCGCGCGCGACGCGGGCGCGGCCGCCGACCGGCTGGAGCACGCGGCCGACCAGGTCGGCGCCGCCAAGGTCGAGATGGTGCGCCAGCTCGTGGCCGCCGCCAAGAACGCCGACGCCGCCTCCGCCGCGGCGGACGCGGGCCACCCGGCCGCGCTCGCCGGCCTGGACACGGTGCTCGCGGGCACCGCGGCGAACCTGGGAGCCGTGTCCGGAGGGCTGGCCGACGCCGTCGGTCCCGCGGCCGGTGCGCCGGTGGAGACGGTCGGCGCGGTGGTCGAGGCCCAGCCGGGCGCCCACACCGCCGACGGGCAGACCGGCCTGCTCAGCGCTGCCACCGGCCTGCCTGCCAGCGTCGTCGACGGCGCGCTGTCGACGGTGGGGCCCACCGTCGAGCAGGGCGCGGAGCTCGCCGAGGACGGCCACGACCTGCTCACCGAGGCCCGGCCGTCCGGCCTGGTGCCCGCGGAACGCCCGGTTCCCGCCGAGCCGCCCCCGGCTGCCGAGCCCGCTCCCGGCCACGCGCGCGGGCCCGCGGAGCCACCCCGGCCCGGTGGCACCGACGCCGGTACCGGGCCGATCGTCGTGCCGGACGCGCCGACGCCGCCGCGCGGCACCGGCTTCGGCGCACCCGCGCCCGTCGGGTTCGCCGATGCGCCGACCCCGCCCAGCGGCTTCCCGATGCCCCCGGCCGCGGGGCCTTCCGGGCAGGCCGGACCACCCACGCCGGGCCAGACCCACCTCGCGGGCTACGCGGCGCCACCCGTGGCGCCTCCGCCCGGTGCCGCGCCACCCCCGGTGCCGCCCCCCGGTCAGTTCGCGGGCCAGCAGTTCGGCCCGCAGCCCTACGGCGGCCAGCCGTTCGGCGGTCAGCAGTTCGGCCCGCCGGGCGTGCCCTACGGTGCGCCGCCACCCGGCGCCGCACCGGCACCACCACCTCCGCACGCGCCGCCGCCCGGCGTCGCGGGCCAGCCGCCCCGCCACGGGCCGATGGCGCCGCCGCAGCGCTGGGGTCCCGGCGCCGAGCCGTACCAGCCCCACCCGCCGCAGGGCAGGCCACCGGCGGCTGAGCCGGTGCGGCCGCAGGCACCCGCGCCGCCGGTGCCGGTCGGCGCGCCCCGGCAGGAGCGGCAGAGCGTCGTCGCACTGTTTCTGGTGCACATGTTCCCGATCGGGCATCTGCCGGTGGCGTCCGACCGTCCCGCGCGGCAGCTGCCGGTGCCCACCGGCGACGAGCACTGCGTGCCGTGGCTGCGGTTCCCGCCGCACGACCACCCCGAGTCCGGGCTGATCGACCCGGACGACGCGCTGGCCGCGCTGCGGGCGGGACGCCGCCAGCCCGCGCCCCCGCCCGCCGCGGTGCTGCCCTGCCCGCCCGCCGCGCTCACCGACGGCTACGACCCGCTGGGCGAGCTGCACGAGCGCGACTGGGACCAGCGCTACCTCGTGCACGATGGCGAGCGGCCCGAGTACGCCTGGCCACCGGGCGAGCAGTACCCGGAGGGCGGCTGCGAGGAAGGCGAGCCGGTAGTGCTCGCCGAGGGCATCCTGCTCGACCGGTTCGGCACGGCGCTGGGCCGCGTCTTCGCGCCCGAGGGCACGCCGTTCGCGCACCGGTCGCTGCCGCCCGCCCACCTGGAGGCCGGATACCGGCGATACCGGGTGCTGCGGGAGCTGCCGATGTGGCGGACCGTGTCGGCGGGCTGGTTCGCCCAGCCGGGCGGTGGGGTGCGGTACCGGTCGGTGTACTCGGCGGCCGAGCTGGTGACGCTCGGCTACCTGGCGGACGTCACGTTCGAGGAGAAGTCGTGAACACGGAGTCGATCATGCGCTGGCTCGAGGCCGTCGGCGTGCCGCCCGAGGTGGTCTCCATCGGCGGCGAGGCCGACAACACCTGGTGCCTGCTGCGCGGTGACGAGCCCACCGGCGACGGCGAGGTCGCGTGGGAGGTGTTCTGGCGGGAGCAGGGCAACCGCTACGACTGGGCGCGCTTCACCAACGAGCAGGTCGCGTGTCACTACCTCTTCGGGCGGCTCACCTGGGCGCAGGTCGCGCGGGGCGCAGTCGGCGTGCTCCCCTAGCGGGCGAACCTCACCCGAAGCGGCCCTGCCTGGCCGGGGTGCGCCATACCCTCGGTGGTCATGATCGACACTCCGGCACGCCGGGGCAGGACCGCGGGCTGTCCCGACGCGGCCGCCGGTCCGGCCGCGGCCTTCGCGCACCGGTTGTGGGACCTCAAGCGCAGGGCGGGTGACCCGTCCTACGACCGGATGCGCGGCGAGTACGGCGCGCTCGCGTCCAAGTCCGCGCTCTCGGCGGCCGCGCGGGGACGCCGCCTGCCGTCGTGGGACACGACGTGGGAGTTCGTCCGCGTCCTCGAGGTCGGGCTGCTGGGGGAACCGGAGGACGAGGTCCGCGCCCGCTGGCGCGCGGCGTGGGAGCAGGCCCGCGCGCAGGCCGGAACACCCTCGCCCACGCCCACCGCCGCGGCTCCGGAACCCGGCGAGCCCGGCGTAACCGGCACACCAGCCGAGTCCGCCGGCCGTGCGCGGCGGCGTGCCTGGCGCCGTGCCCCGGTGGCCGCGGCCGTGGTCGCCACCGCGTTGCTCGCCGCGGGCACGATCGCCGGGATCGAGGCGCTGCGCCCCGAGGGCGGCACCGAGGATCCCCGCGCCGCCGTGCCCCCGCCGCTCATCGCGGGCGACGCCTCCGAGTTCGGCGGCGACATCACCGTGCCCGACGGCACCGAGATCCCCACCGGCACCCGGTTCGTCAAGACCTGGGAGTTCCGCAACACCGGGACGGTCCCGTGGATCGGCCGTTACCTGCGCCGCGAGGGCTCGTTCGGTGACGGTGACGACTGCCGCACCCCGCACCGGGTGCCCATCCCGAGAACGATGCCGGGCGAGTCGGTGCGGGTGTCGGTGGAGGTCCGCGCTCCCGACGAGCCCGGCCACTGCCAGGTGTACTGGAAGATGGTCGACGGCAAGGGCAGGCTGCTGCTGCCCGGCCATCGCGCGGTGTTCTTCTTCGTCCGCGTCGTCGCCTGACCGGGTGACGCCGTTGGCCACCGCGGCCGGAAGCCAAATCGCTGACCAGCGTGGACAGTGCTCTTTGGCTACCGGCCACGGTGTGGCCGGCACAGCGCTCCCGCGCTGGTCTGAACCTCTCTACGGTCGGGTCGTCATCGAAACCGACCCGAGTGAGGGGAGTCCGGATGCCGACTTGGACCAGGCGAGCCGCGGCCGTGCTGCCGGTGGCCGCCGCGCTGCCGCTGTTGCTGGCGCCGCAGGCCGCGGCCGTGCAGAAGGTGTGCGCGGGAGGGCCGCTGATGGGCGGCAAGACCACCACGGCGGAGGTGCTGGCCGACCAGGTGATCACCATCAAGGTGCACAACCACGACTGGCGAGGTCTCGCGCTGAGCATCCGCGACGTGCGCTGGAAGAAGACGCTGTGGAAGGGCGTCGTCGCCCCCGGCAAGGACAAGAAGGTGAAGACGGACGTCTTCGGCGAGCCGCCGATCGGCTACAAGATCGCCTTCGACGTCACCTCCAACCTGTCCAACAACTACACCTACGCGATCTCCTCGGCGCGCTGCTACTGACGGCTCACTGACTCGGAAAGGCTCGACCATGCGAACGCTGTCCAGGGCGGTGCTGCTCGCCGCCGTCGCCGCCACCACGGCGGTGCTGCCCGCCACCGCCGCCACGGCGGCCCCGGCAGGCCCCTCGGGAACGAGCGGCGATCCCGAGATCATCAAGACCTGCGGCAAGGGCTACTCCGGCTACATCCGGCGCTTCGGCAAGGACGCACTCTGCCTGCAGCCGGGCACCCGCACGTGGAGCGGGTTCAAGGCCTTCGAGTGCAAGGGCAACATCACCGTGTACTTCAAGGAGGGCCAGAGGGTCGAGTGCGGCGGCGGGGTCAACTTCCCCTACTACGGGGGCGTGGTGAAGACCGTCGCCCGCTGACCCGGCCCGCCCGGTCAGCGGCGCAGCACCAGCGCGTCGCCGACCGGGCGCTCGCCGGTCGCATCCGACGGCATGGTCACCCGTTCGCCGCCCGCGACCATCGCCGTGGAGCCTCCGCCGTCGAGGTTCATCGCCTCCACGGCGCCGAGCGAGCGCAGGAACCGGGCACCTTCGGCGAGCCCGAGGCCGTCGCTGTAGCCGGGCTGACGGCCCGCCGAGGCCACCAGGAGAACGCGGCCCGCGCGGTCGATCCCGGCGAACGTGCGGGGGTTGCGCTTGATGCCCCATGCGTAGGCGAACGTCGGATCGCCCGCGCGCTCGATGCCGTCGGCGCCGAACTCGACGGCCACCCGCCCGTCGCGGACCAGCGTGGGCCCGCCGTTGACGATGTCGTCGTCCGGGCCGAGCCGCACCTCGCGGCCCTGCTCGTCGGTGATGCGTTGCGTCACGGCCAGCCGCGTTCCCGCGGTGGCGTGCTCGCGCAGCCACTGCTCGCCCTGGCCGGTCCCCGCCAGCACCGAGCCGCCCTGCGGGACCGCACCACCGCGTTCCCGCAGCGCCAGCACCCGGCCCTCGCCGTCGAGCACCGCCTCGACGCCGGGGCCTGCCGGGGTGCCGGCCCCCAGCTCGGGGGTGAACCGCACGATCTCGTCCGGGTCGGTGCACGTGACGTCGTGCAGCGGCGCCTGCGTGGGCTCGTCGCCGCCCACTCCGCCACAGTTGCGGATGCGGCCCGGCACGCGGTTGACGCCGTCGACCAGTTCGCTCGCCGACCCGGCCCGCACGCGCAGCTCGGTGCTGAGCTTGCGGAACTCCGGGCGCAGCCCGTCGCCTCGCAGGATCATCGCGACCCGGCCGTTGGTGGCCGCGCCCTGCAACCGGCCGTCGTAGGCGGCGATGCCCGCCGGGGCACCCGGGATGCCGTCGGCGGTGCCCACCACGAAGAAGCCCGCGTTGACGGCGAGCAGCGCATCGCCCGCGATGCTGGTGACCGTCTCCCGCCCGGCGACGGCCTCCCCGGTGTCGCCGGCGAGACTGCCGCGGAACCGGTGCGGGTCGATGACGGCGACCGCGACCTGCGCCAGGCCGGTGCCGGGGGTGCCATCGCCGCCGGTCCAGTCGGTGACGGCGTCGAACCCGGCCTCCCGCAGGGCGGCGCGCCGGTTGTCGGCCTGGTTCTGCCCGCCGAACGTGCCCACGCGCACGCGGTGGCCGAGGACACCGTGCCGGTCGGCGCCCGCGGGCCACGACACGGGCTCGACCCGGGGTGCGAATCCGGCCGCGCGCAGCCGCTCGGCCAGCGTGCGCGCCTGCGCCGCGGGCAGCAGTTGCGCGCCGTCCTGGCGCAGCGTGACGGTCCAGAAGTCGCTGCCCGGCGTGCCGGACAGGACGCCCCGGTACAGGTCGACGCCCGGCGCGACGCGTTCGTGCCGCCAGCCCGCCAGCGGCCCGCCAGGCCCCGCACCCGCCGTGCCGACGGTCGCGGGAGTCAGGGTGAGCGCGGTGAGCACGCCGGCCACGAGCACGGCGAGCAGCGAAGCCTTGCGGGGATGTCTCCTCATGCCCGCAGATCCAAGCAGCGCGGCGCGACCTGGGGGCGCCGCGCGGTTGGCCGGTGGGTGAACTCCCGCCTACCTGCGCACGAGCCGCAGCGCGGCGTCGTGCACGAGGCCGTTGGAGGACAGCGCGGAGCCGCCGTCGAACCGCCCGGCTCCGGTGAGGTCGCTGAACCGGCCCCCGGCCTCGGTGACGAGCACCTGCGCCGCGGCCACGTCCCACGGGTTCACGATCGGCTCCACGGCGACGTCGAGCGCGCCCTCGGCCACCAGGCAGTGGTGCCAGAAGTCGCCGAACGCCCTGCTCTCCCAGCAGGCGTCCACCAGCGCGAGGTAGGCCTCCCGCGAGTGGTACTCCGTCCACGAGCCGAGGTCCGTCGTGGACAGGAACGCATCGCCCAGCTCACCCACCGCCGAGACCGAGATCCGTCGCTCGCCGGCGTCGTCGCGCAGCCACGCGCCGCCACCCGCGCTCGCCCACCAGCGCCTGCCCAGCAGGGGTGCGCTGACCATGCCGACCACCGGCGTGCCGTCCTCCACGAGCGCGATCAGCGTCGCCCACACGGGCGCGCCGCGCAGGAAGTTCTTCGTGCCGTCGATCGGGTCGAGCACCCAGACCCGTCCCGGCGCGGCGACCGAGCCGCCACGTTCCTCGCCCGCCACGGTGTCACCCGGCCGTTCGGTGGCCAGCAGCTCGCGGATCGCGTCCTCGACCGCGGTGTCGGCATCGGTCACCGGCGTGCGGTCGGGCTTGCGCGACACCCGAAGATCCTGGGCGCGGAACCGCGCGGAAGTGATCTTGTCGGCGGCGTCGGCCAGCACGCCCGCCAGCATCAGATCGGGGGAGTAATCGGACACGGTAACGATGGTTTCATGTGGGCCGGCCGTAAAGTTGGGCAGGTGAGCACGGTCCTACTTGCCGAAGACGACCCGGCGATCGCGGAGCCGCTGTCCCGGGCGCTGCAACGCGAGGGCTACGACGTCGCCGTGGTGGGCGACGGGCCCTCCGCGCTGGAGGTGACCGCGAGCCGGCGGGTGGACCTGCTCGTTCTTGACCTCGGCCTGCCGGGCATGGACGGCCTGGAGGTCTGCCGCAGGCTGCGGGCCGGCGACACCGAACTGCCCGTGCTGATGCTCACGGCCAGGACCGACGAGGTCGACTTCGTGGTCGGACTCGACGCGGGCGCCGACGACTACGTGGCGAAGCCGTTCCGCCTGGCCGAGCTGCTCGCCCGCATCCGTGCGCTGCTGCGCAGGAGGGCGCCCGAAGTGCTGGAGGCCGGTGGCGTGCGCATGGACCTCGGTGCCCGGCTGGTGACCGTCGACGGCCAGGAGATCCAGCTCGCGAACAAGGAGTTCGAGCTGCTGCGGGTGCTGATGAGCCGGGCGGGCCAGGTGGTGAGCAGGGAGGAGATCCTCGCCGAGGTCTGGAACGACCTCGAGTCGAAGACCTCCAAGACGCTGGACATGCACATGTCGTGGTTGCGGCGCAAGCTCGCCCTTGGCGACGACAACGGCAACGGCCGGAAGACGGCCGAGGAGCACATCGCCACCGTGCGCGGCGTCGGGTTCCGGTTCAACACCGAATAACGCATGCGGCGGCGGATACTCCTGGCCATCCTGCTGGCGGTCGCGGTCACCGGCGCCGCGCTGGGCAGCCCGCTCGGCGTGACCGGGTGGCTGCTCGTCGAGAATCTCGCGCGCGAGGACCTGGCCTCCAGCGCCCAGCGCATCGCCGCCGCACTGGACGACCAGCTCGCCGACAACCGGCCGCTCGACCTGCAGCCCGTGCACGCGGCCGTGCCGAGGTCGGGAAGGCTGACCGTCAGCATGCCGGGCTCGCAGCAGCTGAGCTACGGCCGGAACCCCGGGAGCGACCCGCTCGTCGAGACCGTGCCGATCGCCAAGGGCGGCACCGTCGAGCTGGCCGTGCCCGCGGGGCCGCTGCGCACCAGGCAGACGCAGGTGGCGATGGCGGTGATCCTGCTCGTGGTCCTGTCGGTGGGCACCGGCACGGTGGTGGCGACGGTGACGGCGCGCAGGCTGGCGCAACCACTGCGGCACGTCGCCGACCGGGCCGCGAAGCTCGGCGGCGGGGACTTCCGGCCGGACGGGCGGCGCTACGAGGTCGCGGAGCTCGACATGGTCGCCGACGCGCTCGACGCCTCCGCCACGGCACTGGCCCAGCTCGTGCAGCGAGAGCGGCAGCTCGTCGGGGACGTGTCGCACCAGCTGCGCAGCAGGCTGACCGCGTTGCAGCTGCGGCTGGAGAGCCTGACGCAGCATCCCGACGAGGAGGTGCGGGAGGACGCGCAGGCCGCACAGGAGCAGGCCGACCGGCTGGCGGCGACGCTGGACGAGCTGCTGGCCGCCGCGCGGGCGGCCAGTGAGGTGGGCGCCGAGCCGGTGGAGCTGTCCGCGATGCTGCCGGAGATCGCCGAGGAGTGGCGGCACCTGCTGAAGGCGGAGGGCCGGACGCTGCGCCTGCGCGTGGCCGACGGGCTCAGGGCGCGTGCCACCCCGGCCCGGCTGCGTGAGGTGGTCGGGGTGCTGCTGGACAACGCGCTGCGACACGGCGACGGCGCCGTCACGGTCACCGCGCGGCGGGGCGAGGCCGACGGCACCGTGGTGGTCGAGGTCCACGACGGTGGTTCGGGCGTGCCCGACGAGTTGGTGCCGCACATCTTCGAGCGGGGCTTCTCCGGGGGCGGTTCCACCGGGGTGGGGCTGTCGCTGGCGCGTGCGCTGGCCGAGGCGGACGGCGGCAGGCTCGAGCTGTCGGTGAAACGGCCCGCGACGTTCAGCCTGTTCCTGCGGGTGCCCAGCCCGGCCGACGTGGCGGGGGTGAGCTGGCCCGCCGAGCGGGTGCCTCGCTGACGCCGGTGGCCGGCAGGGGCTGCGCCCAAGGTGCCCTCGGGCACGCATGGTGTACCCAAGGTGCCCTTCGGCTCGGTGCCGGGCGCGTCAGAGGCGGCCGCGCCTGCGCCCGCCCAGCTCGTCGGGGAACACCCACTTCCGGAACGCCCAGAAGCGGAAGAACATCGCGAGCAGCATGCCGATGATCGAGCCGCTCGCGAAGTCGGCTGCCTCCTGGACGAGCAGCGACACGTGCGGCTGCTCCAGGTCGAAGACGTAGCGCGACACCAGCAGCGGGATCAGGTTCAGCACGACGGCGAACCCGCTGATCAGGAAGAACAGGGCGGCCTCGTGATGCCGTTCCCGGCCGCCCCTTGTGCGGAACGACCACTCCCGGTTGAGCACATAGGACACGATCGTCGCGACGATGATGGCGATGGCCTTGGCGGTGGTGGGTTTCGGCTCCAGCACGGTGAGCTTCAGCAGGTACCAGATCCCGTTGTCCACCACGAACGTGGTGCCGCCGACGATCGCGAACTTGAGCAGCTCGCGGTGTTTGATGAGCACCGAGCGCAGCCGCTCGGGCGCCAGCGACAGCACGGATTCGACGACGGCCACGACGCGAGTCTACGCAGAGTCGCCGGGCCGGCGTCCGGCGCAGGTCAGCAGGGGTGAGGGCGGGCGCGTGTTGAAAAACCCCGCGTTGACGCCTCTGTGGGCCGCGGCGCACGATCAGCGCATCTCAGGGGGCCAGGAATGGAGCCACCATGACGTTCATGCAACTCATCGAGGTCAAGACGTCCCGCTACGACGAGCTGAACGAGCTCATGGAAGGGTGGATGGCGGCTACGGAGGGTAAACGAACGGCGACGCACGCGCTGCTGACCGGTGACCGTGATCACCCCGGTACGTACCTGCAGCTCGTGGAGTTCCCCTCCTACGAGGAGGCCATGCGGAACTCGGAACTGCCCGAGACCAACGACTTCGCCGGGCGGCTCCAGGAGTTGTGCGACGAGCCCCCCGTGTTCCACAACCTCGACGTACTGCGCGACCAGAAGCTCTGAGCACGTCCGGTCAGGCGGGCGCGTAGGCCACGTAGGCGAGCCCGCCGCGGAACCGGCGGGCGGCGAGCAGCCGCAGCGCCGGGATGGCGAACCCGTCGGGGAAAAGCCTGCGCCCGCCGCCCTGCACGACCGGGTAGACGAACAGCCGGTACTCGTCGACGAGCCCGGCCTCGATCAGGGTGTGGCACAGGCTGATGCTGCCGGTGACGACGATGTCCTTGCCCGGCTGCTCCTTGAGCGCCCGGACCCGCGGAACGGGGTCACCGGACAGGATCGTGGAGTTCCGCCATCCGGGGTCGGTCAGCGTCGAGGAGACGACGTACTTGCTGACCTGGTTGAGGTAGGCGGTGATGCCGGTCGGGTCGGCGGTCTGGCGGGGCCAGTACCCGCGCAGGTCCTCGAACGTCCTGCGGCCGACGAGAAACCCGTCGGCCTCGGCGTCCTGCCGGTGCAGCTCCTCCAGCAGGTCCGCGTTGTCCACCGAGCCCTGGCCCTGTGGGTCGAACCATTTCCCGAGCATCTCGATCGAACCGTCGACGGTGATGTTCTGGGTGATGGCGAGCGTGCGCATCGGTGCCCTCCCGGTGTCGGTTTCGTGTCACCGGGGCAGACCACCGAGGCACGCTCAACTCATCGGTCCGCCGCGGATCAGCCGGGCCAGGGCAGCCAGTCCCAGAGCCCCCGCGACTGCCTGCCCGGCGCCGGGTCCGGGTCGAGCGGCGGCAGGTACGGCTTGCCGGACTCGGCGGGGGCGGGCCTTGCCGGGCTGGAGGGCGCCGGGCTCGACGGCCGTGCGCTCGGTGTGCTCGACGGCTCCGGCGGCTTCGACGACTCGGTGGCCGGCGTGGTGGGCACGACCGGCCGCGCCGGGGTGGTCGGCGCCCCGCCACCGCTGGGCTCACTGGCCGGGGTCCTCGTCGACGGCCTCTCCTCGGACGGCGACGACTCCGTCGGCGGTGCGTCCGACGGGCTCTCGGGCGTGGGCTCCGGCTTGTCCCGCAGGTGGCAGTGGTGGCCGAACCAGCACAGCTCCACGGTCTCCGACTCCGAGTCCGCGCCGAGGGTCGCGGTCACGGTGGTGGGCTGCTCGCGCCAGTGGTGGCTGTGGACGAAGAACACCACGGACACGTCCTCGCCCGGCTCCAGCGGTGTCGTCGTGCACGCCGCCGGTTTCGCACCCGGCTCACAGCGCACCGCGGGGTCGGGCACCACGACGCTGGCCCGCTGCGACAGCGTGATCGTCGCCGGCTTGGTGGACTCGCCGTCGTTGCGCACGAACACCGCGACCGTGCGCGTCCACGGCGCCCACGGGCCGAACCCGGCTTTCGCGTCCAGGTAGACGTCGTCGCGCGGCGGGGGCGGCGGCGGTGGCGGTGGCGGGACCGACACCGGGACCCGCAGCGACACCTCGACCGGGCTCCCGGAGCTGATCGTGCCCGTGACCTCGCCGGAACGCGCGCCCTCGGCGGCCTGCAGCCGGAAGGTCAGCACCGCCGACTCGCCCGGTTCGAGCCCTTCCTGCGTGCGGCAGCTCACCGTGCCGGTGCCACCGGGGCAGGTGACCCGCTCCGCGGCCTGGGCCTGCCGCGCGGCCAGGCCACCTGCGGGCGCTCCGCCACCCCCGCTCGCGGGACCGATGGCGCTCACGCCCTCGGGCAGCGACAGGGTCACCACGACCGGGTCCGAGGCGCGGCCGCCGTCGTTGCGGACGGTGATCGGCAGGTCGACCGGCGCGCCGCCGGGCTGCAGCTCGATGCCCTCCGGCGGGGCCTGCGCCGTGACCCTGGGCGGCGCGGGCTCCGGGTCCGCGGGCGGTGGTGCCGCGGGCGGCGGTGGCGGCGGGACCACGGGAGGTGGCGCCGGGTCGACGGGCTGAGGCTGCGGGGCCGGTGGCTGCGGTGCGGGCGGGTTCGCGGGCGGTGCGGGGGGATTGGCAGGCGCCTCGGCGGCGGGCGGCGGCTGCACGGCGGCCCTCGGGATCTCGGGTGACCCGCCACCCGCGGTGAGCGCGAGGGCGACCGCCGCGGCCATCGCGACACCGGACGTGGCCACGCCGACGAACTGGCGCGGCCCGGACGCGGCCGCACCGGCCGCGCCGCCCGCCGAGCCCGCCGCCGCTCCGGCGCCCACGGCGGTCGCGGCGCTCGCCTTGCCCGCACCGGCCAGCGCCAGGTAGCCGAGCACGCCGCCACCGAGCACCAGCGGGGCGACGACCGCGCGCAAGGCGCCGTTGACGTCGGCCAGCTCGGCGGCCAGCGCGCGGCAGTCGGCGCACTCGTCGAGGTGCTGCTCCACCTGGGCGCGCTCGCGCTTCGACAGCCCGTCGCGCGTCCACGCGCCGAGCTTGTCGGCGGTGGCGCGGCAGCGGGACGCGCTGGTCTCGGCGAGGTGCACCTGCAGGTACGCCTGGCGCAGCCCCTCCCGGGCCCGGTAGGCGAGCGCCGAGACTCCGTTGGCGGTCAGGCCGAGCAGAGGGGCCACCTCGGCGGGCGACTGCTGTTCGATCTCGGTGTGCCAGAGCACGGCCTGCCAGCGCTCCGGCAGCCGCGCGAACGCCTTCGCGGCCAGCGTGCGCTCGAGGCCGGCCATCGCGGTGTCAGAGAACGGCACGGTCAGCGCCTCGGCCGCCGCGCTGCCCGCGGTCGCCATGTCGGTCATGTCCTCGGCGAGGTCGACGCGCTTATCCTTGCGGGTCTTGTCGTAGGCGGTGTGCCGCAGCGCCGTCAGCAGGTAGGCGCGGAACGCGCTGTCCGGCCCCTTGCCCGCGCGCAGCGTGTCCAGCACCTTCGAGAACGCCTCCGACACGAGGTCGTCGGCCTCGGTGGAGGAGCGGGCCAGCTGGCGGGCGAGGTTGTAGGCGGCCGAGACGTGCCGCTCGTACAGCGTCCCGTACGCGGCGAGTCTGCCCTCGCGCACCGCCGAGATCAGTTCGGCATCGCTCATGCCGCTGGGGTCGGCGGAGGCGGTCGTCACGGCTTGTCCTTTCCTGCTGTCTGAAGAGAGGGCACGCAGCGCCAAGTGTGACGGACCCCGCCGACTGCGTCACCTGGCGGGTGATCGATTGACCCGGAGGTCGCAATGCGTTCACCCCCGCGAATCGCCGCGAGTGCCGTCACGCCGGGCGGTCTGGCGCGTCCCGTGATCGCGAAGGTTGTCGGCCCACAAGGCCGGGAAGGACGGTTGTCTGTGGATGTGCCTGCGACGGGCGCGCTGTCCGATCCGGATGGCTCGCGCCCGGACGGGGGGCGGCGGGCCACGCCGGACCGTGCGCTGCGGACCCTGCGCGCGAAATGGCGGACGGCGAGCCTGGCGGCGGGCTGGCGGTTCCCCCGCGACTGGGGCCTGCCCGAGGTCGACGCCGTGTGCGCGGCAGTGGTCAGGACCGGGGCCGCCGACGGCGCGCTCGCCGCGCTGGCCGGGCTCGGCAGGGCCAGGGCCGCGGCGGGCGCGGGGCTGGAGGAGACACTGACGGACCTGGCCGCGCTGCACGCCGTGCTGGAGGACCAGGAGGCTGCGGACGGCTTCGTGGCCCCCGACGTGGACGCCACCCCGGCCCGGCTGCTGCGGGTGACGGCGGTGGCCTGGGCCGACGTCGCGCTGGACCAGCTCACGCGCGCGGAGGTGAGCGACCCGCTGACCGGGTTGCCCACCGGGGCGTACCTGCGCACCCGGCTGGCGGAGCTGTACCGGCAGGCGAGCAGGGAACAGCGGCCCGTCGCCGACGGGCACGCCCTGGTCGTGGTGGGCATGGACTTCTCGCAGGCCGCCGGCTGGTCGCGGCTGACCGGCATGATCCTGGCCGCCGACGCGCTCAGCGCCGCCTTCGACGGCGGTGAGAGCCTCGCCGTGCTCGGCCCGTCCACGGTCGCCGCCGTGGCGACCCGCGACGACGGCGTGGCCACGCGGGCCGTGCGGCTGCGCCGCGAGCTGACCCAGCGGCTCGCCGTGGACGCGCAGCTGCGGGAGGTCGGCTCGCCGACGATCCGGATGGTCCGCCTTCCCGGCTGTCACGACGAGGCGTGTGCGCTGCTCGACCGGCTCAGCAGGACGTGAACCCGGCCTTGTGGCCGGCGTGCGGGCGCTCCGTGCTTTCCTAGAAGGGTGACCACGTGGATTCGGCGCGGCGTGCTCGCGTCGCGCGCGGAGTTTCCGTAAAGGGGGCGTGAGGCAGCGGATGTCCGTGAAGACCGAGCCACCGCGGCTCGCCCTGCGCACGTCACTCGACCGGCTCGCCGTCCGGCCCCGGTCCATGGCACTGCTGGTCGCGCTGCCCGTGCTGGCGGTGGTCGCCGGCGTGGCGGGCTGGCTGCTGGACTGGCGGCTCGGGGTGGACAGCGCGGTGTACCGGGCGGGTGCGCTGACCCTGTTGCAGGGCGAACCGCTCTACGACGGCAACACCCTCGGGCCGGAGCCGTGGTGGGCGCTGCTGCCGTTCACCTACCCGCCGACGGCGGCCCTGTTCTTCGTGCCCCTCGCGGTGCTGCCCGTGCAGGTGGCGTGGGGCGTGGTTGCCGCCGCCTCGTTCCTCGCGATGGCGCTCGTGATCCGGGTGACCATCGGCTCGCTGCCCCGGCCGTGGGGCGACCTGCCGCGCTGGGCCTCGCCCGCGCGGACCACGCTGGTCTTCGCCGTGGCGTTCTTCGCCATCGAGCCGGTCTGGCGCACGATCTTCCTCGGCCAGATCAATCTGATCCTGATGGCGCTGATCGTCGTGGACGTGCTGGTGGTCTGCGCGAGAGGCAGCAGGTGGGGGGGCGTGCTCGTCGGTGTCGCGGCCGCGGTCAAGCTCACCCCGCTGATCTTCGTGCCGCACCTGCTGTTCACCGGGCGCAGGCGGGAGGCGGTCCGGGCGCTCGTGACGTTCTTCTCCCTGCAGGCGCTGATGTTCCTGCTCATCCCCGGCGACGCGACGCGGTTCTGGACGCACACGATCAACGACCAGGGCCGCATCGGGCCGATGCACTGGGCAGGCAACCAGTCGCTGAACGGGCTGGTCAACCGGGTCACCGACCTCGCGCCCTGGTCGTCGATGGCCGCCTACGGCATCGGCGCCCTGCTCGCGCCACCCGCCATCTGGCTCATGCTGCGCTTCCACCGCAGGGGCCAGGCGCTGGAGGCGCTGCTCGTGACCGCCTTCTACGGGCTGCTCGTGTCGCCCGTGTCGTGGTCGCACCACTGGGTGTGGGCAGTGCCGCTGATCGTGCTGCTGGTGTCGCGGCTGCCGCAGACCACCCCCGCGACGGCGTGGCGCCGCTGGCTCGGCGCGGGTGCGGTGATCGTGGTGTTCCTCAGCTGCGTGCTGCTGGTGCTGCCCAACGGCCGCGACCTCGAGCTGCACTGGGCGTTCTGGCAGTACGTCCTCGGCAGCGCCTACCTCCTGGTTCCGGTGGGGCTGGCCGCGGTGCTCGCCGGGCGCTGGATGTGGCGCAGACGGCAGCTGACCAGGCCTGACCACGAGCCGAGGGAGCCGGCCCGGCTAAGCTGAGCGCGCTATGGACACGCGCACAGGACTTCCCGTCGTCGGCATGGTGGGCGGCGGTCAGCTCGCCAGGATGACCCACCAGGCGGCCATCTCGCTGGGCCAGTCCCTGCGGGTGCTCGCCGCGGGCGAGCACGACTCCGCGGGACTCGTCGCCGGCGAGGTCGTCTACGGCCACCACACCGATCTGGAGGCGCTGCGCGCGTTCGCGCGGGGTGTCGACGTGCTGACCTTCGACCACGAGCACGTGCCCGGCGAGCACCTGCTGACACTGGCGGTGGAGGGCTTCGTGCTGCGGCCAGGGCCCGAGTCGCTGGCGTTCGCGCAGAACAAGCTGCTGATGCGCGAGCGGATGGCGGCGCACGGCTTCCCCGGCCCCGCGTTCGCCGAGGTCAACGACGTCGGTGACGCGCTCAAGTTCGGCGAGGCGCACTCCTGGCCCGTCGTGCTCAAGGCGGCCAGCGGCGGCTACGACGGCAAGGGCGTGTGGATGCTCGACTCGCCCGAGGACGCGGGCGCGCTGATCCCCGAACTGCTCGACGCGGGCACGCCGCTGCTGGTCGAGGCGAAGGTCGCGATGCGAAGGGAGCTGTCCGCACTGGTGGCGCGCTCGCCGTTCGGGCAGGGCGCGGCGTGGCCGGTGGTGGAGACGGTGCAGTCGGATGGCATCAACACCGAGGTGCTGGCGCCCGCGCCGGGGCTCACCGCGAAGCAGACTCACGAGGCGCAGGAGCTGGCGCTGCGCATCGCCGAGGAGCTCGAGGTGGTGGGCGTGCTCGCCGTCGAGCTGTTCGAGACCGACGGCGGGCTGCTGGTCAACGAGCTGGCGATGCGCCCGCACAACTCCGGGCACTGGACCATGGACGGCTGCCGCACCTCGCAGTTCGAGCAGCACCTGCGGGCCGTGCTGGACTACCCGCTCGGCGTCACCGACCTGCTGTCGCCCACGGTGATGGCCAACGTGCTCGGCGCGCCCGAGACCCCGGCCATGCGGCCGGACGAGCGGCTGCACCACCTCTTCGCCCGGTTCCCGGACGCGCGCGTGCACCTCTACGGCAAGGGGGAGCGGCCGGGCCGCAAGCTCGGGCACGTCAACCTGCTCGGCCCGCTCGACGACGACCTGCGGCGCAGGGCGCGCCTCGCCGCGCACTGGCTGTCGCACGCCGAGTGGCTCGACGGCCACCAGATCCACTGAGCGTTTCCGCGCCACCGCACCGACGAGGGGAGAACCGTGACCGCGCAGGTCGGCGTCATCATGGGCAGCGACTCGGACTGGCCGGTCCTGGAGGCCGCCGGGCAGGCACTCGACGAGTTCCAGGTGCCCTACGAGGTGGGGGTGTACTCGGCGCACCGCACCCCGCAGCGGATGCTCGACTACGCGCGCACGGCCGCCGAGCGCGGCATCAAGGTCGTCATCGCCGGGGCGGGCGGCGCGGCCCACCTGCCCGGCATGGTGGCCTCGGCGACCCCGCTGCCGGTGATCGGCGTCCCGGTGCCGCTGAAACATCTCGATGGGCTCGACTCGCTGCTGTCGATCGTGCAGATGCCCGCGGGCGTGCCGGTGGCCACGGTGTCGGTCGGCGGCGCGCGCAACGCGGGCCTGCTCGCCGTGCGGATCCTCGCCGCGGGCGACGAGGCGCTGCGCGAGCGGATGAGCCGGTTCCAGGCCGACCTGGAGCGGCTGGTGCTCGACAAGGACGCCGCGCTGCGCTCGAAGCTCGAAGGCTGAGCGTCCGGCGAGTCGCGCGCTCCGTGACATCGCCCGCTCGGCCCGCGAGCCGAAGGTGCCCTCGGGTACACGGTAGGTACCGAAGGTGCCCTCGGGCTCGGCGCGGCGCGGCACTAGCTGTCGCTGACCACCTTCTCCAGGACCTCCAGCGCGCGCACGGCCGCGGGATGCCCGGCAATCGACTGGCGCACCGCGACGCTGATGTGGCGCACCGGCGTCGGTGACACGATGCGCACCGTGGTCAGTTCCTCCGGCAGGTCGGCAATGCCGAGCGCGGGGATCACCGTGAGGCCGATGCCGGTGGCCACGAACGGGATCGCGGTGGCGTAGTCGTTGGCCTCGACGACGAACCGGGGCGAGAAGCCCGCCTCGGCGCAGCTGTCGAGCAGCACCTGCCTGCAGGCGCCCTTGCCGAGGTCGTTGTCGATCCATGCCTGCCCGGCCAGGTCGGCCAGCGGCACCTCCCCACGGGCGGCGAGCGGGTCGTCGGCGCGCACCACCGCGAGGTAGGGATCGTCGGCGAGCCTGCGCACCTCGGCACCGGCGGGCCGCCTGCCGTCAGGCCGCTCGACGAAGATGTCGATGTCCGGCAGCGACTCGCCGGGCTCCGGGTTCTCGGTCATGCGCAGGTCGAGCCGCAGCTCGGGGAACTCCGCCCGCAGGGTCGCCACCACCGGCGGCAGCCACGCCGAGCCCGCCGAGCCGAAGTAGCCGAGCGAGAGCCGCCCGACGCGCCCGTTGCGCAGGTCGTCCACCACGCCTTCGACGTGGCTCAGCGCCTCGAACAGCGCGCCGGACTCGGTGGCGAGGGTGCGCCCCGCCGCGGTGGGTTCGATGCCGCGGCCGACGCGCTCGAACAGTCGCAGGCCCGTCTCCCGCTGCAGCGCGGTGAGCTGCTGGCTCACCGCCGACGGTGTGTAGCCGAGCACCTCGGCGCTCGCGCGGATCGATCCGGTGGCGACGACCGCGCGCAGCAGCCGCAGCCTGGCGACATCCAGCATCCCCCCATCGTACAACTCGGCTTAACGGTTGTGTAGAACTAATCGCTTGTGCTACCGAATTGGCGGGCCGAGGATGGAGGCGTGAACCTGCCAGCTTCCCGCCGCTCGCGCCACGACGATGGGCCTGTGCGTCCGCGTGGCACCACAGCCGCCTCCCTGTCCTCCGACGGCACCAAGGCCGCCGCCGCGGCGGCGCTGACTGTCGTGCTGTGGGCCTCGTCCTTCGTGGCCATCCGCGACATCGGGCACAGCCTGTCGGCGGCGCCGCTGGCACTGCTCCGGCTCGCCGTGGCGGCCGTCGCGCTGTCCGTTCCCGTGCTGGCCACCCGTCGCCGGTCCACACGCATCCCGTTGACCGGCAAGGCCTTCGCCCTGATCACCGCCTACGGCGTGCTGTGGCTCGCCGCCTACACCGTGGCGCTCAACGCGGGCGAGCAGCATGTCGACGCCGGCACGGCGGCTCTGCTGGTCAACGTCGCGCCGCTGCTCGTGGCGTTCGGCGCGGGGCTGCTGCTCGGCGAGGGTTTCCCGCGCCCGCTGCTGGTGGGGTCGGTGGTGGCATTCGGCGGCGTGGCGATCATCGCGGCCGGGTCGTCGGGACAGAGCGACGGGATCGGCGTGCTGCTGTGCCTCGTCGCCGCCGTGCTCTACGCGGCGGGCGTGCTGATCCAGAAGGTGACCCTGCGCCACGCCGACGGGCTCACGATCACCTGGCTCGGTTGTGTCATGGGCACCGTCGCGTTGCTGCCGTGGCTGCCGCAGCTGATCACCGAACTGCGCGCCGCCCCCGTGAGTGCCATCCTCGGCACCGTCTACCTCGGACTCGTGCCGACCGCGCTCGGTTTCAGCACCTGGGCCTACGCCCTGCGCCGCACCGACGCGGGCAAGCTGAGCGCGTCCACCTACGCCGTGCCCGCGGTGTCGGTGCTGCTGTCCTGGCTCCTGCTGAGCGAGGTGCCGACGGTGTACGGGTTCGTCGGCGGCGCCGTCTGCCTGGCCGGGGTGGCGATCTCGCGCCGCAGGACGAGGCCGCGGCGGCCGGTTCCCGCGCCGGCCGTGGTCTCAGGCGTTGGCGCCCGCGTCGACCAGTAGGGCGGTGCCGGTGACATTGCGGCCGCCGTCGCCCGCCAGGTAGGCCACGGCCTCGGCGACGTCGTCCGCGGTGTTGTACCGGCCGAGGGCCGTCCGCTCCCGTTGTGCGTCGGCGTGCGGACCGTCGGCGGGATTCATGTCGGTGTCGGTCGAACCTGGATCGACGACGTTGGCCGTGATGCCGCGCGGCCCGAGTTCCCGTGCGAGTGCCCTGGTGAGGCCGATCAGCGCCGACTTGCTCGCCGAGTACAGCACGGTGCCCGCGTCGGCCACGCGGGTGGCGAGGTTGCTGCCGATGCTGATGACGCGCCCGCCGTCGCCCAGGTGGCGGGCAGCGGCCTGGGTGGCCAGCAGGACCGCGCGCACGTGCACCGCGAGCATCCGGTCGATGTCGGCGACGGTGATCGACTCGAGCGGTCCGGCGTGGAAGAGGCCCGCGTTGTTGACCAGGACGTCGAGCCTGCCGAACGTGCTGACCGTGTGCTCGACGGCGGCCACGATCTCCTCGGCGTCCGCACTGTCGGCCTTGATCGTCAGTGCCCTGCGGCCCAGCGCCTCCACGTCGGCCGCCACGGATTTCGCGGCGCCGGGCGCGCTGACATAGGTGATGGCGACGTCCGCGCCCTGCAGTGCCAGGCGGCGCGCGGTGGCGGCGCCGATGCCCCTTCCACCGCCGGTGATCAGTGCGACCTTGTCCTGCAGCATGTGCCCACCTCATTTATGTAGTGATCTGTACATAATTGGTAGGGCAGGCTGATGCCACACGGCAAGTAATATGTAATGGTCGACACAAAATTGGAGGGCGGATGGCGGGACGCGGCAGGCCCCGCCGCTTCGACCGCGACGCGGCGCTGCGCGCGGCGATGCGGGTGTTCTGGGAACACGGCTACGAGGGCACCTCGATGGCGGACCTCACGTCGGCCATGGGCATCAACTCGCCCAGCCTCTACGCGGCGTTCTCGTGCAAGGAGGCGTTGTTCCGGGAGGCGGTCGAACTCTACGTACGCACCGACGGCGGGGCTCCGCAGCGGGCCCTGCGGGAGGCGCCGACGGTGCGGGCCGGTATCGACGCGATGCTGCGGGTCAACGCCACCGCCTACACCGACCCGGAGACCCCGCGCGGCTGCATGGTGGTGCTCGCCGCCACCAACCACACCGAGGCCAACCGCGACATCGGCGACTTCCTCGCCGAGCTGCGCAGGCAGGACCTGGCCGAGCTGCGGGCGCGGCTGGACGCGGCGCTGGCGGACGGCGAGTTACCCGCGGGGACGGACACCGCCGGGCTCGCGCGGTTCTACGTCACCGTGCTGCACGGACTCTCGATCCAGGCACGCGATGGCGCCGGCCGCGACGAGCTGCTCGCCGCCGTCGACGCCGCGATGTCCGCCTGGCCCGCACCGTGAGCGGCACCGAGCCGAAGGGCACCTTGGGTGCGTCCTGTGTACCCAGGGTGCCCTTCGGCTCGCCGGGGCCGGGTCAGGTGAGCTGGTCGCGCAGCTCGCGCTTGAGCACCTTCCCCGCAGCCGACACGGGGATGGTCTCCACGAAGCGCAGCTCCCGCAGCCGCTTGTACGGCACCACCTGGGCGTTGACGGTTTCCAGGAGCCGCTCCGGCTCGGCACCCTCGTGCCCGGCGGCGCGCACGACGAAGGCCACCGGCAGCTCGCCCGCCTCCGGCGTGCGCCTGCCGACGACCGCCGCGGACGCGACCTCGGGCAGCGCCATCAGCAGCTCCTCCAGCTCGCGCGGGTACACGTTGTAGCCCTTGTAGATGAGCATGTCCTTCTTGCGATCCACAATGGACACAAAGCCGTCGTCGTCGATGACGCCGATGTCGCCCGTGTGCAGCCAGCCGTCGACGAGCACGGCGGCGGTCTCCTCGGGCCGGTTGTGGTAGCCCTGCATCACCTGCGGGCCGCGGACGCACACCTCGCCCGGCGTGCCGGGCGGCAACGGTTCCTCTCCACCTTCGGCGGGCACGATCCGGATCTCCGTGTCGAACGTCGGCACCCCCACCGAGCCGACCTTGCGCCGGCCGGACCGCCAGCTCGGGGCGAGCGTGGCGCCCATGGTGACCTCGGTGAGGCCGTAGCCCTCGGCGATGACGGCGTCGGGAAAGCGGCGCTGCAAGGCGTTGATCATCTCGTGCGGCATCGGTGCCGCGCCGGAGGTTATCGTGCGCACCGACGACAGGTCCGCGGTGTGAAACTCCTCGCACGCCAGCAGCGCGGCGAAGAGTGCGGGCGCACCACCCATCGACGTCACCCGCAGGCGTTCGGCGTCGGCCACATAGGACGGTGGGTCGAAGCGGTCGTGCAACACGACGGTGCCACCCGCGAGCACGGGCACGTTGAGCGAGCCGATGGTGCCCATGGCGTGGAACCACGGCGTGAGGTTGATGCCGATGCCCTCACCGAGTCGGACCGGCCATTCGTCCTCGCTGCCGACCTGGTCGAGCACCGGGTTGCCCGCATCGTCCACTTCGGGCACCGCACCGTAGCCCCAGCACCCGTACTGCAGCGAGTTCACGACCACGTTGCGGTGCGGCAGCCGCACGCCCTTCGACCGGCCGGTGGTTCCGCCGGTGTAGGACAGGTGCGCCAGATCCTGGCGCACGTCCACGCCCGGATCGGGCGGCACCTCGGAGGCCCGGGCACAGAACGTCTCGAAGTCCAGCTGCCCCTCGCCGCTCGGCCGGTACACGACCACGAGGTCGATGCCGGTGCCCGCGAGCGCCCTGGCCACCGGGCCGTAGGTCACCACGGCGGACGCCCCGCAGTCGGCGAGCTGGTGGGCGAGGTCGTGCGGCGGCAGCAGCGGGTTGGCCGGGCTGAACGTCGCGCCCGCCAGCAGCGTGCCGTAGTAGGCGACCGGGAAGGCCAGGCAGTTCGGCAGGTGCAACGCCACCGTGTCACCGTGGCCGACGCCGCGCTCGCGCAGGGCGTTGGCGAACCGGCAGGCGCCGCGCCACGTCTCGGCGAAGGTGAGGCGCTCGGCGCCGTGCTGGAACGCCGTGCGGTCGCCGAACCGGGTGGCGGCTCCCGCGAGCAGCGTGCTGACCGGCGTGTCGGGGTAGGTGAGGGTGTCCGGAAGTCCGGGAGGCCGGGACATCGTTGTGATCGGCATCACCTGACATTAGGAAGAGTGCGGCCAAGAACACAAGGATGTCCGAGTAAACGGCCACTAACATCGGGACCGGCGTGGAGAAGTCTCGACGAAAGGTGGCGCAGGTGAGCGACGGTCCCGGCCTCTACCAGCTCGCGGAGGAGCACGAGGAACTGCGGGCGGCGGTGCGCGCGCTGGCGGAGAAGGAGATCGCGCCCCATGCCGCCGAGGTGGACGAGCAGGAGCGGTACCCGGCGGAGGCGCGGGACGCGCTCGCGCGGGCCGGCTTCAACGCCGTGCACATCCCCGAGGAGTACGAGGGGCAGGGTGCGGACGCCATCGCGGCGTGCATCGTGATCGAGGAGGTCGCGCGAGTCGACGCCTCGGCCTCGCTGATCCCCGCGGTGAACAAGCTGGGCACCCAGCCGATCCTGCTGTCGGCGTCCGAGCAGCTGAAGAAGACCGTGCTGCCGTCGATCGCCTCGGGTGAGGCGTCGGCGTCGTACGCGCTGTCGGAGCGCGAGGCGGGCTCGGACACCGCGTCGATGCGCACGCGGGCCCGGCTGGAGGGCGACACCTGGGTGCTCAACGGCACCAAGTGCTGGATCACGAACGCGGGCGAGTCCAGCTGGTACACGGTGATGGCCGTCACCGACCCGGACGCGGAGAAGAAGTCGAACGGCATCTCGGCGTTCGTGGTGCACGCCGACGACCCGGGCTTTTCGGTGGGCCCCAAGGAGCGCAAGCTCGGCATCAAGGGCTCGCCCACGCGGGAGATCTACTTCGAGAACTGCGCGATTCCGGCCGACCGCATCATCGGCGAGCCGGGCACGGGGCTGAAGACCGCCCTGCGCACGCTCGACCACACGCGCCCCACCATCGGCGCGCAGGCGCTGGGCATCGCGCAGGGCGCCCTCGACGCCGCCGTGGCCTACGTCAAGGAGCGCAAGCAGTTCGGCAAGGCGATCGGTGAGTTCCAGGGTGTGCAGTTCATGCTCGCCGACATGGGCACCAAGATCGAGGCCGCGCGGCACCTCGTCTACGCCTCCGCGGCGGCCACCGAGCGCGGCGACGCGCGCGCGTCGTTCATGGCCTCCGCCGCGAAGTCCTACGCCTCCGACGTCGCGATGGAGGTCACGACCGACGCGGTGCAGCTCTTCGGCGGCGCAGGCTACACCCGCGACTTCCCGGTGGAGCGCATGATGCGCGACGCGAAGATCACCCAGATCTACGAGGGCACCAACCAGATCCAGCGCCTCGTGATGGCCCGCTCCCTGCTCAAGGGCTGAGCCGATGATGGCGGCTTCCTCTTTGCCCGGGTAGTCGCCATGATCAGGCCGCCTCCAGGCCGTCGTGGTCGGTAGGCCGTGCGAAGACGGCATCGACGGCCTGGCGGGCACGCTCGTGGCTCGACGGCACCAGGTGGGTGTAGGTCCGGAGAGTGAAGCCGGGTCGGCGTGTCCGAGGTCGGCGAGCTCGGTGATCGACACACCGCGGGACAGCAGTGTGGACGCGTAGAAATGCCTCAGGGCATGCATGCCGTCCTCGCGGTTGCGGTACTCGATTCCGGTCGCCGGAACGCGCCGTGCCACACCACTTTGGTGAACAGGTCACCGGTACCGAGGCGTCCTGCCTCACCCATCATCAGAACCCGCACCGTTACCCGCTCGCCGTCGGGCTCGCTCCAGGGCAGCGTGACACCCTGCACGGTCTTGAGCTGCCGCTGGACACGGACGACCTGCGCGTCCCGGTCAACGTCGTCCGGGGACAGGTCGCCGCACCGTCCTTGCTGATCGGTTCCGGCTGCTGTGCCGAGTGGGTACTGGTCATCAGGCGACGCCCCGCTTCCCCGGAGTGGAGCACCGGCCCGGGCCGGTGGGTCTGCGCGAGCTGCCGGATGTCGTCGTCGGTCAGATAGGCGGCACGCACGCGTGTCACGGCACGAGAGCCGGCCTCGACCACGTAGCCCACGCCGCGCGCGGTCTCGGTGATCTCCTCACAGCGGGCACCGCGGTCACGGGCACCGTCGCCGAGCACCATGCCGCACTTCGAGCCCTCGACCAGCCGCAGCGCCATGCGGGTGGGGAACAAGTCGCGCCACTTCACGACCTCCTTGCGGGGGGTCCTGCAGCGCGCCGATGACGTGCATACCGGGCGCGCGGCCCTTGGTCAACAGCCGACCCAACGCGACCTCGGCACGCTGGCCTCGGCGTCAACAACTGGCCGTCCCTCGTCCCAGCGGACGCCGACACGTTGAGCGCAACGCTCGGCCGCTGCCAACGGTGGGAAGCCGACGACGACCCCACCGGCGTGCAGCTCCCTCGCGCCAAACGCCACGACGGCAAGAGCCTGGCCACCGTCACACTGCAGTGAGCGGGCGATGTTCTGGATCCGGCACCGGATCCAGCCGGTCCTGTGAGCGCCGCCAAGTAGCTACTAGCTGGAGAATGAGGGAAGTACGTGTTCAGCTGGTAACTCCGTGTTACGTTCGCTTGAGCTGGCAACATCACGGGGGAGGCGTTGTGGCCGCGAGCGATCTGAATACCACCGTCAATGGCAGCGTTGAGATGTGCCGCGACGCTGCTGAGCAGCTTGATAAGGCTGTGCGGTACGCCGAGGACGCGCAGACGCTCTACCGCAAGAGCCGCGACAGCACGGAGGTCACGTGGTCTGGCCCCGCGCGGGATGCCTTCGCCGAGTCCGTCACAGCGACGCTTGATCCGCTGCATCACCTCTGCTACACGCTGCCGCTGTACTCGCGAGCGCTCAATGAGTTCGCCGATTCCTTGGACGGTGTGAAGCGGCAGATGGACGAGGTCGTGAGCAAGGCGCGTGCGGGTGGGCTCACAGTCGATGGCCCGATCGTCGAGCATCCGCAAAGTCCGGGCGTGCCGCCTGATCTTCGGATGCCGCCCACGATGCCAGGCGACTCAGCGGGCGAAATTCAAGCGAAGCAGGCAGTGATCGACGGCTACAAGCAGCTCGTGAATGAGTTCAACCGCAAGGTCGACGCTTATAACGAATGCCTGGCCATCTTCACCGCTGCTCGCAACAACGAGAAGGAAGCGCATTCGCGGCTGTGGCAGGCACTGCATCCGAGCAAGGGCGCCAACGTCGACGCGTGGACGATCGGTAACACGAGCGCGTCAGCTGTGATCAGCGGTGTCGGCTCGGCGGAGAATCTCCGCTACGAGTCGCTGTTGAAGGCTGATCGGCTTGCGGCCAACGCGCTCGGATTCCAACAGATGGCCGCCGGAAAGCTGCCGCCGCCCGAACGCGCACGTGCCCTGATCAACGCGGCCAGGTCGACTGCCAAGGAGCAGCAGTATCGCGCGAAGTTCGACTCACTGGACAAGCTCCTGAAACATATCCCGGACCGATTTCGAACGGGGGCGGCAGGCTACCCAGGACGGGGAAGTCCGAACATCGCCGCCCCCATTGATGACGCTGCGCTCGGCATCAAGGCAGTAAGTGGTGTGTTGAAGAAGTTGCCTTACATCGGCACCACTCTGACGGTCGGCACCGAGATGTGGGGGGCCTCGACGGGTGAACAGACCTGGGGTAAGGCGGTCGCGAAGTCAGCCGGAATCCTCAGTGGTGGAGCTGTCGGAGGTTCAGTTGGCAGTGTCATCGGTAGCGCTGCTGGGCCGTGGGGCACCGTTCTTGGCGGTGGCGCCGGCAGCATCATCGGTGGTTTCGCCGGTAGTAAAGTAGTGGACTACTACGTGCCGGAGCAGAAGGAAATGCCTGGTCAGATGCATAAGATCAATTACGAGGGCATGGGCCGGTGACTACGCCTTCGGGCGGTGGGTCAGGTTTGCCGCCGCGCCCTGACCGGGACACCGGTGAGCCGTTTCCCCCACACGGCCGCGGCTACGTTGGTCGTGACGAGGGGGACGGTCGTGATCGCGATGTGAACGCCCGTTACAAGCCTTCGCCTCCGGCGGGTATGGGGCCGGTGCTGGCGTGGCACAAGAAAAGCAGGCGTGCGAAGCTCGCGCTGTTCTTCGTCAGCCTGGCCATGCTGGTGGTGGGGTTCTCGCTGATTTGTGTGATCGCTGGCGATTCTCCGCTCGTCTGGGTGAGTTACTGGCCGCTGTGGCTGCTGTTCGTCGGCGTCTCCCTGCTGATCACGGGCCCGTTCAGCTACACCGTCTTGTCGGCTGGCGCGGACTGGTGCCAGTACGACCTCTACCGATTCGGTGTTCATCGCCGGAACCACGTGGTCAACTTGTACGCGCTACGACAGATCAACTTCGGCAGCGGGCCGACGGTGATCACGCTTGGTCTTGCCGACGATGAGGACAACATCGCCATGGACCGCACGGACTGGCAGGCCGACCGCCGCATCTGGGATCTCGTCTACAACGGGATCCTGCACTCCGTCGCGGCGGGCGCGAAGGTGGCACCTCAGGCTCGCAGGCTCCTCGAGCTGGACCACGTACCGGCATTGCGCTACCCGAATGGCGGCCCCCGTGCGATCCCGGTTGCCCGGCTCAGCGACGTTCAGGTGTGGGAGCTGATGTCGGACCCGTTGATCCGGGAAACCATGGAGCAAACGGGCATCGGTGACATGTCCGCCGCAGCGTTCCGCGAAGCATTCCCCACCTGGCCGGAAAACGCACTCCGCAATCCCGCCAACCCGGCATGGTTCGCCGAAGACACTGAACCAGCGACCGACGCCGCCATTCCTGACGAGCGCACCGCCGACGCCGAGGACGAGCGTTGGGTACGCTTCTACCGACGTGAGGGCTGAAACCATGCTGCGCAGTACGGCTGCCGTCGGTGCCGTCCTGACGGCCGTATCCTTGGTCAGCGGTTGCGGGGGCTCCTCGAACAAGGGCAAGCCGCAAAGCACTGCCTGGGGGCACCATACGTGGCGCAGTGGGGTGACTATCGAAGTAGTCGGTGCGCGGCCGTGTAAGCCGAGTTCGACAGCATACCCAGGTGATGCGCGGTTCGGTGCCATAGTGTCGATCCGAGTCAGAAATGGTGGTGTTGGCGACTACCGACTTCGCGATATGGCTCCCAGCAACCCCGAACGCGCGGAAGGCGCGTCTCGGCTCCTGGCTGATCCCGGAGGTCCCTGTGAAGCACCGTTGTTGCCGGACAAGCAGGTTGCGCCAGGCCATGAGGTGACGTTCGATAGTGCGTACACCGTCAACGACTCAAGCGGGAAGATGACGCTTGTATTGTCACCCGACCACGATGCCGAGCCGATCGCGTATACGGGCCGGGTTCACATAACGCGGGGGGCATGAGGAGATATGGAACGAGTCGTACGAGGTCGGTTGGGGGATGATCGTTGGCAGATAATCTTGATCGTGAGTCCGGCGCCGAGCCGGAACTGAAGCCGTTCGACCGGAGGGCGTTGGCGACCCTCGACGTTATTGCCGACCTTGAAGTCGATCGCCTGTATGTCCTGACAAAGCCCGAAGGTTCGCTGGAGTTCTACAAGAGCGTCCGCAATGAACTGATTCTCTGGGCGTACACGCGGATTACCAACCTTGTAGTGTCCTGCGGCGACGCGCAACCTTGTGTGCGTGCGACTTGTGCTGAAGTCGTCGAATTGGGTCGCGCGCTAGATGACGCCCTACTCGTCGCCTTGGACGCATGGCACCCCGAGGGCTCGCGCTATCCGGCGCCGGAGCCATCCGAGATGGAGCCGATGGAACACATCAAGCTGGCTGGCGACGACATGGCGGCGACCGGGATGGTGTGGATACCGACACGCCCTGTCAGGGCAGGCGACAGGCACGTGGACGCCGAGTTGTACTGTCGTAAACCGGGGCAACCATTGCTGCTCGCGTACTCCTCGTTGCCCGCGCTGCAAGCCGGATGTGGGCCGTATCAGGCGGCAGCGGCGATAGATGTCGCCCAGATCGACGAGGTCGCGTTCGAAGCGGGAGCGGCGAGAGTCGTCTTCGACATGCCACTTGCCGAAGACGCACGACATCCCGAGCCAGTGCAGGACTGGACTCGCTGACGATGGCGAAACGAGGGGGACGGACGTGGACGGCTACTTCTACGACGAAGGCGCACTGACTCAGGCTGCGGATTATCTCCGTGGTGGTGTCGCAGATCTTGACTTGATCGCAAGTGACATGCCGGACGCGGTCGACGCTGGCTTCTCGTCGGAGGTCGTCGGTGCCGCGCTAGTCCGCGTTACGAAGGGCTGCGTCGCGCTGGCGCAGATCGGCGACGGGATCGCAGACAAGCTACATGCTGCGAACGGTTCCTATGCCGATATCGAGAACACCAACGCAGGCCGTATGCGTTACGAAGGCCAGAAGTCAGAGGATTCGGTGAAGACGCTCGATCAGATCGATCGCGAGCGTCAAAACTCGGAGGCTGCGTATCCATTCGAGCATTCGCCTACGCCCGCCAAGACGCAGCCCAAGCCGCAAGCGGCGGAACCAGGAGATGTACCGGAACCACCCCCGCCACGCTGACTGGCCGGGCGATCGTCGGACGACGCGGCCAAGGTACCCACCGGCGACCACCCCAGGCCATTCATTGCCCGGCCCGCCAGGCTGCAAGGCCCAGCCGCACCCCACTTCGATACGGAAGCGAGCCACACGGAAGGTGCAGACGTGCACTCGTAGTGCTTCCCCAATGCGGCATTCGCTCCATCCAGTGGCACCAGTGCCGCATTCGGTCCACTCCCAGTAGGGTTCTCACGGATCCTCGACGCTGGCGATCCGGTACCTGTGCACGTCCGCCTCGCGGATCCGGCTGCCCAGGTCGTCACCCGGGCCCGCGCCCCGGAACCGGGCGAGCGCGTCATCGGAGGCCCACCGCTCGTAGATGTTCACCCGGTCGGGTACCAGCGGGTCGGCGGTGATGCCGAAGTCGAGGCACCCCGGCGCACGGCGTGCCTGTTCGACGACCCGGCGGCAGTCCGCGACGTAGGCGTCCCGGTCGCGCTCGTCGACCCGGATCCGGCCCGCGATGATCAGCATCGTCTCTCCTCGTCGTCCGCATCGTGTGACGCCTGTATCGACTCGGACGGCGGAGGGAACTCATCGCGGCTCACGTGCCGGGTGCGGCACCCCGTTGCCGCTCCCGGTGCCGGTACCCGGTGACGACGACGGTGTTGACGAGCACGACGACCGCGAACACGGTGGCCAGCACGGCGTGCTCCCGGGCGTACAGCGCGGCCGCCGCCGCGCCGAACACGAGTGCCTTCACCGCCAGCACGCCGGGCACGGGCAGGGGAAACCGCGCCCGCGGCGCGGCGAAGAGGCCCCAGAGAACGGCGGCGAAGGTCGGCGCGCACAGTCCCAGCACGATCGCCCTCACGGTGCCGAGGTCGGCGGTGAAGCCCCAGTACGCCAGCGCGACCAGGGCGGCGAGTTCCAGCAGGAAGGCCAGTATCTCGTTGCTCCACCGCAGCGCGCCGTTCACGGCCGCAGCTTAGCGGGGCACGCGGTCACGATTCGATCGTCGAACCGGTCGAACAGGCTCGCGCGGCGGTCAGGTTCTTTCCCCCGGCTTTACCTGGGCCGGATACGATCAACCTTGTTAGTTGAAGGTTCATCTATACGGGGGTGGTTTGGGATGTTCGGTCGCGTACAGGACGTGGCGGCGCTGCTCGGACGCGTCGCGATCGCGGTGGTGTTCCTCGCGCACGGGCTGCAGAAGTGGGACATGGGGATCGGAGGGACGGCCGACATGGTGGGCGCCGCGGGCGTTCCGCTGCCCACGGTCACCGCGTTGTTCCTCATGGCCGTCGAGGTGCTCGGCTCGATCGCGTTCATCGCCGGGTTCGCGCTGCCGGTGGTGGGCATCGGCTACGCGATCAGCGGTCTCGGCGCCCTGTTCTTCGTCCACCTCGACGCCGGGCTCACCGGCCAGGGCGGCTACGAACTCGTGCTGGTGCTCGGGCTCGCCGGGCTGGCGCTGGGCTTCAACGGCGGGCGGCTCTCGCTCGACCACCTGATCTTCGGGCGCAGGCGCGCCGCCGCCGGCAAGGCCGATGCGGCGTGGCAGAACGCCTGACCTTGCCGGTCGCGGACCGGTCAGGACACCAGGTCCACCGTCGTGCGCTCCGTCGTGCGATGGGCGTCCAGCCGGGCGGGGTCGGCGTTGGTCACCTGCACCAGGCTCGCCCCGGCGGCCAGTGGTGCGAGCAGCGCGTCGAGCACCCCGTCCGGCAGCGACCACGCCCGCGTGGACAGCACGCGATCGCCCGCGCCGATGCCCAGCGCCGTGGCCCGCTCCCTGGCCGTGGCCAGCAGGTCGTCGACCGTGGTGCCGAGCAGCGCGGGCGTGCCGCCGTCGATGGGCAGCAGCGGGGAGAAGTCGTCACCGGCGAGCCGGGCCTCCGAGAGGTAGTCGAGCGCCCCACCCGACGGCGGCGCGCCGAGCCCCCGGCCCAGCGGGTCGAGCGCGACGATCGCCGTCGCCTCGGCCTTGCCCGGCGTGCCCTCCGGCCCGGTGAACGCGACGCGCGCACCCGCCGGGTCGGCCACGACGTGCGCCCCGCACCACCACGCACCCAGCAGGACCCCTGCGGTCTGCCAGTGGGCGGGCAGGTCGACGGCGACCTCGTCGCCCGGCTCGACGTCGAACTCCTCCACCAGCCAGTTCGCGGTCTTCGCCGCCCAGTTCGCCGTCGTGGCGACGGACAGCTCGATCCGGCTGCCCGTGGCGTCGTCGTAGTGCGTCACCAGCGGCCGGGCCGCGGACGAGGCCAGCATCGGGCGCAACAGCTGTTCGGTGAGGCTCACACACCCGACCCTAACGACCCGGTCAGTTCACGCACGGCACCCCGTCGGCCGTGATGGGGGCCGACGCACCGGCCGCGGGTGCCGAGCCGCCGCCTCCGGCCGCCGGTGGGGGCAGGTCCCTGTTCACCAGGTTGCGCAGGAACGAGCGCACCTGCCCGGTGTCCACGGTGATGATGCTCTGGCCGTCCGCGCTGCGCGCGCCCACCTGCACCACCGGGATCGTCACGAACCGGATCTTGCCGCTCGCGATGTCCTTGGCCTGCTCGGCGAACTGCAGCAGGTCCAGGTCGGGGTCCATCACCAGCGAGCGGCGCACCGTCTCGGTGAGCTGGCTGAGCTTGCCGGGGTTGGTCAGCGTGCCCGCCGAGAGCACCTTGTTCAGCGCCGACGCCAGGAACGCCTGCTGCCGCACGATGCGGTCGAGGTCGCCCCTCGGCAGGTTCTTGCGCTGGCGCACGAACGACAGCGCCTCGCCACCCGAGACGACCTGCGGCCCGGCCGCGAAGTCGGCACCCGAGTCCTTGTCCTCGGTCGCGTGGTTCAGGCACACCTCCACACCGCCGAGCGCCTCGGTGAGCAGGTAGAAGCCGAGCAGTCCGATCTCGGCGTAGTGGTCGATGCTGACCTGGGTGAAGTCCTGCACGGTCTTGACCAGGGCTCGCCTGCCCGCCTGGTCCGACTCGCGGGAGATGGCGGCGCTGTCGGTCCTGCCCTCGGCGCGCAGCCGCTGAGCCTCCGCGACCTTCGCCGCCCCGTACGCCGAGTTGATCTTGTCCCGCCCGCCCTGCGGCACGTCCACCCAGGTGTCGCGGGGGATCGACACGGCCGACGGTGCGCTGCCGTCCTTCGGGATGCGCAGGACGATCAGCGTGTCGGTGTTGATGCCCTCCTTGCTCTCCGTGCGCAGCTGCTTGAGCATCGACAGCGGCAGCGGATTGCCCTGCATGTCGGTGCGCGAGTCGGCGCCGACCAGCAGGATGTCGGTGGCCCCGTCGTCCTTCGGCGGGGGAGGAGTGCCCTCCTCGTCGTCCCCGTGGTCGTCGTAGGTCAGCGCGTCGGTGGTCTGGACGTTGTCCTGCAGCTGGTCCAGCGTCGCGTAGGCGTAGCCGGTGGCGGCCAGCGCCACCACCGACAGCAGGGCGATGAGCGTGCGGGCCGCGGCGCGCACCGGCGAGCGCCTGCGCCGCCGCGGCGGCGCGTCCCCGGCCTGCTCGCCGGGCCGGCCGGCGTCACCGTCCCCGTCCTCGGAATCGGGGGCCTCGCCATCGCCCGTCCCCGATGAGCGGGGGTACGGCGTCGGGACAGCCGACGAGGCCACCTCCGGCTCGGACTCAGTCCGGCCGGCGTCGCGATCGTCGTCGTTGTCCACGCTGGCTCCTCCCCACCCCGCGCGCGGTCCCCATGACGGACAGCCTAGTTGACGCAGGGCACGTCACCGGCGGTGATGGGCTCATCCGGCTCGGCGCCGTCCGTCTGCTGCGCGCCGGAGGGCGAGGTGAGGTTCTGCCGCGGAGGTGCCTGCCCCGCGAAGCTGGGCTCGGCGGCGGCCTCGGAGCTCGCGGTGACGTTCAGCTCGTAGTCGGAACCGAGGATGACGCTCAGCCTGCCACTGGCCAGCGTGCTGTCCTCCACGGCGGCCAGCGTCTCGCCGAGTGCCTGGCGCACGGCGTCCACGGCCGACTCCTCGCCCGGGTGGTAGTGGATCACCGACTCCGTGGCCGGGTCCACTGTGGCGAAACCCTCGCCCTGGAAACCCTTGCTCTGCAACAGTTCTCGCACGGACTCGCCGAGACCCTCGTCGCCGGATCCGTTGAAGACGTCCACGGTGATCTCCTCGGCGCCCGCGATCACCGATGGCGCCGGCTCCGTGGTGTCCTCCTGCTCGTCGGTGACGAGTTCGTCGACGAACGCGCGGACCTCCTGCTGGTCCACCTCCAACACGGACGCACTGCCGATCCGTGCGTCGCCGATCACGGGGATGGTGTGAAACTCCACGTTGCCGCCGGACAGGTTGCGCATCTGCGCGGCGAACTGCAGCAGGTCCCAGTCCTTCGACAGCACCACCGACTTCTTCACCGCCGCGACCACGTCACTGAGCCTGCCCGGGTCGAACAGCACCTCCGAGGAGAGCATCTTGCGCACCAGACCGGACAGGAACGCCTGCTGCCGGGCGATGCGATCGAGGTCGCCGTTCGGCAGGTCGTAGCGCTGCCGGACGAACGCGAGCGCCTGCACGCCCTGCAGGGTCTGCCGCCCCGCGGGCAGGTTCACGCCGGAGTTCCGCTCCCGCACGCGGTTGTTCAGGCACACCTCGACGCCGCCGATGGCCTTCGTCACCTCGTAGAAGCTCGCGAGGTTCACCTCGGCGTAGCGGTCGATCATCCCGCGCTTGCCGATGAACTGCTCGATCGTGGCGATCAGGTTGCGCCTGCCCGCCTCCCTCGCCTTCTGCTCGATCTCGTCCTGCCCGAGTTCGCCCTCCTGCTGCAGGGTCTCGAACCGGTCGTTGTAGGCGTAGACGAACGCGCTGTTGAGCTTGTGCGTGCCGTAGCCGCCTGCCAGCTCCACCCAGGAGTCGCGGGGGAACGAGATCGCCACCGCGCGCGTGCCGTCCTGGGGGATGTGCACGAGGATCATGGTGTCGGTCTGCCGCTCACCGTTGGCCTCACCCGCGTGCAGCCGGTTGAGCACCTCCTGGGGAAGCGGGTTGCCCTGGGCGTCGGTGCGGCTGTCCTGCCCGACGAGGAGTATGTCGATTGCTCCATCCAGCGGAACGGCCTGTGGTTCGCTGTCGAACACGTCCGTTGTGGTGACACCCGAACTGACGTTGCCGACGAACTGCCAGCCGTACCAGGCCAGCGCGAGAACGGCCACCGAGACGAGTGAGATGACGGCCTTGCCACCCAGGAGAGCGAACGCGCCCACCCGGCTCCTGCGGCGCACTGATGCCGCCTCGACCGGTCCCCGCGGCCAGTCGGTCACCGTGCGCTCCTCCCAGTCGACGCCACGATCCACACTACTGATCTACTTGTGAGGAGTGCGTTCGATCGGGAAACGTTGCCTGGATGTTGCGTTTCCCTCGGGGCAGCCCGTGACAGACTGCCCCGACGAGTCCGGGAGGAAACACATGCGAGTGCTGGTCACCGGTGGAGCGGGGTTCATCGGGTCGCACTATGTGCGGCAGGCGCTCACCGGTGCGTATCCCTCGCTGCGCGACGCCGAGGTCGTGGTGCTCGACAAGCTCACCTACGCGGGCAGCGAGAGCAACCTCGTGCCCGTGGCCGCCGAGGAACGGCTGCGTTTCGTCCGCGGCGACATCTGCGACGGCGCACTGGTCGGCGAGCTGATGGCCGGCGTCGATCTCGTCGTCCACTTCGCGGCGGAGTCGCATGTGGATCGCTCGATCCTGGGCTCGGCCGACTTCGTGCTCACCAACGTGCTCGGCACGCAGACGCTGCTGCAGGCCGCTCACGACGCGGGTGTCGGAAAATTCGTGCACGTCTCCACCGACGAGGTGTACGGCTCGATTGAGAGCGGCTCGTGGTCGGAGGACCACGTGCTGGAGCCGAACTCGCCGTACTCGGCGTCGAAAGCGTCGTCGGACCTGCTGGCGCGGTCGTTCCACCGCACCTACGGGCTGCCCGTGTGTGTCACGCGGTGCTCGAACAACTACGGCCCGTATCAGTTCCCGGAGAAGGTCATCCCGTTGTTCGTGACGAACCTGCTCGACGGCAAGCCGGTGCCGCTCTACGGCGACGGGCTCAACGTGCGCGACTGGCTGCACGTGGACGACCACTGCCACGGCATCCAGCTCGTCGCCGACCGGGGCAGGCCGGGCGAGATCTACAACATCGGCGGCGGCACCGAGCTCACCAACCGCGAGCTGACCGAGCGCCTGCTGGCCGCCGTCGGCGCGGGCTGGGAGATGGTCGAGCCGGTGGAGGACCGCAAGGGGCACGACCGGCGGTACTCGGTCGACATCGGCAAGATCCGTACGGAACTCGGGTACGAGCCCCGGATCGACTTCGAGACCGGCCTCGCCGACACTGTCCGCTGGTACTCGCAGAACCGCGCGTGGTGGGAGCCGTTGAAGGGCCGGGCCACGCTGACAGGGAGGTGATGGCCGTGGCGGGTCTGGCGATCCTGGTGCCCGGTGGCACGGGCCAGGTGGGCAGTGACCTTGCTGACCTTGCTGACCTTGCCGGCCGTGCTGACCGTGCCGGCCGCGCCGGCGGTGCGGGCGAGGGCGTGGACGTGCGCGCCCCCGGGTCGGGCGAGCTGGACGTGACCGAGGCGGGCGCCGTCGTGGAGGCCGTCTCGGCACTGGCCGCCAGGGCCAGGGAGAGCGGCCGGTTCCCGATCGTCGTCAACGCTGCCGCCTACACGGCGGTGGACGCGGCCGAGACCGACGAGTACCGCGCCTTCGCCGTCAACGCCGACGGCCCGAGGGTGCTCGCCGCGGCCTGTTCCTCGCGGCGCGTTCCCCTGGTGCACCTGTCCACCGACTACGTCTTCGCCGGCGACGGCGACCGGCCCTACGAGCCGGACGACCCGCTCGGGCCCCGCAGCGCCTACGGGCGCACCAAGGCCGCCGGGGAGGACGCGGTGCTCGGCTCGGGCGCGCAGGCGTGGATCGTGCGCACGTCCTGGGTGTACGGCGAGGCCGGCGCCAACTTCGTCAAGACCATGACCCGGCTGGAGAAGGAACGCGACACGCTGTCCGTTGTGGACGACCAGCGCGGGACGCCGACGTGGTCGGCCGACCTCGCGGCGGGGCTGCTCCAGCTCGCGGGCCGGATCGCCGACGGCGCGGGACCCGCCCGGCGGGTGCTGCACTGCACCGGTGGTGGCGAGACCACCTGGTTCGCCTTCGCCCGCGCCATCTTCTCCGAGCTGGGCGCCGACCCGGAGCGCGTGCGGCCGTGCACCACCGAGGAGTTCCCGCGCCCCGCGCCCCGGCCCGCCTACTCGGTGCTGTCGTCGGCGTCGTGGACCGAGGCGGGGCTGACACCGTTGCGCCCGTGGCGCGAGGCACTGCACGCCTACTTCCAGCGCGGCTGAACGGCCTGCGGGCGAGCCGAAGGGCACCTTGGGTACACGGTACGTACCCAAGGTCACCGTGGGCTCGGTGGCGGTGGGCGCTAGTGGAGCTCGACGGCCCTGCGGTAGGCGGACACCGTGGCCGCGGCGCAGCGGCGCCACGTGAAGCTGGCCGCGTGCGCCCTGCGGGTCGCCGACGCCGAGGCCGCCTTCGGCTCCTCCACCGCCTCGGCCAGCGCAGCCGCGAGGCCCTCGACGTCGCCGTAGGGAACCAGCCTGGCCAGCCCGCCCGACACCTCGCGCAGCGCGGGCACGTCCGTGCACACCACCGGCACGTCGCACGCCATGCTCTCCAGCACGGGCAGGCCGAACCCCTCGTCCCGGGACGGCAGTACCAGCGCCGCCGCACCGGCCACCACCCGCTGCAGGTCGAGGTCGGACAGGTAGCCGATGTGGTGCAGGCGCTCGCCCCGCGGAAAGCCGCCGGGCCCGGCGAACACCAGCGTCGGCAGGTCCGGATTCAGGCCGTGCGCCTTGACCAGCCAGTCGAGGCCCTTGCGCGGGCCCGCCGCCCCGGCGAAGAGGACGTACCGGCCTGGCAGGCCCAGCCGCTCCCGCACGGTGTCGCTCGGCGGCCGCCCGGTGAACCAGCCCGCGTCCACGCCGAGCGGCGTCACCTCGACCTTGCCCCTGTCGATGCCGAGCCGCTCCGCCACGGCGTCGGCGACCGCGGCGGTCGGCGTGCAGACGACGTCGGCCTTCGCGGCACCGCGCCGGACCAGCTCCGGCAACTCCCTGTCGCTCGGCGGCAGCTCTCCCGGCGCGTCGAGAAAGGCCAGGTCGTGGATGGTGAGCACCCCGGCGGCGCGGGCCGCGCTCGGCAGGACGAAGTTGGTGCCGTGCACGACGTCGGTCGGCCCGGCGAACAGCTCCACGGGCGGGAACGACGAGCGCAGCCACGCCTTGCGCAGCAGCCGTGCCGCCACGGGCATCCCGCGCGCCCGCACCCCGTGCGGCAGTACCGTGCGCAGGCGGCGCCAGCCGCGCAACGTGAACGCCACGGCCCGCGTGTCCACATCGGACATCGAGGCCAGCTCCTCGGACAGCGACGCGGTGTAGCGGCCGATGCCGGTGCGGTTGCCCAGCAACGGCGTGCCGTCCAGCAGCACCCGCAGCGCGGTCCTAGCCACGGTGCCGCCCCCGCCGGGCGAGCTTGCGCACCCGGCCCGCGGCGCGGCGGGCGAGCTCGGCCGGGCCCCCCTCGGCCAGGTACTCCCTGACCAGGGCCAGGTCCCTGCGCACAAGCTCGGCTCCGCGCAGCGGCTCCGAGGGCACCAGGTCGGCGGCACCGGGCAGCCGGTCGGCCGCCGGACGCGGGTCGCGGCAGAACTCCACCAGCGGCGCCAGCACGGTCGGCCACGTGTACCGCTCGGCGACGACCGCGATGCGTTCCCGGCAGGCCGCCGCGAACTCGGCGTCGTACAGGCAGCGCTCCAGCGCCTCGGCCAGCGCGTCCGGGTCCTCGGCGGGCACCACGACGCCGAGCCGTTCCTCGCGCACCAGGTCGGCGAACGCGTCGCCGTCGGTGGTGACGATCGGCAGTCCCGCCCACAGGTAGTCCAGCACTCGCGTGCGGAACGCGAACGTGGTCTCCACGTGCTCGAAGTGGGTGGTGACCCCGCAGTCGGCGTCGAGCAGCCAGTTCTGCCGCTCGCCGTAGGGCACCCACTGCTCGTTGAAGAACACGTGCTTGCCGGTGAGGCCGAGGGAGTCCGCGAGCCGGACCGTGCGCGTGCCGATGTCCATCTCCGCCACCTCGGGATTCGGGTGACGCATGCCGAGAAACACCAGCCGCAGGCCGGCCCTGCGCTCGCTGAGCTGCCCGACGGCGCGCACGAGCGTCAGCGGGTCGAACCAGCTGTAGACGCCACCCGCCCACAGCACCACGTGGTCGGTGTCGGCGATGCCGTCCAGCGACGCCCGCAGGCCGGGGCCGGTGCGCCGCGGCGGGGTCGCCGAGAGCCCGAACGGGACGACCGACAGCAGGGACCGCGTGGTGGGGTCGGCGTCGTAGAGCCGCGGCGAGAGCCGCCCGAGTGCGGCCAGGTGACCGAGCCAGAAGTGCCGCTGCCGCTGAGAGGCGCAGAGGAAGAAGTCACCGCGCTCCAGCTGCGCGTCGAGCACGCGCGTGACCCCGGCCAGGTCGGCGCTCCTGCGGTCGTCGGGCGCGTCCTTGCCCTGCTCCAGCAGTTCCAGGTGCATCGGGTCGTACAGGTCGCAGACGACGATCTTGTGCGAGTGCTCGTCCTTCAGCGCGGGAGCCATCTCCAGCACGTGGCCCTGCAGGATCACGATGTCGGCCCACTCGATCGGCTCGGTGAGGTCGCGGCGGCGGGCCGCGCTGACCGCGAACGGCGCGGGCGGCGGGTCGGCGAGCGGGTTGACCGTCACCAGCCGGACGTCGTGCTCGGCGGAGAGCACGGTGGCGATGTTCCAGGCCCGGATGGCCGGGCCCGCCATGCGCTCGGTGATGGCGTCGCCGGTGACGACGAGGACGCGGCGGCGCTTGCCGAACGCCTGCTCGATGCCGAAGGCGGCGACGAGGATGTCGTGCGCGGCCAGGTAGCGCGGCAGGGGGTAGGCGGGCTCCAGCGCGTTGCGCAGCAGCGGCAGCAGGTCGGCGTCGGTGCGCACCCGCGCGGCCTGCTCGGCCTGCCTTGCCTGCGCCAGTGACGGCAGCAGCTCCACGAACTGGTCGACGGCCAGCACCCCGGCGAGCGTGCTGCGTGGCACCGGCACGGGCGCGGTCTCCGGCGTGCCCGCGTCGCGCTCCAGATCCAGCTGCGTGGGGTCCAGCTCGCCGCGGGCGGTGGCCCTGCGCACGGTCAGCGCCAGCGCCGCGGGCAGCGCCCTGGCGAGGGTGTCGTCGGCGAGGTTCTTGTACAGCGCGCACAGGGCGTTGCGTTCCAGCAGGAAGGTCTCGCGGCCGCTGTCCGGCGTGTCCACTTCGGACATGGTGCCGTGGTGGCGGTGGTAGGCCAGCGACTCCGGGACGTAGCGCACCCGCCAGCCGCGCAGGTTGAGCCGCCAGCCGAGGTCCACGTCCTCGTAGAACATGAAGAAGCGTTCGTCGAACCCGCCGAGCTCGGCGAACACCGACGCGCGCACGAACATGGCCGCGCCGGTGGCGAACAGGACGTCCTTGGCGGTCTCGTGCTCGGCGGGGGGCACGTCGGCGATCGGCGTGCCCGCGTGGCGCTTGTAGCCCATGCCGAACCAGGTGAGCCCGCCGTCCACGAAGTCGGTGCCGGTGCCCTCGGCGTCGAGCACCTTGCTCGCCACGGCGGCCACCGCGGGGTCGGCCCGCAGCGCGGCGACGGCGGCGTCGATCCAGCCGGGCGCGGGGCGGGCGTCGTTGTTGAGGAACGCGAGCACGGTGCCGCTCGCGTGGCGGGCGCCCAGGTTGCAGCCACCCGCGAAGCCGAGGTTGCGCTCGGAGCCGACGACGGTCGCCTCCGGCACGGCGGCGCGGATGCGGGCGGCGTCGTCGCCGGGGGAGTCGTTGTCGACGCAGATGATCTCCAGCCGGGGGTAGCCGAGTTCACCGAGGGCGCGCAGGCAGGCGATCGTGTCGTCGGCGCCGCGGTAGTTCACCACGACGACCGAGACGGGCGGGTGTGTCGTGTCCCCCTGAGCCAAGGCCGCGCTCCTCGTCGTCGTCAGCACGCGCTGTCGCAGCGGAGCTTATCGGCAGGCCCAGCGCCGCCAGACCACGCCTCGGTCCACCGTGCACCGCGCGCCGACGGCGCGACGCTGCGCGAGTGTCGCCGGTAGCCGCAGCGTCACCTCGGCGAGCACGCGCAGGCGCAGCCGGACGCGGAAGTTCGCCGCATCGGGTACTCGCCTGCGCACGGGCAGTGACAGGGTGAGCGCCGTGAAGCGGCCCAGCTCGCGCGCGGCGACCGCGGCCGGGGCGCAGCGCAGCAGCATGAGCAGGCGGTTGCGTTCGTTCCAGCGGTGGAAGGCCACCGAGCCGGGCCGGGTGCTCGCGCCGTGCCGGTGCCGCGCCACGGCATCCGGTGCCAGCCGGATGTCCCACCCGGCCAGCCGCAGCCGCCAGGCCGTGTCGGTGTCCTCGTAGTAGCAGAAGAAGCCCGCCGGAACGCCCCCCGCGGCCCGCAGGGCCTCGGTGCGCAGCAATGCCGCGCCGCCGCAGAACCCGAACGGGGCACCCTCCGCGGTCGAGTCGGCGCCGTGCCCGTCGGCGGTGAGCCGGACGCCGGTGGACTGCACGGTGCCGTCCGGATACTCCAGCCGCGAGGCCACGGCCGCCACCCCCTGGCCCATCGCGTCCTCGAGCGCGGCCAGCCAGCCTGGCCGCGGCGCGGCGTCGTCGTTGAGCCAGGCCACGTACTCGGTGTCCACAGCGGACAGCGCGGCCGCGATGCCGCCCGCGTATCCGGTGTTGCGGGACAGGCGCAGCACCTCGGGCCGGGACGGGTGCGCGGCGAGCACGTCGGCGGTGCCGTCGTCGGAGGCGTTGTCGACCACGATCGTCCGGTGTGGACGATCCTGCGCGGCGAGGGCGTCGAGGCAGTCGGCGACGTGGTCCCTGCCCCGCCAGGTGACGACGATGACGGTGGTGAGCGGCACCGGGGCAGAATAGCGGCGTGCCCCAACTGGTCGTGCTCGCCGAGCAGCTGCTCGCCCCGGTGCCGGGCGGCACCGGCCGCTACACCGCCGAGCTGCTGCGCGCGCTCGCCGCCACCACCCCGGACGGCTGGACCCTCGCCAGCGCCGTGGCCCGGCACGCCGACGCCGAGCCCGCGCGGGTGGAGGGAGTGCGCGGGCCGAGGATGCTGCCGCTGCCGAGGAGGGCACTGGTGGCCGCCTGGCAGGCCGGGGTGCCGCTGTGGCCGGGCGGTGCCGCGGTGCACGCGCCCACTCCGCTCGCGCCGTCGCGCGCGGGCCGGGGCCGCACGCTGACGGTCACCGTCCACGACACCGTGCCGTGGACCCACCCGGAGACGCTGACGCCGCGCGGCGTGCGCTGGCACCGGCAGATGATCGGCAGGGCGGCGCGGCGGGCGACCGCCCTCGTGGTGCCCACCGCGGCCGTCGCCGCCGACCTGGCGGGCCGGGTGAGCGGGCCCGCGCCCGTGCGGGTGGTCCCGCACGGCGTCACCGAGCTGCCCGCGTCCGCGCCGGTGGACGTGCCGGAGCGCTACGTGCTGGCGATCGGCACGCTCGAGCCGCGCAAGGGCGTGGACGTGCTGGTGGAGGCCATGGCCGGGCTCGACGTGCCGCTGCTGCTGGCCGGCCAGCCCGGCTGGGGCGGGCTCGACCCGGCGGCGCTGGCACGCGAGCACGGTGTCGAACCGGGGCGCGTGCGGGTGCTGGGCAGGCTGTCCGACGCCGAGCTGGCAGGCGTGCTGCGCGGGGCGAGCGTGCTGGCGGCGCCCAGCCTGGCGGAGGGATTCGGGCTGCCCGTGCTGGAGGCCATGGCGGCCGGGGTGCCGGTGGTGCACTCGGACGCCCCCGCGCTGGCCGAGGTGGCCGGCGGGGCCGGGCTCACGGTGCCGCGGCGGGACGCGCGGGCGCTCGCCGGCGCGTTGCGGGAGGTGCTGTCGTCCCCGCGCAGGGCCGCTGAGCTGGCCGAAGCCGGTCGCCGCCGGGCCGCCGCGTTCTCCTGGGCCGAGGCGGCGAAGGCCGTCTGGGCCCTGCATGATCCTGCGAGGTGAGGCCCACTTTGTTGGATTCTGTCCAACGGCGCGGCGAGGCCCCGTAGTCTGCACGGGTGGCTCAACCACGTGTGCTGATCGACGCCACGGCCGTCCCCGCCGACCGTGGTGGTGTCGGTCGTTACGTCGACTCGCTCGTCGCCGCGCTCCACCAGGGCGGGGCTGAGTTCACCGTCGTGTGCCAGCCGAGGGATGCCGAGCTGTACACGCGGCTCGCGCCGGGTGCGCGCGTGGTCCGGACCGCCGAGTCGACGGCCACCAGGACCGCGCGGCTGACCTGGGAGCAGACCACCCTGCCGAGACTCGTGCGGAGACTGGGCGTGGACGTGGTCCATTCCCCGCACTACACGATGCCGCTCGCCAGCCGGGCGGCATCGGTCGTGACGCTGCACGATGCGACGTTCTTCACCGACGCGGTGCTGCACTCGTCGGTGAAGGCCCGGTTCTTCCGGGCGTGGACGACCACGGCGCTGCGCCGGGCGTCGGTGTGCGTGGTGCCGAGCGAGGCGACCGCCGCGGAGCTGCGGCGCGTGACCCGGGTTCGCGGTGCCGAGCTGGAGGTCATCCAGCACGGCGTCGACAACGAACGGTTCCACCCGCCGTCGCCGGAGGAGGTGCGTGCCGCCAGGGACGCGGTCGGCCTCGGCGACACCCCGTACGTGGCGTTTCTCGGCGCGCTCGAACCGCGCAAGAACGTGCCCGCGCTGATCAGGGGCTTCGCGCTGGCCGTCGCGAACCGGCAGGACCCGCCCGCGCTAGTGCTCGCCGGGCAGCCTGGCTGGGACAGCCAGGTGGAGAACGCCCTCGACTCCGTGCCGCACCGGTTGCGGGTGATCCGCGCGGGCTACCTGCCGTTCGACACCCTGGCCGGCTTCCTCGGCGGTGCGGAACTGGTGGCCTACCCGAGCCTGGGGGAGGGCTTCGGGCTGCCGGTGCTGGAGGCGATGGCCTCCGGGGCCTGCGTGCTCACCACCCGGCGGCTCGCGCTGCCTGAGGTCGGCGGTGACGCGGTGGCCTACTGCGGGGTGGGCGCGGGTGACGTCGCGGCAGCCATCGGCGAGCTGCTGGACGACCCGACGCGGAGGGCGGCACTGGCGGAGGCCGCGCAGCGCAGGGCCAAGGAGTTCTCGTGGGCCACGACCGCCGACCGGCACCGGGAGGCCTACGACCGCGCCTGGCACCGGTACCGACTCACCGCCGGTCAGGTGTAACGCGCGTCAGCGCCGGGCCCGTTCGCGAAGCCGGAGCAGGCCGTGGGCCACCACGCCCAGCACGGCGCCGTACAGGGCGTTGGTCGCCAGCATGGCGATCGCGCCGGGCACGGTGACGAACCGGCCTTCGTCGGTGACCGTGGCCGTCACCAGGTTGAGCACGATCGCCAGGACCGCGTAGGCCACCCCGGCCAGCGCCAGGGTGGGCACGGGCCGCTCGGCGCGGGTCGCGACGGCGGCGCCGGTCCACACGATCGCGATCAGCGCGGTCACCGCGATCGGGCTCCAGGGTTTGCCGAGCGCATCCAGCGCGCCCACGATGCTCAGCACCGGCCTGACCAGTGCCACGGCGCCGAGTGCGACGATCAGCCCCCAGCGCAGGCCGCCGTCGTTGTTCTCCGGCTCTCGCATGACGTTCCTTCCCGAGCGGGCCCGTGCCGCGCTGCCCTGCCTGCGCCGACGGTAGGAGCAGGACAGGGGCGCGGGCATCGGCCCACGGGTGGCAGCAGGGGACGCCCCGGGGAGTACGGGCGGGCCAGCGCGCCCCACCCGTGGTGGTAGCCGGCCGCCCAGACCGGTCAGGAATCAAGAAGCGCTGGTCACCGGGCTGCGCCTAGCGTTACCACCATGACTTCCATCGACACCATCACCCTCGAGGTGGCCGACCCTGCGGCCGCCGGACGCTTCTACACCACCGCCTTCGGGCTGGGCGACGAACTGCGCCTGCGGGCCTCGCAGGAACCGACCACCGGCTTTCGCGGGTTCACCCTTTCGCTCATCATGTCCCAGCCCGCCGACGTCCACGCCCTGTTCAACGCCGCCCTCGACGCCGGGGCCACGACGCTCAAGCCCGTCGCGAAGTCCCTGTGGGGCCACGGCGGCGTCGTCAGAGCCCCGGACGGCACGATCTGGAAGGTGGCGACCCCGGCCAAGAAGGACACCGGCCCGGCCACCGGGCAGGTCGACGCCCTCGTGCTCCTGCTGGGGGTCAGCGACGTCGCCGCGAGCAAACGCTTCTACGTCGACCGCGGCCTCACCGTGGCCAAGAGCTTCGGCCGCATGTACGTCGAGTTCGCCGCCGGGCAGGGCCCCGTCAAGCTGGGCCTGTACCGCCGCAAGGCCCTGGCCAAGGACGCCGGCGTCCCCGCCGAGGGCAGCGGGTCGCACCGCATCGCGATCGGCGGTGCCGCCGAGCCGTTCACCGACCCGGACGGCTTCGGCTGGGAGACCACCTCGATGGCGGCGCGGTCCTGATGTGCCGCTACCGCCAGCCCGACCTGATCGCCGCGCTCACCCGCGCTGCCGCCGCACGCCCGGCGACAGCACCACCATCGTCGAAAGGAGCCTGTCATGAGCAGCACCAGGACCAGCACGTACCAGGGATTCACGGCCGAGGAGCGCGCCGCGATGAAGGAGCGCGCGCAGGAGGTGAAGAAGGAGTCGCGGCGCAGGTCGCGGGCGGAGAAGGCGGCTGAGGCGGAGCGCGACGTCCTCGCCAAGATCGCCGAGATGCCCGAGTCCGACCGGGTGATCGCCGAATGCGTGCACGCCGCCGTCAAGGCCAATGCCCCGATGCTCGCACCCAGGCTGTGGTACGGGATGCCCGCCTACGCACGGGACGGCAACGTCGTCTGCTTCTTCCAGAGCGCGGACAAGTTCACGTCGCGCTACGCCACGCTCGGGTTCAACGACGACGCCAACCTGGACGACGGCCCGATGTGGGCGACGAGCTACGCCGTGACGGAGGTGACGCGCGAGGTGAGGGCGCGCATCGCCGACCTCATCCGCCAGGCGGTGAGCTGACGCGGCGAACGGGGCGCCGGCGCGCGAGCGTGCCCGCCGCCCCGTTACCGTGCGTGCTGGGTGCACAATGACCGCGTGACCCAGCCGAAGACGTACGGCGACGGGGTCGCCGTGGTGACCGTGACGTACTCGCCGGGCGAGACCCTCGAGCGCTTCCTCGACACCCTCGACAAGGCCACCGACCGTGACGTGCGGGTGGTGCTCGCCGACAACGGTTCCGTCGACGGCGCCCCGGAGAAGGCCGCCGAGCGCGCGAACGTGCGCCTCGTGCGGACCGGCGAGAACCTCGGCTACGGGGCAGGCGCCAACCGGGGCGTCGCCGAGCTGGACGAGAGCATCGGCTGGATCGTCGTCGCCAACCCGGACCTGGAGTGGGACCCCGGCTCGCTCGACACACTGCTGGAGGCCACCGAGCGCTGGCCGCGCGGCGGCGCGTTCGGCCCGCTGATCCGCGAACCGGACGGCAGCGTGTACCCGTCGGCGAGGCTGCTGCCCTCGCTGGGCCGCGGCGTCGGGCACGCCCTCTTCGGCAAGGTGTGGCCCGGCAACCCGTGGACCCGCGCCTACCGGCAGGAGAAGGGCGAGCCGGTCGAGCGCACGGCGGGCTGGTTGTCCGGCTCGTGCCAGCTCCTGCGGCGCGAGGCGTTCGACTCGGTCGAGGGCTTCGACCCGCGGTACTTCATGTACTTCGAGGACGTCGATCTCGGCGACCGGCTCGGCAGGGCAGGCTGGCTCAACGTGTACGTGCCCTCGGCCGGAGTGATGCACATCGGCGGGCAGGCGACGTCGAAGGTGTCGGCGCGGATGCTCGCCGCCCACCACGACAGCGCGTACCGCTACCTCGCCGACCGGCATCGGGGGCTGCTGTGGAAGCCGTTGCTCGCCGCGATCCGGGCCGGGCTCGCCGTGCGGCTGCGCCTGGAGACCCGGCGCGGCTGACCACCACGGCGCGGCTACAGGCCTTCCAGCCGGCGGGCGACGTTGGACTTGGCCGGGCGCGTGCGAGTGGTCGGGACCAGTCCGCTGATCTCCGTCTCCTCCACGTCCGGCTCCCCGTCCCCGGGGCCGGGTGCCGGTGGCGGGTCGAGGCGGGTGGTCGGCGGCACCTCGGCGAGGTGACTGTCGTTGCTCTCGATGAGCGACGACGGCAGCTGCGTGGTGGTGTCCGGATCGTCCTCACCGTCGATGCGCCGCACGACGGATCGCGGTATCTGCTGGGTGTTCGCGGCGTCCATCGGTGAGACCATGTTGTCCGGAGTCACCACGCCGTTCCGCGCCTGCGCGCGGGACAGCACGGCGTCCGCCCGATCGCGGGGGTCCATGCCCTCGCCTCCCGTACGTCACCGAGGCCCTCTCTCGCCGGGGCCGCCGCTTTCGTGTCTAGGGTAGGGCCTCCGGCCGGAAACCGTCAGCGTTTCCCCCGGTTTGTCGGCGGTTGGTGACACGATGAGGGAAGGGTGCCCGCGATGACGTCCGTTTCCGGTGCCGATGCCGTGATCCTCGTCGGCGGCAAGGGCACCCGGCTGCGCCCGCTGACGCTGTCGGCGCCCAAGCCGATGCTGCCGACGGCGGGCGTGCCGTTCCTGTCGCACCTGCTCTCGCGCATCCGCGAGGCGGGCATGACCCATGTCGTGCTCGGCACGTCGTACCGTGCCGAGGTGTTCGAGGACTACTTCGGCGACGGTTCCGGCCTCGGACTGGAGATCGAGTACGTCGTGGAGTCCGAGCCGCTCGACACGGCGGGCGCGATCCGCAACGTGTCCGGCAGGCTCCGTGCCGACGACGCCGTGATCTTCAACGGCGACATCCTCTCCGGCGCCGACCTCGGCGAGCTCGTCGCGACCCACCGCAAGGCGGGCGCCGACGTCACCCTGCACCTGCAGCGCGTGCCCGACCCCAGCCGCTTCGGCTCGGTGCCCACCGACGACACCGGCCGCGTGACGGCGTTTCTGGAGAAGACCCCGAACCCGCCGACCGACCAGATCAACGCGGGTTGCTACGTGTTCCGCCGCGAGGTCGTCGAGGCGATCCCGGCGGGGCGCAGGGTGTCGGTCGAGCGCGAGACGTTTCCGGATCTGCTGGCCTCCGGTGCTCACGTGCAGGGCTTCGTGGACACCTCGTACTGGCTCGATGTCGGGACGCCGGAGGCGTTCGTGCGCGGCTCGGCCGACCTCGTGCGTGGTCTCGCGCCCACCTCGGCGCTGCCGGGCCCGTCCGGTGAGCTGCTGAGCCTCGACGGCGCATCGGTCGCGCCCGACGCCGTCGTCACGGGCGGTGCGACGCTGGGCACCGGCGCGCGCGTCGGCGCTGGCGCGCGCGTCACCGGCTCGGTGCTGTTCGACGACGCGCACGTGGCCGAGGGCGCCGTGGTGGAGCATTCGGTGCTGGGCAAGGGCGCCCGGGTGGGTGCGGGCTCGGTGTTACGCGGTGTGGTGCTCGGCGACGGCGCGTCGGTCGGCGCGGGTTGTGAGCTGCTGGACGGCGCCCGCGTGTGGCCGGACATCGCCCTGCCCGACGGCGCGATCAGGTTCTCCAGCGATGTCTGAACCTCCGGCGACCCGGCGGTGGCGGCCACCGTTCACCGTCGACCTGCCCACCGTGCTCGCCCCGCTGCGGCGGGGCAAGGGCGACCCGTGCCTGCGGCAGGACGAGTCCGGGCGGTTCTGGCTCGCCGCGAACACCCCGACCGGCGCCGGCACGCTCATGCTGCGGGCCGGTGCCGACGGCGCCGTCGAGGCGCGGGCGTGGGGTGGCGGCGCGGAGCCATTGCTGGAGGGGGTGCCCGCGCTGCTGGGTGCCGACGATGACGACTCCGGCTTCGTCGCCCACCACGACGCCGTCGCGTGGGCCCGGAGGCGGCTGCCGACGTTGCGGCTGGGCGCCACCGGGCGCGTGTGGGACGTGCTGATCCCGGCCGTGCTGGAGCAGAAGGTCACCGGCTACGAGGCCCGCCGCTCGTGGCGGGAGCTGTGCCGCCGGTTCGGTGAGCCTGCGCCGGGACCCGCTCCCGCCGGGATGCGGGTGCCGCCGACGCCGGCCGCGATCCGGTCCATCGTGGACTGGAACTGGCACAAGGCCGGAGTGGACCACAGCAGGCGCTCGGCGCTGATCGCGGCGGCGCGGGTGGCGCACCGGCTGGAGCGGGCGGCCACGCTGCGCGGTGCCGAGGGCAGGTCGCTGCTGCGGCACGTTCCCGGCATCGGGGTGTGGACGGCGGCCGAGATCGCGCAGCGCGCGTGGGGCGATCCGGATGCGGTGAGTTTCGGCGACTTCCACATCCCGGCCATCGTGGGGCACGCGCTCGTCGGCAGGGCACTCGACGACGAGGGCATGCACGCCGTGCTCGCGCCGTACGCGCCGCAGCGCCAGCGCGCCGTGCGTTACCTGGAGGCGGCGGGGTACTCGCGGCCCCGGTTCGGGCCGCGGATGCCGGTGCGGGACTACCGCGCGATCTGACGGAACGCCTCGACGAGCTGGGACTCGGCGACGCCGAAGTAGTCGTCGAGCCTGCGCTCGGCCTCGGCGTAGGAGCCTGCGCCGATGAGGTCGGCGATGCCGCGGTTGAGCTCGATGTAGGGCTCGTGGAACTCTCGCGGCCGCGACATCACGTGGAACGCCAGGCGCAGCTCCGCCACCACCTGGCGCATGATCTCGTCGACGCGCGGGCTGCCCGCCAGTGCGGTGATGGCCTGGTGGAAGCGCATGTTCGCGGTGCCGACGTCGAGCCAGCGCTCCTGCGCGGCGGCCCGCTCGGCGACGCTGACCTCCTGGCCGATCGCGGCGATGCGCTCGGTGGGTGCGTCGCGGGCCCGCCGCAGTGCGCTGGTCTCCAGCAGGCGCCGCACCCGGTAGAGGTCCACCACGTCCTCGGCGTCGAGCACCCGCACGAAGACGCCGCGATGGAACTCGTGCACCAGCAGCCGCTCGTGGACGAGCAGCCGGAACGCCTCGCGCAGCGTGTTGCGCGAGACCGACAGCGCGCGGCCCGCGCTCTCCTCCGACAGCCGGGTACCCGGGGGGAGGCCGCCCTCGATGATGCGCTGCCGCAGCACGTCGGCGACGCGTTCGGCGGTGCTGGTGCGGTCGAGCAGCGAGCGGTCGCCCGCGAGCAGGTCCACCCACACCTCGGTGCCGGTCATGGGGCCTCCGTTCTGGCGTGCTGCCAGCTTAACAAGGGAAGTCGAACAAGAGTCTTGCAGGATTGTTCAACAACTCTGTACCGTCTCCCGCACACCACATGAAGGGGAGGCCCTCTCATGGCCGACGAGAGCACGACGCGGACCAGCGGCGAGACCAGCACGGCGGGCGGTGTCCTCAAGCGCGGCGCACTGCTCGGCGCGATCTTCCTGATGGCCACGAGCGCCATCGGACCCGGATTCATCACCCAGACGACGACATTCACCGTCCAGCTCGGTGCGGCGTTCGCCTTCGCGATCCTCGTGTCGATCCTGGTGGACATCGCGGTGCAGCTGAACGTGTGGCGGGTCATCGGCGTGTCCGGCATGCGGGCGCAGGACCTCGGCAACCGCGTTCTCCCCGGGGTCGGCTACGTCATGGCCGCGCTCGTGGTGTTCGGCGGGCTGGTGTTCAACATCGGCAACATCGCGGGCACCTCGCTCGGCCTCGACGCGCTGTTCGGGCTCGAGGTCAAGATCGGGGGCACCGTCTCGGCGCTCATCGCGATCGGCATCTTCCTCAGCAAGCGGGCGGGGCTGGCGATGGACCGCCTCGTCGTGGTGCTCGGCGCGGTGATGATCGCGCTCACCGCGTACGTGGCCATCGTGTCCGGCCCGCCGGTCGGCGAGGCGCTGACGCAGGCCGTCGTGCCCGACACCGTCGACTTCCTCACCATCACGACGTTGATCGGCGGCACGGTGGGTGGCTACATCACCTACGCGGGCGCGCACCGGCTTGTCGACTCCGGCGTCACCGGGCCCGAGCAGGTGGCGCGGGTGTCGCGCAGCTCGGTGACCGCGCTGCTGGTCACCGGCGTGATGCGGGCGCTGCTGTTCCTCGCGATCCTCGGTGTCGTGGCGGGCGGCGTGGTGCTCGCCGAGGGCAACCCTGCGGCCGACGCGTTCTCCCACGCCGCGGGCGAGGTCGGGCTGCGGCTGTTCGGCATGGTGCTGTGGGCGGCGGGGATCACCTCGGTGCTCGGCGCGTCCTACACGTCCGTGTCGTTCCTGGTGACGTTCTCGCCCGCGCTGCAGCGGCGGCGCAACTGGCTGGTGATCGCCTTCATCGTGGTCTCCGGCATCGCGTTCGTGCTGCTCAACCAGACCCCGACGACACTGCTGATCCTCGCGGGCGCGCTGAACGGGCTCATCCTGCCCGTCGGGTTCGGTGTGCTGATGTGGGTGGCGGCGCGGCGGCGGGATCTGCTCGGCGGCTACCGCTATCCGCGCTGGCTGCTGGTGCTCGGCGTGCTTGCGTGGCTGCTGACGCTGTACCTCGGCTGGAACTCGCTCAGTGGTATAGCGGAGCTGTGGAGCTGACGATGCGCGTGCTGCCGTGTGCCGACTCCGGGTTGCTGGTCGAGCTGCACGATCTCGACGAGGTCCGGGCTCTGCACGCGGCGCTGGAGGCCGACCCGCCGCGCGGCGTCGTCGACCTCGTGCCCGCCGCGAGAACCCTGCTGCTGCGGCTCGATCCCCGGTGCGCCGACCCGGCCGAGGTGGAGCGCGTGGTGCGCTCCACCCGGCCCGCCGAGGTCTCGCGGGCGGAGCGGGAGCTGCTGCGGGTTCCGGTGACCTACGACGGCGCCGACCTCGCCGACGTGGCGAAGCTGACCGGGCTCACCGAGCGTGAGGTCGTCGCCGAGCACACGGGTGCGGAGTGGACGGTCGCGTTCGGCGGGTTCGCGCCCGGCTTCGGGTACCTGACGGGCGGCTCGTCCCGGCTGGCGGTGCCACGCAGGGCCGAGGCGCGCACCCGGGTGCCCGAGGGGGCGGTGGCGCTCGCGGGCACGTTCACCGGCATCTACCCGAGGGAGTCGCCGGGCGGCTGGCAGCTGATCGGGCACACGGACCTGCCCATGTGGCAGGTGGACCGGGACCCGCCCGCGCTGCTGCGGCCGGGGGTGCGCGTCCGCTTCGAGGAGTCGGCATGACACCGGGGCTGGAGGTCGTGGGCACGGGTCCACTGTCGACGGTGCAGGACCTGGGCCGTCCCGGCCACGCGGGCATCGGCGTCGGCGCCTCGGGCGCGGCCGACCGGGGTGCGCTGCGGCTGGCCAACCGGCTCGTCGGCAACGAGGAGAACGCGGCGGCCGTGGAGGTCACCCTCGGCGGGTTCGTGGCGCGAGCCCTGCGGGACCTGACCGTCGCCGTCACCGGGGCACCGTGCCCGGTGAAGGTCGGCGGGAGGGGCGAGGCCGCCAACGCGGTGTTGCGGGTGCCCGAGGGTGCCGAGCTGCGGCTCGGTGTCCCGGAGCGGGGCCTGCGCAGCTACGTCGCCGTGCGGGGCGGGGTCGCGGTGGAGCCGGTGCTGGGCTCACGCTCCACCGACGTCCTCGCCGGGCTTGGCCCGGACCCGCTGCGCGAGGGCGTGGTGCTACCGGTGGGCGAGCCGCCGTCCACGTGGCCGCCGGTCGGTTTCGCGCCGGTGGCCGCCCCCGCGGAGGAGGAGCTGCTGCTGACCGTGGTTCCCGGTCCGCGTGCCGACTGGTTCGCCGGGGAGGCGCTGGCGACGTTGCTGCGCGAGCCGTACACGGTGACGCCGGAGAGCAACCGCATCGGCATCCGGCTCGACGGCCCGGCGCTGGACCGGGTGAGGGACGAGGAACTGCCCAGCGAGGGCATGGTCACGGGTGCGCTGCAGGTGCCGCCGTCGAGCAGGCCGGTGCTGTTTCTCGCCGACCACCCGGTGACCGGGGGCTACCCGGTGATCGCCGTGGTCGTCGCGGCCGATGTGGACAGAGCGGCTCAGGCGCGGCCGGGGATGCGCCTGCGGTTCGCGAGGGAGAAGAGGAGGGTCTAGCCATGCTGTCACCGTCCGAGGCGAGGGAGAAGTTCCGGTCCGGCCTGCGGGTGCCCACCGCCGGCCACTGCCCCGGCTGGACGCAGGCGAACCTGCTGAGCCTGCCGCGCGAGTTCGCCTACGACTTCCTGCTCTTCGCGCAGCGCAACCCGCAGGCCTGCCCGGTGCTGGACGTCACCGAGCCGGGCGAGACGAGCGCGTCGATCTTCGCGGGCGACCTGCGCACCGACCTGCCCGCCTACCGGATCTACCGGGACGGTGCGCTGGTCGACGAGCGCACCGACGTCACCGCCCTGTGGCGCGACGACCTCGTGTCGTTCCTCATCGGTTGCAGCTTCACGTTCGAGGCCGCGCTGCGGGAGGCGGGCGTGCCGGTGCGGCATCTCGACGCGGGCTCGAACGTCCCGATGTTCCGCACCAACCGCGAATGCCGTCCCGCGGGGCGGATGTCGGGCCCGCTCGTGGTGTCGATGCGGCCGGTGCCCGCGGAGCTGGTGGCCACGGCGGTGCGGGTGACGTCGCGGTATCCGGCCGTGCACGGTGCGCCGGTGCACGTCGGCTCGCCCGGGCTGCTGGGCATCGACGACCTCGCCAACCCGGACTTCGGCGAGCCCGTGGAGGTGCGGCCCGGGGAGGTTCCGGTGTTCTGGGCGTGCGGTGTGACGCCGCAGGCGGCGGTGATGCGCTCGAAGCCACCGTTCGCCATCGGCCACGCCCCCGGCCACATGGCGATCACCGATGCCCGCGACGCCGAGTACCAGGTCCCCTGAAAGCTCCCCAATGCGGCATTCGCTCCACTGGATGGAGCGAATGCCGCATTCGCTCCGTTGAGTGGAACAAATGTGGCATTGGGGAGCTTGCCGGGCGGCAAGGGGACGTCAGGCTTCGAGGGCGGCGCGGACGATCGCCAGCGCTTCGGCAGGGTCGATACCGAGCCGGTGGACGGTGTCGGCGTAGGCGGCGGCGGCCTCACGGGCCCGCTGCCTGCTCTGCTCGCCGCCCGCGCCGACGAAGCTGCCCGCCCTGCCGCGCGTCTCGATGAGCCCGGCCTCCTCCAGCTCGCGGTAGGCGCGGGCGATGGTGTTCGGCGCGATGCCCAGGTCGGCGGCCAGCGCCCGCACGGTCGGCAACTTGGCGCCCACGGCGAGGCGGCCGTCGTTGATCCGCTCCGCGATGCCCGAGCGCACCTGCTCGAACGGCGGCACCGGCGACGAAGGGTCGATGCGGACGATCATGCGCGTTCCAGCGCGGCGGCGATCAGTTCGGTGAGGTCCTCGGTACCCGGCGGCAGCGCTGCGACCGGCCACCAGGCAAGGTCGTCGGACTCGTCGCTGGCCACCGGTTGCGCGTCGCGCGGCGCGCGCACCAGGAACCGGACGTCGAAATGCCGGGTGGGCACACCCAGCGAGCAGGTGATCGGGTGCACGTCCAGGTGCAGCGGGTCCGGGTCCAGCTTCAGCCCGGCCAGCCCCGACTCCTCGGCCGCCTCCCGCAGGGCCGCGTCGGCGAGCGAGGAGTCCCGCGGCTCGCAGTGCCCGCCCAGCTGCAGCCAGCGGCCCACCCGCGGATGCAGGGTGAGCAGCACCCGCTCGCCCGGCTCGTCCAGCACCACGGCGGAGGCGGTCAGGTGGCCTGCCGCGCACGAGCGCGCGCAGGCGTCGTCCCGTGCGGCGAGGAAGCCCAGATAGGCCTGCCGCAGCGACTCCTGCTCCGCCGTCGGCGCCTGCCAGGACTCCAGCGTGGCGACGGCGCGTCCGTGCAACATCTAGAACTCCACCAGCCCCTCGCCCAGCTCCCGCGGTCCCCGGGGCTCCGGCTCGCTCGCCGGGTGGCCGATCGCCACCGCGCCCAGCGGCTCCCACTCCGGGCCGAGGCCGAGCGTCTGGCGCACCACGTCGGCCGCGAAGATCGTCGAGCCGATCCAGCACGAGCCCAGCCCCTCGGCGGCCAGCGCGATCAGCAGGCCCTGCACGGCGGCGCCACCGGCCACGGTGAACATCGTGTGCTCGCAGGCGTTGCGGCGCTCGTCGGAGTAGGTGTGCGCCCCCTCGGCCACGAGGAACGGCACGACCACCTCGGGCGCGTTGAACAGGATGTCGCCCCGGCGGAGCCGCCTGGCGATCTGCTCCTCGGTGAAGGCGTCGCCCGCGAGGTCGGCCCGCCAGGCGTCGCGCATCGCCTCCAGCAGCTTGACCCGCTGCGGCCGGTTCCGCAGCCATGCGAAGCGCACCGGCCGCGTGTGGTGCGGAGCGGGCGCGGTGAGGGCGGCGCCGATGGCCCTGCGCAGCGTGTGCTCGGCCACCGGTTCGTCGGTGAACTCCCGCACCGAGCGGCGCAGGAGCACGGCCTCACGGCGGCCGAGCGCGATGGCCTCGTCGGTGCCAAGGCGGAACAGGTCCTCCTCCACCGGCCGCACCAGGTCGCGGGCGGTGGAGGTGTTGTCGCCGATCTCCAGTCCCCGCACCACCGCCACCGGCGTGCCGGTGAGCTTGCCCTTGACGAGGTCGGCCGCGCCGGCCACCTCGTCGGCCACCGCGATCTCGGTGACGGCCAGCTCGTTGCCCTGGCTGTCGATCGCGCCCTCGTAGGAGTGCAGCACGCGCAGCCCGGACGAGCCGATGGCCGCGTCCGTCTGCCCGACCCGCCACGCACGGCCCATCGTGTCGGTGACGACCACCGCCACCTCCACGCCGAGGCGCTCGCGCAGCCCGTTGCGCAGCGCCAGCGCCGAGGCGTCCGGATCGGTGGGCAGCAGCGCGATCTTGTCACCCGCCACGTTGGAGGCGTCCACTCCGGACGCGGCCTGCACGACGCCGATCCGGTTCTGCGTGATGACGGTGCGGCCGATCCGCGCGAGGATGCGCTCGGCCTCCTCCTCGACGGCCCTGCGCCGGGCCGCGTCGCGGGCCTCGGGGTCGGCGGGCACCGTGAGCAGCCTGCCCTCGATCTTGGACACGACCTTGCTGGTGACCACCACCACGTCACCGGAACGCAGCCACGGCGCGGCCGCCGCGATGGCGCCCGTGAGGTCGTCGCCAGGGGCGAACTCGGGCAGGCCCGTGACGGGCAGGATCTCCAGTCTCGGCGCGGCGTGGTCAGTCAACGTCCACTCCCGACAGCTCCAGCGCCACCCTGGCCATCTTCGCGGTGGCCTCCACATCGGACATCAGCAGCGGGACGGGGCACACCGCGACGCCCGGCACGTCCACCGACTCCCCCTTCTGCACCAGCCAGCCGTCCAGCAGGCCCTCGTCGGAGGTCTGCCGCGATCCGTAGTGCCTGCCGACGCCCTCGGCGGAGGTCTCCACGCCGATGGCGGTGAGGCACGCGTCGGCCATGCCACGCACCGGCTTGCGGCCGATGATCGGCGAGACGCCCACGATGCCCGCCTCGGTCTTGCGCAGGGCCTCCCGGACGCCGGGCACCGCCAGCACGGTGCCGATCGACACCACCGGGTTCGACGGGGCCAGCAGCACGGCGTCGGCCTGCTCGATGGCCTCCAGCACGCCCGGCGCCGGCGTGGACTCGTCGGCACCCACGGGCACGATCGAGTGCGCGGGCAGCTCGGCGCGGTAGCGCACCCACCACTCCTGGAAGTGCAGCGCCTTGCGCCTGCCCGGCTCGTCGGGGTCGTCGACGACGACGTGGGTCTCCACGCGGTCGTCGGTCATCGGCAGCAGCCGCACGCCCGGCCGCCACCGGTCGCACAGGGCCTCGGTGACCGCCGACAGCGGGTATCCGGCCCGCAGCATCCGCGAGCGGATCAGGTGGGTGGCGATGTCCTTGTCGCCGAGCCCGAACCACGTCGGCTCGGCACCGTAGGCCTCCAGCTCGGCCTTGACCGTCCACGTCTCGCCCGCGTGTCCCCAGCCACGCTCGGTGTCGATGCCCCCGCCGAGCGTGTACATGCACGTGTCCAGATCCGGGCAGATGCGCAGCCCGTGCAGCCACACGTCGTCGCCGGTGTTGACCAGCGCGGTGACCTCGTGCGGTGAGCCGGCTTCCCCGATCGGCGGCAGTCCGAGCGCGGCCTTCACTCCCAGCAGGAAGCGGGCGCCGCCGACCCCGCCGACGACTACGACAACCTTCACGGTGCCCGATCCTTTCACGGAACCCAGTAGCGATACCGGTGGTGTTCGGTGAAACCCAGCCCGGCGTACAGCGCGAGGGCGCCGGTGTTACCCACCGAAACCTGCAGGACGCAGCGCGTAGCGCCGCGGCGGCGTCCCCAGTCGCCGATGGCCGCCATGAGCGCGGTCGCCAGGCCCCGCCTGCGGTACCCGGGCCGCACCGCGAGCCGGGCCACGAGCAGCGTCTCGCCCACCACGGAGCCGCGCACCCCGCCCGCCGTGACGCCGTCGAGCTCGGCCACGCCGAAACCGACCTTCGCACCCGACGTGAGCACGTGCCGCTCCGCGGGCGCCGGTTCGGGCCTGCCCACGGCCAGCTCCCACCAGCCTGCCGTCGGCGCGCCGAGCACGGCGGTCTTCTCCGGTGCCGGGCCGGCCGGAACGGCGCCAAGGAGCACCGCGACCTCGTGGCCGTTCTCGTACTCGACGTAGGGCCGCCAGCCCTGCCCGGCGAGCTCCCGCTCGACCCGGCCGTCCTTGACCGCCTGCACCATCGGCGGAACGCCGTGGGCGTGGGCGAACTCACAGGCCCTGGTCAGGGCCTCGGCCACCGGGACGCCGGGGTCGCCGACGGCCAGCACGCTGTTGGCCCGGCCGGTGAAGCCCACCCGTCTCCCGCCGCCACCCGCCACGGAGGCGCTGCGCGCCACTGTGTCCACCGATGCCCTGAGCCGCCAGCCGCCGAGGGGCTGCTCGGTCTGCGCCGGCCACGCATCGGCGCACGCTTGCTCGATCTCCTCGGCGGGGTCCACGCTTAGATTGGTACCAAAACCGCAGCAAGGAGGGCCGATGAGCATCGCGCGCAGGGACGACCGGCACAACGCCGATCTCGTGCGGGAGATCGCCGAGGGCTTCAACCAGGCCGTCGGCTCCCGGCGGGAGGACGACGAGGACGGCGAGCCACGGCAGGACAAGCCGAGGTTCACGATCACCGGGGACAGCCGCGATACCACCGGCAGGCGGCCCCGGTAGGCGTCGTTCGTCACGTCCACGTGGCCGCACCCGTTAGGCAGGCCTGAGCTTAGGATGCCTGGCGGGACCGCGTAGTGTCCGGCAACGGGCCAGACCAGAGGACAAAGCAGGAGAACGCAGTGACCTATGTGATCGCCGAGCCCTGCGTCGACGTGCTCGACAAGGCATGCATCGACGAATGCCCCGTCGACTGCATCTACGAGGGCGAGCGGATGCTCTACATCCACCCGGACGAGTGCGTCGACTGCGGAGCCTGCGAGCCGGTCTGTCCGGTGGAAGCCATCTACTACGAGGACGACGTCCCCGACGAGTGGAGCGCCTACACCAAGGCCAACGTCGACTTCTTCGACGAACTGGGCTCGCCGGGTGGCGCGTCGAAGGTCGGCAAGACCGCGCACGACCCGCAGTGGATCAAGGATCTGCCGCCGCAGGGCGAATGAGCCGCCTCCCGGCCTTTCCCTGGGACTCGCTGGCCGGCCACACCGAGCGGGCCAGGGCACACCCCGGCGGGATCGTCGATCTCTCCGTGGGCACCCCGGTCGACCCGGTTCCCGACTCGATCCGCGACGCGCTCGCGTCGGTGTCGGACGTGCCCGGCTACCCGACGACGCACGGCACGCCTGCCCTGCGCGCGGCGGCGGTGGACTCGCTGCGCAGGCGGCACGGCGCCGACGGCCTCGACCCCGATGCCGTGCTGCCCACGATCGGCTCCAAGGAGCTGGTGGCGTGGCTGCCGTCGCTGCTCGGCGCCGGGCAGGGCGATGTCGTCGTCATCCCGGAGCTCGCCTACCCCACCTACGAGGTGGGCGCGCTGCTCGCCGGGGCGAGCGTGCAGCGCGCGGACGGGCTCACCCAGCTGGGGCCGCAACGGCCCAGGCTGCTCTGGCTGAACTCGCCGTCCAACCCCACCGGCCGCGTGCTCGGCGTGGAGCACCTGCGCAAGGTCGTCGACTGGGCCCGCGACCGCGGCACCGTGGTGGTGTCCGACGAGTGCTACCTCGCGCTCGGCTGGGACGCCGAACCCGTCTCGGTGCTGCACCCCGACGTCCACGGCGGGCGGCTCGACGGGCTGCTCGCGGTGCACTCGCTGTCCAAGACGGCCAACATGGCCAGCTACCGGGCGGGGTTCGTCGCGGGCGACCCGGACCTCGTCAGGCGCCTGCTGGCCGTGCGCAAGCACGCGGGCATGATCGTGCCGAGGCCGGTGCAGGAGGCCATGACCGTCGCACTCGGCGACGACAAGGCGCTCGCCGCCCAGCGGGAGCGCTACGCCGCCCGGCGTGCCGTGCTGCGGGACGCGCTGCTGGCCGCCGGGTTCCGCATCGACTACTCCGAGGCGGGGCTGTACCTGTGGGCGACCCGTGACGAGGACGCCGACGCCACGGTCGGCTGGTTCGCCGAGCGCGGCATCCTCGTGGCACCCGGCACGTTCTACGGCCCGCGCGGAGGACGGCACGTCCGGGTGGCGCTGACCGCCACCGACGAGCGCGTCAACGCCGCCGCCGAACGCCTGACGGCCTGAGCACCGGTGTGCTGGCCGCCCAGGCCGGCGGGCTGGCCGTCGGCGTCGGCGAGTCAGGCCAGCACGGCGACGCCGACGGCCAACCCGCGCGGTGTCAGTCGTTGGCGTGCAGCGCGGCGTTGAGCTCGACGCCGGAGCCGGTGCGCGGCACGACCTCCACGGCTCCGGTGGCCGAGTTGCGGCGGAACAGTGCGCCGGAGATCCCGGACAGCTCGCGCGCCTTGACCGACCTGCCCTCGACGACGACCTTCGTGCCCGCCGTGACGTAGAGGCCCGCCTCGATCACCGTGTCGTCGCCGAGCGAGATGCCCGCGCCGCCGTTGGCGCCGATCAGGCAGCGCTCGCCGAGCGAGATGACCTCCTTGCCGCCACCGGAGAGCGTGCCCATGATCGACGCGCCGCCGCCGATGTCGGTGCCGTCGCCGACGACGACGCCGGCCGAGATGCGGCCCTCCACCATCGACGCGCCGAGCGTGCCGGCGTTGAAGTTCACGAAGCCCTCGTGCATCACGGTGGTGCCGCCGGCCAGGTGAGCACCGAGGCGGACCCGGTCGGCGTCACCGATCCGCACGCCGCTGGGCAGCACGTAGTCGACCATGCGCGGGAACTTGTCGACGCTGTACACGGTGACGCCGCCCCGCGAGCGCAGCCGCAGGCGCGTCGCCTCGAAGCCCTCCACCGGGCACGGGCCGTGGTTGGTCCAGACGACGTTGGAGAGCAGGCCGAAGATGCCGTCCAGGCTCTGCCCGTGCGGCTGGACGAGCCGGTGGGAGAGCAGGTGCAGCCGCAGGTACACGTCGTGGGCGTCGGCGGGCGCGGTGGCCAGCGAGCCGATCGACGTGCGCACGGCCACCACCTCGACGCCCCGGTCGGTGTCGGGGCCGAGCAGCGCCGTCGCCGACTCGCCGAGCGCCTGCGCGGCCTCCTCGGCCGACAGCCGCCGCGAGGACGACTCGCCGTCGGCGGCGGTCAGCTTCGGGTGCGGGAACCAGGTGTCGAGCACCGTGCCGTCCTGCGTCACGGTGGCCAGGCCGACACCGGTCGCGCCGGTGGTTTCGGGGTTCGGGGTCTGCTCGCTCACGGCCGCTACCGTAACCCGGGCTCAGCCGGGCGTCGCCGAGGCCTGGGGCAGCCTCTCCACCCCGCCCTTGACCCGCTCCAGCGCGCCCGCGATGTCCGAGAGGGCCTTCGTGCACTCGTCGGGCGTCCCGCCGCCGCCGCAGCCCGCCGAGCGGTACGCCTGGATGCCCGACCGCAGCTCCCGCGCCGCCCTGGCCAGCTCCGGGTGGCCCTCGCCCGCGAAGCGTTCCGCCGTGTCCGGCACGCTCGCCAGCTGTATGACGTACTTCTGGCAGCTCGGCGGGTCCAGCTCGGTGGGGGTCTTGAAGCAGACGTCCACGGCGAGCGCGTTGAGCTTCACCCGCAGCGCCGCGGGCCCCGGGTCGGCGGGCGCGGCCTTCGGCGTCGGGCCCGCCTCGGTGGCGCAGGCGGGCACCAGCAGGAGCAGGGCGCTCGCGGCGCCGGCGAGAACAGCTCGGGTGCGCACGTCATCACCGTACGCACCGGCGCTACGGTGCGGGCATGCCCTCGCTCGACTTGCGCGCCGACCCGGCGGAGCTCACCGCCGCACTCGTGGACATCGCCAGCGTCTCCGGTGAGGAGGCCGAGCTCGCCGACGCGGTGGAGGCCGCGCTGCGCGCGCAGGCCCCGCATCTGGAGGTCGTGCGCAACGGCGACGCCGTGCTGGCCCGCACCACGCTGGGCAGGACGTCCCGGGTCGTGCTGGCGGGCCACCTCGACACCGTGCCCGTGAACGACAACCTGCCGCTGACGCGCACCGGCACCGGCGACGACGAGGTGCTGCACGGCCTCGGCACCGTCGACATGAAGGGCGGCGACGCGGTGTTCCTGCACCTGGCCGCCACGCTGCCCGAGCCGAGGCACGATGTGACGTTCGTGTTCTACGACTGCGAGGAGGTGGAGGCGGTCCGCAACGGGCTCGGCCGCATCGAGCGCGAGCTGCCCGGATGGCTGCACGGCGACCTCGCGGTGGTCGGCGAGCCGTCCAACGCGGTCATCGAGGCGGGCTGCCAGGGCACCATGCGCGTCGAGCTGGCCACCAGCGGCGCCCGCGCCCACACCGCCCGCGCGTGGATGGGTGTGAACGCCATCCACGCGCTGGCCGAGCCGCTGCGCAGGCTCACCGCCTACGAGCCCCGCGTGGTGGACATCGACGGCCTCACCTACCGCGAGGGGCTGCAGGCCGTGCGGATCGGCGGCGGGGTGTCCGGCAACGTCGTGCCGGATGCGGCCGTGCTCGCCGTCAACCACCGCTTCGCGCCCGACCGCACGCCCGAGCAGGCCGAGCAGCATCTGCGCGAGGTGTTCGACGGCTACGAGCTCACCGTCGTGGACTGCTCGCCGGGCGCGCTTCCCGGGCTCTCCGCCCCGGCCGCGGCGGAGCTGGTGACCGCCGCCGGTGGCCGCGCCGCCGCCAAGCTCGGCTGGACCGACGTGTCGCGCTTCGCCGCGCTCGGCATGCCCGCGGTGAACTTCGGCCCCGGCGACCCGACACTCGCCCACACCCGGCAGGAGCACGTCGCCGCCGCCGAGATCCGGAGGGTGAGCGAGGCGCTGAGGACGTTCCTCTCGCCGTGACGGCGCGCCCGGCGGCGAGCCGAAGGGCACCGTGGGTACGCCAGGCGTACCGAAGGGGCCCTTCGGCTCGGTGCGGCCGTGCGCGGGTTCGTGACTGGCCGACTACGGCACGCGGGCACGTCCTAGGCTGGGCCGGGTGAGCGAGCACCTGACTGAGCACTTCCAGAGCGACGACGAACATCCTCCCGAACGGCACCGCGGGCCCGTCGTCCTGCGCAGGTCGCGGCAGGCGGAGGACTCGACCACCGACCAGCGGCTGCTCGACTCCCGGGGCCCGAGCGACTGGGTGCACACCGACCCGTGGCGGGTGCTGCGCATCCAGGCCGAGTTCGTGGAGGGCTTCGGCGCACTCGCCGAGGTGCCGAGGGCGGTCACCGTGTTCGGCTCCGCCCGCACCCCCCGCGACCACCCCGAGTACCAGCTCGGGCGCGACATCGGCGCGGCGCTGGCCAACGCGGGCTTCGCGGCGATCACCGGCGGCGGGCCCGGCTCGATGGAGGCCGTCAACCGCGGCGCCTCCGAAGCCGGCGGGCTCTCGATCGGGCTGGGCATCGAGCTGCCGTTCGAGCAGGGCCTCAACCCGTGGGTCGATCTCGGGGTGAACTTCCGCTACTTCTTCACCCGCAAGACGATGTTCATCAAGTACGCGCAGGCGTTCATCTGCCTGCCCGGCGGGTTCGGCACCCTGGACGAGCTGTTCGAGGCACTGACCCTCGTGCAGACGAAGAAGGTCACCAAGTTCCCCGTCGTCCTCTTCGGCAGCGCCTACTGGGGCGGGCTCTACGAATGGGTTCGCAACACGGTGCTCGCCGAGGGCAAGATCGGGGAGCGGGACGCCGCGCTCCTGCACGTCACCGACGACATCGACGACGCCGTGGGCATCGTGCTGGAGGCGTACAAGGCCTGGGAGGACACCCACTAGTGAAGCGGATCTGCGTCTTCTGCGGCTCGTCGTCGGGCAAGGCCGCGCACTACGCCGAGGAGGCCGCCGCCGTGGGCAGGCTGCTGGCCGAACGCGGCATCGGCGTCGTGTACGGCGGCGGGCAGGTCGGGCTGATGGGCGTGGTCGCCGACGCGGCGCTGGCCGCGGGCGGCGAGGTGCTCGGCGTCATCCCGAAGCACCTGATGCGCGCGGAGATCGCGCACCACGGGCTCACCGAGCTGCACGTCGTCGAGGACATGCACGAGCGCAAGGCGACCATGGCCTCGCTCTCGGACGGCTTCCTCGCGTTGCCCGGCGGCGCGGGGACCCTGGAGGAGCTGTTCGAGGTGTGGACGTGGGCGCAGCTCGGCCTGCACGCCAAGCCCGTGGGCCTGGTGGACATCGGGGGCTACTTCACCAAGCTGGGCGAGTTCATCGACCACATGGTGGAGGAGGGTTTCCTCAACGTGCCCAGCAGGGAGCTGGTGACCATCGACAGCGACCCGGTGGCGCTGCTGGACGCGTTCGCGAGGCACGACGCCGAGCCCGTCGACAAGTGGGCGCTCTGAGCGGGCGGTTCACGCCGCGCGCGGATGGTAGGAGTCCACGTACTCCTGGCCGGACAGCTCCAGGATCGCGGACATGATCTCGTCGGTCACCGCGCGGCGGATGGCCGGTGACGCGGCGAGCCCGTCGTAGCGCGAGAATTCCAGCGGTCCGCCGAACCGCACCGCGATGCGCGCCGGGCGGGGCAGCCGCGCGCCCACCGGCAGCAGCCGCTGCGTGCCGGACAGCGCCACCGGCACCACCGGTGCCGCCGTGGCCAGCGCGAGCGCGCCGACTCCGGTGTGCCCGCGGTGCAGGCGGCCGTCGAGCGAGCGGGTGCCCTCTGGGTAGATGCCGAACGCGCCGCCGGAGTCCAGCACCCTGCGCGCCGCCCCGAGCGCGGCCAGCCCGGCCGCCGCGTTGCCCCGCTCCACCGGCACGTAGCCCAGCGCCGACACGAACGACGCCAGCAGCCTGCCCCGCGCACCCGTGCCCTGGAAGTACTCGGCCTTGCCGAGGAACTTCACCGGCCGCCGCGCCACGATCGGGATCACGGCCGTGTCCAGGGCCGAGCGGTGGTTCGCGGCCAGGATCACCGGCCCGTGTTCGGGCACGTTCTCCAGACCCTCGACCTCCGGCCGGTAGGCGAGCTTGGCCAGCGGTGCCAGCCCGGAACGGATCAGCAGGTGCAACACGAGTCCTCCCACGGCGGTCTGTTGCCAGGATGGCACGATCAGCCCATGGACGAGCGGTGGTTCGCGCGGCGCACCTGGCAGGAGCCGCCGTGGACGTCCGGTGAGCTGCGGCGAGCCAAGGGCGCGCGCACGGTGTCGGTGGTGCTGCCCGCGCTCGACGAGCAGGCCACGGTCGGCGACGTCGTGGCATCGGTGCGGCCGCTGCTCGGCTCGCTCGTCGACGAGCTCGTCGTCATGGACTCCGGCTCCACCGACGACACGGTCGCCGTCGCCCGCGCGGCCGGGGCGCGGGTGGTGTGCCGCGAGGACGTGCTGCCCGAGTTCACGCCGCTGCCCGGCAAGGGCGAGGTGCTGTGGCGGTCGCTCGCGGCCACCAGTGGCGAGCTGGTGGTGTTCCTCGACTCCGATCTCGTCGACCCGGATCCGGGGTTCGTGCCCGCGCTGCTCGGCCCGCTGCTGTGCGAGCAGGGAGTGCACCTGGTGAAGGGCTTCTACCGCCGCCCGCTGCGGCTGGAGAGCGCCGAGACCGGCACCGGCGGCGGCCGCGTCACCGAACTGCTCGCCAGGCCCCTGCTGTCGGCGCTGCGCCCGGCGCTGTCCGGGCTCGTGCAGCCGCTCGGCGGCGAGTACGCGGCCACCAGGCAGCTGCTGGAGTCGGTGCCCTTCGCCACCGGTTACGGCGTCGAGATCGGCCTGCTGCTCGACGCCGAGGCGCGGCACGGGCTGGACGCGCTCGCCCAGGTGAACCTCGGGGTCCGCAAGCACCGCAACCGCTCGCTCACCCAGCTGGGCGTGATGGCGCGGCAGATTCTCGGCACCGCGCTCGACCGCTGCGGCGTCGCGGCGCCGGGCGGGCCGGAGCTGACCCAGTTCGTGCAGGTGGCGGGGGAGTGGCTGCCCGACGTCGCGCAGGCGCCGGTGAGCGACCGGCCGCCGATGCGGCAGGTGCTGGCGCGCAGCACGTGAGCAGGGCACATGTGTCACGATCGTGGCTGTGACCACCGCACTCATCTATCTCGTCGTCATGCTGCTCGTGGCAGCCGTGGTGTTCCTGCTCGCGGCCGTCGTGTTCGGGCGCGGCGAGGAGCTGGCCCCGCTCCCGCCGGGCAGCTCGCCGACGCGGCTGCCCGCCGAGGACATCACGGGCGAGGACGTGAGCGGGGTCAAGTTCCAGCTCGTGCTGCGCGGGTACAAGATGTCCGAGGTCGATTGGGTGATGATGCGCCTTGGCAAGGAGATCGACGGCCTGCGGCAGCGGGTCGCCGAGCTGGAGGCAGAGGTCGGCGAGTCCGCGCGCCGCGGGGCCCGCTCATGAGTGATGTCGTCGAGTCGGTGGAGGTGCCCGCGCCCGCGGGCACGACGTGGCTCGCGCTCACCGACTGGCAGCGGCAGGACGAGTGGATGCTCGGCACGCGGGTGCGGGTGGTGGCGGGCAACGGCCGCAGCGTCGGCTCCCGGCTGGAGGCGTTCACCGGCGTGGCCGGGATCGGCGTCACCGACACCATGGAGATCACCGGATGGGAGCCACCGGTGCGCTGCACGGTGCGCCACCTCGGGCTCGTCGTGCGTGGCACCGGGGCGTTCCACGTGCAGGAGCGCGGGCCGCACCGGTCGATGCTGATCTGGTCCGAGCAGCTCGACCCGCCGCTCGGGTTCGTCGGCAGGCTCGGCTGGCCGTTGGCCAAGCCCGTGTTCTCCCTCGGGCTGCGCCGGTCGCTGACGAACTTCGCGCGGTTCGCCGAGTCGTACATGGTGGGCGGATGAGCAACCTGTTGGGCGCCGACGGCGTGGCGCGCTGCTCGTGGGGCAACTCGGCCCCCGACTACGCCGAGTACCACGACACGGAGTGGGGCGTGCCGCTGCGCGGCGAGGCCGCCCTGTTCGAGCGGCTGTCGCTGGAGGCCTTCCAGTCCGGCCTGTCGTGGCTGACGATCCTGCGCAAGCGCGAGGCGTTCCGCCGCGCCTTCGCCGGGTTCGAGCCCGCGAAGGTCGCCGAGTTCGGTGACGCCGACGCCGAGCGGCTGCTCGCCGACGCGTCGATCGTGCGCAACCGCGCCAAGATCGCCGCCACCATCGCCAACGCCAGGGCCGTGGCCGAGCTGGACCGGCCGCTCGACGAGCTGCTCTGGTCGTTCGCGCCGGAGCGGTCCGGCAGGACGCGGCCGGCGACGATGGCCGACGTGCCCGCCGTGACGCCCGAGTCGACGGCGATGGCGAAGGAGCTGAAGAAGCGCGGCTTCGTCTTCGTCGGGCCCACCACCTGCTACGCGATGATGCAGGCCACGGGCATGGTGGACGATCACGTCCAGGGCTGCTTCCTGGCGTCCTGATCGCGAGCGGGGCTCCCTCGGCGACCGGCCGGACGGCACGCCCCGCTCCAGCGCGGAGGTGACGCGCCCTGCCGGTCGCCGAGGTGCGCTCACCGGCCGGTGAAGTCCGGCTTGCGCTTCTCGACGAACGCGCGGACGGCCTCGGTGTGGTCGGCCGTCGCGCCGAGCGCGGACTGTGCCGCGTCCTCCGCCGCGAGGGCGTCCTCCAGCGTGCTCTGCGCGGCGGCGCTGAGCGTGCCCTTGATCTTCGAGAAGGCGGCGGTGGGGCCCGCGGCGAGCCGGGCGGCGAGCTCGTGGGCCCTGCCCGGCAGGTCCTCGTCGGCCACGACCTCGCTGACCAGGCCGATGCGCAGTGCCTCGGTGGAGTCGACGGTGCGGGCGAGCAGCATCAGCTCCAGCGCGCGGCCGTAGCCGATGAGCCGCTGCAGCGTCCACGACGCACCCGAGTCGGGGCCGAGGCCCACGTTGGCGAAGGCCATCATGAAGTTCGCCGACGCGGCGGCGATGCGCAGGTCGGCGGCGTAGGCGAAGGCCGCGCCCGCCCCGGCCGCGGGCCCGTTGACGGCGGCGATCACCGGCTTCGGAGCGTCGACGATGGCCCTGATGATCGGGTTGTAGTGCTCGGCGACCGTGCGCAACGGAGCGCTGTCACCGGCTTCCAACAGGCCGATGTGCTCCTTGAGGTCCTGGCCCGCACAGAACGCCTTGCCCGCGCCGGTAAGCACGATGGCGCGCACGGCGTCGTCACCGGCGGCCTGCGTGAGCGCGTCGAGGAGCCGCTCCTTCAGCTCGACGGTGAGCGAGTTGTACGCCTTGGGGCGGTTGAGCGTCAGGGTCCGCACCCCGTGGGCGTCGGTCAGTTGCAGCACGTCCTCTGTGGTCACGTGAAAAACCCTCCGTCGTCGGCTTCGCCCCGCGAGTCTGACAGCCTCGCGAGCCGCATACCAGCGTCTATGTCCAGCGCTAAGATCGGTCCGCGTTCGCCGCCCTGTGCCGATGGGGGACAATGGTCACAACCCGGTTGCTTCGGCGAGCGCGACCCGGGCGCGCTGGTTGTTAACGGAGGGAGCACGCTATGGCGGCCATGAAGCCCCGGACCGGAGATGGTCCCCTCGAAGTCACCAAGGAGGGACGGGGCCTCGTGATGCGCGTACCGCTGGAGGGTGGTGGGCGACTCGTCGTCGAGCTGTCGGCCGAGGAGGCCAAGGACCTCGGTGCGGCCCTTCAGGAGGCCACCAGCTAACCACGTCCCGCACACTCCTCCGCCAGCCCCGACGCCGCCGCTCGCGCTGGCTACGTTCACCGTGCCTGGAGGCCGCCGATGGCGCGTTCCCCGCTGCCGCCCGTACCGAGTCCGCTGATCGACGTCGAGGTGGGCGCTGCCGCTCGCCGTGGGGAGCCGCTCGCGGCCGTGCTGCCGCGCGATGCCGAGACGCCGTACGCGGAGCTCGCCGAAAGCCTGCGTGCCGCCGGCAAGGCCGGTGAGGTCCATGTGGTGCCCGATGGGCATGGGGCACGCTGGCTGGTCGGTGCCGGCGACGGCGGGCAGAAGCAGTACCGGGCGGCGGGGGCCGCCTTCGCCAGGGCCGCCAACTCCTTCGCCGAGGCGGAGGCCGACGCGGGCGGCAGGCCACCGCGCACCGTGCAGGCGATGCTGCCGCCGGAGGCCGGTGCCGAGCAGGTCGCGGCCTTCGCCACCGGTGCGCTGCTCGGTGGCTACCGCTACGTGGTGACGGGCGAGGAACGCAAGCCGGGCGTGCGCAGGCTGCGCCTGCTGACCGGCCACGAGGGGGCCGTGCCCGCCTGCGCCGATGCCGTGCGGCGGGCCGGCCGGCTCGCCGCCGCGACCGCGCTCGCGCGGGATCTGGCGAACACGCCGTCGAACGTCAAGAACCCGGCCTGGCTGGCCGGCGTGGCCGAACGGGTCGCGGGTGAGGTGTCCGGGCTGTCGGTCACCGTGCGCGACCAGGACTGGCTCGCCGCGCAGGGCTTCGGCGGCATGCTGGCCGTCGGCGGCGGCTCGGCGAGCCCGCCGCGGCTCATCGAGCTGAGCTACCGGCCGCGCGGCGCCTCCACGCACCTGCTGCTGGTGGGCAAGGGCATCACCTTCGACACCGGCGGCCTCTCGATCAAGCCCGCCGAGGGCATGCACCTGATGCGCACCGACATGGCCGGTGGCGGGGCGGTGATCGCGGCGGTGCGCGCCGTCGCCGCGCTCGGCCTGCCCGTGCGCGTCACCGCGCTCGTGCCCGCCGCCGAGAACCACGTGTCCGGCTCGGCGTACCGTCCTGGCGACATCGTCCGGCACTACGGAGGGCGCACCACCGAGGTGCTCAACACCGACGCCGAGGGCCGGATGGTGCTCGCCGACGCGCTCGCCTACGGCGTGCGCCGGTTCTCGCCGGACGCGGTGGTGGACGTCGCGACGCTCACCGGCGCCATGAAGGTCGCGCTGGGTCTGCGCACCGGCGGGCTGTTCGCCAGCGACGACGCGCTCGCCGAGCGCGTGCGCGAGGCCGGGGAGCGGGCGGGCGAGCAGTGGTGGCGCATGCCGTTGCTGGACGCCCACGCCGACGACGTGCGTAGCGAGATCGCCGACGTGCGGCAGGCGCCGCCGGGGCCCGGCGGGATCACGGCCGCCCTGTTCCTGCGCGAGTTCACCTCCGGGCTGCCGTGGGCGCACCTGGACATCGCGGGCCCCGCGCGGGCCGAGCGCAACTACGACGAGGTGGTGCCCGGCGGCACCGGCTTCGCGGCCCGGACGCTCGTGGAGCTGGTCGCCTCGTACGCCTGAGCGCGCACGAAGTCGCGGAACGCGGCGACGGCGGGTGCGAGCGGGTGCCCCGAAGGCCAGACCAGGCCGATCGCCCGGGTCATCGTCGGCTCCAGTGGTACCTCCGTGACCCCGGCGGGGGAGCCGGGCTCGAACTTCGGCAGCAGGGCCACGCCCAGCCCTGCCGCGACGAGCCCGCGCACGGTGTCGGACTCCTGCCCCTCGAACGCCACCGTGGGCCGGAACCCGGCGCGGGCGCAGGCCTCGTCGGTGATCTGGCGCAGGCCGTAGCCGGGTTCGAGCATCACGAACACCTCGTGCTCAAGGTCGGCGACGCGCACCCGGTCGCGCTGCGCCAGGGGGTGGCCCTCGGGCACGGAGACGAACAGCTCCTGCTCACCGAGCACGGCCGACGCCAGCGCCGGGTCTGCCGGCGGTGGTGCGACGAGCGCGAGGTCGAGCTCGCCCGCGCTCAGCCGGCCGACGATGTCCTGCCGGGAGCCCTGCACGAGGCTGAACCGGACGTGCGGGTGACCGGCGGCGCGGAAGCCGCGCAGCAGGCGGGGCACGAGCGAGCGCCCCAGCAGGTGCAGGAAGCCGAGCACCACGTGGCCGCGTTCGGGTTCGATCTCCTCGCGCGCGAGGCGGACGCCGGTGCCGAGCGCCGTGAGCGCGCGCTCGGCGGCGTCGGCGAGCAGCAGGCCCGCGCGGGTCAGCCGGATGCCGCGGCCGTCGGGCACGGTCACCGGGGCGCCGAGCCGTTCGCCGAGCGCGGCCAGGCGCCTGCTCGCGGTCGGCTGCGGGATGCCCAGCTCCCTGGCGGCGGCGGTGACGCTGCCCGTGACCTTGAGCACGCGCAGCAGCGCCGCGTGCGGGGCGAGCTCGGCCACGAGCCGGGCATTCTCGGACTCATTCAGCACGGTATCGATTATGGGCGCATCGCGCATTGGACGTATTGATTAGCGCCGCTTAGCGTCGGCCGGGTGGTGACGGTGACCCGGGACCGCCCGGGCGTGCAGCGGGTGACGGTGGCGGTCGCGGCGGCGGGCGTGTGCTCGTTCGCGCTGCTCTACGCGCCGCAGCCGCTGCTGCCGCAGCTGGCGGCGGAGTTCGGGCTCGATCCGGGGCGGGCCTCGCTCGCGGTGAGCGTGGGCACGGGGGCGCTCGCGGTGGCGGTGCTGCCGATCGCCGTGCTGTCGGAGCTGGTGGGCAGGCGGCCGGTGATCGTGGCGTCGGTGCTCGCCTCGGCGGTGCTCGGGCTGCTGCTGCCGCTGGCGCCGTCGTTCGAGGTGCTGCTGGTGCTGCGGGCGTTGCAGGGGGTGGCGATCGCGGGCTTTCCCGGGGTGGCGTCGGCGTATCTCGTGGAGCGGCTGGGCCGCGCCGGGGTCGCGGCCGCGGTGGGCGCCATGATCGCGGGCAACACGGTCGGCGGCATGACCGGCAGGCTCGCCTCCGGATTCACCACCGGCCCGCTCGGCTGGCACGGAGCCCTCGCCGTCGTCGGAGCCCTCTCCCTCCTCTGCGCACTACTCACCGTGGTCACCCTGCCCCGCTCGCCCCGCCCTAAGCGGGAGCAAGGGACATTTACTCCCGCGAAACGAGAGCAAAGGTCCCCTGCTCCCACAGGGGCGGGGCGCGGGCGGCTACGGAGCGTGGTCGGTGGGGTGGTGGTGGCGGTGCGGACGCCGGTGCTCCTCGCCCAGTACGGGGTCGCGTTGCTGGCGATGGGGTCGTTCGTGGCGCTCTACAACGCGGCCGGGTTCCGGCTCACCGGCGACCCGCTGAACCTCAGCCCCGCGGTCGCGTCGCTGGTCTTTCTCGCCTACGCCATGGGCGCGGTGTCGTCGGTGACGGCGGGCAGGCTCGTCGCCCGCTTCGGCCGTCGCCGCTCGCAGCTGGTGGCGCTGGCCGTCACCGCACTCGGCGGCGCCCTGACGCTGCCCGACTCGCTGCCGCTGGTCGTCGCCGGGTTCATCGTGCTCACCGCCGGGTTCTTCGCCACCCATGCCGTCGCCAACGGGTGGGCCGCCGCCGAGGCGCCCGCGCACGCCCGCGGCCAGTCCTCCGGCCTCTACACGCTGGCGTACTACCTGGGCAGCAGTGTCGGCGGCACCGCGGGCAGCGTCATCTACGGGCACGCGGGCTGGGGCTGGCTGATCGCCGCCGTCACCACCTGGCTGGCGCTGGCGGCGCTGAGCTGCTGTTCACCGCTGCGGCGAGCAGCCCGCTTCCGACGGGGATGAGCGCGGGCAGCAGGCGCTCGTCGTCGCGCGCGGCCCTGGCCACCTCCCGCAGCGCCATGATCTCCGGATCGCGCTGCGCCGGGTCGCCCAGCCGCCCGCCTGCCAGCACGTCGTGGAACACGATCACGCCACCAGGGCGCAGCAGCTGCACACCCTGGTCGAAGTAGCCGGGGTACTCCAGCCGCGCCCCGTCCGCGAACACCAGGTCGTAGCCGCCCGAGGTGAGCCGGGGCAGCACGTCGAGCGCCCTGCCCACGATCAGCCGCATGCGGCCCGCGGCGAACCCGGCGTCGAGAAAGGTCCTGCGCGCGGCGCGGTGGAACTCCGGCTCGAGGTCGATCGTGGTGAGCACGCCGTCGGGGGCCATGCCGCGCAGCAGGCACAGCCCGCTCACGCCGGCGCCGGTTCCGATCTCCACCACCGCTCTGGCCTGCAGCGACGCCGCCAGCAGGCTGAGTGCGGCCCCGGTCGCGGCCGACACCGGCTCGCAGCCGAGATCCTCGGCGCGGGCCCGCGCGGCGGCCAGCGTCTCGTCGTCGGGCAGGTAGCCCTCGATGAAGTCACCGAGATCGACCGGTCCCGTGATGTGCGTCTCGGAGTTCACGCGCAGAGGTTAGCCGACCAGCGCCGCGACGAGGCCCAACCACGCTCGGACACGCTTCTCAGGCTGCTCTCAGCCCGGTCTCACTAGAACCATAAGGAAACGGGGAACACTTCGTCTCAGGAACGGGAACACCTCGTGCGGTCGGCGCGTTGAGGTGATGAAGGTTAAGGGGGACAGGCCGATGGAGGTGCCTTCGCTGGCTCGCAACAGCGTGCAGAGCGCGCCGATACCGACCGGGCAGGACGCGGGCGAACCCACCGTGGTGAGCGCCGCCGACGGGCACGACGACGCGGCGTGGACGCCGCCGACCTGGGACGAGGTCGTGCGCGAGCACGCCGACCGGGTCTACCGCCTTGCCTATCGCCTCACCGGCAACACCCACGACGCCGAGGACCTCACGCAGGAGACCTTCATCCGCGTGTTCCGCTCGCTCGCGTCGTACAAGCCGGGTACGTTCGAGGGCTGGCTGCACCGCATCACCACCAACCTGTTCCTGGACATGGCACGCCGCCGCTCGCGCGTGCGCATGGAGGGGCTGCCCGAGGACACCGACCGCATCGTCGGTGACGACCCGAGCCCCGAGCAGGTGTACTCCGAGACACACCTGGACCCGGACCTGCAGGCCGCGCTCGACGACCTGCCGCCCGAGTTCCGTGCCGCCGTGGTGCTGTGTGACGTCGAAGGGCTGTCGTACGAGGAGATCGGCGCGACCCTTGGCGTTAAGCTCGGCACCGTGCGCAGCAGGATTCACCGGGGCAGGCAGGCGCTGAAGGCTTCACTCGAGCGCAGGCGAGCGCTCAAGCAGGAGGCCACCGTATGAGCCAGAACCGGGGATGGGGGCTCCCCGAGTCGCACTTGTTGCCGGACGCCGTGGTGGCGTTCGTGGACAACGAGCTGTCACTCGGCGCCCACGAGCGCGCCGCCGCGCACGTCGCCCGCTGTCCTGCCTGTGCCGCGGAGGTCACCGCGCAGCGCCAGGCCAGGGCCGCGGTTCAGCGTGCCCAGTCGCCCTCGATCTCACCCGGGTTCCTCGCCAGCCTGTGCTCCATCCCGGAGCACACCGACGTCTCCACGACGCCCGACAACCTCGCGATCAGCGAGGACGGGCAGTTCGTGACCATCCAGCGGCCCGACCGCGTGGCCGGCCTGCGCGGGGAACTGCCCGCCGCGCCGCTCGGCAGCTCGGCCCCGCTGGGCACCTCTCCCGCCGTGCTCGGCAGCTCCGCACGTCTCGGCGGCGCGCGGCGCCGTGCCGCCCAGGGCGCGGGCGTGGTCGTCTCCGGACTGGTGCTGAGCGCGCTCGCGCTGGTCGCCACCTCCAGTGGCGGCGGCACGGCGGGCGGCGAGGTCGGCACCGAGGAGCGCAACGGCCCACCGCCCGCGGGCGTGCTGCGGGCCCAGTTCAACGCCCCGGCCACCACGACGACCGCGGTCCCCACCCGCACCGCCGCGGCACAGACCCGCTCGGGCACACCGGCACCGGCCATGACCTCCACCAGCGAGCCCGCGCCGCTGGTAGGCCCACGGTGACTTCACCGGGGTGACGGCAGAATCGGACTCTGAGACCGGCGCGTAGGGTCGCGTCGAGCATCCGTTGACGCCGTCATCCGGGGAATGATGAACCAGCCACCGAACTCGCAGTCCAGGGAGGACTCCGGCGAACAGCGGCTCCGGCCGCGACCCATCGCCCGTCCTCCCGTGGATCCGGCGCAGGCCGCCACCTTCGGCAGGCCACGCGGGGTGGAAGGCGCGTTCGACAGGCTCCACACCCCCGACCCGGCACGCGGCAACGGCGGCCTGCCGTCGGCTCCGCCCACGCCGGAGTCACTGGCCGAGGCCTTCGGCAGGCCACCCGGCGCGAACGACATCGTCCTGCAGCGTCCCGACGGCGACACCGGCGCCCCCGCCGCGGCGGAACCCGAGGAGCCCCTGTGGTCGTCCGAGGGCGACCCGTGGCGTGATCCCGGCGCCGGTGCGGTGCTGGGAGGGCCTGCCGTGCCCGCCGAGGACGACCGCGACAAGGACGGCGAGCGGCAGCCGGGCCCGCTGCTCAGCCTGCCCGAGGTGCTGTTCGGCCGCCGCGTCAAGCCCACCGCGCTGGCCCTGCTCGGCGTGGTCGCCCTGCTCGTCGGCGCCGCGGGCGGGCTCGTCGGGTGGGCCGTGGCCAGCGCAGGCGACTCGCTGACCGGCGAGCTGAACATCGCCGAAGCCGAGGCGGGCAAGGAGCGGCCGGCAGGCTCCATCGCCGACATCGCCAACCGCGTCGCGCCCGCCGTCGTCTCGATCGAGGTGAAGTCGGGCCAGTCCGGTGGCGTGGGCTCGGGCGTGGTCATCGACCGGCAGGGCTACATCGTCACCAACAACCACGTCGTCGCCCAGGCCGCGCGCGACGAACAGGCCGAGATCACGGCCGTGTTCATCGACGGCACCCGGTCGAGGGCCCAGATCGTCGGCACCGACCCGAAGACCGACCTCGCCGTGATCAAGGTCAACGTGTCGAATCCCGTGGTGATCGAGGTGGGCAAGTCGGCCGACCTGGCGCCGGGTGACTCGGTGATCGCGGTCGGCTCGCCCTTCGGCCTGGAGAACACCGTCACCGAGGGCATCGTCAGCGCGCTGAACAGGCCGGTCACCGCTCCGGGGGAGAACGGCGACCCGGCGGTGACCTACGACGCCATCCAGACCGACGCCGCGATCAACCCGGGCAACTCGGGCGGCGCGCTGGTGGACTCCCGTGGTGCCCTCGTCGGCATCAACTCGATGATCCGCACGGTCGGCAGCAACGACGGCGAGGGCGGCAGCATCGGCCTCGGCTTCGCCATCCCCGTCGACCAGGTCATCAAGATCAGCGAGGCGCTCATCCGCACCGGTGAGGTCAAGCACGCCGAGCTCGGCGTCAACGCCTCCTCGGTGGCCGCCAACACCTCCGAGGGCGCCCAGGTGCAGAACGTCGTCGGCGGCGGGCCCGCCGCGAAGGCGGGCATCGCCGAGGGCGACGTCATCACCAAGGTCGGCGACCGGCAGGTGCGCAACGCCGCCGAGCTGACCGTCGCGGTGCGCGAGCACGACATCGGTGACGTCGTGCCGGTGCGGCTGGTCCGCGACGGGCGTCCGTTTACGGTCGACGTCACCTTGGGTTCAGACTGACGGGGTACTCTTGTCCGCAGCGGGTTCGAGGGCGCGGAGGTAAGAGCAGGTGTTCGAAAGCATCGGCTGGGGCGAGATCCTGGTCCTACTTGTCGCCGCGCTGTTCATTCTCGGTCCCGAGCGGCTGCCCGAGGCGGCGGCCTGGCTCGGGCGGAGCATGCGGAAGGTACGGGACTTCGCCACGGGTGCGCGGCAGCAGCTGCGCGACGAGATGGGTCCCGAGTACGAGGAGTTCCGCAAGCCGATCGAGGACCTGCGCCAGCTGCGCAACTTCGACCCGCGGCGCGCCGTGACCCAGCACCTGTTCGACGGTGATCCCGACCCGCTGGGCCTGGACAACATCAACGGCACCGGCAACGGGCACTCCAACGGCACCAACGGCACCGCCAAGCCGAACGGCTACCCGGCGACCAGCCCGGCGCAGGTCGAGCCGCTCAAGCCCGGGGAGAAGCCGCCGGTGGACCCGGACGCCACGTAACCGCCCTGGCGCCCGGGCTCACGGCCGGCCCTGGTGATCCGATCAGTGCAGGTCAGCGGCCCGCCGGGGTCACGTTCAGCATCATCCCCGCGAGCCCGCGCGCGCGGACCGACAGCTTCTCGGCGGCGGCCTTGAGCACCTGCGACGCTGCGGCGTCCGGCTCGGTGAGCACCAACGGCGTGCCCGCGTCACCCTGCTCGCGCAGGCGCGGGTCGAGCGGAACCTGGCCGAGCAGCGGCACCTCGGCACCCACCGACTTGGACAGCGAGTCGGCCACCGTCTGCCCGCCGCCGGAGCCGAAGATCTCCATCCGCGAGCCGTCGGGTGCCTCGAACCACGACATGTTCTCGATGACGCCGGCCACCCGCTGCCGGGTCTGCAGCGCGATCGCGCCCGCCCGCTCGGCGACCTCGGCCGCCGCCTGCTGCGGCGTGGTGACCACGAGGATCTCGGCGTTGGGGATGAGCTGCGCCACCGAGATCGCGATGTCGCCGGTGCCCGGCGGCAGGTCGAGCAGCAGGACGTCCAGGTCGCCCCAGAACACGTCGGCGAGGAACTGCTGCAGCGCGCGGTGCAGCATCGGTCCCCGCCACACCACCGGGGTGTTGCCCGGCGTGAACATGCCGATCGAGATCACCTTCACGCCGTGGGCCTGCGGCGGCATGATCATCTTCTCGACCTTGGTGGGCGCCTCGCCGGAACCCAGCATGCGCGGCACGGAATGGCCGTAGATGTCGGCGTCGACGACGCCCACCGAAAGGCCCCGCTCGGCCATCGCGACCGCGAGGTTGACGGTGACGCTGGACTTGCCGACGCCGCCCTTGCCGGAGGCCACGCAGTACACGCGCGTCATCGAGCCCGGCTGGGCGAACGGGATCACCGGCTCCTCGGCGTTGCCCCGCAGCTTCTGCCGCAGCTCGGTGCGCTGCTCGTCGCTCATCACGTCCAGCTCGACCCGCACGTCGGTGACGCCGGGCAGCTTCGACACGGCGCCGGTCGTGTCGCGGGTGATGGTCTCCTTGAGCGGGCAGCCCGCCACGGTGAGGTAGATGGCGACGGTCACCACACCGTCGTCGCCGATGGTGATGTCCTTCACCATGCCGAGTTCGGTGATCGGCTTGTGGATCTCCGGGTCCTGGACGCCGCCCAGCGCGGCGCGCACGTCCTCGACACTGGGGGTCTGTTGCGTGGTGGTCACTGCTCGGGCACCGACCTTCTGTCGCTGGCGGATGCGGTTGCTCTCCTCATGCTACGTGGCCGGGTTTCCAGGTCTTCGCGTAACTTGTCCAGCTCGGTCCGCAGGTAGTCGCGCGTGGCGACCTCCCCGATGGCGAGCCGCAGCGCCGCCAGCTCCCTGGCCAGGTACTCCGTGTCCGCCTTCGTCTGCGTCGCGCGCATCCGGTCCTCCTCCAGCGAGACCCGGTCGCGGTCGTCCTGCCGGTTCTGGGCCAGCAGGATGAGCGGCGCGGCATAGGCGGCCTGCGTGGAGAACGCCAGGTTGAGCAGGATGAACGGGTAGGGGTCCCAGCGCAGCGTCACGGCCGTCAGGTTCAGCGTGATCCAGAGGATCACCAGCAGCGTCTGCCAGAACAGGTACTTGCCGGTGCCGAGGAAGCGGGCCAGCCGCTCGGACACCCTGCCGAACGCCTCCGGGTCCAGGTTCAGCGCGAACCGCCTCGGCTGCCGCGGCTGGTCGAGACGGCGGCGGGCGATCAGCTCAGGCATGGTCGGCCTCCTCGGTTCGCGCCCGCGCGGGCGGCTCGGCTCCCAGATCGCCCACGTCGTGCAGGCCGGTCTCGCGCCAGCCCTCGGGCAGCAGGTGGTCGAGCACGTCGTCCACGGTCACCGCCCCGAGCAGGTGGTCCTCGGCGTCCACCACCGGAGCGCACGCCAGGTTGTAGGCGGCGAAGTAGCGGGTGACCTCCGTCAGCGAGGCCGAGGGGCTGAGCGTGGGCAGGTCGGTGTCGGCGGCCGCCGCCACCAGCTCGGCGGGCGGATCGCGCAGCAACCGCTGGAAGTGCACGCAGCCGACGTAGCGCCCGGTGGGCGTGGCCGAGGGCGGCCTGCACACGAACACCATGCTCGCCAGCGCCGGCGGCAGGTCGGGGTTGCGGATGTGGGCCAGCGCCTCGGCCACGGTCGCGTCCGGGGTGAGCACCACCGGCTCCGGCGTCATCAGCCCGCCCGCCGTGTCGGAGGAGTACTCCAGCAGCCGCCGCACCGGCCCCGACTCGTCGGGATGCATCAGCTCCAGCAGGCGGCTCTGCTCGGCGGGGTTGAGCTCGGAGAGCAGGTCGGCGGCGTCGTCGGGGTTCATCGCCTCGAGGATGTCGGCGGCACGCTCGTCGGCGAGGTAGGCCACCAGCTCCTTCTGGTCGTCCTCCGGCAGCTCCTCCAGCACGTCGGCGAGCCGCTCGTCGTCCATCGCGTCGGCCACCTCGTGCCTGCGCTTGAGCGGCAGGTCACGCAGGGTGGCAGCGACGTCGACCGCGCGCATCGTGTCGAACAGCATGAGCAGCTGCCCGGCACCCTGCACCTGTCCTGTGAGATCGGACAGCCCGAGGCCGGTGATCTCGCCCCACGGCACCACGCGCAGCGCGGAGCGGCGCCTGCCGAGGCCGAAGGGGCCGCCGCGCTCGCGGATGGCGAGCTTGGCGAGCACCCAGTCGCGGGTGCGGGTGGGCTCCATCGCGGCGTCGACGACGGTCACCCGCGCTCCGGTCGAGGCGAGCGAGGCGCGCGCGTCGAACAGCTGGCCCAGCACCAGCACCTCGTTCGGGCGCTGGTGGAAGCGGCGCATGTTCACCGAACCGGTGGCCAGCGTCACCGCGTTCGGCTCGATGGCCGTGACCCGCAGCATGGGCACGAACACGCGACGCCGGGTCGCCAGTTCCACCACCAGGCCCAGCACCCGGGGCGGCTGCTGGTCCAGCCGCAGCCCGGCGACGAGGTCGCGCACCTTGCCGATCGACTCGCCGTCCGGGCCGAATACGGGCAGTCGGGCTAGCTGAGCTGCGAAGACCCGGTTCACGGCGGCCATGGCACCACAGTAGGGAAGTCGGGCCCGCGATGCGCGCCGGACACGGTGTGCGCCCGCCGGGCGTGCCGGGAGTCAGCCCGCGGCCCAGGCCGCGCCTTCGGCCCCTTCGCGCTCGGCGATCCGCCGCGCGAACACCGGTGGAATGATCACAACGACCCCATTTCAGCAGGTTCAGCGCGCCATCGCCCGGGAGTACGATCCGGCACAGAGGGGACTCGCAACCCCGGGAGCCGACCATGCTGGTAGAGATCCTGAGCACCGTGCTCGCGCTGGGCGCCGTCGGCCTCGCCGCCAGCGTCCGGGTCGTCAAACAGTACGAACGAGGCCTCGTGTTCCGCTTCGGCCGCGTGCATCGCGCGCCACGGGAACCGGGCCTGACGCTGATCGTTCCCGGCGTCGACCGGATGACGAAGGTGAACCTGCAGATCGTGACCCTGCCGGTGCCCGCGCAGGACGGCATCACGCGCGACAACGTCACCGTGCGGGTCGACGCGGTCGTCTACTTCAAGGTCATCGACCCGGTGCAGGCGATCGTCGGCGTGGAGAACTACCGGTTCGCGATGCTGCAGGTCGCGCAGGCCAGCCTGCGCCGCATCATCGGCGAGAGCGCGCTGGACGACCTGCTGTCGAACCGGGAACGGCTCAACGAGGGCCTCGAGCTGATGATCGACAGCCCGGCGCTCGGCTGGGGCATCCACATCGACCGGGTCGAGATCAAGGACGTCGCCCTGCCCGAGGCGATGAAGCGCGCGATGTCGCGGCAGGCCGAGGCCGAGCGCGAGCGGCGCGGGCGCGTGATCGCCGCCGACGGTGAGCTGCAGGCGTCCGAGAAGCTCGCCGCGGCGGCCGCGAAGATGGCCGACACGCCCTCGGCGCTGCAACTGCGGCTGCTGGAGACCGTGGTGGAGGTGGCGGCGGAGAAGAACTCGACGCTGGTACTGCCGTTCCCGGTGGAGCTGCTGCGCTTCCTCGACAAGGCCACCGCGTCCGGGACGGCGGTCCCCGCTGCGGGCGCCGCCGCGCCGCCGGTGCCGGAACAGACCCGGAACGACTCGAACGGGGCGGAGCGTGGCGCTGCCCACGGACCCTCGGCGGACGAGGCCGTCACCGGTCATACTCCTCGGTAGCCACGTCGGCAGAGCCTCCGTTGCCCGGTGCCGGCGCCGACTCACGAAGGGGATTGACGCATGGCCCGCCTCGCCCAGACCGCCGGGTTGACCGACGTGCAGACGGAGATCCTGTCGACCGTGCGCACCTTCGTGGACAAGGAGATCATCCCGCACGCCCAGGAGCTGGAGCACGCCGACACCTACCCGGCCGACATCGTCGAGGGCATGAAGGAGATGGGCCTGTTCGGCCTCACCATCCCCGAGGAGTTCGGCGGGCTGGGCGAGTCGCTGCTCACCTACGCGCTGGTGGTGGAGGAGATCGCGCGCGGCTGGATGAGCGTGTCCGGGGTCATCAACACCCACTTCATCGTGGCGCACATGATCTCGCGGCACGGGACGACGGAGCAGAAGCAGCACTTCCTGCCGCGCATGGCCACCGGCGAGGTCCGTGGCGCCTTCTCGATGTCGGAGCCGGACCTGGGCTCGGACGTGGCGGCCATCAAGACCAAGGCCGCGCGTGACGGCGAGGACTACGTGGTGGACGGCGCCAAGATGTGGCTGACCAACGGTGGCACCTCCAACCTGATCGCGCTGCTCGTGCGCACCGACGAGGGCGCCGACAAGCCGCATCAGAACCTCACGACGTTGCTGGTGGAGAAGCCGGAGGGCTATGGCGAGGTCGCGCCGGGCCTGACCATCCCCGGCAAGATCGACAAGATGGGCTACAAGGGGGTCGACACCACCGAGGCCGTGTTCGACGGCTTCCGCATCGGCGCCGACGCGGTGCTCGGCGGAGCGCCCGGCAAGGGCTTCGCCCACATGATGGACGGCATCGAGGTGGGCCGGGTCAACGTCGCGGCGCGGGCCTGTGGCATCGCGATCCGGGCGTTCGAGCTGGCCGTCGAGTACGCGCAGCAGCGCACGACGTTCGGCAAGCCGATCGCCGAGCACCAGGCCATCGCGTTCAAGCTCGCCGAAATGGCCACGAAGGTCGAGGCTGCGCATCTGATGATGGTCAACGCCGCGCGGCTCAAGGACGCGGGCGCCCGCAACGACGTCGAGGCCGGGATGGCCAAGCTCATCGCCAGCGAGTACTGCGCCGAGGTCACCCAGGAGGCGTTCCGCATCCACGGCGGCTACGGCTACTCCAAGGAGTACGAGATCGAGCGGCTCATGCGCGAGGCGCCGTTCCTGCTCATCGGAGAGGGCACCAGCGAGATCCAGAAGACCATCATCAGCAGGGGCCTGCTGCGCGACTACAAGCTGAAGGGCTGACCCGCCGCCGCCCCTCGCCGCCCTCCCGCATCCGGCACCGAGCTCCCCAATGCGGCATTGGTTACGTTGAGTGGAACGAATGCCGCATTGGGGAAGTTGAGTGGCACGAATGCCACATTGGGGAGCTTGCTGCGGCAGGGCTCGCGAACGGGTGCCGTCCGGGCCTTCGAGGCCCCACGGGCCGCTCCATCTGGTATTGCAGGATGGGAAGATGGGTACAGCGCTGGTGAGAGGCACACCACGCAGGACAGCGAGGCTCAGGTGATGACGGTGACGGCTCCATTCTCGCAGGGACGGCAGGCGCCCGGTTTGCCCCGGCTGCCGACGCCGCCCTCGGGCTGGCCGATCGGCTCGTACGGCACGTACGAGGAGGCACAGCGTGCGGTCGACTATCTGGCCGACAACGACTTCAGGGTCCAGGACGTCACCATCGTCGGCGTCGACCTGATGCTCGTCGAGCGCGTGATCGGGCGGCTCTCGTGGGGCAAGGTGCTGGGCACCGGGGCCCTCTCCGGCGCGTGGTTCGGCCTGTTCGTCGGCCTGCTGCTGGGCATGTTCTCCAGCGCCCAGGGCATGTCGTACGCACCCGTGCTGGTCGGGCTCGCCGCCGGTGTGCTCTTCGGGGTCGTGTTCGCGGCCATGAGCTACGCCTCCACCCGGGGCAGGCGGGACTTCTCGTCGGCGAGCCAGCTCGTCGCGGGCCGCTACGACGTGCTCTGCCAGCCCCGCAGCGCCGAACAGGGCCGCGACCTGCTCGCCAAGCTCGCCATGGGCACCAACGGCTGACCGCGGCACGACGCCGATCCGGCTCCGGCCGCTGAATCGTTACTGATTGTGCTTGCACCGGCACAACGGCAGGCATAGGTTTCTCACACCGTGTCACGGGTGCGCCTGCGAGGCGTGCCTGTGGTTCTTTCGTGCACGACGAGGTGCAGGTGTCCTCACCGGACCCGCACCCTGGCGTGCGTGGTGGGAGGGAGACCTGATGCGAAAGAGCGCCGCAGTGCTCGGCGCGGCGATCGTGGGCGCGGGAACGCTCACGGCGTGCGGTGCCGAGGGCGGCAAGCAGATCAACGTCTACTACGCGCCGGAGGACAACTTCCAGACCGTCGTCGACAGATGCAACGAGCAGGCCGACGGCGAATACCGGATCGTCTACAACAAACTGCCCCGGGACGCCGACGGGCAGCGTGAGCAGATGGTCCGCAGGCTCGCCGCGGGCGACGAGACGATGGACGTCCTCGGCCTCGACGTCACGTGGGTACCCGAGTTCGCCGAGGCGGGCTGGATCGAGGAGTGGACAGGGGCGAACAAGGAGGCAGCCGAACGCGACGTGCTGCCGGGGCCCCTGGAGACCGCCAGGTGGGACGGCAAGCTCTACGCCGCTCCGAAGAACACCAACGTGCGGCTGCTCTGGTACGACGACCGGATCACGCCGGAGCCCCCGCGCACGTGGGACGAGATGATGCGGATGTCCCGCGAGCTCAAGCAGCAGGGCGAGCCGTACCAGATCCTGTTCACCGGCGCCCAGTACGAGGGTCTCGTGGTCACGTTCAACTCCATCGTGGAGTCGGCGGGCGGGCGCATCCTCTCCGAGGACGGCCAGTCGGTCGTCATGGACGACGGCGCCGTGCGGGCGCTGGAGATCCTCAAGGAGGTCACCACCTCCGGTCTCACCGACCCCTCGCTGACCAACCAGCAGGAGGACCAGGTCCGGCAGGCCATGCAGAGCGGGCGCGGCGCCTTCGAGCTGAACTGGCCGTTCGTCTACGCCTCGTGGGCGGCCGAACAGCCGGACAGCCTGCAGCACTTCAAGTGGGCGCCCTACCCGGGTGTGGGTTCCCCGGACTCCGGCCGCAGCACCATCGGTGGCTACAACCTCGCCGTCAGCTCCGCGTCGCGGCAGAAGCCCGAGGCGTTCGAGGCGGCGCTGTGCCTGCGCAGCGCCGAGAACCAGAAGTTCTCCGCGCTCAACGACGGCGTGCCCCCGACCGTCGAGTCGGTCTACACCGACGAGACGCCGCTCGACCCGAGCAAGCCGGCCGATCCCGAGGACAACCCGAGCATGGCCACCGAGTACCCGATGAAGGACACGATCCTGGCTGAGCTGAAGGACGCGGCGGTGCGCCCGCTGACCCCGGCCTACCAGAACCTGTCCACCGTGATGTCGAAGATCCTCTCTCCGCCGTCGGAGATCGATCCGCAGCGCACGGCGGACGAGCTGCGCAACCAGCTCACCGACGCGCTCGACTCGAAGGGCGTGATCCCATGAGCCAGACAGTGACGGAAGCCCCGGCCACCACCGAACCCCGCGGGGGCAAGGCCGCGCTCTCCGAGGGCAAGAAGGCCGAACGGCGCCTTGGCCTGCTGCTGTGCGCGCCCGCGGCCATCGTGATGCTCGCCGTGACCGGCTACCCGATCGCCTACTCGATCTGGCTGTCGCTGCAGCGCTACGACCTGCGGTTCCCCGCGGAGCGGCAGTTCGTCGGGCTCGACAACTACGTGGCCGTGCTGTCGAACTCCTACTGGTGGACCGCGTTCGGCACCACGATGTTCCTCACCGTCGTGTCAGTCGCGATCGAGCTGGTGCTCGGTATGGCGCTCGCGCTCATCATGCACCGCACGCTCGTCGGGCGCGGGCTCGTGCGCACCGTGACCCTCGTGCCGTACGGCATCGTCACGGTGGTGGCGGCGTTCTCCTGGTTCTACGCCTGGACCCCGGAGACCGGCTACCTGGCCAACGCGCTGGCGGGCGACGGCGCGCCGCTCACCGAGCAGTGGCCTTCGTTGTGGATCATCATCCTCGCCGAGGTGTGGAAGACGACGCCGTTCATGGCCCTGCTGCTGATGGCCGGGCTGGCGCTCGTGCCGGACGACCTGCTCAAGGCGGCGTCGATGGACGGCGCCAACGCCTGGCAGCGGTTCACGAAGGTCATGGTGCCGGTGATGAAGCCGGCGATCCTCGTCGCGCTGCTGTTCCGCACGCTCGACGCCTTCCGCATCTTCGACAACATCTTCGTGCTCACGAAGGGAGCCAACGACACGTCGTCGGTGTCGATGCAGACCTACAACAACCTCATCAAGGGGCTCAACCTCGGCATCGGCTCGACCATGTCGGTGCTGATCTTCATCACCGTCGCGCTCATCGCGTTCGTGTTCATCAAGGTGTTCGGCACCGCGGCGCCGGGCAGTGATCAGGGAGGGAAGCGCTGATGGCTGTCACGACCGGCCGCAAGGCCAGGTGGGCGCTGATCGATGTCGTCGTCGTGGTGTACGCGCTGTTCCCCGTGCTGTGGATCGCCTCGCTGTCGTTCAAGACGAAGGAGACGCTCGCCGACGGGAACTTCATCCCGCGCGAGTGGACGCTGCAGAACTACGCCGACATCTTCGCGACCAACGAGTTCATCCGGCCGCTGATCAACTCGCTGGGCATCGCCACCATCGCGACGCTGATCGCCGTGGTGCTGGGCATGATGGCCGCCTACGCCATCGCCCGGCTCGACTTCCCCGGCAAGAAGGCGCTGATCGGGGTGTCGCTGCTGATCGCGATGTTCCCGCAGATCTCTCTCGTGACCCCGCTATTCAACATCGAGAGCGCGCTCGGCCTCTTCGACACGTGGCCGGGCCTGATCCTGCCCTACATCACGTTCGCGCTGCCGCTGGCGATCTACACCCTGTCGGCGTTCTTCCGCGAGATCCCATGGGAGCTGGAGAAGGCAGCGAAGATGGACGGTGCCACGCCCGGCCAGGCGTTCTGGCGGGTGATCGCCCCGCTGGCCGCACCCGGCGTGTTCACCACGGCCATTCTGGTGTTCATCTTCTGCTGGAACGACTTCGTGTTCGCCATCTCGCTGACGTCCACCGAGGCGTCCCGGACGGTGCCCGCCGCGCTGTCGTTCTTCACGGGTACCTCGCAGTTCGAGGACCCGACCGGGACGATCTCCGCGGCGGCCGTGGTGATCACCGTTCCCATCGTCCTGTTCGTGTTGTTCTTCCAGCGCCGCATCGTCGCGGGGCTGACCTCCGGTGCGGTGAAGGGGTAAGTCAGATGGCCGAGATCGTTCTCGACAAGGTGACCAAGCGGTACCCGGACGGCGCGCTCGCCGTGTCAGACATGGACATCGAGATCGCGGACGGCGAGTTCGTGATCCTCGTCGGCCCCTCGGGCTGCGGCAAGTCCACCGCGCTGAACATGATCGCCGGGCTGGAGGACATCAGCTCCGGCGAGCTGCGCATCGACGGCCAGCGCGCCAACGAGAAGGCGCCGAAGGACCGCGACATCGCGATGGTGTTCCAGTCCTACGCGCTGTACCCGCACATGAGCGTGCGGGAGAACATGGCGTTCCCGCTGCGGCTGGCGAAGGTCGACGACGCCACCGTGAAGCAGAAGGTGGAGGAGGCCGCCGAGATCCTCGACCTCACCCAGCACCTCGACCGCAGGCCGTCCAACCTCTCCGGTGGCCAGCGGCAGCGGGTGGCGATGGGCAGGGCGATCGTGCGCAGCCCCAAGGCGTTCCTGATGGACGAGCCACTGTCCAACCTGGACGCCAAGCTGCGCGGCCAGATGCGCACCTCGGTGTCGAAGCTGCAGAAGCAGCTCGGCACCACCACGGTGTACGTCACGCACGACCAGACCGAGGCGATGACCCTCGGCGACCGCGTCGTGGTGCTGCGCGGTGGCATCGTCCAGCAGATCGGATCGCCGCAGTTCCTCTACGACCATCCGGCGAACCTGTTCGTGGCCGGGTTCATCGGCTCGCCGTCGATGAACTTCGTCCCGGCGACGCTCGAGGAGGGCGTGCTCAAGAGCCCGCTGGGCACGATCACGCTCACCGACCGGGTCCGCAGGCTCGCCGAGGCGGCCGACGCGCCGCGCGAGGTGGTCGCCGGTATCCGTCCCGAGCACTTCGAGGACGCGGCACTGGTCGAGGAGACCCACCGTGCGAGCGGCGCGACGTTCACCGCACCGGTGGACGTGCTGGAGTCGATGGGCGCGGAGAAGTACGCCTACTTCACCGTGGAGGAGGAGCTGGCGACCACCGCCGAGCTGCAGGAGCTGGCCGCCGACGCGGGCGCGACCGACGTGCCCGGCGGCGGGTCCACGATCGTGACCCGGCTCTCGGCCAGCTCGGAGGCGAGGGAGGGCCAGCAGCTGCAGGTGTGGTTCGACGCCGACCGCATCCAGCTGTTCGACCCGTCCTCGGGCCGCAACCTCACCTACTCCGGCTGACGCGGAAGGGCCCCGGGGCCGCGCCGCCCCGGGGCCCTCACCCGGTCCCGCCCCGCGTGGATCAGCGAACTCTCAGGGAACAGGTGCGACGATCTCGGCGTTGACCTGCTTGGGGACTCGCGACAAGGGGGCGAGCGGTGACCGCGAGTGGAGTGAGCGAACGAAGAGCCCGCTGGGTGGGCGGCTTTTCCGTACTGGCCTGCGTGCTGTCCGTCCTGGCGCTGCTGACGCTGGTGCGCTCGGCGCTGACGATGACCTACCTCAACGTCCACTTCGCCGACGAGATCGACCCGCTGTCGCGCGCGGTCAGCTACTACGTTTTCGTGGAACGCGGCGCCGAGCTGTTCGACGCCGCCCTGCTCGCCGTCGCGTGCGCCACGGCGACGATCCTCGCCGGACTGGCGCAGCTGCGCGTGCGCGTCGGCGCCCGCGCCACCGTGCTGTTCGGTGCCTGGTGCGTGGCGCTCGTGCTGTGCGTGCTGTTCCCGACCGACAACTCGCCGCGCATCGAGACGGCCAGCGGGTGGATCCACCAGTTCGCCGGTGCCTCGCTGTTCGGCACCCTGCCCCTCGCCGGCCTGGCACTGGCCCGGGTGCTGGCCACCCAGCCGCCGTGGGCCCGCACCGCCCGGGTGCTGCGGGCGCTCGCGCTCGGTGCGGTGGTGCTCGCCCTCGGCTATCTCGCCGCGCGGCTGCCCGACCTGCTGCCGTGGTGGCAGTTCCCCGGCGCGCTCGACTGGCGCGCGATCTCCGGGCTGATCCAGCGGGCGCTGTTCACCCTGGAGCTGGCGATGCTGCTGGTGCTGGCTGCCCGCCTGCTACGGGTCTCGTGGGCGGCCGTGCGGTCCGGGCGGCAGCGTGACCACACCCTGGCGGCACCATGATCGGACTCGCCGTCACGTTCGCGGTGCTGGGGGCGGCGTGCAGCGCCGTCGGAGCCCAGTGGCAGCACCGCGGCGTGCGCGCCGAGACCACCGAGAGCGGCCTGACGCTGCGCAAGCTCGGCAGGCTCGTGCGCAACCCGCAGTGGCTGCGCGGGTTCGGCGTGCTGTTCGCGTGCGCGGTGCTGCAGGTGCTGGCGCTGACGTTCGCGCCCGTGACGGTGGTGGCCCCGATCGTCGTGCTGGCCCTGCCCATGGTGGCCCTGCTCAATGCCCGCGAGCTCGACGTCGCGGGCTGGGTCGCCGTCGCCGCGACGACGGCCGCGATCGCGGTGTTCGTCGCCCGCACCGCGGGCGAGGTCACCGAGCGGGAGGTCACCCCGGCCTCGGTGTTCGTGGCGGGCCAGGCCGTCGGGCTCGGCGTCGCGCTGCTGTGCCTGCTCGCCGCACTGGGCAGGGGCGTGCTGCGGTGCGTGGCGCTGGCCATGGCGGCGGGCGCGGCCTACGGGCTGGTGGCGGTGCTGGTGCGCGACGTCACCTACACCGTGCGCGTCGAGGGCGTCTCGCAGCTGCCCGTGGTGTCGCTGGCCGGGCTCGTCGTGGCCTTCCTGACCGGGTCGTGGCTGATCCAGCTGGGCTACGCGGCAGGCCCGCCGGACGTGGTGGTGGGCGCGCAGACGATGGTGAACCCGGCCGTGGCCACGGCCATCGGGTTCGCCGTGCTCGGCGAGGCGGGCGGCATCACCGCCGAGTTCGTCACCACGCTCGCGGTGTGCGGCGCGATCGCGGTCACCGGCATCGTCGTCCTCGCCAGGCACCACCCGGACGCGATCGAGCGGCGCGGGCTGCGCCGCCGGGCCTACCGGGCCCCTTCGCCGTAGCGGCTCACTCCCTGCGCGAGCGCAGGGCCTCCATCACGTCGTCGTCCCAGCGATGGGTGCGGATCAGCCGGTACCGCTCGCTGGCCACCCACATGTAGGCCTCCGCCTCGGTGCGGTCTCCGACGAGATCGGCCTGGCGCAGCATCCGCACCACGGGCACGTACTCCGTCTCGTACCACTGCTTGGCGATCGTGGCCCGGTCGTGGAAGACGCCCTCGTCCTGCATGAGCCGGAAGCCCCACGCCTCGACGTGCTCGCCGAGCTGCGCGTAGTCCCAGGGGTCGCTGACGACCACCGAAGCCCGCGCCTGCCCGGTGAGCGGCACCCGCTCCAGGAACAACCTGCGGTAGTCCTTGATGATCAGGTCGCCGCGGTAGCGGATGCCGCTCGGATCGAGCTTGGTGCGCACCTCGGTGACGGAGGCCTCGATACTGGTGAGGCCGAGCGCGTGGGCCACCGACACCCGGTGGTGGCCGTCGATGACGAAGTGCAGCTCGCCCACCCGGTACACCTCGATCGGCGGGATCGCCTCGCCACGCCTGCTGGCCAGCGCCAGCCGTTCCCAGCGCTGCCGCACCCGCCCCGACGTCGGCCGGAACCGGCGGTCGAAGTCACGGCCGCGGTCGACGCTGCCGACGATCGAGTCCAGCCGGATCACGCGCAGACCGACCCGCCGCTCGCCCTCCCAGCCGAGCGCCTCGACCACCTCGGCGAACGGCAGCATGATGTTGACGTCGTCGGGTTCGCGGCGCAGCCAGTTCGACAGCCGCGACAGCACCTGCCGCCTGCGGGCGCGCAGGAAGTCGTGTTCGGCGTCGGCCCTCGGAAACCCCGTGTCCCGCGTGTTCACCGGCCGCTCCGGGGGCCGCCGGGCCTGCTCGGGTCCGCACGGACGGGGTGCTCGCCGAGGTCGAGCACGTGTGCGCCCACGACGTTGCGGACGAGCGTGCCGTCGAGCCGGTGCTCGGCAGGCCGTTCGCCGTGCGGGTGGATGTGGCCGTGCAGCAGCCAGCGCGGCCGCAGCTGCCGGACCGTCCGGTGCAGGCAGTCGAAACCGTGGTGGGGCGGGTCGTCACGGTCGCCGACGCCGCGCGGCGGGGAGTGCGTGAGCAGCACGTCCACCGGACGGCGCCGCGCCCGGCGCACGAGGCGGCGGGCGCGGCGGGCCTGCTGGCGCTGCGTCCACTGGTTCGGTCCAGTGCTGTAGCGCACCGACCCGCCGAGCCCGGCGATCCGCAGGCCCGCCAGCTCCACCACGCGGCCGTCGGCGTTGACGCCGCCGTCGGGGCCGGGCCAGGCGGTCGGGATGCCACCCCGCAGCGACAGCCCGCGGTACCGCGTGAAGCCGGTGAGGTCGGGATCGTGGTTGCCGGGCACGAACACCAGCGGACGGTCGAGCGAGCCCGCCAGGAACTCGAGGTAGTCGAAGGGCAGGTCGCCCGCGGCGAGCACGACGTCCACCGCGTGGCCGTGGACGCAGTCGGTCCACAGCCGTTCGTCGACCTCGTCGGCGACCACCAGTGCCCTGGGCATGGGCCCAGGGTACGGCGTTACTGCGTGCCCAGCGCGTAGTCCGGATTGACGGTGATGACGGCGATCACGACGACGATCCACGTCACCGCGGCGGCCAGCGCCCAGAACTTGAGGTTGAAGAGCATCCGCTGCATGGCGTACTCCTGTGCTGGTTCGAAAGGATCCGGCAGGGACGGCTGCGGCTGCTGACGGCACGGACGGCCGGGTCAGAGCCAGCGGTTCTTGCGGAATATTCGGTAGAGCAACAGGCAGATGATCAGGATGACCGCGACGATCGCCGGGTATCCGTAGCGGGAATGCAGCTCCGGCATGTAGTCGAAGTTCATGCCGTAGATCCCGGCCAGTGCCGTGGGCACGGCGATGATCGCCGCCCACGCGGTGATCTTGCGCATGTCCGAGTTGAGCTGCAGGGTGATCTTTCCCAGCGTCGCGTCGACGAGCGTGGTGAGCAGCTCGTCGAACGACTCCACGCGCTCGGCCACGGTGGTGACGTGGTCGTGGACGTTGCGGAAGTAGGAGCGGACCTCGTCCGGCACCAGGCGCGTGTAGCCCTCGGACAGCCTGCGCAGCGGCGTGGCCAGCGGCGACACGGCCCTGCGCAGCTCGAGCACCTCGCGCTTCATCAGGTAGATCTGCTCGGAGGTGACGCGGGTCCTCGGCCCGAACACCTCGGTCTCCATCTCGTCGATGTCGTCCTCGATGCGGTCGGTGACCTCGAGGAAGTGGTCGACGACGTGGTCGGCGATGGCGTGCAGCACCGAAGCCGGGCCCGGCTGCAGCCGCTCCGGGTCCTGGTCGAGCTCCCGGCGCAGGTGCGCGAGGCCGGTGTGGTTGCCGTGCCGGACCGTGATGATGAAGTCGGTGCCGAGGAAGGCCATCAGCTCGCCGGACTCGACGATCTCGTTGGCGGTGGTGGGCGACTCGTGCTCGACGTAGCGCACCGTGCGGAACACCATGAACAGGGTCTCGTCGTAGCGCTCGAGCTTCGGCCGCTGGTGGGCGTGCACGGCGTCCTCGACCGCCAGCTCGTGCAGGCCGAAGAGGTCGGCGATGCCCTGGATCTGCTCGCCGTCGGGCTCGTGCAGGCCGATCCAGACGAAGCCCTCACCGCGCTCACGGACCTCCTGGATGGCACTTGCATGCGTCCAGCGGCCCGGCAACCGCTTGCCGTCGACGTAGACGCCACAGTCGACGACATACGCGGACAGGGGCACCGGCACCGGCGCGGCCGACCGCTCCGAGCGGCCGTTGCGCGTACCGCCCCGGCCGCGCAGGCCTCCGAGGGAAGGAATCGCAGGCATGGGAATCTCCTGGCTGTGACGTCGCGAATGGTGGACGACGCGCCGGGCGGAAGAAGGTCCGCTCGGCACTGCCAGCGTGTCCCGCCTGGGTCAGCCGATCAGCGAGGAGAAAGACGGCAGGCCCGTTCAGGGGGAACGCTGGCTGAACTAGGGAGCGGACTATCGCCACTACTCATGTGCGTTCCTCACCTCCTTGGGCCGCCTGCGTGGTGTTACTCGCGTTGACGCGCTCAGCGCCAATGGTCAAGGGTACTCCTCAACATCACTGAACGTCGCCGCAGGGCGGTGTGACGTTACTTGCTAGGAGGTTGGCGCGGTGCAGTTCGGGCGGTATTTCGAGGAGTTCGAGGTCGGCGCGGTCTACAAGCACTGGCCGGGCAAGACGGTCACCGAGTACGACGACCACCTGTTCTGCCTGCTGACCATGAACCACCATCCGCTGCACATGGACGCCCACTACGCGGGCGAAACCACCGACTTCGGCAAGAACGTGGTCGTGGGCAACTACATCTACTCGCTGCTGCTCGGCATGTCCGTGCCCGACGTCTCCGGGAAGGCGATCGCCAACCTGGAGGTCGAGTCGCTCAGGCACGTGAAGCCGACCTTCCACGGCGACACCATCTACGGTGAGACCGAGGTCCTCGAGACGACGCCGTCGAAGTCGAAGGACGACCGCGGCGTCGTGTACGTCGAGACGCGTGGCTACAAACAGGACGGCACCGTCGTGTGCACGTTCCGGAGGAAGGTCATGGTTCCCAAGCGTTCCTACGGTGAGGCCAGGGGCGGCGAGCAGCCCGGCCGCCCGGTGCCCCATGAGTGATCTGGACAGAATCAAGCACTGGCTGCGCCGTTTCGCCGAGCACGACGCACGCGGGGTCTCGCCGCTGTACGAGCACCTCGCCGCGCAGGCGGCCGAGGACGACGAGGTGGCCGGCCTGCTCGCGGCGGCGCCGTCGGGGGAGGACGCCCAGCCCACGCTGCTGCTGGCGGCGGCGCACCGGCTGGTGCAGGCCGACCCGATCCACCCGCTGTCGCGCTACTACCCGTCGCTGGGCGGGTTCGACGGCGTGGACGGCGACACCTGGCCACTGTTCCGTACGTTCCTGCTGGAGCGCGCCGACAAGGTGCGTGAGCTGGTGCGCACCCGGTTCACCCAGACCAACGAGGTGCGCCGCGCCGCCGTGCTGTACCCGGCGGTGGCGCTGGTCGCCAAGCAGGCGGGGGGCAAGGTGGGCCTGCTGGAGGTCGGCTGCAGCGCCGGGTTGCTGCTCGGCATGGACAGGTTCGGCTACCACTACCAGTGCGACGGCGGCGAGCAGCTCACGGCGGGCCCCGCGAAGACGGCCGTCGGCCTGCACTGTGCGCTCTCCACCGCGGGCGACGCGGTGCTGCCGAAGATCCCGAAGAAGCTCGCCGTCGGGGCCAAGGTCGGGCTCGACCGCTCGCCCGTGGACGCCTCCGACGAGGACGAGCTGGCGTGGCTGGAGGCGTGTGTCTGGGCCGATCAGCCCGACCGCATCCGCCTGCTGCGCACGGCGGCCGCCGCGCAGCGCAAGGACCCGCCCGAGCTGGTGGCAGGCGACGCGGTCGACGATCTGGCCGCGGCGGCCGCCCGCGTGCCAGCAGAGCTGCCGCTGGTGGTCCTCACCAGTCACGTGCTGGCCTACTTCTCCCGCGAGCGGAGGGAGGCGTTCCTCGCCGCACTGCGGGAACTGGCCGCCGACCGTCCACTGTGGTGGGTGTCGATGGAGGGCTACGAGGTGGGCCTCGCCCACGTGCTGCCCGGCAGGGACGACCTGGCGTTCGGCACCACCGCGCAGGCGACCCTCGGCATCGCGGAATGGGAGGGAGGCGCGGCCAGGGCGCAGGCCCTCGCGCTTGCCGCGCCGCACGGCCAGCGGATGACCTGGCTGGGCCGCTGACGGTCCTCCTCTCCAGCCGGAGGTTGTGAGCCCGCCGCACCGCTGACGAGGATGGGGTGATGAGCGCCACAGCCGACACCTGGTACACGCCGCTGACCCCGCTGTCGTTCCTCGAGCGCTCCGCCGAGGTGTTCGCGGACAAGACCGCGATCGTCTACGGCGAGCGCCGGACCACCTACCGTGAGTTCGCCGCGGAGGCGACACGCGTCGCCCGTGGGCTGCGGGCGTGCGGCGTCGAACCGGGCGACCGGGTGGCCTGTCTGCTGCCGAACATCCCCGAGATGCTGGTGGCGCACTTCGCGGTACCGCTGGCGGGCGGGGCCCTCGTCGCGATCAACACCCGCCTCGCGCCCGCGGAGATCCGGTACATCCTGGAGCACTCCGGCGCCAGGGTGCTGGTGGTGGACGCCGCGCTGCACGCGTCCGTGCCCGACGACGTGCCGGTGCGGGAGGTCGTCACCGTCACCGACCCGGCCTCCGGCGCGAGCCCCGATCCGCGCCTCGGCGGGCTGTCCTACGCCGAGCTGCTGGCCAGGGGTAGTGCCGAGCCCCTGCCGTGGACGGTGGCCGACGAGCGCTCGACGATCTCGATCAACTACACCTCGGGCACCACCGGCAGGCCCAAGGGCGTGATGTACCACCACCGCGGCGCCTACCTGAACTCGCTGGCCGAGGTGGTGCACTCCCGGCACTCGCCGGAGTCGCGGTATCTGTGGACGCTGCCGATGTTCCACTGCAACGGCTGGTGCACCACGTGGGGCGTGACGGCCGTCGGCGGCACCCACGTGTGCCTGCGTGCGGTCGACGCCGCCGAGATCTGGCGGCTGCTCGACTCCGAGGGCATCACCCACCTCAACGGCGCCCCGACCGTGCTCAACACGATCGCCAACCACGAGGGCGCGCACCCGCTGTCCCGCGAGGTGGTCGTGACCACGGCGGGCGCGCCGCCGAGCCCGACGGTCATCACGCGGATGTCGGCGCTGGGGGCCCGGCTCGTGCACGTCTACGGGCTGACCGAGACCTACGGCCCCTACACGGTGTGCGAGTGGCAGGACGGCTGGGCGAGGCTGGACGTCGAGGCGCGCAGCAGGCTGCTGGCGCGTCAGGGCGTCGGCATGGTCGTCACCGACGGCGTGCGCGTGGTGGACGAGGAGATGAACGACGTGCCCCGCGACGGCGCCACCATGGGCGAGGTCGTGATGCGGGGCAACAACGTGATGTCGGGGTACTTCGCCGACCCGGACGCCACCGCGACGGCGTTCCGCGGCGGCTGGTTCCACTCCGGTGACCTGGGTGTGTGGCATCCCGACGGCTATGTCGAGCTGCGTGACCGCGCCAAGGACATCATCGTCTCCGGCGGCGAGAACATCTCCACGATCGAGGTGGAGGCCGCACTCGACTCGCACCCCGCGGTGCTGGAGGTGGCCGTGGTGGGCGTGCCGGACGAGAAGTGGGGTGAGCGACCCAAGGCCTATGTCGTCCGGCGGCAGGGTGAGGACGCGGCCGCCGAGGACCTGCTGGAGCACGCCCGGGCCCGGATCGCGCGGTACAAGGTCCCCGATGAGGTGGAGTTCGTCACGGAGCTGCCGAAGACGTCGACGGGCAAGATCCAGAAGTTCCAGCTCAGGGAGCGGGACTGGGCGGGCCGCGCGTCGCGGGTGCAGGGCTGATCAGGCGCGGGGAAGCGCACCCCAGTCACGGAGCGTGTCAGCGAGCCCGTCGGTGAGCGCGCCGGTGCGCTCCAGCTCGGCGAAGGCCGCGCCGTCCACCCAGCGGGCGGCGGCCGCGTCGTCGCCCGCGACGAGCTCGCCGCCGCCGACCGCGCAGGCGTAGTCGTGGATCTCGTAGGCCCCCCTGACCACGGTTCCCACGAGCTGACCAGGCAGAACGTCGAGGCCCGTCTCCTCGCGCAGCTCGCGGACGACGGCGTCGGCGTCCGTCTCGCCCGCCTCGACCCTGCCCCCGGGCAACGACCACCGTCCCCGTGCGGGTTCGTGCGCGCGCTGGATCAGCAGCAGCCTGCCCGTGGCATCGTGGACCACCCCGCCGACGCAGCGAACGTGGCGCATTAGCCCGCCTCCTCGTCACTCTCCGTGTTCGTTGCGGCCGATTTGCGCAGCGCGCTGACCCAAGCGCAGGACTTTCCTCCCGTAACGCTGCGCAGTGCGGTACAAACTTAGTGGCACCTTGCCACCAGGTCTGCACTCGAGAGACGGGATTGATCGCCGTGAACGCGAAAAAGCTTGCGACTTTCGCTGGTATCGCGTTGGTCCTCTTCTTCGTGATCGCCCAACCAGGAAACGCCGCGGGCCTTGTCAACAACATCATTGGCTTCCTGCGCGACGCTGCCGAGGCGGTCATCACGTTTGTGAGCAACGTGTTCAGCTGATCCGCGTTACGCTGCTCTCATGTTCGCGCCACGCGACCCCGACGAGTACCTGCTCGACACCGAGCGCAGGGTCATCCGGATTCGTCGGCACTGGGCGTGCCTGCTGTGGGACACGTTCGAGGCCGTCGCCCTCATCGCGGTCTGCGTGATGGTGTCGTACGTCCTGCCGCCCTCGTTGTGGGTCGTGCAGAACATCCTGTGGTATCTGGCGCTGGCCGTGGTGCTGCGCTTCGCCTACCAGGTGATCGAGTGGTGGGTCGAGCGGCTGGTGGTCACGGACAAACGGTTCATCATGACCACGGGCGTGTGGACCACGAAGGTCCTGATGATGCCCATCACCAAGGTCACCGACCTGACCTACGAGCGCTCGTTCTGGGGCCGCATGCTCGGCTACGGCACGACGGTCGTCGAGTCCGCGGGCCAGATCCAGGCGCTCAACCGCATCGAGTACCTCCCGCGGCCGGAGGAGTTCTACGACACGATCTCCGAGCTGGTGTTCGGTGACAAGCAGAAGCAGGCCGAACGGTTCTCGATGATCAAGGCGCAGCGGGCCGCCCGCGGCAAGCGTGTGGTCGGCTGAGGCGCCCGCGCGCCCGGTGACAACGCTGCCGCGCGAAAATAGTGCGCGTGCGCATTGACCTGCATACCCACTCCACCGTCTCCGACGGCACCGACAGCCCCGCCGAGCTGGTGGCCACGGCCGCCGCGGCGGGACTCGACGTGGTGGCACTGACCGACCACGACACCACCGCGGGCTGGCAGCCCGCCATCCAGGCGCTGCGGCCCGGGCTGCGGCTCGTCCCGGGCGCCGAGCTGTCCTGCGAGTCGGTCGACGCGCGGGGCAGGCGGGTGAGCGTGCATCTGCTGGCGTACCTGTTCGACCCCACCGCGCCGCCGATCGTCGCCGAGCAGCAGCGGCTGCGCGGGGAGCGGCGCAGGCGGTTGCGCGTCATGGCGGCGCGGATGGCCGAGGACGGGCTGCCCGTGGACCCCGACGAGATCCTGGGCCTGCTCCACCCGGACGCGCCCGCAGGCAGGCCGCATCTGGCGCAGGCGCTCGTGCGCGCGGGGCTGGTGAGCACGGTGGACGAGGCGTTCGCCGACTACCTCGGCAGCCGGCGCGGCTACTACGTGCCGCGCCGGGACACGCCGGTGGAGGAGGCGATCGACATGATCGGCGCGGCGGGAGGGGTGACCGTGCTGGCGCACCCGTTCGCGGAGTCGCGCGGGCCGATCGTCACGCCCGAGGTGATCGCGGCCCTCGCCGAGCGGGGGCTGAGCGGCGTCGAGGTGGACCACCCCAACCACGACGCCGCCACACGCGCCGAGCTGCGCGGGCTCGCCAAGGAGCTGGATCTGGTGTGCACGGGTTCCAGCGACTACCACGGCACGAACAAGACCATCGAGATCGGCCAGGAGACCACCGACCCTGACCAGTTCGAGGCGCTGGCCGAGCGCGCCACCGGCGCGGCGGTGCAGGAAGCCTGACGTGGCCTTCACCGACGTCTTCGAGCCGGGCATCTTCTTCGAGGCCGCCATCACGCTCGTGGTGATCATGGACCCGCCTGGCACGGTGCCGGTGTTCCTCAGCCTGGTGGGCCGCAAGCCACCGGCGGCGCGGGCGAGGGCGGCGCGGCAGGCCGTGCTGGTGTCGCTGCTGGTCGTGTCGCTGTTCGCGGTCGCGGGCCAGGCGATCCTGGCGTACCTGGGGATCGGCATCCCGGCGTTGCAGGGCGCGGGCGGGCTGCTGTTGCTGCTCATCGCGCTCGACCTGCTCACCGGCAAGGGCGGTACGGAGCCGGAGACGGCCGAGGACGTGAACGTGGCGCTCGTGCCACTGGGCACGCCCTTGCTGGCGGGCCCGGGTGCGATCGCGGCGACGATCGTGTTCGTGCGGGAGGCGCACGGCAGGCTGGGCGCGTACGTGGCGCTGGGCCTGGCGATCGTGACCGTCCACCTCGTGCTGTGGGCGTGCATGCGTTACTCCGGGGTCGTGATCCGGGTGATCCGGGAGAGCGGCATCACCCTGCTCGCCAAGATCGCGGGCCTGCTGCTTGCGGCCATCGCCGTGCAACTGGTCGCCGACTCGGTGCAGGGCTTCATCACCGGCGCCTGACCCCGCTCCGCCACCCACTGTGGGAGCAAGGGACCTTTACTCTCGTTTTGTGGGAGTAAAGGTCCCTCGCTCCCATGGGGGCCGCGGGGATGTCGGTGGGGCTCCGTAGGCTGGTGCCGATGGGGCAACTGGGCTTCGACTTCGGGGTGCAGCCGCGCAGGCTCACCAAGGTGACACCGGCGCGACTGGCGACCTTCGACGACTGCCCGCGCCGCTACCGGCTCAGCTACCTCGACCGGCCGACGCCACAGCGCACCGGGCCGTGGGCGCACAGCACGCTCGGCGCCGTCGTGCACAACGCGCTGCGCGCGCTCTTCGACCTGCCGCCGCAGCGGCGCAGCCCCGAGCGTGCGGCCGCGCTGGTGGCCGAGCAGTGGAACGACGCCGGGTTCGCCGACGCCGAGCAGGCCGCCCAGTACCGCGAGCGCGCCAGGGAGTGGGTCGCCTCCTACGTCGAGCACAACGACGTCAGCGCGGACCCCATCGGCGTGGAACGCTGGGTGTCCGCGCCCGTCAGCCCGAATGACGGCCCGCCTTCACTGATCGTCGAGGGCCGCGCCGACCGCATCGACGTACGCGACGGCGAGCTGGTGATCGTCGACTACAAAACGGGCAAGCGCGCGCCCGACGAGTACGAGGCGCGGGGCTCGCAGGCGCTCGCGCTCTACGCCGTCGCCGCGGCCAGGACCCTGCGCAAGCCCTGCTACCGCGTCGAGCTGCACCACCTGCCCACCGGCACGGTCGCCGCCGCGGACCACACCGACGACAGTCTGCGCCGCCAGCTCACCCGCGCCGACGAGACCGCCACCGAGCTGCAGACCGCAACGGATACCCTGGCGGCGGGCGCGGACGCGGACGAGGTGTTCCCGGCGCGCACGGGCCGCCGGTGCGCATGGTGCGACTTCCGGCCGAGCTGCCCCGAGGGGCAGCAGGCGGCGCCGGCGGCACGGTCCTGGGAACTTCTGGCGCCCTGAGGCGCTGACAGGACATGGACGCGACACGGAGAGACATGCGGCACGGTCCGGACACGACAGGACGCGACACGGTGGGGCTGGGTGCCGTGAACGGTTCGGGACGGCCGGCGCCGAGGCGCGTCGTGCGCTGGTGGCGAGGGCTCACCGGGTCGCTGGCCGCCGGGCTGGCCGCGGCGACCCTCGTCGTCCTCGGTGCCGCGGTGTTCGGCCTGGCCAGCGGGGTGGAGGGGCCAGGCGCGTCCTCGATGTGGGGGCACGTCGCGGGCACCGCGGTGGCCCTGCCCACGCAGTGGGTCGCGGACCGCCACCGGGGCCCCATAGCCGCCGCGGCGGGCGCCGTCGTGGTGCTCGCCGTCACCGCCGTGCTCTGGCTCTTCTGGTGGGCTTAGTCGCCGACGTCTCCCCAATGCGCAAGGCCGGGTAGTTAGGGCGGGGTGGTGCGTGTCAACGGGCTTGTTGCGGCGTTGGTGATGGTTATTTCGATGGTGATGGTGTGGCAGGTGGGGGGTTGGTGGGGTTTGTTGTAGGCGTATTTGGATAGTGGTCGTTTGACGGTTCGGGGGCAGGTGCGTGCTCGGCGGGCTGGGAGCAGGCTGGCCAGGATGTGGGTGCCGATGGTGCCGATGAGGTCGATGTGGGTGCCGGCGATGATCGACTGGGCGGTGATGACCTGGTCGCGGGCGGCGTGTAGCGCGACGCTGAACCCGGCCCGGTCGGGGGTGAGGCCGGGGCGGGAATTGGTGGCGTCGGTCATCGCGATGCGCAGGATTTGATAGGTCGCCAGCAGTGCCCAGAGTTCCTGCTGGGCTCCGGTCGGGGTCTGCGAACGCAGGACCCGCCCGCGGGTGAGGGTGTGTTTGAGGGCGAGGTAGGCGGTTTCGATCTCCCAGCGCTGGTGGTAGAGCTCGATCAGGTCGGTGGCCGGATAACGCTGGGGGTCGAGCAGGGTGGTGACCAGCCGGTAGTGCTCGCTGCGGTGGGACCCGTCGGCTGTGGTGACGGTGACCAGGGCTTCGATGACCCGGACTTCGACGCCGCCGATGATCGAGCGGATCGACCCGTCGGTGTGGCGGCCCAGCAGTGGTGGGCGTCGGTTGCCTTTGAGCCGGATCAGCAGGTCCGCGCCGGTGCTGGCGGTGCCGGCGAGGAAGGTCGCGGCGTCGAAATTGCGGTCGGCGAGCAGCACCATCCCCGGACGCAGCCGGTTCAGCAGGGTGGCCGCGTAGGCCAGTTCTCCGTCGGCGGGGCTGCCGAACACCGCCGCGATCAGCGCGCGGGTGCCGCACTCGACCAGCGTGACCAGCCGCAGCAGCGGATACCCGGCCGAGGGATGGGAGGCGGTGCGGCTCATCTGGGTCCAGGCCCGGTGGGGTTCGCTGTCGGGGATGGCGACCTGCGTTCCGTCGATCGCGACCAGTCGCAGGCCCCGCCAGCAGGCGCCGGGGGTGCGGGGCCGGGCCACCGGCCCGGCCAGCAGAGTGAACAACGCGGCCAGCGGGCCCGGCCCGAGGCGGGACCGGGCTTGCCGCAATGCCGACGCCGTCGGCGTCGCCGGCCGCAGCGCACCCAGACCGGCGGTCAGCGACGCAAACACCCCGCGATAGCCACGCTCGGGGAACAGGCCCATCGCCAGCAGGAAGTACACCGTCACCCGGGCCGGCAACAACCGCACCCGCCGCTGCGTCGCCGCGGGCGCCTCGGCCAGCACCGCATCGACCATCTCGAAGGGCACGACCTGGGTCAGCTCACCAAGGTGACCCGGCGCGAACACACCAACCATCCGGGATATGACAGACTGCGCAGACAACGGAGCTCCCGCCGAACGTTGATCTTGGTCGACAATGTTCTAGCGGAAGCTCCGTTGTCCTACTCCACCAGGGTTGACACCACACCCACGCCCCTAACTACCCGGCATTGCCCCAATGCCACATTCGGTCCACTCAGTGGAGCGAATGCGGCATTCGCTCCATCCAGTGGAACAAATGTGGCATTGGGGAGCTTGGGGCGGCGCTGTGGGTCAGGCGAGCCAGGTGCGCCAGGCCGAGAGCAGGACGTCGAGCAGGCCGTCCGGATTCTCGGTGTTGGGGGAGTGCGCGGCATCGGCGACCACGGCGAACGGCGCGCCCAGCCTGCGCGCCATCTCCTGCTGCACCGGCACCGTCCAGGCGTCGTCGCGCTCGCCGGCCACCACCAGACCCGGTACGGCACGGTCCCGCAGGCGCTCGGCAAGTTCGGCCACCCGGTCCGGCTCGGCACGCAGCCCGAGCGCCATGCCCAGCAGCCCGGCAGCCGACGAGGTGACGAAGCGCTTCCGCAGGAACGCCCGCAGCTCCGCCGCCAGCAGCCCCCACGCGGGCGACGCCGCGCTCACCTGCTCCCGCACCGCGTAGGCCGCCTCCACACCTCGCTGGCGCAGCAGCGGCTCGCCCGCGTCGAGCGCCTGCAGCCGGAACCCCGGCGGAAGCTTGGCCGGGCCGCTGTTGAGCAGCGTCAGCCCCGCCACCGGCGCACCGGCCAGCACGGCGCCCCGCGCGACCAGTCCGCCGTAGGAGTGGCCCAGCAGCAACACCGGCCTGCCGTCGGCGGCGAGCGTGCCCGCCAGTTCGGCCACGACCTCACCCAGTTCCAGGGGCAGGTACCGGGACTCGTCGTCCGGGCCGGGTGACTCGTACTGGCCGGGCAGGTCCACGGCCACCGGGTGCAGGCCCGCACCCGCGAGCCCGTCGAGCAGCGGCGCGAAGTCCTCCTTCGAGCCGGTGTAGCCGGGCACGAGCAGCACCGTGGCGGCGGCCTCGGCGGGCGCCGGCCCGCTCAGTGCCGCGATGGGGCCGTAGCGCCCCGGCAGTTCGGTGCGCCGCCCGCCGTGCGGTGACAGCTGTGAGGGCACCTCGTCGCGAACGAACTCCGCCTCGCTCATCGCAAGCCCACCAGCGTGTCTCCCCGTTGCTCCAGCAGGACCGGCCCCACCGCCGCGAGCCGGACCGGCCCCTCGTAGCCGTGCCGGTCGACCGCGACGGTGCGCAGCGTGTCGCCCGTCGCCTCGTCCACCACGGCCAGCCCGCCTTCGATCGGCACGACGTACTGGCCCGCGAACACCGTGCCGGGCCCGAGCGTGCCGGTCACCGACCAGCGGGGCGCGAGGTCGTCCCGCGACAACGCCATTGTCCTCGATCCGGTGAACCAGTACAGGTTCTCGCCGCCGGTGGAGGTCGGCACCACTCGCTGCGGTGCGCGCGCGAGCTCGGCGGCAGGCACGTCGACGGGGTAGGCGGCGCGCTGCCTGCCCTCGAAGTCGAACACCACGAGCCGCCCGGTGTCCGGCATCGCGACCGCCACCGACTCGCCGGACATCGCCACGAGCGTGCCCCTGACGCCCGGCAGGAGGTTGCTGAACTCCTCCTCCGGCTCGTCGGCCTCCTCGCCCGCCGCGACCAGCACGGTGAGCCGGTCGGCGTTCTCCCCCGGGCAGCGCTCGATCACGCCGACCCGGCCGGACGCCGCGGCCACGGAGCTGTACGAGCAGCCGGTGCGGGGCTGCCTGTCGGGATTGACCAGTCCGTACACCCGGCCGTACTCCATGCTCTTGACCAGGTCGTTGCGCCACGTGTTGAGCAGGTGCTCGCCGGTGGTGGTCACATGCCCGCTGTCGGCGACCAGCCGCGTGCCCAGCTCGGCGTCGCCGTTGCGCTGCGCCGTGCGCCTGCCCGTTCCGGGATCGAGCTGGGTGACCTCGCTGCACCCGGTGTCCTTGCGGTAGACGGCCAGCACACGGCCCCAGGCACCCCCGACCGTGCACAGCCGCAGGTCCCGCGCGTAACGCCAGCGCTGCTCGCCGGTCAGCGGGTCGCGGCCGACGACCTCGCCGCCGGAGGCGGTGACCGCCGACGCGCCCTCGGCGACCGGCACGGGCGTGGCCTCACTCGGTGCCCGCCAGCGCTCGGTCAGCTGCGCGGGCACGGAGTCCGGCGCGGCGGGCAGCGCGGGCGGAGGCGGGGCGGTCTCCTGCGTGGTCGCCCTGCTGTCGCTGAAGGTCCACACCACGACGCCTGCCGTCACCGCCAGCACGGTGAGCAGCGCGGCGGCCACCCGGTCGCGGCGCCGGTTCCACGGCGAGCGCCTGCCGGGGCGCGGACGCGCCGAATGCCGGGCCCCACGGTGCGTGGGAACCGGCTCCGGCTGCGGTTGTGCGAGCACGTCCTCGGTGCCGGGGGCGAGCACGGGTGCGTGCTCGCCGGTGTCCTGCTTGCGGTGCCGGCCGGAGGAGGAGCTGCTCACGACTTCAGTCTGCCCTCGCGGACGTCTCGGCCGCGTTGGACGTTCCCGAACGGCGCCTGCGCCTGCGCCGTGCGGGCCGCTCCGCGCCGTCGCCGTTCTCGGAGTCGGCCTTGTCGCCGCCGGGCGTCTCGGCGGACGGCTTGCTGCCGCCACCCCGGGTACGCCGCCTGCGCCGCGAACCGCCCTCGGACGGCTTGTCCTGCTCACCCTCGGAGCCACCCTCGGCGCCGACGTCCACGCCGCCGCGGGTGCGCTTGCGCGGCGCCGAGCGACGCCGCGGGGAGGCCGCCGACCGGCCGCGCGAGCGCTGCCTTCCGCCGAGGTCCTCTTCCTCCTCGGCCGCGAGCCCGGCGCGCGTGCGCTGGGACAGCGGCAGCCGCCCGGTGGCGTCCTCCGGGATGTCCAGGTCGCTGAACAGGTGCTTCGACGTGGAGTAGGTCTCCACCGGCTCCGGCATGCCGAGCTTCAGCTCGTCGGAGATGAGCTTCCAGCGCGGGATCTCGTCCCAGTCCACGAGCGTCACCGCGACGCCGGTCTTGCCCGCCCTGCCGGTGCGGCCGATGCGGTGCACGTAGGTCTTCTCGTCCTCGGGCGTCTGGTAGTTGATGACGTGGGTGACGTCGTCGACGTCGATGCCGCGTGCCGCGACGTCGGTGGCCACCAGCACGTCCACCTTGCCCGAGCGGAACGCGCGCAGCGCCTGCTCGCGCGCGCCCTGGCCGAGATCGCCGTGCACGGCCGCCGCGGCGAACCCGCGCTCGGCGAGGTCGTCGGCCACCTTCTGCGCGGTCCGCTTGGTCCGCGCGAAGATCATCGTCAGGCCACGCTCGCGGGCGCGCAGCACCTTCGCGACCAGCTCCGGCTTGTCCAGCGAGTGCGCGCGGTAGACGAACTGCCTGGTGCGCTCGTGGATCGCGCCCGCGTCGTTCTCCTCGGCGCGGATGTGCGTCGGCTGGGTCAGGAACGTGCGGGCCAGCGTGATGATCGGGCCCGGCATGGTGGCCGAGAACAGCATCGTCTGCCGCTGCTCGGGCACCATCCGCAGGATGCGCTCGATGTCGGGCAGGAACCCGAGGTCGAGCATCTCGTCGGCCTCGTCCAGCACCAGCGAGCGGACCTTGCCGAGCACGAGGTGCCGCTGCTCGGCGAGGTCGAGCAGCCTGCCGGGGGTGCCGATGACCACGTCGACGCCCTTGCGCAGGGCGTTGATCTGCTGGTCGTACGGGCGGCCGCCGTAGATGGCGGCGATGCGGACGCCGAGATGCTTGGCGGCGTCGGTGAGGTCGTGCGTCACCTGCAGGCACAGCTCGCGCGTCGGCACGACGACGAGCGCCTGCGGGGTGCCGTCGCCGGGAAGCTCCAGCCGCTGCAGCAGCGGGACGCCGAAGCCCAGCGTCTTGCCCATGCCGGTGCGGGCCTGCCCGATCACGTCCTCGCCCGCCAGCGCGAGCGGGAGCGTGAGGGCCTGGATGGCGAAGGTGCGTTCGATGCGGGCCTCGTTCAGGGCCCGCACGATCTCGTCACGGACGCCGAGCTCGGCGAAGGTCGGGGACTCCGGCTCGACGTCGGGCACCGCCTGCAGCGGGTGCGAGGTGTCGACCTCGGGTACGCCGGTCTCGCTGTGTTCCAGCTCGATGGGGTCGGTACCGGGGTTGTCGTTCGGTTCGATGATCTTGATTCGCCTCTCTCATACCAGCGCGCACTGCCGGTTGTTACGCGACACTCGACCACGCGGAATGCGGTCCGTTTCGCGGCCCGAAGCACACGAAACGCGTCACGCGCGGGAACGCCGCCGGAGGCGTGCACGCACACTGCTGTCTCACCGAGGTGTGGTCGCGGGGCGGTCTCGCCCTGCACGGCGGCACACGACTCGATGGAACTGTCACTACCAGTCCGAAGTGTACCCTGTCCACCCGCTCGGCAGTGACCGTGCTCGCACGCGAGTCACGTGTCGTTGGTCTCCCCGCCCCGGAGCACCGTCATCCGCGTGCCGCGCCCGCGGCCGCGGAGCCTGCACTACGGTGACACCCGTGAGTGAGGCGAAAGCGCAGATCGCAACCGGTGTCGCGGATCTGCTGGGGGTGCTGGCGTACGGCGAGCTGTCGGCGTTCGACCGGCTCGCCGAGGACGCGCGGACGGCTCCCACCCTCGCCGGGAGGGCGGCGCTGGCCTCGATGGCCGCCGCCGAGATCGGCCACTACCGGCTGCTCGAGCGGTACCTGGCCGAGCACGGCGTGCCGGTGGAGGAGGCGATGCGGCCGTTCATCCGCCACGTCGACGCGTTCCAGGCGTCGACGGCACCGAAGTCGTGGCTGGAGTCGCTGGTCAAGGCCTACGTCGTGGACAACCTCGCCGCGGACCTCTACCGCGAGCTCGGCCAGCTGCTCGACGCGGAGACCAAGGAGCTCGTCGTCACCGTCCTGGCCGACACGGGGCACTCCGCGTTCGCCGAGCGTGAAGTCGCGGCGGCCATCGAAGCCGACCGGACGCAGCGCGACCGGCTGGCCCTGTGGGCGCGCAGGCTGCTCGGTGAGGCGTTGACGCAGGCCCAGTACATCGTGGCCGAGCGGGACGGGCTCGCCGAGCTGATCGTGCAGGGCACAGGCGACCTGTCGGGCATCGCGGCGCTGTTCCGGAGGCTGCAGCAGGCCCACACCAAGCGGATGCAGGTGCTCGGTCTCGGTTAGCCTGGGAGGGAACGAACCGGCACACACGCAGGCGGAGGTTTCACGTGGAGGTCAAGATCGGCATCAAGGACACCCCGCGGGAGCTCGTGGTGTCCAGTGGCCAGTCGGCCGAGGAGGTCGAGAAGCTGGTCGCCGAGGCGCTGGGTGCCGACGACGGCCTGTTCCGCCTGACCGACGACAAGGGCCGCAAGTTCCTGGTCCCTTCGGACCGGATCGCCTACGTCGAGATCGCGCCGTCGGACGTGCGCAAGGTCGGCTTCGCCGTCGGCTCCTGACGCCGTTTTCCCGGTCACGGCCGGCGACCCGTTCCCGCGGACGACGCGGCGAACGGGTCGTTCGCTGTGTGCCGCCGGTCAGCTGGGCAGGTCGGACAGCGAGGTGGGCACGCGGAACGGGGGCGTGCTCGTGCCCATGATCCGGTAGCGGTCCCACGGGTCGGGGTCGGACAGCTCGCCCTCGGCCGAACCCTGCGGCGTCCTGATCTCCACCGGCTGCTTCCTGCCCGCTGCCAGGGCCGAGACCCGCTCGTGCGGCCTGATCCGGCCGTACCAGTGGTAGTAGCCGTCGATGGGCTGGAAGTGCCCGCGCAGCTCGACCTCGACGGCCAGTTCCTCGCTCTGGAGCACCAGTGTCGCGGCGCCGGTGTAGCCGTCCTCGTCGTCGTGCCCGTGCTCGTCGTGCCCGCTCATGACGTCTCCCTGTCCGGCTCGGCCGGTGTCACCGGCGCGAGCTTGACCACCTTGTTCGCGTCGAGCGGCTGGTTGCCGTCGATGGTCACGCCGTGCTGGCGGCACAGGCCGTCGATGGCGGCCCAGATGATCTGCGTCAGGTACTCGACCACGCTGTCGCGGCTCATCGTGCGCTTGTCCAGCCACCACTCGCCGGTGTTCTGGACCATGCCGACGATGCCGAACGCCCACGGCTCCGCCGCGCCCGAGTCCATGCCGAACATGCGCATGTAGTCGCCGAGCAGGGCGGTCAGCGCGGTGGCGATGACCTCCTTGTCCTCGGCCACGACGTCGGCGTCCACCGGCTTGTCGGCGAAGGACTTGCGCGCGAGCAGCCGGTACAGGTTCGGATGCTCCTCGATGACGGTGAAGAACGCGTCGAGCGCCATCCGGATGCGGGGAATCGGCGCCAGTTCGGCGTTGATGGCCGGCAGCAGCCGCTCGAACAGCAGCTCCGTGCCGCGCTGGCCGAGCGCAAGGTACAGGTCGGCCTTGTCGTCGAAATGCCGGTACAGCACGGGCTTGGTGACCCCGGCCGCCGCGGCGACGTCGTCCATCCCCAGCTCGGGGCCGTGCTCGTCGAGTGCCGTGAGCGCGGCCTCCACGAACTCCGCTCTGCGGGCGATCCGGTGCTTGCGCCACCGGTCGCGGCGTGCGTCCCCGGCCGGCGCGGCCTGCTTGCCCGCGTGTTTGCTGCTGCGCTTGACACCGTCCGCCATGCGCCGCATGCTACCAGAAGTAACTGTTACCAAGGGTTACACAAAGGGGAAGGTGGGTGCCTGCGATGACGCGGACCCTGAGGGAGCCAGGGCGCGAGAAGACCGCCGAGCGGCTGCTGAAGTCGTCGGCGAACAAGTTCTACGACCCGGAGGTCGACATCGACTGGGCCGCGCCCCTGGTCGAGGGCAAGCGCTTCATCCCCGAGCACCGCTCCACCCTCTACGGCACCGAACTGTGGGACCGGCTGAGCCCGCAGCAGCGGATCGAGCTGGGCAAGCACGAGCTCGCCAGCGTGGCCACCAACGGCCTGTGGTTCGAGATCCTGCTCATGCAGATGCTGCTCAAGGAGGTCTACGACGCCGACCCCACGAGCAGCCACGCCCAGTACGCGCTCACCGAGGTCGCCGACGAGTGCCGCCACTCCACCATGTTCGCGAGGATGGCCGAGCGGATCGGCTGCCCGCCGTACGGCCCGGTGCTGTGGCGGCGAAGGCTCGGCAAGATCCTGCCGGTCATCGGCTACGGGCCCGCGCTCTACGGCTCCATCCTCGTGGCCGAGGAGGTGCTCGACCGGCTGCAGCGCGAGCAGATGAACGACCCGGACATCCAGCCGCTCGTGCGCATGGTCAACCGCATCCACGTGCTGGAGGAGGCCCGGCACGTCACGTTCGCCCGCGAGGAGGTCACGCGCGGCATGGCGCGGTTGTCGAAGAAGGAGCTGGCCTACCAGCGGCTGCTCATCGCCGTCGTCTCGCACGAGATCACCCGCAGCCTCGTCAACCCGGCCGTCTACAAGGCCGTCGGGATCCGGCCGAGGGACGGCTACCAGGCCGCCATGAGCAACCCGCACTGGCAGGAGACCGTCCGCTACTCCGGCGAGCGGATCATGGCCTTCCTGGACGACGCGGGCCTCGTCGGCAGGCCGGGGATGACGTTCTGGCGCCGGTCGTTCCTGGTGAGCGGCCGATGACGCTGGCAGCGCCACGCGAGACGCGCCAGGGACGGTTCGTCACCGGCGACGGCACCTCGCTGCACGTGGAGCAGACCGGGCCCGCCGACGCGGCCGCGACCCTCGTGCTCGTGCACGGCTGGACCCAGGACCACCGCACGTGGGACCGTGTGCTGCCCGGCCTGCCCCGCGACGTGCGGGTCGTGCGCTACGACCTGCGCGGTCACGGCCTCTCCGACCCGGCGCGGCCCGGCACCGCGACCATCGACCACCTGGCCGACGACCTGGCCGAGCTGCTCGCCGACCGGGCACCCGGCGGCAGGCTCGTCCTGGCGGGGCACTCGATGGGCGGCATGACGATCATGGCGCTGGCCGACCGGCATCCGGGGCTGGTGGCCGACCGCGTGGCGGGTGTGGGGTTCGTCGCCACGTCGTGCTGCGACATGGACCGGATCACGCTGGGCCTGCCGGGGGCGGCGGGCAGCGGGGCGGCCCGCATCGAGCGGCGGCTGGCCCGCCTGCTCGCCGAGTACCGCGGGGAGGCGCTGCCGCTGCGGCCCGCCGCAGCCAGGGCGGGCGCGCGCTGGCTGGTCTTCGGAAGGCGCCCGCGCCGGCAGGACGTCGCCTCGGTCGCCGACCAGCTGCTGCGGGCGCACCCGGCGAGCGTCGGCGGGTTCCAGAAGGCCATCTCGCTGCACGACCGGAGGGTGGCACTGGCGGCCCTGCGGACCACGCGTGCGGTGGTGCTCGCGGGCGAGGCCGACCGGCTCTGCCCCGTGCGGCACGCCGAGACCATCGCGGAGGAACTGCCGTCGGCGCGCTTCGTGCTCTATCCCGGCGCGGGGCACATGCTCCCGCAGGAGCGGGCGGCCGAGGTCGCCGCGCAGCTGCGTGAGCTCACCGGCGCCGCCGTGCGCTGAGGCGCCTCGTCAGGGGTGCTGGAGCGGGAAACCGGCGCCGATGCCGCGCCACGCCAGCGTGGAGGTGAGCGCCACGGCCTCCTCCTGGCTCATCGAGCTGTGGTGCTGCAGCCAGAACCGGGCGCTGACCTGGCTCATGCCCACCAGCCCCACGGCCAGCAGCCGCGCCTTGTCCTCGTCGAGCCCGGCGTCGGCGGTGATCGTCTCGGTGATCGCGTCGACGCTGGCCGACGTCGCGCGGTCCACCGCCTCCTGCACCGACGGCTCGCCCCGCAGGTCCGACTCGAACACCATCCGGAACGCGCCCGCGTCGCCGCTGACGAAGTCGAAGAAGGCACCGACGGCGTTCTTGACGCGCTGCTTGTTGTCGGTGGTGGACGACAGCGCCTCCTGCACCCGGCCGACCAGGTGCTCGACGTGGCTTTCCAGCAGGGCGATGTAGAGGTCGAGCTTGCCGGGGAAGTGCTGGTACAGCACGGGCTTGCTGACACCGGCCCGCTCGGCGATGTCGTCCATGGCCGCAGCGTGGTAACCGTTGGCGGCGAAGACCTGCTGCGCCGCCGACAGCAGCTGCGCCCGGCGCTCGGTACGGGGCAACCGCACCCCGCGGCCCAGCTGTGCCGGTGCGGTGGTGTCGCTCGCCGTGTGCGCCTGCGGTCGCGCCGTCTCCGTCATGCCGCCTCCAACTTCCAGTCCCACAGCACATTACTCGCCGGTATGCATCGGGCGCCAAAACCGGTGGACATGAGGCATGCTGGAATCGTGTCCGAAACGCTGTCCCGCCGGACGGCGGCCCCCTCGGCGAAGGCCGGAGGCCGCCCGCCGCTGACTCATGTCCCGCTTTCGGCGACGCCGCTGCCGCCGGTCGACGCCACGACGAAGCCGTGGCCGGGCACCGAGGAGAGGGTAGGCGACCTCCGGTTGCACGTTCGCCGCACACCCGGTGCCGACCACGCGCGGGTGGTGTACGTGCACGGCCTCGGCGGCTCGTCGACGAACTGGACCGACCTCGCGGCCCTGCTCTCGCCCGTCGCGGGTGGTGCGGCGCTCGACCTGCCCGGGTTCGGCTTCTCCGAGCCCGCGGACGGGTTCACGTTCAGTCTCAGCGCGCACGCCGACGTCGTCGCGCGCTTCGTCGAGCAGGACAGCGCGGAGCCGGTCCACCTGGTCGGCAACTCGATGGGCGGTGCGATCGCGCTGCTGGTTGCCGCCCGCAGGCCGGAGCTGGTGCGCACGCTGACGCTGGTCTCGCCCGCGATGCCGGACCGCAGGCTCGACCCGAGACGGCTGTCCGACCCGAGGATGGCGCTGGCCTACCTGCCTGTCGTTGGCAAGAAGGCACGTCGTGAGCTCGCCGCGCTGGGCCCGAGGGAGCGGGCGGAGCAGGTGATCAGGCTGTGTTTCGCGGAGCCGCACGCGTTTCCCGAGCACCGGCTGGACGAGCTGGCCGAGGAACACAGCGCGCGGGCCGCCTACGAGTGGGTCAACCACGCGATGGCCCGCAGCACGATGGAGATCTTCCGCATGTGGTTCACGGCAGGGTCGAGGTCGCTGTGGTCGGTCGCGCGCACCGTCGAGGCGCCGTCGCTGGTCGTGTGGGGCACGAAGGACAGGGTCATCTCGGTGCGCAGGGCCAAGCGCACGGCGCAGGTGCTGCCCCGCTCGCGGCTGCTGGTGCTGCCGAGGACGGGGCACGTGGCGCAGATGGAGCGCCCCCGCACCGTCGCGCGGGCGGTGCTGGGCATGTGGGAGAGCGTCGAGACGGGCGAGTGGTAGGCGCCGGGGCCACGATTTCTGCTCCGATCGGGTGACACGTATTCGGTCGGCGGCCCGCCGGTCGGCTCCGGTGTGACCGTCCGCATGTGGCACCCTGGGGCCGTGGACCGGGCGAAAGAGGGAGTGCGGCGAGACGGGCAGCGTACGCAGTACGCGGCGCGTCGGTCCGGCGCCCCGCCGTCCAGGGACCACTACGGCGCCTCCCGCTACCGTGGTGCGTCGCGGCTGTCCGACGACCGCTACCGCTCGGGTGCCCGGCGGACGACCGCCGAGCCGTTGCGTGCCTCGTGGCAGCCGATGGCCGAGCGGGAGGACGACGACGAGCCGCCCCGGCCCTCGTGGCTGCGCAGGGTCGCGGCCACCTACGGCTGGCGGGCCTACGCCCTGCCGATCCTCGTGGTGATCACCGCGCTCGTCGTGTTCGACACCACCCGCACCTCCGACGAGGAAGCCGCCAACGTGGCCGCCGAGTCGGCGCCGTCGGCCGGCGCGCCGAGCCAGGAACCCGTGGCCACCGAGAACCCCCCTGAGCAGGTCAAGCTCGACATCCCCACCGCGAAGCTGCCCGAGGGCGGCGACTACACGAAGTCCGGTCGCGGCACGTGGCACGTCGTGCCGGGCTCGGGCGAGAAGGTCGGCAGCGGCGGGCAGCTCTACACCTACACGATCGAGGTCGAGGACGGCATCGACCCGGCGAGCTACGCCGGTGACGACAGCTTCGCCGCCACCGTCGAGGGCACGTTGTCGGATCCCCGCAGCTGGACCGGCAATGGTGACGTGACCCTGCAGCGGGTGGACGCCAGCTTTCCCAACCCGGACTTCCGGGTGAGTCTCACCACACCGGAGACCGCGCACAGGCCGGACGTCTGCGGCTCGTCCATCCCGTTCGAGGCGTCCTGCCGCAGGGCGGACGTGCAGGGCGAGGACCGGGTGATCATCAACCTGGCGCGCTGGGTCCGCGGTGCGCTCGCGTTCAACAGCGACCTCACCGGCTACCGGCTGTACGCCATCAACCACGAGGTCGGGCACGCGCTCGGCCTCGGCCACGAGGGCTGCCGCAAGGACGGCGGGCTGGCGCCGGTGATGATGCAGCAGACGTTCGGCGTGGCCAACGACTACGTGGCGCAGCTCAACAACCGCACGGGCGGCGACCGGGGCACCGTCCCCGCCGACGGCAAGGTGTGCAAGCCCAACGCATGGCCGAACCCGCAGGCCAAGAGCCGGTAGCCGGGCGTCCACCATGTGGACGCGGGGAAGACCGGAACGGCCTCACCGGTTATAGATTGAAGGACTGCGTCACCCGCGAGATGGAGGACCCGATGTCAGGCACGCTGCCGCCGCTGGTGGAGCCGGCCGCCGAGCTCACGAAGGACGAGGTCGCGCGCTACAGCCGCCACCTCATCATCCCGGATGTCGGGATGGAAGGGCAGAAGCGGCTGAAGAACGCGAAGGTGCTGGTCATCGGTGCCGGCGGACTGGGGAGCCCGGCGCTGCTGTACCTCGCGGCCGCGGGTGTCGGCACGCTCGGCGTCATCGACTTCGACGTCGTGGACGAGTCGAACCTGCAGCGGCAGGTGATCCACGGCCAGTCCGACATCGACAAGCCCAAGGCCGTCTCGGCCAAGGAGTCGATCGCGGAGGTCAACCCCTACGTCAACGTCATCCTGCACCAGGAGCAGCTGACGAGCGACAACGCGCTGGACATCTTCCGCGGTTACGACCTGATCCTCGACGGCACCGACAACTTCGCCACCCGCTACCTGGTCAACGACGCCGCCGTGCTGCTCGGCAAGCCGTACGTGTGGGGCTCGATCTTCCGGTTCGAGGGCCAGGTCAGCGTGTTCTGGGAGGACGCGCCCAACGGCAGGGGCCTCAACTACCGCGACCTCTACCCGGAGCCGCCGCCTCCCGGCATGGTGCCCTCGTGCGCCGAGGGTGGCGTGCTGGGTGTGCTGTGCGCGTCGATCGGCTCGATCATGGTCACCGAGGCCGTCAAGCTGATCACCGGCATCGGCGAACCGCTGCTGGGCAGGCTCATCAGCTACGACGCGCTCGAGATGCGGTACCGCGAGGTCAAGATCCGCAAGGACCCGGACACGCCGAAGATCACCGAGCTGATCGACTACGAGGCGTTCTGCGGTGTCGTTTCGGACGAGGCGCAGCAGGCGGCGTCGGACCACACCCTCACGCCCGCCGAGCTGAAGGCCAAGTTCGACGCAGGTGAGAACTTCGCGCTGATCGACGTCCGTGAGCCGCACGAGTACGAGATCGTCAACATCAAGGGCGCCACGCTGATCCCGAAGGACCGGATCCTGTCCGGGGAGGCGCTGGCCGAACTGCCGCAGGACAAGCCCATCGTGCTGCACTGCAAGTCCGGGGCCCGCTCCGCCGAGGCGCTGGCCGCGCTGCACCGCGCTGGCTTCCGCGACGCCACCCACCTTGGCGGCGGCGTGCTCGCCTGGGCAAGGCAGATCGACACCAGCCTGCCCACCTACTGACGCCCCCAGGGCAGTGAGCAAGGGACCTTTACTCTCGTTTGGCGGGAGTAAAGGTCCCTTGCTCCCGGGTCAGGCGGTGACGAACGCGCGCAGGAACTGGCCGAACTCGCGCAGCACCGGTGATCCCGCCGGGGCGCCGGGCACCGGTTCCGGCAGCCAGACGCACAGCGCGACGCCCGTCAGCAGCACCACGAGCGCGGGGCCACGCACCGTCCAGCGGTCGACGAACGCGCAGGCCACCAGCGGGAACGGCAGTGTGAGCAGCACGAGGTTCACCGCGGGAGGAAACGGGGTGCCGAGGGCGTCGAGCGCGCTGACCGTGAACAGGACGGCCACCGTGCTGAGGAACGTGTACGCCAGGGCCCACAGCAGCCGGATGCCGTGGCCGGCGGTCAGCGACGTCACGCGGCGGGTGGCCGTGCCGACGGCGTAGGTCAGCGCCGCGAGCAGCAGCACCGGCGGGACGAGCAGGAACCCCGCGTGCAGGAACGCGGCGAGGACGACGAGCCAGCCGCCGGTCAGCGTCGTCACCGCACCCGCAACCCACAGGGCCGCCACGTGTGCCACGACGGGCCACGGACCGTCCCGCCGCACCGGAACCTCGATCATGAACCGCAACCCTGCCAGCGGGACGGCCGGATTCCCACGGTAGATCTACTCAGTTCGCCGGCGGTGCGCCTGCTCGGCGCCATCTTCCGCAGGCGGTAGCGTCAGCGATCGTGGCCCGCAGAGAACCGCCTCCCGCGCACGTCTGCGCGGCGTTCGGCACCGATGCGGCCTCCGCGGAGCCGCTGCCGGGCACCGGCGCGTGGCGCTGCGACGGCCTGGTGCTGAGACCCGTCAGCGATCGAGCCCACGCCGTGTGGCTCGCTCGCACCCTCGCCGCCCTCGACGTGCCCGACCTGCGCATCGCCCACCCCGTGCGCACCACCGACGGCCGCTGGGTCATCGCAGGATGGTCCGCCAGCCGCTTCGTCTCCGGAACGCCCGAACATCGCCACGACGCCGTCGTGCTCACGGCCGTCAAGCTGCATCAGGCCACGGCCCAGCTGCCCCGCCCCGACTTCCTCTCCGGCCGCACCGGTATCGCCGCCGTCGCCGAGCGCATCGCCTGGCAGGAACAGGACGCCGAGCTCGACGAGACGAAGGGCGGCCGCTGGTTCGAGATCCTCGCCCCCGCCCGCAAGCCCGTCGAGCTGCCCGACCAGGTCGTGCACGGCGAGCTGTTCGGCAACGTCCTCTTCGACGGCGACGCACCGCCCGGCATCGTCGACTTCGTTCCGCACTACCGGCCCGCCGAGTGGGGCGCCGCCGTGGCCGCCGTCGACGCGGTCGCCTGGGGCGGCGCCGACGGCGAGCTGCTGCGCCGCTGGGCACACCTGCCGGAGTGGCCCCAGCTGCTGTTGCGTGCCGTGCTGTTCCGGCTCGCGTTCAACTCCCTGCACCCGCGATCCACCGCCTCGGCCCTCGACGGCCTGCGCGCCGCCGCCAGCGAGGTCAGCGACATCCTCTGACGGCTCCGGTGCCGCGCGGGAGAAGGTTCCCCAATGCCACATTTGTTCCACTGGATGGAGCGAATGCCGCATTGGCTCCATCCAGTGGAGCGAATGCCACATTGGGGAGCTTCACCACGGGCTCGGCGGGATCGGCGCGCAATGTCGCACGGCTGAAACATTCGGCCACGTCCAAGTAACACGGGCTGCCTACCGTCGGAAGCTGCCAGCGAGCAGGAGGTGCCCGTTGACGCTGACGGCCGAACCCACGGCGATCGCCACCGAGACCCACTGCCCCTACTGCGCACTCCAGTGCGGCATGAGCCTCACCAGCGAGGCAGGCGGCACACCCACCGTCACCCCGCGCCGGTTCCCGGCGAACGGCGGCGGGCTGTGCCAGAAGGGATGGACCTCGCCCGCACTGCTGGGCTCTCCGGCCCGGCTGACCAGCCCGCTCGTCCGCGTCGACGGCGAGCTGCGCCCGGCAAGCTGGGACACCGCGCTCGACCTCGTCGCCACCCGGCTGCGCGAGATCCGGCGCGTGCACGGAGCCGACGCCGTGGCCGTCTTCGGCGGCGGGGGACTCACCAACGAGAAGAGCTACCTGCTGGGCAAGTTCGCCCGCGTGGCGCTGGGCACGTCGCAGATCGACTACAACGGCCGGTTCTGCATGTCCTCGGCGGCGGCGGCCGGGATCAAGGCGTTCGGCCTCGACCGCGGGCTGCCGTTCCCGCTCACCGACCTCGCGGACGCCGACGTGGTGCTGCTGGTCGGCGCCAACCCCGCCGAGACGATGCCGCCGTTCGTCCAGCACCTCACGGGCGCGAGCAGCAGGGGCGGGCTCGTCGTGGTGGACCCGCGGCGCACGCCGACCGCCGAGCAGGCCAACCTGCACCTGACACCCGCACCCGGCACGGACCTTGCCCTTGCGCTGGGCATCCTGCACGCCGTCGTCGCCGACGGGCACCTGAACCAGTCCTACGTGGACAGAAGGACCACCGGTTTCGGCGCCGTGTGGCGCGTCGTGGCCGGGTACTGGCCGGAGCACGTCGAGCGCATCACCGGCGTCGCGGCCGCCGACCAGCGGCGCGTGGCCGGAATGCTCGCCCGCGCCCGCAACGCCTACGTGCTCACCGCGCGCGGCGCCGAGCAGCACGCCACGGGCGTCGACACGGTCAGCGCCTGGATCAACCTGGCCCTCGCGCTCGGCCTTCCCGGCAGGCAGGGCTCCGGCTACGGCTGCCTCACCGGGCAGGGCAACGGCCAGGGCGGGCGCGAGCACGGCCAGAAGGCCGACCAGCTGCCCGGATACCGCAAGATCGCCGACCCGGCGGCCCGGGAGCACGTCGCGGGCGTGTGGGGCGTGCCACCGGAGTCGCTGCCTGGGCCGGGACGGTCCGCCTACGAGCTGCTCGACGCGCTCGGCACCGGTGACGGCCCGCGGGCACTGCTCGTGTTCGGCAGCAACGTCGTCGTGTCGGCGCCCCGGTCGGCGCACGTGGCCGAGCGGCTGTCCGCGCTGGACTTCCTGGTCACCGCCGATCTGGTGCTGTCGGAGACCTCCGCGCTCGCCGACGTCGTCCTGCCCGTGACGCAGTGGGCCGAGGAGGACGGGACGATGACCAATCTCGAGGGGCGGGTTCTGTTGCGCCGCAAGGCCGTCGACCCGCCCGAGAGTGTGCGCACCGATCTGCAGGTGCTGTCCGCGCTCGCCCAGCGGCTCGGCCAGCCCGCACAGCGCTTCCCCGCCGACGCCGAGACCGTGTTCACCGAGCTGCGCGCCGCCTCGGCGGGCGGGCCCGCCGACTACTCCGGCGTCAGCTACGACCGGCTGCGCGCGGGTGAGGCGCTGTACTGGCCCGTACCGGACGACGAGCACCCGGGGACCCCACGGATGTTCCTCGACGCCTTCGCCCACCCGGACGGGCGCGCCCGGTTCGTGCCCGTCGCGCACACCGGCCCCGCCGAACCACCGGACGAGGAGTTCCCCCTGCAGGCCACGACGGGACGCGTGCTGCAGCACTACCAGTCCGGCGCGCAGACCCGCCTCGTCGCGGAACTGAACGACAGCGTGCCGGAGGTCTACGTCGAGGTGCACCCGGACACCGCGCGGCGCGCCGGGCTCACCGACGGCGGCCTCGCGAGCGTCGTCTCGCGGCGTGGTGCCGTCACGGCACGGGTGCGCTGTGTCGGTTCGCTGCGGCCCGACGTCGTGTTCCTGCCCTTCCACTTCCCTGGGGAGCAGCGGGCCAACCTGCTCACCAACCCCGCACTCGACCCGGCCAGCCGGATGCCCGAGTTCAAGGTCTGCGCGGTGCGCCTGAGCACACAGGACGGTGCCCGATGAGCCCCCGCCACGTCGTCGTGCTCGGCTACGGCATGGCGGGCGCCCGGTTCGCCGACGAGGTCCGTCGCCGTGACCCCGGCGCCGAGCGCGTGACGCTCACCGTGCTCGGCGCCGAACCCCACCACGCCTACAACCGCGTGCTGCTGTCGGCGGTGGTCGCCGGCTCCATGCGCGCGGACGCGGTGCGGCTGCACGACGAGGACTGGGCACGGCGCCACGGCATCGACCTGCGGCTGGACGCCGAGGCGGTCCGCATCGACAGGGCGGAGCGCGCGGTCGAGCTGGCCGACGGCAGCCGCGTCGGCTACGACGCGCTGGTGCTCGCCACCGGCAGCAGGCCCTGGCTCCCTCCGGTGGAGGGCCTGACCGTCGACGGCGAGCTGGCCGAGGGCGCGGTGACCTTCCGCACCCTCGACGACTGCGAGCGCATCCTCACCGCGGCCAGGGCGGGAGCGCCCGTGGCGGTGCTCGGCGGCGGCCTGCTCGGGCTGGAAGCGGCCAGGGGACTGGCCGGGCGCGGCAACCTGGTGACCGTCGTGCACCCCGTTGGCCACGTGATGGAGCGCCAGCTCGACCCCGGCGCGGGCCGGGTGCTCACGCGCACCCTCGGCGAGCAGGGCATCGACTTCCGGCTGGGCCGCAGCGCCGCCAAGTACGTGGCGGGCGACGGGCTCAAGCTGGACGACGGCAGCCACGTCGACGCCGACCTCGTGGTGGTGTCGGCCGGGGTGCGCGCGGAGACCGGCCTCGCCGCCGACGCCGGGCTCGCCGTCGACCGCGGCATCGTCGTCGACGACGCGCTGCGCACCAGCGACGGCCGCATCCACGCCCTCGGTGACTGCGCGCAGCATCCGGGCACGGTGTCCGGGCTCGTGCAGCCCGCGTGGGAACAGGCAGAGGTGCTCGCCGGCCTGCTCACCGGCACCGACACGGCCGCCCGCTACCGGGGCACCTCCGTGGTCACCCGGCTGAAGGCCCGCGGCATCGACCTCGCGGCGCTCGGCGACACCAGCGCCGGCACCGCCGACGCCGGCACCGAGGTGCTGTGCCTCGACGACCCGGCGCGCGGCCGGTACGGCAAGCTCGTACTGCGCGACGACCGGATCGCCGGAGCGATCCTGCTGGGCCTGCCGGACGCCGCCGCCACCATCACCCAGCTCTACGACCGGGGCGTGCCCGCGCCGAGCGACCGGCTCGCGCTGCTGCTCGGCAGGGCGCTGCCCTCCGGCGCGCCCGCGGCGGCGAGCCCTGCCGACCTGCCCGCCTCGGCGGTGGTGTGCCGCTGCAACTCCGTCAGCAAGGGCAGGCTCGTCGACGCCTGGCGCGCCGGAGCGTCCACTGTGGCCGAACTCGCGTCGGCCACCCGCGCGAGCACCGGCTGCGGCAGCTGCGCCGACGCGGTGTGCGGCATCGCCGACTGGCTGGCCAGCACCGCCTGACCACCGACCTCACACCGTGCCCTCGGCGCGGTGAGCACCCGTTAGCACGCGCGCGACGTCGCGCGCGGGCCGCCGAAACCGGCGGTTCCTAGCGTGTCCGCCAACGAACCCCGTCAGCGAGGCCCAAGGAGACACCCATGACTCTCGCAGCCGAGAAACCCGCAGCACCGGAGGCGACGCCGCGGCGCGGCCGGTGGATCGACCACTGGGAGCCGGAGGACGAGAAGTTCTGGAACGCGGGCGGCAAGAAGGTCGCCTGGCGCAACCTCGGCTTCTCCATCCTGGCCGAGCACCTCGGGTTCAACGTGTGGATCCTGATGAGCATCGTCGTGGTGAACCTCGGCGAGGTCGGCATCGACTTCAGCGTCGGGCAGACGTTCTGGCTGCTGATCGTGCCCAACCTGGTGGGCTCGGCGCTGCGCGTGCCCTACACGTTCGCGATCCCGAAGTTCGGCGGCAGGGCGTGGACCACCGTCAGCGCGTCGCTGCTGATGATCCCGTGCGTGCTGCTGCTGGTGGCGGTGAACACCCAGGCGCCGTTCTGGTTCTTCCTCCTCGTCGCGGCGGCGATGGGCTTCGGCGGCGGCAACTTCTCCTCGTCGATGACCAACATCTCCTTCTTCTTTCCCGAGGGCAAGAAGGGGCTCGCGCTCGGCCTCAACGCCGCGGGCGGCAACCTCGGCGTCGCCGTGACCCAGCTGTTCGTGCCGCTGGTCATCAGCATCGGCACCGGCATCAACCTCGCCTACGCCGCACTGATGTGGATGCCCGTCATCATCGTCTCGGCGGTCTGCTCGTGGTCCTTCATGGACAGTCTGACGTCGGCGAAGCCGGACGGACGGTCGTACCGCGTCGCGATGGCCAACAAGCACACCTGGGTGATGTCGTTTCTCTACATCGGCACGTTCGGCTCGTTCATCGGCTACTCGTTCGCCTTCCCGTCGCTGATCAAGCTCAGCTTCACCGACCACACGAGCTTCGTGGCCCTGGCGTTCCTCGGCGCGCTCATCGGCTCGGTGAGCAGGCCGTTCGGCGGCTGGCTCTCCGATCGGCTCGGCGGCGGCCGCATCACGTTGTGGAACTTCGCCGGGCTGATGATCGGCACCGTCGGCGTCCTGATCAGCGTCACGCAGCACAACTTCGCCCTGTTCTTCGGCTCGTTCATCCTGCTGTTCGTGCTCACCGGCATCGGCAACGGCTCCACCTACCGCATGATCCCGATGATCTTCGCCGCCGAGGCCAGGCGTACCGCGGGGCCCGATGACGACCCGGCTGCGGTGGCGAAGGCGGCCAAGCGCCAGGCCGGTGCCGTGGTCGGGGTCGCGGGCGCCATCGGCGCCTTCGGCGGCGTGCTGGTCAACCTGGTGTTCAAGTTCTCGCTCGAGGGCGGCGGCACGCTCACCCCGGCGCTGATCGCGATCCTCGCCTTCTACGCCGTCTGCGTGGGCACCACCTGGTGGTTCTACCTGCGCAGCAGCTTCGCGGTTCGGCGGGTGCCGAGCCTGGCCTACGCCCGGGTGTGAGCCTGCCCGCACACCGGCCCCTGAACTGCGAAGGGAGCGATTGGTAACAGCGCCGCAACACCGAGGAAGCGGCCCGGATACGCGCCCTGGCGAGCATGAGGGCAGTTCTCACGGAGGTTGTTCATGAACCGAACGTTGGTCGTCGTCGGGCACGGCATGGTCGCCCACCGCCTGGTGGAGGCGGTCCGGTCCGACGACGTCGACGCGACGTGGCGGATCGTCGTGCTGGCCGAGGAGGCGCGGCCCGCCTACGACCGCGTCGGCCTCACGTCCTATGTGGACGACTGGGACGCGGACCGGCTGGCACTGCCGGGATCGGACTACGCCGGGGACGGCAACGTGGAGCTGCGCCTCGGCGACCCGGTGGTGGCCATCGACCGGGCCGCGCGGCGCGTCACGACGGCCGCGGGGCACACGCAGTCCTACGACGCCCTGGTGCTGGCGACCGGGTCGCGGCCGTTCGTGCCGCCGGTGCCGGGGCGGGACCTGCCCGGCTGCTTCGTGTACCGCACGATCGACGATCTCGACGCCATCCGCGACGCGGTGGAGCGGGCCAGGGCAGGCAAGGGCCGCCCCGCCGCCGCGGTGGTCGGCGGCGGTCTGCTCGGCCTGGAGGCGGCCAAGGCGCTGCGCGACATGGGCCTGTCGCCGCACGTGGTGGAGATGGCGCCCCGGCTCATGCCGCTGCAGGTCGACGAGGGCGGCGGCGGCCTGCTGCGCAGGCTGATCACGGATCTGGACGTCACCGTGCACACCGGCACGTCGACCGACGCCATCGAGGCCGACCGCGGCAGGCTGTGCGCCAGGCTCGGCAACGGCACGGAGCTGGACGTCGACCTGCTCGTGTTCTCCGCAGGGGTGCGCCCGCGCGACGACCTGGCCCGCGACTGCGGCCTCGACGTCGGCGAGCGCGGCGGCGTGCTGGTGGACGCCACCTGCCGGACCAGCGACGAGCACATCCTCGCCGTCGGCGAGTGCGCGGCGATCGAGGGCCGCGTGTACGGCCTCGTCGCGCCCGGCTACTCGATGGCCGAGGTCGCCGCCGCGACGCTGCTCGGCAAGCAGGCGTCGTTCCCCGGCGCCGACACCTCCACCAAGCTCAAGCTGATGGGCGTCGACGTCGCCAGCTTCGGCGATGCCCACGCCACCACCGAGGGCGCGCTCGAGGTCGCCTTCCACGACGCCGTGGCGGGCACCTACAAGAAGCTCGTCGTGTCCGACGACGCGCGGACCCTGCTCGGCGGGGTGCTCGTCGGCGACGCGGGCGAGTACAACCTGCTGCGCCCGCTGGTCGGCAACGAGCTGCCCGCCGAGCCCGCCGCGCTCATCGCGCCCGCCGGTGCAGGGGAGAACGCCGTCGGCGTCGAGGCGCTGCCGGAGGCGGCACAGATCTGCTCCTGCAACGCGGTGAGCAAGGGTGCCATCACCACCGCCATCGCCGAACAGGGCTGCGACAGCGTGGCCGCCGTCAAGGCCTGCACGCGCGCGGGCACCTCGTGCGGCTCGTGCGTGCCGATGCTCGGCAAGCTGCTCGCGGCCTGCGGCGTCGAGCAGTCCACGGCCCTGTGCGAGCACTTCCCCCAGTCGCGCGCCGAGCTGTTCGAGATCGTGCGCGCCACCCGCATCGGCACGTTCAGCGAGCTGATCGCCAGGCACGGCACCGGCAGGGGCTGCGCGGTGTGCAAGCCCGCGGTGGCCTCGATACTGGCGACCCTGGGCCACGGGCACATCCTCGGTGGCGAGCAGGCCACGTTGCAGGACACCAACGACCACTTCCTCGCCAACCTGCAGCGCAACGGCACCTACTCGGTGGTGCCGCGCGTGCCCGGCGGCGAGATCACCCCGGACAAGCTCATCGTCCTCGGCGAGGTCGCCAAGGAGTTCGGGCTCTACACCAAGATCACCGGCGGGCAGCGGATCGATCTGTTCGGCGCCACCGTCGACCAGCTGCCGCGCATCTGGCGGCGGCTCGTCGACGCCGGGTTCGAGTCCGGGCACGCCTACGGCAAGGCGCTGCGCACGGTGAAGTCGTGTGTCGGCAGCACGTGGTGCCGCTACGGGCAGCAGGACAGCGTCGGGCTGGCCGTGGAGCTGGAGCTGCGGTACCGGGGGCTGCGCTCGCCGCACAAGCTCAAGTCGGCGGTGTCCGGCTGCCAGCGCGAGTGTGCCGAGGCACGCAGCAAGGACTTCGGCATCATCGCCACCGAGCAGGGCTGGAACCTCTACGTGTGCGGCAACGGCGGCGCGGTGCCCCGGCACGCCGACCTGCTGGTGTCCGGTGTGGACACCGAGACGCTGATCCGGATCATCGACCGGTTCCTGATGTTCTACGTGCGCACGGCCGACCGGCTGCAGCGCACGGCGGCATGGCTGGAGGAGCTGGAGGGCGGCCTCGACCACCTGCGGGAGGTCGTCGTCGACGACAAGCTCGGCATCTGCGGCGAGCTGGAGCAGGCCATGGCCGAGCACGTCAGCAACTACGCCGACGAGTGGAAGGGCGTGCTGGAGGACCCGGACAAGCTGGCGCGGTTCACGTCGTTCGTCAACGCGCCCGGCACCCCCGACCCGACGATCTCGTTCCGGACCGAACGCGAGCAGCCCGTGCCGGTGCTGCTCGGTGTGCCCGAGGTGGTGAGCCGATGACCGTGCTGCCGATGAGCGGCGAGCAGACCTGGGTGGCCGTGTGCCGGGTGGAGGACGTGCCCAGGGCCTACGGGGTGGCCGCGCTGCTGGAGGACCGGACGCAGGTGGCCGTCTTCCGCACCGACGACGACGAGTTCTACGGACTGTCCAACATCGATCCCTTCAGCAACGCCGCCGTGCTCTCCCGCGGCATCGTCGGCGACAGCGCAGGCGCGCCCGTGGTGGCCTCGCCGGTGTACAAGCAGCGGTTCGACCTGCGGACCGGTGCCTGCCTCGACGACGAGAGCGTGCACGTGGCCACGTACCCGATCCGCGTCGCCGACGGCGTCGTGCACGTGGGCTCGCCGTGACCGCCACCCCGCCGCTGGCGGGCTTCGCCATCGGCATCACGGCGGCGCGCCGGGCCGAGGAGCTGGGCGCGCTGCTGGTGCGCAAGGGGGCCACCGTGCGGTACGGGCCCGCGATCCGGATCGTGCCGCTGGCCGACGACACGGAGCTGCACGCGGCCACCGAACTGCTGCTGCGGCAGCCGGTGGACGCCGTGGTGGCCACGACGGGGATCGGGTTCCGCGGCTGGATCGAGGCGGCGGAGGGCTGGGGGCTTGGCGAGGCGCTGCTCGAACGGCTCGCGCACACGAACCTGCTCACCCGCGGGCCGAAGGCGAAGGGCGCGGTGCGCGCGGCGGGCCTTTCGGAGGCCTACTCCCCGGCGTCGGAGAGCAACGCCGAGGTGCTGCAGCATCTGCTGGACTCCGGAGTGGACGGTCAGCGGATCGCGGTGCAGCTGCACGGCGAGCCGCTGCCGTACTTCGTGGACTCGCTGCGCTCGGCGGGCGCCGAGGTGGTGGAGGTCCCCGTGTACCGCTGGGTGGGCCCCGCCGATCCGGGACCGCTCGACCGGCTCATCGACGCGGTGCTCGACGGCTCCATCGACGCGCTCCCGTTCACCAGCGCCCCGGCCGCCGCGAGCATGCTGGCCATGGCCAGGCGCACCGGCAGGCAGGCGGCGCTGGTGGACGCCCTCACCAAGCGCGTGGTGGTCGCCTGCGTCGGCCCGATCACGGCGGGCCCGCTGGCCGCGCTGGGCATCCCGACAGTGCAGCCGCAGCGGGCGCGCATCGGTGCGCTGGCGCGGACCCTGGCCGAGGCGCTGATCGCGCGCTCGCCCCGGCTGTGCGCGGCGGGCAAGCGGATCGAGCTGCGCGGGCAGGCCGCGCTGGTGGACGGCGAGCTGTGCGAGGTGGCGCCCGCGCCGATGGCCGTGCTGCGGGCGCTGGCCGAGCGGCCGGGCCGCGTCGTGTCCCGCAGGGAGCTGACGGCCGCGCTGCCCAGCGGCGGCGAGGAACACGCCGTGGAGACCGCGATCGGCAGGCTGCGCACGTCCCTTGGCGAGAGCAGGCTCGTGCAGACCGTCGTCAAGCGCGGTTACCGGCTTGCCGTGGTCTCCGGCGAGGAACAGGAGGCGTCGTGATCGTGCTCGCCGCCCACGGCACACGGGATCCCGCGGGAGCGAAGGTCACCGAGGCACTCGCGGAGCGGGTGCGACGGCGGGGAGCCGAGGTGGCGGTCGCCTACGCCGACGTCCGGCAGCCGGACGTCACCACGGTGCTCGACGCCATCGGCCGTCCGGCCGTGGTGGTGCCCGCGTTCCTCGCGGCGGGCTACCACGTGCGCACCGACATCCCGGCGCAGGTGGCCGCGAGCCGCAACCGTGACGTGGTGGTCGCCGAGGCGTTCGGGCCCGCACCGGAGCTGCTCGACGCGCTGGCCGGCCGGCTGCGCGCCGCCGGGTACGCGCCGGGCGACGCGGTGGTGCTCGCGGCGGCGGGTTCGAGCGCCGAGCGGGCGCTCGGCGAGGTCGCCGCGGCGGCCCACGCGCTGGGCAGCCGGCTGCGCCGCCCGGTGCGCGTGGGGTACGCGGCGACGGCCCGGCCGTCCGTCGCCGAGGCCGTGGCCGCCGCGCGCCGCCCCGGCTCGCGCGTGGCGGTGGCGTCGTGGCTGCTGGCGCCCGGACTGTTCCAGCGCCGCGTGACCGAGGCGGGCGCCGAGGTGGTGAGCACGCCGCTGGGCGCCCACCCCGCCGTCGCCGAGCTGGTGCTGCGCCGCTACCGGGAGGCGCGGCGCGCCACGCGGGCCGCGTAGCACCTGACGACCGGCGGCAGCGCGTCGTACAGTCGTCCGGCACCCGCACGCAGGAAGGGCCGTGGTGACCGTGGTGACGACCGCCGAGGGCACAGCCGGCGAGTTCGAGCGGCGGCTCGATGCGCTGATGCCCGCGTCCGGACGGCCTCCGATGCGGGACGTCTTCGGGCTGGCGAAGGAGTTCGTGAGCCTTGTTCCGGCCGAGATCGAGGTGTTGCTGGAGTCACCTCGCCACGAGAGCCGCGTGGGAGCCGTCAGTGTCATGGACTTCCAGGCGCGGCGGCGAACGACCGGCGAGGAGCGCAGGGCGGAGCTCTTCGAGCTCTACCTCCGGCGACACGATCGCATCGACACCTGGGACCTGGTGGACCGTGCGGCGCCCTGGGTGGTCGGCGCATACCTGCTGGACAAGCCGCGCGATCCGCTGTACGAGCTCGCGAGGTCGCAGCGGTGGTACGAGCGGCGCACCGCGATCGTCGCGACGTTCGCCTTCATCCGCCGGGGAGATCTCGACGACACCTTCGCGATCGGAGACCTGCTCGCGCACGACACCGAGGACCTCGTCCAGAAAGCCGTCGGCGGCTGGGTCCGCGAGGCGGGCAAGCGCGACGAGCGCAGGCTCCGCGAGTTCCTCGACCGGCACGCTCCCACGATGCCGCGCACGGCCCTGCGCTACGCCGTCGAGAAACTCGATCCGCAGCTCCGGCGGCACTACCTCACGCGGTCGTAGGACGGCACAGTGCCGTCGCCGGCCGGTCACGACCAGCTCACCCGCGCGCCGGTGAGGCCGCGCACCGCCGCGACGCGTTCGGCCTCGGCCTCCACCTCCGCGCGGACGGCCTTGCGCAGCGGCAGCAGCGCGGTCACCGTCACGTCGAGGCGCTTGCCGGAGGACTTCGTGCGCCACGCGCCCGCGAGCTCGCCGTCGGCCAGCACGGCGCCCGGGTTGCCGAGGATCTTCCACAGCTGTTTCTGATGTGCCTTGTCCGGCACCAGCAGGGCGCGGTCGCGGGCCTGCAGGTACGGGTCCCACGGCGGCAGCAGCCGCACCGGTGTGGGTTCGGGCGGGTGCTCCAGCGCCGCGACCGCGCCGGCAGGCAGGTACCGGGCACGGCCGTCCATGCGCACCTCGGTGAGGTCGCCGGGCCACAGGTGCTTCTCGACGGTCGCGCGGGTGGTGCCGACGAACCCGGCCGCGTCGGCGGCCGTCGCGGGGCCGTGCAACCGCAGGTAACTCGCGACTGTCGCCGTCGCCGTCGCCACGTCGGTCGTCGCGGGGATGCGCGGGCGGCCCTTCAGGGGAGCCAGCGTCGCCGGATGCACGCCCGCTTCGAGCCGGATCCCGGCCAGCGGCGTGGCCAGCCGCATCAGCTGCTCGTGGATGTGCGTGGCCTGGCACGGCCTGCACCAGCGGGACAGGCCCTCGGGGATGACCCTCGTGACGGCCGCGCTCGCCGCGCCCTTCGTCATCGGTGTCGTGACGACCTTGCGCATCGCCCGTGCCGCCGTCAGCAGGACCTCCTTCGCGGGCATCCCCACCGCGGCGACCTCCTTGCGCTGCCACAGCATCCGGGCCTCGGCGTCGGCGTCGTCCACCGGAAGCAGTGCCCGGATGAGCGCGGGGAAGGCCTCGGCGCGGTGGTAGTGCGGGGCGCCCCGGTGGGTCCAGGCGAGCACGAACCGGTCGTCGTCCGCGAGCGACGGTGGCGGGCCGGGAAGCCGGGCCGCCAGCGCCAGCGCGGCGGTGTCGCGCTGGGTGACGTCCTGCACGCCGAGGTCGAAGACGCCGAGCGCGCCCGCGTCGTCGTCCTCGCGGTGCAGGCCGTGCGCGGCGATGCGGTAGGCCAGCACCTGTTTGCGGTCGACGTCGAGCATCGTCAGTCCCAGGAGTAGTCGAACGTGTAGGGAACGGTCTCCGTCGCGCTCGCCGCCGTGCCGGTGCCCTTCAGCCCGGCCAGCTCGCCGGTTCCCGAGCCCGGCACCACGTGCCACTCGTCGGTGATGCCGTCCGGCCCATACGCTACGTCGTGCCGGATGACGAAGCTGCCCTTCCGGCCGTCGACGCTGCCCTCGATGCGCTCGAGGCCGGGTGCTCGTTCCTCGCTCGCGTAGCCCTCACCCGCGTAGTACAGGATGTAGTCGCAGGTGGAGCTGCCCTCGATGATGCCGGTGTAGGCGAAGGTGGCGCGGGCGTGGGCATACCGTGGCCCGTCCTCCGGGCCGCTCACGACGTTCTCGTCCCAGGTGCGCATGGTGTAGGTGTTCTCGCTCATGGCCTCAGCGTCGCGCGCTTGCCTGACATCTTGTGTCAGGTATGGCGGGCAGAATGGGCCACATGCGGGCGAGCAGGTTGCTCTCGGTGCTGTTGCTGCTGCAGAACCGCGGCCGGATGACCGCGGAGGAGCTGGCGGCCGAGCTGGAGGTCTCGGTGCGCACGGTGTACCGCGACATCGACGCGTTGTCCGCGGCCGGGGTGCCGGTGTTCGCCGACCGGGGCCGGGGCGGTGGCTACCAGCTGCTCGGCGGCTACCGGACCCGGCTGACCGGCCTGAGCGAGGGGGAGGCGCAAGCGCTTGCGCTGGCCGGGCTGCCCGTCGCGGCCGCCGAGCTGGGCCTGGGCACCGTGCTGGCCGCCGCGCAGCTCAAGCTCTACGCCGCGCTGCCGGAGGAACTGCGCTCGCGGGCGGCCGAGGTGGCCGAGCGCTTCTACCTCGACGTGCCCGGCTGGCACCGGGGCATCGAGCGGCTGGAGCGGCTCGCCGACGTGGCCGAGGCTGTGTGGCAGAGCAGACGGATCCGGGTGCGCTACCGGCGCTGGGACGACAGCGCCGTGGAGCGGACGCTCGACCCGCTGGGGCTCGTGCTCAAGGCGGGCACCTGGTACCTCGCGGCGCGCTGCGACGGCAGTGAGCGCACCTACCGGGTGTCGCGGATCGACGAGCTCACCGACACCGGCGAGGGGTTCACCCGGCCCGGCGGCTTCGACCTGGCCGCCTACTGGCGCGACTGGTCCGAGCAGTTCGAGCGCAGGCTCTACCCGGGGACTGCGCTGGTGCGGCTGTCCCCGCTCGGCAGGGCACTCGTGCCCGTCTACCTGGGCTCCGTCGGCGCGCGGGCCCTGGAGCGGACGGGCACCGAACCGGATGAGTCGGGCTGGTCCCGGGTAGAGTTGCCGGTCGAGCCCGGTGCGCCCGCACTCGGCGAGCTGCTGCATTTCGGCCCGGAGCTGCACGTGCTGGAGCCCGCCGAGCTTCGGGAACAGGTGGCCGAGGCGGTGAGGAAGATGGGTGCGCTGTATGGGTGAGCTGAGCGGCAGCACCATCGGCATCACGGCCGAGCGGCGTGCCGAGGAGTTCATCGGCGCACTCGAACGGCACGGCGCCACGGTCTGGCATGCCCCGACGATCACGATCGTGCCGCTGCCCGACGACGAGCGGCTGCGCGCGGCGACCGACGAGGTCGTCGCCGCCGACGTCGACCTGGCCGCGATCACGACCGGTGCCGGGTTCCGGGGCTGGCTGGAGGCCGCCGACGGCTGGGGCCGCGGCGAGCGGCTGCTCGGCACGCTGTCGCGCGCGCGGCTGTTCGTGCGCGGGCCGAAGGCGAAGGGCGCCGTGCGTGGCCGCGGCCTCACGGAGGCGTGGTCGGCGCCGGGGGAGACGAACCGGGAGCTGTTCGACCGGGTGCTCGCCGAGGACGTGCGCGGCAGGCGGGTCGCCGTGCAGCTGCACGGTCAGCCGCTGCCCGAGTACACGGGCGCCCTGCGGGAGGCGGGTGCGTGGGTGGTGGAGGTGCAGCCGTATCGCTGGCAGTGGCCGGAGGACCTGCGGCCCGCGGGCCGGCTGATCGACGGGGTGCTGGCCGGCGAGGTGCACGCGCTGGCGTTCACCAGCGCACCGGCGACGGCGAACCTGCTGACCCTGGCCCGCGAGCGCGGCTGCCACCAGGAGTTCGTCGCCGCGCTGGGCGAGCGCGTGCTGTGCGCGTGCGTGGGCCCGGTGACCGCGGCGCCGCTGACGGAGCTGGGGGTGCCCACGGTGCAGCCGCAACGGCAACGTCTGGGAGCCCTGGTGAAGCTGCTGGTCGCCGAACTGGGCGGCTGACCGCTGCTCACCCGGCGTGTTGGCCGGTCACGCGGTCCGGCCGCGCGAAGCGGCTCACCGGAGCGGCGCTGTCTCGCCGCGCTCAGGCCTCGACCACCTCGACAAGGTCGCCGACGCCGGCGAAGTCCTTGACGTTGCGGGTGTAGAGCCGGGCGTCGTGGGCGTGCGCGGTAGCGGCGATGAGCAGATCCATGGTGCGTGCGCGTGGTTGGCGGCCCGCCTGTGCCACGGCGGCCGCCAATTCGCCGTAGCTGGCCGCTACTGCCACGTCGAGGGGCAGCGGATCGAAACGTCGCTCGAGGGTGGTCAATCTTCGCAGGCGGGTGGCGCGGGTCCGCTCGTCCCGGGCGACAAGGACACCGAAATGGAGTTCGGCAAGGGTGGCGGCGCTGATCGCCAGTTCGCCCGGCAAGGGGGCCACGCCCGTCGCCAGGAGGACACTGGTGTCGAGGATCGCCTTCACTCGTGGTCCCACGGATTCCGGAGCCGTTGGTCGATCAGCTCCCGGTCCCGCTCCCAGTCGGCATCGGCCTCGCCGCCGAAAAGGTCGGCGATGTCGTCGAACGTGCGCCACTGCCGGAGGCCGATGGGAACGAGGCGAGCACTAGGGCGTCCCGCGACGGTGATCGTGACCTCTTCGCCCGTCTCGACCTGCCGGACGAGCTCAGAGGCGTGCTGTCGCAGCTCGCGCAGGCCCACGGTTGTCATGTCCTTCAGGGTAGCACAAGTGCTACCATCGCTACTCCTCCTCGAGCGGCTCGCCGGAGTCGAGCTTGCGCAGGCTCTCCCGCCCGGTGTCCTCCTCGCTGCGGCCGAGGCGCCAGTAGCCGGTGAACGTGATCGCCCGCTTGTCCACGCCGCGCTCGCGCACCAGGTGCCTGCGCGTGAACTTGACCATGCTCGCCTCACCGGAGATCCACGCGTACGGCCTGCCGGGTGGCAGCTCCGCGGCCCGCACGGCGGCCAGCACCGCGTCGCCGTAGGCGCCACGCCGGGGGATCCAGTGCACCTGCACGTCGGCGGCGGTGGCGAAGTCCTGCCGGTCGGCGAGGTCGGCGACCTCGACGAACACCCGCGCCGTCACCCCGGCGGGCAGGTCCTCCACGATCGCGCCGATCGCCGGGATCGCCGACTCGTCGCCGACGAGAAGCTGCCACGTCGTGCCCTCCGGCACCGAGTACAGCCCGTGCGGGCCCAGCAGCGCCACCTCGCCGCCGGGCTCGGCGCTCGCCGCCCACGCCGAGGCGGGGCCGCTGTCGGGATGCAGCACGAAGTCGATGTCGATCTCGGGCACCTCCGGCCGGTGCGCGCGCACGGTGTAGGTCCGCATGGGCGGGCGCACGCCGTCCGGCATCGCCAGGTAGGTGCGGTACCACGAGGTCACGTCGTCGGCGACCGGCGGCGGCAGCTGTGGCCGGTCCTGTCCGGGCAGCGGGAAGAACACCTTGACGTATTCGTCGGGCGCCACGCTCGTGAACCCGCGCAGGTCCTCGCCGGTGAACGTGACGCGGGTCAGATGCGGGCTGAGCCTGCGCACCGCCGCGACCGTCAACGAGCGGTAGGTCAGCTGGGGAGGAGCCGCCTGCGTGGTCATTAGGCAAGGCTAACCTACGACGGCTGCCAGCGGTACCTCCGTAGATCGATTCGCTGCCCGTCCGCGAGCACGCCCTCCGCGCGCAGCAGCTCCAGCTGCCGGTGCACCAGGTGCGGGGCGGGCGTGCCGTTGGCCCGCAGCACCCGGTGCCACGGCAGGTCGGCGCCGTCCTCGGACAGGATGCGGCCCACCAGCCGCGGCGTGCTGGCTCCCGCGGCCGCCGCCACATCGCCGTAGGTGGCGACCTTGCCGGGCGGGATCGTCGTCACGACCTCCCGCACGCGCTCGTGCAGTTCCTCGTCCATACCTCACATTCAAGCGGCTGCTTCGCCGCGCCGGTGCGCGGTTCCGTCGGACCGGCATGATTCCATCGACGCGTGAGTGCGAGCGGCCTGAACGCGCGCCTCGTGCGCCCGCCGGCGGACCCGCCCCGGCCGCACGAGTGGAACGGGCGTGCACGCCGGCTGCTCGCCGGGCCCGCGGGCTTCGTCCGCCTGCTCGGCGGCCCCGGTACCGGCAAGACCACGCTGCTGGCCACGGCCGCGGCCGAGCGGGTCCGGCAGGGTGCGGACCCGGAGAGCCTGCTCGTGCTCACCGCCTCGCGGCGCGCCGCCGACGCCGTGCGCGCCGACATCACGCGCAGGCTCACCGCCGACCCCGGGCATTCCGGGCGCACCATCCGTGAGCCGATGGTGCGCACCGTGCACTCCTACGCCTATGCCGTGCTGCGCCTGCAGGCCGGGCTGAACGACAGCCCGCCGCCCCGGCTGCTGTCCGGGCCGGAACAGGACGTCGTGGTCCGCGAGCTGCTCGCGGGCGATCTGGAGCGCGGTGCTCCCGGCTGGCCCGAGCCGCTGCGCCCCGCCCTTTCGGTGCCCGGCTTCGCCGAGGAGCTGCGCGACCTGATCCTGCGGGCGGCCGAGCGTGGCCTCGGCCCGGAGGACCTGGTCAAGCTCGGCCGCCAGCAGCACCGTGCCGAATGGGTGGCCGCGGGCACCTTCTGGCGCCAGTACGAGGAGGTCACCCTCCTGCAGGGCTCCGGAGGCAACGCACTGGGTACGCCCGGCTCGCCCGCGCTGGACGCCGCCGAGCTCGTGGCCGGGGCGCTCGTGGAACTGGAGGGCGACCCGGCGCTGCTCACCCGTGAGCAGAACCGTGTCCGGCACCTGTTCGTCGACGACGCCCAGCATCTCGACCCGCTGCAGTTCCGGCTGCTGCGCCTGCTCGGCGGCGCCGCCGACGACTTCGTGCTCGCCGGCGACCCGGATCAGGCCGTGTTCTCCTTCCGGGGCGCCGATCCACGCCTGCTCGCCGACGCCGACCCCGACGGCAGTCGCACCCTCACGCTCGATCGCACCCACCGCATGGCCTCCGCCGTGCGCGACGCGGTCACTCGCGTGGCGGCGAACCTGCCAGGCGGCACCGGGCACCGGTCCCCGCTGCCCGCGGGCGAGGACGAGGGCGTGGTGCGCACGCGGCTGCTGCCCACCCCCGCCGCCGAGGCGAGCTGGGTGGCCGACCAGTTGCGCCGCGCCCACCTCATCGACGGCGTCCCGTGGTCGGAGATGGCGGTGCTGGTGCGCTCGCCGTCGCGCTCCTTCCCGGTGCTGCAGCGGGCACTCGGCGCGGCGGGCGTGCCGATCGCGTCGGCCACCGAGGAGCTGCCGCTGGCCCGCCAGCCCGGCGTCCGGCCGCTGCTGGCGATCCTGCGGGTGGCGACCGATCCTGAGCTGCTCGACGCCGACCTCGCCGAGATGCTGCTGTCCTCGCCGTTCGGCGGCGCCGACCCGCTGGCACTGCGCCGCCTGCGCCGCGGGCTGCGCAGGCTGGAGCTGGCGGCCGGTGGCGAGCGCTCCAGTGACGAGCTGCTCGTGGAGGCCTTGCGCGACAACGACATCCTCGCGGGCCTCGCCGACGCCGAGGCCAACCCGGTGCGCCGCATCGGAGGGCTCATCGCCACCGCCCGCGAGGCGATCCGGCGCGGGGCGGGCGTGGAGGACGTGCTGTGGGAGGTGTGGCAGGCCAGCAGGCTGCAGAACCGGCTGGTGCGCCAGATCGCCCGCGGCGGCTCGCTCGGTGCGCAGGCCGACCGCGATCTCGACGCCGTCGTGGCTCTGTTCCACGCGGCGGGTCGCTATGTCGACAGGCTGCCGAAGGCCAGTGTCGCCGGGTTCGCCGAGTACCTGACCTCCCAGCACATCGCGGGCGACAGCCTCGCGCCCACCGCCGCGCGGGGCGGCGGCGTCTCGCTGCTCACCGCCCACGGCGCGGCGGGCCGGGAGTGGACGGTCGTGGCCGTGGCCGGGGCGCAGGAGGGCAGCTGGCCCGACCTGCGCCTGCGCGGAACGCTGCTCGGCGTCGAGCGCCTCGTCGACCTGCTGTCCGGTGTGGACGGTGACACGGTGTCGGCCACGGCGCCGCTGCTGGCCGAGGAGCGCAGGCTGTTCTACGTGGCGGCGAGCCGGGCGCGGTCGATGCTGCTGATCAGCGCCGTGCAGGGCGAGGACGAGCAGCCGTCGCGCTTCGTCGACGAGCTGGTCGACACCGGCGACGACGAGCCGGGCCCGGACGTGCGGCGCTACCAGCGCGAACGCTCGCTGGTGCTGTCCGAGCTCGTCGGTGAGCTGCGGGCGGCCGTGTGCGACGCGGAGACCGAGCCCGCCAGGAGGCGGCGTGCGGCGCGGCAGCTCGCCCGGCTCGCCAGGGCCGGGGTCCCCGGCGCCCATCCGGACCAGTGGTACGGGCTCGCCGAGGCATCCACCACCATGCCGCTGCGGGGCGCGCAGGACGTCGTGCGCATCTCCCCCTCCACTGTGGACACGCTGGCGAAGTGCCCGCTGCGCTGGTTGCTGGAACGGCACGGCGGCAGCGACCCCGCGCAGCTTGCCGCCGTCACCGGCACGCTCGTGCACGCGCTCGCGCAGGCCGCCGCCAGCGGCGCCGACGACGAGCAGCTGCGCGCCGAGCTGGACGCCGCGTGGGCGAAGGTGGACGCCGGCGCGCCGTGGTTCTCGCGGCGCGAGCGCCGCCGCGTGGAACAGATGATGGACAACTTCCTGACGTGGCTGCGGCAGAGCCGGGCCGAGCTGACCCAGCTGGCCGTCGAGCAGGACATGGAGGTGGACCTGCCCGCCGCGGCGGGCGAGCTGCGCGTCAAGCTCAACGGCAGGGTCGACCGGCTGGAGCTGGACGCGCAGGGCAGGCCGGTGATCGTGGACATCAAGACCGGCAAGAACGCGGTGAGTGCCGCCGACGCCGAGCGGCATCCGCAGCTGGCCGCCTACCAGCTCGCGCTGATGCTCGGCGCGTTCGCCGGGCAGGGCGACCGCAAGCCCGGCGGCGCGCGGCTGGTCTACGTGGCCAAGGGCCACAACAAGACCGGCGCCGCCCAGCGGGAGCAGCCGCCGCTCGACGACGAGGCCGGCCAGGAGTGGCTGGAGCTCGTGCTGCAGGCTGCCGCCGCCACGGCGGGCCCGGAGTACACCGCCAACGAGAATCCGGACTGCGACCGCTGTCCCGGCCGGGGCGCGTGCCCGCTGCGGCCCGAGGGCAGGCAGGTGACCGGGCCGTGAACCGCGCCGACGTACTCCCTCCCGCGCCAGGCGCCATGAATCTCGTCCCTCCTGCCGAGATCGCGCACGCGCTGGGCCTGCATCCGCCCACCGAGGAGCAGGCCGCCGTCATCGCCGCGCCCCCGGAGCCCGCGCTCGTCGTCGCGGGAGCGGGCGCGGGCAAGACGGAGACCATGGCGGCGCGCGTGGTGTGGCTGGTGGCCAACGGCCTGGTGACCCCGGAACGCGTGCTGGGCCTGACCTTCACCCGCAAGGCCGCGCGCCAGCTGGCCGACCGGGTGCGTGCCCGGCTGCGCCGCCTCGCCGGGTCCGGGTTGCTCGACCGGCTCGACCCGAGCGGTGAGCGCCGGATGTCCGTGCTCACCGGCGAGCCGACCGTGCTCACCTACCACGCCTACGCGGGACGGCTGCTCGCCGAGCACGGGTTGCGGCTGCCCGTGCAGCCCGGGGCGCGCATGCTGTCGGAGACCGCGTCCTGGCAGCTGGCGCATCGCGTGGTGTCCACATGGGATGACGATCTGGACACCGACCGCGTGCCGCCGTCGGTCACCGCACATCTGCTCGGGCTCGCGGGGGAGCTGGGCGAACACCTGGTGGATCCCGGGCGGCTGCGCGAGTACACGGCGTGGTTCTGCCGCATCGTGGAGAACGCGCCCAGGGCCAAGGGGCAACGGGAGTCCCTTCCCGTCGCGCTGCAGGACATCCTCACGGCCCAGCGGTTCCGGCTCCAGCTGCTGCCGCTGATCGAGGCCTACCACCAGCGCAAACGCGCCGAGGGTGCGCTGGACTTCGCCGACCAGATGTCGCTGGCGGCGCGGCTGGCCGACGGCCATCCCGAGGTGGTGGAGGGCGAGCGTGCCCGCTACGGCGCGGTGCTGCTCGACGAGTACCAGGACACCGGGCACGCCCAGCGGGTGCTGCTGCGCGCGCTGTTCGGCGGGTCGCGGCCGATGCCGGTGACCGCCGTGGGCGACCCGGCGCAGGCCATCTACGGGTGGCGGGGTGCGAGTGCGGCGAACCTGCCGCGGTTCACCACCGACTTTCCCCGGCTCGACGGCGTGGAGCACGCGCCCGCCCACGAGTACGGCATGCTCACCAGCTTCCGCAACCCGCCGGAGGTGCTGACGCTCGCCAACGCCGTCGCGGAGCCGTTGCGCGCGCAGGGCCTCGGTGTGCGGCAGTTGCGGGCGCGTGACGGCGCGGGGCCCGCGGACGTGCGCTGCGCGCTGCTGCCGGACGTGCGGGCCGAGCGGGAGTGGCTGGCCGACGCGATGGCCGGGGTGTGGTTCGCCGAGCGGGACGCCACGGGCACCCCGCCCACGGCCGCCGTGCTGGTGCGCAGAAGGGCCGACATGGCGCCGGTGGCGGCCGCGCTGCGGGAACGCGGGCTTCCGGTGGAGGTCGTCGGGCTGGGCGGGCTGCTGGACGAGCCGGAGGTCGCCGACCTCGTGGCCACACTGCGTGTGCTGGCCGAGCCGCTCTCCGGCACCGCGGCGGCGCGGCTGCTCACCGGCGCGCGCTGGCGGCTCGGCGCCGCCGACCTCGGCGCGCTGTGGCGGCGCGCGAAGGAGCTCTCCGCCGACGACGACGTGCTGGTGGCCGAGCGTGCCGAGCAGGCGGGCCTGGTGGACGCGCTCGACGATCCGGGCAAGGCGGAGCGCTACTCGGCGGAGGGGTACGCGCGCATCCGCATGCTCGCCAGGGAGCTCCAGGCGCTGCGGCGCAGGCTCGACCAGCCGCTGCCCGAGCTGGTGTCCGATGTGGAGCGCACGATGCTGCTCGACGTCGAGGCGCTGGCCCGTCCGGGTGGCGCGGGACGCGCGCACCTGGACGCCTTCGCCGACGTGGTCACCGAGTACGCGGAGAACTCGCCCACCGGAACGCTGCTGTCCTTTCTGGACTACCTGGCCACCGCCGAGCACGCCGAGGACGGCCTGCCCCCGGGCGAGGTGGAGGTGGTGGCCGACCGGGTCCAGGTGCTCACCGTCCACTCGGCGAAGGGCCTGGAGTGGCGGGTGGTGGCGGTGCCGCACCTGGTGCGCGACACGTTCCCCGGCAAGCGGCGCTCGTCGTCGTGGCTGCGCACGGTGCCCGAGCTGCCCGCGGTGTTGCGCGGGGACGCGCAGGACCTGCCCGACCTGCGGCTGCGCGGCGACGAGGACCGCAAGGAGGTCATCGACGCCTGCGCCGAGCACGAGGAGCGCTTCGCCGAACGGCACGCCGAGGAGGAGCGCAGGCTGTGCTACGTGGCGCTGACGCGTGCCGAGCACTGCCTGCTCGCCTCGGGGCACTGGTGGAACGAGAGCAGCGCGCGGCCGAAGGGGCCCTCGGCCTTCCTGCTGGAGCTGGCCGAGGTGATCCGCGACGACGAGCGGGTGGGCACGATCGCCCGGTGGGCGGAGGAGCCTGCCGCCGAGGAGGACAATCCGCTGGTCAGCGCGTCTCGCTCGGCGAGCTGGCCCGCGGACCCGCTCGGCAGGCGGCGCGAGGGGGTGCGCGAGGGCGCGAACCTGGTGCTGGAGGCGCTGGAGGAGCTGGACCTGCCGCTGGCCGAGGACGACCCGGACGGCTGGATCGCCGACACCGACGTGCTGCTCGCCGAGCGGGAGCGCGCGCGGGGCGACGGGCAGGCCATCGCGCTGCCCGGCCAGCTGTCGGTGAGCCAGCTCGTGGAGCTGGCCGGTGAGCCGGAGGCACTCGCGCGCAAGCTGCGCAGGCCGCTGCCGTTCCCGCCCAACGCCTACGCCCGGCGCGGCACCGCCTTCCACGGCTGGCTGGAGCGGCGTTTCGCGGGCGAGCGGTTGCTGGAGCTGGAGGACCTGCCCGGCGCGGCCGACGTCGGTGCGGCCGACGACGCCGAACTGGACGCGCTGCGCGAGGCGTTCGAGCGCAGCGCGTGGGCGCACCGCACGCCGCACGACGTGGAGGTGCCGTTCTCCACCGACATCGACGGCGTCACCGTGCGCGGCCGGATGGACGCGGTGTTCGCCGACCCGGACGGCGGCTGGACCGTGGTGGACTGGAAGACGGGCGCGGTGCCGGACGACGACCGGCTGCCCGCGCTGTCCGTGCAGCTGGCGGCGTACCGGCTGGCGTGGGCGGGGCTGTCGGGGGCGCCGCTGGAGAAGGTGCGGGCGGCGTTCCACTACGTGCGCCCGGGCCGCACCCTGCGTCCGGTGGACCTGCTCGACGCCGAAGGCCTGCGCAACCTGCTGCGCTCGGTCCCCGCCGCCCGGTAACCGCCGCCGCAAGCTCCCCAATGCGGCATTCGCTCCACTGGATGGAGCGAATGCCGCATTCGCTCCACTGAGTGGACCGAATGTGGCATTGGGGCAATGCCGGGTAGTTAGGGGCGTGGGTGTGGTGTCAACCCTGGTGGAGTAGGACAACGGAGCTTCCGCTAGAACATTGTCGACCAAGATCAACGTTCGGCGGGAGCTCCGTTGTCTGCGCAGTCTGTCATATCCCGGATGGTTGGTGTGTTCGCGCCGGGTCACCTTGGTGAGCTGACCCAGGTCGTGCCCTTCGAGATGGTCGATGCGGTGCTGGCCGAGGCGCCCGCGGCGACGCAGCGGCGGGTGCGGTTGTTGCCGGCCCGGGTGACGGTGTACTTCCTGCTGGCGATGGGCCTGTTCCCCGAGCGTGGCTATCGCGGGGTGTTTGCGTCGCTGACCGCCGGTCTGGGTGCGCTGCGGCCGGCGACGCCGACGGCGTCGGCATTGCGGCAAGCCCGGTCCCGCCTCGGGCCGGGCCCGCTGGCCGCGTTGTTCACTCTGCTGGCCGGGCCGGTGGCCCGGCCCCGCACCCCCGGCGCCTGCTGGCGGGGCCTGCGACTGGTCGCGATCGACGGAACGCAGGTCGCCATCCCCGACAGCGAACCCCACCGGGCCTGGACCCAGATGAGCCGCACCGCCTCCCATCCCTCGGCCGGGTATCCGCTGCTGCGGCTGGTCACGCTGGTCGAGTGCGGCACCCGCGCGCTGATCGCGGCGGTGTTCGGCAGCCCCGCCGACGGAGAACTGGCCTACGCGGCCACCCTGCTGAACCGGCTGCGTCCGGGGATGGTGCTGCTCGCCGACCGCAATTTCGACGCCGCGACCTTCCTCGCCGGCACCGCCAGCACCGGCGCGGACCTGCTGATCCGGCTCAAAGGCAACCGACGCCCACCACTGCTGGGCCGCCACACCGACGGGTCGATCCGCTCGATCATCGGCGGCGTCGAAGTCCGGGTCATCGAAGCCCTGGTCACCGTCACCACAGCCGACGGGTCCCACCGCAGCGAGCACTACCGGCTGGTCACCACCCTGCTCGACCCCCAGCGTTATCCGGCCACCGACCTGATCGAGCTCTACCACCAGCGCTGGGAGATCGAAACCGCCTACCTCGCCCTCAAACACACCCTCACCCGCGGGCGGGTCCTGCGTTCGCAGACCCCGACCGGAGCCCAGCAGGAACTCTGGGCACTGCTGGCGACCTATCAAATCCTGCGCATCGCGATGACCGACGCCACCAATTCCCGCCCCGGCCTCACCCCCGACCGGGCCGGGTTCAGCGTCGCGCTACACGCCGCCCGCGACCAGGTCATCACCGCCCAGTCGATCATCGCCGGCACCCACATCGACCTCATCGGCACCATCGGCACCCACATCCTGGCCAGCCTGCTCCCAGCCCGCCGAGCACGCACCTGCCCCCGAACCGTCAAACGACCACTATCCAAATACGCCTACAACAAACCCCACCAACCCCCCACCTGCCACACCATCACCATCGAAATAACCATCACCAACGCCGCAACAAGCCCGTTGACACGCACCACCCCGCCCTAACTACCCGGCCTTGGGCATTGGGGAGCTCTGGTGGGCGGGCGTCCGCTGTGGGGGCGGCGGAGGGCGACTAGAGTTCCGCACCGTGATCAAGCGCCTGAGGCGGCTGCCGCTCGCCGACCAGCCGGGCCACGCACTCGTCGGCGTCCTCCGGATGCCGGAGACGACGATCAGCCCGCTGACCTCGATCATCCGGCGCGTCGTCGGTGCGATCCTCTTTCTGTTCGCCGCCGTGTTCATCGTCTACCTCGACCGCGACGGCTACAAGGACGCCAACGGCGACGGGGTGTCGTTCCTCGACTGCATCTACTACGCCACCGTGTCGCTGTCGACCACCGGCTACGGCGACATCTCGCCGGTCACCGCCACGGCGAGGCTGGTCAACATCGTTGTGATCACGCCACTGCGAGTGATGTTCCTGATCGTGCTCGTCGGTACCACACTGGAGGTACTCACCGAGCGTTCCCGCCAGGCGCTGCGGATCCAGAAGTGGAGGAACACCGTGCGTGACCATGTGGTGGTCATCGGCTTCGGCACGAAGGGCCGGTCCGCGGTCAACGCGCTGCTGGCCGAGGAAGGGGTCGAGACCAACCAGGTCGTCGTCGTCGACACCGACCAGCAGGCGCTCGACGCGGCGAGCGCGCTCGGCCTCATCACCGTGCACGGCTCCGCCACGAGATCGGACGTGCTCCGCGTCGCGGGTGTCCAGCGGGCGCGGGCGGTCGTCATCGCGCCGAACCGCGACGACACCGCCGTGCTGGTGACCCTCACCGCCCGCGAGCTGGCGCCCAAGGCGAGCATCCTGGCCTCGGTGCGGGAGGCGGAGAACGTCCACCTGCTCAAACAGTCCGGCGCCGACCAGGTCGTGGTCTCCAGCGAGACGGCGGGCAGGCTGCTCGGCATCGCCACGCGCACCCCGCTCGTGGTGGACATGGTGGAGGACCTGCTCACCCCGCAGACCGGGCTGGCCATCGCCGAGCGGCCGGTGGAGGAGTCCGAAGCGGGCGGCTCGCCCCGGCATCTGCCCGACATCGTGCTGGGCATCGTGCGCGACGGGCAGCTCTACCGGGTCGACGCCCCGGAGGCCGACGCCATCGAACCCGGCGACCGGCTCCTCTACGTCCGCAAGGTCACCCCCGCGGAGGACCTGCCGCGCTGACCCCCGGCCGTGTGACGCGGCGTGCGCCGCGGCTTTCTGTGCATCGGCGAAACGATCTGGAACGATTGGGTACGTGCGGCAGCGAGCGGATCAACGTCGGCGGCCCACGCCGCCCCTCACCTGGAAGGTGCTCGGCGTCGCCGCGGCAACGGGTCTGCTGATCGTCCTTGCGGCCTGGTGGGCCGGTCCCTCCCTGTTCGGCGTGCCCGCGGTCGCGGAGATGCGCACCGTGGAGGCCACCGTGACGCTGCCCGCGGACTGCTCCAACCCCAACGCCGCCGAGACGGTCCGCTTCGAGTTCGGCGGCGAGACCCGCAACGGAACCCTCAACGGCTGCGGGCACGACCAGGACGAACGGGTGGACATCGCCGTGCCCTCCGAGGCGCCGGAGAGCGGGCTCATCGACGTGCAGCTGGCCAGCACCGCGCTCGGCACCACCGACCTGCGCAGGCCGGTCGGCCTGGTGCTGCTGGTGCTGAGCTGCGCCGCGGGCGGCATGTACGCCTACCTCGTCGCCCGCGGACCCCGCCGCACCGTCGCGCTGCTCTAGCCCGAGGGAAGGGTGCCGTTCAGGCGACGTCGGCCGGGGCGGCGGCGAAGGTGTTGCAGTCGGCGATGCGGTTGTCGTAGGCACCGGCCCGCCACCACGCCGCGTAGTTGGCGTTGCTGCCGTGGTCGTGGGTGCCGGAGGTGTCGTCGCCCCGCGTCTCCTGGTCGTACCACGCCTTCTCGTACATGTCCCTGCTGATCGAACCGCCCTGGTCGACGTGGGAGCCCAGGAACATCCCGGAGAAGCACTGCGCCTGCAGCTCCTTGCGGCGTGACAGCTCCAGCCCCTTCGGGCTGTGCTGGCCCACCGCGTAGATCCGCTGCCACACGGCGTCCATGATCCCGGCCACCTCCTGCACGTGATGGCCGTACTCGTGGGCCAGCAGTGCCAGGTAGACGCCGGGGTTGTCGCCGTACTGATCGGTCTGCAGCCCGGCGAACGGCACGTAGAGGTTGTTCTCGCAGTAGTAGGCGGCCGTCGCGATACCGACGTCGATCGTGCCGCACGGCGTCCGGAAGTTCGGCCCGGAAGGGAAGTGCAGCTTCGGCGAGACGAACGGCAGGTTGTAGGCGCGCAGGAAGGGCCCCCACGCCGCGTCGAGGCACCGTGTCGCCGCCGAGAAGAAGCGTTCGGCCGCCGCGGGGTTGCTCTGCCACGGCGGCAGCGCGCACGCGAGGTTCTGCAGGCCCTCGTCGGGGTTCTGCAGGATGGGATGATCGGCCAGCTTGAGGATCTTCTGCGGGCCAGGGGCCGCCACCGGGGCGCTCCGCCTCGGAGGCAGCGTGCTGGCGGTGGTGGAGGCGGGCGACGAGCTGCCGGTGGACTCGGCGGTCGTGGCCGTGCTGGGAGCGCTGGGTGGCCTGCTGCTGGTGGCCGCGTTGGGGGTGTAGTTGCCGCCCGCGGACGGATCGCCGCCACCGGCGAGCGTGAACACCACGATGAGGCTCAGCACGAGCAACGTCGCACCGCCGAGGGACGCCACGATCAGCGGCCCCCTCCGGTTCCGGGGTGGCGGGAACCCAGGGCCGCCGGTTCCGTCGCCGTCCGGGTGCGGCGGCGGACCGTACGGCCACGGGGGCGGTTGTGTCATGGGCCGTCCTGCGCTAGATCGACTTCCGCGTCAGCATATCGAGGTAAGGGTCCCCGCGGCGTGCCTTGCATAATCCGGGGGTACGGCGGGATGTGCGATTTCCACGGAATGCGAGGATTGCTCAATGACGGATTCGAGTGGCTGGTCGTCGCCGGACTCCGGTGACGCTTCGCGGTATCCCCAGTACCCGCAGTATCCGCAGGGCGGCGGGCAGGGTCCCGCGGGCCCCGCCGGGAAGCCGGGTGTGATCCCGCTCCGCCCGCTGAGCCTCGGCGAGATCGTCGACGGCGCGATCACCACGATGCGCAAGCACGCGGGCGTCGTCTTCGGCGCGTCCGCCGTGGTGGCGCTGCTCAGCGCGCTGCTCTACCTCGCCGCGGACCTCTGGGTGCTCGACAGCCTCAACCCGGTGACCATCGACGCCGGCGCCTCGCAGCAGGAACAGCTGGACCAGGCGATGGCGGCCCTCGGTGACAGCCTGTCCGCCACCGGCGTCATCGCGATCATCACGGTGCTGACGCAGACGTTTCTCACCGGCTTTCTCATGGTGGTGGTCGGCAAGGCCGTGCTCGGCCAGGCCATCGGCTTCGGCGAGGCGTGGAACGAGCTGAAGCCGCGGCTGTTGCCGCTGCTCGGGCTCACCATCGTCGTCACGATCCTCGTCGCGATCGGCACCCTGCTGCTCATCATCCCCGGCATCTGGGCCTACGTGGTGCTGAGCCTGGCCACGCCCGCGCTCGTCCTGGAGCGCGGCCGCATCGGGCAGTCGATGGGCCGGTCGAGGGCCCTCATGCGCGGGTCGTGGTGGCGCGTGTTCGGAGTGCTGATCGTGGCCATGATCATCACCTTCGTGATCGGGTTCATCATCCAGATCCCGTTCGGCTTCGCGACCGGCTCGCTCACCACCGCCACGCCGACGGTCACCGACCTGGTCATCAACGAGCTCGGGGCGGCCGTCGCACAGACCATCACGGTGCCGTTCGTCGCCTCGGTCACCGCGCTGCTCTACATCGACCAGCGCATGCGCAAGGAGGGCCTTGACATCGAACTGGCCCGCGCCGCCGGGGGCCAGTGATCGCCGGCGCGGACGTCCCGGTCGAGCTCGGCAGGGACGAGGCGAGGCGCCTCGCCCGCGCCGAGCTGGCCGACCCGGACTACGCGCAGGCCCGGCCGTCGCCGGTGCAGCAGGCCATCGACTGGCTGGGCGACCGGCTCGCCGACCTGTTCGGGGCGCTGGCGGGCGCGACCCCCGGTGGCGTCGCGGGCCTGGTGGTGTTCCTGCTGCTGCTCGTCGTGCTGGTGCTCGTGATCCGCCTGCGGGTCGGCAAGCCGGCGCGCCGCGGCCGGGTCCGTGGCGAGCCCGTGTTCACCGGGGCGCCGCGCACCGCATCCGGTCACCGGCAGGCCGCCGAGCACGCGGCCGAGCGTGGCGAGCTGGCCGAGGCCGTCCGGGAGCGCTTCCGCGCCGTCGTGCGTGAATTGGAGGAACGCGGCGTGCTCGACGAGCGGGCGGGGCGCACCGCGGGGGAGGCCGCCACCGAGGCCGGACGGCTGGTGCCGCAGTTCGCGGGCGAACTGCACTCGGCGGCCACGCTGTTCGACGAGGTGCACTACGGGGGGCGGGCCGCCACCGTCGCCGCGTACGCGCGGCTGAGCGATCTCGACACGCGCCTGGCCGGCGCCCGGCCGGTGGCCCCGTGAGCACGTCGGTCTCACCGGACGCCAGGACGGTGTGGCGGGCCGTGCGCACTCCCGCGCTGATCGTGCTGCTCGTCTGTGCCGCGGGCATCGTGCTGGCACTGGCCCGGTCCGCGGGCGGCCCTCCGCTCGACCCGCGCTCCGCCGACCCGGCAGGCGGCCGCGCGCTCGCCCGCCTGCTCGACCGGCAGGGCGTCACCGTGGAACCCACCTACACCAGCGCGGGGCTGCGCCCTGCCGGCGCGACCCTGCTCGTCACCGACCCCGACCTGGTGGATCCCGCGACGCTGAGCCGCCTTGCCGGGCAGGCCGCCCACGTCGTGCTCGTCGAGCCGGGCGACGAGGCGCTCACCGCCGTCGCGCCCGCCGTCTCCCGCGAGAACGGGCTGGCGGTCACCACCCGCGAGCCCGGCTGTGCCCTGGCGGCCGCCACCGCCGCCGGGCCCGTGACCATCGGCGGCACCGGCTACCAGGCCCGCCGCACCTGCTACGACGGCGCGATCGCCCAGAGCGGCCGCGTGACCGTGGTGGGCGGGCCGCAGGCGTTCGGCAACGACGCCCTCGGCGAGCAGGGCAACGCCGCACTCGCGTTGCGGCTGCTCGGCGAGCGCCAGCGCCTGGTCTGGTACGTGCCCTCGGCGGGCGATCCCGGCCTCGCGGGTGGGCAGGAGTCGCTGTACGACCTGCTGCCCGGCGCCTGGGTGTTCGGCGCCGTACAGGCAGGCGTCGCCGTGGTCCTGCTGGCGTTGTGGCGGGCCCGCAGGCTCGGCCCCGTGGTCACCGAACCGCTGCCGGTGGTGGTGCGTGCGGCCGAGACCGTGGAGGGCAGGGCGCGGCTCTACCGTAGGGCGGGCGCCACCGGCCACGCCGCCGACGCGTTGCGCCGCGCGAGCCTCGGCCGGCTGCGTGGGCGCCTCGGTCTCGGCGCCGACGCCGGCCCACAGACCGTGCTGGCGGCCATCGCCGCCAGGACCGGGCGGGACGTGGGCCCGCTGCTGTACGGCCCTCCGCCCGAGGGCGACGCCGCGCTGGTGCGGCTCGCCGACGCACTGGACGCACTCGAGAATGAGGTGAGGCAGTGACAGCCGCTACCGACGCACGGCAGGCCCTCATCACGCTGCGGGCCGAGGTCGGCAAGGTGATCGTCGGCAACGACGCCGCCGTGACCGGTCTCATCATCGCCCTGCTGTGCCGGGGCCACGTGCTCGTCGAGGGCGTCCCCGGCGTCGCGAAGACGCTGCTGGTGCGCACGCTCGCCGCCGCGCTGGACCTGCGCACCGCCCGCGTGCAGTTCACGCCCGACCTGATGCCCGGCGACGTCACCGGCTCCCTCGTGTACGACCCGCACAGCGCCGAGTTCTCGTTCCGCGAGGGCCCGGTGTTCACCAACCTGCTGCTGGCCGACGAGATCAACCGCACCCCGCCGAAGACCCAGTCGGCGCTGCTGGAGGCGATGGAGGAGCGGCAGGTGTCGGTGGAGGGCGCGCCGCGCCCGCTGCCGGAGCCGTTCGTCGTCATCGCGACCCAGAACCCGGTGGAGTACGAGGGCACCTACCCGCTGCCGGAGGCACAGCTGGACCGGTTCCTGCTCAAGCTGACCATGCCCGCTCCGTCGCGCGAGGACGAGATCGCCGTGCTCACCCGGCACGCCTCCGGCTTCGACCCGCGTGACCTCGGCGCGGCGGGCGTGCGGCCCGTGGCCGACGCCACGGACCTGGAGGCGGCGCGGCAGGCGGTGCGGTCGGTGACCGTCGGAGGGGAGGTCACCGGCTACGTCGTGGACCTGTGCCGGGCCACCAGGGACTCGCCCGCGGTGCGGCTCGGTGTCTCGCCGCGCGGTGCGACGGCGCTGCTGTCGGTGGCCAGGGCCTGGGCGTGGCTGTCCGGCCGGGCCTACGTGACCCCGGACGACGTCAAGACGCTCGCCCGGCCCGCGCTGCGGCACCGGATCGAGCTGCGCCCCGAGGCCGAACTGGAGGGCGCGACGCCGGAGGGCCTGCTCGACCGGCTGCTGGCCTCCGTGCCGGTGCCGCGCTGATGGCGCTGACCGCCCGCGCCGGTCTGCTCGCCCTCGCCGGCGCGCTCGTGGTGGCGCTGCTCGCGCCGTCATGGGCGGGGGTGGCCGCCGCGACGGGTGTGGTGCTCGCCGCGCTGGCCGCCGATCTCGCACTGGCGGGCAGCGTGCGGGCGCTGACGTTCAGCCGCTCCGGTGCGACGTCGGTGCGGCTCGGCGAGGAGGCCGAGGTGAGCCTGCGGGTGGCCAACCCGGGCAGGCGCAGGGTGCGGGGCAGGCTGCGCGACGCGTGGCCGCCGAGCGCGGGCGCCGTCGACGACCGGCACACGCTGGCCGTGCCGCCCGGGCAGGCGCGCACCGTCGTGACGCGGCTACGCCCTGCCCGCCGCGGCGACCGGCACGCGCACCGCGTCACCGTCCGCGCCGTGGGCCCGCTGGGCATCGCCGCGCGGCAGGGCTCGCACACCGTGCCGTGGACGGTGCGCGCGCTGCCGCCGTTTCACAGCAGGCGGCACCTGCCCGGCAAGCTCGACCGGCTGCGCCAGCTCGACGGCCGCAGCGCCGCCCACGTGCGCGGTCAGGGCACGGAGTTCGACTCGCTGCGCGAGTACGTCGTCGGCGACGACGTGCGCTCGATCGACTGGCGGGCCACCGCGCGCGCCCGCGACGTCATGGTGCGCACGTGGCGGCCGGAGCGCGACCGGCGCGTGCTGCTGGTGCTCGACACCAGCCGGACGGCGGCGGGCCGCATCGGCGACGGCACCCGGCTGGACACCGCTCTGGACGCGGCGCTGCTCTTGGCCGCGCTCGCGGGCAGGGCGGGCGACCGGGTGGACCTGCTCGCCTACGACCGCCGCGTGCGCGCGAGCGTCCAGGGCACCGGCTCGGCCGAGCTGCTGCCGTCGCTGGTCGGCGCCATGGCGCCGCTGGAACCCGAGCTGGTGGAGCTCGACGCGCGTGGCCTGGCAGGCGAGGTGCTGCGCCGGGCGGGCCGTCGCTCGCTCGTGGTGCTGCTGACCGGGCTCGACCCGGCGCCGCTGGAGGCGGGACTGCTGCCGGTGCTGCCGTCGCTGACCGCCCGGCACCGCCTGCTCGTCGGCGCCGTCGCCGACCCCGCCGTGGCCGGACTGGCACGCGGGCGCGGCGACGCCGACGCCGTCTACGGCGCGGCGGCGGCCGAGCGCACGCTCGCCGAGCGTGCCCACGTGACCGCGCTGCTCACCCGGCACGGGGCCGAGGTGGTCGACGCGGGTCCCGGCGCCCTGCCGCCCGCGCTCGCCGACGCCTACCTGGACCTCAAGGCCAGGGGAGCGCTGTAACGCGCGGGCCGCGGCGCGGCAGGCGGCTCACTCCGGCCTGCGGCACACGTAGACCGAGTCCATCGGGTCGTCGGGCACGTCGTGCACCTCGATGCCGGTGAACCCGGCCTCCGCGAGCATCGTCCTCGCCAGCTCCTCGCCCCACACGGTGCCGAGCCCGGCACCGCCGCGGGCGAGCGACACCGTCATGCAGTGCAGGGTGCTGACGGCGTAGAGCAGCGGGGCGAGCGGGTTGTCCAGGTTGGCCGCGAGGTCGCTGGAGGCCTTGATGTCCATCATCACGAACCAGCCGCCGGGAACGAGGGCGTCGTGGATCCGGCGCAGCACGGCCGCGGGTGCGGCCTGATCGTGGATGGCGTCGAACGCGAACACGGCGTCGAACGGCGGCTCGGTGGGCAACAGCTCGACGTCGCACACCTCGAACGTCACGTTGTCCAGCCCGAGTTCCCCGGCCTCGGTCCTGGCACTGGCGATCGCGTCGGCGCCGAGGTCGTAGCCGGTGAACGTCGACGCCGGGTAGGCACCCGCGAGCACGTGGAGCGCGTGGCCGGTGCCGCAGCCGACGTCGGCGACGCGGATGCCGTCGGCGAGCCTGCCTGCCAGCCGCCCCGCGGCGGGCAGGATGCCGGTCAGCAGGTGCTCGTCGAACAGCCCGCGGCTCAGTGCGTCCATGACGCCGGTGAACCGCGGTCGGAACTCCTCGTACGGCACGCCGCCACCCTCACGGAAGGCCCGGGTCACGCCGTCCACGTGCTCGCCGAGCAGGCTGGCGATGAGCGCGACCGGCGCGAGGTTGGCCGCGCCCGTGCCGGTCAGGGACACGGCGTGCTCCGGGGGCAGGGTGAACGTCGCGGTGGCCGGGTCGTAGGTGAAGACGCCTCCGGTGGCCATCGCGCCGAGCCATTCGCGGACGTAGCGTTCCTGCAGCCCGGCCCGTGCGGCGAGCTCGGCACTCGTGGCCGGGCCGCGGGAGGCGGCCTCGAACAGGCCGGTGTGATGGCCGACCGCGACGAGGTGGCTGAGCAGGCCGCCGGTGACGAACCCGAACAGCGTGCCCGCGAACTCCTCGACGCGCCTCGTCGAGGGCGGCGTCCGGCTGGGTGGTGGTCATGGCGACCTCCTCGAGCGATGTGTGTCCTCTATCACAGTCGCCCGGGGGTAGGGAAACGAAACAGCCTATCCCGCCGCGGGCGCCAGATCGCCGGTGTCGCGCGGGTCGAGGTCGCCCGTCTCGCCCTCGCGCGCCGCGCGCCTGCCGAGTACGAACACGTACGCCAGGAACACCGCCTCCACCGCCACGCCGATGCCCACGCGCGCCCACGTCGGCAGACCGGACGGTGTCACGAAGGCCTCGATCACGCCCGCCACCAGCAGCACGCACACCAGGCCGAGGGCGATCGCCACCACCGAGCGGCCCGCCCGCGCCAGCGCCGCCGCCCGGCTCAGCCGTCCGGGGTCGATCACCGTCCAGCCCAGCCGCAGGCCCGCGCCCGCCGCCACGAACACCGCCGTCAGCTCCAGCAGCCCGTGCGGCGCCAGCAGGCCGAGGAACAACTCCCCGCGCCCTGCCGAGGTCATCAGCCCGATGCCCACGCCGAGGTTGAGCGCGTTGAGCCACAGCACCACCAGCACCGGGACGCCGAGCAGCACCCCCAGCAGCAGGCACGCCGCCGCCACCTGCGTGTTGTTCGTCCACACCTGGGCGGCGAACGAGGCGGCGGGGTTGCTGGAGTAGTAGGCCTCGTAGCCCCCGCCCGGCTCGGTCATCGCGCGGATCTCCTCGGGTGCGGCGATCGTGGCCCGCACGCGGGAACTGCTCGCGACCCACGCCGACAGCAGCCCGGTGACGAGCACGAACACCGCCGCCGTCGCCGCCCACCACGGCGCGCTGCGATAGACGGCGGCGGGGAAGCGCCGGGAGAAGAACAGGCCCACCTCCCGCCACGCGGGGGTGTGCGTTCCGGTGACCGCCGAGCGAGCCTTCGCCACCAGGGACGACAGCCTCGCCAGCAGCGCCGGGTCGGGCGCGGTGGAGCGCAGCAGCGACAGGTGCGTGGACACCCGCTGGTAGAGCAGCACCAGTTCGTCGGCCTCGGGTCCGCTCAGCCTGCCGGCGCGCCGCACCAGCTCGGCGAGGCGGTCCCACTCGGCACGGTGCGCGCCGACGAACACATCCAGGTCCACGTGCCAACACCCCTGCCCGCTGCGAGAGCCGCTCGGCACCCACGATACTGGGCACGTGTCGCACGAATCCGATCTCGTCACCGGCGACGCCGTCGTGCTCGACCTGCGGCTGGCCCGCTCGGCGAGCCGCGCGCTCGCCTACGGGATCGACCTGATCGTGCAGCTGGTCTCCCTGATCGTCGTGGTCACCGTGCTCGCACTCACGCCGACACCGGACGACACGGCGTTCGTCGTCACCGTCATCACCGTGGTGCAGGTGCTGGTGCTCATCGGCTACCCGGCGACCTGCGAGACGCTGACCCGCGGGCGCACCCTCGGCAAGGCGGCGCTCGGCCTGCGCGCCGTCCGTGAGGACGGCGGCCCCATCCGGTTCCGGCACGCGCTGGTCCGGGCACTGGCCGGGGCTTTCGTCGACTTCGGCCCGTTCGGCGCGTGGAGCTTCATCGGCTTCGTCGTCTCGCTCAGCTCGGCCAAGGGCAAGCGGGTCGGCGACTTTCTCGCGGGCACCGTCGTCGTGCGGGAGCGGGTGCCGGAGACGCCGACGGCCGGGCTGGTGATGCCGCCCGCGCTGGCGCCCTGGGCCGCCGGGCTCGACCTCAGCGGCCTGCCCGCCGACCTGGCGCTGGCCGCCCGGCAGTACCTCGGCCGGTACCACGAGCTCGACGAGACGTCGCGGGAACGCGTGGGCCTGCGCCTCGCCGCCGAGGTCGCCCAGCGCATCGGCGCTCCCATCCCGCCCTACACACCGGCATGGGCCTACCTGTCGGCGGTGCTGGCCGAACGGCAGTCGCGGGAGTACGCCCGCGCCACGCCCGCCCCGCCGGGGCATCCCGCCCCGCCGCCACCGCCGCCTCCGGCAACCCCGCCGCCTCCACCGTCCACAGGGGAGGGTCGGCAGGACCTGGGCCCGTTCACGCCGCCGTCCTGAGCCTCAGCATCGCGGCACCACCCGCGTCGCGGCGTCGCCGAAGACGAACGACGACGGCTCCGACTCGGCGATGAAGTCGTGCGGGAAGCCCAGCCGGAACTCCACCGCGCCCTCCAGCCGCGCGATCGCCTCGGTGGGCAACGTCAGCGCCAGCGCGCCGAGGTTGTCGGTGAGCTGCTCGACGGTGCTCACGCCCACGAGCGGCAGCACCGCCCGCGACTTGGCGCGGGTCCAGGCGAGCGCCACCTGGGCGGGCGTGGCGCCCAGGTCGTCGGCGACCTCCCGCACGGCCCGCGCCGCCGCGCGTTCGGTCTCGGTGAGCGCACCAGGGTCGAACCGGCTGGAGGCACCCGTCTCGGCGGCGCCGGAGAGCTTGCCCGCCGCCAGCGGCGCCCACGCGGCCACGCTCAGCCCGAACGCCTCCGCCATCGGCAGCAGCTCCCGCTCGATGTCGCGATCGAGCAGGTTGTAGCGCACCTGCAGCCCGGCGAACGGCGTCCAGCCGCGCCACTGCGCGAGCGTGTTCGCGTGCGCCACCACCCACGCCGGGGCGTCCGACATGCCGACGTAGAGCACCTTGCCCGCGCGCACGAGGTCGTCCAGCGCGCGCATGGTCTCCTCCACCGGGGTGTGCCGGTCCCAGACGTGCACCCAGAGGATGTCGACGTAGTCGGTGCGCAGCCTGCGCAGGCTCCGTTCCAGCGACAGCACGAGGTTCTTGCGATGGTTGCCCGCGCCGTTCGGATCTGCCGCGTCCCGCGACAGCGTGTACTTCGTGGCGAGCACGAACCGGTCGCGCCGTTCGAGCACGGAGCCGAGCACGGCCTCGCCCTCGCCGTAGGCCGAGGCCGTGTCGAGCACGTTGCCCCCCGCGTCGGCGTAGGCGTCGATCACGCGGCGGACCTCGCGCGGGTCACGGAAACCCAGCCCCATCGTGCCCAGCAGCAGTTCGGAGACGCGCAGGCCGGTGGGGCCGAAAAGGTGATATCGCATGTCCATGCGCACCAGCGTCGCGCCGCCCGCCCCGCGGAGGGAGGCCGGGAAAGGGACCCCCTCCGGCGCTCGCGCGCCTAGAGTGGGCGGGCATGACCGACAACGCACTCGGCCGGTTCCTGCGTGCGCGGCGGGAGGCGGTCACGCCCGCCGACGTCGGGCTGGCCGCGGGGCCGCGCAGGCGGACCCCGGGGCTGCGCCGGGGTGAGCTGGCCGCGCTCGCGGGCATCAGCGTCGAGTACCTGACCCGCCTGGAACGCGGCAGCGACCGCCACCCGTCGGCCCCGGTGCTCGGTGCGCTGGCCGACGTGCTCGGCCTGGCTCCCGAGGAGCGGGGCCACCTGCATCGGCTGGTGAAGGCGGGCACCGGCGGCGCCTGCGCGTCCGCGCCGCCGCAGCCCACGGTGCGGCCGACCGTGCGGGCGCTGCTCGACCGGCTCGAGCCGACCCCCGCCCTCGTCACCGACGCGCGGGGCGACGTGCTCGCCTGCACCGCGGGGTTCTCCAGGCTCGCGGCTCCGGCCGGGCTGTTCGACACCGACCCGCCGAACCTCGCGCGGTTCGTGTTCACCGACCCGCGGGCGCGGACGACGTTCTCGGAATGGGAGCGGGTGGCCGACCGGCACGCCGCCGCGTTGCGCGCCGCGGCCGACCTCGGCGACCACGGCGCGGCCGTGCTCGCCGAGGAGCTGTCCATCACGGCAGGGGGTGAGTTCGGCCGCCGGTTCACCGCCGCCGCCGCGCTTCCCGCGGGCAGTGGTGACGAGCGGTGGGCGCACCCCGGCGCCGGCGGGCTGCACCTGGCCTACGAGAGCCTCGTGCTGCCCGGCGGCGAGGAACACCGGCTCACCGCCTACCTTCCCGCCGACGACGCCACCACGGTGGCTCTCGCGGCGCTCGACGCCGAGGGCGCGGACGCCGACAGCTACAGCGCCTTCGCGACCAGCTCGTCGCTGAGCTGACGCAGGCGTTCGCGGGCCTGCGGGTCGGCGGCCTGCTCGTGCGGCTCGGCGGGCCGCGTGCCGTGGAAGTAGTGCCCGGTGACCGCACCCAGCTCCGCCGCCGTCGCCAGCCACAGCGTGGCCTGGCCGCCCTCGGCCAGGCTGCTCATCGGACCCCGGCCCGCCTCGCGCACCATCGTGGTGTCCATCAGCGTCGCCGGATGCAGCGCGTTGACGGTGATGCCCGAGCCGCGCAGCTCCTCGGCGAGGTCGATGGTGAACATGATCTGCGCCAGCTTGCTCTGCCCGTAGGCGCGCGTGCCGGTGTAGCGGCGGCGCAGCATCGGGTCGGAGAAGTCGATCGGATGCTGGCCCGCCGACGCGACGTTGACGATCCGTGCGGGCGCGGACAGCAGCGGCAGCAGCCGGTGGGTCAGGTGGTAGCCGGCGAGGTAGTTGACGGCGAAGCGCAGCTCGATGCCGTCGGCGCTCTCCTCGCGCCGCCGCTCGTCGGAGCCGAACCCGACGCCCGCGTTGTTGATCAGCACGTCCAGCCGGTCGTAGCGCGCGGTGATCTCCTCGGCAAGGCGCTGCACCTGGCGCAGCTCGGCCAGATCGGCCCGCACCGTCTCGGCGCCCGCCTCCTCGCGCAGCCGGGCGAGCTTGTCCGCGTCGCGCCCGTGCGCCACCACCCGCACGCCCTTGCCCGCCAGCTCTTCCGCGAGATACCGGCCGAGGCCGTCGGTGGCTCCGGTGATCAGGATCGTCTGCTCGCTGAGTGGTCTCATGAGGCTCCCGCCGTCCGCAGTTCGACCGTACGCCGGACCTGGCGGGCGCGCGCGCCCGCGTAGGGTGTGGTCATGGCCGTACCCGAGCTACACAGACTCACTCTCGACAACGGCCTGCGGGTGGTGCTCGCGCCGGATGCGACCGCTCCGGTCGTCGGCGTCAGCGTGCACTACGACGTGGGCTTTCGCTCCGAGCCGGAGGGGCGCACGGGCTTCGCGCACCTCTTCGAGCACCTGATGTTCCAGGGCAGCGAGAGCCTCGAGAAGCTCGCGCACTTCCGCTACGTGCAAAGCAGCGGCGGCACCTTCAACGGTTCCACGCACCCGGACTTCACCGACTACTTCGAGGTGCTGCCGTCGGCCGCGCTGGAGCGGGCCCTGTTCCTCGAAGCCGACCGGATGCGCGCGCCGAAGCTGACGCAGGAGAACCTCGCCAACCAGATCGACGTGGTGAAGGAGGAGATCCGCCTCAACGTGCTGAACCGGCCGTACGGCGGGTTTCCCTGGATTCTCCTGCCACCGGTGCTGTACTCCACGTTTCCCAACGCGCACAACGGCTACGGCGACTTCACCGACCTCGAACAGGCCACGCTCGACGACTGCGCGGCCTTCTTCGACACCTACTACGCGCCCGCCAACGCCGTGCTCACGGTGGCGGGCGACTTCGAGGTGGACCGCGCGCGGGAGCTGATCGAGAAGCACTTCGGCGACGTGCCCGCCCGGCCGAAGCCGCACCGGCCCTCGTTCGCCGAGCCGAGGCCCACCGAGGAGCTGCGCGGCCACCACACCGACCCGCACGCGCCGCTGCCCGCGCTCGCCGTCGGCTACCGCATGCCCGACCCGGTGGGCGAGCTGGACTCCTACCTCGCCCACCTGGTGCTCGCCGGCGTGCTGACCGACGGCGACGGTTCCCGGCTGCAGCAGCGGCTCGTGCACCGCGAGCCGCTGGTCACCGACATCAGCGCGGGAGCGGGTCTGTTCGGCCCGTTCGAGGCACGTGACCCGGACACGTTCTCCGTCACCGCCATCCACCCGCCGGACGTCAGCGCCGAGCGGGTGCTGGGCGCGCTCGACGAGGAGCTCGACGCCCTGGCCACCACCCCGCCCGGGGAGGAGGAACTGACCAGGGTGATCGCCAGGTGGAGCGCGAACCTGCACTCCGACCACGACCGGCTGGTGTCCAGGACGCTCGGCTTCGGTTCGTTCGAACTGCTGCACGGCGACGCCGGGCTGACATTCGGGCTGGCCGACCGCATCGCCGCGGTGACCGCCGAGCGCGTGGCCGAGGCCGCCAAGGGCCTGCGCCCCGACGCGCGAGCCGTGCTCGTGGTGGAGCCGGAACAGGGAGGTAAGCAGTGACCGCGGCGACGCATCGCAGCGCAGGCGAGATCGGCCGCACCGAACGCGGGCCCCGGCCGGTGCCGGGACTCGGCGAGCAGCGCGCCGCCGCCGACCTCGCCCACACCGACACCGTGCTGGCCAACGGCCTGCGCGTGCTGGCCGTGCGCAAGGCCAACGTGCCGATGGTGGAGGCCCGGCTGGCGATCCCGTTCGCCGCCGACGACCCGATGCACCCGGCCACGGCCGAGGTGCTGGCCGAGACCATCGCCACCGGCACCGCGCGCCGCGACCGCGTGGCCATCGACACCGAGCTCGCCCTCATCGGCGGTGACCTCGGCACCGCGGTCGACCCGGAGCACCTGACGCTGTCCGGTGGTGCGCTGGCCAGTGGCCTGCCCACGCTGCTGGACGTTCTGGCCGACGTGCTCACCGCCGCCACCCACGCCGACAACGAGGTGGCGAGGGAGCGGGCGCGCATCGTCGAGCGGCTCGCCGTGGCACGCACCCAGCCGCGGGTGATCGCCAGGGAGGCGCTGCAGCGGCGCCGCTACGGCGACCATCCCTACACGCGGGAGGTGCCGCAGCCCGGCGACGTCGAGCGTGTCGGCCCGGAGGCCGTGCGCGCGCTGCACGCCTCGGCGGTGCTGCCCGGGGGCGCGGTGCTCGTGCTCGTCGGCGACCTCGACCCGGACGCCGCCGTCGGCGACGTGGAGCGGGCACTCGGTGAGTGGCGTTCCGACCGCCGGGCCACGGAGATGCCCGAGCTGCCCGACCTCGCCGCGGGCGACCTGCTGCTGGTGCCGAGGGCAGGCGCGGTGCAGTCGCAGCTGCGGCTGTCGGCGCAGGCGCTGCCCAGGACCGACCCGCGCTACCCTGCGCTGCAGCTGGCGAACCTGGCCTTCGGCGGCTACTTCTCGTCGCGGCTGGTGGAGAACATCCGCGAGGACAAGGGCTACACCTACGGCGCCCAGTCCGGGTTCGAGTTCACCGGCAACAAGGCGACCCTGCAGGTGGAGGCCGACACTGCGAGTGAGGTGACCGCCGCAGCCCTGCTGGAGACGCGCTACGAGCTGGGCAGGCTCGGCCTCGTGCCGCCCACCGCCGAGGAGGTGGAGTCGGTGCGGCAGTACGCCATCGGCTCACTGCTCATCGGGGCGTCGTCGCAGGCGGGGCTGGCGAGCCAGCTCACCGCGCTGGCCACCGTGGGTCTCGGCGTGGACTGGCTGGCCGGGCACCCGGAGCGGGTCGCGGCGGTCACGGCGGAGCAGGTGGCCGAGGCGGCGCTGGAGTTCTTCGCGCCGAGCCGGTTCACCGGTGTCGTCGTGGGCGACGCGGACACGCTGGCGCGCCCGCTGACGGCGCTCGGCGGCGTGAGCATCGGGGAGCCGGGGGCCGCGGGCTCATGACCGTGGCGCCCTTCCAGCTGGGGGCGCTGCCCGCGCTGTCGCGCTCCACGGCCGACCGACAGGAGGACCTGCGGGCCGACCCGGAGCGGCTGCGGGCCCGCTGGCCGGACGCGCGGGTCGTGGTGGTGGACCGCTACGGCCGCACGCCGGTGCCGCTGGAGGCCGCGCTCGACCCGCCCGCGGGCGGCATCGGGCTGCGCACCCGCAAGGCGCTGGACTTCGGCGACGAACCGCCCGCCGATGCGTCGTTTCTGGGCCAGTGGCAGGACTCCGACTACTGGCTCGTGCTGGGCGCGCCGCCCGAGGACGCCGAGACCGTCGGGGTCGAGGGCGGCTGGGGCGTGCGGCAGGAGGCGCCGTCGGCCGACGGCGAGGTGTGGGTCGAGCTGCGCGGGCACGGCTCGCTGCTCGACGACACGTCGGCCGGGTTGCTGACCACGGCCGAGGCCCTGCGCAACTGGCACTGGCGGGGCCGGTTCTGCGCCCGCTGCGGCGGGCGGACGCGGCGGCTGCAGTTCGGCTGGGCGAGCCAGTGCGAGCAGTGCGGGCGCGAGGAGTATCCGCGCACGGACCCGGCGGTGATCTGTCTCGTGCACGACGAGGCCGGGGTCAACGGCGAGCACGTGCTGCTGGCGCGGCAGCCGGTGTGGCCGCCGAAGCGGTACTCGGTGCTGGCCGGGTTCGTGGAGGCGGGCGAGTCGCTGGAGGGGTGCGTGGCGAGGGAGATCCGCGAGGAGGTCGGCGTCGAGGTGCGCGACATCCGCTACCTGGGCAGCCAGCCGTGGCCGTTCCCGCGCTCGATCATGCTCGGCTTCGCCGCGCGCACCGACCTCGACGCGGACGTGGTGCCCGCCGACGGCGAGATCGAGGACGCCCGCTGGTTCTCGCGCGCCGACGTGCGCGCGGCGTTCGCCGGGGAACACGACGACCTCCTGCTGCCGGGCAGTTCGTCGATCGCGCACGTGATGCTGCGGTCGTGGGCGTCGGCCGATCGAGGCTGACGCCCACGTAGGCCGTCCGGGCAGCCGTGGTGGCCGGTGGCGCCGCCGGGCCGTCGCCCGCGCGGCCAGCACACCGGCGTGGGTGACCAACACACCGGGCCGAGCCCCACGGAGCGTGCGCGGACTGGTCCAGTAGTCTCACCCGAACAGAGCACGTCGGATTGCGGGGGCATGCTGGGGTGAGTGCTGCACGGGCCATCGGACTGCTGGTGGGCGTGATCGCCGACGGGGCGGTCGGCGACCCGCGGCGCCGGGGCTCCGCCGCCGGAGGCGCGGCGCTGCTCGCCCTCGTCGCCGAGCGCGCGGGCCGCCGCAGGCCGCTGCTGCGGCTGGCGGGCACCGCACTCGGCACGTGGTCCGTGCTCGGCGCCGCCCGGATCTCCGCGCAGGGCACCGAGCTGGCGCGCGACCTGGAGACCGGTGACCTCGACACCGCCCGCCGCACGCTGTCCGCACTCGACGCCCGCCGCACCGACGGTCTCGACGTGCTCGGGCTGTCGCGCGCCTCCGTGGAGAACGTCGCCGAGGCGACCTCGGACGACGTGGTCGCGCCGCTGCTGTGGGGTGCCGTCGCCGGGGTGCCGGGCCTGCTCGGCTCCCGTGCCGTCGCGCTGCTGCGGGACGCCGCCGAACGGCAGGGCCCCGCGCCGTCGCGGCTGCGCTGGACGCTCGCCCGGCTGCACGAGCTGGTCAACCTGGTGCCCACCCGCGTGGCCGCCGCGCTCACCGTGAGCGGCGCGCCGGTGGTCGGCGGTTCCGCGGGGGCCGCGTGGCGGGCCTGGCGACGCGATACCGTGCTGCACCCGAGCCCGAACGCGGGCCGCGTCGAGGCCGCGTTCGCCGGGGCGCTGGAGATCCGCCTCGGCGGCCGCACCGTCTACCCGCACGAGGTGCGCGAGTTGCCCGTGCTCGGCGACGGCCGCAACCCCGACGCGGGCCACGTCACCAGGGCCGTGGAGCTGTCGCGCGTGGTCGGCTGGCTGGCCGGTGCCGTCTCCGCCGTGCTCGCCCTGCTGCTCGCTGTGGGGCGGGGGCGCGGGGCCGTTTCGGGCTAGTCTGGACGGGACCGGCCCGGCGAACGCCACGGGAGGATCCGTGCTGATCGGCGACATCGACATCCACCCCGTCGCCGACGGAACGTTCCGTGCCTCGCCCGCCTACTTCGGCGAGCACGCCAGCCCCGAGGGCCACGAGGACCTGTTCGGCCGCCACGGCATGGCCTGGCTGCCCATCGGCTGCTTTCTGGTCCGCACCGGCGAGCGGACGATCCTCGTGGACGCCGGGATGGGACCCGAACTACGCGACGACGGGCCCCGCAGGCTGCTGGTCGGCGGCCAGCTGCCGCTCGGCCTGCGCGCCGTGGGTGTGCTGCCCTCCGACGTCACCGACGTCGTCTGCACCCACCTGCACGCCGACCACTGCGGCTGGTTGTTCGACACCGGCGCCGCGCCGGTCTTCGGCGCCGCCACGATCTGGTTCGGCGCGCGCGACTGGGACCATTTCGTGCTGAACCCGGACGTGTGGATGTTCGAGCACATCCGGCACGGCCTGTTGGCCGCGGCGCAACGCGGCGACCGGCTGCGGCTCGTCGACCACGACACCACCATCGCGCCCGGCGTCAGCCTGATGATGACGCCGGGGCACACCCCGGGACATCTCAGCGTCGTCGTCTCCTCGCGCGGCCGCAGGGCCCTGCTGCTCGGCGACGCGATCGTCTGCCCGGTGCAGCTGGACGAGCCCACGTGGCAGTCGATCGGCGACGTCGATCCCGGGCTGGCCGCCCGGGTCCGCGAACGACTGTTCCGGGAGCTGGAGGACGAAGCGACCCTCGGCGCCGGGGCTCACTTCCCCGAGCTGCAGTTCGGCCGCGTGCTCGCCGGGCAGGGACGACGCTGGCTGACATAGACCGCGCGGCCCGGCGTCGAGGGGCTCGGCCGTCAGGACGAGTGGGCCTGCTCGCGCTCGGCCTGCTCGTCCTCGGCCAGGATCTGCGCCACCGACTTGCGCCGATCGCCGCGCGGCCGGTCCTCGGCCAGCACGCCGCCCGGTCGCAGCTCCCGGAGCGTGAAGTAGAGCCAGCCCGCCAGCGCCATCGTGCCGAACGCGATCCACTGCAGGGCGTAGGAGAAGAACGGGCCCGCGTCGAGCTTCGGCAGCGGCAGCACGTTCAGCACACCCGGCTGGCCCGCCGACAGCTGAACATAGCCCGGTCGGATGTCCAGTCCCGTGGCCTCGGCGACGACACCGGAGTTCACCGAGTAGGCGTGCAGCCTGCCGCCGGTGGAGGCGTCGGCGAACGCGGGCCTGCCCTCGGGGTTCGCCTCGTCGGCGCGCACGCGTCCCTCGATGGTCACCTGGCCCCGGGGCGGCGCCGCGTACGGCGGCACCCGCGTCCGGTTGTCCGGCCGCACGAAACCGCGGTCCACCAGCACGACCTGGCCCTCGGTGGTGCGCAACGGGGTGAGCACCTCGAATGCGGGCTCGCCCTGCACGGTCCGCAGCCGCGCGATCACCTCGTCGCCGGGCAGGTAGGTGCCGCGGACGGTCACCCGCTGCCACTCGGTGTCCTGGCCGGGCGGCCGGTCACCGGGCAGCACCTCCGACAGCGGCTGCGGCCGCGCCGTGAACGACGCGCTCACCGCCGCGTTCTGCGCCTCCCGCTCGTCGTCGCGCTGGAACTGCCAGGGCGCCAGCAGCGTGTAGCAGGCACCGGCGAAGACGAACACGACGAGCGTCAACGCCAGCCAGCCGGGCCTCAGCAGGAACTTCCACCGCACCCTTCCACGGTATGCGCAGTGGCGGGGTGCTCACAGCGCGGGGGACGGTCCCTCCCGGCGCACGGCCCGGCTCCCGTACCTCGTCGGTGGGTGCCCTCGTCGTCGCGCACGAGCGGGTGACCGGATGGGGAGACGGTGTGTGCTCTCCTCCCGGAGCCGGCGTGCGTCAGGCGCGCAGTGCGCGCCGTGCGGCCGCGACCGCCTGCCGCGCGTACCCGCTTCCGAACAACACCGCGTGCACGAGCAGGGGAAACAGCTGGTGCAGGTCGGTTCGGTCACGCCATCCTTCGGCGAGCGGGGTACCGGCGTCGCGTGCGGCCTCGGCGTAGGCACCGAGGATGTGCTCGAGCAGGGGCGTGCCGAACAGGCCGAGCATCGCCAGGTCGGTTTCCCGGTGCCCGCCGTAGGAGGCGGGGTCGATCAGCCAGGCCCTGCCGTCGGCCGCCCAGTGCACGTTGCCGCTCCAGGCGTCGCCGTGCAGCCGCGCCGGGGGCTCCGGCGGCCCGGCGAGCTCCGGCAGCCGCGCGCACACGTCGTCGAACACGGCGGCGTGGTCCTCCGAGAACAGGCCCTGCTCGACGGCCGACCGCACGTAGGGCTCGATGCGATGCCGCGCGTAGAAGCTCGCCCAGTCGTCGTGCGGCTCGTTGCGCATGGGGGCGAGGCCCATCCACGCGTCGGCAGGCCCGTCCGGCGGCGGCGCGCCGAACGCGGGCGCTCCGCGCAGGTGCAGTGCGGCGAGCCCGCGTCCGAACTCCTCGGCCGCGGCCGTGCTCGGCGCGCCGGGCGCGACGTAGTCCATCACCAGCCACTGCTCGTCGTAGCCGTGCACGCCGGGCAGGGGCACGTCGCCGTGCTCGGCCAGCCAGCGCAGCCCCGCGGCTTCCGCGCGGGCGGCGTTCGCGCCCGCGCCGCGCTTGGCGACCACCTGGCCGCCGCGGGACAGGCTCACCAGGACGGCGTCACCACCCAGCGCGTAGGTGTGTCCCGGCGTGGCGCCGACGTGGCGCTCGACGGCGCGCACCGCTTCGCGTGATGTCATCGGTTCTCGCGCACCCAGTCGAGCAGGCCGGGCATCGCGCGCTCGATCATGCCCAGCACGTCGGTGAAGCCGTCGCCGTCGCCGTAGTACGGGTCGGGGATCTCGGCGCCGGGCGGTGCCGTGGGGTCGAACTCGCGCAACAGCACCACCCTGTCCGGGTCGCCGACCAGCCTGCGCAAGTCACGCAGGTGCCCGGTGTCCGCGGCGAGGAACAGGTCGGCGTCCAGGTCGGCCTCGCCGATCTGGGCGGCCACGTGGTCGACCGGATAGCCTGCGCGCTCCAGTGTGGCCCGTGCTCTCGGGTCGGCGGGCTCGCCCGCGTGCCACGGCCCCATGCCCGCGCTGCTCACGTGCACGGCGTCGCCGAGCCCGGCGCGGCGCAGGTGCTCGCGGAACACCAGCGCCGCCATCGGCGAGCGGCAGATGTTGCCCGAGCAGACGAACACGATCCGCAGCGGACTGGCGGTGGGCTTCCTGCCCTGCTGGTCAGCCATGCCGCCAGTCTCCCTGATGCCCGAACGCCCCGAAGGCGAGGGCCGCGCCCCAAGCTCCCCAATGCCACATTTGTTCCACTGGGTGGAGCCAATGCGGCATTCGCTCCATCCAGTGGAGCGAATGCCGCATTGGGGAAGTTGAACGTTACGAATGTGGCATTGGGGAGCCTGCTGCGGCGGTGGGGGGCCGGAATTCGGGGGACGACGTTCGCCCGAACCGGTTCCCCTCGGTGGTCCAGTCGTACTAAGCTCCCGGTCTCGTCAACGGCCCGAGTCCCGCCCGCACAGGCGGGAGCAGGCAGACACCCACAGGTACTTTGGGGGCTCCCATTTCCCTGTCCACTGCGAACCGCGCCGGCGCGGAGCGCTCTCCGCTGAACCGGGCCCTGCTCGTCCTGCTCGTCACGGTGCTGGTCACCGGTGGGGTGTGGGTGTGGGCCACGCTGCAGACTCCCGCGGACCACCGGCTGCTCGTCGCACTCGCGGGCGGGATCACCGCCGCCCTGCTGTGCGCGGCCGCGACCGTCGCCGTCTACCGCGACCAGCAGGTCCGCGGGGCACGCGAGCGGGTGCACACGCTGGAGGCCGGCCTCGCCGAGCTCGCCGACGACACGCTGCCGGCCGCCGCCCGCAGGCTGCGAGAAGGAGCGCCGGCCGGCACCGTCCTTTCCGAACTGTCGTTGCCGGACAACGAAACCCAGCAGCGCATCGTGGAGCTGCTCACCAAGGAGATCGGTCTCGGGCAGCGGCAGCGGGCAGCCGCCATGGCCGCCTGCGCCAACGCCGCGGGCCGCGTGCAGGCACTGGCCACCAGCATGCTCGCCGAACTGCGCGACATGGAGAACCGGCACTCCGAGGAGGTTCTCGGCGACCTGCTCAAACTCGACCACAGCACCGCGCAGGCGGGCAGGCTCGCCGACAGCATCGCCGTGCTCACGGGGGCCCGCTCCGGGCGGCGCTGGACCAAACCCATTGTCATGGAAAGCATCCTGCGGGGCGCCATGAGCCGGATCCGCGCCTACCAGCGGGTTCGCGTGCACTCGGCGAGCCAGGCCGCGATCGTCGGCTATGCGGCCGAGGACGTCATGCACGCGCTCGCCGAGCTCATGGACAACGCCACCAGGTTCTCCGCGCCGACGGAGGAAGTCCATGTCTACGTGGAGGAGCTGCACACCGGCGTCGTCGTGACCATCGAGGACGGTGGCCTCGGCATGAAGCCGCAGGCGCTGGAGCGTGCCAAGAAGGCCGTCTCGGCCACCGAACCGCTCGACCTGACGAAGCTGTCCGGCACGCGGCTCGGGCTCGCCGTCGTCGGCTGTCTCGCCCGCAAGCACGAGCTGCACGTGTTCTTCCGCCCGTCGTCGCGGGGCGGCACCGGCGTGGTGCTGCGCATCCCGAACCACCTCGTCACGCAGCCACGGCACGACTTCCGGCCCACCGCACCGCAGTCCGCGGCGGGCCTGCCGCGGCCCTCACGCGACAGCGGCGGCCACCATGCCGCGCCCGGCGCCCCCGCGTCGGCGGGCGCGGTCACCGCGGTGCTCGACGGTGACGAGCGCGCCGACGGCGGTTCCGCGCAGCAGCCCCGCACCCGCAGCCTGCCGAAACGGCAACGAGGACAGACCCTGGCCGGCACGCCGCAGCCCTCGCAGGCACCGGCGTCGCAACCACCGAAACCGCGCACCGACGCCGGCGCCCGGTTCGGTGCCTTCCGGCAGGGCACGCGCGCGCACAAACCCGACAGTGGCCCGTCTGCCAACCAGGGCAGCTAGCAAGAGATTGGTGTCATGAGCACGACGAACCCGAACCTCGAGTGGTTGCTGGAGAACCTGGTGCAGAGCACGCCGGGCGCCACGCACGCCCTGGTGCTGTCCAGGGACGGCCTCAAGCTGTGCCACACCGCCTCTCTCGGCGTGGACAGGGCCGACCAGCTGGCCGCCATCGCCGCCGGGGTGCAGGCCCTCTCGCAGAGCGCGTCGGTGGAGTTCGGCGACGGCACCGGTGGGGTGCGGCAGTCCATGACGGAGTTCCACGGTGGGCTGCTGTTCATCGTGGAGGCGGGCGAGGGCGCCCACCTCGCGGTGCTCGCGGCACCGGAGGCCGACGTCGGCCTCATCGGGCACAGGATGGACGAGCTGGTGGAGCAGATCGGCGCGTTCCTCACCTCGCCGCCACGCCACCAGCAGCCCACCAACCAGCCGGCATGATGATCCGCGAGGCCGTCGACAGCGAGGACCCCGACCGGCTCTACACCGTCACCGGCGGGCGCAGCCGCGCGGACGAGCCCGACCTCGACCTGGTGACGCTCATCGTCAGCGAGACCGATCCGGTGCCCGGCATGCAGTCCGAGCATGTCCGGATCCTGCGCACGTGCCGGTACCCGACGGCCGTCGTCGAGCTCGCCTCGGAGCTGAACCTGCCGGTGAGCGTCGTCAAGATCCTCGTGTCGGACCTGCTCGGTTCCGGCCACGTCTCGGCCCGCCACCCGTCTTCGCCTCGCGCCAGCGCGCAACTGCCTGACGCCGCATTCCTGAAGAAGGTGCTCGTTGGACTCCACAATCTCTGAGGCCCACGGCAGAGCCGACCCGGCGGGCCGCACCCCGCTGCGCAGCACGGCGACGGACGGTCTCAAGATCGTCGTCGTCGGCGGCTTCGGCGTGGGCAAGACCACGATGGTCCGCTCGGTGAGCGAGATCCGCCCGCTCAACACCGAGGAGACCATGACGCAGGCCGGTGTGGGCGTCGACCACAACACGGCCGTCACCGACAAGACCACCACCACGGTGGCGTTCGACTTCGGCCGCATCAGCCTCAACGAGGAGATGATCCTCTACCTGTTCGGCGCTCCCGGTCAGGAACGCTTCTGGTTCCTGTGGGACCGGTTGTTCGCCGGAACGCTCGGCGCCGTGGTGCTCGTGGACACCCGCCGCATCGAGGACTCCTGGTACGCCATCGACCGGCTCGAGCACCACGGCACGCCGTTCATCGTGGCCCGCAACAACTTTCCCGGCAGCGAGGAGCACAGCCTCGGCGAACTGCGCGAGGCGCTCACGCTGTCCCGGGACGTCCCGCTCGTGGACTGCGACGCGCGCGTGCGCGAGTCGTCCAAGCGGGTGCTCATCACGCTCGTCGACCACCTCTACGCCCTGTCTACCGCCCGGGAGACCGTCTCATGACCGACGCCCAGCTCACGCACACCGGCGCCGTGCGGCTGTACGGGCCGGAGTTCCAGCAGGACCCGGCCGGCCTGTACGCGCGGATCAAACGGGAGTACGGCCCCGTCGCACCGGTGCTGCTCGACGGCGACCTTCCGGCGTGGTTCGTGTGCGGCTACCGCGAGGTGCACCAGGTGACCAGCGACTCGCAGCTGTTCGCGCGCGACACGCGCCGCTGGAACCAGTGGGACAACGTGCCCGCCGACTGGCCGCAGCTGGGGTTCGTCGCCTACAACCCCTCGCTGATGTTCACCGAGGGCGACGAGCACCGCAGGCGCGCGGGCGCCGTGAGCGACGCACTGGCCGAAGTGGACCAGTTCGAGCTGCGTACGTTGGCCGAGCAGGCGGGCGACCGGCTTATCGACACGTTCGCGGGCACCGGCGAGGCCGACCTGATGGAGCAGTACGCCTCCACGATCCCGTTGCTGGTGACGGCCGGCATGTACGGCATGCCGGAGGCCGACATCCCGTCCCTGGTGCGCGACATCACCCTGTCGGTCAACGCCGACGCCGAGTCCGCCGCCGCGCATCAGCGCGTGGCCGAGGCCATGGCGCGGCTGGTGGAGCTCAAGCACAGGCAGCCGGGCGAGGACGTGCCCACCCGGCTGATCGAGCATCCCTCCGGGCTGACCGACGAGGAGATCCTGCTCGACCTCGTGGTCATCATCGCGGCGGCGCACCAGCCGACGAGCTACTGGATCGGCAACACCATCCGGCTGATGCTCACCGACGACCGCTTCGCCACGACCCTGGCCGGCGGGCGGGCCAGCGTCGGGCAGGCGCTCAACGAGGTGCTGTGGCAGGACACGCCGACGCAGAACTTCATCGGCCGGTTCGCCACCCGCGACACCCAGGTGGGCGGCCAGCGGGTGCGGGCAGGCGACCTGCTCATCCTCGGCCTCGCCGCGGCCAACGCCGACCCGCAGCTGCACTCGTGCGGCGGCGCCGCGGGCAACCATGCGCAGATGTCGTTCGGCCACGGCGAGCACGGCTGCCCCTGGCCCGCGCCCGAGCTGGCCGAGGTGATCGCCAAGGCGGCGGTCGAGGTCCTGCTCGACCGCCTGCCCGATCTCACCCTGGCGGTACACCCGGAGCAGCTGCGCTGGCAGCCGTCGGTGTGGATGCGCGGGCTGGTGAGCCTGCCCGTCACCTTCACACCGGCGTACGTTCCGCTCGGCGGACGCTGAACCGCACCGGCAGGGATGCCGGGCCACGGGTGAACACGCCCTGTTCGGACGGCGTGAACCCGTCGAGCAGCTCCAGGTCCGGCATCGCGTCCAGCAGCTGGTTGACGCCGACCTCCACCTCGGTCTTGGCCAGCAGCGCTCCGACGCAGAAGTGGCGGCCCAGCGCGAACGACACGTGCTGGGCCGCCGCCGAGAACGCCGTCTCCGTGGGCAGGTCGTCGCGGAAGATGTCGAACGCGTCCGGGTGGGCGTAGCGGCGCGGGTCGCGGTTGGCGGCACCGATGAGGCAGGTGAGGGTGCTGCCCGCGGGCACGACTCCACCGCTGAGTTCGACGTCCTCGGCGGGCTGGCGCATGATCATGTGCACCGGCGGGCTGTAGCGCAGGGTCTCCGCGAACGCCTTCGGGATCAGCGCGCGGTTCTCCCGCACGGCGCGCAGCTGCTCCGGGTGCTCCAGCAGGTTCTTGAAGATGCTGGCGATGGCCTTGTCGGTGGTCTCGCCCCCGGCGGCGAGCAGCAGGCTGACGAACGCCTTGATGTCCTCGTCGCTCATCCGCACGCCGTCGACCTCGGCGGCGCACAGCTGGGACAGCAGGTCGTCGCCGAGGTCGCCGCGGCGCCGCTGGATCACCGGGATCATGTACTCGGCGAGCTCGGCGCGGGTGCGCAGGCCGTCGGCGGTGATGTCCGGGTCCTGGCTCAGGTTGCCGAGGAACGCGATGATCGAGGTGTACCAGCGCTGGAAGCGGGCGTGCTCGGTGCGGTCGAGGCCCAGCATGTCCACGATCACGTTGATGGGGAAGTGCCGGGCGAAGTCGGTGACCAGGTCGGCGGTGCCCCGCTCGCGGAAGCCGTCGATGAGTTCGGCGGCGTTGCGCTCGATCACCGGCAGGAACCTGTGCTGAAGCTCCTGGCCGCGGAACGCGGGCGCGATGAGCGCGCGCCGCACCGCGTGGTCACGCCCGCTGAGCTGGAGGATCGTCTTGCCGTGGACGGGTTCGAGCTGCCAGTCGTAGTTGTCGGTGGTGAACACCGGCTCCTTGAACGCCCGCGCCACGTCGGAGTAGCGGCTGATGATGTAGCTGTTCATCGGCTCGTGCCAGATCAGCGGATGGTCCTCCAGCATGATCCGGTAGGCCGGGTAGGGGTTGGCGGCGAAGTCGGGGGAAAGGATGTCAGGTGCTTCGCGAGCGGTGGTCATAACACTCCTCGGTAAGCAGGGCACGACCGTACGAGGCTAGCGATGATCACCGGTGGCGCTCAGCCGTCCGAGGGCAAGTTCAGACGGTTGGCCTAGAGCACGCGGGCGCATGCGAGGATCGGCCCATGCCAGCCACAGTGTCCGACGTGATCGCCGCGCTGGACGCGGCCTACCCGCCTGACCTCGCCGAATCGTGGGACGCAGTGGGGCTGGTGTGCGGAGACCCCGCTGAGCCCGCCGGCCGGGTGCTGGTGTGCGTCGACCCGGTCGCCGCGACCGTGGACGAGGCCGTCGAGCTCGGCGCGCGGATGATCGTCGCCCACCACCCGCTGCTGCTGCGCGGCGTGCACGGGGTGCCCGCCGACTCCGCGAAGGGCGCGCTCGTGCACCGCATGATCCGCGAGGGCATCGCGCTGTTCTGTGCCCACACCAACGCCGACTCCGCCAACCCTGGCGTCTCGGATGCGCTCGCCACCGCGCTCGGGCTGCGGGTGACCGGCCCGCTCGCACCGCACCCCGGCGGCGACACCGGCATCGGCCGCATCGGTGAACTGGCCGAGGCGGAACCGTTCGGCACGTTCGTGCGCAGGGTGGCCGCCGCGCTGCCCGCAACCCGGCCCGGCGTCCACGGAGCGGGTGATCCCGACCGTCCGATCAGGACTGTCGCGGTGTCCGGTGGCGCGGGCGACGGCTACCTCGGCGCGGCCACCGAGGCCGGGGTCGACGCCTATGTGACGGCCGACCTGCGGCATCACCCCGCGGGGGAGCACCTGGAGCGGCTGGGGCGGGTGCCGGCGCTGGTCGGCGTGACGCACTGGGCAAGCGAGTGGCCGTGGTGCGGGCAAGCCGCCGAGGTGATCCGGGGTGCGGGTAACGTCGAGGTTCACGTCTCCACGCGGTGCACCGATCCGTGGAACCTGACAGCGTGAGAGAGAGGGCATTGTGAAGGCTGACGCCGCAGTGCAACGGCAGCTGCTGGAGCTCGCCAAGGTCGACGCCGAGCTGTCCAGGGTGGCGCACCGCCGCCGCACCCTGCCGGAGCTGACCGAGATCGCCGAGGCGGAGAAGACACTGAGGGAGCGCAAGGATGCGCTGGTGGCCGTGCAGACCTCGGCGTCGGACCTGGAGCGCGAGGTGGCCAGGCAGGAGCGGGAGGTCGAGTCCGTGCGGGCCCGCGCCGACCGCGACCGCTCCCTCATGCAGTCGGGTTCGGTGTCGGCCAAGCAGCTGACCGACCTCGAGCACGAGCTGGACACGCTGGCGCGCCGTCAGGCGGCGCTGGAGGACGACCTGCTGGAGCTCATGGAGCGCAAGGAGGCCGTGGACACCGACGCCCAGCGCACCGCCGCCGAGGTGGACAAGGCCGAGCAGGACCTCACCGATGCCGCGAAGCGGCGCGACGAGGCGATCGCCGACCTCGACACCACGCAGGCGCGCAGGGAGGCCGACCGCGCCGGGCTGCTGCCGCGCTTCCCGGAGGACCTGCTGAAGCTCTACGAGCGGGTGCGTGAGCAGCGGGGGATCGGCGCGGCGCTGCTGCGATCCCGCAAGTGCGGCGCGTGTCAGCTGGAGCTGGACCGCAACGCCATCGCCGAAATCAAGGCGGCGCCCGAGGACGAGGTCGTTCGCTGCGACAACTGCGGCGCCATCCTGGTGCGCACACTGGAGTCCGGCCTGTGACCGAGCACGTCGTCGTCGAGGCCGACGGCGGGTCGCGGGGCAACCCGGGGCCCGCGGGCTACGGCGCGGTGGTGAAGGACGCGGAGACCGGCCGGGTGCTCGCCGAGCGGCAGGCCGGGCTCGGCGTGGCCACCAACAACGTCGCCGAGTACAGCGGCCTGATCGCGGGCCTGGAGGCCGCCGCGGAGGCGGGTGCGTCCACTGTAGACGTGCGGATGGACTCGAAGCTGGTGGTCGAGCAGATGTCCGGCCGCTGGAAGATCAAGAACGCAGCGCTGCAGCCACTCGCGCAGCGGGCGAGGGACCTCGCGGCCGGGTTCGCCAGGGTGCGCTACGACTGGATCCCGCGTGCGCAGAACGCGCACGCCGACCGGCTGGCCAACGAGGCCATGGACACCCAGTCGGGAGCGGGCGGCGCGGACCCCGAACCGGAGGAGGTCTCCGAGGGGCACGGTGGTCCCGACCGGACGTCGCCGGCGGGCTGGACGGGGGCGACGGGCACGCCGACGAGGCTCCTGCTGCTGCGGCACGGCCAGACGGAGATGTCGGTGGAGCGCCGTTACTCGGGGCGCGGCGACGTGCCGCTGACCGAGCACGGGCGCGGACAGGCCGAGGCGGCGGCCACGCGGCTGGCGGCGATGGACGGCCTCGTCGACGATCCCGTGGTCGTGGCCTCCCCGCTGCTGCGCGCGATGCAGACGGCGCAGGCCGTCGCCGACGCGGCGGGTGGCCGGGTGAGCACCCACCCCGGGCTGGTCGAGACCGACTTCGGCGCGTGGGAAGGCCTCACGTTCGGCGAGGCCGCCGTGCGCGACCCGGAGATCCACCGGAAGTGGATGAGCGACACGTCGGTGCCGCCTCCCGGCGGGGAGAGCTTCGACGAGGTGCACCGCCGGGTGCGCAAGGTCCTCGACGAGCTGTTCGCGGGCTACGCGGGCCGGACGGTGGTCGTGGTGAGCCACGTGACGCCCATCAAGTCACTGCTGCGCCTGGGCCTCGACGCGGGCCCGTCCCTGCTTTTCCGCCTGCACCTGGACCCGGCATCACTCTCGATCGCCGACTTCTACCCGGACGGCAACGCCTCCGTCCGCCTCGTCAACGACATTTCCCACCTCCAGTAGCCCTCCTGCCCACCATGCCCAAGACGGGAGCAAGGGACCTTTACTCTCGTTTGGCGGGAGTAAACCTCCCTTGCTCCCGGTTCGGCGGGGTGCGGGGAGTAGGCTGGATGGGCGGACGAGTTGGCAGGGCGGCCGCGATGCCGTTCCCGGGAGGGACGGCACCGAGGAAAGTCCGGACTCCGCAGGGCAGGGTGGTTGCTAACGGCAACCCGGGGTGACCCGCGGGACAGTGCCACAGAAAACAGACCGCCCCGCGCCTGGCGCGGGGTAAGGGTGAAACGGTGGTGTAAGAGACCACCAGCGTCCCGGGTGACCGGGACGGCTCGGTAAACCCCACCCGGAGCAAGGTCAAGAGGGGGTTTCGGCCCCTGCGCAGGCGTTCGAGGGCGGCCCGTCCGATGCCTGCGGGTAGACCGCTGGAGCCTGCCGGCAACGGCAGGCCGAGATGGATGGTCGCTCGTCGCGGCGCCGCACGGCAGCCGCGGGACAGAATCCGGCTTACATGCCAACTCGTCCGCCCCCTGCCGCCCGCCCTCGGCGAGACCGGCCGTTGCGCGGCCATCCGGCGGATCGTCGCTGGCCGGAGGACCGGACCGTTCGGTTCACGGCGAGCCCCAAGGATCTGCGAGAACCGGTTGCGCACCGTCATTGTCCATTACTCTCGGTGGGAGATCGGACTCTGCAGGTGCGGAGCACGTGGAGGATCACGGGGCGGCCGAGCGCGACGTGCCCGGTTCGGGTCGACCGGCGCGGGTTCGCGTACTGACGCCGGTCGAGGTCGCCGAGTCGGCGCCCGATGGTGTGCTGGTGTCGACGGTGGAGCGGGAGCCGGACAGCGCGATCGAGCTGTGGGAGCTGGCCACCGGTCAACGCGTGGTCGTGGGCTATTCGACCTTCACCGCGCTGGCCGCCTCCTGTGGGACCGGGCAGCGGCTCGGCGAGCAGGCCGGGAGGATGGAACGGGCGCTGCGGGACTTCGCCGACGCGCTGGGTGGCGTGATCCGGCGCATGGACGATGCGCGCGGCAAGGCCAGCCTCGGCGGCCTGAGGATCGAGGGGCCGTTCATGCGCGGCAGGTGATGGCGGAGAACAAGAAGGCCATCGCCGCGCACAACGCTGCCGTGGCCGACTACAACGCCAAGGCGGCCGTCTACAACGAGTGCAAGGCCATCGTCACCGACGCCCGCTACCAGGAAGGCAACGCGCACAACGCCCTCCAACAGGCCTTCCGGAACTCGAAGCCCGCCGACGACTACGTCTCGCTGGGTTTCACGACCGCGTCGCACTCGCGGAGTTTCGTCGCGAGCATGGAGAACAGCCGGCTGGAGTATTCGAAGCTCGCCGACCGTTTCCGCAACACCGGCGCCGACTTCACCAACTTCGCGCTCGGCAAGTTCCATCACCTGCCCGAGAACTTCCAGAAGACGCTCGTCACCTACGTTTCCGCCACGAACGCCGGCACCGAGTACTACTAGGCCAAAGCCGACGAGTACGGGCGATACGTCAAGCACGTACCGCAGTGGGCACGGGATGCCTTGTCCGCCTATCCCGGCAAAGGTGCGCTGTCTGACCTCGAACCCGGTGCGAGCAAGGTGCTGGAGAACAGCCGTAGCTACCTGAAAGGTCTGTCGTACGCAGGCGGGCTCCTGGTCGCCGTGAAACGAAGGCATCGGTGCCTACAAGGGCGAGCAATCGTGGGGTAAGGCCCTCTCGGACACCGGAGTCGTCATCGCCTCGTCGGCTGCCGGCGGCGCCGCTGCCGGCTGGGCGTACGGCGCCCTCGTCGGCTCGGTGGGGGCCCGATCGGAGCATTGGTGGTCGGCACCGCAGGCGGCGTGCTTGGCGGGATCGCCGGGCAGTGGGTTGCCGATATCGTCAACCCGGAGTAGCGCACGAGAGGTTGACCACGACGCCAGAGGGAACGTCGAGCACCGGCGACGGCCTGCCGCGCCGCCCGGACTCGGAGACCGGCAAGCCGTTCCCACCGCACGCGCCGGGCTACACCGGCAACGACAAGCACCCCGAGGCCGACCCCCTCCGCGACATGGCCCTGTCCCGCAAGCCCAAGCCACCTGCTGGCATGGTGGAAGGACACCTCGAAGGCGGGGCTCGCCAGGGCGGCGTTCTCCTTCGTGTTCCTGGTTGTCGGCACGGGTGTCCTGTCACTGCTGAACGACTTCGGGCTGAACGCGTTCAGGCCGTGGCAAATCTGGCTGATCATCATCATTGGGCTCATACCTGATGTCGAACCCGTTCAACATCGACACGATCTCGGCGGGTGCGGACTGGGTGCAGTGGCGCCGAAGCCGGTTGAAGAAGTCGAACTACGTCAAGCTCTACGAGCTCACCAAGATCCGCACGAGCTACGGCAGCGGCGAGCTGTACCTCGCGATCTACGACGACGAGCGCGGCATGGACCGCAGCTTGTCCGAGTGGCACCGCGACCGCCGCATCTGGCGCTACACCTGCGCCGACGGCAGTCGACGCAGCATCGCGAGAGGTGATGCTCTGCAGGTCGTGGATTGCCGGTACGGAAGCTCCATTGCCGTGCAGGCGAGCGACGTAGCCCGACTGCTCGGTTCGGACGACGGCCACGGTGCCGTCATGCCGGCAGCCGACGCACGAGCGCTCGCGGCCCCGCGGCGGGTCGTACCACGCGCAGACATTCCCGGGTCGCTGTAGCGCTGGTCCCGGGCCGGAACGGTCTGTGCCGGAGCCGACTCGGTCGTCCGCGGGCCTCGCTGAAACCGGGAGCAAGGGACCTTTACTCCCGCGAAACGAGAGTAAAGGTCCCTTGCTCCCGTCCGCGGGGCGTCAGGCGAGGCGGTCGTAGTCGTAGTTGTCGCGGATGTGCGCGTTGTAGTAGCGGCCCTTGCTGGCTGCGGCCAGCAGGCCGGTATAGACCTCCCGGGGCACGGCGAAGTACCGGTAGATCCGGCCGGTGTGGAACTCGACGTCCAGCACCCTGCGGGCGCCGTCGTAGCCCGCCGCACGCAGGCTGGACGACTCGAGGGGCCTGCGTCTCATCCCCGCTCCCGGAACTCGAGATCGTGCGAAAGCACTCATCCCCATGATGTGCCCGGCGGGCGCGGCTCTCACTCGCCAGAAGGACATTCTCGCCACACCGTCTGCGGCGGGGGCGTTGCGGCCCGAAATTGTCGCCCACCCGGCCTAGAATCGGGACACGCGAAGAACCGGTTCCGCGACCAAGGACAGGCCGATTGCCGCCCACACGAGACGTGGGCGACCCCGATGGGGATGGTGAACCATGGTCAGCGCCGAAGACCGAGACGAGCTGCGCGAAGCCAGCGAGCTGATCGTGCGGGTGATCGAGCGCCACCGGGGCGAGGACCTCAGGGCACTCAGCATCTTCACGTCCGCGTTGCAGGAGCTCCGCGTCGGCGCCCGCTACCTCGCCGCCACGGATCCCGACTGAGCCGCCGCTGCCCAGCCCCTCAGCCCGGCCAGGTGGGGGAGCGCCCGAGCAACAGCAGCGTCCGTTCGAACGAGTCCGTGGCGCCGGAACCGGGCAGGGCAGGACCGAAGAACGCACCCTGCTCCTTCCGCTCGGGGCCGTCCGGAACCTGCTCCGCGACCCGCAACGCGGCTTCGGCGATGTCGCCGTCGGGGGCGAACGGCAGGCCGAGGCTGCGCGCGACGTCCCAGCCGTGCACCACGTAGTCCACGAAATGCGCCGACACCGCGAACGGCGCGGGCGCTGTGACACCGGCGCCGAACTCGGCCAGCGCGAACTCGCTGCCGGAGACGCCCGGCGCCGCGAAGGCCGCCAGCACGTCCTCGGCCGCCCGCGCGTACTCGGCAGCGTGGTCCTCACCGGGCGGCGGCTGCCGCCACACCGCATCGATGTCGCCATGGCCGCGGGCCGCCGCCGCGAAGCCGTAGTGCTGGGTCGTCATGTGTGACACCAGCTCGTCGAGCGTCCACTCCGTGCAGGGCGTCGGCCGGTCCAGGTCCTCCGGGCGGACCCGCCGTACCAGCTCGATCGTCTCCCGGACCGCGCGCTCGTGCAGACCTAGCAGAGTTTCCCAGCCAATGGTAAGCACGAGCATACGATATGCTGATGCTTATCATAAGTCAAGGCGACTAACCTGTCGCCATGCCCGAGCAGCCCGACGGCAGGCGCGACGATCTCGCCGCGATGCTGGGGCCCCTCGTGCAGGTGCTGGTGGCCGCGGAGCAGCCCGTGCTGGCCGAGCACGACCTGAGCATGTGGGGCTACGCCGTGCTGTGCGGTCTCGGCGACGAGCCCGTGCGCACCCAGGCCGCGCTGGCGCAGGCCATCGGCGCGGACAAGACACGCATCATCGGCGTGCTCGACACCCTGCAGGAACGTGGCCTCATCGAGCGCGAACCCGATCCCGCCGACCGCAGGGCGCGGTTGCTGCGCCTGACCGGCGAGGGCAGGCGGTTGCGCGACGACGTGCAGCGCAGCATCCAGCAGGGCGAACAGCGCTGGCTCGGCCGGCTCCCCGCCGACGAGCGCGCCGTCTTCCTGCGCGCACTCGCGCGGCTCTCCCGGCTCGCCCGCGAGGACCTCGACCGGTCCCGCTGAGGCGCCCGCGCCGTTACCCTCCGCCTCATGGACCAAACCGAAGCCCGCACCGCCGCCGCCCAGTGCCACCGCGTCCTCGAACCCCTGCATTCCATGGTCTACTTCGCGCCCGAAGCCGAGCAGGCCTTCTCCGACCTGGGGCTCGAAGGCGGCCGGATGGCGTACTTCGCGAGCCGCTCGGCACCGCTCGGCCCCGTCAACGCGGGCGTGGTCAGCGCGACGTTCTACAGCTTCAACCCGGAGCTCGTCGCGCGGCACATCCCCAGGGCCTGGACGCTCGCCGAGCCCGCGAAGATCGTCGAGGCCCGGTTCCAGGCGGCCGAAGCCGCGCTGCGCAGGCTCCTCGGCGACGAGCTCGCCGGCTCCGACCGCCTCGCCGAGCTGGCCGGGCTCGTCCGGGAGGCGGCGCAGGGTTGCACGCCCGAGGGCAGGCCGCTCTACGCGGGGCACGCCGAGCTGGACTGGCCCGCCGGTCCGGTGCAGACGCTCTGGCACGGCGCCTCACTGCTGCGCGAGTACCGCGGTGACGGGCACATCGCGGTGCTGGTCGGTCACGGTCTCGGCGGCCTCGACGCGCTCGTCACCCACACGGCCACGGGGCAGGGCTTCCGCGAGGAGGCGGCCAAGAAGCGGCGTGGCTGGTCGGACGACCAGTGGACGGCCGCCGTGGACGGCCTGCGGGAGCGGGGCCTGCTCGACGCCGCGGGGGCGCTGACCGACGCCGGCGTGCGCGAACGCGAACGCATTGAGGACGAGACCAACGCCGCGGCCGCCGTGCCCTGGCAGAGGGTGGGAGCGGAGAAGGCCGGACGCATCCGGGAACTGGCGAGGGAGCTCAGCCGGGCCGCGGTGGCGGCGGGGGCGTTCCCGCCGGACCTCTTTGCCGCCCGCCGGTGAGTGGCCGGGTGAAAAACCCCCACAACGGGCTAAGCCTGACTCTCCGTCGTCGAAATCGGGGGCAGCTGTATGCTGTGCGTAGCCCGGATCGCTCGTTCGGCTGGTTGTCAAATCGGTGTGTGTTGCCGAGGACAGTCACGAACCGGCTCGTTGGCAAGAGCCCGATCGGGGCATGGTTCACTGTTACCGCCCTCTTTTTCGGGGACCACCCAGTACCCACAGTAAGAAGGATCTACGCGTGTGAGTGAGTCCATACGCACACTAGGAAATCCGGGTGGACAGGGTTAAACCTGAACGTCGATACGGCGATGATGGAGGACGGACGAGTTTCAGTGAGTGCGATCGCGATGTGTGCCGGGTGGAGTGGCGGCCTCGCTCCGGTGCCCTTTGACCCCTACATGTCGTAACGCCATGATGTTGTCTGAACACGGCAAGTGCTGGAACCTCTGCCTGACGCACACCTGTGCGCCGGGCACCACACTCCGGGCACTCGGGAGTACGCGATGACCACGATGACCCTTGCGACGCTGGCGCAAAGCGGCGAGCTCGGCACGACAGGTGTGCGGGCCTGGCTGATCGACAACATTATTCCGCTCGTATTGCTCGCTGTCGCGCTGTTGCTGCTCTGGCTGGGCGGCGGCAAGGGCGACAATGCCGGCGTGATGCGCAGGCTGGCCGGTGTGGTGGTCGCGCTCGCGATCATCGGCCTGGCGGTGAGCGGTCTCGGTGTCGATGTCGGCGAATGGATCGCCGGCTTGTTCACCGGCTGACGCGGGACGCGCCGCAGTGCGTATCCGTACCGATGACGAGGTCTACCGGGTCGACGCCGTCTGGCTCGGCCCGCCGAAGGCCACGTTTCCGTGGCGTGCCCGCTATGTCGCCTGGGGCGTGGGCATTCCACTGTTCCTCGTGGTGCTCGGGGTCGAGCGGCAGCTGGGCTTCGGCTTCGGCTTCTTCTCGACCGCGTGGGCCTTCGTCATCACCATCGCCCTGACCCGCCTGATCACGGCCAAGATCAGCCACGAACGGCCGTTGTCCTCGGTGTTCGCGATGTGGCTGCGGGAACTGCACGCCCCCCGCGAGCGCACGAGCGGCACGGGAGGGGCGGCCAGCGCCAGCAAGATCAAGGTGAGAACCGAGCGACCCCGGCCCAAAGCCAAGCGCGGGCGACCAGGTCCCGCTCGCGGGCCGTCCCGACAGAGTCCCCACCCGGGGTTCGGTACTGACACAGCACGAGCGCGCCGCCGCCGATCCCCGGCGCCGGCCGGGAGGTAGTCGTTGTTCGGTCGCGACCGCAGCCGGGACGCAACGCAGCCGGCACAGTCGAGGCAGGCCGAGGGCAGTCGCCGCGGCCGGCGGCTGCCCGGCGAGCAGGCCATACCCACCTACACGCCGTCCATCGCGGCGCGCACCATCGACGGGCACCTGCTGCGCACCGGCCACGAGGTGTACGCGTGGTACCGGCTGGCGCCGCAGCGCTGGTCGTTCCGCTCCGACTCGCAGCGCCGTGACGTGATCGCCGCCATCGCGGGCCAGTACGCCGAGCTGCAGGGCCGCTGGCTGCACCTGCGCGTGACCAACCGGCCGTACCCGATCCGGATGTGGGCCGAGGCCCACGTGCACAACGCGCACAACCGGCCCTCCGACGTGCCCGGCTCGCTGTCCTTCGACGACTACCTCATCGGCGAGCAGCAACAGCTCATGGGCCGCTCGATGGCGGAGAAGGAGGTCTACCTGGGCGTCCAGGTGCAGACCCGGCGAGTGGTCGACCGCGCGGTGGAGCGCGCCGCGCCGCTGCTGCGCCGCATCGCGCCCGAGTTCGTCGACGCCGAGCTCGTCGCCCTCGACTCCGAGGTCGAGCACCTCGACCAGGTGATCGGCTCTTCCGGGCTGGAGGGCCGCCCGGTGCACGCCGAGGAGATGTCCTGGCTGATGCACCGCTCGTGCTCGCTGGGCCTGCCCGCGCCGAGGAACCTGCCCGCCGTGCCCGGCTCCACGTGGGAGCCCGAGGACCTCGCGAGCTTCACCGACGCCGCCGACTTCCACTGCGACCCCTACGCCCCGACGGTGACCGTGCGCGGGCGCACCGGCTCCAACGCGGGCGTCAAGCGCAACGTCGCCGTGCTCACGGTCGGACTCATGCACGGGCTGCAGATCCCCGAGGTCGATGACCCGTGGGTGCAGCACGCCGACCGGCTGCCCGCCGCCGTCGAGTGGTCGGCGCGCATCTACGTGCGCAGGCCCGAGGAGGTCGCGGGCGAGCTGCAGCGGCAGATGAACAAGGTGCGCTCGCAGGTCAAGCACTACACCGACGAACACGAGCTCGAGCCACCGCAGTCGCTGGCCCGGCAGGCCTCGCGGGTGCTGGAGATCGACGACGAGATGACCTCGGGCTTCACGGCGCTGGCCACCCGGGTGCGGTCGTGGTGGCGGCTCGCGGTGTCCGGTCCCTCGGAGCGGGAGGCACTGCGGCTCGCGCAGCAGCTGCTCGACCTCTACAAGCCGAAGATCGCCATCGAGCATCCCGAGGCCCAGTACGCGATGGCCAGGGAGTTCATCCCCGGCGAGCCGCTGGCCTCCGGCGCCTACATGCGCCGCGGCTCGGTGGTGTGGGCGGCCTCGGCGGTGCCCACGGCCACCGCGGAGGTCGGCGACCGGCGCGGCATTCTGCTCGGTGAGACCTGCACCGCCACCCGGCGGCCCGTGGCCTGGGACCCGTGGATGGCGCAGGAGATCCGCGACGGCTCCGGCCTCACCGCCATGGTCGCCGGGCTCGGTGGCGGCAAGTCGTTCCTCGGTGGCGGCATCGTCTACAAGACCATGCGCGCGGGGGCGCACTGGACGATCTTGGACCCGTCCGGACCGCTGTCGCGGTTGTGCGAGCTGCCCGAGCTGCGCCCGTACGCGCGGCCGATCAACCTGCTCAACGCCCAGCCGGGCATCCTCAACCCGTACCGGGTGGTGGCGGAGCCGCTGCTCGAGCACTTCATGGACGAGGAGGATCCGGAGCGGGCCTGGCGCCGGGAGCGGGCGCTGGCCGGCGCGACGCGGCGCCGCCTCGTGCTGGACGTGCTGACCGGCGTGCTGCCCTACGACGTGGCGAGGATGCCGCAGACGCGCATCGTGCTGCTGCGGGCCGTGCGCACCGTCGGCGGGCGCTACGACGCCGACCCCGGCCAGGTGATCGACGCGCTGCGACGGGACTCCAGCGAGCACCACGAGCACGCCGTCGTGGTCGCCGACTTCCTCGACGAGCTGCGGGAACGCATGTCCCTGCTGATACCGGAGACCGACGCCGACCCGTACTCGGAGACCCGCGACGACCGGCTCACCGTGCTCACCATGGCGGGGCTGACGCTGCCGAAGGAGGGCGTGGGCCGCGAGCACTGGACCGACGCCGAGGCCCTCGGCGTGGAGATGCTCAACCTGGCGGCGTGGCTCACCCAGCGCTCGGTGTACGAGAAGTCGAAGGACCTCCGCAAGGGTGTCTGGATCGACGAGGCGTTCTTCCTGTCCGAGGTGCCCACGGGCCGCGTGCTGATGAACCGGTTCGCCCGTGACTCGCGGAAGTGGAACGTCCGGGTCCTGCTGTCGTCGCAGATCCCGGCCGACTTCCTCCGCATCCAGGGCTTCGTGGCGCTGCTCGACTCGGTGTTCGTCGGCAGGCTCGACGACGACGAGGCCCAGGCCGACGCGCTGCGCCTGCTCAAGGTGCCGGTGGGCGTCGGGTACGAGCAGGTGGTCTCGGCGCTGGGCAGGCGACCGGGCTCGCAGCGCGAGCTGCAGCGTGACCGCGATCCGCGGCAGTTCATCTTCGGCGACGGCGCGGGCGGCGTGGAACGCATCCGCGTGGACTTCTCCGGGCCGCACCTGGAGCATCTGCGGTCGGCGCTCGACACGACACCGGGCGCGGTGCAGGAGAAGCCGCAGAAACCGGGCACGGCCCGGGGCGACGAGGAACCCGAGTACCACGTGCCGGAACCGCCGCCGGACGACGAGCTCGAGGAGGACCTGGAGCTGGCGGCGGAGCTGGAGATGGGGCTCACCGAGGAGCAGCTGCTCGGCAGGGCGGCGGCCGCCGACGGCGACCAGGACGCGGCCGAGCCCGAGGACGCGCGCGACGGCAGCGCCGGCGTCAACGGCGCGGAGGAGAAGCGGGAGCAGCACGCGGGCGCCGGGAAGAACGGCACCGGCAGGGATGCCGCATGAGGAGCCTTCAGCCGTGGCACCGATGCCGGGCCGGCCACCGGGAGTGCGCCGGCCGTGAAGCACGCGGACTCGTGGAGCGGTCCGCATGAGCACCCTGCTGACGCTGCTGGTCGTTCTCGGCTGCGCGTGGGCGTGGCGGCGCGTGCGCAGGCGGCGGCAGGGTGTCGTGCGCCCGGCCCGGGGGCACGAGAGACGCCGGTCCCTGCTCCTGGTCGTCGCCCTGCTCGGGCTGCAGCTGCTGGCCACCGCGCCACCGGCCGCGGCGCAGAACTGTGAGGCGCCGAATCCGGAGCGTCCGGGGTCCGGCATGGTCGGCGCCGTCGACCCGCCGCACGGCCAGGGCGAAGCGCGCAGCGCCTATGTCGACTACGGCTACGCCGGCATGGTCTGGCACGTCTACGACTGCGACAGCGGTGCGCTCGCGATCTCGGACCCGAACACCACGGTCGACACGTGGGCGGGCAACCAGCTGTACAACATCGGCAAGAACATCGTCGGTGCCACGAACGCACTGCACTACACGGTGATCAACAGCCGGCTGCTTGCACCGCTCGACAATGCGGTCTCCAGCGGCGCGGAGAAGGTCTACAACAACATCTACGCGCAGCTGTTCGGGCTGTTCGCGCTGTTGCTGGCGATCTTCATGTTCCGCAACATCTGGCGTGGTGACCTGTCGACGGTGAGCAGGCGGGCGTTGCTGGCTCTAGCCGGGGTCTGGCTCGCGGCGTCGTCCATGGCGATGCTGCGCTATTACGACACGATCGACGACGCCATCGTGCGGACCACGTCGCAGATCCAGGCGGGCTTCGTCGACGATTCCGAGAACCGCGTGGTGCGGCACGTGCTGCCGACGATGCTGCACAACGAGGTCGTCTACAAGAACTGGCTGCGCGGCGAGTTCGGATCACCCGACGCGCCGCAGGCCGAGCAGTTCGGCAGGCGGCTGCTGGACGCCCAGGCGTTCACCTGGAACCAGATGGTCAACGGCGACGACGGCAACCAGCAGGTCATCGAACAGAAGAAGCAGAACTTCGAGAACATCGCGAATCAGCTGGGACCGGCCACCGGGTACTTCACCGGAGAGGACGGCAGTCGTACCGGCACGGGTCTGCTCAGCCTTCTGCAAAGCCTCGTCTACGCGTTGTTCCAGCTGTTCGCCAAGCTGGCCGTGTTGCTCGCGCAGGTCCTCGTGCGCCTGTTCACGCTCACTGCTCCGCTCATCGGCCTCGTGGCGATCCTGCACCACGACATCCTGAGGCGCGTCGGCAAGGTGCTCGGCACGGTGGTCTTCAACCTCCTCGTGCTGTCCGTCCTAGCGGGTGTGCATGCCCTGCTGCTGCAGGCGATCTTCTCGGCGGGCAGTGCACTGTCGATGCTGACGCAGATGGTCATCGCGGGACTCGTCACGGTGCTGCTGTTCATGGTCGGCAGACCTGCCCGGCGGCTGTGGCAGATGGTCGAGATGTCGGTCAGCATGGTCGGCTCCGCGGTGCCGACACCCCGCGGTGGGCTGTTCTCCCGCTTCCGCAAACAGTCGACCGAGCCGACACCGCAGGACGAGTTCTGGCGCACCGTGCGCGACGAGGACGAGGCCGCGGGCGGGTCGCAGACCCGGGGCCAGGCGGGTGCCACGCGTGGCCGGGGCCGTCCGGAGGCGGCGGTCATGGCCACCGCGCAGCGGCTGGACTCGACCTCGGGCGGCGCGATGCACCCGGCCTCGCACTGGCCCGGTGCGGGCGGCGGCACGCTGGAGGGCGCGGGCGGCCGGCCCGCCCTGCCCGCCGGAGGCGGTGCGCCCGCGGGCGCGTTCGCCGGGTTCACGCCCGGCCGCTCGCCGGGGGACTACATGCAGCAGCAGCGACCCACCGTCACCGTGCCCAGCAGGCGCGTCGACACCGTGCCGGTGAGCGACCGCAGCTGGGACCGCGGCGACGACGCCGACCCGTTCGTCGTGCCGTCGCGCATCGCCTCGGCGGGGTCGGCGGCCGAGGGCGCGGCCTACCAGACGCCACCCCCGCGAGGGCCGCAGCCGCCGCCCCAGCCGGTCGGCGCCGCGCCACAGCCGCGCCGGGTGGAGCCGGAGCTCGTGGCGGGCAAGCCGGTGTTCGTGCTGTACCGGCCGTCCCGCGGGCTGGAGGTCCGGGGCGACGACGTCCGCGACACCGACCACCTGGTGCGGTAGGGGGCCGGGATGCCGATTCGCACACACCGGGGCCGGGCGGCGGTGTACCGCCGCCTGTGGGGCTGGCCGCTGCGCTCGCCCGCTCACCTCATCGGCACGGCGATCATGGTCGTGGCCATCGTCGTGGCCGCGGGCATCGTGCTGCCGCGGCTGCTCGGCGGCCCCGGCGACGCGGGCGCCGCGTCGCCGACCACCACCGAGACCTCGGCGGGCAGCGGGGAGACCCGGCCGGGTTCGGGGGACACGCTGTCCACGAGCGCCCTGCCCACGCGGCTCTCCGAACCGCTGGCCTCACCCACCACCGCGCCGCCCGCTCCCGCCGCGCTGGACGTCGCCAAGAAGTGGGCGTCCGCGTGGGTCAAGCACCCGAAGGGCATCACCAGCGAGCAGTGGCTGAACGGTCTTCGCCCCTACACCACCGAGGAGTACCTGCCGGTGATGCGGTCGGTGAACCCGGCCAACATCCCGGCCACCAAGGTCACCGGTGAGCCCAGGGCCGCCGCCTCCTACACCAGTTCGGTGGAGGCGCACGTGCCCACGGATGGTCCGTCGCTGAGCATCACCGTGGTGCGCACAGACGCCGGCTGGCGCGTGGCGCACTACGACCAGGTGGGCTAGCCGTGCGCGCCGGGGTTCTGGTCGGGTGCTTCACCGCGGCCGTCATCACCGTGTTGCTGGCCGCGGGCATGGTGACCATCCTCGACAGCAGGCAGCAGGCCGCCGGGGTGACGCCGCTGAGCTGCGACGCCGCGCTCGGGCCCACCCAGCCTGGCCAGCGCGACCGGGGCGCGGGCGAGGCGGCCGAGCTGGACGCCGAGCAGCGCGCCATCGTCGCGCTGATCATCTCGATCGGCAAGGAACGCGACCTGTCCCCGAGGGCGTGGCAGATCGCCATCCAGGCGGGGATGACCGAGTCGCGCCTGCGCAACCTGAACTACGGCGACCGCGACTCCCTCGGCATCTTCCAGATGCGCCCTTCGATGGGCTGGGGCACCGTCGCCCAGGTCACCAACCCGCCGTACCAGGTCAACAAGTTCTACGACGTGCTCGAGTCCGTCCCGGGCTGGGAGCAGATGCGGCCCGGTGAGGCGGCGCAGGCTGTCGAGCGCTCGGCGTTTCCCGACCGCTACCACGACTGGGAGCCGATGGCGGTGCACCTGGTCGAGAACGTCGGCAACATCCAGGACGCCACCGGCTGCGGCCAAGGCATGGGCCCCGTGCTGCCACCCAACGAGGTCGCGGGCAAGGCCATCCAGTTCGCGCTCGGCGAGCGGGGCAAGCCGTACGTGTGGGGCGCGACGGGCCCCGACTCCTACGACTGCTCCGGGCTGATGCTGCGGGCCTACGAGGCGGCGGGGATCACGCTGCCGCGCGTGTCCCGCGACCAGTACAAGGCGGGCGCGATGCTGCCGGTGGAGCAGGCGCAGCCGGGCGACCTGCTGTTCTGGGCCTACGACCCGTCGAACCCGGCCACCATTCACCATGTTGCGATGTATCTGGGCGACGGGAAGATCGTGGAAGCGCAGCAGAGCGGCGTCCCGGTGCACACCCGGCCGGTGGCGTGGGACGAGGCCGAGCTGCTGCCCCAGGCCGTGCGGCCGGGCGTGTGAGGCGTTCGTTGTGACGAGGAGTGACAGTCATGGCCAAGAAGTGGGGTAAGCGCGGCAAGTCCGGCAGGCAGGACCCCGGTCTGGACGCCGACCCGCGCACCATGTTCGGCGTCCCGTCGGCCCCGCGCAACGCGCCCCCGGCGTCGAGTACCCCGCTCGCCGACTACCTGCGCCGGGGCTGGCCGGGCGTCGAGGCGGGCTACGTCGTGCTGCCGCGTTCCCTCGCGGAGTCGATGCCGCTGCCGTGGCAGCAGCAGATGACCAACCTGCTCGCCCAGTTCCACGAGACGCACGGCCGCCTGTCGTGGCCGACCTACCGGGTGGTGCCGTCGCGGCCGGAGCGGCTGGTGGACCTCGACGAGGAGCAGCTCGCCGAGGCCGGGTACCTCGTGGAGATCGACGGGGACGGCGAGATGGTGTACCGGGAGCGCAGCGGCCGCAAGGTCGAGGACCCGGACAACACCACCGTGCTGGTGTCCTGCCTGGACCCGATCGTGCGGCAGGTGGAGCAGGCGCGGGCTCAGGCACAGGCGGCGCAGCCGGGCGGCCCGGCGCCGATGAACATCGGCCCCCAGCCGGTGTGGCGGACCACCCCGCAGCCTGCGCAGCCGGCCGCGCCACCGTTGCCGCCCCCGCCCACCGCCCGGTCGGTGGCCGGCTCGGCCGGGCAACGCCCCGCGGCCTCGCCCCTGCCGGAGCAGCCCGTCCAGCGCCCGGAGCCGGGTCCGGCTGCCGAGCCACCAGCGGTGGATCAACCCGCGCCGGAACAGCCCGCGGAGCGGGCACCGGTCTCCGAGCAGCGGTCGGCGCCGGAGCCGCGGGCAGCGGCCGAGAGCGAGCGCCGCGAGCGGGGCTGGTTCGACGAGATGCCCGGCGAGGGCGGCGGGCGGCGGACCGAGCCGGGTGGCGGCGAGTTCGGCCCGACCGGCGACGAGCCGACGGAGATCCCCTACCGTTACCGCCCCTGAGCGGGGTGCTGCCGGCCCTGTCCCGTGCGACGCTGGAGGTATGGCACCGATGAGCAAGGATCCGAACCCGGACCCCGGATGGTGGTTCAACACCAGGACGGGCGAGGTCGAGCACGGCGAGGTGTCCAGGGCCATCGACCGGATGGGGCCCTACCCGGACGAGGAGACGGCCCGGCGGGCGCTCGAGATCGCTCGCGAGCGCACCCGCCAGGCCGACAAGGCCGACGCCGAATGGGGCGGCGAGGACCAGTAGCTAGCTCGACGCCGTCGCCAGCGGTCCCGGCACGAAGTCCGGGTCCACCTGCGCGGCCAGTTCCGAGCCTGCCCACGCGTTGGCGTTGCGCAGGTGGAACTCCACGGCCTGCCGCTGGTAGGTCTCCCAGTCCCGCGTCGTGGAGTCCACAGTGGAGAGCATGGTGCGCAGCGTGCCGAGGTTGTGCGGTTCCAGCTCGCCGATCGGGCGGGGCCTGCCGCGCTCGGCGGCGCGGACGTGCCCGGATCCGGTGACCCAGCCCAGCAGGGACTCGCCGACCTGCTCGCGCAGGAAGTCCACGTCCTCGTCGTCGGTGACCTTGTTGCCCACCACGGCCAGCCGCACGCCGAAGTCGCGCGCGTAGCCGGTGTACTGTCGGAACACGCCGACGCTGCGCACGGTCGGCTCGCACACCAGGAACGTCACGTCGAACCGCGTGAACAGGCCCGAGGCGAACGCGTCCGCTCCCGCGGTCATGTCCACCACGACGTACTCGCCCGCCTCGTCGACGAGGTGGTTGAGCAGCAGCTCGGCGGCGCCGACCTTGGAGTGGTAGCAGGAGACGCCGAGGTCGTCGTCGGCGAACTGGCCGGTGACCGCCAGGCGCACGCCGCCCACCCGGCGCACGCACGCGTCGGTGATCGGGTTGTTCTCGCCGAGCGTCACCAGCCGCGACCCGCGTCCCGGCGGCGTCGTCTTGATCATCGCCGCGGCGCTGGGAATGCGGGGGTTGTCACCCCGCAGGTACTCCTTGATCAGCGGCAGGTTGTCGCCGAGGGTCGGCAGCGCCGCGGCCTGCTCCTCACTCGCGCCCAGCGCCATGGCCAGGTGCTGGTTGATGTCGGCGTCGATGGCCAGCACCGGGTGCCCGGCTTCGGCGAGATAGGACGTGAACAGCGAGGCCAGCGTCGTCTTTCCGCTACCGCCCTTGCCGACGAAGGCGACCTTCACGGGTAACTCCTGAAAGTGGGATCGGTTTTCATTTCCTGTGCGCGTACCGTACACCCGGGTGAGCCGCACTCGAACGGGTCACCGGGCACCCTCGCCGCGTTAGGGTTTGGGTGTGGCTCTGGTGGTCCACACGCCGGGCGCCGGCGACTTCGCCTCGCTGCGCGCCGACTTCGAGCTGCCGGAATCCTTCCCGCCCGACGTACTCGCCGAGGCCGAGGCCGTCGCGGGCGACCCCGCCGACGCCGAGGGCGGCCGCGAGGACGCCACCGATCTGCCGCTGGTGACCATCGACCCGCCCGGTTCCAAGGACCTCGACCAGGCCGTGTACCTGCAACGCCTGCCCGCGGGCCGGTTCCGGGTGCACTACGCCATCGCCGACCTCGGCGCCTTCGTGCGGCCCGGCGGTCAGGTGGACCGCGAGGCCCGCAGGCGCGGCCAGACGCTGTACCTGCCGGACGGCAACGTCGGCCTGCACCCGCCCGAGCTGTCGGAGGGCGCGGCCAGCCTGCTGCCGGGTGCCACCCGGCCCGCCGTCCTGTGGACCATCGACACCGACTCGGGCGGCGAGCCGACCGCCGTGCGGGTGCGGCGCGCGCTCGTGCGGTCGACCGAGCAGTTCGACTACGAGACGGTGCAGGCCGCCATCGACGGCGGGCGGGCGCACCCTTCGATCGCCGCGCTGCCCGAGCTGGGCAGGCTCCGCCGCGACCTGGCGGTGCGCCGGGGTGCCGTCGAGCTGCAGCTGCCCGAGCAGGAGATCGCGGCGGGCCCGGACGGCCGCTGGCTGCTCACCCTGCGTCCCCGCAACGACGTGGAGCTGTGGAACTCCGAGATCTCGCTGCTCACCGGCATGGCGGCCGCCTCGATCATGCTCGAGGCGGGTGTCGGCGTGCTGCGTACGCTGCCCGAGGCGGGCGACGACGCCGTCGACTGGCTGCGCCGCACGGCGACGGCGCTGGGCATCGCCTGGCCCGAGGACGCCACGGTGTCGGAACTGCTCGCCGGGCTCGATCCCCGGCAGCCGTCGTCGCTCGCCCTCTACGCGGGGACGACCAGGCTGCTGCGTGGCGCCGGGTACACCGCGTTCGACGGCGGGGTGCCGGAGCTGGCCACCCACGCAGGCATCGGCGGCCCCTACGCACACGTCACCGCGCCCATCCGGCGGCTGGTCGACCGCTTCGCCACCGAGGTGTGCCTCGCGGTGACGCACGGGCGCGCGGTGCCCGCGTGGGTCCGGGCGGCGCTGGCCGACCTGCCCGAGCTGATGAGCGCCTCGGACACCCGCGCGGCCAGGGTCGAGCGGGCGTGCCTCGACCAGGTGGAGGCCTGGATCCTCGCCGAGCACGTCGGGCGGACGTTCGACGCCGTCGTGTTGCGCGCGGAGGAGAACCGGGCCGAGGTGTTCGTCGAGGACCCGCCCGTGCTGACCAGGTGCACCGGCAGCGGCTTTCCCGACAGCGGCCGCATCGCCGTGCGGCTCACCGCCGTCGACACCGAGGGGAGGAAGGTCTCCTTTGAAGGACCCGTCCGGTGACGCGTGGACCCGGTGGGAGCACGACCTGCGCGAGCAGGTGCTCGACGGGCACAGCGTCGTGGTCAACGTCCGCAGGTCCGGGCCGCACAAGCACCTCGTGCCGTGGCTGGTGGAGCAGAACCTCATCGCCTACGTCGGGCACGCGGGCAACCGGCACGCGTGGCCGGAGTCCGATTTCGCCAACCCGTTCGTCAAGGAGGGCAAGCAGGATCGCCAGGCGATGATCCGCCACTACCGGGAGTACCTCGCCGAACAGCCCGAGCTGCTGCGCCGCCTGCGCGGCGGCGAACTGGACGGCCTCGCGCTCGGCTGCTGGTGCGCGCCCCAACCCTGCCACGCCGACGTGCTGCTGGAGTACTGCTCGTGAAGGACGATCTCGGCGCCGACGTCGGTCTGGCCGGGCCGCCGTCGCGCGTGGTGTCGCTCGTGCCCGCGCTCACCGAGGCCGTCGAGGCCACGCTGCCGGGCACCGTCACCGGGGCCACCGACTACTGCACCCACCCGCCCACGCTCGACGTGCCGAGAGTGGGCGGCTCCAAGTACCCGAAGGTCGACGCCGTGCTCGCCTTGCGGCCCGGCCTCGTGCTCGCCAACTCCGAGGAGAACCGGCCCGAGGACGTGGCGCGGCTGCGCGCGGAGGGCGTGCCGGTGTGGGTGATGGCCGCTCCGGCCACCGTGCCCGCCGCGCTGACCTCGCTGCGGACGCTGTTCACCGAGGCCTTCGGGATCGCCGAACCCGGGTGGCTCACCGAGGCCGATCGGCGGTGGCGGGACGTGCCGCCGGTGTGGGCTCGCGCCGTGGTCCCGGTGTGGCGCAAGCCGTGGGTGGTGCTCGGCCGCGACACCTTCGGCGGCGACGTGCTGCGCCGCCTCGGTGTCGCGACCGTCTACTCCGGCCACGCCGAGCGCTACCCGCGCCCGAAGCTCGACGAGCTGCGCGGCCGGTTCGCCGACGGCGAGGCCGACCTGCTGGTGCTGCCCGACGAGCCGTACGAGTTCACCGACGACGACGGGCCCGAGGCCTTTCCCGGTGTGCCGTACGCGCTCGTGTCGGGCCGCTACCTCACCTGGTACGGGCCGTCATTGGTCCCCGCGCACGCCGCGCTCACAGCGTCAGTCCGGTCAGGACGGTGACGCGCTCCTCGGTGAGGTCCGTCATCGCCGCGGCAGGGCCCTCCCGGCCGACGCCGGAGTCCTTCACCCCGCCGTAGGGCATCTGGTCGGCGCGGAAGCTCGGCACGTCGCCGACCACGACGCCGCCCACGTCGAGGGTCGCGGACGCGTGGAACGCCGTCGGAAGGTCACGCGTGAACACCCCGGCCTGCAGTCCGAACCGGGAGGCGTTGACCAGCCGCAGCGCCTCGTCCACCGACGCGACGCGGTTGACCGACACGACCGGCCCGAACACCTCGTCCGCCTGCACCGACACGTCCTCGGGGACGTGGGTGAGCACGGTGGGCGCGACGGTGGCGCCGTGGCGCCCACCGCCCGTGTCGCGCCGCGCGCCCGCCGCGACGGCCTCGTCGATCCACGACTCCACCCGCCGCGCGGCGGCCGTGTTGATGAGCGGGCCGACGTCGGTCCGCGGCGAGCGCGGGTCGCCGGTGCCGAGCGCGCGCACCTTCGCCACCACCCGTTCGGACAGCTCGCCGAACACGTCGGCGTGCGCGTAGACCCGCTGCACGGAGATGCACGACTGCCCTGCCTGGTACATGGCGAACGTGGCGATCCGCTCGGCGGCGAAGTCGAGGTCGGGCCAGTCCGGCGCCACGATCACCGCGGCGTTGCCGCCCAGCTCCAGCGTGACGTGCTTGCGTGGCGCGGCGTCGCGGATACCCCAGCCCACCGGCACCGAGCCGGTGAACGACACCACCGGCAGGCGCGGGTCGGTGACCAGCCGTGCGGCCGCGTCGTTGCCGACCGGCAGCACCGACCAGCTGCCCGCGGGCAGTCCGGTCTCCGCGAGCACCTCGCCGAGCGCGAGCGCCGTCAGCGGCGTCGCGGGCGCCGGCTTGAGCACGATCGGCGCGCCCACCGCGATCGCGGGCGCCACCTTGTGCGCCACCAGGTTGAGCGGGAAGTTGAACGGCGTGATGCCCAGCACCGGGCCCCTCGGCACCCGCCGCACCAGCGCGAACCGCCCGGTGCCGCCCGGGTCGGTGTCGAGCCGCTGCAGTTCGCCCGCGAAACGTCGCGCCTCCTCGGCGGCCCAGCGAAACGTCGAGGCCGCCCTGCCCACCTCGGCGCGTGCCCACTTGATGGGCTTGGCCGACTCGGCGGTGATCAGCGCGGCGAACTCCTCGGCCCGCTCGGTCAGCGCCCGCGAGACGTGGTCGAGCGCGCCCGCCCGCACGTGCGCGGGCAGGGCGGCGGCCTCGGCGCGCACCGCGTGCGCGGCGGCGACGGCCTCCTCGACGTCCGCGTCGGCCGGCACGGCGTGCGTACCCGCCTCGCTGTCGTCGTAGGAGTGGCGGACGACGGCGGTCTCGGCACGGGTGACGGGCTTGCCCGCGACCCAGAACGGCGTGCTCATGCCGCGGCCTCCGTCCGCACGGCCTGCTCCAGCACGGTCAGGCCCTCGTCGAGGACGTCGGCGGGCAGCGACAGCGGGGGCAGCAGGCGCACCACGTTGCCGTAGGTGCCGCAGGTCAGCACCACCACGCCCTCGGCATGGCAGGCCGCCGCGACCCGTTTGGTCAGTGCGGGATCCGGCTCGGTCGTGCCGGGCCGGACGAACTCGGCGGCGAGCATCGCGCCGCGCCCGCGCACGTCACCGATCACGCCGGTCTCGGCGGCCAGCGCCCGCAGCCGGGGCAGCGCCACGTCGCCGATCGCGCGGGCGGCCCGGTCCAGCCGCTGCGCGCGCAGGGTCTCGATCGAGCCGAGCGCGGCGGCGCACGCCACCGGGTTGCCGCCGTACGTGCCGCCGAGCCCGCCCGGCGGCACGGCGTCGACCAGCTCGGCGCGCCCGGTGACGGCGGCCAGCGGCAGCCCGGCCGCGATGCCCTTCGCCGTCGCGATCAGATCGGGCACGACTCCCTCGTGCTCGCACGCGAACCAGTCGCCGGTGCGGCAGAACCCGGTCTGCACCTCGTCGGCGACGAACAGCGCGCCCTGCTCGGCGCACCATCGCGCCAGCGCGGGCAGGAAGCCGGGTGCCGGGTCGATGAAGCCGCCCTCGCCCTGGATCGGCTCCACGACCACGGCGGCCACGGCGTCGCCACCGATCTGCTTCTCGATCCTGTCGATCGCGGCGGCGGCCGCCTGCGCACCGGTCACGCCCGGTGTGTCGCGGAACGGGTAGGAGCCCGGCACGCGGTACACCTCGGGCGCGAACGGGCCGAAGCCGTGTTTGTAGGGCACCGACTTGGCGGTCAGCGCCATCGTGAGGTTGGTGCGCCCGTGGTAGGCGTGGTCGAGCACCACCACGGCCTGCCTTCCGGTGGCGACCCGCGCGATCTTCACCGCGTTCTCCACGGCCTCGGCGCCGGAGTTGAACAGCACCGAGCGTTTGGCGTGCTCGCCGGGGGTGAGCTCGGCCAGCGCCTCGCACACCTCCACGTAGCCCTCGTAGGGCGCGACCATGAAGCACGTGTGCGTGAACTCCCCGGCCTGCCTGCGCACGCGGTCGACCACGGCGGGCACGGCGTGGCCCACGTTGGTGACCGCGATGCCGGAACCCAGGTCGATGAGCGTGTTGCCGTCGGCGTCGGTGAGCAGCCCTCCGTCGGCGGAGGTGACGTAGACCGGCAGCACCGAGCTCACCCCGGCCGCGACGGCGCCCGCGCGCCGCTGCTGCAGGGCCCGCGAGGCGGGGCCGGGGATCTCGGTGCGCAGCCTGCGATGCGTGGTGGTGGCTGTCATGAGCCCAGCATGTGCCCTGCCCGGCCTCGGGTCACCACGCCGGTTCGGACAGTTCGGCGACTAGAGTTCGCCAGTATGGCACTCATCCTGCGTGCTCTGGCCGCGCGACGCGACCTCGGTCTGCGCGTCCGCGCCGGTGCGGACGGGCTCGACCGGGCGATCGCGTGGGTCCATCCCACCGAGCTTGCCGATCCCACCGCGTTCCTCGACGGAGGCGAGCTGCTGCTCACCACGGGGCTCGCCCTGGGCGGCGAGCCGCTGGACGGCTACGTGCGCAGGCTGGTGTCCGCCGGGGTGGCCGGGGTGGGCTTCGGCAGCGGCCTCAGCCACGCCGAGGTGCCCCCCGCGCTGGTGCGCGCCGCGGAACGGGCCGGGCTGCCGCTGCTGGAGGTGCCGAGAGCCACGCCGTTCATCGCGATCACCAAGGCGGTGTCGGCCGCCGTGGCCGCCGACACCTATGCCGCCGTGGTGCGCACCGGCCGGGGCCAGCAGGAGCTCACCAGGACGGCGCTGCGGCACCGCGAGCCGGGCGCTTTGGTCCGCACGCTCGCGCGGCTGGTGGACGGCTGGGTCCTGCTGCTCGACGGCGACGGCGGCGTGCGGGAGGCCGCGCCCGCCGCGGCGCGGGCGCGGGGCGAGGGGCTGCGGGGCGAGCTGGGCCGGGTGCGCGGCGGCGCCCTGCTGGTGCCCGCCGGTGACGGCGAGGCCGTCGTGCAGGCGCTGGGCGCCCGCACCCGCGGGTTCCTCGCGGCGGGAAGGGCCACCGGGTTCGACGCCGCCGACCAGCACGTCATCGCCACCGCCGCCGCGCTGCTGTCGCTGTCGCAGGAACGGCAGCGCAGTCACGGCACGGCGCTGCGGGGACTGCGCACGGGCCTGGCCCGGCTGCTGCTCGGCGGGCAGGCCACGCTCGCGGCCGACACCATCGCCGCGGTGTTCGGCCCGCTGCCCGCGCCTCCGTGGCCGGTCGTGGTCCTCACCGGTCCCCGCCGGGCCAGGGCGGCGGCCGCCGAGGCGCTGGAGGACGGTGGGCACGGCGGGTTCTTCGCCGAGCACGACGACACCCTCGTGGTGCTCGCCGACGAGCGCGCCACCGGGCTGCCGCACCGCATCACCGGCCTGCACGCCGGAGTCTCACCGTCCACAGCGGACGTCGCCGCCGGGTACCGGCAGGCACGGCGGGCGGCGGAGGCGGCGCGCGCGGGCCGGACAGCGGTGCTGCGCTACGCCGAGCACGCCGCCACCGGACTGGCCGGCCTGCTCGGCCGCGACGCCACCCTGGCGCTGGCCGACGAGCTGCTTGCGCCGCTGCGGGAGCACGACCGGCACGGCAGGGGAGAGCTGGTGCGGTCGCTGCGCTGCTGGCTGGAGCACAACGGGCACACCGAGCGGGCCGCGGCTCGGCTCGGCGTGCACCGGCACACGCTGCGCAACCGCATGGCGAAGGTGGCGGAGCTGACCGGGCGCGACCTGGACGCCCCGGGTACGCGGGCCGAGCTGTGGGTGGCGCTCAGCGCGGTGGACGAGTTCTAGCGCGCCACCAGCAGCGCGATCGGGGCGTCGCCGCAGCGCCGCAGCGTCGTGTCCGGTTCGGACACCGGCTCGGCTCCGGAGCCCCACCAGGCGGGGATGTCGAACGCCCGCACCAGCGACCCGGCGGGCTGGCGGGGCGTGTTGGACACGATCACCCTGCCCTGGGTGTTGACGAGGGCGGCGCGGCCGGGCAGCCCGCGCAGCCGCCGCTGGAGCAGACGTTCCAGCTCCCGGACGTACACGTCGGAGCCCACGACCCCGGCGAACGTCCCGCCCGCGCGCACCGGCACGGTGAAGGTGAGGGTGTACTCGTCGGTGCACAGGTAGTCGACGTAGGGGCCGGTGATGTGCCTGCGCCCGGTGTCCCGCGGCACCGTGAACCACGACTGGCGCGTGTAGTCGAGGAAGTGGTCGCTGCTCGGGTCGAGGCTGATGAACAGCTGCCGGGGCTGCGTGTCGCCGGTCGCGGTCCACCACTCGAAGCCGAGCTCCTGGTCGGCGAGCGCGTGCGGGGCCGCGATGAACCCCGCGCCGACCACGAGGCCGTGCACGCCGCTCAGCGCGTCCAGCACCAGCGGGCGCAGCCGTTCCAGGTCGGCCGCGCTCGGCGGGGACTCGCCCGCGAACAGCCCGCCCGCCTGCGTGGCGAGCGGGCCGAGGCCGTCGAAGACCGCCTCGACCAGAGCCGAGACCTGTTCGACGATCTCGTCGCCGAGCAGTGCGCGCGTGTTGGTCACCATCGATCCCACCTCGTGTCGGCTGGGGGCAGCTTAGAGGTCATGGCTCCAAAAGGCCTAGGTGCAGCTCGGCCAAGCGGTCGATCGCGGCCAAGATGTGCTCTTCGGTGAGCCTGCGGGCCCGCTCGGCGTCGGCGTCGGCGATGGCGTCGGTGATGGCCCGGTGCTCGTCGCGGGCCTGCTCGGCGTGCTCGCCCGTGTGCAGCCACAGCAGCGCGCCCAGCTCGCCCTGCAGCTGCACCTCCTGCTGGGTCAGCCGGGGCGACTGCGCGGCGGCGGCCACCTCCAGGTGGAAGTGGCGCTCGGCCCGGGAGGCCTCCGCGCCGGTGGCGCCCCGCAGGTCGTCGGTGGCCAGCTCCAGCCGCTCGACGTCCTCGGCGGAGCTGCGCTCGGCGGCCAGCTTCGCCGCCGCGCCCGCCACGGCGAGGTAGTGGTCGCCGACGTCGCGCAGGTCCGTCAGCGACAGTCCCCGGAGCCGTTCGCGCAGCGAGGCCGCCTGCCCGTCCTTGGGTGCGCGGACGAAGCTGCCGCCCGTGCGCCCGCGCCGGGTCTCCACGAGGCCCTGCTGCCGCAGCGCCATCAGTGCCTCCCGGACGGTCACCGTGGAGACGCCGAACTGCCCGGCGAGCTCGGCCTCGCTGGGCAACTGCTCCTCGTCGGCGAGCAGTCCCAGCGTGATGGCGTCGACCAGTCGTTTGGTCACCGCCTCGACCCTGCCCGTCTGATCCAGCGGGGCGAACATCGCCGTCCGCGCGCTGAGCGAGATCCGTTCCGGCATGCGTCCCCTCGGTTCCTCCGCGACCCGATGGAGCCAATCTTGCCTCAAAGTCTTGTCATATTACATATGGACTTATATGTTTCGTCGCCATGCGACAGCTCAGACACTTCATCGGCGGCGAGTACGTCGACGGCGCCGGTGACGCGGGCGCGGACATCATCGACCCGGTCACCGGGCAGCCCTACTGCACGGCGCCCGTCGCCGGGCCCGAGGACGTCGACCGGGCCCTGCGGACGGCGGCCACCGCGTTCGAGACGTGGCGGCACACCACGCCCGCCGAGCGGCAGCTCGCGCTGTTGCGCCTCGCCGACGCCATGGAGGCGCGCGCCGAGGAGCTCGTGCGGGTCGAGTCGGCCGACACCGGCAAGCCGCTCGCGCTCACCGCCGCCGAAGAGCTGCCGATGATGACCGACCAGGTGCGCTTCTTCGCCGGTGCGGCCCGCGTGCTCGAGGGCAAGGCCGCCGCCGAGTACCTGGCCGGGCACACGTCGTTCGTCCGCAGGGAGCCGGTGGGCGTCTGCGCCCAGGTGACGCCCTGGAACTACCCGCTGCTGATGGCCATCTGGAAGATCGCGCCCGCGCTCGCCGCCGGCAACACGGTCGTGCTCAAGCCCTCCGACACCACCCCGGCGTCGACCCTGCTGCTCGCCGAGATCGCCGCCGAGTTCCTCCCGCCCGGGGTGCTCAACGTCGTGTGCGGCGACCGCGGCACCGGCAGGGCACTCGTCGAGCACCCGATCCCCGCGATGGTGTCGATCACCGGGTCCGTGCGCGCGGGCACCGAGGTGGCCGGTTCGGCGGCCGCCGACCTCAAACGCGTGCACCTGGAGCTGGGCGGCAAGGCGCCCGTGCTGGTCTTCGCCGACGCCGACCTCGACGCCGCCGCCGAGGCCATCGCCGCCGCCGGGTACTTCAACGCGGGTCAGGACTGCACCGCCGCCACCCGCGTGCTCGTCCAGGACGCCGCCCACGACGACTTCGTCGCCGCGCTCACCCGCCAGGCGCGGGACACCCGCACCGGCGCCCCGTCCGACACCGGCGTGGCCTACGGCCCGCTCAACAACGCGGGCCAGCTCGCCAAGGTCACCGGCCTGCTCGACCGGCTGCCCGCGCACGCCGGCGTCCACACGGGAGGACGGCGCCAGGGCGAGACCGGCTACTTCTTCGAGCCCACGGTCGTCTCCGGCGTGCGGCAGGACGACGAGGTGTCGCAGGAGGAGATCTTCGGCCCGGTGATCACCGTGCAGCGCTTCGGCTCCGACGACGAGGCGCTGGCCGTCGCCAACGGCGTGCGCTACGGCCTCGCGTCCTCGGTGTGGACCGCCGACCACGCCCGGGCGATGCGGTTCGCGGCCGGGCTCGACTTCGGCTGCGTGTGGATCAACACCCACATCCCGCTGGTCGCCGAGATGCCGCACGGCGGGTTCAAGAAGTCGGGCTACGGCAAGGACCTCTCCCTGTACGGGCTCGAGGACTACACCCGCGTCAAGCACGTCATGACGGCGCTGTGAAGGAAGGGGCCCGACATGTCACCGAACCAGGCGCCGTCCGCCGTGTCCGCCGCGCCGGTCTCCGGCGCCGCCGGAGCGCCGGAGCCGCTGCCCGCCGTGCGGCTGCGGGAGCTGCGCAAGACCTTCGGCACCGTCACCGCCGTCGACGGCATCGACCTCGACATCGCGCAGGGTGAGTTCTTCGCCATGCTCGGCCCCTCCGGCTCCGGCAAGACCACGGTGCTGCGCATGATCGCCGGCTTCGAGCTGCCCACCAGCGGCACCGTCGAGCTGGCCGGCAGCGACGTCAGCAGGCTCGCGCCGTTCCAGCGCGACGTCAACACGGTGTTCCAGGACTACGCGCTGTTCCCGCACATGAGCGTGCAGGCCAACGTCGAGTACGGGCTGCGGGTCAAGCGGGTGCCGAAGGCCCAGCGCGCCGAACGGGCCAGGGAGGCGCTGCGCACCGTGCGGCTGGAGGACTTCGCCCAGCGCAGGCCCGCCCAGCTCTCCGGCGGGCAGCGGCAGCGCGTCGCGCTCGCCAGGGCACTGGTCAACCGGCCCAAGGTGCTGCTGCTCGACGAACCGCTCGGCGCGCTCGACCTCAAGCTGCGCCAGGCCATGCAGGTGGAACTCAAGCAGATCCAGCGCGAGGTCGGCATCACGTTCGTGTTCGTCACCCACGACCAGGACGAGGCGCTGACGATGAGTGACCGCATCGCGGTGTTCGACCAGGGGCGCATCGAGCAGGTCGGCACACCGGTCGAGGTCTACGAGCGCCCGGCCAGCGCGTTCGTCGCCGGGTTCGTCGGCACGTCGAACCTGCTCGGCGGCCGCGGCGCCGAGGCCGTGCTCGGCAGGAGCGGCGTCTACAGCATCCGGCCGGAGAAGATCCGCGTCGACACCGACCTCGCGGCCCCGGCAGGGACGGACGAGGTCAGCGCAACCGGCACCGTCACCGACGTCGTCTACGCCGGGGCCACGGTGCGCTACGAGGTCGCCCTCGACGTGGGCGGCCAGCTCGCCGCGGTGCGGCAGAACGAGGGCAGCCCGGCGTTCGAGCTCGCCGGCAGCAGGGTCCGGCTGGTGTGGCGCTCCGAGCACAGCTTCCGCGTGCCCGACGCCAGTGACCACAGGTAAGGAGAAAGATCAGATGAGGAAACGCAAGTCCGTCATCCTGCTGTTCGCGGGCTTACTGTGCGCAGGCACCACCGTGGCGTGCGGTACCAGCGGCGGCGACTCGGCGTCCGGCTCCGGCTCGGGATCCGGCGGTGGCACCTTCACCCCGCCCGACCTGCCCGCCCTGCAGAAGCTGGGCGAGCCGGAGGGCCAGCTCAACATCCTGGCGTGGCCGGGCTACGCCGAGGACGGCTCCAACGACCCGAACGTGGACTGGGTGACGCCGTTCGAGAAGGAGACCGGCTGCCAGGTCAACGTCAAGCCGTTCGGCACCTCCGACGAGGCCGTGAACCTGATGAAGACCGGCCAGTACGACGTCGTCTCCGCCTCCGGCGACGCGTCGCTGCGGCTCATCGCGGCCGGGGACGTCGAGCCGGTGAACACCGACCTGATCCCGAACTACGCCGACGTCTACGACTTCCTCAAGAACAAGTCGTGGAACAGCGTCGACGGCACCTCCTACGGCGTTCCGCACGGCTGGGGCGCCAACGTGCTGGCCTACCGCACCGACAAGGTCAAGCCGGCGCCCGACTCGTGGTCGGCCGTGTTCGACGAGGACTCCCCGTACAAGGGCAAGATCACGGCCTACGACTCGCCGATCTACATCGCCGACGCCGCGCTGTACCTCATGAAGCACCAGCCCGACCTGGGCATCAAGAACCCGTACGCGCTCGACGACAAGCAGTTCAAGGCCGCCGTGGACCTGCTCAAGAAGCAGCGCCCGATGGTCAGCGAGTACTGGTCGGACTACCTCAAGGAGAGCCAGGCCTTCAAGAACGGCGACGCCGTGGTGGGCACCGCGTGGCAGGTGACGGTGAACCTGACCGCGGGGGAGGGGGCGCCGGTGTCGTCGGTGCTGCCGTCCGAGGGTGCCACCGGCTGGTCGGACACCTGGATGGTGTCGGCGAAGTCGGAGCGCAAGACCTGTGCCTACAAGTGGCTCAACCACATCGTCAGCCCGGAGGCCAACGCCGCCGTGGCCGAGTACTTCGGCGAGGCGCCCGCCAACCCGAAGGCGTGCGAGCTGACCTCCGACGCCAAGCACTGCGACAACTACCACGCCGGTGACGCCGAGTACGCCTCCCGGATCTGGTACTGGACCACACCGATCGAGCAGTGCGTCGACGGCCGCACCGACGTGAAATGCACCGACTACGGCCAGTGGACCCGCGCCTGGACCGAGATCAAGGGCTGAGCACATGACGACGACCGCGAGCGCGCCGCGACACGGCGTGTCGAGCTTCTTCCACCGCAATCCGAGGCTGCGTCTCACGGCGCTGCTCTCGGCGCCGATGCTGTGGCTCGGGCTGGCCTATCTCGGCGCGCTCGCGGCCCTCTTCGTCACCGCCTTCTGGCACACCGACACCTTCACCGGCCAGGTGGTGCGGGACTGGACGCTGGACAACTTCCGCACCCTCGTCACCGACGAGGTCTACCGCACCATCACGCTGCGCACGCTCGGCATCGCCGCACTGGTGACGGTGATCGATGCCGTGATCGCGTTCCCCATGGCCTTCGCGATGGCCAAGTTCTGCTCCCCGCGCACCCAGCGCATCCTCGTGATCGCGGTGATGACGCCGCTGTGGGCCAGCTACCTGGTGAAGGCCTACTCATGGCGGATCATGCTCTCCGGCGACGGCGTGATCTCGTGGCTGGGAACGCCGTTCGGTGTGGACAGTCCGGGCTACGGCGTGTTCGCCACCGTGCTCACGCTCTCGTACCTGTGGCTGCCGTACATGATCCTGCCGATCTACGCCGGGCTGGAACGGCTGCCGGAGTCGCTTGTGGACGCCTCGGGTGACCTCGGGGCGCGCCCGTGGCGGACGTTTCGCTCGGTGATCCTGCCGCTGACGTTCCCCGCCATCGTGGCGGGCTCGATCTTCACGTTCTCGCTGTCGCTGGGTGACTACATCGCCGTGCGCATCGTCGGCGGCACGAGCCAGATGCTCGGCAACGTCGTCTACGACAACATCGGCGCCGCCAACAACCTGCCCTTCGCCGCGACGGTCGCCACGGTGCCGGTGGTGATCATGCTGGTCTACCTCGCCGCCGTGCGCCGCACGGGCGCGCTGAACAACCTCTAGGAATCGCCGTGAACGTCTCCCGGACCACCCGCTACGTCCTGTTCGGCGCACTCGGCCTCGGGCTCGCCGTGATCTACTTCCCGCTGCTGGTCGTGCTGCTCAACTCCGTCAACGCCGACACCACCTTCGGCTGGCCCCCGACGCGGTTCACGCTGGAGTGGTGGAGCCGCGCCGTCACCAACGAGGGCGCGCTGAGCGCGCTGTGGACGAGCGTGCAGGTGGGGCTCGCGGCCACGGTGATCGCCCTGGTGCTGGGCACGATGGCGGCCTTCGCGTTGCAGCGCTACCGCTTCTTCGGGCGCGACCAGGTGTCGCTGCTGATCATCCTGCCGATCGCGCTGCCCGGCATCGTCACCGGCATCGCGCTGAACAACGCCTTCCGCACGGTGTTCGGCATCGAGCTCGGCATGCTGACGGTGATCGTCGCGCACGCCACCTTCTGCATCGTCGTGGTGTTCAACAACGTCATCGCGCGGCTGCGCAGGCTCGGCGGGAACCTGGAGGAGGCGTCGATGGACCTGGGCGCCGACGGCGTCACGACCTTCCGGCTCGTGACGTTTCCCATGCTGCGCTCGGCGCTGCTGGCCGGTGGGCTCCTGGCGTTCGCGCTGTCGTTCGACGAGATCATCGTGACCACGTTCACGCTCGGCGCGGGGCTGGAGACGCTGCCGATCTGGATCCTCAACAACCTGTTCCGGCCGAACCAGGCGCCGGTGGTCAACGTCGTCGCTGCGGTGCTGATCCTGGTCTCGACCGTGCCGGTGTACCTGGCGCAGCGGCTTTCCGGCGACACCGCCAGCGGCGGGCGGCTCTAGCTCTGGCCCGGCTGCCGGGCTAGCGTCCCGCGAACGCGTCGGTGGCCGCCCGCAGGGCGGCGAGCATGCCCGGGTCGGTGACGGCGTGGCCCGCGCCCTCGAGCACGGTCAGCTCCGAGCCCGGCCACGCCTGGTGCAGCTCGTAGGCGGTCGCCGGGGGACACACCAGGTCGTAGCGGCCCTGCACGATCCGCCCCGGGATCCCGGCGAGCTTGCCCGCCTCCGTGATGAGCCTGCCCTCCTCCAGCCACGCGCCATGGGTGAAGTAGTGCAGGGCGATGCGGGCGAACGGCACCGCGAACCGGGGCGTGCCGTAGCCCGCGCGGTAGCCCTCCTGCGGGACCACGGAGACGATCGCGCCCTCCCACGCGCTCCACGCCACGGCGGCCCGCTGCCGGACGCCGGGATCGGGATGCTCGACCAGCCGCTGGTAGGCGCCGAGCAGGTCGTGCCGTTCGTCCTCGGGCACCGGTGCGAGGTAGCGGGCCCACTCCTCGGGGAAGAGGTGACCGGCACCGTTCTGATACAGCCAGTCGAGTTCGCGCCTGCGGGCGGTGAACACCCCGCGCAGCACGAGCCCGCTGACCCGTCCGGGATGCGTCTCGGCATAGGCGAGGGCCAGTGTGGCGCCCCAGGAGCCACCGAGCAGCAGCCAGCGCTCGATGCCCAGGTGTTCGCGCAGCCGTTCCAGGTCGGCGACGAGATGCCAGGTGGTGTTGACCGCGAGGTCGGCGGCGGGATCGCTCACGTGCGGGATGCTGCGTCCCGCGCCGCGCTGGTCGAACAGCACGATCCGGTACGCCGCGGGATCGAACAGCCGCCGCGTGAGCGGGGCGCTGCCACTGCCCGGACCGCCGTGCAGCACCACCGCCGGCGTGCCGTCCGGGTTGCCGCTGCACTCCCAGTACAGGCGGTTGCCGTCGCCGACGTCGAGCATGCCGTGCTCGTGCGGGGCGAGCGGCGGATACAACTCCGGCATCGCGGCCAACGCCACCCGCTCAGTGGAAGGCGTGCTCGGGGGCCGGGAACTCGCCACGGCGCACCTCGTCGGCGAAGGCCTGCGCGGCGCCGGAAAGGATCCCGGCCAGGTCGGCGTAGCGTTTCACGAACCGCGGCGCCCTGCCCCGGCGCAGGCCCGCCATGTCCTGCCACACCAGCACCTGCGCGTCACAGTCGGACCCGGCGCCGATGCCGATGGTCGGGATGCGCAGCTCGTGGGTGACGCGCTTGGCGACCTCGGCGGGCACCATCTCCATCACCACCGAGAACGCGCCCGCCTCCTGCAGCGCCAGCGCGTCGGCGAGCAGCTCCTCGCCCGCCTTGCCCCGGCCCTGCACGCGGTAGCCGCCGAGGTTGTGCTCGCTCTGCGGGGTGAACCCGATGTGGCCCATCACCGGCACACCCGCCGAGGTCAGCGCCTCGACGTGCGGCGCGAACCTGCGCCCGCCCTCGAGCTTCACGGCGTGCGCCCTGCCCTCCTTGAGGAAGCGCACCGACGTCTCCAGCGCCTGCTGCGGCGAGAGCTGGTAGGAGCCGAACGGCAGGTCGGCGACGACGAGAGCGCGTTTGGCCGAGCGCGTGACGGCGCGCACCAGCGGCAGCAGCTCGTCGACCGACACCGGCAGCGACGTGTCGTAGCCGAAGACGTTGTTGGCCGCCGAGTCCCCGACGAGCAGCACCGGGATCCCGGCTTCGTCGAACAGTTCCGCCGTGTACATGTCGTAGGCGGTGAGCATGGGCCATGGCTCGCCGCGGTCCTTGAGCTCCTGCAGATGGTGGATGCGGACCTTCTTGCGCGGCGCGGCTTCCTGCGCCGAAGGGCCGGAACCGTAGGGAGCGACCGTCTCGCTCGCGTGGTCACGATCTGGCGTAGACATCGTCGTCGACCGTCCTTCCCTCGAGGCCTGCCTCAGGTCCCCGGGTCGTGGATCGTTGCACCACACAGCGTTGCACCGGCCGTGCCCGGTGCCCAGCCGCCTGCGATGAGGTTCACACGGCCGCGCATCTCACGTGAAGAATCTTCAGTTCCTGTTTGTGGTCGGCCGTGATAAGTACTTCGCATGCCGTCGGTCCTGCACCGCCCGACCGCGCTCGCGGCGGTTCGCCGGACCGCCGTCGCGCTGCTGGTCGCCGGTGTGCTCGCCCACCTCGCGTGGCTGCTCGAGTACGTGCTCGACACCGGGCTGTCGCCGCTGCACGCGGCGCCGGCCGCGCTCGGCGCGCAGGGCGTGCCGCACGGCACCCTGTTCCGGACGGCCGAGATCGTCGCGGGTGCGGCGTTCGTGCTCGCGAGTCCGCCACTGCTGCGGCTGGCCCCTGTGCACCGCAACGCCAGGGTGACCGTGGCCACCGTGTGCGTGTTCGGTGTCCTGCTGATCCTGCACGGCGCCATCCCGCCGGACTGTCCCGGTGCGGCCGGTGCCGCCTGCGCGGCCACGCGGGCGCACCACGCGGTGTCGCTGGCCCTCAACGTCGTGTACCTGGCCGGTCCCGGTGGCCTGCTGGTGTGGTGGACCGGCGGCTGGCGGTTCGCCGCGGCGGTGGTGCTGGCGGTGGAGGTGCTGGCGTGGGCGGCGATCGTGCTGCTGACCGCGTTCGGCGGCGAGTTCGTCGGCGTGGCCATGCGGGTCCAGCTGGGCGGGGCCGCGGCGATCCTCGTCACCGGCATCGCCTACTTGGTCACGGTCGGGCGGGAGGGCGGGCCGAGGTGGGAGGATGCTGGCCAGTCGACGCCTGAGCACGTCCGTACTGGGAGGTCCCTGCATGCCAGGAATGATCGGTCCGGTCGCCGATGAGCGGGAGGGCCTGCTCGGGTACCTGGCGCAGCAACGTTACGTGCTGTGCCTCGCCGCGTACGGGCTCACCGACGAGCAGGCGCGCGCCACGCCCACGGTGAGCGCGCTGAGCGTCGGCGGCGTCATCAAGCACGTGGCCAGCACCGAGCGGGCGTGGATGAACACCGTGCTCGGTCGTGGACCGGGGCGAGGTGGCGCAGACTTCCGGCTGCGGCCGGGGGAGACCCTGGAAGAGGTGATCTCCGAGTACGAGCGGGTCGCCACGGACACCGAGGAGATCGTCGCCGGGATCGACGACCTCGGCAGGCCCGTGCCGGTGCCGAGGAACGTGCCCTGGTTTCCGGACGACGTGCAGGCGTGGTCGGTGCGCTGGGTGCTGCTGCACCTGATCGAGGAGACCGCGCGGCACGCGGGGCATGCCGACATCCTGCGCGAGAGCATCGACGGCGCCACGGCGTTCCCGCTCATGGCGGCGGCCGAGGGCTGGCCGGAATCGCCGTGGATGAAGCCGTGGCGGGTGCCGCGCGGGCGGTTGGCTTCGCGCTGACGCCGGGTGCGTTCAGACGTCGAACAGTGCGGGCGGCTCCAGGTAGCAGCCCTCGATCTCCAGCATGCGGCGCTTGGTCGCGGTGCCGCCGCGGGCGGAGAAGCCGCCGGGTTTGCCGCCCGCGGCGAGGATGCGGTGACACGGCACGATCGGCGCGAACGGGTTGCTGCCGAGGGCCTGGCCCACGGCCCGCGCGGAGCCGGGGTCGCCGAGGCGGGTGGCGACCTCGCCGTAGGTCATCGTGGAGCCCGGCGGGATGGTTCTGGCCAGCTCGTAGACGCGGCGATGGAACGGCGGCACCCGGCTGAGGTCGAGCGCCACGGCGGACAGGTCCGGGTCCTCGCCGCGCAGCAGGGCCGTGACGCCCTCGATCGCCCGCCGTGCGAGCGCGCTGGGCTCCCGCTCGACCGCGTCCGGGAACGCCGCCCGCAGCCGTGCACGGGTCCGTTCCGGATCACCCTCCGGCAACTGGCTGCCGACGACGGCGTCCTCGCTCCACGCGATGCCACAGTGCCCGATCGCCGTCTCGAACACCGCGAACCCCACTGCCACCACACCCGGCACGCTACGCCCCCACCCCGACAAAACCGCCCCCGGACGGGAGCAAGGGACCTTTACTCTCGTTTGGCGGGAGTAAAGGTCCCTTGCTCCCGTCCGGCGGGCCTCAGTGGGTCTCGCGCCAGGCGTTGGTCATCGGCAGCCTGCGATCGCGGCCGAACGCCTTGAAGGTGATCTTCGTACCCGGCGGGTACTGCCTGCGCTTGTACTCGGCCTTGTCCACCATGCGCACGACGCGGTCGATCACGCCGGCGTCGAACCCGGCGGCCAGCAGGTCCGCGAACCCCCGGTCGCCCTCCACGTAGTCGTCGAGAATGTCGTCGAGCAGCGGGTAGTCGGGCAGCGAGTCGGTGTCGACCTGGCCGGGCCGCAGCTCGGCCGACGGCGGCTTCGTGATCGAGTTCTCCGGGATCGGCGGCGTCTCGCCCCGCTTCTCGGCCTCGGCGTTACGCCACCGCGCCAGCGCCCACACGTGCGTCTTGAACACGTCCTTGATCGGCGCGAACCCACCCACGGCGTCGCCGTAGATCGTCGAGTACCCCACGGCGAGCTCCGTCTTGTTGCCGGTGGCCAGAACGAGGTGACCCTCCAGGTTCGACAGCGCCATCAGCAGCATGCCGCGCACGCGCGCCTGGATGTTCTCCTCCGCGAGCCCGGTCCCCGCCAGCCCCAGCTGGTCGACGTACACACCGACCATGTCGGCCACCTCCTCCACCCGGAAGTGGCAGCCGAGCCTGCGGGCCAGCTCGGCGGCGTCCGAGCGCGAGTGCTCGGAGGAGTACACCGACGGCATGGCCACACCGTGCACCGCGTCCGGGCCCAGCGCGTCCACCGCGAGCGCCGCGGTGACGGCGGAGTCGATCCCGCCGGAGAAGCCGAAAATCACCGAGCGGAAGCCGTTCTTGCGCACGTAGTCGCGCAGGCCCACCACCAGCGCCGACCACACCTCCGCCTCGTCGGAGAGCGGTTCGCTGATCGCGGGCTCGGCAGTCGGCTCGTAGGCCGGGACCGGGTCCGCGCCGAGCACCCTGCGGCGCACCCGCAGGCCGGCGAAACTGCCCTCGGCGGTGTATCCGCCCGACGGCAGGTCGAGGTCGGTCACCAGCAGGTGCTGGACGAACTGCGGCGCGCGGCTCAGCAGCGCGCCGTCGGCCGCCACGACTATCGAGTCGCCGTCGAACACGAGGTCGTCCTGGCCACCGACCTGGTTGGTGTAGACGATCGGCGCGCGGGCCTCGGCCGCGCGGCCGGACACCAGCGGCAGCCGCACGTCGTCCTTCGACCGTTCGTAGGGCGAGGCGTTCGGCGACACCACCAGATCCACCCCGGCCTCGGCGAGCGCGGCCACCGGGCCGCCGTCCTGCCAGAGGTCCTCGCAGATCACCATGCCGATGTCGAGGCCGTGCAGGCGCACGATCTCGAGCTCCTGTCCCGGCTTGAAGTTGCGCCGCTCGTCGAACACCCCGTAGTTGGGCAGGTGGTGCTTGAACTGCCGGGCCACCACCTCGCCGCGGTGCAGCGCGGCCGCCGCGTTGCGCGGGCCCACGTCGTCCTGGTCCAGGTAGCCGACGTAGACGAGCTGCTCGCCGCAGCCCGCGTCGTCCAGCTGCCGGGCGAGCGTGCCGAGCTGCGCGCGTGAGGCGTCGGCGAAGGTCTTGCGCAGGGCGAGGTCCTCCACCGGATACCCGGTGAGCGACATCTCGGGGAAGACGGTCACGTGTGCGCCGGCCTCGGCTGCCTTGCGGGTCCACTCGACGATCAGGCCGGCGTTTCCGGTCAGGTCGCCGACGGTCGGGTTCACCTGGGCGAGTGCGATGCGCAGTTGCGGCATGGCCTCATTCTCACCCACACCCCGCCCCCGCGGCGCTGTGTCGGCTCCCACCCATCCCGGCGCCGTAGGGAGCAAGGGACCTTTACTCCCACAAAACGAGAGTAAAGGTCCCTTGCTCCCACAGCGGCGAGAAGAAACGCGAGTCAGGTTCGCTTCTTGCGGAGCATGCCGCGCACCTTCTTGAGGGCCTGCTCGGCGTCGGAGTCGAACGGGTTGTCCTGCACCAGGTAGGTCCACGTCGACGTCGGCCTGCGCACCCCGGCTGCGGCCAGGTCCACGCCGTCCTCGGTCACCGAGGCCTCCGTCAGCGTCTTCGCCGAGCGCTTCAGGGCCTCGGCGCGGATCTTGTGGAACTCCGGAATCGCCGCCCGGTGGAACTCGTCCAGCGGCTGCTCCTTGGCCAGTGCCCGCAGATGGATCGTCTCCCGCACGTTGCCCAGGTAGCCCAGATGGTCGGCCCACAGCTGGTCCAGGTGGTAGAGCAGGATCTCCCGGCACACCCGCGTGAGCGTCTCCTCGCCGACCGACTCGGCCAGCTCCTCGCACCGGCCGGGCTGTTCCTCGGCGAGCAGCGTCCGCGCCAGATCCGTGCGGAGCACCTCGTCGCGGTGTTCCAGCAGCTCCGCGCGCTGGTGCTCGATCAGCCGCGTGTAGCGCCACGTGTTGCGGTGGATCTCCAGGTCGACGCCCTCGGCGACGCGCTGGGCGTGGTTGATCTGCCGGTGCGCGGCCGGGTCGGTGATCTCGCCGGTCTCCGGGTCCGCCTCGATGCCCTCGGGCACGTCCGGCGCGTTGGCCAGCACCAGCTCGTCGTTGAGGCTCGCGAAGAACACCGAGCTGCCCGGGTCGCCCTGCCTGCCCGCACGCCCGCGGAGCTGGTCGTCCAGCCTGCTGCTCGGATACCGCGCGGTGCCGATGACGTGCAGCCCGCCCAGCTCCGCCACCCGCTCCCGGTCCGCACCGTCCGCGCCGCCGAGCCGGATGTCCGTGCCCCGGCCCGCCATCTGCGTCGACACCGTGATCGCGTCGTAGGTGCCCGCCTCGGCGATGATCGCGGCCTCCTCCGCGTCGTTGCGCGCGTTGAGCACCACGCACGGCAGGTCCGCCTTGGCGAGCTTCTCGGCCAGCTCCTCCGACTCCGCCACGTCCTGCGTGCCGACGAGGATGGGCCGTCCGTTCTCGTGCACCGTGCGGATCTCCTCGACGATCGCCCGCAGCTTGCGCCCTGGCGTGGAGAAGATGCGGTCGGGCCTGTCCTGCCGGATGTTCGGGGTGTTCGGCGGGATGACCGCCACCTCGAGCTTGTAGAACTCGCGCAGCTGCTCGGCCACCGCCACCGCGGTGCCCGTCATGCCCGCCACCTGCGGGTAGCGCGCGATCAGCGCCTGCACCGTGATCGAGTCCAGAATCTCGCCGCGCTCCGAAGGCGGCAGCTGCTCCTTCGCCTCCACGGCTGCCTGCAGTCCGTCCGGCCACCGCTGCAGCTCGGCGACGCGACCCCGCGAGGCGTTGATCAGCTGCACCTTGCCGTCGCGCACCAGGTAGTCCACGTCGCGGGTCAGCAGCGCATGCGCGTGCAGCGCCACGTTGACCGCGGCGAGCCGGTCCGCGCCGTCGTCGCCGTAGAGGTCGACGCCGCCGAGCGCCTTCTCCACCACCGACGCACCCGCCGACGTCAGCCACGCGTTGCGCCCGTCGGGGTCGGTCTCGTAGTGCAGCCCCAGCCGCAGCCGCCGCACGATGGTGGCGACCTCCTCATCGGCGATGCCCGCATCCACCGAGCCCGCCATCACCAGTGGCACCCGCGCCTCGTCCACGAGCACCGAGTCGGCCTCGTCGACGATCGCCACCTCCGGCTCCGGCTGCGCCAGGTCCTCCACCCGCGTGACCAGCCGGTCGCGCAGCACGTCGAAGCCGATCTCGCTCACCGCGCCGTAGCAGACCTCGGCCGCGTAGGCGTCCTTGCGCTGCGCGGCGCCCAGCGCGGGCTCGACCCAGCCGACGGACACGCCCAGCAGGTCGTACACCGGCCGCATCCACTCGGCGTCGCGGCGCGCCAGGTAGTCGTTGACGGAGATGACGTGGACCCGCTTGCCCTGCAGCGCGTAGCCTGCCGCGGCCAGTGCGCCCGCCAGCGTCTTGCCCTCACCGGTGGCCATCTGCACGACGTGCGCGGACAGCAATCCCATCGTGCCCAGCAGCTGCACGTCGAACGCCCGCTCGCCGAGCGCCCGCCGGGCCGCCTCGCGGCCGAGCGCGCACAGCTCGACGTACTGTTCGGTGCCGAAGGCCTCCGTCTCGCGAAGCCGGGCCGCCGCGTCCGTGAGCTCGGCATCGGAGAGCTTCTCCAGCTCGGCTTCCCGCTCGCCGATCGCGGGAAGCAACGCCTCGTAGCGGGTCAGCTCGACGCTCGCCGGGCGCTGGATGATTCTGCGCAGCCGTCTGCCCACCCGGCTCATCAACGCCACCGGTGGCCTCCCGTTCCCATCTCGATGGCACGATCGACACGTGCCTGCTCTTGAACGCTACCTGTCCCTCGCCGCGTGTGTCCTTGTCGCGGCGGGGTTGACCGCGTGCTCCTCCGGCCAGGAGCCTGCCGGGCCGGCCGGGCCGGTGCCGCAGGGGCTCGAGCGGTTCTACGGCCAGTCGCTCGACTGGAGCGACTGCGGTTCCTTCGCGACATCGGCTGCGGCGGAGTCGGTGTTTCAGGGCGACGGTCTGGAGTGCGCGCGGCTGACCGTGCCGCTCGACTACTCCGAGCCCGGCGGCACCACGATCACGCTGGGGGTGCTGCGCAAGCAGGCGAGCGAGCCGGGTGACCGCATCGGCTCCCTCGTCATGAACCCCGGCGGGCCCGGCGCCTCCGGTATGACCGCCGCGGCCCAGATGGCGGGCAGCGTGGGCGGCAGCGAGCTGGCGAAACGGTTCGACCTCGTCGGCTTCGACCCGCGCGGCATCGGTGCCAGCCAGCCGCAGGTGCGCTGCCTGACGCCGCGGGAACGCGATGCCGACCGCGCCGAGGACACCGAGGTCGACGGCACCCGGCAGGGCGTCGCCGAGCAGGAGCGGCAGGAGAGGAAGTTCGCCGCGAAGTGCGAGCAGCGCACGGAGCACGGCGACGACATGCTGGCCCACCTCGGCACCCGCGACGTCGCCAAGGACCTCGACGTGCTGCGCTCGGTGCTGGGCGACGAGAAGCTGACGTTCCTGGGCTACTCCTACGGCACACGCATCGGCTACACCTACGCCGAGGAGTTCCCGCGCAACGTCAGGGCGATGATCCTCGACGGCGCGGTGGACCCCGGGCAGGACATTGTGGATGCGCTGGTGGCCCAGGGCGAGGGCTTCGGCAAGGCCTTCCGCGAGTTCGCGTCGTGGTGCGCGCAGCGTCAGGACTGCGCTCTCGGCAACGACCCGGCAGATGCCACGCGGGCCTATCAGCAGCTCGTGCGCCCGCTGATCGACAACCCGGTGCCCGTGGGCGACGGGCGCGGGCTCTCCTACGAGGACGCCACCACCGGCACCATCCAGGCGCTCTACAGCGAGCAGTTCTGGCAGCCGCTCAACACCGGCCTCAACGAGCTGCGCCAGGGTCAGGGCCGGACGCTGATGGCGCTGGCCGACCAGTACAACGCGCGCGACGCCCAGGGCGAGTACGACACCACCCAGGACGCCTTCGTGGCCATCCGCTGCGTCGACGACCCGAGGGTGACCGACAGGCAGCGGCTTCGCGACGCCCAGCGCCGCTACGCCGAGGTGGCACCGTTCCTCGACCCGGGGACCCCGCCGTCGTCGGCCCGCGACGCGTGCGCGTTCTGGCCGGTGCCGAACACCTCCGAGCCGCATCTGCCGGACGTCGAGGGCCTGCCGCCGACGCTGGTCATCTCCACCACCAACGACCCGGCGACCCCGTACCAGGCGGGGGTGAACCTGGCGAAGGCGCTGGAGGGCAGGCTGCTGACCGTGGAGGGCAACCAGCACACGGCGTACCTGGTGCTGGGCAACTCCTGCGTCGACGAGGCAGGTACCGCCTATCTCGTCGACGGGACACTGCCCGAGGAGGGCACCCGCTGCTGAGCGCGGTCAGTCCCGCACCGGCGTGGCGCTCACCGGCCGGTTGTGGTCGGTCAGGGCGAGCTCGAGCATCACGGCGCCCTGGTTCTTCTGCTGCGGCGGGACCTGCAGCCACAGGCGCAGCAGGGTGCGCTGCGCACCCGCGCCAACCCAGAACTTGACGTCGACGTCGTCGTGCACGCCGGGAATCACCGAGGACACGACGTCCCGGGACAGCTGCCCGGCGACGCGGTAGGCGGGGACGTCGTGGAGTTCCTCCCGCGTCTCGGTGCGCACGTTCCGCGCGTGGGCCAGCAGCTGGTACAGACCACGCTCGGGGTCGAGCAGCCGGGCGGGGCTGAACTGCTCGGCCACCTCGCGCTGGGTGTCCCTGCCCTCGGGGTCGGTGAGCCGCACCCGGTCGCCGGAGAGCAGGAAGTCGTACTGCACGCGGTCGGTGTGCTCCTGGACGTCGGCTTCGCCGCGCGCGTAGCCGTACCGCCCGCCGTCGCGGCTGGCCACTCCGGACACCGTGCGGATGGACAGGCCGGGCAGGGCGCCGTTCGCCTTGGCCTCGAAGCGCACGGTGTGCAGGTCCCGCAGCGTGGCTGCGGAGGCGTCGAGGAGAGCCTTGCCTTCGGGCATCGGCCCCGTGGCGTCGGGCGACGACGCGCAACCGCCGAGCAGGCCGAGGATGACGACGAGAAGCAGGGCGGTCCGGCGGAACACCATGTGGCTACGTTAGCGGGACGCCGGCCGCCGCGAGGAAAAGGTGCGCCGGTAGGCCAGCGGTGAGACGCCGATCGCGGCGTTCAGGTGCTGGCGCAGCGACGCGGCGGTGCCGAGCCCGCATTCGGCGGCGACGCGGTCCACCGGCAGGTCGGTGGATTCCAGCAGGTGGCGGGCGTGCAGCACCCGCTGGCGCGTGAGCCAGGTGTGCGGAGGTAGCCCGGTCTCGTCCCGGAAGCGCCTGCTGAACGTGCGCAGGCTCATCCGGGCGTGGGCGGCGAGGGTGGCCAGATCGAGCGGCTCGCCGAGGTGTTCCAGCGCCCAGGCTCGGGTGGCGGCCGTGCTGCCGTCGGCGGTGTGCGTGAGCGGCCGGTCGATGAACTGCGACTGCCCGCCGTCCCGCCACGGCGGCACGACGCAGTAGCGGGCCGCGGTGTTGGCCACCTCGCTGCCGTGGTCGTTGCGCACGACGTGCAGGCACAGGTCGACGCCCGCGGCGAGCCCGGCGGAGGTGAGCACGTCGCCGTCGTCGACGAACAGCACGTTCTCGTCGAGCCGGACGGACGGGTAGAGGGCGCGGAACCGCTCGGCATGCGCCCAGTGCGTCGTGGCGGGGCGCCCGTCGAGCAGGCCCGCCGCGCCCAGCACGAAGGCGCCGGTGCAGATGGACATGATCCGGGCGTTCGGCGGGATGCGGTCCAGCGCGGCGGCGAGGTCGCCGGGCAGCGTCCCGTTCGTGCGAGGACCGTCCACCCGGGTGCCGGGAATGATCACCGTGTCGGCGTCGTCCAGCGCCTCCGGCCCGTGGTCGAGCACGGCCGTGTAGCCGCTGCCGCACCGGACGGGCCGGTCGTCGACCCCGCAGATCCGCACGTCGTAGAGCGGCAGCCCATCCCGCCGCGCCTCCGTGAAGATCTGCGGCGGGATCTGCATGTCGTAGCCGACGACCTCACCGATCGCCAGCACCACCACCCGGTGGACAGCGGGAGCCATGGCAGGATTCTTTCACATATTGGCATTCATGCCACTCGTGCCCGGAGGGCGCGGTGACGACGCTGTCGTGGTGACCGATGTTCGTACCCCTGCCGCCCCGGCCTCCCGGCGTGTCCATTGGGCCTGGCCGGTGGCGTTCGCCGCGTTCGTCGCGCTGGTCGGCGCCGCCGGTTTCCGTGCAGCGCCAAGCGTGCTCATCGACCCGCTGCATGCCGAGTTCGGCTGGTCGCGCGGCACCATCTCGGCCGCCGTGTCGATCAACCTGCTGCTCTACGGCTTCATCTCGCCCTTCGCCGCCGCGCTGATGGAGCGGCTGGGAATGCGCCGGGTCGTCGCAGGCGCCCTCGTGCTGGTGTCCGCGGGCAGCGGGCTCACGGTGTTCATGACGGCGAGCTGGCAGTTGCTGCTGTGCTGGGGCGTGCTCGTCGGCACGGGCACCGGGTCGATGGCGCTGGCGTTCGTCGCCACCGTCACCAGCCGGTGGTTCGTGCGGCACCGCGGCCTCGTGAGTGGCGTGCTGACGGCGGCGGGCGCGGCCGGGCAGCTCGTGTTCCTGCCGGTGGTCGCGAACGTGGCCACCGACCACGGCTGGCGTCCGGCCTCGCTGGCCGTGTCCGGCGCGGCACTCGTGGTGGTTCCGGTCGTACTGCTCCTGCTGCGCGACCGCCCCAGCGACGTGGGCACCACGGCCTACGGTGCCGCGCCCGGCGCGGTCGAGGAGGCCGCGGCCCGCACCGGCAGCAGTGCCGCGCGGGCGCTGTCGGTGCTCTCCGGCGCCGTGCGCACACCGACGTTCTGGCTGCTGGCGGGCGGGTTCGCGATCTGCGGCGCTTCGACCAACGGGCTCATCGGCACGCATTTCGTTCCCGCGGCGCACGACCACGGGATGCCGCACACCACCGCCGCGGGCCTGCTCGCGCTGGTGGGGATCTTCGACGTCGCGGGCACGATCGCCTCGGGCTGGCTGACCGACCGGGTCGATCCCCGCAAGCTGCTCGGCGCCTACTACACGCTGCGCGGCGCGTCGCTGCTCGTGCTGCCGCAGCTCTTCGCGGCCACCACCGAGCCGCCGATGTGGGCCTTCATCGTCTTCTACGGGCTCGACTGGGTGGCGACGGTGCCACCCACGGTCGCGCTGTGCCGGGAACGGTTCGGCCTCACGGGGCCCATCGTGTTCGGCTGGGTGTTCGCCTCGCACCAGGTGGGGGCGGCGCTGGCCGCGTTCGGCGCCGGGTTCACGCGCGACCAGCTCGGCGCCTACGACCTCGCGTGGTACGTGGCCGGCGGGCTGTGCGCGATCGCGGCGGTGCTGTCCCTGCGCATTCGCCCGAACGAGGAGACGGCCCCGAAACATTGAGTTAACACGGCGCGCATAGGGTCGCGGCATGGATCGCCAGCAGGAGTTCGTGCTGCGCACGCTGGAGGAACGCGACATCCGTTTCGTGCGGCTCTGGTTCACCGACGTGCTGGGTTTTCTCAAGTCGGTCGCCATCGCGCCCGCGGAGCTGGAGGGCGCCTTCAGCGAGGGCATCGGCTTCGACGGCTCGGCCATCGAGGGTTTCGCGCGGGTCTACGAGTCGGACATGGTCGCCAAGCCCGACCCGGCCACCTTCCAGGTGCTGCCGTGGGAGACGCCGGAGGGCGGGCACTACTCGGCGCGGATGTTCTGCGACATCGCGATGCCCGACGGCTCGCCGTCGTGGGCCGATCCGCGGCACGTGCTGCGCAGGCAGCTCTCGAAGGCCGGCGAGGCCGGGTTCACCTGCTACGTCCACCCGGAGATCGAGTTCTTCCTGCTCGCGGACCTGCCGGAGGACGGCAGCGAGCCCGAGCCCGCCGACAACGGCGGCTACTTCGACCAGGCCAGCCACGCGACGGCCACGCACTTCCGCCGGCACGCCATCGAGGCGCTCGAGGCCATGGGGATCTCGGTGGAGTTCAGCCACCACGAGGGCGCGCCCGGCCAGCAGGAGATCGACCTGCGCTACGCCGACGCCCTGACGATGGCCGACAACGTGATGACGTTCCGGTACGTCGTCAAGGAGGTCGCACTCATGCAGGGCGTGCGGGCGACCTTCATGCCGAAGCCGTTCACCCAGCAACCGGGCTCGGGCATGCACACGCACGTGTCACTGTTCGAAGGCGACCGCAACGCCTTCTACAGCCCGGAGGACCCGTACGAGCTGTCGGAGACGGGCAAGGCGTTCGTCGCCGGCCTGCTGCACCACGCCAGGGAGATCTCGGCGGTGACCAACCAGTGGGTCAACTCGTACAAACGCCTGATCCGGGGCGGGGAGGCGCCGACGACGGTGTCGTGGGGCCGCGCCAACCGCTCTGCCCTGGTGCGGGTGCCGATGTACTCGCCGGGCAAGGCGTCGTCGCGCCGGGTGGAGATCCGCACGCCCGACTCGGCGTGCAACCCGTATCTCGCCTACTCGGTGATCCTCGCCGCCGGGCTCAAGGGCGTGGAGAAGGGCTACGAGCTCCCGCCCGCCGCCGAGGACAACATCTGGACGCTGTCCGACGCCGAGCGCAAGGCGGCCGGGTACCAGGAGCTGCCGCAGAACCTCGGCGAGGCGCTGACCGAGATGGAACGCTCCGAGCTCCTGCCCGAAGCGCTCGGCGAGCACGTGTTCGACTTCTTCCTGCGCAACAAGCGGGTGGAGTGGGACAGCTACCGCAGCGCTGTCACCCCGTACGAGCTGCGGACGCTCCTTCCGGTGCTGTAGGCCCGTTGACCTGGGGTTTCTCGTAAAGGGACCCCCCTCGTTCCGGCCCGTTCCACGACGTGTAATCTTCTCTTTGTCGCCAGGAACGGCCGGGGCGAGCGGGTTGACACCGCGAACCGCACCGGGTAACGTGACTGGTCGGCCCTGAAGTGGGGCACAACCTCCGAGTGAAGTCTTCTGACTACGATCATGGGGTCGTGCCGCTTCGGGCCAAAAATTTGAGACGACATTTGCGTGTTGTTTGAGAACTCAACAGTGTGCTTGTGAGCTTGATAGTTTGGTAGCTTGTTTTTGTGACCCCTTTTTTTGTGGGTTTCTTTGAGGCTATTTTTGTAGCTGGGTCTTTCTCAAGTTATTGTTGGAGAGTTTGATCCTGGCTCAGGACGAACGCTGGCGGCGTGCTTAACACATGCAAGTCGAACGCTGAAGCCCTTTCGGGGGTGGATGAGTGGCGAACGGGTGAGTAACACGTGGGTAATCTGCCCTGTACTCTGGGATAAGCCTGGGAAACTGGGTCTAATACTGGATAGGACCGCGCTTCGCATGGGGTGTGGTGGAAAGCTTTTCGGAGCGGTATGGGATGGGCC
>NZ_MASW01000001.1:2022500-2092511 GCF_003202285.1 Prauserella muralis
ATCATGGGGGTAGAGCTACTGGGTGGCCTAGGGGCCTTACCGGGTTACCGAAGTCAACCAAACTCCGAATACTGTGATGTGAGAGCGCGGCAGTGAGACGGCGGGGGATAAGCTTCGTCGTCGAGAGGGAAACAGCCCAGAGCGCCAGCTAAGGCCCCTAAGTGTGTGCTCAGTGGGAAAGGATGTGGAGTCGCTGAGACAACCAGGAGGTTGGCTTAGAAGCAGCCATCCTTGAAAGAGTGCGTAATAGCTCACTGGTCAAGTGGTTCTGCGCCGACAATGTAGCGGGGCTTAAGCACACCGCCGAAGCTGTGTCATCCACACATTTCATCGGCTTCGACCTTTCGGGGTTGTTGTCTAGTGGTGTGGGTGGGTAGGGGAGCGTCCTGCATCCGGGGAAGCAGCGAGGGAACTTAGCTGTGGAGGGTGTGGGAGTGAGAATGCAGGCATGAGTAGCGAATGCAGAGTGAGAATCTCTGCCGCCGGATGACCAAGGGTTCCTGGGCCAGGTTGTTCCGCCCAGGGTAAGTCGGGACCTAAGGCGAGGCCGACAGGCGTAGTCGATGGACAACGGGTTGATATTCCCGTACCCGCGTGTGTGCGTCCCTGGCGAGGCAGGGGAGACTAACCACCCGAGCCGGTGTGGCTTCCTTCGGGAGGTCGTGCTTGGTGAGCGTGGGACCTGATCCTGTAGTAGTCAAGCGATGGGGTGACGCAGGAAGGTAGCCCCGCCAGTCAGTGGTGATACTGGTGTAAGCGTGTGGCCCGCCTGGTAGGTAAATCCGCCGGGCTGTCTTGGATGACGAGGGTGAGGCGTGATGCGTAGCCGTTGTGGTGAAGTAGGGTGATCCTCTGCTGCCGAGAAAAGCCTCTAGCGAGTGCATGTGTGGCCCGTACCCGAAACCGACACAGGTGGTCAGGTAGAGAATACCAAGGCGATCGGGTGAACTGTGGTTAAGGAACTCGGCAAATTGCCCCCGTAACTTCGGGAGAAGGGGGGCCAAAGCACCTGAAGCCCCGTTTGCGGGCTAGGGTGGGTTGGCCGCAGAGACCAGCGGAAAGCGACTGTTTACTAAAAACACAGGTCCATGCGAAGACGCAAGTCGAGGTATATGGACTGACGCCTGCCCGGTGCTGGAACGTTAAGAGGACCGGTTAACCCYTYCGGGGGTGAAGCTGAGAATTTAAGCGCCAGTAAACGGCGGTGGTAACTATAACCATCCTAAGGTAGCGAAATTCCTTGTCGGGTAAGTTCCGACCTGCACGAATGGCGTAACGACTTTCCGGCTGTCTCAACCACAGGCCCGGCGAAATTGCACTACGAGTAAAGATGCTCGTTTCGCGCGGCAGGACGGAAAGACCCCGGGACCTTTACTATAGCTTGGTATTGGTTTTCGGTTCGGCTTGTGTAGGATAGGTGGGAGACTGTGAAGCTGGCACGCTAGTGTTGGTGGAGTCGTTGTTGAAATACCACTCTGGTCGGATGGGGAATCTAACCTCGGACCGTGATCCGGTTCAGGGACAGTGCCTGGTGGGTAGTTTAACTGGGGCGGTTGCCTCCCAAAGGGTAACGGAGGCGCCCAAAGGTTCCCTCAGCCTGGTTGGCAATCAGGTGTTGAGTGTAAGTGCACAAGGGAGCTTGACTGTGAGACTGACGGGTCGAGCAGGTGCGAAAGCAGGGACTAGTGATCCGGCACCTCCTGGTGGAAGGGGTGTCGCTCAACGGATAAAAGGTACCCCGGGGATAACAGGCTGATCTTGCCCAAGAGTCCATATCGACGGCATGGTTTGGCACCTCGATGTCGGCTCGTCGCATCCTGGGGCTGGAGTAGGTCCCAAGGGTTGGGCTGTTCGCCCATTAAAGCGGCACGCGAGCTGGGTTTAGAACGTCGTGAGACAGTTCGGTCCCTATCCGCCGCGCGCGTAGGAGACTTGCGGAAGGCTGTCCCTAGTACGAGAGGACCGGGACGGACGAACCTCTGGTATGCCAGTTGTCCCGCCAGGGGCATGGCTGGTTGGCTACGTTCGGAAGGGATAACCGCTGAAGGCATCTAAGCGGGAAGCCTGTTCCTAGATGAGGTCTCCCACCCTATGTGGGGTAAGGCCCCCAGCAGACCACTGGGTTGATAGGCCAGACATGGACGCGCAGTAATGCGTTTTCGAGTGGACTGGTACTAATAGGCCGAGGACTTGCCCACAAAGATGCTACGCACCCACTCTACGATCCTGAAACACCACCACGAAACACCCCGCGTGGCTGTTTCACAGTGTTTCGGTGGTGATAGCGGTGAGGGAAACGCCCGGTCCCATTCCGAACCCGGAAGCTAAGCCCACCAGCGCCGATGGTACTGCACCCGCAGGGGTGTGGGAGAGTAGGACACCGCCGAACTCAACTTGAAGAAATGGCCCGCCGCGTCTTCGCGGCGGGCCATTTCGCATTTTCGGGGATAATTCGATCGACCACCGGTGAACCTGGCTGACACTCTGACCATGTGGATGTCAGGGTGTATTCGGATGCCAGAGCGTTCGCCGACGCCGCGCGGCCGGTCTATGTGGCCGATCCCGCGCGGCACACAGCCGCGCTGACGGCTCTGCGCGGCATCGAGCGTGGCAGCGCTGCCTCCGTTGCCGCGCTCGTGTACCGCGCAGGCCGTCCGTACGGCGCGATCGTCGGGAACGGGCCGTTCCCCGTCACCCTCAGCGGTCTGCCTGTTGACGCGGCGCCCGCGGTGGCCCGTGCGCTGGCCGACGCGGGCGCGGTCCTGGACTGCGTACGCGGGCCACGTCCGGAGACCGAGGCGTTCGCCGAGGCGTGGTCAGCAGAGACGGGCGCTGACGTCGCCGCCAGCCCGAGCCGGTGGCTGTACGAACTCGGCACCCTCACCGAGCCGGAGGGAGTCCCGGGCGAGGCGAGACTCGCGACGGCCGAGGACCTTCCGCTGCTGCAACGCTGGCGGCAGGCGTTCGCCGACGAACTCGCCGCGATGGCGCACGGCGAGACACTCTCGTCGAACAGCACGGCCTGGTCCCTCGACGACGGCGACCGGTACGGCATGTGGTGGATCCGTGGCACGCCAGTCGCGATGGCTCTCGCCCGCCGACCGGAGTCCGGCATGTCCCGGATCAGCTACGTCTACACCCCGGAGGAGCACCGCGGGCACGGCTACGCGTCCGCGCTGACCGCCGTCCTGTGCCGCTGGGTCAGGGACGCGGGAACGCCGCACGTCGTGCTCTTCGCCGATGTCGGTAACCCGGTCTCCAACCGCATCTACCAGCGCATGGGTTTCCAGCGCCGGATGGAGGACATCGAGCTGCGGTTCGTCCCCGCACACACCCGTACGCTGGAACGGTGAGCACCGCGCGACTGCTGATGATCCAACCCGACCCGACGGACCCTCCGGGCCCGCTCGGAGACTGGCTGACCGAAGCCGGCGCCGAACTGGACGTGCGGAGGCCGTTCGCCGAAGCCCTGCCCTCGAGCCTCGACGCCTACCAGGGGCTCGTGTGCCTGGGGGGCGGCATGAACGCGGAGGAGGACGACCGCCACCCGTGGCTGCGTGATGTCCGGCGCCTGCTGAGCCGCGCCGTCGGCTCGCAGCTGCCGACCCTGGGGGTGTGTCTGGGAGCGCAACTGCTCGCCGTCGCGACCGGGGGTCGCGTGGTGCGCGGCCACGACGGGCCGGAAGCCGGCCCGGGGCTCGTCGCCAAGAAGGACGCCGCCTGGAAGGACCCGCTGTTCGCCGACCTGCCGCTGATGCAGGACGTGCTGCAGTTCCACGCCGACGCGATCGAGCAGCTGCCACCCGGCGCCGAACTGCTCGCGTCGGCACCCCGGTACCCGAACCAGGCCTACCGGCTGGGCCGCTGTGCCTACGGACTCCAGTTCCACATCGAGACGACGCCGCAGGTGGTGCTCGACTGGGTGGCCGACGCGCCCGACGTCGCCGCCGCCGCACGCGCCGACGCCTTCACCGACGAGACCCTCGCCACCCTGCATGCCGACCTCGCCGAAACCTGGCGCCCCTTCGCCCAGCGCTTCGTCCAACTGGCCACCGGCGCCCGGGAACCCGTCGCCGCCCAACCCCGCACGCTCCCCCTGGCCTAACCCAACCCACCCCCCACCCGCCCGCCAAACCGTGAGCAGGGGACCTTTACTCCCGCGAAACGAGAGTAAAGCTCCCTTGCTCACGGCACGCGGGCTCGAGATGTGGGCTGGCCGATTCCGGCTACGGTGTTAGCCGATGGCAGAGCGCACTCGACCGGCAGCCTCGGCGGCACGGTTCGGCTTCACGGACGACCGGGCAGAGGCCCAGCTTCGTGCTGCCGGCTGGTGGGACGACGCCGGACCCGCCGACGGCTGCGGACAGGTGCTCACCGCGTTCTCCCGCGCGCCCGATCCCGACCTCGCACTGCGTGGCATCGACCGCATCCGCGAGGCCGACGAGGCCGGGTGGCCCGAGCTGTCGGCCGCGCTGCGGGACGACACGACGCTGCGTGGCAGGCTCGTCGCCGTCCTCGGGACCTCCACCGCGCTCGCGGACTTTCTGGTCAGCTCGCCGGACGAGTGGCACCGCCTCACCGGCGAGGCCACCACGCCGAGCGGCCACTACTCCACCATCCTCACCAGCGCGGTGCGGCCTGAGGGTGATGCGCTCACCGGAACCGATGCCGAGCAGGCCCTGCGCAAGGCCTACCGCGGCCTGCTCCTGGAGATCGCCGCCGCCGACCTGAGCCCGCTCGTGGAGCCGGACCTGCCTCAGCCCTCCTTCGCCGAGGTCGCCGACGCCCTCACGGAACTGGCCGATGCCGCGTTGCGGGCCGGCCTGGTGGTCGCCGAACGCGAGGTCACCCGCTCGGCCGACGCCACTCTCGCGGTGATCGCCATGGGCAAGTGCGGCGGACGCGAGCTCAACTACGTCAGCGACGTCGACGTGGTGTTCGTGGGAGACGGCGACCTTCAGGTGGCGACCCGCCTGGCGACCTCGATGATGCGGGTGACCGGTACCGCGTGTTTCGAGGTCGACGCCGCGCTCCGGCCCGAAGGCAAGGCAGGCGCGCTGGTTCGCACCCTCGAAGGCCACGAGGCCTACTACAAGAAATGGGCCCGCACCTGGGAGTTCCAGGCGTTGCTCAAGGCGCGGCCCGCGGCGGGTGACGTCGACCTCGGGCGCCGCTATGCCGAGCTGGTCGCGCCCATGGTCTGGTCTGCCGCCGAGCGCGAGAACTTCGTCGCCGACGTGCAGCAGATGCGCCGGCGCGTGGAGAAGCACGTCCCCTCCGAGATCGCCGAGCGCGAGCTGAAACTCGGCCGCGGCGGGCTGCGCGACGTGGAGTTCGCCGTGCAACTTCTGCAGCTCGTGCACGGCCGGGTCGATTCGGGACTGCGGTCGCCGTCGACGATGGAGGCACTGGACGCGCTCGGCGCCGGGGGCTACGTGGGGCGCGCCGACGCGGCCGAGCTGCGTTCGTCCTACGAGTTCCTCCGCACCGTCGAGCACCGGCTGCAACTGCGCGGACTGCGCCGTACTCACCTGTTCCCCGAGTTCGACGACCGCGCACAGCTACGCGTCCTCGCGCGCGCGACCGGGATCCGCCCGGTACGTGGCAAGTCCCAAAGCGACATTCTCGCGAGCGAGTTTCGCAGGCACGTTCAGCGGATCCGGCGGCTGCACGAGAAGCTGTTCTACCGGCCACTGCTGGACGCGGTCGCGCGTGTGCCGACCGCGGCGTTGCGGCTGACCACCGAGCAGGCCGAGAGCCGCCTGGTGGCTCTCGGCTACGCCGCCCCGGACGGAGCGCTGCGACACATCAAGGCCCTGACGTCGGGGGTGTCGCGGCGGGCGGCGATCCAGCAGGCTCTGCTGCCGGTGTTGCTGGATCTGCTCGCCGACACGCCGGACCCCGATGGTGGGCTGCTCGCGTACCGGCGGGTGTCGGAGGCGCTGGCCGACACACCCTGGTATCTGCGTGTGCTGCGCGACGAGGCCGCCGTGGTGGAGCAGTTGGCCACCCTGCTCGGCACCTCGCGGCTCGTGCCTGACCTGCTCGTGCGCGCACCCGAGGTGCTGCAGCTGCTGGCCGAACCCGACCGGCTCGCCCAGCGGTCTCCGGACGAGGTCGCGACGTCGCTGCGTGCGGCGGCCCGGCGGCAGCCCGGGCTCAACGCCGCCGTGGCCGCGGCCCGCTCCCTGCGCAGGCACGAACTGCTCAGGGTTGCCTGCGCCGACCTGCTCGGGCTGACGGATGTGGCCACCGTGTGCCGGGCGCTGTCGTCGGTGTGGGGCGCGGTGCTGCAGAGCGCCCTGGCGGCGGCCATCCGGCAGCGCGCGGCGCAGGTGGGTGCCGAGCCGGCGCGCATCGCGGTGATCGGCATGGGCAGGCTCGGTGGCGAGGAGCTCGGCTACGGGTCCGATGCCGACGTCCTGTTCGTGTGCGAGCGCAACGACGGCGCCACCGATGGTGACGCGTTGAGGTTCGCGACATCGGTCGCCGAAACCGTGCGGCAAGTGCTTGGCGCTCCGAGCCAGGATCCTGCGCTGGAGGTGGACGCCAACCTGCGTCCTGAGGGGCGCAGCGGCCCGCTTGTCCGGACGTTCGAGTCCTACCGGGCCTACTACGCGCGGTGGGGTGAGGTGTGGGAGGCGCAGGCGCTGCTGCGGGCGCGGTTCGTCGCCGGTGATGCCGAGCTGGGCCAGCGGTTCGTCGACGCCGTTCAGCCGATCCGGTATCCCGAGGGCGGCCTCGACGCGGCGCGGGTTCGGGAGGTCCGCAGGATCAAGGCCCGGGTGGAGACGGAGCGGATGCCGCGAGGGGCAGACCCGACCATCCACACCAAGCTGGGCCGGGGCGGGCTGGCGGACGTGGAGTGGACCGTCCAGCTGGCGCAGCTGCGCTTCGGACACGAGATGCCGAGCCTGAGGACCACGTCGACCCCGGCCGCGCTGGCGGCGATGGCCGACACGGGACTGGCCGAGGCCGAGGATGTCGGCTCGCTGCTCGACGCGTGGCAGCTGGCCACCCGGGCCCGCAACGTGGCGATGCTCGTGCGCGGTAAGGCGGTCGATCAGCTGCCGACGTCCGGCCGGGAACTCGCCGCCGTGGCTCGTGTCTTCGGCTACTCGGCTGACGACGACCCCGGCGAGTTCCTCGACGCCTACCGGCGCACCACCCGACGCGCGCACGCCGTCGTCGAGCGCCTCTTCTACGAAAGCTGACCACCCCCGGCCGCCAAGCAGTGAGCAAGGGACCTTTACTCCCATCTGGCGGGAGTAAAGGTCCCTTGCTCACCTTTGTGGGACCCGGGTGCGAGGGCGTGTCTAGGGTGGGGGCGTGACTGAGCGGAAACCTTTCAGCGTCCGGTTGAAGGTGCGGCACTACGAACTCGACACCCTGGGCCATGTCAACCACGCCGTCTACCACTCCTACGCCGAGGTTGCCCGGCTGGAACTCCTGGAGCAGGCGGGCGGCCTCGGCGACGGCCTCCGGGCCGCGCGGCTGGCGTCCGTGATGCTCGAATCGCACATCAGCTTCCGCCGGGAGCTACGCGCGGGCGACGTCATCGACGTCACGTGCGAGGTGAAGTTCGGCGAGGGCAAGACGTTCCGGATGGACTCCAACATCTACAAGGCCGACGGCACACTGTCGGCGGAAATCACCTGCACGTTGGGCCTGATGGACCTGGACCGGCGCAAACTCGTCGCCGAGCCACGCGCCCGGCTCGACGCGGCCGGCGTGGACACCGCTGCCCTCTGCGGCAGCTGACCGGCCCTCCACGGCACGCGCGCCCCAACGACGGACGGCCCCGCCAGTCACCGACTGGCGGGGCCGTCCGTCGCAGCTGAACGGTTTCGACTCAGCGATCACACGTCGTAGTACAGCGCGAACTCGTACGGGTGCGGGCGCAGCCGCAGCGGGTCGATCTCGTTCTCCCGCTTGAAGCTGATCCACGTCTCGATCACGTCGGGGGTGAACACGCCACCGTCGAGCAGGAACTCGTGGTCGGCCTCCAGCGTGTCGAGCACGGTGCCCAGGTCACCCGGCACGAGCTTGACGTTCTTGGCCTCCTCGGGAGGCAGCTCGTAGAGGTCCTTGTCGATGGGCTCGGCCGGCTCGATCTTGTTCTTGATGCCGTCCAGGCCGGCCATCACCATCGCCGCGAACGCCAGGTAGGGGTTACCGGACGAGTCGGGGCAGCGGAACTCGATGCGCTTGGCCTTGGCGTTGCTGCCGGTGATCGGGATGCGGACACACGCGGAGCGGTTCCGCTGCGAGTACACCAGGCTGACCGGAGCCTCGAAGCCCGGCACCAGACGGTGGTAGGAGTTGACCGTCGGGTTGGTGAACGCCAGCAGGCTCGGCGCGTGGGCGAGGATGCCGCCGATGTAGTGGCGCGCAGTGTCCGACAGCCCGGCGTAACCGGATTCGTCGTAGAACAGCGGCTCGCCATCCTTCCACAGCGACTGGTGGCAGTGCATGCCCGAGCCGTTGTCGCCGAACAGCGGCTTCGGCATGAACGTGGCGGTCTTGCCCGCGGCGAACGCGGTGTTCTTCACGATGTACTTGAACAGCTGCAGGTCGTCCGCGGCGTGCAGCAGCGTGTTGAACTTGTAGTTGATCTCCGCCTGGCCGGCGGTGCCGACCTCGTGGTGCGCCCGCTCGATCTGGAATCCGGACTGGACCAGGTTCTGGGTGATGTCGTCGCGCAGGTCGGCGTAGTGGTCGACCGGCGGCACCGGGAAGTAGCCACCCTTGAACTTGGTCTTGTAGCCCTTGTTGTTGCCGTTTTCCTCGGCGCCGGTGTTCCACCAACCCTCGACGGAGTCGATCTCGTGGAAGGTGCCGTTCTCGGCGGAGTCGAAACGCACCGAGTCGAAGACGTAGAACTCGGCCTCCGGGCCGAAGAACGCGGTGTCGGCGATGCCCGACTCGGCGATGTACTGCTCGGCCTTGCGCGCGATGTTGCGCGGGTCACGGCTGTACGGCTCGCGCGTGAACGGGTCGTGCACGAAGAAGTTCAGCGACAGGGTCTTGTGCTTGCGGAACGGGTCGATCCGCGCCGTGGCCGGGTCCGGCAGCAGCAGCATGTCCGACTCGTGGATCGACTGGAAACCGCGCACCGACGACCCGTCGAAAGCAAGACCTTCCTCGAAGGCATCCGCGTCGAACGCAGAGGCGGGGACGGTGAAGTGCTGCATGATCCCCGGCAGGTCACAGAACCTCACGTCGACAAATTGCACGTCCTCGTCTGTGATCAGACGCTGGACATCGTCTGGAGTAGTGGACACCCTCGGTGACTCCTTCACGTTCGTTGCCGGCCGCCTTACTCTCTTCGGCTCACGCTAAGAGCGCGGTGTTGCCCGACCGTCACCCGTATGTTTCGCCGATGTTAACGGGTCGGCCGATACCGGATAGGGCACCGGCGCGAGCGCCGTATGCGCAGGCGGCATACCCTGGAAGGGTGGCAAGGTGGACCGGCGAGTGGCTGACGTCGCTTTCTTCCGGGAGCGTGACCGGAGATCAGGAATCTCCACGGTGGCCTGGTGAACACCTGGGGCTGCCGGAGCAGGGCGTGGGTGCGGTCGCGGGTGGCGGCCGTCGGTTCCTGGCTCTCGTCATCGATCTGGTCATGGCGTCACTGCTGACCTCCCTGTTCATCCGCCCTGACTACAACGACGTGGCGCAGATGCAGAGCTACAACCTCTGGGCGGTGGCCGTCTGGGCCGTCATCACGGTGCTGCCCGTGTCGATCGCGGGTTTCACGCCTGGCATGGCTATGTGCGGGGTCAGGGTCGCGCGGCTCGACGGCGTTGCGTTGGTGGGAGCCTGGCGGGCCCTGCTGCGAGCGGTGCTCACGTTCCTGCTCATCCCGGCGATCGTGCGCAACGCGGACGGCCGTGGCTGGCACGACCGCGCGACGAACACGGTGGTCCTGCGCACGCGCTGACCGGCGGGTCACGCGGCCGGCCGCCACAGCCTCGTCCGCACGGTCGGCGGCGGGCGGTTTGCGGCCTGGGTGAACGCAGCACGCAGATCGGCGATGACCGCCTTCGGGTTCCGGCGCAACTGGGACGGCAGCGTGTGGACCACCAGGATGCCCGCGGCGGTGAGCCGGGTGTGTTTGCGGACGGTACGGCCGTAGCTGTCCGGGTCGAGGTGGAAGTCGATCGAGTCGATCTCCCAGGCCAGTCCGACGTCGGGCCACCACGCGTCGGCGACGCCGAGCAACCGTCCTTCGGCGTCACGGATCTCGACGTTCCACTCCGGCTCTGGGAGCTTGCTGCGCTTCGCCACGCGTGCGGCCCATGCCTCCGCCGCCGAGCGTACGCCCTTGTCCATTTCCTCGATGACGATGCGGGGCAGCGCGGAGCCGATGGTCGTGCCCTGCTCGAGGGCCTGTCTGAGTTCACGCGGATGGCACAGGCCCCGCTGCACGGCGTCGGCGATCATGGCGCGGATGTCGTTGAGGCTGGCCATCCGGTGGGCGGCGTCGACCAGCGCGCGGGCGAGCGGTGCGACCGGCAGGCCGCCGACGTGCGTCGGTTCGGGCAGGTGGATGGTGCGTTCGACGACCGCGAAACCGCGGGTGGCGACCTTGCGCGCGTGCGGGATGAGCACGTGTACCCGCGAATCGGCAGGCAGGCGGCGCACGCCGTGCAGGCGCGCCGCGGCGATCCCGGTGAGCATGGCGTCCGTCCCCGCATGGGCAAGCGCGGCCCGGTTCAGCTGGTCCGGGGTGGGCCGGCCGTTGTTGAGCAGGACGACGCCGGGAATCAGCCGCTGCCAGGGCCCACCGGGCCGGCAGCGGCGGGAAATCGCCGAATGGGACATGCCCAGGGCGACAAGCTCTGCCCGGGGTGCCACGCCCCCGGGGAACCGTCTGTGCAGGTCATCGTGCTCAAGCACGCGTTGTCGTGCCACCCGGCCATCATGCCGACGGCCACCGACAGTTTCCGGCCCGTCGCAGTGAGCAAGGGACCTTTACTCGCGTTCGCCGGGAGTAAAGGTCCCTTGCTCACTGCCTCTGGGGTGGCGGAGAAGGGTGCAGTGGACCGGCTCAGCGGCGACGGATGGTGCGTTGGACGTTGCGCATCTTGGCGCCCTGCGGCATCGGACCCTTCGGGAGGGCGGCACCGCGGTTGCCGAGCGCCGCCAGCTTGGCCTCAAGGGCGTCCACCTGCTTCGGCTTGAGGTTCCTCGGCAGCTTCATCATGTGGTTCTGCAGCCGGCGCAGCGGGACCTGGCCCTCCTCGTTGCCGACGATGAAGTCGTAGATCGGCGTCTCGCCGACCAGCCGGGCGATGCGCTTCTTCTCCTGCGAAAGCAGGTTCTTCACGCGGTGCGGGGCGCCCTCACCGACAAGGACCACGCCGGGCCCGCCCAGTACCCGGTGGACGGCGTCGAGCTGGGTCGTGGCGGCCACCGTCTGCGTCACCCGCCAGCGGCCGCGCAGATTGTCCAGTGCCCACGCCGCGGCGCCGGGCTGGCCCTCGGCCTTGCTGAACACCGTCTTCTGCACCCGGCGACCGAAGATGATCACCGCGGCGAGCACGCCGAGCATGATGCCGATCGGCAGCAGCCACCACTGGATGCCGATGAACCAGCCGATCCCGAACACGACGCCGGTCACGACCAGGAACGATCCGAGCATCCACGGGATCAGCGCCTTGTCTTCCTTGCGCTGCATCTTGAACGCCTGGAAGATCTGGCCGCGCTTGGCCTTGCTCGCCGCGCGCTTCTCCCGTTTGGCCTGCTTGGCAGCCTCTTTGTCCAGCTTCTCCGCCATAATGCACCAGGATACGGGCGACCGGGCGGGCGTGGCCCTGTCGGTCCCCTCTGCGAGGATGCCGCTCGTGGGAAGTGCGCTTGCGAACCGCCGCCAGGACCTGCTCGACGGCCTCGACCCCGAGCAGCGGGCCGCCGCGTGCGCCCCCCGCGGGCCCGTCTGCGTGCTCGCCGGAGCGGGAACCGGCAAGACGAGGACGATCACCCACCGCATCGCCTACCTCGTGTGTTCCGGCCACGTCGCCGCAGGCCAGGTGCTCGCCGTCACGTTCACGGCACGGGCCGCGGGCGAGCTGCGCGCGCGGCTGCGCCCTCTCGGTGTGGAAGGGGCGCAGGCTCGCACGTTCCACGCGGCGGCGCTGCGCCAGCTCCGGTACTTCTGGCCGCGCGTGGTCGGCGATCGCCAGTGGGACCTGATCGAGGGCAACAAGCTCCGCCTGGTCGGTCAGGCCGCCAACAAGCTGGGCCTGCCCACCGAGCTGGAGGTGTTGCGCGACCTCACGAGTGAGATCGAGTGGGCGAAGGCGTCACTGATCGGGCCCGACGACTATCCGGCCGCGGTCGCCCGGCGCAGCCGCGACGTCCCGGAGCCCGCCGAGCGCATCGCGGAGCTCTATCGCACCTACGAGCGCGCCAAGAGCGACGCGCAGCTGCTCGACTTCGACGACCTCCTGCTGCACACCACTGCGGTGCTGGAGGAGCACAGCGCCGTCGCGGAGGAGTTCCGCGACCGCTACCGCTGCTTCGTCGTCGACGAGTACCAGGACGTCACACCCGCTCAGCAGCGGTTGCTCGACGCCTGGCTGGGGGGCCGGGACGACCTGACCGTCGTCGGTGACGCCAACCAGACCATCTACTCCTTCGGCGGCGCGTCGCCGCGCCCACTGCTGGAGTTCACCCGGCGATTCCCCGACGCGACGGTCGTCCGGCTGGAACGCGACTACCGGTCCACGCCGCAGGTCGTCGCGCTCGCGAACCGGGTGATCGGCGCGGCACGGGGCAGGCCTGCGGGGTCACGGCTGAACCTCGTCGGCCAGCGGCCGGACGGCCCGCCGCCCCGCTTCGCCGAGTACGACGACGAGGCCACGGAGGCGGCCGCGGTCGCGGCCCGGATCCGGGAGCTGCTGGACGCGGGGGTGCCGGCGAGCGAGATCGCGGTGCTGTACCGGGTCAACGCCCAATCCGAGGGCTATGAGCAGGCCTTGTCCGAAGCGGGCATCCCGTACCTGGTGCGTGGTGGCGAACGGTTCTTCGCACGCAGGGAGGTGCGCCAGGCCATGGCGGCGCTGCGGACGGCGGCCGCCGGGGAACCGCAGGGCGAGCTCGTCACCATGGTCCGGCGCGTCCTTGCCGGTGTCGGGCTGACCGAGCAGCCGCCTTCGGGCGGCGCGGCGAAGGAGCGCTGGGACGCGCTGCTGGCTCTGGTGGAGCTGGCCGAGGAGCTCGCGGCGACCACCGACGGCGCCACGCTCGGCCGCTATGTCGCCGAACTCGACCAGCGCGCCTCGGCCCAGCATCCGCCGACCGTCGAGGGCGTCACGCTGGCGTCGCTGCATGCGGCGAAGGGTCTCGAGTGGGACGCCGTCTTCCTGGTCGGACTTGCCGAGGGAACGTTGCCGATCCTGCACGCCGACGGCAGCGACGAGGCGATCGAGGAGGAGCGGCGGCTGTTCTACGTCGGTGTCACGCGTGCGCGGGAGCACCTGTCCCTGTCGTGGGCGCTCGCGCGCAATCCCGGCGGCAGGCGCAACCGCAGGCGCAGCCGCTTCCTCTACGGCTTGCTGCCGGAGGACCACCCGGCCGCCCGGGTCGGCAGGCAGCAACAGAAGCCGATGGAGCCGAAGGCGCGGTGCCGCATCTGCGGGGCGGCTCTGCTGGCCACCATGGAGATCAAGCTGGGGCGGTGCGGGAAATGCCCGGCCGACATCGACGAAGACCTGCTCGCCAGGCTCAAGGAATGGCGCGTCGAGCGTGCGCGGGAACTGAACGTGCCCGCCTTCGTGGTCTTCACGGACGCGACGCTGGTCGCCATCGCCGAGCAGCGACCCGCCGACACCACGGCGCTCGTCGCGATTTCCGGCATCGGCGCCACCAAGCTGGAGCGCTTCGGGGCGGACGTTCTCGCCGTCGTCAATCAGAGACACGAGCGGTAGCACCCTCGGTACTGTCCGCGTCGCGAAAACCCTGCTCACGAGACTTTCTCCACCGCATGGGGGACATCTTCGTAAAATCAGTTGCCCCGGCCGGTACCGGCGCAATAGCCTGCAAGGACTGGGTGGAGCATCCGCGATTCTCGGTCGCCGACCGCGTCGGCGTACCGGCGGACAGCGTGAAGGGAGGTGCCAGATGAAGCTCGATGCACAGGTCGGCATTTCTGGCACTCCGCTGTCCCGGACCAACGAATCCGTCATGACCGAGTGCCGACGTGTCGGCACGTTCGGTGGCGGTTGGTATGTCGAGACTCTCGCTCACGGTCAGCGCACGCGAGCGCGCCTCGTCAACACCACTGCCAACGCCGGGGTTGTGAACCCGGTGTTCCGTCCGGCGACCGCCGAGATGCCGTTCCTGAAGCAGCTTTGGGTTCCGCCACGTCCAGGCGAGAGAAGTCCATGACAGCACCCGTCATGGGACAGGCTCTCGAAGGCCGCGGAACCGTACTCGGATCCGCGGCCTTCGTGCTGTTTCAGGGCAGTTTTCGGCTCAACAGGTAACCCCACAACACAAAGGAGAACGGGAATGCCATCGGCAATCGCCTTCGCGTCAGAGGAGGCGTTAACCGAGGGATCGGCCGGAAGTACCGGCGTCGCGGAGCTTCTCGACGCGGTGTCGGCACCTTCCCTCGACCTGCCCTGTCAATCCGGCAACGCGGACCTGTGGTTCGCGGAGGCCCCTGCGGACCTGGAACGCGCGAAGCGCCTGTGCGGTGACTGCCCGGTGCGGGCAGGCTGCCTCGCGGGTGCGCTCGCCCGCCGTGAGCCGTGGGGCGTCTGGGGCGGAGAGATCTTCGAGCGTGGTGCCGTGGTGGCGAGGAAGCGCCCCCGCGGACGTCCGCGCAAGAACCCCGTCGAGCACGCGACGGCAGGCCACCGGAGCGCGGCATGAGCATCGACCTCCAGCTCGATCAGCGCGCGCTACGCGAGACAGACCACCCACTGCCCGACAGTGCGGGCATCGGGTTCGGTACCACCAAGGAGACCACTCGAATGTTGCTGCACGAAGAACTGGCGAGAGAACGAATACGGGACCTGCACACCGCTGTCGCCGGCAGCCGGGCGGCCCGCCAGGCCCGCGCCGCCCGGCGCTGGGCCCGGGTCGCCCGTTGGGCGTCCCAGCGTTCTCGCCGCTATCACCAGTAGTTTCGGCTGCCGGGGCGGAAGGCGGCAGTGGACCGCTTTCCGCCCCGGCGTCATCCCAGTGGTGTTCAATGGCCGGGTGTCCGCACATACACACGACGACATCGACTGGGCCGCACGGCTTTCGGCGATGCGCAGACTCGATGCCCTCGAGCAGGACGCCATCACCGCCGTGGCATCGCGGCTCACCGCGGAACTGCCCGCCGATGCCGTGGTCGTCGACGTCGGCTCCGGTTCTGGTGGCATGAGCGCGGCGCTCGCCGAGGCCCTGCGTGGCCGAGGCGGCACGCTCGTGCTCGTGGACGCCGTGGACGAGCTCCTCGAAGCCGCGCGGGACGCGGCGGTCGAGCGAGGCGGCGCCCGGGTCCGCGTGGACACCGTGATCGCCGACGCCGGGAGCGACGACCTCGGCACCCTGGTGCCTCCTGCCGACCTTCTCTGGGCCTCAGCAGTGGTGCATCACCTGCCTGACCAGCAGGCTGCGGTCGACCGGCTCGTCGGCGTGCTGCGGCCGGGCGGCCTGCTCGCCGTGGCCGAAGGTGGGCTCGACGCCCGTTGCCTGCCGTGGGATCTGGGAGTCGGGGACCCAGGTCTGGAGCTACGACTCAACGCGGCACGCGACGCATGGTTCGAGCGGCTGCGCGCCACCATGCCGGACGCCGTGCGGATGCCCTACGGCTGGACATCGGCTCTGCGCCGCGCCGGACTGAGCGACGTGCACTCGTTCAGCTACCTGCTCGATCACCCGGCTCCTGCCGGAGTCGCGGTACGGGACTTCGTGGTGGAGCGGATCACGTGGCTCGGTGAGACCGTCGGCGAATGGCTGAGTGAGGCGGACAAGGAGGCGGTGCGGCGGCTGCTGGACCCCGGCAGCGCCGACTACCTCGGCGCGCGGGACGACCTGTACCTCCTGAACGCGCGAACCGTGCACCACGGGCGACGATCATGACCGAGCAACCGGGGGCGGTCGCGTGCTCGGTGTGTGCCGCCCCGCGCGATGCCGAAAGCCCTGTCCAGGCGCTGATGTGGGTCCGCGAGGACGAGCGGGGCCGTGTTCGCTGGCTCTGCCCACGTTGCGCGCGCACGCACGTTCGCGACATCGAAGCGAAGCTGCCGAGCGAGTACTGGTGACATTCCCGCGCCGGTCATGCCGCCTCCGCCGCCCAGGTGACCAGCGGCCTGGAACGGGTCGCAGCCTTGCGGAACGCGCTGGCCAGCTCCCGCAGCACCAAGTCCGGATCGTCACGCAGCCGGTCGGGCGGCGTGCGCACCAGCACGACTCCCGCGGCGGTGAGGGAGAGGTGGGCGAGCTGGCCGCCAGGGTCCTCGGCGGCGGTACTGCTGAACCGCCAGCCCAGCCCCACGTCCTCCCACCAGGCGTCCACCGTGCCGATCGGTCGTCCGCGCAGGTCGGACACGGTGACGTGCCATCGTGGGGGTGGCAGCGGCGCTCGGCGGATGAGCTGCCGGGCCACTCCGTGCACGTAGGTGTCGCGCATCCTCCTCAGCCTGCGGAGCTCGGCGCGAACCGCGGCCGACCCGCGCTGGCTGCCCTCGTCGAGTTCCTGCTGCAGGTCGTCGAACGTGCAGAGCCCGTAGTACACCGGGAGGGCCAGCAGGTCCCGCAGCGTGTCGGGATCGTGTTCGCGTCGCGCGGCGTCGAGCGCCGCCCGGGCTGCCGGGGCGAACGGCAGGCCCCCGATCAGCACCGGGTCGGGAGGCCGCATGGTGCGTTCCAGATGGAGAAAATCCGGCGGCAGCACCCGGCGGTGCGCCGGCACCAGCAGATGGATGACGCGAGGCACCGGCAGTTCGAGGCCGTGCGCGATCAGGGCGTCGATGCCGGAGAGCACGCCATCGCCGCCGAGGTAGACCGCCGCCGCGCGCAGCAGCTGTCTTCGTGTCGGCTCGCCGGGCGCGAGCTGGATGACGCCGCGCATCAGCTTCCGCCACGGGCCGTCAGGCCTGCAGCGCATCGCGATGACCCGGGTCGACAGCCCGCTGTCACGCAGCTCGGCGACCGAGATGATGTTGTCGGGTGCGTCGGGCAGCAGTACGCCCGTGTGCGCTCGTCTGGTCATGTCCCGAGCGTGGCCGTCCACGGTCCAGTTGCGGAAGCGATCGCCGAGAATGTGGACAACTCGCCGTCGTGAACGGCACGTTCGGGTCAATTCGCCGCGAACTGTGGACAACTCGCGATCATGACGCGAAGCCGGGCTGCCAGCGTTCGACAATGGAGCGCAGAGCCAGCTCGGCATCGAGCTGGCACAGGATGCCCACGGCGCCCGCGGTCACCCGGTGGATCTGCAACCAGTGCGGCGGCAGGTTGAGAGATCGAGCGGTACGGAAGTCCTGGCTGCGAACGTCGCCCATCCGGAGCGCCTGCTTCTGGGCCCAGCGGCGGGAGAAATGGAAGCGCTCCTCGGTGAGCGGAGCGACGAAGGGAAGGAGGTACTTGTAGACGTCATCGGCATCGACGTCGGCTCGGGGGCGGACGAACCCCTCGGCACGGAGCACGTCGAGCAGGTCGGCCGACCGGCCGTCGAGCGCGAGCCGCATGATGCGGCCGAGGGTGGGCGGCGCACCTTCGGGCAGATGCGCCACGGCGCCGAAGTCCAGCACCGAGATCCGCCCGTCGTCGAGCAGCATGAAGTTGCCCGGGTGGGGATCGGAGTGCAGCATCCGCGCTCGGGCAGGCGACGAGTAGTGGAACTCGGCGAGCAACCTGCCTGCCTCGTTGCGCTGGTCGACCGTGCCGCTGCCGATGATTCGCGCGAACGGGGTGCCGGTGACCCACTCGGTGACGACGACCTTGGGCGAGCTGGCCACGACCCGCGGAATGTAGACCTGGGCGTCCTGGTCGAACGCCCTGGCGAAACCGCGCTGGTTGTCGGCCTCGGCCCGGTAGTCCAGCTCCTCGTCCATGCGGGCGGCGAGTTCCGCGAGCAGCGGCTTGACCTCCGTCCCGGGGGCCAGCGCCTGGAACAGCCTGCTGAAGCGCTGGAGCTGGCGCAGATCGCTGCGTAGGGCCTCGTCCGCACCGGGGTACTGGACCTTCACGGCGACCGGTCTGCCGTCGTGCCAGACGCCGCGGTGCACCTGGCCGATGCTGGCCGAGGCCGCCGGGTCGTCGTCGAAGTCGGCGAAGCGCTGCTTCCAGGCGCGCCCGAGCTGCTCGGCGAGGACACGGTGGGTCTGGCGGGCCGACATCGGCGGCGCGGCGGCCTGGAGTTTGGTGAGCGCCTCACGGTAGGGGGCGGCGTACTCGTCGGGGATGGCCGCCTCGAACACGCTCAGGGCCTGACCGAACTTCATCGCGCCGCCCTTGAGGGTGCCGAGCACCTCGAACAGCTGCTCGGCGGCCTTCGCCGAAAGGGCGGAGTTGACCTCCTCGGCGGTCTGGCCGGTGAGGCGCCTGCCCCAGCCGCCGACAGCGCGGCCGGCGATGCCCAGCGGCAGGCTCGCCAGCTTTGCCGTCCGCGCGGCGGTTCTGCGGGGCATCGCCGCGTCGGCGCGGTCGTCGAGGGAGTCGCGGAAGTCGGTCACGACAGCGATTCTGCCTTGCCGATCACGGGGTCCGCAGCCGTCTGTGGTCGTAGTTGCCCGCTACGTCCTGAAGCGTGGCTTGCTGGCCCCGCATCCGCAGCGCGGGTGGGGGAGCCACTCGCGCTGCGTCATCGTGCCGCCGTAACAGTCGATCTCGAGCGTGGCGTTCCAGGTCGGGGGCGGGGTGTCCTCGGGGCTCAACACCCGGAGCGCCTGACCGGCGGCGAGCGCGGCGACCGCGTGCACGCTGCTGAGCTCGGCACGCTGGTAGCGGCCAGCGAGCTGGCCGGCAACCCGCGGCCAGCACGAGTCGAGCGCGGTGCGGTGCAGGTCGGCGCAGCGCAGGCAGCTGCTGCGGCCGGGAAGCACGAGCGGGCCCACGATGCCGATTCCGTCCCGGACCCGGACGGGCAGGTGGGCGGCGCCGTCGGCCATCAGCTCGGTGACCACCTCCGGCGCGGGGACGACGGCGTCGGTGAGCAGCACGAGATCGGGCAGCCGGTTGCTGCGGATGCGCCCGGTTCTCGTTCGAGGGTTGGCTCTGTGGACGACCGCCGCGAGAGCCTGGCGTCGGCCCATGCCGACATCGCCGTCGACGAAACCGGAGCCGAGATCGTCCATGCCGACCGTGCCCTTGGCCTCGGTGTCGATGTGCCCGACACCGGCGGCCGCGAGCAGGGCGGCGACCGCGGCGGCCACGCGCCCGCCGCCGTGGATCAGAACGGCACACTGGGCCCGCTGCGACGCTGTGTCCTGCCTGCTCCTGCCCAGATTCGCCGACCACAGCTCGGGCTCCTCGGTCCGCGTGTGCGGGTGCGCCGGGGGCTCCGCGTCCTCGATGAGTCCACGCTCGGTGAGGCCGGTCAGCAGATCGCGCAGCCGCTCGGCGTGTTCGCCCTCGGCGAGCGCGAGCAGCGAGCTGGTGCTGCGGCTGCCGTCCAGGCTGCGCAGGATGTCCATCAGGATCGGTGGCAGGTGCGGTGCGACGACGGCATGGCGTGGCTCCAAGCCGATCTGCAGTTCGTCGGGTCTGCGTTCCAGGACCTCCAGTCCCGGTACGAATCGCGGGCGTCGCGGGATGGTCACGCTGCGTGTCGGTTTGGCCATGTGGCTCAGGGTGACGTCTCGTCGCCTGACGCGCACCCACCGTGCCCCCAGTTGTCCACAAGTAAACCTATTTGTGGACAACTCCGGTCTTGTGACCTTCGAGCCATCCTCGTTGTCGGCCCCTGGCCTTACGGTGGACACGTGGCCGAAGCACGGGTTCCCTCCTTGAGGAATCGGGACAAGGGCAAGCGCCAGCCCTCGGTCCCAGAACAGAAAATCGAAGTGCGGCGCAGCGCGCGGCGCCACCGCACGGTGACCGCCTACCGGGACGGCGACACACTGGTAGTGCTCATCCCCGCCAAGATGAGCCGGGCCGAGGAAGAGCACTGGGTCGGGGAGATGCAGCGCAAGCTGCAGCGAACCGAGACGAAACGGGCCTCGCCGGTCCGTGCCTCGGACGAGGCGCTGCTGCTGCGGTGCCTGGAGCTGTCCAGGCGCTACCTGGACGGCACGGCGAAACCGGCCAGCGTGCGCTGGGTGCCGCCGATGCGTACCCGGTGGGCGTCCTGCACGCCGGCCGATCGGACGATCCGGGTGAGCGAGCATCTGAGAAGCGTGCCGTCGTGGGTCCTCGACTACGTCCTCGTCCACGAACTGGCGCATCTGCGCGTCGCGCAGCACAACGCCCGTTTCTGGGCTCTGGTCCAGCGCTACCCGAAGACCGAGCGCGCCATCGGGTACCTCGAAGGGCTTTCCGCCGCCGAGGGGCTGGGCATCTCGGCGCTCGACGGAGCCGACTAGGAGCCCGCCGAACGACCAGCCCTGGCGAGCGCCGTCCGTGCGGCGGCACTGGAGGGCGGCTGCCGTTCAGCGCGCGCCTGGGCAGTAAGGCATGCGGCGGGCTGATCGCGGTCCACGCGACCGTGATCAGCCCGCACCGCGGACAGCCGGCGTTCGAGGGCCAGTCAGGCCTGCTTGCCGGTATCGCCTTCGGTGTCGTCGTCGGGGCCGCCCTCGCCCGCCTCGTCGGCCTTCTGCGACCTGGCGTCTTCCTCGGCCCGCTCCGTCCGTTCCAGCTCGGCGATGGGGTCGTCACCGAGCTCCGCCGGTGCGCCGAGCCGCTCGGCGAACGCCATCGGGTCGTCCAGGTCTTCGGCTGTCGGCATCAGGTCCGGGTGCGACCACAGGTGGTCGCGCTTGTCGATGCCGTGCTGGTCGCCGACCAGCTTCCACAACGCCGACGCCGCACGCATCCGCCGCGGGCGCAGCTCCAGGCCGACCAGGGTGGCGAACGTCTGCTCGGCGGGTCCGCCCGTCGCGCGCCGGCGGCGCAGCGTCTCCCTGAGCGCATCGGCACCGGGCAGCCGATCACCGACCGCCTCGGCCACGACGACGTCGACCCAGCCTTCGACCAGCGCGAGCAGCGTCTCCAGCCGCGTCAGGGCCGCCTGCTGCTCCGGCGTGGTCTTGGGCTCCAGCAGGCCCGACGACATCGCCTGCTCGATGCTGGCGGGGTTGCTCGGATCGACCTGGCCGGCAAGCTCCTCCAGCGCGGACGTGTCCACGGTGATGCCGTGCGCGAACTCCTCGACCGTCGCAAGCAGCCGCTGCCGTAGCCACGGCACGTGGGCGAACAGCCGCTGATGCGCCGCTTCCCTGGCGGCGAGGAAGACGAGCACCTCGCTGCTGGGCCGCTCGAGTCCCTCGGTGAACTTCTCGATGTTCGCGGGAAGCAGAGCCGAGGTCGCGGCCGGGCCGAGCGGGAGCCCCACCTCCGTCGACGTCAGCACCTCCGAGGCCAGTTCGGCGAGGGCGTTGCCCAGCTGCGAGCCGAACGCCATGCCACCCATCTGGCCGACCATCGACAGCAGGGGGCCCGCGGCCTGCTTGGCCTCTTCGGGCAGCGCCTGCATCCAAGCTCCGGACACCTGCTTGGCGACCGGGTCGCACAGCCGTTGCCAGGTCGGCAGCGTCTTCTCCACCCAGTCCCGTGCGTTCCAGGCGACGGTGTTGGACGCTCCCGCAGGCAGGATCGTCGCCTCGTCCAGCCACAGCTCGGCGAGGTGAGCGGCATCGCGCACGGCACCCTCGCCGGAAGTCTCCGGGGAGGAGAAACCCAACGTGGATTCGCCGCCGCTGGCGAGGCGCTGCATGGCGATCTGTTTCGCCAGGTCGTAGTTGACCGGTCCCGACGAACTGCCTGCCTGGCTCAGCATCTGGCCGAGCTGGCTGAGCATCTGCCCCAGTTGCTGGAACGCGTCGGCACCCGAGCCAGGCGGCTGCTGGCCGCCGGAGCCTGACGACTCGTTGTCCCGGCCCTTGTCGGGGTCGGGCAGGCCGAAGCCGAACGGTGGGTTGCTCATATCACCACCGTACGCGGGCCTGCGCGAACGTCATCCCCGGATTGGCGCAGCCCGCCCCCTAGGGGTCGTGGCGGGCGGGCAGACCTGCACCGTTCGCTGACATCCGTCACCGTACGCTGTGGGCTGTGAGCGAGCCCCGCGACAACACAGCAGCATCAGGTGTCACGCACGCGAGCGCCGCGCCCGGTGAGGCGGCGGAGCACAGAGACGCGCAGGACACCGCGTCCGGTGGGCGGAGGCGGCTGAGCAGGCGCGGGTGGACACTGCTGTTCAGCGGGGTCCTGGTGGTGGTGTTCGCCCTGCTCGGCGCGTTCGTGCGGGTGCCCTACGTGGCGCTCGGTCCCGGCCCGACCTACGACACGCTCGGCACGGTCGACGGCGAACGGGTCGTGACCATCGACGGTGAGCAGACCTATCCGACGCGCGGTGAGCTGCGGATGACGACTGTGTCGCTGAACGACAACGTGACGTTGTTCGGCGCGCTCGGGCTCTGGGCGAGCGGCCGGTACGCGATCGCCCCCCGCGAGGAGTACTTCCAGCCGGGGCAGACGGACGAGGAGGTCCGGCGGCAGAACGTCCAGCAGTTCCAGGACTCGCAGAGCAACGCGGAGGTCGCGGCCCTCCGCAGGCTGGGCTACCCCGTGCGCGTGGTGGTCAAGGAGGTCGTCTCGGACAGCCCGGCCGATCGGGTGCTGAAGCCGGGTGACCGGTTGCTCAGGGTGAACGGACAGCGGATCGGCAACGAGGACGACGTCCGCGAAGCCCTCGCCGACACCCGGCCCGGCCAGTCCGTGTCGCTGACCTTCCAGCGGGACGGGCAGCCGCCGCGCACCGAGTCGGTGACGCTGGCCAGGCACCCCGACGGGCCGCAGGGCTTCGTCGGAATGCAGCCGATCGACCGGGCCGACGTGCCGTTCGAGGTGGACATCTCCCTCGAGGACGTCGGCGGCCCCTCGGCCGGTCTGATGTTCGCGCTGGCGATCGTCGACCGGATGACGCCGGAGGACCTCGTGTCCGGTGAGCGCGTTGCCGGTACCGGTGAGATCACCGAGAAGGGCGAGGTCGGGGCGATCGGCGGCATCTCCTTCAAGGTCGTCGCCGCCAAGGAGGCGGGGGCCAGCGTGTTCCTCGTGCCTGAGGACAACTGCGCGGAGGCGGCCGCGGCCGCGCCGGACGGTCTGCGCCTGGTCAAGGTCTCCGACCTCAACGGCGCCGTCAGCGCCCTCGAGAACCTGCGCAACGGGCAGCCGGTGCCCTCGTGCTGAGCCGCCGCCCCGGAACCGGGAGCAAGGGAGCTTTACTCTCGTCTGGCGGTAGTAAAGGTCCCTTGCTCCCGGTCTGGGGGCGGGGAGATCAGGGGAGCAGGGTGGCGCGCAGGGCGTCGACCAGGTTCGGGGCGAGTTCGGGATGCTCGATGATCTCCTCGACGCCGTCCTCGTCGTCCTCCTTGCCGCGCAGGCGCATCACGCACGCGGCGGCGCCGTCCCGCAGCACCGCGGCGACCAGGCGGGCCTCGGTGCGCCGGGGATGGTGGGCGGCGGCCTGCCTGAGCCGTTCGACATCGCCGGACCCGGCGCTGTCGTCGACCTCGGGCAGCTCCGACTCGGCGTCCGGGGGCAGCACGATGATCTCCTGGGCCAGCGCGCAGCCGTGGACGGCGTCGGGCCAGGCGATGTGCGCCAGCGCGTCGGCGAGGTCGCCTTCGGGCAGGTCCTCCTGTGCCACGGGCGTCAGCTCGCTTGCCTCGTCCAGCTGGCCCGCCAGCTCGGGCTGCTGGCGAAGCAGGTCCGCTGTCGGCACGAGCGCGAACAACTGCGGGCGCTGGTTCCAGCCCGCAGACGCGACGAACTCCTCCACCTCGCGCGCCAGCGCCGCCACGCCTGGTGCCCCCGCGTTGTTCTCGCTGTCGGTCATGGGCACCATCGTGTCAGGCGGCTCGAGGCGGCCCGACTGCGCCCGGTTTGGGGGGTTTCGGGAACTCGGACCCGGCTCCGTACAGTTAGATAGCCATGGGACGCTCACAGCGCTGGCGCCCCGAGTAGTTCAGTCTCGACCACGGGAGTGTGCGTAGTGGCCACCCGGCCCCCTGTCAGCCTGCCGAAGCTGTCCCGGCGAGCCCGAATCCTGCTGATCCTCGCCGCCGTCATCATCCTGGCGCTGCTCCTCGGGGCCAGATTCCTGAACACCTACGTCGACTGGTTGTGGTTCGGCGAGGTCGGCGCCCGCAACGTGTTCAGCACGATCCTGCTGACGCGGATCGTGTTGTTCTTCGCCTCGGGCCTGCTCGTCGGCGGTCTGCTCGCGATCAGCCTCGCGATCGCCTACCGCACGCGGCCGATCTTCGTGCCGGTCACCGGCGCCGACGACCCGCTCGCGCGGTACCGCTCGCTCGTCGTGGCCAGGGTCCGGCTGTTCGGCATCGGCATCCCCGTGGCCGCCGGCCTCATCGCAGGGGTGTCCGGGCAGAGCAACTGGCAAACCGTCCAGCTCTTCCTGAACGGCACGAGCTTCGGCCGCACCGACCCGCAGTTCGGCCACGACATCGGCTTCTACGTCTTCGACCTGCCGTTCTACGGCTGGCTGCTCGGCTGGCTGTTCGTCGCGATCGTCGTCGCCTTCATCGGCGGTTTGCTCGCCCACTACCTCTTCGGCGGCGTGCGGCTCGCGGGAAGGGGCGGCCAGATCTCGGGCCCGGCGCGGGTGCAGCTCTCGGTGCTCATCGGCGTCTTCGTCCTGTTCAAGGCCGCGGAGTACTTCCTCGACCGGTACTACCTGCTGCTGTCCGACCGGAACAGCCTGTTCACCGGCGCCACCTACACCGACCTGAACGCGGTGCTGCCCGCGAAGCTGATCCTGCTGTGCATCTCGGTGTTCTGCGCCGTGGCGTTCTTCGTCGGCGCGTTCCTGCGCAACGTCCAGTTGCCGGCGATCGCGCTCGTGCTGCTGATCCTGTCCGGCATCATCATCGGCGTGGCCTGGCCCGCGGTGCTCGAGCAGTTCTCCGTGCGGCCGAACGCCAACCAGAAGGAAGCCGAGTCGATCCAGCGCAACATGACCGCGACCCGTTTCGCGTACGGGCTGGAGAACGTCAACTACCGCGACTACAGCGGCAGCTCCCAGGCCAGCTCCGAACAGATCCGCAACGACGAGGGCACCATCCCGAACATCCGGCTGCTCGACCCGAACGTGCTGAGCCCGACCTTCACCCAGCGGGTCGGCCGGGAGAACTTCTACGGGTTCCCGGACAAGCTGGACATCGACCGGTACGAGGTCAACGGCGAGCGGCAGGCCTACATCGTGGCGGCCAAGGAGATCAACACCAACGGCCTGCGCGAGAACCAGCAGACCTGGATCAACCGGCACCTCGTCTACACCCACGGCAACGGTTTCGTCGCCGCCCCGGCGAACACGATCGACCGGGCCATCGAGGGCGCCAACAGCGACGGCGGCTACCCGATCGCCAGGACCAGCGACACGCAGAACCCCACCGGGGCGGGCATCCGGGTCGACGAGCCGCGCATCTACTTCGGCGAGCTGGCCACCGACTACGCCATCGTGGGCGGGCAGCGGGGCCAGGCACCGGGCGAGTACGACACGGCCACCGACCGCAGCTACCTCTACAAGGGCAGCGGTGGCGTGCCGATCGACAACTGGTTCAACCGGCTTGTCTTCGCAGCCCAGCACGGGGAGCGGAACATCCTCTTCTCCGACGCCATCGGCGAGGGCTCGAAGATCATGTACAACCGGGACCCGCGGGAGCGCGTCGAGAAGGTCGCGCCGTGGCTCACGGTGGACGGCGACCCGTATCCGGCGGTGATCGACGGCAAGATCAAGTGGATCGTCGACGGCTACACCACGCTCAACAACTACCCGTATGCGCAGCGGCAGTCGATCGGCACCGCGACCGAGGACTCGCTGAGCGGCGTGGCCCGGCAGCAGGACAACCAGATCAACTACATCCGGAACTCGGTGAAGGCCACCGTCGACGCCTTCGACGGCACCGTCGACCTCTACTCGATGGACGACAACGAGCCTGTGCTCAAGGCGTGGCGCAACGTGTTCCCCGGCATCGTCAAGCCGGAGTCGGAGATCACTCCGGAGCTGCGGCAGCACTTCCGCTACCCGGAGGACCTGTTCAAGGTCCAGCGGGAGCTGCTGACCAAGTACCACGTGCAGAACCCGCAGGAGTTCTACTCGACGCAGACATTCTGGAACGTCCCGCAGGACCCGACCCAGCCGGGTGGGCTCGACCCGAACTCCGACACGGCCAAGCAGCCTGCCTACTACATCCTGGCGCAGGTGCCCGGCCAGGACTCGCCGACGTTCCAGCTGACCAGCGCCATGACGCCGCTGGCGCGGCAGTACCTCTCGGCCTGGGCGAGCGTGTCGTCCGATCCGGAGACCTACGGCGACATCACGGTGCTGCGGCTGCCCACGGGCGGCGGCCAGCAACAGGAAGGGCCCGTTCAGGTCCAGAACGCCTTCCAGAGCAACCCGAAGTTCACCCAGGACCGCACGCTGCTCGGCAACGAGAGCGTCGACATCAACTACGGGAACCTGCTGACCCTGCCGGTGGCCGGAGGCTTCCTCTACGTCGAACCCGTCTACATCCAGCAGCGCAACGCGCAGAGCTACCCGCAGCTGGCCAGGGTGCTGGTGTTCTTCGGCGGCCGGATCGGCGTCTCCTCGACGCTGAGCGGCGCGCTCGACGAGGTCTTCGGCGAGGGCACCGGCGAGGCGGCGCCAGGCCCCGCCCAGCCCGGTGACGAGGGCACCGACCAGCCCTCCACGCCGCCGACGGACACCCAGGGCCAGCAACCACCGGCCGACGGCAACGGCGGCGGCGAACTGGCGCAGGCCGTGGCCGACATCCAGGCCGCCCTGGACAAGCTGCGGTCGGCCCAGCAGTCCGGCGACTTCACGGCGCAGGGTGAGGCGCTGGAGGAGCTCGACCGGGCCGCCCAGCGTTACGAGGAGGCCCAGAACGCGGGAGGCTGACGGTGATGGCACCCACTTTGCGCCTCGGGGTAACCCGGGCGTAAGGTGGGTGTCACCGACGCGGGGTGGAGCAGTTCGGTAGCTCGCTGGGCTCATAACCCAGAGGTCGCAGGTTCGAATCCTGTCCCCGCTACAGATGCTGGGTGCCGAGTGTCCGCGGAATGCGCGGACCTCGGCATCTTTCGCATTGTCCTGGGGGTCGAACCCCCAGACCCCCGCCAGGAGGGGCTTCCCCCTGGACCCCCCGTAGGTAGACCTTCGGGACCTTGTAGGTGGGCTTTCGGGACCTCGTGGGTAGGCCTTCGGGGGCCCCTGTGGGTGGGCCGTTCGGGCGGGTGTTAGAGTTGTAGACACAACGACGCGGGGTGGAGCAGTTCGGTAGCTCGCTGGGCTCATAACCCAGAGGTCGCAGGTTCGAATCCTGTCCCCGCTACCACGTTCGAAAAGGCCCGGATCGAGTCTCGATCCGGGCCTTTTCCGTGCTCAGAGGCGGGTGCGCTCTCTGATACAGGGGTTCCACAGTGGACGGAATCCTAGACCACAGTGGACACAGAAGCGAGAACGTGGCACGGTAGTAGCGTGTCCGATTTGAACGCAACCGCCGCAGCACTGCTCGGCCTGCTGCACGACGGCCCTGCCACGGGTGGCGAGCTCGTCGCGGGCGCGGAGGAACGGTTCGGCACGTTCTTCAGCGTCACGAGGAGCCAGGTGTACCGGGAGCTCCCCGCCCTGCACCGGGAGGGCTACGTGCGGCTTGGCAAGCAGGGGCCGCGCTCCAGCCAGCAGTATCTGATCACCGCCGCCGGTAAGAAGGCGTTCAAGGGGTGGCTGACCAGCGATTATGGTCCCGACCACCTCCGTAGCCCGTTGATTCTGCGCGTCGTCCACGCGGGCGTGCTCACGCAGAAGCAGCGGGCGACGCTCTTCGAGTCGGCCCGAGCCACCTACAGCCAGGAGCTCGACGAGGCCAAGGCCGCCGTCAAGGCCGCTCCCGACCCCCTCGCGAAGGCGGTCGCGGAGTTCGGCGTGGCGCACGCCAGGGCCGCGCTCAAGCTCGTGGATGCCCTTTCCGACTGAGTACGGCAGATACGTGCGGCCGCTGCGAGCGGCCGCACGATTTGCCGTAACCTTGTGGGTTGTGAGTGTTGAGTTCGAAGCTGTCCTGAAGGACCTCGCCGGCAAGCTGTCGCAGGTCGAATCCGTGATGGATATCGACGCCCTGCGCAGAGAGGTCGCGGAGCTGGAGGAGGAGGCCGCCCGGCCCGACCTCTGGGACGACCCGGCCGCCGCGCAGAAGGTCACCAGCCAGCTCTCGTACAAGCAGGCCGACGTGCGCAAGGTCACCGACCTGCGCCAGCGCCTCGACGACCTCGGCGTGCTGCACGAACTCGCCCAGGCCGAGGGCGACGCGGCGAGCAAGGCCGAGGCCGAGAGCGAACTCGCACAGCTGCGCACGGAGATCGACACCCTCGAGGTGCGCACGCTGCTCTCCGGCGAGTACGACGCGCGCAACGCCGTCGTGACCATCCGCTCGGAGGCGGGCGGCGTCGACGCGGCCGACTGGGCCGAGATGCTGCTGCGCATGTACCTGCGCTGGGCCGAGCGGCATGGCTACCCGACCGACGTCTACGACATCTCCTACGCCGAGGAGGCGGGCATCCGCTCCGCCACCTTCAAGGTCAGCGCGCCCTACGTCTACGGCACGCTCTCCGTGGAGCAGGGCACCCACCGGCTCGTGCGCATCTCGCCGTTCGACAACCAGAGCCGCAGGCAGACGTCGTTCGCGCACGTCGAGGTGCTGCCGGAGGTCGAGGAGGTCGACCACGTCGACGTTCCCGAGAAGGACATCCGCGTCGATGTGTACCGTTCGTCAGGCCCTGGTGGACAGAGCGTGAACACCACGGACTCGGCGGTGCGCATCACCCACCTGCCCACGGGGATCGTGGTCTCCTGCCAGAACGAGAAGTCGCAGTTGCAGAACAAGGCGGCGGCGATGAAGGTCCTCCAGGCGAAGCTGCTGCAGCGCAAGAAGGAGGAGGAGCGTGCCGAGATGGACGCGCTGCGCGACGGCGGCTCCAGCTGGGGCAACCAGATGCGCTCCTACGTGCTGCACCCGTATCAGCTGGTGAAGGACCTGCGGACCGAGCACGAGACGGGCAACCCGTCGGCTGTGCTCGATGGCGAGATCGACGGCTTCCTCGAGGCCGGTATCCGCTGGCGCAAGCAGCAGGAGACGGCGGCAGCCTGACCTGGGAGAGGTGACGTTTGCCCGGGCAACCTGGGCTTAACGGGCGTCGTGAGTAGTATGGCGCACCGTGATCCGGCTCGATTCTGTCTCCAAGGTCTACAAGACCTCGACACGCCCCGCGCTCGAGGGCGTCTCGGTCGACGTGGACAAGGGTGAGTTCGTCTTCCTCATTGGACCCTCCGGGTCCGGGAAGTCGACCTTTCTCCGGCTGCTGCTGCGGGAGGAGGTGCCCAGCAGGGGTCGGGTGATGGTGTCGAACTTCGACGTGGCCAAGATGCCCCGGCGTAAGATCCCCCGCCTGCGCCAGACCATCGGTTGCGTGTTCCAGGACTTCCGGCTGCTGGCCAACAAGACGGTCGCCGAGAACGTGGCCTTCGCGCTCGAGGTGATCGGCAAGCCCAAGCGCACGATCGACAAGGTCGTGCCCGAGGTGCTCGAGCTCGTGGGGCTCGACGGCAAGGCCGACCGCATGCCGAACGAGCTCTCCGGTGGTGAGCAGCAGCGCGTCGCGATCGCCCGCGCGTTCGTCAACCGGCCGCTGGTGCTGCTGGCCGACGAGCCCACCGGAAACCTGGACCCCGACACCAGCCAGGACATCATGCTCCTGCTGGAACGCATCAACCGCACCGGAACCACGGTGCTGATGGCCACCCACGACCACTCGATCGTCGACTCCATGCGCCGCCGCGTCGTCGAGCTTCACCTCGGCAGGGTGATCCGCGACGACAAACGCGGCGTGTACGGCGTCGGCCGCTGATCCCCCGCAGCGACCGGCACCCGCCCCCGTAGCCCCCGACCCAAGGAACTCTGTCCTCCGATGCGCGCCAGCTTCGTGTTCAGCGAGGTCGTCACCGGTCTCCGCCGGAACGTCACGATGACCATCGCGATGATCCTGACCACCGCCATCTCACTGGGCATGCTCGGTGTTGGCCTGCTCTTCGTCCGCACGATCGACAAGATGAAGGTCAACTACCTCGACGACGTCGAGGTCACCGTGTATCTCACTGAGGACATCAGCGCGAACGACAAGGACTGCACGGGCGAGCCCTGCGCCTCGATCCGCCAGTCGCTGGAGAGCAACCAGGCCGTCGAGTCCGTGGTGTACGAGAACAGGGACGAGGCCTACGAGCGGTTCAAGCGCATCTTCGAGGGCCAGCCCGAGCTCGTGGAGCTCGCGCGGCCGCAGGCCCTGCCCGCCTCGCTGCACGTGAAGCTGTTCGACCCGGCCCGCAGCGAGGTGATCCTGCAGGAGTACAGCGGCCAGGCCGGGGTGGCCAAGATCGACGACCAGAACAAGTTCCTCGACCGGTTCTTCAGCTTCCTCAACGCCGGCCGCAACGTCATGTTCGTCGTCGCCCTCTTCACCGCACTCGCGGCCGTGCTGCTGATCGCCAACACCATCCAGGTCTCGGCGTACACGCGACGAACCGAGGTCGGCATCATGCGGCTGGTCGGCGCGACGCGGTGGTACACGCAGTTACCGTTCCTGCTGGAGGCCGTGGTGGCCGGCGTGCTCGGCGCCGTCGTCGGTATCGGCGGGGTGACCGCGCTCAAGTTCCTCGCGCTCGACCGCGCCATGGCGGCGACAGGTGGCATCGTCCCGCAGATCGAGTTCTTCGAAGTGCTCGTCGTGGTGGCGCCGATCCTGCTCGGTGTGTCGGTGGTGATCTCGGCGGTCACCGGGTACGTGACACTGCGGCTCTACGTCCGCCACTAGCGGTTACAGTCGAATCATGGCCAAGGAAGTCGGGCGCAAGGTGATCGCCTCGAACCGTCGTGCGCGGCACGACTACTCGATCCTCGACACCTACGAGGCGGGTGTCGTTCTCGTGGGCACCGAGGTGAAGAGCCTGCGTGACGGCAAGGCCTCGCTCGCCGACGCCTTCGCCACGGTCGACGACGGCGAGGTGTTCCTGCGCGGCCTGCACATCCCGGAGTACGCGCGGGGCACCTGGACCAACCACACCCCGCGCCGCACCCGCAAGCTGCTGCTGCACCGCGGCGAGATCGAGAAGCTGATCGGCAAGACCAAGGAGGGCGGCGTCAGCCTGGTGCCGCTGTCGCTGTACTTCAAGGACGGCAAGGTCAAGGTCGAGCTGGCGCTGGCCAAGGGCAAGAAGGCCTACGACAAGCGGCAGGCCCTCGCCAAGCGCGACGCCGAGCGCGAGGTCGCCAGGGCGATGGGCCGTGCCGTGAAGGGCAAGTACCGCCGGTGAGCGCGGGGCCGGCGTCCGACGCCGACATCCAGGCCTGGGCACGGGAGCTGGGACTGCCCGGGCTGGTCGACATCCACGTGCACTTCCTGCCCGAGCGGGTCATGGCGAAGGTGTGGGCCTACTTCGACAACGCCGGTGAGCACTACGGCACCCCGTGGCCCGTGCACTACCGCCTGCCCGAGCCCGAACGGCTGGCCGCGCTGCGGTCGTTCGGCGTACGCCGGTTCGCCCCGCTGGTGTATCCGCACAAGCCCGGGATGGCGCAGTGGCTGTCCGAATGGGCACTGGAGTTCGCCGCGCGGGAGCCGGACGCCGTACCCACTGCCACCTTCTATCCCGAACCCTCGGCCGCGTCTTATGTGGACGCCGCCCTGCGGGCGGGGGCCCGGTGCTTCAAGGCCCACGTCCAGGTGGGCGCCTACGACCCCAGGGACGGGCTGCTCGACCCGGTGTGGGGCGCGCTGGCGGACGCCGGGGTGCCCGTGGTGATCCACTGTGGACACGGTCCGTTGCGGGGCGAACACACCGGGCTGGACGTGTTCGCCGAGGTGCTCGCGCGGCATCCGCGCCTGGCGGCCGTGCTGGCGCATGCCGCGATGCCCGAGTACGAGCGTGCACTGGAGCTGATGGCCGCCTACCCGCGGGTGTACCTGGACACCACCATGGTCGGCGTGCCGTTCACGGAGAAGCTGATGCCGCTGCCCCCGGACTGGCCGCGGCGGCTCGTTCCGGTCGCCGACCGGGTGCTGCTGGGCACCGACTTCCCGAACATCCCGTACCCCTACGCCACGCAGCTGCGGGCGGTCGCGGCCTGGGCGGAGGCGGAGGACCGGCTGGGAGAGCCGTTCCTGCGTTCCGTCCTGCACGACACGCCCGCGAAGCTGCTCGACCTCTAGGCCGCTTCGGCGGCGACCCGGCGGCGGACGGTGACCGTCTTGCCCGTGAGCAGGAAGGCGCCGCCGACCAGGACGGCCCAGCCGGAAGGGCTGGCTGCGAACCCCGTGGCGGCCAGCCCGAGCAGCCCGGTGGAGCCGAGCAGGCCCGCGGCGACGAGCTGCCAGGTGGGCACCGCGTCGGCGGCCGGCCACGACCTTGCCTCGAACCGGCCGAAGAGCCGCAGCAGGCCGGTGAGCACCAGGCCGGTCAGCGTCAGCCACGCGGGCAGCGCCGCCAGCCACAGCAGGGTGCCGGGCACGGGCGTGGCGTAGTCGAGGGCCAGCACGGTGACGCCGGAGACCACGACGAGCGCGGGCATGTGCCACAGGTAGATGCTCATGAACCGCGGCCCGGCCCAGCCGAGCACACCCCGCACGGCGGGCCTGCCCGCGAACGCCTCGAGCGCCGGCCGGGCGGCGAGGACCAGGCTGATCTGGCCGACGGCCAGGCTGATCAGGCACAGGGTGGGCGGGCTCATGTTCGACACCTCCGCGCCGGGCATGCCGATCATGCTGGCGGCGTAGGGACCGGCGGCGACCAGGAGCGCCGTGCAGGCGAAGCCCGCGGCGGACAGCCCGAGCGCGGCCCGCCGGGACAGCCTGCGCAGCGTGCCGTCGGCGTAGTAGAAGCCCAGCTGGTGCACCGCCAGCCACACGAACACCGCGTTGGCGTAGCCGAGCACGCCCAGGCCCTCGAACCGGGCGATGTCCACGAGTGCGGCCGCGCAGGCCAGCGCCAGCGGCACTCGCACGCCGAAGCGCCGGTGCGCGGCGGCCATCAGCGGTGCCGCGAGCACGGTGAGCAGGTACACGGCCAGGAACCAGAGCAGCTGGGCGGCGATGGCGCCCGCGACGGCGACCGGTTGTGGTGGCACGCCGAGGTCGGTGAGGAGCCTGGGCACGAGCAGCCATACGGCGAGCAGTGGCAGCGCGGGCAGCAGCAGCCTGCGCAGGCGGGTGGCGAGCCAGTCCCGGGACGAGGACGCGCGGCGCAGCGACATCAGGTTGGCGGCGCCGCCCGCGAAGAACACCAGGGGCATCACCTGCGAGAGCCAGGTGACGATCCACCAGCCGGGCGTGGTCAGGGCGTTTCCCGTGGTGATGCGCCCGTCGGCGAAGTCGAGCACCGGCATGGTCCAGTGCTGCGCCACCACGGCGAGGATGGCGACGGCGCGGACGAGGTCGAGGAAGCGGTCGCGGGTGACCGGCGGGCTGAGCTGGCTGGGTGTCATGGCATCAAGCCTGGTCACAGCGCCCGCCGAACACAGCCGTGCAGGCTGCCGTCTTCGCCGTCGAGTTTTCGCCCTGTCGCTGGTGGGGCCCGCCCTACCAGAGGGGACGCAGCGGCACGGGGCGGCCGCCGGAGGTGGCGCTGATGAGCCTGCCGAGGTCGTCGCGGAGCTGAGCGAGGCGCTCGGTGCCGAGCAGGTCTTCCCACTGCCGCTCGAGGCCGGCCCACAGTTCCACCACGCGGTGGACACACGCCCAGCCGCGCGGAGCGAGCGTGACGACGCGGCTGCGGCCGTCGGACGGATGGGGACGGCGCTCGACGTAGCCCCGGCGGTCGAGTTCGTCGACGAGCTGGACGGCGGCCTGTTTCGTGATGCCGAGGTGTTCGCCGATCTCGACGGCGGTGGCGCCCCCGCGCAGGGACAGGTACTGGAAGACGAACCCGTGCGCGGGCCGGACGTCGGCGAAACCGTCCGCGGCGAGCTGGTCGTGGACGCGGTCCATGACGGCCCGGAAGCTTGTCGCGAGCAGGGCGGGAAGGTCGCCGGCCATGAGATGGTCAACTCTCTTGACTAGGTGGTCAGGGCGCTTTACCGTAGCCTTGGTAAAGCTGGTTGACTAGTTCGGGAGATGCGCATGACGCTCGTGACGCTGGCGCAGGCGCCGACGTTCACCAGGGACGGCTTCGTGTTCCGGCCGCTGGCCGTGCCCAGCCGGGGCTCGGCCGAGCTGGCCGTGTGGTCGCTGGAGGTGCGACCGGAGGCGCGCAGCGAGCCGCACACGGTCGACCGGGAGGAGGTGTTCGTGCTGCACGAGGGGCGGGCGGTCGTCGAGGTCGGGGGCGTGGTGCACGAGCTGGAACCTGGCGACGCGGCCATCGCCGCACCGCACACGCCGCTGCGGGTGCACAACCCGGGCCCCGTGCCCGCCCGGCTCACGGTGTGCACCTCGAAGGGCATCCGGGGCACCGTCGGCGACACCACCATCGACCCACCCTGGGCCCGCTGAGCGCCCTGCCGAAGTGGGAGCAAGGGACATTTACTCTCGTTTTGTGGGAGTAAAGGTCCCTTGCTCCCACTTCTGTGTGTGTATGTGTGGGGGGCGTGCGGGTGCCGGGGTCAGCGGCCGAGGTAGGTGAGCACGGCGCGCACGCGGCGGTGTTCCTCGGAGCTGGCTTCGAGGCCGAGCTTGGCGAAGATGTTGCCGATGTGCTTCTCCACCGCGCCGTGGGAGACGACGAGGGTGGCGGCGATCGCCGTGTTGGACAGCCCCTGCGCCATCAGGCCCAGCACCTCGGACTCGCGCGCCGTCAGCGAGTCCAGCGGGTTCTTCCTGCCGCGTGCCATGAGCTGCGCGATCACCTCCGGGTCGATGGCCGTGCCGCCCCCGGCGACCCGGCGCACCGCGTCCAGGAACTCCGCGACATCCGCCACCCGCTCCTTCAACAGGTAACCCACGCCGCCCGCGCCCGCGGACAGCAGTTCCACCGCGTAGGTCTCCTCGACGTACTGCGAGAGCACCAGCACCGGCAGGTCCTTGACCGCCTCCCGCGCGCGCAGGGCCGCGCGCAGGCCCTCGTCGGTGAACGTCGGCGGCATGCGCACGTCCACGATGGCCAGGTCAGGGCGGTGCTGCTCGACCACGCCGAGCAACTCGTCGCCGCTGCCGACGGCCGCGACCGTCTCGATTCCCTCATCGGCCAGCAACCGCTGCACGCCTGCCCGCAGCAGCACGGCATCCTCGGCGATGACCACACGCATCCATGCTCCCCAGTGGTGAGAACGCAGCTCACCACGAGCATGGCAGGTCCGCTCGGATCACCGTGGGACCGCCGGGTGGGCTGACGACGGAGATGACGCCGTCAATCGTGGCAGCCCGGTCGGCCAGCCCGGCGAGGCCACCCCCTGGCCGCATCTGCGCACCACCGCGCCCGTTGTCCGTCACCTCGACCACGACGGTGTCCTCGGCGCGCCACACCTTCACCGCCGCCGCCGTGGCCCCGGAGTGCTTCGCGACGTTGGCGAGTGTCTCTCCGACGATGAAGTACGCCGTCGTCTCCACCGCCGCGGGCGGCCTCGGATCGACGTCCACCTCCACGTCGACGTGGATCGGCGACTTGGCCGCCTGCGCCGACAGCGCCGCGTCCAGGCCCCGGTCGGCGAGCACCGCCGGGTAGATGCCGCGCGCGAGGTCGCGCAACTCGGACACCGCCAGCTTCGCGTCGCTGTGGGCCTCGGCGATCAGTGCACGCAGGGCCTCCGGGTCGCTGTCGACCTTCGTCTTGGCCCGCCCGAGGTTCATGGCCACCGACAGCAGTCGTTGCTGGGCGCCGTCGTGCAGGTCACGCTCGATGCGCCTGCGCTCCGCCTCGGCGGCGTCGACGCCCCGCGCCCGCGACGCCTGCAGCCGGGAGGCGCGTGCCTCCAGGCGCTTGGCCTTCGGCGGGCCGAGCAGGGCCACCGCGAGCCTGCCGTGCAGGTAGCCGATGCCCGGCGTCACCCAGATCGCGATGGGCAGCAGCACGATGCCCACCAGGCCCACCGCGAACTCGACGACGCCGATCGGAAACGCCAGCATCAGGTAGCCCAGGTCGCGCCACGTCGTCGGGTCGGTGAGGCGGGTGAACCACCGGCGCAGCCATGGTCCCTCGGTGGGCAGCCGCTCCACCTCGGGCAGCTCCACCCGCAGCGTGGAGCGCACCCACCGCCGCTCCAGGTCGCCGAAGCCCCGGGTCAGCGAGGTGGCGCAGAGCAGGAGGGGAATGCCGACCCAGATCACGGTGGTCGCGACGCCAACCGCGCCGAGCACCACGATGAGCACGAACTGCACCAGCCGCAGCGGGAAGCTCGCCACCATGAAGGCGATCGACCTCGGGGCGCTGGGCCACTGCCGGCCTGGCGTCGCCTCGCTGGTCGTCATGGTCGCTTCCTCCGTCACGGTGCTGCCGGTCATCCTGCCACCGGGCTCATCGGCGAGGTCCACGTCAGCGAACCCTCGGACTCGCGGACCCGCTTCGCGGTGGGGCCCAGCAGGGCCCGTGCGAACCGGACGTGCCCGGCGGCGAGGCCTCGGGTGAGCGCTACCGAGACGGCGATGAACAGCACGCCGAGCGCCGACCACGGCAGCGCGGAGAGTTCGGAGTCGACGGTGATCCAGCGCAGGTCGTAGGAGGGGAAGAAGTAGGCGCCCTCGGGCAGGTAGCGGTAGAACAGCGGCAGCCCGGCCAGCCCGAGCGACACCGACCACGCCGTCACCACGACGACGAACTGCGCGACGCCGATCGGGAACAGCAGCAGGAAGTAGGTGATGTCGCGCCAGGTCGCCGCGTCGCGCAGACGTGCCATCCAGCGCGCCCGCTGGCCGCCCTCCGGCAGCGAGCGGTAGGGCAGCGGGATGTGGCTGTCGAGCAGGGCGTAGACGCGGGCCCGCTCGAGCCGCGCGGCGCCCCGCGCGGTGAGCACCGCCAGCGCCGCGACGGGTACCCCGACCCAGATGACGGCCGTCGAGATGCCGACCGAACCGAGGGTCACCAGGAAGACGAACCCGGCGATGCCCACGGGAAGGTTGAGCAGGAGGTAGGCGAGCGCGCCACCGAATCCCGGGCGGGTCCGGTCGAGGTCGGCGCCGCTGGGGGCCGCAGTCATGGCTGGTGTCCTCTCTTTCGTCATCGGATACCAGCATCCGTCTGCTGACCTGCGGGAACCATCATGCTCACCGGCGTTGCCAGGGTAGGGGCAGCCCCACCCCCTGGGCGGGGAATGATGTGGTTGCCACCGGCGTTATCCTGGTACGAGCAACCACACGAGTTGGTCCCAAGGGGGTGAACGGTCTCGACTCTGGACGTTGATCCAGGGGAAGCGTGCCGGTGCAGGCAACGACCACCGAAAGCGTCGTGGCAACTAAATATAAGCGCCAAGACTAACAGTCGCGCTGACTTCGCCCTCGCCGCCTGAGCGAGTGCGAGTCTGTCGGCCCGGGTGAGCCTCCGACCCGGTCTGCCGGCATCAGCTAGGAGGCTTACCGCCGGTCCCGGCCACGGGGACCGGTTGGGAAACACACAGTGGCTGGGCCCGTCACACCGGCTTGTTCGCGTGACCGGTGGGGCCGAGTAGAGGCACAGCGAACTGCGCACGGAGAAGCCCTGGAAAGGCGACAGAGGACCCGGGTTCGATTCCCGGCACCTCCACCGAGATCGAAAAGGCCCCTTCCCGCGAGAGCCGGGAAGGGGCCTTTTTCGTGTCCGCTCCCGGGCGCCGTCTTAAACCGGATGGTTGACAAAGCCGCGCTTCGCGGGCGAGCCTCTTACTCAACCGATCGGTTTAAGAAAGAAGCGGAGGTGCACGGTGGCCGACGACCAGCTGTCCCGGGTGTTCTCGGCGCTGGCCGACCCCACCCGGCGCGACATCGTGGCCCGGCTGGCGGACGGCGACGCGACGCTGGGGGAGCTCGCCAAGCCCTACGGGGTGTCGGTGCAGGCCGTCTCGAAGCACCTGAAGGTGCTGGAGGACGCCGGACTGGTCAGTCGGCGCCGGCAGGCGCAGCGCAAGCCGTGTCACCTCGAAGCGGAGGTGTTCGACCTCATGACCGCATGGATCGAGCGATACCGCAGGCAGGCCGAGGAGCGGTTCCGCCGCCTCGACGCCCTGCTGGCGGCCATGGACGACGACAGCGACAGCGCAGACATCACCACCCACGACCCGGCACGACGAGGAGCCGCATCATGACCCCGACCCCCAGGCGCGAGACCACCATCGACGCCGACCCCGCCCTGCCCACCATCCGGATCGTCCGCGACTTCGACGCTCCGCGGGAGCGCGTGTACCGCGCCTGGACCGACCCCGAGCTGGTCGTCAGGTGGATCGGGATGGCGGGCAGCACCCTGCGGCTCGACGCCTGGGAGCCGCGCACCGGCGGCCGCTACCGCTACCTGGAGACCGCCGAGGACGGCCAGGTCCACGGCTTCTTCGGCTCCTTCCACGAGCTGCGGCCGAACGAGCGGCTGGTGCAGACCTTCTCCTACGAGGGGTTCCCGGACGGCGTCTCGCTGGAGACGATCACGTTCACCGACCTCGGTGACGGCCGCACCAGGGTGAGCTCGCTGAGCGTCTTCGACTCCCTGGAGGCGCGCGACGGCATCATCGCCAGCGGCATGGAGGCCGGGGTCCACGACAGCTACGCCAAGCTCGACACGCTGCTCGCGGGCGACTGAACGCGCGCGCCACCGAGGTGGGCGTCCCTTGCGGGGCGCCCGCATTGTCGTGTTGACACACCATACCCCCGCCGCGTATTAAGTCGAACAACGATGTTCGACTTAATGAGGTGACGGGATGACACACGGGCATGGACACGGGGGTTCGACGGCGGTGGCGGCACCGGCGCGGCCGGGGCGCTGGATCGCGCTGACGCTGCTCTGTCTCGCGCAGGCGATGCTGGTCGTCGACATCACGGTGGTCCAGGTGGCGCTGCCGAGCATCGGCGCCGACCTCGACCTGGACCGGGCGGCGCTGACGTGGGTGGTCACCACGTACACGGTGTGCTTCGGCGGGCTGATGGTCCTCGGCGGGCGGATCGCCGACGTCCTCGGCGCGCGCCGGACACTCGTCGCCGGGCTGACGCTGTTCACCGCGGCGTCGCTGGTCTGCGGGCTCGCCGCGGACGGGGCCGTGCTGATCGGCGGCCGCGCCGCGCAGGGTGTGGGCGCCGCGCTGCTCTCGCCGGCCGCGCTCGCGCTCATCACCAGGCTGTTCGAGGGCGCGGAGCGCGTCCGCGCGCTGGGCATCTGGGCCGCCATTGGCGGTGGCGGCGCCGCGGTGGGGGTGCTGCTGTCCGGGCTGCTGACGGCGGGACCGGGCTGGGAGTGGGTCTTCTTCGTCAACCTGCCCGTCGGCGTCGCCGTGCTGGCCGCGCTGCCCGCGATCGTGCCGCGCGACGCGGCCGAACACCGCGGCGGCGAGATCGACGTGCCAGGCGGGCTGGTGGTGACAGCCGCGACGGCACTGCTGATCTACGGGCTCACGGTCGCCGGGGACGAGGGCTGGACCGGCCCGGCGACGCTCGTCGCGCTGGCCGCCGCCGTCGCCGGCTACGCGTTGTTCGCCGCCATCGAGCGCGGCGCCCGCACCCCGCTGCTGCGGCTGCGGACGCTCGGGCGCAGGCCGGTGGTCTCCGGCATGTTCGTCATGCTGGTCGCGAGCGGGCTGATGCTGACGCTGTTCTTCCTCGGTTCGCTGTACCTGCAGCACACGCTGCGGCTCGGGGCACTCGAGACCGGCCTGCTGTTCCTGCCGGTCGCGGTCGCCGTGACGGCGGGCGCGCACCTCGGCGCGCGGCTGGTCAGCCGGATCGGCGGCCGGACGGTCGCCGTCGCCGGGTTCGGCCTGGTCGCCGTGGGCGCCGCGCTGCTGACCCAGGTCGGGACCGGTGACAACGCCTACGCCGCGCTGCTGCCGGGCTTTCTCGTCGCCGTGCTGGGCATCGGCGCGGCGTTCGTCACCGCGACGTCGACGACGCTGGCCAACGTGCCACCGGGCGAGGCCGGGGTCGCCTCCGGCGCCGTCAACACCTTCCACGAGGTCGGCGGGGGTGTCGGCGTCGCGGCGGCCTCCACGGTGGCGGCGAGCAGCATCGCCGCCACCACCGAGGTCAGCGGCTTCGCCGACGGCTACCTGCTGTGCGCGGTCGCGGCCGCCGTGGCGGCGGTCGTGTCACTGGTCCTGGTTCCCGCGGGCAGGACGGCCGCGGTCACCGGGCACGGACACTGAGCCTTCGTACGCTGGTGGGTATGACCACGGCCAGGCCCCGGCGCCGCGCGGACGCCGAACGCAACATCGCCGCGATCCTGTCGGCGGCTCGCGAGTTGTTCGGCAAGGGCCCGTTGCCCTCGATGAACGACATCGCGCGCGCGGCCGGCGTGGGCCGGGTGACGCTCTACGCCCACTTCGCGTCCCGGGAGGCGCTGCTCGAGGCGGTGATCGACAGCGCGATCGCGGAGACCGATGCCGCGCTCACCGCGCTGGATCTCGACCGGCTCGACCCCGAGGAGGCTCTGCGCAGGTTGATCGAGACGTCGTGGTCCATCCTCAACACGCTGCGCCGCACCCGGGAGGCCGCGCTCGCGGACCTGGATCCGGAACAGTTGCGCCGCAAGCACGATCCGGCGTTCCGGCACGTGGAGCGAGTGCTGGACCGGGGAAGGCAGGCAGGCGTGTTCCGCGGCGATCTGCCCCTGGACTGGCTCGTGGCGAGTTGTTACGCCGTCGTGCACGCGGCCGCCGACGAGGTGAACGCGGGCAGGATACGTGCCGGTGACGCCCCCGGCGTCGTCGCGCCGACCGTGCTCGCGATGCTGGCCCCGACTCGGTAGCCCGGTCGCGATCCGTGCCGGGGCCGCACCACAGCACCGAGCCGAAGGGCACCTTGGGTGCACCCCCGGTACCCAAGGTGCCCTTCGGCTCGCCCGGCGGCGTCGGTGTCAGGCCGCTTCCACCCTCGTGAGGAAACCGGCCAGCGTCGCCAGGAACTCGTCCGGGCGCTCGATGTGCGGGCTGTGCCCGGTGTCGGCAAGGACCACCTCGTCGACGGCGCCGCCCTCGGCCGCGTAGCGCTCCAGCACGGCCCGGGTCTGCGCGACCATGGGCTGCGGCGGGCAGGTCTCGGCACCGGGCCAGCCCGGCACCGCCCCGATCGAGCCGAGGTAGGCCAGGTCGAACATCGACGTGTCCGACACGATCTGGTCGTCGGCGCCCCGGATCCACAGGATGGGCGGCTTCGGCGTGATCGTGTGCAGGTCGGCCAGCCGGAAATGGGTGGGTGCCAGCGCGTTGAGCACGCCGCGGGAACCCGGCGCGATCCCCGGCCACGCCTGGCTCGTCGCGGTGTCGCCGGGGTAGTTGTCCTCGCCGGTGACGGTGCTCAGCATCGACTCCACGAACACGTCGGCGTCGGGCAGCGTGCACGGAGGCTTGACGTAGAAGGTGTTCAGCACGGTCCGGGGCGAGAACGCCTCGTCGGCCGAGCGGTCGCCCTCCCGCAGCCGCCGCACGAACTCCGGGTTCGCCGCGCCCGCGCCCGACCCGGCGCCCTCCGGATCCAGCAGGGCGCCGTCCACGCCGCGGGTGCCGCCGAAACCGAACGGCGACACCGGATTCACCAGCGTCACCGTGCGCACCCGCTCGCCGTGGTCGCGCAGCAGCCGCAGCACCACCCCGCCGCCGAGGCTCCAGCCGACGAGGTGCGCGGGCTCGAGGTCCAGCGCGGCGAGCGTGGCGGCGACGTCGTCGGAGAAATCGGCGAGCCCGCGCGTGGCGTCCACCGGCGCCGCCTCGGTGCCGCCGAAGCCGCGCAGGTCCACCGCGAGCGGCCGCAGCCCTGGCGGCAGCGCGAGCATCGTGCGCTGCCAGAAGAGGCTGGACGACACGTTGCCGTGCACGAACACCACCGGCACCCCGGAACGCTCCGGGGCCTCCAGGACGTTGACGGTGAGCCGGTCGGTCGGCACCGTGCGGGCGGCGATTCCGGCGAGCAGTGGGGCGGCCATGCCTCAACTTCCTCCCACCACGCGGGCCGCGTCAACGTGGACCGCCGCCACCACCCGGTGAGCGGCGGTGTGGGGCCGCCACACATCCGGGTGCCGCCGTGGCGCTGTGGCAGGATGCCGCGGTGCGTTTCCATGCCGATCTGCACATCCACTCCAAGTACTCCCGCGCCTGCAGCAGGGACTGCGACCTCGAGCACCTGACGTGGTGGGCCCGGCGCAAGGGCGTCACCGTCGTCGGCACCGGCGACTTCACCCATCCCGCCTGGTTCGAGCATCTGCGCGAGAACCTGGTGCCCGCCGAGCCCGGCCTGTTCCGCCTGCGCGAGGACCTCGACGCCGGCATCAGGCGCAGGCTCGCGCCGAGCCTGGCCGCGCACGAGGTGCGCTTCGTGCTCTCGGTGGAGATCTCCACCATCTACAAACGCCACGAGCGCACCCGCAAGGTGCACCATCTCGTCTACGTGCCCGGCTTCGACGCGGCCGAGGAGTTCAACCGCAGGCTCGGCCGGATCGGCAACCTCGGCTCCGACGGCAGGCCCATCCTCGGCCTCGACTCGCGCGACCTGCTGGAGATCACGCTGGAGTCCGGCGAGGGTTCCTACCTGGTGCCCGCACACGTGTGGACGCCCTGGTTCGCCGTGCTGGGCTCCAAGTCCGGGTTCGACGCCGTCGAGCACTGCTACGCCGACCTCGCGGGCCACATCTTCGCGCTGGAGACGGGCCTGTCCAGCGATCCCGAGATGAACTGGAAGATCAGCGGGCTCGACCGGTACCGGCTGGTGAGCAACTCCGACGCGCACTCGCCGCCGATGCTCGGCCGGGAGGCCACCGTCTTCGACACCGACCTCGACTACCACGCGATCCGCCGCGCGCTGGAGACCGGCGACGGGCACGCCGGCACCGTCGAGTTCTTCCCCGAAGAGGGCAAGTACCACGTCGACGGGCACCGCAAGTGCGGCGTGCGCATGGAACCGGCGGAGACCACGGCCCACCGCGGGCTGTGCCCCGAGTGCGGCAAGCCACTGACCGTCGGCGTGCTCAACCGCATCGAGCAACTCGCCGACCGCGCCGCACCGGTGCGGCCCGAGGGCGCCGCCGGGTTCCGCTGCCTCGTGCCGCTGCCGGAGATCGTGAGCGAGATCGTCGGCACCGGCCCGAAGAGCAAGAAGGTGCTCGGCCGGATCGACCGGCTCACCGCCGCGCTCGGCCCCGAACTGGCGATCCTGCAGGACGTGCCACCCGACGACATCGCCAGGCACGATCCGCTGCTCGCCGAAGCGGTGACCCGGCTGCGCCGGGGCCAGGTGATCCGCCACCCGGGCTACGACGGCGAGTACGGCGTCATCCGGCTGTTCGAACCAGGGGAGCTGCGCAGGCGGAGCACCGCGAGCGCGCCCGGGCTGTTCGACGAGCCCGGGTCGCCCCGCGAACCCGAGCCGCAGCACAAGCCCGCGCGACCCGCCCCCGTCCCGGCGGCCGAACCCGCGGCGGCGCCCGAACCGGCGCCCATGCCGATGCCTGCCGCGGCCACCGCACCGTCGCTGCTGGACGGGCTCGATCCCGACCAGCGCGCCGCGGCCGGAGTCGAGGGCGGGCCGCTGCTCATCGTCGCCGGGCCCGGCACGGGCAAGACCCGCACGCTCACCCACCGCATCGCGCACCTGGTGGCCGAGCGCGGCGTCGACCCCGCGCGGTGCCTGGCGATCACGTTCACCCGCAGGGCCGCCGCGGAGCTCACCGACCGGCTCGGCACACTCGCGCCGCGGCAGGCGCAGGACATCACGGTCACCACCTTTCACGCCCTCGGTGTGCGCATCCTGCGCGAACAGCACGACCGCGCCGGGCTCACTGCCCGCTTCGGCATCGCCGACGCGGCCCGGCAGCTCGCCGTCGCCACCGAGGTCACCGGCTCGGAGACCGAGGCCCGCGCGCTGCTGGCCGACCGCGCCCGGCACCCCGACCACGCCGAGCGCTACCTCAAGGAGCTGCGCCAGCGCGACCTCGTCGACTTCGACGACCTGGTGACCCTGCCGGTGACGCTGCTGGAGTCCGATCCGGAGCTGGCCGCCAGCTACCGCGACCGCTACCGCTGGGTGTCGGTGGACGAGTACCAGGACGTCGACGAGCAGCAGTACCGGCTGCTGCGCCTGCTGGTGCCGCCGGAGGGCAACCTCACCGCCATCGGCGACCCGGACCAGGCCATCTATCGCTTCCGCGGCGCCGACGTCGGGTTCTTCCTGCGGTTCCGGCAGGACTATCCGGCCGCCCGGACCGTGCGGCTGGGTCGTAACTACCGGTCCAACCCGCACATCCTGGACGGCGCGCTGAGGGTCGTCGAGCCCGCGACGCTCGTGCCCGGCAGGCAGCTGCACCCGATGGGCTCCTGCGGCGACGCCAGGGTCGGCCTGCACGAGGCCGCCACCGAACAGGCCGAGGGCACGTTCGTCGCGCACACCATCGAACGGCTGCTCGGCGGGGCGTCGTTCCACGCGTTCGACAGCGGGCGCGTCGACGGCGACGGCACGCAGGGCCTCGGCTTCTCCGACTTCGCCGTGCTCTACCGCACCGACCGGCAGGCCCGCGCGGTGATGGACGCGCTCACCCAGGCGGGCCTGCCGTTCCAGAAGCGTTCACACGACCGGCTCCGGGACCGGCCCGGCGTGGAGGCGATCCTGGCGGAGCTGGCCTTCGTTCCCGAGCGCGGCGCGACGGCCACGTCGGTGCGGGCCCGGCTGCGGCGGGCGGCCGAGGCCGTGCTGGAGCGGGGCCTCGCCGACCCCGACGCCGTGCACACGGCCGCCGGGCTGCTGACGCCGCTGGCCGAGGACTGCGGCGACGATCTGGAGCGGTTCCGCACCGAGCTGTCCCTCGGCGTCGAGGTCGACACGTGGGACCCGCGGGCCGACCGGGTGTCGCTGCTGACCCTGCACGCCTCGAAGGGCCTGGAGTTCCCTGTCGTGTTCCTCGTCGGCTGTTCCGACGGCCTGCTGCCGCTGCGCTGGCCGGGTACGGAGCCGGACGGCGAGCAGGTGGCCGAGGAACGCAGGCTGCTGTTCGTCGGCATGACCCGCGCGCAGCGGCACCTGTTTCTCAGCCACGCCGCCGAGCGCACCGTGCGGGGCAGCGTGCGGCGGGTGTCGCGCTCGCCGTTTCTCGACGCGCTCGACGGGACGCGCTGCGAGCGCGTCGGCGACCCTGCGCCGCGGCGCAGGCCGCGCGAGACGCAGCTGAGGCTGCTCTGAGGACGGTTTGGCTCGCCAGGGGCCGGGCAACCTTTCCGTGAGGGAAGGAGAGGTGACATGGCCAACGAGCCCAAGAGCCCCATGAAGGACGAGCACTACAACCTGATCAGTGTCGTACAGGCGTCCCTGCACTACGTGTGGCAGATGGACGAGTACGCCCGCGACGCCGAGCAGGCGGGTGACGACGAGCTCGCCACCTGGTTCCGCAAGATCCAGGAGAACAACAGGAAGGCCGGCGAGCAGGGCAAGGAGATGCTGGTCAAGCGGCTGTCGAAAGGTTGAGTTCTGATGCAGCACGACCACTTCATCGGACAGGTACAGGCACGGGCGAAGCTCGCCAGCCGTGGTGACGCCGAGGGCCTGACCCGCGCGACGCTGGAGACCCTCGGTGAGCGCATCCCGGAGCAGGTGGCAGGCCACCTCGCCGACCAGCTGCCCACCGAGATCGGCGAGCACCTGCGCAGGACCGTGACGATGGGTGGCGCGGGCAGCGGTGAACGCTTCGACCGCGCCGAGTTCGTGCGGCGCGTGTCCGGGCGCTCGCATCTGGACGAGCCGCAGGCCGTCTACGGTGCGCGGGTGGTGCTCGAGGTGACCGACGAGGCCACCCAGGACGTGCTCGGCAAGGTCGAGGACTCCCTGCCCGAGGACCTGCGCGAGCTGGTCAACGCGGGCAGCTCCGGCAACCTCGGCACGTAACAGCCTCGGGACGCGGCACCCTCAGGGCGCGGCCGAAGGGTGGCCGCCGATGCGCGCGGTCAGCTCGCCTGCCGCGCGCCGGACCTGCTCGGCCAGCTCGGGCCAGGTCTCGGCGCAACCGTCGGCGGCGGGCCCTTCGCAGAGGTGACGGAACGTGAGGCTGATCGAGGCCATCGGCCTGCCGCCGTGGTCGAACACGGGGTAGGCGACCGAGGCGAAGCCCTCGGTGACGTGGCCGTCCTCCACCGCCCAGCCGAGCCTGCGGTGCGCGCTCAGCGTGTGCCGCAGCTCGGCCAGTGTGCGGGGGCCCCGGCCGGTGCGGCGCACGAACGCCGACGCCGACGGAAACAGGGCCCGCACGTGCGCGGGCGGCAGGTGGGCGAGCATGGCCCGCCCTGACGCCGTGAGGTGGGAGGGCAGGCGCACGCCGACGTCGGTGACGAGAGTCTGCGGGCGGGCGGGCCGCTCCTTGAGCAGGTACAGCAGCTCGTTGCCGTGCAGCACGCCGAGGTGGGCGTTGTGCCCGGCGTGATCGACGAGCCTGCGCAGCAGGGGACCGGCCAGCCGCTCCAGCGGATCGGCCCGCAGGTAGGCCGAGCCCAGCTCGAACGCGGCGATGCCGAGGCCGTAGCGGCGCTCGGCGGGCAGGTGCACGACGAACCCGGCCGCCTCCAGCTCGGTCAGCAGGTGATACGTCGTCGAGCGCGGCAGGTCCAGCTCACGGGCGAGCGCCGCGGCGGACACGGGGCCCGCGTGCCGCGCGAGCGCGCCCAGCACCGCCAGCCCCCGGCGCAACGCGGGTACACCCATCAGCGTTCTCCTGTCTGAAATCCAAGACACAACCGGCTTACCGCAGATGATGCGCCCCCGCCATCGGCGGTGAAATGGGGGGCATGGCAGACGAGGCAGGCGAGGTCACGCTCGGAGTGTCGCCGCTGCGCCGAGAGCAGGTGGTGGCCGTGGCGCGTGACCGCGTGACCGTGACGCTGGACGCCGCGGCCGGGGACGCCATCGCCGGCGCCCGGGGTCACGTCGACGCGCTCGCCGAGGCGGCCGAGCCCACCTACGGGGTGTCCACCGGCTTCGGCGCGCTCGCCGTGCGGCACATCCCCGCAGGACGGCGCGCGGACCTGCAGCGGTCACTGATCCGCTCGCACGCCGCGGGAGCGGGGCCCGCCGTCGAACCCGAGGTGGTGCGCGCGCTCATGGTGCTGCGCCTGCGCACGCTCGCCACCGGGCACACCGGCGTCCGGCCGGTCACCGCGAACACGCTCGTCGCTCTGCTCAACGCGGGCATCACGCCGGTGGTGCACGAGCACGGCTCGCTGGGCTGCTCCGGTGACCTCGCGCCGCTGTCGGCCGTGGCGCTCGCGCTGATGGGGGAGGGCGAGGTCCTCGACGCCGCGGGCGAGCGGCTGCCCGCCGCCGAGGCACTGCGCCGCGCGGGCATCGAGCCCGTCACCCTCGCCGAGAAGGAGGGCCTCGCGCTCACCAACGGCACCGACGGCATGCTCGGCATGCTCGTGCTGGCCGCCGCCGACCTGCGCAGGTTGCTGGCTGTCGCCGACCTCACCGCCGCGATGAGCGTCGAGGCGCTGCTCGGCACCGACCGCGTCTTCGCCGAGGACCTGCACGCCCTGCGCCCGCATCCCGGCCAGGCCGAGTCGGCGCGGCGCATGCGCACGGCGCTGGCGGGCTCGCCGATCGTCGCCAGCCACCGCGGCCCCGACTGCCCCCGCGTGCAGGACGCCTACTCGCTGCGCTGCGCCCCGCAGGTGCACGGCGCCGCGCGCGACACCCTGTCGCACGCCGAGCTGGTGGCCGACCGCGAGCTCGCCGCCGCCATCGACAACCCGGTGGTGCTCGCCGACGGCCGCGTCGAGTCCAACGGCAACTTCCACGGAGCGCCTGTCGGTTACGTGCTCGACTTCCTCGCGATCGGCGTCGCCGACGTGGCGAGCATCGCCGAGCGCCGTACCGACCGGATGCTCGACATCGCCCGCTCCCACGGCCTGCCCGCGTTCCTCGCCGACGATCCCGGCGTGGACTCCGGGCACATGATCGCCCAGTACACGCAGGCCGCGATCGTCAGCGAGCTCAAGCGGCTCGCCGTGCCCGCGTCGGTCGACTCGATCCCCAGCAGCGCCATGCAGGAGGACCACGTCTCGATGGGCTGGTCGGCCGCGCGCAAGCTGCGCCGCGGCCTCGACGGCCTCACCACGGTGCTGGCGATCGAGCTGCTGACCGCCGCCAGGGCGCTCGACCTGCGGGCGCCGCTGGCCCCGGCCCCGGTGACGGGCGCGGCGCGCGACCTGCTGCGCACCCGCGTGCCCGGGCCGGGCCCCGACCGCCATCTCGCCCCCGAGATCGCCGCCGCCGAAGAACTCATCGCGTCCGGAGCCGTACTCGACTGCCTGGAGGAACAGTGACGCTCTCAACCGGGAACTGGCAGACCGAAGCCGCGCTGCGGATGCTGCGCAACAACCTCGACCCCGCCGTCGCCGAACGACCGGAGGACCTCGTCGTCTACGGCGGTACCGGCAAGGCCGCCCGCGACTGGCCCAGCTACCACGCCATCGAGCGCTGCCTCACCACGCTGGCCGAGGACGAGACGCTGCTCGTGCAGTCCGGCAAGCCGGTGGGCGTGCTGCGCACCCACGAGTGGGCGCCGCGCGTGCTGATCGCCAACTCCAACCTCGTCGGCGACTGGGCCACGTGGCCGGAGTTCCGCAGGCTCGAGGCGCTCGGGCTCACCATGTACGGGCAGATGACCGCGGGCTCGTGGATCTACATCGGAACCCAGGGCATCCTGCAGGGCACCTATGAGACGTTCGCCGCGGTGGCCGAGAAACGCTTCGGCGGCACCCTCGCGGGCACGCTCACCGTCACCGCCGGGCTCGGCGGCATGGGCGGGGCGCAGCCGCTGGCGGTGACGATGAACGACGGCGTGGCGCTCGTGATCGAGTGCGACCCGCGCCGCGCCCGGCGACGGCTCGAAACCCGCTACCTCGACGAGCTGGCATCCGATGTGGACGACGCCGTGGCGCGGGTGCGGGCGGCGAAGAGCGAGCGCAGGGCGCTGTCGGTGGGTGTCATCGGCAACGCCGCCGAGGTGCTGCCGGAGCTGCTGCGCCGAGGGCTGGAGGTGGACATCGTCACCGACCAGACCTCCGCGCACGATCCGCTGGCCTACCTGCCGATCGGGGTGGACGTCGACGACTGGCACGACTACGCCGCCAAGAAGCCCGACGAGTTCACCGACCGCTCCCGCGACGCGATGGCCGCCCACGTGGACGCGATGCTCGGCTTCCTGGACGCGGGCGCCGAGGTGTTCGACTACGGCAACTCGCTGCGCAGCGAGGCCAAGCTGGGCGGCTGCGAGCGCGCCTTCGACTTCCCCGGCTTCGTGCCCGCCTACATCCGGCCGCTGTTCTGCGAGGGCAAGGGCCCGTTCCGGTGGGCGGCGCTGTCCGGCGACCCCGCGGACATCGCCGCCACCGACCGCGCGATCCTGGAGCTGTTCCCGGAGAACGAGTCGCTGGCCCGCTGGATCCGGCTCGCGGGCGAGCGGGTGGAGTTCCAGGGCCTGCCCGCGCGGATCTGCTGGCTCGGCTACGGCGAGCGCCACCTCGCCGGCCTGCGCTTCAACGAGATGGTCGCCTCCGGTGAGCTGAAGGCCCCGGTGGTGATCGGCCGCGACCACCTCGACGCGGGCAGTGTCGCCTCGCCCTACCGCGAGACCGAGGGCATGGCCGACGGCTCCGACGCCATCGCCGACTGGCCACTGCTCAACGCACTGGTCAACACCGCGTCCGGCGCCAGCTGGGTCTCGATCCACCACGGTGGCGGTGTCGGCATGGGACGCTCGATCCACGCCGGGCAGGTGTGCGTCGCCGACGGCACCCCGCTCGCCGCGACCAAGCTCGAGCGGGTGCTCACCAACGACCCGGCGATGGGCGTGCTGCGCCACGTCGACGCGGGCTACGAGCGCGCCACGCAGGTCGCCGCCGAGCGCGGCGTGCGCGTCCCGATGGAGACACAGGGGACACGGTCGGCGCAGGGAGAGCACGGGTGAGCGGTACCCAGACGCTGCTGGACGAGATCGCCGGTGTCGGCGCCGACCCGGCGCGTGGCGGCTACTCGCGGCACGTCTTCGACCATGCCGAGACGCAGCTGCGGGAGTGGTTCACCGAGCGCGCCACCGGTGCCGGGCTGGAGGTGGAGACCGACCGCAACGGCAACCTGTGGGCGTGGTGGGGCACCCCGGGGCCGGACGCGGTGGTCACCGGCAGCCACCTGGACTCCGTGCCCGGCGGCGGCGCCTTCGACGGGCCGCTGGGTGTCGCGAGCGCGCTCGCGGCCGTGCGGGCGCTGCGGGAGCGGGGCGTCACCCCGGCTCGCCCGCTGGCCGTCGTGGTGTTCGCCGAGGAGGAGGGCGGCCGGTTCGGCGTGCCGTGCCTCGGCTCGCGGCTGCTCACCGGAGCGATCGACCCCGACAAGGCGCGGCGGCTGCGCGACCCCGACGGCGTCACGCTGGCCGAGGCCGCCGCGGGTGCGGGCCTCGACCCGGCCCGGCTCGGCCCCGACCCCGAGCGGCTCGGCCGCATCGGCCGGTTCGTCGAGCTGCACGTCGAGCAGGGCCGCGCACTCGCCGACCTCGACGACGCCCCCATCGCCGTGGGCAGCACCGTGATCGCGCACGGCCGGTGGCGGTTCTCCTTCGCCGGGCAGGGCAACCACGCCGGAGCCACGCTGCTGGCCGACCGCAGGGACCCGATGCTGCCCGCCGCGGCGGTGGTCGCGGCGGCCCGCAGGGTCGCGGCGACCGTGCCGCAGGCCCGCGCCACCGTCGGCAGGCTCGTGCCGAGGCCGGGCGGCACCAACGTCATCGCCTCCACCGTGGATCTGTGGCTGGACGCGCGCGTGCCCGGCGAGGGCGTGCACCCGATGGTGGCCGAGATCGCCGAGGCGGCGCGCGCCGCGGCCGAGGACGAGGGCTGCACCGTGACCGTCACCGAGGAGTCCTCCAGCGGCGACGTCACCTTCGACCCCGCGCTGCGCGACGAGCTCGGCGCGCTGCTCGGCGGCGTGCCTGAGCTGCCGACCGGGGCGGGGCACGACGCCGCGATCCTCGCCGGTCACGTGCCGTCGGCGATGCTGTACGTGCGCAACCCCACCGGCATCAGCCATGCACCGGAGGAGTTCGCCGAGGCCGCCGACGTGGAGCGCGGCGGCGCGGCGCTGCGGACCGTGCTGGAGCGGCTGTGCCGGTGACCTCGTACTGGTGCGAGCAGGCGTGGCTGCCCGGCGGCGTCGCCAGTGGCGTGCGCGTCGACATCGCCGAGGGGCGCATCACCGGGGTGAGCCCGGACCAGCCGCGCACCGGGACCGTCCTGTCCGGACTGACCATGCCCGGCTTCGCCAACGCGCACTCGCACGCCTTCCACCGCGCCCTGCGCGGGCGCACCCACGGCGAGCAGGGCACGTTCTGGACGTGGCGCGAGCGGATGTACGCGCTGGCCGGACGCCTCGACCCGGACTCCTACCACCGGCTGGCGCGCGGCGTCTACGCCGAGCTGGTGCTCGCGGGGTACACGAGCGTGGGGGAGTTCCACTACCTGCACCACGCGCCGGGTGGCGCTCGCTACGCCGACGAGAACGCCATGAGCGCGGCACTCGTCGCCGCCGCGGCCGACGCCGGGATCCGGCTGACGCTGCTGGACACCTGCTACCTGTCGGGCGGTTTCGGCAAGGAGCTCGCCGGGCCGCAGCTGCGTTTCGGCGACGGGGACGCACAGGCGTGGGCTGAGCGGGTGTCGGCGTTCCGGCCGGAGGGCGGGCACGTGGTGCTCGGCGCCGCCGTGCACTCGGTGCGGGCCGTGCCGGAGCACGAGCTGCCTGTGGTCGCCGCGTGGGCGCGGGGCCGTCCGCTGCACGTTCACCTCTCCGAGCAGCGTGCGGAGAACACCGACTGTGCGGCAGCCTCCGGCCGCACGCCCTCGGCCCTGCTGGCCGATGCCGGGGTGCTCGGGCCGCGCACCGTCGCCGTGCACGCCACCCACCTGACCGGGGCGGACATCTCGGCACTGGCGGGTGCGGGCACCTGGGCGTGCTTCTGCCCGACCACCGAGCGCGACCTCGGCGACGGCATCGGCCCCGCACGGGCACTCGCCGACGCCGGGGTGCGGCTGTGCCTCGGCAGCGACAGCCACGCCGTGGTGGACGCGTTCGAGGAGACCAGGGCGCTGGAGCTCGACGAGCGGCTCGCGAGCCAGCAGCGGGGCCGGTTCGCCGTCACCGAGCTGCGGGCCGCCGCCACCGGGCACGCGGCGCTGGGCTGGGACGGTGCGGGCGCGATCGAACCGGGTGCCCACGCCGACCTGGTGACGGTGGACCTGGGCTCGGTGCGCACGGCGGGCAGCGCGCCGGACGGGGTGTTCTACGCCGCCTCGGCGGCCGACGTCACCGACGTGCTCGTCGCGGGGCGGCGGGTGGTGCGGGACCGGGCACACGTGCTCGTCGACCGGCCACATCAGTTGCTCGCCACCGAGATCGGGAGGCTCTGGTCATGAAGTCCACTGTGGTCACCGGCATCGCGGAGCTGACCACCAACGACCCGGGGCTCGGCACGCTGCACGACGCGGCGGTCGTGCTGGAGGGCGATCGCCTGGCCTGGATCGGCGACGCGGCGGTGGCGCCCGTGGCCGACGAGGCCGTCGACGTGGCGGGCAGGGCGGTGCTGCCGGGCTGGGTGGACAGCCACACGCATCTGGTGTTCGCCGGGGACCGCACGGCCGAGTTCGAGGCTCGCATGGCCGGTGAGGCGTACTCGGCGGGCGGCATCGCGGTGACCGTCGAGGCGACCCGGAAGGCCACGGACACCGAGCTGGCAGGCACCCTCGCGCGGCATGTCTCCGAGGCCATCCGGCAGGGCACCACGTACCTGGAGACCAAGACCGGCTACGGGCTCAGCGTCGCCGACGAGGCCCGCTCGGCCCGGCTGGCGGCCCGGCTCGCCGACGAGGTGACGTTCCTCGGCGCGCATCTGGTGCCGCCGGGCGCCGACGCGGAGTCCTATGTGGATCTGGTCTGCGGGGAGATGCTGGACGCGGTGGCCGATCACGTCGGCTGGGCGGACGTGTTCTGCGAGCGCGGCGCCTTCGACGAGGAGCAGTCCGAGCGGGTGCTGCGGGCCGCCGCCGAGCGCGGGCTGGGGCTGCGGGTACACGGCAACCAGCTCGGGCCGGGGCCCGGCGTGCGGCTGGCGGTGCGACACGGGGCGGCGAGCGTGGACCACTGCACCCACCTCACCGACGACGACGTCGAGGCGCTCGCGGGCTCGGACACGGTGGCGACCCTGCTGCCCGCGTGCGACCTGTCGACCCGGCAGCCGCTGGCGCCCGCGCGCAGGCTGCTCGACGCGGGTGCCACGATCGCGCTGGCCAGCAACGCCAACCCGGGCAGCTCGTACACGACGTCGATGGCGTTCTGCGTGGCCACGGCCGTGCTGCAGATGGGCCTTTCGGTGGCCGAGGCGGTGCGAGCCGCCACCGAGGGCGGTGCGCGGGCGCTGCGGCGGCACACCGGCGACGGCGCCGTCGGCGTGCTGCGGGTGGGGGCGCGGGCCGACCTGCACGTGCTCGACGCGCCCTCGGCGACCCACCTGGCCTACCGGCCGGGCGTGCCGCTCACGTGGGCGGTGTGGCGCAGGGGCGTCAGGGTATGGCCTCGACATCGGCTCGACTGAAGCCCATCGTCAGCAGCATCGCCCTGACGTGCTCGTCGAACACCCGGTCCAGGTCGGTCTCCAGCCACTCGAAGTGGCCGAACAGCTCCAGCGTCAGGTGGCCCTGCAGGATCGTCCAGACGCCCATCAGGATCGCGATGGCCCTGCGGTCGGAGAGCAGGCCCGCGGCGTCGAGCATCGAGGTGAGCCCCGGGCTGACGTCGGGCCGGTACTGGATCAGCGCCTGGTCGAGGTCGAGTTTGCCCGCGGCGATGGCCTTGTCCAGTAGGTGCAGCGCGACGCCGGTGAAGCGGATGCCCGCGGGCCGGGTCTCCTCGGGCGCCGCCTTGTAGCCCGGCAGCGGGGTGCCGTAGATGAGCGCGAAGTCGGCGGGGTGCTCCAGCGCCCAGCGGCGCATCGCCCGCGCGTAGGCCCACCAGCGGCCCACGTGGTCGGCCTCGTCCACGGCATCCACGGCCGCGCTCACCGCGTCGGCCAGCGCGTTGTAGGCGTCCACGCACAGCGCGGTGATCAGGTCGTCGATGCCCTGGAAGTACCGGTACAGGGCACTCGGGGTGATGTTCATCGCGCGGGCGACCGCACGCAGCGACAGCCCGGCAGGTCCCTCGGCGGCCATCTGTGCGCGCGCCGTCTGCTTGATCTCGTCGATCGTCGCCTGGCGGAATCGCTCGCGCCGCGATGGGGGTGGCTGCTCGCCGGCGTCGGCGAGCGGTCGAGGGGTAGCCATGTGCCGCATCCTTGCTTCCGGTGAGAACACCGTCAACTTTCGAGAAAGGGTGTTCTTGACTGAGAACGATACCTGTGGATAGGGTTCTCCGCAGAGAACAGTTGTTCTCGGTTAGGGATCATGCGGGGAGTCTCGGGTGGGGCCGGCGCGAGGGGGGCTGGCCCCACCCAGGCACAAGGCGCAGACTCCCCTTCCGGAGGTGGTTGCGATGCCGCGGCGCATCCCGCTGTACACGCTCGACGGCGTCCGCGACGCCCGGATCGGCACGCATCCCTTCGCCACCGAGGACGGACTCGGCCTGAGCATGCTGCGCTTCCTGCGCCAGCCTTCCGACGACGTCGTGCTCGTCGTCCACGGGCTCACGACGTCCAGCGACATGTTCATCATGCCCGAGCACGAAAACCTGGTGACCTTTCTGCTCGACAACGGCTTCTCCGACGTGTGGACGCTCGACTTCCGCATGAGCAACCGCCACCACTACAACCGGGCGCGGCACCGCTACACGCTCGACGACGTCGCGCTCTACGACTTCCCCGCCGCGCTGCGGGAACTGCGCTCGGTCGTCGGCGAGGACCGCAGGGTGCACGTCATCGCCCACTGTCTCGGCTCGGTGTCGTTCCTGATGAGCCTGTTCGGTGGCGCGGTGGACGGCATCAGCAGCGTCATCGCCAACAGCGTCGGGCTGACGCCGAGGGTGCCCGCCTGGTCGCGGCTGAAACTGTCCGTCGCACCGGCGCTGATGGAGTACGTGCTGGGTTTTCCGTACCTGGACCCGCGCTGGCACACCGAACCGAAGCTCACCCGCGGCTGGCTGTTCTCGCGCGCGGTGAGCCTGTTCCACCGCGAGTGCGACAACCCGGCGTGTCACATGCTGAGCCTGATGTGGGGCACCGGCTGGCCCGCCCTCTACAGCCACGAGAACCTGCACGACGTGACCCACGAGCGCGGCGGCGACCTCTACGGCGCCACCGGGTTCCACTACTACCGGCACGTCGCGGCGATGGTGCGGGCGGGCCGTGCGGTGAAGTACGACCCCGGCGAGCAGCGCCATCGCGCGCTGCCCGACGACTACCTCGCGAACGCCGCGGAGGTGACCACTCCGGTTCTGCTGACGACGGGGGAGAAGAACCGGGTGTTCGCCGACTCCAACATCGTGTGCTACGAACAGCTCGAAGCCGTCGCACCGGGCAGGCACGAGCTGGAGGTGTTCCCCGGCTACGGGCACCAGGACGTGTTCATGGGCAGCCAGGTGGCCACCGATGTCTTCCCCCGGATGCTGGACTTTCTCAAACGCCAGGCGGCCTGACATGCTCGAGCAAGCCCGCTCCGGAACGGCTCTGACGTTCCGGGAGACGATGACCGGACCGTTCGCGATGGGCGCGGCGGACCCGGAGGACGGCGCGCGCCTCGGCCGCGACACCGGTTCGACGATGACGCTGCGGGCCACCGTGACCGTCGCCGACACCGCCGCACTGCACACCGAGCCGCGGCCGCCCGCCCGGCTGGACGGGACGCTGGCGCTGCCCGGCGCGGGCGAACCGGTCGCGTTCGAGGACGGGCTCTTCCACCTGTTCCCCGCCTCCGGGCCGTCACCGCACACGCTGATGGTCTACGAGCTGGGTTTCACGCACGACGGCATGCGCTATCACCTCACCGGCCACAAGGCCGCGGGCGAGCGTCCCTTCGTGGGCAGGCTGTGGCCGGACACCACGACCCTGCGGGTGCGGCTGCATCGCGGTGAGGACGCCGCCGGTGAGGTGGCGGGTGCCGGGGTGCTGCGCCTCGGCGCCGCGGACCTGGCCCGGCTCGTCGCGTCGCTGCGCACGCCCGGCGCGGACTCGCTCGGCGACGCCGTGCGCGCCAGAGGCGGCTACGCGTGGCTGTTCGCCCGCAACCTCACCGGCACGTACCTGCCGTGGCCGTCGTGAGACTCGCGATCGTTTTCTCAGGGGGAGGGGCGCAGGCCGCGTACTTCGGCGCCGGGGTGGCTCTGGCCGTCGAGGACGCGGGCCTGCGCCCTGATGTGCTGTCCGGGGTGTCGGCGGGCGCGATCAACGCGTGCGCACTGGGCACGGGCATGGATGCCGCGGCGCTGGCGGAGATGTGGCTGGAGCTCGACTGCGCCGACCTGTTCGCGCCCCGGCTCGACGTGTGGAACCTGCTCAACCCGCGCAGGCTGCTGCGCAGGCCCATGGCGAACCTGCCGGAGCACGTGCTCGACGCCATCGGCTGGCACTGGCTGCTCGACACCGCGCCGGCCCGCGCGACGTTCGCGCGGCGCTTCGGCGAGGGCCCGCTGCGCATCGCCGACGGCCTCACCGTCGTGGTCTCGGCCGTCGACCAGGCCAGCGCCGAGGTGGTGCGCTTCACCAACGCGCTGCCGCCGCCGCACCGCCGCAAGCCCGGCACGCGCCAGGTGGCGCTCGGGATCGACCACGTGCTGGCCAGCGCCGCCGCGCCGCTGCTGTTCCCGCCTGTGCGGATCGAGGGCAGGGCCTACGTCGACGCCGGGCTGGTCGCCAACACGCCGCTCAAGCCCGCGCTCGCCTACGAGCCGGACGCGGCGCTCGTCGTGTCCGCCTCCGGCATCGGACGGCCCGCGCCCGCCCCGGCCTCGCTGGGCGACGCGGTGGGGCTGACCGCCGAGAACATCGCGCATTTCGCGCTGCTGGCCGACCTCCAGCACGCCAGGACCGTCAACGAACTGGCGGTGGCCGCGCCGGGTGCGACGCCGAAGAAGAAGATCGACCTGCTGCTCGTGGAACCGGAGGGCGCGCCGTTCACCGCGTCGGGGTTCCTGAGCTTCACCGCCTCCGATGCCGAGCGGCTGATGGCGCACGGCAGGGAGGTCGCCGCGAAGGCACTGGCCGAATGGGAGGTGGCCCGATGAGGCCCGAACACGTCGACGCCGTGGTCGTCGGTTCCGGATTCGGCGGTGCCGTGTCCGCCTACCGGCTGGCCGAGGCCGGCAAGAGCGTCGTGGTGCTCGAACGCGGGAAGGCCTACGCGCCCGGCAGCTTCCCGCGCAGCCCCGCGCAGATGGGCAAGGCATTCTGGGACCCGCCGCACGGCCTGCACGGCATGTTCGACGTGTGGAGCTTCCGCGGGTTCGACTCCCTCGTCAGCAGCGGGCTGGGCGGCGGATCGCTCATCTACGCCAACGTGCTGCTGCGCAAGGACGAACGCTGGTTCGTGCACGAGGATCCGTTGCCGGGCGGCGGTTTCGAGACGTGGCCGGTGACCAGGGCCGACCTGGATCCGCACTACGACGCGGTGGAGGCGATGCTGCGGCCGGAGCCGTATCCGCTGGACGCGCCGGCCTACGCCTCGACCCGCAAGACCGTCGCCATGCGCGACGCGGCGGGCAAGCTGGGCCTGGACTGGCAGCTGCCTCCGCTCGCGGTGAGCTTCCGGCCGCACGCCGAGGCCGAGCCCGCCATCGGGCTGCCGATCGTCGAGCCCTCCTACGGCAACGTGCACGGCGCCGCGCGCAGCACGTGCAGGCTGTGCGGCGAGTGCGACATCGGCTGCAACGACGGCGCCAAGAACAGCCTCGACCACAACTACCTGTCGGCGGCGCGCTCGCACGGGGCGGACCTGCGCACGCGGCACGAGGTGCGCGGGCTGCGCGCGCTGGGGTCGGGCGGCTACGAGGTCGCCTACGTCGTGCACGACGACGAGGGCCGCGACCCGTCCACCCTGGACGTGCACAGGCTGACGTGCGACCGGCTGATCCTCGCCGCGGGCACCTACGGCACCACCTACCTGCTGCTGCGCAACCGTTCGCGGCTGCCCGGCCTGAGCGCGGCGCTGGGCTCGCGGTTCTGCGGCAACGGCGACCTGCTCACGTTCCTGCTGCCCGGCGACGGTGACGAGACGCCCGCGTCGTTCGAGGCGAGCCGCGGCCCGGTGATCACCAGCGCCGTCCGCGTCGACGACGGCCCCGGCACGCGCGGCTTCTACATCGAGGACGGCGGCTACCCGGGGTTCACCGACTGGCTCGTGGAGTCGGGCAACGTCGCGAGCAGGCTGTTCCGCAGCGTCGAGTTCGTCGGCCGCTGGCTGCTGACGCTGCTGGGCCGGTGGCCGGACAACCGGCTCGGCGCGGAGCTGTCCCGGCTGCTGGGTGATGGCACGCTGTCGGCGGGGTCGCTGCCGCTGCTGGGCATGGGCCGCGACGTGCCGGACGGCGTGATGCGGCTGCGCGGCGACCTGCTCGACGTCGACTGGACCACCGAGACCAGCCGCGCGTTCTTCGACGGGGTGCGGGAGACGATGCAGGACATCGCGGGCGAGCTCGGCGCCCGGTATGTCGACAATCCGATGTGGTTCTTCCGCAGGGTGATCACGGTGCACCCGCTCGGCGGCGCGCCGATCGGCCGCCACCCCGGGGAAGGCGTGTGCGACCCGTACGGCGAGGTGTTCGGCCTGCCGGGGCTCCACGTCGCCGACGGAGCCGCCCTGCCGGGCCCGGTCGGCGCCAACCCCTCGCTCACCATCGCCGCCCTCGCCGACCGCATGTCCACCCGCCTGCTGGAGGGGTAGCCGAGAAGCCCCCCAATGCCACATTCGTAGCGCTCAACGCTACGAATGCCGCATTGGTGGCGTTGAACGCCACGAATGCCACATTGGGGAGCTTCAGGCGAGCAGGGCGGCGCGCAGGGGGCCCAGGTCGTCGAGCACGCCCAGGTCGCGGCCACGCTCGGCGGCGCGGGCCCGGGCGGCGGGCTCCAGCGACGCGGCCGCGTCGGCGAAGCGCAGCCGCACCGGCTCGTGCAGGCGCAGGTGCAGGCCGAACATCATCGCCCACAGGTCGTGCTCGTCGGCGGCGAGCACGAGCCGGGGGTAGCGGTGCTCCGGCAACCGCTCGAACACCGTCGCCGCCCGCCCGGCGTCGTCGAGCACGAACCCGACACGCAGCAGCGCCGCGTCGTGCAGCTCCGCCAGCCCGGTGAGGGCGGTCTCCTCCGGGACGTGGTCAACGAAGCGGGCGAGCGTGATCCAGTCCTCCCGCCGTTGCAGCTCGCGGGTCACCTCGGTCACCGACGCGGGCGGCATGCCCGCGATCACGCCCGCCGCGCGGCGCGGGTCCAGCTCGGCGGCAACGTCGGCGAGAAAGCCCGGCGACAGCCGCGACGCGATGTCCACCGCGCGGGCGGTGTCCACGAGCCCGGCCATCCGTGCGCTCAGCAGCGGCCCGAACGCCTTCTCCGTCATCACGGCGAGCACGGCGGCGGGCAGGAGCCTGCTCGCCGCGGCCATGCGCCGCAGTGCGTCCAGGTTGGAGTCGAAGAGCACGTCGGTCGCCTGGTGCCGCAGCGCGCGGATGTCGTCCGGGGGCACGTCCAGCAGGAAGGCGAACCGCTCGGGCGGGGCGCCGAGCACCCGCGCGAGCTTCAGGACCTCGGCCTGGGCGGCCAGGCGCGCCAGCGCGCCGCTCACAGGCCCGCCGCCTTGCGGACCGCGCCGCGCAGCAGGAACGGCACGTGCGACAGCGACTTCTCGGAGGCCTCCGACAGCGCCCGCGCCTGACGCCTGCGGGCCTCGCGCAGCGCCTCGGCGAGCACCCGCTTGTGCTCGTCGGGCAGGTTCTCGATGCTCTCCGGCAGCGGCCCGCCCACCAGGCCGGCGAGGTCGCGCGGCTCCCGCTGCGATGCGCCCATCCGCGCATCATGCCTCACCAGGGCGCTAGCGTGCTGGTCATGGCACACGAGATCGACTCTTCCACGATCAAGGTCGGCGAGCTGCCCGCCTACCTGTCCCGGCCCTCCGGAGGCGGCACGGGCGGGATGCTGCTGCTGCCGATGGTCACCGGCATCGGCACGCAGCTGCGCGAGTTCGCCGACGACATCGCCCGCGCCGGGATCACCGCGCTGAGCTGGGACCCGTGGCACGGCATCAGCTCCGACGACACGCCGAGGGAGAGGCTGTTCGAGCTGATGGGGCAGCTCGACGACGAGACCTGCCTCGGCGAGATGCGGCAGCTGCTCGACCACATGGTCGGTGAGCTGGGGCTGGCGCAGGTCGGCGTGATCGGCTGGTGCATGGGCGGGCGGTTCGCGTTCCTGCTCGGCGGGCGCGACGAGCGGCTCGCGAACGTCGTCGCCTACCACCCGACGGTGCCCGGCACGCCCGCGCCGAACCACACCCTCGACGCCGTCGAGCACGCCGCGCGTACCACGGCGCCCACGATGATGCTGTACCCCACGGCCGACACGCTCGTGCCCGAGGAAAGCTTCACCCGGCTGCAGACCGCGCTCCAGTCACGCCAGGCCGGGCCGAGCATCATCCACGTCTACCCCGACGCCGAGCACGGGTTCAGCGACCGCAGCAGGCACGGCAACGACGTCAACGCCGCCGCCTACGCGGTGTCCTGGCCGCAGGCACTGGCGTTCATGCAGGCGACAACCCGCTGAGCCGGTCAGGGCGGGGCGGCTGATCGGCCTGCCCCGCTCGACACGCTCGTGGCACGCGTGCCCCCGGGCGCGGCCGGCCCGGCTGGCACAATGCGGCCTCATGACCACCGCGACCGTCGTGCGCACACGGCGGGTGACCGTCCTGGACGCCGTGATGCTGCTGCTCGCGGTGGTCTCCGTGGCGCTGCTGTGCTGGGTCACCTTCTTCGACACCTCGGCCGAGACGGCGCGCACCGTGTTCATTGTCGACACGTCGATCTGTGGCGTGTTCGCGCTGGAGTTCCTGTGGCGCTGGCGGGCCGCGGGCTGGCAGCGATCGTTCCCCCTGCGCGGCTGGTACGAGATCCTCGGCATGATCCCGATCGCGCATCCCGCGCTGCGCGGGTTCCGGCTGCTGCGCATCGTGGTGGTGCTCGTGCGGCTGGCACGCACCGCCGACCGGGCCTTCGGGGAGCGGATCACGCAGCGGCTCGTGGAACGGTTCTCGCGGCCGATCGTGCTGGCCATCAAGAAGCCCATCACCATCGCGGTGCTCGACGAGGTGGTGAAGGTGCTGGAGACGGGCAACTACCCGGAGAACCTCGCGCGCTCGCTGGGTGAGCACAGGGAGATGCTGCGCGAGATCGTCACCGAGAAGCTGCGCAACGACCCGCAGGCTGGCCGGTTCTCCCGGCTGCCGTTCCACGACGAGGTCGTCAAGTCCCTTGTGGACACCACGATGCGGGTGCTGCTTGACGTGCTCACCGACGAGCGCATCGACCGCTTCTTCGCCGAGGTGGTACGCGAGAACCGCGAACAGATCCGCGAGGCGGTCATGCTCGGCCTGCACGAGGAGGACGACGCGGACCTCGCCCAGCGCCTCAAGGCACGCCCCGAACGCGACCTCTACACCTGAGCCCGCCTGAGCGCAGGACTCGCGGGCCTGAGCGCAGGACTCGCCCGCCTGAGCGCAGGACTCGCGGGCCTGAGCGCAGGACTCGCGATCAGCCTGGGCGGCGCTTGGTCCGGCGCGTCGGTTCGGCGGCCAGCGGATCGTCGGGCCACGGGTGCTTCGGGTAGCGGCCGCGCAGTTCGGCCCGCACCTCCGGGTAGCCGTTGCGCCAGAACGACTCCAAATCGGAGGTCACTGCCGCGGGCCTGCCCGCCGGCGACAGCAGGTGCAGCACCACGGGCACGCGGCCGCCGGCGAGCAGCGGCGTGGCCCGCCAGCCGAAGGTCTCCTGCAGCTTCACCGCCAGCACCGGCTCCCCGCTCTGGTAGTCCACGCGTATCCGCGAGCCCGAAGGAACCTCCAGCCGGTCGGGGGCCAGCTCGTCCAGCCTGGCCGCCGCCGGCCACGGCAGCAGCGTGCGCAGCGCCGTCCCGGCGTCGATCCGGCCCAGGTCGGCACGCCGTCGCACGGTGGAGAGCTCGGGCTCCAGCCAGGAGTCCACAGCGGACAGCAGGGCCGCCTCGCTCACGTCCGGCCACGGCGAGCCGAGGCGCTCGTGCAGGAACGCCAGCCGCTGGCGCAGCCGCAGGGCGTCCTCGCTCCAGCGCAGCAGTCCCAGCCCCTCGGCCCGCAGTCCCTCCACGGCGGCGGCCCGCAGCAGCCCGGGCGCCGGGTCGCGCAGCGGGCGTTCGGCCAGTGTGATCGCGCCCAGCCTGCGCACCGAGCGGGCCACGATGTCGCCGCCGGACCAGCGCACCTCGTCGGTGCCGGTCACCGCCGACGCCGCGACGTGCGTGGCGAGCCGCTCGTCCGCCCGCGCGGCAAGCCGGACCACCGCGTGCGCGCGGCCCGGCTCCCGGGTGGCCTCGGCCACCGCGAGCCACTCGGCGTCGGCGAGCCCGCTGCCGGGTGGCAGCTCGGCCGCCGTCCCGCTGGCCATCAGGTAGACCGGCGAGCCGTCGGCGCGGCGGCGGGCCAGCCGCTCGGGGTGCGCCAGCGCCACCACGACGGCCGGGTCCGGCTCGGCGTGCTGTTCAGCGTCGCCCATGTCCTTGACCAGGCTTTTCAGCCTGCGCACGTCGCGCCGCCACCGCCTCGCGGTGTCGTCCCCGCCCGCGCGCAGCCTGCGCAGCTCGGCGTCCACGTCGGCGAGCCGCGCGCCGGTGTCGAGCAGGGCGACCATCTCGGCGGCCGCGTCGGCCCCCACCTCACGCGCGCCGTCGAGCAGCGCCCGCGCCAGCCGGGGATGCAGGCCGAGCGCGGCCATCCGGCGCCCGCGATCGGTCACCACGCCCTCGGGGTCGACGGCGCCGAGGGCGCGCAACAGCCGCCTGCCCGCCGTCAGCGCGCCCTCCGGCGGTGGGTCCCACCACGCCAGCCCGGAGCCGTCCGGGGTCGACCAGCACGCCAGCTCCAGCGCCAGCCGCGACAGCTCGGCGGTGCGGATCTCCGGCTCGGGATAGGCGGGCAGGCTCGCGTGCTCGCCCTCCGGCCAGCACCGGTACGCCGTGCCGGGGCCCTGCCGTCCCGCGCGGCCCGCGCGCTGCTCCGCCACGGCCGCCGACACGCGCACCGTGGCCAGGCCGGGAAGGTCGCGCCGGTGGTCGACCCGCGGCACCCGCGCGAGGCCCGAGTCGACGACGGCGCGCACCCCCGGCACGGTCAGGCTCGACTCGGCGACCGCCGTCGCCAGCACCACCCGCCGCCGTGGCCCCTCGGTGAGCGCGGCGTCCTGCCGCTGCGCGGAGAGCCTGCCGTGCAGCGGGTAGACGTCCACTCCCTGCCCGTCCAGCAGACCGGCGACTCTGGCGATCTCCGCCGCGCCGGGCAGGAACGCCAGCACGTCGCCGTCCGTCTCCGCCAGGGCCCTGCGCACCGCCCTCGCCACGCAGCCCTCGATCCGTTCGCCGCGGGCGGGTGGCGTGTGCACCACCCGAACGGGGTAGGTCTTCGCGTGGGCGGTGACCACCGGTGCGTCGCCGAGCAGCGCGGCGAGCCGCTCGGCGGCCACCGTGGCGGAGGTGGCCAGCAGGCGCAGGTCGTCGCGCAGCCCGCCCCGCACGTCCAGCAGCAGCGCGAGCAGCAGGTCGGCGTCCAGGTGCCGCTCGTGGCACTCGTCGAGCAGGACGGCCGACACCCCGGGCAGTTCGGGCTCGCCCTGCAGCCTGCGCACCAGCAGCCCCGAGGTGACCACCTCGATGCGCGTGCGGGCCGAGGTCCTGCGCTCGCCGCGCACGGCGTAGCCCACGGTCTCGCCGACGGGCTCACCGAGCAGGGCCGCCATCCGGCTCGCCGCGGCGCGTGCCGCGAGTCTCCTCGGCTCGGCCACGACGACCCGGCCGGGCAGGCCGTCGGCGAGCGCCAGCGGCACGAGCGTGGTCTTGCCGGTGCCCGGCGGTGCGACGAGTACCGCCGTACCGGAGGTGTCCAGCGCGGCCCTCACGTCGTCGAGCACGTCCCGCACGGGCAGGGCGGGCAACGCGGGCAGGTGTCCGGCCCTCATCGCTCGGTGACCTCCGGCGGGTCCGGCAGCGGCAGGCCCGCGCGGCCGAGGTGCCGCCGCAGCGACTCCCGCCACGCGCCGGTGTCGATCATGTGCTCGATGGCGGCGGCGACCGCGGCCCTGCCCTCGGCGTCGTCCTTGCGCAGGCCGACGCCGTAGCGCTCGGTGGACAGCGGGGTGCCCACCAGCCGCAGCAGCTCCGGGTTCTGGGCGACGAAGCCGGCCAGGATCGCCGCGTCCGTGGTGACGGCGTCCACCTGGCCTGCCAGCAGCGCGGTGACGCAGTCGGAGTTGCGCGGGTACTCCCGCAGGTGCACCGAGCGGGCGAACCGCTGCTTGACCTGCTCGGCCGACGTGGAGCCGGTCACCGAGCACAACCTGCGGCCCGCCAGCGACGCCGGCCCGGTGATGTCGGCGGCGGACCTGCGGACCAGCAGGTCCTGGCCGGTCTCGAAGTACGGTCCCGCGAAGCCGACCTGCCGTTTGCGCTCGTCGGTGATGGAGTAGGCGGCGACCACGAGGTCCACCGCGCCGGAAGTGATGTCGCTCTCCCGCTGCGCGGGCACCGTCTCCCGCCACGTGATGTTCTCGGGCGGCACACCCAGCTCGCCCGCGACATGGGTGGCGACGTCGACGTCGAAGCCGACGAACCGGCCGTCGACCGTGCGCTCGGACAGGCCGGGCTGGTCGAAGCGGATGCCGATGGTGAGCGACTCCTCGTCCTCCGCCCGGGTGACGACGGAGCCGGGCTCGCCGCCCGCGGGGGCACATCCGGCGCAGGTCGCGGCGAGCGCGACCGCCACGATCAGGTTGCCGGCCCGCCTCACACGCCACTCCTCACGGTTTTCTCAGGTGCTCTGGTTAGCCTAGGTGCGTGCTCCTGTCACGCGGACGACTGCTTGATGGTGTGGGCACGCTGGCCAGAGTCGGCCTCGCCGCCGTGTGGCTGATCTCCGGCGGGATCAAGATGAGCGATCCCGGCCAGACCTATCTCGCGGTGCAGGCCTACGACGTGCTGCCGCACAGCCTGGTCGGGGTGGTCGCCACGGCGATGCCGCTGCTGGAGATCGCCCTGGGACTGTTCGTGCTGTCCGGCCTGGCCACGAGGGTGATGGCTGGTGTGTCCGCGGTGGTGCTGCTGCTGTTCATCGCGGCGGTGGCGCAGTCGTGGGCGCGCGGGCTGACCATCGACTGCGGCTGTTTCGGTGGCGGCGGCCAGGTGGCGCCCGGCGAGACGGCCTACCCGCAGGAGATCGCGAGAGACCTCGGCTTCCTGGCATTGGCCGGGTGGCTGCTGGTGCGGCCGCGGACACTGTTCGCCGCCGACGCCTGGCTGGGCCTCGGCTGGGCGCGCAGACGTCGCGAGCCCGTCGCCGCGGGCGAGTGAGCACGGACGAGAACGACAGGCAGGATCGAGGAAGGACCGGAGTGGGCGGAGCGGAACGGACCGCGCGCAAGCGACGGCAGCAGCAACAGTCGGCCGGTGCGCGGGCTGTGTCCCAGGCACGGCAGGGCGGCGGAGGCGACACCAAGCGCATCGTCGCCGTCGTCGCGGCCGTGGTCGTGGTGGCCGCGGTGGTGATCGGCGGCGTGCTCTGGACCAACGCGTCGAAGAACGCGACGGAGGGGCAGACGATCCCGGCCGTGAACGCGTCCGCCGCCGACGACTACCCGGAGCGGCGCGACGGCGTGGTCGTGGTGTCCGGCAAGGACAGCGCGCCCACGACGATCGACGTCTACGCCGACTTCCTGTGCCCCGTGTGCGCCCAGTTCCAGCAGGCCTACGGCGCGCAGATCGAGGAGAAGATCGCCAGCGGCGAGCTGCGCGTGCGCACCCACATGGTGCCGATGCTCGTCGACCGCTCCGACCCGCCGGGGTACTCGCTGGACGCGGCCAACGCGGCGCTGCTCGCGGCCGACGAGGGCAAGTTCACCCCCTTCCACGACAGCCTCTTCGCGCACCAGCCGGAGGAGGGTAAGCGCGGTTACAGCAAGGACCAGCTGATCCAGCTCGGCCGCGACCTCGGCATCACCAGCCAGGCGTTCGCAGACGGTGTGCGCAACGGCAAGTACGACGACGAGCTCACCGCCGAGATGCAGCGCGTCGCCAACGATCCGTCGCTGCAGCAGGACTTCGGCGAGGGGCAGAAGGGCTTCGGCACCCCGACCGTCGTCGCGAATGGGTCGATCGTGAGCTTCAGCGACTCCAACTGGCTGAACAAGCTGCTCAACAACGCGAAGAGTTGAGGTTTTCCGCCGATCCGGGCACGGCCGGTGCTCTAATCTGAGCCCGGCGCGTGCCCGCGCGGAACCTGCCTCGTCCCGGGCGCGTCGCACTCGGTGTACGAGGGAGGGTGCGTGGACGGGACACCACACCAGGGTTTCTGGGTCGACGAGGGCGCCTACGACGACTACGCCCGGCGCATCGACCCCACGGGGGACGACGTCCGGACGGCGGCGGACAGCCACGTCGCGCCGCACGTCGAGCTGGCAGGCGACGGGTTCTCGGCGATGGGCGCCGAGGCCGGGTTCTCCGGCGCCTACGCGAGTCGCATGCGCAGCCTGCAGGAGCGGCTCGGCAGGCTCGGCGGCCAGTGGCAGCAGATGGGTGACGCGGCGCGGCGCACGAGCGCCAACTACGACGCCGTGGAGGCCGACCAGCAGGCCACGATCGCGCGGCTCGGCAGGGAGCTCGGATGACGGTCGAGACCGAGCACGTGGTGCGCGCGGCGTTGCACACGCCCGACCAGTTCGCCCGGAAGATGCGCACCGACGACGCCGCCATCGACGGCGCGGTCGACGGGCACGCCGCGCTGCGCTCGTCGCTGGACACGGTGCACGGCACGGCAGGCGGTCAGCGGGTGGCGCTGGCCGAGCGGTCCTCCGGGCACGCCACCGACAACGCCGTCGGCACGTCGCGGAGCCTCGAGCAGGAGGTCCAGGCCCTGCTCGACGAGAGCCTGGAGATCGAGAACGCGGTGGCGGACGCGGCCGAGGCGCTCAAGATCGGCCGGATCGAGAACGACCGGATCCGCGAGCAGATCATCCGCGAGATCAGCTCCACGATGAAGGCGGTCGCGGCGGCGAGGATGACCCCGCCGGTGCCGTCAGGGGGACAGGCCGCCGTCCGGGAGCTGATGGTGGCGCTGCAGAAGAAGATCGCCGAGCTCACCGGCCAGGCCGCCGACCTCAGCGCCGGGACGCTGGGCACGCTCACGGGCATCGCGGGCAGGCTCGGTGGCGGCCAGTCGACCACGGCCAGCGGCGCGGGCGACACGCAGGTCGCGTCGTCGTTCAACGCGCAGGGCAGCGGCGGCTCGGGCGGTGGGGGCTCCGGAGGCGGTGGCGGCTACGGCGGCGGGGGTGCGGTGACCAAGCCGCGGCTGCCCGTGGCCATCCCGCCGCAGCCCGGCACCGGCGTGAAGATCAACCTGCCGAACGGCAAGACCGTGGAGGCGCCCAACGAGACGGCGGCCAGGGCCGTGCGCGCGGCGATCTCCCAGCTCGGGGTGCCCTATGTGTGGGGTGGCACGGCGCGGGGTGTCGGGCTGGACTGCAGCGGTCTCACCATGACGTCCTACGGCGAGGCGGGGCTGGAGATCCCGCGTACGGCGGCCCAGCAGACCGTGGGTGCCGAGGTGCCGTCGCAGGACCAGCTGCTGCCCGGTGACCTGGTGATCTGGTCCGGCCACGTGGCCATGGTGATCGGCGACGGGCTGATGATCGAGGCGGGCGACCCGGTGCAGATCGGTCCCATCCGCACCACCAATGCCGGCCAGCAGTTCATCGGCTTCTACCGGCCGACGGGCTAGTATCGGGCGGGAGTCAGGGGAGGACGCGGCGTGGCTGAGTTCGACGTCGACCGGGAGGCGTCCCGGGTCAGCGAGCAGGTGGAGCGCACGGCGGAACGTGCGCAGGAGCAGTTCGCGCGGGCAGGCAGCGTCGCGGGGCGGGCGGAGTCGGCCGACGGGGCGATCCAGGTGCAGGTGGCGCCGGGCGGGCTGCTCACCGACGTGCGGCTCACCCACGCCGCGCTGCGGGCGGGCACGGACGCCGTCGCGCAGCAGGTCATGGAGCTGGCGCAGCGGGCGACCCGGCGGGCGGGGGACCGCATGTACCGGGCGCTGGCGCCGGTGCTGGGCCCGGACGGCGAGCGGCACCTGGCATCCCTGGGCTACGAGCCGCTGCCGGACGACGAGGACGACGTGCCCGGGTTCGGAAGACGGTGAGCGAGCCGATGGTGGAGTACGCGCCGATCGAGCGCACGACGAGGCAGCTGATCGACGACGCGCGCGCCCGCCAGGAGGCGCTGGCGCAGGTCGACAGCCTGATGGCCAGGGCTACCGGCACCGCGCACGACGTGGACGACACGATGGAGATCACCGTCGATGCGCGTGGCAAGCTGCTCAACCTGTGGCTCGCCCCGGCGGCGGCCCGCTGGGGTCCCGAGCGCCTGGGTTCGCTGATCGTCGAGGTCGCGCAGGTCGCCATGCAGGAGGCCACGCAGAACAGCTACAACCAGGTCGCGCTGCTGCTCGGCGAGGACATGACCTACCTCATCGAGCAGCTCTCGGGCATGCCCGCCCCGGCGAGGGCCCAGGACGACGACCCGGGGCTGACGGTGGAGGAGTTCCAGCGCAGGCGCGAGGAACGCCTGGCGGCCACCCGCCGTCACGCTGGGCCTACGCCGTCTGCCTCGTCCGCCGCGCCTGCGCCGGCCGAGGACGAGGCCTACGACCTGGACTCCTTCGACCCGGCCACCCTGCGCTCGGACCGCTGACCCACCCCCCGCCGAGAGCCGGTGGGGCGGTTCGGTATAGTCATCAACACACAGCGGCGAGGTTCGCTTCGCCGAGGGGCTATGGCGCAGCTGGTAGCGCGTCTCACTGGCAGTGAGAAGGTCAGGGGTTCGAGTCCCCTTAGCTCCACCCTAGGGGTCTTACTAGAACAAGTGCCTGAATGAAGGCCGCGAAGTAGGACCGCGACGCCTGACGGCGAGCAAGGACCACCCGCATCGCGGGTGGTCCTTTTGTTTGTGCCCTCCGCGCTGCTTGCTCCGGCCCGCTGATCTTGGATGGCGTGGAGCTCGCCGAAGGGCTCACGGAGCTCACCGTCTGTGATCTTGTCGTCCTCGATGTAGAGGGCGTGGAAGATCGCTTGGTTGAGTAGGCGCCGCTGTTGGTCGTTGCAGCGTCGGTACAGCTGGTCGGGCTGTTCGAGGAGGGCAAGGCCGGCGTTGACGAGCTGGGCGCTGTCGGTGAGGTCGGCGTTGGCTGTGTCCAGGCGCTCCTCCAGCCGGCGGCGCTCGCGGGCGATGTCGCGCAGCTTCTCCTTGACCTTGGTCCGAGGCAGCGTGCTGTCGGCTGCGAGGTCGATCAAGTTCTCCTCCTTCGTGTCGAGTTCCTTGAGCTGTGCGGTGATCTGCTTGCGTAGCAGGCGTGCGGACTTTTCCTGCTCGCCGAGCACGGCATCGATCTGATCGCGCATGTCAGC
>NZ_MASW01000002.1 GCF_003202285.1 Prauserella muralis
CCGCAGCGACGATGTCGTCGCCGAAGACTTCGCCCCAGCGGCCGAAGGGTTTGTTGCTGGTGACGATGAGGCTGGCCCGTTCGTAGCGGCTGGAGACCAGCTGGAAGAACAGGTTGGCGGCTTCGGCTTCGAAGGGGATGTAGCCGACCTCGTCGACCACGATCAGCGGGATGCGGCCTAGCTTGACGAGCTCGGACTGGAGTCGGCCGGTGTGGTGGGCCTCGGCGAGGCGGGCGACCCACTCGGCGGCGGTGGCGAAGGCGACGCGGTGCCCGGCCTGGCAAGCCCGGATGGCCAGGCCGATCGCGAGGTGGGTCTTGCCGGTGCCGGGCGGGCCGAGGAAGACCACGTTGTCCTTGGCGGTGACGAAGTCCAGGGTGCCGAGGTGGGCGATGGTGTCGCGTTTGAGGCCTCGGGCGTGGTCGAAGTCGAACTCCTCCAGGCTCTTGCGGGCCGGGAAGCGGGCCGAGCGGATGCGGCCTTCCCCGCCGTGGGCTTCGCGGGCGGAGACCTCCCGCTGCAGGCAGGCGACGAGGAACTCCTCGTGCGTCCAGGACTCCGTGCGGGCCCGCTCCGCCAGCCGGGGCACCGATTCGCGCAGGGTGGGCGCCTTGAGTGCGCGGGTCAGGAACGCGACCTCGGCGGTCAGGTCCCGGCTGGTCTTGGTGGCGGGCATCAGGCCACCCCACCGTCGATGCCCAGGACGAGGTCGTAGTCGACCAGCCGGCGCTGCTCCACCTCCGGCTCACCGGTGGGCGTGTGGATGAGCTCGAGCCGGTCCCGGCGCAGCGCCCGCGCCGCCGCGAGGTGCTCGGCGCCGGTGAGGGTTTGGTGCTTGGCCCAGATCCGCTCATGGTCGGCCACCAGTTGGCCGGCGGCGAACACCCGGACCCGCTGCAAGTCGGCCACGATCTCCACGCGGCGGCCGATCGCGGCCGGGTGCACCGAGTAGTCGTTGCCGTCCAGCCGCACGTAATGATCGCGCGGCAGCCGCACAGAGCGCCGCCACCCAAGGCTCGGCGCCACCGGCGGCAGCGACAGCATGGCCGCCCGGTCGGCCACGACCCGATCCGCCGGGGCGCAGCCCAGGGACCGATGGTGTCGGGTGTTGGCCCGTTCCAGCCACCCGGCCAGCTGGGTGGTGAAGTCGGCCGGTGAGTCGAACACCCGGCCGGGCAGGAACGAGCGCTCCAGGTAGTCGTGCAGCCGCTCGACCAGGCCCTTGGCCTCCGGATCCGCCGGGCGACACACGATGACCTTGGTGGCCAGGGTGCCCCGGAAGGCCTGGCAGTCCTGAGTGAGCTCGCTGCGGCGGCCGCGCCAGCGGCCGATCGCGCCCTCGCCGTCCCAGACCAGCACCCGCGGCACCGCGCCCAGCTGCTCGATCAGCCCCCACCACCCGGCGAAGAGGTCCTCAGCCTCCCGGGACGGGATCAGCAGCGCCGAGGCCCACCGCGAATACCCGCACACCATCGTCAACACCGGCAGCCGCTTGGCCGTGCGAGCCTGCCCGAACCCCACCGGCAGCGTGATCGGCGGGAACCAGAAATCGCACTGCGCGATCTCGCCGGCGACGTAGCTGGTGCGCGAGGCCGGGTCCGGCGGCAAATACACCGGCCGCAGCTCGGCCACCCGACCCGACAGCGTCCGAATCGAGTACGGCCAGCCGATCCGCTCGGCGATCACCGTCGACGGCATCGTCGGCACCGCCTGCAACAACTCCCGAATCCGCGGCTCGAACGCATCGACCACCGAGCCCATCGGCCGCCGCACATATCGCGGCGGACCATCACTGGCCAGCGCCGAACGCACCGTGTTCCTCGAGATCCCCAGCACCCGCGCGATCTCCGAGATCGCCACACCCTCCGCCCGGCGTAGCCGGCGGATCTCAGCCCAATCCTCCACGCCCAACACCTGCTTCCTCCCTGGCTCGACTCCAGCCAGGGTCTCGGGGAAGCTGGTCAATTTTCGGTTGCCGCGCCCTGCTCAGTATTCGGTTGCCGTCGACACGAAGCAATGCCGATCTGCTCAGACTGCATCCACGAGCTCAGATGCATCATGCGACGCTGATGGATTCGCACCACAGCAGGCGCATAACCCTTACGCACCAACCACTCGGTGAACCCCGCCTCATATGAGGCCAACGGCCCGGATATCTCCAGCCGTGCACGAGACCACGTCACGATTTCCTCCTGTCCGGATCTCGTACTGGCACTGATCCAGGCGGAGAACCCATCACCCGTGACGCGAAATTATGCCGACCTCACCCGAATAGCCGCGTCCCCGATCAGGCCCGTTACAAGCAACATCGGCGGCTTCCCCCGCATGATTGTCCCGCGTCAAGAAATTGGCAGGTTTTTCGGCTCGGGAAAGTCGGGGAGGTCGGGTCGGGCGCGGCCGAGGTAGACGTCGATGGGCCGGTTCCACGAGAGGTGCTCGTGGGGTCGGACGTGGTTGAACTCGCGCCGGTAGTCGTGGGCGTGTTCGGCCAGCGCCGGCCCGTCGGTGATCTCTTCCCGGTAGAGGCGCTCGTACTTCAGCGACCCGTAGGCACGCTCGCGGACGCCGTTGGTGTGCGGTGCCCTGTTGCGGGTGCGCACATGCGCCAGCTCCGGGTGACGAGCCAGGAACCGGGCGAACTCGGCTCCCTTGAACGCAGGCCCGTTGTCGGTGGCCAGCCGCACCGGGATCAGCGCCCCTTGTCATCGCGGGGCAGCAGCTCGGCCAGCGAGTGCCCACTCAACGCGTGCACCTCGGCCAGGGCGAGCTCGACGGCGGCGATCGCGTCCCGACCTGCCTGGGTGGTAGCCAGGTGCCAGCCGAACTCGTACTTGGCGTAGTGATCGGCCACCCCGGCGATCCGCCAGGTCCCGCCATGCACGGTCTCGAACTCCGAGATGTCGAGCTGCCAGACCTGGTTCGGCCGCTCGGGTGGCTCGGTGAACGCCTGCCGCCGCGCGGCCGCCAACGCCCGACGTTCGGCGGTGTAGCTGCGCTCAAGCAGCAGCCCGCGGCGGCGCATGATCCGCTCCACGGTCGAGGCCGACACGTCATGGCCGTCGTAGCGCTATAGCGCCCAGACCTTGCGATGGCCCCACTCCGGGTGCGCCTCGGCGTGCTTGACCACGTACGGCTCGACCCGCTCGGTCACCGGCATCGGCCACGGTCCCGTGGTGGGCTCACCGGCCACCGTGCGGGCCTGCCATCGACGATAGGTTCGTTCGGGGATGCCGATGAGCTGGCAGAACCTCGACGTGGGCATCCCCGCCTGTACCCGGATCACCTCGAGGTCCTCAAAGGGCCCAGCCGATGCTCGGCCGACCGCTTCCACACCCGCAGCTCGACCGCGGCCTCACCCAGCGCGGTCTTCAGCTCCTCGATCTCGGCCCGCAGTGCGTCCTCCGCGCTGCTCGAGCCGCCGGGGCCACCCGGCTCCAGGCCTGCCCGGCCAGCCTCCAGGAACCGCTGCTTCCACTTGCCGACCGATGTCTCGGACACCTTGTTCCGACGGGCGGCCTCAGCCACGCTCATCTCCCCGGACAAGATCGACAACACGATCCGCATCTTCTCTTCCACCGGCACCGCAGGCGGACGAGACATCACACACTCCTTCTGGTCTGAACCAACTAATCGGTCCTGCCAGAAATCATGACGCACGACACCAGGAACCCGCCCCCGACCCCGAACAGGCCGGTCAGAAACCCGACGACCGCGCCCACGCCCAACGCGCGAGGCAGACACGCCCGCCAGTTCACCCGTCCACCGGCCACCGTGCACGCCCCCGCACCCGCCGCGCCGAACACTGCGGCGATCGGCCACCGCACCACGCCCTGGCGCAGCCGCGGGATGACCCCGCCCAGCGCCGACAGCCCCACCACCACCAACGACGCCGGGATCGCCTGGCGCACCGGCTCACCCACCCCGTAGACCAGGGCGGGCACCGCCAGAATCGACCCCCCGGCGCCGAGCAATCCCAGGGCCACGCCGATCAGGAGCCCGAAACCCGCCGCGAGGATCATTCAGGTTTCCCGGCGAGGGAAGCACCGGCTCCATCGGTTCCGGTCGCCGACTGCATCCAGACCCTCCCTTCGTTGGGCGACTACCCAGCGGGGTATTCCGCCAAACCCAGCTCGCCCGCTGCCGCGACGCGCACTCCCGCCATCGCCGTCTCGCAGCGTGGGCAGGTGTGTGGACAGCAGCGGCAGGTGCTCCCGGCCGTCGCCAGCACTACCGTACCCCGTAGGGTATAGTGGCCGCGGTGATCGTCCGAGGGGATGTCCACGTGCAGCAGAACCGGCAGGTTCCTCGCCTGCGTTGCGGCCAGGCAGGGTGGACTCGCGCCGGCCTTCCCGTCGTGAGCGGGCAGGTGCGGAGCGAGCGAGTGGCGCAGCGACCACGCGCCACAAGCCCGTCACATCGGACTCGGCCAACTCGCCACGGACCCGAGCCGGCCTGCCCGGCCAGTCGGTCACCGTCTGCGCTGAGATGCGCGCTCCGTCACCGTGGTCAGAGCTCTCAGCGCAGCAGACGGTTTTCCGGCGCCCGCGGTGGCAGCCCAGGCCGCCTCGCCTGACCCAGCGAGTCCGTCGCCCCGCTCCGGAGCGGCGGTCGTCGCACGCCCGAGCAAGCAGCCTTACCAGAATGTGGAGGAAACCGGATGATCGGTGTAACCCGTACCGACAGCCACCCGCCCGATACCGCGACACGCTCTGTGCAGCGAAGCGGCCCGCTGGGCAGGCTGGGGACGCGCATGGCCGCCCGCGCGTGGTGGGTGGTCGCGGCCTGGGTGCTGGTCGTCGGCGCGCTGGGTTCGTTCGCTCCGACGGTGTTCACGTCGCTGGCCGGCGCCGGGTGGCAGGCCAACGGATCCGAGTCGGTGCAGGTCCGCGAACTCGCCCAGCAGCACTTCGGCGGCAACGCGTCCTCGGCCATCCAGGTCGTCGTGCAGTCCGACGACGCCGTGATCAGCGACCCGGCCGTGCAACGAGTCCTCGATCAGGCCACCGACGTGCTCACCCAGGACAGTCGGATCGGGCAGGTCGTGCCGCCGCAACCGGGGATGACGATCAGCCCGGACGGTCGCACCGGCATCCTGCTCGCCGGGGCCAACGCCGACACCAACGATATGGTCCGCGCGGTCGACGACCTCAAGGCCGACCTGACCGGGCTGTCCACCTCCTCGGTGCAGGTGTATCCCACCGGGGCATCCGCGTTGTGGAGCGACTTCAACAAGGCCAACCACGACGCCATGATCCAGGCCGAAATGGTGTCATGGCCGGTCACCCTGGCGATCATGGTGCTCGCCTTCGGCTCGCTCGTGGCCGCGGGGCTCCCGTTGCTGCTGACCCTCGCGGGCCTCGGTGCCTCCGCCGGTGCGCTGGTGCTGCTCAACGAGGTCACCCCGATCTCGGTGTGGGCGATGAACTTCGCGATGATGTTCGCCCTCGCCCTGGGCATCGACTACGCGCTCTTCCTCGTCGTTCGCTTCCGCGACGCCCTGCGCAAGCTGGGTGACGCGCGGGCCGCGGTGGCCGAAACGATGGACACCGCCGGCAAGGCGGTCCTGTTGTCCGGCATCACCGTGCTGGTCAGCCTCTCCGCCGTGCTGCTCGTGCCCGCGCCGGCGGTGCGGACCATGGCCGTGGGCATCATGCTCGCCGTCGTCTTCGTGCTCGCCGCCACCCTCACCCTGCTCCCGGCCGTGCTGGGCAAGCTCGGCGCCCGGGTCAACGCCCTCGCCCTGCCCTGGGCCAAGCGCGCCGAGGCCTGCTCACCACGGTTCACACGATGGGGCGAGTTGCTGAGCCGCAAGCCATGGCCGTTCGCCCTCGGCGCAGTGCTGGTGCTGGTGGCCCTGTCTCTGCCGGTGTTCGGGCTCAAGGTCGCGATGCCCTCCATCCAGGTCGTTCCGGAGGACGCCCCGGTCCGGCAAGGCTATGAGGCCGTTCAGGACGGCTTCGGCGAGGGCGCTCCCGGCATGCTGCAGATCGTCACCCCCGCCACCGACGCCCAGGCCACCGCCGCCCAGGCCAAGGGCACCGACGGGATCGCGATGGTCACCCCACCGCAACCCGCCTCCGACGGCTCCGACTACACCCTGCTACAGGCCATGCCCACCGTCGACCCGTCCTCGCCGCAGCTGGCCGACACCCTCGACCGGCTTCGCGACACCCTGCCCAGCGGCGCGCTCGTCGGCGGCGCGCCGGCGGAGAATCTCGACCTGCAAGACGCCCTGAACGACTACCTGCCGCTGGTCGTCGGTGTGATCCTGGCGCTCGGGTTCCTCCTGCTCCTGGTCGCTCTGCAAGCCCCGGTCATCGCGCTGCTGGGCACCATCGTCAGCCTGCTCTCCACCGGCGCCGCGTTCGGCGTGGCGAAGCTGATCTTCCAGGACGGGCATCTCTCCGGGCTGCTCGGCTTCACCCCCCAAGGGTTCCTCGACGGCTGGGGACCGGTGTTCTTCTTCGCGATGATCTTCGCTATCGCCATGGACTACACCGTGTTCCTGCTCGCCACTGCCAAGGAACACTACGAGCTCACCGGCGAACCCCGGCGAGCCAAGGTCGACGGCCTGGCCCACTGCGGACGCGTCATCTTCGCGGCCGCCGCCGTCATGGTCGCCGTGTTCTTCACCTTCGCCCTCGCCGACCCGCTGCCCCCCAAGGAGATGGGCATCATCCTCGGCATCGCAGTCCTGCTCGACGCCGCACTCATCCGGCTCGTGCTGCTGCCCGTACTGCTCCGGCTCACCGGGCACGGAGCCTGGTGGTCACCCCGCTGGCTGCGCAAGATGCTGCCCACCATCCGCTTCTCCCACTGACCCGCCCGAGGGGTGGCCGCGGGGCACCGGCGTCCCGGCCACCCCTCGGCCCCGGACCGCACAGGCGGGTGATCAGGGCGACGAGACGAACCCAACCATTCCGGCGCCAGCGTTGTTCCTGCCGACCCTGTCGTGGACCATGCAATGGAGGCGACCAAGCCATGACCAAGCCCACAGTAGCCCGGGCGGGACCGGCCCCGGTGCCGCGGGCGTGGCGCTCGATCGGTGGCGTGGCCGGCTTCATCGTGGCTCTCAACGCACTCGGCTGGGGGATGCTGACTTTCGTTGTCGCACCGCAGCACCATGCCCTGAACGGCTCAACCGTGTTCGGTTTCGGGCTCGGTGTCACCGCGTTTGCACTCGGCGCCCGCCACGCCTTCGACGCGGACCACATCGCCGCCATCGACAACACCACCCGCACCCTCCTGTCCCAGGGACAACGTCCGCTGTCAGTGGGTTTCTGGTTCTCGCTCGGCCACTCCACCATCGTGTTCGCGCTTTCGACAGCGCTGGCTATAGGGGTGCGAGGGCTGAGCGGCGCAGTCGGCGACGAGACATCCACCCTGCATCACACGACCAGCGTCCTCGGCTCGGCGGTGTCCGGTGTCTTCCTCTACGCCATCGCCATCACGAACCTTGTCACGCTGGTCGGGATACTCAGGGTGTACCGACGGATGTGCCACCAGGCGGCCGGAGCAGCGGATCTCGATCAACAACTCGACCACCGCCGGTTCCTCAATCGCCTCATCAAAGGCACCACCAAGACAGTTCGCAAACCGTGGCACATCTATCCAGCAGGCCTGCTCTTCGGCCTCGGATTCGACACCGCCACCGAGATCGGTCTGCTCGTGCTCGCCGGCGGGGCCGCCCTATCCCTACCGTGGTACGCCATCCTCGTACTACCGGCCGCTCTTCACAGCAGGTATGACCACGTTCGACACAGCCGAGGGTGTTCTCATGAACGTCGCCTACGAGTGGGCGCTCATCAAACCATTTCGCCGGGTGTTCTACAACATCATGATCACGGCGCTGTCCGTCGGCGGCGCGTTTCTCATTGGCACGGTGCAACTGGCGTCACTGCTCGCCTAAACCTGAAGGCGGAGATCGCACACGATGTGCGATCTCGATACGACGAAGGAGACTAGATTGTCCGACTCCTCTTACGACGTTCCCGGAGCAACTTCACCGGATGCCCGGGCGACGTCGCCAAAGTGGCAGCTCGAACGAGTTCTCTTCGCGCTGGCGGGAACCTTGAATCTGACCGGCCTGCTTCTTTCCGTCATCGTCAGTGAATGGTTTCTGGTTATTATTGCAATGGTTGGGGTCAACCAATTGTTGTTTTCCGCAACCGGGTTTTGCCCAGCCTCGTTGATCCTCCGCCGTATCGGCGTAAAAGGGTCATGTAAGTGGTGAGCCCGCCCGAGGCTGTTGCTGATAGTGCCGCGATCATAATCAATCCTGAAATGATAGCCGACGATGGATTGCGGCAATCTCCGACGGTCCGGCAGCACTCGACGCACGAAATGCGGTAGAATACATACTTGGAGGGCTTATCGACTGCGGAGAATTGAATGGATCGCAGTTGGCCTGACAGGTGTCGTCCCAGTGAGCCGGTCGGCCGGTTGCGGAAGCTGGGGGCTCTGGGCCTCCACGCAGACGAAATTGGTTCCAATGGCAGGTAGCGGATGGCACGTGCAGATTTTCTCCGGCAGGCTGGCTGGTACCTCTCCGCCGGTGCGGCAGCTACTCTGGTGCAGGGATTACTATTCATCGTTCTTCGCACGCCGTGCGATGCGTCGTGCAGCAATGTGCTCGCAACTGGATTGAGTACCGTAGCCAACACCGAGTTTCACCGCCGTGTCACCTTCGCGGGAGCGCCCGACAGAAAACTGCGTCGACACGCGCAAACGCTGGTTTCCGCAGTGTTCTACGTACTGCATGGATCCGCGGCACTCGCCATACTGGACGCCGTCACAGGTACCTACAGTCTGCTTACCGAAGCACTGGTGGTCGTCACGGCCAGCGCATTTGCGGGAGCCACACGCTTCATCGTGTTGCGGCAATGGGTGTTCCCTTCCCAGAACAGACGCAGGTAGGCTGAATCTCCGGCCCCGAGCGGTACGGAGGCCGTATTGACAGCCGGATCGTGTGCTCGGCCGGTCTGGGAAAAGCAGCAAGCGACTGTTCGACAACAATGACGTGCTACGTGTCAAATGTAACGCCTGCCACATTGATTGTGATGGCATATGCGTCTTTTCAACCGAGGTCGATCGTTCTGGTGGCTCGGGTGCCAGCGGAAGCCTCCAGTCACCGTGTGGCAATCTAGCGAGATCTGCGCCCGATCGGAGCGCTTGAGCTGTGGCCACGGGGCTGGACGACGCCGCCAAGAGGAAAGGACCGAGTTTCTCGCCGACTGGAGCAAGTTCGATACCGAGATCGGCAAGACAGGTTTACCGTTGCCAAACTGGAAAAAGAGGAGCAGAGTCTGGAGCGGCTGTGCCGTTGGCACGGCGGCCTGGAGATCCGCGACCTGTTCGGCGCACCTGCGGTGGCAGGGGCCGAACAGCGCGTGAGAGTCTGCGTCCTGCGGTTGCAGGACGACACGGAGCGGGCATTTCGCGCCGCGCACGGACTGGACGGCGAGGCGGGCGCTTGAGACCCGGCTGGCTACAGACGCTGCATCGCTGTCGGCGCGCTCGTCGCTTCCGGGCAGGTGTTCGGCCTGGACGCAGGGAATGTGGCCTTCTCCCCGGACGGGTAAGACTGGCTGGTGTCCCGGTTCCTGGGCCGAAAGTGCGCCTGACGTTGATCAGAAAGCTGATCCAGCAAGCGCTGCGCGGGTCCCTCCACTCATGCGAGAGGACGGTTGGCAGGCCAACCCGAGAGCGTCTCACTGGACGCCGCTGTCGTCGGGCTGCCTGGGCTGCTTGTGGCGCTGGTGCCGGGCGCGGGCGAGGCGCACGACGAGCACCGTCAGGGCCCCGGCGACGAGCGCCAGGATTACCGCTGCGTTGGAGACGTTCGAGGTGAGGTCCTGCAGCCAGGCCTGCAGCGTGAACTGGGTATCGACGCTAGTGAGTCCGCCGAGGTTTGCTGTGCCTTCGGTGAACAGGAAGAGCGCACCAATGGCGATGAACAACAGTCCGGAGATCAGGCTGGTGGTGTGGGTGCGCAGCGGCCCCATGGTGATGTCGCGGCCTCGCAACCAGGTTTTGCGCCCCAGGTTGAGGCGATCCCACAACAGTGCCAGCACGAACAGCGGAGCGGCCATGCCCAGCGCGTAGAGGGCCATCAGCACGCCACCGTAGGCTGGGTCGCCGCCTGCTGCCGATACGGTGAGAACGCTGCCCAGGAGTGGCCCCGAGCAGAACCCAGCGAGAGCGTAGACGGTGCCCAGCGCGAAGACCGACGCCCCCGAAGCGATCTTGATTCTCGCGGCGGCGCGTTGAGCTGTGCTGATGCCGAAGCCCCTGCCCACGATCATAGCGATGCCGAACAGGATCAAGACGACACCGCCAACCGTGGTGGTGACACCGCGGTACTGCGTCAGCACGGCTCCGACCACGGCTACTCCCGCACCCAGCGGCACGAGCACGATCAGCAGCCCCGCGTAGAAGGCTGCGGTGCGGCGCGCGAGCGCACCGACGCGGTCGAAAGCGTAGGCGAAGAACGACGGCAGCAACAGCGCCGAGCACGGGCTGACCAGCGTTAACAGCCCGCCAAGGAAGGCGCCCAGTAATCCGATCTCGATCATGACTGCGCCGCCGCGCGGTCGATCGCGCTGACAAAGGTCTCCAGTGGTTGAGCACCCAGGATGGGCTCTCCGTTGATCACAAACGTCGGGGTGCTGGACACGCCAATCGAGGCGCCTTCGGTGAGATCGTTCCGGATCGCCTCGTCGAAGCGCTGGTCGTCCATCGCGGCGGTGAACTTCGCCATATCCGGCATCCCCACCTCGCGGGCATAGCCACGCAGCTTCTCCTGCGTGAGGTCGGGGTGGCCGGTCGGTGGCGAGTCCCCGAAAACGGCGCGGTTGAACTCCCAGAACCTGCCCTGCTCGGCCGCTGCGCGGCCGGCCCTGGCTGCCTCCATCGACTGCGTGCCGAAGATCGGCAGATCCCGCCACTCGATGCGCAGGACACCGTCCCGGACATAACGTTCCACCAGGATCGGCTCGGTGTCGCGGCTGAACTTGGCGCAGAACGGGCAGCGGTAGTCGGAGTACATGACCATGGTCACCGGAGCGTCGACGTCGCCGATTGCTAGCGGGTCGCCCTGCTCCCGGCGGGCGAGGTTTGCCAATGGGTTCTCGCCCTGGGCAGCGGCTTGTTCTTGCGACGGGGGCTGCCCGGGTGGGGCCGCGGCGTCCTGCCCGGGGGGCTTGGCGAGCAGGTACGTGATCAGGCCTGCGGCGACGAGGACCAGCACGACGACCAGCACGGCATCGCGCTTCCACGTGTCCCGCCCCGAGGTTTTCGACATCGACACTCCAATCCATCCCGGACCCCAACTACTATGAATGATAGTAGCGATGTGTTCGAGAGGAACTGGAAGTGCCCCATGGCGATCACGACGAGTTCGACAGACCGGTCCACCCCACGAACCCGCGGCAGGCTGCTGCGCGCCACTGTCATGAGCGGTCTCGCCCTGCTGGTAGTCGGGGTGCCCACCGACATCGTCGACACGCCGCTGTTCTCCCGGGGAATCCCGGTCCGCTGGTGGGAGTACCCGGTGCTGGTGGCCACCGTCGCGCTCACCGGGGCGTGGTTCGCCATCCAGGGGCCGACATCCTCCGACCGCGCTCGGCGCACCCCGCTCGGCGGGGTGTTGCTGTCGGTGTTCGCGGTGGGGTGCCCGGTGTGCAACAAGCTGGTGCTCATCGCGCTCGGTACATCCGGCGCGTTGAGTATCTGGCAGCCGGTCCAACCGTTCCTGGCGCTGATCTCGCTGGGCCTGCTCGGTTTCGCCGTTACCCAACGCTGGCGGCGTCGCCACTGCGCGGATAACACGTGTCCCGCGCCAGGATCCACGACATCAGCCTGACGAAGACAGGCTGTGTTCCGCGGTCCCGCCGGGGTGTCACTCTCTGCGTCGGCATACCGCGCGCTTTGGGTCGGTGTCTTCTCCGCGGTTCGCCGGTTCGGGTGGCTGCTGGTTATCCCGTGACGCCGAGGCAGTAGAGCGCCACCAGTGTGGCGACCACGGCGAGGGAGGCCACTGTCGGTATGGCGGTCAGCGCGGCTCCCGCGACGTAGTCAAGCTGTACGGGGAGCCTCCGCAGCCCTGCCCGCTCCGTGGACAGCCACAGCAGTCGCGCCTCGACGGACTCGCGGGACATCTCCAGCGCGCCGCTGTGGGGACCGAGCGGCGTCGGCGCTGGGGTGCCACCCTGGCTCATGGCCAGTAACGCCGAACGTAGCGGTTCAGATCCATGGCTTCGTGCGGCCGAGGCGTCGGCAGCCAGTTCGGACAGGATCCGGATGGCTCCTGGCGCCCGCCGAGCGAGCGGAACGAATGGCAACGCGGCCGAGAGGATGTCGGCGGCCAGTATCAGCAGGTGGTGTCTGCCACGCAGGTGGGCTCGTTCGTGCGCGAGCACCGCCGCGCACCGAAGGGCTCCCAGCCGTCGCACGCCAGTGGTGGCCACGATGGCGCCGCGGCGCCGCCCAGCCACGCTGTAGGCCACCGGTTTCGCCTCCTCAATCCAGAGGACGGACCGCTCGCCCTGGCACACGGACCGCAGCAACGTGAGGTGTGCACGCCGCCAGCACCGGTGCTGCCGCACCCGGCGGACGGCAATGACGGCCGACCGGGCGGCCAGCCCGATAATGACACCGGTGAGACCGAGCCGCACGATGTGCTCGGCCACGATCTCGCCGCCACGGATGATGTTCACGCAACTGTTGGCCATGCCGATCAGCCCGTCGACGTCCACCGAGCGAGGCAGCACCAGCAACACAGCCGCCCCGAGTGCAGCAACCAGCATCATCGCGGTTGAGCTGACCCAGCCGGCGAGCGCGAGCCCCGGACGTAGGCTCGGCGTCGCGGCGGTACGCAGGTAGCTCGGCGCGGCCACGCCCATCACGACAGCCGCCGCCAGCAGGCCCAGTGCGATCGTCACCGCTGCCCCTTCGATCGCAGTGCGCGCCGCAGAATGTCCGACTCCTCGGGGGTCATCGATCGGGCAAAGTGCAGTAGGATGCGTTCGGAGTCGCCGCTGGTCTGCAGCACTTCCCGCAGCAGCTTCGCGCCGACCTCTTCGCGCGACTCGGCTGCCGTGTACTCGTAGGCGCGTCCTGCCCGAGCGCGCCGGGCGTAGCCCTTCCCGTGCAGCTTGTCCAGCACGGTCATCACGGTCGTGTAGGCGAGTGGCCGTGTGGTGTCGAGCCGTTCCAGCACGTCACGCACACGTAACGGGCGTGTCGCGGACCACAGCACGTCCATGACCCTGGCTTCCAGTTCCCCAAGACCTCGCATCCGACCACCCTTTCGCCAACGTCGGCCTGTCGGTTCGATTCACCGTGTCCGGTAGGCGACGAAGCCCGGACCTGCCCCAGCGAGACGGTCGTTCGGTTCGGCAGCCGGATCACGCGGCAGGGCGGTGAGGAGGGTGCCCTTGTTGGCTGCGACGGGGGCAGGCCAGTCGCCTTGCTCGAGGATCCGGCCGGTGGCCAACTGGACTGCGACCGACTGTCCAGCCCGCGTACCGAAGCCCACTCCGCCGTCCGCGACCGTGATGTCCACCAGCCCAGCCCCGCCACCATTGATGGTCCAGTCCAGCTGTCCGGAGTCAAGGTCGTAGGCGCGTGTCTCGGTAAAGCCGTTGAGGCCAGCCACGATCGCCGCCTTACCCTGGTCGGCCACGACGGTCCGAACGTCGGTCTCGTTCCCGAGTGCTACCAGCAGGTTGCCGGTGCGCAGATCGTGCAGAGCGGTTCGCGGTGCGCTTGCCGCGCCGTCGCCGTCACTCCCGGACCAGCGCAGGGCCACCACCCCCGCCTTGGAGGCCTGCGTGCTGCTCAGCAGCTCGACAGAACGAGCCCGGCTCGGCCACTGCGGCGGCAGGTGGAGCTCGGTCGAGGTCCACAGCACCTCTCCCGTGCTGGTGTCGACGGCCGTGAGGGTGCCGTCCTTGCCGAAGAGCCCGAGGCCGTCGTGCTCGTAGAGCGGCACCGCATCCCTCGTGGGTGGCTCGACCGGTTCCCCTGTGTCGGTGTTGAGCATGACCCGCGGCCCGGTTTCACCACCCACCACCGAGGCGGTGACCTTTCCGAAAATCAGGCCTGGCCCCTGCAGCGGTCCGGGAACGCGCACCGGGCCCCACACTCGGTGTCCGTCCTGGGCGTCATACGCATTCGCGGTGGTCTCGGTGGCGACCTTGTCACCGCGGTTGTCGGCGTTGCTGGCCAGCACGACCGCGGCGGGTCGGTCGTTGACGCGGGTCACGCCATAACCGACGCAGGACGGATTCGTCCACACCCGCCACCGGGTCGCGCCGGAGAGATCGACACCCACAATGGACAGATCCGACTGAGTGTCGACGGGAAATACCACGCCAACCAGCGTGTCTCCCGCGGCGAGGGGCACGTCGTCGAACGGCGCCTTCCAGGCCGGCTGGGGACCCGATAGTGCGGGCGCCCGCCACTGCGCGACCTCGGGCGGTGGCACCGGTGGCTTGGTCGCGGTCACCAGTTCCGGCAGGGGCAGTGCGGCGCCAGTCGTTTCAGCGCTGCTGTTGCTGCCGTCGCTACTGCACGCCGACAGGGCAACCGCAGCCGCCACGATGGTCACGGCCAGCCGTCTGGACGCGCGGTGCTGCATCGATCCTCCGATCCCATCACTACTATATGTCATAGTAGTGATGGGGTGCGGTGGGGATGATCCCATGGCCCCATGCGGCGTCGAGTAGTCGATCGCGGTGTCCACGGCGGGCTTGCCAGCGTGGACACCGCGAGCAGATACCTATCACGGTCTAGTGGTCTCCTGTGCCAGCCGGGGCTGGAACGGGGTCAGGACACCGTCGTCTCGGCATGGCCGGCAGCGTCTGACGGGGCAGCCGGGCTCAGGCGAGGGCGAGGAACAGCTTCTCGAGTTCGGCCTCGGTCATGTGTTCCGGGTCGTCGTTGCCGGTGAGGCACTGTCGCATGCCAGTGGCGACAATCTTGAACCCAGCGCGGTCAAGAGCGCGTGAGACGGCGGCAAGCTGGGTGACGACGTCCTTGCAGCCGCGGCCCTCTTCGATCATGGTGATGACCCCCGCGAGCTGCCCTTGCGCGCGGCGCACCCTGTTGAGTACCTGGCCGATGGTGTCCTCGTCCCCGGTCATAAACACACCTCGCTTCGCGTCCGCTCCGGACTCAGTGTACCCCACCCCGTATATCGATCGTGCATGCGCATCGGTGCCGCGGCGAGGCGTGCCGCTGGTGCACATCAGCGCGCTCCGCTCACTCCAATGGGCTGGTCGGCGGGCCGAGGATGCGTTCGGTCAGTCGCCGTGACTGCGGGGGAACACCCCGTATCCGGGCCGCCAGGCCGGCGTCCCTGGCCTGGTCGAGCACGGAGCGCAGCACCAGGGCGCCGGTGGTGTCGATCCGGCCGAGCCGGGTGAGGTCGATGACGAGCCGTCGCGCTGCAGGGTGCGCGTCGAGCGCGTCGAGCAGCGCGCGGTCCAGCCGCTGCGCCGTACCGAACCACAGCACGCCGCGCGGGGTGAACGTCAGTAGGTCGTCCTCGGCGTCCACGTCGACGTCCAGTTGCAGCGATCGCCACAGGAAGACGGCGACCGAGAGTCCGATGCCGGTCAGCACCGCAACGTCGAGCCGGGGGGCGAGCAGCACCGTCGCGAAGAACGTGCTCCACGCGATCACCGCCTGCGGCAGCGAGCGCCGCCCCAGCCGGAACAGGGGGTGAAACCGCAGGAGCCCGACGACGGCGATGATGACGATCGTGCCGAGCACCGCGAGCGGAAGCGGCCGGAGGACCGCGGCGAACGGCAGGAACGCCAGCACGGCCAGCCCGGCGAACGCACCCGACCATCTGGTTCGTGTCCCGGACATCCGGTTCACCGAGCTGCGCGAGAACGATCCGCCGCACGGCATGCCACCGACAGCCGCCGCCGCGAGGTTGGCCACACCCTGGCTGACGAGCTCCCGATCGGCGCGCTCCAGCGTCGCCGCTCCTGGGAGGCGAAGCGGCGCGCGATGGATGCGGCCTCGGTGAACCCGATGAGCGCGATCACGGCGCCCGGCAGTAGCAGCTCGGGGAGCCGGTCCCACGGTCGTTCGTCGAGCGTGAACGGCAGGAAGCCGCCCGGGATGTCGCCGACCACCGCTGCCGGGTAGAACCCCAGCGCGGAGACCGCGATGCTGAGTATCGCGGCCCGCGGGCACGAAGCCCAGCAGCATCGGCTCGGACATCAGGTAGGCCAGCCATCCTGCCCGCAGCACGCCGAGCAGCAGCCGCACCGCGCCGATCACGAGAGCCAGCGCCAGGCCGAGCCCGACATAGTCCCGGCTGCCCGGGGTGGCCATGGTGCTGAGCGTCGCGTATGTCAGCAGGGCGGTGATCGCGACCGGCCCGGTCTGCAGGTATGGCGACGAGGCGAAGATGGCCGCCACCATCGGTGGCAGCGCGCCCGCGTACAGCCCGGCGATCGGCGGCATCCCGGCGAGCTCGGCGTAGGCGAGCGACTGCGGGACGCCGACCATCGCCACGCTCACCCCCGGCGACCGCGTCGTACAGCATGGTCTTTGCCGGTCGTATCCGCCCGACGCGACCGGTACGCGCCAGTCGCACGATGTCCCCGCTCGGCCCACGACCGTCAGCGGCAGTGGGAGCCCGGCCAGGCTTCGCCGCATCACGGGGGTGCGCGACCTCCGTCAGGGCGACGGTGGAGGCGGCGCCGCGATCGCGCACCACCACGGGAACGCCGGCGTCACCCGCCTCGCGCAGCGCGGTGTCGAGCGGGACCGGCCCAGTAGCTCGGTGCCGAGCTCGTCGGCGAGCAGCCGCCCGCCACCCGCCCCGAAGAGCGCGGTCCGCTCGCCGCAGCCCGCGCAGGCCAGCGCGCTCATGTTCTCCACCACCCCGGCGATCGGCATGCGCATGTCCCTGGCCATGCGGCCGGCGCGCGAGGCGACGGTCTGCGCGGACGGCTGCGGCGTGGTCACGGCAAGCAGGGCGGCCTGAGGCACCAGCTCCAGCAGGGACAGCGTGACGTCCCCAGTGCCGGGCGGGAGGTCCAGCAGCAGCACGTCGAGCTCACCCAGTGGACGTCGGTGAGGAACTGCTCCAGCGCCTTGTGCAGCATGGGCCCGCGCCAGATGACCGGTTCGCCCTCGCTGACGAGGAAGCCGACCGACATCAGCCGCACGCCGTGGGCCTCGACCGGCAGCATCAGCCCCTTGAGTGCGACCGGGTTGCGCCGCACGCCGAACAGCCGCGGCACCGAGTGGCCCCATACGTCCGCGTCCAGCAGCCCGACGCTGCTGCCCGAGCGGGCGAGCGTCACCGCGAGGTTGGCCGCGACGGATGACTTGCCCACGCCCCCTTTGCCGCTGGCGACGGCGTAGACGCGGGTGTCCGCGCCGAGCGACATGCCGCGTGGGCTGCGCAGCTGCTGCGCGAGTGCCAGGCGCTCCCGCTCGGACAGCGTCGTGAAGGTGACCTCGACGCCGCTGACCCCGGGCACCGCGGCGGCGGCTGCCGTGACGTCGGCCCGCATTCGCTCGCGAAGCGGCAGCCGGAGCACCGCACACGAAATGGTACCCTAGGGGGTATCACAGAAGGTGGGGTAGCAGCGTGGAGATGGACAAGCAAATCCTCGCCGACGTGCTGGTGCGGCTACGGCGCATTCAGGGGCAGGTCGGCGGGGTCATCCAGATGATCGAAGACGGCCGTGAGTGCCAGGAGGTGATCACGCAGCTCGCCGCCGCCTCACGCGCGCTCGATCGAGCCGGATTCAAGATCATCGCGACTGGGATGCGGCAGTGCGTGCTCGCCGGCAACGGCGACGACACGGCGTCCGCCGAGGCACGCGCGGATGTAGCCGAACTGGAGAAACTGTTCCTGCGACTCGCGTGATACGGGCGTGCGTCGGGAAGGGCCCCGGTGCGCATGTGACGGCATCCCGCGGGAGGTGAGGACCGGATGCTCGATTCGACGTCGCCACCGCAGGTGAGCGAGTCACACTGTTTCCAGGCACGGCTGGCGCGGCTGGTGGCCGCGGCGGGCCCGCTGGCCACGGTCGAGGCGGAGATGACCGCACGACGCAGGTTACTGCGCTTGCTCGCCGACTTCGCGGTCGACACCGCGGCGCACACAGATATGCCTGCCTTTCTGCGTGAGGCGGATCCGGACGGTTCGTACGGGGTGCACTGTGTGCACGACGACCCGGCAGGGTGGTCACTGGCGGCCGTGGTGATGACCCCGGGCCAGCAAACCCCGCCGCATGACCACGACAGCTGGGGCGCGGCGGCGACCGTCATGGGGGTAGAGAGTAACCGCCGCTACCGCGGCACTTGCCCGGATCAGCTGACCCTCTTCGACGAACAACTCGCCCCCGTCGGTGGCGGGTATCTCTTCGCGGCGGGAGACATTCACCAGGCCGCCTGCGCCGCGCCGAGTACCACGGTCTCGCTGCACCTGCTCGTCAAGGGCGGCCCACATGCCCATCAGCGCTGCAAGGAGTCGCCCCGAACGTCCGGCTGAGGATACCCCGGAGCTCGGCCGCAGGTAGGCCGGTGATGTCGTGAGCGGGAAAGCGAGGCCATGTGGCCGTCACCAGCACCGAGCGTTGCCTGTCCGAGCGGCCCGATGTCACACACGTCTGGCCGCGCAACCGGTTCGCGCTGGCCCCGTCGCTGTCCCTGCCGTGCACGGGCGATGTCCGGCGACGTGCGGAGGCAGTGCCCCACCAGCACACTCAGATATACCCTCGGGGGTATATGATGGTGCTGTAATCGTCAGAGGAGGTTCACGATGTGTCAGCGTGCTGTGTGTTCGACCTGCGGGAAGGCCACCTATACCGGATGTGGCCGCCACGTCGAGCAGGTGCTGGCCGGCGTGCCCGAGTCCCGACGGTGTCAGTGCCAGCCCGGGCGGCGCGGTTCCGAGCGGAAGTGGTGGAAGCTGTTCGGCCGCTGACCGCTACGGTCGCGGAAAGCCGGGCACTAGCTTGGGGGCTCGGCTCTCCACGGACCAGGGGCTGTGAACGGTATCAGTAGACGTCTGCGTCGGGGTCCCGGCGTTCAGTCCACTGCCGCCAGTGCTGCGGGTGATTGGTGCTGGTCGATGTGGCGGGTCAAGGCGCGGGCGCGGCGTGAGCCGATGCCGAGTTGTCGGCGGAGCGTGTCGGCTGAGATCGGACGCTGGTGGAGGTTCCAGTGCTCTGCGTCGAGTTGGTATGCCTGCGCGCGTAGCGGATCACCATCCTGGCTGGACAGCGTCTCCGTAGTTGCGTTGATTCTGTGACCAGGCATGGTTTTCGCAACCGTGCGCAGCGCTGGCGCATTCTCAGCGTCCGGCACCGACTTCGGTAATGGCTTCCGCTCGCCCGAATCCGCGGTGTGTGCAACCGATGTTGCGACGTCCTCGGACTTATGATCGCCTCCGGTCGTGGCCTCCGCGCGGTGTCGTTTCAGTGCTTGGTTGAGGAGTTCCACCGACAGCAAGAGTGCTAGCGGTGGGCAGGCGGCTACGGCGATGGCGAAGGTGTTCAGTTCGAGTGCGGAGGAGATGTTGGCGCATAGTGATAGTCCGATTCCGAGAGTGAACGATCCCCAGGCTTTCCACTGGCCGCTCGCGCGGTGGCGGTGGCCAGCTTGCCACAGCTCGATGGTGGCCATGGTCAGCAGGCCGTCGACAATCAGCGGCCACAGGGTGGCGGTGGTCTCGTCAGCGCCGAAACGCAGGGCGAACTCGCGGCCGTGTCGGTAAGAGACGTAGGCCGCTCCCACGGCCACCAGCAGCGTGCACCCGCACTGCAGGCGCAGCGATCAGTTCGGGCCGGGACTGGACGTGGCTGGATGGGTGCTCATCGGGCTTCACCTGCCCGAGGCCGGGGCCGTCCTTGGGGGTCGCGTATCTCGACTCCGCGCTCGAATAGGCGTTGACGCACGGTCCACTTGTCGACGTCCATGCGCGCGCTGATGCGGGCCAGCGACCACCCCTGGTTATAGAGCTGGACGGCTTTATCGATCTGGTCCTCGGACAGGCCGCGGCGGCGCATCGGCACGCCGTGTCGGTGGAGGATGTTGCTGACCGTGCGGCGTTCGATGCCGAACCGGTCACCCAACTCGTATACCGTCGCACCGGACTGGTAGTCGGCGATCAGCTGCACCACTTGCTCGGAGCCGAGTTGCCGGGCGCGGCGGGGGCGGTCGAGCTTGATCGACGGCGGCTCGGGGGTATCGAGGCTGGGAAGCCTCTCACGGAGCTCTTCCAGCGCTCTGAACTGGTCTTTTATGTTCGAGTAAGGTCCCCTAACCTCCACAGATGAACCCCAGCGCCACCCCATATGGGTCACAAATCCACAGGTGAGCGACCTGTAGGGGGGTGGCAGCAGTGTCGGCTGTTTCGTCAGAAAATGTTCCCCAAGGTGTCGAATGCCAGGTCGGCAGCGGTAGACACCGGCGACGGTCATGAAGTCCTGGAAGAACCGATCCCGTCGTGCCGGACGGTGCCTACCGCAGGTGAGGTCGGTCTCGGCGTCGAGCGTGCGGGGTAGGGCTGCGACCACCCGGTCGAGCATCATGCCCATTCGGCATGGAGTGAGCAGCGTTCCGGCGAGGCGGAATCGGCATGGTTCGCGGCGTCGAACGGCTGCGTCGCGGTGTTGAGCAGCCGGGCGTAGGCGCGTCTGTTTCTGTCGCGGCCGCTATTCCTCGATGTCCCCTGCCTTGGCGGGATTCCAGCTCCGCTGGGACCGCGCGCTTGATCGGGAGGGGGGGTCACCTGCACGGTGTCGGGATTGGCTCGGCGTACGAGCCCGATGCGGGGCAGGCTTGACAGGACCATGGACTTGAGTTTTGGTCTGGACCAGCTCATCGGTCCTGCCAGAAGCCATGACGCACGACAACCAGGCCGGCTCACGACGCGGGTTCGTTCACGTGGATTCGGAGGATGCGGTCGTCGCCGGGGCGCGGGTCGGTCCCGCCCCAGGTGGCGCGGTCGGTGTTGGAGGTGATGAGCCAGAGCGTTCCGTCGGGGGCGGCTTCGACGGTGCGGATGCGGCCGTAGGTGCCGACCAGGTGGTCGATTGGTTCGGCTGTGGCTGTGCGCCCCTCGACGGGGAGCTGCCAGAGTCGTTGCCCGCCCAGTGCCCCGATCCACAGCGAGCCTGCGGCGTAGGCCACGCCGGAGGGGCTGGCGTCGTCGGGGTGGATCGTCGCGATCGGTTCCACGCCCGTGTCGCCCGCGATGCCTTCGGTCTCGGGCCAGCCGTAGTCCTCACCGGGGCGGAGGACGTTGATCTCGTCCCAGGTGCGGTGTCCGAGCTCGGAGGCGTAGGCGGTGCCGTCGGGTCCGAAGGCGATGCCCTGGACGTTGCGGTGCCCGCTGGAGTAGATGGGCGAGTCGTCCGGGTTCCCCGCGGGGATGGAGCCGTCGGTGGTGATGCGCAGGATCTTGCCGTTGAGGGAGTCGTCATCGGCGGCGTTGTGGGGTTCGAAGGCGTCTCCGGTTCCGATCCACAGGTGCCCGTCAGGGCCGATGACGATGCGTCCACCATGGTGGCGATCGGCGGTCTGGATGCCGTCGAGCAGCACCCGGTCGACGGCGAGGGAGGAGAAGTCGTCGGCGATCGTGAGGGCGACGATCCGGTTCTCGTCGGTACCCGAGACGGACGCGTACACCGTGCGGTCCTCAACGAAGCCGGGAGAGGCGACGATGCCGAGCAACCCGCCTTCGGAGGAGACGTCGACGTCGGGCACGACGCCGACGGTCTGGGCATCTCCACCGTCGGCGGGCACGCGCAGGATGCGTCCGCTGATGCGCTCGGAGACGAGTGCGGTCCCGTCAGGCAGGAAGGTCAGTCCCCATGGCGCTTCGAGGCCGGTGGTCAGCTCTTCCGGTTCGCCCAGCGTCGCGACGGATCCGTGTCCGGGCGTCGAGTCGGCGGGGGCGGTGGTCGTGGTCTGTGGTTCGGGCTGGACGGGTGGTTCGGTTTCCGCGTTCGTACAGCCGGTCAGGGCGACACCGAGGAACAGGCAGCCGACGGTCACGGCCGCCGCTCGGCGGTACGACCGGGCGGCGGACCGTTGCCTCGGAGTGGGCGGGTGTTGACGAAGGACACGCATCGTGCTCCTTGCGGGACGGGGCAGGCGCTATGCGGCGCCGCCGTTGACGAAGATGGTCTGGCCGTTGACCCAGCGGGCGGGGCCGGCCAGGAACGCCACCGTCTCGGCGATGTCCTCCGGGGTGCCCAGTCGCTGGAACGGGTTGTTGCCCGCGATCTGCTCGATGAGTTCCGGGCTCTTGCCGTCCAGGAACAGCGGGGTCGCGGTGGGACCGGGGGCGACGGTGTTGACGGTGATGTCCCGGCCACGCAGCTCGCGGGCCAGGATCAGCGAGATCGCCTCGACCGCGCCCTTGGATGCCGCGTAGGCGCCGTATGCCGGGGTCTGCAAGCGGGTGATCGAGGTCGAGAAGTTGATGATCGCGCCACCCGGACGGATCCGCTGGGCGGCGAGCTTGTCGACGACGAAGGTGCCGCGCACGTTGACGCGCTGGACCCGGTCGAACACCTCGAGGTCCAGCTGCGCGATCGGGAACAGCGGCATGATTCCCGCCGTGTGCACGAGCACGTCCACGCCGCCGAACTCTCGCTGGGCCACGTCGAACAGCGCCGTGGCGGTCTCCTCTTCCGCGATGTCGCCGCCGGCGGCCACCGCACGCCCTCCCGATCCGGTGATGGCCGCGACGGTCTCCTCGGCGCGCTCCTTGCCGCCGTTGTAGTGCACGAGAACCGCGATCCCGTCGGCGGCCAGGCGCAGGGCGCTGGCCCGGCCGATGCCGCCGGAGCCGCCGGTCACGATCGCGACGCGCTCGCCGGTGCTGGTCATGGGGGAGGCCTCCTCGCTAGGATGTGAACAACAAGTACATTAATGCGAATCCCGGAAATGTACAAGTGGTTCACATAATGCGAGCCGGGCTGGAGTATCGATGGCCGAACAGCGCACGACTCCCCGGCGCGGCCGGGGTCGCAGGCCGGCGGCGGAAGTCCGCGCGGACGTGCTCGCCGCGACCGGCCGCCTGCTGCTGCAGGAGGGGCTGCAGGCGGTGACCTTCGACCGCGTCGCCAGGGAAGCGGGATCGAGCAAGGTCACGCTCTACAAGTGGTGGCCCTCGCCAGGCGCTCTGGCCGCGGAGGCCTACTTCGCCCAGAGTGCGCCGGTCCTGGAGTTCCCCGACACCGGGGACATCCGGGCGGACCTCGTCTCGCAGTTGACGGCCTTCGTGCGCTGGCTGACCCGCGAGGGCGCCGCTACCCCCGTTGCCGAGCTGGTCGGCGCCGCGCAGGCAGACCCTGACGTCGCCAGGGCGTGGGCCGAAGAGTATGCGCGGCCGCGACGCGAACTGGCCCGAAAGCGACTGCAGGTCGCCCAGCAGGAGGGACAGCTACGCGAGGACGCCGACCTTGACGTGATCGTCGACCAGCTCTGGGGTGCCTGCTACCACCGGCTGCTCGTCCTCAAAGTGCCCTTCGACGAGACTCTCGTTCCCCGGCTGGTCGACCAGGCACTCTACGGTGCCGCCCGCCTGGAGTAACCATCGGCAGCCTCTCCACAATGGCGCATGGGCGAAGGCGTGCGTGTCGTCGAGTCAGTCGCGCGCGTCGGTGTCTGCGGTCAGCCGGTCGAGCCATTCACCGAGCAGGTGTTGCTCCCCGCTGCTGAGTGCTGTCTGCTCGGGCAGGGCGGCGCGCAGGGCCCGGGCCGCACCGGCGGGGCCCGGTTCGCGCACGGCAGGCTTGTCCAGAGTGACGGCGGAGACCATGGCCTCGCGCATGGCGGTCAGCAGGGCGGGGTCGCGCCGGTCGTCGGGCAGCGAGAGCCAGGTGAGTACGGCACCGCGCGCGGTCGCGTGGATGAGCGAGGCCGCGAGTTCCTCGTTGACGCGGAGCAAGCCGCTCGCGGCGAGGCGGTGGATGCGATGCAGCAGGATCCGCATGCCGGCGTGGAAGGCGGCCGAGTTCGTGCCGCGCCGGGGCTCGCCGTACATCAACGCGTACAGCTCGGGGTTGACGAGCCCGAACTCGACCGAGAGATCCCAGCCCGCGCGCAGGTCCGCGACGGGATCGCGGGGGCGGGTGTCGGCGTGTTTCACGGCGAGGAACGTGGCGTAGCCGTGTTCGGTCACGGCCTCCAGCAGCCCGTCCTTGTCGCCGAACAAGCGGTAGATCACCGGGGGCTGGACCCCGGCGGCAGCGGCGACCGCACGGGTGGTGACCGCGTCCCGTCCTTCGCGCGCGAGCAGATCCGCGGCCGCCTCGATCACCCGCTGCCGGGAGACGTCTCGCACGGCGACATCCCGGTCCACGCCCTCCATATATCAACGATAACACTAACTTGTTTCCAGCGATGTTTCCGGTGATATCGTCGAGTCGTTATCATCGAAAACAGGAGCTGAGACATGAACGGCAAGCTGCACATCGTCGGCCTTGAGGAGCACGTCGTCCTGCCGATCCTGCTCGACGCGTGGGAGAGGGCCGGGGTTCAGCCGAACGTCTACGGCGACGACCACCCGGTCACCCGCCGGTTGCGCGACGTCGGCGAGGGACGCCTGGCCGACATGGACGACCAGGGCATCGACGTCGCGGTGTTGTCACTGGCCACCCCGGGTGTGCAGAATCTCCCGGCGGCCGATGCCGTGAGCGTCGCGCGTGAGGCCAACGATGCGCTCGCCGAAATCGTTGCTGCCCACCCGCAGCGCTTCCAGGCCTTCGCCGCCATCCCGACAGCCTCCGCCAAGGCTGCCGCGGCGGAGTTGGAGCGCGCGGTCACCCGGCTCGGTTTCCGCGGTGCGATGCTCTACGGCCGCACCGGCGAGACCCTCGCCGACGCACCCGAGTTCGACGACCTCTACGGAACGGCCGAACGGCTCCGCGTCCCGCTGCACTTCCACCCGCAGGCCCCGGTGCCCGCGGTGCAACAGGCCTACTACGCGGGACTGCCCCACGGAGTCGGCCCAGCGCTGGCGACCGCAGGGCTGGGCTGGTATTACGACCTCGGCGTGCAGTACCTCCGGATGATCTTCTCCGGGGTGTTCGACCGTCATCCCGGACTGCAGGTGATCGCCGGACACTGGGGCGAGGTCATCCTGTTCTACCTGGACCACATCGGCTTCCTGCAGGACATGGCCAAGCTGCCGCGACCGCTCGCCGACTACTTCCGGCAGAACTTCTGGGTGGCAGGCAGTGGCACGGTCAGCGAGCGCTACCTGCGGTGGACGGCCGAGATCGTCGGAACCGGCCGGATGCTCTACTCGACCGACTATCCGTACACCTTCGGCACGCGGCCCGGCGGCTTCCCCTACCTGGACACCAGCGGCGGCGTCGCCCGGTCCTTCCTCGAGAACGCTCCGTTCACCGACGAGGAGAAGGCCGCCATCGGGTCGGGCAACTGGGAGCGGCTGACCGGCCACGGGTGGCCGGCCACGCTGAGCGCAACGCCATCACGTCAGGGGCCGGACGCGGATCGCCGCGCGGGGTAGGTCACCCCGCCAGCAGGCTCGGCTGGACGAGGAGGACGGCGGCCGCCACCGTCAGCAGCACACCCAGGACCCGGCTGATCGCCTCCCCGCGCCGGCTCACCTTCTCCAGGGCGATGACGACGGCGAACGCGGCCATCCAGGCGAGGTTCATCATGCCGACGGCGAGCAGCAGCGCCATGAGCCCCCAGCAGCACCCCGCGCAGTAGCCGCCGTGCCCGATGCCTGCCCGCAGCGCACCCCACCGGCCGCGCGTGGCCGCCTCGCCATGCGCGAGAGCCAGCGCGGCCGGCGACCGGCAGTGGCGCAGGCAGACCCGCTTCAGCGGGGTGAACTGGTACAGCCCGGCGGCCAGCACGACCACGGCTCCCACGCGGACGGCGGTGACGCCGGGGCTGACGAGGGCCTCCGCGACGCGCACGAGCCCGAAAGCCACGACGCCCACCCCGGTCCACACGAGAAAGTATCCGGCAAGCAGACCGTGAGTCGGCGCTCCGCGGGCGCGCAGCAGCCGCGTCAGGTACGCCGTGAACGGCACGATGCTGGGCAGCATCATCGCCGCCATCATGACGACCCACACGCCGAGGAACAGCGCCGCCTCCGCGGGCCAGGGCCGCATGGCGCCGTCCATACCGTCCATGCCGGGCCCGCCGGTCAGGATGCCGACGCGCATGTCAGGCATGGCGAGCCGGCTCGTGAGCAGCCACGCCACACCGGCCGATCCGGCAAGGACCGCCGCGAGGAGCAGCTCGGCACGCGACCAGCGGCGCAGCCGCCACAGCCCCGGCGCCGGGCCGTGCCTGGCCGGTGGCGAGGTCATGACTCGTCCGGGCCGGTCCAGTCGAACGGGATGAGCTTGCTGGAGTTGCCGCTGCGCTGCCAGGTGAACCCGTACGCGTCCGCCTGCTCGTCGGTGACCCGGCCCCAGACGGCAGGCGGCTGCCCCGGACCGACCTCGGCGCCCGGCAGGTTGTGCACCTCCACCCGGGCGCCCTCCGCCGCGGTCGGCCCGCTCAGCGCCTCGACCGTGGCCCTCGCCTTGCCCGGGATGTCGACGCTCCAGGTGGCGTGGTCGTCCGCGATCGTCGCGTGAATGGGAACGACCTCCATGCCACGGATCTCCGCACCGAACATGGCGCCGAACTCGGCGGGCCAGCCGCCCGCCTGCCCGCCGAAGATCGTCTGCAGGGCCTCGCGTTGCCTGTCGTCGGCGGCCTCGTCGAGGAACACGGCGGCGAAGGCATCGCTGTGCTCGGCCCACACGTTGCCGACGAACGAGCCCAGCATCACGACGTTCAGTCCGTCGAGCCGGACGTCGCCGTAGTTGCCCTCCCGGATGTGCCACACCAGCACGCCGTCGCAGTCACCGTAGGTCGGTGGCTGCGCGAAGGAGCACGGGCACGGAATCGCGCATTTGCACGCGTCGAACCATTCGCCTTTCAGGTGCCATTGCTGAACCGCCGGAGTGCCCATCGCACCGTCCTCCCTTCGAGCCGCCCGGAGTGGGTCTGACCAGGGTCGATCCTCATTCTGCGCTCCCGGGCGGCCACAGCGAAGCCAGCAGGCGGTACGAGAATTTCACTTCGTGACCGAGCCGAAGGTGCCCGCGGGTACACGGGACGTACCCAGGGGCACCTTCGGCTCGCCCGCGCTGGCGGCCACGCTCGCCGGGGGCGGCCTGACATCCGCCGCCACGCGCTGACGCGGTGCGCCAGGGCCGTGTCAGCGCCGTGGCGGGGGCGTGTCAGGGCGGGCCGCGATGGTGGTCCGCATGACGAACTCAGCGATAACGGCCTCGGGGCTGCGCAAGGCCTTCGGGGACAAGGTCGTCCTCGACGGCATCGACCTGGAGGTCGGCGAGGGCTCGATCTTCTCCCTGCTCGGGCCGAACGGATCGGGCAAGACGACGACGGTGAACGTGCTCAGCACGCTGACGAAGGCCGACGGCGGGACGGTGCGGGTCGCCGGGCACGACGTCGCGACCGACGCCAGGGCGGTGCGCGCGGCGATCGGCGTGACCGGGCAGTTCGCGGCCGTGGACGAGCTGCTGACGGGGCGGGAGAACCTGCAGCTGATGGTGGATCTGAACCGGCGGATCCACGCGGGCGACGGCAAGCGGATCGTCACGGAGCTGCTGGAGCGCTTCGACCTGGTCGAGTCGGCCGGCAAGCCCGCGTCGACCTACTCCGGGGGCATGCGCCGGAAGCTGGACCTCGCGATGACGCTCGTCGGCGACCCGCGGATCATCTTCCTGGACGAGCCGACGACGGGGCTGGACCCGCGCAGCCGCCGCACCATGTGGTCGATTATCCGCGACCTGGTGGCCGGCGGCGTGACCGTCTTCCTCACCACCCAGTACCTCGAGGAGGCCGACCAGCTCGCCGACCGCGTCGCGGTGCTCGATCAGGGCCACCTGGTCGCCCAGGGCACCCCGGACGAGCTCAAACGCCAGATCGCCGGCACCCACGTCCGGCTCCGGTTCACCACCGCCGCCGAGCTCGACGCCGCCGCGCGGCTGTTCCCCGAGTCCACGCGGGACGACGAGGCCCTGACCCTGCGGGTGCCCAGCGACGGCGGGACGGCGTCGCTGCGCGCCGTGCTGGACCGGCTCGACGAGTACTCACTCGGCGCGGAGGAGTTCTCCGTGCACCGGCCCGACCTTGATGACGTCTTTCTCGCCCTGACGGGCCGTACCACGGAGGTTGCCGCGAAATGAAGGCCCACTCGATGGTGATGTTGCGCCGCAACTTCAAGCACATCGCCCGGAATCCGACCACGGTGTTCAACGCGGTCCTGATGCCGGTCGTGATGCTGTTCATGTTCGTGTACATGTTCGGCGACGCGTTCAGCGTCGGTGTCGACTACGTCGACTACGCGACGCCGGGCCTGATCCTGCTGGCCGTGTGCTACGGCCTTGGCTCCGTTGCGACGTCGGTGAACTCCGACATGACCAAGGGCGTCATCAACCGGTTCAAGGTCATGGACATCTCCCGTGGCGCGGTGCTGACCGGTCACGTCATCGCCAGCGTGCTGACCAACCTGCTCGCCATCGCGGCGCTCGTCGGGGTGGCACTGCTGCTGGGCTTCGACCCGTCGGCGAGCGTCCTGGACTGGCTCGGCCTGCTGGGCATCGTCGCCCTGCTCGGTGTCGCGCTGGCCTGGTTCACCGTCGCGCTGGGGCTGGCGGCGAAAACCCCGGAGACCGCGGGCATGGCCGCGGTGCCGCTGGTGATGCTGCCGTTCTTCAGCAGCGCGATCGTGCCGGCCGAGACGATGGGGCCGGGGCTCCGGGAGTTCGCGCAGTACCAGCCCTTCACGCCGATCATCGAAACGCTGCGCGGGTTGCTGGGCGGCTCACCGGCGGGCAGCGACGTGATCGTGGCCATCGCCTGGTGCGCCGGGATCGCCGTCCTCGGTTACGTGTGGGCGTCCGCCACCTTCACCAAGCGAGCGTGACCTCGACGAGCTGCTCCCAGCTCGTCTCCGTTCCCTCCCGAGCCGCCTCGGCGAACCCCGCGTCGCCGAGGCGGTCTCGCGCTGCCTGCTCGATCCGGTCCGTGTCCGGGATGCACCGATCCGGTTGCCCGGCCACGGCCGTGCTCGCCGCGAGCAGCCGCGCGGCCTGCTCGTACTGGCCGCGGCGCAGGGCCAGGTCCGCGACGCCGACGAGGACCCGCGCGGTCCCCGGTGGGTATCCGACCTCGGCGGCCGCCCGGCAGGCCGCCCTGCGGTGCTCGCGAACCTCGTCGAGATCGTCGGCGAGGTAGCCCAGCTGGTCGTGCAGCAGCACCTGGATGTTCGGCCGCTGCGCCTTGTCCCCCAGCATGGTCGTCGCGACGTCGAGCTGCCGGCGAGCCTCGCCGGCGTCGCCGGCCCAGCGGGCGATCTCCGCCTTCGCGAGCGCCAGTTCCACCAGCGCGTCCGGCCAGGTGACCCGCTCCGCGTGCCGGTCTGCCTCGGCGAGCGCGGCCGCACAGGCCTGCTCGTCACCCAGCAGCCAGTACAGCGGCGCCTGCCCCGACCGCAACCGGATGGTGTCCTCGAGGGAGCCTGCCTCCTGCACGACCGTGATCGCCTGCTCGTAGTACTCGCAGGCGGCGGCGAACTCGCCGCGCATGGCCCTGCTGCCCGCCAGTTCGGTGAGGGCGAACGAGATCCCGAAACGTTCGCCGAGCGCCCGGAACTCGGCGAGTGCCTGCTCAAGGCAGGCGTCGGCCTCCGGCCCGGACTGTCCAAAGAGAATTCGTGACCTGCCGAGATGCAACCTGGCCAGTGCGCGTGCCCAGGGGTGCTCGTTGTCCAGCACCGGCTCCCACGCGCGCACGGGGTCCGATCCCCGCAGCATGTGTTCCAGCGGTCCGATCAACCCGAGCATCGGGTCGGGGGCCTGGATGCTCGTCGCCAGCTCGTAGGTCCGGTGAATCAGGTCCGCGGCCTGGCGTTCGTCGGAGCCCCGCCCCGCGGTCAGGAACCCCACGACGAGCAGGTACACCATGGCCCGGATGTGGTCGGGCACCTCGCCGGGCGTCTCGGTGGCCGCGATCATCAGCTCGCTGCCCTCGGCCTTGTGCCCGCTGAGCCACCAGTACCAGCCCGCGGCCGCCGCGAGGCGCATCGCGCCGTGCGCGTCGCCTGCCGCGAGCGCGCCCCGCATCGCGGCGCTGATGTTGTCGTGCTCGGACGTGAGCGTGGTGAGCCACGCCAGTTGCTCGGCGCGGCGGAGATGCGGTTCCGCGGTCTCGGCGAGTTCGGTGATGTAGGCCAGATGTGCCTGGCGCGCCGATTCACCTTCCCCCGCCTCCGCGAGGCGCTGTGCGGCGTACTCGGCGATCGTGCCGAGCATCCGGTACCGCGGGGCGCCCTCGCCGGCCACGACCAGCAGCGACTTCTCGGCCAGCGTGGTCAGCAGTTCGAGCACCTGGCCCGGCTCGACGGTGTCGCCCGCGCAGACACGTTCCGCCGCCTCCAGGCTCGCGCCGCCGGAGAACACCGAGAGCCTGCGCAGGACCGTGCGTTCGGCGTCGGTGAGCAGCTCCCAGCTCCAGTCGACCATGGCACGCAGGGTCTTGTGCCGGGGCAACGCGGTCCGGCTGCCTCCGGTCAGCAGGCGGAACCGGTCGTCGAGCCGGTCGGCGAGCTGGCCGACGGACATGGTGCGCAGCCTGGCCGCGGCCAGTTCGATCGCCAGCGGCATCCCGTCGAGTGCCCGGCAGATGTGCACCATCGTCCGCACCGTGCCGGCGTCGACCGCGAAATCCTTGCGTACCGCGCTCGCGCGGTCGCGCAGCAGCCGCAGGGCGGGAACGGACTCGACGTCGCCGGGGCCGGCGTCGCCGTCCGGCAGGGCCAGCGGCACCACCGGCCACAACGTCTCGCCGGTGATGCCGAGTGGTTCCCTGCTCGTCGCCAGTATCCGCAGCCGCCGGCATTCGCCGAGCACCCGGTGGGCGAACGCCGCCGCCGACTCGATCACGTGCTCGCAGTTGTCCAGGATGAGCAGCGCCTCCCGCTCGCCGATCGCGGCGACGAGCCGGTCCGCCGGCTCCGCGCTCGGCGCGTCGCCGAGCAGGGTGTCGCGCAGGCCGAGCGCGGTGAGCGTCGGCTGCGCCACGTCGCCGTCCGGCCCGATGGGGGCGAGCTCCACCAGCCACGCCCCGTCCGGCACGTCGTCGAGCAGGGTGCGCGCGGTTTCCACGGCCAGCCTGGTCTTGCCCGAGCCGCCCGGCCCGATCAGCGTCGTCAGCCGGTTCTGCGTGATGAGCCGCCGGACCTCGGCCACGTCGGCGTCCCTGCCGACGAAGCTGGACAGCTCGGCGCGCAGGTTGGTCTTGCGGGCCCGCTCCCGGCGTCCCACTTCCCCTCGCAGGAGCGCGACGTGCAGTGCCGACAGCTCCGGTGAGGGGTCGGCGCCCAGCGCGTCGGCCAGGGCCTCGCGGGTGCGCTCGTAGACGAGCAGCGCCTCATTGTCGCGGCCTGCCTCGGCCAGTGCCCGCATCAACGCGGCGCAGAGCCGTTCGCGCACCGGATGGGCGGCCACCAGATCGGTCAGTTCGGGAATCAGCTCGGCACCGTGGCCGAGGGCGATCTCGGCGTCGAACCGATCCTCCAGCGCGGTCAGCCGCAGCCGCTCGAGCCGGGTGACCGCCGCGTCGAAGGCGGCGCTGTCCTGCAGGCCGACGTCCTGCATGGCCGCGCCGCGCCACAGCGTGAGGGCCTCGCGCAGCGTCCGCACGCGCCGCGGACCGTCGTCGCGCCGCGCCTGGCCGACGAGGTGCTCGAACCGCACCGCGTCGACGGCGCCGGGGTCCACCCGCAACCGGTAGCCCTCCGGGTGGCCCTCGACGAGCCCGTCCGGCAGTGCCTTTCGTAGCCGGGAAACCAAGCGCTGCAAGGCATTCGCGGCGTCGGCGGGCGGGTGCCCGCCCCAGATCCAGTCGATGAGCGCCGACTTCGGAACAACGTGGCCGGGGTCGAGAGCGAGGGCGGCCAGCAGTGCGCGCAACCGGGCGCCCGGCACGTCGGCGATGCCGCCGTCGTCGGTACGGACCTCGAACGGCCCGAGCATCCCGATCAGCACCCGGCTGATTTTGCCACGGGTGATCGGCATGCCTCCCGCTGAGCAGCACGAGTGACCGGGTTCGATGCCGGTTACCGGGCCGGGCACGCGGCGAAGGGACGCCTCCGCGTGGCCGGCGCTCAGGTTCCGGGTTTGGGTTTCTTCGCGGCTTCGGAGGAGGCGCCCGCCACGATCAGCACCACGCCGACCGGGATGAACACCCACCAGACGCCCGCGACGACCGTCAGCAGGATCGCCGCCGGGATGCCGAGAAACAGGCTCAGCGCGGCGACGAAACCGAGCGCCGCGCTGGCCGGGGTCGCCACGAGCTCGTCGGAGCCCCTGCGCGCGTTCGCGTCGCGCACGCGCCTGCCCGCGCTGCGCACCAGCTGCGCGGGCCTGGTGGCCGAGCGGAGGTCCGGATGCGGCGCGGGCAGGTCGCCGAACAGCTGCTCCAGCTCGCCACGGGTCCGCGCGGCGAGGGCCCGCGAACAGCGGTCCTCGTACTCGGCCAGGGTGAGCCTGCCGGTGGACATGTGGGCTCCCAGCGCGGTGACGGCCTCATCTCGCTCGGCGTCGCTGATGCGGATCTCGCCGTCGTCCGCATTTTCCATGCCGGAATTCTAGGGCGCTTGCGCGCGCTCGATCGAGCGCCGGATCAGCCCGCGCACGCCCGGAAGCCGGATCGCCCTGATCGTCAGCTCCTGGGCCCACACGTGTGCTCTGGTGGGCGGTGCGAACCGGGCGATTCCCCTGCGTGCCATGGCCTGGCGTTGGCGAACCTCGGCGCGCAGGCCGTTCTCCCAGGCGGTGAGTGCGGCCGGGAGGTCGGCGCCGTGTTCCTCCAGCGCGGTGCCGAGCCGGTCGGCACCGGTCAGCGCGAGTGCCGCACCGTAGCCCGCGAACAGGCTGACGCACCAGGCCGCGTCGCCGAGCAGCACGACCCGGCCGCGGCTCCAGCCGTCCAGCACGATCTGGCTCACCGAGTCGAAGTAGGGGCCGCCCGGGTCACGGCCGAGCTGGGCGAGCGCGTCGGCCGCCCCGCCACCGAGATCCCCGAACGCCGCCGCCAGCGCCCGCGCCGGGCCGCGTTCCAGCTCGGCAGCCGGGTCGGCGCTGTGGTAGGTGAAGAACGCCGACGACCGGCCCGGCCCGAGGTTCATCACCGCCGCGGTGCGGTGGGGGCCGATGAACGTGGTGCCCGTGCCCTCGGGCACCTGGTCCGGCACACGGTCCAGGACGAACGCGCCCACGACGTGCCGCAGATCCACCCGGTGGTCCGCCTCCGGGCCGAACACCCGCTCGCGCACCGTCGAGTGCACCCCGTCCGCGCCGACGAGCAGGTCGGCGTCCACGGTCGTGCCGTCGCTCAGCGCGACCCGGACACCGTCCCGCTCCTGCGTGACCGCCTCGACGGTGGTGCCGAAGCGGAGCACGGCGTGCCCGCGCACCGCCTCGTACAGGGCGGTTTCCAGGTCTCCGCGGAACACGGAGAGCGCTCGGTCGCCGAGGGCGCCCTGCGCGATCGCGGCCGGAACCGTGAACTTCGCCCGCCCGTCGGCCCTGACGAGGATCGTGGTGAACACACCGAGGTCCCTGCCCTCCAGCGCGGGCAGCAGTCCCAGCCGTTCCGCCGCCGTGTAGCCGTGCCCGAGCAGGTTCACCAGGTAACCGCTGCTGCGGCGGACGGGGGCCCGTTCGACCACCAGCACCTCCCACCCGGCCCGGCACAGCCGCAGCGCGGTCGCCAGTCCGGCGATCCCCGCTCCCACCACCACCGCCCGGTTCCGCCGCCCGCCGCTCTTGCTCGCCGTCATCACCGCTCCCGTCTCCCGCGAAGTATGAGCACGTGCTCAAACCTCAGTATGAACACGTGCTCATCACGGCGGCCGGGCGGGTCCTAGACTGAGCGGCGTGCCCCGAGGCGTCGCCATTCCGGAGATCCGGCAGCACCTGTTCGCCGCCGCCGAGCAGGTGATCGTCCGCGACGGGCCCGCCAAGCTCAGCGGCCGTGCCGTGACCGGGCAGGCCGGGGTCGCCTCGGGGCTGCTCTACGCGCACTTCGCCGACCTCGACGAGTTCCTGGCCGCCTACGCCGTCGACCGGGGCTTCCTGGTGTCGGCCGAGGCGGCGAACCTGCCGCGCCGCGCGGGCTCGGGCAGCGTCGCCGGGAACCTGTGCGACGCCGTGCTCGCGACGCCGCCGGTGACCCTGCCTGCGCTGACCCGGCTGCTGGTCTCGCGGCCGGAGCTGACCGGGCGCGTCCGTGCCGTGCTGGGGGAGCGGACCGCGGGCCTCGACGCGATCGAGGGCGCCGCCGCGACGTACCTTCGCCGCGAGCAACGGCTCGGCCGCGTCGTCGAGGCGGCCGACCCGGGTGCCCTCGCGCTGACCCTGGTCGGCGTGGTCCACCACGTCATGCTCACGGCCCCCGGCGAGGCCGATGCCCGCACCCGAATCCGCGACGTGGTCACCGCGCTGGTCACCGGCCTCAGCTCCGGCGATGCCCCGCAGCTGAGGCCGGTCACCCGTCGCGGTGGGCGTTCGTGCTGACCGGGACGGCCTCCTGGCCCGGGCTGTGCCGCTCGGCCTTGAGCCGCGCCTCGTGCAGGTGCCGGTGCCCGCCGGTGAGCTCCCGCGCCTCGCGCGCGAAGGCCTGGAACACCCGGTAGTAGGTGTCCTCGTACTCCTCGATCACCTGGTAGGTCCAGCGGCCCGGCAGGACGTTGCGGCCCAGCAGCTCCGCGTCGAGCCGGTCGGCCAGTGCGGTGTGGCCCGCCTGCCTCAGCAGGGCGATCGCGTCCCCGAGCGCGAAGTCGGCGCTGCCGGTCAGCTGGTGGAACGCGTACAGGTGGCCGCGCGCCACCTCGACCGTCTCCAGCGCCTCGGTGAGCTTGCCGACGGCGTCCACCGTCTCGGTCTGTGCGGTGTCCGGCGTGTGGTTCATGCCCGGCCGGGTACCCCCGGGCTCACGAAACGATGCACGACCGTTGCAACGGTGGTGGGAGGGCGCGGACATGAGAGTCAGTCGCGAGGTGGCGTGCGATCCCGGCGCGGTGTATCGGGTGCTGGCCGACGGCTGGACCTACGGGTCGTGGGTGGTGGGCAACTCCCGCATCCGCAGGGTGGACGCGTGCTGGCCCGAGCGGGGGACCAAGATCCTGCACAGCGCGGGCGTGTGGCCATTGCGAATCAACGACGTCACGGTGGTCACCGATGTCGAGCCGGGCCGCTACCTGCGGCTGAGGGCCGAATTGTGGTTGCTCGGGACGGCCGACATTCGAATCGCCCTCGAACCGGTCGGTCACGCGCGCACACGCGTGACGATGGAGGAAGTGCTCATCGCGGGGCCCGCGAAGCTCGTGCCGGGGGTCCTGGCCGGGCTGTTGCTCTGGCCGCGTAACGCCGAGTCCCTGCGCAGGCTTGGCGACTTGGCCGTCGGGCGCGAGTCTCAGTCCTGCGACTGATGGCTGGGCCTGCCGGGCGGGGTCGCCGCGAGCCGCTGCCACACGCCGCGTGCCCGGGGCGCAAGTGCCTCGCTCGCCGTGCCAGCCCTGCCGCGCAGCCCACCGGCAAACGCCGTGAGTACCTCCCGCGTGTCATGCGCGGGCTGCCAGCCGAGGGTTTCCCGTGCCCGGGTTGTGTCCACCAGCGGTGCTTGGTCGGCCAGCTCCAGCCAGCCGGGATGCAGGGGGTGGACACCGATGCGCCACAGGGCTCGCGTGACGCCCGAAAGCACCTGCCGGGGCGCTGGCACGTGAGTGGCGCCGAACAGCTGCGCCAGGTCGTCAGGCCGCAGCACCGGCTCGGCAGCGAGATTGACCGGCCCGTCGAACTCGGTGAGCAAAGCCAGCCGGATCGCCTCTGCTACGTCGTCGGCGTGCACCAGCTGCAGGCGCAGCTCCCGCCACAGCGGCAGCGGGAACCGGGGCATACTGAGCATCTCGGCCGGAATCAGCGGGCTGAGCAGCCAGCGTCCGATCTGGCCGGCTGCATCGCGCTGCAGGATGCCGCACGGCCGCAGCCGCGTCACCCGCACCTGCGGATAATGCTCGGCGAACGCGTCAAGAGTGCGCTCCAGCTCGGCCTTACCCCTGCTGTACGCGCTGCCCCGCACCCCGTCGACCGGCCAGGTCTCGCTCACTCGCTGCCAGCGCGGTGCCGGCCGGTACGCCGCGATCGACGACCCGCACACCAGCCGGGGCACACCGGCCCTGACCACCGCGTCGAGAACCCGGCGGGTGCCGCCGACGTTGGTCGCCTCCATCGGCGGATCGGCCGAGCTGGGGTTGATCGCCCACGCCAGGTGCACCACGGCGTCGGCGTCGCGCAACACCTCGTCCGGAGGTGCCGCGGAGCTGAGATCACAGGCCACCCACTCGGCCGCCGCGTAGGCACCCCGGGGAGGCGGCACCCGACGCGCCAGACCCGTGACGTGCCAGTCCGGGCCCCGCAGCAGCCGCAGCAGGGCCGTTCCCACGTTCCCGGTCGCACCGGTAACGACGACGCGCATTGCTACTGGATCCCCCCGGAGCGGGTGACCGAAACGGATCAAAAGGGAGCGCAGCGGGTATGGCCAATGCCATGAACGCCAAGGCCGAGACGGTGGACGCGGTGGTCGTGGGCGCGGGGCCGAACGGGCTCGTCGCCGCCAACCTGCTCGCCGACGCCGGGTGGGACGTGCTCGTCCTGGAAGAGCAGGACACCCCGGGCGGCGCCGTTCGCACGGCCGAGCTCACCGCGCCGGGCTACCGCAACGACGTTTGCAGCGCCTTCTACCCGCTCGCCGCCGCCTCCCCGGTCGTCTCCGGGCTGAACCTCGGCGCGCACGGCCTGCGCTGGCTGCACGCTCCGCTGGCACTGGCGCACGTGCTGCCCGACGACCGCAGCGCCGTGATCTCGCGCGACCTCGACCGCACCGCGGAGTCGGTGAGCGCGTTCGCCCCCGCCGACGGCGACGCCTGGCACGCGGAGTTCGCCTCGTGGCAGCGGCTGCGCGCACCCCTGCTCGACGCCCTGTTCCGTCCCTTCCCTCCCGTACGCGCCGGACTGCGGCTGGCCCGCACGCTCGGCGCCGCGGAGAGCCTGCGGCTCGCCCGGCTGCTCACGATGCCCGTGCGGGCGCTGGTCCACGAGCGTTTCCAGGGCGAGGGCGCCAGGGTGCTGTTCGCGGGCAACGCCCAGCACAGCGACCTCGGACCCGGGCACGCGGGAAGTGCCGTGTTCGGCTGGCTGCTCACGATGCTCGCCCAGGACGTCGGCTTCCCGGTGCCGGAGGGCGGCGCGGGGCGGCTCACCGACGCGCTCGTGGACCGGCTCACCTCCGCGGGTGGCCGCGTCGCGTGCGGCCGCCCGGTCACGCGCGTCCACACCGCCGCGGGCGAGGCGGTCGGGGTCTCCGACGCCACCGGGCGGATGACGAGGGCCCGCAAGGCCGTGCTGGCCACCGTGCCCGCACCGACCCTCTACCGCGACCTGCTCGCCGAGGGCACGCTGCCGCCCCGGCTGCTGCGCGACCTGCGCGGCTTCCACTGGGACGACGCGACGGTGAAGGTCGACTGGGCGCTGTCCGGGCCGATTCCGTGGAGCAACGCCGACGTGCGCGGCGCGGGCACCGTGCACCTGGAGGCCGACCTCACCGGCCTCGCCGACTACCACGCCGACCTGTCGACGGGCCGCATCCCGGACCCGCCGTTCCTGCTGCTCGGGCAGATGAGCACCGCCGATCCGAGCCGGTCGCCGGAGGGAACCGAGTCGGCCTGGGTCTACACCCACGTGCCGCAGCGGCTGAGCTGGGACCGCGATGCGCTGCGCCGGTTCGCCGATCGGCTGGAATCGATCGTGGAACGGCACGCGCCCGGCTTCACCTCCCGGATCGAGGCGCGCCATGTGCAGGGGCCCGACGACCTGCACCACGTGGACGGCAACCTGGTGGGTGGCGCGATCAACGGCGGAACGGCAGCCGTGCACCAGCAGCTGTTCCTGCGGCCGGTGCCGGGGCTGGGCCGGGCCGACACTCCGGTCGATCGCCTGTATCTGGCCGGGGCGTCCGCACATCCGGGCGGGGCCGTGCACGGTGGGCCCGGCGCCAACGCCGCCCGCGCCGCGCTGCGCAGGGCAGGCCGGGGCGGGGCGGCCTATCGCGAGGTGATCCAACGGCTCCACGGCGCCATCTACCGCTGACCGGTCAACAGCTCCAGCGCGCCACCGAGGCTCGTGACGTGGGCGTCACCCTGGCGGGGCCCGCCGGGCCAGCCCGGCCCTGCCGTGATCCGCCGTGCCCGCGCGGAGCCCAGTTCCCGCAGCGCGGCGTCCTCGGCGGTCGCCGCTGTCTGCGACCACAGCACCACCGACTCCGCACGGGTGGCGGCGACGGCGCGGACGAGACCGCGGGCCGGGGTGGCGGCTCCGAGCATCCGGGCCGGGCAGCCGCGTTCGGCGAGCGCGGCCGCCAGCGCCTCCAACGGCAGCGCGTGCAGCTCCGGTTCCGTGCACGCCAGCAGCACCGACGGCGGCCCCGCCTCGCCGCCGCGCGGGGCCCGGTGCAGGGCCACGGAGACCGACCAGGACAGGGCGTGCTCGATGTCGACGCGATCCGGGTCGGTGCGCTGGTCGGCGTCCACGGTGCGCAGGGCCGGCCTGCGCAGCCGGTCCCACGTCCAGACCACGCCGTGCTCGGCGACCGACCGGCCGAGCACGGCACAGCAGCGCCCGGAGTCCAGCGCCCGTGCCGCCGCGACCACCTCGGCGACGAGTTCGCTGGGCGCGTCCTGGCGACCGGAAGCCAGCGTCAGCGCCGCGTCGGATGGCAGCACGCCGGAGGCGATCAGGTCCCGCATCCGGCGCAGCGCGCGCACGTCCTCGGCGTGTAGCGGCGGTAGCGCCCGGGGCGCGGGTTGTGCGGGCCGACGCCGTAGCGGTGATGCCAGGCCCGCAGCGTGGACTCGGCGATGCCGAGCTCGCGGGCCACCCGCCCCGCCGTCCAGACGGCGCCGGGTCCCGGTTCGGCGTGATCAGCCTGCGGCACGCGCACCATCGTCACATCCGCTCGTCCGGCGCACCGGCCGGCGTGGTGGTCAGTCGAGACCGTGGCCGTCGTCGACCACGCGCCTGGCCACGTCCCCGAGCAGCGCGCCCTCGGCGAAGGCCCGTGCCCGCAGTAACGCGAACGCGTCGTCGGCGCCGCACCCGAACCGCACGGTCACCATGCCGATGGCCTGGTGCACGACGTCCTCGAAGTGGGTGTCCTCGAACAGCCACAGGGGATCGTCGCCGTCCGGCCGGTGGGGCGGCTGCAACACGGCACGGGCCAGCGCGTCGGCCACCACGTCGGAGGCGGCCACCAGGTCCCCGCCGACGGCGGGTGCGGCCCCGAGCACACACAGCGCTCCCGCGCAGTCGCCCTCCCGCGGCCGCAGCGGCACGGCGAGCACGGAGTGCACTCCCGCCTCACGCATGGCCGCCCCGTAGTGGGGCCAGCGCCGTGGTAACGCCTGCCGCCCCGCGACGACGAGGGCCCCGCTGCTGACGGCGGTGGTGGACGGGCCCTCGCCGAGCACGGTCTCGGCATCGTGCGCCGCGCGGGCCGTCCTGTCCGACGCCGCGGCCACACCCACACCGGCGCGGGTGCCGTGCAGGGTGATGAGGACGCTCGGCACGCCCAGCGCGGCGCCGACGGCGGCGACGAAAGCGGGCCGCGCCGCGCGGGGGTCCGTGCCGTCGAGCCAGGCCTGCAGCCGGATGGCGTGCAGAGCCTGCAGCCGCGCCGAGGTCAGGTGGCGCTCTCCCGTCCGCCGGTGCAGTGCGGCCATCCGCAGCCGGGTGTCGCGCAGCCGGGCGGGCGCACCGGCGGCGCCGGCCTCGCAGCGCGCGGCGATCGCGGCGGCCCGGTCTGCTCGCTGCCGTTCAAGCGCGACTCTGTGCCATAGCCCCGCGATGGTCGCGCGGGTAGCATCGCCGTCGGACACCTGCTCAATCTTGCCGCCCGGAGACCGGTCAGCAGCGGTCGCGAGAGGCAGTATCCGTGGACAAGCGAGAGCACTGGTTGAACGAGACGCTTGCCGAACTGGCGGACTGTCTTGACGCGGACGCCGACGAGCGCGACATCGCGGGCACGGTGACCGGCGCGCTGGCGGCACTGCTGGCTCCCGCCGACGTGGGTCTGCGGTTCTTCGGCGACGAAGGCGCGGCAGCCCCAGCGCCGGCCGCGTCGAGCAGCCCCCGCGTCGCCGGACTGTTCGACCTGGAGACCGAGACCGGTGAGGGGCCCACGCTGTGGAGCTTCCGGGGTGGGCTGGCGGCCGTGGACGAGCGCCTGACCGAGCTGGCCGGCCGGTGGCCACGGTTCGCTCCGGCCGCGCGCGAGCGCGGGTACGCACGGGTCACCGCGATTCCCCTGCAGGGGCCGGGCGGCCGGCTCGGCGCCGCGGGCGTCCTCGCTCCCTCGGGGGCACCGACGGGTGAGGCCGAGCTGCGGTGTGCCCGGACGGTGCTGCGGGTGACCGCCGGTGACGTGCTGCGCCGCCGGGAGTTGGACGCCAGCCACCGGGTGACGAGCCAGCTTCAGCAGGCGCTCGACAGCAGGGTGGTGATCGAGCAGGCCAAGGGCGTGCTGTCCGCGCGGCTGGGGGTGTCGCCCGCAGCGGCGTTCGAGAGGCTTCGCGGGTACGCGCGCAGGCACGGCCTGCCGTTGGCCGAGGCCGCCGGCGCCGCCGTCGACGGGGCACTTCCGGTCAGCGCGCTGGTCACCGAGCGCCGTCCCGGATGAGCCGGGGCCGGGTCACGGCGTCCTGGCGGTGACGAGCTCACCGATCGCCGGGGCGATGTCCTCCAGCGGCAGCACCAGCTCGGCGCCGGAGGCCACGGCGGCCGTCGGCATGGAGGGGTACTCGGCGGTGTCCGGATCCTGCGCCATCGTGACGCCGCCTCGGGCCTTGACCGCCGCGATGCCCTCGGCGCCGTCGACGCCCGTGCCGGTGAGCACGCAGGCGACGACGCGGGAGCCGTAGGCCTGTGCGGCGGCCTCGAACAGCACGTCCGCCGACGGCCGCACGAAGTGGACGAGACCCGTGTGCGAGAGCGTGAGCCGCCCGCCCGGCCCGATGAGCAGGTGATGGTCGGGCCGGGCCAGGTAGGCGACGTCCGGCCTGGCGAGCTCGCCGTCCTCGGCCAGTTTCACGGGCACCGCCGACACCCGGGCCAGCACCTGTGCCAGCAGGGTCGGGTGCCTGCGGTCGAGATGCTGCACGATGATCACCGGCACTCCGAGCTCGGCGGGCAGCGCGCCCAACAGCCTGCTCAGCGCGCTCACCCCGCCCGCCGACGAACCGACGACGACGACCGACGGCGCAGCGGGAGTGGAGCCGGTCGCGGCCATCAGCCGGAGCCGGAACGCACCTGGGCGGGCATGGGTCTCAGCCTACGTCCTCGCCGGCTGGGAACGAGCGGCTCGGCTGGTCGCCAGGCGCCGAGCCGAAGGTGCCCTTGGGTACACGGTAGGCACCCAAGGTGCCCTTCGGCTCGCGGTGGGGCTGGTCGGGCCGGGCGTTCGCCGCTGTCGGCGGGTGGCGAGCCGAAGGTGCCCTTGGGTCAATGCCGGGTAGTTAGGGGCGTGGGTGTGGTGTCAACCCTGGTGGAGTAGGACAACGGAGCTTCCGCTAGAACATTGTCGACCAAGATCAACGTTCGGCGGGAGCTCCGTTGTCTGCGCAGTCTGTCATATCCCGGATGGTTGGTGTGTTCGCGCCGGGTCACCTTGGTGAGCTGACCCAGGTCGTGCCCTTCGAGATGGTCGATGCGGTGCTGGCCGAGGCGCCCGCGGCGACGCAGCGGCGGGTGCGGTTGTTGCCGGCCCGGGTGACGGTGTACTTCCTGCTGGCGATGGGCCTGTTCCCCGAGCGTGGCTATCGCGGGGTGTTTGCGTCGCTGACCGCCGGTCTGGGTGCGCTGCGGCCGGCGACGCCGACGGCGTCGGCATTGCGGCAAGCCCGGTCCCGCCTCGGGCCGGGCCCGCTGGCCGCGTTGTTCACTCTGCTGGCCGGGCCGGTGGCCCGGCCCCGCACCCCCGGCGCCTGCTGGCGGGGCCTGCGACTGGTCGCGATCGACGGAACGCAGGTCGCCATCCCCGACAGCGAACCCCACCGGGCCTGGACCCAGATGAGCCGCACCGCCTCCCATCCCTCGGCCGGGTATCCGCTGCTGCGGCTGGTCACGCTGGTCGAGTGCGGCACCCGCGCGCTGATCGCGGCGGTGTTCGGCAGCCCCGCCGACGGAGAACTGGCCTACGCGGCCACCCTGCTGAACCGGCTGCGTCCGGGGATGGTGCTGCTCGCCGACCGCAATTTCGACGCCGCGACCTTCCTCGCCGGCACCGCCAGCACCGGCGCGGACCTGCTGATCCGGCTCAAAGGCAACCGACGCCCACCACTGCTGGGCCGCCACACCGACGGGTCGATCCGCTCGATCATCGGCGGCGTCGAAGTCCGGGTCATCGAAGCCCTGGTCACCGTCACCACAGCCGACGGGTCCCACCGCAGCGAGCACTACCGGCTGGTCACCACCCTGCTCGACCCCCAGCGTTATCCGGCCACCGACCTGATCGAGCTCTACCACCAGCGCTGGGAGATCGAAACCGCCTACCTCGCCCTCAAACACACCCTCACCCGCGGGCGGGTCCTGCGTTCGCAGACCCCGACCGGAGCCCAGCAGGAACTCTGGGCACTGCTGGCGACCTATCAAATCCTGCGCATCGCGATGACCGACGCCACCAATTCCCGCCCCGGCCTCACCCCCGACCGGGCCGGGTTCAGCGTCGCGCTACACGCCGCCCGCGACCAGGTCATCACCGCCCAGTCGATCATCGCCGGCACCCACATCGACCTCATCGGCACCATCGGCACCCACATCCTGGCCAGCCTGCTCCCAGCCCGCCGAGCACGCACCTGCCCCCGAACCGTCAAACGACCACTATCCAAATACGCCTACAACAAACCCCACCAACCCCCCACCTGCCACACCATCACCATCGAAATAACCATCACCAACGCCGCAACAAGCCCGTTGACACGCACCACCCCGCCCTAACTACCCGGCCTTGGCCCTTGGGTACACGGTAGGCACCCAAGGTGCCCTTCGGCTCGCGGTGGGGCACGTCGGTCGGCTCGCCGGGGCCGGCTCCGTGCCTGAAGGGTGCTACACGCGGTGGGCTCCCGGGCGGCCGTCCTCCACCACGAACGAGGCGAACGTCGACTCCGGGGCATCGCGGGTGCTCACCGTGCTCACCACCTTGAGGTCCGCCCGCAGCTCCCGCCTGCCGACCCGGCAGCGCACGTATCCGCGCCGGTCGCCGTCGAAGAACCGGATGTGCGGATTGTGCTTGATCATCGGCCCGTAGTACGGCCCGTACACCTCACCGTCCCCATTGGACGAGATGGACGTCCCGACGATCTCGGTGCCCACCACCGGCGAGTCCGGGCGGTCGAAGTCGGCGTGGATGTCGTTGACGAACGTGGAGTGCCAGTCACCGGTCACCACCACCGGGTTGGCCACACCGTGGCGCATCCACGTGTCGGTGAGCCGCTTGCGGGCGGCGGGGAAGCCGTCCCACGCGTCGTGCCACAGCCTGCTGCCGTCCGGGCCGTCGTGGTCGAGCCTGGCGAGCATCACGTTGTTGCCGAGGATGTTCCACCGCGCCCGCGAGGCGGCGAGGCCCCCGTAAAGCCAGCGCTCCTGCTCGAAGCCGAGCATGGTCACGTCCGGCTCGTACGCGGCGGGGCACGCGTCGGCCTCCCCCCAGCCGCACGGCGGCACGCTGCGGTACTGCCTGCCGTCGAGCAGGTTCAGCTGTGCCAGCCTGCCCCACTCCAGCCGCCGGTGGATGCGCGGACCTCCCGCGACGTCCGGGCGCGACGGCGGCCGCACCGGCTGATGCTCGTACCAGGCCTGGTAGGCGGCGGCCCGCAGAGCGCTGATGTCTCCTGCGTGTTCCTGGCGGGTGTTCGCGTAGTCGTTCTTGACCTCGTGGTCGTCCCACGTCACCAGCCACGGGAAGCGCGCGTGCGCGGCCTGCAGCTCGGGGTCGCTCTTGTAGAGCGCGTACTGCATGCGCCAGCGTTCGAGGTCCTGCGGGGCCGAGCGCAGCGTGTCGGGCGTGGCGACCCGGCGGTAGCCGCCGTCGGCCGGGATGGCGCCCTCGTAGACGTAGTCGCCGAGGTGCAGCACCAGGTCCAGGTCGTCGCCCGCCAGGTGCCGGTAGGAGGGGTAGTAGCCGTCGGTCCAGTTCTGGCACGAGACGAATGCGAACGCCAGCGCCCCCGCCGGGGCCCACGGCGCGGGAGCGGTGCGGGTGCGCCCGGTCGGCGAGGTCTCGGTCCGGTAGCGGAAGCGGTAGAACCATTCCCGGTCCGGGGCGAGGCCGTGCACCTCGACGTGCACCGAGTGCGCCAGCTCCGGCAGTGCCCACGCCGAGCCCGCGCGGACCACGTGCCGGAACCGCGCGTCCCGCGCCACCTGCCACTGCACCGGCACCCGGGTGGGCGGCATCCCGCCACCGGGTGCGAACGGTTCGGGCGCCAGCCGGGTCCACAGCACCACCCCGGACGACGCGGGCTCACCGCTGGCCACGCCGAGACGGAACGGGTAGCCGCCGCCGGCGGGCTTGGGCGTCGCGGCGGCGGGGCCGACGGGCAGCTGGGCGAGCGCGGCGGCGCCCGCGACGGCGGAGACGGACGCGAGGAAGCGGCGCCTGCCGAGGCCGCCGGGGTTCGGTGGGGTCATGTGAGCCTGTCTAGCCGCCGTGGATGGCCCGCAGGCCAGCCGGGGATGAACTGGCGGTGAGGTCTCGGGGGACTCAACCGGCGACGGCGCTGCGGAAGAACTCGGACTTGCCCAGCGAGCCCTTCCAGTCCTGTGGGCTGGAGACGTCGTTGCTGCCGGTGACGATCCGCCCGGCGGCCACGTCCTTGGTGACGGTCGCGCCCGCGCAGATGTAGGCGCCCTCGCCGATCGTGATGCCCCCGACCACGGTGGCGCCCCAGCCGACGAACACGCCGTCCTCGAGGATCGGCGAGCTCTCCTCCGCCTCGGGCGCGTCCCACGGCCTGGTCGGGTCGAGCTGCCGGTGCACGAGGTCGCCGAACACGCGGCAGCGGTTGCCGATCCTGCTCCGCTCGCACACCAGCGAGCAGCCGATGACGCTGTCGTGGCCGACGACGGCCCTGGCCCCGACCGAGGCGCGATGGGTGACGATGACCCGCTCGCCCAGTGTGGCGCCCCCTTCGACGAGGCAGTAGGTGTCGAGGATCGTGCCCGCGCCGAGCTGGGCCTCCTCGCCGACGACGCAGAAGTGCCCGATGTCGCAGCCCTCGCCGATGACGGTGGGCCGGTGCAGGCGGTCCCACTCGCCTTCCTGGAGCAGGCGGTACGGGGCGCCCAGCTGTGCGGTCGGGGCGACGCGCGCGGTGGCCGCGCAGTCGACGGTGCCGGGGATCATGGTCGTTCCTTTCCGGGTCCGTCCGTCCAGCCGCGGCGACATCGCGTCTCCGGCGAGGCCGAGCAGCTCCAGGGCGGAGCGGAGTGAGCTGGTGCGGGGCAGGTCGCGTGTGCGGGACGCCCAGGCACGGGTGTCGGCGTCCCAGGTACGCAGGTAGGCGGCACAGGAGGCGGGCGTGATGGCGGCCCGCCGGTCCTCGGCCGCGTGCAGGGCCGTCAGGGCCTGCGCGCGCAGCGGGGACGCGGGCAGGTCGGTGATCCGGCCCGCGATCTGCGCGATGAACTCCCGGCGGCGAGCCAGGAAGCGGTGCCAGTAGCCGGGGTCGTCGGCCACGGCGCGGGGGAGCCGCAGGTGTGCCAGCTCCATCAGTCCTTCGGCGAGCACGTCGCCGAACTCCTCGCCCACGGCCCGCTCCGGGTTGCGGAACGGTTCGTAGGGCAGCTGGCCCACCTCTCCGGTGCGGCCCACCAAGCGCAGGCAGGCCGCGTCGAAGAGGAACAGCCAGTCCTCGTTGTAGACGTCGGGGAAGAACGACTCGGCCTGGCCGACGTCCACGAGCAGCGCCGAGCCGCTGACGAACGTGTCCTGCCTGCCACCCGCGAGGCGGTGCGCGTGGCAGACCACGGAGTTGTCGGGAAAGTCGGCGACCTCCAGGCCCACCATGGCCAGCTCGCCGAGCGAGGCGGTGGCGTGCCGGACGTCGTCGGCGTCCAGGTCCGTGATGTCCTCGTCGAGGAACAGCGCCGACTCCCAGCCGAGCAGCGTCGCGAGTGTGAGCCCGAGGTTGCGCTTGAGGCTCAGGTCGCCGAGCCGCTCCACTTTGGCCTCGCTCGCCCGCGAGGTGGCGAAGCCGAACAGCGGGTGCTGGTAGCCGTCGGGCACGTCGACGGCGAGCCAGTCCAACCGGTCCGGTTCACACCCATCGTCCATTGTGGAAAGACGGTCCGCGAGCGTGGCCACGTCGGAGGCCGTGGCTTCGCGGCTGCACAACGCCACCAGTGTGGCGCCCAGCTCGCGGGCGAGTGCGGCGGCGCCGCCGAGGGCGTCGACCGACCAGGTGGTGGCCACGACGACGGCGTCCAGCGTCCGGGCGGAGCGTCCGGACGGGATCCGCAACAGCCGGCGGTGGGTGCCTCGGCAGGCCGGGGCCGAGAGCGAGGGCGCGGTCACAGCAGTTCGGGCCATTCCTGGAGGCGGGTGTGGGGGCTGCGCAGGTCGGGAGTCGGGGTGGCGTGGTCGAGCACGGGGACCCGGATGAGGAGCCCGAAGTTGGTGGTGGAGGCGAAATGTGCCTGCACGTACTCGAAGTTGTGCCCGCGGGCGTTGTCGTCGGTGAGCGTACGTACGGCGCCGTACACCCCGCGGGTGAACACGCCGCTGCAGATGGTCAGTGTCCTGCTGACGTTGTGCGGGTTCGGCACGCGGGCGAGCAGGCCGACGTCCTCGAGCAGGCGCCCGTCGGCGCCGAACTGCGGCCGGAACCGCCGCCTCGCGTCGCCGGTGAGCTCGAAGACCTCGCCGTCACCGACGTCCGGGTCCTCGACCTGCCGCACGGGCAGCTCCAGCTGCTGCGCGAGCAGCCACACCGACTGGTTGATCGCCGCGCTGCCGAGCACCACGAGGTGGGCCTGCAGGTCGTCGGACTCCAGCCGGGGCGCCAGCTCGTAGCCGACGTCCGCACCCGGGTTGGCGGCCCGGACGTGGCCGAACAACTCCACCATCGAGTCGAGGTCGGCGTAGGCGGACAGCGCCATGTAGTTGTGGTTGGTGCCCGAGGCGAACGGTGCCCGGTCGTCGCGGGGCAGCTTGCCGCACAGGATGCGCACCGGTCCGTCGTCCGGGAAATGCCAGAAGCCGCTCTGGGGTTCACCCGCGCCGGTGCCCTGAACCCCGTGCAGCCGCTCCAGCTCGTTCTTGAGCCGGTGGTACTCCAGGCGCTCGTCCTCGGTGAGGTCCGCGACGCCGATAAGCCGTGCGGTCCCGGCGGTACGCGGGGTGGCGAAGAAGGCCGCGTAGTCGGCCAGCCGGGCGGGCGGCGGGACCTTGGCCCCGTTCTCCCACGACGAGACGCTGGACACGGCGACGCCGAGCGCACCGGCCAGCGCGGGCTGCGTCAGGCGTCTGTCCAGCCGCAGCTGTCGCAGCCTGCGCGACAGCTCGTCCGGCTCGCCCTGCCGCCTCGGTCGCCCCATGCGTCGGGTTCCCTTCCCGGTGGATCGACGACTTCACCGAACTTCACCGCACCACTGAAGACCAGCGAATCCTGCCACTTCGTCATTTCTAGAGCAAGACGAAACACTCCACAGCGTTGACCCTGGTTCGTGTGGCGTCGTAATCTGAGGACGCCGCGTTACACCGCCTGGGCAAACTTCACTGAAGTGGTGAAGCAAGCCGGTGGGGAGGTGGTACTGGGAGTCTTCTCGACTGAGGCCGGCCTTGTGCTTCGGCCTGCACTGACGGCAACACCCCCGGACATCGTGTGGTCGCGACCGGGGGTGCTGCGCGAGTCACGAACCCCGTTCCCGGGTCTGCCGTTCCCAAGACGAGGAGTTCGCCGTGTCCACGATACCTCTGGCCGTGGCAGCCGTAAACGAGCTGCCACCTGCGGCCGCGCCGGTGTCCACTGTGGCGCCGAGCCTGTTGTTCATCGCCGTGTTCGCCCTGATCGCAGCCGTGTCCGTGCTCCTGCGCGCGGTGCAGGGGCTCATCACCGTCGCCAAGACGGTGGTCGCCCCGCTCTTCGCCGCGTTCGCGGTGCTGGTGGTGGTGACGCTGGTCGTCGCCGCCGGAATGTCCTGGCTGCAACTGTGAACCCGCTGGGCGTCGGCAGCGTCGCCGGCGCCCAGCGGGCTCACCCCGCCGGACGGAGCAGTTCCGCGACCTCGTGGATGGTTCCGTAGCCCGCGTGCGGGCCGGACAGCAGCGGGGTCAGCAGCTCGCCCGTCAGCGCGCGCACGCCGCCCCCGGCGTAGATCCCGTTGCCCGCGCACCCCGAGTACCGCACCAGCACCTCGCGGTCACCCTCGTGGCCCGAGAACCGCAGCACGACCACGTCGTCACCGTGCCGCAGCCGCGGCACGCACCCTCGGGCCCGGTCGGGCCCGCCACCCTCCGGCGCCGCCCCGACCGCCCTGGCCAGCTCGTCGGCCGCGGCGCCGGTCAGCAGCCTGCTCGACAGGATCGGCGGACGCTCCGGCGAGCTGTCCCCCAGGGTGTACTGGCACACCGAGACCGAGTCGACGCCCGCCGGGGTGGGAAGCGCGGCGTTCCCGCCGGGCCGGTACTCCGGGTCCGTGGCCGGATGCTCGACGGGGCAGCCGTGGACGTTGTTGCCGGTCACCGTGTGCAGGGAGTCCAGGATGCGCGTACGCAGCGCGTCGTCGTCGGAGAACACGGTGACGAACACCTGCCCTGCCTGCCGGGTCTCCTCGGTCCACCCCGCGTCGGCTGGCCGCACGCCCGCAGTGCCACTGTCGCCGAACGTCAGCCACTGCTCGCGCTCGTCGGGCGGCGGGTACTTCGTGGGACAGCGAACCGAGTGCGTTCCCCCCGGCCTGCCGACGGCGCCGTCGCGCGGTGGATCCGAGTCCGTGGCGCACCAGTCGGTCACCGCCACCCCGTGGCCCCACGTCGCGGGCACGCGGACCTCCACGCCGCGGTAGGACTCCCACCGCCAGCCGGGGTGGTGCTCCAGCTCCGGCGCCGCCGACGTGCTGGCCAACCGGACCGCCAGGTAGGCCGTCAGCGGGATGGCCACGACGATGACGGTCACGGCGAACACGGCGCAGCCGCGTCTTCGGGGTCCTCGGCTCGGCTCGGTCACGGCGGCGCCCCCTTCGGCTCCTCCGGCGCTGGCGGCCGTGGTAGCCGACGATACGCCGTCAGGTGCCCGGCGGCCTACCGCTCGCCGGAGTTCTCGTCCTCGGGAGCGGGCTCGTTCGGGTCGGGCTCGTGGCCTTCCGCTCCGTACCCGGGCGCGGTCTCGGGCGCGCCGCGGCCCGGGTCGGCAGCGGGAATGCCGTCACTCTCGGCTTCCGGCGCGGGTTCGAAAGGACTGGTCGTCATACCCGGCGGGTACCCGCTTCGCGTGGGCTCACCCCCCGCCGTGCGCCGGACTCCGACCGCGCCGGTGCCGCTCACAACCCGGCAGCGGAGGCCTCGTCGAACTCGTCATCGACGGCCACCACGCGATGACCGGCCGCGTCCAGCAGCGAGGCGGCGATCGAAGCGCGGTAGCCCGACTTGCAGTGCACCCACACCTCGCCGCCGGGCACCTCGTCCATGCGATCGAGCAGCTCGTGCAGCGGGATGTGCACGGCACCGTCGAGATGGCCCGCCTGCCACTCCTGCTCCCTGCGCACGTCGAGCACGCTGACCGGCCGGTGGTGCCGGACCTGCGCGAGTTCGGCGAACCCGGCGGTGGGGTAGGAGCGCAGCTCGCCCTCACCCGGCAGCTCGCGCACGTCGCCGGTGGCGGCCGCCTCCAGCCGGTCGATCCCGATGCGCACCAGTTCCCGCTGAGCCTGGGCCACCTGCTGTCCGGTGTCGCCGATCAGCGTCAGTGGCGTGCCCCACGGCAGCAGCCAGCCGAGGTAGGTGGCGAACCCGCCGTCGATGCCGAAGTTCAGCGTCCCGGCGACGTGGCCTGCCGCGAACGCCGTGCGGGTGCGCAGATCCACCACCCACTCGCCGGACTCGGCGCGCTTGCGCAGCTCCCCGGGTTCGGCCTGCCGGGGCGGGGTCAGGTCGGGGGCGCCGGGCCCGGCGAGGTTGGCAGGCCCCATGTGCGCGTAGTAGGCCGGGTAGTCGTCCAGCCCCGCCAGCAGGCTGTCCACATAGGACCTCTCGTCGGCGGTCAGCGCCGGGTTCACCCGCTTCTCCCTGCCGATCGTCGACTCGTCGCCGGAGGTGGGCGTGGCCGAGCAGAAGCTGCCGAACCCGTGTGTCGGGAACACCCTGGTCTCGTCGGGCAGCTCCTCGGCGAGCCTGCGGGCCGAGCCGTACTGCGCCCGCACCAGCCGGCCGGTGTGCTGCGGGCCGAGCAGGTCGGGCCTGCCGGTGGAGCCGAACAGCAGCGACCCGCCGGTGAACACGGCCGGGGTCTCGCCGGGCGCCTCCACCGCGTAGGACAGGTGGGTGAACGTGTGCCCCGGCGTGGCGAGTGCGCGCACGCGCACCTCGCCGACCTCGACGACGTCGCCGTCGCGGATGGGGCTGCGGGCGAACGTGACCGGGTCGTCGGCGCTGACGTGGTACGTGGCGCCGGTCAGCTCGGCCAGCGCGAGACCACCGGTCACGTAGTCGTTGTGAATGTGGGTCTCGAACACGTGCAGCAGGCGCACGCCGTGGTCCTCCAGCAGCGCCAGCAGCCGGTCGATGTCGCGCTGCGGGTCCACCGCGAACGCCACCCCGGCGTGGTGCACCAGGTAGCTGCGGTCGCCCAGCGACGGGGTGTCGATCGACAGGATCTCCATCGGTTTCGCTCCCTCTCTACGGTGCAGCCATTATTACCACCGGGGGTATCGAACGTTTCCCCCTCGTTCGAATCGGGTACCGGGAACCGGTGATGCACGTGGTGCTGAGCGTGGTGTTCGCGGTGCTGGCGGCCCTGGCGAACGCCACCTCGTCGGTCCTGCAGCGCAAGGGAGCGCGGCGGCAGTCCGAGGATCGCTCGATGTCGCTGCGGATGCTGTGGGACCTGGCCCACGAGCCCCCGTGGCTGGCGGGTGTCGTGGCCATCCTCACCGGGTTCGTGCTGCAGGCGGCGGCGCTGGCCACCGGGCCGATCACGCTGATCCAGCCGCTCCTGGTGACCGAGCTCGGCTTCACGCTCGTGCTGTCCCGGCTGCTGTTGCGGGCCGGGGTGCACGCCAGGGAGTGGAGCGCGGCGGCGGGGATGACAGCCGGCATCGCGCTGCTGCTCGTGTCCCTGCGGCCGCGAAGCGGCGACGTGCGGGCTGTGCCACTGCTGGAGTGGGGCCTGGCGGGCGGGGTGACGCTCGCCCTGATCGGCGCCCTGATCGTCGTCGCCTTCCGCAAGCACTACGCGCACAGGGCCGCCTATCTCGGCATCGCGAGCGGCATGTACTTCGGGTTCCTCGCCGCGCTGGTCAGCGGCATGACGGCGGCGTTCGCCGGAGGTATCGGCGCGGTGTTCGGTGCCTGGCAGACGTACGCGGTGCTCGTCGTCGGCCCGCTCGGGTTCGTCCTGCTGCAGAACACGTTGCGCGCGGGCAGCCTCGTCGCCTCCCAGCCGGGCCTGACGCTGGCCAACCCGCTGGTGTCGATCGGCTGGGGCGTGGTGGTGTTCGGCGAGCAGGTGCGGGGCGGCGGCTGGATCGCGGGCCAGGTGATCGGAGCCGCCCTCATCGCCGCCTGCACGATCCTGCTCGCCCGCTCGCCCGTCCTCCAGGGCAGCGAGGGCGCCACCGAGGAGGACGAACCGAGCGAGGAGCAGGCGCCGAGGTGAGTGAGCGTGGCCGGTCAGCTCGCCGACTTGCGGGCCACGCAGAGCACCGACTGGCCGAACGGCACGCGCACGCGCTGCTCGATGGCCTTGGTGACCGGCACGACGAACCGGTCGTAGGCCGCGACCAGCCTGGGGTTCGGCGCACCGACGCCGCCCTTGCGCACGGCGGCCCACCAGGCGAACGCACCGAGGAAGTTCACCGGCCTTGCCACCTCGACGGTGAGCCCGGCCTCACGCGCGGCGGCGCTGACGGTGGCGGGGGTGTAGCGGCGGTAGTGCCCGACCTTGCGGTCGAAGTCGCCGTAGAGCTGCTGGTAACCCGGGACGAACAGCACGATGGAGCCCCCCGCGGTGACCGACTTGGCGAGGCTGCGCAGCGCGTCGACGTCGTCGGCGATGTGCTCCAGCACGTTGATGGCGATGAGCGTCTCCACCGGGTCGGCGAGCGCACTCTGCCCGTCGACGTCGAACTGCTGTGCCTCCACCTCGGCGCGATGCGCGAACCGGTTCTTCAGCTGTTGCACGGCATCCGGGTCGACGTCGGTGACGACGTAGCGGTCGAGCCCGGTGAACCCCTCGGCGAACTCGCCGAGACCCGCGCCCACCTCCAGCGCCGAGCGCCCGCAGTGCGGGCGGATCAGCTCACGCTGGTAGGCGAGGTAGCGGGGTTTGCCGTTGTCGCTTTCGAGTGACCGGCCGGTCGCCGCGTTGAATGCGCCCTGGCCCTGGCCTTGCTCGTCCTTGGTCACGCCACCTCCCGTGGTGAGACGCCCTCGCGGCGGCGGGGGCCGGGTGGCGGACACCACGCCGGAGCGGCAGCGACCAGCCCCGGCTCGCAGGGCGATATACGCGAATTGATGCAATTGTCGCTTCAGCGAGATCGTAACGTGACCGTGACGGAGAAGGAAATCCGGGCTCACTGGGCGCGTCGAGGACCCTACCCAGTGAACCCGGGAACGAAGTCAGGGGCCGATACGCACGTATCGCCTCTCGGCGAAGGGCACGACGCGGCTCCAGCCAGACGGTATTCCGCGAAGGCATACAGGGGTGAGGCCCGGGGGACACGGTGCGTATCGGCCGGTCTGTTCAACACCGGCGGCGCTGCCGATGTTCCCGGCTCCCGGCGAGCCGGGTCAGGCGGTTCAGGCAGCCTTCGGCTGCCCGCGGTTGCGACGCTGCCGCACGAGGTCACGGCGCTCGCCCTCGGTGGCACCACCGAAGACCCCGTAGTCGAGCCCGGCGTCCAGCGCGTACTCCAGGCACTGCGCCCGCACCGGACAGCGCGCGCAGACCGCCTTGGCCCGCGCGGTCTGCTGTGCACCCGGACCGATCTCGGTCACGGGGAAGAACAGCTCGGGATCCTCGTCACGGCAGGCGGCACGGTGCCGCCAGTCGATCTTTTCCATGGCGTGCCGCCTCCTTCCTGGCAGGGATTCGCTCGCCCGGACACAGTGGGCAAGCCCTGTTCCAACGCGACCCCGGGCGGTGCTATTCCGGGTCGACCGCCGCGCTGCCGCCGGGCCGCCCGCGTCGCGGCACGGCGACCCGCGCCAGGTCCTCCGCCACCACGATCTCGCCCCCGAATACCTCCGCGGCCTCGTCGTGAAACCGCCGCGGCTCGGGGTAGCGCTGGGAGAAATGCGTGAGAACCAGCCTTCCGACGCCGCTCTCCTCGGCGATCCTGCCCGCCTGCGCCGCCGTCAGGTGCCCGTACTCCCGGGCGAGCGTGGCGTCCTCTGCCAGGAACGTGGACTCGATCACCAGCAGGTCCGCGCCGTCCGCGAGGGCGAACGCGTTGTCGCACAACCGCGTGTCCATCACGAACGCGAACCGCTGGCCCGGCCGGACCACGCTCACGTCCTCCAGCCGGACGCCCCGCAGCGAACCGTGCCTGCGCAGGTGTCCGACCTCGGGACCGTGGACACCGGCCCTGGCCAGCAGATCGGGCAGCATCGTGCGGTCGTCCGGCTCGACGAGCCGGTAGCCGAAGGCCTCGACGGGGTGGTCGAGGCGCAGGGCACACAGCCGGCCGAACGGGCCTTCGGCGACGACGCCGTCGCCATCGACCGGCTCCTCCACCACGTCCGCCCGCTCGTGGAAGACGCTGGCGTAGCGCAGTCGGGCGAAGAAGTGCCGGCCCGACGCGGGGTAGTGGGCCCGCACGGGCCGGCTCACGCCGTCCAGCGAAAGGCGCTGGACGATGCCCGGCACTCCCAGGCAGTGATCGCCGTGGAAGTGCGTCAGGCAGATGCGGCTGATCGCACTGGCGGGCACGCCCGCGAACAACAGCTGCCGCTGGGTGCCTTCCCCGGGGTCGAAGAGGAGCCCCTCGGCATCCCAGCGGAGCAGGTAGCCGTTGTGGTTGCGGGTGCGCGAAGGCGCCTGGCTTCCGCTGCCAAGCACCACCAGTTCCCGGGCCGACACGGAAGCGACCCTAGAACCTCACCGCCTGGCCGTGCCGATCAGGCGTTGCCCGCGGCGGCGCTGATGGCGCCCAGCGCGGAGCGCGGGTCCCGCTCCATCGCGGCGTCGCCGATCGAGAGCATCCCGATCGACCTGCCGTCCTCGACCACGGGGATCCGGCGCACGGCGTGCTCCCGCATCCGTGCGATCGCGTTGTCGGCCTCCTCGTTCGGCGCCGCTGTCACCAGCCGCTCGCTGCACACGTCGCCGATCCTCCAGTCGGCGAGATCGCCGCTCTCGGCCACGGCGCGGATCACCACGTCACGGTCGGTGACGATGCCCCGCACCTGATCGCCGTCGGCCACCAGCACGTTGCCGATGTCCTGGTCTCGCATGCGGCGAGCCGCCTCCCGCAGCGGCGTGTCGGAAGCGAGGGTGACGGGGCTTTCGGTCATCAGCTCGCGAACCAGCTGAGCCATGATGAGCCTCCTTCCTGTGGTCGTCCTGCCTCCACGGCCCGCCTACCCACCGGCGCGGGGAGCCTATTCATCCGTCTCATCGGTTTTATCCGTGTCATCGGTAGCCGTCCGCTGGGCAGACGGCGGGGGAGGGCACATACTGGATCCATGTCCACAAGGGACTGGGTCCTGCACGTCGATCTCGACCAGTTCATCGCCGCGGTCGAGATCGCGCGACACCCCGAGCTGCGCGGCAAGCCGGTGGTCGTCGGAGGCCAGGGCGACCCGACCCAGCGCGCGGTGGTGGCCACCGCCTCCTACGAGGCGCGCGAGTTCGGCGTGCACTCGGGAATGCCGTTGCGGACGGCGGCCAAGCGCTGCCCGGACGCGGTGTTCCTGCCCTCCGACCCGCCCGCCTACGAGGCCGTGTCGGAGCGGGTCATGGCCACGTTGCGAGAGCTCGGCCTCGTCGTCGAGGTGATGGGCTGGGACGAGGCGTTCGTCGCGGCGCCGGTGGCCGACCCGGAGGCGCTCGCCGCCGACATCCAGCGCGCGGTGACCGCCGAGACCGGCCTGTCCTGCTCGGTGGGCATCGGCGACAACAAGGCCCGCGCCAAGATCGCCACCGGGTTCGCCAAACCGGCCGGGATCTACCGGCTCACCAGCCGGAACTGGACCGAGGTGATGGCCCACCGGCCACCGGACGCCCTGTGGGGCATCGGTGCGAAGACCACCAGGAAGCTCGCCGAGGCGGGGATCACCACCGTCGCTGGGCTGGCCGCCGCCGATCCGGCCGACCTCGCCGCGCGGTTCGGCCCGACGATGGGCCCCTACTTCCGCATCCTGGCCCACGGCGCGGGGGACAGGGAGGTCACCGCGACGCCGTACGTGCCGCGCTCGCGCAGCAGGGAGACGACGTTCCAGCGCAACCTCACCGACGCGGCCGCGCTCGCCGAGCAGGTCACGCTGCTGGCCCGGCGTGTGGCCGACGACGTGGTCGCCGAGGGAAGGCCTGCGGTGCGGGTCGGGGTCAAGGTGCGGTTCGCGCCGTTTCTGACGCAGACGCGAAGCATTACCCTGGAGAGTCCGACCAGCGAGGCGGCCGCCCTCGAGCGGGCGGCACTGACCGTGCTCGGGAAGTTCGAGCTCGGCAGGCCCGTCCGGCTGCTCGGCGTCAAGGCCGAGTTCGAGCGCACGTGACCGGGGTCACAGTCGCGACCGATTCGTGACCCGCCGCGCGCGACGCGGGTGGTGAAGCACGCGACGAAATGTCGTGCGCGCCGGATACTCTGCACTACGGTGGTGCGCTGGCCGGACGGCGGGACATCCCGCGCCCCGCACCCCGCGACGATCACGATCTGGCGACCTGGATCTGGGAGAGAGCGACCCTGTGACTGCTTCTGCTGAGACCCTCTACGGGGCTGACGACCTGACCCACCTCGAGGGTCTGGAAGCGGTCCGGAAGCGGCCCGGCATGTACATCGGGTCCACGGACAGCCGCGGCGTCAACCACCTCTTCACCGAGATCGTCGACAACTCGACGGACGAGGGCGTCGCGGGCCATGCGAGCCGGGTCGTGGTCACCCTGCACGCCGACGGCAGCGTGGAGGTCGAGGACGACGGGCGCGGCATCCCCACCGGCGTGCACGCCAAGTCCGGCCTCTCCGGCGTCGAACTGGTGCTGACCAGGCTGCACGCGGGCGGCAAGTTCGGCGGCTCCGGATACAAGGCCTCCGGTGGTCTGCACGGCGTGGGCGCCTCGGCGGTCAACGCGCTGTCGCTGCGGCTCGACGTCACCGTCAAGCGCGCGGGCAAGGTGCACGAGATGTCCTTCGCCCGCGGGGTGCCCGGCGTGTTCGACGGCCCGGGACCGAAGGCCAGGTTCACGCGGCAGTCCGGGCTCCGCGTCGTCCGCAAGATGAAGCGCGGGGAGTCCACGGGCACCACCATCCGGTACTGGCACGACGCCCGCTACTTCGAGAAGGGCGCGGAGCTGGGCATCGAGGCGGTGCGGGAGAAGCTGCGCAACACCGCGTTCCTCGTGCCCGGTGTCACCTACGTGCTGCGCGCCGCCACCGAAGGCGCCATCAACGAGGAGACGTTCCACTATCCCAACGGGCTCGTCGACATGGTCGACTTCCTCGCCCCCGCGGGCGACCGCGCCGTGTGCGACACGCTCGTCATCACCGGCGAGGGCACCTACAAGGAGAACGCCGCGGACGAGAACGGCGTCATGCAGTCCAATGTGGAGCGCAAGGCCGAGGTCGAGGTGGCGCTGCGGTGGGGCACCGGGTACGAGCGCACCGTCGAGTGCTTCACCAACACCATCCGCAACGTGCACGGCGGCACGCACCGCAGGGGATTCGACCGCGCGCTGCTGCGGTCGCTGCAGGACGCGATCTCCAAGACACGCGGCCTGCTCAAGCCCAAGGAGGACCTGCCCACTGTGGACGATGTCCAGGAGGGCATGACCGCGGTCATCCACGTGCGGATCCCCGAGCCGCAGTTCACCTCGCAGACCAAGGACGAGCTGTCCACGGCGGGCATCACCAAGGTCATCCAGGGAATCGTCGAGAAGCAGGTCAAGGCCTGGACCGAGCACCGCAAGACCAAGGCGCAGGCCAAGACCGTGCTGCAGAAGGTGGTCGACGCCTCCCGCGTGCGGATCGCACAGAAGCAGCAGAAGGACGCGGCTCGGCGCAAGACGGCGCTGGAGGGCGCCGCGATGCCCGCGAAGCTCGTGGACTGCCGCACCACCGGGGTGTCGCGCAGCGAGCTGTTCCTCGTGGAGGGCGACAGCGCGCTCGGCTCCGCGCGCCAGGCGCGGGTGTCGGAGTACCAGGCGCTGCTGCCGCTGCGCGGCAAGATCCTCAACGTGCAGAAGGCGGGCCTCGGTGACGCGCTGAAGAACGCCGAGATCGCCTCGATCGTGCAGGTGCTCGGCGCGGGCACGGGGCGCACGTTCGACATCTCCGCCATGCGCTACGGCCGCGTGATCCTCATGGCCGACGCCGACGTCGACGGCTCGCACATCCGCACGCTGCTCATCACGCTGTTCGCGCGCTACATGCGCCCGGTGATCGAGGACGGCAGGCTCTACGCCGCCATGCCACCGCTGCACAAGGTCGTCACCAAGGGGCGCAAAGAGGAGACGCACTACACGTTCACCGAGCGGGAGATGCAGGCCAAGGTCGCCGAACTGGAGAAGGCGGGCAAGACGATCAAGAAGCCCGTGCCCCGGTTCAAGGGCCTCGGCGAGATGAACGCCGACGAGCTGTGGGAGACCACGATGAACCCGGCGACCCGCGCGGTGCGCCGCATCACCCTCGACGACGTCGACGCCGCGGAGGCCGCTCTCGAGCTGCTGATGGGCGAGAAGGTCGAACCGCGCCGGAACTGGCTGGTCTCCTCCGCCGCACGGGTGGACGAGGCCGCGATCGACATCTAGGAGCTAGCGACAAGCCATGGCACGCCGCAAGAACACTGTCACGCGGGTCGATCCGGCCGCCTTCGACCAGGCCGGTGCCCAGGTCTTCGACAACTCGCTGAAGACCGAGATCGAGGACTCCTACCTGGAGTACGCCTACTCGGTCATCCACTCGCGCGCCCTGCCCGACGCCCGCGACGGGCTCAAGCCCGTGCATCGCAGGATCCTGTTCTCGATGAACGAGAACGGCTACCGGCCCACGCACGCCTACGTGAAGTCGTCGCGTGTGGTCGGTGACGTGATGGGCCGCTACCACCCGCACGGCGACACGGCGATCTACGATGCGATGGTCCGCCTGGCGCAGGACTTCTCGATGAACGTGCCGCTGGTGGACGGGCACGGAAACTTCGGAAGTCCCGACGATGGCCCGGCAGCGAGCCGGTACTGCGTTGTCGGGGACACCCGGATCCGCCTTGCCGACGGCTCCAGCCCCCGGATCGCCGATGTGGTCGACCTGCCGCCGGACTCCGAAGCCGATGCGGACTTCGAGGTACTGGACAAGGACGGCAAGGCCGTCCGGGTCGACAAGGTCTTCAACTCCGGCGTCCATCCCACGCTGCGGATCACGACGGAGTCCGGCTTCTCCCTGCGCGGTAGCGAGAACCACCTGGTGCTGTGTCTCGAGGCGCCCATGGGTGTGCCACTGTTCCAGTGGCGGAGGCTGGACGAGGTCAAGCCGGGCACGGTGGTGTGTGTGGCCCGCAATGCCTGGCTGCAGGTGGAGCCCACCGCGCGGGAGTACATGCTCGGCGTGCTGGCCGGAGCGTGGGTCACCGGAGGCTTCGCCAGCGAATCACGCGCAGGCTTCACCAACACCGACGAGCACTTCTTCAACGAGGTGGTGCACGCGTACGACCAGATCGTCGGTGGCAAGCGATCTGTGTCGCGGCGGCACACCCGCCGGGACCACAAGCTGGTCCACGAACTCGACATCCAGGACTGCGCCGGCGGGATGGACGCGCTCCGGGCGAGCCCTCTTGGCGAGTGCATCGGCTACTCCTCGGCCGAGACGGTCGTTCCCGAGTTCGTGTGGGCGGGTGACACCGGCGTCAAGCGAGCGTTCCTGATGGCGGCGTTCGAGGGCGACGGCGGTTGCCGCGCAGCCGACGGTTCCGTCACCGTGCAGTACAGCACGTACAGCGAACGCCTGGCGGGGGAGATCCAGGAACTGCTCGCCGAGTTCGGTGTGATCGCGCGCCGCTGTCGCAACCGGCGGCCGAGCGGTTCCGCGGAGTACCGGCTCGTCGTCTCGGGCCTGCGCAACGTCAAGGCCTTCGCCGAGCGCGTCGGTTTCCTGAAGACCAAGCAGGCGCATCTGCGCGAGCTGCTCAGCCGCTCGCCGCTGCGCGCGCCCCGGCTCAGCCAGGATCGCGTCCCCTTCGTCGCGGACTACGTCCGGAGCGCGCTGGACTTCGACCGGTCCGGCAGCGGGCGAAAGTGGCTGACCACGCACAACGTCGACCGCGTCGAGCGCTGGGAGACGGAGCGACTGCACATCATCGACCACATCGCCGACTCCGAAGTCCTCGCCACGATCCTGCCGATCATGGACTCGGGCTACCGGTTCGAGGAGATCACGGAGGTCGAGGCGGCCGAACCCGCCGAGGTGTACTCGGTGCGCGTGGACTCCGGCGACCACTCGTTCCTTGCCGGTGGATTCGTCAACCACAACACCGAGGCACGCATGTCGCCGGAGGCGATGCTGCTCGTCGGTGAGCTGGGCGAGGACACCGTCGACTTCCGGCCCAACTACGACGGCGAGCTGCTCGAACCCACCGTGCTCCCGGCGGCGTTTCCGAACCTGCTGGTCAACGGCACGTCCGGGATCGCCGTGGGCATGGCGACGAACATGATCCCGCACAACATGGGCGAGGTCATCGCCGCCGCGCGCTGGCTCATCAACCACCCGAACGCCTCGCTCGACAAGCTCATGGAGTTCGTGCCGGGGCCGGACCTGCCCACCGGCGGGCAACTGCTCGGCCTGGACGAGGTGCGCAAGGCCTACGAGACCGGGCGCGGCGTGGTGCGCATGCGCGCCACGGTCGAGACGGGTCCGATCGAGGGCAGCAGGCGGCAGGGCATCACGGTCACCGAGCTGCCGTACGGCGTCGGGCCCGAGAAGGTGATCGAGCGGATCACCGACGAGGTGAACAAGTCCAAGCGGCTCACCGGCATCGCCGACGTGAAGGACCTGACCGACCGGGAGAACGGCACCCGGCTCGTCATCGAGTGCAAGGTCGGCGTCAACCCGCAGGCCCTGCTCGCCGACCTCTACCGGCTGACGCCGCTGGAGCAGTCGTTCGGCATCAACAACCTCGTGCTCGTGGACGGGCAGCCGCAGACGCTGGGGCTCAAGCAGCTGCTCGACGTCTTTCTCGCCCACCGCTACGAGGTCGTCACCCGCCGGACCCGGTACCGGCGGCGCAAGCGCGAGGAGCGCCTGCACCTGGTGGAGGGCCTGCTGAAGGCGCTGCTGGACATCGACAAGGTGATCCGGCTCATCCGGCAGAGCGAGAACGCGCAGGCCGCCAAGGACGGCCTGATGACGCGGTTCAAGCTCTCCGACATCCAGGCCACCTACATCCTTGACACGCCACTGCGCAGGCTCACCAAGTACGACCGCATCGAGCTGGAGGCCGAGCAGGACCGGCTGCGCGAGGAGATCGCGGAGCTGTCCAGGATCCTCGACGACGAGCGCGAGCTGAAGAAGGTCGTCTCGCAGGAACTGGCCAAGATCGCCAAGGACTTCCCGACCGAGCGCCGCACCGCGCTGATCGACGGCGACCTCAAGGAGGTGCTGGCCGCCTCGAAGCCCGCGGGGCCGCTGGAGGTCGCCGACGACCCGTGCCAGGTGATCCTGTCGGCCACCGGACTCGTCGCCAGGACCGCCGCCGAGTCGGAGGAGGTCACCGAAGGCAGACGGCGCAGCGGGCGGGCCAAGCACGACGCGGTCTCCGCGATGGTGCACACCACCGCGCGAGGGCAGATCCTGCTGGTCACGAACACCGGTCGGGCGTTCAAGGTCGATGTGCTGCCACTGCCCGTGCTGCCCGACCGGGTGGGCACCGTGTCGCTGCGCGGCGGCATGGCCGCCCGGGAACTCGTGCCGCTGGACAAGGGCGAGCGGGTGGTCGGCATCGCTCCGCTCGGTGAGCAGGCCGAGGGCTCGCCAGGGCTCGCCCTGGGCACCCGGCGGGGCGTGGTGAAGGTGTGCTCGCCGGACTGGCCGGTGCGCTCCGACGAGTTCGACGTCATCTCCCTCAAGGACGGCGACGAGGTGGTCGGCGCCACGTGGCTGACCGACGGCGAGGAGACGCTGGCGTTCGTGTCCTCGCAGGCGGCGCTGCTGCGGTACCCGGCGTCGCTGGTGCGGCCGCAGGGCCTCAAGGGCGGCGGCATGGCGGGCATCAACCTGCCCTCGGATGCGGAGGTGGTGTTCTTCGGCGCGGTGCGCACCGACGACGAGGAGCACGGCGAGCCGATGGTCGTCACCGCCACCGGCGCCAGCGTCAAGATGACGCCGTTCGCCGAGTACCCGGCGAAGGGCAGGGCGACGGCAGGTGTGCGCGCGCAGCGCTTCCTCAAGGGGGAGACGGCCTTGCGGGTGGCGTGGATCGGCCCGCGCCCGGCCGGGGCGACGAAGAACGGCGACGCCGTCGAACTGCCGGAGCCGGATCCGCGTCGTGACGGCTCCGGAGCCGCGCACCCCGGACCGGACGTCATCGGGCACCTGATCGAACGCGGCTGACCCGCGAGTCCTGCGCTCAGGCCCGCGAGTTCTGCGCTCAGGCCCGCGAGTTCTGCGTTCGGGCAGCCCTCAGGCGGCGTGTTCCTCGGTGAACACCTCGTGGCAGCCGTTGCTGCAGAAGGCGTAGGTGGTGCCGCCGTGCTCGGCGACGGCGGCCGCGTGCTGGTAGGGCACCCGCATGCCGCACACGGGGTCGTAGCCGGTGCCCGGCGGCAGGTCCGCGGGGACGGGCGCCCCGCGGACCGGCTCGGTGATGAGGCGGACGAGATCGTTCGCCGTCATCGCCTTGCCGAACAGGCCCACCCCGCCGTCCGGGACACCGGTCACGTGGATCATCGCGCGCGGCGCGTCGTAGATCCCGGGGTCGCCGAGGACGTCGGCCAGCGTGGCGGTGAACGCTGTGACGACGTAGCCGCTCATCTCCTCACGCCAGCCCTCGGGCACGGCCACGCGGACGATGACCTGGGCGCAGCCCTGCTCGGCGCGGCGCCCGGCGACGTACCAGTCGTCGGCCTCCCGGAACACGACGTGGTACAGCGCGCGGGCGGCCTCCAGCACCTCGGCGGGCGCGGCCGCGTCCTCGCCGGTGCCGGTCAGGTCGGCGACGAACCGGTGCCCGATGCGGTCCCGCTGCTCTCTGGTGAGCAGACCGCGGGGCGTGAGCACTTCGGCGAACAGCATGTGAGCCTCCCTCTCGTCGGTTGACCCCGTCCAGCGTGCTCGCCGCGCCGCCCGGCGTCGTCGCACGCGGGAAGGCGTTGCCGCTGCTCCACTCGAGGCGGGTGCGGCGGGCACTACTTCGTGGGGAGTACGCCGGATGGGGAACGAAATCGGTGCGGTCCTGCTCTAGGGTGCGCTCATGGCAACGGATCGCGGGCGTCGCGCGGCGCTGCTCGACGCCGCGCTCGCCGCAGGCGTGACCGGGCTGGCGCTCGCCGATGCCGTGCTCGGCTCCTCGGAAGCCGGTGTGCTGGGCTACGTGCTGCTGCTTGCCGGAACGCTCGCACTGGCCGCCCGCAGCCGCGCGCCGCGCGTGGTGCTCGCGGTGACGCTGCTGGCGGGACTGGCCTACACCGCGCGGGTCGAGCCCGGTCCGATCGCGACGGTGCCGGTGCTGGTCGCCGTCTACACGGTGGTCAGCCTCGGACACCGCGCGCTCGGGCTCGGCGTGGCCGCGCCGCTGCTGGTGTTCGCCGTGGCGAGCAACCTCGCCGCCACCGAGGACGCGACGCCCGCTGGGCAGGCGATCCAGGAGGCGATCCTGCCGGTCGGCTGGTTCGTCGCGGGGTACGTCCTCGGAGAGGTGGCGCGGCACCGCAGGGCCTACGTCCGCCAGGCGGAGGAGCGGGCCGCGGAGGCCGAGCGCACGCGCGAGGAGGTCGCCCTGCGCAGGGCGAGCGAGGAGCGGCTGCGGATCGCCCGCGAACTGCACGACTCGCTCACCCACCAGATCTCGATCATCAAGGTGCAGGCGGGTGTCGCCGTGCACCTGGCCCGCAAACGCGGCGAGGACGTGTCGGAGGCACTGCTGGCCGTGCAGGAGGCCAGCCGCGAGGCCACCAGGGAGCTGCGGGCGACGCTGGAGGTGCTGCGCGACAGCGACGGGGAGGGGCCCGGCCACGGTCTCGCCCGGCTCGATGACCTGGTGGAGCGCGCGGGGGTGCCCGCGACCGTGACGGTCGACGGCCCCGAACGCACACTGCCCGCCGACGTCGACCGCGCGGCCTACCGGATCGTGCAGGAGGCACTCACCAACGTGGTCAGGCACGCGGGCGCCGCCACGGCATCGGTGCGCCTCGCCTACGGCGCCGACGCGCTGACGATCGTCGTCGAGGACGACGGCAGCGCCGCGCCGGGCAACGAGCCCGTGCCCGGGGTCGGGCTGATCGGCATGCGCGAGCGGGTCAGCGCGCTGGGCGGCAGGCTCCGCGCCGGCCCGCGCGCCGAGGGCGGGTTCCGGGTCGAGGCCAGCCTGCCCGTGGGGCGGCCCGCGTGATCCGGGTCCTGCTGGTCGACGACCAGGCCCTGATCCGGGGCGGATTCCGCGCGTTGCTCGACGCCGAGGACGACATCGAGGTGGTGGCCGAGGCCGCCGACGGCGCCGAGGGCGCGGCGCTGGCCGCCGAGCACGTGCCGGACGTCGCGCTCGTGGACATCCAGATGCCGGTGGCCGACGGTATCGAGGCGACCAGGCGGATCGTGGCCGATCCGCGCCTGACCGGCGTGCATGTGGTGATCCTGACCAACTACGGCCTGGACGAGTACGTGTTCAACGCGCTGCGCGCGGGCGCCACCGGCTTCCTGGTCAAGGACATCGACCCCGCCGACCTGCTCCACGCCGTGCGCGTGGCCGCGCGTGGCGACGCGCTGCTGGCTCCGTCGGTGACACGCAGGCTGATCGGCGAGTTCACCGCGCGCGCCCCCGACGGCGACGTCACCGGCGACCTGGCGTTGCTGACCCGGCGGGAACGCGAGGTGGTCGCGCTGGTCGCGCGCGGGCTGTCCAACGACGAGATCGCCGCGCACATGGTGATCAGCCCGCTGACCGCCAAGACCCACGTCAGCCGCGCGATGACCAAGCTGGGTGCCCGCGACCGCGCCCAGCTCGTGGTGTTCGCCTACGAGTCGGGACTGGTGTCACCGAAGCGCGGCTCGGCCGACGGATAGACCTGCCCGTCCGCGCCGACGATCAGGGGCCGGACGGTGTGCGACGGCAGTAGGCTGGCGCTCGATGAAACGTCCGGCGTCTCCCCTTCCGCAGCGGCACGGCCTCGACGCCGCGCGGATCAAGCTGCCCGCCGAGGGCGAGTGGCCGACGGTGCGGGACCACCTTGTCGAGCGGCTGCCCCGGCTGGATCCGGCGCGGATCGACGCGATGCTGCGCGAGGAGCGCATCGTCGGCCTCGACGGGCCGATCACCCCCGAGACGCCGTTCACCCCGAACGCCTTCCTCTGGTTCCACCGAGACCTGCCGGAGGAGGTGCCGGTGCCGTTCGACATCGGCATCGTGCACCGCGACGAGAACCTGCTGGTGGTGGACAAGCCGCATTTCCTGGCGACGATCCCGCGCGGAAGGCACGTCGTGGAGACGGCGCTGGTGCGGTTGCGCCGGGATCTGGGGCTGCCCGAGCTGAGCCCGGTGCACCGGCTCGACCGCGTGACGGCCGGGCTGCTGATGTTCGTGACGCGGCGCGAGCTGCGTGGCGCGTACCAGAACCTGTTCCGCGATCGCCGCGTGCGCAAGGTGTACGAGGCGATCGCGCCCTACGATCCGGCGCTGGAGCTGCCCCGCACGGTGCGCAGCCGGATCGTGAAGGAACGCGGCATCGTCACCGCGCGGGAGGTGCCGGGCGAGCCCAACGCCGAGACCGCGGTGGAGCTGATCGAGCACAGGGAAGGCCTCGGGCGGTACCGGCTGCTGCCCGCGACCGGGCGAACCCACCAGCTCCGCGTGCACCTGGCGTCGCTCGGCATCCCGATTCTCGGCGACACCTTCTATCCCGTGCTCACCGAGACCGCGCTCGACGACTTCCGCCGCCCGCTGCAGCTGCTCGCCGCGACACTGGAGTTCACCGATCCGCTCACCGGCGAGCCCCGCCGGTTCGACAGCCGCGCGAGCCTGCAGGCGTGGACGGACTACCGCGCCTGGACGGCTGGGCCCTGACGCGCGATCAGCTCGGCGCGGCCACCGCGAGCCCGATCGCCGTCGCCGTCTCCGCAAGCCGGTTGTCGTAGGTGAGCAGTACGCTCACATCGGTTTCCAGGAGCAAGGCCGTGGCCCGATGGATGGCATCGAGCGAACGCAGCGTCGGCTCGGGAATGCGGCTGGCGGATTCGACGACCGCGGCACTGATGTCCACCAGACCGACGCGCTGGAGAGCGACGTCCACCCGGGGCAGTGCCTGCCCACCGGCGCGCAGGGCCGCGCGGCGCGCCTCGATCGCGAGCAGCGTGCTGGATACGTGGCCCTCTCCCGGTCGAGCGGCCAGGTACTCCCTGAGCGCCGCGGATTCCGGCTCCTTCCACACCAGTTTGGCGAAGGCCGAGGTGTGGAGGTAGATCACCAGCGTTCCTCGTCCCGCATCTCGGCGATGACGTCACCCAGCGGGCGTGCCCCCTCGGGAGCCTCCGGCGGGGCCCCAGCTCCAGCAGACTGCCGTCAGCGGGCCGGTACTGACCGACTGCGGCGAGCCGCTCGCTCGGGGTCGGCGCTGAGCGCAGAACTCGCGGGCCCGAGCGCAGGACTCGCGGGCTAGAGTGCAGAACTCGCGGGCCTGAGTGCAGGACTCGCGGGCTTGAGCGCAAGACTCGCGGCGTTAGCCGCGGCTTTGGGCCAGGCGGAGGGTCAGCTCCGCGGTTTCGGCGTCGGTGATGAGGGTGGTGACCATGCCGGAGCGCAGGACGGCGTCGATGGCCTCGGCCTTCGGTGCGCTGTAGCCGAGCGCGACCACCTCGGGCACCTGGCGCAGCTCCTCGTGGCTGATGGCCAGCACATGGTGGGCCAGGCCGGTGGACAGGGCGTTGCCGTCGGCGTCGAACAGCCGCGCCGCCACCTCCGCCTTGGCGCCGCGCTTGCTGATCGCGTCGCGCTCGGCGGGGGTGAGGGAGTCGTACACAGTGGACTCGCCGGGCTCCCAGGCGCCGATGCTCACGACCGCCTTGGTGAGGTGGCGGAACTGGCCGAACGTCTCGGCGATGCCCGGCTGCCTGCGCAACGTCTCGGTGGTGCGCCGGTCGGGGAGCACGAGCGGCGCGAAGATCGGGTACGCCTCCCCGCCCGACACCGTCGCCAGCCTGCTGACCGTCTCCACCGAGCGGTCCCGCATGTCCATTCCGGCCTGCACGCCGCACAACTGCACGATCGGGCAGCGCGGCAACGCCGTGATCTCCTCGGTCATCACGTTCACCGACCGTGCCCAGGACAGGCCGATCACGTCGTCCTTGGTGGCGATCTCCTCCAGCAAGCGCGCGGCGAGGGTGCCGATGCGCCTGCGCATCTCCGGCCGGGTCTCCCGCCGGTCCGCTCGTTCGAGCACCAGGGCCTGCTGCAGTCCGTAGGCGGAACGAAGGTCGGCCGACAGGCCGGGCTCGACGGCGGCCGGGAGGTCGAACTCCACTCTCACCAGCCCGGACTCCCGTGCCAGGTCGAGTATCCGGGCGACCTTGAACCGGCTCATCCCGAACTCGTGGGCAATCTCCAGCTTGGACCGGCCCCGCACGTAGAACCGGTGGGCGATCGAGGCGGCCTGAACCGAGTCAGTGAAGCCCAGCGGGCGGCGTTTGGCGCTCATATGAGCACTATAGCCCGAAATTTGAAGGAAAGGTTGACGTAACACCAGGAAGACCCTTTCAATGCCAGGCACATGCGATCGAGTGAATGATTCGCAAAGTGCTCATATGAGCGGTGAAAGGTGGGATGGCATGCGTGCCGCGATCGTCGACCAACCCGGCTCCGTGAGGGTCGGTGACGTGCCGGATCCCAAACCGGGGGAGCGGCAGGTCGTCGTCAAGGTGGGGGCCTGCGGCATCTGCGGCACGGACCTGCACATCGCCGACGGGCACTTCCCGCCGACGCCGTACCCGATCGTGCCCGGCCACGAGTTCGCGGGCGAGATCGTGGAGCTCGGCGCGGGTGTGCCGGGCGAATGGCGGGTGGGCGACCGGGTCGCCGTCGACCCGTCGCTGTTCTGCGGCTACTGCACGCCGTGCCGCAGCGGCCACGGCAACCTGTGCGCCAACTGGGGGGCCACCGGGGACACGGTGGACGGCGCTTTCGCCGAGTACGTCGCCGTGCCCGCCGCCACCTGCTACCGCATGCCCGACGAGCTGACCTACCAGCAGGGCGCGCTCGTGGAGCCGGTGTCGTGTGCCGTGCACGGCGTGCGCCGCGTCGGAGTCGAGGCGGGCGAGCACTTCCTGGTGATGGGCGCGGGCACGATGGGGCTCATCATGCAGCAGCTGCTGCAGCGCTCCGGCGCGTCGGTCACCGTCGTCGACCGCAACACCGCGCGGCTGGCCAGGGCCACGGAACTGGGCGCCGCGGCCGTCGCGGGCGACGTCGCCGAACTCGACGGCCGTCGCTTCGACGCCGCGGCCGACTGCACGGGTGCGGTGCCCGCCATCGAGGCGGCGTTCGACGCGCTGCGCAGGGGCGGGCGCCTGCTCGTCTTCGGTGTCGCGCCCGAACAGGACCGGGTCGCGCTGTCGCCGTTTCGCATCTACAACGACGAGATCACCGTCGTCGGGTCGATGGCCGTGCTCAACAGCTTCGGCGCCGCGCTGGAGCTCGTCGCCTCCGGTGCCATCGACACCGGGGCGTTGCTCACCGACACGCTTCCCCTCGAGCGGTATCCCGACGCGCTGGCCCTGATGCGCAGTGGCGCCGGTCTGAAGGTGCAGGTGGTTCCGGGAGGCGGCAACGATGCCTGACGCCCCTGGCGGTCGGCGACGGCGCCGGCTGCCGCTGCTCCTGCTCGCCGTCCTGCTCCTGGCCTCCGGATGCGCCGGAGCCGGGGCGCTGGGCGCGGGCGGCAAGACGCTCGTGATCGCGATCGTCGCCAACCCGCAGATGAACGACGCGATCGCCCTGTCCGACCGGTTCGAACGCGCGCACCCCGGCGTGAACCTGCGGTTCGTGTCGCTTCCGGAGAACCAGGCGCGCGCGAAGATCACCGCCTCGACCGCCACCCAGGGCGGCGAGTTCGACGTGGTGATGATCAGCAACTACGAGACGCCGCAGTGGGCCGAGAACGGCTGGCTGGAGAACCTCCAGCCCTACATCGACTCCAGCCCCGGCTACGACGCGGGCGACTTCATCCCCAGCATCCGGGACTCCCTGTCCTACCAGGGCGACATGTATTCCGTGCCCTTCTACGGCGAGTCGTCCTTCCTGGCCTACCGCAAGGATCTGTTCGCCAAGGCGGGCCTGACGATGCCGGCGAACCCGACGTGGCGGCAGATCGCGGAATTCGCGGCGAAGCTGGACGACAAGCGGGCCGGCATCGCCGGAATCTGCCTGCGCGGCAAGCCCGGCTGGGGCGAGAGCCTCGCACCGTTCACCACTGTCGTGAACACCTTCGGTGGCCGCTGGTTCGACCGGAACTGGAACGCGCAGCTCACCTCGCCGGAGTTCCGCGCCGCCGCGGAGTTCTACGTCAACCTGCTGCGCGAGCACGGCGAGCCGGGCGCCGCCAGCGCGGGCTTCTCCGAGTGCGGCACGCGCTACGCCCAGGGGCAGGCCGCCATGTGGTACGACGCCACCGTCATGGCCGGGACCAATGAGGACCCTTCGAGCAGCAGGATCGTCGGCAAGTCCGGCTACGTGGCCGCGCCCGTGAACAAGACCGACTCCAGCGGCTGGCTCTACACCTGGTCGCTGGCGATGCCGAAGGCCACCGAGCACAAGCAGGCCGCCTGGGAGTTCATGCGCTGGATGACCGGCAAGGACTTCGTGCGGACGGTCGGTGAGGAGTTCGGCTGGAACCGGGTGCCGCCGGGCTGCCGCCGCTCCACCTACGAGATCCCGGAGTACCTCGAGGCCGCGAAGGCCTACGCGCGACCCACCCTCAACGGCATCGAGAACGCCGACCAGGACAGCACCATGACCGAACCGGTGCCCTACCCCGGCATCCAGTTCGTCGGCATCCCCGAGTTCCAGGACCTGGGCACCCGGGTGAGCCAGCAGCTCTCCGCGGCGATCGCCGGCCAGAAGACGGTCGACGAGGCCTTGCGCCAGTCGCAGGAGTACGCCGAGACAGTCGGCCAGGCCTACCGGGAGACCCGATGACGACGACGACAGCGGCTCCTACGCCACCACCCGTCAGCGAGGCCGCGCCGGTCTCCGCGCCGCGCAGGCGCGCCAATCCCTGGAAGCGCAGGGCTCCGCTGCTGCCCGCGCTGCTGTTCACCATCGCCGTCACGCAGGTGCCGTTCCTGGTCACGGTGTTCTACTCGTTCCAGTCGTGGAACCTCGTGCGGCCCGGATCCCAGCACTTCGTCGGTGTCCAGAACTACGTCGACGTGTTCGCCGACAGCCAGTTCCGGGGCGCGATGCTCAACACGGTCCTGCTCACCGTGGTGTGCGTGTTCGTCTCGATGCTGCTCGGGCTCGGCCTCGCGCTGCTGCTGGACCGCAAGTTCGTCGGCCGCAGCGTGGTGCGCACGCTCATCATCACGCCGTTTCTCATCCTGCCCGCCGCGGGTGCGCTGCTGTGGAAGACGACGATGTTCGACCCGACGTACGGGCTGCTCAACGTCGGTTTCGGCGGCAACACCGACTGGCTGTCGGAGTTCCCGCTGGCCTCGGTGATGACGCAGGTGGTCTGGCAGTGGACGCCGTTCATGACGCTGCTGATCCTCGCCGGGCTGCAGGGGCAGTCGAAGGAGGTGCTGGAGGCCGCGCAGGTCGACGGCGCGGGCCGCTGGCGCACGTTCGCCTCCATCACGCTGCCGCAGCTGAGCCGCTACCTGCAGCTGGCGGCCCTGCTCGGCGCGATCTACATCGTGAACTCGTTCGACGCGATCTACCTGATGACCCAGGGCGGTCCGGGCACCGCCAGCACGAACCTGCCCTTCTACATCTACCAGCGCGCGTTCGAGGGCTTCGACGTCGGCCAGTCGTCGGCGATGGGCGTCATCGTCGTGGTGCTCACGCTCGTCGTCGCCACCTTCGCGCTGCGCCTGATGTTCCGGACCTTCGAGGTGAGCGGAGGAGTGAAATGAGGCTCGGCCGGGTCTCGCTGACCGCGTTCACGTGGCTGGTGGCGATTCTGTTCGTTTTCCCGCTGGTGTGGATGGTGCTGACGGCGTTCAAGCAGGAGGCCGACGCCTACACCGATCCGCCGAAGCTGTTCTTCTCCCCGACGCTGGAGCAGTTCGCCGGCGTGTTCGAACGAGGGTTCCTGCCGTACCTGGCGAACTCGGGTTTCGTCACGGTCCTTTCGACCCTGGCGGTACTGGTGCTCGGCATTCCCGCCGCCTACGCACTGTCGATCGCGCCGGTCAAGGGCACGGGCAATGCGCTCGGCTTCTTCCTGTCCACCAAGATGCTGCCCATCGTCGCGGCGATCATCCCGCTCTACGTCATCTCCCAGAACGTGCAGTTGCTGGACAACGTGTGGGCACTGGTCATCCTCTACACCGCGATGAACCTGCCGCTGGCGGTGTGGATGATGCGGTCGTTCTTCCTGGAGGTGCCCAGGGAGATGATCGAGGCGGGAAGGGTGGACGGCGCGACGCTGCCCACGCTGCTGTCCCGGATCATCCTGCCCGTCGTGGCCCCCGGGATCGCCGCGACGGCGCTGATCTGCGTGATCTTCTCGTGGACCGAGTTCTTCTACGCCATCAACCTCACCGCGGCGCGGGCCGGCACGGTGCCGGTGTTCTTGTCCGGGTTCATCACCAGCGAGGGGCTGTACTGGGCCCAGCTGTCGGCGGCGGCGCTGCTGGCGTCACTGCCCGTGATGATCGTCGGCTGGATCGCGCAGAACCATCTCGTCCGTGGCCTGTCGATGGGCGCTGTCAAGTAGCCCCGGGGCGGTGACGCGCAGTGCCGAAACCGCTACGATGACGGGCAATCCGGGACGATGGTGAGGAGAGCGAATCTCGATGTCCTCCGACAGCGCAGAGCAGACCGAGTCCGAGGTCGTCGTTCTCGACAACGGCGTGCCCACGGCGGCTCGGGTCTACGACGTCATGCTCGACGGCAAGGACAACTACGCGATCGACAGGCGGGTCGCGGAGGCGAGCCTGGCGGTGATGCCGGAGCTCAAGGAGATCGCCATCCACAACAGAGCGATCCTGCATCGTGTGGTGCGTCATCTCGCCGCCGACGAGGGCATCACGCAGTTCCTCGACCTCGGTTCGGGGCTGCCGACCGTGCGCAACACCCACGAGGTGGCGCAGGACGCCAACCCCGAGGCCAAGGTCGTGTACGTCGACATCGACCCGATCGTGCTCGCGCACGGCAGGGCGTTGCTGCAGGACAACCCCAACACCCGGGTCGTCACCGCGGACATCCGCAAGCCCGCCGAGGTGCTCGCGCACCCGGACGTGCAGGAGATGATCGACTTCAGCAAGCCGGTGTGCGTGATGCTGTGCGGCATCCTGCACCACATCCTCGACGAGGAGGACCCGGAGGGAATCGTCAAGGCCCTCCGCGAGGCCGTTCCGTCCGGTTCCTACTTCTTCATCACGAATTTCACGCGATTGAGTGATTCTCCGGAGAGCGAGGAGCTGGAGCGGGTCCTGTTGTCGCAGCTCGGCACGGGCCGGGTGCGCACGCCGGAGGAGCTGGAGCGGTTCTTCGACGGCCTGGAGATCCTGCCCCCGGGCATCGTGCCGCTGCCGTTGTGGCGCCCGGACGAGATCGTCACCGACGCGACGACCATCGGCGTCCGGTTCATGACCGGCGGAGTCGGCATCAAGCGCTGACCGCGCCGTTCACCGGATGATCGCGAGCAGGCTGGTCGCTGTCTCCGCGAGGCTTCGGTCGCCGACGAGGGTCGCCTGTGCTCGCGCCTGTTCCGCCGTCCGGCCCCTGCTGGCCAGGCGCCAGAGCGTGTGCTGATCCATCGTCACGGTGGCTGCGGGGTCTGTCGACGTCGCGCCGGTGGTGACTCGCCAGCGGCCGTCGTCGTGGATGGCGGTCCACACTCCGCCGGCTGGACCAGTGACCTGGAATCGCAGGGTGGTGCCGTCCTGGCGTGGTTCGGCGGCGAGCGTGCTGGGCAAGGCCCGCAGGAACGTGTCCACCACGGGGCCGAGCAGTTCTGGCTGGTCGGCGCCGGGTCGTGTGACCGCGTCCCGGATCTGTTGCTGGTGTACCCAGAACTCGGTGTACTCGCGGGCGATGTCGAGCCACGCCGGGCTCGGTAGGTCCGTCGCCGCCCACGACACGTCGAGATCGGCGGCGTCGTGGAGGTTCCGCTCCGCCCACAGCGCGTCGAGCTGCGGGCCCAGGTGCGTGAGCAGGTCGATCAGCACCCGAGGGCTGCATTGCCGCGCGGCGCTGACGAACTCCTCGTTGATACGGGCGATGAAGGCGGGGAGCGACTCGCCAGGGTGGAACCCGGCGCCGTGGTGGCCGTCGCGGCTTCCGGAAAGCCTGCGAACGTAGTCGTTGACGAGGTGAGCCACGACGTCGTGCACGTCCCAGCCGGGACAGATCGTCGGCTTGGCCCAGTCGGAGCGATCGAGCGAGCCGAGCAGCTCGAGCAGGGCGAAACGTTCCCGGGGGAACAGCGGCCGGACATCGACCGGGGGCCCGAAGATCGTCATGTCGTCATGGTGGCGGATGCTCCGGGTGTTGGCGCGATCGAATTTCGCGCCCGGAACTTGACGCCGATTTCACATCCCGTGGGAACCCGCCGACCCGTCCACGGGCGTCGGAAAGGCGAGGTGATCGGATGCCGGGCAAGACCGCAAAGCGTGACCGGCCGAAGGGGCTCTACGTCCACGAGGTCAAGCTCTCCCTGCGTAACAACGCCGGGGCCTACGGCTACTCGGTGATGATCACCTGCTCGCTGGCGATGCTCTCGACCGTCCACAGCACGCCGGAACCAGGGCAGATCTTCCTGTTCGTGCTCGGCGGCGGCGCCAGCTTCCTGCTGGTCGAGGCCATCGCCACCAGCGGCTTCCGCCGTTCGCTGCAGTCCGGCGAGAGCACCACGGTGGTGGCACTCGGCACCGCGCTGAGCGCCCTGTCCATCTCCGTCGGCGTCGGTGCGGCGTGGCTGGTGGCCGTCCTGCTGCCGGTGACGCTGGGCTGGTTCGTCGCCTCGTTCGCCGCGTCCGTGGTGTATCTGCTGCTGTCCGCGCTGGAGATGGGCTTCGCCCGTCGCGTCGAGGAGGCGCGCAACGTCGAGTGAGCGTCAGGTCTGCTCGCGGGCCCGGTGCTCGGCCACCGTGAGTACCACTGCCCGGAACGCGGCGACCACGGGAACGGCGAACAGCACCCCCGCGATGCCGCCTTCCGTGCCGCCGACGACCAGCGCCAGCAACACGATCACCGGATGCAGGCGGGAGACGTTGCCCTGCAGGATCGGCTGCAGCACCTGCCCCTCCAGTTGCTGCACGGCGAGCACGACGCCGAGAATGATGAGCGCGGAGACCCAGCCGTTGCTCACCAGGGTGACGGCGACCGCGAGGAACCCGGACACCACGGCGCCCACGTAGGGCACGAAACCGCCGAGGAACACGAGCGCGGCCAGCGGCACGGTCAGCGGTACGCCGACCACGGCCAGCCCGATGCCGATGCCGATGGCGTCGATGAGTGCCACGAGGGCGGTCACCCACACGTACTGGACGATGCCGTGGAAGGCGCGCCGGCCCGCCTGGTCGACCATCTCCCGGGCGCCGGGCCGCCACAGCCGCAGGATGCCGTGCCACATCTTCGGGCCGTCGTAGAGGAACATCAGTAGCAGCACCAGGGCCAGCAGCAGGCCGACGAGCACGGAACCGACGGTGGTGAACGCGCCCATCGCCTGTGACACGACGGCGGACTGGTTGCCCTCCAGCCACTGCCGCACCCGATCGAGCAGGTTTCCTCCAAGGTGGAACGGGCTGCCGGCGAGCCACTGCTGGATCTGGCCGATGCTCTCCGAAACCCGCTGCCGCAGCTCGTCCCAGCCCTGGATGATGGCGATGACGACGAACGTGACGATGCCGCCCGCGACGACCAGCCCGGCCAGCAGTGCGGCGAACGCCGCCAGCGGCCGGGGCCAGCGATGCCTGCAGAGCCAGCCGACGAGAGGTTCCAGCATCGCGGTGAGCAGCAGGGCGACGAGCAGCGGGATCAGCACGTAACTGAGGTGCTGTACCACGTTGCGCAGGGCCCACAGCAGGACGAGCACCACGAGCAGCTGCACCGAGACGATCGCCGCGCGGCGCAGTGTGCCCGAGGTCAGCCGGATACGCGGTTCCGGATCGGATGCTTGGTCCACGCCACCGGTTTGCCCGGCGGCCTCCCGCGGAAACCCGGCGCTCGGGTGGTGCCGTTTGCCTGGGCTCGCACGGGGTAGTCAGTTCGCATCGACCACGTCCCGCGTGAAGTCCGGATGCCCGAGGAGCCGCGATGCTGAGTCACCACGAAAGGCAGGAGCTCGAGCGTATACAGCACTGGTTCGAACTCGACGATCCCGATCTGGCGCAGGCGCTCGGCCAGGGCACCACGCCGTCGGCCGCGCGGGGGCGAGGCCGGATCTCCCGGTTCGCCATCGACGCACTGGCCGCGGTGGTCATCGTGCTGGGGATCGTGACTCTCAACTTCGGACTGCTCTTCCTCGGCGCGCTGGTGCTCGCCGTGGCGGCCTGCCTGCACGTGTCCGGCTGGCCGTCCTCCGAGCGGGGCGAGCGCCGGGGGCTCGCCGAGTAGCGGCGTCGCCTACGCCGGCCGGCCCCACGTGTTGCCCGTGATGCGTTCGTACACCTCGGCGTAGCGGGCGCGCGTGGCCTCCACGACGTCGGGAGGCACCTCGGGTCCCGGCGGGGTCCTGTCCCAGCCGGTGCCGGTCGCCCAGTCGCGGACGAACTGCTTGTCGAAGGAGAACTGCGGGCGGCCGGGCTCCCACTGGTCGGCGGGCCAGAACCGCGACGAGTCCGAGGTCAGCACCTCGTCGCCGAGGGTCAGCACGCCGTCCTCGTCCAGGCCGAACTCCAGCTTGGTGTCGGCGACGATGATGCCCCTCGCGGCGGCGTGCTCGGCACCCGCGCGGTAGATGTCGAGCGTGAGCGCGCGCAGGCGCTCAGCGAGGTCGCCGCCGACCTGGGCGACCACGTCGTCGAAGGTGATGAACTCGTCGTGGCCGACATCGGCCTTGGTCGTCGGCGTGAAGATCGGCTCCGGCAGGCGGCTGCCCTCCTGCAGCCCCTCGGGCAGCGCGACCCCGGACACCGTGCCGTTGGCCTGGTACTCGCGCAGGCCGAGGCCGGTGAGGTAGCCGCGCGCGATGCACTCCACCTTCACCATGTCCAGCGGCTTGCAGCGGATGGCCCGGCCGGCGAACTCCGGCGGTACCTCGGTGGCCGAGAGCACGTGGTTGGGCACGACGTCGCGCAGGCGATCGAACCACCACAGCGAGAGCTGCGTGAGAAGAGCACCCTTGCCGGGAATCGGCGTCGGCAGTGTCACGTCGTAGACCGAAACCCGGTCGGAGGCGACGAGCAGGATGTCCCCGCCGTCTTCGTAGAGGTCCCGGACCTTGCCGGCGTGGATGTGCTTCACGCCCGACATCGTAAGGGCCGGGGGATTGCCCGCAGCCACTTCGGGTAGCCGGTGGCCGAGCGGCGGCAGCGAGCGAGGAGGCGACATGGCCGAGACGGTGGCCGACCAGGTCGTGCGGCGGCTGGGGGAGTGGGGCGTCGAGCAGGTGTTCGGCTACCCCGGGGACGGGATCAACGGCATCCTGGCCGCCTTCGGCCGCGCCGACAACCAGCCCCGGTTCGTCCAGTCCCGGCACGAGGAGATGTCGGCGTTCCAGGCCGTCGGCTACGCCAAGTTCAGCGGCGAGGTGGGGGTGTGCCTGGCCACCTCCGGTCCCGGAGCCATCCACCTGCTCAACGGGCTCTACGACGCCAAGCTCGACCACGTGCCGGTGGTGGCGGTCGTCGGCCAGACCGCCCGCAGCGCCATGGGCGGCAGCTACCAGCAGGAGGTGGACCTGCAGCCGCTGCTGAAGGACGTGGCCGGCGCCTACCTGGTGGAGGTCAACGTCGCCGAGCAGCTGCCCAACGCCCTCGACCGCGCGTTTCGCGCCGCCAGGGCCCGGCAGGCGCCCACCGCTGTCATCGTGCCCGCCGACCTGCAGGAGGAGGAGTACAGTCCGCCGGAGCACGAGTTCAAGCACGTACCCTCCAGCCCGCCGAGCACGCCGCATTCGGTGCTGGTGCCGCCGGAGGACGAGCTGGCACACGCCGCCGCCGTGCTCAACGCGGGGCGCAAGGTCGCGATACTCATCGGCCAGGGCGCGCGCAACGCCGCCGAGGAGGTCCGGCACGTCGCGGACGTGACCGGCGCCGGGGTGGCGAAGGCGTTGCTCGGCAAGGACGTGCTCCCCGACGACCTGCCCTACGTCACCGGCGCGATCGGCCTGCTCGGCACGCGCCCGAGCTACGAGCTGATGCGTGACTGCGACACGCTGCTGATCGTCGGCTCCAACCTGCCGTACTCGCAGTTCCTGCCCGAGTTCGGCCAGGCGCGGGCCGTGCAGATCGACATGGACGAGAGCGTGCTCGGCATGCGCTACCCGACCGAGGTCGGGCTGGTGGGAGAGGCCAAGGCCACGCTGCGGGCTCTGCTGCCGCTGCTGGACCGGCACGAGGAGCGTTCCTGGCGGGAGACGATCGAGGGCAACGTCGCGTCGTGGTGGGAGACGATGGAGCAGCAGGCCATGCTCGACGCGAAGCCGGTGAACCCGATCCGCGTCGTGCACGAGCTGTCGCCGCGCCTCCCCGAGGACGCGATCGTCACCGCCGACTCGGGTTCGTCGACCAACTGGTACGCCCGCAACCTCCGGATGCGCGGGCGCATGCGCGGCTCCCTCTCCGGGTCGCTGGCCACGATGGGCCCGGCGGTGCCCTACGCCATCGGCGCCAAGTTCGCCTTCCCCGACAGGCCGGTGGTCGCGCTCGCGGGCGACGGTGCGATGCAGATGAACGGACTGGCGGAACTGATCACCATCGCGCGGTACCACCGGCTGTGGAGCGACCCGCGGCTGGTGGTGTGCGTCTTCCACAACAACGACCTCAACCAGGTGACGTGGGAACTGCGGGCAATGGGCGGCGCGCCGAAGTTCGAGGAGTCACAGTCGCTGCCCGAGGTGTCCTACGCCGACTTCGCCGCGAGTCTCGGGCTGGAGGCCGTGTCCGTGGACGACCCTGCGGAGCTCGGCGCCGCGTGGGACCGGGTGCTCGCCGCTGACCGCCCGGCGGTGCTCGACGTGCGCTGTGATCCCGAGGTGCCACCGATCCCGCCGCACGCGACGTTCGAGCAGGTGAGGTCGACGACCCAGGCCCTGCTCTCCGGCGACCCGAACGCCTGGCACGTGCTGGTGCAGGGCGCGAAGACCAAGGCGCAGGAGCTCCTGCCCGGCGGTCGCTGACTCGCGGCACCACCGTCCAAAGCGGCGTAGCGCGCTACGACGCGGCGTGCCGCTTTTCCTTGCGTGGTACCGGAAAACGATGTCATCCGGCAGAATGGCATGGTGTGCCCGCGCCTGGATTCCGCTGCCGTTCGCAGTAGAATCTGGTGCCCTGTGTGGCGGACATAGCCGGGACCGAAGCGGGTCGTGACCCGAGGAGGCGTACTCAGAGTGGCACTCCCCGTCGAGACCGAAGGCCAGAACGGCTCTGGCCAGCCGAGCATCGCGCGCATCAACGACTGCTGGCTGGAAGGAGCGCACCACTCGGAGGATGATCGGGAGTTCGCCAACCGCATCGCGTTGTGCGCTCCGCAGATTCCGTACCTCGTGCGGGAGTCACGCGAGCTGCTCCGCCGCATGACGACGCACCTGCTCGCTCAGGGAGTACGCCAGTTCCTCGACCTGGGCTCCGGCATCCCGACCCTCGGGCACGTGCACGAGGGTCGCCCAGAAACAGGGTGTGGACGCGCGGGTTCTGTATGTGGATCTGGAGCCCTCGGTTGCCGCCGACGGTGCCACGATCCTCGAAGGCGACGACAACGCCGCCTATCTCTGCGCCGACGTCCGCGACGCGGAGGCGATTCTCGGCTCCGCCGAGGCCCGCAGGCTGTTCGATCTCGACCAGCCTCTCGCCGTGCTGTTCATCGAGACGCTGCTGTACCTGTCCGACTCCGAGAATCCGGCGTACGTGGTCAGGTCCTATGTCGACCGGCTGCCCTCCGGCAGCTACGTGGGTATCGTGCATTTCAGCGAGGACGAGGAACTGGCCAACGGGCTCGGGCTGTTCAGCAGGATGTTCGGCACCCCGCCTGCCGTCACGCTGCGCGACGGTGACCGCGTGGTCGAGTTCCTCGATGGCCTCGACGTCGAGGATCCGGGTGTCGTGCCGGTGCCGCTGTGGAAGCCGGAGGCGGAAGGCCTCGTCAAGAACCCGGACCGGGTGCCGGTGCACGCCGGGCTCGGTCGCAAGCCCTGACCAGGCGCGCTCGCACGGCTCAGAGGTTCGCGAGCGCCACCACGAGCAGCAGTACGTCGCCCAGCGTGACCAGCGGCATGGCGCGCTTGAGCATGCGGCGGGCACTCGGCAGCGAGTGATCGGACACCTGAGTGAGGAGCCGTGCTGCGTCGCCGATGTACACGGCGTGGGCGACGATGCCGAGCAGTGCCCACAATGGTCCGTAGAGCCACCACAGCGCACCGGCGACGGCCACCGCCCCGGACAGCAGAATGCCTGCGCAGGCCACTACCGTGCGAGCAACCCCGTATCGCACGCTGGGCGTCGTGACGCCTGATGCGGTATCCACCATCCGGTCGGGCAACGACCACCACACCGTCCGCCCGATCGAGAGCACACCGACGCCCGCGACGAGCAGCCACACCGCCGCCGGGAGAACAGCGCTGAGAGCGCCGTAGGACACGAGAAAAGGCAGCGAGACGGATGCCAGTCCGAAAGCGACCGGCCCCGCGAAGCCGCGCCGTTTCAGCCGTACCGGCTCCACGTTGTATGCCAGCTGTGCCGCGACCAGCATGGTGCCGGCGACGGCGGGCAACCACGAGCCGGTCCACACGGTGACCACAATGGACAGTACGAGTCCGGAGGCAAGCTCGGCGATGGCCCAGCGCAGCATGCGCACCCGCCCGATCCGGGACACTGCACTCGCCAGGTAGCCCTTCTCACCGTGCCGCTCGTCGGTCGTCACGTCCACGGCGACGTTCAGCGCGAGGGGGCCGACGATCAGCAGCAGGTTGGCGAGTACGGCGACGAGCACGGGCCCGGTGGGCAGGGCACCTGCCCCGTCGGTGCCGGCTGCGGCGAAACCGGCGCCCCACGTGGCGTAGCACAGGTAGTTGACCGGCAGCGTGTACTCGAGGCGGTGCACGGCGACGAGATCACGCCACACCGAGCCACGCGCTAGTCGTGGCACGCGGTCACCTCCATCCGCAGTGCCCGTGCTGGTGCCATCGCGTGGCCACGCAGGGCCGGCACACCGGCATGCGGATCGATGCAGCGCAGGGAGCGCCGGCGCAGCAGCGCAGCGGCGATGACCCGGACCTCCAGCTGGCCGAGCTGGCTGCCGAGACAGTGCCGCGCGCCGCCGCCGAAGGGAAGGTAGTGCTGGGGCGGCTGCCGCCTGCCGAGGAAACGAGCAGGGTCGAAGCGGCGTGGGCCGGGAAAGGAATCGGGCTGGCGATGTGCCAGGTAGATGCTTGGCGCGACAACCGATCCGGCAGGCAGCCGCCTTCCGAGCAGCTCCGTGTCGCCGGGCAGCCTGCGGTTGCCCGCCGCGGGCACCGGCGGGGTGATCCGCAGGGCCTCCTGCACGCATGCCTGAAGCAGCGGAACGGCCTTCGCGTCGGCACCGCTGTCCGACGTGGATGAAAGCTCCGCGAGCACGTCGTGCCGGACGTCATCGTGGCGATCGAGCCAGAACAGCGTCCATGCGGTGGCGGACGCGGTGGTCTCGTGGCCTGCGAACAGCAACGACACGATCTGGTCGCGGAGCTCGTCGTCGTCGATGGCTCCCACGGGACTGTCGTCGGACAGCAGCAACGAGGCCAGCGTGGCCTGCGGCCCGGACACCCCGGCGCGAGCCTGCGTGACGAGCGCCCGGTCCAGTTCCCTGCTCGACGTGGGGAGCCCGCCGCGCAGCAGGCGGTAAGCGAACGTACGAGGCACTGAGGCGAGTGCCCGGTCGATCCAGGCTGTGAACTGCCCCAGCACGGCGGTGTCGGCGCGCCCGAGCACGATCGTGGCCGCCACCTTCAGAGTCACCTGACGGGTCCAGTCGGCCAGGGTGAACACCGTGCCCGGCGTGAGTGCGTCGATCGCACGGCCTGCGATGCCGGTGATGAGGTCGTGGTAGTCGCCCAGCCTACGGGTACCCAGCGGGGGACCGAGTACCCGCCGGTAGGCGGCATAGCGCGGACCGTCGGTCCACAGCAGCGACTTCGAGCCAAGGACGGGCCGCATCGCGCGGCTGCCAGGGTGGCCGAGGGAGTGATCGGAGCGAAAAATCCAGTCCACTGTGTCCGGATCCCACACCAGGAGTTTCGGCGCCGGTTCCTGGGAGAGCTCCACATAGCGGTGCGGTGAGTGCGCGTGTGCGTCGAGGAAGGCGAGTGGCCGCAGGGCCATGCGCAGCTCGGTGCGGTTCACGACGCCTCGATTCTCGTCTCCTCGCGGGCGACGAGCGCGGCGATCCTGGGGTCACTCAGGGCCAGGTGCTGCGCGGCGAAGATCTCCGTGTCCACGACGCGCAGCGGCGTGTACAGGTCCTTGTCGTGCCACAGCGCCGGGTGCCTGCGGCCGGGATCGACCGCGAGCAGGAACGCGCAGCCGCGCGCGGCCGCGCGCTCGATCGCGTCGTCGTCCCTGGCGACCCCGGTTCGCAGCAGGGTGCGGAGTGCGTAGGCGGTCTCCTCCCTGGTGCCCTCCCAACGACCCCAGGAGCCGTCGGCCCGCTGGCTGTCCAGCACCCACCCCACGGCCGTGCGGGCGGCCTGCGAGCCGGCCTCGCCTCCGTAGCAGGCGAGCGCGGTGGCGCAGCACACCGTCGCGTAGTACGGCGAGGCATGCCACTTGTCCTGCCATGTTCCGTCGGCGCTCTGTTGCTCCACGAGCCACCCCGTCACGGCCGTCAGCGCGCGGGCGTAACGCTCCCGCCCGGGCAGGTCCCCGCTCAGCGACGCGCCGATCGCCTGCAGCACATGCGCGTTCGTGCTCGTCGACGGTGTGCGTTCCTCGGGGAAGCAGCTGAAGTGCTCGCCCGACTGGTACGCCCAGAGGCATTCCGGAGAACGCGGGCTGCCGAGCAGCGCCAGGGCATACAGCGCCGTGGCCGTGTCGTCGGCGTCGGGTGGCAGCCCGAGCCCACCCGCCGCGCCGTCCTCGTCGAACGCGTCGTGCAGGCTGCGCACCAGTTCGGCGGGTGCGGTGAACTCGATGCCGGAGTCCGCGAGCGTGGACAGTACCCACGACCGTTCGAACAGCGCGAGCGGCGCGGCGACGGGCACCCCGCCGCCGGCGTCCTGCACCCCGCGCAGGTAGTCGATCGACGGATGCCCGCCTTCGCGGATCTGCTCGTCGCCGAGCCAGACGGCCGTCGCAGCCGGGGAGCAGCCCACCACGCCACCCGCCATGGGCGTGATGAACGCCGCGCCCTGGGCGGGCGCGCCGATGACCTCCAGCGAGTGCTGCAGCTTGTCCGGCACCGTGTGCCCGCGCGCCACGGCGTCGCGCAGCCCGGCCAGCAGCGCACCGTAGGTGTCCCGTGGCGTGGACAGCGGTGCGGCGCCACGCAGCCGCAGCCGCTCGTTGAGGCTGTCCACGAGGCTTGGCACCACGATCTCCACCGCGACCGTGTCGGGCAGCGACCCGGTGGGGTGCAGGCGGTTCCGGAGCGCGCGCAGCCCGCGCTCGGCCGCGGCCGCGACGGCCGGTGTCGCCGTGGGCCGCGCCGCTTCGGCGAGCAGTCCGTCGGTGGCGCTGAGCGTGGGGACGATGTCGTAGTCACCGGGCCCGCCCCAACGGCCGTCGGGTCGTTGCTCGGTGAGCAGGAACCGCACGCGCTCCGCGTGCCGCTCCAGCGACGGCGTGATCGCGACCAGCCTGCCCGTCTCGTAGACGGAAGGCGAGAACCGTCCGGAGGGATCCGAGGACATCTCGGACAACAGCGCCGCGACCGTCTCGGTTGCCTTACCCAGCCACGAAGCGTGCGAGTGCATCTGGTACTCCTCGGCCACCGCGGGCTTGAGCTGTCGTGCGCCCGCCTCCGGTAATCGGACGGACACTCAAAGTAGCACTTGCCGCGAAGATGTCACACCAGCCGTGAGCCGATCGGAGCAGCGTGACCTTGGTCAACCGGCCACCGTGAACTGGTTGGACGTGCCGGTGAACGCGGTGACGCGGCCCAGCAGACCCTTGGCGTCGCCGTGATAACGGACGCGATAGACGCCCTCGGCGTCCGCGGGCACGGTCCACCCGATCGTGACCTTGGACGCGGCGACTCCGTCGCGAGTCCAGCGGAAGGTCGTCGACCAGTCACCGTCATCGGCGACGGTGTGCCAGGAACTCCCTTGCCTGCGTTGAACTTCCAGGTAGGTGCCACCGCGATGCAGGTCGTTGCCCGGGTGTGCGCCCGCGAACGTGACGGACACCTGCTCGCCACGCGCGTAACGCGGTGCGGGCTGGGCGAGCACGTCACCGAAACGCCTGCCCGGCTGAGGCGAGTCCAGGACCACGCCGGGCTGCAGGGACAGCTGCCGTCCGGACAGGTCGGCGGGCGCGCTGCCCGGCGCCAGTGCGCGGCCGTCACGCAGGGCGGAGGCGAGTTCCGCCGCGGTCTGCTGCAGAGCGGGAAGCTGCCACCTGCCGAACAACGTGCTGCCGCCCTCGTACTGCTGCGCGTCGTACTCCTCCGGCGTGGTGACGTAGTGGATGTAGCCGTTGCTGTACCCGGCGACGAGCACGTCCCGTATGTCGGCGCCGACCACCTCGGCCACCGTGCGGCGCAACCGCAGGCCCGCCGCGATCGTGACCTCGCCGGGGACTCCCAGCAGGTACAGCGTTCCCACGCGCACGAGCTGCACGGGCACCCGCTCGGCGACCCACGGGTACGCAGCGTTCATCGCGCCGATCGGCACCACGATGCCCTTGGGCGCCTGGCATTGTCTCAGCTCGGGCGACGCCGTGTAGAGCACCGATCCGGACACCGTGTCCCACAACGGGTTCTGGCCCTCGGCGAAGAGCGGAAACGCCGGACCGTCCTCGGTACTGCCCGCCGCCATCGCGGCGCCGACGGCGGGATCGCAGGTTCGATGATGCCTGCCGTCGCCGGTGAACTCGGGCCGGACCTCCACTTCGGACAGATCGACGTTGACGAGGCGCGAGTCGACGCCACCGTCCAGGCGGGTGCCCCGCGCGTTCACCTGCGCCGCGGCGGCGTCGTACTGGCGCCTGCCGATGTCGCGGGTCCGGGCGAAGTCCTCGGGCGTCGACGGCGGCGTGAGGTCGAGGTTCGGCGACATGTCTCCCGCGTTGGTCTGTGCGAACGCCGCGACGAAGCCCGGATCGGAGGTCCGGTAGTCCACGCCCTCCACGTCGTGTTCCCAGTGGTAGGCCGCGTAGCCCTTGTTGTCGGCGCTGATCAGCCTATTGTCGCCCGACATGCTGGTGTTGTGGGTCGCGAACCAGTTGATCGCCCCCACCGCGCGCCCGTCCCGTTCGATGCGCAGCAGCGAGGTCTGCGGGTCGATCGCGTCGGGGAAGAAGTCCCGGTCGGCGGCCGGGTTGCGCTCGAACGCCTCCCGGGAGCGGTTGGCACTCGCGCCGGTCAGCTCACCGTGGGTGAGCGTCAGCGAGGCGGGTGCGGCGTCGGCGTGCGCGCGCATCGCCGACTCCACGATGCCCTCGGTGATCGCGTCGAACGTCTTGCGGTGGAATCCGATGGTGGTGAGGTTGTACAGCAGATGGTGTGAGTAGCCGCCGGGGCCCGCATGGGTGTGCGTGCCGGTGATCAGCACGTTCCGTTCGGTGTAGAGATTCCCGTAGCGCTCGGCCAGCTGCCGCAGGACGGCCTGGCGCACGCTGGTGAAGATCATCGGCGAATCCACCACGACCAGCAGTACGCGTTCGCCGGTGGCGCGGTCGGCGATGACGAACGAGCGCGCCCGCAACCGGTTGTGCAAGCCCTCGGCCCGCTGGTCGAACCGGCCGTATCCCATCATGCCGACCTCGGCCACCTCGCCGGTGGCATCGGCGATGCCGCGTCCGACGAGATACGGTTCCGCCTGTCCGGAGGGCGCCGCGGGCGCGGTCGTGGTGACCGGTGCGGTGAGCGTTCCGAGGCCCGCGGCCACGGCGAGGGCGAGCGCGCGGATCCTCATGACGCGAGGACGTCGGAGGGCACGGTGTAGCCGCGGACGCGCTGCGGGTGGTCACCGACGGGAATCCTGGCCACCTCGCGTGGATTGTCGTACGACACCACGGAGATGTCGTCGCTCTCGCTGTTGGACAGGAAACAATGCCTGCCGTCGGGTGAGGTCGCCGCCCAGTAGGGCTTCTTGCCCGTCGGCACGATCTCGTCGACGGTGAGTGCGGGCACCGAGAGGATCGCCGCGTAGTCGGAGATGGTGCCCGCGTCGCAGATCTTGCTGCGGTCGGCGTTCATCGCCAGCCCGTGGTGGGCCGAGTCGAGCGGATAGTCCTCACGCTTCATCCGTTTGGCTTCCTCGGACAGCGGCAGGTGCACGGTCCGCGTGATCCGCTCCTCGGCCAGGTCGTACTCCACGAAGCCGTTGTGGAACGACAGCTGGGCGTACATGGTGCGCTGGTCGGGCATGACCACGAACGGGCGGATGCCGACACCGAAGTCGATGACCTTCTTCACCTGCAGGGTGGCCGCGTCGGCGATGGTCAGCCAGCGCCTGCCCTTGGCGGCGTCCAGCAGCGGTGCGTCGGGTGCGACGACGTTGCCGATGGTGGCGTTGTAGATGGTGGAGCCATCGGCGGAGAACTGGTTCTCGTGCGGGAAGTCGCCGCTGCGGATGCGGCCGGTGATCTCGCCCGTGGCGGTGTCGACGACGTTCACGACGTTGGCGGTGGTGGCCGAGACGAGCAACGTGCGGCCGTTGGGGGAGAGGGCCATGTGGTCGGAGCGGTAGCCGTCGACGCGGGTGAACCAGCGCTGCGCGCCGGTGGCCACGTCGAAGGCGGAGACGTCGCCCAGACTCGGCCGGGACACGTACATGGTCCTGCCGTCCGGCGAGACCATGATGTCGTCCACCAGCTGGTCGTGCCCCTCGCCCGCCGTCTGCCGGATGACGAGCATCGCGACGAGCTGGTCGGGCGTCATGCCGGCCTTGCGCTCGGCGAGGTCGGGCACCACGTTGATGCGCTGGTACTTCTCGAAGGTTCTCGCGTCCACCAGGTCCACGGTGCCGTCCCAGTTGTTGCCCACGAACATGACGTCGCGGGCGGGGGGTGCGGCGTGCGCGGCGGGGGCGAGCGCCGTCGTCAGCAGGATCGTGGCGGCCAGGGCGCCCAGCCGCGCGAGGCACGTCCTCATGACTCTACCTACCCTGTAGTAGACATGAATGAGTTTCACGAGTGTGGCTGCTTCGGACGGTGAGCGCAAGGCCTGCCCGGGAGCGGCGATGATTTTCGGCAGCGGGAGCGGTCTTACCCGTCGACGAGGGGACGCCGCTCCCCGCCCACGGCAGAATCGAGGTTCCGGCATGAGCACGGTCATCTCCTCCGACGGCACGGTCATCGACTACGACCGTTACGGCCAGGGCCACCCGGTGATCTTCATTGGTGGCATGACCCAGCACCGCGCGATCGACCAGGGCACCACCGAGATCGCCACGAAGCTCGCCGCCGAGGGCTTCACGGCCATCGACTACGACCGCCGCGGGCGCGGCCGGTCCGGCGACATGGCGCCCTGGGACCTGCGCCGCGAGGTCGAGGACGTGGCCGCCCTGATCGACGCCGTCGGCGGACCGGCGACCCTCTACACGAGTTCCTCGGGAGCCACGGTCGGCCTGGCGGCGGCGAGCGAGGGCGTCGGCGTCGCGGCGCTCGCGCTGTACGAGCCGCCCCTGTTCCCCGGGGCCGGGCACGCTGAGGACCTCTCCGCCCTGCGCGCCCTGATCGCCGAGGGCAGGCACGACGAGGCCGTGCGCCACACCATGGTCCACGTCATGGGCCTGCCCGAGGAGGCCGTCGAAGGCATGGCGCAGGACCCCTCGTGGGCGGGCATGGTCTCGGTGGCGCCGACCTTCGTCTACGACCTTTCCGCCGTGCACGATGTCGGAACCGGCCCGGACTGGCGCACCCGATGGGCAGGCGTCACCGTGCCCACGGTCGTGTTCTCCGGCGACGCCACCTTCCCCGGCATGCCGGAGGCCGCCGACGCCGTGGCGGCCGCCCTTCCGAACGCGACGCGGCGTGTGCTGCCCGGCCAGGGCCACGGCCCGGCCGCCGACGCGATCGTGCCCGCGTTGGTCGAGTTCCTGCGGCCGTGACGCCGATGCGGCCACACTGGCGGCATGGCCGACATCATCGTGCGCCCGGCGGAGGACGACGACCTTCCGGGGATCGCCGACCTGCGCTGGCGATGGGTGCGAGAAAACGGTGACACCCCAGCCGCCACGCAGGAGGAGTTCACGCGCTTGTTCTCGGCCTGGGCGCGCGAGAACCGGGCCTCGCACCGGTGTGTGATCGCCCTGCGCGGCACCGCCGTCGTTGGCATGGCATGGCTGGCCGTCGTCCAGCGCGTGCCGACCCCGAACGCCCGTCGGCGCCTGTCCGGTGACGTGCAGTCCGTCTACGTCCGGCCGGAGGAGCGCGATGGCGGCATCGGCGGCCGGCTTGTCGACTCCGTGCTGCGGCTGGCGGCACAGTTGCGGTTGGAGCGGGTGACGGTGCACTCCAGCCCGCGGGCGATCCGGGCCTACGAGAGGCAGGGATTCGCCTCGTCGCCCCGGCTGTTGCAGGTCTACTCCCCTGGTAGCGGCGGCCTTGGTGACGCCGGCGTCCGATGACGGCGCGGCCGTACCCTGCGGCGACAAGCGGGTGCGTCTCCATGGCGGCTCCTTCTGCGTGCTCCGGCGCGTGGCGTCCGCCCGGCCGGCTGTGGGTGACCATCTCGATGTCCGGCAATGGTAGCGCGATACTCGAACAGATGAGCGAACCCGATGGGGTGATTCGCAGGTAGCGTGGCGCTATGCAGCCGGCCCTGGACCCGACCCGCGACGAGATCGCCGCGATGATGAACGCCGCCAGTTCCTTCGTCTCCGACTTCCTCGAAGGGTTGCCCACCGCCCCGGCGGCCGGGCTCGGTGACGGTCAGGCACTGGTCCCCGACCTGCTCGGCCCGCCCGGCGAGGAGCCGGGCGACTTCGGGTCACTGCTCTCCACCGTCCGCGAGGCGGCCTCCTACGCGGTGGAGACGGCGGGACCCGGGTACCTGGCCTACTTCCCGGCCGGTGGCCTGTTCGCCTCGGCGCTGGCCGACCTCCTCGCGGCAACGGTGAACCGTTACACCGGTGTCAGTTCACTGGCTCCCGCGCTCGTCGCGATGGAGCACGGCGTGATCCGGTGGTTGTGCGACGAGTTCGGCCTGCCGTCCGGCTCCGGCGGGGTCGTCACGACCGGAGCCTCGACCGCGACCCTGTCGGCCCTCGGCGCCGCCCGGCAACAGGTGCTGGGCGGTCCATCCCCGGCGGGCACGGTCTACGTCACCGAGCACACCCACCACTGCGTCGCGAAGGCCGCCCGGATCGCCGGGCTCACGGCCGATCAGGTGCGCGAAGTGCCGGTCACCGCAGAGCTCAGGATGGACCCGGACGCGGCGCGCGAAGCGATCCGGCGCGACCGGGCGGCGGGCCGCAGGCCCTTCCTGCTCGTCGGCACGGGTGGCACGACCAGCACCGGCACCGTCGATCCGCTGCCCGAGCTCGGCGAACTGGCCCGGCAGGAGGGTCTGTGGTTCCATGTCGACGCCGCCTACGGCGGGGGGTTCCAGCTGACCGGCCGGGGCAGGGCGATCCTGTCGGGCATCGAGGCGGCGGACTCGGTGACGCTCGATCCGCACAAGTCGCTGTTTCTGCCCTACGGCACGGGTGTGCTGCTCGTGCGGGACCAGAATGCCCTGCGGGCCGCGCACGTGGCCGACGCCGACTACCTGCAGGACCTGCACCACGACGGTGTGCTGCCCGACTTCGCCGACCTCGGTGTGGAGCTGACGCGGGACTTCCGGGGCCTGCGGCTGTGGCTGCCGCTGCGGCTGCACGGTGCGGGGGCGTTCAGGGCGGCCCTCGACGAGAAGCTGGACCTCGCGGCGTTCGCCCACCGCGAGCTGCGGGAGTTCGCCGACCTTCCCGTGCCGCCGGACCTGACCGTGCTCGTGTTCCGGGTGCCCGGCGGCGACGGCGCCAACCGGCGGCTGCTCGAGGCCGCCAACGCGAGCAAGCGGATCTTCCTGTCCAGCACCGTGCTCGACGGCAGATACACGCCGCGGCTGTGCATCCTCAGTCACCGCACGCACCGCCCCCATGTCGAGGAGGCACTGGACATCCTGCGCTCGGCCGCCTAGCGCAGCTGTGCCGCGATGAGGACGTTGCCGTGGAGGTCCGCGAAATGCAGGGACCTGCTGTCGGCGTCGTCCCGCTCGGCCCACACCCGCACGCCGTGCTCCCGCAGCCGCCCTGCGACGGCGTCCAGATCGTCGGTGTAGAGCACGAGCAGCGGCTGGTCCCCGCACTGCCGCCCGACGCGCGCACGTTCCTGGTCGGTGACGGCGGGCATGAGCCACAGGCCCGCGGACTCCTGCCCAGGCACGCCGACATGCAGGTACCGGTACCCGCCCGCCGTCTGGTCGTGCAGGACGCGGAAGCCGAGCACGTCCCGGTAGAACGCCAGCGCCGCGTCGGCGTCGTCGACGAGCACCACCAGCCGCCCGATGGCGGAGAACAGGGCCTTGCCCGAATGCGCGATCACGGTTGCCGACCGTAGCTCAGGAGGCCGACAGAACCCGGCAGAGAAGCGGCCTCACACCCACAGGGCGTCGGTCTGCTGCGAGATCGCGGGTTCCCCACCGGCCTCGGTGAACGCGGTCAGTGCGCGCACCAGCCCCTGCCGCGTCGACTGCGGCATCCGGCTGACGATGCGCGTGATCTCCGCGCGCCTGCGCCTGGTCACCTCGCTGACGACGGACTGGCCTGCCTCGGTGAGCGTCACGACGAGCTCCCGGCGGGACGCGGGGTTGGCCTCCCTGCTGATCATCCCCGCGGCGACGAGCCGGTCGACCATCCGGGTCGCCGTGGAGGGGTTGACCCCGAGATTCTCGGCCAGTGTCGCGAGCTTGCTCGGGCCCCGGCTCTCCAGAACCACGAGCAGGCGAAACTGCGGGATGGTGATCGCGTCGTCCACCTCGGCGATGGAGCGGGCCGAGACGGCGACGAGCAGCCGGGATGCGGTCAGCACGGCGTCGGTGATCGTGTCCACGTCGTCGGACATGGAACCGTTCTACCTCACAATCGGTACCCGTGCCCCGGACAAGTGTTGCACACTGCAATCATGGTTGCTCTCCGTCAGCAGGTCAGCCGCTGGATGCGGGAGAGCGTGAGCGGGCTTGCCGTGCTCGCCATCACGATCGGTGCGGGCGCCGGTGCCGGCGCCATCGTCTTCCGCTGGCTGATCGACGCCTTCACCCGCCTGTTCTCCGGGCACGAGGACTACGCGGCCGCCGACGGGGCCGCCCACCCGTGGCTGCCTGCGCTGGGGCCGTGGTTCCTCCTGCTCGTCCCCGTGCTCGCCGGGCTGGTCCACGGCCCGCTCGTCCAGCGCTTCGCCCCCGAGGCACGCGGTCACGGCGTGCCCGAGGTGATGTACGCCGTCGCCGCGCGCGGCGGCCGGATCCCGGCACAGGTCAGCGGTGTGAAGGCGCTCGCCTCGGCGCTCTGCATCGGCTCCGGCGGCTCGGTCGGGAGGGAAGGGCCGATCGTCCAGATCGGCTCCGCGCTCGGGTCGGCCCTCGGCAGGGCGGTCCGGCTGCCCGACTCCCGGTTGCGGGTGCTCGTGGCCTGCGGTGCCGCGGGTGGCATCGCCGCCACGTTCAACGCGCCGCTCACCGGGCCGTTCTTCGCGATGGAGCTGATCCTGCGCAGCTTCGCCGCCGAGTCGTTCGGCGCGGTGGTGCTCGCCAGCGTCACGGCGACCGTCGTCGGCCGCGCCGTGCTCGGCAACGAGGCGTTCCTCGACCTGCCGCCGTTCAGCCTGCACAGCCCCGTGGAGTACGTCCTGTTCGTGGTGCTCGGCCTCGTGATCGGAGGCGTCGGTGTGGCGTTCAGCCGCGTGCTCTACCTCGTCGAGGACGTCTGCGACCGGGTGTGGCGCGGGCCGGAATGGCTGCGCCCCGCCGCGGGCGGGCTGCTGCACGGCGCGCTGCTGCTGGCCCTTCCCGAGATGTACGGGGTGGGCTATCCCGTACTGCAGAGCGCCGTGCAGGGCGAGTACCTGTGGGGCTTTTTGCTGGTGCTGCTCGCCGGCAAGATCTTCGCCACCAGCCTCACCATCGGCATCGGCGGCTCCGGCGGGGTGTTCGCGCCGTCGTTGTTCATCGGTGCCATGGGCGGCACGGCGTTCGGCATGGTGGTGCACTCGGCGCTGCCCGCGATCACCGCGCCCGCGGGCGTCTACGGCCTCATCGGCATGGGCGCGGCGTTCGCCGGCGCGGCCCGCGCCCCGATCACGGCGGTGATCGTGCTCTTCGAGCTCACCGGCCAGTACACCGTCATCCTGCCGCTCATGACGGCCATCGTGATCGCCACGCTCGCGGGCAGGGCGTTGTCCCGCGACACCATCTACACGGCGAAGCTGCGCCGCAGGGGCATCGACCTCGACGCCACCGGCGCCGCCGGCGGGCCGCCCCGGCGCACGCTCAGCGCGTAGCCAGGAACTCCCGCAGCACGGCGGTGAACGCCTCGGGCACCTCCTCGGGCAGCCAGTGCGTGACGTCCTCGAACATCCGGAACTCGTACGGCCCGGTGACCCAGTTCTCGGTGCCGAGCGCCGCCGTCGAGCCGAACGCCACGTCCTCGGTGCCCCACACGTACAGGGTGGGCACCTCGATCGGGCCCGCCTCGCCGTCAGGGCGGCCTGCGCGGTACCAGTTCAGCGCGGCCGTGAGCGCGCCCGGCTCGGACAGCCGCAGCACGTAGTCCTCGACGTGGCCGCGCGGCACCTTCCACTCGAACATCCGGCGCAGCGCCTCCGCGTCGTTCGCCAGCATCCGCTTCTCGGTGGCACGGGTCTGCCGCCACTCGCTCAGATACGCCGAGCGCATCGCCTGGTCCTCGTCGGTGCGGATGGCCTGTGCCAGTGCCGCCGGATGCGGGGTGGACACCGCGGTGAGCGTGCGCAGCCGCGCGGCATGCTCCGCCGCCGTCCACCACCCGACGGCCGCGCCCCAGTCGTGGCCGACCAGGTCGAACCGGCTCCAGCCGAGTGCGTCGGCCAGCGCGAGCACGTCACCCACCAGCTCGGCGATGCCGTACTCCGCGGGGTCCTCCGGCCGCACGGCGGGGGAGTAGCCCCGCTGGTCGGGCGCCACGGCGCGGTAGCCGTCGGCGCCGAGCTCGGCCACCTGGTGCTCCCACTGCACCCCCGCCTCGGGGAAGCCGTGCAGCAACAGCACCGGCCGGCCGTCCCCGGGGCCCGCCGCGATCGCGTCGAACGCTCCGGCCGGTGTCGGGATGGTGAGCTGCTCGATCATGGCCCGAACCCTAAGGCGTCGGCTGACCAGCACCGCGGCCGGTGTCGGAGGCGGATCCGGGGGCTCGGGAAAAAATCCGGGCGACGTGTTGATCCGCGACGTTCCCCATTCGACCTAGGGATGAGAGGCTCCCGCGAGGGGGGCCACGACATACAGGGAGAGACCAACCATGAAGTACATGCTGATCATGCGCGCCACCGACGAGGCCTTCGCGAAGATGGGGGACTTCGACTTCAACGAGATGATCGCGACCGTCGGCAAGTTCAACGACGAGCTGATCCGGGCCGGCGTGCTCGTGGCCGCCGAGGGACTCGCGGACGCGGAGGAGGGCGTGGTCGTCGACTACTCGTCCGAGCCGCCCGTCGTGACCGACGGCCCCTACGGCGAGACCAAGGAGTTGTTCAACGGGTTCTACATCCTCAACGTGGCCTCCAAGGAGGAGGCGATCGAGTGGGCCAAGCGCTCGCCGATCAGCGGGCCGGGCTTCAAGACCGAGATCCGCCGGGTCACCACGATCGACGAGTTCCCGCAGGACAACGAGTGGATCCAGAAGGAGCGGGCGTGGCGGGAGGCCACCGGCCAGCTCTGAGCGGATCGAGGGGACATGGCCGAGCACACTGGCCGGGAGGCCGTCGCCGCCGTCTGGCGGATCGAGTCCGCGCGGATCGTCGGCGCGCTCGCCCGCTACACCGGCGACTTCGCGCTGGCCGAGGACCTCGCCCAGGAGGCGCTGGCCGAGGCCCTCGTGAACTGGCCGCGCGACGGCATACCCCGCAGCCCCGCGGGCTGGCTGCTCGCCGTGGGCAGGCGCCGCGCGATCGACACGTTCCGCAGGCGCTCCGCCCTTGACGAGCGGTACGCCGCCCTCGCCCACAACCTGGGCGAGGGCGGCGCCGCCACGGGCAGCGCGCCGGCGGCCCCGGCAGGGGAGGACGTGCTGTGGGATCCGGACGAGATCGACGACGACGTTCTCGCCCTGATGTTCATCTCGTGCCATCCCGTGCTCTCGCGGGAGGCGAGGGTGGCGCTCACCCTGCGGGTCGTGGGTGGCCTCACCAGTGACGAGATCGCCAAGGCGTTTCTCGTCCCGACCGCGACGGTGCAGGCCAGGATCACCAGGGCGAAGAAGACACTCGGGGCGGCCAGGGTGCCGTTCGCGGTGCCGCCTCCCGAGGAGCGTGCCGAGCGGCTCGGCTCGGTGCTCAACGTGATCTACGTGATCTTCACCGAGGGGTCCTCCGCGAGCTCCGGTGACGACCTGATCCGGCTCGATCTCGCGAGCCAGGCACAGGGCCTTGCCAGGGTGCTCTCCCGGCTCATGCCCGGCGAGCCGGAGGTCCACGGCCTGCTGGCACTGCTGGAACTGACAGCGGCGCGGTTTCCCGCTCGCACCGGTCCTGACGGCGAGCCGGTGCTGCTGGAGCACCAGGACCGTCGCCGCTGGGACCGCGCCGCGATCCGCCGGGGCCGGGCGGCGCTGGCCCGCGCGGAGCGGGCAGGACGTGGCCTCGGTGCCTACGGCCTGCAGGCAGCGATCGCGGAATGCCACGCCGTCGCCGAGTCGGTCGAGGCGACGAACTGGGACCGCATCGTGCTGCTGTACGAGGCGCTCGGTCGCCTCGCGCCGTCTCCTGTGGTCGAGGTGAACCGGGCGGTGGCGGTGTCGATGGCGCGGGGACCCTCCGCCGCGCTGTCCATCGTGGACGAGCTGATGGCCGGGGGAGCGCTGGCGAACTCGCACCTGCTGCCCAGCGTCCGGGGGGAGCTGCTCATCCGGCTCGGCCGCGGCGACGAGGCGAGGACCGAGCTGAACCGCGCCGTCGAGCTGTGCGGCAACGAGCGCGAGCGCTCGGTGTTGCAGCGCAAGCTCGCCGACCTCGGCTGAACCCGGGCGGGAGGCGGGGTCGAGGCCGCCGCCCCCCGCCCGGCTCGCGGCTCAGACGCCCCAGTCCGGCCGCAGCGGCACCGCGGAGTCGCCGTCCTCGCCGACCTTCACGCCGAGCACCTGGTGCAGCTCGATCTGGCGCCGTTCGAAGCCCAGCCGGGACGCGGCCATGTACAGCGCCCAGATGCGCGCCCTGCGCACCCCGGACTCGCGCACGGCCTCGTCCCAGTTGGCGTCCAGGTTGGCACACCAGGCCGCCAGCGTCCTGGCGTAGTGCTCGCGCAGGTTCTCCGAGTGGCGCACCTCGAAGCCGTTGTCCTGCATCGCCGAGACGATCATGCCGACGCCCTCCAGCTCGCCGTCCGGGAAGACGTAGCGGTCGATGAACGGACCCGTGTGCGCGGGCTCGGTGTTGCGCGGCCGCGTGATGCTGTGGTTGAGCAGCCGCCCCCGTTCGCGCAGCTTCGAGGCGAGGAACCGGAAGTACGACGGCAGGTTGCGGGCGCCGATGTGCTCGGTGAGCCCGATGGACGACACCGCGTCGAAGCCGGACTCGCGCACGTCGCGGTAGTCGAGATGCCGCACCTCGGCGCGGTCGGCGAGGCCGCGGGACACGATGTCCTTCTGCGCCCACTGTGCCTGCTCCCTGGACAGCGTCACCCCGAGCGCGCGCACGCCGTAGTGCTCGGCCGCGTGCGCCACCATGCCGCCCCAGCCGCAGCCGACGTCGAGCAGCCGCATCCCCGGTTCGAGGCCCAGCTTGCGGCACACCAGGTCGAACTTGTGGAACTGCGCCTGCTCCAGCGAGGCGTCCGCGGCGGGGTAGCACGCGCAGGTGTAGGCCATCGACGGGCCGAGCACCAACTCGTAGAACCGGTTGGACACGTCGTAGTGCTGGGAGATCGCGGCGCTGTCGCGCGCCTTGGAATGCCGCAGCCCGCGCAGGCCGCGGCGGATGCGGCCGGGTGCCTCCTCGGCGGGCACGGGCACCGGCCGCAGGTGACGCGGGCCCAGCCTGCGCAGGATGCGCAGCCCCTCCCTCGGACCCAGCCCGTCGATCACCCTGCTCATCCCCTTGAGCAGGGTGTAGAGATCGCCGGAGACGTCGAGATGCCCGGTGACGTACGCCCGGGCGAGCCCGAGTTCCCCCGGGGCCGACAGCGCGTAGCTCAGGGCAAGCGGGGAACGCACGTCGATGCGTACCGGTGCGTCCGGGCTGCCCGCGGTGCTGCCGTCGTACGCGGTGACCGCGACGGGGGCGTCCGCATCGAGCAGCCGCGCGAACACACTCCCGAGTTCGTCCTGTGCCATCCGTGCCTCACCTCACCCTGTGCTGCCTGTGCTACTTCGCCTTGACGCACTTGTCGTACAGATCCAGCAACCTCCGCCGGGGGTCGTAGCGGTCCTTCAGCGACCGGTAGACGGGTCCGTTGTAGAGCCGCCAGAACGTGTCCTCGTCGTAGAAGCTCTCCGAGTACAGCGACTTGCGCCCGCCCAGCTCGTCCACCGTGCGCTCGATGAGCCGGTTGTGGCTTCCGTCCGGTTCCCCCTCGTCCAGCGGCACGGCGGACCAGAACCCGAAGTTGACGTACAGCGTGTCCGGGTCCAGCTCGTACAGCGGCCAGCGCCGCCGCGGGTCGCGCTGCCGCACCGGGCACACCCACACCGGGCTGATCGGGATCTCGGCGTGGAAGAAGTCGAGGAACGTGGCGGCCTGCTCCACCGGCACCTCGATGTCCTGCACGACGGCCTCCTCCCGGGGCAGGCCGAGGCGCCGCCGCAGCCGGGCGAGCAGCTGGTGCCGGCGTTCGAACGCGACGACCTTCCAGTACACATCGGACCGCAGCAGTCTGGGCCCGACGAGCAGGCGCACGAGCCGGTTCTGCACGCCCAGCGCCCGCGAGCACCAGAACCAGTCGGTGTCCCAGCGCCACAGGTAGTCGCGCACCGGGAGGTGGTCGACCGTCCGCTCACGAATGGACTTGTAGTAGATGTCGAGCCACGTGTAGTCGCTGGTCTCCGGCGCGGTGTCGGTGAAGGTGCCCAGGGTGAGATACATCTCGTCGCGCCCGAACACGGTGCCGTCGACGAAGTCGGCGTCCCGCTGCTCGCAGGCCTCGCGCAACGCCGCGAAGTACTCCTGCGCGTCGCTGTAGCGCAGGTGCCGCAGCCGTACGTAGGGCCGCACCGGCTCCAGCTCGATGCGCAGGCGCAGCGCGTACCCGAGCGTGCCGTAGGAGTTGGGGAAGCCGAAGAACAGGTCCCGATGCTCGTTGCCGGGCGTCGCGGTGACGATCTCGCCGTCGCCGGTGAGGATGTCGGCCTCCAGCACCGACTCGTGCGGCATGCCGTTGCGAAACGACGACGACTCGATGCCGAGCCCGGTGACCGCACCGCCGAGCGTGATGGTCTTGAGCTGCGGCACGATCAGCGGCATCAGCCCGTGCGGCAACGTCGCGTCCACAAGCTGCTCGTAGGTGACCATGCCCTCGACGTCGGCGGTGCGGGTCTCGGGATCGACGTTCAGCACGTGCGTGAACCCGGAGACGTCGAGGCCGCCGTCCGCGTCGGAGCGTGGCCGGAACAGGTTGGAGGTGCGCTTGGCCAGCCGCACGGGTGCCTCCCGGGGCAGCGCGGCCAGCTGTGAGCGCAGCGCCGCCACACGTGCCTCGTGGCCTTCGCGGGTTCCGGAGGTGGTGACCCACGCGGACGAGAGTTGCCGGTCGCCGCCACCCCGGTTCGTCAGCGCCATGCCCCCATGATTGTCCCGGACGGCGCCGGTTGCCAGGTCATTTCCGGGGGTTTTCCCGCCGGGTGCGGACGATCACCCTGGTGCGAAGACTCCCTGTCCGGGAGTGAGCACACCGTGTGGGTCGTATGTCCGTTTCGCCGTCTCCAGTGCGTCCCACGCGCCGCCGAAGTGGTCCTTCCAGTCGTGGGGCGTCATCGGCATCGAGTTCACCGGGTAGACCGTGCCGCCGAGGGGCCTGACCCGCTCGGCCAGCTCGGCGTTGAGCCGGATCATCCGCGCGACCCCCTCCGGGTCGTAGGGCCTGCCGGTGCGTAGCAGCGCGAACAGCCAGACCAGCTCCGAGGAGGGCACCCGCAGCAGCGGTGTGGACAGCCGGTCGGCGCGGATCGGGTAGAGCATCACCAGCCCCGAGTCGCCGAGGTCGGCGCCCTCGGTGGCGGCCAGCGTCTCCGTCACCACGTCGGCCACCTCGTCGTCGGGCAGGAACACGTTGAGCCACGGGTGCGGGTGGAACCAGCTGCCCTCCTCGCGCAGCACCGTCTCGCCGTCGGCCATTCGGTCGAGGAAGCCGTGGTAGGTCATCTCCTCCGACTCCGCCGCGTCCCGGTCGTCGGCAAGGTCGCCGAGCAGGGCGGCCTCGTCGAGGTCGTGCGGCAGGGAGAAGTAGCTCGTCGCCTCCAGCATGTGCCGCCAGGTGCCGGAGTCGTCGTCGAGGATGAGCTGGCCCTCGACGTAGTCGAACCGGCCGTCCTTCACCACGGTGCGGGCGTCGGCGAGGAACGTGCCGAGCGAGTCGTAGTACAGCTGCCTGCGCCGGGCGCGTTGCCGGGCGGGACGCAGGCGGACGGTCGCGCGGGTGATGATGCCGCACTGCCCCAGCCCGGCCCGCACCGCGTCGAACAGGTCGCTGTGGTGCTCGGCCGAGCAGCGGACCAGCTCGCCGGTGCCGGTGACGACCTCCAGTTCGGTGATCGTGTCCGTCTGCGCGCCGTGGTGGTGGCTCGCCCCGCCGAGACCGCCGACGGAGAGGGTGCCGCCCACCGTCAGCTCCAGGTAGTCGGTGAGCACCGGCGGGGTCAGGCCGCGGGGCAGGGTCGCGCCGAGCACCCGCTGCCAGCGCGCGCCCGCGTCGACCACCAGGGTGTCGCCCTCACCGCCGTGCACCCTGGCGAGGCCGGTGAGGTCGAGCACGATGCCGCCGTCGGCCTGGCACTGCCCGAACGGCGAGTGCCCCGCGCCGCGCGGGGCCACCGGCACGCCTCTGGCCGCGGCGAACTCCACGACGGCGGCCACGTCGGCCGCCGAGGCCGCGCGCACCACCGCGCGCGGACGGGCCTGCACGATGTGGCCCCAGTCCCGGGCAGCGGCGGCGAGCGCCGGTTCGTCGTCGAGGACGTCGCCCTCGATGGCGGGGAGGTCGGCGAGATCGAGTGGGGAGTCCGGCATTCGCGGGACTCTAGCGTGGGGCCGCGCTACGGCATCCGGCTGGAAGCTTTCAGCCATTCAGGTTGGGATCGCCCTGTGTTACCGGGCTCACGTTCCGGGGTATATCAAGATCGTCGGATGCGCGCAGGCGCTGCACGGACGAGTGGAAGGAGCCGGTGATGCGGACGCCCGATACCGAGACACGAGTGGACGTCGTGGAACCGGTGCAGCCGGGTATGCACGGCGGGGCAGGCGACTCCGCGGGCAACATGCGGATTCCCGTCCCGCGCGACGAGGACGACGAGCTCGAGCCGACGATCGTCCGTGGCAGGGAGTGACAAGAGGTAGCCCACTACTTCACTGCCGCAACGATGTGCTGTAGCGTGCTACGCATCAGCACATCGTCTCGAGGGGTGATGACCCGTGATCCGGAAGGACCGCGAGCTACTCGCACGCCTGTCCGCCGTCAACACGCGGCTCGGTGAGGCCGTCGTGGAGCTGATCCATCATCAGGACGGTGGTGAGCTGCCCGCCGCGGGGCTTCGTGCGCTCGGCATACACCTGCGCGGCCTCTCCACGGACCTGCTGGACCGGGCCGACGAGCTCGACGCCGTCGACGGCGGGGTCACCCCCGCCGCCCTGACGGCCGGAGCGGCCCGGCCGTCGTGACGTCTGGGTCCACTCAGCGCTCGGGTTCCTCGTGCTCGTCGATCGGCGGCACGGTGTAGTCGTCGTCCGCGGGCGGCTCGGGATCCCGCCATTCCTCGGCCCGGCTCGGCCGGTTGCCCTTGAGCATGCCCTGCAGCTCGGACTTGAGCTCGTCGTCCTCACGCGGCCCGTGCCGGTCGCTCTCGCGGTGCATGTTGCGAGCCTCCTTCCCCGTTGTGCCTGGCATCCCCGGGTCAACCGGGCCTACCCCTGCCACGACGCCGCGAAACGCGGGTTTGCGCTGCCCGGCGTGGGTACCCGTCCGGGGAACGCTGTGAGATCCCGGCACGAGAGGGAGCCATGACCGCGCCACCACCGGACCCGGATCCCCGCCGGACACCCGGCCTTGAGGAGGGCGGTGGAGTCCAGCCCGGTGACACGCCGCCGGACTCCGCGCAGACATCCGGTGTCTCCCACCGCGAACCAGAGCAGTCCAAGGGCATGGCCGTCGGCTGGCTCGTGGCGATCGTGGTGGGTGTGCTGGTGGTGGCCGGCTTCCTCATCGCGTACGTCGTGATCTTCAACGCTGGGTAGGAGGTTCGAGTGCCGAGAAGGATCGTGATCGCCGGCGGTGGCTACGTGGGCCTGTACACCGCACTGCGCCTGCAGAAGCGACTGGCCCGCGGCGAGGCCGAGGTGGTCGTCGTCAATCCGGAGAACTTCATGGTCTACCGGCCGTTGTTGCCGGAGGTGGCGTCCGGAACCCTCGAACCCCGGCATGCCGTGGTGCCGCTGCGCGCAGTGCTGCGCAGGACGCGCTTCGTGGCGGGCAGCCTCACCAGCGTCGACACCGAGCGCAAGGTGGTGTCGGTCGAGCCGACCGCGGGCCCGCCGATCGACCTGGAGTACGACGAGCTGGTGCTCGGCATGGGCGCGATGGCGAAACTCGCGCCCGTGGAGGGCCTCGCCGAGTCGGGCATCGGGTTCAACTCGCTGGCCGAGGCGGCGCACCTGCGTGACCACGTGCTGCGCCAGCTGGAGATCGCCTCCGCGACCAACGATCCGGAGCTGCGGCGCTGCGCGTTGACGTTCGTCTTCGTCGGCGGCGGCTACACCGGCGTCGAGGCGATCGCCGAGCTGCAGGACATGGCTCACGACGTGCTGGCGGGCTATCCGCGGCTGGAGGCGTCGGAGATGCGCTGGGTGCTGGTGGAGGCCCTGGACCGCATCCTCACCACGGTGAGCGAGGACCTGGCCGAACGCGCGGCAACCGAGCTCACCGCACGCGGCATCGACCTGCGGCTCGGCACGCAGCTGGAGTCGGCAGAGGGTGGTCTGCTGAAGCTGTCGGACGGCAGCAAGTTCCGCGCCAGCACGCTCGTGTGGGTCGCGGGCACCCGGCCGCAGACCGTGGTCGGCAAGCTCGGGCTGGCCACCGACGAGCGGGGCAGGCTCGTCGTCGACGAGACGCTGCGGCTCGAGGGGCAGGACCACATCTGGGCGGCGGGCGACTGCGCGGCCGTGCCCGATCTGGAGTCCGGCGGCGTGTGCCCGCCGACCGCGCAGCACGCGGTGCGGCAGGCGACGCAGCTCGGCGACAACCTGGTGGCCACGCTCCGGGGCGAGCGGCCTCAGCCGTTCCGCTACCGCAGCCGCGGCGAGTTCGTGACCCTCGGCAAGAACAAGGCCGTGGGGGAGGCGTTCGGCCGCAAGTTCGACGGTGTGCTCGCCTGGACGGCACGCCGCGCCTACTACGCGAGCCAGATTCCCACGATCAACCGCAAGATTCGCGTACTCGGGGACTGGCTGGTCGGCATGCCGTTCGGGCACGATGTCGTGGACTTCGGTTCCCGCGAGGAACCTCGCGGGGCGTTCGAGGAAGCGGCGGGCAAGCGCGGACCATAGGCAGCCTGCCGATCACAGCCGGTCCGGCGGCGGCGAGCCGAAGGGCACCTTGGGTACCGGGCACGGACCCGAGGGCACCTTCGGCTCGGTGCCGTCGCGATCTGATTCTACACAAGGTTGACGCATGGCGCCCGATGCGTAGAAACTGGGGGTGTGACTGCCGCCACTGACGACGTCGTCGAGACCGCCGCCGACCCGGCCGTGTCGTTCGACGCGCATCCTGGCTCGTACCGGCACTGGCGGATGCGGGTCGAGGGCGAACTGGCCTGGCTGGAACTCGACGTCGACCCCGAGGGCGGGCTCGTGCCCGGGTACGAGCTGAAGCTGAACTCCTACGACCTCGGCGTCGACATCGAGCTGTACGACGCCACGCAGCGGCTGCGCTTCGAGCACCCCGGCGTGCGCGCCGTCGTCGTCACCTCCGGCAAGGACGGCGTGTTCTGCGCGGGCGCGAACATCCGCATGCTCGCGTCCTCGTCCCACGAGTGGAAGGTGAACTTCTGCAAGTTCACCAACGAGACCCGCAACGGGATGGAGGACGCCACCGAGCACTCGGGACAGGCCTACCTCGCCGCCGTCAACGGCGCCTGCGCGGGCGGCGGCTACGAGCTGGCGCTGGCGTGCGAGGAGATCGTGCTCGTCGACGACAACTCCTCCACCGTGGCGCTGCCCGAGGTGCCACTGCTCGGCGTGCTGCCCGGCACCGGCGGGCTGACCCGGGTGGTCGACAAGCGGCACGTGCGCAGGGACCGCGCCGACGTGTTCGCCACCCGCAGCGACGGCGTGCGTGGCCGCGCCGCCGTCGAGTGGGGCCTCGTCGACGCGCTCGCCCCGCGCCGCGAGTTCACCGAGACGGTCACCCGCAGGGCGGCCGAGCTGGCCGCGCGCAGCGACCGGCCCCGCGACGCCACCGGCATCGAGCTGACCCCGCTGACCCGGCAGGATTCGCCGGAGGGCCTGTTCTACCGCCACGTGTCGGCTGCCTACGACCGCGCGGCGGGCACCGTCGAGCTGACCGTGCGCGGCCCGGAGGACGACCCGCCCGCCGACGTGGCGGGTGTGCACGCCCAGGGCGCGCGGTTCTGGCTGCTCGCGCTCACCCGCGAGCTGGACGACGCGATCCTGCGGCTGCGCGCCAACGAGCCCGAGCTGGGCACCTGGGTCGTCCGTACCACCGGCGACGCGCGGCGCGTGCTCGCTCACGAGCGGCTGGTGGTGGACCACGCCGGCACCGACTGGCTGTGCCGCGAGATCCTGCACTACTACAAACGCACGCTGAAGCGGCTCGACGTCACCAGCCGCAGCCTGCTCGCCCTGATCGAGCCCGGCAGCTGCTTCGCGGGCCTGCTGCTGGAGCTGGCGCTGGCCTGCGACCGCCAGTACATGTTGGACGGTCCTCCGCTCGAGGACGAGGACTCGGACGAGCGGGCCGCCATCCAGTTGTCCGGCGTCAACTTCGGCGCGCTGCCGATGGGCAACGGGCTGTCCCGCCTCGCCTCCCGCTTCCACGGCCACGACGAGCACCTCGACCGGCTCGGCCGCGAGCGCGACCGGGACCTCTCCCCGCCGGAGGCGGCGGAGCTGGGCCTGGTGACCGACGCACCCGACGACATCGACTGGGAAGACGAGATCCGGCTCGTGGTGGAGGGACGGCGCTCGCTGTCGCCCGACGCGCTCACCGGCATGGAGGCCAACCACCGGTTCGTCGGCCCCGAGACCGTCGAGACCAAGATCTTCGGCCGGTTGTCGGCCTGGCAGAACTGGATCTTCAACAGACCGAACGCCTCGGGCCAGGACGGCGCGCTGCGCCGCTACGGCACCGGGCAGAAAGCCGTCTTCGACCGGAAACGGGTGTGACGCATGCCGGAAAAGATCGACTACGACAGCAAGATCCCCAACAACGTCGACCTGTCGTCGAACCGGAGGCTGCAGCGCGCGCTCGAGGGCTGGCAACCGCGCTTCATGAACTGGTGGTCGGAGATGGGCCCCACGCTGGAGACCCACGGCGTGTACCTGCGCACCGCCGTCAGCGTCGGCAGGGAGGGCTGGGCGCACTTCGACCACGTGGTGCCCGAGGACTACCGGTGGGGCATCTTCCTCGCCGAACGCGAGCCGGGCAGGACGATCGCCTTCGGCGAGCACCAGGGCGAGCCGGTGTGGCAGCAGGTGCCCGGCGAGTACCGCGCCGACCTGCAGCGGCTCATCGTCATCCAGGGCGACACCGAACCGGCCTCCGTGGAGCAGCAGCGCCTGCTCGGGCTCACCGCGCCCAGCCTCTACGACCTGCGCAACCTCTTCCAGGTCAACGTGGAGGAGGGCAGGCACCTGTGGGCCATGGTGTACCTGCTGCACGCCTACTTCGGCCGGGAGGGCCGCGAGGAGGCCGAGGCGCTGCTCTACCGCAACTCCGGCAGCCCGGACACGCCGCGCATCCTCGGCGCGTTCAACGAGGAGACCGCCGACTGGCTGGCCTTCTACATGTTCACCTACTTCACCGACCGCGACGGCAAGTACCAGCTGGGCACGCTCAAGGAGTCGGCGTTCGACCCGCTGTCGCGCACGTGCGAGTTCATGCTCAAGGAGGAGGCGCACCACATGTTCGTCGGCACCACCGGTGTCGACCGCGTGGTGACCCGCACCGCCGAGCTGATGCGCGAGCACGACACGGCCGACATCGCCGCGCACGGCGGCATCCCGCTGGACGTCATCCAGAAGTACATCAACTTTCACTACAGCGTCTCGCTCGACCTGTTCGGCTCGGAGACCTCCACCAACGCCGCCAACTACTACACGGCCGGGCTCAAGGGCCGGTGGAGGGAGACCCGGCGCAAGGACGACCACAAGCTCACCGACGACAGCGCCGTGCTGGAACGACCCGCCGACGACGGCACGTGGACCCAGGAGGAGCTGCAGTCGATCCTGCTGCTCAACCTCGACCTGCGCGGCGAGTACATCGCCGACTGCCGCACCGGGCTCAAGCGCTGGAACAAGATCCTCGCCGACAACGGCATCGACCGGCAGCTGTACCTGCCGCACCCCGGTTTCAACCGCAAGGTCGGCGTCAACGCGGGCTACCACGTGACCCCCGACGGCACTATCGTCGACGAGCACACGTGGGAGAAGGGAACGCGGCGATGGCTGCCCACGAGCGAGGACCTCGCGTTCGTGCGGTCGCTGATGCATCCCGTCTACGAGCGGGGCAAGATCGCCAGCTGGGTCGCGCCTCCCACCAACGGCATCAACGGCAAACCGTTCGACTATGAGTACGTCTACCTGAGCTGAAGGCGGAACCCATGCCCGTGCCGACCGCAGTTCCCACCACGTTCAACGCGACCGGCTACCTGGTCGGCAGGCATGTCGACGCCGGTGACGGTGCCAGGACCGCCGTCGTGTCCAACACCCGCACGCTGACCTACGCCGAGCTGGACGAGGAGGTGCGGCGGGTCGCGGCGGGGCTGCGCGAGCTGGGCGTGCGGTCCGAGGAACGCGTGCTGATGTGCATGGTCGACGAGATCGAGCTGTTCACGGCCATCCTCGGCGCGATGTATCTCGGCGCCGTCGCCGTGCCGTGCTCGACCATGCTCACCGGCGGGGAGCTGGGCAAGCTCATCGCGGACTCGCGCACGCGCGTCGTGCTGGGCTCCGTGGAGTTCGCCGACACCGTGCGGGCCGCCGTCGAGCAGGCGCCGGACGTGGAGACCGTCGTGCTCACCGACGAGTGGGAACGGCTGCGGGGCGCGGGCCTCGCCGAGCGGCCCTACGCCACCTGGGAGGACTCGCCCGCGCTGTGGCTCTACACGTCGGGCACCACGGGGATGCCGAAGGCCGCGATGCACCGGCACACCGACATCCGGTTCGTGGCCGAGAACTACGGGCAGCGGGTGCTCGGTATCGCGCCGCACGACCGGTGCCTTTCGGTGGCGAAGCTGTTCTTCGCCTACGGCATCGGCAACTCGATGTTCTTCCCGCTGTCGGTCGGTGCCGCGGCGCTGCTGGAGGCCGCACGGCCCACGCCGCAGCTGGTGGCCGCGCGCGCCATGACCGAGCACGCGACCCTGCTGTTCGGCACGCCCAGCTTCTGGGGCCCGCTGCTGGCGGCCGACGTGCCGCGCGATGCGTTCGCCACGGTCCGGCAGGGCGTGTCGGCGGGGGAAGCGCTGCCGGCGCGCATGCTGGAGGGCATGCGCGAGCAGTTCGGCGTCGAGGTGCTCGACGGCATCGGCTCCACCGAGATGCTGCACATCTTCATCTCCAACCGGCCGGGGCAGGCGCGCCCGTCGTCGTCCGGCATCCCCGTGCCCGGCTACGAGGTGGAGATCCGCGACGAGCTGGGCGCCGTCATCGACACCGACGGCACGCCCGGGGAACTGTACGTGCGGGGCGACAGCGCCGCGGTCGGCTACTGGTGCCGGGCGGAGACGTCGCGCAAGGTGTTCCTCGGCGAGTGGACGCGCACCGGCGACACCTACGTGCGCAACAGTGACGGCACGTACACGTGTCTCGGCCGGTTCAACGACATGATCAAGGCAGGCGGGATCTGGGTGACGCCGAGCGAGGTGGAGGACCGGCTGCTGGAGCACCCGGACGTCGCCGAGGCCGTGGTGGTGGCGGTGCCCGACTCCGACGAGCTGGACAAGCCCGTGGCGTGCGTGGTGCCCATGCCGGGCAGGCACGTCGACGAGGGCGACCTGATCCAGTGGTGCCGGGAGGAACTCGCGGCGTTCAAGCGCCCGCGGGCGGTGGTGGAGCTGGCCGAGCTGCCGAAGACGGCGACGGGCAAGATCCGCCGCAACGTCCTGCGGGATCTGGTGAGATCACCCGGGGTGACGGGCGAGCCCGTGGCGGCACCGGCCGAGGCGGCAGCCCCGTGATCGACGGCTTCGCCGTCGTGGACGCCCATGTCCACGTGCCGCGTCTGGCCACGGTCAAACCCGCGTGGCTCGACTGGGCGGACCGCTTCTCCGGCCCGCATCCCTGGCGGGACGCCTACGACCAGGCGGGCAATCCGGTGCCCGAACGCCTCGACGCCCTGCTCGAGTCCGAGGGCGTGGACAGGGCCCTGCTGTTCTGCGAGTACAGTCCCCGCGCCACCGGCATCCAACCCATCGAGGACAACCTGCCGATCGCCGGGCACAACCCCGAGCGGTTCCGGCTCGTGGCCAACGTCAACCCGCACCTGCACCATCCGCTGGCGTCCGAAGTGGAGCGCCAGCTGGACCTCGGTGCGGTGGCGCTGAAGCTGCATCCGGTGCACGCCGGGTTCTCGCCCGCCGACAAGGAGCTGTACGCGGCGTATCGCGTGTGCGAGGAGCGCGGCGTTCCGGTGATCCTGCACTCGGGCACCAGCAGCTTCCCGGGCGCGCGGGCGCGGTTCGGCGACCCGGAGCTGCTGCTGGACGTGGTGGAGGACTTCGCAGGTGTGCCGTTCGTGCTCGCGCACGGTGGGCGTGGCTGGTGGTACGACGTGGCGGCGTTTCTGGCGCAGGCCAAGGAGAACGTGTGGCTCGACCTCGCGGGCCTTCCGCCGAAGAAGCTTCCGGAGTACTACGCGCGCTTCGACCTGGCGAGGCTGGCGGAGAAGTTCGTGTTCGGCACCGACTGGCCCGGCGTTCCCGGTACGGCCCGCAACGTGCGCGCGCTCATGGACCTCGGGTTCGACGACGACGTGCTGCGCGGCATCCTGTCAGGCAACGCCGCGAAACTGTTCCCCGGTGTCGCCATCTGACCCGGAGCCACCCAAGCTCCCCAATGTGGCATTCGTGGCGTTCAACGCCACCAATGCGGCATTCGTAGCGTTGAGCGCTACAAATGTGGCATTGGGGAGCCACTGGGGCGTCGTCAGGCGGCTTCCTCTTCGGCGAGGCGTTCGTCCCAGCGTTGCTGGGCGGCGGGGCGCCATTCGGTGTGCTTGCCGTGGAAGACCTCCGCCGCCCTGGCTCCGCTCCAGCCCTCCGGTAACAGCGGGGCAGGCAACTGGGGGTCGAGGAAGGGGAACCGTCGCCACTCGTGCACCAGCCGGGTCTGCGCGTCGAGCGCGGCGTCCCCGCTGGCGGGTTCCAGACCGGCGAACTCGGCGACGAACTCCTCGTACCGTGTCTCCAGGTCCCGCAGGTCCCACGCCTTGGCCACCATGGTCGCCTCGTCGCCGACCGCGCCGTGAGCCCCGACGAACGACATCGCGTCGCGCAGGCCCAGCTCGGTCAGGATGTCGAGCGCCTCGGTCTCCCGGGTGGTGTGCGGGGTGATCCACACGCCGGGGTCGGGGGAGCCGAACCCTGCCCACGTGAGCTTGGTCCGCAGCTGGTGCCGCAGGTCGCGCTTCGGCTCGGGCACCGACACCAGCACCAGCAGCCAGCGGCCGTCCCACGGGCGCTCCACGCTGCCGAAGTCGTAGATGCGCCGCGCACCCTCCGTGAGCAGCTTGCGGCCGGGCGGCGTCAGCGACCAGCGCACGCGCCTGCCCACACGCTCGGACTCGAGCCAGCCCTCGGCGGCGGTGCGGGCCAGCGCCTGCCGCGCCGACTTCTCCTCGACCCCGAACATGGCCAGCGCGTCGACGAGCACCGACGTCCACACGGGATGGTCACGCGGCAGCACGAACTCACCGAGCAGCGTCATCAGCAACGAGCGCGCACTCTTGTGACTGACCTCCCGGCGGCGGCTGACGACCGGGCTGCCGCGTCCCTCTCGCGGTGCTGACATCGGGTCACCACTTTCGTCGCTGATCGTGTCCGTCGAGGGTAGCGTCACCGCCCCAGCCAGTCGTGCACGGCGGCGGCCAGCGCGTCCGCCCACGCCGCGAGCACCGCCTCGCCCTCCTCGGCCGACGCTCCCGCCGGATCGCCGAGCACACCGTTCGGGCTCACCGCTCGGACGCCGCCTGCGACCAGCCGGTCCAGCAGGTCCGGCAGCGGCGTGGTGACGCCGGGCTCGGCGGCCTCGAGCCGGACGTCGGCCGGGCGCAGGCGCAGCAGCACCGACGTCTCGGTGCGCCCGGCGTGCGTGTCGTCGGCGCGCCCGCTGGGTGACCACGCCAGCACGCGCCGGCCTTCCTCGCGCAGTGTGCGCACCGCGCGACGCAGCACAGCCAGGTTGCCGCCGTGGCCGTTGACCAGCACGACCCCGGCGAAGTGGTCGGCGGAGCGCACGAGTTCCACCAGCACGTGCTCCAGCGCGGACCGGCCGATCGACAGCGTGCCAGGGAAACCGGCGTGCTCCCCGCTGGAGCCGTACGGCAGCGCGGGCGCCACCAGCACATCGGGCACCCGCCCGGCGAGACGGCGGCACAGCTCGGCGGCGATGGTGGTGTCGGTGTCCAGCGGCAGGTGGGGACCGTGCTGCTCGGTGGCGCCCAGCGGCACGGCGAGCACCGAGGGCCCGACGCCGGGCCAGACACGGCTGCCGAGCGCCGTCATCGCAGGGAGCCCTCGGTGAACTGCGGCAGCAGCGGCGCGAGCGTGCGGTGCCGGGCGCAGCCGGCCCACACCCCCGCGCCGTAGGTGAGGTCGTCGGCGACGCGCAGGGCCAGCCACGACGGCGGTTTGCCCAGCGACTCGGCCAGGCACGGCAGCAACGCCGCCAGCAGCGTGCGCCTGCCCCGCCTGCTCAGCAACGCCACCGGCCACCACGCCCTGCGCGTGGCGTCGGCGAGCAGACGGCCCGCACCGAGGTGGCCGAGTGCGGCCAGCCGCAGCGCCTCACCGGCCGGGACGCCGCGCGGCCGGAGCTTGCGGGGCAGCAGCGCCGTGGTGCCCGCCGCGAGTGCCAGCGCCGCCCAGGGGCGGCCCGCCACCAGCAGTGCCCACGAGGCGGCGCTCCACGCCGACATCCGCGCACACGACAACCGGCCCGGATGCCGGGCGGCCAGCGGCGCCGCCGCCGTGCCGTACTCGTAGCGCTGCCGCAGCCACGCCCTCAGGTCCGCGCGCGGGTCGTGCGTCACCACGGCCGACGGCTCGTAGCGCACCGCGCCCTGTTCCAGCAGCCGCCACACGAGGTCGACGTCCTCGCCGAACCGCAGCGCCACGTCGAACCCGCCCGCCTCGGCGAGTGCCCGCCTGCGCACCACGAGCGCCGCGCTCGGCACGTAGCTCACCCGGCTCATCGGCCGCACCGGCGCGGGCCGCCCGCCCAGGTCGAGGCTCGACCGGTCGGCCTCGTACCGCGCCACTGCGCCGTGCCCCGGCGCGCTGCGGATGCGCGGTGCCACCGCGACCACCGCCGGGTCGGTGAACTGCGGCAGCAGGGCGTCGAGCCAGCCGGGCTCCGGCACGGTGTCGGAGTCGAGGAACGCGATCAGCGGGGTGGTGGCGAGGCCGGCGCCCGCGTTGCGGGCCGCGGCGGGCCCCGCGGGCCGCTCGTGCCGCACGGGTGCGCCCGGCACGGGCTCGCGGGAGCCGTCGTCCACGACCACGTGGCAGCCCAGGTCGCGGGTCGCCGCGAGCAACCGCCGCACCCCGGCGGGGTTGTCCTTCACCGGCACCACCAGCGTGACGTCGGCGGGGGTGAGCTCCGGTGGCGGCACCGGATGCAGCAGGCCCGCGTCGACGAGCCTGCGGGCGAGCCGCGCCTCGGCGGGCGACTCGGTGAGCGGCGTCCCGGCGAGCCAGCGGTCCAGCAGCCGCGTCCCGCCCGCACCGAGGCGGACCAGCCGCAGCGGCGAGCCGCCGATGAGCAGTGGCCCGCGCCTGCGGACGGAGCCGTCCAGCGTGAACCGGGTGCCGGGTTTCACGGTGTGAAGCCGCCGTCGGCGTGCACGACGCTGCCGGTGACGGCGGAGGACTCGGCGGAGCACAGGAAGCACACGACGGCGGCGACCTCGTCCGGTTCCAGCAGCCGCCCGCTGAGCTGGTGCGCGGCGAACTCCTCGGCGTCGCCGAGGTCGTAGAGCCGCGCGGTGGCCTCCAGCATGGCGGTGCGGGTCGAGCCGGGGGAGACGGCGGTGGCGCACACGCCGGTGCCGCGCAGGTCGGTCGCGAGTCCCTTCACCAGGCCGACGACGGCGTGCTTGGCGGCGTTGTACCCGGCGAGGTGCCACAGGCCGTGGTGCGCGGCGGCGGAGGCGAGCGCGACGAACCGGCCGGTGCGTGGCTCGGGACGGCGCAGCAGGGCGGGCACCGCCGCGCGGGCGAGGTTGGCGACACCGGCGACGCCGACGGAGAACAGCGCGTCCCACTCGGCGTCGTCGCTGTCCCACAGGGGACGGCCTCCCGCCAGCAGTGCCGCGCAGGCGACGGCCGCGTCGAGCCCGCCGAAGCGTTCCTCGGCCACCGCGACGGCGTCGCGCAGCGCGGGCAGATCCTGCACGTCGGCCACGACGTCCACCACGCTGCCGGGATGTTCGGCGGCCAGCGCGGCCAGTTCCTCCCTGGTACCGAGCGGATACGGCACCCGCGGGTCGTCGGCGCACCGGTCCACCGCGACCACCTGCCAGCCCGTGCCCGCGAGGCGGCGCACCACCGCCGCGCCGATGCCCCGCGCCGCACCCGTCACCAGAGCCGTCCTCATGCGAGGTAACCCTTGGCCTTCAGGTAGCCGAGCAGCTCGTCGGCGGCCTCGCCCGGATCGTCGGTGACCACGACCCGGGGCGGGTCGCGCTGCTCGTGGGCTCCGGTGAGCCGCAGCAGCCGCAGCCGCGGGTCGGGCTCCGGCGGCGGAGGCAGTTCCTTGGCCCTCGGCCGGTACGGGCGCGCGGCATGCACGGTGACCGGTTCCCCGGCCACGGCCCCCGGCACCGTGGGCACGTCCGCGGTGCGGGCGGCGAGCGTGGCGGGCAGGCCCGCCCTGCGCAGCCGCACCCCGGCGGGCTCCACCGAGCACACGGCGGGCAGCGGCACCGCCAGCCGTTCGCGGCGGCCCCGGTCGAGCCTGCGCACGGCCGTCAGGGCGCCGTCGGCGTAGGCCAGCTCCACGAGGCCAAGCGCTTGCGCGTAGCCGAACCGGGCGGCGAGAAACGCCGGGGTGCTGCCGGTGCCCCGGTCGGCGGAGTGGTCCCCGGTGAGCACCAGGCCTGGCTCGCCGAACTCCGCCCGCACCGCCTGCGCAAGCGCTTGCGCCGTCCCGGAGCCGGAATCTGCCAGCCGCGGGTCCCACTCGGGCACGTCCACCCGCAGCACGGCGTCCGCGCCGCACGCGAGGGCGTCGCGCAGCATCTCCTCGGCCTGCGGCGGCGCCACGGTGACGGCGACGCAGCGGCCCCCGGCGGCCCCGGCGATCCGCAGGCCGTGCTCCAGCGCGCACCGGTCCGCCTCCCCGGCACCCGCCCCGCGCGGGTCGGTCTCCACCTCGCCGGTGAGCGGATCGACCCGCGCCCTGCCGTCCGCCCAGCGCAGCGCCACAACGACCAGCAGCTCACCCATGGCGGAACACCACACCCTGGCCGCCGTCCGGATAGCTCCAGCTGATCGCGTTGCCGCCGTCGCACACCAGGTAACACGTGCCGCACTCGAAGCACTGCTCGTAGTTGAACAGGATGCCGCCGTCGTCGGTGGGCACGAACAGGTTCGCGGGGCACGCGTGCACACACGCCTTGGTGGTGCAGGACCGGCACACGTCGGTGTCCACGACGATGTGCGCTTTCTCCGCCACCCGGAAGTCCACGTGCGACATCCGGTCCTCGAACGCCACGTCGGCGTAGCGCTGGTTCATGGACTGCTCCTACCTATCGACAACGGCGCCGAGCGCGTCGTGTGGTCGCCATCGCAGTTCGTCCACTCTCTCGCCGGTCCCTAACCGAACGACCGCAGGCCGGTCAGCGCGTCACGGGCCAGCTCGCGCATCCGCACGCCGTTGCTCCTGGCCGAGCGGCGCAGCAGGCGCCGGATGCCCGGCTTCGGCTTGGGGTTGTCCACCGTGAACACGCCCTCCACGAGGTCGCACACCAGGCCGGGGTAGCGGTGCTGCACGCGCTCGGAGAGCACCAGGCCCGGGGCCTTGCGCAGCTTCTTGTGATCGGCCAGCACGAACGACGACTCCAGCAGGCTCCGGTAGTCACGCAGCCTGCGCAGGTCGCCGGCCGCAAGCGCCCGCGCCGCCGCGCGCCCGGCATACATGCCCGAGCCCAGCGCGAAGTTCACGCCCTCCAGCCAGATCCCGGCGGCGAGGCACATCGCGGCCGCGTCTCCCGCCACCAGCAGGCCGTCGCCGACCAGCCGCGGCATCGAGTGGTAGCCGCCCTCCGGAATGAGGTGCGCCGAGTACTCCACCAGTTCCGCGCCGCGCACCAGCGGCGCGATCGAAGGGTGGCGTTTGAGCTCGGCCAGGATCTCCTCCGGCCGCCGTCCCTGCCCCGCCAGTCCGGGAAGGCCCAGCACCAGCCCGACACTGAGCGTGTCGCGGTTGGTGTAGAGGAACGCCCCGCCCGGCACGCCCTGCGTGCCACCGAGGATCTCGATGTCCACCCCGTCGTCGCCGGAGACGCCGAACCGCTCGTCGATGGTCTCCTTCGGCAGCGCCAGCGTCTCCTTCACGCCGAGCGTGGTGTGCTCGGCCTGCCCTTCGGGGTAGAGCCCCGCCTGCTTGGCCACGAACGAGTTCACGCCGTCACACGCGATGACGACCCTGGCGGTGAGGTCGCCGTCCGGGCGGTCGGTGCGCACGCCCACCACGCGGCCCTCGGCCGTACGCAGCACAGCGGTGACCACAGTGGACGGCACGAGCAGAGCACCTTCCTTCTGCGCGTGCTCGGTGAGCCAGTTGTCGAACTCCGCCCGGTACGCCGTGGCGCCGTTGTAGGGCGCCCGTCCCCAGCTCTGGCAACGGAAGTCCACGGTCATCGACCGCTCGCCGGACAGCAGCATGGTCTGCCGCCGCGTGATCCAGCGCTGCACCGGCATCCGCTCGTACCAGCCGGGGATCAGCTCGTCGAGCACCCGCCCGTAGACCACCCCGCCGTAGACGTTCTTCGAGCCGGGGAACGGTCCGCGCTCGATCAGCGCCACCGAGCGCCCCGCCCTGGCCAGCTCCAGCGCCGCCGCCGAGCCCGCCGGGCCCGCGCCGACGACGATCGCGTCGAACGCGGGACGCTCGGGCTCGGCCACGGTGACCGCCGCGCCCGCCGGGCCTGCCCTGTCACGCATCGTCGTCACTCTCCAGTCGCCGGGCCAGCTCACGCAGCAACGCCTGCGCGTCGGTGACCAGCCCGAGGTCGGCCATGGCGGTCATCGGCGAGCTGGCGTCGGTGTTGACCGACACCACGTGCCGCGGCGTGCCGAGGCCCCCGGTGTGCTGCGTCGCTCCCGACACGCCGAAGGCCACGTACACCTCCGGGTCCACCACCACGCCGGTGGTGCCGATCTGCCGCTCGTAGGGCGCCCAGCCCGCGTCGGTGACCACGCGGGTCGCGCCGACCGACGCGCCGAGCGCCGCCGCGACCCTGCCCAGCAGCGCCACGGCGTCGGGCCCGGACAGCGGCCCCCTGGCCAGCCCCGCGCCCGCGCCGAGGATGCGCGGCGCCTCCGCGAGGTCGGCGGTGGCCGGGTCGGGCTCGAGCACCTCCAGTACCCGGGCGTCGTGCCCCGGTTCGATGGTCAGCTCCACCGTGCCCACGTCGGGTGTGCCGTCGTAGGGCAGCGCACCCCGCACGCCGGGCACGAGCGTGGCGACGAAGGGCTGCGAGGTCTCCACGGTGACGGCGAGCCGGCCGTCACGGCGGGCCAGCTCGGCGCAGCGTTCGCCGACGCGGACGGCCCCGGCCAGCAGCGGCCTGCCCAACTCGGCGGCGAGCCTGGGCGCGAGGTCCCTTCCGTCGGCGGAGGCGGGCAGCACCAGGCGGCCCACGGGCTCCAGCAGCGGGGCGAGCGCGCGCGACCACGCCCCGGCGGCGAAGCCTCCCGCCTCGGCGCACCAGGCCCTGCGCAGCGGCGGAAGGGCGGTGACGGCGTCCGCGCACCCGGTGCCGACCAGCAGCGCGGCGCCACCGGCCTCGGCCACGGCCTCGTCGCCACCCAGCGGCGGCACCCCACCGCGCACCACCAGGACGGCCAGCGTGCCGGTGTCGAACCCGTTCACAGCGCCACCGCCACCCGGTGTCCCTCGACCACGGCCGCGTGTGCCCGGCGCGGCGCCACGCAGTCGCCGACGCGGTGCACCTCGAACTCCGCCGAGCCGGACAGCTCCTGCCACAGCGCGTCCTCGGGCGCCTGGTGCGTCGCGCACACCACCCAGTCGCAGCGGACCTCGCTGGTTGATCCGGTGGTGTGCGTCAGCACCTGCAGCCGCACACCACCGGCGTCCTCCTCGGCACCCAGCACCACCTCGTCCGTGGTCTGCGTGATGCCCTTCTCGGCCGCGCGCACGGTGAACGTCTCCATGTCCAGCGTCACGCCGAGGTCCTGCCCGACGACCATGCCGGAGGTGGAGATGCGCACCGAACAGCCGCGGTCGGCCAGCAGTTCCGCCACCGACGTCGCCTGGTGGAACCCGAGGTCGTCGATGACCACCACCTCACCCTCCGGCGCGGCCCTGCCCACCAGCACGTCGCGGACGTCCACGACGCGCTCCAGCCCGCCGGCCCAGTACGGCGGCTGCGGCCGCGCGCCCGTGGCGAGCACCACGACCTCCGGGTTCAGCTCGCGGATCACCTCGGCGGTGGCGGTCACGCCCGTGCGCACGTCGACGCCGTGGCGGCCGCACTCGGCGAGCGAGTTGCGCACCACGTCCAGGAACTCCGCGCGGCTCGGCACGCTCGCCGCCACGCTCACCTGGCCGCCGGTGGCCTGCTGCCGCTCCAGCAGCGTCACCTGGTGGCCGCGCTCGGCGGCGGTGGCGGCGGCCTGCAGCCCGGCGGGCCCGCCACCCACCACGACCACGCGGCGCCCGCGCCGCGCCGGCATCGGCAGCGGGACGCTCTCCCTGCCGGTGCGCGGGTTCTCGATGCAGCCGAGCCAGCGGTTCAGCCCCATCCGGCCGACGCACTCCTGGTTGCACGACAGGCAGGTGCGGATGTCGCCCGCGTGCCCGGAGCGGGCCTTGGCGACGAAGTCGGCGTCGGCGATCTGCCCGCGCACCACGCCGATCAGGTCCGCGTGGCCCTCGGCGAGCGCGCGATCGGCCTGCAGCGGGTCCTTGAACCGGCCCACGCCCACCACCGGCAGGTCGACGGCCTTGCGCAGGGCGCTGGGGATGAACATCGCATAGCCGGGCGGCACGCTCATCGACGCCTCGATCATGTAGAGCGTGGAGGTCGCGACGCCGATCGAGGTGTTGATGTAGTCGGCCTTGCCGGTGGCCTCCACCCAGCGGGCGACCTGCACGGCCTCGTCGATGGTGGTGCCGCCCTCGATGAGCTCGTCGCCGCACAGCCGCACCCCCAGCGCCAGGTCCGGGCCGATGGCCTCGCGCACGGCCTCCACGAGCCGCAGCAGCAGCCGCGCGCGGTTGGCCAGGGAGCCGCCGTAGTCGTCGGTGCGGATGTTGGTGGCGGGGGAGAGGAACCCGCGCACGATCGAGGAGTGCGAGCACTGCAGCTCCACGCCGTCGAAGCCGCCCGCCCTGCAGTGCCCGGCCACGGTGGCGTACCCGGCGACGATCTCGTCGATCTCGTCGGTGGTCACGGCCTTGGGCACCTCGCGGAACAGCGGATCCGGTACCGGCGACGGCGCCCACACGGGCAGCCGCGAGTACATGCTGGACGCCTGCCCGCCGTTGTGGTTGAGCTGCGCGAAGATCGGCACGCCGTGCGCGTGCACGGCCTCGGTGATCCGCCGGTAACCCGGGATCACCTCGGGGTGGAAGCCGTGGATGAGCTTCTCGTACGGCCAGTCGGTCGGATGGGTCGAGTGCTCCTCGGTGATGATGAGCCCCGCCCCGCCCGCCGCGCGGGCGGCGTAGTAGGCGGCGTGCTGCGCGCTCGGCAGGCCGTCGACGGCGTAGTTGGTGAGGTGGGCCGAGAACACCACCCGGTTGGCCAGCGTGACGGCGCCGACCTTGAGTGGCGTGAACAGGTACCGGTACCGGCCGGCCGCGCTCATGATCGCACCGCCACGGGAGTTCGCGCCAGTGCCAGCGCGGCCCTGCGGCCCTCCAGCACGGCCTCGTGCACGGTCCGCGGCGCGACGCGGTCGCCCGCCTCCGCCACACCGTCCGGCACGGGGGTGGGGTCGGGCAGCCGGTGTCCACAGTGGATGAGCGTGGCGCAGTCCAGCTCCCTCGGTGCGCCGGTGAAGGAGTCGGTGACGACGACGTGGTCCGCGTGCACCTCGCGCAGCACGCTGCGCTTGGCCAGCCGGACGCCCGCCCGCTGCAGGCGCGCGTTGGCGTCGGCCAGGTCGCCGGTGAGCGCGAGCTGCGTGCCCACCACCTGGTCCTGCGTGATGATCGTGGTCGGCCTGCCCGCGGCGGCGGCGAGTTCGGCGACGCCGACGCCCACCGCGTCGCCCACCGGGTCGTGGACGGCCACCGGGCCCTCGGGCAGGGCGTCCGGCGTGCGCAGCAGGTCGGCGACGTCGAGCACCTGGCCGCCCTCGTGCACGGTGTACGGGCGGGGCCCTGGCACCGACCCGGTCGCCACGATCACGTCGCCGGCGCCGAGCCTTGCCAGGTCCGCGGCGGTGCCGGTGGCGACGTCGACGCCGAGCCTGCGCACCTCGGAGACGAGCCAGGCGCCGAGCCTGGCCAGCCGCTGCCTGCCCGGCACCCGGGCGGCGAGGGTGAGCATGCCGCCCAGCTCGTCGCTCGCCTCCACGAGGCGCACGTGGTGCCCGCGCAGGGCGAGCACCCGCGCGGCCTCCAGCCCGGCGGGGCCGCCGCCCACGACGAGCACCTCGCGCGGGGCGTCCGCGCCGTCCTCGGGCGGATCGCTCGTCTCGTGCCCGCTGCGGGGGTCGCCGAGGCAGCTGACGATCGGGTTGCGGTTGTCCCGCACCCGGCACTTCTGGTTGGTGAGCACACACGGCCGGATCCGCTCCGGCGTGGCGAGCTTGCGCACGAGACCGGCGTCGGCGATCTGCGCGCGCGTCATCTCCACCAGGTCGGCGGCGCCGTCGGCGAGCGCCTGCCCGGCCTGGTCCGGATCGACCACCGAGCCCTGCAGGATCACCGAGGTCGCGCCGGTCGTGTCCCGGACGGCCCCGCGGATGCGGCGGCACAGGTCGAGGTTGAAGCCCGGCTCGGTGTGCGAGTCGGGACGGGTGGCCGACGTGCCCATCGCCGAGCCGCGCACGACCACCAGGTAGTCCACCTCGCGGGCGAGATCGCGAGCCAGCTCCTCGGCCTGCTCCGGCGTGATGCCCGCCCACGGGGCCAGCTCGTCGCACGACAGGCGCAGCCCGAGCACGCGCTCGCGGCCGATGCGGGCGCGCACGGCCGCCAGGACCTCGCGCAACAGCAGCGCCTTGTCGGTGCCGTAGGCGTCACCGCGCTGGTTGGTGAGCCCGGAGAGGAACTGGCGCAGCAGCGCGTGCTGCCCCGCGTCCACCTCCACCCCGTCCAGGTCCACCTCGGCGGCGGACTCGGCGGCGCGGGTGAACCCGGCGACGATCGCGCGGATCTCGGCGGCCTCCATCTCCATCGGCATCTCGCGGCTGGCGACGTCCGCCACCCGCGAGGGCGCCCACAGCGCCTGCTGCGAGAACGCCGACGAGCCCTGCGAGCCCGCGTGGCCCAGCCCGGCCAGCACGAGTGTCCCGTGTGGACGGCAGGCGGCGGCCACCGAGGCCCAGCCCGCCTGGCAGTCGGCCGCCAGCGGGGCGCGTTCGTAGGGCCAGTCGGACTCGTGCACGCTCGCCGTCTCGGTGACGATCAGCCCGGCGCCGCCCTGGGCGCGCCGCTCGTAGTAAGCGACGTGGGCCTCCGAGATCGCCCTGCCCCTGGCCAGGTTCGTCTCGTGCGGACCGAACAGGACCCGCGACGGTGCGCTGCGGCCGGCCAGCGAGACCGGCTCTGTGAGCATCCGTATCCCCGGCGCGTTCGCCCGCGACGCGATCCCGTCGCCGGGACTCGACGTGGTCACGGCCGGAAGCCCGCGAGCGGGCTGGTGTCGCAGGCGCGGTCGGGCAGCCGGTCGGGCTCGGGCGGACCCCAGCCGATGGCCACCGGCACGCGGTCGCGCTGGCGTCCCCGGCGCGAGTGGTCCTTGTCCGGCCTCGGCTTCTCGGCCCCGGCGCCCACCAGCGCCAGTGCGCGCTCGCCGTTGCCCTTGACGCACTCGGGGTCCGGGCCGTCCAGCGGCAGCCCGGTGAAGAACTTCGCCGCCATACAGCCGCCCTGGCACGAGTCGTAGGCCGAGCAGGACGTGCACGCGCCGCCGGTCTGCGGGGTGCGCAGCCGCTCGAACAGCTCCGAGGTGCGCCACACCGACGTGAAGCCGCCCTCGTCGCGGACGTTGCCCGCCAGGAACTCGTCGTGGATGGCGAACGGGCACGCGTAGACGTCGCCGATCGGGTCGATCAGGCACACCACGCGCCCCGCGCCGCACAGGTTCAGGCCCGGCAGTGGCGTGGAGCCGAGCGCGTTGAGGTGGAAGAACGAGTCGCCGGTGAGCACGTCCTCCCCGTTGGCGATCAGCCATTCGTACAGCTGGAGCTGCTGGTCCGCCGTGGGGTGCAGCTCGTCCCACGTGTCGGCGCCGCGGCCGGAAGGGCGCAGCCGGGTGATGCGCAGCTGGGCGCCGAAGTCGTCGGCCAGCCGCTTGAACTCGTCCAGCTGAGCCACGTTGTGCCGGGTCATCACCACGCTGATCTTGAACCCGGTGAACCCGGCGTCGCGCAGGTTCTCCATGGCGCGCAGGGCGGTGTCGAACGAGCCCGGCCCGCGCACGTGGTCGTTGACCTCCGCGGTGGCGCCGTCCAGCGACAGCTGCACGTCCACGTAGTCGGTCGCGGCCAGCCAGCGGGCGCGTTCCGGCGTGATGCGCACCCCGTTGGTGGAGAACTTGACGCCCACCTGATGGTTCACGGCGTACTCGACGATCTCCCAGAAGTCCGAGCGGACCGTGGGTTCACCGCCGCCGATGTTGACGTAGAAGACCTGCAGGCGCTGCAGTTCGTCGACGACCGCCTTGCATTCCTCAGTGGACAGTTCGCGGGGGTCGCGGCGGCCCGAGGAGGACAGGCAGTGCACGCAGGACAGGTTGCAGGCGTAGGTCAGCTCCCAGGTCAGGCAGATGGGAGCGTCCAGTCCGGTTTGGAAGTGCTCGACCAGCCTTTTCGGCCGGTCTGCGCGCGACGCGATCGCGTCGCCGGGACTTGCCTTGGTCATGTTTCTCCCTTTGCCGCAGTGCGGGCGCCCCGCCGCCACGATCGCGTTCCTCCGGTCAGCGCGCTCGGATCTCGGCAGTGTGCCGCCCCGTCAGTCGCGTGGGCCGGCACACTCGTGCTGATCCCGGCTTTCGATCGTGCCCGCGGACAGCAACCCGGCCAGCGCGTCGAGATACCGCGCGTGCTCCTGTTCGGGCACGGCGGCGGAGCCGAGCGCGGACCGTGCGTCGGGCTGGTTCTCCAGGTCGCGAACGACGTCGACGAGCAGTCGCGTCTTCAGGAAGGAGAGTTTCCTCGTGTGGAAGTCGTAGACGAGAGCGCCGAACGGTTCCGGCCGCAGAGCGACGCTGGACGAGAGCCGGTACGGCCGGTCCGGATCGAACCTCGGCGCGGCGAGCGGCTCAGTAGACACCGCACATGCCGTCGATCGAGACTTCCTCGACCAGCAGGTCGTCCTCGACGGTAACCTCGGTGGCTTCGGACTCGTTCATGGCAAGCTACTCCTCACTGAGCAGTTGTTGTGACCGTGGACACGACGATAATGGCACCCGGTGCCAAATGGAAGGGGTCATGCCCGAGAAGCCCGCAGAACTACCCGTTCGGCCAGGTCGGCGCCGTTCGACCAGCCAGCACGAGCTGGAGCGGGTGGCCTTCGAGCTGTTCGAGCGCGACGGGTTCGACGCCACCACGGTGGACGACATCGCCCGCGCGGCGGGCATCGGGCGGCGTACCTTCTTCCGTTACTTCGACTCCAAGAACGACGTGGTCTGGGGCGCGTTCACCGACCAGCTCGGCCGGATGCGCGAGCAGTTCGCCCGCCGCCCCGCCGACGAGCCGCTGATGGCCGCCGTGCGCGCCGTCGTGGTGGAGTTCAACCGGGTCGACGAGGCCGAGGTGCCCCGGCACCGCAGGCGCCTGGAGCTGATCCTGCGGGTGCCCGCGCTCCAGGCCCACTCCACCCTCCGGTACGGCGACTGGCGGGCCGTGGTGGCCGAGTTCGCCGCCGCGCGGCTCGGCGTGGAGCCTGCCTCGCTCGTGCCGCAGTCGATCGCCTACGCGGCACTCGGGGTGGCGCTGGCCGCCTACGAGCACTGGCTCGCCCATCCGGGCGTCGAACTGTGTGACGTGCTGGACACGGCCATGGCGGAACTGGCCCGCGGCTTCGGTGACGTTTAGCGTTTCGCCGATCGGAAAACCCGGCCGTGTGAAAAACATCTTCGTACTTGCCCTCGACGAGGAGAACACGCGGACCCTGAACCGGATCCGCGGTGCCGAGGACTACCGGTTCCACAGCCTGCTGAGCGTCGAAGAATGCCAAGTCGGCGACATCGAGGTGGAGGAGCTGCTGCAGAAGGCCGAGGCGCAGCTGGACGCCTTCGACGGCTCGATCGACGCCATCGTCGGCTACTGGGACTTCCCGGTGTCCACCCTTCGGGCGATCCTGTGCGAGAAGTACGGCCTGCCAGGGCCTTCGCTGGAGTCGATCGTCAAATGTGAACACAAGTACTGGAGCAGGCTGGAGCAGCGCAAGGCCATCGACGCCTACCCGCACTTCGGGATCGTCGATCTGGACACCGACGACCCGCGCCCGCCCGACGGCGTCCGGTACCCGATGTGGCTCAAGCCCGTGAAGTCCTACTCGTCGGAGTTGGCCTTCCAGGTGCGCGACGACGAGGAGTTCGACGGCGCGGTGGCCGAGATCCGCGAGGGCATCGACCGGGTCGGCAAGCCCTTCGACTACCTCATGGGCAAGCTCGACCTGCCTGCCGAGATCGCCGACGTCGGCGGCGCCGCCTGCCTGGCCGAGGAGGCGATGTCGGGGGTGCAGTGCGCGACCGAGGGCTATGTGCACAAGGGACAGGTCGTGGTCTACGGCGTGCTGGACTCCATCGACTACCCGGGCCGCTCGTCGTTCCTGCGGCACCAGTACCCTTCGCAGCTGCCCGCCGACGCGATCGAGCAGCTCGTCGACACCTCCGTGCGCACCATCAAGCAGGTGGGCATGGACGACTCGACGTTCAGCATCGAGTTCTTCTACAACCCCGACGCCCGCAAGGTGTGCCTGCTGGAGATCAACCCGCGGCACTCGCAGTCGCACGCCGAGATGTTCGCCTACGTCGACGGTGTGCCCAACCACGAGACGATGGTCCGCGTGGGGCTCGGCCAGGACCCCGAGCCGCTTCACCGCGAGGGCCCCTACGGCATCGCGGCCAAGTGGTACCATCGCCGGTTCTCCGACGCGCTCGTACGCCGGGTGCCCACTGCCGCCGAGATCGAGAAGGTGCAGCGCGACCTTCCCGGTGTCATCGTGGACATCGTGCCCAGCGAGGGCATGCGCCTTTCGGACCTGCCCGGCCAGGACAGCTACAGCTTCGAACTCGCCCACGTCTTCGCCGGCGCCCGGGACGAGGCGGAGCTGAAGGACAAGTACGAGCGCTGCATCGCGGCCCTGCCGTTCGAGTTCGCCGAGGAGGGATAGCCGTTGCTGCGCACGGTCGGCTCGCTGCCGTGTGAGGTCACCGAGGAAGAACACGTCTGGATCACCGTCTCGGACGGAACCCGGCTGGCCGCCCGCATCTGGCGGCCGGCCGGGTCGGACGACGAGCCGGTGCCCGGCATCCTCGAGTACATCCCGTACCGCAAACGGGACCTCACCGCGATCCGCGACTCGATCCACCATCCGTACCTCGCCGGGCACGGTTACGCGTGCGTGCGGGTCGACCTGCGCGGCACGGGGGAGTCGGAGGGCGTGCTCACCGACGAGTACACCGAGCAGGAGCAGCGCGACGCCGAGGACGTGCTGGACTGGATCGCCAGCCAGCCGTGGTGCACCGGCCGGACCGGCATGATGGGCATCTCCTGGGGCGGGTTCGCCGCGCTGCAGGTGGCCGTGCGGCAGCCGAAGAGCCTGCACGCCATCGCCATCTCGTCGTTCACCGACGACCGCTACGCCGACGACTTCCACTACATGGGCGGCTGTCTGCTGTCGGACAACCTCGCCGAGGCGGGCACGATGTTCGCCTACGGCACCCTGCCCCCCGACCCGGCGCTGGTGGGCGAGCGCTGGCGCGACATGTGGCGCGAGCGCGTCGAGGCCACCGGGCCGTGGGTGGACCAGTGGCTCGAGCACCAGCGTCGCGACGAGTACTGGCTGCACGCCTCGGTGTCGGAGACCTACTCCGACGTGCGCTGCCCCGTGCTGGCCACCAGCGGCTGGGCCGACGGCTACTCCAACGCCGTGTCGCGGCTGCTGGCCCATCTGGACGTGCCGCGCAAGGGCCTGGTGGGGCCGTGGTCGCACAAGTACCCGCACCTGGGCGAGCCCGGGCCCGCGATCGGGTACCTGCAGGAGCTCGTGCGCTGGTGGGACCACTGGCTCAAGGACATCGACAACGGCGTCATGGACGGCCCGATGCTGCTGACGTGGATGCAGGACAGCGTGCCGCCGTCGACGTCGTACGAGGACCGGCCCGGCCGCTGGGTGGGTGAGGCGTCGTGGCCCTCGCCGAACGTGCGTCCTGTCGAGCTTCCGCTGGCCCGGCACCGGCTCGGGGAGCAGGGCGAGGAGGTGCCCGAGGAGGCGATCACCGTGCAGTCGCCGCTGTCGGTCGGGCAGTTCTCCGGCAAGTGGGCGTCCTACAACGCGCCGCCCGACCTGCCCTACGACCAGCGCGAGGAGGACGGCGGCTCGCTGGTGTTCGAGACGGAGCCGCTGAGCGAGCGGGTCGAGATTCTCGGCTCACCCGTCGTGCACCTGGACGTCGAGGCGGACAAGCCCGTCGCGATGGTGGCGGTGCGGCTGTCGGACGTGCTGCCGGACGGCCGCGCGACCAGGGCCACGTACGGCCTGCTGAACCTGGCCCACCGCAACGGCCACGACGAGCCCGAGCCGCTGGAGCCCGGCAAGCGCTACCGGGTGAGCGTGCACCTCAACGTGGTGGCGCAGGCGTTCCCGCCCGGTCACCGGATCCGCCTGTCGCTGTCGTCGTCGTACTGGCCGCTGGCGTGGCCGCCGCCCGAGGCGGCGCGGCTGACCGTGCACACCGGGGCGAGCAGCCTCACGCTGCCGGTGCGCACGCAGGGCGACGAACTGCCGTCGCCGGTGTTCGGCGAGCCCGAGGGCGCCGAGCCGATGCCGACGGTCGTGACCGAGCCCGGCGACCGCCGCTGGCAGGTGTCGCGGGACCTCGTGCAATACGAGTCGGGACTGGAGATCCTCAAGGACAGCGGCACCCTGTACTTCCCCGACATCGACCTGTCGGTGACCAGGCGGGCTCGCGAACGGTACGCGTCGCAGGCCGACGACTTCGCCTCCGCCCGCGGTGAGACGGAGTGGACGATGACGTTCGCCCGCGGCGACTGGGAGGCCACCACCGTGACGCACACGGAACTGTCCTGCACGCGCACGGAGTTCGTGCTGCACGCGCGCCTCGACGGCTACGAGGGCAAGCGCCGCCTCTTCTCCCGCAATTGGCAGCGCAGGATCCCGCGCGACAACGTGTAGCCCTTCAGCCGGGGGAGAAGCTCCCCAATGCGGCATTGGGTACGTTGAGTGGAACGAATGCGGCATTCGCTCCATCCAGTGGAGCGAATGCCGCATTGGGGAGCTTTGGGGGGCGGGGGTCAGGCGGGGGGCTTCAGCTTCAGGATCTCGGCGGTCGCCTCGCCCGCCGGGGTGCGGTAGGTGATGGTGTCGCCCTTCTTGTGACCCGCGATGGCACGCCCGAGCGGGCTGTCGGCGGTGAGTGCGGACAACTCGTCGTCGGCCTCCTCGGCGATGCCGACGATGACCATGTCCTCCACGCTGCCGTCGCTGAACTTCAGCGTCACCTCGGTGCCCGAGGGGAGGTCGGACTCCGAGTCCGGCATCGGGCCGCCGGCGAGCAGGTCGGTGATCTCGGCGATCCGCCGGTCGAGCCGCGACGCGACCTCCGCGCGTTCGAGCAGGTCGGCCTGGTCGGCGCTGTCTCCGAGCGGGTCGTCGCCCAGCCGTGGTGCCAGTGCGTCTCGCTGCTCTCGTAGCTGTTCCAGCTCCCGCTCGAGCCGTTCGCGGGTAGCCGGGCTCAAGCCTCCGGTCGACGTCATTGGACCATTGTCAGGCCTGACGGCCCGGCTCGCCACGTCATTGCGGCCTCACCGGCGAGCGTCACTCACCGGCTGTAACCCGCCTTGCGCAACGCCTCCGCCATCGCGCCACCGGCGGGCGCACGGCGGTCGTCGCGCTGCTTGCCGGACTGCTTGCCACCGTGCTTGCCGCCCTGCTGGGGCTTGCCCCTGCGCTGGCCACCGCCGCCCCGGCCGCCCTGGCCACCGGAGCCCCGCTGGTCGGCGCCGGGCTCGTCGTCGAGGCGCAGGGTGAGCGAGATGCGCTTGCGCGCGACGTCCACGTCCAGCACCTTGACCTTCACCACATCGCCGGGCTTGACCACCTCGCGCGGGTCCTTGACGAAGTTGTGCGACATCGCCGACACGTGCACGAGCCCGTCCTGGTGCACGCCGATGTCGACGAACGCGCCGAACGCCGCGACGTTGGTCACCACGCCCTCCAGCCGCATGCCCGGCTTGAGGTCCGCCATCGTCTCCACGCCCTCGGCGAACGTCGCCGTCCTGAACTCCGGGCGCGGGTCGCGGCCCGGCTTCTCCAGCTCGCTGAGGATGTCGGTGACCGTGGGCAGGCCGAACTTCTCGTCCACGAACGCCGCAGGGTCCAGGCCGCGCAGTGCCGTGGCGTTGCCGATCAGCTCCCGGATGCCGACCTTCGTCTCGTCCAGGATGCGCCGCACCACCGGGTAGGCCTCCGGGTGCACGCTGGAGGCGTCCAGCGGGTCGTCCCCGTCGGGGATGCGCAGGAAGCCCGCGCACTGCTCGAACGCCTTCGGACCGAGCCTCGGCACCTCCTTGAGCGCCGAGCGGCTGCGGAAGCGGCCGTTGCCGTCCCGGTGGGCGACGATGTTCTCCGCCAGGCTGGTGCCGATGCCCGACACGCGGCTCAGCAGCGGCACCGACGCGGTGTTGAGGTCGACGCCGACGGCGTTCACACAGTCCTCGACGACGGCGTCCAGCGAGCGGGAGAGCTTCGACTCGGCGAGGTCGTGCTGGTACTGGCCTACGCCGATGGACTTCGGGTCGATCTTCACCAGCTCCGCCAGCGGGTCCTGCAGCCTGCGCGCGATCGACACGGCGCCCCGCAGCGACACGTCCAAGCCGGGCAGCTCCTGCGCGGCGTACGCCGACGCCGAGTACACCGAGGCGCCCGCCTCGGAGACCACGATCTTGGTGAGCTTGAGCTCCGGCCGCAGCTTCACCAGCTCACCGGCGAGCTTGTCGGTCTCGCGCGAGGCGGTGCCGTTGCCGATGGCGATGAGCTGCACGTCGTGCTCGTGCGCCAGCTTCTCCAGCGTGACCAGTGCCTCGTTCCACTTCGACTGCGGCTTGTGCGGGTAGACGGTGTCGGTGGCGACGACCTTGCCGGTGGCGTCCACCACGGCGACCTTCACGCCGGTGCGGTAACCGGGGTCGAGGCCCATCGTGGCGCGCGTGCCCGCGGGCGCCGCCAGCAGCAGGTCGCGCAGGTTGGCGGCGAACACGCGCACCGCCTCGTCCTCGGCCGCCTGCCGCAGTCGCATGCGCAGGTCGATGCCCAGGTGCAGCAGGATCTTCGTGCGCCACGCCCAGCGCACCGTGTCGGTGAGCCACTTGTCGGCGGGCCTGCCCTGGTCGGAGACACCGGCGTGCTCGGCGATGCGTACCTCGTAGTCGCTCGGCCCGGTGCGCGGCCCGGCGTCGGGCGCGGGCGGCTCCTCCGGCTCCGTCGCGAGGTCGAGGATCTCCTCCTTCTCGCCGCGGAACAGGGCCAGGATGCGGTGCGAGGGCAGCTTGGTGAACGGCTCGGCGAAGTCGAAGTAGTCGGCGAACTTCGCGCCCTCCTCCTCCTTGCCCGTGCGGACCTTCGAGGTGAGCCAGCCGCGGTTCCACATCCGCTCACGCAGCTCGCCGATCAGGTCGGCGTCCTCGGCGAAGCGCTCCACCAGGATGGCCCGCGCGCCGTCGAGCGCGGCGGCGGCGTCGGCCACGCCCTTGTCCGGGTCGACGAACACCGCCGCTGCCGCCTGCGGGTCGGTGGTGGGGTCGCCGAGCAGGCCGTCGGCCAGCGGCTCCAGCCCGGCCTCCCTGGCGATCTGGGCCTTGGTGCGCCGCTTCGGCTTGTACGGCAGGTAGATGTCCTCCAGCCGGGCCTTGGAGTCGGCGGCCTTGATGCGCGCCTCCAGCTCGGCGTCCAGCTTGCCCTGCGCGGCGATCGAGTCGAGGATCGCGGCGCGCCGCTCCTCCAGCTCCCGCAGGTAACGCAGCCGCTCCTCCAGCGTGCGCAGCTGCGTGTCGTCGAGGCCGCCCGTCACCTCCTTGCGGTACCGCGCGATGAACGGCACGGTCGAGCCGTCGTCGAGCAGCCCGACGGCGGCCCGCACCTGCGCGGGGCGGACACCGAGTTCCTCGGCGATCTTCTGGTCAATCGACAGCGTCGGCACAGTCTCAGCCACGAAGGGCATTGTGCCCTCTCCGATCTGAGGCATGATCCCCCTATGGCCGAACACGATCTGAAACCACGTAGCCGCGAGGTCACCGACGGTGTCGAGCGGGCCGCAGCACGCGGGATGCTCCGCGCGATCGGCATGGGCGACGAGGACTTCGCCAAGCCCCAGATCGGCATCGCCTCGTCGTGGAACGAGATCACGCCGTGCAACCTGTCGCTGCAGCGCCTCGCCGAGGCCAGCAAGCAGGGCGTGCACGGCGGCGGCGGGTTCCCGATGGAGTTCGGCACCATCTCGGTGTCCGACGGCATCTCCATGGGCCACGAGGGCATGCACTTCTCGCTCGTGTCGCGCGAGGTGATCGCCGACTCGGTGGAGACGGTGATGGAGGCTGAGCGGCTCGACGGCGCCGTGCTGCTCGCCGGCTGCGACAAGAGCCTGCCCGGCATGCTCATGGCTGCCGCGCGGCTCGACGTCGCGGCCGTGTTCCTCTATGCGGGCTCGATCCTGCCCGGCACGGTCGACGGGCGCGAGGTGACCATCATCGACGCGTTCGAGGCCGTCGGCGCCTGCGCTCGCGGGCTCATCAGCCGCGAGGAGGTCGACAGGATCGAGCGCGCCATCTGCCCGGGTGAGGGCGCGTGCGGCGGCATGTACACGGCCAACACGATGGCGTGCGCGGCCGAGGCGCTGGGCATGTCGCTGCCCGGATCGGCCAGCCCGCCGTCGGTGGACCGGCGGCGCGACCGGTTCGCCCGCTCCAGCGGCGAGGCCGTCGTCGACATGCTGGCCATGGGCATCACGGCCCGCGACATCCTCACCCGGGACGCGTTCGAGAACGCCATCGCCGTGGTGATGGCGCTGGGCGGCTCCACGAACGCGGTGCTGCACCTGCTGGCCATCGCCAACGAGGCCCAGGTGGAGCTGACCCTGGACGACTTCTCCCGCATCGGCGACCGGGTGCCGCACCTCGCCGACGTCAAGCCGTTCGGCAGGCACGTGATGACGGCCGTCGACCGCGTCGGCGGGGTGCCCGTGGTGATGAAGGCCCTGCTGGACGCCGGGCTGCTGCACGGCGACTGCCTGACGGTCACCGGAAGGACCGTGGCCGAGAACCTCGCCGAGCTGGGCCCGCCCGAGCTCGACGGCGAGGTCATCCGCAAGCTCACCGACCCCATTCACCCGACCGGCGGGCTGACGATCCTGCACGGGACGCTGGCGCCCGAGGGTGCGGTGGTCAAGAGCGCGGGTTTCGACTCCACCCGCTTCGAGGGCACCGCGCGTGTGTTCGACGGCGAGCAGGCCGCCATGGACGCGCTGGGCGAGCTGAAGGCGGGTGACGTGGTGGTGATCCGCTACGAGGGCCCGCGCGGCGGACCCGGCATGCGGGAGATGCTGGCCGTCACCGGCGCCATCAAGGGCGCGGGCCTCGGCAAGGACGTCCTGCTGCTCACCGACGGCCGGTTCTCCGGCGGCACCACCGGCCTGTGCATCGGCCACGTCGCCCCGGAGGCGGCGCACGGCGGGCCGATCGCCTTCGTCCGCGACGGCGACCCGATCGTGCTCGACATGGACAAGCGCACCCTGGACCTCGGGGTCGACGAGGCCGAGCTGGCACGCAGGGCCGAAGGGTGGCAGCTGCCCGCGGTGCCACGCCGCACGGGCGTGCTCGCCAAGTACGCCAAGCTGGTCGGCTCGGCCGCACAGGGCGCCGTCTGTTCCTGAGCGACCGGAGGTAACACAGACACTGTTCAATTCCCCCCTTCTAGTTGTTAGAAATAACAGCTAGAATGTGACGTGTGGGCCTGAGCGGCCTGGACGTGCACGACGTGCCCTGAATGCGTCTCACGGTTGGTGTGTTGTTCACGTCAATCGTGTGATGAGGGCGAGAGGAGCGGGCAGATGAGCAGCATCGCCGTGGGCAGCGACCAGCTGGGCTTCGAGCTCAAGAGCGAGCTGGCCAGGCATCTCGCCGAGCGCGGCTACGAGGTCGCCGACTACGGCACCACGAGCGCCGAGGAGAGCGAGGACTACCCGGACGTGGCCGAGCGTGTCGCGCTGGCGGTGGCCGGGGGCAAGCACGACAGGGCCGTGCTGATCTGCGGCACCGGCATCGGCATGGCTATCGCCGCCAACAAGGTGCCGGGCGTGCGGGCCGCGCAGGCCAGCGACACCTACAGCGCCGAGCGTGCCCGCGCGTCCAACAACGCGCAGGTGATCACCATGGGCGCGCTGACCGTGGCACGTGAGGTCGCCAAGGACATCGTCGACCACTGGCTCGACTCGGAGTTCCAGGGCGGCCGGTCGGCACCGAAGGTCGCCAAGATCGAGCAGATCGAACGCAGCCACCGCGAGCGCGCGCAGACCGGCTGAGCGCCGGTTGTGTCGGTGCCTACTGGTAGGCCTGTCGGGAGACGGCAACCGAGGGGGGATCACCGACCATGATCAAGGTTCTGGTCGCGACGGCGGCCACGCAGGGCGCAAGGGACAGCGACTACCACTGGTGTGTCGACGGTGAACTGGTGTGGATCGCGCCGATGTGCGCGGACGACTGGCTCGACCCCGACCGCGGCTGCGGCTGCGGTCGGGCGTTCGCCGGGCTCAACTCGCACCGGGCGACCACCACGGCGATGGTGCGCACGCTGGAAGGGCTCAGCCGCGACGACTACGTGGAGGCCATCCGTTCGAGCCTCGACGCGCAGGGCTACGACGGCGGCCTCGCACCGGAGATCGCGGACTCGCTGCTGGAGCTGATCCACGACCTGCCCGACGGCGCTGTCGTGGAGCATCGCCTGGAGTACGTCCAGGTCAGGGAGCGGACTCCGTGACCTGGTCCGGCGCGGGTAGCCCATCGATGCTGTGCGCGTTCGTTCTCGCCCAGTGCTCGGCGAGGCCGGTGTCGCGCGTCGGGAGTTGACACAGTTCCGGCACCGCTGCCCGTGCGGTCGAGGCACGCGACCCGGTGTTCGCCGAGCACGGCGAACGTGCCCGCCATGCACTTGGGGGACACCGCCTGCGCCAGCAGGAACGTGCGCAGGCGCTCGTCGATCCGCTCGTGCCCCCTACCTGCGCGCAGTCAAGCAGGGCCGCCGCGCCCGGCATGTCCTCATTGCTCTTCGAGGTCTCCCTCGATGCGCAGGTACACCTCGCGCATCCGCTCCAGCAGCTCCGGGTCGGGCTCGGCCCACAGGCCGCGTTCGGCGGCCTCGTCGAGCCGTTCGATGATGCCGCGCAACGCCCAGGGGTTGGCCTGGGCCAGGAAGTCCTGGTTCTGCTTGTCCAGCACGTAGGACTCGGCGAGCTTGTCGTACATCCAGTCCTGCACGACCCCCGCCGTGGCGTCGAAGCCGAACAGGTAGTCCACGGTGGCCGCCAGTTCGAACGCGCCCTTGTAGCCGTGCCTGCGCATCGCGGCCAGCCAGCGCGGGTTCACCACCCTGGCGCGGAACACCCGGGTTGTCTCCTCGGACAGGGTGCGGGTGCGCACCGAGTCCGGGCTGGTGCTGTCGCCCACGTACGACACCGGTGCCGAGCCGGTGAGCGCCCGCACGGTGGCGATCATGCCGCCGTGGTACTGGAAGTAGTCGTCGGAGTCGGCGATGTCGTGTTCGCGGGTGTCGGTGTTCTTGGCCGCCACCACGATCCGGCGGTAGGCGTTCTCCATGTCCGGGCGCGCCGGTGCGCCGTCGAGGCCGCGGCCGTAGGCGTAACCGCCCCACACCGCGTACACCTCGGCCAGATCCGAGTCGTCGCGCCAGTTGCCGGAGTCGATCAGCGGCAGCAGGCCAGCGCCGTAGGTGCCGGGCTTGGAGCCGAAGATCCGGGTCGTGGCACGCCGTTCGTCGCCGTGCTCGGCCAGATCGGCCGCCGCGTGGGCGCGGACGAAGTTCTGCGATTCCGGCTCGTCCAGCGAGGCCACCAGCCGGACCGCGTCGTCGAGCAGGTCGATGACGTGGGGGAACGCATCGCGGAAGAAGCCACTGATCCGCACGGTCACGTCGATGCGGGGCCTGCCCAGCTCGGCAAGGGGGATGGGCTCGATCCCGGTGACCCTCCGCGACGCCTCGTCCCACACCGGCTGGACACCGAGCAGGGCGAGCACCTCCGCCGCGTCGTCGCCGGACGTGCGCATGGCCGAGGTGCCCCACACCGACAGGCCGACCGACCGTGGCCAGTCGCCGTTCTCCTCGTGGTAGCGGCGCAGCAGCGAGTCCGCGAGCGCCTGCCCGGTCTCCCACGCGAGCCTGCTCGGCACGGCCTTGGGGTCGACGGTGTAGAAGTTGCGGCCGGTCGGCAGCACGTTCACCAGCCCGCGCAGCGGCGACCCGCTGGGCCCGGCAGGCACGTAGCCGCCGTCGAGCGCGTGCAGCACCGCGTCGATCTCGGCCTCGGTGCCCGCCAGCCGCGGCACGATCTCCGTGGCGGCGAAGCGCAGGACCTCGGCCGCGGCCGGATGCCCCGCGCACACCTGTTCCACCGCGTCGCCTGCCCAGCCACGGTCCTCCATGGCCTGCACCAGCTCGCGGGCGGTGGTCTCGATGGCGTCCACATCGGACATCGGCGCGTCCTCGGTCAGGCCCAGCGCCGCCCGCAGGCCCGGCACCGCGCCGTACGCGCCGCCCCACATCTGCTGGGCGCGCAGCATGGCGAGCACGAGGTTCACCCGCGCCTCGCCGGTGGGCGCCTCGCCCAGCACGTGCAGCCCGTCGCGGATTTGCGCGTCCTTCACCTCGCACAGCCAGCCGTCGAGGTGCAGCAGGAAGTCGTCGAACTCCGCGTCGTGCGGACGCTCGGCGACCCCGAGGTCGTGGTCCAGCTTGGCCGCCTGGATCAGCGTCCAGATCTGCTGGCGGATCGCGGGCAGCTTCGCCGGGTCCATCGCCGCGATGTTGGCGTGCTCATCGAGCAACTGCTCCAGCCGCGCCAGGTCGCCGTAGCTTTCCGCGCGGGCCATCGGCGGGATCAGGTGGTCGACGATCGTGGCGTGCGCGCGTCGCTTGGCCTGCGCGCCCTCGCCGGGATCGTTGACGAGGAACGGGTAGACCAGTGGCAGGTTGCCCAGCACCGCGTCGGGTGCGCACGACGCCGAGAGCCCCGCGGTCTTGCCGGGCAGCCACTCCAGCGAGCCGTGCTTGCCCAGGTGCACCACGGCGTGCGCGCCGAACTCCTCCTCCAGCCACCGGTAGGCGGCCAGGTAGTGGTGGCTCGGCGGCAGGTCCGGGTTGTGATAGATCGCCACCGGGTTCTCCCCGAACCCGCGGGGTGGCTGGATCATCAGCACCACGTTGCCCGCCCGGAGCGTGGCGAGCACGATGTCGCCGTCGTCGACGTAGAGCTCGCCGGGCGGCGCGCCCCAGTGCTCGGTCATGTCTGCCCGCAGCCGCTCGGGCAGTGCGTCGAACCACTCGCGGTAGCGCGCCGCGGGAATGCGGATGGGGTTGCCCGCCAGCTGCTCCTCGGTGAGCCACTCCGGGTCCTGCCCGCCCGCCTCGATCAGCGCGTGGATGAGGGCATCGCCGTCGGGCTGATCGGTGCCGGTGGGCACCACGCCGGGAAACGGCTCGTCGCCGAGGTCGTAGCCCGCGTCGATCATGCGGCGCAGCAGTGTCACCGCCGACGCGGGTGTGTCCAGGCCCACCGCGTTGCCGACCCGGGAGTGTTTCGTCGGATACGCCGAGAGCACCAGCGCGATGCGGCGCTCACCGGGCGGGATCCGCCGGAGCCGGGCGTGGGCGAGCGCGATGCGGGCCACGCGGCCGGCGCGCTCGGCGTCCGGCACGTAGCGGGGCAGGCCGTCGGCGTCGGTCTCCTTGAACGAGAACGGCACCGTGATGAGCCTGCCGTCGAACTCGGGCACCGCCATCTGGTTGCCCGCGTCCAGCGGTGACAGGCCCTCGTCGTTGTCCTCCCACGTGGCACGGTCGCTGGTCAGGCACATCGCCTGCAACGTGGGCACGTCCAGCGCGGCCAGTTCGGCGACGTCCCACGACTCGTCGTCGCCGCCCGCGCCCGCCTCCGCGGGACGGGTCCCGCCGGCCGCGAGCACCGTGACCAGCAGGGCGTCCGCCTCGCCGAGGCGCTCCATCAGCTCCGGCGGGCGGGAGCGCAGCGACGCGCAGAAGACCGGCAGCGCGCGCCCGCCCTCGGCCTCGATGCGCTCGGCCAGGGTCTCGACGAACGCCGTGTTCCCCGCGAGGTGGTGCGCGCGGTAGTACAGGATCGCCACCGTCGGGCCGTCGCCACCGGCGGCGGGCCGCTCCAGCACACCCCATTCGGGCTGCTCGGCGGGTGGTTCGAAGCCGTCACCGGACAGCAGCAGCGTGTCGGAGAGGAACCGGTGCAGCTGCGCCAGGTTCTCCGGGCCGCCGTGTGCCAGGTAGGCGTGCGCCTCGGTGGCGATACCCGCGGGCACCGTCGACAGCGCCATCAGCTCGGCGTCCGGCGCCTGCTCGCCACCCAGCACCACGACGTGGGCGCCGCTCTCGCGCACCCTGCGCAGCCCGTCGGCCCAGGTGCGTTCGGTGCCGAGGATGCGCACGACGACGATCGGGCAGCCCTCCAGCAGGCCCGGCAGCTCGGCCAGGTCGAGCCGCGCGGGGTTGGCGAGCCGGTACCCGGCTCCGCACGCGCGCGCACTGAGCAGGTCGGTGTCTGACGTGGACAGCAGCAGGATCACAGCGCCTCACTCTCGTGTGCCCGGCCGGACATCGTCAAGCAGGCCACCCCGGGCGCGGGCCGGCATCCGCCTACAGTGAGTCCGTGCCCGCCCCGACGAGACTCCGCGCCGACGCCTGCCCCGGCGTCGTCGCCACGCACGACGCCGCTGATGGCGCGCTGGCGAGGGTGCGCCTGCCGGGCGGTGCGCTGACCGGCGCGCAGGCCGGGGTGGTGGCCGGGTGCGCGGCCGAACTGGGTGACGGTGCGATTCATCTCACGTCGCGGGCGAACCTTCAGCTGCGGGCCGTCCGCGACACCGGTGAGCTCGTCGCGCGGCTCTCGGGTGCCGGGCTGCTGCCCGCGCCCGGCCACGAGCGCGTGCGCAACATCCTCGGCTCCCCGGCGTCCGGCCTCTCCGGCGGCCTCACCGACATCCGGCCGCTGGTCCGGGGCCTCGACCGCGCGCTGTGCGCCCGGCCGGAGCTGGCCGCGCTGCCCGGCCGGTTCCTGTTCGCCCTCGACGACGGCCGCGGCGACGTGGCGGGCGAGGGTGCCGACGTGTGCTGGCAGGCAGTGGACGGTGACGAGGGTGCGCTGCTGCTCGACGGCAGCGACACCGGCCTGCGCGTGCCCGCACGCCATGCGGTCGCCGCGCTGCTGGAGGCCGCCGCCGCGTTCGGCCGCACCCGGGGCAGCGCGTGGCGGGTACGCGAGGCGTACCCCGCGCCGCTCGTGGCCGCCGCGCGACGGTTCGCCCGCGAAACGCACCCGGTGGCGCTGCCGCTGTCCGGGCCGCTGCCGGTCGGGCCGCTGCGCGGCGGCGCGGTCGTCGCCGCGCCCGTCCTCGGTCACGTTCCCGCCGCCGTGCTCGCGAGACTCGCTCGGTGCGGTGAGCTGATCGTCACACCCTGGCGCACGCTCGTGCTGCCCGACGGCGGCGCCGCGGAGGGCACCGGGCTGGTCACCGACCGGGACGCGCCCTCGCTCGGCGTCAGCGCGTGCATCGGCAGGCCCGGCTGCGCCAAGGCGCGCGCCGATGTGCGCGCCGACGCGCTCGCCGCGATGGCTCCGGACGTGCGCGCCCACTTCTCCGGCTGCGAGCGGCGCTGCGGGCGTCCTCGCGGCCCGCACCACGACGTCGTGGCCGCCGACGACGGCTACCGGGTCGACGGCCTTCTCGTTTCCCCGTCCGAGCTCGCCAGCGCGCTGCGCGGCCGACCAGCGAAGGGACAGCAGTGATCGACTACATCCGGGACGGTGCGGAGATCTACCGCCACTCGTTCGCGACCATCCGGGAGGAGGCCGACCTGGCGATCCTGCCCGACGACGTCGCGGGCGTCGCCGTGCGGATGATCCACTCGTGCGGGATGGTCGACCTTGTCGACGACCTGGCCTACACGCTGGAGGTCGTCGAGGCGGGCCGGGCCGCGCTGGAGGCGGGCGCCCCGATCCTGTGCGACGCGCAGATGATCGCCAGCGGCATCACCCGCAGGCGCCTTCCCGCGGCCAACGACGTGGTGTGCACGCTGGCCGACGAGCGCGTGCCCGCGCTGGCCGAGCGGCTGGGCAACACCCGCTCGGCGGCGGCACTGGAGCTGTGGCGCGACCGGCTGCCCGGGTCGGTGGTGGCGATCGGCAACGCGCCCACCGCCCTGTTCCGGCTGCTGGAGCTGCTGGACGAGGGCGTGGGCGCCCCGGCGGCGATCATCGGTGTCCCGGTCGGCTTCGTCGGCGCCGAGGAGTCCAAGCAACTGCTGATCGAGCGCGCGCCCGCGCCGTACCTGGCGGTGCGCGGGCGGCGCGGCGGCAGTGCGATGGCGGTGGCGGCTGTCAACGCCATCGCCTCGAAGGAGGAGATCGCGTGAGTGACAATCGGCGCAGCGCGCTCGCGGCGATCGACCGGGTGCGGGTGTCCCGCAGGGCACGGGAGGAGATCGCGTGAGCGGCACCGGGGTCCTCTACGGCGTCGGGCTCGGGCCGGGCGATCCCGAGCTGCTGACGGTCCGGGCGGCGAGGCTGATCGGCGAGGCCGACGTCATCGCCTACCACTGCGCCAGGCACGGGCGCAGCATCGCGCGCTCGGTCGCCGAGCCGTACCTGCGCGAGGGCCAGCTCGAGGAGCGGCTGATGTACCCGGTGACCACCGAGACCACCAGCCATCCCGGTGGCTACGAAGGCGCCATCGCCGAGTTCTACGAGCTGTCCGCGAAGCGGCTCGCCGAGCACCTGGACGCGGGCCGCACCGTGGTGCTGCTGTGCGAGGGCGACCCGTTCTTCTACGGCTCCTACATGTACATGCACGAACGGCTCGCCGACCGCTACGAGGCACACGTCGTGCCCGGGGTGACGTCGGTGAGCGCGGCGTCGGCGGTGCTGGGCAGGCCGCTCGTGCAGCGCGACGAGGTGCTGACGCTGCTGCCCGGGACGCTGCCCGCGCCGGAGCTGGCGCGGCGGCTCGCCGACACCGACTCCGCGGCCGTGCTCAAGCTGGGCCGCACGTTCGGCGCCGTGCACGAGGCGCTGGCCGAGTCGGGCAGGCTCGACGACGCGTTCTACGTCGAGCGGGCCACGTGGACGGCGCAGCGCGTGGAGCCGTTCGCCGAGGTGGACCCGGAGACGGTGCCGTACTTCTCGCTGGCCGTGGTACCCAGCCCGGCGTACGCGGCCCGCGCGTCCGGTGCCGACGCCGCCCGCAGCGAACCCGCGACCGCGGGTGAGGTCGTCGTGGTGGGGCTCGGTCCCGCCGGGCCGGAATGGCTCACGCCCGAGGCGGGTCAGGTGCTCGCCGACGCCGACCACCTCGTCGGTTACGGCCCCTACCTGGCGAAGGTGCCGCAGCGCGCGGGCCAGCGGCGGCACGCCTCCGGCAACCGGGTCGAGGCCGAGCGGGCCGTCGAGGCGCTGGAGCTGGCCCGCGGTGGCGGCACGGTCGCCGTGGTGTCCTCCGGCGACCCGGGAGTGTTCGCGATGGCGTCGGCGGTGCTGGAGCAGGCCGAGCGGCCCGAGTGGCGAGACGTGCCGGTGCGCGTGCTTCCCGGGGTGACCGCGGCGCAGGCGGCCGCCGCCCGCGCCGGCGCACCGCTCGGACACGACTACTGCGTGCTGTCGCTGTCCGACCGGCTCAAGCCGTGGGAGGTCATCGAGCGCCGCCTCGACGCGGCCGGTGCTGCCGACCTGGTGGTGGCGCTCTACAACCCCGCATCCCGCAGCCGCACCACCCAGCTGGGCGCGGCCAGGGAGGTGCTGCTGCGCCACCGCCCGCCCGGCACCCCGGTGGTGATCGCCAGGGACGTCGGTGGCGGTGAGGAGTCGGTGCGGGTGGACACGCTGGGCGGGCTCGATCCGGCGACCGTGGACATGCGGTGCCTGCTCATCGTCGGCTCGACGCGCACCCGCGTGCGGGAGCAGCCCGACGGCACGCGGGTGGTGTGGACGCCGCGGCACTACTGAGCGGTTCCCGGCCGGGCCGGGAACCGCCGTCAGCGGCTGCCCTGGCCCACGCCGCTCGGCTGCTGGTAGCCGGGGCCCGGCGACCACCAGCCGAAGTGCGTTTCCTCGCCGCGGACGATCGTCGGTGCCCTGCCCTCGGTGTAGGGCTCGACCTTCTCCAGCGTCCCCCACGACTGGCCGGGGTCGCCGCGCAGGTAGCTCGGGATCTCCGGCTGGTCCGCCAGCTCCTCGAGGATGCCGTTGGGGCCGCCTGCCCTGGCCCCGGCCCAGTTCGCCTCGTTGGCCAGGTCACCTGCCGTGAGGTGGTAGGCGGGCACCTCGGCGATGCCGTCGCGCACCTTCATCGGGTTGAGGCACGGGTAGACGAACGACGTCGGCCAGTCCATGTACACCGGGGCGTCGCCGACCCGCTCGGTGAGCGTGGTGAAGCTCGGCATGCGCGGCGCGGTGACCGCGACCCAGCCGTCGTCGGTGAGGTCGTCGTCCCTCGCGATCACGCGGACCGCGGTCGCACCCCGCGGCGCGTCGTCGAGGTCCAGCCGCACGTCGGACCACGTGTCGGCGCCCGCACCCGCGGCCAGCGCCTCCTTGGTGCCCAGCACCCGCATGCCCTGCGGCGTCCGCTCGCCGTACTGCAGGCCGACACTGACGGCCTTGCCGCCAGGGGCGTACACGGCCACGGCGAGCTGCCCGCCGTCGCGCTGCGCGCCGACGCCGAACCAGTCGGTGCGCAGCCGACCTGTGGGGTTGGCGGTCTCCTTGTAGCTGCTCCACATCGGCACCGTGCTGGGGGTGAACCCGTGCGGCGGGCCCGCGAGCGGGTCGCCGCCCATGAGCGGCTGCGTGTGGAAGCCGACCTGCGTGGGGCCGTTGTCGCTGTCGGGTGAGGGCAGGCCGCCCGGCCCCGGCTGCTCTGCGCCCTCGGCGGGCACGGTGCGCTGCTGCGGGCCGGGCAGCGGCGTGAGCACGCTCGCCACCGGGTCGCGTTCGACCATGACGTAGTCGGCGAGGCCGCAGCTCTTGCCGAAGAGGTGCTCGACGTTCGCGGCGGCGAGGCTGTAGCTGCCCTGCTGCTTCTGGATCGCCTTGGCCATCGAGCCGAACTCCGCGACGACCACGAGGCCGCAGACCACGACGATCGCCAGCGAGCCGCGCCACAGCGCCAGCCCCCTGCGCTCGGGCAGCGGCGGCGGCAGCCCGGGCCGCTGCGCGCGGATGTTCTCGACGAAGGCGATGACCGCGGCCACCGCGGCGGCGAACAGCAGCATCGTCGACAGGCCGACACCGAACAGCTGCGGCGGGATGTTGTACCAGGGCACGCCGAGGTCGGAGACGAACCAGTACGCGTTCGGCCCGGTGACGGCGAGCGCCGCCATGACCAGCAGCCCGGAGACGAACGCCGCGCGGTTGCGTTTCGAGCGCAGCACCGAGCCGCTGGTGGCCAGTGCGGTGAGCGCCGCCATCGCCGCGCCGACCGCGGCGAACGCGCCGAAGTGGTGGGTCCACTTGGTGGGGGTCAGCGCCATCAGCAGGAAGAACAGCGCGACGGTGCCGATGAGCCTGCGGCTCGGCCCGAGCGCGGCCCCGGGAATGCGGCCGCGGCGCAGCAGCACCACCAGGCACGTGCCCGTGCACAGCAGGAGCAGCAGCACCGGGAACCGGCGGGCCGCCGAGCCGTCGGCGTTGGAGCGGAACAGCGTCTCGTAGCGGGTCAGCTCCTGGAACCAGGACAGGCTCGGCCCCACCTCGTTGCGCAGCCGGGTCGCCTCGGCGACCGTCGCGAAGGTCTGGTCCGCGAAGACGGTGAACAGCACGACGACGCCGGACGCCAGGATCGGTGTCAGCACGTGCAGCCAGCCGCTGTCGCGCGCCCGCCGCCGCAGCAGCTGGAACAGCGGTCTGCCCGCCACCAGGAACGGGGCCACCGCGATGAGGCCGGTGGGCGTGGCCGCCAGGGTGAACGCCGCCGCGATCAGGCCGAGGCACAGCGGCAGCAGCCTGCGGGTGACGAGTGCGCGTTCGACGGCGCAGATCGCCAGCAGCGAGCCCACGGCCGCGACCGGCTCCGGGCGAACGCCGTTGTTGTAGGGCATCCACCACACCAGGAACACCGTCGCGGCGGCCCAGCCCGCGGCGCGGCTGCGCCGCACCTCCTTGCCGAGGCGGGGCAGCACCTCCCGGCTGATGAGCAGCCAGCTGATGACGCCGAGCAGGAAGGACGGCAGCCGGATCCACGGCGGCACGACGCTGACGTGCGTCATCGCCTGGTAGACGTGGTAGAACCAGCCGAACGGCGCCTCCGCGACACCGAACCATCGGTGGTAGTTGGTGAGGTAGCCCGCGTCCTCGGTGACCCGCGCCATCGACAGGATGTAGCCGTCGTCGGACGTGACCGGGCCGATGAACACCCACACCCCGAGCACGCCGATCACCGCGAGGTCCCGCCCGGTGAGGCGCCACCAGCCGATCGGCGCCCAGCGTGGCGCGCGCCGGGCGACGCCGGTGTCGAGCCGGTTCACGGCGATCAGGCAGCCGATCATGGCGAGCACACCGACCACGAGCACGGTAAGTTTCAGCGCGGTCGGCGAGGACTCGTAGCGGGTGTCCGGCGTGATCGACACGTTCAGCCCGGCGATCGGGTCGGACTCCTCGTCGATCGAGGTGTAGATGCCCAGGACGCGGGGCCGTACGTCGCCGTCACGGTTGTAGACCGGCGTTCCGCCCACGGTGAGCGTGGTGTGCGTGGCATCGGAGGAAAGGCCGACGGCGCAGCCGGTCGCGGGCAGTGGCTGGCGGGCCACCTGTTCGGGGCCGTTGTAGGCGACGAGAACCCCGTCGTTGACCCGCATCTGCAGGCCCGCGCCGTCGTCGAGGCGCGCGGCGGGCACGGTGGAGAACAGCAACGCCTCGCCGGGCGTGCGGGCGTCGAGCGAGCGGACGGTCTCACACGGCAGGTCCGCGCGCAGGTCCTGCGCCCAGTAGCCGGCCAGCGGGGCGTTGACCTGGGAGGCGTCGCCTCCCGCGGGCCAGACGATGCGTGCCGTGTCCTGCACCACGGGCAGGAACGGCGACGCGATGGCGCACGCGGCCGCCACCAGACCGAGGACGACCGCCAGCCGCCGCCAGAACCTGGCGCGTTTCGTGGCGTCGCCTGCCCGGGTGGCGGGGGCGTCGGATACCTGGTCCGGTGTCTCCGTACTGATCGAGGTGGCTGGCCGCATCGGAGGTCACGCTAGCGGGCTGCGGGAGCCGACTTTTCGCCGGGCCAGCCCGTCACCCGTTCGAGCGCCCAGGTCAACGCGTCGTTCACTTCGGTCACTTCGGACACCCGGGGCCGGACGGGACGACGCACCACGACCACCGGCACACCGAGCTGCCGGGCGGCGTCCAGCTTGCCCCGGGTCATCGTGCCGCCGCTGTCCTTGGTGACGAGCACGTCGATGCGGTGGCGGCGCAGCAGTTCCGCCTCGTCGGCGGCCCGGTACGGGCCCCTGCTGAGCAGGACCTCCGACTGCGGCGGCAGCGGAGGCTCCGGCGGGTCGACGCAGCGGATGAGAAACCACAGCCGGTCCAGGTGGGCGAACGCGGCGAGTCCCTGCCGCCCGCTGGTGAGGAACACGCGCGTGCCCAGGGCGGGCAGCAGCCGGGCCGCCGCGCCGAGGGAGTCCGCCCAGTGCCAGTCGTCGCCGGGCCCGGGCCGCCAGCCGGGCCGCTGCAGCCGCAGCAGCGGCACGCCCGCCCGCGCGGCGGCCGTCGCGGCCGAGGCACCGATGCGCTCGGCGAACGGGTGGGTGGCGTCGACGACGGCGGCCACCCGTTCGCCGGCGAGCCAGCGGGCGAGGCCGTCCGGGCCGCCGAACCCGCCGATCCGCACCTCGCCCTCGGGCAGCCGCGGCTCGGCCACCCGGCCCGCCAGCGACGACACGACCGGCACCCCGTGCCCGGTCAGCGCGGAGGCGAGCGCGCGGGCCTCGGCGGTGCCGCCGAGGATCAGCACGCGTGTGCTGGCGATACTGTCCACGGTGAGAGTGTGACTGAGCTGAGGTACGGGTGGACGACCGGCGCATGCGCCACGGCCGCCACCACCGCCGCCTACACGGCGCTGCTGACCGGGCGGTTCCCCGACCCGGTGGAGGTGCTGCTGCCCAAGGGACGGCGGCCGAGCTTCGCACTGGCCACGGAGACGCTGGGCGACGGTGTGGCCAGCGCGGGGGTCGTCAAGGACGCGGGCGACGATCCCGACGTCACACACGGCGCGCTGATCGTGTCGACCGTGCGGGCGGGCGAGCCGGGCTCCGGGGTGACGTTTCGCGCCGGGTCGGGTGTGGGCACGGTCACGCTGCCGGGGCTGCCGCTTCCGGTGGGTGAGCCCGCCATCAACCCGGTGCCGCGGCGGCTGATGACCGAGGCCGTCGAGCGGGTCGCCCGCGAACACGGTGGCGGCACCGACGTCGTCGTGGAGATCTCCATTCCCGACGGCGAGGAGATGGCACGGCACACGTGGAATCCGCGGCTCGGCATCGTCGGCGGGCTCTCGGTGCTGGGCACCACGGGCGTGGTGGTGCCGTACTCGTGCTCGGCGTGGATCGACAGCATCCGGCGCGGCGTGGACGTGGCCCGCGCGCTCGGGCACACCCACGTCGCCGGGGCGGTGGGCAGCACGTCGGAACGCGTGGTCGCCGAGCTGTACGGGCTGCCGGAGACCGCGCTGCTCGACATGGGCGACTTCGCGGGCGCGGTGCTGAAGTACCTGCGGCGGCATCCGGTTCCCCGGCTCACACTGGCCGGCGGGTTCGCGAAACTGTCCAAACTGGCCGCCGGGCATCTCGACCTGCACTCGAAACGCTCCCAGGTGGACCTGGGCCTGCTGGCGGAACTGGCCGAGGGAGCAGGCCGCCCGCGGCTGGCGGTGTCCGTGCGGCAGGCCAACACGGCCCTGCATGCGCTCGAACTGGCGCAGGCCGAGGGCGTGCCGCTGGGCGACCTGGTGGCCGAGCGGGCCCGGCGCACCGCGGCGGGCGTGCTCGGCGACGCGCCGGTGACCGTGGACGTCGTCGCCGTGGACCGGGCGGGAACGATCGTGGGCCGGGCCTGAGCGAACGCTCGGGCCGTGTTGGCCGTCCACGGGAGCGGGGGTGGCGGGCAGGCCCGTTCCGCGCCGGCTACGACTTCCGGGGGCGCTCGGCGGAGTAGAGGAAGCTGTCCGGGAAGTTCCCTGCCGCCAGCACCCGCCCGACGAAGATCATCGCCGCGCGCGTGATGCCCGCCTCGCGCACCTGGGCGGCGATGTCGCCGAGTGTGCCCCGCAGCACCCGCTCCTCCGGCTGGCTGGCCTGTGCCACCACCGCCACGGGGCAGTCCTCGCCGTAGTTGGGCAGCAGCTCGGCCACCACCTGCTCGATGCGGTTGACCGCCAGGTGCAGCGCGAGCGTCGCGCCGCTCGCGCCGAGGGTGGCCAGGTCCTCGCCGTCCGGCATCGCCGTCGAGCGGGCCTGGGCGCGGGTGAGGATGAGGCTCTGCCCCACGGTCGGCACGGTCAGCTCCCGCCCGAGCACCGCGGCCGCCGCCGCGAACGCGGGCACGCCCGGCGTGACGTCGTAGGGCACGCCGGCGGCGTCGAGCCTGCGCATCTGCTCGGCCACGGCGCTGTAGACGGCCGGATCGCCCGAGCACAGCCGCGCGACGTCCTCGCCCTGCTCGTGGGCCCGCACCAGCTCGGCGGTGATCTGCTCGAGCGTGAGCTCGGCGGTGTCGACGAGGCGGGCGCCGGGCGGGCAGTGCGCCAGCAGGTCCACCGGGGTGAGGCTGCCCGGGTACAGGCACACGCCGCAGCGCGCGAGCAGCTGCTGCCCGCGCACGGTGATCAGGTCGGCGGCGCCGGGACCGGCGCCGATGAAGTGGACGGTCATCGCTTGCTCGTACTCCATTGGGTCACGGTGCGGGCGGGTGTCCAGCCGGTGAAGCCGCCGAGTGGCCCCGCCTGCTGCACCGACAGCCTGGTCAGCTCGCCGCCGTGCTCGGTGTAGGCGGTGGCGAGGGCCTGCTCGGTCTCCAGCGTGACGCCGTGGGCGACGAGCCTGCCGCCCGGCCGCAGCGCGGCCAAGCAGGCGCCGAGCACCCCGGGCACGCTGACGCCGCCGCCGACGAACACCGCGTCCGGCGTTTCCAGCTCCGCCAGCGCGTCCGGGGCCGCGCCGGTGACGACCCGCACGTCGGGCACGCCGAGCCGGGCGGCGTTGCGGCCGATGCGCGCGGCCCGTTCCGGCCGGGACTCCACGGCGATCGCCCGGTTGGCCGGGCAGGCCCTGGCCCACTCGATCGCCACGCTGCCCGCGCCGGCGCCGACGTCCCACAGCAGCTCGCCGGGTGCGGGCGCGAGCCGGGCCAGCGCACTCGCCCGCACGTCGCGTTTGGTGAGCTGGCCGTCGTGCTCGAACGCCTCGTCGGGCAGGCCCGGAAGCGGTGGCGGCACGGGCGGGCCCGCGCACTCGATCGCGAGCACGTTGAGTGCCGCGCCGGGCGGGTGCGCCCAGTCGGCGGCGGTGCCCTCGACCCGACGCTCGTCCGGTCCGCCCAGCTCCTCCAGCACGGTGAGCCTGCTCGCACCGAAGCCCGCGCCGGTGAGCAGGGCGGCGACCTCGCCGGGGGTCGCGGCACCGGAGCTGAGCACCAGCACCCGGCGGCCGGGCGCCACCGCGCGCAGCACCCGGTGCACGTGGCGGCCCACGGCGCTGACCACCTCGGTGGTCTCCGCCGGCCAGCCGAGGCGGGCGCGGGCCAGCGTCACCGACGACACGGTGGGCACGATCCGCACGGCCCCGGCGCCGAGCCGCTCGACGAGCGTGGTGCCGATGCCGGACAGCAGGGGGTCACCGCTGGCCAGCACGCAGACGCGGCGCCCGGCGTGCTCGGCGAGCAGCCCGTCCAGCGCGGGCAGCAGCGGGCTGGGCCACGGCCGCTTCGCGTAGCCGCCGTCGGGCACGAGGTCCAGCTGCCTGCGCCCGCCGAGCAGCACCTCGCATCCGGCGATCTCGGCCCGCGACGCCTCGGGCAGGCCCGACCAGCCGTCGGCCCCGATTCCCACCACGACGATCGTCACGTTTCGGCACGGTAGCCGAGACGTGTGAAAGGATCGGGCCCGCGGTCGTCGTGGAACCCGGTGCGAGTCCGGGACGGTCCCGCCACTGTGACTGGCACGACATGCCAGGAGTCAGAGCTTCGACGGCCGCCGCGTGTGCTGACGAGACGTGGGCGAGGACACCCACCCGTAGCGAGGGAGTTGCCTGTGCGGCCGTACCCGTTCACCGCCGTCGTCGGGATGGCGGACCTGCGCCTGGCGCTCGTGCTCTCCACCATCTCGCCCGCGATCGGCGGGGTGCTGGTGCGCGGCGAGAAGGGCACCGCGAAGTCCACCATGGTGCGGGCGCTCGCCGGTCTGCTGCCGGGCGTGGACGTCGTGGACGGCTGCCGGTTCTCCTGCGATCCGGCGCGGCCCGACCCCGCGTGCCCCGACGGCCCGCACCCGGAGGGCTCGCCCGCCCACCGGCGCCCGGCGCGGCTGGTGGAGCTGCCGGTCGGCGCGGCCGAGGACCGCGTGGTCGGCTCGCTCGACCTGGAGCGCGCCCTCGGTGACGGCGTCACCGACTACCAGCCCGGCCTGCTGGCGGGCGCGCACCGGGGCCTGCTCTACGTCGACGAGGTCAACCTGCTGCACGACCACCTGGTGGACACGCTGCTCGACGCGGCGGCGATGGGGCGGGTGACGGTCGAGCGCGAGGGCGTTTCGGTGTCGCACGCGGCGCGGTTCGTGCTGATCGGCACCATGAACCCCGAGGAGGGCGAGCTGCGACCGCAGCTGCTCGACCGCTTCGGCCTGACGGTGGAGGTCGCGTCGAGCCGCGACGCGGCGCAGCGGGCCGAGGTGGTGCGCCGCCGCCTGGCCTACGAGGCGGACCCGGACGGCTTCGCCGAGCGCTACGCCGCCGACGAGGCCGCGCTGGCCGCCGAGATCGACGCCGCACAGCGGCTGCTGCCGTCGGTGACGCTCACCGACGAGGCGCTGGTGCGCATCGCGGAGGTGTGCGCCGCCTTCGAGGTCGACGGCATGCGGGCCGACATCGTCACGGCGCGCACCGCCGCCGCGCACGCCGCCTGGTGCGGGCGGGACACGGTGACCGTCGACGACATCCGGGTCGCGGCACAGCTGGCGCTGCCGCACCGGCGCAGGCGCAACCCGTTCGACGCGCCGGGCATCGACCCGGAGCAGCTGGAGGAGGCCCTGCGCGACTCCGAGCCGCCCGAGCAGGGCCCCCCGGACGGACCCGACGGACCCGATGGACCGGACGACCCCGGCGGACCTGGCGGCCCCGGTGGCGAGCCACTGCCCGAGGACGGCCAGCACGGCGACGCGGGTGGCCAGCACGGCGACGGGAACGGCCAGCACGGCGGGGCGGGGGAGCGCACCGTGTCGCCCGGCGCGCCGTACCGGGCCCGGCTGTTCACCGTGGGCGGCACCGGCTCGGGCGCGCACGGGCGCCGCTCGCGCGCGGTCACCGACACCGGCCGCACGGTCGGTGTGCGGCCCGCCGGAGCGCGCGAGGGTGGCCCGCACCTGATCGCGACCGTGCGCGCGGCGGCCCCGCACCAGCGCGCGCGGGGGCGTTCCGGTGCCGGACTCGTCGTCCGGCCGCACGACCTCCGTTACGCGCTGCGCGAGGGCAAGGAGGGCAACCTCGTGCTGTTCTGCGTCGACGCCTCGGGCTCGATGGGGGCACGCTCGCGGATGCGCGAGGTGAAGTCGGCGGTGCTCTCACTGCTGCTGGACGCCTACCAGCGCCGGGACAAGGTCGGCCTGGTGACGTTCCGCGCCGCGACCGCCGAGGTGGCCTTGCCGCCGACGATCAGTGTCGACGCGGCGGCGTCCCGGCTGGAAACCCTGCCCACCGGAGGGCGTACGCCGCTGGCCGAGGGCCTGCTGCGCGCCACGGACGTGCTGCGCGTCGAGGCGCTGCGGGACCCGAAACGCCGGCCGTTGCTCGTGGTGGTCACCGACGGCCGCGCCACCAGCGGCCCCGACGCCGTGGCCCGGTCCCAGGCCGCCGCCGACCTGCTCGCGCGAACCGGCGTGACCAGCGTCGTGATGGACTGCGAGACCGGGCGCATGCGACTGGGCCTGGCCAGGCAGCTCGCGGCCCGGCTCGGCGCGGAGCACGTCGCGCTGGGAGACGTGGCGGCGGATTCGCTGGCGCGCGAGGTGAAACGGAGGGCGGCCTGATGCCACAGGGAAAGCCGGAGGTCGTTCCCGACGACGGGCTGACGACGCGGCAGCGCCGCCACCGCCCGATCCTGGCCGTCCACACCGGAGTGATGAAGGGCAAGTCCACCGCGGCGTTCGGGATGGCGCTGCGGGCCTGGAACCAGGGCTGGTCCATCGGCGTGTTCCAGTTCGTCAAGTCCGCCAAGTGGCGCGTCGGCGAGGAGACCGCACTGCGCGTGCTGGGCGAGAGCGGCCAGGGCGGGCCCGTCGAATGGCACAAGATGGGCGAGGGCTGGAGCTGGGCGCGCAAGAAGGGCAGCGAGGACGACCACGCCGCCAACGCGCGCGAGGGCTGGGCCGAGATCAAGCGCAGGCTCGCCGCCGAACGGCACGACTTCTACGTGCTCGACGAGTTCACCTACCCGCTGCACTGGGGCTGGATCGACGTCGCCGACGTGGTGGAGACGCTGCGGGAGCGGCCGGGCCGCCAGCACGTGGTGATCACCGGCCGCAACGCGCCGCGGGAGCTGCTCGACGCCGCCGACCTGGTGGCCGAGATGACGAAGGTCAAGCACCCGATGGACGCGGGCCAGAAGGGCCAGCGGGGCATCGAGTGGTAGCCCGGATCGTCGTCGCGGCACCCGGGTCCGGCCACGGCAAGACCACCGTCGCCACCGGTCTGATGGCGGCGTTGCGCCGGCGCGGCCTCGCCGTCTCCGGGCACAAGGTGGGTCCCGACTTCATCGACCCCAGCTACCACGCACTGGCCACCGGGCTGCCGCCGCGCAACCTCGACCCGTTCCTGCAGGGGGAGCAGCGGGTGGTGCCGCTGCTGCTGCACGGCTCCCGCGCGGCCGAGGTGGCCGTGATCGAGGGCGTGATGGGGCTGTTCGACGGGATGCTCGGCACCGACGGCTACGCGTCGACGGCGCACGTGGCGCGGCTGGTCTCCGCGCCGGTGGTGCTGGTCGTGGACGCGAGCGCCGCCAGCCGCAGCGTCGCCGCGACCGTGCTCGGCTTCGCCCGCTACGACCCGCGACTGGAGCTGGCCGGGGTGATCCTCAACAAGCTCGGCTCGCAGCGGCACGAGGACGAGATCCGGGCCGCGTTGCAGCCCACCGGCATCCCGGTGCTGGGCGCCCTGCGGCGCAGCGACGACATCCATGCCCCGAGCAGGCACCTCGGGCTGGTGCCCGCGGGAGAACGGGAGTCGGAGTCGCGGCGGCTGCTGCCGGCGCTGGCGGCGTGGATCGCCGACGGCGTCGACCTGGACGCCGTCGTCCGGGTCGCACGCACCGCGCCGCCGCCTGCCGGGCAGCCGTGGTCGCCGGACGCCGCGTACGGCGGACCGCGCCGGGTGGTTGCGGCGGCCTCCGGGCAGGCGTTCACGTTTCGCTACACGGAGACCGCCGAGCTGCTGGCCGCGCACGGCGTGGATGTGGTGGACCTGGACCCGCTGCGCGACACCGCCCTGCCGCCGGGCTGCGCCGGGCTGTACTTCGGTGGCGGGTTCCCCGAGGTGCACGCCGAGGAGCTGTCGGGAAACGAGCCGCTGCGCGGCGAGCTGGCGCGGGCGGTGCGGCGGGGCATGCCGGTGGTCGCCGAATGCGCGGGCCTGCTGTACCTGTGCCGGGAGCTCGACGGCCTGCCCATGGTCGGGGCGCTGGACGCCACCGCGCGGATGACCCGGCGCGGGGCGCTCGGCTACCGCAGGGCCACCGCGCCGTCGGCCACGCTGCTCACCGGTGGCGGTGAGGAGGTGACCGGGCACGAGTTCCACCGCACCATGGTCGAGCCCCGGTACGGGCCGACGCCGGCGTGGCGCTGGGACGGCGAGGCGGAGGGCTTCGCGACGGACACGGTGCACGCTTCGTACCTGCACGTCCACTGGGCCGGGCATCCCGGGCTGGCGCGGCGCTTCGCCGAGGCGGTGCACCGTGGCTGAGCAGGGCGAGTACGACCTGCTCCACCACGGCGACCGGGAGGTCGGCGACGGGCTGGTGGACCTCGCCGTGAACGTGCGGCTCGCGGCGCCGCCGGAGTGGCTGCGCCGGGAGCTGGCGGACACGCTGTCCGGGCTCGCCGCCTATCCCGACGTCCGGGGCGCCGTGGAGGCCGTCGCCGCCCGGCACGGCCGCCCGCCCTCGGAGGTGCTGCCGACGGCGGGCGCCGCCGAGGCCTTCACGCTCCTGGCGAGTGCGTTTCGCGGGCGAAACGCGGTGGTGGTGCATCCGCAGTTCACCGAGCCCGAGGCCGCGCTGCGCGCCGCGGGGCAGGCGGTGCGGCGGGTGGTGCTGCCCGCCGCCGACGGGTTCGTGCTCACACCGGACGCCGTACCCGCGGACGCGGAGCTGGTGTTCGTCGGCAACCCGACCAACCCGACGTCGGTGCTGCACCCGGCACAGGCGCTGCGGCAACTGTGCGCGCCCGGACGGCTGGTCGTGGTGGACGAGGCGTTCCTCGACGCGGTGCCCGGCGAGCCGGAGAGCCTGGCGGGGCAGCGGCTGCCGGGGGTGGTGGTGCTGCGGAGCCTGACCAAGACGTGGGGGATCGCGGGGCTGCGAGCCGGGTACGTGCTCGGCGAGCCGGAGGTGCTGGACCGGCTGCGTGCGGTCCAGCCGCCGTGGTCGGTGTCCACCCCGGCGGCGGTGGCGATGGTGGCGTGCAGCCGTCCGGACGCCGTGGCGGAGGCGAACCGGCTCGCCCGCGAGGCCGACCGGGACCGGGAGCGTCTGGTCGAGGGCCTGCGCGGGCTCGGTGTCGAGGTGGCCGGTGTGCCGAGGGCGCCGTTCGTGCTGGTCCGCGTGCCCGGGGCGGGGCGGGTCCGGCTGGCGTTGCGCGAGGCGGGTTACGCGGTCCGCCGCGGCGACACCTTCCCCGGCCTGGACGGCGACTGGCTCCGCATCGCCGTCCGGGACCGGGAGACGACGGACCGCTTCCTCGCCGCCCTCGCCGATACCCTCACCTGACCCCGCGCGAGTCCTGCACTCAGACCCGCGAGTCCTGCGCTCAAGCCCGCGAGTCCTGCACTCAAGCCCGCGAGTCGAGCCCCCCAATGCCACATTCGTGGCGTTCAACTTCCCCAATGCGGCATTCGTGGCGTCCAGCGCTACCAATGCCGCATTGGGGAACTATGACCGGCTCGGTGGCTGCCGTCCCGCGGAAAGCCGTACCGAGCGCAGAACTCGCGGGCACGAGTGCAGGACTCGCGGGCACGAGTGCAGGACTCGCGGGCACGAGCGCAGGACTCGCGGGCACGAGTGCAGGACTCGCGGGCACGAACGCAGGACTCGCGGGCACGGGTGCAGGACTCGCGGTCAGAGGGTGAGGACCAGCAAGGCTGCCGCCGTGGCCAGTTCGACGGCGGCTCCGAGGACGTCGCCGGTCAGGCCGCCCAGCCGACGGACGCAGCGCGCGAGCAGCAGCCCCGCCGCCGCGCAGGACGCCGCCACGGCGAGCGGACCCTGCCACCACGGCAGGCCGGGAGCGAGCACGGCGAGCCCGCCGACCAGCACGGGCACCGCCAGAGCCAGCGGTACCGGCACCGCACCGGCCACCGTCGCCCCCAGCCCTTCCGGGCGCGCCGACGGCACCCCGCGCACGCAGCACACCGGCAGCACGGCACGCCCGGCGACGACCCCGGCCACGGCCGCGGTGACGCCGTGCCCCGCCGCCACGGCACCCGCCAGCGCCGCGCACTGGACGATCAGCACCAGCACCAGGGTCGCCACGCCCGTCGGCCCCGAGTCGCCGCGGCGCATGATCTCCAGCGCCCGTTCGCGGTCGTAGGAGGCGCCGAGCCCGTCGGCGGTGTCGGCCAGTCCGTCCAGGTGCAGGCCCCGGCTGCCCAGCGCGACCGCGCCGATCGCCAGCCCGGCGGTGGCCAGCGCGGGCAGCCCGGTCGCGTCACCGGCCAGCACCACCGCGCCCGCCAGCGCGGCGAGCGGCGTGGCCGCCAGCGGCGCCAGCAGCATCGCCCCGCCCGCCACCCGGCGGTCGATCACCCGCGGCGCGGGCACCGGCAGGGCCGTCAACGTGCCCAGCGCCAGGCGCAGGGCGTCACGCAAGGTCGGCGAGCCGCCCCATCTCGGCGAGGGTGGCCCTGGCCGCGCGCAGCACCGGCACCGCCTGCACCGCGCCGCTGCCCTCGCCGAGCCGCAGCCCGAGATCGAGGATCGGCTCCAGGCCCAGCGCCTTGAGCGCGAACGCCTGCGACGGCTCGGTGGAGCGGTGCCCGGCCAGCCACCAGCGGGCCGCCTCCGGCGCGATCTCCCTGGCCACGAGCGCCGCCGCGCCGGAGAACACGCCGTCCAGGAGCACGGGCACACCGCGCACCGCCGCCTGCACCAGGAACCCGGCCGTGGCGGCGGCACAGGCGCTGCCCAGCGCGGTCAGCAGCGCGAACGGCTCGCGCGCCCGCGAGCCGGCGCGGGCCAGCGCCGCCTCCACGACCGCGACCTTGCGGGCCCGGCCCCGCTCGTCCACGCCGGTTCCGGCGCCGACCACGTCCTCGGCTGGCAGGCCGAGGCACGCCGCGACCAGTGCGGAGGCCACTGTGGTGTTGCCGATGCCCATGTCGCCGGGGATCAGCAGGTCGGCGCCGCCGTCGATCTCCTCGTCGGCCACCGCTCGCCCGGCCGCGAAACCCCGCTCGGCCTCACCGGGCTCGAGCGCGTCGGCCACGTCGATTGCCCCGGAGCCCCGGCGGACCTTGTGCGCGGTCACCTCCGGCGGCACGTCGGTCAGGTCGCCGTCCACGGCCACGTCCAGCACCCGCACCCGCGCGCCCACCTGGCGGGCGAGAACGTTGACCCCACTGGCGCCGGAGAGGAACACCCGCACCATGGCGGCGGTGACCTCGCGCGGATACGCCGACACCGGCGACACCGCCGACACCGGCGACGCTGCCGACACCCCGTGGTCGCCTGCGAACACCACCACGCGCACGTCGTCCAGCGGACGGGGCGGCACCGTGCCGTGCGCGGCGCACAGCCACGCCGCCAGCTCCTCCAGCCTTCCGAGTGCGCCGAGTGGCTTCACCAGCCCGTCGAGCCGCTCGCGCGCCTCGCCGCGCGCCCGCTCGTCGGGTGCCGGGATGTCGAACGTCACCGTGTCTCCTCCGGTTGTTGTCGGGTCATCGCAGGTCGAGCACCCGCCCGGCCACGACGAGCCGCGTGGTGTGCGCGTGGGCCGCCACGGCCGTGTTGAGCGAGCCCAGGACGTCGCGGAAGATGCGCCCGGACACGGTGGGCGGGACGACGCCGCTGCCGACCTCGTTGCTCACGGCCACCACGGGTCCCGGCGTGGCCTGCCAGACGTCGACGAAGGCCTGCAGCCGCTCGTCGACGCGCTCCTGCCAGCCCTCTTCCTGCTGCCAGGCGCCGACCTCGTCGAGCACCCTGCTCACCCAGGTGCCGAGGCAGTCGACGAGCATCGGCGCCCGCGTCTCGCGCAGTGTCGTGGTGAGGTCCGCGGTCTCCACGGTCCGCCAGTGCGCGGGTCTGCGCGCGCGGTGGGCGGCCACGCGCGCCGCCCATTCGGGGTCGTCGTCGCTGGGCGGCAGGCCCGCGGCGACGTAGACGACGTGGTTGTAGCGAGCCATCAGCTGCTCGGCGTGCCTGGACTTGCCGGAGCGGACCCCGCCCAGGATCAGGACCCGGCCGCCCGCCTGGGGACCGCGGCCATACCTGCGCAGCAGCGAGGCCCCGGCCTCCAGGCGGGCGGCCACGGCCTCGGCCAGGCGCCTGGTGTTGTCATTCATGGTCGGCATTCTTTCCCACCGGCTAGGGTTCGCGCTGTGGTCTGTTCCCAACGTGTGACCGCGGCCGGAGTCGTCGCAGGTTACGCGGTCGACGCGGTGTTCGGTGATCCACGCCGCGGCCATCCGGTGGCCTGGTTCGGCCAGGCGGCGGGTGCGCTGGAGCGGCGCATGTGGGCCGACTCGCGCGGCCGGGGAGCCCTCTACACGGGGCTGTGCGTGGGCGCGGCCGCCGGTGCGGGCGCGCTCGTGCAGCGGGCGACGCGGACCCGGCCGCTGGCGCGCTTCGCCGCCACGACCGCCGCGACCTGGGTCGTGCTGGGCGGGCGCGGGCTCGCCGCCGAGGGCGAGGCGATGGCCGGTCTGCTCGATGCGGGCGATGTCCCCGGCGCCAGGGCAAGGCTGCCGCACCTGTGCGGCCGCGACGCGACCACGCTCGACGCGGACGGGCTGGCCAGAGCCGCCACCGAGTCGATCGCCGAGAACACCTCCGACGCCGTGGTCGCCCCGCTGGTGTGGGGCGGGCTGGCCGGACTGCCCGGGCTGCTCGGCTACCGCGCGCTGAACACCCTCGACGCGATGGTGGGGCACCGGTCGCCGCGGCACGCGCGGTTCGGCTGGGCCGCGGCCCGCGCCGACGACCTCGCCAACCTGGTGCCCGCACGCCTGAGCGCGATGGCGGCCTCGGCCGCCGCCCCGCTGGTGGGTGGCCGCCCCTCCCGCGCGCTGCGGGCGTGGCGGCGGGACGCGGGCCACCACCCGAGCCCGAACGCCGGGCCGGTGGAGGCTGCGTTCGCCGGTGCGCTCGGCGTCCGGCTCGGCGGCGTGAACACCTACGGCGGCCGCGTCGAGAACCGGGGCATGCTCGGCGACGGCCCGGCACCGGGCCCCGCGGATCTGCGCCGGTCGGTGCGGCTGTCGCGGCTGGTGGGCCTGGCCGCGCTCGCGGTGAGCGCCGTGGCCGCCTATCGCTGACCTGCCAGGCCGGCCGGTGCCGTTGGCGCGGTGTCCCCGGCACGCAAGGCCCGCTCGGCGAACGCGCCGAACAGCAGCCCCAGCGACGTCCACAGCACCAGCTGCGTCGCCAGCGAGGCCAGGCGGAAGTCCCACAGCACCGAGCCGGGGAACTCCGGGGGCACCTCGTCGACCACCGGCAGCAACGCGGCGGCCACCGCCGCGGCCACCACGTAGCCGCCCGCGGCGAGCAGCCCGCCCCACCACGCGCCGAGGCGGTCGGCCAGCGCCCGGCCCGCGACAGCGGCGACGATGCCGAGCGCCAGCGACAGCGCCACGAACCCGAAGTACAGCGACGTGCGGTCGCCGATGGTTCCCGGCTGGCCCACCGCGGGCGGGTTCGCCGGATACTTCAGGAACGGCACCAGCACCACGACCACGAAGGCACCCGCCGCCAGCAGCGCGGCGGTGAGCCGGGGACGCAGCGCGCCGAGCCTGCCGTGGACGAACGCGAACGCCACCGCGAACAGCCCGCCCACCGCGACGCCGTACAGGCCGACTCCGGTGAGCAGCCCGACGGTGCGCTGCACGCCGCGGCTGACGACGGCCTCCTCGGCGCCGTGGCCGTGTTCGTGCGCACCCGGCCCGGCCTCTTCCAGTCCAATCGCGACATCGACGGACGGCTCACCGACGACGTAGGCGAACACCGTCGCGAGCGCACCGGCGATCAGGCCCGCGAGCAACCCGCGGACCAGCACGGTCCTCATCATCGTCTCGTGCCCTGCGTCAGTGGCAGGGGAAGGCGAGCAGGTGCCTGCCGTCGTGCACGAACTCGTGCACAAGGCCGTTGGTCGACAGCAGTTCGACGGCACCGGCCTCCGTGCTGACGAAGAACAGCACCACCAGGGCGAGCACGCCGGCGAAGACCGCCCACGGGGCGATCTCCCGCAGCGGAATGCGGAGCGGAACGGGATGCGGGGTGGCGATGCTCGCCTGCGACATCGAAAACCTCCTCGGGCTTGGCGCGGCCCTTCGTGGAACGGTTGCGATGGCGGCGGGTCTGACTCCCGAGTGGACTCGGTTACAGTGGCGCGACCGTGCGGATTCTCACCGGCTTCCGGCCGCCATCGCGCAGCCTGTCGAGACTAAGTTCGCAGGCTCACCGCTGTCAACGGCGCCGTGCTGTGAGGAACTCCTCCGGACGCAGTGCCCGGGACACGATGCGGGTGTCGCCGATCCAGCCGTAGAAGCCCTGCCCGTACTGCTCGTTGAACTGGGTGCCGCCGAGAGCGAACGGTTTGCCCAGCGTGCTGATGCCGCGGGAGTACTCCGCCGCGTTGCGCGCGATGCGCGAGCCGTCCACGTAGAGCACGGTCCGCCTGCCGTCGTTGACGACGGCCAGGTGCATCCACCGGCCCACCGGCACCGCGTGGCTCCACGACGTCGGGTCGGCGTCCACCGGCACCGGGTAGACGACGAACTGCAGGAACCGTTCGGGGGAGAGGTTCAGGCTGCACGTCGGTTCGTCGGCCGACCACCCGCTGAACTTCCCGGCGTCGCGGGCCTTGCCCTCCCAGCTGAGAATCCCCATCCAGGCGTGGTCACCCTCGAACGGCTCGGGCAGCTTGACGAACGTCTCGATGGTGTAGCCGGACTCGAAACGCATGCTGTTCAGCGGCGCGTTCGCCCCGGTGCGCAGCACCGCGCCCCGGTCGGGGCTCTTGCCGCCGTCGAAGCGCAGGCTCGCGTGCGCGGGCTGGGCGTCGTGGTGCTCGGCCGACCAGGTGAGCACCTCGGGCGCGCTGTCGTGCAGGCGCTGTGCCCGCAGGTCGTTGCCGTTGCCGGTGAGGTCGCGTGCCACGGTCCCCGGCGCGATCACCCTGCCGTCGGTGCCCGCCTCGCCGAGTCCCGCGCCGTCGAAGCGCCAGTACGCCACCGTGCCGCGCGGCATCACGGCGCTCGCCGGGCGCGGCGGCGGTACCACCACGGGCGCGAAGCCGGCGAACCGCTCGGCGAAGTCGATGCTCACGCTGAAGTGGTCGACGTCGCTGGTGAGCTCCACCGTCTCCGCCTCGAGGGGCGTGCGCCGGTGCTCCTTCTTGCCCAGCAGCCACGGCGAGAACGTCTCGACGTCGATGGCGCCGCGCACCAGGTCGAACGAGTACGTCCGCAGCATGCCCGCACCGCCGTAGTAGCGGTCCTGGTAGTTGGTGATGTGCAGGTGGACGGGGTTGCCCGCGTCGTTGGTGAGGGTGGTGCGCCCTGGCGGCCAGTAGTGCCCGCCGAGGGCAAGAAAGATCTGGTCGTGCCCGCGGATGACCCCGTCCCACAGCCGCTGTCCGTGGCCGGACAGGTGCGCGTGCCCGTCGTCGTCGGCCCACACGAGATCGTGCGTGGTGAGGATCGCCGGCAGCTCCGGGTGCTGGGCCAGCACGCCGCGGGTCCACGCGAGGCCCGCGTCGGAGACCCGCCAGTCGAGCGCGAGCAGCAGCCACGAACGGCCGCCCGCGGTGAAGACGTGGTAGCTGTTGTAGCCGTCCGGCGAGGATCCCCGGTAGGTGCGCATCCGCGCGAACCGGCTGGGGCCGAACGTGCGCAGGTAGGGCGTGTCACCACGCTGGTCGTCGCCGGAGACGTCGTGGTTGCCGCCGAGGACGCTGTAGGGCAGCTTGCCGTGCACCGCCCGGAAGACGGTGTCGGCCGTGCGCATCTCGGCCTCGGTGCCGTGCTCGGTGACGTCGCCGAGGTGGGCCAGGAACACGGTGTTGGAGCGGCCCTGGTTGCGCACGACGTAGTTCAGCGTGTCGCGGACCGGTTCGGGGTCGGAGCCGCCCTCGTCGATGAGGTACTGGGTGTCCGGCAGCACGGCGAGGGTGAACCGCGGGCTGTCGGTGTCGGCGCGGCCTCCGATGGTGGCGGCCGCCGCGCCCGGGGTGCCCAGTGTCGAGGCGGCGGCGACGGCCGCCGGGGTGCCGACCGCGGCCTGCAGTACCAGGCGGCGGCGGACGTGACGGGGTTCGGGGGAGTTGTCCACGGCCGCCAGCTTCCGTCGCGGTGCTGGCGGTCCGGTGACCGATGGCGGAACGGTGCGCCACGAACGGGTGATCATCCGGGGCTCGGGAAACCGGGCCGCCGGGCCGGGCGACCTGGTCTGGAGCCGGAGCACACCGGCGCGGTCCGCCCGAGGGCCCACCGCCCCGGTGTCCGCCGGCCCACCCCGTCATGCCACACCAAGGAGGACCGATGGCCCAGCACATCGCGACATTCTGCGGCAACTGCAACTGCGGCTGCCCCGAGCTCTTCCTCGACCACGACGCGCCCGAGGACAAGCGCGTGGTGCTCACCGACGACTTCGGCCAGCGCGTCCAGCTGAGCGTCGAGCAGTGGCACGCCATCGCCGCCGCCGTCAAGGACGGCACCGTCACCGTGTGACCCCGGCGACGCGAGCGGCCAACACGTCCGCTGCCGGGCGTGTTGGCCGTCCGCGTCGGTGTGGTGGCCTGCCGCGGTGCCGGCGGCTACGCGATCGGGCGGTCCGTGGGCGCGATCGGCGCCGGGAGGACGTCGCGGCCGGTGAGGTAGGCGTCGACGCCCGCCGCCGCGGAGCGGCCCTCCGCGATCGCCCACACGATGAGCGACTGGCCGCGGCCCATGTCGCCCGCCACGAACACCTTGTCCAGGCTCGTCTTGTACGTCCCGTCGCGGGCGACGTTGCCCCGCTGGTCGAGCTCCACGCCGAGCTGGTCGAGCAGGCCCTCCCGCTCCGGGCCGACGAAGCCCATCGCCAGCAGCGCCAGCTGCGCGGGCAGCTCGCGCTCCGTGCCCTCCACGGGCACGAACCTGCCGCCCTCGTTGCGCACCTCGACCAGCTTCAGCGCCCGCAGGTGGCCGTTCTCGTCGGCGAGGAACTCCTGCGTATTCACCGAGTACAGGCGCTCACCGCCCTCCTCGTGCGCCGAGGACACCCGGTAGATCATCGGGTACATCGGCCACGGGTGAGCGTCCGAACGCGACTCCGGCGGCCTCGGCATGATCTCCAGCTGGGTCACCGAACGGGCACCCTGCCGGTGCGCGGTGCCGACACAGTCGGCGCCCGTGTCCCCGCCGCCGATCACGACGACGTCCTTGCCGTTCGCGTCGATCGGCGGGGAGTCGAGCTTGCCGCTGGCGACGCGGTTGGCGTAGGGCAGGTACTGCATCGCCTGGTACACGCCCTCGACGTCGCGGCCCGGCGCGGGCAGGTCGCGCCACGCCGTCGCACCGCCCGCCAGCACCACCGCGTCGTAGTCGGCCAGCAGCTGCTCCGCCGTGACGTCCACGCCGACGTTGACGCCTGCCCGGAACTCCGTGCCCTCGGCCCGCATCTGCTCCAGCCGCCGGTCCAGCCGGTGCTTCTCCATCTTGAACTCGGGGATGCCGTAGCGCAGCAGCCCGCCGATGGCGTCCGCCCGCTCGAACACCACCACGTCGTGGCCCGCGCGCGTCAGCTGCTGCGCCGCCGCCAGCCCCGAGGGCCCGGAACCCACGACCGCGACCTTCTTGCCGGTCCTGGTCGTCGGCGGCTGCGGCTTGACCCAGCCCTCCTCGAAGGCGCGGTCGATGATCGAGATCTCGACGCGCTTGATGGTCACCGGGTCGTCGTTGATACCCAGCACGCACGCCGTCTCGCACGGCGCGGGGCACAGCGTCCCGGTGAACTCCGGGAAGTTGTTCGTGGCGTGCAGCCGCTCGATGGCGTCCTGCCAGTCCTCGCGCCACACCAGCGTGTTCCACTCCGGGATCAGGTTGCCGAGCGGGCAGCCCTGATGGCAGAACGGGATGCCGCAGTCCATGCAGCGGCCCGCCTGCTGCTCCAGCTTCGAGCGCTCGAAGTCCTCGTAGACCTCACGCCAGTCCCTGATCCGGATGTCCACCGGGCGAGACTTCGGCGTCTCCCGGGGAGTGGTCAGGAAACCCTTCGGGTCAGCCATGCGCTGCCTCCATGATCGCCTCGTTCACATCACGCCCGTCCCGCTCGGCGGCGGCCTGCGCCTGCAGGACGCGCTTGTAGTCCTTGGGCATGACCTTCGCGAACCGCGTCAGCGCCAGCTCCCAGTCGGTGAGCAGCGCCCGCGCCACCGCCGACTCCGTCTCGGCGTAGTGCCGCTCGACGGCTTCCCGCAGGAACGCGGCGTCCGCGTCGTCCAGTTCGTCCAGGTCCACCATCTCGCGGTTGACCCGGCCCAGCGTCAGGTCGAGCACGTAGGCGATGCCGCCCGACATGCCCGCGGCGAAGTTGCGGCCGGTCGGGCCGAGCACCACCACGCGCCCGCCGGTCATGTACTCGCAGCCGTGGTCGCCCACGCCCTCGACGACCGCCAGCGCACCGGAGTTGCGGACGCAGAACCGCTCACCGACCTTGCCGCGCAGGAAGATCTCCCCGCCCGTGGCGCCGTAGCAGATCACGTTGCCCGCGATGATGTGCTCCTCGGCGGCGAAGCCGGCCTCCTTCGGCGGTCGCACCACGATCCGCCCACCGGAAAGGCCCTTGCCGACGTAGTCGTTGGCGTCGCCGAACAGCCGCAGCGTGATGCCCTTCGGGACGAAGGCGCCGAACGACTGGCCCGCCGTGCCGGTGAAGGTGATGTCGATGGTGTCGTCGGGCAGGCCCTCGCCGCCCCAGCGCTTGGTGAGCTCGGAGCCGAGCATGGTGCCCACGGTGCGGTTGACGTTGCGCACCGGCAGCTCCAGCCGCACCTTGTCGCCCGAGGACAGGGCGCCCTCCGCCAGTTGGATGAGCGTGTTGTCCAGCGCCTTGTCCAGACCGTGGTCCTGCGCCACCACCTGGTGCCGCGAGGCCCTCGGCTCCAGCTCGGGCACGTGGAAGATCGGCGAGAGGTCCAGACCCGACGCCTTCCAGTGCTCCACGGCCTTGCGGGTGTCGAGCAGCTCGGCATGGCCCACCGCCTCGGCGACCGAGCGGAAGCCCAGCCGCGCCAGGTACTCGCGCACCTCCTGCGCGACGAACTCGAAGAAGTTCACCACGTAGTCGGCCTTGCCGTTGAACTTCTCGCGCAGCTTCGGGTTCTGCGTTGCCACGCCCACCGGACAGGTGTCGAGGTGGCAGACCCGCATCATGATGCAGCCCGAGACCACCAGCGGCGCGGTGGCGAAGCCGAACTCCTCGGCGCCGAGCAGGGCCGCGATGACGACGTCCCGGCCGGTCTTGAGCTGGCCGTCGGTCTGCACCACGATCCGGTCGCGCAGCCGGTTGGCCAGCAGCGTCTGCTGCGTCTCGGCAAGGCCCAGCTCCCACGGCCCGCCCGCGTGCTTGATCGACGACAGCGGCGAGGCGCCGGTGCCGCCGTCGTGCCCGGAGATCAGCACCACGTCCGCGTGTGCCTTGGACACACCGGCGGCGACGGTGCCGACGCCGACCTCGGACACCAGCTTCACGTGGATGCGGGCGGCCGGGTTGGCGTTCTTCAGGTCGTGGATGAGCTGCGCCAGGTCCTCGATCGAGTAGATGTCGTGGTGCGGCGGGGGCGAGATCAGGCCCACGCCCGGCGTGGAGTGCCGGGTCTTGGCGATCCACGGGTACACCTTGCCGCCGGGCAGCTGGCCACCCTCGCCGGGCTTGGCGCCCTGCGCCATCTTGATCTGGATGTCGTCGGCGTTGACCAGGTACTCGCTGGTGACCCCGAACCGTCCACTCGCGACCTGCTTGATCGCGCTGCGCCGCTCCGGGTCGTAGAGCCGCTCCGGGTCCTCCCCACCCTCACCGGTGTTCGACTTGCCGTGCAGGCGGTTCATCGCGATCGCCAGCGTCTCGTGCGCCTCCGCCGAGATGGAGCCGTAGGAGATGGCGCCGGTGGCGAACCGCTTGACGATCTCCGAGACCGGCTCGACCTCCTCGATCGGCACCGGCGGGCGCTCGCCCTCCTTGAGGTCGAACAGCCCGCGCAGCGTCATCAGCCGCTCGGCCTGGTCGTCGACCGCCTGGGTGTACTCCTTGAAGATGTCGTACTTGCCGCTGCGGGTGGAGTGCTGCAGCTTGAACACCGTCTGCGGGTTGAACAGGTGCGGCTCGCCCTCCCGCCGCCACTGGTAGTCGCCGCCGGTCTCCAGCTCGCGGTGGTTGGCGTGGAAGCCGTCCGAGGGGAACGCCTTCCTGTGCCGCTCGGCGACCTCCCTGGCCAGCACGTCGAAACCGATGCCGCCGAGGCGCGACGTCGTGCCCGTGAAGCAGGTCTCGATGACCTCCTCGCCGAGCCCGATCGCCTCGAAGATCTGCGCGCCCGTGTACGAGGCCACCGTCGAGACGCCCATCTTGGACATCGTCTTGCGCACGCCCTTGCCGAGCGCCTTGATGAGGTTGCGGGTGGCCTCCTTGGCGGTCACGCCCGGGATGCGGCCCTGCTCGGCCAGCTCCTCCACGGTCGCCATCGCCATGTAGGGGTTCACCGCGGCCGCGCCGTAGCCGATGAGCAGCGCGATGTGGTGCACCTCGCGGGCGTCGCCGGACTCGACCACGAGCCCCACCTGGGTGCGGCTCTTCTCGCGGACCAGGTGATGGTGCACGGCACCGGTGAGCAGCAGCGACGGAATCGCCGCCCGGCCGGCGTCCACGCCGCGGTCGGAGAGCACGATCAGCCGCGCCCCGCCCGCGATGGCCTCGCTCACCTCGGCGCGGATCTCGTCGAGGCGGGCCAGCAACGCCGCGCCGCCGCCCGCGACCTCGTACGTGCCGTGCACCGTGTACGCCTGGAACTCCGGCAGGTCGCCGTCGTCGTTGACGTGCACCAGCTTCGCCAGCTCGTCGTTGTCCAGCACCGGGAACGGCAGCACGATCTTGCGGCAATGCTCCGGCCCGGCTTCCAGCAGGTTGGGCTCGCTGCCGAGCTGCGTGCCCAGCGCGGTCACCAGCTCCTCGCGGATCGCGTCGAGCGGCGGGTTGGTCACCTGTGCGAACAGCTGCGTGAAGTAGTCGAAGATCTGCCGTGGCCTGCTGGAGAACGGTGCCAGCGGCGAGTCGTTGCCCATCGAGCCGATCGGCTCGGCGCCGCTGCGCGCCATCGGCTCGAGCAGGACGTCCAGCTCCTCCTCGGTGTAGCCGAAGGCCTGCTGGCGGCGCACGAGTGAGGAGTGCGTCGGCACCTCGCGCTCGCGCTCGGGCAGGTCGTCCAGCCGCAGCATCCCGGCCTCGAGCCACTCGTCGTACGGGTGCAGGGAGGCCAGCCCGCCCTTGATCTCCTCGTCGTCGATGATCCGGCCCTCGGCGGTGTCGACGAGGAACATGCGGCCGGGCTCCAGCCTGCCCTTGCGGACGATGGTGGACTGGTCCAGCTCCAGCACGCCGACCTCACTGGCCAGCACCACGAGGCCGTCCTCGGTGACCCAGTAGCGCGCCGGGCGCAGGCCGTTGCGGTCGAGCACCGCGCCGATCTGCGTGCCGTCGGTGAAGGCCACCAGCGCCGGGCCGTCCCACGGCTCCATGAGCGTGGAGTGGAACTCGTAGAACGCCCGCCGCGCGGGGTCCATCTCCTCGTGGTTCTCCCACGCCTCGGGAATCATCATCAGCACGGCGTGCGGCAGCGACCGGCCGCCGAGGTGCAGCAGCTCCAGCACCTCGTCGAACGACGCCGAGTCGCTCGCACCGCGGGTGATGATCGGGTAGATGCGCTGCAGCTCGCCCGGGATCAGGTCGGTGGACAGCTGCGACTCGCGGGCGTCCATCCAGTTGCGGTTGCCCTTGAGCGTGTTGATCTCGCCGTTGTGGGCCACGTAGCGGTACGGGTGTGCCAGTGGCCACGACGGGAACGTGTTGGTGGAGAACCGCGAGTGCACCAGGCCGATCGCGCTGGTGACGCGCTCGTCGGTGAGGTCGGGGAAGAACCGCTCGACCTGCGGCTCGGTGAGCATTCCCTTGTAGACGATGGTGCGCGCCGACAGGCTCGGGAAGTAGACCTCCTGCTCGGCCAGCGCGTGTTCGGCGCGCTTGCGCACGCAGAACGCGGCGCGCTCCAGCGCCAGCCCGGTCACGTCCTCCCGCTGCGGCGCGAGGAAGACCTGGGCGAAGTGCGGCATCGTGGTCCTGGCGGTGGGGCCGACGTGGTCGGTGTCCACCGGCAGGTCGCGCCAGCCGAGCACGCGCAGGTGCTCCTCGGCGGCGATGCGCTCGATGGTGGACATGGCCTTGCCGCGTGCCGTCTCGTCGACGGGCAGGAAGGCGGTGCCTGCGGCGTATGCGCCGGGTTCGGGCAGCGTGAAGTCCACGACCTCCCGGTAGAACGCGTCCGGGATCTGCAGCAGGATGCCGGCGCCGTCGCCGGTCTCGGGCTCGGCGCCCCGGGCGCCACGGTGTTCGAGATTCCGCAGGGCGACGAGGGCCTTGCGCACGATCTCGTGATCTCGGCGACCGGAGAGATCGGCGACAAAGGCCACTCCACAGGCGTCGTGCTCGTACTGCTCGTCGTACAAGCCCTTGGTTGGCTTGTCCGGTGCGTGGCGGGTCACGGCTTGCCGCCCTCCTTGGCTCGGCACAGCTGAGCCGGGCCTTTCAGCCGATCGGGCGATGCCGATCGGCTAACGGTCCGGCTCATCACTGCGATGGTCAGTCAGGGAAGTCGTCGATGGCGTTCAGCCCGAACTGGGCCCGCGCATCGTCGGGTGGACCACACTCCGTTGTGCGGCTCGCTAGAGCACCGCGCGACCCGGCCCGGCCCGCTGGGTGTCGGTGCCGTTCCGGCGCGCGCCAATTGGTCCCGGGTTCGCCGGTCTTATGACACTAGTGTGAATTCGCTGTAATCGGGATAGGTCGACGGTTGCACGTGGGAAACAACACTGCAGGATTGACGAGCGCCCGATCAGCTGTCCTACCCGTGGGTAGCGCTGTGACCTGCGGCGATAAGTCACCGGGGTACAGTCTGCGGCATGGCTGACAGCGCAATGGACCCTCGGGACTTTCTCGGCATCGACGCGTCGCTCTCGGCGGAGGAGCGCGACATCCGCGACGCGGTCCGGGAGTACGCACGGGCGGAATTGCAACCCCACGTCGCCGATTGGTATGAGACGGCAACCTTGCCGGCGCGGGAGCTGGCGAAGGGATTCGGCCGTTTGGGTGTCCTCGGCATGCATCTGGAGGGCTATGGCTGCGCGGGCACGTCCGCGGTGGCGTACGGCATCGCGTGCCGGGAACTGGAGGCCGTGGACTCGGGCCTGCGCAGCTTCGTCTCCGTCCAGGGCTCGCTGGCGATGTACGCCATCCACACCTGGGGCAGCGAGGAGCAGCGCGAGCGGTGGCTGCCCAGGATGGCCGCCGGTGAGGCGCTCGGCTGCTTCGGGCTGACCGAGCCGGACGCGGGCAGCGACCCGGCGTCGATGCGCACGCGCGCCCGCCGGGACGGCTCGGACTGGGTCCTCGACGGGACCAAGATGTGGATCACCAACGGCACGGTCGCCGACGTCGCGGTGGTCTGGGCACAGACCGACGAGGGCGTGCGCGGGTTCGTGGTGCCCACCGACACACCCGGCTTCGCGGCGAACGAGGTCAAGCGCAAGCTCTCGCTGCGTGCCTCGCTGACCGCCGAGCTCGTGCTCGACGGTGTGCGGCTGCCCGCGGACGCGGTGTTTCCCGAGGTCCGTGGCCTGCGCGGGCCGCTGTCGTGCCTGAACGAGGCACGCTTCGGCATCCTGTTCGGCACGGTCGGCGCCGCCCGCGCCTGCTACGAGGCCGCGCTGGAGTACGTGCTGTCGAGGGAGCAGTTCGGCCACCCGCTGGCGGCCTACCAGCTCACCCAGCGCAAGCTGGCCGACCTGGTGGTCGAGGTGAACCGCGCCGGGTTGCTGGCGCTGCACCTCGGCAGGCTCAAGGACGAGGGCAGCCTGCACCACAGCCAGGTCAGCTTCGGCAAGCTCGCCAACGTGCGCGCGGCGCTGGACGTGGCGCGCACGGCACGCTCGTTGCTCGGCGCCAACGGCATCTCGCTGGAGTACCCGGTGATGCGGCACATGGCCAACCTGGAGACCGTGCTCACCTATGAGGGCACCGAGGAGATGCACGCCCTGTCACTCGGGCAGGCGGTGACGGGCATCCCCGCCTTCCGGGTGGGGTGACTACGCGGCGACCGGAACGCTCAGCGCTGCCCGGCCCGCCTCGGTGAGGACGGCGGGCACGCGCTGGCCGGGCTTGCCTTCGAACGCCGGGGCGATGAGGCCCCTGCGGGCGAGCCGGTGCGCGGTGGCCTGGTCGCAACACGCGAGACCGTCGAGGAAGAGATCTGGTTCGCAGCTGGCCGTGATCTCCGCGCCACCCGCTGCTACGGCCTGCAGGGTGGCGCGCTCACGGTGATTCAGATCTGAGTCATTGCTCTCGTGAGGCATCGTGCCTCCTTGGTCTCGCGTTCCGGCTCCTATACCGGTTGGTTCCCCGCAATTCAACCCCACGACACCTGAAAGTCGAGGGATTTTGTGCGATACGTCTCACTCGTGTCGCCTTTGTCCCCGCCGATCCTCCACGGAGCGTCCCCACCCGGCTCCCCAATGCCACATTTGTTCCACTGGATGGAGCGAATGCCGCATTCGCTCCATCCAGTGGAGCGAATGCCGCATTGGGGAGCTTTGGGGGCGGCGGTCAGGTGAAGACGGCGGTGACGCTGCCCAGCTCGCCCATCGTGGCCTGGACGGTATCGCCCGCGGTCACCGGGAACGCGCGGGTCATGGAGCCGGGGAGCACGACGTGGCCCGGTTCCAGCGTCACGCCCAGCGGGCCGACGGTGTTCGCCAGCCACACCAGCGCGTTGAGCGGGGAGCCCAGCACGGCGCCGCCCGCGCCGGTGGCGGCGAGCGTGCCGCCGAGGTGCAACGTGCAGCCGACCAGCCGCAGGTCCACCGCGGACAGCGGGGTGGGCCTGCTGCCCAGCACCACCCCACCGGACGAGGCGTTGTCGGCGATCGTGTCGACGATCGAGATCTTCCAGTCCCGGATGCGCGAGTCGACGATCTCCAGGGCGGGCAGCACGAACTCCACGGCCCGCGCGGCGTCGGCGGCCGTCACGCCGGGCCCGGCCAGCGGGCGGCCGAGGACGAACGCGATCTCCGGCTCGATGCGCGGCTGCAGGAACCGCCCGGCCGGGATGGGCTGCTGCTCCAGGTGGAACATGCCGGAGAGCAGGTGACCGTAGTCGGGCTGGTCCACGCCCATCTGCTCCTGCATGGCCGCCGACGACAACCCCACCTTGTGGCCCTTGACCACCTCGCCCGCCGTGGTCCACGTCCGCACCTGCTCCTGCTGGATGCGGTACGCGTCGGTGACCGTCGCCTCCGGGTGATCCTCGACGATCGGGGCGATCGGCTTGCCGGTCTCGTAGGCGCCGAGCAGCTGCGCGGCCACGTCCTCGACATTCATGCCGCAACACTCACCGGCCGCGGTGACGCGGGCAAGAGGGGTGTTCCGCTCATCGGGACGCGTCCGGGATGGCCCGGTCCAGGACCTCGGCAAGGTGCAGGGCCCGCCGCCGCGTGAGGTCGCCGATCTGGGTCCGGCAGCTGAACCCGTCGGCGAGCACCAGCGTGCCCTCGGCCGCCGCGGTCACCTCCGGCACCAGTACGCGGTTCGCGGCGGCCACGGACACCTCGTGGTGCCCGCGCTCCACGCCGAAGTTCCCGGCGAGCCCGCAGCAACCGGAGTCCAGCGTGCGGTTGGCGACCCCGGCCCTGCGCAGCAGGCGCTCGTCGGCGGCGTTGCCGAACACGGCGTGCTGGTGGCAGTGCTGCTGCGTGATCGCGTCGGCGTCCAGGCTGCCGAACTCGGCCTCCGGCGCGTACCGGTCGAGCACCTCCGCCAGCGACAGGGCATTGAGGGCGGGCACGTCGAGCAGGTCGTGCACGTCGTGGCGCAGCACGGCCAGGCAGCTCGGTTCGAGACCGACGATCGGGGTGCCCGCCCGCAGGTCGGGCTCCAGGACCCGCAGCGTGCGCCGCAGCACGCGCCTGGCGATGCCGAGCTGCCCGGTGGAGAACCAGGTCAGCCCGCAGCACACCGAGCCGCGCGGCAGCACGACGTCGAACCCGGCGTGCTCCAGCACGCGCGTCGCGGCGGTGCCGATCTCGGGGGAGAAGAAGTTGGTGAACGTGTCCGGCCACAGCACCACCCGCTGCCTCCCGCGCGCCGAGGGCATGGGCCTGCGGCGAAACGCCCTGCGCAGCGTCGTGCGCGCGAACCGGGGCAGCGAGCGTTCCGGCGTGATGCCGCCGAACCGCGCGGCGACCGGCGCCAGCGCGTTCGCCAGGCCGGGGGTGGCCGAGGCGAGCCGCGCCCACAGCGGCAGGTAGCCGAGTGAGTAGTGGCTCGCCGGGCGCAGCCTGCCCGCGTAGTGGTGGTGCAGGAACTCCGCCTTGTAGGAGGCCATGTCCACGTTCACCGGGCAGTCCGAAAGGCAGCCCTTGCACGCCAGGCACAGGTCGAGCGCGTCGCGAACCTCCGTGGAGCGCCAGCCGTCGGTGATCGTCTCGCCGCGCATCATCTCGAACAGCAGCCGCGCCCGGCCGCGTGTGGAGTGCTCCTCGCGGCCCGTGGCCATGTAGCTCGGGCACATCACGCCCGACGAGGTGTCGACGCACTTGCCGACGCCAACACAGCGCCGGGTCGCGGTGGCGAGGCTGCCGCCGTCGTGCGGGTAGCGCAGCGTGATCGGCAACTGCCGGACGGGGCCGTCGAAGCGCAGGTCGGCGTCCAGCTTGCGGGGTCGCACGAGATTGCCCGGGTTGAGCAGGTCGTCCGGGTCCCAGACGGCCTTGAACGCCTCGAACAGCCGCAGCAGCTCCGGCGAGTACATGCGCGGCAGCAGCTCCGCCCGCGCCTGGCCGTCGCCGTGCTCGCCGGACAGCGAGCCGCCGTGGGCGACCACCAGGTCGGCGGCGTCCTCCATGAACGCCCGGAAGCGCGCCCGGCCCGGTGCCGTCGTGAGGGGGAAGTCGATGCGGACGTGCACGCAGCCCTCGCCGAAGTGCCCGTACGGGATGCCGTGCAGGCCGTGCTTGTCCAGCAGCGCGCGGAAGCCGCGCAGGTAGGCGCCCAGGCGCTCCGGCGGGACGGCCGCGTCCTCCCAGCCCGGCCACGCCTCGCCGCCCCCGGGCAGCCGCGTGGCGATGCCGGCGGCGGCCTCCCGGATCGACCACAGCTGGCGCTGGTCGGCGGGGTCGGCCGCCACGACGGTGGCGGCGCCGGTCTCGCGGTGCAGCCTCGCCGCCACCTCGTCGGCGCGGGCGCGCGCCTCGGCGGCGTCCGCGCCACCGACCTCGACGAACAGCCAGCCACCGCCCTCGGGCAACCGGTCGAGCGCAGGGGGACGCCTGCCGCGCACGAGCAGCGCGTCGATGAGGTCCGCGCCCATCCCCTCGCACGTGAGCGGGTGCAACGGCAGGACGTGCGGTACGGCGTCGGCGGCGGCGACGTCGTCGGCGTACCCGGCCACCACGAGCACCCGCGCCGCAGGCGAGGCCACCAGCCGCACGGTGGCCTCGGCCAGCAGCACGCAGGTGCCCTCCGTGCCGACGAGCGCACGCGCGACGTCGACGCCGTTCTCCGGCAGCAGGGCGTCGAGCGCGTAGCCGGACACCCGCCGGGGCAGTGCGGGAAAGCCCTGCCGCAGCAGCGCGAGATGGCCGTCGACCAGCGCCCGCAGCTCGTCGCCGCGCGGCCCGGGAGGCAGGCCCTTGCCGAGCTCCATGCGGGTGCCGTCGGCGGTGAGCACGTCGAGCGCGACGACGTTGTCGGCGGTGCGGCCCCAGGCCACCGAGTGCGAGCCGCAGGCGTCGTTGCCGATCATGCCGCCGATCGTGCAGCGGCTGTGCGTGGAGGGGTCGGGGCCGAACGTCAGCCCGTGCTCGGCCGCCGCGGCCCGCAGCGCGTCGAGCACCACGCCCGGCTGCACGCGGGCGGTCCGGTTCTCCGGGTCGAGGGACAGGATCCGGTTGAGGTGGCGGCTGCAGTCGATCACCACGCCCTCGCCGAGGGCCTGGCCCGCGATGCTCGTGCCCGCGCCCCTGGCCGTCACAGGCACGCCGTGCGCCCGGCACACCCGCAGGATCGCCCGAAGGTCGTCGGCCGAGCGGGGGAACGCCACGGCCGCGGGCACGTGCCGGTAGTTGGAGGCGTCCATGCTGAACGCCGCGCGGGCCGTGCGATCGCCCTCCACCTCACCGGCGATGGCGTCGGCGAGCTCGTCGAGGAACACGGCTCACCAGTTCTCGACCGAGTCGGCGAGCACGGCGGCGATGTCGTCCTCGGACACGGCGCGGGGGGCGACGGCGAGTAGCCGCTGCTGCTGCATGGTGCCCTCCACCAGCGCGGGGATGTCGCTGTCGGTGTAGCCGACGCCGCCGATGCCGTTGGGAATGCCGATGTCGCGCATGAGCGACGACAGCACGAATGGCAGCTGTTCGCGGGCCTCGGCCTGCCGCGGGGCGCGCGGGTCGAGGATCGCCGCCGCGTGCAGGTGCTTGTCGGGGTCGGTGGGGAAGGTGAACCGGAACGCGGCGGGCGCGGTGAGCGACACCGACTCGCCGTGGGGCACCAGCGCCTCGTCCTGCGGGTAGTTCGCGGGCCGGTACTCGCGCACGCGCCCGGCGATGGGATAGGCGCACGCGTGCGGGATGTGCACCCCGGCGTTGCCGAATCCCATGCCCGCGAACGTGGCGGCCAGCATCATGTCCGTGCGTGCCTGCAGGTCGCCGCCGTCGAGGACCGCCTTGCGGAACGAGCGCGCCAGCAGCCGCAGCGCCTGCTCGGTCCACGCGTCGGAGATGGGGTTGGAGCCGTTGTAGGCGACGCGGGTCTCGGGGCTGTGCCGGGGAAACGACGTGTACGGCTTGGCGGTGTAGGACTCCAGCGCGTGGCACAGCACGTCCATGCCGCTCGCCGCGGTGACCTCCGGCGGCATCGACAGCGTGAGCAGCGGGTCGATCACGGCCATGCTGGGGCGCAGGCGGGGGTGGCTGATGCCCGACTTCACCTTCAGCCCGAGGAAGTCCATGACGCACACGGGCGTGGTCTCCGAGCCGGTGCCCGCCGTGGTGGGCACGGCCACGAGCGGCTTGAGCGGGCCGGCGGGCGCCCTGCTCTCGCCGAGGGGCTTGTTGACGTAGTCGAAGAGGTCGGCGGGGTAGGTGGTGAGCAGGTTGACGGCCTTGGCGGTGTCGATCGCCGAGCCGCCCCCGACGCCGACGAACCCGTCCCATTCGGACTGCCGGGCGAACTCGACCGCCTCGGTGATGCTGGCGTCGGTGGGCTCCACGTGGGCCCGGTCGTACACCTCGACGGTGAGGCCGCCCGCCTTGGCCGCGTCGGCGACCCGCTGCGGCACGCCGGTGGCGGCGACGCCGGGGTCGGTGACGATCAGCACGCGCCGGGCGCCGAGCTGGGCCAGGTCCCAGCCGATCTCGTCGACGGCGCCCGCGCCGAACTTCAGCGGAGTCGCGCCCCACGTGAAGACGGTCTCGGTGAGGTACTCGGTCACGGTGTCTCCTTCCGCCGACGGTGCCGGACGAGACCGCTCGGCCTGCGCGAGAGTGGCATGCCACATGCCACTGGTCAAGACACCGTACCGGGGCCACGACGGCCCCGCCGGTCAGCCGGGGAACGCGGTCCAGTCGAGCGAGATCTCGGGCAGCGGGTCGCCGCTCTCGGCGGCCTCCTGGCCGATCAGCAGCCGGGCCGTGTGCAGCAGGTGCGCGCGCATGGCCTCGGCCGCCTCGCGGGGCTTGCCGTCCTCGATCAGCGCGAGGATGGTCTCGTGCTCGGCGAGGATGTCGTGCAGCCCGCGCGAGCGGTCGACGGTGGACGTGCCCCGCAGCAGCACCATGTCACGCAGCGAGTCGATGTAGCGGGCGAGCCGCAGGTTTCCCGACGCCGCGTTGATCGTCTCATGGAAGCGCCGGTCGGCGGCCATGAACTCCGCCTCGTCATGGGCGTCGGCGGCCTCGCGCATCGTGTGCAGGTGCCCGGCCAGCTCCCGCACCCAGTCGCCGTCGGCGAGGCCGGCCGCCCGGAACGTCGCGGGCACCTCCAGCAGCAGCCGGATCGCGAAGACCTCCTCCAGGTCGTGCAGCGAGGTCTGCAGCACCCGGATGCCACGGTTGCGCTCGAAGCGCACCATGCCCCGCTCGGAGAGCTGGATCAGCGCCTCGCGCACGGGCGTGCGGGACACGCCGAGGCGGGCGGCGAGATCGTGCACCGAGTACAGCGCCCCCGGCACCAGCTCGCCGCTGACGATGGCACCGCGCAGCTCCTCGAAGATCTCCTTCGCGAGGTTCCGGTCGGTGTCGATCTGCCGCATCGGGTCATCTTCGCACGTGGCGGCGTGGCTACAGTTGGCTTCCATGAGCAGGCTTCCGCTGGACGGCGTCACCGTCGTGGCTCTGGAACAGGCGGTCGCGGCGCCACTGGCCACCCGCCAGCTCGGCGACCTCGGCGCGCGGGTCATCAAGGTCGAGCGGCCCGGCACCGGTGACTTCGCGCGCGCCTACGACGAGACGGTGCGCGGCATGTCGAGCCACTTCGTGTGGCTCAACCGCAACAAGGAGAGCATCGCGCTCGACGTCAAGGACGACGGCGACCGCGCGGTGCTGGAGGCGCTGCTGGCCACGGCCGACGTGTTCGTGCAGAACCTCGCGCCCGGCGCGGCCGACCGGCTCGGGCTCGGCACGGACGCGCTGCGGCAGCGGTATCCGCGGCTGATCGTGTGCAACATCTCCGGCTACGGTGCGAGCGGGCCCTACCGCACGAAGAAGGCCTACGACCTGCTCGTGCAGTGCGAGGCCGGTGTGGTGTCGCTGACCGGGACCGGGGACGCCCCCGCCAAGGCGGGCATCCCGGTCGCCGACATCGCCGCGGGCATGTACGCGTTCAGCGGCGTGCTGTCGGCGCTGTACGAGCGGGAGCGCACCGGCGAGGGGACCGGGTTCGACGTGGCGATGCTCGACGCGCTCGGTGAGTGGGTGGGCTTTCCGTACTTCTACGCCGCCTACGGTGGCACGCCACCGCCCCGCAACGGGGCCCGGCACGCGGCGATCTCGCCCTACGGCCCGTACACCACCGGCGACGGCGCGGCCGTGTTCATCGGCGTGCAGAACGAGCGCGAGTGGGCCGCGCTGTGCGAGCACGTGCTCGGCGAGCCGGAGCTGGCGCGGGACCCGCGGTTCGCCAGCAACACCCTGCGCGTCGAGCACGACACCGAGCTGACGGAGCTGATCGAGCTGGCACTGGCGGGGCTCACCGCCGAGCAGGTCGAGGCCAGGCTGGACGAGGCGGGCATCGCGAACGCGCGTATGCGCACGATGAGCGAGTTCGCCGAGCACCCGCAGCTCGCGGCTCGGCAGCGGTGGGCCGAGGTCGGCTCCCCGGTCGGCCCGTTGCGGACGCTGCTGCCGCCGATCGACGTGCCGGGCCGGACGCCGCGCCTCGACCCGGTCCCGGACGCGGGCGAGCACACCGCCGCCATCCGCGCCGAACTCGGCTTCGGCAGCGGCTGAAATCCGGTTGAGCCGCGCGCGGACGGCGGCCGATACTCGCGGCCGTGATCGACACCGCGCTGGAGGGCAGGATCGTGCTCGTCACCGGAGCCGCGAGTGGCATCGGCGCGGCGATCGCCCGCGCCTTCGCCGCGCAGGGCGCGCGGGTCGCGGCGCACTACCTGGACGGGCAGGAGGAGCCGCCGCCCGGGGTCAGCTGGGAGCACCACACCACGCCCGCCGAGCAGGCCGAGCGGTTCGCGGCGGAGCTGGGCGGAGCCGTCGCGGTGGCGGCGGACCTCGCCTCGCCCGGCGCCGCGGCCACGCTGTTCGGCGAGGTGGAGCGCCGCCTCGGTCCGGTGGACGTGCTGGTGAACAACGCCGCCCACTGCGAGAGCCCGGACACCGTCGACAGCCTGAGCGCCGAGGCGCTGGAGCGCGCCTACCGCGTCAACGCGATCGCGCCCGCCCTGCTGACCGCGGAGCTGGCACGCAGGAGCGGTCCGGGGCAGGCGCCCTGCGTCGTGAACATCAGCACCGACGCGGCCAGGGCCTTTCCCGGCCAGATCGGCTACGGCACGTCGAAGGCGGCGCTGGAGGCGCTGACCAGGGCGAGTGCGCTCGACCTCGCCGCGGCGGGCATCCGGGTCAACGCCGTCGCGCCAGGGCCGGTGCAGACCGGCTGGATGGGAGAGGAACTGCTCGAACAGGTGCGGGCGATCGTGCCCCTCGGCCGGGCGGGGGAGCCGGACGACATCGCGGACGCGGTGGTGTTCCTCGCCTCGCGGCAGGCCCGGTGGATCACCGGGCAGGTGCTGCAGGTCGCCGGAGGGCACGCGCTGTAACGGTCGCCGCGGCCGTGCAACCGGATCGCGGCCGGGTTCCGTCCAGAGCGCATGAGACTGCGAGCCGCGTGCGTGCTGGTGTCCGTTGCGTTGCTGACCGCTCCGGCGTGCACGGGGTCCTCGGCCGGGCCGCCCTCGGCGGGACAGGCATCGCTCGCGGCCTTCGGCTCGTGCGACGCCGCGCTGGAGGGCCTGCGCGAGGCCCTGCGGTCGGGGGCGCCGGCGCCGCAGCCCGCCGACCGCGAGGGAGCCGTGGTCGCGCAGGGTGCGGCGCCCGCGGGTGCGGTGCCCGACGTGCGGGCGGAGGCCTCGGCGCCCGCGCACTCGACGACCAACAACCACGAGCAGGGCGTGGAGGAGCCCGACATCGTGCAGACCGACGGGCGCCGCATCGTCACCGTCGCCGACGGCCGCCTGCGCGTTCTCGACGCGGCGACGAGGACCCAGACGTCCACACTGGACCTTCCGGGCGGCGGGCGGCCGAGCCGGCTGCTGCTCGACGGCGACCGGGCGCTCGTCGCGGGCCAGGACGGGAGGCTCACCCTCGTGGACCTCGCGGGGGCGCCGCGGACGATCGGCACGCTGAGCGTTCCCGGCACGATGGTCGACGCGCGCCTGGTGAACGGGCGGGCGCGGGTCGTGCTGCACACGTTGCCGAGGTTCCCGCGCGACGTCCCGATGCCGCAGCCCGCGGCGGCGGCCGGTGCCATGACCCTCGACGACTGGCTGCCGCGCTACGAGCTCGAGGCGGGCGGGCGCAGCGAGAGCGGGCGGCTCGTCGACTGCGACCGGGTGCTGCATCCGCGGCGCTACACCGCGACGGGGATGCTGACAGTGCTCTCGATCGACCTGGCAGGCGAGCTGGGCACGGGCGAGCCGGTGACGATCGCCGCGGACGGCCGGGTCGTCTACGGCACGGCCGAGACCCTCTACGTCGCCCACGACGCCACCGGACGCACCGAGATCCACGCGTTCGACATCACCGGAGCGGGCCCTGCCCGCCACGTCGCGTCGGGCGTGGTGGAGGGCACGCTGCTCAACCAGTACGCGATGTCCGAACACGACGGTCACCTGCGCGTGGCGACCACCACCGGCGCCGACAACACGGTGACCGTGCTCGCGCGCCGGGGCGATCGGCTCACCGAGGCCGGCAGGCTGGGCGGGCTCGGCAAGGGCGAGCGGATCTATGCCGTGCGGTACTTCGGCCCCGTCGGCTACGTCGTGACGTTCCGGCAGACCGATCCGCTGTACACACTGGATCTCGCCGACCCGGCCGCGCCGAGGGCGGTGGGGGAGCTCAAGATCACCGGCTACTCGGCCTACCTGCACCGCGCGGGGGAGGGCAGGCTCATCGGGGTGGGCCAGGAGGCGGACCTGCAGGGCAGGGCGCTGGGCATGCAGGTGTCGCTGTTCGACGTCGCCGACCCGGCCAGGCCGCGCCGCGTGGCGCAGCACCGGCTCACCGGTGGCCTGGCGCAGGTCGAGTCGGACACCCATGCGTTCCTGTACTGGGAGCCGGAGCGGCTGCTGGTGCTGCCCACCGACACGGACGCGCTCGTGCTGCGCGTCGGCGACGGCAACCTCACCGAGCGGACCCGCATCGCGCACGCCACACCGGTGTTGCGGGCCCTGGTCATCGGTGCGGACCTGTGGACGGTGTCGGCCTCGGGTGCGCTCGTGCACGACCTCGCGACGCTCACCGAGCGGAGCCGGATCCCGTTCCCCTAGCGCCCGGCAGCGCGGCCGCGCCCAAGGTGCCCTCGGGTACGTATCCGGTACCCACGGTGCCCTTCGGCTCGCGCCGCACGGGGTCAGGCCGCCAGCTCGACGGTGCCCGCGGCGTTCAGCGGGTCACGCAGCAGCCGCACGAGCGACATGCCCACGCCGTAGGTGGTGAGCCTGCGCATCGGTGTGATCCGGAGGAAGCAGCCGTCCGGCAGTTCCAGCTCACCATGGCTGGTGACCGCCTTCAGCCGTCCCGCGCCCGCCAGCCGCACCAGCTCGGGGTGGTCGACGGGCAGGATCTCGGCGCGGCCCTGGAACTGCACCGACGACGGCGTGCCGACCGGAAGGCGGCGGATCGGGATGCACACGGCGACGTGCGGGTTGGCGGCGATGTTGCGGGCCTTGCGGCTGCCGCGTTCGGTGCTGACGTAGAGCGTGGTGCCCACCGCCTGGTAGAGCACACCGGCCACGTGCGGGCGCTGCGCGGGTGAGCTGGTGGCCAGCGTGCAGAACGAGCGCTTCGCGATGGCCTTCAGTGTCTTCTCGTGGGTTCTGTTCTCGCGTGTGGTCATGGCTCCAGCGAACCGCGCGCGGGCCTGCCGCGACATCGTCGAGAGGCTCGCGTGCATGCGCGTGGCGCTCAATCCCGGCCTGCGGGCAGGAACCAGGTGCGGGCGAGCGCGTCCAGGGTGGGCTCCGGCGGCGCGGGCAGGCGGCGCAGGTAGCCTGCCAGGTTGGCGTAGCGGTGCAGCAGCGTGTAGGCCAGGCAGCGGCGGGCGAAGCACACGTCCAGCGCGGCGGGCGAGTAGCCGTAGCCCAGCAGCAGCGACCGCAGGAACCGGGTGTCGCCACCGGCGAGGAAGACGCCGGCCGCCACGAGGTCGTACTCGGCCGCGCCGCGCATGGCGGGTTCGAAGTCGAGCAGCCCGCTCACGTGCCAGCGCTTGCCGTCGTGGCGCAGCAGCACGTGTTCCCGCATGAACTCGGTATGCAGCAGCACGGGCTCCGGCTCGCCGAGGTCGACGGCGTCGAGGAAGTCCGGGAGCTGCCGCAGCCACCGCTCGTCGAGGCCCAGCTCCCGCTGCTCGGCGGCCACCACCCCGCGCCGCGCCGCCACGAACCCGGCCCAGTCGCGCGGTTCCAGCTCGGTTAGCGCGGGATCGTCGACGGCGTGGAGGGCGGCCAGCGTCTCGCCGAGGCTCGTGGCCAGCCCGGCGCGTTCCGGTGTGGACAGCCGAGGCCAGGCCGAGGCCAGGCTCTCGCCGTGGAGCCTGCTCATGAGCAGCCACCACCAGCCCCGCCACTCGCCCTCGCCCACCACGGCGGGGGTCGGCACGGGCAGCCTGCCGTCGAGGGCACGCAGCACCAGGGTCTCGGTGCGCGCCTCGGCGGCATCGCCGGGCGGGTAGAGCTTCAGCACGAGGTCCTCGCCGACGGCGTAGACGGGCAGCGAGCCCTCCGGGAAACGCTCGACAGGGCCGGTCAGGCCGAGCCGCGCGCAGAGCGCGGCGACGGGAAACTCCTCCACGAACGTCGACGCTAGCGGGCCGCGCCAGCGAATATCCCGTGCTCGGTGACGACGGCGGTCACCAGTTCCACCGGGGTCACGTCGAAGGCCGGGTTGAACACCGGCGCCCCGTCCGGGGCGATGCGGGCGCCCGCCACGTGGGTGAGCTCGCCCGCGTCGCGCTGCTCGATGACGATGGCGCCGCCGTCCGGCACCGTCTTGTCCACTGTGGAGGACGGGGCGACGACGACGAACGGGATCCCGTGCCGGGCGGCGGCCACGGCCAGGCCGTAGGTGCCCACCTTGTTCGCCACGTCGCCGTTGGCCGCGACGCGGTCGGCGCCCACCAGGACGCAGTCCACCAGTCCCTGGGCCATGGCCGCGGCCGCGGCCGAGTCCGGCAGCAGCCGATAGGGCACCCCGGCCCTGGCCAGCTCCCACGCGGTCAGCCTGGCTCCCTGCAGCAACGGCCGGGTCTCGTCGGCGAGCACGTACTCGACGTGGCCCGCGGCGTGCAGGTGCCACACGGCGCCGAGGGCGGTTCCCCAGGCCACCGCGGCGAGGTGGCCGGTGTTGCAGTGGGTGAGCAGGCGCAGCGGGCGGCGCGCGCAGCGCTGCAGCACGAGGTCGGCGGCGTGGGCCGAGGCCTCGCGGTTGACGCGCTCGTCCTCGGCGAGCATCGACCTGGCCTCGGCCAGCACGGCGCCGGCGCCTTCCGGCAATGCGGCGAGCGCGCGTTCGACACCCCAGCGCAGGTTGACGGCCGTGGGCCGGGCGGCGGCGAGCCGCTGGGCGTCGGCGTGCACGGCGGCGGTGTCGGTGCCGTGCACGCGGGCGGCCAGCGCCACCCCGAGCGCACCGGCGGCGCCGAGGGCGGGCGCTCCGCGCACGGCGAGCCGCTGGATGGCGGCGATCAGGTCGTCGACCGAGGCGACGTGCAGCAGCCGGTACGTCGCGGGCAGCGCGCACTGGTCCACGAGCACGATCGCCGCCTCGTGCTCGTCCCAGTCGATCGTTCGGGCCACGCCCCCATTGTCCCGCCGTCCGGTCACCCGGTTCACCCACATACGCCTCTCCGGTCTCGCCAGGAGCGAGCAAGGGAGATTTACTAGCGTCTGGCGAGAGTAAAGGTCCCTTGCTCACCAACGAGGCGGAGGCGCGAGATGACCAGTCGTACCAAGTACCTGCTCGACGAAGAGGACATGCCGACCCAGTGGTACAACGTCGTTCCCGACCTGCCCGAGCCGCCGCCCCCTCCGCTGCACCCGGCCACGCGGGAGCCGGTCGGCCCCGACGACCTCGCGCCGCTGTTCCCGCAGGCGCTCATCGGCCAGGAAGTGACGACTGATCGTTTTGTCGATATTCCCGGCGAGGTTCTCGACGTCTACCGGCTGTGGCGGCCCTCCCCGCTCTACCGCGCGCGCAGGCTGGAGAAGGCGCTCGGCACACCGGCGCGGATCTACTACAAGTACGAGGGCGTGAGCCCCGTCGGCTCGCACAAGCCGAACACCGCGGTGCCCCAGGCGTTCTACAACGCCGCCGAGGGCGTCCGCCGCCTCACCACCGAGACCGGCGCGGGCCAGTGGGGCAGCGCGCTGGCGTTCGCGTGCGCCACCTACGGCCTGGAGTGCGAGGTGTGGCAGGTGCGCGCCTCCTACGACCAGAAGCCCTACCGCAAGATCATGATGGAGACGTTCGGCGCGACCGTGCACCCGAGCCCGTCCGACCTCACCCAGGCCGGGCGCAAGGTGCTCGCCGAGCACCCCGACTCCACCGGCAGCCTCGGCATCGCGATCAGCGAGGCCGTCGAGCAGGCCGCGGGCGACCCCAACGCCCGCTACGCCCTTGGCAGCGTGCTCAACCACGTCCTGCTGCACCAGACGGTGATCGGCGAGGAGGCGATCAAGCAGTTCGCGCTCGCGGACGACCGCCCGGACGTCATCGTCGGCTGCACCGGCGGCGGCTCCAACTTCGGCGGCCTGGTGTTTCCATTCCTGCGTGAGAAGCTGGCGGGCCGGATGGCACCGGAGATCCGCGCCGTCGAACCGTCGGCCTGCCCCTCGCTGACCCGCGGCCGCTACGCCTACGACTTCGGCGACACCGCGGGACTGACGCCGCTGATGAAGATGCACACGCTCGGCCACGAGTTCATCCCCGACCCGATCCACGCGGGCGGCCTGCGCTACCACGGCATGTCGCCGCTGCTGTCGCACATCTACGAACTCGGCGTCATCGACGCGCTCGCCGTGCCGCAGCAGGAGTGCTTCGCGGCCGGGGTGCGGTTCGCCCGCAGCGAGGGCATCATCCCGGCGCCCGAGCCCACCCACGCGCTGGCCGCCTGCGTGCGCGAGGCGTTGCGCTGCAAGGAGGCCGGCGAGGAGAAGGTGATCCTGACGGCGCTGTGCGGGCACGCGCACCTGGACCTGCCCGCCTACGCGGCCTACCTCGGCGGGCAGATGGTGGACAACGACCTCGCCGAGGACACGCTGGAGACGTCGCTGGCGGGCATCCCGTAGCGGGAAAACCACTGGACCTCCACCGCACTCGAAGGTGCAGGTTGGGGGTATGGCCCAGACAGTGGAGCCCCGCCGAGGGGTGTTGTGGACGCCGGAACACCGCACCACCACGGCGGGGCTCCTGCTCGTCATCACGCTGATCGCCTTCGAGAACCTGGGCGTCGCCACGGCGATGCCGACGATGGTCGCCGACCTCGGCGGCGGCGCCCTCTACTCGTGGCCGTTCACCGCGTTCCTCGTCGCCAGCGTCGTGGCGACGGTCCTGTCCGGCCGGATCTGCGACCGTCGTGGGCCTGTGCCGTCGCTGCTTGCCGGGCCCGCGCTCTTCCTCGCAGGCCTGCTGGTGGCCGGGCTGGCGCAGGACATGGCGCTGCTGCTGGCGGGCCGGTTCCTGCAGGGACTCGGCACCGGCACCCTGCTCGTGGCCACCCAGCTGCTCGTCGCCGCCGTCTACACCGACCGCGAACGGCCCGTCCTCTACGCCGCCACCGCCGCGGCCTGGGTGCTGCCCGCCGTGGTCGGGCCCTCGATCGCCGGGCTGGTCACCGAGCACCTGGGGTGGCGGTGGGTGTTTCTCGGCCTGGTGCCGCTCGTGCCCGTGGGCGTCGCGATGCTCGCGCCGGTGCTGCGCGGCCTGGCCGGGCGCCCGCAGGGCCGCCCGGAGGTCAGCGCGAGCGTGCCCGCCGCCGTGGCGGCGGCAATCGGTGTGGCGGTGCTGACCTGGGCCGCGCAGCATCCGTCCCCCCTCGCGCTGGGCTACGGCGTCGCCGGTCTCGCCGCGCTCGCGCTCGCCCTGCGCAGGCTGCTGCCCCCGGGCACCGTCACCGCCCGGCCCGGTGTGCCGGCCGTCGTGGCCTGCCGGGCGCTGCTCGCCGGGACGTTCGCGGCGCTGGAGGCCTACCTGCCGCTGACCATGACGGCCGTGCACGGCTACGGCCCCGCACAGGCGGGCCTTCCGCTGACGGTGACGGCGCTGAGCTGGTCGGCCGCCTCGGCCGTGCAGGGCAGGCACCCGGACTGGCGCAGGGAGACGCTCGTGCGCGCGGGCTTCGTGCTGGTCGGTGCCGCGTTGCTGCTGTTCGCGGTGGTGTCGCAGCCGTGGAGCCCCGGCTGGCCGGCGTTCGTGGCCGCGGCCGTCGGCGGGGCCGGGATGGGCGTGGCGTTCCCGTCGCTGTCGGTGCTGCTCCTGCGCCACTCGCCCGAGGCGGAGCGCGGGTTCAACACCGCGGCGCTGCAGCTCGGCGACTGGGTCACCTCGGCGCTGGCGATCGGCTTCGGCGGCGTGCTGCTGGGCGTGCTGGCCTCGGCGAGCAGGCCCGGACCGGCCGTCGCCGTGCTGGCCCTGACGTTCGCGGGCGTCGCGGTGCTCGGGGCGCTGGCGGCCGGGCGCCGCCCGCGTGACTAGTGCCGCAGTGACGGCCGCGGGGCGCCGACTACCCTGGTAAGGCGATGACCTATCTCGACCATGCCGCCACGACGCCGATGCTTCCCGAAGCGGTCGCGGCGATGAGCGAAGCGCTGTCCACCGTGGGCAACGCTTCCTCGTTGCATTCGTCGGGGCGCAGGGCCCGGCGGGTGGTCGAGGAGGCCCGCGAGGCGGTCGCCGAGGCACTGGGTGCCCGGCCGTCCGAGGTGATCTTCACCGCGGGTGGCACGGAGAGCGACAACCTCGCCGTCAAGGGCATCTACTGGGCCCGCAGGAACGCCGACCCGGCGCGGCGCCGCGTGCTGGCGAGCGCCGTGGAGCACCACGCCGTGCTGGACGCCGTGCAGTGGCTCGCCGACCATGCCGGCGCCGAGGTGACGTGGCTGGAGGTCGACGCCCACGGCCGGGTGCGGCCGGAGACCCTGCGCGAGGCCATCGACGCGAACCCGGACGACGTGGCGCTGGCCACCGTCATGTGGGCCAACAACGAGGTCGGCACCGTCAACCCGGTGCCGGAACTGGCGGGTGTCTGCGCCGAGCACGGCATCCCGCTGCACAGCGACGCGGTGCAGGCGGTCGGCGCCGTGGACGTCGGCTTCGCCGCCAGTGGCGCGAACGCGCTCACCCTCACCGGGCACAAGATCGGCGGGCCCTACGGCGTCGGTGCGCTGCTGCTCGACCGCGACACCCCGTGCGTGCCGCTGCTGCACGGCGGCGGCCAGGAGCGCGAGGTGCGCTCCGGGACGCTGGACGTGCCCGCCATCCACGCCTTCGCCACCGCCGTGCGCACGAGCGTGCGCGAACGGCCCGCCACCGCCGAGGCCGTGGCCAAGCTGCGGGACGAGCTGATCGTGGCGGTGCAGCAGGAGGTGCCCGACGCCGTGCTCAACGGCGAGGCCCCGGGCTCGGACGGCAGGCTGCCCGGCATCGCCCACTTCACCTTCCCCGGCTGCGCGGGCGACAGCCTGCTGATGCTGCTCGACGCCAAGGGCATCGAGTGCTCCACCGGTTCGGCGTGCACGGCGGGTGTCGCCGAACCCAGCCACGTCCTGCTGGCCATGGGCGCCGACGCCGCGTCCGCACGCGGCTCGCTGCGGTTCTCGCTGGGACACACGTCCACCCGTGACGACGTGGACGCGCTCGCCCGCGAGCTGGGCGGCGTCGTGGAACGGGCCCGGCAGGCGGGCCTGGCGGGGATGCGCAAGAACGGCAGGCAGCAGCAGGAGGAGGTGTAACCGATGCGCGTACTGGCCGCGATGAGCGGGGGAGTGGACTCGGCGGTGGCCGCCGCGCGCGCGGTGGAGGCCGGACACGACGTGGTGGGGGTGCACCTGGCGCTGTCGGCCAAGCCCGGCACGCTGCGCACCGGCTCCCGCGGATGCTGCACGGTCGAGGACTCGCGCGACGCGCGCCGTGCCGCGGACATCCTCGGCATCCCGTTCTACGTGTGGGACTTCGCCGAGCGGTTCACCGAGGAGGTCGTGGAGACCTTCGTCGGCGAGTACGCCGCGGGCCGCACCCCGAATCCCTGCGTCACCTGCAACGAGAAGATCAAGTTCGAGGCCCTGCTCGACAAGGCCATGGCGCTCGGCTTCGACGCCGTGTGCACCGGACACTACGCGCGCCTGTCCGTTGTGGACGGTGTGCCGGAGCTGCGGCGCAGCGCCGACGAGGACAAGGACCAGTCCTACGTGCTGGCCTCGCTGACACCGGAGCAGCTGCGGCACGCGATGTTCCCGCTGGGCGGCTCGCGCAAGCCGGACGTGCGGGCGGAGGCGGCCGAGCGGGAGCTCGCCGTGGCGGGCAAGCCCGACAGCCACGACATCTGCTTCATCCCGGACGGCGACACGCGCTCGTTTCTGGAGTCGCGGCTGGGCGAGCGGCCCGGCGACCTGGTGGACGCCGAGACCGGCGCCGTGCTGGGCAGGCACTCCGGCGTTCACGGCTTCACCGTGGGCCAGCGCAAGGGACTCGGCATCGACGCCCCCGCCGCCGACGGCAGGCCGCGCTACGTGCTGGCGCTGGAGCCGGTGTCGGGGGCCGTCAAGGTCGGCCCCGCGGAACGCCTCGCCGTCCAGCGGATCGAGGCCGACCGGCCGATCTGGCCCGCCGGGCCGCTGGCCGGGCCCACCGAGTGCCTGGTGCAGGTGCGCGCGCATGGCGGCACCGCGCCCGCCGTGGCGGAGGCCGTCGACGGTGGCGTGTCCGTTCAGCTGCGCGAGCCGCTGCGCGGCGTGGCACCGGGGCAGGTGGTCGTGCTCTACCGGCCGGACGCCGAGGCTGGCGACCTCGTGCTCGGGAGTGCGAAGATCTCGTCCACGGCGTAACCGGCGATCGCCGCGGGAGGTTCGATGACGAGCACGGTCCGGTCCAGCACGGTCTCCGACGTTCTGCGGCGCAGCGCGGCGAGGACACCGCAGCGCACCGCCCTGCGCTTCGCCGGGCGCGAGTGGACCTATGCCGAGCTGGACGCCGCGGTGAGCAGGGCCGCGGCTCACCTGCTGTCGCTGGGGCTCGCCAAGGGCGACCGGGTGGCCGCCTATGGCAAGAACTCCGACGCCTACCTGATCGGCTTCCTCGCGTGCGCGCGGGCGGGGCTGGTGCACGTGCCGCTGAACTACAACCTCACCGGCGAGGAGCTGCGCTACCTCGTCGAGCAGTCCGGCAGCACGGTGGCGCTCGCCGACCCGGCGCTGCGCGGGGAGCTCGACGCGCTGGCGCTGCCGCTGAAGCAGGTGCTGCCGTTGCGGGACGCCGACGGCTCGGTGCTGGCGGTGGCGAGCGCGGGAGAGGTGCCCGCCGTGGACGTCGAGGTGGCCGAGACCGACCTGGTGCAGCTGCTCTACACGTCCGGCACCACGTCGCGGCCCAAGGGCGCGATGATGACGCACCGCGCGCTGGTGCACGAGTACCTGTCGTGCGTGGTCGGGCTGGACCTCACCGAGCACGACCACCCGCTGCACGTGATGCCGCTGTACCACTCGGCGCAGATGCACGTGTTCCTGCTGCCGTGGCTGGCCGTCGGCGCGGTGAACACCCTGCTGGAGACGCCCGACCCCGCGGAGATCCTGCGCCGGATTGGCGAGGACGGCCACGGCGCGTTCTTCGCCGCGCCGACGCTGTGGGTGGCGCTGGCCAACCACGCCGACTTCGGAGCCAGGGACCTGTCCTCGCTGCGCAAGGCGTACTACGGTGCGTCGATCATGCCCGGCCCGGTGCTGGACCGGCTGCGCGAGGCGATGCCGCGGCTGGGCTTCTACAACTGCTTCGGGCAGTCGGAGATCGGCCCGCTGGCCACGATCCTGCGGCCGGAGGAGCACGAGCAGCGTCCCGACTCGGCGGGCAGGCCCGCGCTGTTCGTGGAGCTGCGCGTCGTGGACCCCGACGGCAACGACGTCGCGCCCGGCGAGCAGGGCGAGGTCGTCTACCGCTCGCCGCAGCTGTGCGAGGGCTACTGGGACAAGCCGGAGGAGACCGAGGAGGCCTTCCGGGGCGGCTGGTTCCACTCGGGCGACCTCGTGCGGATCGACGAGGAGGGCTACATCTACGTCGTCGACCGCATCAAGGACGTGATCAACACCGGTGGCGTGCTCGTGGCGTCGCGGGAGGTCGAGGACGCGCTCTACACGCACCCGGCGGTCGGCGAGGTGGCCGTGGTGGGCCTTGCCGACGAGAAGTGGATCGAGGCCATCACCGCCGTCGTGGTGCCGAAGGGCGAGGTGAGCGAGCAGGACCTGCTTGGCCACGTCAAGGGCAGGCTTGCGTCGTTCAAGGTGCCCAAGTCGGTGCGCTTCGTCGACGACCTGCCCCGCAACGCCTCCGGCAAGATCCTCAAACGCGAACTCCGGGACCGCTTCACCACCGGCTAGAAGCTCCCCAATGCCACATTCGTCACGTTGAGTGGAGCGAATGCGGCATTCGCTCCATCCAGTGGAGCGAATGCCACATTGGGGAGCTTCAGATCGTGGTGCCGAGCGCCCGGTGCTGATTCGCGGTCACGGGTCGACGAGCAGGGTACGGACGCTGACGGACGGATACCGGCGGGCGAACCCGGTGTCCAGGGTGACCAGTTCCAGCTCGGACGTCTGGGCGAAGGCGGCCAGATAGTCGTCGGTCCACAGCTTGTGACTGTTGTCCTCCCGTGCCGAGATCACGCGCCAGACCTGTTCCACCTGCATGGGTTCGGCCACCCAGCGCACGCGGTCGTCGCCCCGAGCTGGTCGATCACTCGCCACGCTTCGGAGCGGGCGAGCGCGTCCGGCCCCAGGACGGCCGGATTGGACAGCAGTCGCAGCAGGTTCAGCTGCGTGACCCGGCACAACAGGAGATCGCCGGTCTGCTCGTCGAACCATGCCGCCACCCGGGGATGATGCGCGTGCCGTGCCCAGACGGCGGCCAGCCAGACGCCGACGTCGAGTAACATCACCGGCTGCCGTGCTTCTCGGCGTCCTCAGCCGCGAAGATCGCCTCGATGCCGGCGTTGGTGATGTCGACTGTGCCGGTTTCAGCGCTGCCGACGAGGGGCAGCCGCGTCAGGTGGCGTAGTGCCGCACGCCGTCGGTCTCGGCGGCGGTGAGCCTGCCCTGCTCCACGAGCAGGTCCAGGTGCGCGCCGGTCTCCAGGACCGCGAGCATCTGGTTGAACACGTCCAGCTCGGCCAGCGCCCGGCCCCGGCGGGTCCACGTGAGCCGCAGCGCCGTCTCGTAGGCGGTCCGCGCTCCGGCCGCGACCTGCTCACCGATCTCGGCCAGCCGTGTCTCGTGGTGGGCCAGCAACTCGTCCACCCTGGCGTGCACGCTCGGCGACACCGCGCCGTGCGCGGGCAGCAGCCGCCGGTCCGGGCGCTGCCGCACCAGCCGCAGCGACCCGAGGTACTCGCGCAGCGGCGACTCCGACGGCGCGGGCTGGAACCCGATCGACGGCGTGATGTGCGGCAGCACGTGGTCGCCGGAGAACAGCAGACCGCCCTCGGCGTCGTCGAACACGACGTGACCGACCGTGTGCCCCGGCGTGGGCACGACCTCGAGCCGCCTGCCGGGCAGCACCGTGCGCGTGCCTTCGGTGAGCCACTCGTCCGGGTCCTCCCAGAAGCTCTCGTCCGTGGCGGGACGCCAGTCGGCGAAGGCCCTGACCAGCTCGTCGAGCACGGGCTGCGCTCCGGCCTGCCGCAGCAGGCGCAGCTGTGCACGCATCGGCCGCGTTCCCGGCGTGGCGCTGGCCCGCAGCGACGGCTCCTCGGCGAGCCCGAGCGCGATCCGCCCGCCGAACTTGCGGCGCAGCGCCACCGCGAGCGTGTAGTGGTCGCGGTGCACGTGCGTGACCAGGAACTGGCTGACGTCGCCGAGCGCCGCACCGATGCCGCCCAGCGCCCGCTCCAGCTGCGTGTGTGCTTCCTCCAGCGCCCAGCCGGAGTCGATGAGCACGAGCGAGTCGCCGTCGGTGAGCGCGTAGACGTTCACCGCCCGCAGCGCGTCGTGGGGCAGGGGCAGCGGGATGCGGTACACGCCGGGCGCCACCGTGTACACGCCGGGCTCGGCCCAGTGGCTGCTGTTGTCGTCGTCGACCGGTTCCATCTCCCGATCAGAGCAGCTTTCGCACTCCCGCAGGGAGCCCGGTGAGACGCACGTCACTGAACGGTCGCTTAGTCAGCGTGGCCGCGACGCGCTCGGTCAGTCGCTGCCGCTCTCGGTGATGAGCCGCTCCAGCTCCCGGCGCAGCAGACCGAGCCTGGCATCAGCCAGCAGCGGCATCTCCCGCCTGCGCCTGCGCACCGCCGAGGGATCGATGTCGACGATGGTCAGCGACTCCTCCCACGTCGGGGCGGTCGCCACCGCCGAGCCCCACGGGTCGATCACGCGGGAGCCGCCCCAGAAACGCACGCCCGCCTCGTCGCCGACCCGGTTGACGTAGACGACCCAGCACTGCTGCATGCGCGCGGTGAACGTGAGCAGGTCGTGCCAGTACTCGGCGGGGTCGAACGAACCGCCGGTGAGTTTCGCGGCGCTGTTCGCAGGCACGATCATCAGCTCGGCGCCGTCCTGGGCGGCGAGCCATGGCAGCATCGGCTGCCAGGCGTCGTTGCAGATCAGCGTCGCGAACCGGCCGTGCTTGGTCTCGAAGGCCCGCATGTGCTGGCCGGGGCTGGCGTGCTTGCGCTCCTCCCAGATGAGGTAGTTGGGCAGGTAGAGCTTGCGGTGGTTGTGCACCAGCTGGCCGTTCGACAGGTACAGCGCCGAGTTGTGCCTGCGGATGCGGCCGTCCTCCAGCAGCCCGATGACCACGTCCGGGCCGTGCCGGGACAGGTCGGCGAGACGCGGATCGTCGGGCCACAGCGAGATGTCGTCGGCGAGCTGGCCGAGCGCGTAGCCGGTGAGGCTCAGCTCGGGAAAGACCACCAGGTCGGCGTCCTCCGTCGCGGCGTCCTTGATGAGGCGCTCGGTATCGGCCAGATTCCCGTCCACGTCGCCGAGCCGGCAGTCGGTCTGCGCGAGTGCCACTCTCATGCGTCTCACCTCCCTAGTACCCAGCGGATTCGATGGCTACGACGGTACGGGACGCGTGCCAGGGGAGGCGAGGCGTGAGGATCGCGCCGCCCCAGCGTTCATCCAGCGGTAACAGGGGGAACAATCAGCACCGTGAACGAGCGACTCTGGCCCAGCGGCGCGGCCACCGCCATCGGCTCCATGCCGGGTACCGACGCGGCCGAGGCCGCCGCCGTGGTACTCGGTGAGTTGCCCGAGCTGCCGTACCTGCCCGAGCTGCCCGGCCGTGGCCTCGGCGCCGATCTCGTCGGCCGGACGGCGGGCCTGCTGGTGGACCTCGCCGTCGAGGAGGTGCCCAGCGGTTACCGCGTGGCGGCGCGGCCCGGCAGGCACCACCGGAGGGCGGTGGACCTGCTGCGCTGGGACGTCGACGCCTTCGCCGAGGCGGCCGACCGCGCGGGCGCCAGGCCCGCGGTGGTGAAAACCCAGGCCGCCGGGCCGTGGACGCTGGCAGCCCACGTCGAGCTGGCCCGCGGGCACCGGGTGCTCACCGACCACGGCGCCGTGCACGATTTCGCCTCGTCGCTGGTCGAAGGTCTCGCCGCGCACGTCGCCGAGCTGGCGGAGCGCACCGGCGCCCGGGTGGTGGTGCAGCTCGACGAGCCGGCCCTGCCCGACGTGCTCGCCGGGTCGCTGTCCACCGCCTCCGGCTACGGCACCGTCGACGCGGTTCCCGCCCCCGAGGCGCGCACCCTGCTCGCCGACGTCATCGACGCCGTCGGCAAGAGCACCGGCACCCCGGTGATCGTGCACTGCTGCGCGACCCGTCCGCCGGTGTCGCTGCTGCGCGCGGCGGGCGCCGGGGCGCTGGCCTTGGACGCGACCCTGCTCGACGGTGCACCCGGCAGCCTGCTGGACGAACTCGGCGAGGCGTGGGACGCGGGCACGGAACTGCTGCTGGGCCTGGTGCCCGCCGAGGCGCCTGCCGTGCCGCCGGAGCTGCGCGACGTGGCCGGGCCCGCGCTGCGCCTGGTCGACCGCCTCGGCTTCAACCGCTCGATCCTCGCCGAGCGCGCCCTGCCCACGCCGGCCTGCGGGCTGGCGGGCGCGACGAACGAGTGGCTGCGCACGGCACTGTCGCTGACTCGCGATCTGGGCAAAGCGTTCCTGGAGCCTCCTGAGGGCTGGTAGGAGTGGGGAATGCGATGGTTCCGGCGTTCCCGCAGCACCGACCCCCGTGACGCGCCCGATCCGAGGACGCCGTGGCCCGAGCAGGACGTGCCCGCCGACCCCGAGGCCGCCGCGGAAGCGTTCTGGCGCCGCTGGCGGGAACTGCTGCCGGACATCAGCGCCGCACTCGGCGAGGGCGAGCCGCAGCGGGCCGAGACGTTGCTGTGTGAGGAGGTCGCGCGGCTGCACCCGGACCTGCAGTTCTCCCTCGACCGCGGGCAGCGCTCGATCTACGCCCTGGTCGTGTCCGGCCAGGAGGACCCGGCGCTGCGCCCCTACACCGACGCCTGGAAGGCCGCCGCGCCGCCCGACGACGCCATCTGGGAGTACCACGACTCGGTGCCGCCGGTGCCGGACCCGACCGAGGTCACCGTCAACCTCGCCGGGCACCGCATCGCGCTCGCCGACGTCCGGGTCGTCGCCCAGGTGGATGAGATCGAGCGCGTGGTGGACGTGGCCGTGCACCACCCCGGGCTGGCGGAGCTGGAGGAGCCCGCGCGCGCCGCGATGACGTTCCTGCCGCTGGACGCCACGCTCGGCGAGCGGCTCGCCGCCGAACGGCTGCGCCGTGTCGAGACGGCCGTGGCCGAGCCGGACGGCACCATCGGGCTGCTGGAACTGCGCGACCTCGTCCGGGAGCTGGCGGGCGATGTCGGTGGTCCTGACTAGGGTATGGGGCTGTGAGCAGCGAGGACTACGCAGCGGGACAGGTCGCCGAGGACATCAAGGACGTCCCTGCGGACGTGCGGGAGCGCCATGGCGCGCTCGCCGAGGAGGTCCGGGGGCACCAGTTCCGGTACTACGTGCTGGACGCACCCACCATCTCCGACGGCGAGTTCGACCGGCTCCTGCGTGAACTGGAGCGGCTGGAGGCCGAGCATCCCGGCCTGGTGTCGCCGGACTCGCCGACCCAGAACGTCGGCGGCATGTTCTCCACCGAGTTCACCGCGCACGACCACCTCGAACGCATGCTCAGCCTCGACAACGCGTTCGACCTCGAGGAGCTGCGCGCCTGGGTGGACCGTGTGGAACGCGAGGTCGGCGGCCAGACGCGCTACCTGTGCGAGCTGAAGATCGACGGCCTGGCCGTCAACCTGCTCTACGAGAAGGGCAGGCTCACCCGCGCGCTCACCCGCGGCGACGGCCGCACCGGCGAGGACGTCACGCTCAACGTGCGCGCCCTGCAGGACGTGCCCGACCGGCTCACCCCGAGCGACGAGTTCGGCATCCCCGACCTGATCGAGATCCGCGGCGAGGTGTACTACCGCGTCAGCGAGTTCGCCGAGCTGAACGCCCGGCTGGTAGAGGCCGGCAAGCCACCGTTCGCCAACCCGCGCAACGCGGCGGCCGGCTCGCTGCGCCAGAAGGACCCGAAGGTCACCCGCTCGCGGCCGCTGCGGCTGCTGTGCCACGGCCTGGGCAAGCGCACCGGCTTCGAGCCCGAGCGCCAGTCCGAGGCCTACGACGCGCTGGCCGCGTGGGGCATGCCCGTCTCGCCGTACAGCAAGGTCATCGACACCATCGATGGGCTCATCGAGCACATCGAGTACTGGGGCGAGCACCGGCACGACGCCGAGTACGAGATCGACGGCGTGGTCATCAAGGTCGACCAGGTGTCGCTGCAGCGCAGGCTCGGCGCCACCTCACGAGCACCCCGGTGGGCCATCGCCTACAAGTACCCGCCGGAGGAGGCCAACACCACGCTGCTCGACATCCGCGTCAACGTCGGGCGGACCGGCCGCGTCACCCCGTACGCGGTGATGGAGCCGGTCAAGGTCGCGGGCTCCACGGTCGCGATGGCGACGCTGCACAACGCCGCCGAGGTCAAGCGCAAGGGCGTGCTGATCGGCGACCGCGTGGTGATCCGCAAGGCGGGCGACGTGATCCCCGAGGTGCTCGGCCCCGTGGTGGACGTCCGCGACGGCTCCGAGCGGGAGTTCGTCATGCCCTCGCACTGCCCGGAGTGCGGCACGCGCCTGGCCTACGAGAAGGAGGGCGACGCCGACATCCGCTGCCCCAACGCCCGCTCCTGCCCCGCGCAGCTGCGGGAGCGGCTGTTCCATCTCGCCGGGCGCGGTGCCTTCGACATCGAGGTGCTCGGCTGGGAGGCCGCGGGTGCGTTGCTGCAGTCGGACGTCCTCACCGACGAGGGCGACGTCTTCGACCTGGACGAGGAGAAGCTGCGCCAGGTGGACCTGTTCGTCACCAAGGCGGGCGAGCTCTCCGCCAACGGGCAGCGCCTGCTGGCCAACCTCGACTCGGCCAAGGACCGGCCACTGTGGAAGGTGCTGGTGGGCCTGTCGATCCGGCACGTGGGCCCCACCGCGGCGCAGGCGCTGGCCAGGGAGTTCGGCTCCGTCGAGCGCATCGACAGCGCGAGCGAGGAGGAGCTGGCCGACGTCGATGGCGTGGGCCCCACCATCGCCGCCGCCGTGCGCGAATGGTTCGCCGTGGACTGGCACCGCGAGATCGTCGAGAAGTGGCGCCGTGCCGGCGTGCGCATGGCCGAGGAGCGCGACACCTCCATCCCGCGTCACCTCGAAGGGCTCTCGATCGTCGTCACCGGCTCGCTGGAAACCTTCTCGCGCGACGAGGCCAAGGAGGCCATCATGGCTCGCGGCGGCAAGGCGGCGGGCTCGGTCTCCAAGAAGACGGCCTTCGTGGTGGTCGGCGACGCCCCCGGCTCCAAGTACGACAAGGCGGTGCAGCTCAAGGTGCCGGTGCTGGACGAGGACGGCTTCCGTGTGCTGCTCGACCGCGGCCCCGACGCCGCCAGGGAGCTCGCGGAGGTCGCTGGGGAGAACGAGGAGAAGGATGGCTGACAGCGAGGTCACCGAGGTCGCTGAGGTCACGGACATCCGGGTCCGCCCGGCTGAGCCGGGGGAGCTGGAGCAGCTCGGCGAGCTGACCTACGCGGCCTACGCCGACGACTGCCTCCTCGACCACGAACCGTACGGCGACGAGCTGCGCGCCGCCGCACGCCGCGCCGAGCATGCCGAGCTGCTGGCCGCCGTCGACGCCGACGGTCGCCTGCTCGGCACCGTGACGGTTGTGCTGCCCGGCACGCCGTATGCCGAACTGGCACGGGAGGGTGAGCTGGAGTTCCGGATGCTGGCCGTCGCACGGCACGCCAGGGGCCGGGGCGTCGGCGCGGCGCTGACCAGGGCGGTGCTCGACCGCGCACGTGCGCTCGGCGCCGCCAGGGTGGTGCTGTGCAGCATGCGGACGATGCGCGCCGCGCACCGCCTCTACGAGCGCCTGGGCTTCGCGCGGGTGCCCGAGCGGGACTGGACGCCGGTGCCGGGCATCACGCTCATCGCCTTCGCCCGCGACCTGTAACGCCGCACGACGGCGATCGCGGCGGCGACGAGCAGCAGCGCGGCCAGGCCGAGCAGCGCGGTGGGCACAGGCCCGACGCCGTTGACGAGCCCGGCCAGGAGCTTCCTGCTGCGGGACTCGGGGTTGGCCAGCACCACCACGACGAACCCGGCCGCCAGCAGGCCCGCACCGGCCAGCAGCCACCGGCCCCGGCGGCCCGCCAGCCCGGCCCTGCGCCGGATCACCCTGGCCGCGCGCAGGATGCGCCCCGCCCGCAGCACGCGCAGCGCGCCCACCGCCAGCAGCAGGCGCAGGATCTGCACCGGGCCCACCACGAACACCACGGCAGGCACCGCGGCTCCGGCCACGAGGACCTGCCAGCGGTAGCGGCGCAGCCAGGTCACGACGCTGCCCGAGAGCCACAGCAGGATCAGCGACTCGCCCAGCAGCACCGCCAGGGACAGCCAGTTGAGCGTCCTGCCGATCACCGCCGTCGTGCCATCGGTGGTGGTGAGGAAGACGGCGGGCACCGACACGAGCGCCGCGACGAGCACGGGGACGCTCAGCGCCTCCTCGATGCGCTCCGCGCGGTCCCGCGGTGCCGGTTGCCCACCCATCACCTGCGAGGTTACGCGGGCAGGCCCGCGTTCAGCCGTCGAGCACGACCGCGACGATGCCCGCGAGGTGGGCCAGTCGCGCGACCTCCGCCGCCCGGAACATCGGGCCACCGGGGCGGCCGACCAGCAGTGCCCGGTCGGGCTTGCCCAGCGGCGTCGCGGCGAGCTCGGTGCCCAGCTCCTGCCAGGTCTCCGGGATCCACGACTCCTCCGAGTCGAGCACCGTGGCCCGCTCCAGCGGCAGCCACGGCATGTCGGTGATGGGCGTCTCCGGCGCGGCGCCCGAGGACGCGACGCGCTCGATACCGCCGTCGGTGTGCTGGACCACCACCGACCAGCCCGCGCGGATGATCTTGGGCACCCCTTCGGCCAGCAGGTCCAGCCCCGAGCTGGGCCGCGCCGCGATCTCCTCCACGAGCTCCAGCTCGCGATGGGTGTCGAGCACGCCCGCGTACGGCCGCACGGCGTCCACCTCGACGCCCTCGACGCTCTCGGCCGCCGTGATCAGCGCGTCCGGCAGCCGACCCGACGGCAGCTCCACGACCAGGTCGTCGATGGCGATGCCGTTGCCGCGCTCGACCACGTCGACGCTCAGGATGTCGGCTCCGGCCATGCCCAGCGCCGTCGCGACGGCTCCGAGCGTGCCCGGGCTGTCCGGCAGCTGGACCCGGATCAGGAAAGACACGGCGAGCCCTCCTCGGTGGTGGTCGGGCAGCACTCCGCGGCATCCCCGCGGCCCGTGCGCGTCTGCGCCAGCTTCCTCACCTCGTTCACCCAGCTCACCGCAGCTTCCAGTGCTTCTTCCGCTCGGGCACTCCCTCCTCGCCGTGGAGCGCGTATGCCGGGCGCTGATTGTGGCAGAACGGCGACGCCAAGTGGAGTCGCCGTCACATGGGCGGCCCCACCACCGGTCCCGCACAACCCGATCGAGAGTGCGCCCGTGCACGCCATAGACTGCCCAGGGGAGCATCCATATCCACAACATCGGTGTAGCGAATCGAGAACACCCTTCCGGAGTCGCCCGCGTGTCGAACATTTCCCGCGACGAGGTCGCGCATCTCGCCAAACTGGCCAGGATGGCCGTCACCGAGGAGGAGCTGGACGTCTTCGCGGGCCAGCTCGACCAGATCCTGGACGCGGTGGCGAAGGTCGGCGAGGTCGCCGCTGACGACATCCCGCCGACGTCGCACGCCGTTCCGCTGACCAACGTGTTCCGTGAGGACGTGGTCCGGCCAGGGCTGACGCAGCAGGAGGCGCTGGCCGGTGCGCCCGCCGCGGAAGAGGGCCGGTTCCGGGTCCCGCGGATTCTGGGGGAAGAGCAGTGACGGACCTGACCAGGCTCACCGCCGCCGAGCTGGCGGCGAAGATCCATGCCCGCGAGGTCACCTCGGTGGAGGTCACGCAGGCCCACCTCGACCGCATCGCCGAGGTCGACGACGCGGTGCACGCGTTCCTGCACGTCGATGCCGAGGGCGCCCTCGAGGCCGCCCGCTCGGTGGACGGCGACCTGGCGGAGGGCAGGCAGCCCGCGTCGCCGATCGCCGGTGTGCCGCTCGCGCTCAAGGACGTGCTGACCACCAAGGGCGTGCCCACGACGTGCGGGTCGAAGACCCTGGAGAACTGGCTGCCGCCGTACGACTCGACGGTGACGCGCAGGCTGCGGAAGGCCGGGGTCGTCATCCTCGGCAAGACGAACATGGACGAGTTCGCGATGGGCTCGTCCACCGAGAACTCGGCGTTCGGGCCGACCCGCAACCCGTGGGACCGTGACCGCATTCCCGGCGGCTCGGGTGGCGGCTCGTCGGCGTCGCTGGCCGCGTTCGAGGCTCCGCTGGCGATCGGCACGGACACCGGCGGCTCGATCCGCCAGCCCGCCTCGGTCACCGGCACCGTCGGGGTCAAGCCCACCTACGGCGGGGTGTCCCGGTACGGGCTCGTGGCGTTCTCGTCGTCGCTCGACCAGGCAGGCCCGTGCGCGCGCACGGTGACCGACGCGGCGCTGCTGCACGAGGCGATCGCCGGGCACGACCCGCTCGACTCGACGTCGGTGAACGTGCCGGTGCCACCGGTGGTCGAGGCCGCGCGGCAGGGCGCCACCGGCGACCTGAAGGGTGTGCGGGTCGGCGTGGTCACCGAGTTCGCGGGCGAGGGCTACCAGCCCGGCGTGCAGCGTTCGTTCGAGGCGGCCGTGGCGCAGCTGCGGGAGCTGGGCGCCGAGGTGGTCGAGGTGTCGTGCCCGCACTTCACCTACGCGCTGCCCGCCTACTACCTGATCGCGCCGAGCGAGTGCTCGTCGAACCTGGCCCGGTTCGATGCCATGCGCTACGGCCTGCGGGTGGCCGACGACGGCGACCACAGCGCCGAGGAGGTCATGTCGCTGACCCGCGAGGCGGGCTTCGGCGCGGAGGTCAAGCGGCGCATCATGCTGGGCACGTACGCGCTGTCGTCGGGCTACTACGACGCCTACTACGGCTCGGCGCAGAAGGTGCGCACGCTCATCACGCGCGACTTCACCGCCGCGTTCGAGCAGGTCGACGTGCTCGTGTCGCCGACGACGCCCACCACGGCGTTCCGCATCGGCGAGCGGGTGGACGACCCGCTGGCGATGTACCTGGCCGACCTGTGCACCATCCCGTCGAACCTGGCTGGCAACGCGGCGATGAGCGTGCCCAGCGGGCTGTCCGAGGACGACGGCCTCCCGGTGGGGCTGCAGATCATGGCGCCCGCGCTGGCCGACGACCGGCTCTACCGGGTCGGCGCCGCCTACGAGGTCGCGCGAGGGCCGCTGCTGGACCGGGTTCCGGAGCTGAAGGGAGTGTCGGCGTGACCGCCGACGTACTTGTTACCGCGGAGGCGGCGAAATGACAGCGGTTGCCGACCTGATGGACTACGCCGAGGTCGTCGAACGGTTCGACCCGGTGCTCGGGCTCGAGGTGCACGTCGAGCTGTCCACGGATACGAAGATGTTCTGCGGCTGCCCCAACCTCTTCGGCGGGGAGCCCAACACGCACGTGTGCCCGACCTGCCTCGGGCTGCCCGGCGCGCTGCCGGTGGTCAACGGCAAGGCCGTGGAGTCGGCGATCCGCATCGGCCTCGCGCTGAACTGCGAGATCGCCGAGTGGTGCCGCTTCGCCCGGAAGAACTACTTCTATCCGGACATGCCGAAGAACTTCCAGACCTCGCAGTACGACGAGCCGATCGCGTTCAACGGTCACCTGGACGTCGTGCTCGACGACGGGGAGGTGGTGCGCGTGGACATCGAGCGCGCCCACATGGAGGAGGACACCGGCAAGTCGCTGCACGTCGGCGGGGCCACCGGCCGCATTCACGGCGCGGAGCACTCGCTGCTCGACTACAACCGCGCCGGAGTGCCGCTCATCGAGATCGTCACCAAGCCCATCGTCGGCATGGGCGCCCGCGCGCCCGAGGTGGCGCGCGCCTACGTCACGGCGCTGCGCGACCTGCTGCGTGCCATGGACGTCTCGGACGTTCGCATGGACCAGGGCTCCCTGCGCTGCGACGCGAACGTGTCGCTGATGCCCAAGGGCGGCTCGGAGTTCGGCACGCGCACCGAGACGAAGAACGTCAACTCGCTGCGCAGCGTCGAGCGGGCCGTGCGCTACGAGATGACCCGGCAGGCCGCGATCCTGGCCGAGGGCGGCACGATCACGCAGGAGACGCGGCACTTCCAGGAGGCCGACGGCAGCACCTCGCCGGGCCGCACCAAGGAGACCGCCGAGGACTACCGCTACTTCCCGGAGCCGGACCTGGTGCCGATCGCGCCGAGCCGCGCGTGGGTGGAGCAACTGCGCGCGACGATCCCGGAGCTGCCGTGGGAACGCCGCAAGCGGATCCAGGCCGAGTGGAACCTCACCGACGAGGAGCTGCGCGACCTCGTCAACACCGGCGCCGCCGACCTGGTGGCCGCGACCGTCGACGCGGGTGCCGAGCCCGGCGAGGCCCGCAGCTGGTGGGTGCAGTACCTGACCCAGCAGGCCAACGCCCGCGAGGTCGAGCTCGCCGACCTGCCGATCGCACCCGCCCAGGTGGCACGGGTCATCGCGCTGGTCAACAGCGGCGAGCTGACGAACAAGCTGGCCCGTGAGGTCGTCCAGGGGGTGCTGGCCGGTGAGGGCGAGCCGGACGAGGTCGTGGAGAAGCGGGGCCTGAAGGTCGTCTCCGACGACTCGGCGCTGCTCGCCGCCGTGGACGAGGCGCTGGCCGCGCAACCGGACGTGGCGGACAAGATCCGGGGCGGCAAGGTGCAGGCCGCGGGCGCGATCGTCGGTGCCGTGATGAAGGCGACCAAGGGACAGGCGGACGCCAAGCGCGTGCGTGAACTGATCCTGGAGCGCGTCGGCGCCTGAGGTACCCATGTCCTCGATCGGTCAGCGTGGTCTGCCCACGTGGCGGGAGTGGCTCGGGCTCGCGGCGGGCCTGCTCGCCGCGGTGTCGCTGTTCCTGCCGTGGACGCGGCTGAGCTCGCCCTCGCCCGAGATCCAGGCCGTGCTGGCCGAGTTGCCCGGCGCCGACGTGTCGCGCTCGGTGTGGGACTCGACGTTCTTCGCGTGGTTCCCGCCACTGCTGATCCTCGCGATCGGGGTCGCGGTCGCCGTGTTCGGCAGGGTGCCGTCGGCGCGCACCGGCGGGCTGCCGCACCTGTGGCTGATCGCCGCCGGGGTGGCGCTCGTGGCGCTGGCGCTGGGCTGGCTGCTCATCGAATGGCAGTTCAGCGGTGAGGCCCGTGCCCTGCTTGCCGAGAGCGGCGTGTCCATCGGCGCCGGTCCCGGCCGGTACCTCGGCCTGGCGGCGGTGCTGGTGTCGCTGGTGGCGGCGGTACTGGACGTGCGCGCCGTCCGTGCCGAGTCCCGTCGCCCCCGCCGCCCCCACACCCGCCGCTGAAGCTCCCCAATGCCACATTTGTTCCACTGGATGGAGCGAATGCGGCATTCGCTCCATCCAGTGGAGCGAATGCCACATTGGGGAGCTTGGGGCGGTCAGTCGCGGCCGGAGCCGGAGGCGGGCTGGCGCACGATGAGCACCACCCGGTCGTCGCTGGACACCGGCTGGCCGCCGTCCTTGTTGACGGTGCCCGCGACGGCGACGTCCGGTGTCACCGGATCGAGGCTGCTGAGCTTGCCGTAGCTGGTTCCGTTGGCGCCGTCCATCGTGACCTGCGGTTTTCCGCCCACCGAGCCCTCCTCGGTGAGCGGCAGATTCTGGATGTTGCCCGCGCCGGACGTGGCGACGGCGACCATGTCGGTCCAGTCGGCGCAACCGGTGACGCCCGGCTTGTCCGGCCACGTCCACGCGGGCACGTCGAGCGTCTTGCCAGGCTCGATCCGGTACAGCGCGTCCTTGGCGCCGCCCCGGTCGGTGACCCACAGCCGCGCGCCGTCGGTGGTCTTGCACAGGCCGCCCGGTGAGTGCAGGCCGCTGGCGATCACGGGCGAGTCCGGCTTCGGGTTGCCCTCGGCCGGCTTGCCCGCCGGTGTGATGCGCAACACCTTTCCGGCCAGCGACTTCGGGTCGGCGGCGGCCGCCGGGTTGCCCGCGTCACCGGTGGCCACGAGCAGCGCGCCCTTGCCGTCGGCGAGGATGGCCCCCCGGTTGCCGGTGGTGCCCTTGGGGATGCCGGTGAGCACCGGCTTGGGTTGCTGGCCCTCCGCGAAGCGCACGACGCGGTTGTCGGTGGGCGTGGTGAGGTAGGCGTAGAGCAGCCGGTCCTCGGTGAAGGTGGGCGAGAGCGCAAGGCCGGTGAGGCCGCCGTCGCCGGCTGCCGTGACCGGCAGTGTCGTGACCTCCGACTTCTTCGTGCCGTTGCCGACAAGGAACACGCGCCCGCTCTTGCGTTCGGCGGCGTAGGCGTTGACGGTCGAGCCGTCGGTGGGCAGCGCCGCCACCGCCGACACCGTGTCCAGGCAGGTCGCGATCACGGCCTTGTCGAAGTCCTTGCAGCCGTCCGGCGGCGGAATCGGCGTCTGCGACGTCGGTGGCTCGCTGGGCAGGCGCCGGGAGTCGGCTTCCGGCAGGTCGGGTTGCGGGCCCACCTCCGGGGTCAGCTCCGGCGCGGGCTCCCACGACTGCCCGCCCGCGCTGTCGTCGAACTGGGCACAGCCGGACAGCAGCAGCGCGCCACTGGCGGCCAGTGCCAGCGGCCACGACCTCCGGGCCCGGATCCCCATGATGATCGAGCCTAGGCGGCGCTGCGTGAACCGAGGGTAAGTGGGTCGCGGGCATGCGCCACGATGGTGATCGTGACTGTGACGGTTCTGGTTCCCGACGACGATGGTGTGGTGGCGCTCTCCGAGGTCGAGGGGGTGCGGCCCGTGCGCTACCGGGTGGGCGAGCCCCTGCCCGAGCAGGCGCGCGACGCCGAGGTGCTGATCCCGGGCGGCGGCGGGGTGCAGGCCCTGCTCGGCGAGCTGCCGAAGCTGCGGCTGATCCAGCTGCTGTCGGCGGGCGCGGAGCAGTGGATCGACGTGCTGCCCGACGGGGTGCTGCTGTCCACGTGCCGCGGCGCGCACGGTGGCGCGACCGCCGAGTGGGTGGTGGCCGTGTTGCTGTCGCTCTACCGCGACCTGGGCGCCTTCGCGGACGGCCAGCGGGCGCGGGAGTGGGCGCCGCACGTCACCGACGGCCTGCAGGGCAAGCGGGTGCTCATCGTGGGTGCGGGAGACGTGGGCAGGCAGGCGCGGCGCAAGCTGGAGCCGTTCGACGCCAGGGTGACGATGGTGGGCCTTTCCGCGCGTCCCGGCGTCCACGGCGTGGGGGAGTTGCCGGAGCTGCTCGGCGACTGCGACGTCGTGGTGCTGCTGGTGCCCCTGACCTCCCGGACGCGGGGCATGGTCGACGCCACGTTCCTCGCCGCGATGCCCGACGGCGCGGTGCTGGTCAACGCCGCGCGGGGCGCGGTGGTGGACACGGACGCGCTGCTGGCGGAGCTGTCCTCGGGGCGGCTGCGCGCGGCGCTCGACGTGACGGAGCCGGAGCCGCTGCCCGCCGGACACCCGTTGTGGTCGGCGCCCGGTGTGCTCATCACCCCGCACGTGGCGGGTTCCGTGCAGGGCTCGCGCCGCCGGTCGTACGCGGTGGCCGTCGCGGAGATCGAGCGCTACGTCAAGGGCGAGCTGCCCGACAACCTCGTGCACGGCGAGTACTGACCGCCGTGCGGGGTGTCCCCGTTGCCGCGAAATTCGGACACGGTTCACGCGATCTGGTGGAAAATGCTCTACTCTGCCCGCGCATGAGCAGTCACGACGATGGGTTCGACGCGCCGACGACGAAGATCCGTGGCGCAGAGTTCGACGGCAGCGGGTTCTCGCCGGGCGGCGGGTTCGACCAGCAGACGAGCGTGGTGAGCCGACCCGACGACGTCGACGACGTCAGGGACGAGCAGAACCGCTGGCACGGCGGGCTCGACTTCGGCCTGCTGGTACTGCGCGTGCTCGTCGGCGGCACGATGGGCGCGCACGGCCTGCAGAAGCTGTTCGGCCTGTTCGACGGTCCCGGCATCGGTGGCTTCGCCCAGGCGCTCGACGGGTTCGGCTACACCAGCCAGACCACGCTCCTGGCGTGGATCACCGCGCTGGCCGAGGTCGGCGGCGGGGCGCTGCTGGTGCTGGGCCTGTTCACGCCGCTGGGCGCCGCCGCGATCCTCGGGGTCGCGGCGAACATCGTCTACGCGAAGTACACGCTGGGCGGCCGGTTCTTCACCGGCGAGAACGGCCTGGGCTTCGAGTACGAGCTGCTGCTGGGCGGTGCGGCGTTCGCCCTGCTGTTCACCGGCGCCGGGCGGGTCTCGATCGACAAGAACACCCCGTGGCGGCGCAAGCCGCTGCCCTACGCGATCCTCGGTCTCCTGCTGGCAGGCGCCGCCTCCGCCGTCGTCATCCTTCTCTTCCGCTGAGCGGGAGCAAGGGACCTTTACTCCCGGAAAACGAGAGTAAAGGTCCCTTGCTCCCACCTTGGATGGTCACTTCGGGGTTACTTGCCGGGGTCGCGAACGGCTCCCGTGTCGGCCGAGGTGGCCATCCGGGCGTAGGCGCGCAGCGCGCCGGTCACCGGGCGCTGGCGGTCCACGGGCTGCCACGGCCGCTCGCTGGCCTCCATCTTCGCCCGCCGTTCGGCGAGCACCTCGGCGTCGACGAGCAGCTCCAGTTTGCGCTCCCGCACGTCGATGAGGATCTGGTCGCCGTCCTGCACCAGGCCGATCGTGCCGCCCGCCGCGGCTTCCGGCGAGATGTGGCCGACCGAGATGCCGGACGAGCCACCGGAGAACCGGCCGTCGGTGATCAGGGCGCACACCCTGCCCAGCCCGGCGCCCTTCAGAAACGCCGTCGGGTGCAGCATCTCCTGCATGCCGGGGCCGCCCGCGGGGCCCTCGTAGCGGACCACGATGACGTCGCCGGGCTTGATCTGCTTGCCGAGGATCGCCGAGACGGCCTCCTCCTGGCTCTCCACGACGCGAGCCGGGCCCTGGAAGTGCCACAGCTCCTCGTCGATGCCCGCCGCCTTGATCACGGCGCCGTTCTCGGCGAGGTTGCCGCGCAGCACCGCCAGCCCCCCGTCGGCGGTGTAGGCGTGCGCGACGTCGCGGATGCACCCGTTCTCCGCGTCGGTGTCCAAACTGGACCAGCGGTTGCCGGTGGAGAACGCCTCGGTGGTGCGCACCCCGCCCGGTGCGGCGTGGAACAGCTCGACGGCCTCCTTCGAAGGAGACTCCGCACGGATGTCCCACGTGGACAGCCACTGCTCCAGCGACGGCGAGTGCACGGCGTGCACGCCGGTGTTGAGCAGGCCCGCGCGGTGCAGCTCACCGAGGATCGCCGGGATGCCACCGGCCCGGTGCACGTCCTCCATGTGGTAGTCGGAGTTCGGCGCCACTTTGGACAGGCACGGCACCCGGCGGCCGATCGCGTCGATGTCGGCGATCGTGAAGTCCACCTCGCCCTCCTGCGCGGCGGCGAGGATGTGCAGCACGGTGTTGGTCGAGCCGCCCATCGCCATGTCCAGCGCCATGGCGTTCTCGAACGCCTCGCGGCTCGCGATCGAGCGCGGCAGGGCGCTCTCGTCGTCCCCGAAGTACCAGCGCTTGGCCAGCTCCACCACCGTGCGCCCGGCCTCGCTGAACAGCGCGCGCCGCGCGGCGTGCGTGGCGAGCGTGGACCCGTTGCCGGGCAGCGAGAGGCCCAGCGCCTCGGTGAGGCAGTTCATCGAGTTGGCGGTGAACATGCCCGAGCACGAGCCGCACGTCGGGCAGGCGGAGCGCTCCACGATGGACAGCCCCTCGTCGTCGACGGCCTGGTTGGCCGACGCCGAGATGGCCGTGATGAGGTCGGTCGGCGCCTGCGCGACACCGTCCACGACGACGGCCTTGCCCGCCTCCATCGGCCCGCCCGAGACGAACACCGTCGGGATGTTCAGCCGCATCGCGGCGTTGAGCATGCCCGGGGTGATCTTGTCGCAGTTGGAGATGCACACCAGCGCGTCGGCCTGGTGGGCGTTGACCATGTACTCCACCGAGTCCGCGATGATCTCGCGCGAGGGCAGCGAGTAGAGCATGCCGCTGTGTCCCATGGCGATGCCGTCGTCCACCGCGATGGTGTGGAACTCCCTGGCGACGCCACCGGCCTCGGCCACCGCGTCCGCCACGATGTCGCCGAGGTCCTTGAGGTGTACGTGGCCGGGCACGAACTGGGTGTAGGAGTTGGCGATCGCCACGATCGGCTTGCCGAAGTCGCTGTCGGTCATGCCGGTCGCGCGCCAGAGGGAGCGGGCTCCCGCGGCGTTGCGGCCGTGGGTCGTGGTACGGGAACGCAGTGCTGGCATGAGGTCAGGTTACGCCCGGGTGTGCGGGCGTATGCTGCTCGGGATGGCTTCACGGCCGCCGGCCGCACACGAAGGGCCTGCCATGCGCGCCACCACGCTCGTGCCCGTCGGGGAGACCGAACTGGAGGTCGCCGAGTGGGGCCGGGGCGAGCCGGTGGTGTTCGTCCAGACCGCGCTGACGGCCGACGAGTGCGAACCGCTCGCCGAGCAGCCCGCGCTGGCGCCCTACCGCAGGATCCTGTACCGCAGGCGGGGCTACGGCCGCAGCGGCCCGGCCACCGGGGCGGGCTCGATCGTGCGCGACGCCGCCGACTGCCGCGCGCTGCTGGCGGCGCTGCGCGTCGGCAGGGCCCACCTCGTGGGCCTGTCCTACAGCGGCGCGGTGGTCCTGCAACTGGCGGCCGACGCGCCCGGCCTCGTGCAGACGCTGACCCTGCTGGAACCGCCGCCGGTCCGGACGCCGAGCGCGCCCGACTTCCGCGCCGTCTGCGAGCGCCTGATCGGCATCCGGCGGGAGCGCGGAGCCCCGGCCGCCCTCCAGGAGTTCCTGCGCGTGGTCCCCGGCGCCGCGTTCCACGGGGCGAGCCCCGCCGAGCGGGACGTGCTCACCTTCTTCGACGCCGACCTGCCCGCGCTGCTGGGCTGGCGGTTCGGCGCCGAGGACGCCCGGCGCGTCGGGTGCCCGGTCCTGCACGTCGGCGGCAGCGACAGCGGGCGGTTCTTCGCCGAGATGCGCGAACTCGTGCGCGCGTGGCTGCCGCACGCCGAGGACGTGGTGATCCAGGGCGCCGACCACGCGCTCGCGCTCACGCATGCCGGTGAAATCGGCGAGGTCTTGGCAGCGTTCCTGCGGCGGCACCCCAGCGGGACCCAGCCGCGCTGAGCGTCAGGACTCCTCGGCGAGCACTCCTGACGGGTCGGGCACGCGGCCCTCGCTGACCAGGGACAGCACCGGCAGGTGCCGGGTGCGCACGGTCGGCAGCGTGACCTTGCCGCCGTCGGCCAGCACCGCCTGCACCTTCGACTTCGGCGTGATGGCGAGCCCGGACAGCGCCTCCCAGGGCAGCTCCCTGGTTCCGAACATCGTGCGGACGGTCAGTCCCTCGCGGGTGGCCGTGGTGCGCGTCCGGATGATCCAGACGGTGAGCCCGATCGGGATCAGGTACAGCGCCTGCAGCCCGGGCAGCGCGAAGGCCGCCGGGGTGATGCAGAACAGCAGGATGATGATCGTCAGCAGCGCGGTGCCCGGCACGCGGAACACCGCGCGCCTGCCCTCGGCCGGCACCGGCGGCCCGCTCGGCGAGGGCGGCTCGGTGCCGGTCTGCTGGGTGTCCGCCTGCTGGGAAGTCTCGGCCACGCTTCGATGGTGCACCTGTTCGGGAGCGGCCGCCAAATCCGGGGGGCTTCCGACTGTAGGAGTGTCCAGTATCCGGAATCACCATCCCGCAGAGTTGACACTCTTGTCACGGACCGATTAACGTCGCAGACGTGACACCGCAGATCATTCTCGTACTTCCCCAGCGCGTCGACGCGTAGGGAAGCGTCTCTGCGTCGACGCGCGACCCTCGTGCGGCCACCTGGCCGGCGAGGGTTTTTTGATGCCTGGAACAGCCCGGACAACGACATAGAGCCCATCAGCACTCCACACCCACGAGGCAGAAACCGATGACAAGCGCCACCTCGCGATCGGAATCGAACGCCGGGCCGACACCGCACCCGGCGTCGCCCAGCCAACCAGGAGCGCGGCCGAAGCCGGCGCCGCCCGCAGGCACCCCCGTCCGGGTGACCGGCGCGCAGTCGCTGGTGCGTTCGCTCGAGGCGGTCGGCGCCGAAGTGGTATTCGGCATTCCGGGCGGCACGATCCTGCCGGCGTACGACCCTCTCCTCGACTCCACCAAGGTGCGTCACGTCCTCGTGCGGCACGAGCAGGGTGCGGGCCACGCGGCCACCGGGTACGCGCAGGCGACGGGCAAGGTCGGTGTCTGCATGGCGACCTCGGGCCCCGGCGCCACCAACCTGGTGACGCCGCTGGCCGACGCGAACATGGACTCGGTTCCGCTCGTGGCCATCACCGGTCAGCAGACGCGCGCGCTCATCGGCACCGACGCGTTCCAGGAAGCCGACATCTGCGGCATCACGATGCCGATCACCAAGCACAACTTCCTCGTGACCGACCCCGCCGACATCCCGCGCGTCATCGCCGAGGCGTTCCACCTGGCGAGCTCCGGGCGGCCGGGGCCCGTGCTGGTGGACATCCCGAAGGACGTGCTGCAGGAGGCCACCTCGTTCGCCTGGCCGCCGGAGATGCACCTGCCGGGCTACCGGCCGACGCTGCGGCCGCACGGCAAGCAGGTGCGCGAGGCGGCACGGCTCATCGCGAACTCGCGCAGGCCCGTGCTCTACGTCGGTGGCGGCGTGCTCAAGGCCCAGGCGTCGGAGCAGCTGCGGGAGCTGGCCGAGCTCACCGGCATCCCGGTGGTCACCACGCTGATGGCGCGCGGGGCCTTCCCCGACTCGCACTCCCAGCACCTCGGCATGCCGGGCATGCACGGCTCGGTGGCGGCGGTGGCGGCGATGCAGCGCGCCGACCTGCTCGTGGCGCTGGGCGCGCGGTTCGACGACCGGGTGACCGGGCGGCTCGACTCGTTCGCGCCGGACGCCACGGTGGTGCACGCCGACATCGATCCCGCGGAGATCTCGAAGAACCGCAAGGCGGACGTGCCGATCGTCGGCGACTGCGCCGAGATCATCGGCGAGCTGATCGCCGCGGTGAAGGCGGAGACCGACGGCACCGCCAAGCCCGACCTGGCCGCGTGGTGGACCCAGATCGACTCGTGGCGCCGGACGTTTCCCGCGGGCTACGAGTGGCCCGCCGACGGCGCGCTCTCGCCGCAGTACGTCATCGAGCGCATCGGGGCGCTGGCGGGGCCGGACGCCATCTACACCGCGGGCGTCGGCCAGCACCAGATGTGGGCGGCGCAGTTCATCGGCTACGAGAAGCCGCGCACGTGGATCAACTCGGGCGGGCTCGGCACGATGGGCTTCGCCGTGCCCGCGGCCATGGGGGCGCAGTTCGCCTGCCCCGACAAGCAGGTGTGGGCCATCGACGGCGACGGCTGCTTCCAGATGACCAACCAGGAGCTGGCCACCTGCGCCATCGAGGGCGCGCCGATCAAGGTCGCCGTCATCAACAACGGCAACCTCGGCATGGTGCGCCAGTGGCAGAACCTGTTCTATGCCGAGCGGTACTCCAACACCGACCTGGGCACCCACAAGCACCGCATCCCCGACTTCACCCTCCTGGCCGAGTCCCTCGGCTGTGCGGGCCTGCGCTGCGAGACCAAGGAGGAGGTCGACGACGTCATCCGCAGGGCGATGGACATCAACGACCGCCCCGTCGTGATCGACTTCGTCGTCGGCAAGGATGCTCAGGTGTGGCCGATGGTGGCCGCAGGCACGAGCAACGACGAGATCATGGCCGCGCGCGGCATCCGGCCCCTGTTCGACGATGACGAGGTGGCACCGTGAGCAACCACACCCTGAGCGTTCTGGTCGAGAACGTCCCCGGCGTGCTCGCCCGCGTTTCCGGCCTGTTCTCCCGCAGGGGCTTCAACATCGAGTCCCTCGCCGTGGGACCCACGGAGAACCCCGAGGTGTCCCGGATGACGATCGTGGTCGCCGTTGAGGAGCTACCGCTCGAACAGGTGACCAAGCAGCTCAACAAGCTCGTCAACGTCATCAAGATCGTGGAGCTCGACCCGGCCAGCTCGGTGCAGCGGGAACTGCTGCTCGTCAAGGTCAGGGCCGACGCCACGGTGCGCAGCCAGGTCCTGGAGACCGTGCAGCTGTTCCGCGCCAAGGTCGTCGACGTCTCGCCCGAGGCGCTCACCATCGAGGCGACCGGCACCAGCGACAAGATCGGTGCGCTGCTGCGCATGCTGGAGCCCTACGGTGTGCGTGAGCTCGTGCAGTCGGGCATGGTCGCGGTCGGCCGGGGCGCCCGGTCGATCACGGCGACGTCGACCCGCTGACCCGCTCACCAGCGCCTTCACTCACGTTCGAACATCGCGAAAGGAAGTACCACCCCTCATGTCAGTCGAAATCTTCTACGACGACGACGCCGATCTGAGCATCATCCAGGGTCGCAAGGTCGCCGTGATCGGCTACGGCAGCCAGGGCCACGCGCACGCCCTGAGCCTGCGCGACTCCGGGGTCGACGTCCGCATCGGTCTGCCCGAGGGGTCGAAGTCGCGGTCGAAGGCCGAGGACGAGGGCCTGCGGGTGCTCACGCCCGCCGAGGCGGCCAAGGAGTCCGACGTGATCATGATCCTCGCGCCGGACACCAAGCAGCGGTTCATCTACGCCGAGGAGATCGAGCCGAACCTCTCCGACGGCGACGCGCTGTTCTTCGGCCACGGCTTCAACATCCGCTACGAGCTCATCAAGCCCCCGGCCAATGTGGACGTGGCGATGGTCGCCCCCAAGGGCCCCGGCCACCTCGTGCGCAGGCAGTTCGTGGATGGCAAGGGCGTGCCCTGCCTGATCGCGGTGGAGCAGGACCCCAGCGGCAACGCCCAGGCGCTGGCGCTGTCCTACGCGGCCGCCATCGGTGGCGCGCGGGCGGGCGTCATCAAGACGACGTTCAAGGAGGAGACGGAGACCGACCTGTTCGGTGAGCAGTCGGTGCTCTGCGGTGGCGCGTCGGCGCTCGTGCAGACGGGCTTCGAGGTGCTCACCGAGGCCGGCTACGCCCCGGAGATCGCCTACTTCGAGGTGCTGCACGAGCTGAAGCTGATCGTCGACCTCATGTACGAGGGCGGCATCGCGCGCATGCGGTACTCCATCTCCGACACCGCCGAGTACGGCGACCTCACGCGTGGCCCCCGGGTCATCACGCCCGAGGTGAAGGAGAACATGAAGGCCATCCTGCGCGAGATCCAGGACGGCACCTTCGCGCGCGAGTGGGTGGCCGAGGACGAGGCCGGCCGCCCGAACTTCCGCAAGCTGCAGCAGGCGGGCGAGCAGCACCCCATCGAGGAGACCGGCGGCAAGCTGCGCGGCCTCATGTCGTGGGTGGACCGCCCGATCACCGAGACCGCGTGATGCGAGCCTGATTCACGATTTCCGTTTCCTCCCAAGGGGACCTCGGCCGGATGAACCCGGGTGAGGTCCCCTTGGGGTCTTCGGGGCCGTGGCTTACGGTGGCGGCCTATGAGTGAGTCTTCTCCGGCCGCCCTCGACGACAAGGTCGCCGTCCGGGACGGGCTGGACCTGGACAGCGCCGTGTGGCGGCGGCTGGAGCAGGGACCCGACACCGTCGAGTTCTCCTTCGTGCCGCACACGGACGGTGTCACCTACGTCGCGATGCGTCAGGCGTCCGATCCGGACGGCCTCGTTCTCGTGTTCACACCGTCCGAATGGGACGCCTTTCTCGCCGGCATCCGCGACGGCGAGTTCGACCGGCCGCGCTGAGTGGTCACTTCGCCACGCTCCGCGAGACCGCGGACGGTGGGCGACGTGAGCGGAGTCACCGTGCCCACGCGCAGGCGGGCCGTCTCTCCCTGTGGACGGAATTGCGTTCGCGTTAAATCCTGGGACTAGACTGCGGCTGTCCGGGGCACAGCGTCGTGAACCCCGTGCCGAGCGCGTCTGCGAACCGAACCCGAGCTTACGAAAGGCGCACCGTGACCAATGCCAGCCAGCCCGTCGTTCTCCTCGCCGAGAAGCTCGCTCCCTCCGCGGTCAGCGTGTTCGGAGACGAGGTCGAGGTCCGGCACGTGGACGGCACCGACCGTCCGGCGCTGCTGGAGGCCGTGAAACACGCCGACGCGCTCCTCGTCCGGTCCGCCACCAAGGTCGACGCGGAGGTGCTGTCGGCGGGCAACCGGCTGAAGGTCGTCGCGCGCGCCGGCGTCGGGCTCGACAACGTCGAGGTGCCCGCCGCCACCGAGCGGGGCGTGCTCGTGGTCAACGCGCCGACGTCGAACATCGTCTCCGCCGCCGAGCACGCCGTGGCGCTGCTGCTCGCGGTGGCCCGCCGGGTGCCCGCGGCCGACCAGAGCCTGCGCGGGGGCGAGTGGAAGCGCAGCGCCTACACCGGCGTGGAGCTCAACGGCAAGACCGTCGGCGTGGTGGGCTTCGGCAAGATCGGTCAGCTCGTCGCGCAGCGGCTCGCCGCGTTCGGCACCGAGATCGTCGCCTACGACCCCTACACCTCGCCCGCACGGGCGGCCCAGCTCGGCGTCGAGCTCGTGTCGCTCGACGAGCTGCTGCAGCGTGCCGACATCATCACCGTCCACCTGCCCAAGACCCCGGAGACCAAGGGGCTCATCGACGCGAGCGCGCTGGCCAAGGTCAAGCAGGGCGTCATCATCGTCAACGCCGCCCGCGGCGGGCTGATCGACGAGCAGGCGCTCGCCGACGCCGTGCGCGAGGGCCGCGTCGGCGGTGCCGGTGTCGACGTGTTCGCCACCGAGCCCACCACCGAGAGCCCGCTGTTCGGTCTGCCGAACGTGGTGGTCACGCCGCACCTGGGCGCCTCGACCGCCGAGGCGCAGGACCGTGCGGGCACCGACGTCGCGCGCTCGGTGCTGCTGGCGCTGCGCGGCGACTTCGTGCCGGATGCCGTCAACGTCGGCGGCGGGTCCGTCAGCGACGAGGTGCGGCCGTACCTGCCGCTGGCGCAGAAGCTGGGCACCGTGCTGTCGGCGTTCAGCACCAAGGCGCCGTCGTCGGTGGCCGTCGTGGCCAGCGGTGAGCTCTCGGGCGAGGACGTGAGCGTGCTGGAGCTGGCGGCGCTGCGGGGCGTGTTCTCCGGCGTCGTCGAGGACCAGGTCACCTTCGTCAACGCGCCGCGGCTGGCCGAGGAGCTGGGCGTGCAGGTGAGCGTCAGCACGGAGCCGGAGAGCCCCAACTACCGCAGCCAGCTCACCGTGCGCGCCGTGCAGGCCGACGGCACCGTGCACACCGTCTCCGGCGCCGTCACCGGCAAGGAGGAAGTGGCCAAGCTGATCGAGGTCGACGGCAGGCACTTCGACATCCGCGCCGAGGGCAACATGCTGCTGCTGGAGTACCCGGACCGGCCGGGCATCATGGGCCGGGTCGGCACCCTGCTCGGCGAGGCCGGCATCAACATCGAGGCCGCGCAGATCAGCCAGACCACCGACCGCTCCGACGCGGTGATGCTGCTGCGCGTGGACCGGGCCGTCGACGACCACCTGCTGGAGCCGATCGGCGCCACGGTCGACGCCCGGATGATCCGCGCGATCACCTTCGCGTAACCGAGGTGTCACTGTGCGTGCCCGCCGCGGGTCCGCTCGCGGCGGGCACGGACGGTCGCGTGCCGGCGGCGTGGTCCTTTGTGGACGTGCCGGCGCGCGCCCGGTGGTGTGCCGGTGCGGCCGGGCCCAGCTCCGACCCCATGATGATCATTTCGGTAGCGGGGTGACACCATCGGGTGGCTCGGCGTGGCCCTCGCTGCGGCGTAAGGGTGGTAGTCCTTCGATCGATTGTCGACTGCCGGTAACCTGCCGACGCTGGAGTTCGATCGCTGATGGGGCATCCGGGGCACCGGTGGCCCGACTGACGGAGGTGTGTGGATGCGGCTCGCTGTGATCCCCGGTGACGGGATCGGGCCCGAGGTGGTCACCGAGGCACTGAAGGTACTGGCCGAGGTCGTACCGAACGCGGAGACCACCAGCTACGACCTCGGTGCGAGCCGGTGGCACTCGACCGGTGAACTCCTTCCCGAGTCGGTGCTGGGGGAGCTTCGGCAGCACGACGCGATCCTGCTCGGCGCGGTCGGCGACCCGACCGTGCCCAGTGGCATCCTGGAGCGCGGCCTGCTGCTGCGCCTGCGGTTCGAGCTCGACCACCACGTCAACCTCCGTCCCGCGCGGCTCTACCCGGGCGTACGCGGCCCGCTGGCCGACCCCGGCGAGATCGACATGATCGTGGTGCGCGAGGGCACCGAGGGCCCGTACGCGGGCAACGGCGGCCTGCTGCGCAAGGACACCGAGCACGAGATCGCCACCGAGGTCAGCGTCAACACCGCCTTCGGCATCCGCAGGGTCGTCGCCGACGCGTTCGCGCGCGCGGAGGAGCGCCCGCGCAAGCACCTCACCCTCGTGCACAAGACCAACGTGCTCGAGCACGCGGGATCGCTGTGGTCGCGCATCGTCGAGGAGGTGTCGCTGGAGCACCCCGACGTGACCGTGGCGTACTCCCACGTCGACGCGGCCACCATCCACCTCGTGACCGACCCGAGCCGGTTCGACGTCATCGTCACCGACAACCTGTTCGGCGACATCATCACCGACCTCGCCGCCGCCGTCACCGGGGGCATCGGCCTCGCGGCGAGCGGCAACCTCGACATCTCCCGGCGCAACCCGAGCATGTTCGAGCCCGTGCACGGCAGCGCGCCCGACATCGCCGGGCAGAACCTGGCCGACCCGACCGCGGCGGTGCTGTCGGTGTCGCTGCTGCTCGACCACCTCGGCGAGAAGGAGGCGGCGCGGCGGATCGAGGCGTCCGTGGCCTTCGACCTGGCCACACGGGACCAGTCGTCGCCGGGCTCCACGCAGGCCATCGGCGACCGGCTGGCCGCACTCGTGTCCTCCAACACCCGGCAGGCCAGCTGAGGGGTGTAGAGACCACCTGCGCCGGGAATCCTCGCGGCATGTGGAAGTGGCTACGGGAACTGCTGGAGCGCAGGGAGCCCGCCGAGTCGACGGCACCGGAGGCCGACGCGGCCACCGACCCGGCGGTCGCCAAGGCCCGGCCGGTGCGTCCAACCGGGACCTTCGTGGGCCGGACCCAGGGCGAGGACAGCGGCTACGACGAGGAGACCGGCGCCGAGCGCAGGCAACGCGGTTCGTGAGCGCCCGCGGCGGGTGCTCACGAACCGGGTCACGGGCGCACGCGCGGCGCCGGCCGCGCCGGGCCGTGTTGGGCTGTGTTGGGTCCTGGCCCGGGAGTGTGGCATGATGCGGGGCATGAACACGTCTCGCGTGATCATTATCGGCAGGCGCGCCGGGTAGTGCTTCCCCAAGCACCCGGCGCGCAGACCTCTCGCATCCGCGGGGGGTCTTTTTGTTTGCCCGAACAGTCCCCAAGGAGAACCCGTGAGCCGCACGGAACCCGCAGGCACCCCGCTCGGTGACCGATTCCACCTCTATGACACGACCCTGCGCGACGGGGCACAGCGGGAGGGCATCTCCTACTCGGTCGCCGACAAGATGGCCGTCGCCAGGCTGCTCGACGAGCTGGGTGTCGGGTTCATCGAGGGCGGCTGGCCCGGCGCGATGCCCAAGGACACCGAGTTCTTCGCCAAGGCGGCCGCGGGGGACCTGGTGCTCAAGCACTCCGTGCTCGTCGCGTTCGGGTCGACGCGCAAGGCCGGCGTCGCCGCTGCCGACGACGCGCAGGTGCGGGCGCTGCTCGACTCGCAGGCGCCGGTGGTGACACTCGTCGCGAAGGCCGACGTGCGCCACATCGAGCGGGCGCTGCGGGTGGACGTCGCCGAGGCCTGCGCGATGGTGCGCGACACCGTCTCGTTCCTCGTCGGACAGGGACGGCGGGTGTTTCTCGACGCGGAGCACTTCTTCGACGGCTACGCCCACGACCCCGACACGGCGCTGCGCGTGCTCGACGCGGCCGGGCAGGGCGGCGCCGACGTGGTGGTGCTCTGCGACACCAACGGCGGACAGTTGCCCCTGGGCATCGCCGAGACCGTGCGTGAGGTGGCCGAACGCACCGGGCTGCGGCTGGGCATCCACTGCCAGGACGACACGTCCTGCGCCGTCGCCAACACCATCGCCGCGGTGCAGGCCGGGGCCACCCACGCGCAGTGCACCGCCAACGGCTACGGCGAGCGGGCAGGCAACGCCGACCTGTTCGCCGTCACCGGGAACCTCGTGGCCAAACTCGGCATGGACGTGCTCCCCACCGGGGGCGCCGCCGAGCTCACCCGCGTCTCCCATGCCCTTGCCGAGATCGCCAACATCGCCCCCGACACCCACCAGGCCTACGTCGGGGCGTCGGCCTTCGCCCACAAGGCGGGGCTGCACGCGAGCGCGATCAAAGTGGACCCGCTGCTGTACAACCACATCGATCCGGGTCTCGTCGGCAACGACATGCGGGTGCTGGTCACCGAGATGGCCGGCAAGGCGAGCCTGGAGCTCAAGGGACGTGAGCTCGGGGTGGACCTTGCCGGCCGGCCCGAGGCGGTCTCCAGTGCCGTGCGCAAGGTCAAGGCGCTGGAGGCGCAGGGCTGGTCGTTCGAGGCCGCCGACGCGTCGCTGGAGCTGCTGCTGCGCCGCGAGATCGCCGGTGCCGACGGTCCGGCGCTGGCCGAACCGCCGTTCACGCTCGAGTCCTACCGGGTGGTGCTCGACCACCGCTCCGACGGCGAGGTGATCGCCGAGGCGACGGTGAAGGTGCACGTGGCGGGCGAGCGGGTCATCGCCACCGCCGAGGGCAACGGGCCGGTCAACGCGCTGGACGCCGCGCTGCGCAAGGCGCTGCTGCCGCACCTGTCCTGGTTGGACAGCGTCGAGCTGGCCGACTACAAGGTGCGCATCCTCGCCGGGCATCCCGGCACGGACGCGGTCACCCGCGTGCTCATCGAGTCCTCCGACGGCGAGCGGGAGTGGACCACCGTCGGCGTGCACGAGAACATCGTCGAGGCCAGCTGGCTGGCACTGTGTGACGCGCTGGTGCACAAGAGCCTGCGCGTGGGCACGGACGTCCCGGTTAGGATCTGAGACGTGCGTCTGGCTCGAATTGCTCACCCCGACGGCGTCGCGTTCGTCTCGATCGACGGCGACGGTGACGACGCCCAGGTCCTGGAGATCGCCGACCATCCGTTCGGGCAGCCGACCTATACCGGGCGGCGCTGGCCGCTCGCCGACGTCCGGCTGCTCGCGCCGATCCTGCCGTCGAAGGTCATCGCCGTCGGCCGCAACTACGCGGCGCACGCGCAGGAGTTCGGCAACGAGGTCCCTGGCGAGCCGATGATCTTCCTCAAGCCCTCCACCAGCGTGATCGGCCCCAACGCGGCGATCAAGCTGCCGCCCGCGTCGGCGCGGGTCGACTTCGAGGGCGAGCTGGCCGTCGTCATCGGGCAGCCGGTGAAGAACGTGCCCGCAGCCCGCGCGGGGCAGGCGATCCTCGGCTACACCGTCGCCAACGACGTCAGCGCGCGTGACCTGCAGAAGTCCGACGGCCAGTGGGGCAGGGCGAAGGGCTTCGACACGTTCTGCCCGCTCGGCCCGTGGATCGAGACCGCGCTCGACCCCTCCGACCTGGCCATCCGGTCCGAGGTGGACGGCGAGGTCAGGCAGGACGCGCGCACCTCGGCGCTGGTGCACAAGGTCCCCGCGCTGGTGGAGTTCGTCTCGGCGGTGATGACCCTGCTGCCCGGCGACGTCATCCTCACCGGCACCCCGGAGGGCGTCGGCCCGATCACCGAGGGGCAGCAGGTGTCCATCACGGTGGAGGGCATCGGCACCCTGACCAACCCGGTGCAGTCCGCCTAGCGCCAAAGCTCCCCAATGCGGCATTCGCTCCACTGGACGGAGCGAATGCCGCATTGGGGAAGTTGAACGTGACGAATGTGGCATTGGGGAGCCGCTCGGACGCAGAACTCGCGGGTCTGGACGCAGGACTCGCGGGTCTGGACGCAGGACTCGCGGGTGGTCAGCGGGACTGGGGGCGGCGGGCGAAGTCCGGGGCGTGTTCCGGGCGGACCCCCACGCCGACCAGGTACCCGGGGATCAGCGACAGCTGGGGAACCCGGCTCATGAGCGTGACCATCGGCTTGGGCGGGCCCGCGCGCCTGCCGTCCACGACGGGCGCGGCGACCGTGGCGTGCAGGATCCGCTGCAGCAGCTGCGCCAGCACCGTCGGCAGCAGCCTGCGCCTGCGCACCGCCGCCAGCACGCGCGGCCCCGCGGCTCCGCGCCGCAGCGGGCCGGCGAGCAACGTCGCCGCGGCCACGGCGTCCTGCACGGCGAGGTTCACGCCGACCCCGCCGATCGGCGACATCGCGTGGGCGGCGTCGCCGATGCACAGGAGCCCGTCGACGTGCCAGCGGCGGAGCCGGTTCAGCCGCACGTCGAGATGCTTGACGTCGTCCAGCGACTCCACGGCGGCGGTCCGGTCGGCGAGCGCGGGCAGCACCTCGGCGACGTCGTGCCGGAACTCATCGAGGCCCCGGGCCCGCAACTGCCGGTCCGTGCCCTTCCTGCCGACGTAGGCGATCTGGAAGTAGCCCTTGCGCGGGATGACGATGGCGAAGCGGCCGCGCCGCATGCGTGGCGTCAGGGTGCCGGAGTTCTCGCCGTCGGCGCGCGGCAGCCGGAACCACCAGACGTCGATCGGCACCGGGAACTCCTTCGGTCGCAGCCCGGCCTCCCGCCTGGCCAGGGACCATCGCCCGTCGCAGGCCACGGTCACATCCGCCTCGAGCGAGCCGGTCTCGCCGTCGGCGGTGCGGTACCGCACTCCGCGTACCCGGCCACCGTCCTGGATGAGGCTGGTGACCTCGGTGTTCATCCGCAGCGTGAACGCGGGCTCGTCCTTGCCCGCCTCGGCCAGCAGGTTGAGGAAATCCCACTGCGGCGCGATCGCGATGTAGGGGTGGCGCACCCCGAGCCTGCGCAGCCTGCGCAGGTCGCCGATCACCACGTCGCGCTCGTCGTCGACGGGAAAGGCGATCCGCTCCATGCGGCTCTGCGGCAGGGCGGCGAACCGCTCGCCGAGGCCCAGCTCGTCGAGTAGCTGCAACGTCGACGGGTGGACGGTGTCGCCGCGGAAGTCGCGCAGGAAGTCGCCGTGCTTCTCCAGCACCGTGACCTCGACGCCCGCCCTGGCGAGCAGCAGGCCGAGCACCATGCCGGCGGGTCCGCCGCCGATGACGGCGCAGGTCGTGCGCTCGGTCATCTCCATCACCCCTATTTCATCGGTTGTTGAATAAACTCACCATGCACGGGAATACCCGTGCCGTCAAGGGCGATACGCTGGACGGGCTATGACTGAGACCAAGGCTGTCCGCGCTCGCTTCTGCCCCTCGCCGACCGGGACCCCGCACGTGGGGCTCATCCGCACGGCGCTGTTCAACTGGGCGTTCGCCCGCCACCACGGCGGCACGCTGGTGTTCCGCATCGAGGACACGGACGCGGCCAGGGACAGCCAGGAGTCCTACGACGCGCTGCTCGAGGCGCTGCGCTGGCTCGGGCTCGACTGGGACGAGGGCCCCGAGGTGGGCGGTCCCTACGGGCCGTACCGGCAGAGCGAGCGGCACGACGTCTACAGCGACGTGGCCCGGCGGTTGTTGGAGGCCGGTGAGCTGTACGAGGCGTTCTCGACCAACGAGGAGGTCGAGCAGCGCCGCAGGGACGCGGGTCAGGACCCGAAGCTCGGTTACGACAACGCCGACCGCGACCTCACCGAGGAGCAGAAGGCGGCCTTTCGCGCCGAGGGGCGCACCCCCGTGCTGCGGCTGCGCATGCCCGACGAGGACCTTGCCTGGGACGACCTGGTCCGCGGTGAGATCACCTTCAAGGCGGGCACGATCCCGGACCCGGTGCTCGTGCGGGCCAACGGCCAGCCGCTCTACACGCTGACCAACCCTGTCGACGACGCGCTGATGCGTATCACGCACGTCCTGCGCGGCGAGGACCTGCTGCCGTCGACGCCCCGCCAGATCGCCCTGTACCGCGCGCTGCGCCGGATCGGCGTCGCCGAGTTCGTCCCGGAGTTCGGCCACCTGCCCTACGTCATGGGCGAGGGCAACAAGAAGCTGTCCAAACGCGACCCCCAGTCCAACCTGTTCAACTACCGCGACCGTGGCTTCATCCGCGAGGGCCTGCTCAACTACCTGGCCCTGCTGGGGTGGTCGATCGCCGACGACAGGGACGTGTTCAGCGTCGAGGAGCTGGTGGAGGCCTTCGAGATCACGAAGGTGAGCGCCAACCCGGCGCGGTTCGACCCGAAGAAGGCCGAGGCCATCAACGGCACTCACGTGCGCGCGCTGGCGGTCGACGACTTCACGCGCAGGCTCGTGCCGTACCTCACCGCCGCGGGTGTGCTGCCCGAGCCGCCCGCGGAGGACCAGCTCGCCAGGCTGTCGGCCATCGCGCCACTGGTGCAGGAACGGGTGACCGTGCTCGGCGACGCGGTGGAGCTGGTGCGGTTCCTGTTCGTCGACGAGGAAACGTTCGCGCCCGAGGAGGCCGCCGCCACCAAGGTGCTCGGACCTGAGGCGGAGCCGGTGCTGCGGGCCTCCATCGAGGCGCTGGAGGCGCTGCCGTCGTGGGAGACCGCCGCCATCGAGCAGGCGCTCAAGGACGCGCTCGTCGACGGCCTCGGGCTCAAGCCACGCAAGGCTTTCGCGCCCGTTCGCGTGGCGGTGACCGGACGTACGGTTTCTCCGCCGCTGTACGAATCCATGGAGTTGCTGGGCCGCGAGACATCACTCGGGCGGCTGCGTCGCGCCGTGCCGCGCAACTGAGCGTAGACGCGCTGGACCGAAACAGACGAGCTTTTATCACCTCGTCAGCCGAGTCGGTGAAGCGGAAAGTGCCCTAGCCTCGCGTGGTGGCTTTTGCGTTCGGCTCCCCGACAGCATCGCAAACCGTCTCCGGTCGTGACGACGCACCGCCGTGGGCGCCCCCGGAACTGCGGCTGGTCTGCCTCGACATCGACGATACGCTCATCGACTTCTCCGCTGCCGGGCGAAGATCGCTGGCGGCTCTGATCGGCCGCACGGACATGTGGCCACTGTGGGAGCGCATCACCGACGAGCACGTGGCCAGGGTCGTCGCGGGGGATCTCTGCTACGGGGACATGCATGCGCGGCGCACGCAGGCCTTCCTCGCCGAGCTGGGGGTGGTGGCCGACCACGCGCACGCGCTGGAGTTCGAGGCGCGGCGCAAGGAGCGGCTGAGGCGCGGCCTGCGCCTGTTCGACGACGTGCTGCCGTGCCTGGACTGGCTCACCGCGGCGGGCGTGCGGCTGGCGGCTGTGACGAACGCCTCGGGCGCGCACCAGCGGGAGAAGCTGGCCAACCTGGGGCTCGCCCGGTTCTTCGACTACGTCGCCATCGCGGGCGAGGTCGGCGTCGCCAAGCCCGATCCGGTGATGTTCCATTCGGTGTGCTTCAAGCTGGGCTGTGACCCGTCCGAGGCCGTTCATGTGGGGGACAAGCTGGGGACCGACGCGGTCGGCGCTCGCGACGCCGGCCTCGGGGGAGTGTGGCTGAACCGGACGGGCCACGCTGTCGAGGTGCCGTCCGACGTGCACGTCCTCACCAGCCTCGGCGATCTGCCCGAGCTGCTGGTGTCCGAATTCGTTCGCGTCGGGGTGCCCGCTCAGCGTTGAGCGCGAACCCCGGTTACCGGCCCGATCCGGGCGTGGTCTAGTATTTCTGTCCAGCGGTGCTGAGCCGGAGCGTGCTCGGGTGAGGCATCGATGGGGTATGGTGTAATCGGCAGCACGACTGATTCTGGTTCAGTTAGTCTAGGTTCGAGTCCTGGTACCCCAGCTGCGGAGCGGAAAAGCCGATCTGGTAAGTTCTTCTCCAGCAACACAGAGCAAGCCCCCGTCGTCTAGCGGCCTAGGACGCCGGCCTCTCACGCCGGTAGCGTGGGTTCGAATCCCATCGGGGGTACTCGCACCAGAAGGGGCGCACTGAGTCGGTGCGCCCCTTCTGCTGTGTCCGGCCTTTCTGGTCAGAGTGCTTCCCGGAGCAGGGTCAGGCCCTCACCGATGCGTTCGACCGGAACGGCGCCATAGCCGAGCGCCAGCCCGTCCGGCGCCGGATGCCCGGCCGCGAACTCCGCGATGGTGTTCACCGCCACACCCCGCGCACGCGCGCGGCGCACCACCGAGGGCACGTCGATGGCCGGATCGCTCACCGTCGCGCACAGGTGCAGCCCCGCCGCCGACGGCACCACCCGCAGCCCGGTGGCGAAATCCCGTTCCAGCGTCGCGACGACGAGTGCGTGCCGGGCGGCGTAGACGCCGACGGCCCTGCGGACATGCCGGGCGAGATGGCCCTCGTCGAGAAACGCCGCCAGTGCCGACTGGGTCACCACGTCGCCATGCCAGTCGGACAGCTGTCGCGCGCCGCGCAGCGCGGGCACCAGCGACGGTGGCGCCACGACGAATCCGACCCGCAGCGACGGCACGAGCGTCTTGGAGAACGTCCCGACGTAGCACACGCGCCCGTGTGGATCGAGGCTCTGCAACGGGTCCAGTGGGCGCGCGGAGAACCGGAACTCGCAGTCGTAGTCGTCCTCGATCACCACGGCCCCGGCGCGCTCGGCCCAGTCGAGCAGGGCCAGCCTCCTGGCGAGCGACATCGGCATCCCGAGCGGAAACTGGTGGGACGGGGTGACGTACACCAGCCGTGCACCGTCCGGGATCGCGGACACGTCGAGCCCCTCGCCGTCCACCGGCACACCGGTCACGCGCGCGCCGAGCGAGTGGAACAGGCGCCGTGCGGGCGGGTAGCCCGGCTCCTCGACGGCCACCAGATCTCCCGGCTCGATGAGCACTCTGCCCAGTAGGTCCAAGGCCTGCTGCGCGCCCTGGGTGACCACCACGTCGCCGGCGTCCGCACGCACGGACCGGGACAGCGCCAGGTGCCGCGTCAGCGCGTCGCGCAGCGACAGCGGACCCGCGGGGTCGGCGTAGCCGGAGGTGGCCGCGATGGAGGGCCGCAGAGCCTGGCTGACGACTCGGCGCCAGGCGGGAAGGGGGAACAGTGTGCCGTCGGGGTGGCCCACCCGGAAGTCGAAGACCGGCGGCGGTGCGGTGTCCGCGACGGGCGGCGGCGAGCGCCACAGTGCGCGGGGCCGCACGCCCGCCGGCCGCGCGGACCGTGCAGGGCGGGGAAGGTCCAGGCCCTCGGTGACGAACGTGCCCGAACCGACTCGCGCTTCGAGGAACCCGTCGGCGGTGAGGCGTTCGTAGGCGGTGGCGACGGTGTTGCGGGACACGCCGAGCGTGCGCGCGAGTTCGCGGGTGGGCGGCAGCCGCTCGCCGGGTCGCAACGTGCCCTCCAGCACGGCGTCGCGCAGCCTGCGATAGATCCGCGCGCTCTTGTCCCCAGGCCCTTCGATGCTCACGTGCACGTCCACGCCCGCCTCCCGATTGGCCCGAACAACCGGTGCCGCATTGGCACTTCGACAGGGCCGGTGCCGAGATTAGCGTGCGGGACGAAGGAAGGAGCCGGACATGGCGGGCGGGAGTGAGGCGCCGGCGCCGTCACGGACGCTGGCGCTGACGCAGTTCGCCGACTCGGTGGGTCTCGGCGGCTATCTCGTGTGCGTGGTCGTGTACTTCACGACGATCGTCGGGCTGTCCCCGGCCGGACTCGGTGCGGGGCTCGCGCTCGGCTGGGGCGCGGGGATGCTCGCGGGGACACCGCTGGGCAGGCTCGCGGACCGCTGGGGAGCCCGCCGGGTCGCGATCGTCTGCGCGGCCGTCGCCGGTGTCGCCGTCGCCGCGTTCGGGCTCGCGCGCTCGATGCTCGGCTTCCTGCTGGTGGCGGCTCTGTTCGCGACTGCCCACAGTGGCCTGGCCGCGGCCAGGCAGGCGCTGCTGGCCGGGCTGGCGGCGCCCGCCGAGCGCACCGCGATCCGGGCTCGCCTGCAGTCGGCGGGAAACGCCGGGCTGGCACTGGGTTCCGCACTCGGCGGCCTCGCGCTGTACGCGGGCGAGCGCGCCGCGTACGTGGCCGCCTTCGGACTGGCGGCGGTGAGTTTCGGTGTGGCGGCGGTGTTGCTGCGCCGGGTGCCTGCCGTGGCGCCGGTCCGCGGTGGCCGGGCGCCCGCGGCGGCGGTGCTGCGCGACCGGCCGTATGCGGTACTGGCGGTGCTCAACCTGATCCTGCTGCTGCATCTGCCGATGCTCAGCATCGGCGTTCCGCTGTGGATCGTGCTGCGCACCCAGGCGCCGGACTGGATGGTGTCGGTGCTGCTGGTGGTGAACATGCTGGCCGTGTCGCTGTTCCAGGTGCGGGTGGCGAGGCGCGTGCGGGATCTGCCTGCCGCCGCGCGCTCGGTGCGGCTGGCGGGTGTGCTGCTGCTGGCGGCCTGTGTGGTCTACGCGGTGTCCGGTGCGGGCACGGCGGGATGGGTGGCGGCGTGCGTGCTCGTCGCGGCGGCCGTGCTGCAGGTGGTGGGGGAGATGCTGCATTCGTCCGGGTCCTGGGAGATTGGGTTCGGGCTCGCGCCGGACGATGCGATGGGGCAGTACCAGGGCTTCTTCGGCTCCGGGATGGCGGCCGCGCGGATGCTGGGCCCGGTCGTGGTGACGACGGCGCTCGCCGCGTGGGGCGTGTTCGGCTGGCTGGCGCTGGGATCGCTGTTCCTCGGCGCCGCACTGGCGACGGGACCCGCGCTGCGCTGGGCCGTGGCGAGGCGGCGCGCACGCACGTGTGGCGGCTGTGCCGACGCGCCGGCCGCGAACCGTGCGACCTGCTTCTGATACTGAGCGTTCGCGAGGGTGCCGGAAGGGGCCGCCTCGTGGCGGAAGGTCCGCTAGAGACGTTCCTGGAGCGCGTCGGCGGCGGCGAGCAGGTCGGCGGCCCAGCGGGCTCCGGGCTTGCGGCCGATGCGTTCCACTGGTCCGGACACCGACACGGCGGCGATCACGGTGCCCGTGGAGTCCCGCACCGGGGCCGAGACGCTGGCCACTCCCGGCTCCCGCTCGGCCACGCTCTGGGCCCAGCCGCGCCTGCGGACCTCCAGCAGTGTGCGTTCCCCGTAGACGGCGTCGGCGAGCACGGCGCGCTGCGTGTGCGAATCCGCCCACGCCGCGAGCACCTTGGCCCCGGAGCCCGCCGTCATCGGCAGGCGCGAGCCCACGGGAACGGTGTCGCGCAGCCCGCTCGGTGGCTCGGCGGTGGACACGCAGATGCGCTGCACGCCGTCCCTGCGGTACAGCTGCACGCTCTCGCCGGTGATGTCGCGGAGCTTGGGCAGGATCACGCTGGCCGCGTCGAGCAACGGGTCGGTGGTGCCGCCCGCCAGCTCGGTCAGCGCGGCACCGGGACGCCAGCGCCCGTCGGCGCCCCTGCGCAGGAGCCGGTGCACCTCCAGGCCCACCGCGAGGCGGTGGGCGGTGGCCCTCGGAAGGCCCGTGCGCGAGCACAGTTCGGCGAGGCCGCACGGTTGCTCCGCCACGGCGTGCAGTACCGCGACGGCTTTGTCCAAGACACCGATACCGCTCTGCTGGCTCTCAGGGTTAGGCTGTCCCACGAAGCGATACTATAATCCCGTACTTTGGGAAGTCCAGGATCTGGGAACCGTTCCCGCAGCTCCCAGCACACGTTCAATGAAGGAGCCCTGATGGCTGACAACCGGGGCCGCACACTGGCGGAGAAGGTGTGGGACGCGCACACCGTCCGCCGCGGCGAAGGCGCCGAGCCCGATCTGCTCTACATCGACCTGCACCTGGTGCACGAAGTCACGAGCCCGCAGGCGTTCGACGGTCTGCGGCTGGCGGGCCGGCCGGTGCGCAGGCCCGATCTCACGATCGCGACCGAAGACCACAACGTCCCGACGGTGGACATCGAGCTGCCCATCGCCGACCCGGTGTCCCGCACGCAGGTCGACACCCTTCGCCGCAACTGCAAGGAGTTCGGCATCCGGCTGCACCCGATGGGCGATGCCGAGCAGGGCATCGTGCACGTCATCGGGCCGCAGCTCGGCCTCACGCAGCCGGGCATGACCGTGGTCTGCGGCGACAGCCACACCTCCACCCACGGCGCGTTCGGCGCGATGGCCTTCGGCATCGGCACGTCCGAGGTCGAGCACGTGCTCGCCACGCAGACCCTGCCCCTGCGCCCCTTCAAGACCATGGCGATCAACGTGGGCGGCAGCCTGCGTCCCGGGGTGACGGCGAAGGACATCATCCTGGCCGTCATCGCGAAGATCGGCACCGGCGGCGGGCAGGGCTACGTCCTGGAGTACCGGGGCAGCGCCATCGAGCAGCTGTCCATGGAGGCCAGGATGACCATCTGCAACATGTCGATCGAGGCGGGCGCCCGCGCGGGCATGATCGCCCCGGACGAGACCACCTTCGCCTACCTCAAGGACCGCCCGCACGCCCCCAAGGGCGCCGAGTGGGACGCCGCCGTGGCCAACTGGCGCCGGCTGCGCACCGACGACGACGCGGTGTTCGACGCCGAGGTCGACATCGACGCAGGCACGCTGACCCCGTACGTGACCTGGGGCACCAACCCCGGTCAGGGCCTCCCGCTGGACGCCAGTGTGCCCGACCCGGCCCAGATCGCCGACGAGACGGCGCGCTTCTCCGCCGAGAAGGCCCTGTCCTATATGGATCTTGAACCGGGCACCCCGCTGCGGCAGATCTCGGTGGACACCGTCTTCCTCGGCTCGTGCACCAACGGCCGGATCGAGGACCTGCGGGCCGCCGCCGAGGTGCTGCGCGGGCGCAAGGTGGCCGACGGCGTGCGGATGCTCGTCGTGCCCGGCTCGATGCGCGTCCGGCAGGCCGCCGAGGCCGAGGGGCTCGACGAGGTCTTCACGAAGGCCGGTGCCGAGTGGCGCCAGGCGGGCTGCTCCATGTGCCTGGGCATGAACCCGGACCAGCTCAAGCCGGGGGAGCGCAGCGCCTCCACCTCCAACCGCAACTTCGAGGGCAGGCAGGGCAAGGGCGGCCGGACCCACCTGGTGTCCCCGCTCGTGGCCGCCGCGACCGCCGTCCGGGGGACGCTGTCCTCCCCCGAGGACCTGGACTAGCCCCCGCCTCGCACACCGAGCCTGGACTCAAGGAGTAGCTGACCATGGAACCGTTCACCAAGCACACGGGCGTGGGGGTGCCCCTGCGCAGGTCCAACGTGGACACTGACCAGATCATCCCGGCCGTCTACCTCAAGCGTGTGAGCCGCACGGGCTTCGAGGACGGCCTGTTCGCCGCCTGGCGCGGCGACGAGACGTTCGTGCTCAACCAGGAGGCGTTCGCGAACGGCAGCGTGCTCGTCGCGGGCCCGGACTTCGGCACCGGCTCGTCCCGGGAGCACGCCGTGTGGGCCCTCATGAACTACGGCTTCCGGGTGGTCATCTCCTCCCGGTTCGCCGACATCTTCCGGGGCAACGCCGGCAAGCAGGGTCTGGTGGCCGCCCAGTGCGAGCAGGCGGACGTCGAACTGCTGTGGAAGATCCTGGAGAACGAGCCCGGCACGGAGGTCACGGTGGACCTCGAGGCGAAGACAGTGCGAGCCAAGGACTTCGTCGCGGGCTTCCAGATCGACGACTACACCCGCTGGCGGCTGCTCGAAGGACTCGATGACATCGCTCTCACCCTGCGACACGCCGACGAGATCGCGGCGTTCGAGGCCCAGCGGCCCTCCTGGAAGCCCGTGACCACCCCTTCAGCGGCTTCCTGAGACACGGATTCCCTGCTCAGAAAGGGAATCCGGGCCGGGTCCGAGGGGTCGGCGAACCACGCCAAACGGTGCCGGAAGGGGCCCCGAACGGGGCCATCGGGGGCGTAAGGGCGCACCCGATAAGGAAAAAATCCGCGTGCCGTTTGGAATTTGTGCTGCGTTGGTAATACCGTGTGCGCATGTCGGCCGGTGTGGCCGGGTAACAAGTAGTTCTTCTTGGAGGACTGGAATGGCCAACAAGGCCCAACTGATCGAGGCGCTCGCCGAGCGCCTGGGCGACAAGAAGGTCGCGGCGCAGGCTGTCGACAACCTCGTCGACATCGTCATCCGTACGGTCAACAAGGGCGAGAAGGTGAACATCACCGGCTTCGGTGTGTTCGAGAAGCGCGCCCGCGCTGCCCGTACCGCCAGGAACCCGCGGACCGGCGAGACCGTGCGCGTGAAGAAGACCAACGTCCCGGCCTTCCGTGCCGGCACGACCTTCAAGGACGTGGTCAGCGGCGCGAAGAAGCTGCCCAAGGCCACCACGGCCAAGCGGGCGACGGCCAGCACGCGCAGCACGGGCACGACGAGCCGGACGGCTGCCAGCCGCCCGACCGCGACCCGCAGCACCACCACCCGCACCCGTGCGACGACGGCTCGCAGCACGACGAGCCGCACCGCCACCAAGGCGGCCTCGACGAGGACCGCTGCCAAGACCACCGCCAAGGCGGCGCCGAAGAGCACCGCCGCGAAGGCGACGACGGCAAAGAAGGCCCCCGCCAAGGCCTCCACGGCGAAGAGCACCAGCAAGGCGGCGCCGAAGACGGCGTCGAGGTCGACGGCGAAGAAGACCACCGCCGCCGCCAAGAAGACGACCGCCCCGAAGAAGACCACGGCGGCCGCCAGGAAGAAGAAGTAAGCGGCATCAGGCCGTCAGGCCAGGCACCGCTCGGCAGGGCCCCGCGCATCCCGCGTGGGGCCCTGCCGCATGTTCAGGGGGTTTCGGACAGCCGCACCGCGGGCGAGGGCAGCGGGCTCGGCAGGTAGTGCGCGGCGACGAGCCTCGGGCCGTTGCCGTTGCCGCCCGTGGCGCTGGTGGCGAACGACAGCAGCCACAGCGAGCCCTTCTTGCTCGCCACGCCGCCGTCGGCCTTGGTCGCGGGCAACCGGACGCCGTCCCGCTCGGCCAGCGCCCGCACGAGACCGGGAATGACCCCGCCCTGGCTGCACACGAGCGGAGTGCCGCCCCCGCCCGCGATCGCGAGCAGCCGTGCCACGGCGCCGGCGGGGTCGTCCGTGTAGCCCTCCTCGGACAGCAGGGCCTCGTGGGCGACGTCGATGCCCAGATCGTCGGCGACGCCCCGCACCGTCTGCACACACCGCAGCCTCGGCGCGGAGAACACCCGGTCCGCACCGAACGCGCGGGCCAGCGGGCGCAGGCCGTCGGCCTGGCGTTGACCGGCCGCCGACAGCGGGCGCAGGTCGTCGTCGCCGGTCCAGTTCTCCCTGCTGCCCGCCTTGGCATGCCGCACGAGCAGCACGGTGGTCAGGTCCGCGGGCAGCTCGAGAAAGGCGTGCAGCACGCCACGGTCGGTGTCGTAGCTGAGCAGCGTGGCGGCGTCGCCCGGCGAAAGCCAGCGCAGTTCGTCGACTTCCTCATTGGGGACGAAACCGCCCTCGCCCGCTCGCGCGGAGAAGTAGTCGACGGTTTTGTCCCCTCCACCGACGGTGTATTCCACGCGCGTCAGGAAACGGCCGAGAACCGCGGCGAAGCCGGTTTCCTCCGCCAGTTCCCTGACGGCCGCCACGGGGGTCGTCTCCCCGGGATCGAGCTTTCCCTTCGGCAGTGACCAGTCGTCGTAACGGGGCCGATGCACGACGGCGATCTCCGTCTCGGCACCCGCACCGTGCCGCCACAGCACGGCTCCCGCGGCCCGCGTGTCCGGCCGGTGGTTCACTCCACTCACCCGATGGCTCCATGTTTGCGCAGCAGCTCGACCTGATGGTCGCGCACCTCGGTGGTGTCGGCGGGGGAGGGTATCCACTCGCCCGCGGCGCCCAGCACCCAGCACCGGGTCAGCGGATCGAGCGCCGAGTCGAGCACCTCGTCCAGCTGTGCGGCCAGCCGGGGGTCCTTGACCTGCACCATGGCCTCGATCCGGCGATCGAGGTTGCGGTGCATCATGTCGGCGCTGCCGATCCAGTACTCGTTCGCGCCACGGAAGTGGAAGACCCGGGAGTGCTCCAGGAACCGCCCGAGGATCGAGCGCACCACGATGTTGTCCGAGAGCCCCTCCACACCCGGCTTGAGCGCGCAGATGCCGCGCACGACGATCTCCACCGGGACGCCCGCCTGGGACGCGCGGTACAGCGCGTCGATCACCTGCTCGTCGACCAGCGAGTTGCACTTGATGCGCACCCCCGCGGGCCTGCCCTCGCGGGCGAGGTCGATCTCCGTGGCGATGCAGCGGAGGATGCCGTGCCGGATGCCGTGCGGTGAGGTGAGGATGTTGCGGTAGCTCGCCTGCCGCGAGTAGCCCGTGAGCACGTTGAACAGGTCGGTGAGGTCGGCGCCGATCGCCGGGTCGGCCGTCAGCAGGCCCACGTCCTCGTAGATGCGCGCGGTCTTCGGGTTGTAGTTGCCCGTGCCGAGGTGGCAGTAGCGGCGGATGGTCGAGCCCTCCTGGCGCACCACGAGCGCGACCTTGCAGTGCGTCTTGAGCCCCACCAGCCCGTAGACGACGTGCACACCGGCGCGCTCCAGCGTGCGCGCCCAGGTGATGTTGGCCTGCTCGTCGAAGCGGGCCTTGATCTCCACGAGCGCCACCACCTGCTTGCCCGCCTCGGCGGCGTCGATGAGCGCGTCGACGATCGGCGAGTCGCCCGAGGTCCGGTAGAGCGTCTGCTTGATGGCGAGGACCTTGTCGTCGTGCGCGGCCTGCTCGATGAACCGCTGCACGCTCGTGGAGAACGAGTCGTAGGGGTGGTGCACGAGCACGTCGCCGTCGCGCAGGGTCGAGAACACGCTCTTCGGCGTCTCCCGCTCACCGAACGCCGGATGCGTCGCCGGCACGAACGGACGGTCCTTGAGCTCCTTGCGGTCGACCGCGGCGAGCTGCATCAGGCAGTTGAGGTCGAGCAGCCCCGGCACCTCCACGACGTCGCGCGGATCGACCTCCAGCTCGCGCAGCAGGAGATCGAGCATGTGCTCGCTCATGTCCTGCGCCACCTCCAGCCGCACGGGCGGACCGAACCGGCGCTGGGCGAGCTCGCGTTCCAGGGCCTGCAGCAGGTCCTCGTCGCGGTCCTCCTCCACCTCGAAGTCGGCGTTGCGGGTGACGCGGAACACGTGGTGCTCGATCACCTCCATGCCGCTGAACAGTTCCCCGAGATGGGCGGAGATCAGCTCCTCCAGCGGCAGGAAGGTCGCGGTCCTGCTCTCCCGCTGGCGCTCGATGCGCACGAGCCGGGGCACGTTGTTGGGCACCTTCACCCGCGCGAAGCGCTCCATACCGCCCTCGGGGTCGCGCACGGTGACCGCCAGGTTGAGCGAGAGGCCCGAAATGTACGGAAAGGGGTGTGCGGGGTCGACGGCGAGCGGCGTGAGCACGGGAAAGATCTGCTCGCTGAAGTAGTGGGAAAGGCGAGCCCGGTCGGAGGCCTCCAAATCGGACCAGCGCACGATGCGGATGTCCTCGGCCTCGAGCGCGGGCCGCACCCGCTCCTCGAAGGCCGCCGTGTGCCGTTCCACCAGGTCCTGGTTGCGCTTGGCGATGTAGGACAGCTGCTCGCGCGGGGTGAGCCCGTCGGCGCTGCGCACGGAGAGGCCGGTCTCGTCCCTGCGCTTCAGCCCGGCCACCCGGACCATGTAGAACTCGTCCAGATTGGACGCGAAGATGGCGAGGAACTTCGCTCGCTCGAGCAGCGGCTGGGACTCGTCCTCGGCCAGCGCCAGCACCCGGGCGTTGAAGTCCTGCCAGGAGAGCTCCCGGTTGAAGTAACGGTCGTCGGGCAGGGCGTCGGCCAGCTGCTCGCCGCCGGTGGCCGCGGGCGGCGCCGACGGCACGGCGCTGGTGACGTCCTTGGCCCGCCCGTTGCCACCCGTCGCTCCCGGCGGGGGAGTGGTGGTGACCCGCCTTCCGTCGTCCGGCGGCCCTTCCGGCGCGGGAGTGCTCTCGTCGTTGCTCACATCAGCATTGTTCCTCACGAGTCGGCGCGATGCCGCCCCCTGAAGTCGACGTCTCGGTAAATCCCTAGCTGACGGCGCAGGCCTGTTCCAGCAGGGTCGCGGTGCGCTCGCCCAGCCCCAGCAGGCGGGCGTGCTCGAGGTCGGCGGGCGTGTCGACGTCCCCCCGCAGCGACGGCGCGGTCAGGCCGAGCGCGAGGGCACCCGACTCGCGGTGCGCGCGGGCCGAGCCCGCGCCGAAGCGGGGAGCCAGCGGCTGCCCCGCGGCGGACAGCAGCAGTGTCGTGCCCGTGCCGTGCCGGTCGGCGGTGAACGCCCTGCGCCCCGCGGCCTCGGCGATCGCCTCGGCGAGCTCGGCGGGCCGCAGGGCGGGCAGGTCGGCCTGCAGCGCGCCCACGACGCCGTGCGGATCGGCGGCCCGCAGCAGCCGCTCGCCGGCGCGCAGCGCCCCGTTGAGCCCGCGCTCGCCGTCCTCGCCCGCGATCTCCACGCCAAGGCCGCGCAGCGGTGCGAGCGTCTCCGGGTCGGAGCCGACCACCAGCACGCGGCGCACGCCGGGCGCCGCCGTCGCCGCCCGCAGCGTGTCGGCGGCGAGCGCGAACACGAGCGCGGCGTGGCAGCCGTCGTCCACCGGATCGGCGAACGCACCCCGCAGCCGTGACTTGCCCGCACGGGGAGGCTTCATCGGCACGACGAGATCGACGGCCGGGCCCGGACGACGAGGGCTCACTGTGGTCACCTCCCCATCTTTACCCAATCGGCGGCGCCGGTGCCTGTGGGAGGATGGCCACGCGTGTGAGAAGGAGGAACGTTGGCTGAACGCGAGAAGGGCGGCTTCTGGGTCGGGGCGGCCGCGGTGCTGTTCTACCCCCTGACGTGGATGGGGCGCAGTGTGTACCGGGACGCGGAGCGGATCCCGCGTGAGGGACCCGCGCTGCTCGTGCTCAACCACGTCTCGCACCTCGACCCGGCGGTGGACGCGGTGTTCGTGCACCGCAACCGGCGGGTGCCCCGGTTCATGGCCAAGGAGAGCCTGACCAGGATCCCGGTGTTCGGCAAGATCCTGCTCGGTTCGGGTGGCATCCCGGTGTCGCGGGGCACCACGGAGGCCGGGGACAGCCTCAAGGCGGCGCACCAGACCCTGCAGGACGGCAAGGTGGTGGTCATCTATCCGGAAGGGACGATCACCAAGGACCCTGAGGGCTGGCCGAAGCGCGCGTACACGGGTGTGGCGCGGCTCGCGCTGGCCAACGACGTTCCGGTGATCCCCATCGCGCGCTGGGGGACCCAGCGGATCTGGAACGGCTACACCAAGAAGTTCCGCCCGCTGCCGCGCAAGACCGTGGTGCACGCGGTGGGCGAGCCGGTCGACCTGTCCGCCTACCGCGGCAAGGAGCCCACCCCGGCGCTGTTGCGGGAGGTCACCGACCTGCTGATGGCCCGGGTGCTGGAGTTGCTCGTCGACGTGCGCGGCGAGCAGCCGCCCTCGAGGCAGGGGGATGGCGCCTGACATGGCGGTGAACTCGGTCACGGTGCTCGGCGCGGGCTCGTGGGGCACGACGTTCGCCAAGGTGCTGGCGGACGCGGGCCGCGACGTCACGATGTGGGCGCGCAGGCCCGAGGTCGCCGCGGAGATCCGCGACGAGCACACCAACACCGCCTACCTGCCGGGCGTGCGCCTGCCCGCGCGGCTGACGGCGACGGCGGACGCGGCCGAGGCGCTCGCCGGTGCCGAGGCGGTGGTGCTCGCGGTGCCGAGCCAGAGCCTGCGCGCGAACCTGACCGGCTGGCGGGAGCTGCTGCCGCGCGAGGCGATCCTGGTGAGCCTCGCCAAGGGCGTCGAGCTGGGCACCCTCAAGCGGATGAGCCAGGTGATCAGCGAGATCGCCGGGGTGAACGCCGACGAGGTCGTGGTGGTGTCGGGTCCGAACCTGGCGCGGGAGATCGCGCAGGAGCAGCCTGCCGCCGCCGTGCTGGCGTGCGCCGACCACGACCGTGCGGTGGCGATCCAGCAGGCGAGCTTCAACTCCTACTTCCGGCCCTACACCAACACCGACGTCGTGGGCTGCGAGCTGGGCGGCGCCTGCAAGAACGTCATCGCGCTGAGCTGCGGGATGGCGGCCGGGCTCGGGTTCGGGGCCAACACGATGGCGACGCTCATCACACGGGGGCTCGCCGAGACGGCGAGGCTGGGCGGCAAGCTCGGCGCCGACCCGCTGACGTTCGCAGGTCTGGCCGGGGTCGGCGACCTGGTGGCCACGTGCGCGTCGCCGCTGTCGCGCAACCGCACGTTCGGCGAGCGGGTGGGCCGGGGCGAGACGGTGGCGCAGGCGCAGGCCGCGGCCGGTGGTCAGGTGGCCGAGGGCGTCATGTCCTGCGTGTCGATCCGGGAGCTCGCGCGCGGCGTCGGTGTGGACATGCCGCTCACCGACGCCATGTACCGGGTGTGCCACGAGGGCGTCGACCCCGCGCGGGTCGGTGCGGAGCTGCTCGGCCGCCAGCAGAAGCACGAGTGGTCCTGATCCTGGCCCGCCCAGGAGATGGAACGCGTTTGACGGGCGCGGGCGGGCCTGGTTTCCTTGCGGGCGTGTTGACGCGAGGCTTTGCCGTACGGCGCGACCTGACCGGTGCGCGCCGCGCCGCCTGCGCGCTGTGTCCTTGCCGTTGTTGTCGGTGACCGACTCACCTGCCGGACGCCCCTCAACCCGTTCTTCCACTCTGCACTCGCAAGGACCACGTTTTCCCATGTTCGCCGTTCCTGAGAACACCATCGCGCCCATGCCTGCCGCCAATCCGCTGCTGCGCCACCCGGTGCGGATCGCGCTCGAGTTCGCCTCCGACCGGGACCGCTGGCGCAACCTGCTGCGCTACGACCCGGACGAGCGCTTCGCCGCGCTGCTCGAACGCACCGAGGCGCAGGAGGTGTGGCTGCTGAGCTGGCTGCCCGGCCAGCATGCCGAACCGCACGACCACGGTGAGACCACCGGCGCGTTCACGGTCGTGAGCGGCCAGCTCACCGAGACCGTCTACCGCCGCGCGCCGGACGGCCGGGTGCTGACCGAGGTGCACACGCCGTCGACCGGCCAGTCGCGGGTGTTCGGTCCCGGCTATGTCCACCAGGTGCGCAACGGCGGCCCCGACCCCGCCATCAGCGTGCACGTCTACCGTTCGGGTGGGCGCACGATGCGTCCGTACCACCTGGACCCGCTCACCGGTCCGGTCCGCGACTGAAGCCGGCCCAAAGCTCCCCAATGCCACATTTGTTCCATCCAGTGGAGCCAATGCGGCATTCGCTCCATCCAGTGGAGCGAATGCCGCATTGGGGAGCTTGCCGGCTACGCGGGGGTGCGGTGCGCGACGTGGTCCGGGATCGGGGTCTCCGCCGGGACGTAGGAGGCCGGGACGGGGGCGTCGAACACGGTCCGGATGGGCAGGACGCCCGCCCACGCCGGGTTGCCCTCCAGATCCTCCGGCTCCTCGGACGGCTCGCCGGCCCGGATCTTCACCGACGCCTCGGCGAGGTCGAGCGCGAGCACCACCACCGACGCGAGTTCCTTGGCGTTGGGCTCCCTGGCGTGTTCCCACGAGCCGGGTGAGAGGTGGTCGCTGACCACGCGCAGGCCGTGCAGCCGCTCGTCGGAGTCCTCGACGAGCCGGGCCCGGCCGTGCACGACGGCGCTGCGGTAGTTCATCGAGTGGTTGTTGAGCGAGCGTGCGTAGACGATGCCGTCGAGGATCGTCACGGTCAGGCACACGTCGACGCCGCCCGCGGCGGCCCTCAGGTTGCCTGATCCGGTCGAGCCGTGAAAATAGACGGTATCGCCGTCCCGGCCGTAGCCGGTGGGGAGGACGACGGGGGATCCGTTCAGCACCAGGCCGACGTGGCAGATCAGCGCGGCGTCGAGGACCTCGTGCAACGCGGCGCGGTCCTGAGCGGCCCGGTTCTTCTTGCGGGTCAGCGTGCTGCGCGGCGTCGACGACAGGGGCGGCAGGGTGGCGTGCTCGGGCATGGCTTCAGGTTTTCAGGGATAGTGGCCTTGAGGTATGGCCACTTTTTGGCGAGTGTAGGAGGCCACTTTGGCTCGCGGTGACACCGCGCTGCCGGTCAGGCTGGACCGCGGTTCCGACGTGCCGCTGGCGGTCCAGCTCGCCGACGCCCTGCGCGAGTCGGCGTCCACCGGCCATCTGCGCGGCGGCGACCGGCTGCCGTCCACCCGTGCACTGGCCAGCAGGCTCGGCGTCAGCCGCACCGTCACCTCCGCAGCCTACGAGCAGCTGCACGCCGAGGGCTGGATCCTCGGCAGGCACGGCTCGGGCACGTACGTCACCACCTCGCCGCCCGCCGCCCGCCCCGAACGGCGCGGCGGCGTGGTCGGGGAGGAGCCGTCCACCGACCTGATCGTGCTCACCCCCGGCGTGCCCTGGGCCGACGGGCTCGACCGGGCCGCGTGGCGCCGCGCGTGGCGCGCCGCCGCCGACACACCGCCGCTGTGGAACTCCCAGCGCTCGGGCCTGTCCGAGTACCGCGCCGCCATCGCCGAGCACCTGTTGCGGCACCGCGGCCTCGACGTCGGCACCGACTCGGTGCTCGCCACCGGCGGCACCACCGCCGCCGTGGTGGAGCTGGCCGCCGCCGTGCTGCGGCCCGGCGATCTCGTCGCCGTCGAGGAACCCGGCTACCAGCGGGCGGTGCACGCGTTCCGGCGGGCGGGCATGCGCGTGGCTCCCGTCCCGGTCGACTCCGAGGGGCTGCGCCCCGACGCCGTGCCGCCCGGTGCGCGGGCCGTCTACTGCTCACCCGCACACCAGTACCCGCTCGGCAGCCGGATGAGTGCCGCCCGCCGCGTCGAGCTCGTCGAGCGGGCGCGCGCGGAGAACCTCCTGGTGGTGGAGGACGACTACGACGGCGAACTCCGCTACGACGTGGCGCCGCTGCCGCTGCTCGCCGCGCTCGCCCCGGATGTCGTGGCGCATCTGGGCACCACCAGCAAGATCCTCACGCCGTCGCTGGGCGCGGGGTGGATGGTCGCACCGCCGTCGGTGACCTCGGCGGTGCTGGAGTATCGCGACCTCACCGGAACCCGGCCCTCCCCGGCGGGCCAGCGGGTGCTGGTCGAGCTCGCCCGCCACGGCGACCTGGGCCGGCATCTGCGCAGGCTGCGCAGGGAACTGTCCGAGCGCCGGTCGATGCTCGTCGGCGCGCTGCGGGACGCGAAGGTGCCCGTGCTCGGCGACGACGCGGGCGCGCACCTCGTCGTGCCGCTCGACTCGGCCGAGCAGGAGCGGGAACGCCTCGCCGAGGGCAGGCGGCGCGGCCTGCTGCTCGACGGGCTCGCGCGCCACTTCGCGCGCATCCCCACCGCGCACGGCGTCGCGGTCGGTTACGCGGGTTGTTCCCGCGAGGTGCTGCGCGACTGTCTGGGGGTGCTCGTCGACCTGTTGCGCCCGCGCCCCCGGTAGGGTGCCGCGCATGAGTAGCCGCAAAACGCGAGTGGCCGTCGTATTCGGCGGCCGCAGCACCGAGCACACCATCTCCTGTGTGTCCGCGGGCAGCGTGCTGGCGAACCTCGATCCCGACCGGTTCGAGATCGTCCCCATCGGCATCACCCGCGCCGGTGGCTGGGTGCTCGGCACGAGCGACCCGAAGGCGCTGGAGATACGTGGCCGCGACCTGCCGTCCGTGGAGGGCGGCAAGGCGCTCGTGCTGGCGGGCGACCCGACCAGCAGGGGGGTCGTCAGCCTGGAGCCCGGCGAGGAGGCCGAGGTGCTCGGCGGCGTCGACGTCGTGTTTCCCGTGCTGCACGGCGCGTTCGGCGAGGACGGCACCATCCAGGGCCTGCTGGAGCTGGCGGGCATTCCCTACGTGGGGGCCGGTGTGCTGGCCAGCGCCGCGGCGATGGACAAGGAGTACGCGAAGAAGCTGCTCGCGGCCGAGGGTCTGCCGGTCGGCCGGTATTCCACGGTCCGGCGTGGACAATCCACACTGGATGACGGTGAGCGCCAGCGGCTGGGCCTACCGGTGTTCGTCAAGCCGGCGAGGGCCGGCTCCTCCATCGGCATCAGCAAGGTCACCGACTGGGCCCGGCTGGACGAGGCGATCGTGCTGGCCAGGCAGACCGACCCGAAGGTGCTGGTGGAGTCGGCGGTGGCAGGCCGCGAGGTCGAGTGCGGCGTGCTGGAGTTCCCCGACGGCCGCGTCGAGGCGTCGCTGCCCGCCGAGATCCGCGTGCTGGGCGACGACGCCGACGCCTGGTACGACTTCGAGACCAAGTACCTCGGCGAGGACGCCGAGCTGGACATCCCCGCCAAGCTGGACGACTCGGTCACCGAGCGGCTGCGGGCCTGCGCCGTGCGCGCCTTCGCCGCGCTGGACTGCCAGGGCCTCGCGCGGGTGGACTTCTTCGTGGGTGAGGACGGGGAGCTGACCATCAACGAGGTCAACACCATGCCGGGCTTCACCACCACCTCGGCGTACCCGAAGATGTGGGCGGTCACGGGGGTGGACTACCCGACGCTGCTGGCCACGCTCGTGGACACGGCGATCGCGCGCGGCACCGGGCTGCGCTGAGGCCCGCGCGCTCAGCCGAAGCGCAGCGGCGTCTGCTTCAGCGTGGCGGCCACCGTGTCGGAGATCTGCTGGAGCGGGCCCGTCCCGGCGTCGGCGGGCACGGTCAGTGCCGCGTACACCGGACGGTCGACGACGTACCACGTGGACGAGCCCTCGCCGGGCACCTCCAGCCAGCGCACCCCGTTGATCTGGCGCAGCGACGACGTCCTGGTCAGTTCGGGCGGGCGGTCGAGCCCGCAGCGCAGCACGACCGGGTTGTCGAGACCCCAGGCCAGCGTCGCCGGGGGTGCCGGCTTGGCCAGCTCCCGGCGCTGCAGTTGCCGTCCCGCGGACTCCAGCTCGGCGGGGGCCGCGTCGATGAGCGCCGCGCACGTGCGGGAGTCCGCCTGCGGTGCGGGGATGGACACGAGCGGCAGCGGGCCCGGCTCGTCGGGGGAGTCCTCGCCCGACGACGACAGCAGCCCGAGTACGGCCACGGCGGCGGCCAGCGCGACGGCCAGCACGGCGGCAGCGATGATCAGCGCCCGGGGAGGCGCGCCGGTCTCGGTCACCGGGTCATGAGATCACAGGGTCACAGGTGCACCACGGGGCAGGTGAGGGTGCGGGTGATGCCCTCCACGTTCTGCACCTTCGCCACCACCAGCTGGCCCAGCTCGTCGACGTTGTCGGCCGCGGCGCGGACGATGACGTCGTAGGGGCCGGTGACATCCTCCGAGCTGGTCACGCCGGGCAGCCCGGCGATCTCGGCTGCGACGGAGGCTGCCTTGCCGACCTCGGTCTGGATGAGGATGTATGCGTGAACCACGGCGCGCCCCTTCGTCCGGATCAACAGCTCAAGCTCAAGATAGGAACGTTGGCAGCAACGTACCCCAACAGGGCAACGATCGGATATCCGACTAGTTGCCACCGACAGCCGGAGGTGTGTGTGGACGGCAGATCCGCGCAGGGCGACGACACCGTCGCGGCGAGGGGAGAGTTCGGGCTCATCCGCGCCGTGACCGCCGGCCGCAGCCAACCGTCGACCACCCTGCTCGGCCCCGGTGACGACGCCGCCGTGGTGGCCGCACCCGACGGCCGCGTCGTCGTGACCACCGACATGCTGGTGCAGGGCGTGCATTTCCGGCTGGACTGGTCCACGCCCGAGCACGTCGGCCGCAGGGCGGTGGCCGTCAACCTCGCCGACGTGGCCGCGATGGGCGCCGTGCCCACGTCCGTGGTCGTCGGCATCGGCTGTCCCAGTGACACCCCGGCCGCGCTCGTCACCGAACTGGTCGACGGGATGGCCGCCGAGGCGGGCCGCGCGCGCACCGGCGTCGTCGGCGGGGACATGGTCCGCGCCGACCAGATCGTGATCAGCATCACCGCACTCGGCGACCTCGGCGGCAGGCCACCCGTGACCAGGGCGGGCGCGCGGCCAGGCGACATCGTCGCGGTGTGCGGGCGGCTGGGCTGGGCCGCCGCCGGGCTTGCCGTGCTGGGCCGGGGTTTCCGGTCGCCGGTGGGCGTGGTCAACGCCCAGCGCTACCCGGAGCCGCCGTACGCGGCGGGACCCACGGCGGCCCTGGCCGGCGCCACCGCCATGATCGACGTGTCGGACGGCCTGCTCGCCGACCTCGGCCACATCGCGGAAAGCTCCGACGTGGGCATCGACGTGCAGACCGACCGGCTGCCCGTGCCGCAGAAGCTCACCGACGTGGGCAGCGCGCTCGGCGCGGACCCGCTGCACTGGGTGCTCACCGGTGGCGAGGACCACGCACTGGCGGCCACCTTCCCGTCGTTCACCGACCTGCCGGAGGGCTGGATCCGCATCGGCAGCGTGCTGCTGCCCGACACCGGCGTCACCGTGGACGGGCAGGCCTACGAGCGGGAAACCGGGTGGGAACACTGGCGCTGATCGGGTTGTATGGGCGGTCGTGGACATCCGTGTGACCGCTTTCGACCATCCCGACGCAGTCAAGCTCATCGACCTGGTGCAGCAGGAGTACGTCACCCGCTACGGCGAGCCGGACGTGACGCCGGTCGATCCCGCCGACTTCGCCCCGCCGCGCGGGCTGTTCGTCGTGGGCTACCTCGACGGCGTGCCGGTGGCGTGCGGCGGCTGGCGCGCGCACGACGGGCCCGCGCCCGAGTTCCGGCACGGCGACGCCGAGCTCAAACGCATGTTCGTGGTGCCGGACGCGCGGGGCAAGGGCTTCGCCCGCGCCCTGCTGGCGGAACTGGAGCGCACGGCCGCGCTGGCGGGCCGCACGCGGGCCGTGCTGGAAACCGGCACGGAGCAGCCGGAGGCGATCGCGCTGTACCGTTCGGCGGGCTACACCGACATTCCGAAGTTCGGCGTGTACAAACACACCCCGGAAAGCATCTGCCTGGCCAAGGAGCTCTAGATGGCGATCTACGCGCTCGGGGAGCTGGAGCCCAGCATCCACCCGGACGCCTACGTGCATCCCGACGCGACCGTGATCGGCGACGTGCGGATCGCGGCGCACGCCTCGGTGTGGCCGCAGACCGTGTTGCGCGGTGACCACGGCCACATCGAGATCGGCGAGCGGTCGAACGTGCAGGACGGCTGCGTGGTGCACTGCACGCGCGAGGACCCGACCGTGCTCGGTGCCGGTTCGGCCATCGGCCACTCCGTGCACGTCGAGGGTGCCCGGATCGGCACCGGCTGCCTCGTCGCATCCGGCTCGGTGGTGCTCAACGGCAGCGTGCTCGAGGACGGCGCCATGGTCGGCGCCGGGGCGGTGCTGTCGTATCGGTCCCACGTGCCGTCCGGCCACATCGCCCTCGGTGTTCCGGCGAAGACGCGGCCCAACACGTCGTTCGGCCCGGACCAGATCGCCGCCGTCGTGGAGAGCTACGTGCGGCGGGCGAAGCGGTTCCGGGCCGAACTCCGGCGGGTCGGCTAGTGGTCAGAACGACGGCCGCAGGAAACGTGGCGGCACGAACCGCGTGAACGCCGGCGGCAGCAGCCAGCCGTCGGGGTTCCCGAAGTCCAGCACGCGCCGGTAGGGCTCGTCGAACGCGGCCACGGCGGCATCGAGGTGCCGCGGCCGCAGGTCGCCCCAGTGCCCGGTCTCGACGCGATGCAGCAACGCCCGCAGCGCGACGATCTCCTCGGCGGCGCTGAACGCGCAGTGGTAGCCGCGGTCGACGTAGAGCTGGCGCAGCCGCTGCGGGTCGCCGTGGCGCCGCACCTGCTCGGCATACCAGCGCTGCTGGTCGGCGATCGCGCCGCCGTCGCCGGTGTTGTGCATGGTCAGCACCGGAGCCGGGGTGGTTCCGTGGGCGCTGAGGTTGTCGACGAAGCGGCGGGCCTCGTCGTCGGCGGTGATGCGCGGTGCCGTCTGCAGCAGGCGCAGGTCGGCGGCGAGTGCGGCCGGGTCGTGACCGTAGGCCTGGCGCACCAGGTCGCGGTAGGCCGAGCGCGCCAGCTGACGCCGGTAGTCCACGCCGGCGTTGCCGCTCGGGTTGCCGCCCACGCGCTGTTCGAGGTCGACCCTCCCGGCCGGTCCGATGCCCCAGATGTAGGCGTCGTGGATCCAGCTCGCCTGCTGGCGGATCCGTTCGATGAGCAGCTCGGGCTCGGGGTCGGGCACCGAGTACCAGCCCGGGATGTTGCCGAGCGCACCGGCCAGGGCCAGCCGGGCCCGGCCTTGCTCGGTCTCCAGTGCCCTCCGCACCGCCGCGAGGAGCCGGTCGGTGCTGCCCTGAGGGTCGCGGGGCTCGACCAGGTCGATGTCCTCGCCGGGCGCGAGCAGCGTCCTGACCACGAAGTTGATGTCGAGCGCGGTGTTCCAGCTCCCGTTGAAGTCGTACTCGGCGCACTGGGTGAGCACGCCGTCGAACCGCCCGGGGTGCAGCTCGGCGAGCCGGGCCGCGATGCCGCCGCCCATCGACATGCCGTTGCCCACGACGGTGCGCGGATCGGCCACGTGTTCGCGGAACCAGTCGAGCACGGCGACCTGGTCCTCCAGCGCGTCGGCGACCGCGAACCCGGTGCGGACCTTGTAGTCCGACCCGGCCAGTGCGTAGCCGTGGTCGAGCAGCCACTGCTCGGTGCGCGGGTGCGTGGTGAGCGCCACCTCCGGCGGGAGCGGTATGCCCGGCGGGTAGTAGCCGTGACTGAACAGCACCAGCGTGCCGTTCCAGTCCGGCGGCACCTCCACCCGGAACGCGGCACCGTCGATCGTGCCGGTGTGGCTGCGTCCCGCCTTGGCGGTGGCCGTCGCGGGCAGCACGGCGGCCAGCAGCACGGCCAGCAGCGCGAGCCCGGCGGCGCGGAACCATCGTCGTCCGCTCATCGTGTTCTCCGTTTCTCCCGGTTGATCCCTGCACGAGTACGTCGAACCAGAGCGCAGGAGATCGACACGGCCGCGCATCGATGACGAAAAGACGGTGGGCTACGCTCGCGTGCTGTGACCGCACGACCGCTGCACGAGATCATCGACCCCGGCTGGGCGCAGGCACTGGCCCCCGTCGAGGACAGGATCGCCGCGATGGGCGAGTTCCTGCGGGCCGAGGTGGCGGCGGGCCGCAGGTACCTGCCCGCGGGGGAGCACATCCTGCGCGCGTTCACGCAGCCGTTCGACGACGTGCGCGTGCTGATCGTGGGCCAGGACCCGTACCCGACGCCGGGGCATCCCATCGGGCTGTGCTTCGCGGTCGCCCCCGACGTGCGGCCCCTGCCGAAGAGCCTGATCAACATCTTCCAGGAGTACTGCGACGATCTCGGTCACCCGGCGCCGTCCTGCGGCGACCTGACGCCGTGGACCAAGCAGGGGGTGCTCCTGCTCAACAGGGCGCTCACCGTGCAGCCGGGCAGGCCGAACTCCCATCAGGGCAAGGGCTGGGAGGAGATCACCGAGCAGGCGATCAAGGCGCTGGCCGCCAGGGACAAGCCGCTCGTGGCGATCCTGTGGGGCAGCAACGCACGCAAGCTCAGGCCGCTGCTCGGTTCGGTGCCGTGTGTGGAGTCGGTGCACCCGAGCCCGATGTCGGCGCACAACGGCTTCTTCGGCTCACGGCCCTTCAGCAAGGCCAACGCCCTGCTGCAGCAACAGGGCGCCGACCCGATCGACTGGCAGCTTCCCTGACCGCGCGTCCCGCCACCCCAAAGCTCCCCAATGCGGCATTCGCTCCACTGGATGGAGCGAATGCCGCATTCGCTCCACTGAGTGGAACAAATGTGGCATTGGGGAGCAGTTGGCGTGCCGGACTCGCGCATGACAACGGCCCGGTGACCTGTGCGGTCACCGGGCCGTCGGCGAAGAAGCTGGGGTCAGCCCCGAACGACCTTGCCCGCCTTCAGGCAGGAGGTGCACACGTTCATGCGCTTCCTCTGGGAAAGCCCGACCTTGGCGTGCACGGTCTGGATGTTCGGGTTCCACCGGCGGTTGGTACGCCGGTGAGAGTGCGAGACCGACTTGCCGAAGCCCGGCCCCTTGCCACAGACGTCGCACACGGCAGCCACGTCGAACACTCCTCGAGAGAAATAGGTGCAAGAACCGCGCCCGGCACGGCCGGGCAACTCGATTAGCGTAACAGCCGGGTCGCTACCCTCGCGAAGAACCCCTGTAACCCGGTACGGAGGATACGCGGTGCGGGCCTTGGACGCGGTGGCCGTGCGCTCGTGGGCAGCCGCCTGCGTGCAGAGCCTGGACGCGCTGCGCACGGAGATCGACGGCATCAACGTCTACCCGGTCGCCGACTCCGACACCGGGTCGAACCTGCTGCACACGCTCACCGCCGCACACGCCGCGCTGGCCGCCGAGGCACACGTGGACGGGGCGGGCGAGGCGCTGCGCGTGCTCGCGCGCGGCGCGGTGGCCTCGGCCCGCGGCAACTCCGGGGTGATCATCTCGCAGGTACTGCGCGGGCTGGCCGAGTCCGCGGGCGAAGCCGCCGAGCTGGACGGTCCCGCGCTGGCCGCCGCGCTGCGCCGCGCCGACACGGTCGCCACCGAGGCCGTCGCCCGCCCGGTGGCGGGCACGATGCTCAGCGTCCTGCACGCCGTCGCCACCGCCGTCGGCGACGGCCCCCTCGGCGACGTCGCCGCCACGGCGGCCAAGACCGCCGCCGACGCGCTCGCCGAGACCCCGCGCCAGCTCGCCGCGCTGGCCGTCGCCGGTGTGGTGGACGCGGGCGGACGCGGCGTGGTCGCCGTGCTCGACGCGCTGGTGCGGGTCGTCACCGGGCAGGAGGAGCAGCCGCGGCGGGCGCTGGCCGCGGACCGGTTCGCCCCGGAGCCGCCGAGAGCATGGGAGGTCATGTACCTGCTGGCCGGAGCGGACGAGGCGGCGTTGCCCGCGCTGCGCAGGGCGCTGGCCGGGCTGGGCGACAGCGTGACCGTCGCGGGCGACGGCGCGGGCAACCACGCCGTGCACGTCCACTGCGCCGACATCGGCGCGGCGATCGAGGCCGGGCTGCGGCACGGCAGACCACACGCCGTCCGCGTCGAGCCGCTGATGACGCCCCCGCCCGCCGACAGCGCCGCCACGATGCAGGAGCGCGCCGTGGTCGCCGTCGTGCACGGCGACGGCGTGGCCGCGCTGCTCGGCGACGAGGGCGTGCCCGTGCTCGCCGTGCCCGCCGGGGCCGAGCCGAGCACCGAGGACCTGCTCGGGCTCGTCACCGGCACCGCGGCGAGTCACGTGACCGTGCTGCCGGGCGCTGTCGGGCTCACCGCGGCCGCCGAGCGGGCGGCAGGCCATCCGGTGCTGGACGACCGGGACGTCGTCGTGGTGCCGTGTGCCTCGCCGGTGCAGGTGCTCGCGGCGCTGGCGGTGCACGACCCCGCGCGGCGGGCGGGCACCGACGTGGTGGCGATGGCGGAGGCCGCCGCCGCGACCCGGCGCGGCGAGATCGTCGTCGCCCGCGAGGAGTCGATCACGTGGGTGGGCCGGGCCCACGCCGGGGACGTCGTGGGCCTCGTGGACGGCGAGGTGGTGCTCATCGAGGGCCCCCACGGCGTGCTGGCCGCAGCCACCACCGTGCTGGAACGCATGCTCGCGGTGGGCGGAGAGCTGGTCACGGTGCTGACCGGGACCGGGGCGCCCGAGGGAATCGAGGACGTCGTCGCCGCGCACCTGCGTGCCGCGCACCCGGAGGTCGAACTGGTGTGCTATTCCGGTGGGCAGACCGACGCACTGCTGCTGATGGGGGTCGAGTGAGGCTATGACGGGGTTGAGCGACCCGCTGACCGGCGTGGTCGGGAAGAAGGCCGCCGACGCGCTCGCGGGCTCCCTGGACCTGCACACCGTGGGCGACCTGCTGCGCCACTATCCGCGCCGCTACGCACGCCGCGGCGAGCTGACCGACATCGCCGGGCTGGAGCTCGGCGAGCACGCCACCGTGCTGGCGCGAGTCGAGCGCGCCACGAAGAAGCCCATGCGTGCCCGGCGCGGGTCCATCCTCGAGGTCACGATCACCGACGGCACCCGCAGGCTGTCCTGCGCGTTCTTCGGCAACCAGGCCTGGCGCGAGCGCGAGCTGAGGCCCGGCAAGACGGCGCTGTTCGCGGGCAAGGTCACCGCGTTCCGCAACACCCTGCAGCTGGCCAACCCCGAGTACGAGCTGATCGAGGACGCCGAGGACGGGCTCTCCACAATGGACAGCTTCCTCGCCGAGATCATCCCGGTGTACCCCGCCGCGGCGGGCGTCCAGTCGTGGACCATCGCCCGGGCGGTCCGGCAGGTGCTGGGGACGCTGGAGATCGGCGAGGACCCGCTGCCGGAGTGGCTGCGGGCCAAGTACCGCCTCGACCCTCTCGCCGACGCACTCCAGCAGATCCACCGGCCGGAGAGCTGGGAACGGCTCGACGCCGCGCGCGTGCGGCTCAAGTGGGACGAGGCGCTGGCCGTGCAGCTGATCTTCGCGCAACGCCGGTACTCGGCGGTGTCGCGGCCCGCGCCCGCCTGCCCGCCCAAGCAGGGCGGCATCGCGGAGGCGTTCGACGCGCGGCTGCCGTTCACGCTCACCGAGGGGCAGCGGGAGGTCGGCGAGGCCATCGCGGCCGACCTGGCCGGGGAGCACCCGATGAACCGGCTGCTGCAGGGTGAGGTCGGCAGTGGCAAGACGATCGTCGCCCTGCGCGCCATGCTGCAGGTCGTGGACGCGGGCAAGCAGGCGGCGCTGCTGGCGCCCACCGAGGTGCTCGCCGCCCAGCACGCCCGCTCGCTGCGGGAACTGCTCGGCGACCTGGGCAACGCGGGGGAACTGGGCGCCGCCGAGAACGCCACGCGCGTCACGCTGCTCACCGGGTCGATGCCCGCCAGGGAACGCAAGCAGGCGCTGCTCGACGCGGCCAGCGGCGCGGCGGGCATCGTCGTCGGCACGCACGCGCTGATCCAGGACCACGTCAGCTTCGCCGACCTCGGCCTCGCGGTCGTCGACGAACAGCACCGGTTCGGCGTCGAACAGCGCGACGCGCTCCGCTCGCGGGGCGCCGACCTCACCAGCCCCCACGTGCTGGTGATGACGGCGACACCGATCCCGAGGACCGTCGCCATGACCGTCTACGGCGATCTCGAAGTCTCGTCGCTGCGAGAGCTGCCCGCCGGGCGCTCGCCGATCTCCACGACCGTGGTTCCGGTGGCCGAGAAGCCCGCGTGGCTCGACCGGGCGTGGGAGCGGCTGGCCGAGGAGGTCGGCAAGGGGCATCAGGCCTACATCGTGTGCCCGCGCATCGGCGACGAACCCGCCTCGGACACGGGCGACCGGCGGCCCGCGATCGCGGTGCTCGACCTGGCACCGCAACTGGAGGAGGGTCCGCTCGCGGGGTTGCGCATCGGCGTGCTGCACGGGCGGATGCCCGCCGACGAGAAGGACGCGGTCATGCGGGGTTTCGCCCGTGGCGATCTCGACGTCCTCGTGGCCACCACGGTGATCGAGGTGGGCGTCAACGTGCCGAACGCGACGCTGATGGTGATCATGGACGCCGACCGGTTCGGGGTCAGTCAGCTGCACCAGCTGCGCGGCCGGGTGGGCCGGGGCGACGTGCCGGGGCTGTGCCTGCTGGTCACGGACGCTCTCGACGGCACGAGCACCCGCGCGCGGCTGGCCGCGGTGGAGTCGACCCTCGACGGGTTCGAGCTGTCCAAGCTGGACCTGGAGCTGCGCAGGGAGGGCGACATCCTCGGCGCCGCGCAGTCGGGCACCCGCTCCGGGCTCAAGCTGCTGTCGCTGCTGGAGGACGAGTTCCTCATCGCGCAGGCACGCACGGTGGCGCAGGGCATCGTGGAGGAGGACCCGGCGCTGGGCAGCCACCTCGGGCTCGCGCACCTCGTGGCCGAGGTCGTGGACGCCGACCGGGCGGAGTACCTGGAGAAGTCCTGACCCCCGATCGTGGTACTCCGCTTTCGTGCTCGCCGCGTGCGGGGTAGACGGGGGCGCATGGGAAACCGACTGCCACGCGCCCTGCTCGCCGTCTGTGCCGCGACCCTGCTGACCCTGCCGACCATGACCGTCGCGCACGCCGAGGCCGGTGAGCAGGTCAACCCGCCGAACTGGGGGCTCGACCGGATCGACCAGCGAGCCGGCGGCGAGGCCCTCGACCAGCGCTACGCCTACGACTCCGACGGCGCGGGCGTGACCGTGTACGTCATCGACACCGGCGTCGACGGCACGCATCCCGACTTCGGCGGCCGGGTCTCCGGCGGCAAGGACTTCGTCGACGGCGACGACCATCCCACCGATCTCAACGGGCACGGCACGAACCTGGCCGGCCTCGTCGCCGGAGAGGCCTACGGGGTCGCGAAGGCCGCGCGGATCGTGCCGGTGCGGGTGCTCGACGCGAACGGCAGCGGCGACGGGCTCAGCATCATCTCCGGCATCGACTGGGTGGCCAACAACGCCACGCAGCCCGCGGTGGCCGTCATCGGCGTCGGCGGACCGGCGAGCGAGCCGGTGGACCAGGCCGTGCGCGGCCTGGCCGAGCTGATGCCGGTCGCCGTGCCCGCGGGCGGCGCCGGCGCCGACGCCGGGCAGAGCTCTCCCGCGCGCATTCCCGAGGTGCTGACCGTCGCCGCGAGCGACAGGGCGGACAGGGCGGCTCCCGACTCGAACTTCGGCCCTGCCGTCGACCTCTACGCGCCGGGCGTGGAGATCGAGGCGCCCGGCCTCGGCGCGAGCACGGCCCGGCTGTCCGGGACGTCGGCGGCCGCGGCACACGTCGCGGGCGTGGCGGCGCTGTACCGGTCGCGGCACCCGGAGGCCACGCCGCAGCAGGTCGCCGACGCGCTGACGGCGAACGCGACGACGGACACCCTGAGTGGCGTTCCGGAGCGGACCGTGAACCGGCTGGTCAGTACGCTGTCCGGGGGGCAGAATCCCGGATGAGGTCCATCACTTGGGAGTGAACTCCCGACCAGCGGGACTTTCGAGGTAACGTGCCTCGCGACCGATCCGCACAAAAGGGAAGGACCGGGGATGTTCCGCAAGGTGCTCGTCGCCAACCGTGGCGAGATCGCTATCCGTGCGTTCCGTGCCGCTTACGAGCTGGGTGCCGGGACGGTTGCCGTGTTCCCGCACGAGGACCGCAACTCACTGCACCGGCTCAAGGCCGACGAGGCCTACGAGATCGGCGAGCCGGGGCATCCCGTGCGGGCCTACCTGTCGGTGGACGAGATCGTGCGCGCCGCCCGCAGGGCGGGCGCCGACGCGGTCTATCCCGGCTACGGCTTCCTCTCGGAGAACCCCGACCTGGCGCGGGCGTGTGAGGACGCGGGCATCACCTTCGTCGGTCCCAGCGCCGACATCCTGGAGCTGACCGGCAACAAGGCCCGTGCGGTCGCCGCCGCCCGGGAGGCCGGGGTGCCCGTGCTCGGCTCGTCGGCGCCGTCGTCCGATGTGGACGCCCTGGCCGCCGCGGCCGAGGAGCTGGGCTTTCCCGTGTTCGTCAAGGCCGTCGCCGGTGGTGGCGGCCGCGGCATGCGCCGCGTCGAGGATCCCGCGCAGCTGCGGGACGCGATCGAGGCCGCCTCGCGCGAGGCCGAGTCGGCGTTCGGCGACCCCACGGTGTTCCTGGAGAAGGCCGTGGTGGAGCCCCGGCACATCGAGGTACAGATCCTCGCCGACGGCGAGGGCAACGTCATCCACCTCTTCGAGCGCGACTGCTCGGTGCAGCGGCGGCACCAGAAGGTGATCGAGCTGGCACCCGCGCCGAACCTCGACCCGGAGCTGCGGGAGCGGATCTGCGCCGACGCGGTGAAGTTCGCGCGCCAGATCGGCTACCGGAACGCGGGCACGGTGGAGTTCCTCGTCGACCGCGACGGCAACCACGTCTTCATCGAGATGAACCCGCGCATCCAGGTGGAGCACACGGTGACCGAGGAGGTCACCGACGTCGACCTGGTGCAGTCGCAGCTGCGCATCGCCTCGGGGCAGACGCTGGCCGACCTCGACCTGGCACAGGAGAAGGTCTACCTGCGCGGTGCGGCGATGCAGTGCCGCATCACCACCGAGGACCCGGCCAACGGGTTCCGGCCCGACACCGGCATGATCAGCGCCTACCGCTCGCCGGGCGGCTCCGGCATCCGGCTCGACGGCGGCACCGCCTTCTCCGGCACGGAGATCAGCGCGCACTTCGACTCCATGCTCGTCAAGCTCACCTGCCGCGGCCGGACGTTCGCCACCGCCGTCGGCAGGGCGCGCCGCGCACTGGCCGAGTTCCGCATCCGCGGCGTCGCGACGAACATCCCGTTCCTGCAGGCGGTGCTCGACGACCCGGACTTCCAGGCAGGGCGAGTCACGACGGCGTTCATCGAGGAGCGGCCGCATCTGCTCACCGCGCGGCACTCCGCCGACCGCGGCACGCGCCTGCTGACCTACCTCGCCGACGTCACGGTGAACAAGCCCAACGGCGAGCGGCCGAGGCTCATCGACCCGGACCGCAAGGTGCCCGCGCTGCCCGAGGGCGAACCGCCCGCCGGGTCGAAGCAGAAGCTCACCGAGCTGGGCCCGGAGGGCTTCGCGCGCTGGATCAGGGAGTCGTCGACGGTGGGCGTCACCGACACGACCTTCCGCGACGCGCACCAGTCGCTGCTGGCCACCCGCGTGCGCACCAAGGACCTGCTGGCCATCGCGCCGGTCGTGGCGCGCACGGTGCCGCAGCTGCTGTCGGTGGAGTGCTGGGGTGGCGCCACCTACGACGTGGCGCTGCGGTTCCTCGCCGAGGACCCGTGGGAGCGGCTGGCGGCGCTGCGTGAGGCCATGCCGAACCTCTGCCTGCAGATGCTGCTGCGCGGGCGCAACACCGTCGGTTACACGCCGTACCCGACCGAGGTCACCGACGCCTTCGTGGAGGAGGCCACGGAAACCGGCATCGACATCTTCCGCATCTTCGACGCGCTCAACGACGTCGAGCAGATGCGGCCCGCGATCGAGGCGGTGCGCGCCACCGGATCGGCGGTCGCGGAGGTGGCCATGTGCTACACCTCCGACCTGTCGAACCCGGCGGAGAAGGTCTACACGCTCGACTACTACCTGAAGCTGGCCGAGCAGATCGTCGGTGCAGGCGCGCACGTGCTGGCGATCAAGGACATGGCCGGCCTGCTGCGGGCGCCCGCGGCGGTGAAGCTGGTGACGGCACTGCGGCGGGAGTTCGACCTGCCGGTGCACATCCATACCCACGACACGGCCGGCGGCCAGCTCGGCACGTACCTGGCCGCGATCGGCGCGGGTGCCGACGCCGTGGACGGTGCCGTGGCGTCGATGGCGGGTACGACGTCGCAGCCGTCGCTGTCGGCGATCGTGGCGGCCACCGACTACTCCGACCGGCCCACCGGCCTGGACCTGCAGGCGATCGGCGAGCTGGAGCCGTACTGGGAGATCGTGCGCAAGATCTACGCGCCGTTCGAGGCGGGCCTCGCGTCGCCGACGGGTCGCGTGTACCACCACGAGATCCCCGGCGGGCAGCTGTCGAACCTGCGCACGCAGGCACGGGCGCTGGGCCTCGGCGACCGGTTCGAGGACATCGAGGCGATGTACGCCGCCGCCGACCGGATCCTGGGCCACCTGGTGAAGGTGACGCCGTCGTCGAAGGTCGTCGGCGACCTGGCACTGCACCTGGTGGGTGCGGGTGTCTCGCCCGAGGAGTTCGAGGCCGAGCCGGGCAGGTTCGACATCCCGGACTCGGTGATCGGGTTCCTGCGCGGTGAGCTGGGCGACCCGCCCGGTGGCTGGCCGGAGCCGTTCCGCACCAAGGCGCTGGAGGGCAGGGCCGAGCCGAGGCCGGTGGCCGAGCTGACCGAGGCCGACCGCGAGGAGCTGGAGAAGGACCGCAGGGCGGCGTTGAACCGGCTGCTGTTCCCCGGGCCGACCAAGGAGTTCGAGACGCACCGCGAGGCCTACGGTGACACGAGCGTGCTGCCGAGCAAGGACTTCTTCTACGGGCTGCGCCCCGGCGAGGAGTACGCGGTGGACCTGGAGCCGGGTGTGCGGCTGCTCATCGAGCTGGAGGCGATCGGCGAGGCCGACGAGCGCGGCATGCGCACGGTGATGGCGACGCTGAACGGCCAGTTGCGGCCGATCCAGGTGCGGGACCGGTCGGTGGCCTCCGACCTGCCTGCCAAGGAGAAGGCGGACAAGAACAACCCGAAGCACGTCGCGGCGCCGTTCGCGGGGGTGGTGACGGCCCAGGTCGCCGAGGGCGACCGCATCGAGGCCGGCGCCACCGTCGCCACCATCGAGGCGATGAAGATGGAGGCGGCGATCACCGCCCAGGAGGGCGGCGTCGTGCAACGGCTGGCCATCAACAACGTGCAACAGGTGGAAGGCGGCGACCTCCTCATCGTCCTGGAGTAACCGCGAGTCCTGCGCTCAGACCCGCGAGTCCTGCGCTCAGACCCGCGAGTTCTGCGCTCAGACCCGCGAGTTCTGCGTCCAGACCCGCGAGTTCTGCGTCGGGCTCGTCTCCGGTGAGCAGGGTGCCGGTGAGCTCCCCAATGCGGCATTGGTGGCGTTGAACGCTACGAATGCCGCATTGGGGAAGTTGAGCGCTGCCAATGCCACATTGGGGAGCTCGAGGCGGCGGGTGTCCGTCGCCCCAGCGCAGGACTCGCGGGCAGGAGTGCAGGACTCGCGGCTAGGGTGGGGGCGTGCTGGTACAGGCGGTTCCGCAGTGGCAGGGGGCGTCGTGGGCCGGCGCGGACGACCGGCTCCCCGCGGGATGCCGGGCGCTGGCCGCGCTGGCGGGCGAGGTGCTGGACGCCACCGTGCACGAGGTGCCCGTCGACCCGGCTCCTTCCTCCACAGTGGACGGCATTGGCAACAGGTCCGCGCTGCTGCGCAACCGCTCCGCCCAGCTGGCCGCGCTGGAGGCCCCGGAGGGGCCCGTGCTCACCATCGGCGGCGACTGCGCCGTCGACCTGGTTCCCGTCGGTGTCGCCCGGTACCGCCACGGCGACCGGCTCGGCGTCGTCTGGTTCGACGCCCACGCCGACCTCAACACCGCCGCCAGCTCCCCGTCCGGCGCCTACCACGGCATGGTGCTGCGGTCCCTGCTCGGCGACGGCGACCCGGACTTCGCCGCGAGCCCGGCGCTGGCCCCCGGCCGCGCCGTGCTGGCGGGCACGCGGTCCTTCGACCCCGCCGAACGGGACGCCGTCGCCGCCGGGCTCGCCCGGCACGTCCCGGTGCCCGCCGCGCCCGGCGACCTCACCGGAACGCTGCGCGCCGCCGGAGCCGACCGGGTCTACGTGCACATCGACCTCGACGTGCTCGATCCGGGCGAGTTCACGGCGACCCACTACGCCGAGCCGGACGGGCTCACCGTCGCCCAGCTCGTCGCCGCGCTGGAAGGTCTGGACGACGTCGCCGTCGTCGGCGCGGCCGTCACCGAATGCTCCGGCACGACGCGGGACGAACTGCGCGCCCTGGCCCCCCTGTTCGAGACGCTCAACCGACTACTGGCGGATTGACACCGCAATTCTTGTCACCCACGCACAGCCTTCGCGGAGGAATGTGTCACCGCCCGCCAAGGAAATGGGTCTTTTGCTGGCCGGGTGATACATTCCGCACCCCGTTTTCGATGTGCTCCATGTCACCCTCCAAGGACTGTGGGGAAGGAGTTGTGACGTGGCCGGGCACGTGCTTGACGATCCGGCGGACGCTCCCGTTCTGCCGGGACGGCTCGCCGACATCATGCGGCCGGAGCTGGAGAGCGTCGCCGAGGAGATCATCACCGAGATCCGCGCGCTGATTCCGGAGTACCGCCGCCCGCTCGACGGTCCGTACGGCAAGTCGATCCGCGCGGGCGTGCAGCAGGCGATCCGCCTGTTCGTGCAGCAGATCGCCGACCCGAGCGCCTCCAAGGACAACGCACACGAGGTGCACCGGCGGCTCGGGCAGTACGAGATGCGCGAGGGCCGCAGCCTGGACACGCTCCAGGCCGCCTACCGGATGGGCGCGCGCGTGGCGTGGCGGCGCATCATGCGGGTCGGCAGGCAGAGCGGGTTCTCGTCGGCGGTGATGTCCCAGCTGGCCGACCGCATGCTGGCGTTCATGGACGAGCTCGCCTCCGTGGCACTCGACGGCTACCTGGAGGCGAAGGCGGGCACCGCGGACGCGGTCCACACGTGGCGGCGCAGGCTGCTGCAGCTCATCGTCGAACGGCCCGCCGCGCCCGCGGAGGCGATCGAGGAGCTGGCCCAGCTCGTCGGCTGGACCGTCCCGGCCACGGCGACTCCGGTGGCGGTGCGGCCGCTGTACCGCGCCGCCCCGCCCGCGCATCCCGACCTCGACGCCGACGTGCTCACCGAACTCGGCGCGCGGGAGCCACACGTGCTGCTGCCCGGCGCTGCGACCCGCGAGCGCGTGACCGCGCTGCAGGAGGCGTTGCCGCAGTGCAGGTTCGCCGTCGGCGCGTGCGTCCCGCTGCGCGAGGTCGCCGACGCGCTGCGCTGGGCGCGCAGGGCGCTCGCGCTCGTCGACGAGGGCGTCCTGCCCGCCAGCAGGGTGACGTGGTCGGACGAGTGCCTTCCCGTGCTGCTGCTGCATTCCGACGAGACCCTGGTCGCCAGGTTGCGCCAGCGCCTGCTGTCGTTGCTGGGCGGTCTCACCCCGAAGCAGCGGGAGCGCATGATCGAGACCCTGCGCGCGTGGCTCGACGCGCAGGGCAACGTGCACGGCATCGCCGGGCGGCTGCGCGTGCACCCGCAGACCGTGCGTTACCGGATGCGGCAGCTGGAGGCGACGTTCGGGCAGCGCCTGCACGACCCGGACGCCCGGTTCGAGCTGGAGGTGGCGGTGCGGTCGCTGCGGCGAGGCGGTCCGGCTGCGCCGGCCGCAGCCCGCCTGCCGGAGCCGCGCCTGCCGAGGTGAGCCGGAGCTCGCCGCTCAGCGTGGCCGCAGGCCGGTGACCACCCAGCGCTCGCCTGCCCGCTGGACGGTGACCAGCAGCTGCGCCGCGGCGGCGCTCGGCCTGCCCTCGCCCCGGGTCGCCGCCTGGTCGAGAAACGCGAGCACCTGGGCCTGCTCGCCGGTGAGCGAGCGCACGGCCGTGCCCACGACGTGCGTCGTGACCGTCAGCCGCTGCTCCGGCGCCCGCGCGCGCACCTGCGTGAACAGCCGGGCGTAGGCCTGCCGTGCCTCGCCGCGCAGCAGCCGCCGTGCCGCTCGCTCGGTGGCGGCGGTGTCGTCGTGCGCGTAGGAGAACACCTTGCTCAGCGTGCTGGTCACCGCCGCACTCACCTCGGCGGTCGCCTCGGCGTCCACCAGCGCGGCGTTGCGCGCCGACTCCGCCGAGCGCAGGCCGGAGGCCTCCACCGAGAACCAGGTGCCCAGCCCGGCGAGCAGCACCGCCGCGGCGAACAGCACCATCGGCAACCGCCTCACGACGCACCGCCTCCCACGGGAACCGCGTCGAGCGCGCTGAGCTTCCAGCCACCGTCGGTGCGCCGCAGGCCCGCGACGAACCGGTTGCGCGTGGCGGCGGGCTCCGTGCCGTCCCTCGCAGTGGTGATCTCCACCGACACCAGCATCTTCGCGGTTCCGGCCTCGACGTCCAGCTCGCTCAGCGCGGCCTCCAGCACGCGCCCCGTCGCCACGGTCCCGCCCTCGCGCAGCCGCGTGCGTGTGCGTTCGTCGGTGGCGGCGTACTCGTCGCGCAGCGGGCCCGTGGACACGGCGAGCCAGCGCCGGATGCCCGCCTCCACGTCGCGGTAGTCGAGCGTCGTCACCTGCGCCACGTGCTCACGGCCCGCGCGCAGCGCCTCGTCGCGTGCGGCCGCGGCGGCCAGGGTGTCGTCGCGCGCGGCGGTCAGCCACGACCAGGCGCCCCACCCGGCGAACAGGCCCGCGGCCACCAGGGCGGCCGCCGCCAGCACGGTCACTCGTCGAGCCACAGCAGCTCCTCCAGACTGGTCGCGACAGCGGGCAACGCCCCGGCGCGCCCCTGCCCCGGCACGGCGGCCTCCGGGACCCCGCCGCGGGGCGCGTGCTGCGAGCCGCGCACGGAAGGCGCGCTGCCCCGCGGCAGGGTGCACGCCGCGCCGGTGTTGAACGGCGCCGGTGAGGTGTCCTCGCCGTCGCGGTAACGCGTGCCCTCGTAGCCCCGCACACACGGCGGCGGGTCGAAGAACGTCAGCGCCAGCGACAGGTGCCCGCCGTCCGGGGTGATGGCCGTGGACGTCGCCGCGACGCTGCGGGGCAGGGTGACGAACAGGTGCTCCATGCCCGCGTCCCGCGTGGCGAACAGCCGGGACGTGGTGAGCAGGTTCGCCACGAGCACCGAAAGGCCGGGGTTGGTGTCGTCGAGCAGGCCGCTCAGCTGCGTCGCCGCCTGCGGTGCCGTGCCGATGAGGCGGCGCAGGTCGCCGTCGGAGGCGGCCAGCTCGGCGGCGAACCGTCTGGCGTCCCCGGCGAACGAGTGCCACGCCCGTGACGACTCGGCCTGCGTGCGCAGCACGGTGGCGCCGTCGTCGATGAGCGCACTGGTCTGCGGCAGGTGCGCGGCGGCGGCGCGGGTGAACCGGTCCGAGGAGTCCAGCAGCACCTGCAGGCTCGGGCCGGTGCCGCGCAGCGCGTCGTGCAGCTCGTCCACCACCACCCGCAGCGAGTCGGTCGGCACCGACTCGGTGAACGCGCTCAGGTTGCCGAGCAGCGTCTCCACCCGCAGCGGCACGGTCGTCACCTCGCGTGGGATCACGGCGCCGTCGGTCAGGTAGGGGCCGTCGGCGGTGCGCGGCTGCAGGTCCACGTACTGCTCGCCGACCGCCGAGCGGTTGGCCACCACCGCCCGCGAGTTCACCGGTATCGGCGGCGCCTCGTCCTCGATGTGCAGGTCGGCCTCCATGCCCTCGTCGGTGAGCCGCAGCTCGCCGACCCTGCCCACCGCCACGCCGCGATAGGTCACCTCACCGCCCGTGAAGATGCCACCCGCCTCGGCCAGCTGGAGCCGCACGAGGTACCCGCCGCCGAACAGCCTGCCGAGCCCGGCGTAGCTGGCGCCGACGAACGCCACGGCCGACAGCGCGATCACCACGAACGCCAGCACCTGCACCCGGATCCTCAGGGTGAGCATCAGGATCCGCCCCCGTCCGTTGGGGGGACGGGCAGTGGCGGGATCGGTTCCGTGTAGTCGTCCGAGGGCACCAGCTCGACGAAGGCGTTGAGGTAGTCGCCGCGCACGCCGTCGAGCACCGCGTCGGTGAACGGGAACGTCGGCAGGATCTCCAGCGCCTCCGGCAGGTCCTGACCGGCGTCGGCGAGCCGGTGCAGGATGGGGGCCAGCGCCTTCAGATCGGCCACCAGGTCCTCCCGGGTGCGGTCGATGACGTCCACCGCGACGCCGGAGAGCTCGTCCAGCGAGCGCAGCATCGTCACCAGCGCGTCCCGCTGCCGGGACAGCTCCGCGAGGCCCGGAGTGAGGTCGTTGAGGGCCCCGGTGATCTGCGCCTGGCGGCCACGCAGCGTCGAGGCGAGCCGGTTGAGCCCGTCCAGCGCCTCGGTGATGTCGGAGCGGCGGCCGTCCAGATCGGACACCAGCGTCTCCACCCCGGAGAGGAACGAGCGCAGCTGCCGCTCGTTGCCGGACAGCGCGCTCGACAGCTCCCGGTTGATCGTGCGCAGCTGCGCGATCCCGCCACCGTTGAGCAGCAGCGACAGCGCGCCGAAGACCTCCTCGACCTCGGGATGCCGGTTGGTGCGGGCCACGGGGATCACCGCGCCGTCGGTGAGCCTGCCCGCGCGCTCGCCCCGGCGCTCGCGGGGCGCGGCCAGCTCCACGAACTTCTCGCCGAGCAGGCTCGACTGACGGATGTTGGCCAGCGCGTTGGCCGGCAGCCGCACGTCGCCGTTGACCACGAGCAGCGCCTGCGCCGTCCAGCCGTCGTCGCCGCGGAGCGTGATGGACTCGACCCGCCCGACCGGCACGTCGTTGACCTTCACTGCCGCGTGCGGCACCAGGTCGAGCACGTCGCGGAACTGGGCGGTGACGCGGTAGGGGTGCTCGCCGACGTCCGCTCCGCCGGGCAGCGGCAGGTCGTGGACGCCGTCGAACCCGGAGGGGGCGCAGCCGGCGACGGCGACCCCCAGCGCCACGGTCACCACGAGCGCGCGCAGCCGCATCAGCCCTCACCTCCGGTGGCCGGCACGGGCAGGTACTCGAGCAGGTTCGTGCGGCCCTGCAGGGTGCCGCTGTCCGGATCGAACGCCCGCAGCACGTTGTCGGCGGCCAGCGGTGCGGCGTCCAGCGCCTCGGCCAGGGACGCGCGCTGGTCGGTGAGCAGCTGCGTGGTACCCGCCAGTTTGTCGACATTGGACTTGACGGCCGCGCGGTTGTCGCGGATGAACGCCTGGATCTCGCCGAGCGCGGTGCCCAGCGTGCGCAGTGCGGCGGACAGTTCGTCGCGGTCGGCGGACAGCGTCTGCCAGACCCGCGCGAGCTGGTCGGTGGCCTGCCGCACCCGGCTGTCGTTGCCTGCCAGCATCCCGGTGAACCGGCTCAGCTGCTCGACGGTGCCGAACAGGTCGTCCTCGGACCCGGCGAGCGTGCGCGCGAGGTCGGCGACGTGGCGCACCGACTCGTTGAACGCGGCACCGTTGCCGTGGAGGTTCGCGGCGCCGGTGTCGAGCAGGTCCGACAGCGCCCCGCGTGCGTTGGCGCCGTCCGGTCCGAGCGCGGTGACGAGGTCGTTGAGGCTGGCGTAGAGCTGGTCCAGCTCGACGGGCGTGGCGGTGCGCCCGGCGGGGATCATGGCGCCGTCGGCGATCCGGGGCCCGCCGGCTGCCAGGTCGGGTAGCTGCACGTAGCGGTCGGCGACCACGCTCGGGGCCACCACGACGGCGCGGGTGTCCGCCGCGACGGGCGCGTCCCGTTCGACGCGCAGCACCACCTCCACCCGCTCCCCGCGCGGCGTCACCGCCTCGACCTCGCCGACGCGCACGCCGAGCACCCGCACGTCGGAACCGGGGTACACGCCGACGGCACGGGTGAAGTAGGCGGTGACGCGGGGGTCGCCGTCGCGGGCGAGGACCCACCACAGGCCCGTGGCCAGCAGCAGCCCCAGCACCACCAGCACCGTCAGCAGCAGCCGTAGCCTGGTCGCGGTCACGAGCCACCTCCCTCGCCAGGGCGGGGTGGCCTGCACGGCGCACGGTTGCCGTCCACCAGCCCGCAGAGGTAGGTGTCGATCCACCGCCCGTTGCCTGCCGCGTTGGTGACCAGCCGGAAGTACGGCCCGGCGAGCTTCAGCCCGCGGTCGAGGTCGGCGGTGTGCCGCCGCAGGATCGTGGTCACCGTGTCGAGCTGCGCCAGCGCAGGGGCCAGCTGGTCGCGGTTGTCGGCGACCAGCCCGGAGATCTGCGTGGCGAGCCGTTCGGCGCCGGTCAGCAGGCCGTGGATGGCGGTCCTGCGGTGGTCCAGTTCGGTGAGCAGCAGGTTGCCGTCGTCGATGAGGCGCCGGAACTCGTCGCTGGAGGACGCCAGCGTCGCCGAGATCGTGTGTGCGTTGCCGAGCAGCTCCGCGAGCTCGGCGTCGCGGGAGGCGATGGTGCGCGACAGGGCGCTGAGCCCGTCCAGCGCCGTGCGCACGTGCCGGGGCGAGTCGGCGAAGGTCTCCGACATCGTGCGGAAGCTGCGCGCCAGCTGCTCGGTGTCGATGGCTTCCGCCGTGGTGGCGAGTCCCTCGAACGCCGTCGTCACGTCGTAGGGGGTGGTGGTGCGCTCCAGCGGGATGGGCACGTCCGGGTCCTGCCCGGCCTCGCCCACCGGGTGCAGGGCGAGGAACTTCTGCCCCAGCAGGGTTTTGATCTTGATCTCGGCGGTGGTGCGGTCGCCCACCCAGGCGTCGCTCACGCGGAAGGTGACGAGCACGCGGTCCTCGGCGAGACCGACGTCGGTGACCTCGCCGACCTTGATGCCGGCGACGCGCACCTCGTTGGCGGGCACCAGCCCGGCCGCCTCGCTGAACTCGGCCCGGTACGTGGTGCCGCCGCCGACGATGGGCAGGTCCTCGTAGCCGAACACCGCGGCGGCGACGGCGGCGATGACCACCGTGCCCACCACGCCGAGCGTGATCGGGTTGCGCTCGCGGAAGCTTCTCATCGCAGGCACCTCTCGGGCATCGGGTCCGGCCGGTGGCCCTGCTCCGGGTCGGTGAGCAGAATCCCTTCGCACAGATAGAAGTTCAGCCACGAGCCGTAGGACGCCGTGCGGCCGAGCGCGGTGAACTTCTCCGGCAGCGTGGTCAGGAAGGCGTCCAGCTCCGGCTCGCCGGTGGCCAGGTTGCGGGAGAGCACCCCGAGCCCGGCGATGCTGTCCTTCAACGGTTTCCTGGCCTGCTCGAAGAGCCCGGCGGTGGCGGTCGTCAGCCGCGCCATGCCCTCGATCGACTCCCCGATGGCGGCGCGGTCCTCGGCGAGGCCGGTGACCAGCCGCTGCAGGGTGGAGACCAGAGTGGACAGCGCGTCGCCCTCGCCGTTGACGGTCCGCAGCACGGAGTTGAGGTTGTCGATGACCTCGCCGATCACCCGGTCGCGGCCGGCGAGGGTGGCGGTGAGCGATCCCGTGTGGGCGAGCAGGCTCTCCACGGTGCCGCCCTCGCCCTGCAGCACCCGCACGATCTCGCCGGAGAGCTGGTTCACGTCCTGCGGCGAGAGCGCCTGGAACAGCGGCTGGAAGCCGTTGAACAGCTCCGTGAGGTCGAGCGCAGGCGTCGTGCGTTCCAGCGGGATCTCCGAGCCGGGCGCCAGCGTGCCCTGGGCGGGCTCGTCGCCGCGGTCGAGGGCGAGGTAGCGCTGGCCGATCATGTTGCGGTAGCGGATGGTGGCGGTGACGTCGGCGGGCAGTTCCCGGCCACGTTCGACGGAGAAGCGCACGAGCGCGAGGTGTGCGTCCACCACGGCCAGCTCGTCCACCTGACCCACGCGGACCCCGGAGATGCGCACGTCGTCGCCGGGATTGAGGGAGGTGACGTCGGTGAACCGGGCGCTGTAGGCGACGCGGTCGCCGACCCCGGTGTTGCCGATGGACACCGCGAGCAGCGCCGTGGCGAGGCCGGTGACGAGCACGAACAGCAGCCCTTTGGCGAGCGCCCCTTTCATGTCAGCTCCACCTCCACTCCGCGGTACAGCGGCCCGACGAGCACGCTCGCCCAGGGCGGCGCGTCGGCGACGAGCGTCGACAGCAACTCACGCTCCTGCGGGGAGTTGGGCAGCCCGAGGTCGTCGGCGAGCAGCGGGTGCCCGGCACTGCCCGGTACCGCCGCCGCGACGCCCGTGGTGGGCGCGACACCACTCGGATAGCAGCGCGGCCCGCCGGTGGCGTCGTACACCGGGTCGTCGGCGCCCGGCACGTACTTGCCACGCGAGGGCGTCACCGTCGCCTGGAAGTGCAGCCCCGGCTCGCCGGTTCCCGCGCCCAGCACGGTGTCCATCGCCGGTTTCAGGTCCGCCAGCGCCTTGAGCGTGCACGGGAAACCGGGGGAGTAGCGGGCCGCCAGCTCCAGCGGCTCGCGGCTGGTGGCCGTCAGCTGGATGAGGTTGTCCCGGTTGGCGCGCAGGAACCGCCCCACGTCCTGCGAGGTCGTGGTGACCTGCGCGTACAGCAGGTCCAGCTCGGTGCCCTGCTCGGCGACCGTGTCCAGCGTGACGGCGGTATCGGTGAGTGCGTCCAGCACGTCGGGCGCGATGTCGCCGTACAGGCGGCTGACCGCGGCAAGGTCGCGGATGTTCTCACCGAGCCGGGGCAGGTTCGGGTTGAACTCGTCCAGGTAGTCCGCCGCGGCGACGAGTGTGTCGCCCAGTTGCTCGCCGCGTCCCTCCAGCGCCGTGGACACGGCGGTCAGCGTGCTCGCGAGCTTCTGTGGCTGCACGGCCTGCAGCACGGGCAGCAGGTTGTCGAAGACCCGCTCCAGCTCGATCGCGTTGGCGGAGCGGTCCTGCGAGATCACGTCGCCCTCGGCCAGCGGTGGGGCGGTGGATTCGTCCGGAATGGACAGCTGCACGTAGCGTTCGCCGAACAGTGTCTTCGGGATCAGCAGCGCCGTGACGTCCCTGGGCAGCCGGTCGACGGTGTCCGGGTCCAGGGCCAGCAGGATCTCGGCGCCCTCGCCCGAGCTGCGTACCGAGCGCACCTCGCCGACGAGCACACCGCGCGCCTTGACGTCGGAGGACTCCCGGAGCTGGTTGCCGATGTGGTCGGTGCGCAGCGTCACCAGCACCGCCGCGACGAAGTCCTTGTTGTACACGCGCACCGACAGTGAGATGAGCAGTCCCAGCACCAGCAGGAACGCCACCCCCGCCGCCCTGACCCCGAGCTTTCTCATCCCGCCACCCGCACCGTCGTCGTGGCGCCCCAGATGGCGAGGCTCGCGAAGAAGTCGATGACCGCGACGGCGACGATGGCCGTGCGCACCGCGCGGCCGACGGCCACGCCGACCCCGGCGGGCCCTCCGGCGGCGCGGAAACCGTAGAAGCAGTGGGTGAGCACCACCACGACGCTGAACAGCAGCACCTTCCCGAACGACCACAACACGTCCTCCGGCGGGAGGAACAGGGCGAAGTAGTGGTCGTAGGTGCCCTCCGACTGGCCGAAGAACCACACGGTGATCTGCCGCGACGCGAGGTAGGAGGTGAGCAGGCCGATGGCGTACAGCGGGATGATGGCGACGACCCGGCGACGATGCGCGTGGTCACCAGGTACGGCACGCTGGGCACGCCCATCACCTCGAGCGCGTCGATCTCCTCGGAGATGCGCATCGCGCCGAGCTGTGCGGTGAAGCCGCAGCCCACGGTGGCCGACAGCGCGAGCCCGGCCACCAGGGGCGCGATCTCGCGGGTGTTGAAGTAGGCGGAGATGAACCCGGCGAAGGCGGCCGTGCCGACCTGGTTGAGCGCGGTGTAGCCCTGCAGGCCCACGACGACCCCGGTGAACATCGTCATGCCCACCATCACGCCGATCGTGCCGCCGATGACGGCGAGCGCCCCGCTGCCGAAGCTCACCTCGGCCAGCAGCCGGATCACCTCGCGCAGGTAGCGGCGCAGCGTGCGCGGTGTCCAGGCGAGCGCGCGCAGGAAGAACAGGATCGCCTCGCCGAGGGTGTCGAGGAACCCGAAGCGCCGGTCGACCGCCGAGGCGAGGCGGGCGGGACGGGAGGCGGCGGTCGAGGCCGATGCGGAGGTCGAGGTGGACGGCGCCATCACATCCCCTTCGGCGGCACGAGCTGCAGATACAGCGTGGTGAGCACGAGGTTGACGCCGAAGAGCAGCAGGAAGGTGATGACCACCGACTGGTTCACCGCGTCGCCCACCCCTTTCGGGCCCGGCGCCGGGTTGAGCCCGCGATAGGCGGCGACCACCCCGGCGACGAACCCGAAGATCAGCGCCTTGAGCTCGCTGATCCACAGGTCCGGCAGCTGGGCGAGTGCGGAGAAGCTGGCCAGGTAGGCACCGGGTGTGCCGTCCTGCATGACGACGTTGAAGAAGTAGCCGCCCAGCACGCCGACCACGCTGACCATGCCGTTGAGGAACACCGCGACCGCCATCGCCGCGAGCACGCGCGGCACGACCAGCCGCTGCACCGGGTTGACGCCGAGCACCTCCATCGCGGCGATCTCCTCGCGGATGGTGCGTGAGCCGAGGTCGGCACACATCGCCGAGCCGCCCGCGCCCGCGATGAGCAGGGCGGTGACGATGGGGCTGGCCTGCTGGATGATCGCGAGCACGCTGGCCGCGCCGGTGAACGACTGGGCGCCGATCTGGGTGGTCAGCGAGCCGACGTGCAGCGCGATGACCCCGCCGAACGGGATCGCGACCAGCGCCGTGGGCAGGATCGAGACGCTCGCGATGAACCAGAACTGCTGCACGAACTCGCGGAACTGAAACGGCCGCTTCGGAATGCAGCGCACGACGTCCAGGGCGAGCGCGTAGAGCCGCCCGGTCTGCCGGATCGCCGCCGCGCCGGGAAACGTGCCGCGACGGCGGTCGGCTTCGAGATTCACCACAACTCCTTCGGTCGCGTTTCTCCAGCCGGATTCGAGGTCTCTGCCGACAATAACGGCCACCCGGCGAAATGGTTGCGAGCCAATTCTTGTCCATTTCTTACAAAAACGTTCCCGCGGTTTGTACCGTCGTGAGCAAGGCTGGAGAATACGCAGGTGGGTGCCAATAAATGTCCGGGCTGCTGTGATTTCGTGACAACCTGTCGGCCGGATGGGCGAACTGTCGTGGAAGGTCGGCGACACTTTCTTGTGACACCCCGGCCGACGCGCTAACGTACTCGCCGGTAGGTATCGCGGACAGCGAATGCCTGCGCCATTATATCGGCCGATTGCTGCCTTTTTCGCCTCCGGAGACGACTCTGCCGAAACAATGGAGGAACGAATTCATGCGTAAACGTCCAGCCGGCGTTGCCGTCGCCGGCATCGCCATGGGTGCCGCACTCGTCATCGCCGCCGCTCCCAGCGCGTTCGCCGCGCAGGCCATCACGGTCAGCAACGCCAACGCCGACGGCTCCATCACCGCGCATGCCGACCTCGTCTCGCTGGCCGACGCCACGAGCGGTATCAGCTTCGAGTGCGAGACGGCGGGCGGCGTCAACGCCTCCGACTCGACCGGCACCATCCCGAGCGGGTCGCACACCGCGCCCGCCGACGTCGGCGACCTCAACGTCAGCTTCAACAACTGCGCGGGTCCGCTGGGTGCCGTCACCGCGACGCCCTCGGAGCAGCCGTACGACCTGACGATCGAGTCGTTCGACGCCGCCACCGGCGTCTCCACCGGCTACGTTGGACCGGTCAACGTGCACGTCTCGATGCTCGGCTGCGAGTTCGACGTCATCGGCAACGCCCCGGGCCGCTACGACAACAACACCGGCGTGCTCACCGTGACCCCGGACGTGGCGCTGCCCTCGGGCGTCGCCCCGCTGGAGCCGGTCAACATCAGCGGCTGCCTCGGGTTCGTCAACCCGGGCGACGAGCTGACCTACGAGGGTGACTACCAGCTCACCAGCCCGGCCACGCCGATCACCATCAGCAGCCCGTAACGCGCCCGGCGGTCACCGCGCCCGGCCCCGCGGGCCCGGTGACCGCCGGCAACCCCAGCCGAAAGGTCGGTCATGGTTGCCCTCACCCGCCGGGGCCGCATGCTCGCGGCCGCCGCCACCGCAGGTGCGATCGCCCTCAGCGGCGTCGCGGGCACCGGCGTGGCCTCGGGGCGTCAGGCGGCGACGGAACTGGTCTACACCTGCCAGTTCCCCTCCGGAGAGGTGACCGTGCCGGTGGGGATCAGCGCCACCTTCCCCGGCGAGGCGCACGCGGGCGAGCCCATCCAGCCCGGTGCCGTCGCGGTGACGCTGACCGTGCCGGAGCAGGCGTTGCCCGAGCCTGCCCCGGCCACGCTCACCGCGACGGCGGGGCTGACCGTCGCGGTCACGCAGAACGGGAACGCGGCGGAGTCGGCCTGGGCCGGGCTCGGCGTGCCGCCGACACCCGTACCCGCGGCCGGTGCCGTCGTGCTGTCCGCCGCGGGCGACGTGCCGCCGGTGACCGTGCACGACCGCGGTGAGGTCACCTTCTCCGCCGCCGCGCTCGTCGTCGAGGTGGTGCCCTACGCCGCCGACGGGGCCGCGGCCGAGCCGTGGACCGTGCCGTGCGCGCCCGCGCCGGACGCGGACCGCACGCTCGCTGTCGTCCCGGTCGCGGGCGGACAGCCCGGCAGCACCCCGCCCGCAACGGAGGGGCCCACCAGCGTTGAGCCCGGTGACGGCGCGGATGACGGGAACGTGATCGACACCCCGCCCGCGAGTCGGGACCGCCGCGCGCAGGCGGATCCGCTCGCCCCCGGAGAAGCACCACCCGGCTGCTTCGACTTTCCCACCGACCTGCCCAACCCCAGTCTCATGTGCGCCTACGTGACCGGCTACGCCAACGTCACCAAGCTCGGCGCGGCCGTGCGCCTCGGCGTGCCGGAGCCCGGGTTCGCGCAGATCCTGCTCAACGAGGCCGCCGCGGGCGAGATCCGGCCCTGCGACACGGTGAGCGAGGAGTTCGTCTGCACGTACGCGATCTTCGTCCGCAGTCGCGCCACGATGGACTTTCCCGCGGCGGGCACGTCGATGCTGACGTTCGGCTTCGTGCCGGTGTCGGGCAAGGTGCGGCTGCGGCTGGCCGAGCCGTACCTGGTGATCGACAGCGTCACCGAGCGGCACGACTACCCGCGGGGCACGCCCGACAAGTTCCCGGTGAAGGTCACCGCGCAGGCCCGGATGTGGCTGGAGCTGTCGGACGTGCGCGTCAACGGCGTCCCGCTCGACGTCGGCGACGACTGCCGGAGCGCCGAGCCGATCGACGTGGTGCTGGCCGGGGGCTCGGCCAACACCATCCCGCAGAACCCCGACGAGTACACCGTGCCCTTCGGTGGCGTGCTCAGCGGCTCCGTCGACATCCCGCCGTTCTCCGGATGCGGCGCGACGGAGGATCTCGACCCGCTGCTGACCGGCACGATCTCGGGCCCGGACAACGACGTGAAGGTCACCCAGGGCAGGCCCTGCCCCGAGGTGGGCGGTGCCACCTACTGCCCGCCGGAAGTCCCCGAACCCCGCCGCTGAGCTACCCGGACACCGCGGCGGCGCCGTCCCAGAGGAGAACCATGCCCATGCCCGCGACCAGATCCCGTTTCCGCCGAGCGCTCCTCGCCGCCGCCGTCGCCGTGCCGGCCGTGACCGCCACGGTCGTGACGGCCGTTCCCGCCGCCGCGCAGGAGCCGCCGCCCGCACCGCAGGCCTCCGCCGTACCGGAGTTGCGCGGAGCGTGGGCGCCGCTGAACCGCTGCCCCGTCGACGATCCGGCGATGCTCGCCGCCGACGGCGCCGCCACCTCGGCGCTGTGCCTGTCGGCAGCGGCGAGCAGCGGGTCGATGACCATCGGCGAGAAGACGGTCCCCGCGGGCAGGACGAGCCTGCAGTTCGGCGTCCTGCGCTCCGGAGCCGGTTCCGCCACGGTCGCGCCCTCCGGTGGCGCGCTGGTCGCCGAGCCGGTGCCGGTGCCCGGCGGCCTGCTCAACCTCATGTGCCCGAGCGACATCCCGGTGCTGACGTCGCTGTGCGAGCGGGTGGCGGGCAGCCCGCTCAACGCCGTCACCGCGACCGTCGAGTCGGTCGGTCCGCCCGCCGGGTTCGACTACGTGGCCGGGCTCGTGGCGGGCAGGCCCATCGTGGCGCTGCCGGTGCGCATCCGGCTGGACAACCCGTTGCTCGGCGGCAACTGCTACCTCGGCTCGGCGCGGGATCCGATCGTGCTGCGGCCCCGCAACCTCGGCGCGCCGAGCGCGTCGGTGGTGCGCTTCGCCGCCGACGGCACGCTCGATCCTGCAGGCGAGATGGGTTACCTGGCACTGTCCGGAACGGACCAGGGCGACGAGACGTTCTCCGTGCCCGAGGCGAACGGCTGCGGACTGTTCGGTGCGCTCGACTGGGCCGTCAACGCGCAGCTGGGCCTGCCCTCGCCCGCGGGCAGCAACAGCTTCGTGCTGGAGCGCACCGAGACGGCCGTGGGCGGCTTCTACACCCCGAACCAGTTCACCCCCGACCAGGGTCGCCAGCTGGCGCAACGCTGGCACGCCGCCGTGGTCCGCTGAAAGCTCCCCAATGCCACATTCGTAGCGCTCAACGCCACCAATGCGGCATTCGTAGCGCCCAGCGCTACCAATGCCGCATTGGGGAGCGTGCCGCGGCGTCTGGGTACTCCGCCTTCACGGGTTACTCGGCGTGGCCGACGGCGAAGAGCATCGTCGGGATCTCCGGCTCCGGGAGGCCGAGCAGGTCGCCGAGCGCGGCGTCGTCGAAACCGGACACCGCGCAGCCCGCCAGCCCGAGCGCCGTGGCCACCAGGTAGAGGTTCTGCACGGCGACGCCGGAGTCGACGTGCACCGTGCGGTAGTGCCGCAGCGGGTACTTGTCGAAGGCCACGTCCAGGCGCACGGTCAGCGCCAGCGACACCGCCGCCCTCGGCACGAACTCCGGCTGCAGGTAGACCTTCTCCAGCGCGGGCACCGGATCGGTGTCGCCCAGCTCCGCCAGCTCGTGCGTCGCGGGCTCGTAGCGGTACACCCCCGGCACGAGCTGCTCGGCGCGCCGGACGACGACGTAGGTGCGCAGCAGGTCGAGGCCACCCGCGGTGGGCGCCATGCCCAGCGGGTAGTCGGCGACGCCGAACGCGGGCACGAAGCGCTGCACACCCACCGAGAAGCGCAGCAGCGCGCTCAAGGCCGTCAGCTCCAGATCCCGCTCGGCGTAGGCGTAGGCCGAGCGCCTGCGGGCCAGCGTGGCCACCAGATCGGCCCGGGGCGGGTGCACGTCGGGCAGCGGCAGGCGCCTGCGCCCGTTGCCCAGCACCCGGGCGGGCGGCGGGCGCTGCGAGTTCAGCAGCCGGTGCACCGCAAGGGCGCGCTCGGTGGTCTCCCGGCCGCTCATGTGCGCCACCTCCGCCTCAGCCCGAACGTTCCCGGCAGGTCACGGGCGCATCGTAACCCGTTCCGGTGAATGCCGTTCCTCCTTCACGAGGTCGGCGACGAGTTCGTAAGAACGTTTGCGGTCCTCGTGGTCGTGGACCATGGTGGTGATCATGATCTCGTCGGCATCGGTGTCGGCCAGCAGCGCGTCGAGTCCTCTGCGGACCGTCTCCGGCGAGCCCACGATGCTGCTGGCCATGCGGTCGTCGATGAACGCCCTGTCGATGTCGGTGTACGGGTAGTCGGCGGCCTCCTGCGGCGTCGGCAGCGGGATGGGCCTGCCCTTGCGCAGGCTGAGGAAGGTCAGCCCGGCCGGCCCCGCGATCCAGCGCGCCTGCTCGTCGGTCTCGGCGCACGTCACGGCCGCGCCGAGCATCACGTACGGCTCCGCCAGCACGGCCGAAGGGCGGAACGAGTCCCGGTAGAGCTGCACCGCGGGCAAGGTGTTCTCGGCGCTGAAGTGGTGCGCGAACGAGAACGGAAGCCCCAGCATCCCGGCCAGCTGCGCGCTGAAGCCGCTGGAGCCGAGGAGCCACACCGGCGGCTTGTTGCCCTCCGCCGTCACCGCGTTCACCGGCCGCTCGTCGTCGTGCTCGAAGTAGGCGACGAGCTCGGCCAGCCGCTGGGGGAAGTCCTCGGCCGAGAGCCCCGAGGGCCCGCGCAGGGCGTACGCGGTGCGCTGGTCGGTGCCCGGCGCGCGGCCGATGCCGAGGTCGATCCGGCCCGGATGCAGCGCCTCCAGCGTGCCGAACTGCTCGGCGACGACGAGCGGCGCGTGGTTGGGCAGCATCACCCCGCCCGAGCCGACGCGCATCCGCTCGGTGACGTCGGCGACGTGCCCGATCAGCACGGCGGTCGCGGAGCTGGCGATGCCCGGCATGTTGTGGTGCTCGGCAAGCCAGTACCGGTGGTAGCCGAGCCGCTCGGCGTGCCGGGCGAGGTCCAGCGTGTTGCGCAGCGCTGTCGCCGCGTCCGATCCGCTGAGCACGGGCGAGAGGTCGAGCACGGAGAGAGGGATGTCGCGCAGTGAGCTCACGGTCAGCGTCAACGCGGGCGTGGCGGCCGGTAATCCCGTCCCGCTCAGTCCAGCCAGTCCTCATCGGAGGCCAGCACGATGAGCTGCTGCGTCGCCCTGGTCAGCGCCACGTACAGCACGCGCCGCCCGGTGAGCGACTCGGTGACGAGCTCGGTCGGTTCGAGCAGCACCACCGCGTCGTACTCCAGGCCCTTGGCGTCGAGACTGCCCACGACCTTCAGCCGCTCGTCGGCCTGCTCGGCAAGCCAGCGCTCCACCTCGGGAACCCGGTCCATGGCGCAGATCACGCCGACCGTGCCGTCGACGGCGCCCAGCAGCTCCTTCGCCGCCGACTGCACCGCGGGCTCGGCCGTGGCGGGCTCGATCGACCGCAGCTGCGGCGGCAGGTCCGTCTGCCGGACGGCGTTGGGCAGCTCGCCCGGGTCGGCGGCGTGCCCGGCGACGACCCGCGCGGCCAGCTCGAAGATCTCCGCCGAGTTCCGGTAGTTGGTGCGCAGCGTGTAGCGCCTGCGCGCGGTGCTCGCGCCGAACGCGTGGTCGCGCGCCTGCGCCGCCTCCGCCGGGTCCGGCCACGAACTCTGCACGGGGTCGCCGACGACCGTCCAGCTCGCGTACTTGCCGCGCCTGCCGACCATCCGCCACTGCATGGGGGAGAGGTCCTGCGACTCGTCCACCACGATGTGCGAGTACTCGTCGTAGTGCTCGGGCCGGTTCCGCGCGCCGGTGGTGCGGGAGTCGCGGGCCTGCTCGGCGTCCAGCTCGATCCGCTGCCGCCTTCGCCGCTTCGGCGGCGGGCCGAGCAGCACCCGCAGCTCGTCGAGCAGCGCGACGTCGGCCACCGACCAGTCCTGGGTGCGGTCGGCCACCGACGCCGCCAGCATCGAGACCTCCGCCGGACTGAGCACGTTCCTGGCCGCCTTGGCGAGCCTGCGCTCGTCACCCAGCCAGCGCAGCACCTGCGCCGGGTACAGGATCGGCCACCACACCACCAGGAAGCGGTGGAAGTCGATGCGCTCGCCCAGCTCGGTGATCAGCTCGGCGCGGTCGAGGGTGCGCCCGTCGGCCTGCGCGTACTGCTCGGCCTTGTCGGCCAGCGCCTCCAGCAGCGTCTCCGCCGCCCTGACCCGCGACCGGTTCGGCGGCCCGCCCTGCGAGTGCACCTTGCGCCGCACCCGCTCCAGCTCCTTGACGCCGAGCTTGAGCACCTCGCCCTTGTAGACGATGCGCATCTCGTGCGGTGCGTCCGGCGGGGTGTCGCGCAGCGCCTTGGCGAGCACCTTGCGCATCCGCAGCGAGCCCTTGACCGCGGCCAGCGGCGCGGGATCGTGCCGGGTGGCGGCGAGACCGTCGAGCACCTCGCCGAGGGCGCGCAGCTCGACGTTCGTCTCACCCATCGACGGCAGCACCCGCGAGATGTAGTTGGTGAACACGCCGGACGGCCCGATCACGAGGACACCGGCGCCGCCGAGCTGGCGGCGATGGCGGTAGAGCAGGTACGCGGCCCGGTGCAGGGCGACGGCCGTCTTGCCGGTGCCGGGCCCGCCGGTGATCTCTGTCACGCCCCGCCACGGCGCCCGGATCACCTCGTCCTGTTCCTTCTGGATCGTGGCGACGATGTCGCGCATCTGGTGCCCGCGCGCACGGCCCAGCGCGGCCATCAGCGCGCCCTCACCGACGACGTTCATGTCGTCGGGCACGGCGTCCGGCATGAGCACGTCGTCGTCGACGTCGAGCACCGTGGGGCCCGAGCAGCGGATGACCCTGCGCCGCACGACGCCCATCGGCTCCTCGGCCGTGGCCTGGTAGAACGCGGCCGCGGCCGGTGCGCGCCAGTCGGTGACGAGGTTCTCGAACTCCGCGTCGCGGATGCCGAGCCTGCCGACGTAGACGGTCTCCGAGCCGGCGTGGTCGAGCCTGCCGAACACCAGCCCCTCGTACTCGGCGTCGAGCGTCTGCAACGTCTGGTTGGCGTGGTAGACCATCATGTCGCGCTCGAACAGCATCGACGCCTGCTCGAACACGGCTTCGCGCTGCGCGCCGTGGCCGATCTCGTAGCCCTTCGTCCGCATGGCCTCGGCCTGGGTACGAAGCTCCGCGAGCCGGGCGTACACCCGGTCCACGTGGGACTGTTCGATGGCGATCTCGGCCCGTCTGACCCGAGGTTCCGACACTCAGCGCTCCTCGCAGCTCAATCGCCGGGGAAGGGGAAGAACGACAATACGCGCTCGCGGGCACGGCATCACCATGTGCCGCCCGGATTCACATCGGCTGGGAGGATGCGCGGGTGACCAGGATCGTGGCCGGACGGGCAGGCGGGCGCAGGCTGAAGGTCCCGCCGCGCGGCACCCGGCCGACCTCCGAGCGGGTGCGCGAGGCGTTGTTCAACGCGCTCGACGTCGCGGGGGAGCTGGCCGGTGCCCGCGTCCTCGACCTGTTCGCGGGCTCGGGGGCCCTGGGCCTGGAGGCGCTGTCGCGCGGAGCGGCGGACGCGGTGTTCGTGGAGTCCGACCGGCGTGCCGTGGAGGTGCTGCGCGGCAACGTGGCCGCGCTCGGGCTCGGGGGCACGGTGCGGCCCGGCAGGGCCGAGGCGGTGCTGGCGGGCCCGCCCGGTGAGCCGTTCGACCTGGTGCTGGCCGACCCGCCGTACGGGCTGGGCGAGGACGCCCTGGCCGGCGTGCTCGCCGCGCTGGCCGGGGGCGGCTGGCTGGCCGAGGGCGCGCTCGTGGTCCTGGAGCGGGCGATGCGTGACGGCGAGCCGCCGTGGCCGGACGGGCTGCGGCCGCTGCGGGTCCGCCGCTACGGCGACACCGGGCTGTTCTGGGCCGAGTACTGCGTCACACCTCGCGCGTGACCGGGCCTGTCTTGGTAGCGTCCGCCGCATGCGGCGAGCGGTTTGTCCCGGTTCCTACGACCCGGCGACCAACGGACATCTCGACATCATCGTCAGGGCCGCGGAGCTCTTCGACGAGGTCGTGGTTGCCGTCCTGGTCAACAAGAAGAAGCAGGGCCTGTTCTCCATCGACGAGCGGATGGACATGCTGCGGGAGACCACCGCGAAGCTGCCCAACGTGCGCGTGGACTCCTGGCACGGGCTGCTCGTCGACTACTGCAGGGCCAACGGCATCAAGGCCATCGCGAAGGGCCTGCGCTCGGTGAGCGACTTCGACTACGAGCTGCAGATGGCGCAGATGAACCGCGAGCTCTCCGGCGTCGAGACGCTGCTGATGGCCAACAACCCGGCGTACAGCTACCTGTCCAGCTCGCTGGTCAAGGAGGTCGCGACCTACGGCGGTGACGTGACGCAGATGGTGCCCGACGTGGTGCACAAGCGGCTCGCCGAGAAGCTCGCCCGCTCCGAGTAGTTCACGTTTCCGCCACCTGACCATCACGTGATCGGGCTACGGTTCGTGAATGACCAACTACCGATCTCGTGTTGTCGTGCTGGTGGTGGCCATCCTCGCCGCGCTGCTCGGCGGGCCGACGGCGTTCGCCGCGCCGGTGGCTCGGGCCGAGTGCGGCGACACGTCCGGCTTCGACCGGGTCGCACTGGCCGACCTGCCGCCGGAGGCCACCGACACCTACGAGCTGATCCGGTCCGGAGGGCCGTACCCGTACCCGCAGGACGGCACGGTCTTCGAGAACCGCGAGGGCCTGCTGCCCGACTGCGAGCGGGGCTACTACCACGAGTACACCGTCGAGACGCCGGGCAGCGACGACCGGGGCGCGCGGCGGATCGTCACCGGAGACGGTGACGAGTACTTCTACACCGACGACCACTACGCCAGCTTCGACCTGGTCGACGTGTCCTGACGGGCCCTGACATGCCCTGACACGCCAGCGCGGCGCTCCTTCGCGCCAATCGTGCCCGGAGCGGGCAGACTGGAGACCTGCCCATGGGGATCGATGGCGCGAGGGAGTTGGCCGTGTACCGGGTGTTCGAGGCTCTCGACGAGCTCGTCACGATCGTGGAAGAGGCGCGGGGCGTCCCGATGACCTCCAGCTGCGTGGTGCCGCGCGGCGATGCCCTTGAGCTGCTCGACGACATTCGCGACGCGCTGCCGGGCGAGGTCGACGACGCCCAGGACGTGCTCGACAAGCGCGACGAGATCATCTCCACGGCGCGCTCGGAGGCGGACAAGGCCATCAGCTCGGCGAACACGCAGGCCGAGCAGACCATCGCGGAGGCAACCGCCGAGGCGGAGCGCCTGATCGAGGAGGCGAGGGCCCGCGCCGAGCAGCTGGTCGCCGACGCCAACGCCGAGGCCGACCGTGCCGTGGCCGCGGGCCAGGCCGAGTACCGCGATCTCACCGAGCGGGCCAGGGCCGAGTCCGAACGGATGATCCAGGCGGGCCGCGACGCCTACGACCGGGCGGTCGAGGAGGGCAGGCACGAGCAGGCCCGGCTGGTCGCGCAGACGGAGGTCGTGCAGGCCGCCCACGGTGAGGCGGCCCGCATCGTCGACGAGGCCCACGCCGAGGCCGACCGGCAGCGCGCCGAGTGCGACGCCTACGTCGACGGCAAGCTGGCCGAGTTCTCCGAGCTGCTGTCCACGACGCTGCGCACCGTCGACTCCGGCCGCAACCATCTGCGGGGGTCGGCGCACGTCGGCGGCGGCCGCGGCGTGGTGTACGACTACCAGGCCCACTGAGCCGCCCGCCTCGCGTACCCTGGTCCGAGAGGCGGGTGCCGTCACGGTCGCGCAGGTGCTCCTGCGCCCCCGGTCCGCTCCGCCGCCCCTGACCACGATCGTCAAGAAATCCGATGCCTGAAACCAGCTCCAGCCCGGCGCGCCGCGACGCGCGCAACCCGTGGCTGATCGACACCCACGAGGTGGGCCGCCGCCCCGGCTCCAGCCACACCGTGCGGCGGGACGTTCCCGTGGACACGCCACTCGGCGTGCCCGACGTGATCACCGTGCCCGAGGGCGCGCGGATCACGCTCGACCTCCTGCTGGAGTCGGTGGTGGAGGGTGTGCTGGTCACCGGCTCGGCCTCCGCGCCGACCACCGGCCAGTGCTCGCGCTGCCTCGAGCCGATCACCGGCACCGTCGAGGTCGACCTGACCGAACTGTTCGCCTTCCCGGACTCGACCACCGACGAGACCACCGAGGAGGACGAGGTCAGCCGGGTCGTCGACGACTGGATCGACCTCGAGCCCGTGGTCCGCGACGCGCTCGTGCTCGCGCTCCCGCTCGTGCCGCTGTGCAGCGAGGACTGCGCGGGACTGTGCTCCGGATGCGGCGTGAAGTGGGCCGATCTCGAGCCCGGACACGGGCATGAGACGATAGACCCTCGGTGGGCCGCGCTGGTCGAGCGCCTGGAGGAGACCTCCGGCGACACTCCGGCGAACGGCTCGGACCGGTAAGCAGCCTGGCGGGCATCAGCTCGACCCAGATTCGCCAGCACGCTCGCGCCCGCGAGCAGACCTTGATGAGGAGAACCTGTCGTGGCCGTCCCGAAGCGGAAGATGTCGCGTTCCAACACCCGCTCGCGCCGCGCCCAGTGGAAGGCGACGCCGGTGCAACTGGTCGCCTGCCCCAACCGCGCGTGCCGTGAGCTCAAGCCGCAGCACGTCGCGTGCCCGGCCTGCGGCCAGTACGCCGGCCGTCAGGTTGTCGAGCCCGCCTGAGGCTGTCGGCTATGGGGGGTAAGTCACCAACAGGCCCGGCCGCTGATCCCGCACCACTGCTCGAGGCGCTCGGTGTCGATTTCGACCCCGAGCTGCTGACGCTTGCGCTGACGCACCGTTCCTACGCGTACGAGAACGGCGGCCTGCCACCCAACGAGCGACTGGAGTTCCTGGGGGACGCGGTGCTCGGCCTGGTGGTGACCGACCACCTCTACCGCAGGCATCCCGAGCTGCCCGAGGGCCAGCTCGCCAAGCTGAGGGCCAGCGTCGTCAACATGCACGCGCTGGCCGGGGTGGCACGCGGGCTCGGCGAGGGCGGACTGGGCGCTCACCTGCTGCTCGGCAAGGGTGAGGAGCTCACCGGGGGCAGGGACAAGGCGAGCATCCTCGCCGACGGCCTCGAAGCCGTGATCGGCGCGACCTATCTCGCCCACGGCATCGAGACCGCGCGCGACCTCGTGCACCGGCTGTTCGACCAGCTGCTCGCCGAGGCGCCGCTGCGCGGGGCCGGGCTCGACTGGAAGACCAGCCTGCAGGAGCTCACCGCCTCGGCCGGTCTTGGCGTGCCCGAGTACAAGGTGGAGGACACCGGTCCCGACCACCGCAAGGAGTTCAGCGCCATCGTGTTCGTCGGCGGCCGTGACCTGGGGCACGGCGAGGGCACGACGAAGAAGGAAGCCGAGCAGAAGGCCGCCGAGTCGGCCTGGCGGGCGCTGTCCGAGGAGCTGAAGCCCGGCCCGGACGCCGCGGAAGGGCCGGGTACCACCGGCGTCTGAGCCGACTACGCTGGGACGGTGCCCGAGCTTCCCGAGGTCGAGGTCGTCCGTGCCGGACTGGAACGGCATGTTGCGGGCCGGGTGATCGCCTCCGTTGACATCCTTCATCCCCGTGCCATTCGCAGGCATGTCGAGGGTCCCGCCGACTTCGCGGGCCGCCTCGGCGGCGTGAAGATCGAGGCGGCCCGGCGCCGCGGCAAGTACCTGTGGCTGGATCTCGCCGACGGCGAGGCCATGCTCGCTCATCTCGGCATGAGCGGCCAGATGCTCGTCCAGCCCGGCGAGGCGCCCGACGAGAAGCACCTGAGGGTGCGGCTCCGGTTCGCCGACGGCGGCCCCGAACTGCGGTTCGTCGACCAGCGCACCTTCGGCGGGCTCGCCCTGTCGGAGCTGGTGGAGGCCGACGGGACGCCGGTTCCCGCCACGATCGCGCACATCGCCCGCGACCCGATGGACCCGTTGTTCGACCCCGCCCGCACGGTGAGCGCGCTGCGCAGGCGCAGGACCGAGGTCAAGCGTGCGCTGCTGGATCAGACGCTGGTGTCCGGCGTCGGCAACATCTACGCCGATGAGGCCCTGTGGCGCTCGCGCCTGCACTGGGCCCGGCCCACCGACCGGCTCACGGCCCGGCAGGCCGAGGCCGTGCTCGGAGCGGCGAGCGAGGTGATGGGGGAGGCGCTGCTCGCGGGGGGCACGTCCTTCGACACGCTCTACGTCAACGTCAACGGGCAGTCCGGCTACTTCGACCGGTCGCTCAACGCCTACGGCCGGGAAGGCAGGCCGTGCGGGCGGTGCGGCACCGCCATCCGCCGGGATCCGTTCATGAACCGTTCGTCGTTCTCCTGCCCGAGCTGCCAGCCGAAGCCGAGACCCCGCCGCCGCACCCCCTGAGCGCACACAGCTCCCCAATGTGGCATTCGTGGCGTTGAACGCCACGAATGCCACATTGGGGAAGTTGAGCGCTACCAATGCCGCATTGGGGAGCTTGCGGCGGCGGGCGGGCGGCTACATCCGTGCCGCGGAGCCGCTCATCGCCAGCTTGCCGAGCAGGTCGCGTCCGGCCTCGGCGTTGCGCGGCTGGCACAGCACGTCGTAGCGGCGCGCCACGAGCTGGCTGTGCGAGACGAAGTCACGGCGCCCGCGCGTGGCGGCGTAGCCCATCGCGGCGAACGCGACACCGAACAGCACACCGGAGACAAGGCCGATCACGATCGGCAGCAGCCCGGCGCCGGGCGTGAACAGGCTGAGCAGCAGGCCGACGAACAGACCGAACCAGGCCCCCGACATGGCCCCGCTGCCGAGCACCTTGCCCCACGTCAGCCGTGCGCTCACCCGCTCCACGAGCAGTGGGTCCACGCCGACGATCGTCACGTCCTGCACGGGGAAGTCGTTGTCGGCGAGGTGATCCACGGCACGCTGCGCGTCCTCGTAGCTGTCGTAGGAACCGATCGGCCAGCCCGTGGGCATCGTCGGCAGCTGCGGCGTCCTCGGAGCCTTGGTGAACGCGGTCTGGGAAAAGGCTGTGGTCATCGTGCTCTCACCTCATGGGCGATACCTGTGTGGTTGTCACCCTGTTCAACGCCCGGCGGGGCCCGTTCTGTGCCCGCGGGGCGGTATTCACAGGCAGTTCTCAGCCGTGACCGTTGGCGGTGTGCATGTGGGGCATGCCGGTGGGCGAGCCCGCGGGCAGCCACTGTCCGAAGTGGCGCACGGAGAACAGCTCGTCGAGCACCATGTACGCCGCGCCGACGAGGCCGCCCTCCTCGCCGAGGCGGGCGCGTTCGATGCGCAGCTCCCGCGTGGACAGCGGCAGCGAGCGGCGATAGATCGTCTCGCGGATGGTGGCGAGGAACAGGTCACCCGCGCCGGAGACCTTGCCGCCGAGCAGAATGATCGAGGGGTTGTAGAAGTTCACCATCGTGGCGAGCATGGCGCCGATACGCCGGCCCGCCTCCACGAGCAGCTGGACGGAATGGTGGTCACCGGCGCGGGCGGCCGCCGTCACGTCCGCGCCGGTGATCGTCCCCTTCTCGGCCAGGGCGGCGGCCAGCGCGGGGCTGCGGCCCGACCGCGCCAGCTCCTCGCCGTCCCTGGCCAGCGCGGCACCCCCGGCCACCGCTTCCAGGCAGCCGGTCTTGCCGCAGCGGCACACCACGGTGCTGTCGTCGGACACCGCCGCGTGCCCGATGTCACCGGCGCATCCCTGGGCGCCCCGGTGCAGCCGGCCCGCGTTGCTGATGCCGGCACCGATGCCCGTGCCGATCTTGATGTAGAGCAGGTCCCCTTTGGCCAGCCCAGGCGTGCGCAACTCGCCGAGGCACAGCAGGTTCACCTCGTTGTCCACCCAGACGGGCGTGTTGTAACGGGCGGACAGCCGATCGCGGACCGGGTAGTTGTTCCAGCCCGGCATGATCGGCGGCTCGGACGGACGTGCCGTGGCGAACTCCACGGGACCGGGCAGCCCCAGCCCGACGCCCCACACGTCGGCAGGCGTCGCGCCGACCTCGGCGAGCAGGTCGTCGAGGGTCGACTCCACCTCCGAGAGCACGGGCTCCGGGCCGAGCGCGATGTCGCAGTCGCAGTGCCGCATGGTGAGCACGGTGCCCGTCAGGTCGGTCACCCCCGCGATGAAGCCCGTGGCGCCCAGTTCGGCGGTGAGGATGCGCCCGGCGTCCTTGCGGAACCGCAGCGTGCGCGCCTGCCTGCCCCCCGTGGACGGGTTGAGCTCGCCCTCCTCCAGCAGGCCCGCGTCCAGCAGGGTGGTGGTGCGCTGCGTGATGGCGGTGCGCCCCAGCCCGGTGCGGTGGCTCAGCGCAGGCCGGGTGTCGGCCTCGCCGGTGCGCACGAGGTCGAGAAGCCTGGCGTAGCTCTCCAGCAGCTCGGTGCTCGGCTCCTCCACGGAGACCCCCTTATGTGCGGTGGCCGCCATCATATACCGGAAACCGTAAAACTTCTGTACGTATCGAACATTAGCCCACTGATTGTGTGCCGAATGCGTACTCAGCGCGCACAGCGTCAACGGCTGGTGACCACATGGTGGGCCAACTCGGTGACGCCGAGGGCCAACACGGCGCCATGGACGGCCGGCACGGCCGGGGAGGGTGCTACTTGACCTGCTGGGCGGCGACCCGCCACACGGGCAGGGGCGAGGTCTCGGCCAGGCGCAGGCACACCTTGAGCACGCCGAGCGCGCCGGCCACCCACTGCGGCACCCGGTCGTGCTCCACCAGGTCCCGGAGGGTGCCGGTGCGCGGGCTCGCGGGCATGGTGTCCTGCTGCCGCCAGGATCCGTCGCCATCGCGGATGCTCAGCACCCACGAACTGGTTCCGTGCTCGCTCACCAGCCGGATCTGCGCGTCGCGCGGCATCGCCGCCACCGGGCTCGGGTTCACGCGTGCCAGTACACGTCACGACCGGTGCGCGCGACACCCGATGAGCCGTAGAAATTTCATCAAGAACTACTCAGAGTGACCGCGATCACGGCAGGCGGATGTCCGGCCGGTACAGGTCGAACCAGTGGTACAGGTCGAGCACCCGGTCCACGCGGTGGCGCACGTCGTCGGGCATGGCCGCGGCGTCCTGTTCCACGGCGCGTTCCAGCCAGGTCCGGTCCACCAGCGTGAACACCGGGCTGTCCGGCTCGGCCAGCACGTCCTTGGCCTGCTGCTGCAGCGCGGCGGCGTAGTGCGGGTCCTGCGTCGAGGGGTACGGGCTCTTCACCCGCTCCACCACCGACCGCGGCAGCACGTGCGACGTCGCGTGCCGCAGCAGGCTCTTCTCCCTGTCGTCGAAGGTCTTCAGCGCCCACGGCGCGTTGTAGACGTACTCCACCAGCCGGTGGTCGCAGAACGGCACCCGCACCTCCAGGCCGACGGCCATCGACATGCGGTCCTTGCGGTCGAGCAGCATCCGCACGAACCGCGTCAGGTGCAGGTGGCAGATCGTGCGCATCCGGCGCTCGGGCTCGCTCTCGCCGTCGAGGTGCTCGACCCGCGCGACGGCGTCGGCGTACTGGCCGGCCACGTAGCCGGGCAGGTCCAGGGTGTCCACGACGTCGGGACGCAGGTGCGCCGCGAGGTCGGTGGTGAGGCTGCTGCGGAAGGCCAGCCAGGGAAACGTCCGTGCCCGGCGCACGTCCTCGTCGTGGAACCAGCGGTAGCCGCCGAACACCTCGTCGGCCGACTCGCCGGACAGGGCGACCGTCGACTCCGCCCGGATGGCCCGGAACAGCAGGTACAGCGAGGCATCCAGGTCGCCGAGCCCGGCCGGGATGTCGCGGGCCCGGATCACCGCCCTGCGGACCTCGGGGTCGCTCAGCGCGCGCGAGTCGAGCACGACGTCCCGGTGTGCCGAGCCGACGAGCCCGGCGACGTCGCGGATGAACGGCGAGTCGGGGGTGTCGCGCAGCTCGTCGGGCCGGAAGTTCTTCTCCTGGCCGGTGAAGTCCACGGCGAACGTGCGCAGCCGTTCACCCTCCTCGCGCAGCCGTGCCGCCGCGAGCCCGGTGATGGCGCTGGAGTCCAGCCCTCCGGAGAGCAGCACACAGCGCGGCACGTCCGCCACCAGTTGCCGGTGCACGACGTCGGTGAGCAGCTCCCGCACGCGCTCGACGGTGTCGTCCTGGCCGTCGGTGTGCGGTGCGGCCCGCAGGCTCCAGTAGGTGCGCGTGCGGATGCCCGCGGAGTCGACGGTGACGACGGTGCCGGGCTCCACCTCGGCCATGCCGCGCCACAGCGCCCAGCCGGGCGCCTTGGTGAACGCCACGAGCTCGCGCAGGCCTTCGACGTCGACGACGCGCTCCGCCAGCGGGTGGGCCAGGATCGCCTTGGGCTCGGAGCCGAACAGCACGCCGTCCCGGGTCGGGTAGTAGTAGAACGGCTTGATGCCCATGCGGTCGCGGACCATCACCAGCGACTCCGTGCGCGAGTCCCAGATCGCGAACGCGTACATCCCGTTCAACCGCTCGGCCACGGCCGCACCCCACTCCAGGTAGCCGCGCAGGACCACCTCGGTGTCGCTGCCGGTGCCGAACACGTGTCCCCGGGCGCGCAGCTCGTCGCGGAGCTCGGCGAAGTTGTAGGTCTCCCCGCTGTAGACCAGCGCGACCGGACCGCCGGGTGTGCGCACGCTCATCGGCTGCGAGCCGCCGGGCAGGTCGATGATCGCGAGCCTGCGGTGGCCCAGCGCCGCGTGCTCGGCGAGCCACACCCCCTCGTCGTCCGGGCCGCGGCACGCCATCGTCGCCGTCATCTGGTCCACCGTGTGCCGTTGCCCGCGCAGGTCGGTCTCGTAGGAGACCCAGCCGGTGATGCCGCACATCCGCACAACCTCCCGAATTGCTTAGCTATAGCAACTATGCGTAATCCTGTTGTAACAAGCCGGTGCGGAGGCTGTCTGCCCGATCTGGGCGCTACGTCCAGAGCTGCTGACCACTGTGGCCGGTCTCACCGGGCGTCAAGGACCCGTCAACACTCGCCGCGCCCGCGTCAAGGAGCCGTCAGGCTCGCTCGGTTCCGGCGGCGGCCTCGCAGACGCTGAGCCGCGTGACCGACTTCCTCGTCGCCGCCCTGCTGATCGGCGGCTTCCTGCTTCTGGCGCTCGCGGTGCGCGGGCTGGAAAAGCTGTGAGCGACTTCTGGGCCGGTGCCGTCCAACTCGCACTGCTCGCCGGCGCCCTCGCCGCCGTGTACCGCCCGTTCGGCGACTACCTGGCGCGTGTGTACACCAGCGACCGGCACTGGCGCGCCGAGCGGGCGCTGTACCGGCTGCTGCGTGTCGACCCGGACTCGCAGCAGCGCTGGCCGACCTACGCCCTGTCCATACTGGCGTTCTCGTTCGTCTCCATCGCCGCTCTGTACCTGCTGCAGCGCCTGCAGCCCGTGCTGCCGCTGAACTTCGGCCGCGGCGCCGTGGAACCGGCGATGGCGTTCAACACCGCCGTCAGCTTCGTCACCAACACCAACTGGCAGTCCTACTCGCCCGAGCAGGTGCTGGGCCACACGGTGCAACTGGCCGGGCTCACGGTGCAGAACTTCCTGTCCGCCGCGGTCGGGATGGCGGTGGCGATCGTGCTGGTGCGCGGGTTCACGCTGCGCAGCGCCGAGCGGCTCGGCAACTTCTGGGTGGACCTCACCCGGGGCACGCTGCGCGTCCTGCTGCCCCTGTCGTTCGCCGCGGCGGTGCTGCTCGTCGCGCTCGGGGTGGTGCAGAGCCTGCGCTCCGGGGTCACCGTGACCGGCCCGGACGGCACGCGCAGCACGCTGGCGCTCGCACCCGCCGCCAGTCAGGAGGCCATCAAGGAACTCGGCACCAACGGCGGCGGCATCTTCAACGCCAACTCGGCGCACCCGTTCGAGAACCCCACCGTCTGGACCAACCTGGCCGAGAACTTCCTGCTGCTCGTCATCCCGGTGTCGCTGACGAGGACGTTCGGCACACTGGTGGGTGACCGGCGGCAGGGCACCGTGCTGCTGACCGTCATGGGCGTGCTGTGGAGCGCGATGCTCGCCGTCGCGTGGTGGGCCGAGACCCACCCGAACGGCCCGGCCGCCCTGCTGGCCGGCGCGAGCCTGGAGGGCAAGGAACAGCGCTTCGGCATCGGGCTCTCCGTGCTGTGGGCCACGAGCACCACCGGCACGTCCACGGGCGCGGTCAGCGCGATGCACGACAGCTTCAGCGGGCTCGGCGGCGCCGTCCCGCTGGGGAACATGCTGCTGGGCGAGGTGACGCCCGGCGGGGTCGGCGCCGGGCTCTACGGCGTCCTCGTGCTGGCGATCATCGCGATGTTCCTCGCCGGGCTCATGGTCGGCAGAACCCCGGAGTACCTGAGCAAGAAGCTCGGGCGGCGCGAGGTCACCTGCGCCGCCGTGGCATTGCTCACCATGCCCACCGTGGTGCTGCTCGGCACCGGGGCCACGATGCTGATGCCCGGTGAACTGGCGGCCGCGCTCACCAACGCCGGCCCGCACGGGCTGTCCGAAGTGCTCTACGCCTACGCCTCGGCGGGCAACAACAACGGCAGCGCGTTCGCCGGGCTCACGGCGACCAGCGACTGGTTCCAGGCCTCGCTGGCCGTGGCCATGCTCGCCGGCCGGTTCGTGCCGATCGTGGCCGTGCTGTGCCTCGCCGGATCGCTGGCCACGCAACGGAAGGTGCCCGAGACGCCCGGAACCCTGCCCACCGCGAGCCCCCTGTTCGGCTCGCTGCTCACCGGAACCATCGTGCTCGTCGCGGCGCTGACGTTCGTGCCCGCGCTCGCGCTCGGGCCCCTCGCGGAGGCACTCGCATGACGCTCGCCACCTCACCCGGCGGCACCGCGGAGGAGTCCGCCCGCCTCGCCGCGCCCCGTACCGGCCACCCCGGCGGCTTCCGCCCGCGGCACCTGCTGCGTGCCCTGCCCGCCGCGCTGCGCAAGCTCGGCCCCCGGCACCAGGCGCGCAACCCCGTGCTGTTCGTCGTGTGGGCCGGATCGGCGCTGGCCACCGGGTTCGCCGTCGCCCAGCCGAGCGCGTTCACGATCCTGGTCACCGCGTGGCTGTGGTTCACGGTGCTGTTCGCCGCGCTCGCCGAGGCCGTCGCCGAGGACAGGGGCAAGGCACAGGCCGCGTCCCTGCGCCGTGCCGCGACGCGGGTCACCGCACGGCGGCTGCGCCCCGGCGGCGGCGAGGACCGGGTGCCGGGCGTGAGCCTGCGCGTCGGCGACCACGTGGTGGTCGAGACGGGGGAGACGATCCCCGGCGACGGCGACGTCGTGGAGGGCATCGCCACGGTCGACGAGTCCGCGATCACCGGCGAGTCGGCACCCGTGATCCGGGAGTCCGGCGGTGACCGGTGTGCCGTCACCGGTGGCACCACGGTGCTCTCCGACCGCATCGTCGTGCGCATCACGAGCAGGCCGGGCGAGTCCTTCGTGGACCGCATGATCGCGCTGGTCGAAGGCGCCTCCCGGCAGCGCACCCCCAACGAGGTCGCGCTGACCATCCTGCTGTCCACGCTGACCGTCATCTTCCTGCTCGCGGTGGTGACGCTGCAGCCGATGGCCCGCTACTCCGGCGGCACGCAGCCGGTGATCGCGCTCACCGCGTTGCTGGTGTGCCTGATCCCCACCACGATCGCGGCCCTGCTGTCGGCCATCGGCATCGCGGGCATGGACCGGCTCGTGCGGCGCAACGTGCTCGCCATGTCCGGCCGCGCCGTGGAGGCCGCGGGCGACGTGTCGACCCTGCTGCTGGACAAGACGGGCACGATCACCTACGGCAACCGCAGCGCCACCGAGCTGGTGCCGGTGGGCGGTACGGACCCGGCGGTGCTGGCCGAGGCCGCGTGGCTGGCCAGCCTCGGCGACGGCACACCGGAGGGCCGCAGCATCGTCGAGCTCGTCGCGCGTGAGTACCCCCGCCTGGCCACGGCCGAGCCGGGCGGCGAGGTGGTTGCGTTCAGCGCGCAGACCAGGATGAGCGGTCTCGACACCGACGGCCGGTGGGTCCGCAAGGGTGCCGCCGACGCCGTCGCCGCGTGGGTGGCCGGGCACGGCGGCACGGTGCCCGCCGAGACCGGACGCGTCGCCGACGAGATCGGACGGCAGGGCGGCACTCCGCTCGTGGTGGCGGAACTGGCGCGCGGCGTGGCCGTGGTGCGCGGTGTCGTCCGGTTGTCCGATGTGGTCAAACCGGGTATGCGTGAACGGTTCGCGCGGCTGCGCGCCATGGGCATCCGGACCGTGATGGTCACCGGCGACAACCCGCTCACCGCGGCGGCGATCGCCGGGCAGGCCGGGGTCGACGACCACCTCGCCGAGGCGAAGCCGGAGGACAAGCTGGCGCTGATCCGCTCCGAGCAGGAGGGCGGTCGGCTCGTCGCGATGACCGGCGACGGCACCAACGACGCGCCCGCGCTGGCCGCGGCCGACGTGGGCGTGGCGATGAACACCGGCACGTCGGCGGCCAAGGAGGCGGGCAACATGGTGGACCTCGACTCCGACCCGACGAAGCTGATCGAGATCGTCGCCATCGGCAAGCAACTGCTCATCACCCGTGGCGCGCTGACGACGTTCAGCATCGCCAACGACCTCGCCAAGTACTTCGCGATCCTGCCCGCGATGTTCGCGGGGATCCACCCGCAGCTCGGCGCGCTGAACATCATGGGGCTGGCCACGCCGCAATCGGCGATCCTCTCGGCCGTGATCTTCAACGCGCTGGTCATCGTGGCGCTCATCCCACTGGCCCTGCGCGGCGTGCGGTACCGGCCGTCGTCGGCGCGGGCCCTGCTGCGGCGCAACCTGCTCGTCTACGGCGTCGGCGGCCTCGTCACGCCGTTCGCGGGCATCTGGCTCATCGACCTTCTCGTCCGGCTCGTCCCGGGGATCGGGTGACCTCCATGCTCAAGTCCTTCGCCGTCCAGTCCGCGGCCGCGGTGCGCGTGCTGCTCGTCTTCACGGTGCTGCTCGGCGTGGCCTACCCGCTGTCGGTGTGGGCGGTCTCGCGCCTGCCCGGTCTGCACCACCATGCCGAGGGCTCGATCGTCGAACACGACGGCAGGCCCGCCGGGTCGGCGCTGATCGGGGTGGACCCGGTGTTCGACGGCCCGCCCGCGCGGGACCCGTGGTTTCACACCCGGCCGTCGGCCACCGGCGGGCCGCCGGACTCGGGCGGGTCCAACGCCTCGGCGTTCAACCCGGGCCAGGTGCGGCTGGTCCGCCAGCGGCAGGAGCAGATCGCCGAGCGCGAAGGCGTGTCCCCGGCGGCGGTGCCCGCCGACGCGGTGACCGCGTCCGCCTCCGGGCTCGACCCGGACATCAGCGTCGCCTACGCGCACCTGCAGGCGGCCCGGGTGGCGCGCAACAACGGGCTGGCGACCGGCGAGGTGCGGCACCTGATCGAGCGCTGCACCTCCACCAGGGGCATCGGGGTGCCGTCGGTCAACGTGCTGCGGCTCAACCTCGCCGTGCAGGCGCGTGCACACTAAGGGCGTGGAGTCAGAGCGGGAGCCCGCGCAGGAGCCGCCGCGCCGAGGTGAGCTGCGCATCTACCTGGGCGCCGCACCCGGCGTCGGCAAGACCTACGCGATGCTCGGGGAGGCACACCGCCGCCACGAGCGCGGCACGGACGTCGTCATCGGTTTCGTGGAGACACACGGGCGCCTGCGGACGGCCGAGCTGCTGGAGGGGCTGGACGCCGTGCCGGTGCGCACGCTGGAGCACCGGGGCGCCGGGTTCGCGGAGATGGACGTCGACGCGGTGCTCGCCAGGCGGCCCGAGGTGGCCGTGGTGGACGAGCTGGCCCACACCAACGTGCCCGGCTCGCGCAACGAGAAGCGCTGGCAGGACGTCGAGGAACTGCTCGACGCCGGGATCACCGTGCTCACCACGGTGAACGTGCAGCACCTCGAGAGCCTCGGCGACGTCGTCGAGCGCATCACCGGCGTGCGCCAGCAGGAGACGGTGCCCGACGAGGTGGTGCGCAACGCCGAGCAGGTGGAGCTGGTGGACATCACGCCGGAGGCGCTGCGGCGCAGGCTCGCGCACGGCAACGTCTACCCGGCCGAGCGGATCGACGCCGCGCTGAGCAACTACTTCCGGGTCGGCAACCTGACGGCGCTGCGGGAGCTGGCGCTGCTGTGGGTGGCCGACCAGGTGGATGTCGCGTTGCAGCGCTACCGCGCCGAGCAGGAGATCACCGAGACGTGGGAAGCCCGCGAGCGGGTCGTCGTGGCCATCACCGGGGGCCCGGAGAGCGAGACCCTGATCCGCAGGGCGCGCCGCATCGCCACGCGCGCGGGTGCCGAGCTGCTGGTGCTGCACATCCTGCGCGGGGACGGACTCAGCGGGCTCGGGCCGGGCGACATCGCCTACCGCAAGGTCGCCGAGCACGTGGGCGCCACGTTCCACACCGTGGTGGGCGACGACGTGCCGACGGCGCTGCTCGACTTCGCGCGCGGCGTCAACGCGACCCAGCTGGTGCTCGGCACCTCGCGGCGGTCGCGGTTCGCGCGGCTGTTCGACGAGGGCATCGGCGCGACCGTGGTGCAGCGCTCGGGCCCCATCGACGTGCACATGGTGACCCACGACGAGGCGGGCGGCAGACTGCGGGCGCGGCTGGCGCGCAGCCCGCTCAGCTCCCTGCGGCACGCGAGCGGCTGGGTGCTGGCGTTGCTGCTGCCCGCGCTGGCCGCCACGATCGGGCAGCTGCTGAAGGCGCAGCTGGACTTCTCGACGGATGTGGTGCTGTTCTTCCTGTGCACGGTGGTGGTGGCGCTGGTCGGCGGGCTCGGCCCCGCGCTGGCGGCCGCGCTGTTGTCGGCGGGACTGCTCAACTTCTTCTTCACCGAGCCCTACTACACGCTCGCCGTGGCGTCGCCGAGGATCGTGGTGACGCTGGTGGCGATGCTCGTGGCGGCCATCCTGGTCGCGCTCGTGGTCGGGTCGGCGGCACGCAGGGCCAGCATGGCCGCCAGGGCGCGCACGGAGGCGTCGCTGCTGGCCTCGTATGCCCGCACCGTGCTCACCAGCCCGCGGCCGGTGGAGCGGCTGCTGGAGAAGGTGCGGGAGAACTTCGGGCAGGCCTCGGTGGGGCTGATGGAGAAGAAGGACGGCCAGTGGCGGCGGGTCTCCGAAGTCGGTGCCGGGTACTGCGCGCAGCCGGGGCAGGCCGATGTGGACATTCCGGTGACCGAGGACGTGCACCTGACGCTGCGCGGCCGGTCGCTGCCCGCCGAGGATCGCGGGGTCCTGGAGACCGCGGCGGGGCAGGCACTGCTCGCGTTGCGGCAGCAGCGGATGGCCGCCGCGGCCGCCGAGGCCGAGCGCAAGGCGCAGGCCACGGAGCTGCGCACGGCGTTGCTCTCCGCCGTCGGCCACGACCTGCGCACGCCGTTGACCTCGATCAAGGCGTCGATCGGCAGCCTGCGGGCCGCGGATCTGCAGCTGTCGCCACAGGACACCGACGAGCTGCTGGAAACCATCGAGGTGTCCACCGACCGGCTCGCCGGGCTGGTCGACAATCTGCTGGACTCCTCGCGCCTGGCCACGGGTGCGGTGCAGCCGCGGCTGCAACCGGTGGGCTACGACGAGGTCGTGGCGCTCGCGCTGTCCAACCTGGACGGATCGGCGTCGGTGCGCGTGGACGTCGGCGAGGACGTGCCGTGGGTGTGCGCCGACCCCGGCCTGCTGGAGCGGGTGGTGGCCAACGTCGTCGACAACGCGCTGCGGCACGGCCGCAGCGAGCAGCCGGTGGCGGTGCGGGCCAGCGCATATGGCGAGCAGGTGGAACTGCGGGTCACCGATCACGGGTCCGGGCTGCCGAAGGGCGCGGCCGACTCGGCGTTCGCTCCGTTCCAGCGGCTCGGGGACCGGGACGCCACGCCGGGGATCGGGCTCGGCCTTTCGGTCGCGAAGGGCTTCACCGAGGCGATGGGTGGCACGATCCGTGCGGAGGACACGCCGGGCGGCGGGCTGACGGTCGTGATCTCGCTGCCTGCCGAGCACGGAGGAGGCGCATGACAACGGAGTCCAGCACGGTGCTCGTCGTGGACGACGACCCGCAGATCGCGAGGGCGCTGCGCATCAACCTGTCCGCGCGTGGCTACACCGTGGTCACGGCGCACGACGGCGCGGCGGCGCTCAAGGCGGTGGCGGAGGCGAAGCCGGACGTCGTGGTGCTCGACCTCGGACTGCCCGACCTGGACGGTGTCGAGGTCATCAACGGCCTGCGCGGGTGGACGCAGGTGCCGATCATCGTGCTGTCGGCCAGGGACGGCTCCGCCGACAAGGTGCACGCGCTCGACGCCGGGGCCGACGACTACGTCACGAAGCCGTTCGGCATGGACGAGCTGCTGGCCAGGCTGCGCGCCGCCGTGCGAAGGTCGGCGGTGTCCACATCGGAGAGCGACGCCGTGGTCGAGACCGCGTCGCTGATGATCGACCTGGCCGCGAAGAAGGTGCGCCGCGAGGGCACGGAGGTGCACCTGACGAAGACCGAGTGGCGGCTGCTGGAGCTGCTGGTGCGCAACCGGGGCCGGCTGGTGACGCAGAAACAGTTGCTGCACGAGGTGTGGGGACCGTCCTACGACACGGAGTCGCACTACCTGCGCGTCTACGTGGCGCAGCTGCGCCGCAAGCTCGAAGCGGAGCCGTCCCGGCCCCGTCACCTGCTCACCGAGCCGGGAATGGGCTACCGCTTCGAACCCTAGGTGCCGCTCGGGCCGGTGGTGCCGGGATCCGAGGACGAGCCGTCAGAGGAGCCCGTTCTCGTCGTTGTTGGTGTCGCCGTCTCGGTAGTCGTGGTCGACGAGCTTGTCGAGGTCTGCGTGCTGGTGCTGTTGCCGCCGGTCGATGTGCTCGCCGGTGGGTCGCTGCGGCTGCCGGTGGACGGTGGCAGGTCGCCGCCGCCGTTGCCGGGCCTGCTCGGGTTGTGTGACGACGAGCCGCGGGCGGGCCGGGTGATGACCGTGGTGGTCGTGTTGCCGTCGGGGCCGCGGCTGACGACCGTGGTCGGCGAGGTGGACGAGGGCGGCAGTGTGCCGGTGACGGCCACGCCGTCGATCATGATGGTCGTCTCGCCGGGGATCGCCTGGCCGGGGACGAGCTGCGGCCCGCCGCCACCGGGTGCGCCGGTGCTGCCGTCGTGCTGGGCGGATGTCTGCCCGTCGGCGTCCGACGGCGAGGCGCCGCCGGTGACCTGCGCGATGGCGCCGAACGCCGTGGCGAGGACCAGTCCGCTCGCGGCGAGCGCGACGTAGCCGGTGCGGTGCAGCCTTCCGGTCGCCTCGCGAGGCGGTGCGACCTCGGCGCGGTGCTCTGACCCTTGCGACTGGGTCATGCATGACTCCTTCGGAGTTTTCGCGGACGATTAGCCCAACTGGCGGACCCCGGCCGGGACAGTACCACCACGAGGTGACGGCGGACACGCGACTCCGTGAATCAGGCTCACTGTGTGCGACCGATCGGGTGCGGCACGATGGGGACGTGGCTGACGGAGTGGAAGTGACCCGCCTCACCGCCTGGGTGCACGGCATGGTTCAGGGAGTCGGTTTCCGCTGGTGGACGCGGAGCAGGGCGCTGGAGCTCGGTCTCGTCGGCAGCGCGGCCAACCTCGCCGACGGCCGGGTCGAGGTGATCGCCGAGGGGCCGCGGGACAACTGTGAGCGGCTCCTGGAGGCCCTGCGCTCCGGGGAGTCACCCGGTCGAGTGGATCACGTAGCGGAGCGCTGGTCACCCGCTCGGGGAGGCCTCACCGGCTTCGTCGAGCGCTGACCGCCCCCAAGCCGGGAGCAAGGGAGCTTTACTCCCACAAAACGAGAGTAAATGTCCCTTGCTCCCGTTCCGGGTGGGGCGTGTGAGGCGGGTGTGACAGAGGGGGTGGGACACCGGTGGTGGTGCGGGCGCGCCCGGGCCCGGCATCCCACGGGCCCGACGGCGCCCCGGGTAGCATCATCCGACTGGAAAAGGGAGTCGTAGGGGAAGGGCAACGCGAGCGTGCACCTGAAAAGCTTGACGCTCAGAGGCTTCAAGTCCTTCGCGTCGGCGACCACCCTGCGGTTCGAACCGGGCATCACGTGTGTCGTCGGCCCGAACGGATCCGGCAAGTCGAACGTGCTCGACGCCCTGCGCTGGGTCATGGGCACCCAGGGCGCCAAGGACCTGCGCGGCGGCAAGATGGAGGACGTCATCTTCGCCGGCACCGCGGGCCGCGCGCCGCTCGGCCGCGCCGAGGTGACGCTGACCATCGACAACGCCGACGGTGCCCTGCCCATCGAGTACACCGAGGTCTCCATCACGCGCCGCATGTTCCGCGACGGCGCGAGCGAGTACGAGATCAACGGCAGCTCCTGCCGCCTGCTCGACATCCAGGAACTGCTGTCGGACTCCGGCATCGGCCGCGAGATGCACGTCATCGTCGGCCAGGGGCAGCTGTCGGAGATCCTGCAGGCCAAGCCCGAGGAACGGCGCGCCTTCATCGAGGAGGCCGCCGGTGTGCTCAAGCATCGCAAGCGCAAGGAGAAGGCGCTGCGCAAGCTCACCGCGATGCAGGGCAACCTCGACCGCCTCAATGACCTCACCGCCGAGCTGCGCCGCCAGCTCAAGCCGCTGGGCAAGCAGGCCGAGATCGCGCGCAAGGCGCAGGTGGTGCAGTCCGAGCTGCGCGACGCCAAGCTGCGCCTCTACGCCGACGACCTCGTCACACAACGCGAGGCCATCGCCAAGGAGGAGGCCGACGAGAGCGCCGCCCGCGCCCGGCGCGCCGAGGTGGAGCAGGCCGTGGAGGTGGCCACCGCGGAGGAGACGGAGCTGGAGGCCGCGCTCGCCGAGGACGCGCCGCGGCTGTCCGCCGCCCAGGACACCTGGTACAAGCTGTCGGCGCTGGCCGAGCGGCTGCGCGGCACGGTCCGGCTGGCCGTCGAGCGTCAGCGGCACCTTTCCGCCGAGGTCGAGACCGGTTCCACCGGCCGGGACCCCGAGGAACTGCTCGCCGAGGCCGAGAGCGCCGCGGAGCGGGAACAGGAGCTCAACGAGGCCGTCACCGAGGCCAGGGCGCTGCTGTCGGGCACCGTCGAGCGCCGCGAGCACCTGGAGCAGGCCGTGCAGGCCGCCGAGCGCGCGCACATGGCCGCCGTGCGCGCCATCGCCGACCGCCGGGAGGGCATCGCCAAGCTCACTGGCCAGGTCGACGCACTGCGCAGCAAGGACAACGCCACCGCCGAGGAGATCGAGCGCCTCACCACCGGCATCGAGGAGGCCGGCGCCCGCGCCGAGGCGGCCGCCGAGGAACTGGAGCAGGCTCGCGCGGAGGGTGGCGTCGAGGAGTCCGACGACGCCGGGCTGCAGGAACGGCACGACCGCGCCGTCGAGGCCAACAACGCCGCCAAGGCCCGGGTCGAGGAGCTGGTCAAGGCCGAGCGTGCCGCCGAGCGCGACATCGCCTCCGAGAAGGCCAGGGTCGACGCGCTGTCGATGGGCCTGAAACGCAAGGACGGCGCCGGTGCGCTGCTCGGTGCGGCCGACGAGCTGCCCGGGCTGCTCGGCTCCGTCGCGGCGCTGCTCACCGTCGACCCCGGCTACGAGGTGGCGCTGGCCGCCGCCCTCGGGCCCGTGGCCGACGCGGTCGCCGTCGAGGCCGGTCCCGACGCGCTCGCCGCACTGCGGTACCTGAAGGCCAACGAGTCCGGCCGTGCCGGACTCCTGCTCGGTGGCGCGCAGGCCACTGTGGACACCTCCGGCTGGCCCGCGCTGCCCCCGGGTGCCCGGTGGGCGCGCGAGGTCGTCACCGCGCCGGAGCCGCTGCGTCCCGCCGTGGAACGCGCACTCGAGCGCGTGGCGCTGGTGCCCGCCCTCGACGACGCGCGCAGCCTGGTCGCCGAGCACCCCGAGGTCACGGCCGTCACCAACGACGGCGACGTCTTCGGCAGCCACTGGGCGATGGGCGGCTCGGCGCGCGACGAGAGCGTGATCGAGGTGCAGGCCGCCGTCGACGAGGCGCAGGACCGGCTGGCCGCCGCCGAGCGGGTGCTGCAACGCACCGCCGCCGAGCTGGAGGGTGCCCGCGCCGAGCAGCAGGACCGGCGCGCGGAGGTCGCCGAGGCCAAGGAGGCGCTCAACGAGGCCAAGGTGCGCCGGGCCCGGTCCACGGAGCGGCTGTCCAGCCTGGAGCACGCCGCCCGGTCGGCGTCGTCGGAACTGGAGCGGCTCTACAACCAGCGGGCCAAGATCGAGCGCAACCGCGAGGAGGTGCTCGCCCAGCTGTCGGAGCTGGAGGAGCGGCTGGCCGCCGTGTCCGACCAGCCCGTGGACGAGGACCCCGACACCACCGAGCGGGACGAGGCCGCCGAGTCGCTGGCCGCCGTCCGGCAGGAGGAGGTGGAGGCGCGGCTGGCGCTGCGGACCGCCGAGGAGCGGGCGCGGGGCATCGCGGGCAGGGCCGACTCGCTGCGCCGTGCCGCCGAAGCGGAGCGGCAGGCCCGGGAGCGCGCCGAGAAGGCCCGGATCGCCCGGGCCAGGGGCGCCGAGATCGCGGCGGCCGTGGTGAACGGCGGCGAGATCGCGCTGGAGCGCATCGAGACGTCGCTGCAGCGGGCGGCGCAGGAACGCGACGCCGCGCAGGCGCAGCGGGAACGGCGGGAGACCGCGCTGGCCCAGGTGCGCGCCCGGGTCCGCGAGCTGACCGGCGAGCTGGAGAAGCTCACCGATGCCGTGCATCGCGACGAGGTGCAGCGCGCCGAGCAGCGGCTGCGGCTGGAGCAGCTCGAGGCGAAGATCACCGAGGAGTTCGGCATCGGCCTTGACGACCTGGTCGCCGAGTACGGGCCGGACGTGCCCGTGCCGCCGGGCGCGGGCGAGATGGCCGAGTACGAGGCCGCCAAGGAGCGCGGTGAGACGGTGATGGCGCCGCAGCCGATCCCGTACGACCGCGACACGCAGGCGCGCCGGGCCAAGCGCGCCGAGAAGGACCTGGCGCTGCTGGGCAAGGTCAACCCGCTGGCGCTGGAGGAGTTCGCCGCGCTGGAAGAGCGCTACAAGTTCCTGTCCACGCAGCTGGAGGACCTCAAGGCCACCCGCAAGGATCTGCTGACCGTCATCAAGGAGGTCGACGACAAGATCCTCGAGGTGTTCACCAGCGCCTACCACGATGTCGCGCGGGAGTTCGAGACCGTGTTCTCGGTGCTCTTCCCCGGCGGCGAGGGGCGCATGGTGCTCACCGAGCCGGAGGACATGCTGGCCACGGGCGTCGACGTGGAGGCCCGGCCGCCCGGCAAGAAGGTCAAGCGGCTGTCGCTGCTCTCCGGTGGCGAGAAGTCGCTGGTCGCGGTGGCGATGCTGGTGGCGATCTTCCGGGCGAGGCCGTCGCCGTTCTACGTCATGGACGAGGTCGAGGCGGCACTGGACGACACCAACATGCGCCGGCTCATCGGGCTGCTGGAGCAGCTGCGCGCCAACTCGCAGCTCATCATCATCACGCACCAGAAGCCGACGATGGAGATCGCCGACGCGCTCTACGGCGTGAGCATGCAGGGCGACGGCATCACCAAGGTGATCTCCCAGCGCCTGCGCACCGACGAGGGCGAGGTCACCGAACCGGAACCCGCCCCCGTCTGACCGCGCCCCCAAGCTCCCCAATGCCACATTTGTTCCACTCAACGGAGCGAATGCGGCATTCGCTCCATCCAGTGGAGCGAATGCCGCATTGGGGAGCTTCTGGCGGCGGGAATCGGTGAGGCGGTGCCGGGCGGCGGCTGGTTCTGCCAAGATGCCCGCATGAGTGACGACGGCTGGCCCTCGGGTGATCCCCGGCGGTTCTTCGACGCCCCGATCGACCCCGCTCACCTGCGCGCGAGCAGCCCGAACGTCTACCGGCGCGCCGTGTGGATCGCCCTCGGGCTCGGGGTCGGCGGCGGGCTGATCGGCCTCGGCGCGTGGGCCATCGTCGACGGCCGCTGGTGGTCGGTGCTGCTCGGTGCGCTCGCGCTGGTCGTCGGCCTCGGTCTGCTGGTGCGCGGCCTGCTGGCCGGCAACGCGAGCAAGCCCTACCGCGGCGGGCCGCTGGTCCCCGGCCTCGTCGTCGAGCAGGCGGACGCCACCGTGCAACTGCTCGTGCTCGGCGACACCTCCCGCGACCCGGCGGCCCCGCCCGCGTTCGCCTACCGCCTCGTCACCTTCGAGGCCAGGGAGGGCACCCGGTTCGTGCCCGGCCAGTGGGTTCCGTGCGTGATGCACGGCTTCGTCGCACCGCCGTGGAGCAGGCAGTGGTGGAACTTCGAGGCGTCCCCCGTCGTGTGGGCGACCGCCGATCCTGACGTGCTGGACCGCGCGAGCAACGTCATCCCGCAGGCCGAGTGGGAACAGCTGCGCGCGGGCACGGCCAGGGTGGCCGGGATCCGCCGCAGCTGGAGCAGGCTGAGCCGCATCCCGTACGAGGAGCTGCACGAGTCGCTGCGCCGCCCGCCGACCCGGCTCGGCGTGCCGGTGGAGTGGCAGGCAGACGGCAGGGCTCGCTTCGTCGGCTCGGTGTCAGGCACAGCCGGAGTCTGAGGGCTCCCATTCGGACAGCGGCGCGCAGTGCCACGTCCACGTCTCGAGCCGGGGACGGTCGGGCAGCGCGATCCGCCCGTTGGCCCACAACAGGTTCGGCCACGGCTCGCCGTCCGCGGGCGCCCAGGGAAACAGCCTGCGCAGCGTCGCCTCGGCGAGCTCCGGCGGCGGCGCGAACGGCACGCCTGCCGCGCGGGCCACGTCGTCGGTGTGCACCAGCAGCTCGTCGCACGCCATCGCCGCGAAGCCGGAGGCGTCGGCGCGCCCGCGCGGATGCCAGCCGCGCCGGTCGCCCTCCGCGGTCTGCACCAGCGCCGCGAGCAGGCGCACGCTCGCCGAGACCGTGCGCACCAGCTCGGCGGGCTCGGCGTCGTCGCGCACCGCGACGTCCGCAGTGGACAGCTCGGTGTCGCCCGCCGCGAAGTCGAAGGCGTACCACAGCAGGGTGTTCGCGATGTGGGCGACGACCTGCCGCGTCGTCCACTCCATGTCCGGTGCGCGGTCGTCCCAGCAGGACGCAGGTTGGGCGCGCAGGAACGTGGTGCAGAACTCGCCGATGTCGAGCAGCGTGCGCGCTCCGGGCTCAGGTGGTGGCTTCACGGGGGGTTTCCTCGACGGCCTTCGGGTCGGGGGTGCGGTGTCGCAGCGACAGTAGCCCGCCGACGAGCAGCGTCACCACCACGCCCAGCGGCACGTACCACGGGAAGGCCAGCGGCTCCCGCTCACCGTCGACGGTGAACTCCACGCCGAGCACGAACACCGCGGCCACGACGATGGTCGCCACGAACGCCACGATCGCGTCGGCCTCCCTGGCCCGCCTGACGAGGATGCCGAGCGCGAAGGCGCCGAGCAGCGCGCCGTAGGTGTAGCTGGCGATGCTCAGGCCCAGCTCCACCACCGGCTGGTCGGTGCTGGTGAACAGCGACGCGAACAGCACGAACACGCCCGCCCAGATCAGCGTCCACAGCTTGGCCTGCCTCAGCACGGCGGCGTCGGGCAGCGGGCGCTTGGTGAGCCGCTGGTACAGGTCGCTGATCGTCGACGTGGACAGCGAGTTCAGCGACGAGGAGATCGTGCTCATCGCGGCGGCGAGGATCCCCGCGACGAGCAGGCCGGACAGCCCGCTCGGCAGCTGCTCGACGATGAACGTCGGGAACAGCTCGTCGCTGGCGCTCATTCCCAGCCGCGCCGGGTCGGCACCCCGGTAGAAGGACCACAGCATCGCGCCGACGAACAGGAACAGCGCGAACTGCACGAACACCACGACGCCGCTGGCGATCACCGCCTTCTGGCTGTCGCGGACGTTCCGGCAGGCGAGGAGGCGCTGCACCATCAGCTGGTCGGCGCCGTGCGAGGCCATCGCGAACAGCGCGCCGCCCACCACGGCGGTGACGAACGCGTACTGGTCGGTGAGCAGGTTGGAGGAGAACTCGAACAGCTGGAACTTGCCCTCGGCCGAGGCGGAGGAGAACCAGCCGTCCGGCAGCTTGCCCGCCAGCACGAACACGGCGGCGAGCGCACCCAGGACGTAGATGCCCATCTGCACGACGTCCACCCAGATCACCGCGCGGATGCCGCCGAGATAGGTGTAGACGACCGCGACCAGCGCGATCGCGGCGACCACCACCCAGTACGGCACCTCCACCCCGAACGCGGCGAGCATCACCTTCACCGGGATCGCGGTGGCGAACAGCCGGACGCCGTCGGCGAGCAGGCGCGTCACCAGGAAGGTCACCGACGCGGTGCCCTGCATGCCGCTGCCGAACCGCGTTCCCAGGAACCCGTAGGCGCTCACCAGGTTGCCGGCGTAGTAGCGGGGGAGCAGCACGAACGCCACGACGACGCGCCCGATGAGGTAGCCGATCGCCAGTTGCAGATACGTGACGTTGCCGAGGTACGCGACGGTCGGCACGCTGATCACCGTCAGCGTCGAGGTCTCCGTGGCGACGACGGAGAACGTCACCGCCCACCACGGGATCTGCCTGCTGCCCACGAAGTAGTCGGCCGACGAGCGCTGCCTGCCCGCGAGCGCCACCCCGAGCAGCGGCGTGCCCACCAGGAAAACCGCGACGATCACGAGGTCCAGTGCGCGCATTGCTCTCTCCTACCGTGTCGGTGTGGGCTTCGCCACTCGCAGGCGGGTAATGACCGGCCGTGACGCCGGCAGTGACAGTGGGGAGTCGCCGGGTGTGATGCTGCCCAGCAGGCGCGGCCCGCGCGCCCCGGTGGCGGCGGGCACGTTGGCGCAGACGCCGTGCCAGCCCAGCCAGCCGAGCACGGCGGTGAGGTAGGCCTCCTTGGCGTCGGAGGGCAGCCCGTGCTCGTCGCTGGCGGCCAGGCGCACCCGCGCGCCGAGCGCCCGCACCAGCGCCGGGTTGCGCAGGCCGCCGCCGGAGGCGACGACGGTGCTCACGCCGTGGCGCGCGCACTCCCGCGCGACGGTCACCGCCGTGAGCTCGGTGAGCGTGGCGAGCAGGTCCGGGCCGCTCACCTGCGGGAGCCCGGCCAGCGCCTCGTGCAGGTAGGCGGCGTGGAAGTGTTCCTTGCCGGTGGACTTCGGCGGCGGCGCCGCGTAGTACGGGTCGGCGAGGAGCCGGTCGAGCAGGCCCGGGTGCACCGTGCCCTGCGCGGCGAGCGCCCCATCGACGTCGCTGTGCCACGCGCCGCCGGTGACCTCGGTGGCGGCGGCGTCGAGCAGCGCGTTGCCGGGCCCGGTGTCGTAGGCGAGCACCGCGCCACCTGCCCGCACCACGGTGAGGTTGGCGATGCCGCCGAGGTTGAGCGCCGCCACCGGCTCGCGCTCCCGCTCGGCGAGCGCGCGCAGCCACAGCGCGTCGAGCGTGCTCGCCAGCGGCGCGCCGTGGCCGCCCGCGGCGACGTCCCTGGCGCGCAGGTCGGCGATCACGGGAAGCCCGGTGCGCTCGGCGATCCACGCAGGCTGCCCCAGCTGGAGCGTGCCGCGCGCGGTCCCGCCCTCGACCCAGTGGAAGATCGTCTGGCCCAGCGAGGCGACGAGGTCGGCGTGGCCGCCGCCGAACCGGTCGATCGCGGTGACGGCGGCCTCGGCGAAGGCCTGCCCGACCCCGGTGTGGAGCCGGGTGAGCCGCTCCGCGTCGCACGCGCCCGGAGGCAGCGCCGCGAGCAGGTCGTCGCGCAGCGTGCCGGGGTAGGGCACCTCCAGGTGGCCGAGCGGCTCCAGCACGAGGTCCTCGCCGTCGGCGTGCAGCGCGGCGAGGGCGACGTCGATGCCGTCGACCGACGTGCCCGAGATCAGTCCGGCGACCCGCAGCGCCGCAGGGGAATCGGCCACGGCAGTGGTCTAGTCCAGGTCAGCGGCCGCGCGCAAGACATTCGGTGAAAGTTTGTCCAAAAATACGCAAACGACGTTGGTCATTGACGACCTCCAGGGGTGCCCTGCTCCGGTCCTGCGCGGATGCGAGGATGACAGGCGTGTCTAGCAGCGCCTGGATCTGGATTGTCGTCGTAGCGGTTGTCGTGGTGATCGCCGCGCTCGTCACCGGGCTGGTGATCTCCCGCAAGCGCAGGATCAGCCTCGAACGCGAGCGCGAGCAGGCGCCGCAGCGCGGCAGCTACCAGGCCGGTGGCGGCATCGCGTTCGCCCCGGGTGGCACGCAGGCGCCCGAGCACCCGGCGCAGGAGCGCACCGAGACCGACGGCGAGCCCGGCGTCGGCGACGATGCCGCCGTGCCGAGGGACGCGCCCAGGCGCGGCATCGTCGACGTCGGCCTCCCGGACGAGCAGCGGCAGGCACCCGTGCCCGAGCCGCGCGAGGAGGCCGAACCGGAGCCGGAGGCCCGGCCGGAGCCCGCGCCGGAACCGGAGGCCGCCCCCGCGGCGAAGACCGAGGAGCCCGAGCCCGCGGCGGGCCGCATGGAGCGGCTGCGCGGCAGGCTGTCGAAGTCGCGCTCGGCGTTCGGCCAGAGCCTGCTCGGCCTGCTCGGCGCGGGTGATCTGGACGAGGACTCCTGGCAGGACATCGAGGACACGCTGCTCGTCGCCGACCTCGGCGCCTCGACCACCACGGAGATCGTCGAGAAGCTGCGCACCGAGCTGTCCGCGCGCGGGGTCCGCACGTCCGACGACGCGCGCGCGCTGCTGCACGAGGTGCTCACCGACGCGCTGTGGCCGGACGCCGACCGCTCCGTGCGCGCGCTGCCGCACACCGTCGAGGGCGTGAAGCAGCCCGCTGTCGTACTCGTGGCCGGGGTCAACGGCACCGGCAAGACCACCACCACCGGCAAGCTCGCGAGGGTGCTGGTCGCGCAGGGCCGCCAGGTCCTGCTGGGCGCGGCCGACACGTTCCGCGCCGCCGCGGCCGAGCAGCTGCAGACCTGGTCGGAGCGTGTCGGCGCCGAGGTCGTGCGCGGCAGGGAGGGCGCCGACCCGGCCTCGGTGGCCTTCGACGCCGTGAAGCGGGGCATCGACACGGGCGTGGACGCGGTGCTCGTCGACACCGCGGGCAGGCTGCACACCAAGACCGGCCTGATGGACGAGCTGGGCAAGGTCAAGCGCGTGGTCGAGAAGCAGGCCAAGGTCGACGAGGTGCTGCTCGTGCTCGACGCCACCACCGGGCAGAACGGCCTGGCGCAGGCCAGGGTGTTCTCCGAGGTCGTGGACGTCACCGGCATCGCGCTCACCAAGCTGGACGGCACCGCCAAGGGCGGCATCGTCTTCCAGGTGCAGCGCGAGCTGGGCGTTCCGGTGAAGCTGGTCGGCCTCGGCGAGGGCCCGGACGACCTCGCCCCGTTCGAGCCGAAGGCGTTCGTCGACGCCCTGCTCGGCTGAGCGCGGAACAGGCCTACGCGGAGAGGTCGCGCGAGGTCAGCTGCTCCGACAGCGCGGTGGCGATGCGCTGCACCACGGGCGCGATGCGCGTGACGACCTCCTTCGTCAGCCTGCCCTCCGGCCCGGACACCGACACCGCGGTGGGCGTCGGCGCGCCCGGCACGGGCACGGCCAGGCAGCGCACGCCGAGCTCCTGCTCGCTCTCGTCGAGCGCCCAGCCCTGCTTGGCGATCTTGGCCAGGTGCCGCTGGAACCGCTCGACGTCGGTGTGCGTGTGGTCGGTGTAGGCGGGCATGCCGGTGCGCTCCAGCAGGGCCCGTACCTCGTCCGGGGGCAGGGTCGACAGGATCGCCTTGCCCACGCCGGTGCCGTGCGGCAGCAGCCTGCGGCCGACCTCGGTGAACATCCGCATCGAGTGCCGCGACGGCACCTGCGCGACGTAGACCACCTCGTCGCGTTCCAGCACCGCGAGGTTGGCCGTCTCGCCGACCTCGTCCACCAGCTCGGCCAGCAGGGGCCGGGCCCACGTGCCGAACTGCAGGCTGGCGTTCTCGCCGAGCCGGATCAGCCGGGCCCCCAGCGCGTAGCGGCGGTTGGTGTTCTGCCGGACGTAGCCGAGCGCCACGAGCGTGCGGATGAGCCGGTGAATCGTCGGCATCGGCAGTCCGGAGGACGTCGCGAGCTCGGACAGGCTCGCCTCGCCTCCGGTGTCCGCGAGCCGTTCCAGCAGCTCGAAGGCACGCTGAAGCGACTGCACCCCGCCGCCTGCTGATCTCTCGGGGGCCACTGGCTCTCCTCTCGCGATCACTCACGTTGAGCTTCCGCAATGTAGAAACTATAGTCCGAGATGTAAAACAAGATGATCGTCATGCTAAGAGGCCGGAGGCTCGTCCGGCCGGATTGGCATCCAGAGGCACTGTTTGAGGTGTTCGCATGTCTGAAGTTCGTGTGGTCGGCGACGCGGTCGAGCGTGGCGACGAAGTGCTCACCCCGGAGGCTCTGCGGTTCCTCGGCGGTCTGCACGACGCCTTCGCGGCCACGCGGGACAAGCTGCTCGAGGCGCGCGCCCAGCGCCGGGAGGAGGCCAAGCGCACGGGAAGGCTCGACTTCCTGCCCGAGACCAGGGAGATCCGCGAGTCCGAGTGGCAGGTGGCCGAGGCGCCACCCGCCCTGCGCGACCGCCGCGTGGAGATCACCGGTCCCACCGACCGCAAGATGACGATCAACGCGCTCAACTCCGGCGCCAAGGTGTGGCTCGCCGACTTCGAGGACGCCAACACGCCGCACTGGGCCAACGTGGTGTCCGGCCAGGTGAACCTCTCCGACGCGATCAGGGGCACCATCGAGCTGGACAGCGGCGGCAAGCACTACGCCCTGCGCGACGACGTCGAGCACGCCACCATCGTGGTCCGCCCCCGCGGCTGGCACCTCGACGAGCGCGGCATCGAGATCGGGGGCCGCAAGGCCGTCGGCGCGCTGGTGGACTTCGGGCTCTACTTCTTCCACAACGCCCGCGAGCTGCTGTCGCGCGGCCGTGGCCCGTACTTCTACCTGCCGAAGCTGGAGAGCCACCTCGAGGCGCGGCTGTGGAACGACGTGTTCACCCACGCCGAGCGCGAGCTGGGCATCGAGCACGGCACCATCCGCGCCACCGTGCTCATCGAGACGATCCCGGCCGCCTTCGAGATGGAGGAGATCCTCTACGAGCTGCGCGAGCACGCCTCGGGGCTCAACGCGGGCCGCTGGGACTACCTGTTCAGCATCATCAAGTACTTCCGCGACGCGGGCGAGGCGTTCGTGCTGCCCGACCGCAACAGCGTCACGATGACCGCGCCGTTCATGCGCGCCTACACCGAGCTGCTGGTGCGCACCTGCCACCGGCGCGGCGCGTTCGCCATCGGCGGCATGGCCGCGTTCATCCCCAGCAAGGACCCGGAGACCAACGAGAAGGCCTTCGCCAAGGTCCGCGACGACAAGGCGCGCGAGGCAGGCGACGGCTTCGACGGCTCCTGGGTGGCGCACCCGGGCATGGTCGAGCTCTGCAAGGAGGAGTTCGACAAGGTGCTCGGCGACAGGCCGAACCAGGTGGACCGCCAGCGGGAGGACGTCTCCGTCACCGCCGAGGCGCTGCTCGACATCGCCTCCACCGAGGGCAAGGCCACCATGGCGGGGCTGCGCGGCGCGGTGGACGTCGGCGTCCGCTACATCGCCTCGTGGCTGGGCGGCAACGGTGCGGCGGCCATCCACAACCTGATGGAGGACGCCGCCACCGCCGAGATCTCGCGCTCGCAGGTCTGGCAGTGGGTCCGCAACGGCATCACGCTCGACAGCGGCGAGCAGGTCACCGAGCAGCTGGTGCGCTCGGTGCTCGAGGACGTGCGCGCCGAGCTGTCCGACGTCGTGCCCGCCGACGCGCTGGCGCAGGCCGTCGAGCTGTTCGAGGAGGTCGCGCTGGCCGAGAACTTCGCCGACTTCCTGACCCTGCCCGCCTACGAGCGGATCAAGTAGTGGCGGGGCTGTCCGAGGAGGTCTACGCGCGCATCGACGCCTCGCTCGCCGAGGCCGATGCGCGCGTGGCCGCGGCGTACCCGGGCGAGCCCGCGGGCAGGCAGCCGGTGCACACCGTCTACGTGCCCGCGGGCCGGTACCGCGCCGGGCTCGTCGCCGAGTGGGGCGAGCAGGCGCAGGCCGTGCTCGCCGAGCACGGCGACGCGCTCGGCGCCCCGGCCGCCGTGCTGGAGCGGGTGCGCGCCAAGCTGGCGAGCCAGCCGATCGAGGACCTGCGCCTCGACTTCGAGGACGGCTACGGCCATCCCGGCGACGAGGCCGAGGACGCCGACGCGCGGCGCTGCGCCCGGGAGCTGGCGGCGGAGGCGGCGACGCCGTTCTCCGGCATCCGGTTCAAGAGCTTCGAGGCCGCGACCCGCCGCCGCGGCATCCGCACGCTCGACGTGTTCCTCTCCGCGCTGGGCGAGCCGCCGCCCGGCTTCGTCGTCACCCTGCCGAAGGTGACGGCGATCGAGCAGGTCGAGGCCGCCGCGGAGGTGCTGGCCGAGGTGGAGAAGGCGCACGGGCTCGCGGCCGGCGCGCTGCGGTTCGAGGTGCAGATCGAGACCGCCCAGTCGGTGCTGGCCCACGACGGCACGGTGGCGTTGCCGCGGATCATCGCCGCCGCACACGGCCGGTGCAGCGGGCTGCACTTCGGCACCTACGACTACAGCGCGGGGCTCGGCATCAGCGGCGCCTACCAGAGCATGGAGCACCCGGCGGCCGACTTCGCCAAGGAGCTGATGCAGGTGGCCGCCGCGGGCACCGGAGTGCGCCTGTCCGACGGCTCCACCAACCGGCTGCCCGTCGGCGACGCCGACGCGGTCCGTGGCGCGTGGGCCGAGCACCAGCGGTTGGTGCGCCGCTCGCTGGAGCGCGGCTTCTACCAGGGCTGGGACCTGCACCCGCACCAGCTGCCGAGCCGGTTCGCCGCGACGTACGCCTTCTTCAGGGAGGACCTGCCGGCCACCGCGGCCCGGCTGCGCGACTACGTGACGGCCACCGAGGGCGGGGTGCTGGACGAGCCGGCGACCGCCCAGGCGCTGGCCGCCTACCTCGCGCGGGGCCTCGACTGCGGAGCCGTCGACGAGGCCGAGGTCGCCGAACTCACCACGCTCGACCGTGCCCGCCTCGACGCGCTGGCCCGCCGCGCCGCCTGAGCGCCGGAGTTACCCTGGCGGGGTGGCGGACACGGTGATCGATCTCAACAGTGACCTGGGAGAAGGGTTCGGGGCGTGGCCCCTCGGCGACGACGAGGCGCTGCTCGGCATCGTGACCAGCGCCAACGTGGCCTGCGGCTTTCACGCCGGTGACCCGTCGGTGCTGCGCAGGGTCACCGAGCAGGCCGCCGAGCGCGGCGTGGTCATCGGGGCGCAGGTGGGCTACCGCGACCTCGCGGGCTTCGGCAGGCGATTCATCGACATGGATCCGCACGAGCTGGTCAACGACGTCATCTACCAGATCGCCGCCCTCGACGGCTTCGCCAGGGTCGCGGGCACCCGGGTCCGCTACGTCAAACCACACGGCGCCCTCTACAACGCCGTCGTCCACCACGCCGAGCAGGCGGCCGCGGTGGTCGACGCCGTGCGGCGCTACGACCCGGAGCTGCCGGTGCTCGGCCTGCCCGGCTCGGAACTGCTGCGCCAGGCACAGGAGGCGGGGCTGCGGCCGGTGCAGGAGTCCTTCGCCGACCGCGCCTACACGCCGGAGGGCAGGCTCGTGTCGCGCCGCCAGCCCGGCGCCGTCGTCCACGAGCCGGACGAGGTGGTCAAGCGCAGCGTCCGGATGGCCACCGACGGCACCGTCACCGCGATCGACGACAGCGTGGTCGCGGTCCGCCCCCGCTCGCTGTGCGTGCACGGCGACACCCAGGGTGCGGTCGAGATCGCCCGCCGGGTGCGGGAGGGGCTGCTGGACGCCGGTGTCGAGGTACGCCCGTTCGCGTGACCGCCGTGCTCACGCAGCCGTGCGGACCAGGCGGCGGCCGGTGATCTGACCGGCCCTGATCCGGATGCAGCGGTCGTGCCTGCCCGGCGCCCACGGCCGCCGGGACGGATCGTTCAGCCGCACCAGCGCGTCGACGTCGGTCACCGCGGACGCCTTGCCGAGCACCACGACGCTCCAGCCCGTGTGCGTTTCCGGGTCGATGTGGTCGGCCTCGAACGCGACGATCGCGCCGTTGAGCCCGCGCGCCCACGAGTCGGCCGCCGTCCGCACGATCACGTCCGTGCCGTCCAGCACGAAGTTCACCGGGCGGATGGCGGGCATGGCGTGCTCGGTGAACACGAGCCTGCCGACCGGTGCGGAGCCCAGCAGGCGCACGCACTCCTCGGGGGACAGCGTCTCGATGTCGGTGAAGGGGGACATGGTGGTTCTCCGGCCTGCGGCAGGTACTGCGTGCTCCACCGACTCTTCACGCGGCCCCCGGTGCGCAGCAGAGTCGAAAGACCTCTCTACGCCGGGAGCGTCAGTTCTCCACCGACAGCGCCAGGTAGAGGTCCACCTGCGTGCGGAAGTCGCTGAGGTCGGCTCCCAGCAGCTCACCGGCCCGCGCGATGCGGTACCGCAGTGTGTTGACGTGTACGTGCAGCACCTTCGCCGCGCGCGCGGGAGAGCCGGAGCGCTCCAGGAACACCCGCACCGTGTGCAGCAGGTCGGGATGGTCCAGCAGTGGGCCCAGCATCCGCTGCCGCAGCGCGAGCCGTAGTTCGTCGGGCGCGCCCGCGAGCAGCAGCCGGTGCGGCCCGATCTGCTCGCCGGACACCACCGCCACCCGGTCGTCGCTGCGCGCGGCCGCCACCACGGCATGGCGGGCCTCCTCACTCGCCCCGCGCAGGCCCGCGACCGTGGCGGGCCCGCCCGTGCCGATGAGCACCCGCCCGCCGCCCAGCGCCGACAGCGCGTGCTCCGCCGTCGCGGCCCAGTCCGCCGGCCACGGGCGGGCGAGCGCCACCAGCGCGTACGCCTCGTCGTCGCCGGAGCCCGGCCTGCCGACGAACACCGGCTCCGGGTGCTCGGCCAGCAGCTCACCCAGGACCTCGGCCGCCCTGCGGCTGCCGGGCGTGCGCGCGACGAGCACCCGCAGTTCGGTGTCCGGCGGCAGGCCGGTGGCGGCGAACGCGGTGGTCAGCTCCGCCGCGCTGCCGCCGGAGCTCGCCAGCAGCGCGAGCAGCGGCTCGGCCACCCGCATCCGCGCCGCGCGCACCTCGTCCTCCCGCGACCGGGCCAGCCCCACCAGGCCCGCCAGCTCGTCGGCCACCTCCGCCGCGCCCGGCCCGAGCCTGGCGTCCACCACCAGCGACCACGGGATCGCGTGCCGCCCGCCGACGCGAACCACGGAGCGCTGGCGCGGCGGCGCGGGCGTGCTCGCGGCCACGACCCTGCCGGTCGCCGAGCGCACCCAGCAGTCGGCACCCAGCTCGGCGGCACCCTGCTGCAGCAACGCCGTCAGCGTCGCGTTGTCGGCCGCGGCCGAGAGCAAGCGTTTGCGCGCCCCTCCGGACTCGGCCGCCAGAGCCAGCACCACCCGCTCGGTGATCACGGCGAACGACAGGTCGGCAGGCACCTCCAGCAGCGGGAGGCGGTGCCGTTCGCACGCCCGCACCAGCTCGTCCGGGATGCCGCCGGTATCGGCGCCGGAGGCGGCGAGGGCGGCGCACCCGGCGCGGGCGAGTGCGGCCACGAACGGCTCCGCGTCACCGGCGTCGCGCCACCACAGCAGGCCGCTCAGCACGAGCTCGCCCCGCGCCAGGTAACGGCTGGGGTCGGGCAGCTCGGTGACGTAGATCCGGCTCACCTCGTTGTCGAGCAGGTCGCCACCGGCCCGCAGCCGCAGGCGCAGCTCGGGCAGCTCCAGCAGAGTTCGCACCAGCGTCATGAGGTTTGTAGGAAAGCACAACCGGCCGGGTTCACGCTGCCCCGTCTTTCATGCTTCCGCGCCGTTGCCGGTGCCCGCCGCCGCTGTGTGTACTGGAACACACCCCGAAACCACTGGAGACAGCGTGGACTTCCTGCGACCGACCACCCTCGACGAGGCGCTCGCGTTGAAGGCCGAGCGACCAGGGGCCGTGCCCATCGCGGGCGGCACCGACGTCATGGTGGAGCTCAACTTCGACCACCGCCGCCCCGAGGCGCTGCTCGACCTGACGGGCGTCGCCGAGCTGGCGGAGTGGTCCACTTCGGACGGGCAGGTGCGCCTCGGCGCCGGAGTGCCCTACACGCGGGTCATCACCGAACTGGGCGATGTGCTGCCGGGCCTGGCGATGGCCTCGCGCACGGTCGGCTCCCCGCAGATCCGCAACCGCGGCACGGTCGGTGGCAACCTCGGCGCCGCCTCGCCCGCGGGCGACACCCACCCGGTGCTGCTGGCCACGGGCGCCCGGGTGGAGGTCGCCTCGGTGCGGGGCGGCAGGACGATCGCGGCCGAGGCGTTCTACACGGGCGTGAAGCGCAACGCGCTGGAGCCCGACGAGCTGATCACCGCCGTGCACCTGCCTCCGGCCTCGGGCGCCGAGCAGTTCGCCAAGGTCGGCACGCGCAACGCCATGGTCATCGCGGTGTGCTCGTTCGCCGTCGTGCTGCGGCCCGGGTACGCGGGCGTCGCGCTCGGCTCCGCCGCCCCGGTGCCGCGCCGCGCCGCCGAGGCCGAGCGCTTCCTCGTCGCGGAGCTGCCGTGGCAGACCCCCGTGCCGCTGGCCGACTCGCTCAAGCGGGCCTTCGCCGAGCTGGTCGCGGGCGCGGCCGATCCCATCGACGACGTGCGCGGCAGCGCCGCCTACCGCAGGCACGCCCTCGGCGTGCTCGCGCGCAGGGCACTGACGTGGGCGTGGGACGACTACCGGAACAACGGAGGTGAGCGGCAGTGCGCCTGAACGTGACCGTCAACGGCGAGCCCAAGCAGGCCGACGACGTGTGGGAGGGCGAGAGCCTGCTCTACGTGCTGCGCGAACGGCTCGGCCTGCCCGGCTCCAAGAACGCCTGCGAGCAGGGCGAGTGCGGCTCCTGCACCGTCTACCTCGACGGCGTGCCCGTGTGCTCGTGCCTCGTGGCGGCAGGCCAGGCCGAGGGCCACGACGTGCGCACCGTGGAGGGGCTGGCCGACGGCGACACCCTCGACCCGGTGCAGCAGTCCTTTGTGGATGCCGGGGCGGTGCAGTGCGGGTTCTGCACACCCGGGCTCGTGGTCGCCGCCCACGACCTGCTCCACCGCGTGCCCGACCCCAGCGACGAGGAGATCCGCGAGGCGCTGGCGGGCAACCTCTGCCGGTGCACCGGCTACGAGAAGATCCTCGACGCGGTACGGAATGCGGCGGCCACGTCATGATCATCGAGAACGCCGCCATCGCCACGGTGGACGCCGCGGGCACCGAACACCGCAGCGGGCACGTCGTGATCGACGGCGAGCACATCACCGCCGTCGGCGAGGGCCCCGCGCCGGAGGGCCTCGGCGGCGAGCGCCTCGACGCCACCGGCTGCCTCGTCACCCCGGGGCTCGTCAACACCCACCATCACCTCTACCAGTGGGCGACCAGGGGACTGGCCGCCGACTGCACCCTGTTCGAATGGCTGGTTCGGCTGTACCCGGTGTGGAACCGGCTGGATGCCGGGATCACCCACGCCGCCGCGAGTGCCGGGCTGGCCCGCCTCGCGCTGACCGGGTGCACCACCGTCGCCGACCACCACTACGTGCTCCCGCGCGACGGCGGCGACCAGATCGCCGCACTCGTGGAGGCGGTCCACCGCGTCGGTGTGCGCGGGCATCTCGTGCGCGGGTCCATGGACCGCGGCGAGTCGCACGGCGGGCTGCCCCCGGACACCCTCGTCGAGGACCTGGAGTCGGCGCTGCTGGGCACCGAGCGGGCCATCGACGCCCACCACGACCCGGCGCCGAACGCGCGCGTCCGGATCGCGGCGGGCCCGTGCTCGCCGTTCACGGTCACCGAGCGGCTGATGAAGGAGGCCGCCGAGCTGGCCCGCCGCAAGGGCGTCCGGCTGCACACGCACCTCGCCGAGACACTCGACGAGCAGCAGCAGTGCCTTGCCGAGGTGGGCTGCACGCCGGCCGAGTACGCCGAGTCCCTCGGCTGGCTCGGCGACGACGTGTGGCTCGCCCACACCGTCCACCTGGCACCGGAGGCGATCCGCAGGTTCGGCGAGACCGGCACCGGATCCGCCCACTGCCCGACGTCCAACGGCAGGCTCGGCACCGGCATCGCGCCCGTGCGCGACCTGCTCGACGCCGGAGCGCCGGTGGGTCTCGGCGTGGACGGGGCCGCCTCCAACGAGTCCGGCGGCCTCGGCGAGGAGCTGCACCAGGCGTTGCTGCAGGCCCGCCAGCGTGGCGGCCCGCGCGCGCTCACCGTCCGGCAGGCGCTCTGGCTGGGCACGATGGGTGGCGCGCGCTGCCTCGGAAGGCAGGCCGAGCTGGGCTCGGTGGAGCCGGGCAAGCTCGCCGACCTGGCCGTGTGGCGGCTGGACGGGCTGCGGCACGCCGGGATCGACGACCCCGTCGCGGCGCTCGTGCTGGGCGCCGTGCCCGACGTGCGGCTGCTGCTCGTCGGCGGGCGGACCGTCGTGGCCGACGGCGAGCTGCGCACGGCCGACGAGACCACGATCGCCACGGAACTGAGCTCCGCCAGCGGGAGGCTGCGATGACGTCTGCGACATCCCCGACATCCACGACACCCGTCACCACGCCGGCAAGGACGTCGGAGGAGGCGGCGGGCGGCATCGGCTCCAGCCCGGTCCGCCCCGACGGCACCACGAAGGTGCGCGGCGAGTTCGCCTACTCCTCCGACCTGTGGCACGAGGACATGCTGTGGGGCGCGACGCTGCGCAGCCCCCACCCCTCCGCGCGGATCACGGGCCTCGATATCGCCGGGGCGCTCGCCGTGCCCGGTGTGTACGCCGTGCTCACGCACGCCGACGTGCCGGGCGTCAACCGCTACGGCCTCGAGCAGCCCGACCAGCCGGTGCTCGCCGAGGACGTGGTGCGGTACCAGGGCGAGCCGGTGGCGCTCGTGGCGGCCGACCATCCGGAGACCGCCCGCCGTGCCATGGAGCGCATCCGCGTGGACTACGAGGAACTCGAGCCCGTCACCGACGCCCAGGCCGCCGCCGAGGGCAAGGGGCCCGCGGTGCACCCTGGTGGCAACGTCGTCCGGCACGTGCCGATCCGCCGCGGCGACCCGCGGGCCACCGCCGACGTGGTGGTCACCGGCACCTACGAGGTCGGCATGCAGGACCAGGCCTTCCTCGGACCCGAGTCGGGGCTGGCGGTGCCCGCCGAGGACGGCGGCATCGACCTCTACGTCGCCACGCAGTGGCTGCACGTCGACCAGCAGCAGATCGTCGCCGCGCTCGGGCTGCCGCCGGAGAAGGTGCGGCTCACCCTCGGCGGCGTCGGAGGAGCGTTCGGCGGCCGCGAGGACCTGTCGATCCAGGTTCATGCCTGCCTGCTCGCCCTGCACACCGGCAAGCCCGTCAAGATGGTCTACAACCGCGAGGAGTCGTTCTACGGCCACGTGCACCGGCACCCCGCGGTCCTGCACTACGAGCACGGCGCCGACCGGGACGGCAGGCTCGTCTACGTGCGGGCGCGGATCGTGCTCGACGGCGGTGCGTACGCCTCCACCACCGGCGCCGTCGCCGGTAACGCGGCCACGCTCGGCGTCGGCCCCTACGACGTGCCGAACGTCAGCGTCGACTGCTGGGGCGTCTACACCAACAACCCGCCGTGCGGCGCGATGCGCGGGTTCGGCGCGGTGCAGGCCGCCTTCGCCTACGAGTCGCAGATGGACAAGCTCGCGCAGGCGTGTGGTCTCGACCCGGTGGAGGTGCGCACGCGCAACGCGATGAGCGAGGGCACCGTCATGCCCACCGGCCAGGTGGTCGACTCGGCCGCCCCGGTGGCGGAACTGCTGCGCAGGGTGCGGGACATGCCGCTGCCCGCCGGGCCCTCCGGCGAGCCGGACCTGCGCCGCCTGCCCGGCGGGGTGTCCAACACCACCCATGGCGAGGGCGTCGTGCGCGGCGTCGGCTACGCGGTGGGCATCAAGAACATCTGCTTCTCCGAGGGCTTCGACGACTACTCCACGGCGCGGGTGCGGCTGCAGGCCGTCGGCGGCGAACCCGCCGCGACGGTGCAGACCGCCGCCTGCGAGGTGGGGCAGGGGCTCGTGACGGTGCTGCAGCAGATCGTGCGGACCGAACTGGGCGTGGAGCAGGTCACCGTCGAACCGATGGACACCTCGATCGGCAGCGCAGGGTCCAGCTCGGCTTCCCGGCAGACCTACGTCACCGGCGGAGCCGTCCGCGCCGCCGCGCTGGCCGTGCGCAAGGGCCTGCTCGGCCGGGTCGGCCACGTGCCCGGCGAGCTGAGCGTGTCCGGCGGCAAGGTGGTGTCCACACGCGACGGTGTGCTCGCCGACATCGTCGACGTGCTCGGCGACGACGTGCTGGAGGAGACCGTCGAGTGGCGGCACCGGCCCACCGAGTCGCTCGACCCGGAGACCGGGCAGGGCACCGCGCACGTGCAGTACGCCTTCGCCGCGCACCGCGCCGTGGTGGACGTCGACACCGAGCTCGGCCTGGTGAAGGTCGTGGCGCTGGACTGCGCGCAGGACGTCGGCAAGGCACTCAACCCGCAGGCCGTGCTCGGCCAGATCCAGGGCGGTTCCGCGCAGGGCCTCGGGCTGGCCGTCATGGAAGAGATCCAGACCGACGGCGGACTGATCCGCAACCCCTCGTTCACCGACTACCTCATCCCGACCGTGCTCGACATGCCGCCGATGAACATCGACGTGCTGGAGCTCGCCGATCCGCACGCGCCGTACGGCGTGCGCGGCGTCGGGGAACCGCCGACGATCTCGTCCACCCCCGCGATCGTCGCGGCCATCCGCGCGGCCACGGGCAAGCCCCTCACCAGGGTGCCCGTCCGCCCGGAGCACATCATCTGACGGCCTGAGCGGGCCGTAGCCGGAGGCCGGGAAGGGTGCGGTGCCCTTTCCGGGGCTTCCGCCTGCGCTCCCCACCGCCTCACCGTGGAGGTTGCCATGACGCAGTTGCGCGCGGACCGACCCCAGCACCAGCCCACCCCCGGCCCCGGCGGCTCGCCGCTGGACCGCTTCTTCCGCATCTCGGCACGCGGCAGCACCACCGGCCGCGAGGTGCGCGGCGGCATCACCACGTTCGTCGCCATGTGCTACATCGTGCTGCTCAACCCGCTGATCCTGGGCGCGTCGGCCGACATCACCGGCGCGCGGCTGAGCACCGAGGAGGTCACCACCGCCACGGCGCTCGCTGCCGGGGTCACCACCGTCCTCATGGGACTGATCGGCAACGCGCCGCTCGCGCTGGCGGCCGGTCTCGGCGTCAACGGCATCGTCGCCTTCCAGCTGGCCCCGGCGATGACGTGGGGCCAGGCGTTCGGTCTCGTCGTCGTGGAGGGCTTCTGCATCGTGCTGATGGCCGTCTCCGGTGTCCGCGAGCGGATCATCAACGCGATCCCGATGGCGCTCAAGACCGCGATCACCGTCGGCATCGGTCTCTACATCGCACTGGTCGGTCTGGTCAGCGCCGGGTTCGTCACGCGAACCCCGGACGCGGCCAACTCCACGGTGCCCGTGCGCATGGGCGACGGCGGGCACCTCACCGGCTGGCCCATCGCCGTGTTCTGCCTCGGGCTGCTGCTCATGATCGTGCTGGTGAGCCGTGCCGTGCCGGGGGCGGTGCTCATCAGCATCGTCGCCGCCACCGTCCTCGCGATCGCCGTGAACAGCGCGTTCGACGTCGACGGCTGGGGCCTGGTCGAACCGTCGGTGCCGGGGCAGCTCGTCGCGAGTCCCGACTTCGGGCTGCTCGGGAGGATCGACCTGTTCGGCGGGTTCGTCTCGGCAGGCGTCGTCACGGCCTGCGTGTTCCTGTTCACGCTGGTGCTGTCCGGCTTCTTCGACGCGATGGGCACGATCACCGGGGTGGCGCAGGAGGCCGGGCTCGTGCGCGACGGCAAGGTCGAGGGCATGGGCCGCATCCTGTTCGTCGACGGGCTCGGTGCGGTGGCGGGCGGTGTCACCGGCTCGTCGCCGAACACGGTGTTCCTGGAGTCGGCGGCCGGTGTGGGGGAGGGTGCGCGGACCGGGCTGGCCAGCGTCGTCACCGGCGGGCTGTTCACCGCGACGCTGTTCCTGACCCCGCTGGCCGCCGTGGTGCCCGCACAGGCCGCGGCGCCCGCGCTGGTGGTGATCGGCGGGATGATGATGGCGCAGTGCCGCCGGATCCCGTGGGAGGACACCGACGTGGTGATTCCGGTGTTCCTCATCGCGGCGCTGATCCCGTTCACCTACTCGATCACCAACGGCATCGGCGCCGGGCTCGTCGCCTATGTCGTCGTCAAGCTGTGCAAGGGCAAGGTGGGTGAGATCGGGTGGCTGCTCGGCGGGCTGGCGGCCGTGTTCACCGTCTACTTCGCCATCGAGGGCATCACCGCGTGGCTGGGCTGAGACCACCGACCGGCGCGTCGTCCGTGCTCGGCAGGCCCGCCAGTTCCGCGGCGAGCGCCCGCGCGGCCTTGCGGTGGGACGCCGAGCCGAGAACCTCCTCGAGCGCGGAGCGGATGGCGCCGGCCTGCGCCGTCGTCGTCTCGACTCCCGCTCCGGCAGCGGCGACCCGGTGCGCGTTGAGATGCTGGTCCTCGGCGAACAGCGGGACCACCACGAGCGGCACCCCGGCCGCGAGGGCGCCGAGGGTGGTCCCGCCACCGCCGTGGCACACGACGGCGGCGGCGCGCGGCAGCACCTCGGCCTGGTCGACCCAGCGCTCGATCCGGACGTTCGGTGGCGGTGTGCCCAGCGCGGAGAGGTCCGCGCCGTGGCCGACGGTGAGCAGGACGTCGGTGCCGATATCGGCCACGGCGCGCATCGCCTCCACATACACCGAGCTCAGCTCGGGCATCGCGCCGGTCACGCTGCCGAAGGTCACGTAGACCAGCTCGCCGCCCGGCCCGTCCGGGGGAGTGGCCCAGGGGGGATCCCGGAACCGCTGGGCGTGCGGCGGGGCAGGCAGCGCGGGATCCTCCAGCCCAGCGGGGAACAGGGTCAGGTACGCGGACCCGCGCAGGCGCGCCGCGTCCGGGTCTTCGGGCAGGCCGTGGGCCCTGCGCAGCGCGCCGACGGGAGCGGCGACCAGCCGCAGCAGGTACTCCTCCATCGCGCCGAGTCCGATGCCGATCCGGGCGTGCGGGACGTCGTACAGCTCGGCCGCGACCGGAGCGGCCAGTTCCGCCGACTCCCGCACGACGACGTCCGGGCGCCACGTGCCCACCGCCTCGGCAAGGCGCGGCAGCGCGGCGGCGGGCCGCAGCCTGCCGAAGATGTCGCGGCACATGAACTCGTTGGCCTCGTGGTGGGACATGCCGCGCAGCCTGCCGAGCGCACCGGCCATGACGTCCTCCGCGGGGTCGTCCACCGGCCAGAACCGCGCGCCGTCGGGCAGGCCCGCCTCGCCGAGCGCAGGCGGGCCGCAGAACAGCACGTCGTGTCCCGCCCGCAGCCACGACCGCGCGAACGGCAGCAGCGGCCCGACGTGCCCGGCCCCGGCGGTGGAGGAGAACAGCACCCGCATCGACCCAGCGTAGTGCGGGAAAGCGCCCCGCAGCGCACGGCTTTTTCAGGGCAGCGGCGGCGGAACCGAGCCGTTCGGCGGTGGCACCGAGCCGAAGGGCACCTTGGGTGTCTGGTGTGTGCCCGGGGTGCCCTTGGGCTCGCGGGGTTCGCGGGGGTTCCGTGGGCTCGCCGGGGCTCGCCGGGGCTATCCGGTCGGCGTGGGCACCTTGCGGCGCATGGCCGCCCGGTCGCCGAACACGAGGTTGAGCACCACCGCCGCCACGCAGCCCGCGCTGATGCCGGAGTCGAGCACGGTGCGCACCGCCGACGGGAAGTGGGCGTAGAACTCCGGCGCCGCGATGGGAATGAGGCCGATGCCGAGGGCGGCGGCGACGATCGTGATGTTGGCGGGCCGCTCGAACGAGGCCTTCGCCAGCGTGCGCACTCCGGCGACGGCGACGCTGCCGAACAGCACGAGGCCCGCGCCACCGAGCACCGGTTGCGGCACGAGCGCGATGATCCCGCCCGTCACCGGGAACATGCCGAGCAGCACGAGCATCGCACCGCTCGCCGCGACCACGTAGCGGCTCACCATCCTCGTCAGCGCCACGAGACCGACGTTCTGGGCGAACGCGGTGCAGGCGAAGCCGCCGAACACGGTGGCCACGGCCGTGGCGAAGCCGTCGGCGCGCAGCCCGTCCGCCAGTGTGCGCTCGGAGGTGGGCCGCTCGACGATCTCGCCGAGCGCCAGCATGTCCGCCGTGCTCTCGGCCATCACGACGAGCATGACGATCGCCATCGAGACGGTGGCCGCGACGTCGAGCACCGGCGTTCCGAAGTGGAACGGCGTCGCGATGCCGAACGCGGGCGCCTCGGTGAGCGCCGACGAGTCCACCTCACCGAGTGGCCAGGCGACGAGCGTGCCGACGACGAGCCCCAGCAGCAACGCGATCCGGCCGGCGAATCCGGACAGGAACCGGTTGAACGCCAGCACGGCGACGAGCGTGATGGCGGCGAGCAGCAGCCCGGAGCCCTGGGCCGAGGACTGCTGGTCGGCGATCCAGCCGACCGCGACCGGCAGCAGTGACACCCCGATCAGCGTGATGACGGTGCCGGTGACCAGCGGCGGGAAGAACCGCGTCAGCCGGGAGAAGAACGGCGCCGCGAGCACCACGAGCAGGCCGCCGACGAGCGTGGCGCCGTAGACGACACCCAGCGAGCCGCGCTCGCCGTGCTGCTCGACGATGGCGAGCACGGGCGCGACCGTCGCGAATGTGACGCCGTTGACCAGTGGCAGCCGGGCGCCGAAGCGCCACACACCGAGCGTCTGCAGCAGGGTGGCGAGCCCGGCGGTGAACAGGCTGGCGCTGATGAGCAGGCTGAGCTGGCCGGGGCTCAGGCCCACGGCGGCGCCGATGATGAGCGGTGGGGCCACGACCCCGGCGTACATGGCGGCGACGTGCTGCAGGCCGCCGGCGAGCAGTTGCGGTAACGGGGGCTTCTGGTCGACGGGGTGCATGGGGACTCCCAGGTGAGCAGGCTCAGAAGGCGGGCAGGGTGTGCCAGGCGAGGCCGGGATCGCCGGCGTCGTCTCTGAGCACGGTGCCCTCGATCAGCCCGTAGGGCCGGTCGGCGGCATGGAAGACCTCGTTGTCGTTGGAGAGCCCGAACGGGCTCAGGTCCACCAGGAAGTGGTGCTTGTTCGGCAGCGACAGCCGTACCTCGGCGATCTCCGGGCGCCGTTCGAGCACGGCCTCGCCCATGGCGTAGAGGGTCTGCTGCAGCGAGAGGCTGTGCTTGGTCGCGAACGTCTCCACCAGTGCGGCGCGGGCGTCCGCGTGACAGGCACTCCAGTCGATGCCGGTGACGTCGCGGTAGCGCCAGCGTGCGGTGACGGCCGTGGCCAGGATGCGGTCGCTGGTCTCGGCGAGCGTGGTGTAGCGGTCGCGGGGGAAGCCGTGAAACTCCGAGCCGGTCGACTTGAGCACCACCAGACCGCTCACGCCGGACACGACCCACGCCTGCCCGTCGGCGATCGTGACCGCCGTGGTGCGCCGCTCGTCGCCGGAGCGGGAGAACGCGTGGTCGTGCGGCGTGCCGCCCACGTCGATGCGCTGCCAGCCGTGCCGTTCGATGAGGATGCGGGCGCCGGTGATCTGCTCGAACGAGGACGTGAAGTGCCTGCCCAGCCGCAGCGCGAAATCCTCGATCTCGCCGACGGGGGCCTGTTTGGCGAAGGCGTAGACGGTGTTCTTCTGGGTGTCGGTGGCGACGACGTCGGCGTTGTCGCCGGTGAGGTGCGTGGCGTCGAGGTTGCCGCGCAGGGCGGTGGACACCGTGAGGTCGGTCAGGTTGTGCACGGGGCCGTCACGGTCGACGGTGACGAGCCGGACCTCGGCCTTGCCGTACTGGTTGGGGCCCAGGGTGATGGCCATACCGATCAGCTCCCTCGATAGGTGGAGTAGGCATACGGGCTGAGCAGCACCGGGACGTGGTGGTGCGCGGCGGGGTCGCTGATGCGGAAGGCGATGGTGATCTCGGGGAAGAAGCCGTCCGCGCCGAGGTAGGACTCGGTGTCGAAGACGAGGCGGTAGACGCCGGCGGGAAGGGTGTCGGGGCCGAGGTCGCGGGCGCGGCCGTCGGCGTCGGTGTGCGCCCGCGCGAGGACGGTGCCGTCGCGGTCCTCCAGCCGTACCGGGACACCGGCGGCGGGCCGCCCCGCGGCGTTGTCGAGCACGTGCGTGGTCACCAGGCTCATGGGATCACCATCTTCGCCAGCCTCAGCTTCGCGATCTTCACCAGTTCGCCGCCCGCGACGGCGAGTTCGGTCTGGGGGTCGTTGTTCATGCGCCGCCGCAGGTTCGCCAGCAGCTCCTCCCCGCTGCGCCCGCTGGCGCACACAAGGAAGACGTGTCCGAAGTGGTCCTCGTACTCGGCGTTGGCCGCACGGAACCGCCGCGCCGCTTCGTCGTCCACACCGGACTGTTCGGAGCTCGCGTGCCCCGCCGAGGGCCGCTCGCCGATTCTCGGATGTGCCGCCATGGCGGCGTGGATCTCGTCGGGCCGCAGCGGAAGATCCGCCGCGGCGAGCAGGCTTTCGGTGTCGGGGTACGGGCGCCCGGACAGCACGGTGTCGACCCAGCGCGGCACCGCCAGGCATTCGGTCAGGGGTGCGCGGAGCCGGTCGGGATCGGCGGAGTTGAACTCGGCCAGCCGGAGTTCGGTCACCCGCAAGAACGTAAGCCGACAATCCGACGGCGTCAACAATTTGTTGAACTCGATCAAGATTCCGGCGAGGTGCGGTTCAGGTAGTTGTAGACGGTGAACCGCGTGACGCCGAGCGCGTCGGCGACCGCCGCGACGGACTTCCTGAGCTGGAAGGCGCCGCGTTCCTCCAGCAGCCGCACGGCCCGCTGCTTGCCGGGCCGGTCCAGGCCGGCCAGCGGGCGGCCGAGCTCGTTCTCCACCTCGCGGAGCATGCGGGCCAGCACGCTGCCCGGTTCGGCGGCGGGAGCCGCGGCGGGCTCGCCGCCGGGCACCTGCAGCCGCAACGTCAGCCGGGTGGCGCCGCCGGACAGCGCGGCGCGGGCGATCGACGGCAGCGCGTCCAGCAGGGCGTCGGCCTCGCCGCGCGCCGAGGTGCCGAGCGGGCCGAACGACGTGGTCAGACCCGCGTCGTCGGCCGCCTGCCGGGCCCGCACGGCGTGCTCGGGCGGCTCACCTTCGCCCCGGAACGGTTCGCTCGTGAACTCCGCTTCCAGCTCCACACCCGCAACGTAGCTCCCGGCCAGGCCGTTGACGAGACCGCCGTCACCTGGTTACTGTCATAGTACGAAAGTTTGATTCCGTATTGCGAAATTCGTCCCGGAAGTACGGTGCTATGGCCGATCACTCCGGCGCACGGCACGGCCTGCGCTACGACATCAACCTGTCCCTGTTGTTCACCGAGCTGCCGGTGCTCCGGCGGCCGGAGGCGGCCAGGGCGGCCGGATTCGACGCGATCGAGTTCTGGTGGCCGTTCGAGGTCGCGGTGCCCGGCGACGCCGAGGTCGACGCGTTCGTCTCCGCGGTCACCGACGCCGGCGTCGCGCTCGTCGGACTCAACTTCTTCGCCGGCGACATGCCGGGTGGCGACCGGGGGCTGGTGTCCTGGGTCGGCCGGGAACCGGAGTTCCGCGACAGCGTCGACGTGGCGCTGGGCATCGCGCGCAGGCTCGGCTGCCGGACGTTCAACGCGCTCTACGGCAACCGGGTGGACGGCGTGGAACCCGCCGAGCAGGACGAGCTGGCGCTGTCCACTCTGGACCAGCTCGCGGGCGCCGTCGCGGAGCTCGACGGGCAGGTGGTGCTCGAGCCGCTGTCGGCGGCACCCCGCTACCCGCTGCGCACCGCCGCCGACGCGCTCGCGGTGATCGACAAGGTCGGCCGCCCGAACGTCACGCTGCTGGCCGACCTCTACCACCTCGCCGTCAACGGCGACGACCTCGCGAGCGTGATCGCCGAGCACACCGGGCGCATCGGTCACGTGCAGATCGCCGACGCGCCCGGCCGCGGCGAGCCGGGCAGCGGCGAGCTGGACCTCGACGGTCACCTCGCCGCACTCCAGGCCGCCGGATACGGCGGGTTCGTGGGACTCGAGTACAAGCCGACCACCGACAGCGAGTCGTCCCTCGGCTGGCTGCCGAGGGCTCGCAGGGCGGCACGGGCAGAAGAGGCAAGGAGGGCGCAGTCATGAACGTCGGATTCATCGGTCTCGGGATCATGGGCACGCCGATGGCCGGGCACCTGGTGGCCGCGGGCCACGCGGTCGGCGGCTACGACGTGGTTCCCGAGGCCGTCGCGAAGCTCGCCGCCGCGGGCGGGCGCGCCGCGTCGTCGGTGGCCGACGCCGTCGAGGGCGCCGAGGTCGTCATCACCATGCTGCCCAACCATCCCCAGGTCGAGGAGGTCGTGCTCGGCGCGGGCGGGGTGCTGGACAACGCCAAGCCGGGCACGCTGCTCGTCGACATGAGCACGATCCGGCCGGAGACCTCGATCGAGGTGGCCAAGGCCGCGCAGGAGAAGGGCGTGCGCGTGCTCGACGCCCCGGTGTCCGGCGGCGAGGCCGGGGCCAGGCAGGCCGCGCTGTCCATCATGGTCGGTGGCGACGAGGCCGACTTCGCCGTCGCGCGGCCGCTGCTGGAGGCCGTCGGCAAGACCATCGTGCACGTCGGCCCGCACGGCGCCGGCCAGGTGGTCAAGGCGGCGAACCAGCTGGTGGTGGGTGGCATCTACGCCCTGGTGGGCGAGGCCATCGTGCTCATGGAGGGCTGCGGCGTCGACGCGAAGACCGGCCTCGACGTGCTCGCCGGGGGCCTGGCCGCCAACCGCATCCTCGACCTCAAGCGCGAGTCGATGGTGGCCCGGCAGTTCGAGCCCGGCTTCCGCATCGACCTGCACCACAAGGACATGGGCATCGCGATGGCCGCGGCCAGGCAGGCCGACGTGTCGCTGCCGATGACGGGGCTGGTGACGCAGCTCGTGGCCGCGGCCCGCGCGATGGGGCACGGCTCACTCGACCACTCCGCGCTGCTCAAGGTCACCGAGCAGCTCTCCGGCCGGGCCTGAAGGGACACCAGAGACCATGGCGAAGATTCCGGTGATGCAGGCGGTCGTCGAGGTGCTCGCGTCCGAAGGCGTGGACACCGCGTTCGGCTGCCCCGGCGCGGCGATCCTGCCGCTGTACCAGGCGCTGCAGGACAGCGACATCGAGCATCTCGTCGTGCGCCACGAGGAGGGCGCCACGCACATGGCCGACGGCTGGGCGCGCACGACCGGCAACGTCGGCGTCGCCATCGGCACGTCGGGTCCCGCGGGCACCAACATGATCACCGGCCTGTACACCGCGCAGGCCGACTCGATCCCGATCCTGTGCATCACGGGGCAGGCCGTGTCCTCGAAGCTGCACCAGGAGGCGTTCCAGGCGGTCGACATCGTCGAGATCGCCAAGCCGGTCACCAAGTGGGCGGTGCAGGTGAAGGAGGCCGCGCAGGCCCCGTGGATCTTCCGCGAGGCGTTCCGGGTCGCGCGGTCGGGCAGGCCGGGGCCCGTGCTCATCGACCTGCCCCTGGACGTGCAGAAGCAGGAGATCCAGTGGGACTCGGCCATCGACGCGCCGTTTCCCGTGGTCACGCCCGCACCCTCGCCCGCGCGGGTCGAGCGGGCGCTGGACATGCTGCTGGCGGCGCGGCGGCCGCTGATCCTCGCCGGGGGCGGCGTCATCCTCGGCGACGCGAGTGAGCGGCTGCGGGCCGTCGCGGAACGGCTGGGCGTGCCGGTGGGCGTGACGCTCATGGGCAAGGGGTGCTTTCCCGAGGACCACCCGCTGTTCGCGGGCATGGCGGGCATCCAGACGTCGCAGCGCTGGGCCAACGCGGCGTTCCTGGAGGCCGACCTGGTGCTCGCACTCGGCGCGCGGTTCGGCGACCGGCACACCGGCGCGCTCGACGTCTACCGGGGTGAGCGCAAGTTCATCCACGTCGACATCGAGCCGACCCAGATCGGCAAGGTGTTCGGGCCGGATCTCGGCGTCGTGGCCGACACCGGCGCGTTCCTGGAGGCGCTGCTGCTGGCCATCGACGAACGGGACGCGCCGATCGACCCGGGCGTGCCGGTGTGGGTCAACCGCATCGCCGAGCTCAAGAAGGAGCTGCCCCGGCGCGAGGACTTCGACGCCGTGCCGATCAAGGCGCCCAGGGTCTTCAAGGAGATCAACGACTGCTACGGCGAGGACACCTACTTCGTCACCGCCATCGGGCTGTACCAGATCTGGTCCGGGCAGTTCCAGCGTGCGCACAAGCCACGGCACTACCAGGTGTGCGGGCAGGCCGGGCCGCTCGGCTGGGAGATCCCGGCCGCCATCGGGGTCAAGAAGGCCCGGCCCGGCGCCGAGGTGGTCGGCGTCGTCGGCGACTACTCGTTCCAGTTCCTGGTCGAGGAGCTGGCGGTGGCCGCGCAGTACGACATCCCGTTCGTGCTGATCATGCTCAACAACGAGTATCTGGGCCTGATCCGGCAGGCCGAGACGGGCTACGACATGAACTTCCAGGTCGATCTGCACTACGACGAGTACGGCACCGACAACGTGAAGATCATGGAGGCCTACGGCTGCTCCGGGGTGCGCGTGGTGGAGCCGGGCGAGATCCGCGGCTCGCTGGAGTGGGCCCGCAAGGAGGCCGACCGCACCAGCCGCCCGGTGCTCGTGGAGATCATGATCGAGCGCGAGGCCAACGCCGCGATGGGCACCGCGCTGGACAACGTCAGGGAGTTCGAACCGTCCTGACCCGCGCGGCGAACGGCCCGTTCCCCGGCATCGTGGAGCGGGCCGTTTCCGCCTGTCAGGGCAGGTTCACCCAGATGGCGACCGCGGGGTCCTCGCCCGCGTTGCGGATGCGGTGCGGGGTGGTGGACGGGAACCGGATCGAGTCGCCGGGCCCCAGCTCGTACTGCTCGAAGCCGATGTCGAGGGTCAGCCTGCCCGTGAGCACGCTGCCCATCTCGTGCCCGCTGTGCCGCAGGTACTCGGAATCCTGGCTGGAGCTGGAGCCGGGCGGGTAGGTCGACTCGAAGATCTCCACGCCCGGGATCGGCACCGGGGTGAGCCTGCGGTAGCGCACGCCGTGGCCGAGCGAGAGGGCAGGCCCCTCGCCGGCGCGCGCGACCACGACGTCGTCGGGCTTGACCTCGGCGGCGGCCTCCTCGGCGAGCGCCTCGGGCGCGTCCTCGCCGAACGCGGCGGCCAGCGGCACCTCCAGGATCGACACGATCTGGAACAGCCGCGTCACCGACGGCCGCATCTTGCCGCGCTCCATCTGCGACAGCGCGCTGGGACTGATGCCGAGCGCCCCTGCCAGCGCGCGCAGTGACATGCCGCGCTCCTCCCGGAGTGCCCGGATCCGGGCCCCGAGTTCCTGGTCGTCGGGCGGCGCACCGGGGAGCATGAGCCCCAGTCTACGAGCCTGTTACGCAGCGGGCTCGGGTCTTTACGTGAAGGAAACCCTTCACAAGGTGTTCAGTTATAGCTTCACACTCGCTACCCTGAACGCACCCGAGCACGGAGGTTGGCGATGGCCACTCCCGCACGCACGACACAGGCAGCGACCACGCGGCCCGTCCGGTACGCGCCGCACCTCTACAACGACGACCTCGCGCCCGTGCGCAAACGCACGTGGGGCACCTACAGCATCTTCGCCCTCTGGATGGCGGACACGCACGCCATCAGCAACTACACGTTCGCGGCCGGGCTGTTCGTTCTCGGCCTCGCCGCATGGCAGGTCTTTCTCGCCCTGCTCGTCGGCATCACGATCGTCTACATCGGCATGAACCTCATGGGCCACGCGGGGCACCGCACCGGTGTGCCGTTCCCCGTGCTGGCCAGGGTCAGCTTCGGCGTGTACGGCGCCAACATCCCGGCCCTGATCCGCGCGATCATCGCCATCGCCTGGTACGGCATCCAGACGTGGCTCGCCTCGGTGGCGCTGGTGGTGCTGGCCGTGCAGGTGTTCCCTGGGCTCTCGCCCCACACCACCAACGACGTCCTTGGACTGTCCACTCTGGGCTGGGCGGCGTTCGGCTTCATGTGGCTGGTCCAGCTGCTGATCCTCTCCCGCGGCATGGAGACCATCCGCAAGGTCCAGGACTGGGCCACCGGTCCGCTGGTGTGGATCATCATGCTCTTCCTGGCGGGCTGGCTGCTGATCAAGGCCGGCTTCGACATCTCGCTCACCGACTCGCTCACCGACCTGCCCGCGAGTGAGCAGTGGCGGCAGAGCATCGCGGCGGTGGGCCTGACCATCGCCACGTTCATGACGCTGATCCTCAACTACGGCGACTTCGCCCGGTTCACCAAGAGCCACCGGGCCTACCGGCGCGGCAACCTGCTCGGCCTGCCGCTGAACTTCTCGCTGTTCGCGCTGGCCTCGGTGCTCACGACGGCGGGCGCCATCGCGGTGTTCGGCGAGGCCATCACCGAGCCGGTCGAGATCGTGGCCCGCATCGACAACCCGTGGGTCACCCTCGTCGGCGCGATCACGTTCATCGTCGCCACCGTCGGCATCAACATCGTCGCCAACTTCGTGTCCCCCGCCTACGACCTGGCGAACCTGGCGCCGAAGTACCTGAACTTCAAGCGTGGCGGGCTCATCAGCGCCGTGCTCGCCGTGCTGGTGATGCCGTGGGAGCTGTACTCCAACCCCGTCGTGGTGAACTACTTCCTCGGCGGCCTGGCGGCGTTCCTCGCGCCGCTGGTGGCGATCCTGCTGGTCGACTACTACCTCGTGCGGCGGGGGCACATCGTCGTCGACGACCTGTTCACCGACGAGACGTCGGCGGCCTACTACTACCGCCGCGGTTTCAATCCCATCGCGCTGCAGGCCTTCCTGCCCGCCGCGGTGGTGTCCGGCGTGCTCGCGCTCGTGCCCGCCTTCTCCGCGGTGGCCCCGTTCTCGTGGGTGCTGGGCGTCGGCATCGCGGGCGGCATCTACTACTGGCGCAGCGGCCGCGTCCGCACCGGCCCCCTACCGAATGAGGTGATTGCGTGCGCATCCTCGTCGTCAACCCCAACCGGGTCGACGCCTGCACCGAGCTGATCCGCACCGTCGCGACAGCGGCGGCCGCACCGGGCACCGAGGTCGAGGTGACCCACCCCGCCTCGGGGCCCGTGGTGCTGAGCGGGCAGAACGAGGTCCTGCGTTCGGCGATCGGCGTGCTCGACCGCGTCGAGAGCCTGCGGGAGGGCGCTGACGCGATCGTGCTCGCCGGGTTCGGCGAGCCCGGCAGGGAGGCGGCGCAGGAACTCGCCGGGGTCCCGGTGCTCGACATCACCGAGTGCGGGCCCGCGCTCGCCCAGCTGCGCGGCCGCCGGTACACGGTCGTCACCTCCACCGAGGAGGCGGTGCCCGTCGTCGAGGACCGGCTGCACACGCTGCATCTCGACGGCCGCTGCGCTGAGGTGCTGGCCACCGGGCTCGGCGTGCCCGACCTGGTCGGCCGCAGGGAGGAGGCCCAGTCCGTGGTGATCGACGTGGCCAAGCGGGCGCAGGGCGACGTCGTGGTGCTGGGCTGCGGCGGCATGGCCGGGCTGGCACCCGCCGTGGCCGAGGCGATCGGGCGGCCCGTCGTGGACCCGGTGCCCGCCGCCGTCGAACTCGCGCAGACCCTGGTGAGGCTCGGACAATGAGCGGCATGGACCTCGTCATCCGGGCGCCGCGCGCCATCACCGGCGACACCGAGACGGCGTGCACCGTCGGCGTCCGCGACGGCCGCATCGCCACCGTCGAGCCCTACGACGCGCCGCTGGAGGGCGCGCGGCAGGTCGAGCTGGACGGCGACGTGGTGCTGCTGCCCGGCCTCGTCGACACCCACGTGCACGTCAACGACCCCGGCCGCAGCGAGTGGGAGGGCTTCGAGACCGCGACCCGTGCGGCGGCGGCCGGAGGCGTCACCACGATCGTCGACATGCCGCTCAACAGCCTGCCGCCGACCGTCGACGTGGCGGCGCTGGAGGTCAAGCGCAAGACCGCGGCCGGGCGGGTGCACGTCGACGTCGGGTTCTGGGGCGGCGCGGTGCCCGGCAACGCCGCCGAGTTGCGCCCGCTGCACGACGCGGGCGTGTTCGGCTTCAAGTGCTTCCTGCTGCACTCCGGCGTGGACGAGTTCCCTCCGCTGGACTCCGAAGGGCTCGAGCAGGCGATGCGACAGCTGCGCGCCTTCGGCGGGCTGCTCATCGTGCACGCCGAGGATGCGGGCACCATCGACGGCGCGCCCGCGGCCCACGGCCGGGACTACGGCGGCTTCCTCGGCTCCCGGCCGCCCGAGGCCGAGCACACGGCCATCGAGCGGGTGGTCGAGCTGGCCCGGCGCACCGGCACACGGGTGCACATCCTGCACCTTGCCTCCGGCGGCGCGCTGCCGATGCTCGCCGCCGCACGAGCCGAGGGCGTGCCGGTGACCGTCGAGACATGCCCGCACTATCTGAGCTTCACGGCCGAGGAGATCCGCGACGGGGCCACCGAGTTCAAGTGCTGCCCGCCGATCCGCGAGGCGGCCAACCGCGAGCGGCTGTGGCAGGGCCTCGCCGACGGCGTCATCGACTGTGTGGTGAGCGACCACTCGCCGTGCACGCCCGAGCTGAAACGCTTTGACAGCGGCGACTTCGGCGAGGCGTGGGGCGGCATCGCGAGCCTGCAGGTGGGCCTGCCCGCCGTCTGGACGGGTGCGCGGCAGCGCGGGTTCACGCTCGCCGACGTGGTGCGCTGGATGGCGCGCCGTCCCGCCGAGCAGGTGGGTCTTGACCGCAAGGGCCGGATCGCCCCCGGGTGTGACGCCGACTTCTGCGTGTTCGCGCCGGACGAGGCGTTCGTGGTGGACGCGGCCAGGCTGCGCCACCGCAACCCGGTGAGCGCCTACCACGACCGGCCGCTGGCCGGTGTCGTGCGGCAGACCTGGCTGCGCGGCGAACCGGTGACCGGCGATGCGCCGCACGGCATGCTACTGCGCAGGGAGGACCCGTGACCGACCGTCCGGAGTGGACACAGCTGACCGACCTCGCTTCGCGGCGCTGCGGTGGCACCGTGATGTGGGCCAGCGACGAGCTGTTCGCGGAGAAGGAGAACCTCGTCAACCCGTGGCCGCCCCGCCACCAGCCGGAGACGTTCGGCCCGAAGGGGCAGCTCTACGACGGCTGGGAGACCCGGCGCCACCGCGAACCCGGCGACGACCAGGCCATCCTGCGGCTCGGCGTGCCCGGAGCGATCGCGGGCGTGGTGGTGGACACGGCGTTCTTCAAGGGAAACTACCCGCCGTTCGTGTCGGTCGAGGCGTGCGCGCTGCCGGGCTATCCCAGCGCCGCCGAGGTGGCGGCCGCCGGCTGGGACACCCTCGTCGCCCACGCACCCGTTGCCGGGCACGCCGAGAACGTCTTCGCGGTGGACTCGCCTCGCCGCTACACCCACGTCCGGCTGACGATGCACCCCGACGGCGGGATCGCGCGGCTGCGCGTGCACGGCGAGCCGATCCCGGACCCGGCCATGCTGGAACCCGACGCGCTCGACCTCGCGGCGCTGGAGAACGGCGCGGCGGTCACCGCGTGCAGCGACATGTTCTACTCGTCGCCGGGCAACCTGCTGGCGCCCGGCCTCGCCGCCAACCAGGCCGAGGGCTGGGAGACCGCGCGCAGGCGCGACGGCGGCAACGACTGGGTCGTGGTGCGGCTGGCGGGCTCCGGGATCGTGCGGTTCGCCGAGCTGGACACGAGCAACCTGCGCGGCAACGCGCCCGGCTGGGCGTCGCTGAGCGGTTCGGTGGACGGCGAGACCTGGTTCGAGCTGCTGCCGAAGACCCGCCTGCAACCCGACACCCGGCACCGCTTCGCCGTGCCCGAGCAGCGGGAGGCGAGCCACGTGCGGCTCGACATCTATCCCGACGGCGGCCTGGCCCGGCTGCGGCTGTTCGGCGGGCTCACCGAGCGCGGCCGCAAGGAGATCGCGGAGCGCTTCAGCGCGGCGTCGTGAGCCAGTACGCCGGGGGCGGGGCAGCCGTGGTTGCCGCGTTTCCCGGAGCCGGTCCAGACAGCGCGCGTCCGTCGTCGTGCCCACGGTCACCTTGGGCACGTGGTGTGTACCCAAGGTGACCTCGGGCTCGGCTCGGCGCGCGGCGAGGGGCGGCGCGCGACTCGCAGGGCCCGGCGTCAACCGAGCAGCAGGCGCAGGCGTTCCTCGCGTTCGGCGGGTGTCTGCCGCGGGCAGCTCGCGCACTTGTCGCCGCCGGTCGCCTCGTAGATCAGGCAGCAGGAGGCCCGGCGTACCACCGGCCGCCGTCCGACGTGCACGAACCGGGGCCGGGGCACGCCGGGGCCGAGGGCCTCACCGAGCGTCTCGGCAAGGCGCATGGCGCGTGCGGGGTCGCCCACCGCCGAGCCCGCCCACAGCAGCCGGTTGGCGATCGAATCGACGGCCACGGCCCACAGCGAGCGGGCCGTCGCGCCGGACACCGCGGCGATCGCGTCGACGGCGGTGCCCACCGCCTCGCCGAGCCGCTCGCCCAGCGCGGCCACGTCGCGGCCGAGCACGCGTTCCGAGCGGGCGTCGAGATACCGGCCGTCGGGCATCATGTCGAACACCACCGCGTCCAGTGACGGATCGCGCGCGGTCCCCGTGTGCACCAGCGGCTCCAACGCGGGCGCCACGAGCACCGACGACGCCGAGTACCACCGGATCGTGCCCAGCACGCGGTCGCTCGCCTCGCCGTACAGCCGCCGTGCCCGGCCCAGGTCCTCCGCGAGCCACGCTTCGTCGGCCAGCACGGTCGCGGACACCTCCACGCTCACGGCAGCCTCCGGTACACCGAGACCTGGAACGACAGGGTCACCTCGACGGTGCCGGTCAGTCCGTCGAGCCGCTCACGCAACCCGTCGCGGTGCAGGTGATGCGCGTTCGGGCCCATCAGCACCGCCCGCCGCGCGTCGGCGGGCGGCAGCGGCACCGTCTCCTCGTGTCGGTCGCGGTCCACGGCCTCGAACCGGCCCGCGAGCGCGGTGTCGAGCCGCTGCTGCTTGTCCTCGCCGATGTCGAGCAGCCCCAGCCGCGAGGCGAGCTCACGCAGATGCGGCCGGCCCGGCGAAGCCACGAGCAGCGTGCCACCCGGCCGCAGCACCCGGTGGAACTCGGCGGCGTTGCGCGGCGCGAAGACGTTGAGCACCACGTCGGCCGAGGCGGTGCCGACCGGCCACGGGTGCCAGAGGTTCCACACCGCCGCCCCGATCCGCGGATGCGCCTTCGCCGCGCGGCGCAGCGCGGGCACCGACACATCCAGCGCCAGCCCGCTCGCCGCGGGCAGCGCGTCGAGCACGGCGGCCAGGTAGTAGCCGGTTCCCGCGCCCGCGTCGACCACGAGCCGCGCGCGGCTCTGCGCGGCGGCACGCGCCGCGAGCAGGCGCGCCAGCGGCGCGTAGAACCCCGCGCCGAGGAACTCCACCCTGGCCGCCACCATGTCCGTGGTGTCGGCCGTCCCCGCCGCCACCTTGGCGTGCAGCAGGTTGACGTAGCCCTGTCGCGCGATGTCGAACGCATGGCGGCGTTCGCAGCACACCGCGTGACCGGAGACCGCCAACTCGCCCCCGCAGACGGAGCAGCGCAGCGCCGCCAGGACAGCGGACGGTAACAACCGCGCGGACTTCTCGGGCGAGGTCATGGACCATATTCGACCACGACGTTTCGCATCGGGACGAATCGGCACCGGTGGCGGGAAACGTATCCGTAACATGACCGCCCGATCGGTTCACAACGTCGAAACCTGCCGAGCCTCTCCGTGCAACACGCCTTTCCGATGCTGTGCCGCAACTGCGAGTTCAGTAGTTCGGCTGATCCGGGTTGATCCGGCTGATCCGGCTCTCGAAGGAGGAGAAGCGTGCAAGGAGACACGGCCTGGTTGCTCACCAGCGCCGCTTTGGTGCTGCTGATGACACCGGGATTGGCGTTTTTCTACGGTGGCATGGTCCGCTCGAAGAGCGTGCTGAACATGCTGATGATGTGCTTCGGCGCGATCGGCCTGATCGGTGTGCTGTGGGTGGTCTACGGCTACTCGATGGCGTTCGGCTCCGACGTGGGCGGGCTGCTCGGCAACCCCTTCGAGATCATGGGTCTTTCCGGCCTCATGGGCGGTAACGCGCTGGAGGGCACCGGTTTCGTCGCCTTCCAGGGCATGTTCGCCATCATCACCGTCGCGCTGATCGCCGGTGCGGTCGCCGACCGCATGAAGTTCGGCGCGTGGCTGCTGTTCGGCGGCCTGTGGGCCACCCTGGTGTACTTCCCGGTGGCGCACTGGGTGTGGGCCGAGGGCGGCTGGATCTTCGACCTCGGTGCCCTCGACTTCGCCGGTGGCACCGCGGTGCACATCAACGCCGGTGCCGCGGCGCTCGGTCTCGTGCTCGTGCTGGGCAAGCGTGCGGGCTGGCCCAAGGAGCCGATGAAGCCGCACAACCTGCCCTACGTCATGCTCGGCGCCGGCCTGCTGTGGTTCGGCTGGTTCGGCTTCAACGCCGGGTCGGCGCTGAGCGCCAACGAAACCGCGGGTGTCGCCTTCATCAACACGCTCACCGCCACCTGCGCCGCGATGCTCGGCTGGCTGTTGCTGGAGCGGCTCCGCGACGGCAAGGCCACCAGCCTCGGCGCCGCGTCCGGTGTGGTCGCGGGCCTGGTCGCCATCACCCCGGCGTGTGCGTTCGTCGACACGTGGGGCGCGCTGGCCATCGGCGCCATCGCCGGTGTGGTGTGCGCGCTCGCGGTGAGCCTGAAGTACCGCTTCGGCTACGACGACTCGCTCGACGTCGTCGGTGTCCACCTCGTGGGCGGCCTCGTCGGCACGCTGCTGATCGGCTTCCTCGGCACCACCAACGTCAACGCCGACGGCGTGGACGGCCTGTTCTACGGCGGTGGCGCGGAACAGCTGGGCAAGCAGGCCATCGGCGCCTTCGCGGTGCTGGCATACTCGCTCATCGCGGCTGTCGTCATCGGCCTCATCGTCAAGGCGATCACCGGTGGCCGGGTGTCCACTGAGGACGAGGTGGCCGGCATCGACGAGGCGGAGCACGCCGAGTCGGCCTACGACTTCGCCGGTGGTCGCGGTGGCAGGCCCGCTTCGGTGGACACCAGTGTCGCCTCCGGCAACGCCAAGAAGCTGGAGGGAAGCAAGTCATGAAACTGATCACCGCGATCGTCAAGCCGTTCACGCTCGACGACATCCGCTCGGGGCTCGAACAGCTCGGCGTGCTGGGCATGACGGTGAGCGAGGTGCAGGGCTACGGGCGCCAGAAGGGGCACACGGAGGTCTACCGCGGCGCCGAGTACGCCGTCGACTTCGTGGCCAAGCTCAAGATCGAGGTGGTGACCGACGACGCCAACGTGGACAAGGTCATCGACGCGATCGTCAGCGCCGCCCACACCGGCAAGATCGGTGACGGCAAGGTGTGGGTGACCCCGGTGGACACGGTGATCCGGGTGCGCACCGGCGAGCGTGGCGCGGATGCTCTCTAGGCACGTGCCGTGGTCGTAGGGGGACTCGTCGAGGCAGCCAACCGGCTGCTGGAGGGTCGCCACGGACGGCTGGGCGCGGCGGCACTGCGCGCCGCGCTGGTCGACCTGTACGAGTTCTGGCTGAGCAAGGCCGCCACGGCGGCCGGTGTCGACACCGCCGAACCCGGTGTCGCGCTGGTCGCCGTCGGCGGCCTCGGCCGTCGGGAGCTCGTGCCGTTCTCCGATCTCGACCTGGTGCTGGTCCACAACGGAAACCCGGACATCGGCAAGGTCGCGGACGCGCTCTGGTACCCCCTGTGGGACGCCAGGGTCGGCCTCGACCACGCCGTGCGTACCCCGGCGGAGGCACTCAAGGTGGCCTCCGAGGACCTGCGCACGGCCATGGGCCTGCTCGACACCCGGCACCTGGCCGGTGACGCCGAGCTGTCCGCCCGGCTCGCCGCCGCCGCCCGCGACCAGTGGCGGCGCACGGCCCGCAAACGCCTGCCCGAGCTGGCGGAGTCGGCGCGCGCCCGCTGGCAGCGCAGCGGGGAGATCGCGCAGTCGGCAGGGCCGGACCTCAAGTACGGCCGGGGAGGCCTGCGTGACCTCGGCCTGCTCGACGCCTTCGCCGCGGCACAGCTGTGCGACCGGCCGGGACAGGAGCTGCGCGAGGCACGCGGCCTGCTGCTGGACGTGCGCACCGAGCTGCGCAGGGAACTGCGCCGCGACCGCGACGTGCTCGGCGCCGCCGACGCCGAGCTCGTGGCCGCCGAGCTGGAGCTCGGCGACCGGTTCTCGCTGGCGCGCAGGCTCTCCGGCGCGGGCAGGGCCGTGGCCTACGCCGTGGACGTCGCCCTGCGGGCTGCCGACGAGCCGCCACGCGGGCGGTTCAGCAGGCGGCCAAGCCGCACCCCGCTGGACGACGGCGTGGTGCTGCACGGCAACGAGGTCGCGCTGGCGCGCGACGCTGTGCCCGCCCGCGACCCCGGCCTGCTGCTGCGGGTGGCGGCCGCGTCGGCGCGGACGGGCAAGCCGATCGCGCACGGCACCCTGCGGACGCTCGCCGACTCCGCGCCCGAACTGCGCGCCCCGTGGCCCGAGTCGGCCCGGCAGGCGCTGACCGAGCTGCTCGGCGCGGGGGAGGGGCTGGTCGACGCCGTGGAGGCGCTCGACCGCACCGGTCTGTGGGCCCGGCTGTTCCCGGAGTGGGGCGCCGTGCGCGACCTGCCGCCGAGGGAGCCCGTGCACGCCTGGACGGTCGACCGCCACCTCGTGCAGGCCTGCGTCGAGGCGTCCCGGCTGACCACCGACGTCGCGCGGCCGGACCTGCTGCTGCTCGGCGCGCTGCTGCACGACATCGGCAAGGGCCGCGACGCCGACCATTCGGAGCTGGGTGCCAAGATCGCCGCCCAGGTCGCCGCCAGAGTGGGTCTGTCCGATGTGGACTGCGCGATCGTGGCCGGGATGGTGCGGCATCACCTGCTGCTGCCCCACACGGCCACGCGCCGCGACATCAGCGAGCAGGAGACCGTGGAGCGCGTGGCCAAGACGCTCGAAGGCCAGCCGCTGCTGCTGGACCTGCTCCACGCGCTGGCCAAGGCCGACTCGCTGGCCACGGGGCCGGGGGTGTGGACCGAGTGGAAGGCCGGGCTGGTCGCCGAGCTGGTGAGCCGCTGCCGCGAGGTGCTGCACGGCAACGGGTTCTCCCCGCCCGCCGACCTCGACGACACGCAACGGGAGCTGGTGGCCGCCGCGGTCGCGTCGGCACGCGGCCAGGTGCGGGTCGGCACGGAGGGCAAGCTCGCCACCGTGGTGCTCGCCGTGCCCGGCGCCGCCGAGCTGCTGGCCCCCGCCGCCGGGGTGCTCGCGCTGAACTCCCTCGAAGTGCACACGGCCGTGCTGCGGGGCCACGGCGGGGGCCGGGTGGGGGTGTTCACCGCGTCGCCGAAGTTCGGCTCGCTGCCCGACGTGAGCCTGCTGCGCGAGCAGTTCGCCAGGGCGGTCGCGGGCGGGCTGCCGCTGACGCAGAAGCTCGCGGAGAAGGAGAAGGCCTACGACGCGGCGGTGGCCGTGCCCGCGGCACCCCGGGTGCTGTGGTTCGACGACGAGACGTCCGGGCCGCGCACCGTCGTGCTGGAGCTTCGCGCCGCCGACCGTATCGGCCTGCTGTACCGGGTGGCGGGCGCGCTGCGCCGGTGTGACGCCGAGGTGCGGTGGGCCAGGGTCGCCACGCTCGGCGGCGCGGTGGTCGACTCGTTCGCCGTCTCGCCACGCCACGGCGGCCTCGACGCGGCGTGGCGGGCGCGGGTGGAGCAGGCGGTGCTCGCGGCGGCCTCCTGAGCCCCCGCCGCCGGGCCGGTACCCGCGTGCCCACCTCGCACCGGTGCCGGGGGGAGCTCCCCAATGCGGCATTCGCTCCACTGGATGGAGCGAATGCCGCATTCGCTCCACTGAGTGGAACAAATGTGGCATTGGGGAGCTTTGGTTCCCCGTTGGCGGGTCGCGGCGACCACCCGGGGTGTCGTGCCGCGCGGCGGCGGGGGCCGGGTGGCAGGATGACGCGCATGACGGAGCTGCAGCCCGCGGTCCTGCCGGTCACGGTGACGGCCTCCCACCTGCGCGCATGTGCCGGTGAGCTGGCGGGTGCGGGGCGCGTCGAACTCGGGGAGCTCACCACGATGCTGGAGCAGGTGGTCGCCGGGCAACGCCTGCTCGCGGGCGCGCTCGGCTCGCTGGCCGCCCGCGTGAGCGAGGGTCACCACAGCGGCGCGCTGGCCGCCGCGCCGTCGGCCGACGTCGAGGCACTGGCCGACGTACTCCACGCAGCGGCGGACGCGTTCGGCTGTTCAGCCGAAGCACTCGGCGAAAGTGCCCCGCTGGCAACGGAAATCGCGCGAACAGCTGGTCTGGACACCCGTTTGTAGCTATGGGACGGACCGCGCCGCTGGCTAGGCTCAGTCCTCATGCGCACCGTATGGAAGGGCACCATCGGGTTCGGCAGCTTCGCCATCCCCGTCAAGGCCTACAGCGCCACGGGTGAACGCAGCACCGGCCTCACCCAGGTGCACACCACCGACGGCGGGCGCGTGCGGTACAAGCGGGTCTGCGAGGTCGACGAGGCGGAGATCCCGGCCGAGGAGATCGGCAAGGGCTACGCCACCCCCGACGGTGACGTCGTGGTGCTCACCGACGAGGACCTGGACTCCCTGCCGCTGCCGACCGCGCAGTCCATCCAGATCCTCGGCTTCGTGCCGCCTGCACAGATCGACCCGCTCTACTTCGTCAAGAGCTACTACCTGGAGCCCGAGATTCCCGCGCTCAAGCCGTACGTGCTGCTCGGCGAGGCGCTGCAGCAGGCCGAGCGCGTGGCACTGGTCAAGGTGGCCCTCCGGCAGCGGGAGACACTCGGCGCCCTGAGCGTGCGCGGCCAGGTGATCATGCTCGACACGATGCACTGGCCCGACGAGATCCGCGCGCCGGACTTTCCGTTCCTGCACACCGACGTCGACCTGCGGGTCGCGGAGGTGCGGGCGGCGGCGAACATGATCGAGAACCTGTCGCGGGACTTCGTTCCCGGCGACTACTCCGACGGCTACGCCGACGCGCTGAGTGCCCTCATCGAGGCCAGGCACGAGGGCAGGGAGGTGGCCAGGCCCACCGCGGCCGTCCAGGACGAGGGCGTGGCCGAGCTGCTGCGCGCACTCCAGGAGAGCAGCCAGGAGCGCGCCGACACCGACCAGGCGCAGGCACAGGAGCGCGTCGAGCGGGCACAGGCCGCCGCGGGCAAGGCGGGAGCCGCCGCGGAGCGCGCCACGAAGGCCGCCGGCAAGGCCCGCTCCGCGCCCAGGAGCAAGCGTTAGCGTCCTGCCGGCCGCGAGCCGAAGGGCACCTCGGGTACCTGGTGCGTACCCACGGTGTCCTTGGGCTCGGCGCCCGGCGGCTGCCCTCGCTGAGTAGTTCTACCCACGCCCGATCCGGTGTCTTCACGCTGCCGCGGCCGGGGTCGTGCCCGGCAGGCTGGTAACCGCCTCGGTGAGGTGCCCGTGCCCGCGACGCTCGCCTGTACTGGGGGTCAGGCGAACGTGCCGGGCGTCCGGCGCCCACCGGGGATCCACCCACCCGGCCGGTGACCAGGGGGAGCCGGCCGGGTGGCCCGGCGGGCCCACGCCCGACGTGTGGTCAGTACCCTGGGATGTTGTCGGCCCGTGTGCCGGCTGAGTACCCACGACCCGCTGGAGCGTGCACCTCGTGTTCGACACACTCTCCGACCGGCTCACGTCGGTCCTGGCGAACCTGCGCGGCAAGGGCAAGCTGACCGACGCCGACATCGACGCCACCGCCCGCGAGATCCGTATCGCGCTGCTGGAGGCCGACGTCGCGCTCCCCGTGGTGCGGGCGTTCATCAGCCAGGTCAAGGAGCGGGCCAAGGGCGCCGAGGTGTCCCAGGCGCTCAACCCGGCCCAGCAGGTCATCAAGATCGTCAACGAGGAGCTCATCGCGATCCTCGGCGGCGAGACCCGCAGGCTGAACCTCGCCAAGACGCCGCCGACCGTGATCATGCTGGCCGGTCTGCAGGGCTCCGGTAAGACGACGCTGGCCGGCAAGCTGGCGATGTGGCTGAAGAAGCAGGGCCACGCGCCGCTGCTCGTGGCCTGTGACCTGCAGCGCCCCAACGCCGTCACGCAGCTGCAGGTGGTCGGCGAGCGCGCCGGGGTGCCGACGTTCGCTCCCGAGCCGGGCAACGGCGTCGGCGACCCGGTGGACGTGGCGCGGCGCAGTATCGACGAGGCCAGGCGCGCCCAGCACGACGTGGTCGTGGTCGACACGGCGGGCAGGCTCGGCGTCGACGAGGAGCTGATGCGGCAGGCCGCGGACATCCGCGACGCCGTGCAGCCCGACGAGACGCTGTTCGTGGTCGACGCGATGATCGGCCAGGACGCGGTGACCACCGCGGAGGCCTTCCGCGACGGCGTCGGCTTCAACGGCGTCGTGCTCACCAAGCTCGACGGCGACGCCCGCGGTGGTGCCGCGCTGTCGGTGCGGCACGTCACCGGCCAGCCGATCCTGTTCGCCTCCAACGGCGAGAAGCTCGAGGACTTCGACGTCTTCCACCCGGACCGGATGGCCAGCCGGATCCTCGGCATGGGCGACATGCTCACCCTGATCGAGCAGGCCGAGCAGGCGTTCGACCAGGAGCAGGCCGAGCAGGCGGCGGCCAAGCTGGGCACCGGGGACATGACGCTGGAGGACTTCCTCGAGCAGATGCTCGCCGTGCGCAAGATGGGCCCGATCGGCAACCTGCTCGGCATGCTGCCGGGCGCGGGGCAGATGAAGGACCAGCTGTCCCAGGTCGACGACAAGCACCTGGACAAGCTGCAGGCGATCATCCGCGGCATGACGCCCGCCGAGCGCGCCAACCCGAAGATGATCAACGCGTCGCGGCGGCAGCGCATCGCGCGCGGCTCCGGCGTGGCGGTGCGCGACGTCAACGACCTGGTCAACCGGTTCTTCGAGGCCAGGAAGATGATGCAGCAGATGGCGGGCCGGTTCGGCTTCGGCGGTGGCAGCGCCACCAAGAAGCAGAACCGCAAGGGCAAGAAGGGCAAGAAGGGCAAGGGGCGCGGCCCCACGCAGCCGAAGGTGCGCGGCGGCTTCCCCGGTGCCTTTCCGCCCGCCGCGGGCGGTGGCGGCGGGATGCCGGACCTGTCGCAGCTCGGCGGCGGCCTCAACGACCTCCCCCCCGGCTTCGACCCGTCGAAGTTGAAGCTGCCCAAGAACAAGTAGCGCCGCACCCGAGGTAGTCACCGCGATGCTGCACCTGCGTGGTGTCGTCCTGCCGGACGGCGACGAACGCGACGTCTGGATCACCGAAGGCCGGATCACCTTCGAGCCGGTCGACGGGGCTCGCACGCTCAGCGACGGCGGGTACGTCCTTCCTGGCCTCGTGGACGCCCACTGCCATCCCGGCATCGGGGTGCAGGGGCCGACCACGCTGGAGGAGGCGACCGAGCAGGCCCTCACCGACCGGGACGCGGGCACCCTGCTGATCCGCGACTGCGGGCTGCCCATCGACGCCCGGCCGTTGCAGCGGCGCGCCGACCTGCCGCGGATCATCCGCTCCGGGCAGCATCTGGCGTTGCCGAAGCGGTACGTGCCCAGGCTCGGGATCGACCTGGACAGCCCCGACGACCTGCCCCGCGCGGTCGCCGAGCAGGCCGCCGACGGCGACGGCTGGGTGAAGATCGTCGGCGACTGGATCGACAGGTCGGTGGGTGATCTGGCGCCGCTGTGGCCCGACGACGTGCTGGCGGAGGCCATCGCGGTGGCGCACCAGGCCGGTGCCAGGGTGACCGCGCACGTGTTCGGCGAGGCCGCGCTGCCCGGCCTGGTCAACGCGGGCATCGACTGCCTGGAGCACGGCACCGGCCTCTGGCCGGACCTGCTCGGCGAGATGGCCCGCCGCGGCACGGCGCTGGTGCCCACACTCGTCAACATTGAGAACTTCCCCGGCATCGCCGACCAGGCAGCCAAGTACCCCACCTATGCCGCCCACATGCGCGCCCTGCACGCCGGGGTCGGCGACATGGTGGGCGCCGCGCTCGACGCCGGTGTCGCCGTGTACGCGGGCACGGACGCGGGCGGCATGGTGGCCCACGGCAGGATCGCCGACGAGATCGAGGCGCTGCATCGGGCGGGCATGTCGCGGGAGCAGGCGCTGGCTTCCGCGTCCTGGGCGGCGCGGGCGTGGCTCGGCCACGAGGGCATCGCCGAGGGCGCCCCCGCCGACCTGGTCGTCCTCGATGCCGACCCGCGCGAGGACCTGAGCGTCCTGCGCAGCCCCGCGCACATCGTGCTCCGCGGCGCCGTGATCAAGTAGCGTGACGGCCGGGCGGCCGGGGGCGCACGGGCGGCCGCACGTCACGCGGGGAGGTGCGGGTGGAGCACGGCGACGAGCAGCCGGCACCCCGGGCCGTCGACGGCCTGGTACTCGGCGCCCACTGGGGCGTCCTCGCCTTCCTCGGCGGGCTCGCGGGCTACTACCTGCTCTCCCTGCTCGTGGCCGGTGTCGTGTTCAGCGGCGACATCGGGCTCGGCGCGACCCAGCTGCCCGCGCTCGGGCCCCTGGTGCTGCTCGCCTTCGTGCCGAACGTCCTGCTGGGCCTCGCTCCGGCGCTCGGCTCGTGGCGGTGGGGCCGGGGTCTGCTCGCCGACTACGGGCTGCTGCCGAACGGAAGGGACCTCAGGGTCGGGCTGGCCTGCGGCGGCTTCGCGCTGCTCGCCGGCTATGTGGTGAACCTGGTGCTGATGCAGGTCTACGGACCCGACCGGTTCGACGATCCCCTGCACGAGGTGTTCGGCGGCATCGCGGGCGACACCGCGTGGCTCGTCGTCGCGGCGCTGATCGTGGTGCTCGGCGCGCCCCTCACCGAGGAGCTGCTCGTGCGGGGCGCGCTGTGGAACGCGCTCGCCCACTACCGGGTGCCCCAGTGGGTGACGCTGGTGCTGACGGCGCTGGTTTTCGCGCAACTGCACGGGGAACCCACTCGGATGCTGGCGCTGCTCGGGCAGGGCATCGCCATCGGCACGGCCAGAATGGTGACCGGTCGCGTGGGTGCGAGCCTCGTGGCGCACGCCGCCAACAACCTGCCGCCCGCACTGCTGCTGTTCGCCTCCTCGTGACCGGCCGTGTGCTCACAGTAGGCTCGCGGGAGCATCTGGTGCGACAAGGAGGGCCGGCGTGACGTCACCGAACTCGGGGGAACCGGTGTCCGGCGTCGAGTCCGCGGCCTCCGCTCCCGCCGACGGCCCCGAACCCGGGGCAGGGGCAGAGGCGCCCGCCCCGCCGGGGCACCGCTGGGGGTTCGGCGCGTTCCTCCTTGTCGAGGCGGTGCTGCTGGCGACGGCGACGTTCGTCGGCGTGCTCATCAGCAGGGGCCAGACACCTGGCTCCCTGCCGGTGCGGGACGTGCTGATCGGCACGATGGCGCCCACGGTGATCGCCGCCCTCACCGCGCTGGCGATCACCAGAATCCGTGGCAACGGCCCGCTGACCGATCTGCGCCTGTCGTGGAACTGGGCCGACGTCAAGGTCGGCCTCCGGTTCGGCGTGCTCGGGCTGGTGTGCACGACGGTCGGCGTGTTCGTGTGGACGAAGGTGGTGGGGGAGCAGAACGCGACGTCGGCCATCAGCGCGCTGGTGGCGAACAAGCCGATGTCGGTGTCGGCGGCCGTCGTGATGTTTCTGTACCTGTGGCTGCTCGGCCCGATCTGCGAGGAGATCATCTACCGCGGCCTGCTCTGGGGTGCCACGGAACGGCTGGAGTGGGGCCAGGAGAAATGGGGACGGCTCGCGGCGTTCCTGCTGTCCACGGCCGTCTTCGCGATGAGCCATCTGGAGCCGCTGCGCACCACGCTGCTGCTCGTGATCGCCGTGCCGATCGGGCTCGCGCGCCTGGTCACCGGCCGGCTGCTGGGCAGCATCGTCGCCCACCAGGTGAACAACTTCCTGCCCGCCCTGGCGATCCTGCTGACCGCCCTCGGCGTGGTGGCCGCCTGAAGCTCCCCAATGTGGCATTCGTGGCGTTCAACGCCACCAATGCGGCATTCGTTGCGTTGAGCGCTACCAATGCCGCATTGGGGAGCTTTTTCGCCGGCGTCATGGCTCCGCTTGTGCGGCTTGGAAGCGGGCGCGGCTGTTCGACAGGTGCACGCGCACGGCGGCGCGGGCGGCATCGGCATCCTGGCGTTCGATGGCGGCGTAGACGTGCTCGTGCTCGGCGGCGATGCGCGCGAAGCGATCGGCGTCGGGGGGCAGCCGGTCGCGGTGCATGACGATCATCCCGGGCCCGAACGAGCGCAGCAGGTCGGCGAAGTACCGGTTGCCCGAGGCGAGCGCGATGCGCAGGTGGAAGCGGAAGTCGGCGTGCACCGCCGCGCTCGGGTTGTCCGCGGCGGCGGCGAAGGCATCCACCGCCTCGCGCAGGTCGGCGAGCTGGGCCGCGGTGCGTCGCCGCGCGGCCAGCGCCGCCGCCTCGGTCTCCGCGGCGGCGCGGAACTCCAGCAGGTCGAGCACGTCGGCCGCGGTCAGCTCCCCGGCCGCGCCCACCTCGAACCGCGTGCTGCTCGGCTGCGCCAACACGAAACTGCCCCGGCCGTGGCGCGTCTCGACCAGCCCGGCCGCCTGCAGCCGTGACACGGCCTCGCGCACGACGGTGCGGCTCACCCCGTGCTCGGACACGAGTGCGCTCTCCGTGGGCAGCCGCTCGCCGGGCCGGATGACACCCTCCCTGATCCGCGCCGTGAGATGGGCGACCAGGTCCTCGGTCCGGCTCACCCGCCGGACACCTCGCACGTCTCGACGGTCCACGCCCGGGCCTTGTCGCTGAGCGTGAGACCGAGCCCGGGGCGGTCCGGCACGAGCATCCTGCCGTCGGCGATCTCCATGCGCTCATTGAACAGGGGCTCGAGCCAGTCGAAGTGCTCCACCCACGGCTCCGCCGGGTACGTCGCGGCCAGGTGCAGGTGGATCTCCATCGCGTAGTGCGGTGCCAGCTGCAGGTGATGGAGGTCGGCGAGCGTGGACAGGCGCAGGAACTGGGTGATGCCGCCGATGCGTGGCGCGTCCGGCTGCAGGATGTCGGCCGCACCGGCGCGGACCAACTCCGCGTGCTCGGCGACGCTGGTGAGCATCTCACCGGTGGCGATGGGCGTGTCGAACGCGCTCGCGAGCGCGGCGTGCCCGGCGGCGTCGTAGGCGTCGAGCGGCTCCTCGATCCAGACGAGGCCGAAGCGCTCCAGCTCCCGGCACATGCGCTGGGCCGACGGGCGGTCCCACTGCTGGTTGGCGTCCACCATCAGCGGGACGTCCTCGCCGAGATGCTCGCGCACGGCCGTGACCCGGGCCAGGTCCACCCGGCGGTCGGGGTGCCCGACCTTGATCTTGATGCCGCCGATGCCGCTGCCGAGCGAGGCGGCGGCGTTGTCGATCACCTGCTCCACGGGCACGTGCAGGAAGCCGCCGGAGGTGTCGTAGCAGCGCACGGAGTCGCGGTGGGCGCCGATCAGCTTGGCCAGCGGCAGCCCGGCCCGCTTGGCCTTGAGGTCCCACAGTGCGATGTCGAGCGCGGCGACGGCCTGCGTCGCCAGCCCGCTTCGCCCGACCGACGCACCCGCCCACACCAGCTTCGTCCACAGGCGGCCGATGTCGCTGGGGTCCTCACCGAGCAGGTCCGGCGCGACCTCCCTGGCGTGCGCGTACTGGCCGGGCCCGCCTGCTCGCTTCGAGTAGCCGAACCCCAGCCCCTCGTGGCCGCTCTCGGTGCGGATCTCGGCGAAGAGCAGCGCCACCTCGGTCATCGGCTTCTGCCTGCCGGTGAACACCTTCGCGTCGCTGATGGGCGTGGCCAGCGGCAGCGTGACGGAGGAGAGGCGGACGTGGGAGATGCGGTCGCGGGTCATGGATAGTCATATTATGACTTGCTTAGTTATATGACAACTAGACGGCCTCGAACCACAGGTGCGCGGCCAGGCCGAACCCGGCCAGGGCGACCGCGATCCGCAGCGGCCGCTCCGGCAGCCGCCGCACGACGGCAGGGCCGAGCCAGCTGCCCACCAGGGAGCCGGCCGCGAGCACGGCAGCCGCCACCCAGTCGACAGGGGCCACGAAGGCGAAGGCCACCGCCGCCGTCACGTTCGCCGCGCCCGTGACGACGTTCTTCACCGCGTTGGTCACCGGAAGCGGTTCGGTGGCCGACACCGAGAGCACCGCGAGCATCAGCACCCCGGCACCCGCGCCGAAGTAGCCGCCGTAGACGGCGACGACCAGCACCGCCAGCGCCAGCGGCAGGGCCGACGGCGGCCCGCCGCGCGTGCGGGCGCGGTCGTCGGCCGCCTCCCGCAGCCGGTCGCGAAAGAGCAGCAGCGCCGCGCCCAGCGCGATCAACCACGGCACCACCAGTTCGAACGCGGACGCCGGGGTGGTCAGCAGCAGGAAGGCGCCCGCGGAACCGCCCGCGATCGCCAGCACGGCCAGTCGCAGCAGGCGGCCCCGCTGCCCGCGCAGCTCCCGGCGCGATCCGGCGGCCGCGCCCACCGTGGTGGAGAACATCGCGACGGTGTTGGTGACGTTCGCGGCGATGGGCGGCAGCCCCGCCGCCAGCAGGGCCGGGTAGCTGAACAGCGATGCCAGGCCCGCCATCGAGCCCGCCAGACCCGCGGCCACACCGGCCAGCGCCAGCAGGGCCGCCGAGAGCGGATCCAAGCCTAGATTCCCGTGGGGAGGCCGGCCGTGCTCGCGAGGTCCACCGGCGCCATCCGCTCGATGGCCGCCCGCGTGCGCTCCATCGCGCTGACGATCTCCTCGCGCCGCTGCGGAGTCACGCTGTCGACGGGCAGCGAGCAGCTGATCGCGTCGATCGGCGGGCTGGAGTAGCGCAGCGCGAAACCGAAGCACATCACGCCCGCGTAGTTCTCCTCGTTGTCCACGGCGTACCCGCGCTCCCGTGTCTGCCGCAGGTCGGCGAGCAGCGCGTCGCGGTCGACGATCGTGTTCGGCGTCAGCGGTGTCACCGAGTCGGGCACGTGCTCGTCGATGCCGGTGTCCAGGCGCTCGGCCAGCAGGCACTTGCCCATGGACGTGCTGAACGCGGGCAGCCTGCGCCCGACCCGGCTGAACGGCCGGATGTACTTGCTGGACTCCTTGGTGGCCAGGTAGACGATGTCGCCGCGGTCGAGCCTGCCGTAATGGATGGTCTCGTTCAGCTCGGCGCTGGTGTCGGTGATGAGCGGCTGGACGATCCGCAGGTACGGGTCGGTGTCGAGGTAGGTCGTGCCGGCGAGCAGCGCGCGGATGCCGATGCTGTACTGCGTACCGGTGGCGTCGACCCGCACCCAGCCGTGCTCGACGAGCGTGCGGATCAGCGCGTAGACGCTGCTGCGTGGCGCGCCCAGTGCCTCGCTCAGCTCGCGCAGGCGCGCCGGGCGGTTCTGCCTCGACGCCAGCAGCTCCAGCAGTTCCACGGTGCGCGCCGCGGACTTGACCCCGCGCACGCCGCTCTCCCGATCGCTCTCCACGGTTGACAGCCTACCAATCTTCGGGTCACACTCCTCCACACCTGACAGTCGTCTACATACGGAGACAACTTGACCGCCACGTATACAACCGAGGTCGTCGAACGCCTCCGGCGCGGCATGGACGCGGCCGTGCTGTCGTTCCCGCTGACCCCCTTCGACGACGAGGGGCGCGTCGACCTCGCCGCCTTCCGGTCCCACGTGCGCGGGCAGATCGCCGAGGGGCCGGGCGCGCTGTTTCCGTGCTGCGGCACAGGGGAGTTCTTCTCCCTGGCCGAGGACGAGTACGAGGCGCTCGTCACGGCAGCGGTCGAGGAGGCCGCGGGCGCCGTGCCGGTCGTGGCGGGAGCGGGCTACGGCTGGGCCCAGGCGGCGCGGTTCGTCGCGGCGGCCGAGCGGGCGGGAGCCGACGCCGTGCTGCTCATGCCGCCCTACCTGGTGGAGACGCCGCAGCGCGGGCTCGTCGAGCACGTGCGCGAGGTCGCGCGGCGCACGTCCCTTCCGCTCGTCGTCTACCAGCGGGCGCAGGTCAAGATCGCGCTCGGCACGGTGCCCGAGCTGGCGGCGATCGGCAACGTCATCGGCATCAAGGACGGGCACTGCGACCTCGACCAGCTGCAACGGCTGCGGCTGGCCGCGCCGCCCGAGTGGCTGTTCTTCAACGGCGCCGCCACCGCCGAGCTGCAGGCACGCGCCTACCGTGGCGTCGGCGTGCCCGCGTACTCGTCGGCGGTGCACGCCTTCGCCCCGGAGATCTCCCAGGCCTTCTTCCGCGCGTTGCACAGCGGCGACGACGAGACCGTGGACAAGCTCCTGAGCGGCTTCTACGTGCCGCTCGTGGAGCTGCGCGACCGGGGCACCGGCTACGCCGTCTCGCTGGTGAAGGCCGCTGCCCGGCTGCGAGGAGCCGAGGTCGGACCGGTGCGCGCGCCGCTGGCCGACCCGCCACCCGAGCACCTCGCCGAACTCGAGGCCCTGCTCACCACGGGGCTCGCCCTCGTCGGCGCGACCCGGTAACCCACCTACACCTTGGAGGATCAATGAGGATTCCGTCGACCATCCGCGCGGCGGCGGTGCTCGCCGCGGGAGCCCTCGCCCTCACGGGCTGTTCCGTGCAGGGCGGCGGCTCCGGCGAGGGCGGCGGCGACTACCCGAGTCGCCCCGTCGAGTTCACCGTGCCGACCGAGCCGGGTGGCAGCACCGACCTGATCACCCGCGCACTCGCCAAGAGCCTGGAGGAGCCCCTCGGCGCGCAGATCCCCGTGGTCAACAAGCCGGGCGCCAACGGCAAGATCGCGGGCAAGGACGTCTTCTCCGGCAACCCCGACGGCTACCGGGTCGCCGTGATGCCCCAGTCGCTGTTCGCGGTCGGCCCGCTCGTGGTCGACGACCCCGACGCGATCACGCTGGAGGATATGACCTTCGTCAAGGGCCTCACGGTCGAGGACTACGTGATGGTGGTGCCCTCCGGCTCGCGGTTCAAGACCGTCGAGGACGTGCTCGCCGCCGACGGCGTCAAGTACGGCACGTCCGGCGCGGGCACCGGCAACCAGCTGGCGCAGGCGCTGCTGTTCGGCTCGGCCAAGGTCGACGCCACCGCGGTGCCGTTCGACGGCGGCGGGCCGCAGCTGACCGCCGTGCTCGGCGGCAAGGTCGACGTCGGCACCGTGCACGTGGCGGAGGCCTACGAGCAGATCCAGGCCGGGGCCCTGCGCCCGCTGGTCGCGTTCTCGAAGGAGCGGCTGAAGGCACTGCCCGAGGTGCCGACGGCCACCGAGTCCGGCTACGACATCGTCGTCGACCAGCGCCGTTTCGTCGCCGCACCTCCCGGGCTTCCCACCGACGTCCGCGACACGCTCGCCTCGGCCATCGACAAGGCCGTCGCCTCGCCGGAGTACGGCAAGCTGCTCGAGGACAACCACATCGGCCGCTGGGAGGTCGGCGGTGATGCCGTCGGCAAGCAGCTCAAGAGTGCCCGCGACGGCTTCCGGGCCATGACCGAGCGGCTCGGCATCGACCTGTCCGGCCAGTCATGACCGATGTTCACGCCCGCAGGCAGAACCGCATCGCGGCGGCCGTGCCGCTCGCGATCGGGGCGCTCGCCGCGGTCGCGTCGTGGCAGCTCGGGGTCGGCGACACCGCCGACCCCGGGCCCGGGTTGTGGCCGCTCATCGTCAGCGTCGCGATGGTGGTGGTGTCGGCGGTGCTGTTCCTGCAGCCCCGGCCGACCGGAACGGAGGAGCGGTTCGGCCGCGAGTCGCTCGTCGTCGCCGTCGGCGTGCTGTCGCTGCTGGGCTACGCCCTGCTGTTCGAGCGCGTCGGCTTCGAGATCCCGACGGTGGCGCTGCTCGTGCTCTGGCTGAAGGTGCTCGGCCGCGAGTCGTGGCGGATGACCGTCGCCGTGTCGCTCGTCGCGAGCGCCGCCAGTTACCTGCTGTTCATCACCGGGCTCGAGGTGTCGCTGCCCCACATCGTGCACTTCTAGGGGTGTCAACGTGGATTTCCTGTCGCCGGTGCTGGCCGGGTTCGGGGTCGTCTTCCAGCCGGAGAACCTGCTCTACTGCCTGCTCGGCGTGACGCTCGGCATGCTCGTCGGCGTGCTGCCAGGGCTGGGCCCGGCCGCCACGATCGCGATCCTGCTGCCCGTCACCTACAACATCGAGCCGACCTCGGCGATCATCATGCTCGCCGGCATCTTCTACGGCGCCCAGTACGGCGGGACGATCACCTCCGTGCTGCTGCGCCTGCCCGGCGAGGCGTCCAGCGTGGTCACCGCGATCGACGGGCACGAACTCGCCAAGCAGGGCAGAGCCGGTGCGGCGCTGGGCATCGCCGCGATCGGCTCGTTCGTCGGCGCCACGATCGCCATCGTCGCGATGACCTTCGTCGCTCCACTCGTGGCCGGGTTCGCGCTGGACTTCGGGCCCGCCGAGTACACGATGCTCGCTCTGCTCGGCGTCCTGCTGGTCACCACGCTCGGCAGCGGCTCGGCGGCCAGGAGCCTGCTCATGGCCGCCGTCGGGCTGCTGCTGGCCACGATCGGCCAGGACCCGCTGCTCGGCACCGCCCGCTTCACCTTCGGCTCCGACGAACTGCTCGACGGAATCGACTTCGTCATCGTCGCCATGGGCGTGTTCGGCGTCGGCGAGATCCTCTACAACCTGGAGTCGCTGCGGCACAGGACGCCGCCGCCCGTGAAGGTGGGCTCCGTCTACCCGACGCGCAAGGACCTCGCGGAGTCGAAGGGCGCGGTCGCCCGCGGCTCGCTGACCGGGTTCCTGCTGGGCATCCTGCCCGGCGGTGGGGCCACGATGTCGTCGATGGTCGCCTACGCGGTCGAGAAGCGCTCCGCCAAACGCCCAGAGCGGTTCGGCAAGGGCGCGATCGAAGGGGTCGCCGGGCCGGAGACCGCCAACAACGCGGCGGCCACGTCGTCGTTCATCCCGCTGCTGTCGCTGGGCATTCCCGCCAACGCCACGATGGCCATCATGTTCGGTGCCCTGCTGCTGCAGGGCGTCACCCCGGGGCCGCTGCTCGTCGACGAGGAGCCCGAGCTGTTCTGGGGCGTGGTCAACTCGATGTACGTCGGCAACCTGCTGTTGCTGGCGATGAGCCTTCCGCTGATCGGGATCTTCGTGCGGATCCTGCGTGTGCAGCCCGCCATCCTGGCACCGCTGACGATCCTGGTGACGATGATCGGCGTCTACACCGTCCGCAACAACGTCTTCGACATGTTCCTGGTGATCGCGCTCGGCGTGGTCGGCTACCTGCTGAAGAAGACCGGTTTCGAGCCGGGGCCGCTCGTGCTGGCCTTCGTGCTCGGGGGCATTCTGGAGTCGGCGTTCCGCCGGTCCATGCGTACCTTCGACGGAGAGTTGTCCGGCTTTCTGACCCAGCCGATCGCGGCTAGCTTGCTGGGCGCGATCGTGGTGCTGATCCTGCTCTCGCTGTGGCGGGCGATCCGCACCCACCGTGCAGCCACGAAGAAGGAGACCGATGTCACACCTGCAGAGCATCAACCCGAGGACGGGGACGAGCAGCGAGACGAACATCCGGCAGAGCACGCCCGATGACGTCGACACCGCCGCCACCCGCGCGCGCCTCGCGTTCGAACAGCTCTCCGGTCGCGACCGGGCCTGGCGTGCGGGCCTGCTGCGGGCCATGGCCGACGAGCTGGAGGCGCGCCGCGCCGACATCGTGGCCACCGCCGATGCCGAGACCGGGCTCGGCGAGCCCCGCCTCGGCGGGGAGCTGACCCGCACCTGCTTCCAGCTGCGCCTGTTCGCCGAGGTCGTCACCGAGGGCGGCTACCTGGAGGCCGCCATCGACCACGCGGGCGACACCGCCATGGGCCCGCGTCCGGACCTGCGCCGCATGCTCATCCCGCTCGGCCCCGTGGCCGTGTTCGGGGCGAGCAACTTCCCGCTGGCGTTCTCCGTGCCCGGCGGCGACACCGCGTCGGCGCTCGCGGCGGGCTGCACCGTCGTGGTCAAGGCGCACGAGTCGCACCCGCTCACCTCGCGGCTGTGCGGCGAGGCGCTGCAGACCGCCGCCACCCGGCACGGCGCGCCCGAGGGCACCGTCTCCGTCGTCTACGGCCGGGAGGCCGGTGCGCGGCTCGTGCAGCACCCGGACATCACCGCCGTGGGCTTCACCGGCTCGCTCGGCGGTGGCAAGGCGCTGCTGGAGCTCATCAACTCCCGCCCCGACCCCATCCCGTTCTACGGCGAGCTGTCCGGCATCAACCCGCTCGTGGTCACCGAGCAGGCGGCCGCCGAGCGTGCGGGCGAGATCGGCAAGGGACTCGCGGGCTCGTTCCTGCTCGGCTCCGGCCAGTTCTGCACCAAGCCGGGGCTGGCGTTCGTGCCCCGCGGCGAGGGCGGTGACGCGGTGGTGACCGCGCTGGCGGGCCAGGTCGAGGACTCGGCGCCCCCGGTGCTGCTCAACGAGGGCATCCGCGACTCGTTCGCGAGCGGGTCTCAGCGGCTCGCCGGGCTGCCGGGCATGACCACCGTGGCCACCGGCGCGCCCGCCGACGGCAGCGGGGTCTCCGGGTTCGCCGGCCAGGCGCGGGTGCTGACGGCCGACGCCGCCGATCTCGACGAGACCGCCACCCACGAGTGCTTCGGGCCGGTGGTGGTCGTCGTGCGCTACGCCGACGACAAGGAACTGCTCGACACGCTGTCGCGGCTGGAGCCCTCGCTCACGGCCACGGTCCACCTCGGCACCGGTGAGGCCGGAGGCCGCACCGAGCTGCTGGACGGCCTGCGCAGGCTCTCCGGGCGGCTCGTCTTCGACGGCTATCCGACGGGCGTGGCGGTGTCCTGGGCGCAACACCACGGCGGCCCGTGGCCGTCGACCAACACCGTCCACACCTCGGTGGGCACCACGGCCATCCGCCGGTTCCTGCGGCCGTACGCCTGGCAGGGCGCACCGGAGGCCGCGCTGCCCGAGGAGCTGCGGGACGGCCCGGCGGACATCCCGCGGCGGGTCGACGGCGTGCTGACACTCCCCGGCAGCGAGTGAGCCGGGGCGGTCTGGCAAAATAGACGCTTGCCCGCTCCGGACGGGCCCTCTCACCGTGCCGGGGCGACCGTGAACCTCCGGGCACTCGGATCCGGCTCCCCACTCGGATCGTGTCCCGACCCGAGTACCGAGAACGACAGGAGTACCCACACCCGTGGCTGTCAAGATCAAGCTGCAGCGCCTCGGCAAGATCCGGGCGCCCTACTACCGGATCATCGTCGCCGACGCGCGCACCCGTCGCGATGGCAAGGCCATCGAGACCATCGGCAAGTACCACCCCAAGGAGGAGCCGAGCTTCATCGAGGTCGACTCCGACCGGGCCCAGTACTGGCTGAAGGTCGGTGCGCAGCCGACCGAGCCGGTGCAGCGGATTCTGGAGGTCACCGGCGACTGGCAGAAGTTCAAGGGTCTGCCGGGCGCCGAGGGCACGCTGAAGACGGCGGAGCCGAAGCCCTCCAAGCAGGACCTGTTCAACGCGGCACTGGCCGCCGCCGGTGAGGAGCCCACCGCCGAGGCGACCACGCCGAAGAAGCGGGGCGGTGGCAAGAAGGCCGAGGCGGACAAGTCCGACAAGGCCGAGACCGAGAAGACCGAGAAGACCGAGAAGGCCGAGAAGACCGAGAAGGCCGACGCCGAGCAGCCCGAGGCCGAGAAGAAGGCCGACGAGGCGTGAGCTTCCTGGCCGACTCGCTCGAGCACCTGGTGCGCGGCATCGTCGACAACCCGGACGATGTCCGGGTCGAGCTGATCACCACCCGCCGGGGCCGGACCCTCGAGGTGCACGTGCACCCCGACGACCTCGGCAAGGTGATCGGCCGGGGTGGCCGCACCGCCACCGCGCTGCGCACGGTGATGGGTTCCATCGGTGGCCGGGGCGTCCGTGTGGACGTCATCGACACCGATCGTTAGCGAAGAAAGCTCCATCGTGCAGGTCGTCGTCGGCCGGGTCGCGAAGCCGCACGGCATCCGTGGGGAGCTCACGGTCGACGTGCGCACCGACTCGCCGGAGGAACGGTTCGCGGAGGGCACGGTACTCACCGGCCAGGCGCGCGACGGCAGCACGACGCGGCTCACCGTGGCAGCCGCCCGCTGGCACAGCGGGCGGCTGCTCATGCGGTTCGCGGAGGTGCCCGACCGCACGGTCGCCGAGGAGCTGCGGGGTGTGCTGCTGCTCGCCGACACCGGGGACCTTCCGCCGCTGGAGGATCCGGACGAGTTCTACGACCACGAGCTGGAAGGCCTGCGGGCCGAGCTCGCGGACGGCACACCGGTGGGCACCGTGCGGGAGATCGTGCACTCGCCGGGCGGCGAGCTCCTCTCCGTGGACCGGGACGGCTCGGAGGTGCTCGTGCCGTTCGTGCGCGCGATCGTGCCGACCGTCGACGTCGCGGGTGGCCGCGTGGTGCTCGATCCGCCCGAGGGCCTGCTGGACGCCTGACATGCGGATCGACGTCGTCACGATCTTCCCCGAGTACCTGCAGCCGTTGCGTGCCGCGCTGCTCGGCCGCGCGCTCGACCGCGGCCTCATCGAGATCGGCGTGCACGACCTGCGGGACTGGACCCACGACGTGCACCGCGCCGTGGACGACGCGCCGTACGGCGGCGGGCCCGGCATGGTGATGAAGCCCCAGGTCTGGGGTGACGCGCTGGACGACGTGTGCGGTGACGACACCCGGCTGGTCGTCCCCACTCCGGCCGGAAGGCCGTTCACCCAGGATCTCGCGCGGGCCTACGCCGGACAGCGGCACCTGGTGTTCGCCTGCGGCCGCTACGAGGGCATCGACCAGCGGGTCATCGACGACGCGGCGAGGCGGATGCCCGTGGACGAGGTGTCCATCGGTGACTACGTGCTCGTCGGCGGCGAGGCGGCCGTGCTGGTGATCGTCGAGGCCGTGGTGCGGCTGCTGCCCGGGGTGCTGGGCAACCCGGTGTCGGCCGAGCAGGACTCGTTCTCCGACGGCCTGCTGGAGGGCCCCAGCTACACCCGCCCTGAGGTGTGGCGCGACCTCGCGGTGCCGGAGGTGCTGCGGTCCGGCAACCACGCCCTGATCGACCGCTGGCGCCGTGACCAGGCGCTGGCCCGCACCTACCACCGCAGGCCGGACCTGCTGGAACGGCTCGGCGAGGGTAGCCTGGACGAGCACGACCGGCGAGTCCTGCGCCTCCTGCGCGGGGAGCCGGATGACTAGCCGGCCCGCGCGTCTGTAATACTTGACCGGTTGGCGCGGCGATCACGCGCCGCCACAGCTCCCGGGTCGTCCTGCTGTCAGGCAGGCGCGCGCCCGGACGTACGTGAGAAGCCACCACAGACGAGGACGGACCACCGATGAACACCCTGGACGCGCTGGACGCTCAGTCGCTGCGTTCCGACATTCCGCACTTCCGCCCGGGCGACACGTTGAAGGTTCACGTCCGCGTTATCGAGGGCAACCGCGAGCGCAACCAGGTCTTCCAGGGCGTGGTCATCCGCCGCCAGGGCGGTGGCATCCGCGAGACCTTCACCGTGCGCAAGATCTCCTTCGGTGTCGGCGTGGAGCGCACCTTCCCGGTGCACTCGCCGAACATCGCCAAGATCGAGGTCGACAAGCGCGGCGACGTCCGCAGGGCCAAGCTCTACTACCTGCGTGAGCTGCGGGGCAAGGCCGCCAAGATCAAGGAGCGGCGCGAGACCCCCTCTGCCCGCTGAGTGATCAGGCCGTTACCGTAGCCTGGCCACGTGGTCGAACCTGTGCCTTCCTACGCCGCGGGAGACGAGCCGGAGCGCCCTGAGGACGATCCGAAGGAGCGCTCCGACGCCGGATCGCCTGAGTCGGAGCCGCGCGAACCACGGGCCAAGCGGCAGCCGAAGAAGAAGCAGCGTTCGTTCTGGAAAGAGCTGCCGATCCTGATCGTGGTCGCGCTCGTGCTGGCGTTTCTGATTCAGCAGTTCCTGGCGCGGGTCTACATGATCCCGTCGGGTTCGATGGAGGAGACGCTGCACGGGTGCCCGGGCTGCACGCCCGACCGCATCCTCGTCGACAAGATCACCTACGACTTCACCGACCCGAGCCCCGGTGACGTCGTCGTGTTCCGCGGGCCACCGGCGTGGATCGAGGGCGAGGTGCCGACCCAGCAGTCCGGCAACGCTGTCGCCCGCTTCTTCCAGAGCATCGGCTCGGTCTTCGGTCTCGCGCCGCCCGACGAGCGGGACTTCGTCAAGCGGATCATCGCCACCGGCGGGCAGACGGTCGAGTGCTGTGACGCGCAGAACCGCGTCATGGTCGACAACCAGCCACTCGACGAGCCCTACATCCACTGGGTCGGCGAGCACCGGCAGGACGAGTTCGGCCCCGTCACGGTGCCCGAGGGCCACGTCTGGGTCATGGGCGACAACCGCAACAACTCGATGGACTCCCGGTACCAGGGCAAGACGCCCGACGACGGCGCGGTGCCGGTGGACAACATCATCGGCAAGGCGAGGCTGATCGTGCTGCCGCCGTCGCGGTGGGGCGTGGTGAGCGACCACAACCCGCAGCAGGGCACCCCCGCGCAGGCCGCGTCGATGCCGAACGCGCCTGCCTGGCAGGACGGCCTGCCACTGGGCGTGGGCGTGGTGGCCGCCTGGCCCACCGTCCGGCTGGGCCGCCGGCTCGGCGCCGCGGTCAGCGGGACGGTCAGACAGGGACGGTAGCCGAGTGAGGGCTGGACGCTCCGGAGTTCTGATTCCGCCCCGGGTCGTCATCCGGGGCGAGACGTCCTGGGGGCTGCAGGCGGCGCTGGACCGGCGTGGGCTCGGTCCCGTCGCGGGCGTCGACGAGGCGGGCAGGGGAGCCTGCGCGGGCCCGCTCGTGGTGGCCGCGTGCATCCTGCGGCCCGGTGACGGTGCCCGGCTCACCGAGCTGACCGACTCGAAGCTGCTCACGCCGGCGGCCAGGGAGCGCGTGTACGAGCGGGTGCTGCAGCGCGCCGTCGACTACTCCGTGGTGGTGATCCCGCCCGCGGAGGTCGACTCGCTGGGCATCCACGTCACCAACATCGAGGGGATGCGGCGTGCGGTCGCCGCGCTGGGCGTGCGGCCGGGCTACGTGCTGATCGACGGGTTCAAGGTGCCCGGCCTGCCCGCGCCGAGCGTGCCGGTGGTCAAGGGCGACCGGGCGGTGGCCTGTGTGGCGGCGGCGTCCGTGCTGGCCAAGGTGACCCGCGACCGCATCATGTCCGACCTGCACGACGAGCACCCGATGTACGGGTTCGACGTGCACAAGGGGTACACCACGGCCGAGCACGGGGAGGCGCTCACCCGGCACGGACCGTGCGCGGTGCACCGCTGGTCCTACACGAACGTCGCCCTCGCCGGCGAGGCACACGGCAAGCGACCACCGCACAAGGTGATGCTGACCGCCGCGGCGCTGCACGCCCGTGCGCCGATGCGTGCCGAGGACGAGGTCGTGAGTCAGAATGGACCTTCCGCCGAGAAAAGGCTTGCGAGGAGGGGCGCGGATTAGATGAGCGCAGAGGATCTCGAGAAGTACGAGACCGAGATGGAGCTGTCGCTGTACCGCGAGTACCGGGACATCGTCAGCCAGTTCTCGTACGTCGTGGAGACCGAGCGGCGGTTCTACCTGGCCAACGCCGTCGACGTGCAGGTCCGCGACGGTGCGGGCGAGGTGTACTTCGAGGTGCGGATGTCGGATGCGTGGGTCTGGGACATGTACCGCCCCGCGCGGTTCGTCAAGAACGTCCGGGTCATCACCTTCAAGGACGTCAACGTCGAAGAGCTGGACAAACCCGAGTTGCGGCTGCCCGAGGACGGCCCGTTCGGCGGCTGAGCACACCCCGGCGCCGTCCGCGCCGTAGCAGCACCCCCTGACAGTCGTCGTCCTTCGCCGCGTGCGCCGGCGGGAATTGTCCACAGCACCCCTTCTGTCCACAGCCGGCCTGCTCGGGCCTGGCTCCGGCCTGTCCGCGGCTGGCAGCGTCGGCCGGGACGGACCGGTGAGGGAGCACCGGCCCGACGACCGAGGGGGTGGAGTGAGTGAACGGCGTGGCGCGCTGCGCGCAGAGGGGGAGCCACGGATCGCGGCTGGCACTCGGCAGGCGGGGGGAGGACCTGGCGGCCGAGCACCTGCGGCAGCGGGGGCTGGTGGTGCTCAGCCGCAACTGGCGGTGCCGCGAGGGCGAGCTCGACCTGGTGGCCACGGACGGCAGGACGCTGATCGTCTGTGAGGTCAAGACCCGCTCCGGTCCCGCCTACGGGCAGCCCGCGGAGGCCGTGACCGCGGACAAGCGCTCGCGGATCCGGCGGCTCGCCGGCCGGTGGCTGACCGACCACCGGGTCGCCTGGTGCGAGATCCGCTTCGACGTGATCGCCATCGACTGGCCTCCTGGCGGGGGCGCCTTCGTCCGGCACATCGAGGGGGCGTTCTGATGCCGCTCGCGCGCGCGTGGTCGGTCGCCCTGCTCGGCATCGACGGGCGGCTGGTGGAGATCGAGGCGGACATCGGCGCGGGACTGCCGGGCACGAAGCTCGTCGGGCTGCCCGATCCCGGGTTGCGCGAGGCGAAGGACCGGGTCCGGGCGGCCGTGCGCAACAGCGGTCACAAGTGGCCCGAGACCAGTGTCACGCTGGGTCTGTCGCCCGCCAACCTGCCGAAGGTGGGCTCCGGGTACGACCTGGGCATCGCGGTCGCCGTGCTGGCCGCGTCCGGGGTGGTGCCCGCGACCAAGCTGCTCGGCACGGTACTGCTGGGTGAGCTGGCGCTCGACGGCAGGGTGCGGCCCGTGCGGGGCGTGCTGCCCGCGTTGCTGGCGGCGCGGGGCCGCGGCTACAAGCGGGCCGTCGTCGCCGTGGAGTCGCTCGTCGAGGGCGCGCTCGTGGACGGCGTGGAGGTCTCCGGCGCGGCGCGGCTGGACGAGGTGATCGGCTGGCTACGGGACGAGCAGCCGCTGGCCGAGGCGGCCGTTCCCGCCGAGGCGGAGCCGCCCACGGTGCCGGACCTCGCCGATGTGCTGGGGCAGCCGGAGGCACGCTGGGCACTGGAGGTCGCCGCCGCGGGCGGACACCACCTGCTGCTCACCGGGCCGCCCGGGGTGGGCAAGACGATGCTGGCCTCGCGGCTGCCCGGGCTGTTGCCGAGGTTGTCGCTGGAGCAGTCGTTGCAGGTCACGGCCGTCCATTCGATCGAGGGCTCGCTGGAGGCGGACGCGCCTCTGGTGCGGGTGCCGCCGTTCGTGTCACCGCACCACACCATCTCGGTGGCGGCGCTCGTGGGCGGCGGCAGCGGGCTGGCCATGCCGGGGGCGATCAGCATGGCCCACTGCGGGGTGCTCTTCCTCGATGAGGCCCCCGAGTTCGGCGGGGAGCGGCTCGACTCCCTGCGCACGGTGCTCGAACAGGGGGAGGTGCGCATCGCCCGCTCGCGGGGCGTGGTGCGCTACCCGGCGCGGTTCCAGCTGGTGCTGGCCGCCAACCCGTGCGCGTGCGCACCACCGAGGGAGGTGGACTGTTGTTGCACGCCCGCGGCCCGGCGCCGGTATCAGAGCAGGCTGTCCGGGCCGCTGCTCGACCGCGTCGACCTGCGGGTGCGGCTGCGCCCGATCACGGCGCTGAGCGTGCGCGACGCGGGGCAGCCGGAGCGCACCGAGCAGGTGCGCGAGCGGGTGGAACTGGCGAGGCAGCGGGCGGCCGCGCGGTGGGCGGCGCACGGCTGGCAGACCAACGCCGAGGTGCCCGGTCCCGCGCTGCGCAGGGAGTTCGCGCTGCCCGGCCCGGCCACGGCGCTGCTCGACCGGAGTCTTGACCGCGGTGCCATCACCGCGCGCGGCGCGGACCGGTGCCTGCGGGTCGCGTGGACCCTGGCGGATCTGGCCGGGGACGACGAGCCGGACGCCGACCAGGTGGCGGCCGCTCTGGAGTTCCGGGATCGGAGGGCGGCGTGACCAGCCCGGAGCGACTGGCGCGGGCCTACCTGCTGCGGGTGGCCGAGCCGCCCGCGCCCGCACTGCTGACGTTCGTGGCCGAGCACGGTCCGGTCGGCGCGGCGGAGGCCGTGCGGCGAGGCGAGGTGCCGGAGGCCGTGCTGCAGGAGACGAGCGCACGCCGGGAGATCGACCTGGCCGAGCGCGATCTCGCCGGGGCGCGGGAGGCGGGAGCCCGGCTGGTGATCCCGGAGGACGACGAATGGCCTGCCTGGCCGCTGCTCTCGCTGGACGTCGCGACCGGCCGGGGTGCCGAGGGGGTGGCGGCGCCACTCGCTTTGTGGGTGCGCGGCGCCGCGCGGCTCGACGAGGCGGCCGACGAGGCCGTCGCGATCGTCGGAGCGCGGGCGGCGAGTGAGTACGGCCAGCACGTCTCCTCCGAGCTGGGGTATGCCCTGGCCGAACACGGTGTCGCCGTCTTCTCCGGCGCCGCGTACGGCATCGACGGCGCGGCGCATCGGGGAGCCGTCATCGCGGGCGGTGTCACGGTGGCCGTGCTTGGCTGCGCGCTCGATGCCGGCTACCCCGCCGGGCACGTGGGCCTCTACGACCGCATCGCGCGGCGCGGTGCCGTCGTGAGCGAGTACCCGCCGGGCACGCCGCCTGCCCGGCACCGGTTTCTCGTGCGCAACCGGCTCATCGCCGGGCTCACGGCGGGCACCGTGGTGGTCGAGGCGGGCGCGCGCAGCGGTGCCCGCAACACCGCCGCGACGGCCGGTGCCCTCGGCAAGGTGGTGATGGCCGTCCCGGGGCCCATCGGCTCCGCGATGTCGGTGGGCTGCCACCGGCTCATCCGCGACGCCCACGCCACGCTCGTGGCCTCGGCGGCCGACGTGCTGGAGACCGTCGGCAGGCTCGGCACGGGCGACGCGCCGCAGCCGCGAAGCCCGCGCCGCCGCACCGACGGCCTCGGTCCCCAGGCGTTGCGGGTCCACGAGGCGCTGGGTGAGCGACGCGGCAAGTCGCCGGAGGGCATCGCCGCCGAATCCGGGGTGCCGCTGCCTCGCGTGCGGGCCCTGCTGCCCGCGCTGGAACTGGACGGTCTCAGCGAGCGTTGCGAGACCGGCTGGCGCCGGGCCCGGACCCCGCCACCCCGGTCCTGACCCGCGCACCCGCCGGCCAGCACACCGACCCGGGCGCCAGCACGCGGCAGGGGACCGGGTGCGGGTCTCGGCTTGATCATGCTGGCGTGGCGATGCTTGACCATCCGCGCTGCGTACCGCAGCGTCAACGGCATGGCGTCATCATCGGTTCGCGGTGCGTCAGGCCGGGGGCCGCGGCCCGCTCCGCGGCGCGCGGATCTGGCGCGGGCGCGGGAGGCACTGCCTGCCCCGGCGCACGATCTGGTCGCCGCCTACGAGCGTCACCTGCGGGCCGAACGGGGACTGTCCGGGCACACGGTGCGCGCCTACGTCGGCGACGTGGTGTCCCTGCTCGGCTTCCTCCACGAGGGCCGCGACCAGGCCCCGAGCGACGGCGCCGCAGGGCTGGACGTCGGCGTGCTGCGGGCCTGGCTCGCCGGCCAACGCGGCGAGGGGCACAGCCGGAGCACGCTGGCCCGGCGGGCGGCGGCGGCCAGAACCTTCACGGCCTGGGCACACCGCACCGGCGTGCTGCCGACCGACCCCGGCGCACGGCTGGTGGCGCCGAAGGCACACCGCACGCTGCCCGGCGTCCTGCGACCGGAGCAGGCGCGCAGCCTGCTGACCTCCTCCGGCTCGGGGGCGGGCGAAGGCGACCCGGTCGCGGTGCGTGATCATGCGTTGCTGGAACTGCTGTACGCGGCGGGTGTGCGGGTATCGGAGCTGTGTGGGCTGGACGTCGACGACATCGAATTCGACCGCAGGGTGGCGCGCGTGCTCGGCAAAGGGAACAAGGAACGAATGGTCCCGTTCGGGCAACCCGCGGAACGTGCCCTGCGTCGATGGATCGAGGGGGGTCGCTCCGCCTTGGCAACGGAGTCATCGGGCGCGGCCTTGTTCCTCGGCGTCAGAGGCAAGCGCATCGACCCGAGGACGGTGCGACGAGTCGTGCACCAGGCCGTAGAGTCTGTGCCGGGCGCCACCGACATGGGCCCGCACGGCCTGCGTCATTCGGCGGCGACACACCTGCTCGAAGGCGGGGCGGACCTTCGCAGCGTTCAGGAACTGCTCGGTCACGCTACGCTAGCCACGACGCAGCTCTACACCCACGTGACCGTCGAGCGGCTGAAGGCGATCCATGACCGAACCCACCCCCGTGCCCAATGACATCGGTGGAGATTCGGCCCGTGCGGTCGGCCAGGCCGGCCGCCGCGTCGAGAACGGCAGTCAGGTGACCACGCAGCTTGCCGATGAGAACCCGCGTCCCGGGGACGCGAGCGCCGGCAGTGCGCCCGGCTCCGTTGCCGACACCCATCATGCCATCCCCCATCCGGGGGGTGAAAGGGAGCCCGGTTCCGGTGCGTCCCCCGGCGATGAGCGCGCCGACAGCGCCGGCACCGGCGCATCGGAAGGCGACGAGTCCGGCGAGGGCGAGACCGCCATCCAGGCCCTGTGGCGCGAGTTCACCACCTCGCCGAGCCAGCGGGTCCGCGACCGGCTCGTCCTGCACTACGCGCCGCTGGTCAAGTACGTGGCGGGCAGGGTCGGCACCGGGCTGCCCGCGCACGTCGACGTCGCGGACCTGATCCAGTCCGGCATCTTCGGCCTTGTCGACGCCATCGAGAAGTTCGACCCGGAGCGCGGGCTGCGGTTCGAGACCTACGCCATGCAGCGCATCCGGGGCGCGATCCTCGACGACCTGCGCTCGCAGGACTGGGTGCCCAGGGTCGTCCGCAGCAGGGCCCGCGAGGCCGAGCGCGCCATCGACCGGCTGGAGGCGCGGCTGCGCCGCACGCCCACCGATGCCGAGCTGGCCGCCGAACTGGGCATCACGCTCGACGAGCTGCGCGACCTCTACGGCCAGCTGCAGCTGACGAGCGTCGTGGCGCTGGAGGACCTCGTCGCCGCGGGGCGGGACAGCGGCTCGCTCGTCGACTCGCTGCCCGACGAGGACGCCGTCGACCCCGCCGCCGTGCTCGTGGACCGCGACAACCGCCGCCAGCTGGCCGAGGCCATCGCCCAGCTCACCGAACGGGACCGCGTGGTGGTGAGCCTCTACTACTTCGAGAGCCTCACCCTCGCCGAGATCGGCAAGGTGCTCGGCGTCACCGAGTCGCGGGTCAGCCAGCTGCACACCCGCGCGGTGCTGAGGCTGCGGGCCAAGCTCCAGGAGCAGGCCACGGTCTGAGCGCCGGGGCCACGCGCCTCACGCCTCCCACGGCTTGAGCCGCAGCACGATGCTCACGCGCACCAACCGCAGCGGATCCAGGTACTCCTCGCCGCGCCGCACGCCCCAGTGCAGGCACGCGGCCGCCGCGCAGCCCGCGTGCCCGGCGGCGACCGTGCCGATCACCTGACCCTCGTACACCTGCTCGCCCGCGGCCACGGTGGGAGCCACCGGCTCGTAGGTGGTGCGCAGCCCGCCGTCGTGCTCGATCGACACGACGCCGCGCCCGGCGAGGGTGCCCGCGAAGACCACGAACCCGGTCCCCGCCGCCAGCACGTCCTGGCCGGGGCGCGCGGCGAGGTCGACCCCGCGGTGCCCGGCACCGTAGGCGCTGGGTGGTGGCCGGAACGGCCGGGCCACCGCCGGCGTCGGCGACAGTGGCCAGCCGAACCGTGGCTCGTCCGCGGCGAGGGCGGGCACGGAGGCGCCGGCGGCCTCGGCGGCCGTCACCGGCGGCGCGGACGGCAGGACGGCGAGCAGCAGGCCGAGCCCGGCGACGAGCCGCGCGAGGGGGCGCCGGGTGCCCGGCGTGCCCGCACGAGCCGGTGGCGGTGCGAGATCGGTCATCCACCCAGCGTGACGGCTCGGGCGGGCCCGGGGAGTGGCGGCGGGAAATCTGTGGACAACTCGGGTCGTTGTGGACAACCGGCGTCCGTTGGGGTTGCCGATTCGAGAAGCGCAGGCGGGTCGGCGTACACTATTGGGCGCGGTCTGTGTGCTCACAGGCTGACTTCGCGTGCATGTGCGCGCCCCGTCCGCCGGTCGGTGGACGGAGCGGACGATGCCCGGCGGTCTCCGCGGTACAACGCAACACCAACGAGTCCGGACATCGGCACGGCACCAGGGCGACTGGCCACCCGGCCAGCCGCGGCAACCGGCCCCGCGCGCCGAGCCTGCACCCGGCGCGCCAACACAGAAGAGGTGCGAATCCGGCCATGGCCGTCGTCACCATGAAGCAGCTGCTCGATTCCGGCGTGCACTTCGGGCACCAGACCCGCCGCTGGAATCCGAAGATGAAGCGCTACATCCTCACCGAGCGCAACGGCATCTACATCATCGACCTGCAGCAGACGCTGACCTACATCGACCGGGCTTTCGAGTTCGTGAAGGAGACGGTCGCCCACGGCGGCACGATCCTGTTCGTCGGCACCAAGAAGCAGGCCCAGGAGGCCATCGCCAACGAGGCGCTGCGAGTCGGCATGCCGTTCGTCAACCAGCGCTGGCTCGGTGGGATGCTCACCAACTTCCAGACCGTGCACAAGCGCCTGCAGCGGCTCAAGGAGCTGGAGTCGCAGGAGCAGACCGGCGGCTTCCAGGGCCTGACCAAGCGCGAGATCCTGACGCTCACCCGCGAGAAGGACAAGCTGGAGAAGACCCTCGGCGGCATCCGCGACATGTCCAGGGTGCCCAGCGCCGTGTGGGTGGTGGACACCAAGAAGGAGCACATCGCCGTCGGCGAGGCGCGCAAGCTCAACATCCCGGTCGTCGCGATCCTCGACACCAACTGCGACCCGGACGAGGTCGACTACCCGATCCCGGGCAACGACGACGCGATCCGCTCGGCCGCGCTGCTGACCAAGGTCGTCGCCGAGGCCGCCGCCGCAGGCCTGATGGCCCGTTCGGGCCGCAACGGCTCGGCCCCCGAGGGCCAGGACAAGCCGGACGTCGCCTCCGGTGAGCCGCTGGCCGAGTGGGAGCAGGAGCTGCTCGCGGGCGCTGACGCAGGCGCCTCCGGCGGCTCGGAGGCCTCGGCCGAGCAGACCACCGCTTCCTGACCGACCACCTGCGCACACCGCGAGAAAGAACGGACAACGCACGATGGCGAACTACACCGCGGCAGACGTCAAGCGCCTCCGCGAGATGACCGGCGCCGGCATGATGAACTGCAAGAAGGCGCTGGACGAGAGCGAAGGCGACTTCGACAAGGCCGTTGAGATCCTGCGCATCAAGGGCGCCAAGGACGTGGGCAAGCGCGCCGAGCGCGCCACGGCCGAGGGCCTCGTGGCAGGCGACGGTGGCGTGCTGATCGAGCTCAACTCCGAGACGGACTTCGTCGCCAAGAACGACGAGTTCCAGCAGCTCGCCGACACCATCGTCGAGGCGGCCAAGAAGCTGCGCACCAACGACGTCGAGAAGCTCAAGCTGGCCGAGGTCGACGGCAAGACCGTCAACGACCTCATCCAGGAGCTGTCGGCGAAGATCGGCGAGAAGCTCGAGCTGCGCCGGGTCGCCGTGTTCGACGGCGAGGTCTCGACCTACCTGCACCGCCGTGGCGCCGGGCTGCCCCCGGCCGTCGGCGTGCTGGTGGAGTACACCGGTGGCGACGCCGACGCCGCTCGCGGCGCCGCGCTCCAGGTCGCCGCGCTCAGGCCGAAGTTCCTGAGCCGCGACGAGGTGCCTGCCGACGTGGTGGAGAACGAGCGCCGGATCGCCGAGCAGACCGCCCGCGAGGAGGGCAAGCCGGAGCAGGCTCTGCCCAAGATCATCGAGGGCAAGGTCAACGCGTTCTTCAAGGACGTGGTGCTCCTGGAGCAGCCATCGGTCACCGACAACAAGAAGACGGTCAAGGCCCTGCTCGACGAGGCCGGTGTCACCGTGACCCGGTTCGCTCGGTTCGAGGTCGGCCAGCCGTAACCCCATGATCGGCACCTGTGCCCCGTCTCCCGCCAGTTCTGGAGGCGGGGCACAGTTGTGGGAAGCCGCAACGGCGCAGAGCAGCACCTGAACGGGTGGAGGCGACATGAACGAGGACGACACCGACAGGTCCACTGGCAACTACCGGCGGGTGCTGCTGAAGCTCGGCGGCGAGATGTTCGGCGGGGGCGCCGTCGGCGTCGATCCCGACGTCGTGCACTCCGTGGCGGTGCAGATCGCCGACGTCGTGCGCGACGGCGTGCAGATGGCCGTGGTCATCGGTGGCGGGAACTACTTCCGCGGCGCCGAGCTGTCCCAGCGCGGCATGGACCGTGACCGCGCCGACTACATGGCCATGCTGGGCACGGTGATGAACTCGCTCGCCCTGCAGGACTTCCTGGAGAAGGAAGGCGTGCCGACGAGGGTCCAGACGGCGATCACCATGGGCCAGGTCGCCGAGCCCTACATCCCGCGCCGGGCCGAGCGCCACCTGGAGAAGGGGCGGGTCGTCATCTTCGGCGCCGGCACGGGGATGCCCTACTTCTCGACCGACACGGCGGCCGCCCAGCGGGCGCTCGAGATCGGCTGCGATGTGGTGCTCATGGCCAAGGCCGTGGACGGCGTCTTCACCGCCGACCCGAGGAGCGACCCCGGTGCCAAGCTGTTCGACGAGATCAGCCATCGCGAGGTCCTCGAGCGCGGGCTCAAGGTCGCGGACGCCACCGCCTTCAGCCTGTGCATGGACAACAACATGCCGATCATCGTCTTCAACCTCCTCACCGAGGGGAACATCGCCCGCGCGGTGAGTGGTGAGAGGATCGGCACACTGGTCAGTACACCCACACACCTGGAGTAGCCGTGATCGACGAGACCCTCTTCGATGCCGAGGAGAAGATGGAAAAAGCGGTGTCCGTCGCGAAGGAGGATCTGTCGTCGGTGCGTACCGGCCGGGCCACGCCCGCCATGTTCTCCCGCATCGTCGTCGAGTACTACGGCGCGCCGACCCCGCTGAACCAGCTCGCCAGTGTCAACATCCCCGAGGCCCGCATGGCGATCGTCAAGCCGTACGACGCCTCGCAGCTGGGCGCCATCGAGAAGGCGATCAGGGACTCCGACCTCGGTGTGAACCCGAGCAACGACGGCAGCATCATCCGCATCGTCATCCCGCAGCTCACCGAGGAGCGGCGCAAGGAGATGGTGAAGGTCGCCAAGAGCAAGGGCGAGGACGCGCGCATCTCGATCCGCAGCGTGCGCCGCAAGGCCAAGGAGGAGCTCGACCGCATTGCCAAGGACGGCGAGGCAGGTGAGGACGACGTCGCGCGGGCCGAGAAGGAACTGCAGAACCTGACGGACAAGTACGTGCATCAGGTCGACGAGCTCGTCAAGCACAAGGAATCCGAGCTCCTCGAGGTCTGATGACGAAGGTGAGCGACCACCAGGAGGAACGCGAGAGCACGGCCGAGCCTGGAGGGTTACCCGAACCGGCGAAGAAGCCGTCCCGGGCCGGCCGTGACCTGCCCGCGGCGATCGCCGTCGGAGTGGGGCTGGGGGCAGCCATCCTGGTGTCCCTGTTCACCGTCCGGTACCTGTTCATCGGCATCGTCGCCGCGGCGATCGCGGTGGGCACCATCGAGTTCGCCACGGCGCTGCGCAAGTCGGCCGGCATCCGGGTCGCGCTCGTCCCGGTGCTGGTCGGTGGCCAGGCGATGATCTGGCTGGCGTGGCCGTTCGGCCGCGAGGGTGCGCTCACGGCGTTCGTGCTGACCGTACTGACCTGCCTGTTGTGGCGGCTGCGCGGCGGCGCCGACGGCTACCTGCGGGACGTGGGCGCGTCGGTGTTCGCCGCCGCCTACCTGCCCCTGTTCGCTTCGTTCGCGGCGATGCTCGTGCCGCCCGAGGACGGCGTGGGCAGGGTGCTGGCGTTCATGATCGTGGTGGTGGCCTCCGACACCGGCGGCTACACCGCCGGGGTGCTGCGCGGCAGGCACAAGATGGCGCCGTCGATCAGTCCCAAGAAGACCTGGGAGGGCTTCGGGGGCTCGCTGGCCGCGGGCATCGGCGCCGGTGCGCTGTCACTGGCGTTCCTGCTCGACGGCCAGGCGTGGCAGGGCGTCATCTTCGGCGCGGCGATCGTGCTCACCGCGACGCTCGGCGATCTGATGGAGTCGCTGATCAAGCGCGACCTCGGCATCAAGGACATGGGCAACCTGCTGCCCGGTCACGGCGGGCTCATGGACCGGCTCGACTCGCTGCTGCCGTCGGCCGTGGTGTCCTGGCTCCTGCTCAGCGCGTTCCTGCCGTCCTGACCACCGCGCCGCGGCAGCAACAGCGGCGTCGCCAGGAGCAGCAGCCCCGCGATCGCCAGCGCGGCGCGGGCGCCGGTCAGCGCGGCCAGCAGTCCCCACAGCGCGGTCAGGGCCGCGACGGTGGCGTTGCTCGTGACCGACCACGCCGACAGCGTGCGGGCCACCCGGTCGTCGGGCGTCTGCTCCAGCCGGTGGGTCGTGAACACCGGGTTGAACACGCCCATGCACGTGATCAGCGCGAACTCGACGACCATGACGAGCGCCAGCCCGGCGACTCCGGGGCCCACCAGCGCGAGCGCGGGCGACCAGCACACGCGCAGCGTCCCGGCACACAGCAGCACCCGCCGCTGCCCGAACCGCGCGACCAGCCGGGGAGCCAGGCGAGCCCCGGCGAGACCGCCGAGGCACGGCACGGCGAACGCCAGCCCGTACTGCCACGGCGGGAATCCCAGCTCGCCCAGCATCAGCACCGCGAGCAGCGGCGCGGTGGCCATGATGAGGCCGTTGACCAGGACCGTGTTGACCAGCAGCGGACGCAGGACCGGGTGGGTCAGGACGAAGCGCCACCCTTCGAGCACGTCGCGCCCCCGCAGCCGCGGGCCGCTGCGCGCGGGCCGCGGCTCCTCGTCCGCGATCGCGCGGATGCCCGCCGCCGAGAGCAGGTAGCTGAGCGCATCGGCGACCACCGTGGTGACGGGACCGAGCAGCCCGACCGCGGCGCCGCCGAGCGGCGGGCCGACCACGGTCGCCGTCCAGTTGGTCGCCTCCAGCCGGCCATTTGCCGCCAGCAGGTCGTGCCGGGGCAGCAGGCCCTTCAGCAGCGCCCCGCTCGCAGCCCTGTGCCCGATGCCCGCCGCGGCGACGACCACCGACACGACGAGCAGCTGGACGAATCCGAGCAGCCCGCACGCGAAGGCCAGGGGAACGCTCAGCAGTGCGGCGCACCGGAGCAGGTCCAGCGTGATCAGCACCGGGCGTTTGCGGCGGAACTCCAGCCACGCTCCCAGCGGCACGGCCACCGCCGCGCCCGCGGCGAGCCCGGCCGCGGCGAGCAGCGACACCGCGGTGGGCCCTGCGCCCAGCACGAGAATCGCGATCAGCCCGAACGCGTCGAACGCGACCCTGGTCCCGACCGTGCTGACCGTGTAGGCCGCCCAGAACCACCCGAACTGCCGCCCGAGCGAGCGTCTCCCGCCCACGCGCACCCCTCCCCGCACAACCGCCCGTTGCCCTGCGCGATCCAAGCGGGGGCCGCACCGGTGCGCAAACAACGTCGCGCACGGCGTGCCACAACGAATGGTTGTCGCCGCGGCGCTCTAGGGTCGGTGGGTGGATCTCGCCGCCGTGCGCACGTTCGTCGCCGTGGCCGACACCGGTCAGTTCCTCCAGGCCGCCGCCGAGCTGTCGGTCACCCAGCAGGCCGTCTCGAAGCGGATCGCCGCCCTCGAGCGAGAGCTCGGCGTGCGGTTGTTCGCGCGCACCCACCGTGGAGCCCGGCTCACCCTCGACGGGCAGGCGTTCCTGCCCCACGCCCGGGGCCTGCTGGAGGCGCAGGAGCGGGCGGTCGCGTCCGTCCGGCCCGGCCGCCGCGCGTTGCGGGTCGACGTGGTGGGCAGGCAGCTCGCCCCAGCGGGTCTGCTGCGGGAGTTCCACCACGCCCAGCCCGGAATCGAGCTCGACATCGTCACCCTCGCCGATGCCCGCGCCGCCGTCGCCGCGGTGCAGGCGGGCACCATCGACGCCGCCGTGCGCGCCGTCACGGCACCCGGGCACGAACTGCCCGGGGACGTCGAGGCCGTCCGCGTCTTCGACGAACCCATCGAGCTGCTCACCGGGCCCGGCCACGCGCTGGCCCCGGTCGCTGAGGTGCGGCCCGCCGCGCTGACCGGGCACCGGATCTGGATGCCCGGCATCGTCGCGGGCACCGAGTGGGCCGCCTTCTACGCCGAGCTGGCCACGGTGTTCGGGCTGAGCATCGACGCGGTCGGGCCGAACTTCGGCATCGAGCCGCTGCTGGACGCGCTCGCCGACTCCCCGGCCGTGGCGACCTTCGTCGGTGAGCGCACCCGGCTGCTCGCGCCCGCAGGTTACGACCTGCGGCGGATCTCGCTGCGCGACCCGGTGCCGGTGTATCCGCACTGCCTGCTGTGGCGTGCCGACAACGCGCATCCCGCGCTGGCGCTGCTTCGCGAGCACCTCGCGGGGGCGCGGCCCGCGGGCGGTGGTGCACGGCGCTGGACCCCCGGCTGGGCGGCGCCGTGAGGCCCTCAGTCGTCGTAGGGGTCGTCGACCTCCGCCCTGCCCGCGCCGGTGTCGACGGGCCGCGAATGGTCGATGACGGAGAACAGCGATCCGCCGGGGTCGGCGAGCATCGCGGTGCGCCCGAACGGTGTGTCGAACGGCGGCGTCACCACGCTGCCGCCCAGCATGATCGACTGACCGGCCATCGCGTCGGTGCCGCGAGCCGGGTCGGCGGTGAAGTAGATCATCCAGTGTGGAGGGATGGTGGACTCGGCCTGGGTGTTCATCGCGTAGCGGTACATCACCGGTTCGGGGCCGATCCGCCATTCCGTGTAGTCGATGCCGCCCTCGCCGATCTGCTCGCTGGCGAAGCCGAACAGCCGGCAGTAGAACGCGTCCGCGCTCTCGCCGTCGTGGGTGTTGAGATCGACACCGCTGAACGAGCCGGGAATCCCCACCGTGAACGCCCAGTCCTCCGGCGGGGCCCAGAACACCACCGGCGCCCCGCTCGGATCGATCGCGTGCAGCACGCTGCCGCGGTCGGGAATGTCCACCGGGCCGAGGGTGCGCGTGCCACCGAGGTGCTCCACCCAGTCGGCCGTGCTGGTGGTGTTGGCCACGGCGAGGTGCACGGTCCAGCCCGTCGGCTGGTCACGCGCCGCCTGGTAGAGGCCGCCGACCTGATACCCGCCGAGCGTGGCGATCGTGTAGCGCCTCGTCGGCGTCGCCGGGTCGCGCTTGACGGAGAACTCCCAGCCGAACAGCCGGCCGTAGAACTCGCAGGCCACCGCTTCGTCGGTGGTGGCAAGCTCGATCCAGCACGGGGTTCCCGCGGGCAGGAGCGCGGACTGGCCTGGTGTGTCGACGGACATGACGCGGCTCCCTGGCGACGAGTGCCTGCGATCGCGGGCGCGGATGCGCGATGATCGTACGCCAGCAAGCCGCCTCGATACCCTGGAAACCGTGAGAAGGTTCGTGCGCAAGGTGGACGTCGTTCCGAGCCCGAACATCTGGTACCACCCCGAGGCGTACGAACGGGAGAACCGCGCGCAGGACGCCGGCGGCGCGATCTGGGCGGCCTTGGCCGAGGACGCCCCGTGGGCGGGACGGGACGTCCTCGACGTCGGCTGCGGCGACGGCTTCCACCTGGCCCGCTTCGCCGAGACGGCGCGCTCGGTGACCGGTGTGGAACCGCACGCGCCGCTCGTGCACAGGGCCGAGCGGAGAACGGCGGGCCTTGCCGGCGTGAGCGTGCGGCGTGGCACGGCCCAGCGGCTGCCCGTCGAGGACGCGAGCGTGGACCTCGTCCATGCCCGCACCGCGTACTTCTTCGGTCCCGGTTGCGAGCCGGGCCTTGCCGAGGCCGATCGGGTGCTGCGCCCGGGCGGGGTGCTCGCGATCGTCGACCTCGACACCCGGCACGCGCCCTACGGTGACTGGATGCTCGCCGACCTGCCGCACTACGATCCGGACAAAGTGGACGAATTCTTCGCGCGGGCGGGGTTCGCGTGCCGCCGGGTGGAGACCCGCTGGCGCTTTCCCGACAGGGCGAGCATGGAAGCGGTGCTGCGCATCGAGTTCAGCGCGAAGGTCGCCGAGCGGGCCGTCGCGGAGACCGTGCGGCGCAACGCGGGCCGGGGCTCCGGCGAGTTCGTGCTGCCGGTCGGCTATCGCGTGCTGGTGCGCGCGAAGCCGTCCGGGTTGCTTCACTCCTGCTCGGTGGAGGGCTCGCCGAGGATGCCGTAGAGCGCGCGGCGTGCCTCGTCGAGCACCTCGACGGCCCTGGTCTTCTGTGCGCTGGTGCCGACCTGCGACACCTGCTGGGCCGCGCCCATGAGCGCACCGGTGGCCTCCCGCAGCGCCACCTCGCTGGGATCGACGTCGCTGGTGAACTGTTCCCACGGGGGGCTGCCCTGCTTCTCCGTCGCGGCGCGGCCCTCGTCGGTGAGCTCGAAGAGCCGCTTGCCGCCGTCCTCGCTGCTGCGGACAAGGCCGTCGTCGGCGAGCAGTTGCAGGGTCGGGTAGACGGAACCGGGGCTCGGCCGCCAGAACCCGCCGCTGCGCTCGCCGATCTCGCCGATGATCTCGTAGCCGTGCCGGGGCTTCTCCGCGAGCAGGGCGAGGATCGCCGCGCGGACGTCCCCGCGCCGTCCGCGCCTGCCATGGCCACCGGGGCCACCAGGCCGCGGCATCGGCCGTCCGCGCCTGCCTGGTCCGTGCGGGCCCCAGCCGGGAGGCAGGTCACCGAACCCGCCGCGGCCCCGCGGGCCGAAGGCGGGCCTTCCGAACTCGTGAGCAAAGGGTGGTCTCATGATCTCGATCCTTTCGTGAGCTATCTCGATAGACTCACGATATATCGTAAACAGTCGGAGTGCAGCCCGGCGGCTCGTGGGACACTGGAGGACGTCATGACTGCCCTTCCCCTTGTTTTCGATGCGCCCCGCCGTGGCATGCCGCGGCGGCACCTCGCCGACCTCTCGCTCACCGAACGGGCCGACGCGGTGGCGGAGCTGGGCGAGAAGCCGTTCCGCGCCAAGCAGCTGTCCCACCACTACTTCTCCCGGCTCACCACCGACGCGGACGCGATGACCGACATCCCGGCCGCGTCCCGGCAGCGGCTCGTCGAGGAGCTGATGCCCTCGCTGCTCACCGAGGTCAGGGCCGTGGCCTGCGACGAGGGCAGCACGCGCAAGACGCTGTGGCGCGCGCACGACGGCACGCTGCTGGAGAGCGTGCTGATGCGCTACCCGGACCGGGCGACGCTGTGCATCTCCAGCCAGGCGGGGTGCGGCATGGCCTGCCCGTTCTGCGCGACCGGGCAGGGCGGCCTCGACCGTAACCTCTCGACGGCCGAGATCGTCGACCAGGTGCGCGCGGCGGCCGCCGTCATGCGGGACGGGCTGCTGCCCGGCGCCGACGGCACGCCCGCCCCCGGCAGGCTGTCCAACATCGTGTTCATGGGGATGGGCGAGCCGCTGGCCAACTACAAGCGGGTGGTGGCGGCGGTGCGCAGGATCACCGACCCGGCCCCGGCGGGGCTGGGCATCTCGCAACGGTCGGTGACGGTGTCGACCGTGGGGCTGGCCCCGGCGATCCGCAGGCTCGCGGACGAGCGGATGCAGGTGCGGCTGGCCGTGTCGCTGCACACCCCGGACGACGAGCTGCGCGACACCCTGGTGCCGGTGAACAACCGCTGGCCCGTCGACGAGGTGCTGGAGGCGGCCCGCTACTACGCCGAGACCAGCGGCAGGCGGGTGTCGATCGAGTACGCGCTGATCCGCGACATCAACGACCAGCCGTGGCGGGCGGACCTGCTGGCGAAGCGCCTGCGGCGGCATCTCGGCCACCTGGTGCACGTCAACGTGATCCCGCTGAACCCGACGCCGGGCAGCAAGTGGGACGCGAGCCCCAAGCCGGTCGAGCGCGAGTTCGTGCGGAGGGTCAACGCCGGGGGAGTGGCGTGCACGGTGCGCGACACCCGGGGCCAGGAGATCGCCGCCGCCTGCGGGCAGCTGGCCGCCGAGGCCTGAGCTGGCTGCGGGACGGGGACTCAGGCCTGCGCCGGGTGCTGGGCCAGTGCTGGGCGTCTGGAGATCATCGAACTCTGGCCGTTCTCGTTGTGGAACGTGCGGCCCTGAACGCCCGAGGCACCCGGGCACGTCCCGCGAACGGCGCAGCCGACGGTACGGCTCAGCGGCGCCAGGCGGTGCGCCTGCGGCGCATGTCGAGCAGCAGGCCGATCGCCACGGCGATGGCGATCCCGACGAGCCACACGTTCTCCGTGTTGTTCTCGTGGTTGCCGATCAGCATCGCCAGCAGGGCGAGCACGGTGAACCAGCCCGCGAACCGGGTGGCCTTCGGGAAGCCGCCGTGCCAGCCCCACTCCGCCGACGGCTCGTCGCGCGGGTCGACCTCGGTGCCGGGACGCTTCTCGACCGCCTTGCCTGCCACGATCACTCCTCACCTGCCAACTCCTGCACCGGCATGATCCCACATGCCACTCCCCGGCTCGCCGGGGCCATCCGCGACAATGGTCACCGATGAGTTCACCACGCACCGTGCTCGTGCTCGGGTCCACAGGGTCGATCGGCACCCAGGCGCTCGACGTCGCGGGCCGCAACCCCGGCCTGTTCCGCATCGCGGGACTCGCCGCGGGCGGTTCCGACCCGCAGGCCCTGGCCGCCCAGGTCCTCGCTTTCCAGGTGGAGGCCGTCGCCGTCACCAAACCGACGGCGGTGGAGGACCTGCAGCTCGCCCTCTACGCGGAGGCGCAGCGGCGCGGGTACGCGCAGGGCCGGTTCCGGCTGCCGCGCATCTTCGCGGGCGCCGACGCCGTGGTGGAGCTGATCGACGCGGTGCCCGCCGACGTGGTGCTCAACGGCATGCCCGGCTCCCAGGGGCTCGCGCCGACGCTGGCCGCGCTGCGCACCGGGGCGTCGCTGGCGCTGGCGAACAAGGAGTCGCTGATCGCGGGCGGTCCGCTCGTGCTCGCCGCGGCCAGGCCGGGACAGCTCGTGCCCGTCGACTCCGAGCACTCGGCGCTCGCGCAGGCCCTGCGCGGCGGCCGGGCCGACGAGGTCGACCGGCTGGTGCTCACCGCGTCCGGAGGGCCGTTCCGCGGCAGGACCCGGGAGCAGATGGCGAACGTCACGGTCGACGACGCCCTGGCCCATCCCACGTGGGCCATGGGCCCGCTCGTCACCATCAACTCCGCCACCCTGGTGAACAAGGGGCTCGAGCTCATCGAGGCGCACCTGCTGTTCGGCATCCCGTGCGAGCGGATCGACGTCGTGGTGCACCCGCAGTCGATCGTGCACTCGATGGTCACGTTCGTCGACGGGTCGACGATCGCCCAGGCCAGCCCGCCCGACATGCGGCTGCCCATCGCGCTCGCCCTGCACTGGCCCGCCAGGGTGCCTGGCGCCGCGCCCGCGTGCCGCTGGGACGAGGCCTCGGCGTGGACGTTCGAGCCACTGGACAACGCCGCGTTCCCCGCCGTGGAGCTGGCCAGGCATGCCGGCGCCGAGGGCGGCTGCCTTCCCGCCGTGTTCAACGCCGCGAACGAGCAGCTCGTGGCCGCCTTCCTGGCGCAGAACGCGAGCTTCACGTCCATCGTGGACACTGTCAGTAGCGTGGTGGAGGCCGCCGACGAGTGGCGTCGCGAGCCTCGCGACGTCGAGGACGTCTTCGCCGCGGAAGAGTGGGCGCGGGAGCGCGCCCTGGCCATCGGTTCTGGAGGGAAGTAGCGCGTGCTCGTCTACCTGCTGGGAGTCGTGCTCTTCGCACTCGGCATCTGCGTGTCGGTCGCACTGCACGAGGCGGGACACATGCTCACCGCCAAGGCCTTCGGGATGAAGGTCCGGCGCTACTTCGTGGGCTTCGGGCCGACGGTGTTCTCGTTCCGCCGTGGCGAGACCGAGTACGGGCTGAAGTGGATCCCGCTCGGCGGGTTCTGCGACATCGCGGGCATGACCGCGCTCGACGAGGTGACCCCCGACGAGGCGCCGCGGGCGATGTACCGGTTCAAGACGTGGAAGCGCACCGTCGTGCTCTCCGCGGGCTCGTTCACCCACTTCGTCCTCGGCTTCATCGTGCTCTACCTGATGGCGATCACGATGGGCCTGCCGAACCTGGACAACCGGCCCGTGGTGTCCGAGGTCTCCGACTGCGTGACCAACGCCACGACGGTCCAGCAGGTCAACGACCCCCGGTGCAGGCCGGGTGACCCGGCGCCCGCCAAGGCCGCGGGCATCCAGCCGGGTGACGAGATCGTGGCCGTCGGTTCCACGCCCATCCGCGAGTGGAGCGACCTGCTCCGCACCGTGCAGGGCGCCGAGGGCCCGACCCCGATGACCGTGCTGCGCGACGGCGAGCGCGTCCAGCTGACCGTCGACGTGCCGCAGGTCACGCGCCCCGCCGAGAACGGGGGCACCGAGCAGGCCGGCGCCATCGGCGTCGCCCCGTCGAGCTTGGTGCCGCACGGGCCGGTCGCGGCGCTCGGCGGCACCGCCGCCTTCACCGGGGAGCTGGTGGCCGAGACCTGGCAGCGGCTGCTGGAGTTCCCCGAGCGCATCCCGGCCGTGGTCGAGGCCATCTTCGGTGGCGAACGCGACCCGAACACACCGATCAGCGTGGTCGGCGCCAGCCGGATCGGCGGCGAGGCCGTCGAGCAGGGACTGTGGGAGGTCTTCCTCTTCCTGCTGGCGAGCCTGAACTTCTTCGTCGGCATCTTCAACCTGCTGCCCCTGCTGCCGCTCGACGGCGGGCACATCGCCGTCACGTGGTACGAGCGGGTGCGCGACTGGCTGCGCAAGCTGCGCGGCAAGGTGCCCGCGGGCCCGGTCGATTACACCAGGCTCAACGCCGTCACGATGGTGCTCGTGGTCATCGGCGGCGCGGTCGTGCTGCTCACCGTTACGGCTGACATCGTCAACCCCATCCGGCTCATGCGCTGACGTATCGTTGAAGTGACCACGCAGCTGAGGAGTTAGCAGAGGATTCGATGACCGTCGACCTGGGTTTGCCCGCCACTCCACCTCCCGTGCTCTCCGAACGCCGCAAGACCCGCCAGCTGCACGTCGGCCCGGTCGGGGTGGGCAGCGACTATCCGATCTCGGTGCAGTCGATGACCACCACGAACACCGCCGACGTCAACGCCACGCTGCAGCAGATCGCCGAGCTGACCGCCGCGGGCTGTGACATCGTCCGGGTCGCCTGTCCCAGCGCGGACGACGCCGAGGCGCTGCCCGCGATCGCGAGCAAGTCCCAGATCCCGGTGATCGCCGACATCCACTTCCAGCCGAAGTACGTCTTCGCCGCCATCGAGGCAGGCTGCGCCGCGGTGCGGGTCAACCCCGGCAACATCAAGAAGTTCGACGACAAGGTCGCCGAGATCGCCCGCGCGGCGAAGGACCACGGCACCCCGATCCGCATCGGGGTCAACGCGGGCTCGCTCGACAAGCGGCTGATGGAGAAGTACGGCAAGGCCACGCCCGAGGCGCTCGCCGAGTCGGCGCTCTGGGAGGCGTCGCTGTTCGCCGAGCACGACTTCCACGACCTCAAGATCTCGGTCAAGCACAACGACCCGGTGGTCATGGTGCGCGCCTACGAGATCCTCGCCGAGCAGTGCGACTACCCGCTGCACCTGGGTGTCACCGAGGCGGGTCCCGCCTTCCAGGGCACCATCAAGTCGGCGGTGGCCTTCGGCGCGCTGCTGCGCCAGGGCATCGGCGACACCATCCGCGTGTCGCTGTCGGCGCCGCCGGTGGAGGAGGTCAAGGTCGGCGCGCAGATCCTGCAGTCGCTGAACCTGCGCCCGCGCAAGCTGGAGATCGTCTCCTGCCCGTCGTGCGGGCGCGCGCAGGTGGACGTCTACAAGCTGGCCGACGAGGTCACCGCGGGCCTGGAGGGCATGGAGGTGCCGCTGCGCGTGGCCGTCATGGGCTGTGTCGTGAACGGTCCCGGCGAGGCGCGGGAGGCCGACCTCGGAGTGGCCTCCGGCAACGGCAAGGGGCAGATCTTCGTCAAGGGCGAGGTGATCAAGACCGTGCCCGAGCACCAGATCGTGGAGACCCTCATCGAGGAGGCCATGCGCATCGCCGAGGAGACCGGCGAGGCGGGCGGCGCCGGAGAGCCGGTCGTGACGGTCAGCTAGCGCGCGCCGGCGGCGAGCCGAAGGGCACCGTGGGTACCCGGTGTGTGCCCAAGGAAGCTTCTATGTCAAGTTGTGGGTGGGGTTGGGTGTTGTTGGAGGTGGTCGGTGAGGAGGGCGCGGTAGATGACGTCGCTGAGGTGGCGTTTGAGGGCGCGGATGGCGGCTTTGGTGGTGGCGTGGGGGTGGTGGGTTTTCCAGCGGTCGCGGTAGTCACGGGCGGGTTGGTGGTGGGCGAGTTGGGTGATGGCGATGCGGTGCAGGGCGGCGTTGAGTTGTCGGTTGCCGCCGCGGTTGAGCCGGTATTGCGGCTTGCCGGAGGACCAGACGGGGATCGGGGCGGTGCCGTTGTGCAGGGCGAACGCGGCTGGGCTGCGGAAACGGGTGATGCCGCCGACCTCGCCGAGGATCTTCGCGGCGGTGACGGTGCTGATCCCGACGATGGCCAGCAGGGCCGGCACGAGCGGGGTGACCAGGGCGTGCAGGCGGCGTTCGAGATGACGGATCTGCTCGCCGAGCCGGGCGATGTCAGCGACCAGGTCGGCGGCGAGCTGGCAGCTCACGCTGGCGGGCAGCACGGCCAGCGCCGAGGCGAGGTGGGTCAGCGTCCGGGGCCCGGTCAGCGCGGTGGCGCCCGCGTCGAGCGCGGGGTTGAGGTCGTGCAGGCGCCAGCGCAGCTGGTTGATCAGCTCGGTGCGGGAGCGGACCAGGTGCTCGCGGCGGTCGCTGAGCAGCCGCAACTCGGCGGCGGTCTCGTCGAGCTGCACGGCCGGCAGGTCCGGCTCGCGGATCGCGGCCCGCGCGATCGCGAGCGCGTCGATCGGGTCGGACTTGCCCCGCGTGCGCGCCGAGGCACGGCATTGGGCCATCAGCTTCGGCGGCACCCACACCACGGCCGCGCCCTGCCCCACCAGCGCACGCACCAGCCGCCCGGCCACGCCACGGCCGTGCTCGACCGCCCAGCGCACCAGGCACTGCCGCTGGGTGCCGTAGCGGGCCGCCCACGCCCATAACCGCAGAAACCCCTCGTCATCCGCGTTGACCGTCAGCTGACCCAGCTTGCGGCCGGCCTCGTCAACAGCAACAGCGGTGTGACTGCGCTTGTGCGGATCGATCCCCACGACCACCATAGACAACCGGGTGTCCTTCCCTTCCCAACCAGAGGTGACAGGCATCCGGTACGGGTCGGCTGGTCGAACACACCTCAGTCGAGGTTGGACGCGTATAGCCCACGCTTCTATCAAGTCAGGCCAGCCGGCCCGCACCCCGACCACGCTGGACAATTCCTTGGCAAGCCAACCCCACCCGGGGCGGCAGGCACCGTGCGAGTCACCACGCGATCAGGGCCGGACCCTAGCCGCTCACAACCAGCGACTACACCCACGCTGACACTGAGTCACCGTGGGCTCGCGGCGGCGCCGATGGGTCGGCACACGAGAGGACTGTTCGTGGCGTTCGAACTCGGGGTCTACTCGTTCGGTGAGATCACCCCGGACCCGTTCACGGGGCAGGCGCCGAGCGCGCGGCAGCGCCTGCGCGACTACGTCGAGCAGGCCACGGTCGCCGACCAGGTGGGTCTCGACGTGTTCGCGCTCGGCGAGCACCATCGCGGCGACTTCGCCGTCTCGGCGACGTCGGTGGTGCTCGCCGCCATGGCCGAGCGCACCGAGAACATCCGGCTCTCCAGCGCCGTCACCGTGCTCAGTTCCGAGGACCCGGTGCGGGTGTTCCAGCAGTACGCCACGCTCGACCTCCTCTCCGGCGGCCGCGCCGAGATCATCGCGGGCCGCGGGTCCTACCTGGAGTCGTTCCCGCTCTTCGGCTACGACCTCGGTGACTACGATGCGCTGTTCGCCGAGAAGCTGGAGCTGCTGCTGGCACTGCGCGAGCAGAACCCGATCACGTGGTCCGGCCGGTTCCGCCCCGCGCTGCGGGACGCCGACGTGGCCCCGCGCCCGCTGCAGGAGCGGCTGCCGGTCTGGGTGGCGGTCGGCGGCGCGCCACCCTCGGTGGTGCGGGCCGCGCGGCTCGGGCTGCCACTGGCGCTGGCGATCATCGGTGGCTCGCTGTTCCGGTTCGCTCCCTTCGCGGCGCTCTACCGCAACTCGGCCCGCGAGGCGGGCCACGACCCGGACGCGCTGCCGGTGAGCATCAACTCGCCCGGCTTCGTCGCGCCCACCAGCAGGCAGGCGCGGGAGCTGTCGTACCCGTACTTCAACCGGGGGATGCTGGAGAACTTCCACGAACGCGGGCGCGGCTTCCACACCTCCCGCGAGGCCTACGACGAGCAGGCCTCGCCGCGCGGCGCGCTGGTGGTGGGCAGCCCGCAGGAGATCATCGACAAGATCCTGTACCAGCACGAACTGTTCGGGCACCAGCGGCTGCTCATCCAGCTGGGTTTCGGCGGCGTGCCGCAGAAGGACACGCTCAAGGCGATCGAGCTGCTGGGCACCGAGGTGGCGCCCGTGGTGCGCAGGGAACTCGCCGCGCACGGCTGAGGAGCTTGCGGCCGGGCCGCGCCGCTCGCAGGCTGGACACATGGCCGACGGTGACGGCGGGGACGGTGCCGACTGGGCGGTGCGGCAGCCGCACCCGCTTCTGCGGCCGTTCGTCACCCGCTACATCGGCTACACCCAGCGCGGCACGACGCTCGCCGTGCACCGCGGCCTGCCCAGCAGGCACGTCACGCTGATCCTCAGCCTGGCCGGCCCGGTGCGGGTGGTCGGCATGCCTCGCGAGGGCGAGGCGCCCGGGGCATTCGCCGGTCTGGTCGGCGGCATTCACCTTGCACCGGCGCTGATCGCGCAGGACGCCTACCAGTCAGGGGTGCACCTCGAGCTGAACCCGCTGGGCGCGCGCACGCTGCTGGGCCTGCCCGCCGCCGACCTGAGCGGCTACGTCGTGGACCTCGCCGCTCTCGGCGCTCCCGCGCTCGCCGCGCTGCCGGAACGGCTCGCCGCCGCGCCCGGCTGGACGCGGCGGTTCGCCCTGCTCGACGACGCGCTGCTCGCGCGGCTCGGCGACGCCGCCCCGGCCGCCCCCGAGGTCGGCTGGGCCTGGCGGCGACTGCTCGGCACCGGGGGCGAGATGCGGGTGGGCGCGCTGGCCGACGAGATCGGGTGGAGCCGCAGGCACCTGCTCACCCGGTTTCGCGCCGAGCTCGGCGTGTCCCCCAAGCAGGCGGCCAGGGTGCTGCGGTTCGAGCGGGCCACCCGGCTGCTGCGCGCCCGGCCCGGCATCCGGCTTGCCGACCTCGCCGTCGCGTGCGGCTACTCCGACCAGGCCCACCTGAACCACGAGTGGCGCGCGCTCGCCGGGTGCTCGCCGGGCACGTGGCTCGCCGAGGAGCTCGGGCAGCTCCCATTTCTCCAAGACTCCGCGGCCGACGGCCGGGAAGACTCGACCGCATCAACAACCCAGGAGTGTGGCCGAGTGTCCTGTACCGCGACGCCGAGACGGCCCGGCGTTTTCTCACCGCCGTGCTCGGGTTCACCGAGACCATGACGGTGCGCGGCGAGGACGGCACGACGATCGAGCATGCCGAGCTGCTCTGGCCCGAGGGCGGCGGGGTCATGTACGGAACCCGGGGCACCAGCCACGGCGGCAGCGAGGAGGGCGGCGCAGGCACGCTCTACGTGGTGACCGCCGATCCCGACGCGGTGTACCGGCGGGCCGTCGAGGCCGGCGCGACGATCACCGACAAGCCGTACGACACCGACTACGGCTCCCGCAACGTCGGCATCGCCGATCCCGAGGGCCACGTGTGGATCTTCGGCACCTATGCGGGGGCGCCTGCGCCGTGATCCCGGGGCGGCCGGGACGGGGCCGTGCACCCTCCGCACCGGGTGCGGTTTTTTCCGTTACCGGCGTTCATCTGGCAGGCTGGAGCCGTGTTGCGGCTTGCTGGTGCGCGGCTGCTCGACGACAAGGACTACCCGGCGGTCCGGGCGGCGCTGGCCGCCGACCCGGTGGGTAGCTGCATGGTCTCCGCGCGCGTGGAAGTGGCTGGGCTCGACCCATGGCGGCTCGGCGGTGAACTGTGGGGTGCCGACGGGCGGCATGGCCGCACCGGCGAGCTGCGCGGGTTGTGCTTCTCCGGCCCGAACCTGATCCCGTTGCGCGGCAACGCCGCGGCGCTGCGCTCGTTCGCCGACCGGGCGCTGCGCAAGCACCGGACGTGTTCCTCGCTCGTGGGGCCCGCCGACCAGGTGCTCGGGCTGTGGGACGAGCTGGCCGCCGAGTGGGGGCCCGCCCGCGAGGTGCGCGCCGACCAGCCGCTGATGGCGCTCGACCGCCAGCCCGCGCTGCCGGCCGACCGGCTCGTCCGGCCCGTCCGTCCCACCGAACTGGAGCGCTACCTGCCCGCCGCGATCTCGATGTTCCTGGAGGAGGTCGGCGTCGACCCGCGCGCAGGCGACGGCGGCGCGGGCTACCGCGCGCGGGTGGCCGAGCTGATCGCGGGCGGCCGGGCGTTCGCCCGCTTCGAGAACGGTGAGGTGGTCTTCAAGGCGGAGATCGGCGCGCTGTCGGAGTCGGTGGGGCAGATCCAGGGGGTGTGGGTGCATCCCGACCGGCGCGGCGAGGGGCTCGGCGCCGCAGGCACCGCCGCCGTGGCGGCGCGCCTTGTGCACGGCATGGGCCGCATCGCCAGCCTGTATGTCAACGCCTACAACGCCCCGGCGCTGACCGTCTACCGCAAGGTCGGCTTCCGCCAGGTCGGCCGCTACGCCACCGTGCTGTTCTGACCTCCGGCGACGAGCCGAAGGGCACCGTGGGTACACAGGTCGTGCCCACGGTGCCCTCGGGCTCGGCGGCAGCCTCGCCACGGATCGTCACCGGAACCCGGCGCCCGACACGGGCCTGCCCCTGAGCACGGCCGGGCAGGCGTCGGCATAGTCTGCTCGGTGTGCTGGGAGGACGTCAGGGGACATACCGGATCGCCGCGGCGCTGCTGAGTGCTGTGCTGGTGCTGACAGGATGCAGCGTGTTCGACAGCGGCAGCGGGCCGGACGACGTGACCGGCGAGTTCCTGGGCGCGTTCGCGCGCGGTGACACGGCGCGGGCCGCCGGGCTCACCGACTCGCCCAAGGTCGCGAAGGCCGTGCTCGACCAGGCCCGGGGCGCGCTGAAACCGAAGTCGCTCGGCACCCAGGTCACCGGTGTCGAGGACGGCGCGAGCGACGAGCAGGCCACCGCCAGGTACCGGCTCGACTGGCGGCTCGGCGAGGGCAGGCGCTGGGGCTACGCCGCCTCGGCACAGCTGCACACGGTGGACGGGCAGTGGCGGCTGCGCTGGACACCCGAACTGATCCATCCGGATCTCGGCGCGCAGCAGTCGCTGGCCCTGCAGGTGGAGACACCCGCGCCCGCACCGGTGCTCGACCGGGACGGCAACCCGCTGCTGCAGGCGGGCACGGTGGTGCACGTCCTGGTCGACAAGGAGAAGGCCGGTGAGCGGCTCGACCACGTCGTGGGCACGCTGGCCAGGCAGCTCAACCCGCTCGAGGCCAGCATCACCAGGCAGTCCCTGCTCGACGGCATCAACGGCACGGAGAAGGGCGGCAGCTACCTCGCGGCCACCCTGCGCTCCGCGGACTACCAGGCCGTGAAGCCGGCGATCTACGACCTGCCCGGGGTGCACTTCACCAGCGAGGAACGGCTGCTGTCCACGCGCCGTGACTTCGGCAGCCAGGTGCTGCCCGCCATCCGCGGCACCGTGGCCGACCAGGTCGCCGGCCGCGCGGGCTGGCGCGTGGTGACGGTGGACGCGACCGGCGCCGAGATCGCCGAGCTGCACAGCGAGGCGCCACGCCCTGCCGACGCGGTCACCAGCACGCTCAGCGTCGGCACCCAGCAGGCGGCGGAGGACGCGCTGACCGGGGTCGGCGTGCCCGGCGCGATCGTGGCGATGCAGGCCTCCACCGGCGAGCTGCTCGCCGTGGCGCAGAACCCCAGGGCCGACCCGCAGGGCGCGATCGCGCTCACCGGGCGCTACCCGCCCGGCTCGACCTTCAAGATCGTCACGGCCGCGGCCGCGCTGTCGGCCAAGACGGTGACCCCCAACTCGAAGGTCGAGTGCCCGGCCACCACGGTCATCGAGGGCAGGCTCGTGCCGAACGACCACCGCTTCGACCTGGGCACCGTGCCGTTGCACACCGCGTTCGCGCGCTCCTGCAACACCACCTTCGCGAAGCTGGCCGCCGAGCTTCCGCCCGACGCGCTGACCGTCACCGCGCAGGACCTCGGCATCGGCGCCGACTTCGTGGTGCCCGGCATCACGACCATCACCGGTTCGGTGCCGCCAGCCAAACCGATCGTGCAGCGCGCCGAGAACGGCTTCGGCCAGGGCAAGACGCTGGCAAGCCCGTTCGGCATGGCCCTCGTCGCCGCCACCGTCGCCTCCGGCGAGACGCCCGTGCCGAGCCTGCTGCGCGGCATGAGGACGCAGGTGACGCAGAAGGGCGGGCGGCTGGACGAGGAGGTGCTGGCCAGCCTGCGCAGGATGATGCGCGAGGTGGTCACCGACGGCACCGCGCGGCGGCTGGCCGGGCTGCCGGGCGTGCACGGCAAGACGGGCACCGCCCAGTTCGGCGACGGCACCCACTCGCACGGCTGGTTCGCCGGGTACCAGGACGACGTCGCGTTCGCCGTCCTGCTGGCGCGGGCGGACTCGTCCGGCCCCGCCGTCGAGGCGACGCAGCGGTTCCTGTCCGCACTGCGCTGAAGTGCTACCAGGTAGCACATGAAGTCGATCGGCATCCGCGACCTGCGCCAGAACGCGAGCGTCTACCTGCGCCGCGTCGCCGCGGGGGAGTCGTTCACCGTCACCGACCGTGGCGCGCCGGTCGCCGAGCTGCGGCCGACCGGAGAGTCCGGCGTGATCGCTGACATGCTCGCCAGAGTGGAGCTGCCCGGGGCGGTGCGCCAGGCGGCGACGTGACCTACCTGCGTTCGGAGCTGGTCCTCGGCGACATCCTGCAGTTGCCGAGGAGACCGGCACTGCTCGATACCGCCGGGTCGCTGGCGGTGCCGCCGGTCTCCCGGCCGCCGCTCCGGGCGGGTCGTAGGCTGGGGGCATGCCCGTTCGTGCCCCGCTGAAGCCCGGCGTGCAGTCGCCACGCCGTCCCGTTCCCTCCTCGATCGCCCGCCCCGAGTACGTCGGCAAGGCCGTCCCGCGCCGCGACACCGGCAACGGCGTGCGCACGCCCGAGGTGATCGAGGCGATGCGGGTGGCCGGCCGGATCGCCGCGCAGGCCCTGGAGGAGGGCGGCAAGGCGGTCAAGCCGGGCAACACCACCGACGACATCGACAAGGTCGTCCACGAGTTCCTGCTCGACCACGGCGCCTACCCGTCGACGCTGGGCTACCGCAACTTCCCGAAGTCGTGCTGCACCTCGCTCAACGAGGTCATCTGCCACGGCATCCCGGACTCGACCGTGATCGAGGACGGCGACATCTGCAACATCGACGTCACCGCCTACATCGGCGGCGTGCACGGCGACACCAACGCGACCTTCCTCGCCGGGGACGTGTCCGAGGAGGCGCGGCTGCTCGTCGAACGCACCCGTGAGGCCACGACACGCGCGATCAAGGCGGTGCGCCCCGGCAGGCAGCTCAACGTGATCGGACGGGTCATCGAGTCCTACGCCAAGCGCTTCGGCTACGGCGTCGTCCGCGACTTCACCGGCCACGGCGTCGGCCCGGCCTTCCACACCGCGCCGACCGTGCTGCACTACGAGGAGCCGTCGGTCACCACGGTGATCGAGCAGAACATGACGTTCACGATCGAGCCGATGATCACCCTCGGCACGATCGACTACGACGTCTGGGACGACGACTGGACGGTCACCACCAAGGACAAGCAGTGGACCGCCCAGTTCGAGCACACCATCCTGGTCACCGAGAACGGCGCGGAGATCCTCACCCTGCCGTGACATGTGAACCGGCCACATAGTGTGCCGGAGAGTTGTAGGCTGCTCACCCATGGCCGCCCGAGTGGCCTGCTTCTACGGTCGGCTGTCATGACCAGCACGTCGCTGGAGGGCAGAACCGCCCTCGTCACCGGTGGGGCCAGCGGCATCGGCCGCGCGTGCGTCGCCGCACTGGCCGCCGCGGGCGCCAAGGTCCACCTCGTCGACCACGACGAGGCGGCGGCGTCGGCGACCGCGCGGGAGACGGGCGCCCTCGCCCATGTCGCCGACCTCACCGATCCGGGCTCGGTCCCCGGGCTGCCCGCCGCCGTGGACATCCTCGTCAACAACGCGGGCGTCCAGCACATCGCGCCGATCGAGGACTTCCCGCCCGGCCGGTTCGCCGCGATGCAGCAGCTGATGGTGACCACGCCGTTCCTGCTCATGCGGCACTGCCTGCCCGCCATGTACGAACGGGGCTGGGGCAGGTTGATCAACATCTCCAGCGTGCACGGCGTCCGGGCGAGCCCCCACAAGGCCGCCTACGTCGCGGCCAAGCACGGGCTGGAGGGGCTGAGCAAGGTCGCCGCCCTCGAGGGCGCGCCGCACGGGGTGACGAGCAACTGCGTCGATCCCGGCTACGTGCGGACCGCGCTCGTCGAGGGGCAGGTGGCCGACCAGGCCCGGGCCCGCGGCATCGCGGAGGCCGACGTTCTCGGTGAGGTGTTTCTCCATCGCACCGCGCTCAAGCGGCTGATCGAGCCCGGCGAGGTGGCCGCGCTCGTCCGGTGGCTGTGCTCCGCCGAGGCCGCCTACCTGACCGGCGCCTCGATTCCCCTCGACGGCGGCTGGACCGCCAGCTGAGGGCGGCGCAACCCGTTCCCGTCCCCATCCGCACACACAACGGAGTGGTGAGCCCATGTCTGAGTCCAGGCCTGAATCCAGGTCCGAATCCCGGTCCATCAAGCGGGTCGTCGGTGCCAGCATGATCGGCACCACGGTCGAGTGGTACGACTTCTTCCTCTACGGCTCGGCCGCCGCGCTCGTGTTCAACAAGCTCTTCTTCCCGGACGCCGACCCGCTCACCGGCACGCTGCTGGCGTTCGCGACCTACGCGATCGGCTTCGTCGCCCGCCCGCTCGGCGGCCTGGTGTTCGGTCACTACGGCGACAAGCTGGGCCGCAAGAAGCTGCTCGTGCTGAGCCTGCTGCTCATGGGCGGCGCCACGTTCGCCATGGGCCTGCTGCCCACCTACGCCTCCATCGGCGTGGCCGCGCCGCTGCTGCTGGTCTTCCTGCGCCTGGTGCAGGGCTTCGCGGTCGGCGGCGAGTGGGGTGGCGCCGTGCTGATCGTCTCCGAACACGGCGACCAACGACGGCGCGGCTTCTGGGCGTCCTGGCCACAGGCGGGCGTGCCGGGCGGCAACCTGCTCGCCACGGCCGTGCTGGCCATCCTCGCCGGGGTGCAGAGCGACGCGGCCTTCGAGGCGTGGGGCTGGCGCATCCCGTTCCTGCTCTCCGGCCTGCTCGTCGGCATCGGCCTGTGGATCCGGCTCGCGGTCGCCGAGTCGCCGGTGTTCCTGGAGGCCGTCAAGCAGGCCGGGGACAAGCCCGCCCCGGAGAAGGCACCGATCGTCACGGTGCTGCGGCACAGCTGGCGCGAGGTGCTGATCGCCATGGGCGCGCGCTTCGCCGAGAACGTCTCCTACTACGTCATCACGGCGTTCGTGCTCGTCTACCTCACCAGTCACCTGGACCTGCCGAAGTCGGTCGGCCTCAACGCCGTGCTCGTCGGCTCCGCCGTGCACTTCGTGACGATCCCGTTCTGGGGCTGGCTGTCCGACGTCATCGGCCGCAGGGCCGTCTACCTGTTCGGCGCCACCGGGATGCTCGTGTGGAGCTTCCTGTTCTTCACGATGCTCGACACCGAGTCGGCGCTCGGCACGATGGTCGCCGTCACGGTGGGCCTGGTGCTGCACGGCGCGATGTACGGCCCGCAGGCGGCGTTCTTCTCCGAGCTGTTCGGCACGCGGGTGCGGTACTCCGGTGCCTCCATCGGCTACCAGCTGGCCTCGATCATCGCGGGCGGCATCGCCCCGCTCATCGCCACCGCGCTGCTCAGCAGCACCGGCAGCAGCCTGATGATCTCGGTGTACGTCGCCGCCACCTGCGTGGTCACGATCGTCGCGGTGTTCGTGGCCAAGGAGACCCGCGGGACCTCGCTGGCCGACGCGGGCCCGCGCACGGACGCGAGTGTGACCATGAAGGGGTGACCGACATCCCCGCCCACCGGCTGCTGGAACTGCTGTCCGCGGGCGCGAGCAGCGACGAGCTGGCTCGTGTTCCCGCGGACAGCGGCCTGATCGAGCTCGCGGTGCGCATCCGCCGCACGCTGGACGCGCACAGCAGGCGGGAGGCCGAGCTGGCCGCCCTGTTCGACACCGCGAGCGACCTGGCACGGCTGCGCGATCTGGACGCGGTGCTGCGCTCGATCGTGCGAAGGGCCCGTTCGCTGCTGCACGTGGACGTCTCCTACCTCAGCCTCAACGACAACGACGGCGGCACCTACATGCGGGTCACCGACGGGTCGGCGTCGGCGCTGTTCCAGCAGCTGCGGCTGGGCCTGGGGGAGGGGCTCGGCGGGCTGGTGGCGCAGACGGCCCGCCCCTACGCCACGGCCGACTACCCGAACGACACCCGGTTCGAGCACACCACGCCGATCGACAGGGCGGTGGCCGACGAGGGTCTCGTCGCCATCCTCGGGGTGCCGCTCGCGCTCGGCGAGCAGGTGATTGGCGTGCTGTACGCCTCGGACCGGCGGCCGAGGACGTTCTCCCCGGACGAGGTGGCGCTGCTGTCGTCGTTCGCCGACCACGCGGCCATCGCGATCGACAACGCGCGGCTCATCGAGTCCACCGCCGCCGCGCTGCGCGAGCTGGAGGCCGCCAACGCCACCATCAAGGCGCACAACGAGAGCATCGCCAGGGCCCAGGACGCGCACGACCGGCTCACCGAACTGGTGCTCGGCGGTGCCGACGTGCCCGAGGTGGCCGCGGCCGTCGCCACGGTGCTCGGCGGCGGCATCGTCGTGCACGACGCCGACGGCGCCGAGCTGGGCCGGGCGGGCAGTGGCCCGGCTCAGCGCTCGCCGCATGCCCTGGCGTCGTCGCGGGCGGCGGGGCGCGCGGTCGCCGACGGGGGATCCTGGCTGTGCGCGGTGATGGCCGGCCCCGAGGTGCTCGGCAGCATCACCCTTACTGGGCGGCCGGACCTGGCCGACGCCGACCGTCGCCTGTTCGAGCGGGCCAGCGTGGTGACCGCCCTGCTGCTGTTGCTGCGCCGCTCGGCGGCCGAGGCCGAGGACCGCGTGCGCGGCGAGCTGGTGGCCGACCTGCTCACCGACCCGGACCGGGACCCGGCGACGCTGCTCGACCGCGGCCGCAGGCTCGGCATCGACCTCGCCGCGCCGCACGCCGTGCTCACCCTGCATGCCGAGGGCGTGTCGCGGACGCGCCTCGCGTCGGTGGCCGCCCGGAGGGCCGCGCTCGCGGGCGTGTTCGCCGAGCAGGTGGTGCTGCTGGCCGACACCGGATCGCCGGGCGAGTTCGCGAACGCGACGGCCGCGGAGCTGACGCGGCTGCTCGGCTGCCCGGTGACGGTGGGGGCGGCGGGACCGGCGCGCGGTCCCGCCGCCCTGGCCAGGGCACACGCCGAGGCGGTGCGCTGCGTGCGGGCGCTGCTCGCGCTCGGCAGGCAGGGCCACGGCGCGACGCCCACCGACCTGGGGTTCGTCGGGCTGGTGCTGGGTGACCGGGCCGACGTGCCGGAGTTCGTGAGAGCCACACTCGGCCCCGTGCTCGACTACGACGAGGCCCGCGGCACCGAGCTGCTGCGGACCCTGCGGGCCTACTTCGCGTGCGCGGGCAACCTGACGCGCGCGAAGGACGAGCTGCACGTGCACGTCAACACGGTGACGCAGCGGCTGGAACGGATCTCGTCGCTGCTCGGCGCCGGCTGGCAGGCACCGGAGCGCGCGCTGGAGCTGCAACTGGCGCTGCGCCTGCACGACCTGACGGGCCAGGGCGCCTGAACGACGGCGGCCGGCGGCGAGCCGAAGGGCACCCTCGGCACGCATGGTGTACCGAAGGGCACCTTGGGCTCGGCCCTGCGGCTCAGCCGAGATCGTCGCCCGCGCGGGCGATCAGCTCGCCGAGGAAGCCACCCGCCTCGGCGGCGGCGCGGTCGGGGTCGCGCTCGGCGATCGCGTCGAGCAAGCCGTGGTGGCCGATCGGGTCGGTCTGGGACAGGTCGGCCTGCGTCGTGGTGGCGACGCTGGCGGTGACCACCTCGGTCAGCCCGCGGTACAGCTCGGTGAGCAGCGCGTTGTGCCCTGCCTTCACGGTGGCGAGGTGGAACTCGGCGTCCACGCGGACGAACTCGTCGAAGTTCCGCTGCGCCCAGGCCTCGTCGCGCCGGGCGAGCAGCGCGGCGAGCTCACGCAGCTCCTCCTCGCTGCGCCAGCCCGCGGCCAGGCGCGCGCCCTCCACCTCGAGGACCTTGCGCACCTGCAGCACCTCGCGCAGCTCCTGGCCACACAGCCTGCGGATGGCGCCGGACACCTCGCTCGTGGCGCGCACGTAGGTGCCGTCGCCCTGGCGCACCTCCAGCAGGCCGCTGTGCGCGAGCGCGCGGACGGCCTCGCGCACCGTGTTCCGCCCGACCCCGAGCTCGGCGACGAGCGTGGCCTCGGTGGGGATGCGCTCGCCGACCGGCCACTCGCCCCGCCGGATGGCCTCGCGGAGCTGGCTGATCACTTGGTCGACGAGTCCGGATCGGCGGGTCGCGGCCAGCGGCACAACTACTCCCAGGTCTCGATGCTGCGACAATTGTCCGTTGAGCCCATCATCCTACCTTTTGCTAGCCTGAGAGTCATGGCGACCGACCGTGGGGCTTCTCTGGACGAGGACGTGCGCGCGGGCGACGGCCCGGCCGCGGGCCGCACCACGATGCTCGGTGGCGGGCTGCTGCTCACCGTCGCCGTGGTACTGGCGGCGCTCAACCTGCGGCCGTCGGTCACCTCGGTGGGCGCCGTGCTCGGCGAGATGCGGGAGACGCTCGGCGCGTCGGCCACCTGGGCCGGGGCGCTGACCACCATGCCGGGTCTGTGCTTCGCCGTCGCCGGGCTGGCGGCGCCGCTGCTCGCGCGGCGCATCGGGGTCAACGCCTCCGTCGCGGTGGCGCTGACCGTGCTCACCGCGGGGCTGGTGGTGCGGGTGCTCAACGGCCCGTTCGTCGTGCTGGGCGGCACGCTCGTGGCCAGCGCAGGCATCGCACTGGCCAACGTGCTGATCCCGGTGGTGGTGAAGTCGTCCTTCGCCACCCGGATCGGGCTGATGACCGGCATCTACACCGCCGCCCTGCAGGCGGGGGGAGCGGCGGGCTCCGCGGTGACCCCGCCGCTGGACCAGGCACTCGGCGGCTGGCGCGCGGGCCTGGCGAGCTGGGCCGTCCTCGCCGCGGCCGCGCTGGTGCTGTGGCTGGTCGCGGCGCCACGCAGAAACTCGCCGAGCATCACCGCGCCCGGCACGTCCGGCCGCGGCCGCTCGCTGCTGCGCAACCGGCTCGCCTGGATCGTCACCCTGTTCTTCGGCACCCAGGCGTGCCTGGCCTACATCATGATGGGCTGGCTGCCCCAGGTGCTCATGGACGCCGGCGTCAGCCGCACCGGCGCCGGGCTGATGGTGGGCCTGGTCTCGCTCATCGGGCTCCCGGTGAGCCTGGTCGTGCCCCCGCTGGCCGCCCGGTCCGACAGCCAGAGCCACTGGATCGTCGGCCTCGGCGCCTTCGGCATCGTGGGCATCGCCGGGCTCATGGTGGCACCGTCGGCGGCGCCGTTGCTGTGGTCGGTGCTCGTGGGCATCGGCATGGCCGTGTTCTCCCTCGCCATCGGCACCATCGCGCTGCGGGCGCGCACCAGCGCGGACACGGCGAGCCTTTCCGGGATGGCGCAGGGCTTCGGCTACCTGCTCGCCGCGCTCGGCCCGTTCCTGTTCGGCCTGCTGCGCGACGTCACCGGCGACTGGACGGTGCCGTTCGCGATGCTGCTGACCGTGGTGGCCGGGCAGATGGTGCTGGGCTGGTTCGCGGGCAAACCGCGTTACGTCTGAGGCCCGGCGCTCACAGCGGCAGGTTGAGCAGCGCGTTCTCGATCAGCTCCGGCATCGCCGGGTGGATCCAGTACTGGCCGCGCGCCATCGACCGCGCGTCGAGGCCGAACCTCATCGCCTGCACGATCGGCTGGATCAGCGTCGGCGCCTGCGGGCCGATGATGTGCGCGCCGATGAGCTGCGCCGTCTCCGGGTCCGCCAGCAGCTTCGCGAAGCCGGTGGTGTCCTCCATCGCCCAGCCGTAGGCGATGCCCGCGTAGTCCTGCGTCGCCGTCACGTACGGCACGCCGCGCGCCGCGGCGTCCTGCTCGGTCAGCCCCACGGACGCGATCTGGGGCGAGGTGAACACCGCGTGCGGCACGAACCGGTGGTCGGCGGCGATCGGCTCGTCCGGGTGCAGCAGGTTGTGCTGCACGACGCGGGCCTCGTGGTTGGCGACGTGCTTGAGCTCGTGCCAGGAGGAGAGGTCGCCGAGCGCGTAGATGCCGTCCACGCCGGTGCGCTGGTAGGCGTCCACCTCGACATGCCCGCTGGGCGAGGTGGTCACGCCCGTCCTGCCGACGTCGAGCAGGTCGGTGTTGGGCCGCCTGCCGGTGGCCACGAGCAGCACACCACCCTCGACGGTCTCCGGCCCGCCAGGGCCCTCCAGGTCCAGCACCACCCCGGCGCCGCCGCGGCGGACCCGCACCGTCCTGCGGTTGAGGCGCACGTCGAAGCGCTGCCCGGCCAGTTCGGTGAACCGCCTGCTGACGTCGTCGTCCTCCATGCGCAGCAGCGCGCCCGAGCGGGCCACGACGGTGACGTCCACCCCGAACGAGCCGAAGATGTGCGCGAACTCCGAGGCGATGAAGCCGCTGCCGAGAATGACCATGCGCTCGGGCAGCTCGTCGATCCGCATGATCGTGTCGGAGGTGTGGTAGCCGGTCTCCTCCAGCCCGGGCACGTCCGGAACCACCGGCCGCCCGCCCGCGGCCAGGACGAACTCGTCGGCGGTGAGCGTCTCCTGCCTGCCCGCCATGGTCACCGTGAGCTCCTTGTGGCCGGTGAAGCGGCCCGCGCCCTCGTACACGGTCACGTTGGCGTTGTCGTCGTGCTCCATGCGGTACTCGCGGCCACCGGCGGCGATCGGGTCGATGCGGCCGAAGATCCGGTCGCGGATCTCCCGCCAGCGCACGCCGGTCAGTTCCGCGTCGACGCCGAGCCGCGCGCCCGCGGCGGGCGCCGCGGCCAGGTCGGCGGTGTGCACGAACATTTTGGTGGGGATGCAGCCCACGTTGAGGCACGTGCCGCCGAAGGTGCCCTTCTCGACGATCGCGACCTTCCGGTCCGCGAAGCGCTGGTCGAGGATCGAGTTCGCGGACCCTGTCCCGACGATCACGAGGTCGTAGTGCGGCACGGCGTTACCCTTCACGACGGTGGTTGGCTGCCCTTCGGCCAACCCAGGTGGCAGTGCGGTTGTTCCCGGAAGGTGTGGCCTTGGCGAAGCAGCGTGTCCCGGTCGTGGTCGTCGCCGGTTTCCTCGGCTCGGGCAAGACCACCTTGCTCAACCACCTTCTCAGCAACACGCGGGGGTGCCGGATCGGGGTGGTGGTCAACGACTTCGGCAGCGTCAACGTCGACGCGCTGAGCGTGGCGGGCCAGGTCGACTCGATGATGTCGCTGGAGAACGGCTGCCTGTGCTGTGCCGTCGACGCCCGTGGCCTCGACGCGATGCTCGGCAAGCTCACCGGGCCGGGCACCGACCTGGATCTGGTGGTCATCGAGGCGAGCGGGCTGGCGGAGCCCCGCAGCCTGGTGCGGCTGGTGCTGGCCGGCGAGAACCCCGGCCTCGAGTACGGGGGGCTGGTGGAGCTGGTCGACGGCGCCGAGTTCGAGCACACCCGGCAGCGGCACCCCGAACTGGACGAGCACCTGCGGATGGCCGACCTCGTGGTGCTCAACAAGACCGACCGCGTCGCCGACGAAACGCGGCTGGTGGAGCTGGTGCGCGACATCGCGGGCGCCACCCCCGTGCTGCCCGCGGTGCACGGCCGCGTGGACCCGGAACTGCTGTTCGAGCCGCGGCGACAGCGCGACCAGGACGGCGGCCCCCGGCAGCTGTCGTTCGACGACCTCCGTGAGCACGACGACTGCCACGAGCACGCGCACGCCGTCTACGACACGCTCACCTTCAGCGCCGAGGCCCTGCATCCGCGCCGCTTCGCGCGGTTCCTCGAGGGCAGGCCCTCCGGGCTGTACCGGATGAAGGGCTGCGTCTACTTCGGAGTCGACGGCCACGAGGAGAAGCACGTGCTGCACACCGTCGGCGGCTACGTGCGGTTCACCACGGCACCGTGGGCCGCGGCCGAGAAGCGACGTACCGAGCTGGTGCTGATCGGCGCCGGCCTCGATGCCCAGAAGCTGCGCTCCGAGCTGGACGCGTGCGCCGAGCCCGACCCCGGCAGTGTCGACGCGCAGAGCATGCTGCCGGTGCTGCGCTACGCGGAGTCCTGACCGAGCCGCACCCACGGCAGTCCGGGCGGCACGCCGCCCTCGATGAGCGCCAACAGCGCCGCGGTGTCCACATGCGACTCGACGGCGTCGGCGAGGCCGTCGAGCATCGCCTCCCGCCGTGCGGTGAACCCGGGCGCGTCGGCCGGTTCCCACGCCACCCCGGCCTGCCGCGCGACCTCGGTGAGCCAGGACCGGCGGAAGGCGTCGTGCTCGAACACACCGTGCCACATCGTCGCCCACACCGCGCCGCGGCGCGTGCCGTCGAGGAACGGCTCGGCGCCGGTGTCGAGCTCGGCGACGCCGTGGTGGATCTCGTAGCCGGTCACCGGATGCCCCCGCCAGCTGCCCGCCGGGGTGCCGAGGGACTTCGTGGCGGAGAACCGGACCGTCAGCGGCAGCAGGCCGAGCCCGGGCACCGCACCCGCCCCCGACTCGACGTCGTCGTGGATGGTGCGGGCCAGCATCTGGTAGCCGCCGCACACGCCCAGGACGGGACGCCCGGTCTCGGCGCGGCGGGCGATCGCGTCGGCGATGCCGCGCTCGCGCAGCCACGCCAGGTCCTCCACGGTGGAGCGGGTGCCGGGCAGCACGGCGAGGTCGGCGGAGGCCACCACGTCCGGGTCGGCGGTCACGGTCACGGCCACGCCCGGCTCGGCGGCCAGCGGGTCGAGGTCGGTGGCGTTGGACACGCGGGGCAGCCGCACGGCCGCCACCCGCAGCGTCGCCCCGGCGCCGCGGCGGTGGCCGTCCCAGCCCGCGATGGCGAGCGCGTCCTCGGAGTCGAGCCACACGTCCGGCAGCCACGGCAGCACTCCGAGCACCGGGCGGCCGGTCAGCTCGGTCAGCGTGCGCAGGCCGGGCGCGAGCAGCCCGGCATCGCCGCGGAACTTGTTGACCAGAAAGGCCGCGACGTGCGCCTGATCGTCCTTGTCGAGCACGGCGACGGTGCCCGCGAGCGCGGCGAGCAGCCCGCCCCGGTCGATGTCGCCGACCACGACCACGGGCAGCCCGGCCTGCCGCGCCAGCCCGAGGTTGACGTAGTCGCCGTCGCGCAGGTTGATCTCGGCGGGGCTGCCCGCGCCCTCGCAGATCACCACGTCGTAGCGCCGGCGCAGGTCGGCGAGCGCGGCGTGGGCCGCCTCGGCGAGTGCGGCCCGCCCTGTGGCCCACTCACCCGCCCGCAGCTCGCCCCACGGCTCGCCGTGCAGCACGACGTGGCTGCGCCGGTCGCCACCGGGTTTGAGCAGCACCGGGTTCATCGCCGACTCGGGCACGGCGCCCGCGGCGACGGCCTGCAGCCACTGCGCCCTGCCGATCTCCGCGCCGTCGGGGCACACCATGGAGTTGTTCGACATGTTCTGCGCCTTGAACGGCGCCACGCGCACGCCGCGGCGGGCGAGCCAGCGGCACAGCCCGGCGGCGACCGTCGACTTGCCGGCGTCCGACGTCGTCCCGGCGATGAGCAGCCCGCCTCCCATGGCCTCAACGTAAACCACCCAATCCAGTGACCCCGGATCCGGGCAGGTCCGGCCTAGGGTGGGCGTGGTCTGTCCGACGAGGGGGAAGCGCATGTCGACAAAGCTCCGTCACGGCCTGGTCGCGGGCGCCGTGCTGTTGCTGGCCGCGGTGTTCGTGCCGCTCGCCATGCAGGGCCGTTCGAGCGGAGTGCAGCCGAACATCGTGGGCGGCAAGGAGGTTGCGGTCGCCGACCACCCGTACGCGGTGTTCCTCGTGGACGGACGGGGCAACCAGTTCTGCGGCGGCACGCTCGTCGCGGCGGACACCGTGCTCACCGCCGCGCACTGCGCCGTGGCCGTCGACAGCTCCGACCTCGGCGTCGTGGCGGGGCGGCAGGACAAGGACGCGGCCGACGGCATGGAGTCCGCGGTGCGCCGCGTGTCGGTCGCCCCCGAGTACGAGGACCCGACCACCGGCAACGACATCGCCGTGCTCGAGCTCGCGCGGGACCTGCCGTACCGCCCTGCGCGGATGGCCGGGCCTGCCGACCAGGCGCTGTACGCGCCGGGGACGATGGCCACCGTGCTCGGCTGGGGCAGGCTGTCCGACGGCGGCCCCCGGTCGGACACGCTGCGCGGCGCCCAGGTGCCGCTGGTCGACGACCGCACGTGCGGCACCGCCTACGGCACCTACGACCCGCACACCATGGTGTGCGCGGGGTATCCGGAGGGCGGCGTCGACGCGTGCCAGGGCGACTCGGGCGGGCCGCTCATGGTGGGCAACACGCTGATCGGCATCGTCTCGTGGGGGCAGGGCTGCGCCGCCCCGGGCAAGCCCGGCGTCTACACCCGCGTGGCCACCTATGCGGGGTCGCTCTCCGGCGTCTGATAGGCATGGCGGGTGACCGATCTGCTGGCCCGCCCCGGTCCTGAGCTGACCGCTGCCGAACTGCACGACCTGCTGCGCCTGCGTGTCGACGTGTTCGTCGTCGAGCAGGAGGCGCCGTATGCCGAGATCGACGGCAAAGATCTGCTGCCCAGCACGTACCACATCTGGGCACCCGGCGAGGACGGCGTCGCGGGGTGTCTGCGGGTGCTCGCCGACCCGGGCGGGGTGCGGCGTATCGGCCGGGTGTGCACGGCACCCTCCGCGCGTGGCACCGGGCTCGGCGCGCGGCTCATGGAGGCCGCGATGGAGTACGTCGGCGACGCCGAGTGCGTGCTCGACGCCCAGACCTACGCGGAGGGCTTCTACGCCCGGTTCGGCTTCGCGCCCGAGGGCGAGGTGTACGAGGAGGACGGCATCCCGCACATCCGGATGCGCCGCCCAGCCCGCACCCCGCGGTAGCCGACCCGCCGCCCCCAAGCTCCCCAATGCCACATTCGTAGCGCTCAACTTCCCCAATGCGGCATTCGTAGCGTTCAACGCCACCAATGCCGCATTGGGGAGCTTTGGCTGCGTGCCGGGCGGCTACGTGCCCCTGCCGGTTCGGTTCTTCAGCCTGTCGATCAGCTCGGACGCCTGCGCCTTGGTGAGGTCGTCCGGCACGTCCTCGCCGGCTTCCTGGGCGAGTGTCTGCAGGTACGACCGCTGCGGGCCGGTCATCGCCTCGTCGCCGGTCACCCAGTCGCCGCGGTCCTTCTCCGGGTTCTGGAAACCCTGCTCCTCGCTCATGGCACACCTTTCGTCGAGCATGTGTTCGATTCCGGTGGTACCCGGCCGGGCGCGTCGCCATGCCTGGCGCCCGGCATGCAACCGATCGTGCGGCTGACGGCATCTACCCGGTGACGGGCGCGCTGGAGCACAACTGGAGGGACGGTGCCGCCGATGAGAACCGGGCGCGGGCGCGACGCGGAGTTCACGGAGTACGTGACGGCACGGGCACCGTGGCTGCGCCAGGTGGCCTACCTGCTGTGTGGCGACTGGCACCGGGCCGACGACCTCGTGCAGACAGGCGTGACCAAGCTCTACACCAACTGGCACCGGGCCAGCACGGCGTGGAACCTCGACGGCTACGCCCGCAAGACGGTCGTCAACACGTTCCTGGCCGAGCAGCGCACGGCCTGGCGCAGGCTGGTCGACCTCCGGCACAGCCAGGAGGAACTCGTCGCCCGCGAGAGCGACCACGACGCGGTGCTCGACCTGCGGGCGGCGCTCGGCGAGCTACCGCCCCGGCAACGGGCCACGGTGGTCCTGCGCTACTTCTGCGACCTGCCGGTGGCCGAGGTCGCCAGAACGCTCGACTGCTCCGCGGGCACCGTCAAGAGCCAGACGGCGCACGCCATCGAGACGCTGCGCGCGCGGCTGCGCAGCGAGCCCATCGGCACACCGGAGGGGTAGCCATGACCGAGGAAACGACCGATCTCGCCACCCGCCTCAGGGAACTGGCGGAGAGCCCCGCGCCGCCGATGGCGCTCGACCTGGATGCCGCGAAGAGGGCAGGGCGGCGCAGGCGCAGGTTCCGCGTGTCCGCGGCCGCGGGTGGCTGCGCCGCGGTGATCGTGGCGGCGAGCGTGGTGCTGCCGCCGCTGCTGGACGGTCCCAGCCCCGCACCGCAGGCCTCCAGTCCCAGCGACCCGGCGCGGCCGCCGGTGCCCACCGCGAAGACCGCCGCAGGAGCGAACCCGATGATCGCCAAGGCGGGGTTCGGCTGGCTGCCGGAGGTGATCCGCGGCGTCGAGTACGGCGTCGGCGCCCACGGCGACTACACGCTGGCCATCGGCGACGGGCAGTACCCGGCCATGATCTGGCTGGCGGTGTACGACAAGGAGCCTCCTGCCGACCGGCTCGGCGAGATGGGCGGCGAGGCCGTCAAGGTCCCCACCAAAGTCGGCGACCGGGACGGCTACTGGGTCACGGTGAACCCCGCCGACCCGCTCAACGGCGGCGACTCGTACCTGCGCTGGCGCACCGGCGACGGCCGCTGGGCGGAGCTCAACGCGTACTACCTCGACATCCCGGACGTGCGGCAGACGCTCCTGCGCGTCGCCGAGGGCGTCACCGTCGGGGACTATCCGGTGCCGCTTCCGCTGCGCATCTCCGGCCTGCCCGGTGGCTTCCACCTCGCGGACGGCCTGCTGTCGCGCCGGCCCTCGCAGGACGGCGTTCCGTGGACCATGCAGCTGTTCTACACCGTCAACGGCGCCAACGTGGTCATCGACGTCCGCCCCGAGGGCGGCGGCGCGCCGGACGGCAGGGGTGAGCCGGTGTGCACCACGGAGAACTCCCTGCGGGCGTGTGTCCGGATCGACCGCCCGAACGCCGCGGACCTCGGTTCGATCGGCGGGGCTCAGGGCCTGCTGGACCGGATCACGTTGCTCGGTCCCGACGAGCGGGACTGGACCACGACGGTCATCGGCTGAGCGGCCGCCATCAGCCCCGGGCGCCGGGCGGGGCGAGTTCGGCGACCACCTTCACGGCGCGGTCCACATCGGACTCGGCGAGGTCGGCGCGCGCGGTCAGCCGCAGTCGGGAGACGCCGTCCGGCACCGACGGCGGGCGGAAGCAGCCCACCCGGATGCCGTGCTCGGCGCACGCGCCTGCCCACGCCTGAGCCTCGCCGGGGCCCGGTGCCCGCACCGACACCACCGCGCCACCGGAGCCGCTGACCTGCAACCCCGCTTCGCGCAGGCCGTGCGCCAGCGAGCCCGCCACGGTGAGCACCCGCTCGGCCAGTCCCGGCTCCTCGCGCAGCACCCCGAGCGCCGCCAGTGCGGCCGCCGCGCTGCCCGGTGCCAGCGCGGTGTCGAAGACGAAGCTGCGCGCCGTGTCGACGAGATGCCGGATGACCCTGCGGGGGCCCAGCACGGCACCGCCCTGCGCTCCGAGCGCCTTGGACAGCGTGATCGTGGTGACGACGTCCGGCTCCCCGGCGAGGCCGGCGTCGTGCACGGCGCCGCGGCCGCCGTCGCCGAGCACACCGAAGCCGTGCGCGTCGTCGACGAGCAGCGCCGCGCCGTGCGTGCGGCAGGCCTCGGACAGCTCACGCAGCGGCGCGACGTCGCCGTCCACGGAGAACACCGAGTCGGTGACCACCAGCGCCCGCTGCTTGCGGCGGGTGGCCAGTGCGTGGGCGATGGCCGCCGGGTCGGCATGGCCGACGGCGGCGATGTCGGCGCGGGAAAGGCGGCAGCCCTCGATGAGCGAGGCGTGGATGTACTTGTCGGTGACGATCGCCGACTCGGCACCGGACAGGGCCGTCACGGCGCCCAGGTTCGCGGTGAAGCCGGAGGAGAACACCAGCGCCGCCTGCGTGCCGCAGAACCGGGCCAGCTCGTGCTCCAGCTCGGCGTGCAGTTCCGTGGAGCCGGTCACGAGCCGGGACCCGGTGGATCCCGCGCCCCAGCGCAGCGAGGCCGCCGCGGCGGCGCCCGCCACGCGCTTGTCCCGCGCCAGCCCGAGGTAGTCGTTGCCCGCGAGGTCCAGCTCGTCGGTGCTGGGCCCGCGAGCCCGCAACCGTCGCACCAGGCCGGCCTCGGAGCGCCTGGCCGCCTCGGCGTCGAGCCAGTCGAAAACCTCGTCGGGCTGGAGTGCGGGGAAAGCTGGACCGGGTGCGTTCACGCCTGGCAGTCTCGCACCGGGCCGATCGAGGAGGGGGAGCGAGGGTGACACAGGACGCACGACTTGCCGAGATGCCTGACGGCTGGACGCGCGCGCTGGCGGTGGTGGCGCATCCCGACGATCTGGAGTACGGCGGTTCGGGCGCCATCGCGCGGTGGACCGACGAGGGCCGGGAGGTGGCCTACGTACTGGCCACGCGCGGCGAGGCCGGGATCGACGGCATGACGCCCGAGGAGGCAGGCCCGCTGCGCGAACGCGAGCAGGTCGCCAGCGCGGCCGTGGTGGGCGTGCACACCGTCGAGTTCCTCGACCATGCCGACGGCATGATCGAGTACGGGCTGCCGCTGCGCAGGGACATCGCCGCCGCCATCCGCAGGCATCGGCCGGAGCTCGTCGTGATGACCAACCACCACGACACCTGGCCTGGCGGTCAGTGGCTCAACATGGCCGACCACCGGCACGTCGGGCAGGCGACACTCGACGCCGTGCGCGACGCCGCCAACCGGTGGGTGTTCCGCGACCTGCTCGACGAGGGCCTCGAGCCGTGGCAGGGCGTGCGCTGGGTCGCCGTCGTCGCCTCGCCGGAGGCCACGCACGCCGTGGACATCACCACCACCATCGACAGGGCCGTCGACTCGCTGCGCGAGCACAGGGCCTATCTCGCCGGGCTGGGCGAGAACGCGATGGCCGACCCGGACACCTTCCTGCGCGAAGCCGCCGCCGAGACCGGCAAGCGGTTCGGCGGCGGCTTGGCGTGTGCGTTCGAGCTGATCCCGATGTAGCCGACGCGTGCGTCAGGCGTGCGCGCGGGACGGGCGGCGCCCCGGCCGCTGCTGGCGGCCCTTCTGCCCGCCCGCGCCCGGCTCCCTGCGCCCGCCGAACGGGGGCCTTCCGCGCCCCTGGGCGGCGCGGCGGCCGGGGTGCTGGGGCGCCCCTGAGTGCCGGGACGGCTGGTGCTCGGCCACCGGAATGCCACTGGGCCTGCGGGCGCCGGTGGCGCGGGCCAGCTCGGCATCGCCCGGCATGACCGCGAGCTGGCGAGGGCGCACCCCCGCCTTGTCGGTCATCCGGCGCACGGTGCGCCGCTGGTCACGCGTAATGAGGGTCACCACCGTGCCGGACGCCCCGGCCCGCGCGGTGCGCCCCGCGCGGTGCAGGTAGTCCTTGTGGTCGGCCGCGGGGTCGACGTGCAGCACCAGGCTCACGTCGTCGACGTGGATGCCGCGCGCGGCGACGTCGGTGGCCACCAGCACCGGAGTCCGGCCGTCCTTGAAGTCGGCGAGCACCCGGTTGCGCTGTCCCTGCGTCTTGCCGCCGTGCAGCGCGCCCGCGGCCACGCCCTGCGAGCGCAGCTTCTTGGTGAGCCGGTCGGCGTGGTGCTTGGTGCGCACGAACATGATCGTGCGGCCCTCACGCGCTCCGATCTCGGTGATGACGCCCTGCTTGTGCTCGTGCGCCACCTCGATCAGGTAGTGGTCCATCGTGTCGATGCTCGCCGTGACCGGCGCCACCGAGTGCGTCACCGGGTTGGTCAGATACGCCTTGACCAGCCGCTCGACGTCGCCGTCCAGCGTCGCGGAGAACAGCAGGCGCTGGCCGTCACGCGGCGTCAGGTCGAGGATCTCCCGCACCTGTGGCAGGAAGCCCATGTCGGCCATCTGGTCGGCCTCGTCGAGCGCCACGAACTGGACCTGGTCCAGCCGGCAGGTGCCCTGCCGGACGTGGTCGGACAGGCGGCCGGGCGTGGCGATCAGCAGGTCGACGCCCCGTGCCAGCGCCTCGGACTGGCGGCCGAAGGCCATGCCGCCGACAGCCGTGCGGCACCACAGGCCCAGCGACTTCGCCAGCGGGATCAGCACGTCCGCGACCTGCATGGCCAGCTCGCGGGTGGGAACGAGGACGAGGGCGCGTGGCTGCTTGGGCCGCGCCGCGCCGCCGTCGAGCCTGGCCAGCAGCGCGAGGCCGAAGGCGAGGGTCTTGCCGGAGCCCGTCTGCGCGCGGCCGAGCACGTCCCGGCCTGCCAGCGCGTCGGGCAGGGTCGCCGCCTGGATCGGGAAGGCCTCCGTCATGCCCGCCTGCTGCAGCGTGCGCAGCAGCGGCTTCGGAAGGTTCAGGTCGGCGAACGATGTCGACAAAGTCGTGGTCACTCAATGCCTCTCGGACGTGGCACGTCACAAGGAGGCCCGTTGCCCGGGTCCGGGCAGGTCGCGATGGTGGTGCGATGGGCGTTCACAGGGACGAACCCGGCGCAGGGCACGGACGGGGACCGCGCGCCGACTGATGGGTGGAGCACCGCACGAGGTTGAGCCGTCCGGTTGGTGGCGGTGCTCCGACGAGTCTACCTCAGGGCAGCCGCGCGGCGGCGCGCAGCCCGGCGAGCACCTCGCCGGGAGCGAGCACGTCGTCACCGAGCCCCCGGGCCGCGAACCACCGCGCGATCGTGTGCACGTCCCGGGCGAGGTAGCGCGCGCCGCCGGGGTTGCCGACCACGTCGACCACCTGCGGCAGGTCGATGAGCACCGGGCGTCCATCGTGGACGAGCACGTTGTACGGAGAGAGGTCACCGTGGCAGAGCCCTTCACCGGCCAGCACCTCGAGCGCGGCCGTCAGGTCGTGCCACAGCGCGCGCAGTTCTGCGCCGGTGGGACGCAGCTCGGCGAGCCGGGGTGCGGCCGTGCCGTCGGCGTCACCGACGAACTCCAGCAGCAGCTCGGTTCCCACCCGCTGCACCGGGTACGGCACCGGCGCCCCGATCGTCCACAAGCGACTCAGTGCGGCGAACTCGGCGGTCGCCCACTGTTCGGCGATGAGGTTGCGGCCGAATGCGCTGCGGTTGCGCATCGCCCGCATCTCGCGCGAGCGCCGCACGCGCCTGCCCTCGAGGTAGCCCGCGTCGCGATGGAACATCCGGTGCTCGTCGCCGCGGTAGCGCTTGGCGGCGAGCAGGCACTCCCGTGAGCCGTCGGGCAACCCGCGGCGCAGCAGGTGGACGTCGGCCTCCTTGCCGGTCCTGAGCAGGCCCAGTTCGGTGTCGAGGGCGCCGAGGTCGGTGACCACCCAGGCTGGATGCGGTGCGGGACCGTGCCCGCCCATGTCCCAGGTGGACCAGCGATCGGCGCCGCCGGGCAGTGCCGTCTCCGTGTAGGCGTCCTCGCGCAGGCGGGCGAGGCGATGCCGCTCGTCCTCGGTGAGCCGCCCGCCGCGGGCAGGCTCGGGTTCGTCGTCGAAGCGCGGCCTGCGTGGCCTGCGCCGCACCGGGCGGTCGGGGACAGCGTCGAACGGATCGATGTCGCGGTGTCGCACTGGAGAGACTCCTCGTCGAAAACGGGGCCCCGCCAGGCGGATGCGTCAGCGCGGCGGGGCGGAACGGCGGGCGCGGACGGCACCCGGGACCGGGCTGGACATCGGGCACCTCCTCGACTCCGCCGCTGCGCGGCACCGAACTGCTCAGGTCACAGCGTCGCCGGGAGCGGCCTGTCCGGGCAAGCGAATTACGCGCCCGTCGCGCCCGCCTCCGATACGGCAAGCTGGCCCCATGCGGATCATCGTCATCGGATCGGGAATCGCGGGAGCAGGCACGGCGTATCACCTGGCCCGCGCGGGTGCCGAGGTGGTCGTGGTGGACGCCGCCCTGTCCGGCGCCGCCACGGCCGCGGGCGCGGGCATCGTGTCGCCGTGGACCTCGCGCAGGCTCGACGACACCGAGCTTGCCTTCGCCGCGCGTGCGGCGGCCTACTACCGCACGCTCGTCGAGCTGCTGGCCGAGGACGGGCGCACGGACTCCTCGTTCGAGGTGGTCGGCGGCATGGTCGTCTCCGCCGACGCCGCCGAGCTGGCGGAGGTGCACGAGCGGATCAACGCACGGGCCGACGCGTGGCCGGAGGCGGGCGTGGTGAGCAGGCTGGACCCGGCGCAGGCCGGGACGCTGTTCGCCGCGCTGGCACCGGAGCTGGGCGCGGTGCACGTGTCCGGTGCGGGCCGGGTGGACGGGCGCGCGCTGCGCGACTGCCTGCTCGCGGCCGCCGAAGGACGGGGCGCCCGGCTGCTGGAGGGCAGGGCGGAACTGCGCGTGAGTGGCGATCGCGTCGCCGGGGTACGCGTTGGCGAGGGCACCGAGGACACCGTGGACGCCGACGCGGTGGTGGTGGCGGCGGGCGCGTGGAGCGCCGAGCTGCTCGCCCCGCTCGGCGTGCGCCTTGCCGTCGAGCCGCAACGTGGCCAGATCAGCCACTTCGAGCTGCCGGGCGTCGACACCACGTCCTGGCCGGTGGTGCTGCCGCCGTCCAGCCACTACCTGCTTGCCTTTCCCGGCTCCCGCGTGGTGGCGGGCGCGACAAGGGAGGACGGCTCCGGCTTCGACTACCGGGTGACGGCGGCGGGGCAGCAGGAGGTGCTGCGGGAGGCGCTCGCCGTGGCACCGGGGCTGGCGGACGCGACGCTGCTGGAGACCCGGATCGGCTTCCGGCCCGCGACGCCGGACGGCCTGCCGCTGCTCGGCGCGCTGGACGGCCATCCCGAGCTGGTGGTGTGCGGTGGCTTCGGGCCCGCCGGTCTGACGCTGGGGCCGCTGGCGGCACACCTCGCGGCGGCCGTCGCGCTGGGGCAGCGGCCGGAGGTGGACCTCACACCACTGCGCCCCGAGCGGTTCACGAACCGGTGACCAGCTCCAGCTCCCGCTCGCCGGTGCGCTCCAGCGCGATCCCCGCCCTGCGGGCCACGGTCAGCAGCTTGTCCACTGTGGAGGGATCGGTGCGGCTCGTCGCGAGCACGGCGGCGAGCCTGCCCTTGTGCGCCTTGTTGTGGTGGCTGACGGTCCTGCGCCGCCCCGAGGCGTCCTCGGTGACCACACGCACCGTCACCGCGCCCGGCACGCGGGCCAGCGCCGCGTAGGGACCGGAGCGCAGGTCGACCACGAGGCCGGCGACCTCGGCGAGCACCGGTTCCAGCACCGGCCGCCACAGCGACCGCAGCGAGCCGAACGCGGGCAGGCTGCTGCCGCCGGAGAGCCGGTAGGCGGGAATCGGGTCGAGCGCGCGCACCACGCCGAACAGCGCAGACGCCACGGCCAGCCGCTCGCCTGCCCGCGCCAGCTGCGCCCTGCCGAACGCGCCGGGGTCCAGCGCGTCGTAGAGGACGCCGGTGTAGCGGCGCAGGGCGGGCATCGTCGGCGCCGTCCACAACCGGGCGTTGCGCTCGACCTCGTCGCGTTGCCGCTCCGAAAGGCCGAGGGCGGCCAGGCTGGCGGGCACGTCCGCGGCGAGGTCGACGAGGGCGTCGGCGAGCTTGCGCCGCACCGGGTTCAGCTCGGCGAAGGACAGCTCGCCGAGGTCCAGCGGCGGTCCGTCCCCGCCGTCGGCCTTCGTTTCGGACGGTGGCAGCAGTACGAGCACGCCGGACAAGGGTAGTGCGGCGCCACCACGAGCGAGCCGAAGGGCACCGTGGGTACACGGCAGGTACCCGAGGTGCCCTTCGGCTCGCGGGCGGACGGGTGGTGACGGGGCCGGCAAATACCGGTTGGAGCAGTTCGGGAGGGGTTGACTACCCTTCGTTCAACGCCTGCCTTCTTCCTAGGAGCACACCGTGATCACCAGGATGTCGTCGTTGTTCCTGCGCACGCTGCGTGAGGATCCGGCGGACGCCGAGGTGCCCAGCCACAAGTTGCTGGTGCGCGCGGGCTACGTCCGCCGGGTCGCCCCGGGCGGCTACTCCTGGCTGCCGCTGGGCCTGCGCGTGCTGCGCAACATCGAGACGGTCGTGCGCGAGGAGATGGACGCCATCGGCGCGCAGGAGATCCAGTTCCCCGCGCTGCTGCCGAAGGAGCCCTACGAGGTCTCCGGCCGCTGGACCGAGTACGGCCCGGGCGTCTTCCGGCTCAAGGACCGCAAGGGCGCCGACTACCTGCTCGGGCCGACGCACGAGGAGCTGTTCGCGCTCACGGTGAAGGGCGAGTACAGCTCGTACAAGGACTTCCCGGTCATCCTCTACCAGATCCAGACGAAGTACCGGGACGAGGCGCGGCCCAGGGCGGGCATCCTCCGTGGCCGCGAGTTCGTCATGAAGGACTCCTACTCCTTCGACCTCGACGACTCCGGCCTCGACCGCTCCTACCAGCTGCACCGCGACGCCTACATCCGGATCTTCCAGCGGCTCGGCCTCGAGTACGTGATCGTGGCGGCCACGTCCGGTGCCATGGGCGGCTCGGCGTCGGAGGAGTTCCTCGCGGTCGCGGAGACGGGCGAGGACACCTACGTGCGCAGCACCGGTTCGGGCTACGCGGCCAACGTCGAGGCCGTCGTCACGCCCGCGCCGCCGGAGCGGGCGCTGGACGGCCTGCCCGAGGCGCAGGTGCACTACACGCCCAACACGCCGACCATCGAGACGCTGGTCGACTTCCTCAACGGCGCGAGCCTCGGGCGGACGTTCACCGCGGCCGACACGCTGAAGAACGTGCTGGTGAAGACCCGCAGGCCGGGGGAGAAGGACTGGCAGCTGCTGGGGGTCGGCGTTCCCGGCGACCGCGAGGTCGACATGAAGCGGCTGGAGGCCTCGCTCGAGCCCGCCGAGGTGGCGCTGCTGGAGGAGGCCGACTTCGCGGCCAACCCGTTCCTCGTGAAGGGCTACATCGGTCCCGGCGCACTGGCCGCCAACGGCGTCCGTTACCTGGTGGATCCCCGGATCGTGCGGGGCACCGCGTGGGTCACCGGCGCGGACAAGGCCGATCACCACGTCGTGGACCTGGTGTGCGGGCGGGACTTCACGCCCGACGGCACGATCGAGGCCGCCGAGGTGCGGGAGGGCGACCCCTCGCCGGACGGCGAGGGCACCCTCGTCGCGGCGCGCGGTATCGAGATCGGGCACATCTTCCAGCTCGGCCGCAAGTACACCGACGCGTTCGAGGTCGACGCGCTCGGACCCGACTCCAAGCCCGTCCGCATCATCATGGGCTCCTACGGCATCGGCGTCTCCCGGCTGGTGGCCGCCATCGCCGAGCAGCACCACGACGAGCTGGGACTGGTCTGGCCGCGCGCGGTGGCGCCCGCCGACGTCCATCTCGTCGTCGCGGGCAAGGACGACACGGTGTTCGAGGGCGGCGAGCGCATCGCGGCGGCGCTGTCCGAGCGTGGCGTCCGGGTGCTGCTCGACGACCGCAAGGCCACGCCGGGCGTCAAGTTCGCCGATGCCGAGCTCGTCGGCGTCCCGACGATCGTGGTCGTCGGCAGGGGCCTGGCCAAGGGGGTCGTGGAGGTCAAGGACCGCGCGAGCGGGGAGCGGTCCGAGATCGCCGTGGACGACGTCGTGGAGCACCTGGCCGCCCTCGTCGGCCGGTGACCTCGCCGCCTGGTCACAGCAGGGCGGCGAGCAGCGCCTCGGTGTCGGAGAGGTCGTCGAACACCAGGTGGGCGCCCGAGTCGACGAGCTGCCGCGCGGTGTGCCTTCCGGTGGCGACGCCGACGGCCACCGCGCCGTGGTCGAGTGCGGCCGTCACGTCGTGGGGCGTGTCGCCGACGACCACGACGGCCTCCGGCGGCACCGCCTCGCCGAGCTTGGCCGCCGCGAGCTTCATCGCGTGTGCCACCAGGTCGGGGCGGTGAGCCGACACCGTGCCGTAGCCGCCGATGCCGAAGTCGAGGTGGGTGTCCAGGGCGAAGGCCGCCAGCTTGTGCCGCGCGATCTCCGGCAGGTTACCCGTGACGAGCGTCTGCACGACGCCCTCCCGCTCGGCGAGTGCGGCCAGCGCCTGGGCCGCGCCCGGTAGCGCGCGCCCGTAGCCGGCGAGCGTCGGCGCCATCCCGGCCGAGAGCTCGATCAGCTCCCGCCACACCCGCTGGATGAGCTCCTCGGTGGGCTCGATGCCGTGCGTGGCGAGCAGCTCGGTGGTGATGGCCCGCTCCGTGCGCCCCGGGAACGAGGGCATCGCGGTCAGTTCCACGCCGGCGACGGTGGCGAGGGCTTCGGTGTACCAGCGGCCACCCAGCCCGCGCAGGTCCACCAGGGTCAGGTCGATGTCCCACAGCACCAGGCGGGCGGGGACGCCGTTCACGGAAGGCACGGCGTTCACGGTACCGGCCTGGCCGGAAGGCCTTTTTCAACAAGCGTTGACATCACCGCGCGCCCGGTTCTATCGTGAACAGGTAATTCAACGGTTGAAGAAAAACTGGAGGGCAGCACCATGACTGGTCCAGCCCGGTGGGGACGCGGCCGGCTGGTCGTGCTGACGAGCCTGGTGGGCGCGCTCGCGGCCGTGGTCCTCGGGTTCCTCACCTTCGGCGCGCAGACGACGGCACACCCGGAACACGTGCCGGTGGCGGTGTCGGCACCCGAGTCCGGACCGCTGCGGGCGGCGGCCGAGCGGGTCTCCGGGCAGGGCGGGGACGCGCTGAGCTGGCGCGTCACCACGCCCGCCGAGGGCAGGCGGTTGCTCGGCGACAAGGAGGTCTACGGCGTCCTGGAGCTGGCCGCGGGACAGTCGGGCCCGTCGGCGACGGTCGTGGTCTCCGGCGCGGTGAACCCGACCGGGACGCAGATCGCCCAGCAGGCGCTCACCGGGGCGGGGCAGGCGCTCACGGCGGCGCTCGCGCAGGCGAACCCCGGCGCGGCGGCCACACCCGTACGGGTGGAAACGGTGCACCAGACGACGGCCGCAGGACGGGTCGCGCCACTGGGCATCAGCGCCCTGGCCTGGGTCGGAGGTCTGGCCGCCGGTGCGGTGCTGACGCTGCTCGCCCAGCGCGGCGGCACCCGGCTGGGCCCGCTCGCCCGGTTCTCCCACGTCCTCGGCACGAGCGTGCTGATGACGGGCGTGCTCACCGGCTTCCTCGCCCTGTGGGACTCGTCGCTGCACCTCGGCTGGGACACCGTCGGCTTCCTGTGGCTCACCTCCGCGGCGTTCGCGGCGGTGCAGGGCGGCCTGCTCCGCCTGCTCGGGGTGCGCGCCATGGCGATCCTCGGACCGCTGTACCTGCTGGCTCCCTCGGTCGCCAGCCAGGTGCCGGAGACGCTCAACCCGGCGTACGAGGCGCTGCTGTGGTCGTGGACGCCGTTCCGCTTCTCCACGGAGGCGCTGCGCAGCCTGCTGGTGGGCGCCTCCGGCGCGCCGGACGTCGGCACCGGCATCTGGGTGCTGGGCGCGCTGCTCGCCGCGGGCCTGCTGGTGGTGCTGTGGCCGGGCGGCCGTGGCTCAGCCGGCGAGGTAGCTGAGCCGCAGTCGCCGGACGGGGTTGTCGACGTTGGTGTCGACGAGGCAGAGGGACTGCCAGGTGCCGAGGGCGAGCACCCCGCCCAGCACCGGCACGCTCGCATACGGCGGTAGGAAGGCAGGCAGCACGTGGTCGCGTCCGTGGCCACTGCTGCCGTGCTGGTGCCGCCAGCGGTCGTCGCGGGGCAGCAGGGCGTCGACGGCGGCCAGCAGGTCGTCGTCGCTGCCCGCGCCCGTCTCCAGGATCGCGAGCCCCGCGGTGGCGTGCGGCACCCAGACGTGCAGCAGCCCGTCCTGGGCTGAGGCCTCGGAAAGGAAACGCTCGGCGTCCCTGGTCAGATCGTGCACGACGGCGCGTCCGCCGGTCTTGATCTCGATCTCGGTGGAGTACATGCCTCCACCGTAGGCCGGTGACCGCCGCGCCGTCGTCGTTCAGGCGCTGGCCGACCGGGGCCTGCCGGCGCCGTAACGCAGGCCGTCGACGAGCAGGGCGATCATGCGCCTGCTGTAGGCGGGCCCTTTCCCGCTCACGGGCCGGCACAGCGTCGACACCGCGTACAGCAGGTCCTCCGCCCCGACGTCCCCGCGGATCGCGCCCGCCGCGGCCGCCGCGTCCAGCAGTGACCCGAGGGCCGGTCCGAGCCGCTGCAGGAAGTAGCCGGGCAGCGCGTCGAACGCCGGATCACCCGAGTGCAGCGCGGCCGCGAGTCCCCGCTTGGTCGCGAGGAACTCGACGTAGCGGTCGAGCCACTTCTCCAGCGCCCGCTCCGGTCCGTGCGCGGCCGCCAGTGCCGCGGCCTCGTCGGCGCAGGCATCCACCTCGCGCTGGAAGACGGCCTTGACCAGGTCCGAGCGCTGCGGGAAATGGCGGTACAGGGTGCCGACCCCGACGCCGGCCCGATCGGCGATCTCCTTCACGGGCGCGTCCACGCCCGCCGTGCCGAAGACGGCCTTCGCCGCCTCGAGCAGGGAATCGATGTTGCGTTGCGCGTCGGCGCGCAGCCGGCGCGGCGCATGGCCGGGCGCGCCCGGCTCCGCCGTGTTCTCTGCCACGGGCCTCCCTTCGCTTGCTAACCGGAACGTCATTCCGTATAGTTCTGGAAGAGCGTTCCGCTTAGCTCAGCGTACGGCATGACGGGAACGCTCACCACACCTCGATCACGACATCAGGAGAACGCCATGCAGTACCGCACGCTCGGCCGGACCGGCATCAAGGTGAGCCCCTACGCGCTCGGCGCCATGATGTTCGGGCCCGCGGGCAACCCCGACCACGACGACTCGATCAGGATCATCCACAGAGCCCTCGACGCCGGGATCAACCTCGTCGACACGGCGGACATGTACTCGGCGGGTGAGTCCGAGGAGATCGTGGGCAAGGCGCTCAAGGGGCGTCGCGACGACGTCGTGCTCGCCACCAAGGCCCGCTATCCCCTGCACTACGACCCCAGCGGCGCCACCCCGCCGAGGCCCAACACCTCGGGGGCCTCCCGCCGCTGGCTGGTCCGTGCCCTCGACGGCTCGCTGCGCCGCCTCGGCACCGACTACGTCGACCTGTTCCAGATCCACCGGCCCGATCCGGACACCGACATCGAGGAGACGCTGTCGGTGCTCACCGACCTGGTGCGCGCGGGCAAGGTCAGGGCCATCGGCACGTCGTCGCTGCCCGCCTCGGACATCGTCCGGTCCCACTGGGTCGCCGAGCGGCGCGGGCTGCACCGGTTCCGCACCGAGCAACCGCCGTACTCCATCCTCAACCGCGGCATCGAGCGCGAGGTGCTTCCCGTGGTCCAGGAGTACGGCATGGGCGCGCTGGTGTGGAGCCCGCTCGCCGGTGGCCTGCTCACCGGCCGCTACCGCAGGAACCAGGAGAACGCCACGCACCGGTCCCGGTTCGGGTTCCGGCACCTGTCCGACGAGCACCGCCTGGACACCGTCGAGCAGCTGCTCTCCCTGGCCCAGGATGCCGGGATGCCGCTGACCCACCTGGCCATGGCCTTCGCGATCGCCCACCCCGGCGTCACGTCCGCGATCATCGGGCCGCGCACCATGGAGCACCTCGACGACCTGCTCGCCGGTGCCGATGTCGCGCTCGGTGACGACATCCTCGATCGCATCGACGCCATCGTCGCGCCGGGCACCGACGTCGGCAGGCTCGACATGGCCTACGACCCGCCTGCCATCGAGCGGGCCCGGCTGCGCCGCCGCCCCGCCGACGAGCGGGCCGCCGCCTGAGCACGGTGAGTACGCGGGAAACCATTCCGGCCTTGCATACAGTATGCAATACTGTCGCGGGTGCGACACTTCTCACGTGATCTGGATAACGACGTCGTCCAGTATGGTCTCCACCGCCGAACCTCAGGTCGAGGAGGACTCTAAGTGCCGGACACCGATGCACCGCTGACGGTCGGCGTGGTCAAGGAGACCAGGCCGGGCGAGCGCAGGGTGGCGCTCGTACCCAAGCTCGTCGAGCGGCTTACGAAACGCGGTCTGCAGGTTGTGGTCGAGCCCGGTGCGGGTCTTCGAGCCCAGCTGGCCGACGAACTCTACGAGGAAGCGGGTGCTCACCTCGGCGAGGCACGGAGCAGCGACATCGTGCTCACCGTCACCCCGCCCGCCCCGGCCGACATCGAGCGGCTCAAGGCGGGCACCGTCCTCATCGGCTTCCTCAACCCGTTGTCCAATGTGGATGGCGTCGCCGCCATGAAGAAGGCGGGCATCAGGGCCTTCGCCGTGGAGTCGATCCCGCGCATCTCCCGTGCCCAGGCGATGGACGCCCTGTCGTCGCAGGCCAACGTCGCCGGGTACCGGGCGGTGCTGCTCGCCGCCCAGCGCCTGCCGAAGTTCTTCCCCATGCTCACCACGGCGGCGGGCACCGTGCCGCCGGCGAAGGCGCTGATCCTCGGCGTCGGTGTGGCGGGGCTGCAGGCGCTGGCCACGGCCAAGCGGCTCGGCGCACAGGCCACCGGCTACGACGTCCGGCCCGAGGTCGCCGAGCAGGTGCGCTCGGTCGGCGCGCAGTGGCTCGATCTCGGCATCGAGGCCGCGGGCGAGGGCGGCTACGCCCGGGAGCTCACGGACGAGGAACGGGCAGAGCAGCAACGGCGGCTCACCGAGGCCATCACCGGCTTCGACGTCGTCATCACCACCGCGCTCGTGCCGGGGCGTCCCGCACCGAAGCTCGTCACGGCCGAGGCCGTGCGCGGCATGCGCCCCGGCAGCGTCATCGTCGACATGGCGGGCGAGACGGGAGGCAACTGCGAGCTGACCGAGCCGGGTCAGGACACGGTCGCCCACGACGTGACGATCTGCTCGCCGCTGAACCTGCCCGCCGAGATGCCCGTACACGCCAGCGAGTTGTACGCGCGCAACCTGACCGAGCTCATCGAGCTCATCGTGGACAGCGAGGGAAGGCTCGCGCTCGACTTCTCCGACGAGATCGTGGCAGGCGCGTGCGTCGCGGGTGCCGACGAGGAGGTGAACTGATGCTGGTGGAAAGCCTGGCGGTCCTCGTACTCGCCGGATTCGTGGGATTCACCGTCATCTCGAAGGTGCCCAACACGCTGCACACGCCGCTGATGTCCGGCACCAACGCCATTCACGGCATCGTGCTGCTCGGCGGGCTCATCGTGCTCGGCCTCGGCGCAGACGGCGTGCTCAACAAGATCCTGCTGGTCATCGCCATCGCGTTCGGCACGATCAACGTCGTCGGCGGGTTCCTCGTCACCGACCGGATGCTCGCCATGTTCAAGGAGAAGCCCAAGGAGAAGGCGGCCAAGGAGGCCGACAAGTGACGACCTTCATCGCCGTCCTCTACATCATCGCGTTCTCGCTGTTCATCTACGGCCTGATGGGCCTGACCGGTCCGCGAACGGCCGTGCGCGGGAACTGGATCGCCGCCGTCGGCATGGCCATCGCCGTGATCGCGACGCTGCTGCTGCCCGGCATGGGTAACTGGTGGCTCATCGCGCTCGGCCTCGTGATCGGCACCGTGGTCGGTGTCCCGGCTGCCCGCAGGGTCAAGATGACCGCCATGCCCCAGATGGTGGCGCTGTTCAACGGTGTCGGCGGTGGCGCGGTCGCGCTCATCGCCTGGGTCGAGTTCCGCACCACCGACGGCTACGCCCACGAGCCGCTGTACGTGGCCATCGCGTCGCTGTTCGCCGCGATCGTCGGCTCGGTCTCCTTCTGGGGCTCGAACGTCGCGTTCGGCAAGTTGCAGGAACTGCTGCCCGGCAAGCCCATCACCCTGGGCAAGGCGCAGCAGCCGCTGAACATCCTGCTGGTGCTGGCCGCCGTGGTGCTCGCTGTGGTGATCGCCGCGGGCGGCTCGTCGGACTGGCTCATCATCGGGCTGCTGATCGCCGCCGCGCTCGTCGGTGTGATGGTGGTGCTGCCCATCGGTGGCGCCGACATGCCGGTGGTCATCTCGCTGCTCAACGCGTTCACCGGCCTTTCGGCGGCCGCGATGGGTCTCGCGCTCGACAACACGGCGCTCATCGTGGCGGGCATGATCGTCGGCGCATCCGGTTCGATCCTGACCAACCTCATGGCGAAGGCCATGAACCGCTCCATCCCGGCGATCGTCGCGGGCGGGTTCGGCGGCGGTGGCGCCTCCGGCGGGGGCGGCGCTGGTGGCGGCGAGGACCGGCCGGTGCGCAGCACCAGTGCCGCCGACGCCGCGATCCAGATGGCCTACGCCAGCAGGGTCATGGTGGTGCCCGGTTACGGCATGGCCGTCGCGCAGGCGCAGCACGCCGTGCGCGAGATGGCGGACCTGCTGGAGGGCAAGGGCATCGAGGTGCTCTACGCGATTCACCCGGTGGCGGGCCGCATGCCCGGCCACATGAACGTGCTGCTCGCGGAGGCCGACGTGCCCTACGAATCGCTCAAGGAAATGGACGAGAGCAATTCGCAGTTCCCGCAGACGGATGTGGCGCTGGTGATCGGCGCGAACGACGTCACCAATCCGGCCGCGCAGACCGATCCGAGTTCCCCCATTTACGGAATGCCGATCCTCAATGTCACGTCCAGCCGGTCGGTGATTGTGCTGAAACGGTCCATGAGCTCCGGTTTCGCCGGAATCGAGAACGAACTGTTCTTCGACCCGAAAACGGCCATGCTGTTCGGCGACGCGAAATCGTCGGTGTCGGAGATCGTGGAGGAACTGAAGGGGATCTGAGCCGCTCTCGGCGGCGACGGTCACTTCGCCGCGGAGAAGGTCACCTGAGGCACGGCCGCCTTCGCGGTCCTGGCTCGCTGCCCGCCCGTCTGCTTCCTGGCGGCCGGCTTGGTGGCCTTCTTCGCGGCGTTCTTGGCGGTGGTGGTCCTGGCCGCGGTGCTGGTGGTCTTGGCAGCCGTCGCGCCGCTGCCCCGCTTGGTGCCCGCGGCCTTGGTGCCCGTGGTTTTCGTCGTCGCGGCCTTCGTGCCCGCGGTCGTTGCCTTCGTGGTGCGGGCCTTTCCGGCTCCCGAGGCGGCCTTAGCGGAGGAGGTCCTGGTTGCCGTCGCCTTTTTCGCAGGCTGTTTTGTGCGAGCCGTCGATTTCGCGGCAGCCGCGTTTCCTGCGGTTTTCGCCGGCGTGCGCTTGCGCGCCTTCGGTTTCCCGATGATGCGCGGGCGCCGTTTACGGCCACCGGTGCGGCGGCCCCCTTCCACATAACGGCCGAGAATGGTGCGCAGAGTGTCGGCGTTGTCGCCGGAGAGGTCGATGTCGTACTCCACACCGTCCAACGCGAACCGCACCGTCTCCTCGGCGGGTTCACCGTCGATGTCGTCCAGCAGTTCGACTGCTGTACTCCTGGCCATGGAACGACCTCCCCGTGCTCGTGCTCTGGTCGCGGCAAGGATAGCGCCTGGCGCGTTTTCCTTGCGGAGAGCCCGGTTGCGGTGAAGGCTGGCGTGGTGTGCGCTCATGACATGGCAGAGCAGACTTTCGACGTGGTGGTCATCGGCGGGGGACCGGTCGGCGAGAACGCCGCGGCCCGTGCCGTGCGCGGCGGCCTGACGGCCGCGCTCGTCGAGCACGAACGCTTCGGCGGCGAGTGCTCGTACTGGGCCTGTATTCCGAGCAAAGCGTTGCTGCGGCCGGGAAACCTGCTCGCCGCCGTGCGCAGGATGCCCGGCGTCGGGGAGGGGGCCAAGCTCGATCCGGGCGCGGTGTTCGCACGCCGCGACTCCTTCGTCTCGAACGGTGACGACTCCGGCCAGTTCGAGTGGGCCCGCGGTGCCGGGGTGGAGCCCGTGCGCGCGTTCGCCAGGATCACCGGTGACCGCGAGGTGACGCTCGACGACGGCCGGGTGTTGCGGGCGCGGCACGCGGTGGTGGTGTGCACCGGCAGCGTGCCCCGCGACCCGGGCATCGAGGGACTCGACCGGGTGCCGGTGTGGGGGTCGCGGGAGGCGACGACGGCCTCCGAGGTCCCCGGCAGGCTGGCCGTGCTCGGCGGCGGCGTGGTCGGCGTGGAGATGGCGCAGGCGTGGGCCCGCCTCGGCTCGGAGGTCGACCTGATCGTGTCGGGCGAGCGGCCGCTGCCGCGTTACGCGCCGTTCGCGGGTGACGCCGTGGCGGAGGGATTGCGCGCCGACGGCGTGCGGGTGCACCTCGGTGTCCGCGCGGAGCGTGTGTCTACAGTGGATGGCGGCGCGGTGCGGCTCGAGCTGTCGGGCGGTGACCACGTCGACGCGGACAAGCTGCTCGTGGCGACCGGGCGCAGGCCGGCCACCGACGACATCGGCCTCGACGTGGTGGGCCTGGAACCCGGTGCGCCGCTCCGGGTCGGCGACGACGGCCAGGTGTCCGGAGTGGACGGTGGGTGGCTGTACGCGGCCGGTGACGTCACGGGCAGGGCGTTGCTCACGCACCAGGGCAAGTACGCGGCCCGGGTGGTCGGCGACGTGGTCGCGGCCAGGGCGCGGGGCGAGCGCGCGGAGCCGGTGCCGTGGAGCCGCTACGCGGCCACGGCCGACCATCATGCCGTGCCGCAGGTGGTGTTCACCGATCCCGAGGTGGCCTCCGTCGGACTGACCGGCGCCGAGGGCCCGGAGCACCGCGTGCTCGATCTCGACATCGCGGTCGCGGGGTCGGCGCTGCACGCCGAGGGCTACACCGGCACGGTGCGGATGGTGGTGGACACCGAGCGGGAGGTGCTGCTCGGGATGACCCTCGTCGGGCAGGACGTTGCCGAGCTGCTGCATTCGGCCACGATCGCCGTGGTGGGCGAGGTTCCGCTGCGGCGGCTGTGGCACGCGGTGCCGTCGTTCCCCACGATCAGCGAGGTGTGGCTGCGCCTGCTGGAGGAGTACGGCCTGTGAACGGATTCCGGGTCCCGCCGTCTCATTCGGACAGCGGGATGCCGAGTGCGGCCCGCGCGGCGTCGGCCAGCACCTCGTCGTCCGGCCGGGACTGCCCGTCCCGCCTGCAGGCGAGCACGATGCGCACGGTGACGCCGCTGACCGAGCTGAGGTAGGCGGCGCCCGCGAAGCTGGGCGCGGGCTCCGGCCAGCGTCCTGCCTCGGTGGCGAGGTCGGTGACCGTCCCGGTGCCCGGGGTGTCGGCCAGTTCCCGGAAACCGGCCGCCTGCCGCTCGTCGGCGAACGTCAGCGCGGCCACCGACACGGCGACCCGCGTGCCGTTCAGGGTGGCCTCGTAACTGCCGCGCCGCAGCCCCTCGCAGCCGCCTTCGGCAAGGCGGGCTTGCACGTCACCGGTGGCGTGCGCGGCGCAGTCGGTGGCCGCGTCCGTGGCGCGCTCGGTGAACCGGACCCCGCCGGTGGTGACCACGACCGGGGCGGGTGTCGTCGGCGAGGGACTCTCGCCCGCCGTGGAGTCGCCCGCCGCACCCGTGGCGATCGTGAGCGTGGCGGCGGCGACGGCGACGAGCAGCCCCGCGGCGGCGTACGGCTGCCACCGCCGCGGCCTGCCCCGCCTGCGCCGAACGACGGGTGGTGCCGGAGCCGGCGCAGTCCGGGGAACGGGCTGGGGCAGCGGGCGGGGCACGGGTCGCGGCGCGGGGACCGTCGTGGTGGTCCGGACCGGTGCCTGCGACGTAGGTGGTGCCGGTGGTGCGTGCTGTGGCCGTGGTGCCGCCGGGGGGTCGAGGGGGACGGTGTGGGCCGGATCGGTGAGGGGGTCCTCGTCGGTGCCGAAGCCCTCGGCGGCGAGGGCCTCGTCGTCCAGGTCGGCCGAGGGCGCGAACTCGTGGATGAGCGCCAGCGCCCGGCGTGCGGACAGCTCCCGCTCCGCCGAGGCCAGTGAGACGGCGGCGGCGAGCATGGCGGTGGCCGTGGGGTACACGACGCGCACCGGCCCCGCCAGGTCGGCAGGCGGCTGCTCGACCGTCTCGACGAAGGGCCCGACCGCGACGATCGTGCCCACCGCCGTGTCCGGTTCCCGCGCGCGGACCCGCTCGGTGAGCGCGCGGGCGCGGGCCAGTGGCTCGACGGCGGGATGCACCGCGCCCTCGCCGCTCACCAGTGGCCAGCCGTCGGCCTTCCACTGGTGGTCCAATGGCGCTTCGAGTCGCATCGCGGGGTCGGGCAGGTCGACGCCGACCACGATGACCACACCGTGCGGAAGGACCAGCACGGCGTCGACGGCGGCGGACGAGTCCGGCGGCCGCAGGCCGACGAGGCCCACTCCGCCGACGACGTGCCTGCCCCTGCCGAGCGATGCCAGCGCCGCGCGGACGTCCTCGGAGACGCGCGCGGGGCGCTCCGGGAACCGGACGAGTCGCACGAGTTACCTCCCCTGACCCTGCCTCGCGGTGGTGACACGCTAGCGCGCCCTCCGTGCCGCCGCCGCACAGCGGTGTGCGCGCAAAGTGACCATTGACAGTGGTCCGCGTCACCTAGTTGAGTGCTACTCGTTGGTAGGTACGTCCAGGTGATCCTCGCGTTCTGGAGGCCGAAATGAGCCTAGGCCGGCTGCGACGATCGACGTTGATCGTCGCCTGTGTCACGGTCCTGTCCCTGTCCGGCACGGTTCCGGCCCAGGCCGAGCAGTCGTCTGCCCCGGTGTCCGACACCCTGGGCTCGCTGCTGGCGACGGCCTCCGGTGCCGCGAGAGTCACCGCGCTGGTGCACGGCAGTGACCTGGCCGCGGCCGAGAACGCCGTCCGCGAGGCGGGGCTGACGCGGATCACGGCCTTCCGCAAGATCGGCGTCGTCGCCGCCACCGGCACGGCCGACCAGGTGCGCGCCGTGCGGCAGGCCGCCGGTGTGACCTACGTCGAGAACAACGACCCGCTGCGGGTCTACGCCAGTTCGGGCACGCAGGCCACGCGCAGCCTGGAGGCGCAGCAGACGCTGACCGGTGCCGACGGCACCAAGCTGACCGGCACGGGCGTCGGCGTCGCCGTGATCGACACCGGCGTGGACCCGACGCATCCGGCGTTTTCGGCCAAGGACGGCTCGAGCCGCGTGGTGGCCAACCTCAAGAGCCTCTGCGCGCAGGGCACCGACACCGGCTGCATCGTCAAGGTGCCGAACTCCGTGGACACCGACACGCTGTCGCTCGGCGGCCACGGAACGCACGTCACCGGCATTGCTGCGGGTAACGACTTCACCTTGTCGGGTGGCACTCGAGTGGGTGGTACGGCACCTGGCTCGAAGATCACCTCCATCTCCACCGGCGCGGCGCTGCTCGTGCTCGGCTCGGACGCCGCGCTGAACTGGGTGCTGGAGAACCACCGCGCGCCCTGCGGCGCCGGAGTGTCGGCGCAGGCGTGCCCGCCGATCAAGGTCATCAACAACTCCTACGGGCCCAGCGGCGGTGGCGGGTTCGACCCCAACTCCGCCACGGTGAAGCTGCAGCGCGCGCTGGCCGCCGAGGGTGTGGTGACCGTCTGGGCCAACGGCAACGACGGCGGCGACGGCTCGCAGAACCTGTCCAACCCGCCCGGCCAGGACCCGACGCCCGGCATCCTGTCGGTGGCGTCCTACAACGACCAGGGCACCGGCACCCGCGACGGGACCGTGTCGGACTACTCGTCGCGCGGTGCGGCGAACGACCAGCAGAGCTGGCCGGACATCTCGGCTCCCGGCGAGAACATCCTGTCGGCGTGCAGGCCGTACCTGCCGATCTGCTCCACCGGCCTGCAGCCGGTGAACGGGCCCGGCATGCTCGACCTCGGCACCTACAACGTGATCAGCGGGACGTCGATGGCGGCGCCGCAGATCACCGGCATCGTGGCGCAGCTGTACCAGGCCAAGCCGGACGCCACGCCCGCCGAGATCGAGGACGCGCTGAAGTCGACGGCGTACAAGTACACCGACGGCGCGCCGTACCAGCAGGCAGGCCCGTACACGTCCAGCTTCGACAAGGGCACCGGCCTCGCCGACGTGGTCGCCGCCGTCGGCGCCCTCACCAACTAGCGCACCCGGCCCCGAGCCGAAGGTGACCTCGGGTACGTACCAGGTACCCACGGTGCCCTTCGGCTCGGTGGCCGCGGTCCCTGGCATCGCCGCAGAAGCGGGAGCAAGGGACATTTACTCTCGTTTTGTGGGAGTAAAGGTCCCTTGCTCACCCCCTGGTGCTCACTGACCGGGTGTGATTTCTGGTGCTCATGTGGCCAAATGGGTGAGCGCAGTGCAGAATGTGGCGCAGGAGTCGCCACCCGCTGAGGTGTCCGTCGCTCGCGAGGTCGTAGGGGAAGACGCCCCTCGTCGAGCAGCGGAGGTCAGCAGTGAGCACTCGTGGCGTGGTGTACGTCCACTCGTCGCCGTCTGCGGTTTGCCCGCACGTCGAGTGGGCCATCTCCGGCACCCTGGGTGGCCGGGTCGAGTTGCGCTGGACGGCCCAGCCGGCCGCTCCTGGGCAGCTGAGGGCCGAGTGTGACTGGCGCGCGCCCACGGGCACGGCCGGCAAGCTCGCCGCGGCCCTCAAGGCGTGGCCGATGCTGCGCTTCGAAGTCACCGAGGAGCCGAGCCCCGGCGTCGACGGGCAGCGGTTCTGCTACGCGCCCGGCCTCGGCCTCTGGCACGCGCGCACCAGTGCCAACGGCGACATCGTCGTGGGCGAGGACCAGCTGCGGTCGCTGGTCGCCCGCAGCAGGGCGGGGGAGCAGCTCGCGCACAAGCTCGACGAGCTGCTCGGCGCCAGCTGGGACGAGGCACTGGAGCCGTTCCGGCACGCGGGCGACGGCGCGCCCGTCACCTGGCTGCATCAGGTGGGCTGAGCTGCCTCGTTAGTCTGACGGCGTGCCGACCACGTCGTCCTCGAGCCACCTGCGCTGGCTGGTGCCGGTGCTGATCGTGGTGGTCTCGCTGACGGTCGGCGGCGGGCTGCTCGCCAGGGAGCTGTACCAGCCGCCCATGGCCGACGAGGACGTCCGGCCCACCCGGCCGACCACCGCGGCGGTGCCCGCAGGCCGCCAGCCCGGTCCCGGCCGGGTGGAGCTGACCACCGACGCCGCGGCGCATCCGCAGGCCGAGCCGGTGCGCGCCCTGCTGCAGGCCCACTTCGACGCCATCAACCGCCGCGACTACGACCAGTGGGCGGGCACCGTCGTGACGGCCCGCGTGCAGGCGCAGCCGAGGCAGGAGTGGCTCGCCAACTACCGCAGCACCCGCGACGGCAGCATCCTCGTCTACCGCATCGAGGCCGCCCCCGGACAGCGGCTCACCGCGCTCATCGGCTTCACCAGCACCCAGCACGTCGCCGACGCGCCGCCCGACCTGCCCCGCGACTGCATCCGCTGGCGTCTCGCGCTGCCCCTCACCCAGGAGTACGGCGAGTGGCGCATCGACACCATTCCTGCGGGTTCGACACCCGAACGCGAACCCTGCTGATCCCGGCCCGCGCCGGTCACAGCGGGATGTTGCCGTGGTGACCGCGGCCCGCGGGCGCGGCGGCCAGCGCCTCCGCCACGACGCGGCGCGTGTGGCGGGGCTCGATCACCGCGTCCACCACGCCGATCTCCAGTGCCCTGCCGACCCCGCCCGCGACCCGCTCGTGCTCGGCGACCAGCCGGGCCAGCAGCGCCTCGCGCTCGTCCTCCGGCGCGGCGGCGAGCGCGCGGCGGTGCAGCACGCCCACGGCGGCCCGCGCACCCATCACCGCGACCTCCGCCTCCGGCCACGCGAACACCGCCGTGGCCCCCAGCGACCGCGCGTTCATCGCGATGTAGGCGCCGCCGTAGGACTTGCGCAGCACCAGCGTCACCCTCGGCACCACGGCCTCGCCGAAGGCGTGCAGAAGTTTCGCGCCCCTGCGCACGACCCCGCCCCACTCCTGGTCGACGCCCGGCAGGTAGCCGGGCACGTCCACCAGCACCAGCAGCGGCACGCCGAACGCGTCGCACATCCGGACGAACCGGGCCGCCTTCTCCGCGGCCAGCGAGTCGAGACAGCCGCCCTTGCGCAGCGGGTTGTTGGCCAGCACCCCGACCGCGCGCCCGCCGAGCCTGCCCAGTCCCGTCACGAGGTTCGGCGCCCACCGGGGCTGCAGTTCCTCGAACGAGCCGCCGTCGACGACACCGCACACCACAGGCCGGATGTCGTAGGCCCGCTGCGGGCGGTCGGGCAGCAGGGCCCGCAGCTCCGGCTCGTCGCGCACGGCGGCGGGGTCGAACAGTCCCGGCCGCCCGAGCAGCCCGGTGAGCCGCCGCGCCCGCGCGAAGGCGTCGGCCTCGGACGCGGCGACGACGTGCACGACACCGGACTTCCTGCCATGGGCCTCGGCGCCGCCGAGTTGTTCCTGGTCGATGTGCTCGCCGGTCACGCTGCGCACCACGTCCGGCCCCGTGACGAACACCCGGCCCGCGGGAGCGAGCACGACGACGTCGGTGAGCGCCGGCCCGTAGGCCGCGCCACCCGCGGCGGCGCCGAGTACGACGGAGATCTGCGGGACGCGCCCCGACGCCCGCACCATGGCGGCGAACACCTGGCCCACGGCGTGCAGCGCCTCGACGCCCTCGGCCAGCCGGGCACCGCCGGAATGCCACAGGCCGAGCACAGGGCAGCGTTCCCGCACCGCGGTGTCGATGGCGTCGACGATGTGCCTGCAGCCCTCGGTGCCCATGGCGCCGCCCATGCGGCCCGCGTCGGTGCAGTAGACGACGACCGGCGTGCCGTCGACGCGGCCCCGCGCGGCGTAGACGCCGCTGGAGTCCGCCGGTCGCAACGGGACCACCGTGCCGGGGTCGAGCAGGGCGCCGACCCGGAGCACGGGATCACGGGGATCGAGCTCCGGCGATGCGGGCCGGGTGGTGGGCGCCAGGGCGGTCATCCCACCACCCTGGCATCACGCCGCGGTGAAAAGCAGAGCCGTGTTGTGGCCGCCGAAGCCGAAGGAGTTGCTGATCGCCGCGGTGAGCTGGGCCTTGCGCGGCTCGCCCGCGACGACGTCGAGCTCGACCTTGGGGTCGAGGTTCTCGAGGTTGAGCGTCGCGGGGACGATCCCGTGGTGGATCGACAGGATCGTCGTGATCGCCTCGACCGCGCCCGCGCCGCCGACCAGGTGGCCCAGCGCGCTCTTCGGCGCGGTCACCACCGGGTGGTCGCCGATCGCCTTGCGGATGGCCGCCGCCTCGCCGACGTCACCGACGACGGTGGAGGTCGCGTGCGCGTTGACGTGGCCGACGTCGGCCGACGTCAGCCCGGCCATCTGGATCGCGTGGGTCATCGCCGCGATCTGACCGATGCCCTCCGGGTGGTTGCCCGTGATGTGGTAGGCGTCGGAGGTGATGCCCCACCCGCTGAGCCGCGCGTAGATCCTCGCGCCGCGCGCCTGCGCCCGGTCGGCCCGCTCCAGGACCACCGCACCCGAACCCTCACCCAGCACGAAGCCGTCCCGCTCGGTGTCGAACGGGCGCGACGCGTGCTCGGGGTCGTCGTTGCGGGTGGAGACGGTCCGCGACTGGGCGAACCCGGCGATGGTGATCGGCGCGATGCAGGCCTCGGCGCCGCCGGCCACCACGACGTCGGCCCGGCCGGACTGGATCATCTGAAAGCCCGTGGCGATGCCCTCCGCGCCGGAGGCACACGCCGAGGCGGGCGAGTGCACTCCGGCGCGGGCCAGCAGGTCGATCCCCACGTGTGCCGCGGGGCCGTTGGGCATGAGCATCGGCACGGTGAGCGGCGACACCTTGCGGATGCCGTGCTCCTCCAGCTGGTCGTCCTGCGTCAGCAGGGTGACCGGGCCGCCGATGCCGGAGCCGATGGAGACGCCGAGCCGCTCGGGCTCCACGTCCGTGTGGTCCTCGGTCTGCTCGGCGAAACCGGCATCGGCCCACGCCTGGCGGGCCGCGATGAGCGCGACCTGCTCGCAGCGGTCCAGCCTGCGGGCCTGCACCCGCGGGATGCGCTCGGTCGGCTCCTCGGCGAGTGAGGCGCCGATCTTGACCGGCAGGTCGAACTTCTCGACCCAGTCGGCCTCGATGGCGCGGACGCCGCTGCGGCCCGCGAGCAGCCCGTCCCACGTGGACGCGACGTCCCCGCCGAGCGGCGTGGTGGCGCCGAGCCCGGTGATGACGACGTCGATGTTGCTCATTGCATCTCCCCGAGGTGTGCAGGCGAAGTTGCTTCGCCGGTTACTTGGAGTTCGCCGCGACGTAGTCGACGGCGTCCCCGACGGTCTTGAGGTTCGCCAGCTCGTCGTCCGGGATCTTGACGCCGAACTTGTCCTCGGCCTGCACGGCGATCTCGACCATCGACAGCGAGTCGATGTCCAGGTCGTCCACGAACGACTTCTCCGAGGTCACGTCGTCCTGAGCGACACCGGCGACCTCTTCGACGATCTCGGCGAGGCCGGAAAGGATCTCTGCTTTGTCTGCCACTGGTGCTTCCTTCCTGATTTCAGGGCTTGCTGTTGTGACGGACCCTAACGCCCGCCGGGGTCACGGATGTCACGGGCAGACGATGACCTGGCCCGCGTACGACAGGCCGGCACCGAACCCGACGATGAGCACGATGTCGCCCCTCTTGACGGTGCCCGCCGCCCGCATGTGGTCGAGCGCGAGCGGGATGGACGCCGACGACGTGTTTCCGGAGTAGCGGATGTCGTCGGCGACCACGAGGTCGTCGCGCGCGCCCTTGGCGCGCAGCCGTTTGGCGATGGCCTCGACGATGCGCAGGTTCGCCTGATGGGGGATGAGCACGTCCACATCGGACAGCTCGAGCCCGGCCGCCTCCACCGCCCTGATCGCGACGGGAGCCATCTGGGTGGTCGCCCACCGGAAGACCGACTGGCCCTCCTGGTAGATGTAGCGGTGTTCGCGCATGTAGATCATGTCGACGGACTCGCCCGCGCTGCCCCACACCACGGGGCCGATGCCGGGTTCGTCGGAAGGGCCGACCAGCGCCGCGCCCGCGCCGTCGGCGAAGATGATCGCCGTCGAGCGGTCGGCGGGGTCCACCACGTCGGTGAGCTTCTCGGCGCCGATCACCAGCACCTTGCCCGACGAGCCCGCGCGGATGAGGTCCGAGGCCACGCCGAGGCCGTAGCAGAAACCCGCGCACGCGGCGTTGAGGTCGAACGCGCCCGCCGCGCTGATGCCGATGCGGTCGGCCACCTGGGCGGCGGCGTTGGGGATGGGGGAGGGCATCGTGCAGTTCGGCACGATCACCGTGTCCACTTCGGAGGGATCGGTGCCCGCGTCGGCCAGCGCCTTGGCCCCGGCCGTGACCGCCATGTCGACAAGACGCTCGTCCTCGCCCGCGAACCGGCGCTCGACGATGCCGACCCGCTCGCGGATCCACTGGTCGTTGGTGTCCATGGAGGCCGCGAGGTCGTCGTTGGTGACGATGCGGTCGGGCTGGGTGCTGCCCACACCGAGGACCCGGGTGGCCGCAGGGCCCTGCCGCAGCGCGAGCGCGGGCCGGTTCGTGCTCATCGCAGGTCCTCCAGGTTCGCCGGCGTCTTGAGCGCCACCAGGCTCGTCACGGTGCCCTTCAGCTCGCGCTTGACCAGGCCGGTCAGCGTGCCTGCCGGGGGCAGCTCCACGGTGCCGGTGACGCCGAGGCCCGCGAGCCCGCGCATGGTGAGATCCCAGCGCACCGGGCTGGTCACTTGCGAGATCAGCCGGTCGAGATACTCACGGCCACTGTTCACCACCGCGCCGTCGGCGTTGGACAGCAGCGGGCGCACCGGGTCGGCGGGCGTGATGCGGGCGGCGTGCTCGCGCAGCGCCGACTCCGCCGGAGCCATGTAGCGAGTGTGGAACGCGCCCGCCACCTTCAGGGGCCGCACCTTGGTGCCCTCCAGCGGCTCGGCGACGATCCGCTCGATCGCCTCCCGGGAGCCGGACGCCACGATCTGGCCCGCGCCGTTCTGGTTGGCCGCCTCCAGGTCGTTCTCGTGCAGCCAGGCCACGACGCGCTCCGGCTCGCCGAGCATCACGGCGGCCATGCTGGTCGGCTCGATCGCGCAGGCCTTGGCCATCTCGGCGCCCCGCGCGGCGGCCAGCGCGACGGCGTCGTCGGCGGAGAACACACCGGCGACCGCGGCGGCGGCCAGCTCGCCGACGGAGTGCCCTGCCACGGGCGCGTCGGCGGGCACCGACGAGGGCAGGTGCTCGTGGGCAAGCAGGGACAGCGCGACGATGAGCGGCTGCGTCACCGCGGTGTCCTGGATCTCCTCGGCGTCGGCCTCCGTGCCGAGGCGCAGCAGGTCCAGCCCGGCGGCCTCCGACCAGCGCCGCACGCGATCGCGGGTGCCGTCGAGTTCCAGCCAGGGGGTGAGCATGCCGGGAGCCTGGGAGCCCTGTCCGGGGCAGAGGAGGGCGATCACCCTTCAAGGGAACACGCCGGGGAGGGGCTGCCGGGATGCTGGGGAGACACACAGTCCGCCCCATGATGTTGTAGGCGGGCTACAAACGTGACGTGGATTTCACCCGGGTCGACGTGTCAGCGTTGTCGGATACGCGCAGTTTGGCCGCGGGCGACGTCAGACCAGCCGGTGCTCGAACGCGAACGCGGCCGCCGCGGTGCGGGAGCCGACGTCGAGCTTGGTGAAGATGTTGGACAGGTGGCGGGACACCGTCTTCTCCGACAGTGTCAGCTCCGCCGCGATCTGCGGGTTGCTGCGGCCGGCCGCGACCAGCCGCAGCACCTCCACCTCACGCGGGCTGAGTCCTCCGGGTGCCGCCGCCTCGACGAGCAACGCGGCGGCCGCTCGCTCGGCGGGCACCGCGTCGAGGCCGGCGAAAGCGCGCCGGGCGGCGGCCAGGTCGGCCACCGCGGAGGACTCGTCACCCAGCAGCCGCAGTGCCCGGCCGACCAGCACCGTGCACCGCGCCACCTCGTAGGGCGCCGAGAGCCTCCGCCAGGTGTCGGCGGCCCGGCGCGCCCCCGCGAGCGCACTCTCCGCCTCCCCTCGGGCGATGGCGACGGACGCCGCGGCGTACCCGGCGGCGGCCCGCAACGCCGTGCAGTCGAACGCCGACGCGATCCCGGCCAGCTCCTCCGCCGCGGTGTGCGCGGCGTCCACGTCGCCGGCCGCCACCAGCACCTCGACCGCCGCGGGCAGGACCTGCGACCGGTGCACGGGATCGGCGCGCTCCGTCAGCAGCCGCCGGACCGCGGCGGCCGCGGCGGCCGTCCGGCCCCGTTCCAGCCACAGCAGCGCCTGGCCGGGTTGGGCCGGGTGGCCACACTGGGCGGCCAGGTCGTACGCCGCCTCGGCCGCGCCGTACTCGCCCCGCATCCGCAGCGCCTCTCCGCGCTCGTAGTGGGACATGCCGACGGCGGGGCCGCCGCCCGTCGCGGCGTACCGCTCGGCCGCCCGTTCGAACTCCCGGACGGCGTCGCCGAACGCGCCGTGCAGGCGCATCAGCTGCCCGCGGTGCACCGCGCACTGGCCGGTGAACGCGACCAGCCCTGGCTGTGCGGCACACCAGCCGGTGAGGGCGTGCGTCCACTCCCCGGCGCGGCCGAAATCGGAGATCTCCTGGCACATCTCGATCGACGAGCAGTAGATGGCCCCCGCGAACATCGGGCCGACCTCACCCGCGACCACCGCGACCATCGCCTCGTCCAGCAGCCGCAGGCCCATGGCGACCTCGCCGCCGTAGATGGCAAGCCGGCCCTCGGAGTGCAACCCCATCGCGACCAGGTCGGCGTCGGCGAACCGCCTGCCGTAGCCGGTGATGCGCGGGGCGAGCTCGGCGGCCTGCGCGAACTCGCCCCGCATCACGTGCCGCAGCATCGCCTCGTGCAGCAGGTAGCCGCGCTCGACGACGTCTTCCCCGAGGTCGTCGAGCAGCCGTTCCGCGCGGGCGAGCCACCCGTTGCCGATCGCCACCTCCCCGCCCATCCACAGCACCTGCGTCAGCCAGTACGCCGACCGCACCGCGGCGCGCGTGTCGCCGGCGTCGAGGTTGACCTGGTACGCGCGCTGCAGCGCCTGGACGCAGTCGTTGCGGTGGCCGAGCAGAAACGCCGTGATCGCCAGCGCCGAGAAGTCGTCGCCGCGCAGCTCGGCGGAGTCCACCCCGGACAGCCGCTGGTAAGCCGAAACCCACTCGCGGCGCTCGTACGCCTGCCGCGCCCCTTCCAGGTCTTCCAGCACACCCATCGGCGCATCACTCCCCGGGCCCGCAGGGCCGTCGGTCGCCGTGTCAGGATACTCGGCCGGTGCCCCGTGACCAGCGGCTTCCGCGGCGCGCACGGCCGCGGGCTACCGGGCGGGCGCCGGGGCGTCTGCCCGGTTCCGCGCCCGGTCGGCGATGTGCCGGGCCACGTACGCCGCATCGCGGCCGACACCGGGCAGCACCATCGAACCGAAGGCGTACTGGAAGGCGAGTCCGCAGAAGAAGAGCCCGGGTACCGACTCGGTCACGCCGCGGTACTCGTCCGGCCAGCCGCCCTCACCGGTGATCGGCAGGTCGATCCAGCCGAAGTCCTGGCGGAAGCCGGTGCACCAGATCACGTTCGCGACGTCGAGGACCCGGCCACCGGCGAGCACCGGCCGCCCGTCAGGGGAGGCCCCGGTGACCTTCTCGGTGATGCGTTCCACGCCGCGCTCGGCGAGATGCTGCCGCTTCACCCGCAGCATCGGGGCTCCGTGTCCGCGGACCGCCGCGAACTGCTTGCGGCCCATCGGCGTGCGCCGGGTCAGCACGTGCAACCACGCGAAGACGATGATCGGGATGGCGACCTTGAACAGTGGCGAGTCCCAGTGCAGCGGAACCTGGCCGCGATCGGGACCGGCCAGGATCGTCGGGCGGTCGGCGGCGATCTCGTAGGCCAGGTCGCAGCCGGTGTGCGACGCCCCGACGACGAGGGTCGGGCCGGGCGCGAGCTGCCGCGGGTTCCGGTAGCCGGTGGAGTGCCACTGCCGGATCGACGGGGAGAGCCCTCCGGCGAACGCCGGCACGTTCGGCGTGCGCCCGAACGTGCCCGTGGCGACCACGACGTTGTCGCAGTCGATCGTCGCCGAGCCGAGGTGGGCGACGAATCCGCCGCCGTCGCGAGCGGTGAGCCGGTCCACGCTGGTTCGCAGCCGCACCGGGAGGTCGTGGTGGACGGCGTAGCGCTCGAGGAAGTCGGCGACCTCCTCCTTGCCGGGAAAACGCCACTTGTCACCGGGGAACGGCAGTCCCGGCAGGCCGTCGTACTTGGCAGGCGAGTAGAGGGTCAGCGAGTCCCAGTGGCGGCGCCAGTTGTCGCCGATGCGCTCGCCCGCGTCGACGACCAGGCATTCCCGCCCGAGCCGCTTCAGGTGGTAGGCCGTGGCCAGGCCCGCCTGGCCACCGCCGATGACCAGGGTCTCGATGTGCTGGGTGGTCATTCTCGTGCTCCTTCGTGGCCAGGAAGCCGGCTCGCTGAGTCCGGCCGCGTTCCCCGAGTTCGAGCTTGGGGTGCCGGGTGCCGGTCATGGCGACGCTAGGTGGGCACGCGCGCCGCTCACATCGGTGGAAGACCCCAATCGCACGCACCCCGGATGGGGCAACCGACCCATGGGGGTGTGGCGTGCGTTACCAGAGCCCCCTGGCGCGGGCCAGCCTGCCGACCGTGAGGGCGATGCGGAGCACCAGCGCGTCGCGAGGATCGCTCGCGTTCCGTCCGGTCAGCTCCGCCGCCTTGCGCATCCGGTAGCGCACGGTATTGGGGTGCACGAACAGCTGCCGCGCGCAGGTCTCCAGCACGCCGCCGGTCTCCAGGTAGGTCTCGATGGTCTCCAGCAGCGCGGGCCCCGCGTCCTCCAGCGGTCGGGCGATGCCCTCGATGAGCTGGCGCTCGGCCTCGGCATCGCCGGCCAGCGCGCGCTCGGGCAGCAGGTCGGCCGAGCGGGTGGGCCTCGGCGCCGACGGCCAGCCGACCACCGCGCGCAGGCCGGACAGCGCCTCGACGGCGCTGTGGTGGGCCTCGGCGAGACCGGCCACGGTCGGCCCGGCCACCACCGGGCCCTCGGCGAACGCGGTGGACAGCACCGGGAGGATGCTGCGTTCCTTGCCCTCGCCCTCGGTCGGTCCCGCGACCACCACGACCAGCCGGGAGCCCTGCACGCTGAGCAGCACCGCCCTGCCCGCGCGTGCCGCCCGGCTGCGGACCTCGAACACCACGGTGGGCGGGTCGTCGGAGGGCGGGTTGCCCACCAGCACGGTCGCCTCGGCGGCCGGGTCCCAGCCCAGCGCCGCGGCCCTGGACAGCACCGACTCCTCGGCGTCGCCACGCACGATGCCGTCCACGACCAGCGCTTCCAGCCGCGCGTCCCACGCGCCGCGCGCCTCGGCGGCGGCGGCGTAGGAGTTGGCCGCAGCGAAGGCCACCTCCCTGCCGTAGCGCAGGATGCCCTCGGTGAGCGCGGCGCGCTCGGCGTCGTCGGCGGCGAAGGCGGGCAGCTGCTCCTCGAACACCTCGATCGCCAGCCGCACCAGCTCGACGGTCTGGCGCAGGCTGATCCAGCGCGACAGCTCACGGGGCGCGGACCGGAAGGCCTCGGTGGTGAGCTTCAGTGCCTCCTGCGAGTCCCGCAGCCAGCCGACGAACCCCCCGGCGCCGGTCTGGGCGATGAGCAGGACACTGGCGCGCTGGTCGGCGGGCATGCGGCCGAACCACGGCAGCCGTTCCTCCATGGCCGCCACGCTCGCCTTGGCGAGGCGGCCGGAGGCGCGCTCGAGTTCCCGCAGGGTCCTGGCCGACAGACCGTGCCGTTTCGGAGTGGGCATCGTGGTTTCGATCCTACGGCGGAGGTCCTCGCAACATACGAGACCGCCCGACGCGCTGCGGTTCTCGCGGCGTCGGGCGGCCTCGTCTCCCCGGTCCCCACCGGTAGTTCCACTATGGACCGAGTGGATCATCGAACGCCAGTGATCTCACCCGTTCGTGGTGCATCTACCTGCGTCAACGCAGCACGGCGTGCCCTCGGTGCAGCTCACCGACCGAGCGCACGCCGAGCAGCTGCATGGTCCGGACGATCTCCGTGGTGAGGATGTCCACGGCGCGTTGCACACCGCGTTCGCCGCCCGCCATGAGCCCGTAGAGGTAGGCGCGGCCGACGAGGCACAGGTCGGCGCCCATGGCCATCGCCGCCACGATGTCGCCGCCGGACAGGATGCCGGTGTCGAGCCACACCTCGGCGTCGCCGTTGACGGCGTCCAGCGTCGGCGCCAGCAGCTCCAGTGGCGTGGGCGCGCGGTCGAGCTGCCGCCCGCCGTGGTTGGACAGCACCACGGCCTCGGCGCCCGCCTTGACGACGTCGCGGGCGTCGTCGGGGTTCTGGACGCCCTTGACGACCAGCTTGCCGGGCCAGCTCTCCCGCACCCAGGCCAGGTCGTCGTAGGCGAGCGTCGGGTCGAACATCTTGTTGATCAGCTCCTGCGCGGTGCCTCCCCACGCCGACAGCGACGCGAACGTCAGCGGCTCGGTGGTGAGCAGGTTGAACCACCAGGAAGGGTGCATGGCGCCGTCGAGGAACGTGCGCAGGGTGAGCGCGGGCGGGATGGTGAGCCCGTTGCGGATGTCGCGCATGCGCGCACCGCCGACCGGGGTGTCGACGGTGAGCATGAGCGTGTCGTAGCCGGAGTCCCAGGCGCGGCGCATCAGTTCCTGCCCGGCGCCGCGGTCGCGCCAGACGTAGAGCTGGAACCACCTGCGTGCGCCGGGGGCGGCCTCGGCGACGTCCTCGATCGACGTGGTTCCCATGGTGGACAGGGAGTACGGGATGCCGGTGCGCTGCGCGACGCGCGCGACGGCCGGCTCGCCCTCGTACCCCATCATCCGGGTGAACCCGGTGGGCGCGAACGCGAACGGCAGGGCGCTGCGCTGGCCGAGCACCTCCACGCTGGTGTCCACATCGGACACGCCGCGCAGGACGTTCGGGCGGAACTCCACGCTGCGGAACGCCTGCCGGGCGCGGCGGAGGCTGTCCTCGAGCTCGGCGGCGCCGTCGGTGTAGTCGAACACCGCCCGCGGGGTGCGCTTGCGGGCGATCGTTCTCAGGTCGCCGATGGTGTGCGCGGCCGCGAGCCGCCGGTCCGTCGGATTGAGCACGAACGGCTTGGGCCGCAGGATCTGTGCGAGTTCTGCGGGCCGGGGCAGGCGGCGTTTCGTCACAGGCAAAGCTCCCCAATGTGGCATTCGTAGCGTTCAACTTCCCCAATGCGGCATTCGTAGCGCTCAGCGCTACCAATGCCGCATTGGGGAGCTTCGGGCGAGGCGGGCGTCAGGCGACGCCGGAGTCGGACGTCTGCGGGCCTGCCGCGGTGACGTCGTGGATCTGGTACCTCCGCGCCGCCTCGCCGACCTTGGCCTTGTCGATCTCGCCCCGGCGGGCGAGCATCGACAGCACACCGACCGTGATCGACTGGGCGTCCACGAGGAAGTACCGGCGCGCCGCCGGGCGGGTGTCGGAGAACCCGAACCCGTCCGTGCCCAGGGTGAGCATGTCGCCGGGGACCCACGGGCGGATGAGGTCCGGCACGGCGCGCATCCAGTCGGACACCGCGACGATCGGACCCTGAGCGCCCTGCAGTGCCTCGGTGACGTACGGCACGCGCGGGCTGTCGTCGGGGTGCAGGAAGTTGTCCCTGTCGACCTCGACGGCCTCCCTGCGCAGCTCCGTCCACGACGTCGCCGACCAGACGGCCGCCCGCACGCCCCACTCCTCGAGCAGCATCTCCTGCGCGCGCAGGGCGTCCGGCATGGTGACGCCGGAGACCAGGATCTGCGCCTCGGGGCCGTCGCCCGCGGGCGCCTCCGCATAGCGGTAGAGGCCCTTCAGCAGGCCGTCGACGTCCAGGTTCTCCGGCTCGGCAGGCTGCTGGTACGGCTCGTTGTACACGGTGATGTAGTAGAAGACGTTCTCACCGTTGCCGTGGGGCCCGGTCTCGCCGTACATCCGGTGCAGGCCGGCGCGCACGATGTGCGCGATCTCGAACGACCACGCCGGGTCGTAGGTCACCGCCGCCGGGTTGGCCGCCGACAGCAGGATCGAGTGCCCGTCGGCGTGCTGCAGGCCCTCGCCGGTGAGCGTCGTCCGGCCCGCGGTGGCGCCGAGCACGAAACCGCGCGCCATCTGGTCGGCCGCCGCGTAGAGGCCGTCGCCGGTGCGCTGGAACCCGAACATCGAGTAGAAGATGTAGATCGGGATCATCGGCTCGCCGTGCGTGGCGTAGGACGTGCCCACGGCGGTGAACGACGCCGTCGAGCCCGCCTCGTTGATGCCCTCGTGCAGCAACTGGCCCTGCTCGGACTCCTTGTAGGCCAGCATCAGCTGGGCGTCGACCGAGGTGTAGGTCTGGCCCTGCGGGTTGTAGATCTTGGCCGTCGGGAACATCGAGTCGAGGCCGAACGTGCGGGCCTCGTCCGGGATGATCGGCACGATCCGGCCACCGATCTCGGCGTCCTTGGCCAGCTCGCGCACCAGCCGGACGAACGCCATCGTCGTGGCGACCTCCTGCTTGCCCGAGCCCTTGCGGACGGCCTCGTAGACCTTGTCGCCGGGCAGCACGAGCGGCTTGGACTTGGCCCTGCGCTCCGGGAGGAAGCCGCCGAGCGCCTTGCGGCGGCCGATCATGTACTCGATCTCCGCGGACTCGGTGCCCGGGTGGTAGTACGGCGGCAGCTTCGGGTCGCGCTCGAGCTCCTCGTCGCTGATCGGGATGCGCTGGGCGTCCCGGAACAGCTTCAGGTCGTCGAGCGTGAGCTTCTTCATCTGGTGCGTGGCGTTGCGGCCCTCGAACGCCGGGCCGAGGCCGTAGCCCTTGATGGTGTGCGCCAGGATCACCGTCGGCTGGCCGTGGTGCTCCAGCGCCGCCTTGTACGCGGCGTAGACCTTGCGGTAGTCGTGGCCGCCGCGCTTGAGGTTCCAGATGTCGGCGTCGGAGAGGTCGCGCACGAGGTCCTTCGTCCGCGGGTCGCGGCCGAAGAAGTGCTCGCGGACGTAGGCGCCGTCGTTGGCCTTGTACGTCTGGAAGTCACCGTCGGGGGTGGTGTTCATCAGGTTGACGAGCGCGCCGTCCCGGTCGGCGTGCAGCAGCGCGTCCCACTCACGGCCCCAGATGACCTTGATGACGTTCCAGCCCGCACCGCGGAAGTAGGCCTCCAGCTCCTGGATGATCTTGCCGTTGCCGCGGACGGGGCCGTCGAGGCGCTGCAGGTTGCAGTTGATGACGAAGGTCAGGTTGTCCAGGCCCTCGCCGGAGGCGACGTGGATGAGGCCACGCGACTCGGGCTCGTCCATCTCGCCGTCGCCGAGGAACGCCCAGACGTGCTGGTCGCTGGTGTCCTTGATGCCGCGCGAGTGCAGGTAGCGGTTGAACCGCGCCTGGTAGACGGCGTTCATCGGGCCGATGCCCATCGACACCGTCGGGTACTCCCAGAAGTCCGGCATCAGCCGGGGGTGCGGGTACGACGGCAGGCCGCCGCCCTCCCCGGCGTGCGAGTACTCCTGGCGGAAGCCGTCGAGCTGGTCGGCGGTGAGCCTGCCCTCCAGGTACGCCCTGGCGTAGATGCCGGGGGAGGCGTGCCCCTGGATGAAGATCTGGTCGCCGCCGCCGGAGTGGTCCTTGCCACGGAAGAAGTGGTTGAACCCCACCTCGTAGAGGGCGGCCGAGGAGGCGTAGGTGGAGATGTGGCCACCGACGCCGACCCCGGGCCGCTGGGCGCGGTGCACCATGACGGCCGCGTTCCAGCGGATGTAGGCGCGGTAGCGCCGCTCGATCTCCTCGTCACCGGGGAACCAGGGTTCGTTCTCCGTGGGGATCGTGTTGACGTAGTCGGTCGCGGTCAGTGGTGGTACGCCCACGTTGCGTTCGCGAGCTCGTTCCAGCACCCTGAGCATCAGGTACCGCGCGCGCTGCTGGCCGCCCCGGGCCAGCGCGGCGTCGAAGGAGTCGAGCCACTCGGCCGTCTCCTCCGGGTCGATGTCGGGCAGGTGCGCCGCCAGTCCGTCACGGATGACGCGGACGCGCGCCGGGGCTCCCTGGCCGGGGACGCCGCTGGTGCTGTTACCGGCGCCGCGCTCGGCCTTCTCGTTCTGGGGGGCCAAGGGATCTCCTCGCCGTGTGTCGCTTCGTTTGTGTGCTTCGCCTGCCATCGTCGTCGCATTCGCGGCTGGCGTCACCGCTACTCGACGGTAACCTTCGACTCGCCTTCCGCGCGGCGTTTGGCCTGCTGAAGCCCCGGGCGGAGCTTCCCTCCCACCCTAGTTCAGAGCCCTCGGTAAGGGGACGCCCCTGCGCCCGGGAGGGGCATTTCACTCGCGCCGGAGACCCCGCACTCCTACGCTGCGAGACACGAGTTGCCGACGATCCGGTGTGGACGGTTGCGCCATGCGCCGCGCCAGTGTTCGCTAAGCCCATCCGTGTACGAAAGGTGCCGGTCGTCGCAGCCGGAAAACGTGACGTGCCGCACACCGTTGTAGTTGGAGGAGTGAAGTCGTGGTCGCCGCGGGAGACGCTGATCAGCACAGCGTCGCCGAGAGGCTCGGGATCAAGCCGGACATGGTGGTCCAGGAGATCGGCTGGGACGAGGACGTCGATGAGGCCGTGCGGGCGGCCATCGAGGAGCACACCGGCGGTGAGCTGCTCGACGAGGACGCCGACGAGGTCATCGACGTCGTGCTGCTGTGGTGGCGAGACGGCGACGGCGACCTGGGTGACGCGCTGGTCGACGCGCGGGCGCCCCTGGAGGAGAACGGCGTGATCTGGGTCCTGACGCCCAAGACGGGGCAGCCGGGGCACGTCGAACCCAGCGAGATCGCCGAGGCGGTGCCCACGGTGGGCCTGTCGCAGACCTCCAACCTCAGCGTGGGGGAGGCGTGGATGGCGACACGGCTCGTACCGAGGTCCAAATCACGTCGCTGACGCCCCCATCCGGCACGTGAGGGCGGGTGTGGCCAGCGGGTGCCCGCGATAGGGTTGTCCGGCACGCATCGTTTTCCGATGGTCGGATGACCTGGCGGGAGGATTACTCGGTATGGCGGTTGAGGTCGGTACCCAGGCCCCGGACTTCACGCTGAACGACTACAACAAGCAGGAAGTCACCCTGTCCTCCTTCCGTGGGGACAAGCCGGTGCTGCTGGTGTTCTACCCGTTCGCGTTCAGCGGGATCTGCCAGGGCGAGCTGTGCCAGCTGCGCGACGAGTTCGCCACGTACGACAACGACGGCGTGCAGATCCTCGGCGTGTCCGTGGACACCCCGTTCTCGCTGAAGGCGTGGGCGGAGCAGCAGGGGTACCAGTTCCCGCTGCTGTCGGACTTCTGGCCGCACGGCGAGGTGGCGCAGAAGTACGGCGTCTTCAACGACAAGGCCGGTCTCGCGCTGCGCGGCACCTTCCTCATCGACAAGGAGGGCATCGTGCGCTTCGCCGAGGTGAACCAGCCCGGCGAGCCGCGTGACCAGGAGTCGTGGAAGAAGGCGATCGCCGAACTCGGCTGAACCATCCGGCGGCATCCGTGCCGCCACCCGGGCGCATAGCTCAGCGGAAGAGCACCTGCCTTACAAGCAGGGGGTCGCAGGTTCGAACCCTGCTGCGCCCACCGTGTTCATCGAGGGTTCCCCGGCCGTCCGCGCGAGGGCGGCCGGATCGGAATAATCGGTCATTAGCGTCCCTCCCGTTCCCAGACGACGGGAGGAACTGGCGTGACCGACATCGCCCCCACCGGATTCGACCGCAGAGACTTCTTCAGGCGCGCGGGCGTCACCGCGGCGACCCTCGCCGCGCTCGGCCCGCTCGACGCGCTCGGTGCTCGCACGGCGGGTGCCGCGCCGCTGACCAAGCGGGGATTCAGCCCCGACTACGGCCCGCTGGCCCCGGTCAGGGACCAGACGACCGGTCTCGAACTGCTCCGGCTGCCGAAGGGCTTCGAGTACCTCAGCTACGGCTGGACCGGTGATGCCATGTCCGACGGCGCCCCGACGCCGGGCGCGCACGACGGCATGGCCGCCTTCCGCAGGCCTGACGGCAGGATCGCCCTCGTCCGCAACCACGAGCTGGGCGGCTACGGCGGCGCGTTCACCGAGCCCGCCTACAACCCGGCGGCCAGGGGCGGCACCACGACGCTCGTGTTCGACCCGGACGCCGGCGAGTTCACCGAGTCATGGGCCAGCCTGTCGGGCACGATCCGCAACTGCGCGGGCGGACCCACGCCGTGGGGCACGTGGCTGACCTGCGAGGAGACCACCGAGATCGGCCCGGACGGCACCCGGCACGGCTACGTGTTCGAGGTGCCCTTCGACGGGCCCGGCAACCCGGAGCCGCTCAGGGGCATGGGCAGGTTCAGCCACGAGGCCGTCGCCGTCGACCCGGGCACCGGGATCGTCTACCTCACCGAGGACGCCACCCCGTCCGGCTTCTACCGCTACCTGCCGAAGCGGCGCGGCACGCTCGCCGCGGGCGGTGAGCTGCAGATGCTCGTCGTGCGGACCGCTGACGGTTCCTCCTACTCGACCTACGCCGACGGCACCGGCACCGAGTACCGCACGTCGTGGGTGACAGTGCCCAACCCGGACTACGCGCCGGGCGAGACGCGGCCCGCCGAGCAGGGCGCGGCGCTCGGCGCCGCCGTCTTCCGCAGGCTGGAGGGCGCCTGGTGGGGCAACGACCGCGTGTACGTCGTGTCCACCAGCGGTGGCCCCACCGGCCAGGGCCAGGTGTTCGAGTACGACCCGAGGACGGAACGGATGCGGGTGCTCTTCGCCTCCCCGGACGCCTCCGTGCTGAACAACCCGGACAACATCTGCGTCAGCCCGCGCGGTGGCATCGTGCTGTGCGAGGACGGCAGTGAGGGCGAGTACCTGCACGGGCTCACCACCGACGGCGAGATCTTCCCGTTCGCGCTGAACCAGGTCGTGATTCCCGAGGGTGGGGTGCCGGGCAAGTCCGTGGCTCCCGGCGACTACTCCGGCTCGGAGTGGTGCGGCTCGACCTTCGAGCCCAAGCGCGGCAACTGGCTGTTCGTCAACGCGCAGAGCCCGGGCATCACGTTCGCCATCACCGGCCCCTGGAGGAGGGGATCACTCTGAGTGAACGCGGCGGTCACGGTCACGGCATGTTCTCGTTTCGTGACCGTGACCGCCGCGGGTTGGCGATTATTCTGCTTGCTGCGAAGCCGACTACTCATCGTGAAGGAAACTGTGGACGCTGGCGACCACCTGGGGCCCCGCCCCCGTGACGCGGCGTCGCCCGACCCCCTCATCGAGGACCTGCCCCTGTCGCTGTGGGAGTCCACCGAGCAGCCGGTACCAGCGGAACGTCCGCGGCGGGCGTCTCGTTCGCGGACCCTGCGCAGAGGCCTTCCGGTCGCCGTGACCCTCCTGCTGATGGCCGGTCTGGTCGCGGTGGTCACGACACTGCGTGGCGATCCGGACGAGGCCGGGAACCCACCGGTGGCCGCGGGGGACACGGGCGGGCCGGAGCGGGTGCGGCCGGAGAGCCCGGCCGAGGTGCCGCTGCTCACGATGGGTACTGCCCCGCCTCGGACCACGTGCGCGCTGCCGCCGTTCGCCGTCGGGGAAACGGCGTTGCGCGCGTACTACCGGGCCGAGCTGCGTTGCCTGGAGCGGGCGTGGCGGCCCGTGCTGGAGGAGGCGGGCGCGCCCGTCGCGCGGGTCGGCCTCGTGCTCGCCGACGACCCGGACACCGCGTGCGGCGACCTGCCGCCCGCCTCGAAGGCGACCGGCCTGTACTGCGACGTCGACGGCACCATCTACCTGCCCCGGGCCCGCACACTGGACGCCCTCGGCGAGCGGCCGGTGCCGCATCTGGCGACGGTGGCCCACGAGTACGGCCACCACCTGCAGCAGGTCAGCGGCATCCTCGGCGCGGCCAACCGGCAGCTCGCCGGCTTCCCGGAGGACGGGCCCGAGGACCGCGAGCTCAGCAGGCGGGTCGAGCTGCAGGCCAACTGCCTGGCCGGCATGTTCTTCGCGAGCGTCGCCGGGCGCGGCTCGATCACCGCCGACGATGCCGACGCCGCCGTCTCCGACTTCCGCAACTGGATCGACAGCGACACCCACGGCACCAGCGCGACGCAGCTGCGCTGGGCGCGCACCGGGTACGCGGCCACCACGGTGGCCGCATGCGACACCTGGTCGGTGCCGCGCGAGGAGGTCGACTGACCGGGCACCGGGGGCGCATGCTGTCCCGATGAACACGCCGCAGCCCGACCTCAGTGCCGTCAGCGCGCCCGCGAGACTCGCCGAGGCCGCGGAGGGCATCAGCATGGAGGAGCTGGCGCTCGCCGCCCGCAACCACGGCCTGCCCCTGGAGAGCCTGCGCCACGACCTCACCCCGCCCGGCCTGCACTACCTGCTCGTGCACTACGACATCCCGTATCTCGACGCCGAAGGCTGGCGCCTGGAGATCTCCGGCGAGGTCGGCACGCCGCTGACGCTCACGCTGGACGACCTGCGTTCCCTGCCCTCCCGTACCGTGCGCGTCACGATGGAGTGCGCGGGCAACGGCAGGGCGCAGCTGACGCCCCGCCCGGTCAGCCAGCCGTGGCTGGTGGAGGCCGTGGGCACCGCGGAGTGGACGGGGGTGCCGCTGCGGGCCGTGCTGGAGCGGGCCGGGGTCGGCCCCGGCGCCGTCGACGTGGTGTTCACCGGCGCCGACCACGGCGTCGAACGCGGCGTGGAGCAGGACTACCAGCGTGGGCTCTCCGTCACCGACGCGCTCGGCGAGGACGTGCTGCTCGCCTACGCCATGAACGGCGCACCGCTGCCACCACAGCACGGCTATCCGGTGCGGCTGGTCGTGCCCGGCTGGTACGGCATGGCGCACGTCAAGTGGCTGCGGGAGATCACCGTGTCGGCGACGCCGTTCACCGGGTTCCAGAACACGGTGGCCTACCGGACGCGGCAGGAGCCAGACGAGCCCGGCGCCCCGGTGGCGCGCATCGCGCCGAGGGCGCTGCTCGTGCCGCCCGGGTTCCCGGACTTCCAGTCCCGGCACCGGATCGTGCGGCCGGGGCCGGTCGAGCTGACCGGCAGAGCGTGGTCGGGAAGGGCGCCGCTGCGCGGCGTCGAGGTCAGCACCGACGGCGGCGCCACGTGGCGGCCCGCCGACCTCGAACCCGACCACGGCCATCGCTGGGCGTGGCGCCGCTGGACGGCGCGCTGGCGCGCCGAACCGGGCAGTCACGTGCTGGCGGTGCGGGCCGCCGACGCCGAGGGCACCCAGCCCGAGACCGAGCCGTGGAACCGGGGCGGATTCGCCAACAACGCGGTGCACAGGGTGCCGGTGACCTGCCTGTCGTCGTAGGGCTCATGGCAGCGTGTCCAGCGGCCAGAGCCTGCCTTCCGCGCTGTCGACGAGCGCCGCGCGGGTGACCCGCACGGTCAGTGGCAGCACCTCGTAGGCCGCGGCGGCCACCTGCGGCAGCAGGTCGGTGGCGGCGCGGGTGACGAGGGACGAGTGCGGCAGCCAGCGCCCGGGCTCGTAGTGCCGGTGCACGAGTGCCCCCGTGGCGCGGACGGCCTGCACCACGGCCTGCTGGCGCCTCGCGAGCTCGGCGGGCACGCCGGGCACCAGCGCCACCCGGCCGCGCCGGAACGCGGTGACGGCGTCGAAGGTCAGCTCGAACGGGCCGCCCACCGGCAGCGACTCGACGCTCGCGCGGACGGCGTCGAGATCCCAGTCGAGCAGCACCACGTACGACAGGTGCGGGTGGTGCCTGCCGTGCGTGTGCGAGGCCAGGGTGGGCAGGCCGTGCTGTTCCAGCCGGTGCCACAGGTTCCGCAGCGCGCGCTCCGAACGGCCGTCGAACAGCAGACACACGCCCAGCGCCATCCGCTGACCGTAACCCGTTCGGGTAGGTGCCTTCCGCGTTTCCCGTGCGGTCGCGAAGGGTAATCCGGACAGAAGTGACGGTAGTCACGATCCGGATTCGAGGAGGCGATCATGGATCGTCCAGTGCAAACCCGGGTGAAGGCCGCCGGGTTCCAGCCGGTGCAGGCGCTGGCCCTGCTGATCGGGCTCGTGTTCCTTGCCTTCGGCATCATCGGGCTGACGATCACCGGGTTCGGCGGTTTCGCCGATCCGACGCACAGCACGCTGTGGAACTTCTCGATCAACCCGTTCCTGTGTGTGGTGTACCTCGTGGTCGGTGTGCTCGGGCTCATCGCGGCGCTGAACTCGGGGGTGTCCCGCACGTTCGGCTGGCTGATGTTCGCCGGCCTCGGCCTGCTCGTCGTGTGGGGGCTCGCGATCACCGGCGTGTTCGCCGACAACCCGGTGTCCGGCCTCGGCAACCCGCTGGCCCTCAACACCGCCGACAACTGGCTGAACTTCGGTGGCGCCGTGGCGAGCCTGCTCGTGGCCGTCCTGCCCGCCCGCAAGAAGGTCGTGCAGACCGCCGAGCCCGGTGCGACCACCGAGCCGCCCCGCCAGGACGCGGGCGAGCCGGCGGGCGGCCGGGGTCACCGCAGGAGGCTGTGGCACCGCAGGAGTGCCCACACCTCCTGACCGGCTGACGCACCGGCACCCCTCGCCGGCGCCCCAAGCTCCCCAATGTGGCATTCGTAGCGTTGGACGCAACGAATGCCACATTGGGGAAGTTGAGTGCCACCAATGCCGCATTGGGGAGCGTCGCGGCTCCTACTCGGTGGGCGGCTCGTCGACGAAGGTGACCACGCACGTGATGTTGTCGGGGCCGCCGCCCTCGTTGGCCAGCTCGATGAGGCGGCCGACCACGTCACCGGGCTCGGCGGCCTCGCCGAGCACCTCCGCGATCTCCTCGGCGGTGGTGACGTCGGTGAGCCCGTCGGAGCACAGCAGGTAACGGTCGCCGGGCTCGGCGGTGTGCACGGACAGGTCGGGCTCACCCGCCGAGCCCGCCATCAGGGCCCGGAGCAGCACCGAACGGCTGGGGTGGCGCGCCGCCAGCTCGGGCGGCATGCGGCCCTCGTCGACGAGGGACTGCACCATCGTGTGGTCCTTGGTCAGCTGCTCCAGCTCCCCGCCCCGCAGCCGGTAGCCGCGGGAGTCCCCGATGTGCGCGAGCCCGAACGTGGCGCCCTGCCACAGCATCGCCGTGAGGGTGGTGCCCATCCCGGCGAGCTCCTCGTCGTCGGCGACGCGCCGGTCGAGCCGCCCGGCCGCGCCGGCCACCGCCTCGCTCAGCTCGTGCAGCAGGTCGAGGTCGGCGGCTTCCTGGCCGCCGTCCTCGCCGCTCTCCGCGGGGCCGGGCAGCCGCTCGTCGAGCTCCCGCATCGCGGCGATCGCCTCCGCGCTCGCGACCTCCCCCGCGACGTGCCCGCCCATGCCGTCGGCCACGGCCTGCACGCGTGCGGTGGCGTACGCGGAGTCCTCATTGGCGCTGCGCCGCCGCCCGACGTCCGAGCCCACGGCGTAACGCAGCCGGGGCACCTCGTCACGTGTCATGGGAGCAGTGAACCATTCGCCGCCTCGGTTGACGACGGCTGTGCGCCCGCCCCGGCCTCGTCGTCGTGTCTGCTCGGGTTCTGTCGGGGGCGCGGTCTAGGGTAGGGGGTCCGGAGTTCGCGCGTCGGTCGCTGCCGATCATTGGGGAGGTTTCCGCTGGTGTCGAACGATTCCTTCGTTCACCTGCACGTGCACACCGAGTACTCGATGCTCGATGGCGCGGCCAAGATCGCGCCGCTGTTCTCGGAGGCGGCGCGGCTGGAGATGCCGGCGGTGGGCATGACCGACCACGGCAACATGTACGGCGCGGACGAGTTCTACCAGCAGGCGAAGAAGGCGGGCATCAAGCCGATCATCGGCATCGAGGCCTACATCGCGCCGGAGAGCCGCTTCCACAAGAAGCCGGTGTTCTGGGGTCAGTCGAACCAGCGCGGTGCCGACGAGTTCGGCGAGGGTGGCGACGTCTCCGGTGGCGGTGCCTACACCCACATGACGATGCTGGCGGAGAACGCCACCGGGCTGCGGAACCTGTTCAAGCTCTCGTCGCTGGCCAGCATCCAGGGCTACTACCGCAAGCCCCGCATGGACCGCGAGCTGATCGCGGAGAACGCCGAGGGCATCATCGCCACCACCGGCTGCCCCTCCGGCGAGGTGCAGACGCGGCTGCGGCTGGGGCAGAAGGACGAGGCGCTGAAGGCGGCGGCCGACTACCGCGACATCTTCGGCCAGGACAACTTCTTCCTGGAGCTGATGGACCACGGCCTGCCCATCGAGCGGTCGGTGCGGGAGGGACTGCTGGAGATCGGGCGGCAGCTGAACCTGCGCCCGCTGGCCACCAACGACTCGCACTACGTCACCAAGGACCAGGCCGACTCCCACTCGGCCCTGCTGTGCGTGCAGTCGGGCAAGACGCTGTCGGACCCGAACCGGTTCAAGTTCGACGGCGACGGCTACTACCTCAAGTCGGCGGCGGAGATGCGCGAGTACTGGGACTCCGAGGTCCCGGGCGCCGCGGACACGACGCTGCTGATCGCCGAGCGGGTGCAGTCGTACGAGGAGGTCTACGCGCACCGCGACCGGATGCCGAAGTTCGCCGTGCCGCAGGGCCACGACGAGGCGAGCTGGCTGCACCAGGAGGTGATGAAGGGCCTGGAGTGGCGCTTTCCCGACGGCGTCCCGGACGGCTACGTCGAGCGGGCCGAGTTCGAGCTCGGCGTCATCGCGCAGAAGGGCTTCCCTTCCTACTTCCTGGTCGTCGCCGACCTCATCAACTACGCCCGCAGCGTGGGCATCCGGGTCGGTCCCGGCCGCGGCTCTGCGGCCGGGTCGCTGGTGGCCTACGCGCTCGGTATCACCAACCTGGACCCGATCCCGCAGAAGCTGCTGTTCGAGCGGTTCCTCAACCCCGAGCGCTCGTCGATGCCCGACATCGACATCGACTTCGACGACCGCCGCCGCGGCGAGATGGTGCGCTACGCCACCGAGAAGTACGGCGCCGACCGCGTCGCGCAGGTCATCACGTTCGGCACCATCAAGACCAAGGCCGCCATCAAGGACGCCGCGCGCGTGCACTTCGGGCAGCCGGGCTACTCCATCGCCGACCGGATCTCCAAGGCGCTGCCGCCGCCGATCATGGCCAAGGACATCCCGCTGGCGGGCATCGTCGACCCGGAGCACGAACGCTACGCCGAGGCGGCCGAGGTGCGCTCGCTGGTCGAGACCGACGACGAGGTCAAGACGATCTTCGAGACCGCGCGGGGGCTGGAGGGGCTGATCCGCAACGCGGGCGTGCACGCCTGCGCGGTCATCATGTCCAGCGAGCCGCTGATGGAGGCCATTCCGCTGTGGCAGCGCGACGACGGCTCGATCATCACCGGCTGGGACTACCCGTCGTGTGAGGCCATCGGCCTGTTGAAGATGGACTTCCTCGGGCTCCGCAACCTCACCGTCATCGGCGACGCCATCGACAACGTCAAGGCCAACCGCGGCGAGGAGATCGACCTCGACCGGCTCGGCCTCGACGATCCGGAGGCGTACAAGCTGCTCGGCCGCGGCGACACGCTGGGCGTGTTCCAGCTCGACGGCGGCGCGATGCGCGACCTGCTGCGCCGCATGCAGCCGACCGGCTTCGAGGACATCGTCGCCGTGCTGGCGCTGTACCGGCCCGGCCCGATGGGCATGAACGCCCACAACGACTACGCCGACCGCAAGAACGCACGCCAGCAGATCAAACCCATCCACCCGGAACTGGAAGAGCCCCTGAAGGACATCCTGGCCGAGACGTACGGCCTGATCGTCTACCAGGAGCAGATCATGCAGATCGCGCAGAAGGTCGCCGGTTACTCGATGGGCCGCGCGGACGTGCTGCGCAGGGCGATGGGCAAGAAGAAGAAGGAAGTCCTGGAGAAGGAGTTCGAGGGCTTCCACGAGGGGATGAAGAACAGCGACGCCGTTCCTGGCGGCTTCTCCGACGAGGCCATCCAGGCGCTGTGGGACACGATCCTGCCCTTCGCCGGGTACGCGTTCAACAAGAGTCACGCCGCCGGGTACGGCCTGATCGCGTACTGGACCGCCTACCTCAAGGCCAACTACCCCGCCGAGTACATGGCGGCCCTGCTGACGTCGGTGGGTGACAACAAGGACAAGTCGGCGGTGTACCTGTCCGAGTGCCGCAGGCTCGGCATCAAGGTGCTGCCACCGGACGTCAACGAGTCCGGCCAGCGCTTCGCGGCCGTCGGCGACGACATCCGCTTCGGTCTCGGCGCCGTGCGCAACGTCGGCGCCAACGTGGTGGACTCGATCATCAAGACCCGCCAGGGCAAGGGCAAGTACTCCTCGTTCACCGACTTCCTCGACAAGTCGGAGCTCGTGGTGTGCAACAAGCGGGTGCTGGAGTCGCTCATCAAGGCCGGCGCGTTCGACTCGCTGGGCCACGCGCGGCTGGCGATGATCCGCCAGCACGAGGACGCGGTGGACGCGGTGGTGCCGCTCAAGCGGCAGGAGGCGATGGGCCAGTTCGACCTCTTCGGTGGCGGCGGCGACGAGACCGCCGCCGCGTCGTCGTCCTCGCCGCTGGCGCATCTGAAGTTCGACGACGAGGAGTACCCGCGCAAGCAGTTGCTCGCCTACGAACGGGAGATGCTGGGCCTGTACGTCTCGGCGCACCCGCTCGACGGGGCGGAACGGATCCTGCGCAAGCACGCCAAACGGCCCATCGCGGCGATCCTGGCCGACCCGCCCAAGGAGGGCGAGATCGAGATCGCCGGGCTGATCACCTCGCTGGAGCGGCGGGTGAACAAGAGGGGCGAGCCGTGGGCCATCTGCACGGTGGAGGACATGGACGCCGCGCTGGAGGTGCTGTTCTTCCCCAAGTCCTATGCCCTCTTCGCCGCCGACCTGGTGGAGGACAACGCCGTGGTGGTCAAGGGCAGGGTCAACTGGCGCGAGGACAGGATGTCGGTCTTCGGCGGAGGCCTCGTTCCGCTCGACCTCAGCGACGTCACCGTCGGCGACGACGAGCCGCCGCTGATGCTGCTGGCGTCGGCGGAGAAGCTCAACCAGAGCGTCGTCACCGAGCTCAAGCAGACCCTGCAGGCCCACCGGGGCGAGACTCCGGTGCGGCTCAAGCTGCTGGGCAGGCAGCGGGAGACGGTGTTCGCGCTGTACGACTACCCGGTCAAGGTCAGCTCCATGCTGATCGGTGAGCTGAAAGGCATCCCGGGGATCACGGCGAGCACGTGACGGCGGTGCTCAATACCGTGGACGGGTGACCGTCTCCGACACCGCCGATCCGGATCCGCGCCGCTGGCGTGCACTGGCGGTCACCCTCACCGCCGGGTTCATGACCCTGCTCGACGTGAGCATCGTCAACGTCGCACTGCCCTCCATCCAGCGCAGCCTGGGAGCGTCGGTGGCAGGCGCCCAGTGGGTGGTCGCCGGGTACGCGCTCACCTTCGGCCTCGTCCTGGTCTCGGGCGGGCGGCTCGGCGACGCGCTCGGCAGGCGCCGGATGTTCCTCATCGCGCTGTCGGGCTTCGTCCTCACCAGCGCGCTGGCCGGTGCGGCGACCAGCGAAACCATGCTCGTCGTCGCCCGGCTGCTGCAGGGCTGCGCGGCCGGCATGCTCACGCCGCAGAACACGGGCCTGATCCAGACGTTGTTCCGTGGTGCCGAGCGGGGCAAGGCCTTCGGCATGTTCGGCACCATCGTGGGGCTCTCCACCGCCGTCGGCCCGGTGCTGGGCGGGTTGATCATCGCCGCGTTCGGCGCGGACAACGGCTGGCGCTGGGTGTTCTTCGTCAACGTGCCCATCGGGGTGGTGGCGCTGGTGCTCGCGGCCCGGCTGCTGCCTCGCCGCAGGGCCGTTCGCGGGCGGTCCCTGCGCGAGCAGCTCGACCCCCTCGGCATCGTGCTGCTGGGCCTCGCCGTGCTCGGAGTGCTGTTGCCGCTGGTGCAGTCGGAGCAGGGTGGGCTGGCCCGGCTGTGGTGGCTCTTCCCGATCGCCGCGGTCCTCGGGGTGGCGTTCGTGCGCTGGGAGTACCGCAGGGTTCACCGGGACCGTGCGGTGCTGCTCGATCCGCGCCTCTACACCCGCACGCCCGGCTATGCGATCGGCGCGGCGATCGCCGCCGTCTACTTCTGCGGCTTCGCCGGGATCTGGCTGGTGTTCGCGATGTTCTTCCAGCAGGGCCTCGGGTACACGCCGTTGCAGTCGGGGCTCATGGTGACGCCGTTCGCGCTGGGGTCGGCGGTGTCGGCCGCCGTGGCCGGCAGGCTCGTGCCGCGCTGGGGACGGCGCCTGACCCTGACCGGCCTGACGATGGTGGCGGCCGGGCTCGGTGCGGTGGCGCTGCTCGTGCCTGTGGTCGCGCCGTCGGCGATCGGGTATGCGGTGGCCGGCCCGCTGCTCGTCGCGGGTCTGGGCGGCGGCATGGTGATCGCGCCGAACACCACGCTGACGCTCGACCGGGTGCCCACCGACATGGCCGGGGCCGCGGGTGGTGCCCTGCAGACCGGTCAGCGCATCGGCACCGCCGTCGGCGTGGCGGCACTCGCCTCGGTGTTCCATGCGGGCATCACCGCAGCGGGGGAGAACTATCCGGTGGCGCTGTCCTTCGCGATGCTGTGTTCTGTGGGATTCACCACGATCGCGCTGCTGCTCGCCGTGGTGGATCTGCGCCGCGACCCTCACCGGCGACTCACCGAAGCGTCACATGGTGTGACCAAAGCTGGGCCATTCGAGTGACCTTGCGCCCATTCGGCTGGTGTCACCCTGTGCAACCAGGTAAACGTTACAGTGCCTTCTGAGAAGGGATATCGCTACGGAGCGTGGCGATTCGGTGGATGATCCGGGGATGGGACCGCGAACCGAGTTCGCACTCTCCTGTGTGCGCAGCCGGTCGAGCTGAACACGGAGGGTGTTCCTTTCTGAGTGCGTCACCGGCGGCCGCGGGGGATCGAGCGGAGACGCGAAGGCATCACCCGGGTGGGTTCCGGAAGGAAGGGGCCGGGACCCACCCGGACCCCGGGCGCTCTCGCGCGCAGGGCAGGCATGTGCTGGGATGGCCGCGCATCGCAGAACTCAGGGGAGGGTGCCGATGGCCGCGGAATCCGTTCGCCCGTATCACCGGCTCCGGGTGTGGTACCGGCCCATGCGGGGCCGCGATCCCGGCGAGCCGCACCGGGCGGCCACTCCGCTGGAGCTGCTGTTCGACCTGTGCTTCGTCGTCGCCGTGGGGCGGGCGGCGGCCGAGCTGCACCACGCCGTGGCGGAGAACCACGCCGCCGACGGCGTGGTCGGTTTCCTGCTGGTGTTCTTCGCGATCTGGTGGGCCTGGCTGAACTTCACGTGGTTCGCCTCGGCGTTCGACACCGACGACGTGCCCTATCGCATCGCCACCTTCGTGCAGATCGGCGGTGGGCTGGTGCTCGCGGCGGGCGTCGCGAGCGCGTTCGAGGGCGACTTCACGATCATCGTGATCGGCTACGTGGTGATGCGGCTGGCGCTGGTCGGGCAGTGGCTGCGGGCTGCGGCGGGCGATCCGCGAATCCGGCCCACCGCGCTGCGGTTCGCGCTGGGGATCGCGCTCGTGCAGGCCGGCTGGGTCGCCAGGCTGGCCGTGCCGGAAGGCTGGCTGATCCCGTCGTTCCTGGTGCTCGCGGCGGCGGAGATGCTGGTGCCGATCTGGGCCGAGCGGGCCTCGGCCGGCACCACCTGGCACGCCCACCACATCGCCGAGCGGTACGGGCTGTTCACGATCATCGTGCTCGGTGAGGCGGTGATCAGCGGAACGGCCGCCGTTCAGGAGGGGTTCGAGACCGGCGAGCACACCGGTTCGCTCGTCTCCCTTGCCGTCGCCGGCCTGGCGATCATGTTCGCGATGTGGTGGCTGTACTTCGACCAGCCCGCGCACCGGCGGCTCACGTCGTTCTGGACGACGTTCGCGTGGGGCTACGGGCACCTGCTGATCTTCGCCTCGGCGGCCGCGGTCGGCGCCGGTCTCGAGGTCGCCGTCGACCACGTCACCGAGCACGCCGCGCTGAGCGACGCGGCCGCGGGGATGGCGGTGACGGTGCCGGTGGCGGTGTTCCTGCTCAGTGTGTGGCTCATGCACATCGGCCCGCGCAACGAGTGCCGCCCCATCGCCGTCGGCTTTCCCGCGGCGGCGGTGCTGACGATCGCCGCGTCGTTCGTGCCCGCGCCGGTGCATGTCACCGCGGGCATCCTCGTGGCGCTCGTCGCGACGGTGGTGATCGCCACCCATGGCGAGCCCGATCCCACCGCCGCACCGGCGTCATGACCGGGTGAGGGCGGGCAGGACGTCGCCGAGTGGGCCGCGCAGCACGGCTGAGGCTGCGGAGTCGTAGGGCGTCTCCGAGGCGTTGCAGACGATCACGGAGGCGCCCGCGCTCGCGGCGAGGCCGACGAGCCCGGCCGCGGGATGCACGGTGAGGGAGGTGCCCGCGGCGAGCAGGACGTCGCACGACATCGCCTCCGTCTTCGCGCGGTCGAGCACCTCGGTGTCGAGCGCCTGGCCGAACGAGATGGTCGCCGACTTGAGGATGCCGCCACACGCCAGGCACGGCGGATCGCTCTCGCCCGCCCGCACCCGGTCGAGCGCCTCCCGCATGTCGCGGCGCTCGGCGCAGCTCAGGCACACCGTCTCGAACATCGTGCCGTGCAGCTCGATGACCCGCTCCGGATCGGAGCCCGCCTTCTGGTGCAGGCCGTCGATGTTCTGCGTGATGATCGCCGAGAGCCTGCCATCGCGTTCGAGCTCCACCAGCGCCTCGTGCGCCCGGTTCGGCTTCGCGTGCCAGCCCGGGTGTCCCACGCGTGCCTGCCAGCTCTGCTCCCGCACGTCCTTGCTGGCCACGTAGTCGCGGATGTTGGAGAGTTTCTCCGCGCCCGGGTTGCGGGTCCACACGCCGTTCGGGCCGCGGAAGTCGGGGATCCCGGAGTCGGTCGAGACCCCGGCGCCGGTCATCGCCACGAGACGGCCGGCGCCGGCGACGAGCTCCCTGGCGCGCTGGATGTCCTCGGCGGGGTCCATGACCCCATGATGCGTGCTCGCCGCCTGCCGGGGAACCGGACCGGCGCCCGGTTTCCGCGGCCGGCGCGCCTCCGCAGGTTTCGCATTCGCTACCGATCGGTAACACTTGGGGTGTGTGATGCACGCCATAGCTGATCGACTCGACGAGGAGGGCCCATGGTCGACCAACCGCGGGTGACGGAGAAGGAAGCCAGGGCGGTCGCCGAGGAGGCAAGGGAGAGCGGCTGGCAGAAGCCGTCGTTCGCCAAGGAGCTGTACCTCGGCCGGTTCCGGATGGACCTCATCCATCCCCACCCGAAGGCGAGCGACGAGGACGCCGCCAAGGCCGAGAAGTTCCTGACCCGCCTCAAGGAGTACTGCGCCACTCTCGATCCCGCCGTGATCGAACGCGAGGCCCGCATCCCGGACGACTACGTCAAGGGGCTGGCCGAGCTGGGCTGCTTCGGCATCAAGATCCCGGAGTCCTACGGTGGCCTCGGGCTCACGCAGGTCGCCTACAACCAGGCGCTCATGCTCGTCGGCTCCGTTCATTCGACACTCGCCGTGCTCCTGTCGGCGCACCAGTCGATCGGTGTGCCCGAGCCGCTCAAGCTCGCGGGCACCCCGGAACAGAAGGCGGCGTGGCTGCCGCGCTGTGCCAAGGGCGCGGTGTCGGCGTTCCTGCTCACCGAGCCCGACGTCGGCTCCGACCCGGCGCGGCTGGCCACCACCGCCGTGCCCACCGAGGACGGCGAGGCCTACGAGCTGGACGGCGTGAAGCTGTGGACCACCAACGGCGTCGTGGCGGAACTGCTCGTCGTCATGGCCAGGGTGCCGCAGAGCGAGGGCCACCGCGGCGGCGTCACCGCGTTCGTCGTCGAGGCCGACACCCCGGGCATCACCGTCGAGCGGCGCAACATGTTCATGGGCCTGCGCGGCATCGAGAACGGTGTGACCCGCTTCCACAAGGTCCGCGTTCCCAAGGAGAACATCGTCGGCGGCGAGGGCAAGGGCCTCAGGATCGCCCTCGCGACGCTCAACACGGGCAGGCTGTCGGTGCCCGGGTCGTGTGCCGGGGCCAGCAAGTGGGCGCTCAAGATCGCCAGGGAGTGGTCGGCCGAGCGGGTGCAGTGGGGCAAGCCGGTCGGCAGGCACGAGGCCGTCTCCGCGAAGATCTCCTTCGTCGCGGCCACCACCTTCGCGCTGGAGGCGGTGGTGGAGCTGTCCGCGCACATGGCCGACCAGGGCCGCAACGACATCCGCATCGAGGCGGCGCTGGCCAAGCTGTGGGCCAGCGAGATGTCCTGCCAGGTCGCCGACGAGCTCATGCAGATCCGTGGCGGGCGGGGTTACGAGACGGCCGAGTCGCTGGCGGCCCGGGGCGAGCGGGCGGTACCCGTGGAGCAGCTGGTGCGCGACCTGCGCATCAACCGGATCTTCGAGGGCTCCTCGGAGATCATGCGGCTGCTGATCGCCAGGGAGGCCGTGGACGCCCACCTTGCGGCGGCCGGTGACCTGGCCGACGCCGAGGCCGATCTCCAGAGCAAGGCCAGGGCCGCGGCCAAGGCCAGCGGCTTCTACGCGAAGTGGCTGCCGCAGCTCGTGGCAGGCAAGGGCCAGGTGCCGTCGTCGTTCCGCGAGTTCGGCTCGCTGGCGGGGCATCTGCGCTTCGTCGAGCGCACCGCGCGCAAGCTGGCGCGGTCCACTTTCTACGGCATGGCGCGCTGGCAGGCCGGGCTGGAGCAGCGGCAGGGCTTCCTCGGCCGCGTGGTCGACATCGGCGCCGAGCTGTTCGCCATGGCGGCGGCGTGCGTGCGCGCCGAGATGCTGCGCGGTGAGGACGCCGGGCGTGGCGAGGAGGCCTACGAGCTGGCCGACGTGTTCTGCCGCCAGTCCAGGCTGCGGGTCGAGGGCCTGTTCGAGGCACTGTGGAACAACACCGACAGCGCCGACCGGCGGCTGGCCAAGGGCGTGCTCGACGGTCGCTACTCGTGGCTGGAGGACGGCGTGCTCGACCCGAGCGAGGGCACGGGGCCGTGGATCGCCGACTGGCGCGCGGGCGCCTCGGACGAGGAGAACGTGGCCCGCCGCTACCTGCCGTCCACCCGATAGGCGCGACCCGGCCGGGTGCCACCGAGCCGAAGGGCACCCTGGGCGCGCATCGCGTACCGAGGGTGCCCTTCGGCTCGCCGCCGGGTACCGCTAGTCGGCCTGCGGGGCGACCGGTTTGTCGGGCTCGGTCGTCGCGCCGAGCGCCTTCTTGCGCTTGTAGCGCACGAGGGCGACGACCGCGACGACGGCGAGCACGCCGACCACGATCATGCCGCCGGTGCTGAGCATGCCCTCGACCCGCCGGGCCGCCTCGCCGAGCGCGGCGCCGATGCTGATGTGCAGCAGCGACCAGCTCGCGGCTCCGGCGAGCACCGCGGGCAGGAACTTGCGGTAGGGCAGACCCGACGTGCCCGCCGCCGCCGGGGTGAGCGTGCGCACCACGGGCAGGAAGCGGGCGAAGAACACGGCCCAGGCGCCCCGCCGTTGCAGGATGCCGGTGGCCTTGTCCCAGGCGTCGGTGCCGTAGCGCTGGATCAGCCGGGTCTCCCGCAGCCGGGGGCCGAAGCGCCTGCCGATGGCGTAGCCGATCGAGTCGCCGATGCCCGCACAGGCGGTGACGACCACCCACAGCACGATGAACCGCGGCGCCGTGGTGGCGGTGGTGGCGGCGATCAGCAGCCCCGACTCACCCGGCGCGATGAAGCCGAGCCCGATCGTGCATTCGAGCAGGACAAGCAGCCCGGTGGCGCCCACCAGCGCCGGTTGCGGAAGGCTTTGCAGCCAGTCGAGCACGTCGGTAACCACGCCTGTTCCCCTTGCCCATCGTCCCCGGTATCCCCTGGGACGACACTATCGCTCACGCGCCGCCGTTGGGCTCAGGGTTGTCCCCGATTTCGCTCGGCGTCGGCTCAGGAATGCCGGGCCAGCACGCTGCTCGCCTCCTGCGCGGCGGGCGCGGCGGCGGCGAGGTGGCCGAGCTTCTCCGGCAGCGGCTCGCCCCTGTGCTGCTTGGTCTGCGCGTACAGCTTGCCCGCGCGGTAGGACGAGCGCACCAGCGGACCCGCCATCACCCCGGCGAAACCGAGCGCCTCGGCGGCCCGGGTGTGCTCGACGAACTCCTCGGGCTTGACCCAGCGGTCCACCGGATGGTGGCGCACGGAGGGGCGCAGGTACTGGGTGATCGTCAGGATCTCGCACCCGGCGTCGACCAGGTCGCGCATCGCGGGCTCAACCTCCTCGGGGGTCTCGCCCATGCCGAGGATGAGGTTCGACTTGGTGACCAGCCCGGCGTCGCGGGCGCGGGTGATGACCTCCAGCGACCGCTCGTAGCGGAAGCCGGGACGGATGCGCTTGAAGATGCGCGGCACGGTCTCCACGTTGTGCGCCAGCACCTCCGGCTCCGAGCCGAACACCTCGGCCAGCTGGCCGGGGTCGGCGTTGAAGTCGGGGATCAGCAGCTCCACGCCCGTGCCGGGGTTGAGCGCGTGGATCTGGCGGACCGTCTCGGCGTAGAGCCAGGCGCCGCCGTCGGGCAGGTCGTCGCGGGCCACGCCGGTGACGGTGGAGTAGCGCAGGCCCATGGCCTGGACGCTCTCGGCGACCCTGCGCGGTTCGTCGCGGTCCAGCTCGGCGGGCTTGCCGGTGTCGATCTGGCAGAAGTCACAGCGCCGCGTGCACTGGTCGCCGCCGATGAGGAACGTCGCCTCCCGGTCCTCCCAGCACTCGTAGATGTTGGGACAGCCGGCCTCTTCGCACACGGTGTGCAGGCCCTCGCGGCGCACCAGGCCCTTCAGCTCGGTGAACTCGGGACCCATCCGCGCGCGGGTCTTGATCCATGACGGCTTCTTCTCGATCGGCGTCTGACTGTTGCGCACTTCGAGACGCAGCAGCTTCCGACCTTCCGGCACGACAGTCACGGCCCCCAGGGTACGCGCCGGGCCCGCGCGGACAAGGTCACGCGGGGTCGGGGGTGACGCCCGTCAACTTGGCGGTGAGCTCCCACAGCCCGGCGCCGAGCGCGGGATCGAGCGCCGGCCGGACGAACCGCACCGGCCGGGGGTGGCCGCGCAGCTCGCCGGGCCCGCGCGGGCCCACGTAGTCGCCGCCGCGCACGCCGGGGGCGGTCGCGGCGTAGAGCTGCGGCAGGGCGCCCATCCTGGCGTTCTGCGCCACCAGCAGCCCGCCGAGCCGGGTGCCGACGTCGATGACCTGCCGCAGCAGCGCGCTCGGCTGGGACCGGGCCATGGCGGAGGCGAGGCCGGTGTCGCTGTAGCCGGGGTGTGCGGCGGCGCTGAGCACCGGCTCGCCCGCAGCGCGCAGCCTGCGGTCGAGTTCGGCGGCGAACACCTGGTTGGCGAGCTTGGCCTGCGAGTACGCCGTGGCCGGGTTGTAGCGGCGGTGCTCGAAGTTCGGATCCCGCAGGTCGAGACGCCCGCCGCGCGCGGCGAGGCTGGACACGGTGACCACGCGGGCCGCCGTGCCGCCCCGCAGCGCGGGCATGAGCAGCCAGGTGAGCGCGGCGTGTCCGAGGTGGTTGGTGCCGAACTGCGTCTCGAAACCGTCCGCGGTGAGGCCGCGGGGCGTGCCCATCAGGCCCGCGTTGTTGACGAGGATGTCGAGGGCGTCGCCGGTGCGCTCGCGCACGCGGGCGGCCGCGTCGCGTACCGACGCGAGGTCGGCCAGGTCGAGCCGGACGAGCTCGGGCTCGGTGCCCGCGGCGGCCGCGACCTCGCGCAGGGCGCGTGCGCCGCGTTCCGCGGAGCGGCAGGCCAGCAGCACCCTGGCGCCCTTGCCCGCGAGCACCTGCGCCGTGCGCAGGCCGAGCCCCGAGTTGGCGCCCGTGATGAGCACGGTACGACCGCTCTGGTCGGCGATGTCCTGCTCGGTCCACCCGTGGCCTGCCATGCCGGACAGCTAACTACACGTACTGGCGGTGCGCCAACACGTCACGCCGTGGCGGCGAGCTTGCGCAGCAGCTGCCCGACCGGGTTGCTCCGCCTGCGCGGGCTCGCCGTCGCGTCCCGGCCGCGCAGCAGCGACACGAAGGCCCTGCCGACCTTGACGGCCTCCTCACGCGGTTCGTGCGGTTCGGCGAGCCCCGCGGTCACGGCGAGCATCCGCAGCTCGGCCTCGTGCGCGGCACGCAGTCGCGGGTACTCGTCGGCGTGTGCGTCCAGCACGGCCCGCAGGGTGGGGTGCTCGCGCGTGGCCGACAGCCACGCCCGCGACACCGCGTCGACGTGGTCGCGCTCGCCCCATCCGGGCACGTCGGCCGCGTCCTCGGGGCCCGCGGCCTGGGCGCGCAGCCTGCCGCTGAGCACCTGTGCCCACTTGTACTGCAGCGCGAGCAGCAGGTTCTCCTCGCTGCCGAAGGCTCGTGCGGCACCGGGAATGCGGGCGAACGGCAGTGGCCCCCGCGGGTCGCGCCTGGCTTCGCGCAACACGGCGTCGATGATGTCGCGCCGCTGATAGAAGTCGTTCCAGCTCATGGCCTGATCCCCTTCCGTGACCCGCGCCATACCGCCGGTCGGCGGCATACTCGCGGTACGGACCTGACATGGTGAACATACCACCGGTATGGCCGGATCATGCGCGCGTAGAGTTGTGAGGGTGGTGACAGTGAGGTCCAGGCGGGAAGACTATTCGGAATCCACGCGGTCGGCCCTGGTCAACAGCGCTGTCGAGCTGTTCACCGAGCGGGGCTACGCCGGCACCTCCCTCGACGAGATCGCCAGGCGTGCCCGGGTGACGAAAGGTGCGCTGTATCACCACTTCAGTGGCAAGCAGGCGGTGTTCGAGGCGGCCTTCGACGCGGTCGAGACCGCGGTCAAGGGCCGCCTGGAGAAGATCCTGCGCGGGCCGGACGCGCCGTGGGACCGTGCCCTGCGCGGGCTGCGCGAGTTCATCTCCAGCTGCCTCGATCCGGCGTACCAGCGCATCGCCATCCACGAGGCGCCCGTGGTGATGGGCTACCAGCGCTGGCGCGACGCCGAGGACCGCTACAGCTTCGGCCTGATCCGCTCCGGCCTGCAGGACCTCATCGACGCGGGCGACGTGGTGAGCGTGCCCGTGGAGATCACCTCGCGGCTGCTGTTCGGCGCGCTGTCCAGCGCGGCCACCGAGATCGCGAGCTCGCCGAATCCGCAGGAGGTCGGCGCACAGGTGGAGGCCGTCATCGTGAGCCTGCTGCACCAGGTCCGCCGCGCGGAGGACTAGCGGCCCGGCGCCGAGCCGAAGGTGACCTTGGGTACACGTCCCGTACCGAGGGTGCCCTTGGGCTCGGCACAGTAGATTCGGGGCGTGGAACTCAGGATCTTCACCGAACCGCAGCAGGGTGCGAGCTACGACGATTTGCTGGCGGTCGCCAAGGCGACCGAGGACAACGGGTTCGACGCGTTCTTCCGGTCGGACCACTTCCTCAAGATGGGGTCGGTGTCCGGGCTGCCGGGCCCGACCGACGCCTGGATCACGCTCGCCGGGCTGGCCCGCGAGACCTCCCGGATCCGGCTCGGCACGCTGGTGACGGCGGCGACGTTCCGGCACCCTTCGGTGCTGGCGATCTCGGTGGCGCAGGTCGACCACATGTCCGGCGGCCGGGTGGAGCTGGGCCTGGGCTCGGGCTGGTTCGCCGACGAGCACACCGCCTACGGCATCCCGATGCCCGAGCTCAAGGAGCGCTTCGAGCTCTACGCCGAGCAGCTGGCGATCGTCACCGGACTGTGGGAGACGCCGGAGGGGCAGACGTTCTCCTTCGAGGGCACGCACTACACGCTCACCGACTCGCCCGCGCTGCCGAAGCCCGCGCAGCGCCCCCGCCCGCCGGTGATCATCGGAGGGCAGGGCAAGAAGCGCACGCCCGAGCTGGCCGCGCGCTTCGCCGACGAGTTCAACCTCCCCTTCACCGACCCGGACACGGCGGTGGCGCAGTACGAGCGCGTGGAGGTGGCCGCACGGGCGGAGGGCCGCGACCCGAAGGAGATCATCCGCTCGGCGGCGCTGGTGGTGGCCGTCGGCAGGGACGAGGCGGAGTTCACCCGCCGCGCCGAGGCCATCGGCCGCCAGCCGAACGAGCTGCGGCAGAACGGCCTCGCCGGGACCCCGGCCGAGGTCGTCGACAGGATCGGCCACTGGCGCCAGCACACGGACGTGTCGCGGCTGTACCTGCAGGTGCTGGACCTCTCCGACCTCGACCACCTGGAGCTGATCGCCTCCGAGGTCGCCCGCCAGCTCGACTAGCCGGCGCCCTCGACGGCCGGGCACGAGCCGAGCCCAAGGTGACCGTGGGTACCCATCCGGTACCCGAGGTCACCTTGGGCTCGCCGGCAGGCTGCCCGGGTGCGGCGTCAGCTCTGGAGGGCGAAGGTGACGCCCGGTGCGCTCGGCTCCTCCGGGCGCGGCAGCCAGCGGTCGTCGCTCACCGGCAGCTTGCCGTCGAGCGCGGCCAGCACCGCGTCGCGGGCCAGCGGCAGCACCTCGGCCACCGGCACGTCGCGGCCCAGCTCGGCCGACAGCGACGTGACACCGGCGTCGCTGATGCCGCACGGCACGATCTTGCCGAACGCGGCGAGGTCGGCGTTGCAGTTGAGCTCGAAACCGTGCATGGTGACGCCCCGCTGCACGCGGATGCCGATGGCGGCGATCTTGCGCTCCGGGCCGCGGTCGTCGGCGGGCAGCCACACGCCGCTGCGCCCCTCGACCCGGCCGGTGAACACGCCGAGCCGCTCGCACACGCTGATGAGCGCCTCCTCGAGGCGCCGCACGTAGTGCACGACGTCGATCGGGTCGGCGAGCTGCACGATCGGGTAGCCGACCAGCTGGCCCGGTCCGTGCCAGGTGATGCGGCCGCCCCGGTCGACGTCGATCACCGGGGTGCCGTCGGTGGGCCGGTCCTCGGGCTGGGTTCGCTTGCCCGCCGTGTAGACCGACGGGTGCTCCAGCAGCAGCATCGTGTCGGGGCGCAGGCCGTCCGCCCTCGCCGTGACGTGCTCGCGCTGCAGCTCCCACGCCTCGAGGTAGTCGATCGTGCCGATCGGACGGACGTCGACCGGCTCGTCGCTCGCCCGGCAGGACTTGGTCACCTTCGCAGTCACGCAGACGAGGCTACGCCGCGCCGGGCAGGCGGCAACAGCCGAAGTGCCACGCCCGACAGCAGGCCCACCCCGCACACGGCCAGCACCGCGCCGATCGTGTCGGTGAGCCAGTGCACGTCCAGCACGATGCGGCTGGCCGCGCACAGCAGGGTCGCCAGCACCGCGATGCGAACGGCGCGCGACACCAGGCGCGGCGCCAGCCACAGGCACAGCACCACGATCGCGAAGCCGGTGCAGGCCACCGACACGACGTGCCCGCTCGGATAGGCGAAGTCGGGGTAGACGCGGGGCCGTTCGCGGGCGAAGAGAGGTTTGGCCACCCAGCTCGTGGCGCGGCAGGCCAGCAGCAGGACGAGCACCCGCGTCACCACGCGTGCGGCGTCCGCCCGGCCCCGGTGCCGCAGCCGGAGCACCGCGACCACCAGGACCACCGCGGCGACGATCGGGAGCACGGGCCCCAGCACGGCACTGACCACGCCGGCGAGGAACCCGGCCGGGCCGCGCCATTCGTCGTGCAGCGCCTGGCCGATCAGCGCGTCCGGGCCGTACGGCTCGCCGCGCACGAGCACACCGAGCACCACGAATGCGGCGAGCAGGGCGACGCCTGCGGCGACCGGGGTCCGCACAGCTCTCACAGCACCGCGGCGAGCGCGTCGTCGAGGTCGGGGTGGCGGAAGCGGAAGCCCGCCTTCGGCAGGACCGAGGGCACGGCTCTCGGCCCGCTCAGCAGCATCTCGTCGGCGGCCTCGCCGAGGGCCAGTCGCAGCGCGGGCGACGGCGCCCACCACGGGGCCGGGCGGCGCAGCGCGCGGCCCAACGACCGGGTGAACTCCGCGTTGGTCACCGGATGGGGAGAGGCCAGGTTCACCGGGCCGGAGACGTCGGTGTGCTCCAGGGCGAACCGGATGGCCTCCACCTGGTCGGGAAGGCTGATCCACGGCAGGTACTGCCTGCCGCTGCCGAGCCTGCCGCCCAGGCCCAGCCAGAACAGCGGTTTGAGCGGACCCAGCAGCCCGCCCGTTCCGGACAGCACGGGCGAGGTGCGCAGCAGCACCACACGGGCTCCGCCCTGTGCGGCGGAGGTGGTCGCCGCCTCCCAGGTGGCGCACAGGTGCGCCAGGAAACCTCCGCCCCCGGGCGCGCCCTCGTCGACCTCGCGATCGCCCGTGTCGCCGTAGAAGTTGACGCCGGAGCTGTTCAGCAGCGCGGGCACGCCGTGCTCGGCGACGGCCTCGGCCAGCACCTCGGTGGGTTCGACCCTGCTGTCGAGCAGCAGTTGCTTGCGGGCCCCGCTCCACCGGCCGGACGCCAGCGGTGCGCCGCAGAGGTTCACCACGGCGTCCACGCCGTCGAGGGCGCCGTCGTCGATGCGGCCGGCCGGCGGGTCCCAGCCGCGCTCGTCGGCACCGCGCGGGGCACGCCGCACGAGCCGCAGCACCTCGTGGCCCACCTCCCGTAACCGCGGTACGAGAGCGTTGCCGATGAGGCCGCTGGAACCGGCGATCAGAACCCGCATGTGTCCACCTTAGAGAGGCACACGGAAGGGGCGCCTGCCGAAGCAGACGCCCCTCCCGCCGATGTTCTGCCTGGCTACAGACCCAGCTCGTCCTCGAAGTTGCCCTCCTCGAGACGCTGCTTGATCGTCGTGAGGAAGCGGCCCGCGTCCGCGCCGTCGATCAGCCGGTGGTCGTAGGTCAGCGGCAGGTACGCCATCGAGCGGATCGCGATGGTGTCGTTGCCGTCGGCGTCCGTGCTCACCACGGGACGCTTCACGACCGCGCCGGTGCCGAGCATCCCCGACTGCGGCTGGACGATGATCGGCGTGTCGAACAGCGCGCCGTTGCTGCCGATGTTGGTGATCGTGAACGTGCCACCGGTCAGCTCGTCGGGCGTCACCCGGTTGCTGCGTGCCCGCTCCGCCAGGTCGGCGATGCGGTGCGCCAGCCCGGCAAGGCTCAGCTCGCCCGCGTCGTGGATCACCACCGAGAGCAGGCCGCGCTCGGTGTCCACGGCGATGCCCAGGTGCACGGCGCCGTGGTAGGTGATCTCCTTGGTCTCCTCGTTGTAGGAGGCGTTGACGTTCGGGTGCTGCTTGAGCGCCTCGACGGTGGCCTTCGCGAAGAACGGCAGGAACGTCAGGTTGACGCCCTCACGCTCGCGGAAGGCCGCCTTCGCCCGCTGCCGCAGCCGGGCGATCTTGGTGACGTCGACCTCGTGCACCTGGGTGAGCTGCGCGGAGACCTGCAGCGACTCCCTGGTCTTGGTCGCCGTGATCTGCCGGATCCGGCTGGCCTTCTGCACCGTGCCCCGCAGCGCCGCCTTCTCCGCGTCGGAGACCGCGGCCTGCCGGGCCGGAGCGGACGGCGCCGCCGACGCTGCCGGGGCGGCCGGTGCGGGCTCGGCCGCGGCGGGCTCCGGGGCCTGCTGCTTCTGCTTCTCCTCGACGGCGGCCAGCACGTCCTGCTTGCGGATGCGGCCGCCGACACCGGTTCCGGTCAGGCTCGACAGGTCGATGTCGTGCTCGGCGGCGAGCTTGCGCACCAGCGGCGTCACGTACGGGCCCGCCGCACCGTCGCGGCTCGGCGTGGCCTCGGTGCGTGCCGGGGCCGGTGCGGGCTCGGCGGGCCGCGACGGCTGGGCCGGCTGCGAGGGCCGCGGCTCCTGCGACGGCTGCGCCTGCTGCGGTGCGGGCGCCTGCTGCTGCGGTTGCTGCTGCCGTTCCTCCTTCGGGGGCTCCGGCCGCGAGGGCTGCTCCGGCTGCTCCTGCTGGGCAGGCGCGGGCTGCTGCGGCTGGGCCGGAGCCGACGGCGCGGCGTTCGCGTCGCCGATCACGGCCAGCTGGCCGCCGACCTCCACGGTCTGGTCCTCGTTGACCGAGATCTCCAGCAGCGTCCCGGCAACGGGGGAGGGCACCTCGGTGTCGACCTTGTCGGTGGAGATCTCCAGCAGCGGCTCGTCGACCTCGACCGAGTCACCGACCTGCTTGAGCCACCGGGTGACCGTGCCCTCGGTGACGCTCTCGCCCAGTTCGGGCAGCGTCACCGGGGTGCCGGAGGACGCGCCACCGGACGGCGCCTGCTGGGCAGCGGGCTCGGGCTGCGCCTGCGGCTGGGCCTGGGGCTGCGCCTGGGCCTGCGGTTCGGGCTCCGGTTCCGGCTCCGGCTGGGCCTGCGGCTCGGGCTGTGCGGGTGCCTGCTCGGCGGCCGGCTGCGCGGGCGCGGCGGCCTCGCCGCCCCCACCCGAGCCGTCGTCGATCACGGCCAGCTCCGCGCCGACCTCGACCGTCTCGTCCTCGCGGGCCACGATCTTCTGCACCGTGCCGGCGACGGGGGAGGGGACCTCGGTGTCGACCTTGTCGGTGGAGATCTCCAGCAGCGGCTCGTCGACCTCGACCGAGTCACCCTCCTGCTTCAGCCACCGGGTGACCGTGCCCTCCGTGACGCTTTCACCGAGCTCCGGCAATGTGACGGAGTACGCCATCGTTCGCTGACTCCTTGACTTCTCTGGTGTGGTCTGGTGTTGGGCGGCCGCGCGGGCCGGGATCAGCCGTGCACGTGCAGCGGCTTGCCCGCCAGGGCAAGGTGCGCCTCGCCGAGGGCCTCGGTCTGGGTCGGGTGGGCGTGGATGAGCGGGGCGACGTCCTCGGGGAACGCCTCCCAGTTGTAGATGAGCTGGGCCTCGCCGATCAGTTCGCCGACGCGGTCGCCCACCAGGTGCAGGCCCACCACCGGCCCGTCCGCCGCCTTGACCAGCTTCACCGCACCGGAGGTCTTGAGGATCTGGCTCTTGCCGTTGCCCGCCAGGTCGTAGGTGAACGTCGTGACGCCGGAGCCGTACTTCTCCTTGGCCGCCGCCTCGGTGAGCCCCACGGAGGCCACCTCGGGGTGGGAGTACGTCACGCGCGGGATGCCGGCCTCGTCGATCGGCCTCGGGGCGAGCCCGGCGATCTCCTCGGCCACGAAGATGCCCTGCGCGAAGCCGCGGTGGGCCAGCTGCAGCCCGGGCACGATGTCGCCGACGGCGTACACGTTCGGCAGGTTGGTGCGCAACCGCTCGTCGGTGAGCACGAACCCGCGCTCCATCCGCACGCCCGCCTCGTCGTAGCCGTGCCCCGCCGTGTTGGGGCCGCGGCCGACGGCCACGAGCAGCAGGTCGGCCTCCAGCGTCTCGCCCGACTCCAGGGTGACGCTCACGCCGTTGTCGTCCTGCTTGGCTCCGGTGAACTTCACGCCCGTCTTGAACGTGATCTTGCGCCGCCGGAACGCGCGCTCCAGCTGCTTGGAGGCGAACTCGTCCTCGTTGGGCACGAGCCGCGGCAGCGCCTCGACGATGGTGACGTCGACGCCGAAGGACGCCCACACGCTCGCGAACTCGACGCCGATCACGCCGCCGCCGAGCACGATCGCCTTCTTCGGCACGTAGTCGAGGTTGAGGGCGTCCTCGCTGGCGATGATCCGGCCGCCGAGCTCGAGGCCCGGCAGCGTCCTGGAGTAGGAGCCGGTGGCCAGCAGCAGGTTCTTGCCGGTGTAGCGGGTGCCGTCGACGTCCACCGACGTGCCGCCTGCGAACGTGCCCGTGCCCTCCACATAGTTGATCTTGTGGGCCTTCGCCAGGCCCTGCAGCCCCTTGTAGAGGCGGGTGACGATCGAGTCCTTGTACTTGTGGACCCCGGCGATGTCGACGCCCTCGAAGACGGTCTTGACACCGAACTGCTCGCCGTCACGAGCCGAGTCGGCGACCTCGGCCGCGTGCAGGAGTGCCTTCGTCGGGATGCAACCCCGGTGCAAGCAGGTGCCGCCCAGCTTGTCCTTCTCGATCAGGGTCACGGAAAGGCCCAGCTCAGCGGCGCGGAACGCCGCGGCATAGCCACCCGATCCGCCCCCCAGGATCACCAGGTCGGCTTCAGCGTCGGTCACTTCTCAAACTCCTCGGCAGGCAGTGTCGATGGTGTACACGGGCGCCGTGGTGCGCTCATCACACCTCATCTTGTCACCTCGCCTGACAGGCTTGCGAGCTAGTGGTGGTGTGTGCCGGACACACCGTTTCGAGCGCGGGATAATGATCGTGAGGACGCGGAGAAGGAAGGTGGTCGGGGTGGGGCTGTTCGACTCGTTGCGCAGGAGAGGCAGAGGCGGCGGAAAGCCCGGTACGCTGCGAAGGTCCAGCTCGGCCGACACGGAGCACCTGGATGCCTGGGCGGCGTCCCGGCGGGGGGTCGAGGCCTACGTCGAGCCGCGCACGACTGTCACTGACACCACTGTGGTGCTGGTCGCACACGACGGCGAGTGGACGCGCAGGCGCATCGGCAGCCTGTCCGCCGCCCAGGACTTCGGCCGCAAGCGCTCGATCCCGGTCTACGAGGTCGCCAAGACCGGCTACCCCAAGCGCATGCGCGAGTACACGGAGCGTCAGCGGATTCTCGAGCGCAGGCGGCGCACCGAGCGCGACGCCCCCTCCTGACCGCGAGTCCTGCGTCCAGGCCCGCGAGTCCTGCGTTCGGGCCCGCGAGTCCTGCGTTCGGGCCCGCGAGTCCTGCGTCCAGGCCCGCGAGTCCTGCGTTCGGGCCCGCGAGTCCTGCGTTCGGGCCCGCGAGTCCTGCGTTCGGGCCCGCGAGTCCTGCGTTCCGGGCCGTCAGCCGCTGCTGGCCTCCAGCAGCCGCAGGTGCTCCTCCAGCAGCGAGCGGATCCCCGGATGGGTGGTCTCGCCGAACAGCGGGTCCCAGTCCAGCACCTCGCCGGTGGCGGGCCGCAGTACGACCGTCCCCGGTTCGCTGATCGTCACGCCGTCGGCGTCGGCGGTCAGTTCCGAGACCCCGAGCAGGCGCGGGAACACCACGTCGGCGGGCAGGCCGTCGCAGGTGAGCAGGAACTCGCGGTAGTCGTCCGGGAGGGTCAGGCCGAGCCTGCGCTCGGCCGCGGCGATGCCCGCCGCCGACGCCGGTGGCGGAGCGCTGTCCGGCTCTCCGCGCAGCCGCAGGATCTCGCCGATCAGCCCCGGCCAGTGCCGGTGCTCCGCGGCGGGCTGGTAGCGCTGATGCAGCGCGGCGATCAGCGTGCCCGCGTAGTCCCGCGCCCAGTCCCGCGGCACGGTCAGCACCCCGCGCACCAGCAGGGGCGCCACGTGCCGGCACGCCGCCAGCGTCGCCACGTCCGGCTTCACGTCGTCGCGGGCCAGTTCCGCCCACCTGGCGAGCGCCGAGGTGGCGCCGTCGGCGTCGCCCTCCGCCGCGCGCGCCTGCGCCTCGGCCGCGGCGGTCCGCAGCTCACCGGCGTCCTTGGCCAGGTGGTCCCGGTGCGCCTCCTCCTCGGCGTCGAGGTCGAGCGGGTCCAGTTCCCCCGCCCAGTCCGGCAGCGCGCCGCGCGCCTCCAGCAGCATCGCCCAGGCCCGTGCGGTCAGCGGGTCCGCGGTGAACGTCGTGACCGGCCGTCCCGTGCAGGCGTGCCAGCGCCGCACCAGCCGGTCGGACTCGCTCGTCGCCCCGGCACAGGCCAGCAGCAGCGCGGCGTACCCGATCGCGGCGTCGACCTCCGCGTCGGCGGCCGTGAGCACCTCGCGCACGGCCGCCTCGGCGTAGGTCTGCCCGCCCATCGACGTCGTCGCAGGAAGTCGCCGGAACGGTCAGCCGTTGTCGGCGATGTCGGCGAGCACGGCCGCGATCGTGCGCACCGGCACGCCCGTGCCGCCCTTGCCGGTGTAGCCCCACGGCGAGCCCGTGTTGAACGAGGGCCCCGCGATGTCGATGTGGGCCCACGGCAGGTCGTCGGCGACGAACTCCCGCAGGAAGATGCCCGCGGCGAGCATGCCGCCCCAGCGCGCGCCCGTGACGTTGGCGATGTCGGCCAGTTTCGAGTCCAGGTCGGCCCGCAGCTCCTCCGGCAGCGGCATCGGCCAGCCGCCCTCACCGGTGGCCTGCGCGATCCCGGCCACGCGGTCGCGGAAGTCGTCGCTGCCCATGATCCCGGCCGTGCGGTTGCCCAGCGCCACCACCTGCGCGCCGGTGAGCGTGGACGTCTCGATCAGGTAATCCGGGTCGTCCTCCGCGGCGCGCACGATGGCGTCGGCGAGCACGAGCCTGCCCTCGGCGTCGGTGTTGAGCACCTCGACGGTCTTGCCGCCGTACATCGTGAGCACGTCGCCGGGACGGTAGGACGTGCCCGAGGGCATGTTCTCCGCCAGCGGCAGATACGCCGTGACCTCCAGCGGGTACTTGAGCTTGGCGGCGAGCAGCGCCGAGGCGAGCACGGCCGCGGCCCCGGACATGTCCGAGGTCATGTGGTCCATGTTCGCGGCGGGCTTGAGCGAGATGCCGCCCGTGTCGAACGTGATGCCCTTGCCGACCAGCGCCACCTTCTTCCTCGGCCTTGCGCCCTTGTAGGCGATGCGCACCAGGCGCGGCGGCCGCGACGAGCCGCCGCCGACGCCGAGGATGCCGCCGTAGCCCTTGCGCTTGAGCGCGCGCTCGTCGAGCACCTCGAACTCCAGGCCCTCCGCCTCGGCGAGCGAGCGGGCGCGGTCGGCGAAGGAGGCGGGGAACAGGTCGTTGGGCGGGGTGTTGATGAGGTCGCGCGCGATGACGACCGCCTCGGCGATGGCGGTGGCCGCCTTCAGCGTCGCGCGGTGCTGCCGCGTGGTGCCCTCGGTGGGAGCGCCGACGTCGACGGCCGACACCGGTGCGTCGCCGGGCTCGGACTTGTACTCGGTGAAGCTGTAGGCGCCCAGCACGGTGCCCTCCACCGCCGCCTGCAGGTCGATCACCGACAGCGTGGTCAGCGCGCGGGCCGTCCCCGCCAGCGCCCTGCCGGACGCGCCCGCCGCGCGGCGGACCTGCTCGGCGGTGGGCTCCGGCGCGCCCAGCCCCACGGCGAGCACCACGCCCGCGGGCAGCGTGCCCAGCGTGGGGACCTTGACGACCTCCTCGGCCTTACCGGTGGCCCCGAGGGTGCGCAGCACCTCGACGAGAGTGCCGCCCAGCGCGGCGTCGACGGCCTCGGCGCCCGGCGCCAGCTCCAGCCCGTTCGCGCCCTGCACGGTGCCGACCACCACGGCCTCGGCCCGGGACTTGCCCAGCGCCGCCTCGGTGATCTCGGAAAGGGCCAGCTTCGGCACGCTCACATCGGACTCCTCGTTCGGTACTGCACGTCTGTCGGCCATGCTATTGACGACGTGATGATCGCTGAGAGGTAGGTACGCGCGTGCAGGTCGGAGCGGGCCTTCTCGGCGCGCTGGCCGTGGCGGCGTCGGCGGCGGGCTGGTGGCTGCTCGGCGGGTTCGCGCTCGCGGCGCTGCTCGCCGCTTGTGCGCAGTGGACGGTGCCCGAGCCGGAAGGGCGCACCGGCCGCCTGCTCGCCGGGCTGCCCACGGTGTCGGCGCTGAGCAGGGTGGTGTTGTTCGCGAGCGTCTTCGCGGCGTACTCGGTGCCCGCGTACCGGCCGCTCGCGGCGGCGGGGTTCGTCGTGCTCGTCGCCGTGGCCGACGCGGCAGGGATTCACCTTGGCGGGTACTGGCGCCGCTGGATCGCGGGGCTGCTGATCGTGGCCGCGCTGGCGTTCGTCGCGTTGTGCGTGGCGATCGAACCCGCCGCGCGTCCGGAGCCGCCGGGCTCGCCCGGCTGGAGCGGCCTGCTGCTCGCCGCCGCCGTCGGTCTGCCTGCCTTCGCGGGCCTGGACCGCAGGCGTCTCGCGGCGGGAACCGTGCTGGCGCTCGCTGTCGCGGCGGCGGCGCTGTACCAGGCAGGGCCCGTCCGGCTGGGCCTGTCGCCGACGTCGTTGCGGGACGTGCTGGCCGCCGCCGACGCGCAGGCGCTCGAGCCGGTGCTCGGGGTGGTGGTCGTGCTGGCGACCGCGCCCGCCGCGCTGCTCGCGTTCACCGCCGCGCGGGAGGCGGTGCGGCCCGCGAACCGCGTGCGCGGCGCGCTCGTGGCCGGACTTGCCGCCGCGCTCGCCGCGGCCGTGCTGACACCGCTCGGTGCGGTGCTGCTGGCGGCCGGGCTCGCGGTCGCCGAGGCGTTGGCCGCGGCGGTGGCGACCGGCAGGCCGACCGGCCGCGCCGTGGCCACCGGCGTGCTGGCGGTCGCGCTGCTGGCGGGGCTGGTGTTCGCGTGGTGACCTGGCGGCCCGGCGAGACCGCCGTGCTGACGTTCGCGCGCCCGGACGGCAGCGTGGGCCAGCAGCATCCGCTGCGTGTGCTCGCCGACGACGGCCGCGAGCTGCTCGGCTGGCTGCCCGCCGGCACGCCCATCGTGAGCAGCAGGCTCGCCGACGGCAGGCGGATGCGCGACGCCCCGCTGGCCGAGCGGTTCACCCTGCCGCGGGTGCGGACCCGCGACGCCTGGTGGACCCGGTCCACCCTGCGGCTGGTGGACGACGCCGCGTGGGCGTCGGTGTGGTGGTTCTTCGATGCCGCCGGGGTGTTCACGGACTGGTACGTCAACCTGGAGATCCCGCTGGGGCGGGACGACCGGGGCCCGGTGCGGATCGACGGCGTGCTCGACCTCGTGGTCGGCGCGGACCGGCGCTGGGCGTGGAAGGACGAGGACGAGGCGGACGAGGCGGTGCGTGCAGGCAGGCTCACCGCCGGGCAGCTGCGGCGGCTGCGCGCGGAGGGCGAGCGGTACGCGGCGCTGGCCGAGGCGGGCGCGTTTCCGTTCGACGGGACGTGGACGGACTTCCGTCCCGAGCCGGCCTGGCCGGCGCCCGAGTTGCCGGACGACCTGCTGCGCGGCCTGTGACCGGCGCTCGGGCCGTCAGGAGGCCATCAGGTAGGCGAGGCCCAGCAGCACCGCCGCCGCCACGGCCAGCCCCGCCAGGCGCGAGCCGGGCAGGTCGCGCGGGAAGACCTTCTCGTTGAGGTTCTTCCACCAGACGACCCCGAACACGGCCCCGATGATGCCGAGGAGCCCGCCGAAGCCGCCTGCCATGACGTAGCCGATGAGCACGAGCATGCCGCCCGCGAAGGTCAGCAGCGCGGCGGCGGTGAACGTCTTGACGTCGGAGGCGGGGCCTGCGGAGACGCTGTTTCCGCCTGCAGGCCGCGGAGGCTGGGAGATCACCACCTCATCGTAGAGGCTGGGGAATGTTCTGACGTCCTACTAACGAGATATGCTGCGGCCATGACGACGACGATCCCCTTCACCCGTACCCTCAGCTCGGCTCCCGCCTCCGCGGAGCGGGTAGCGGAGGTACTGGCGAAGCCGGGGTTCGGCGTCCATTTCACCGACCACATGGTCACCGTCAGGTGGGACCGCGAGCGCGGCTGGCACGACGCCGAGCTGCGCCCGTACGAGGCGTTCACCCTGGACCCGGCCACCGCCGTGCTGCACTACGGGCAGGCGATCTTCGAGGGGCTCAAGGCCTACCGCCAGCCGGACGGCTCCATCAACGCGTTCCGGCCGGAGGCCAACGCCGAGCGGTTCCGCACCTCGGCCCGCAGGCTGGCGATGCCGCAGCTGCCCGACGAGCTGTTCCTCGGCTCGCTGCACGAGCTGATCGCCGCCGACAACCGGTGGGTGCCCACCCGGCAGGGCGACACGCTGTACCTGCGGCCGTTCATGATCGCCACCGAGGCGGGGCTGGGCGTGAACCGGCCGTCCGGCAGCTACCTGTACACGCTGATCGGCTCGCCTGCCGGGTCGTACTTCTCCGGCGGTGTGCAGCCGGTGAGCGTGTGGCTGTCCACCGAGTACGTGCGGGCCGCGCCCGGAGGCACCGGCTTCGCCAAGTGCGCCGGCAACTACGCGGCGTCGTTCGTGGCGCAGGCGCAGGCCGTCGAGCAGGGCTGTGACCAGGTGGTGTGGCTGGATGCCGTCGAGCGCCGGTGGGTCGAGGAGATGGGCGGGATGAACCTGTTCTTCGTCTTCGGCTCCGGTGACGACGCCAAGGTCGTGACGCCCGAGCTGAGCGGCTCGCTGCTGCCTGGCATCACCCGTGACTCGCTGCTGAAGCTGGTCGCCGACCACGGCTATCGCGTGGAGGAGCGGCGCATCTCCACCGACGAGTGGGAGAAGGCGGCACGCTCCGGCGAGCTGACCGAGGTGTTCGCCTGCGGCACCGCCGCCGTCATCACCCCGGTCGGCCGGGTCAAGCACGCCGGCGGCGAGTTCACGGTGTCCGGCGGCAGGCCCGGCGAGCTCACCCTGCGCCTGCGCGAGGAGCTCACCGGTATCCAGGAGGGCACCCGCCCCGACCCGCACGGCTGGATGCACCAGCTCGCGAGCGCCTGACCCGAAGCTCCCCAATGCGGCATTGGTGGCGTTGAACGCTACGAATGCCGCATTGGGGAAGTTGAGCGCTACGAATGCCACATTGGGGAACTACCTGGCAGTCGGTGACGCCGGTCGCAGTTCGGCGAGCAGGCGGACGGACACCGTCAGCAAGGGCAGGGCGGCGGCCGCACCGGTTCCGCCGCCGAGGCCGATACCGAGGTCCACGATCGGCTCCAGGTCCAGGTGGTCGAGGGCCAGCGCGTGGGCGGGCTCGGTGGACCGGTGCGCCGCCACCCACCAGCTCCGCGCGCCCGGCGCCAGTTCCTCGGCCACCAGCGCGGCGGCGGCCGCCGAGAGCCCGTCCAGCACCACCGGCGTCCGGCGCACGGCCGCCTGCGCGAGGAACCCCGCCATCGCGGCCAGGTCGGCGCCACCCGCCGTGCGCAGCAGGTCCATCGGGTCGCCCAGCACCGGCCGCGCCCTGCGCAGCGCGTCGCGCACGGCGAGGGCCTTGCGCATCCACCCGTTGTCGTCGATGCCGGACCCGCGGCCGATGACGGCGACCGGCTCGGTGCCGGTCAGCGCGGCGACGAGCGCCGACGCCGGGGTGCTCGCGCCGACGCCCAGCTCGGCGGGCACGAGCAGGTCCGCGCCCTCGTCCACCTCGGCATCGGCCAGCCGCATCCCGGCGCGCACGGCCGCCTCGGCCTGCGTCTCGCTCAGAGCGTCCTCGACGTCGATGGAGCCCGACGCGCGGCGGACCTTGAACGGGCCGTCCTCGTCGCTGTCCACCGCGATGTCCTCGACCCGCAGGCCCGCGCCCGCCGCCTCGGCGAGCACGTTCAGCGCGGCACCGCCGTCCCTCACGGCCGTGAGCAGGGTTCGCGTGTACGCGGGACCGTGGGCGGAGACGCCGCGTGCCGCGATGCCGTGGTCGGCGGCGAACACGACGAGGCGCGGCCGGCGAAACGGCCGCGGCGGCGACTGGGCCTGGCAGGCCGCGACCCAGGCGGCGAGCGTGGCCAGGGTGCCGAGCGAACCGGCGGGCTTGAGCACCGTGGCCTCCCGCTTGCGGGCCTCGGCACGGGCGAGCTCGTCGGGCATGGGGACGGTCGGGAACTCGATGCGCACGCGCACAAGCTACCGGGCGTCCCGGGCGAGCAGCGCCCTGGCCAGCGAGCTGTCGCACACCAGCACGTCCAGCACGCGCGTGCGCAGCGCGCCGAGCGCGCCACCGGCCTTCTCCGGCCCCGCCGCGACACCCGCGACCAGCGGGATGGCGGCGAGATCGGCCAGCGAGACGCCCAGCACGCGGTCGTCGGTGGGCCCGAGGATCGCCTTGCCCTCGGCATCGAAGAAGCGCGCGCACACGTCGCCTGCCGGGTGCGCGGCGTCGAACCGCTCCCGCTCGGATTCGCTGAGACTCATGGCCTTCACCAGCGAGGCCGACGAGCCGTGTCCGGCGCTGCCGATGCCCACCAGCGCCACCTGCACCCGCCGTGCGGCGTCGAGCGTGCGCTGGATGGACGGCTCGGCGAGCAGCACGTCGCGGCCTGCCTTGGACGTCAGCAGCGCGGGCGCGTGCAGCCGCTGGAACCGGCCCCCGACCCGGCCCGCGAGGTCGCGCACCAGCTCCTCACCGCTGATCGCCGAGTCCACTGCGGACAACCCGCCCACGAGCGGCAGCACCTCGACGTCGAGTCCGCCCTCGTCGGGGATGTGCTGCACGACGGCCTGCAGCCCGTGCCCCCACGACACACCGACCTGCTGGCCGGGGTGGAGATTGTCCAGCAGCCAGCGGGCACCGAGGTCGCCGACCCTCGACAGTGGACGGTCGCCGCTGTGGATCTCGGCGACCCGGCAGTCCCGGAGCCCGAAACGCGCCGTCAGCTCCGACTCCAGGTCCATGTCCCTGCCGGTGGGATCGTTGATCTGGATGCGGACGATGCCGCGTTCGCGGGCGGCCGTCAGCATCCGCGACACGCTCGACCTGCTGACCTGCAGTGCCGTCGCGATCTCGTTCTGCGAACGGCCCTCCTCGTAGTACAACCGGGCCGCCTTCACCAGCAGTTGCTGGTCGCGCGGTGGGGGCATCGGCTCACGCGTCCCCGTCGTGCACGAGAAGCCGCGACAGCTCCCGCAGCGCGGCGTCGGCGCCCTCGCCCTCGGTGCGCAGCACCACCTCCTCGCCGTGCCCGATGGCCAGGCTCAGCACCGACAGCATGCTGCGCGCGTCCACTGGCTCCGTGCCCGGCCGTCCGATGAAGACGGACCCGGAATGCTGGGCCGCGGCCTTGACGAACTGGCTCGCGGGCCGCGCGTGCAGGCCGACGGGGGACGCGATCTTGACGCGGATCTCCGGCATGCGGGCTCCTTCGCGGTTGGGTCTTGTCGCCGATTGAGCGGCATGTTACACACATCACTGGCAAACGTGAAGAACGTACGCACAAATGTGCACATGCCGGTATGGGGGGCCGAGAAGGAGGCCAGGAATGCACGTGCTTGCTGTAATGGCGCAGCAGCAGCCGGCACAGCCGGAAGGCGAGACGAGCGGTGGTGTGCTCGGCGTCTTCGAATGGCTGGGCACCCATTTCATCGGGCTGTTCAACGAGTCGGGCGAGCAGTTCGTCGGGCTGATCACCGGCATCCTGCCGACGTTGATCGTGCTGCTCACGTTCATGTACGCGCTCACCACGTTCATCGGTGAGCAGCGGGTCACCAGGGCGGTGCAGTGGTCGGCCCGCTGGTGGATCACCCGCTACACCGTGATGCCGATCATCGCGGTGCTCATGCTGACCAACCCGATGTGCTACTCGTTCGGCCGGTTCCTGCCGGAACGGCACAAGCCGGCCTTCTACGACTCCGCGGTGTCGTTCGTGCACCCGGTGACGACGTTCTTCCCGTACGCCAACGCGGGTGAGCTGTTCGTCTGGCTGGGCATCGCCAACGGGGTGACACAGCTCGGGGAGTCGACGGTTCCGCTGGCACTGCGGTACTTCCTCGTCGGCATCCTCGTGATCTTCATTCGCGGGATCGTCACCGAGAAGATCACCGCGTTCATGATCAAGCGAACCGGCCGCACCGAGGTGTTCGCCGATTTCGACCGTGAGTTCGAGGCAGCCAAGGCAGGTGGACGCTGATGAGCGAGATGGAGACCCACACCTCACGGGCGGTGTTCGTCAAGCCGGGGCCGGGTGGCTGGGGCCGCGGCCTGCTCCTGCGCACCGACGGCACGCGCACGAAGGTCCTTTCGGTCACCGGTGGCGGCATCCACCCGGTGGCGGCGCGGATCGCGGAGCTCACCGGCGCGGAGGCGGTCGACGGCTTCACCACGACCGTGCCCGACGACGAGGTCGTCGCGGCCGTCATCAACTGCGGCGGCACCGCGCGCATCGGCGTGTACCCGCGCAAGGGCATTCCCACCGTCGACGTCTACCCGGGCGCGCCGGGTGGCCCGCTCGCGCAGTTCATCACCGAGGAGCTGTTCGTCTCCGCCGTCGGCACCGACCAGGTCACACCGTCCACAACGGACGAGGCGCCGGTGGAGGACGGGCCTGCCACGGCGCGGCCCGCCGTGCCGCCGCGCGAGGAGCGGCCGTCGTCGCGGGACGTCGCGGCGACCGTGGCCGGCGGAGGGAAGTTCGGCCAGACCTTCAACTCCGTCACCGGCGTCTTCGTCAAGTTCGGTTCCGGGGTCGGCTCGTTCGTGAACACGATGCTCGCGGCCGGACGGCAGACCGTGGACCTCACGCTCAAGACGATCCTGCCGTTCATGGCCTACGTGAGCCTGTTGCTCGGCATCGTCACCTACACCGGGGTCGCCGAGTGGATGGGCCGGGTGCTCTCGCCCATCGCGAGCAACCCGATCGGGCTCGTGGCGATCAGCCTCGTCGTGGCGCTGCCGTTCCTGTCGCCGATCCTCGGTCCCGGCGCGGCCATCGCGCAGGTGATCGGCACGCTGATGGGCAGCCAGATCGCCATCGGCGCGCTGCCGGTGCAGTACGCGCTGCCCACCCTGTTCGCCATCAACGGCCAGGTCGGCTGCGACTTCGTGCCGGTCGGTCTCGCGCTCGGCGAGGCGAAACCCGAGACGGTCGCCGTCGGCACCCCGGCCGTGCTCGTCAGCCGGATGATCACCGCGCCCCTTGCGGTCGTGATCGCCTGGGCCGCAAGCTTCGGGCTGTAGCGGCCGTGCACACGAGACGGCGCGCGGCCGGCGGACGAGCCCTGACGTCGCGCGCAGGGTCGCGGGAGTGAGGGAGGCAAGCATGAACGTGTACTACGAGAGCACCGTCCTGCGGGCGGGCAACGAGGCGGGCGACATGGTCGAGGGCGGGGTGGTGATCCTCTACGCCGACCCGATCCCGGACGCGCTGGAGAGCGTCAGCGTCGTGCACGGCCCGGCGAGGGGTCCCGAGCGCGAGATCCGGCCCGGTGACGTCTTCTCGCTCGGCGAGCAGCGGGTCGAGCTGGTGGCCGTCGGGGAGCGGGCGCACGAGAACCTGCGCACGCTCGGCCACATCGTCGTCTACCTCAACCCGGACGAGGGCACGTCGCTGCTGCCGGGGGCGGTGCACGGCCGCGGCACGGTGACGGTGCCCGAGGCGGGCGCCCGGCTCGCGCTGAGCGGAGCGGCGTCGTGACCTGGCAGGCGATGGCGTTGCTGCTGAGCGGGTTCGTCGTCGCCGGGATCCTGAGCTACCGCCAGCATCTGGGCTACCAGCGAGCGGTGAACGAGCTGGCGGACGCGGAGAACCGCAGCGGTGTGCTGCTGGTCAGCGGCAGGGCCAAGGGCAGGCTCCGCGGCGCGATCGTGCTGCTGGCGATCGACCGGCGCCGGGGCCACGTCATCCGGGCGAGAGCGATGGAGGGCGCGTCGGTGTTCGCGGGGTTTCGCGAGCGTCCCGAGCTGGCGGGCCCCGTGGAGGGCGCCGAGGAACGGGCCGGGTCCAAGGCGATGGCCAAGGCCGTGCACGAGGCGCTGGGTATGGCCAGCAGGCTCAACGCCGGAACGCTGAAATCGAAGGCCGCCTGACGGCCGGACGACGGAGACGACGGCGCCCCACGCGAACGCCCGCGCGGGGCGCCGTTCTGTTTGCACATACGTGCGCACTGCCGGTCTTGTGTGCGGCCGATTTCCCGTGCTACCAAAGAAAGCACGACGGTGCACATCATGTGCACATATGTGCAGACCGGAGGGTTGTGCGGATGAGTTATGTCGATCGGCTGCGGGCGCGGCAGCGCGAGCTGGGCCGCCCGGTGAGGGTCGGTCTCGTCGGCGCGGGCCAGATGGGCCTCGGCTTCGTGGTGCAGGCGAGCCGCATCGACGGCATGGAGGTCGCCGCCATCGCCGACCTCGCGCCCGGCCGGGGGCGGCACGCCTTCGAGCAGGCCGGGCGCGACGGCGTGGTCGTCACCAACGAGCCAGGCCGTGCCTCCCGGACCATCACCGACGGCGGCGTGGTGGTCACCGAGGACGCCACCACCCTCACCCAGCTGCCGCTGGACGTGCTCGTCGACGCCAGCGGCGTGCCGGAGGTCGGCGCGCGGATCGCGTTCGCGGGCCTGCTGGCGGGCAAGGACATCGCGATGCTCAACGTCGAGTGCGACGTCACGGTGGGGCTGCTGCTCGCGCACCTCGCACAGCGGCTCGGCCGCGTCTACACCGTGTGCCGGGGCGACGAACCGGTCGAGTGCAAGGCGCTGGTGGACTACGTGCGTGACATCGGCTTCGAGGTCGTGTGCGCGGGCAAGGGCAAGAACAACCCGCTCGACCCTTCGGCCACTCCGGCCTCGGTCGCCGACGCGGCGGCGGCCAAGGGCATGAACCCGCACATGCTCGCGAGCTTCGTCGACGGCTCCAAGACCATGATCGAGCTGGCCGCGCTCGCCAACGGCGCGGACCTCGCCGTGCCCGCCCGCGGGCTCACCGGTCCACACTGCACGGTGGAAGGGCTCGCCGAGACGTTCCGGCCCGCCGCCGACGGCGGGGTGCTGCCCGGTGCGGGCGTCGTGGACTACTGCACCGGCCCGGTCGCGCCCGGCGTGTTCGTCGTCGGCCGCAGCGACCACCCCGTGGTCGTGGAGGAGATGGCCTACCTGAGCATGGGCAAGGGCCCGTACTACGCCTTCTACCGGCCCTACCACCTGGCGAGCGTGGAGGCACCGCTGTCGGTGGCCGAGGCGGTGCTCGACCGCACGCCGAGCCTCGCGCCGCGGGCCTGGAACGCCGAGGTGCTGGCCGTGGCCAAGCGCGATCTGCGCGAGGGCGAGTCGATCGACGGCATCGGCGGCCAGACCGTCTACGGCGTCACCGACAGCGCCGCGAGCGCCGCCGAAGGGGGCCACATCCCGCTCGGGCTGGTCGCCGGGGCGCGCGTGCTGCGCGACGTGCCCGCCGGGACGCCGCTGACCGCCGCGGACGTCGCGATCGACGAGACCACCACGATCGCCACCCTGCGCAGGCTGCAGGACCGGGTGCTCGCGGGCGAGGAGGTGGCCGCGGCATGGACCTGACCAAGGACGCGGACGCGGCGCGGGAGACACTGCGGACGATGTGGACGATCCGCCGGTTCGAGGAGGCGGTGGACGACCTCTTCGCCCGCGGGCTGATGCACGGCACGATGCACCTGTCGATCGGGCAGGAGGCGGTGCCCGCGGGCGCCTGCCTTGCGCTGCGCGAGGGCGACTACATCACCTCGACGCACCGCGGCCACGGGCACTGCATCGCCAGGGGCGCGCGGATCGACGCGATGATGGCGGAACTGCTGGCCAAGGAGACCGGCTACTGCCGGGGCCGGGGCGGCTCGATGCACATCGCCGACGTCGCGACCGGCAACCTCGGCGCCAACGGCATCGTCGCGGGCGGCGTGCCGATCGCGGCCGGTGCGGGGCTGGCCGTGTCGCTGCGCGGGGGCGACGAGGTGGTGGTGAGCTTCTTCGGCGACGGCGCCGTCAACGAGGGCGCCTGGCACGAGGGGGTCAACCTCGCCGCGATCTGGGACCTGCCCGTGGTGTTCGTGTGCGAGAACAACCACTACGGCATGTCCATGTCGGTGGGCAAGGCGTTCAAGGTCGACCGCCTCGCCGAGCGCGCCGCCGCCTACGGCATCCCCGGGGTGACCGTCGACGGCAACGACCCGCAGGCCGTGCACGACGCCGTCTCCGACGCGGTGCACCGGGCCAGGGCCGGGCGGGGGCCGAGCCTGGTCGAGGCCGTGACCTACCGCTGGAAGGGCCATTCGAAGAGCGACAAGAACCTCTACCGCACGCGGGAGGAGATCGAGGCCTGGCGCGAGCAGGACCCGATCGTGCGGTTCGAGCGGGCGGTCGCGGCGACACTGTCCGACGCGGACGTCGCCGCCTGCCGGGACGAGGCGAGGGACGCCGTGCGCGAGGCGATCCGCGTGGCCAACGCGGCACCGGACGCGCGGGCCGACTCGCTGGCCGACGCCGTGTACGCGGGGAGCGAAGCATGACCGCCGTACTGCCGCAGCAGCGCACCCTGACCTACGCCGAGGCGGTGCGCGAGGCGCTGGCGCAGGCGATGGAGGCCGACGAGCGCGTGTTCCTGCTCGGCGAGGACATCGGCACCTACGGTGGCGCGTTCGGCGTCACCGGCGATCTGGTGCACCGGTTCGGCGAGCGGCGGGTACGGGACACGCCGATCAGCGAGCTGGGCATCGTCGGCGCGGCGGTGGGGGCCGCGCTGGCGGGCATGCGCCCGGTCGTGGAGATCCAGTTCTCGGACTTCACCGCCCAGGCCATGGACCAGATCGTCAACCAGGCCGCCAAGATTCACTTCATGCTCGGCGGGGCGGCGAGCGTGCCGATGGTGCTGCGGGCACCGGGCGGCTCGGGCACGGGCGCGGCGGCGCAGCACTCGCAGAGCCTGGAGGCGTGGTTCGCGCACGTGCCCGGCCTCAAGGTCGTCATGCCGAGCACGGCGGCCGACGCCAAGGGGCTGCTGCTCGCGGCGATCGACGACCCGAACCCGGTGATCGTGCTGGAGCACAAGCTGCTCTACAAGCAGAGCGGCCCGGTGCCGGAGGAGGCCACGCGCGTGCGGCTGGGGGAGACAGCCGTGCGGCGCAGCGGGGGCGACGTGACGATCGTGGCGACCGGGGTGATGGTGTCGCGGGCGCTGGAGGCGGCGGGGCAGCTGGCGGCCGAGGGCATCGAGGCGAGCGTGCTGGACCCGCGCACGCTGCGACCGCTCGACGCGGCGCCCATCGTGGACAGCGTGACGGCGACGGGAAGGGCACTGCTGGTGCAGGAGGCGCCACAGACCGGCGGTTTCATGGCGGAGGTGGCGGCCGCGATCGTCGAGTCCAGCGCGTTCGGGCACCTGCGGGCACCCGTGGCCAGGCTGTGCGGGCTGGATGTGCCGATCCCGTACGCGCCGCAGCTGGAGCGGGCCGCCGTGCCGCAGACCGGCGACATCGTGCGCAGGGCGCGGGAGCTGGTGACGACGTGGTAGCCAGGGAGATCCCGCTCGTCATGCCGAAGATGTCGATGACGATGACCGAGGGCGTGTTCGTGGCCTGGCGCAGGGCCGTGGGGGACCGCGTGCGCCAGGGCGACGTGGTGTGCGAGGTGACCACCGACAAGGTGGACATGGAGGTGGAGGCCACCGTCGACGGCACGCTGAGCAGGCTCGTCGCCGAGCCCGAGGACGTCATCGCGGTGGGGGAGCCGATCGCCTACGTCGCCTCCGAGTCCGACGACCTGCTGGAGGGCCTGTTCGACACCCCCTCCCCGCCTCCCGAGCCGGAGCGGGAACAGGAACCCGGGCCCCGGCCCGCCGCGGTGGCGGTCCGGGCAGGCGGGGTGGCCGCCGTACCCGCGGCCCGCAGGCTCGCCGCGGCCCGCGGCATCGACCTGGCCGCCGTGCGGCCCACGGGGCCGTGGAACACGATCCGGCTGTCCGATCTGGACACTGTCGACACCGGGGAGCCGCCGAGGGAACGCAGGCCGCGGGGCGGCAGGGCCGTGATCGCGCGGCGGATGGCCGCCAGCGCCGAGGTGCCGCAGTTCGTGCTGTATCGCGATGTCGACCTGGAGACGGCGGCGCGGTCGGGGCACGGGTGGACGGCCGTGTTCACCGCGGTGCTCGCGGCGGCGCTGCGCCGCCATCCCGCGCTCAACGCGAGGTGGGTGGACGGTGCGCCGCGGCCGCACGAGCACGTCGGTGTCGCACTCGCCGTCGACACCGAGCGCGGCCTGCTCGCACCCGTGCTCACCGACCCGGACCGGCAGAGCCTCGACGCGCTGTCCGCCCGCATCGCCGACGTCGTGGCCAGGGCCCGGACGGGCAGGCTGGAGCTGGCCGAGCTGTCCGCACCGGCCACCACCACCCTGTCGAACCTGGGCGGGCTCGGCGTCGAGGCGTTCCAGGCACTGCTCACGCCGCCGCAGGCCACGGCACTGTCGCTGGGCGCGGTGACGCCGAAGGTGGTGCCCGTGCCGGGTGGCATCGGCACGCGCCTGCGCTGCACAGTCGGGCTGAGCGTGGATCACCGGGTCGCCGACGGCGCCGACGGTGCGCGGCTGCTCGCCACGGTCCAGGAGCTGCTGGACGGCGAGCTCGTATGATCGCCGGGTGGCACGACGGAAAGCGCGACGCACGCCGTACGCCGCGGGAGTCGTGCTGGCGAGCGGGGCAGGAACCCGGGTGGGGGCCGGGATGAACAAGGTCTACCTGCCGCTGGCGGGCCGCAGGCTCGTCTCGTGGTCGCTGGGTGCGTTCGCGAGGGTGCCCGAGATCGGCGTGCTCGTGCTCGTGGCCCGCCCCCAGGACACCGAGCTGGTGGAGTGGGTGCTGGACCGGGAGGTCGACGGCGCCGAGGTGGAGCTGGTCCACGGCGGCGACACGCGGCAGGAGTCCGAGCTGAAGGCGCTGCGGCACCTCGCGAGCCGGATCGACGAGGGGACCGTCGACACGGTGTTGCTGCACGACGCCGCGCGCCCGCTGGTGAGCCCGTCGCTGATCGCCGGGGTCCTGCACGCGGCGCGCGAGCACGGCGGCGCGGTTCCGGGGCTGCCCGCGGACGACATCGTGGCGGTGGGCGGTGACGGCAGCACGCTCGCCGAGCAGGCACCGGGGTCGATCATCCGGGCGCAGACGCCGCAGGGATTCCGCGCGGCGCCGCTGCTCGCGGCCTACGAGCAGGCCGCGCGCGAGGAGTTCCTCGGCACCGACACCGCCTCCTGCATGGAACGGTTCTCCGGGCTGCCGGTGCACTGGGTGCGCGGCGAGCAGCGCAACTTCAAGATCACGTACCCGCACGATCTGGTGATCGCCGAGCAGGTGCTCGCGGCCGAGGACTATCAGAGGTGAGGCGGATGGGTGTCGTCGAGCGGGCCACGCTGCTGTGCCACCACTGCGGTGAGGAGACCCCGCACGAGCTGGCGTACGCGGGGCGGCTGCTGGTGGTCACGACGTGCACCCGGTGCGGCACCAGCATCGAACGGGACGTGCGCCGCCGCTACCTCGCCGACCTGCGGCACCGGATGACCAGCAAGCCCGGCCGGATGCTGCGCCGGTTCCGCAGGCATCCGGTGAGCTTCGCGGGCTCGCTGCCGCGCACCACCGTGCTCAAGCCGTGGGAGCTGCTGGAGGAGGTGCGGCTCGTCTGGAGCGCCGCCGCCGACGCCCGCAGGCACGACTCCCGGCCGGAGCGCGACCGGGAGTCGTGACACCCGGTTACAGGACCGGGCTCCTGGTCTGGCGCGGGTCGGTCTCGACGACGCCGAGCAGTGCGGTGTCGATGGCGGTGAGCAGGTCGGCGTCGAGCTGCACGCCCGCCGCCTTGACGTTCTCGTGCACCTGCTCCGGCCGCGACGCGCCGATGATCGCGGAGGCGACGTTGTCGTTCTGCAGCACCCACGCCACGGCGAGCTGGGCGAGGGAGAGCCCGGCCTGGTCGGCCAGCGGGCGCAGCTTCTCCACGCGCTCGAGCACCTCGTCGCGCAGGAAGCGCTTGACCATGTCGGCGCCGCCCTTCTCGTCGGTGGCGCGGGACCCGGCTGGCGCGGGCTGGCCGGGGCGGTACTTGCCGGTGAGCACGCCCTGCGCGATCGGCGACCACACGATCTGGCTCAGGCCCTCGCGCTCGCAGGCGGGAATCACCTGCTCCTCGATGACCCGCCAGAGCATGTTGTACTGCGGCTGGTTGGACACGAACGGGATCTTCAGCTCGCGGGCGAGCGCCGCGCCGCGCGTGATCTGCTCGGCCGACCACTCGGAGACACCGACGTAGAGGACCTTGCCCTGGCGGACCAGGTCGGCGAAGGCGACCATGGTCTCCTCGAGCGGGACGGTCTGGTCGAACCGGTGGGCCTGGTAGAGGTCGAGGTAGTCCGTGCCGAGGCGCTTCAGCGACGCGTGGGCCGACTCCATGATGTGCTTGCGGCTCAGGCCCTTGTCGTTGGGTCCCTTCGGCCCGGTCGGCCAGAAGACCTTGGTGAAGATCTCCAGGCTCTCCCGGCGCTGTCCCGCCAGGCCGCGCCCGAGCACGGCCTCGGCGGCGGTGTTGGCGTAGACGTCGGCGGTGTCGAAGGTGGTGATGCCGGCGTCGAGCGCCGCCTTGATGCACGCCTGGGCCTGCTCCTCCTCGACCTGGGAACCGTGGGTGAGCCAGTTGCCGTACGAGATTTCACTGACCGAAAGGCCACTGCGGCCGAGACGACGAAACTCCATGTCCGCCACCCTAGCCGTCAATCGTTTGCAATGCTAACGACCTGGAGTGACTCCAGCCGCCGGTCCCGGCGCGCGCCGGTCAGGGGATGGGCTGGCCGGGCTTGACGCGCGGCTTCGGCATGCGCAGCTTGCGGACCTGGCTGGCCCGGACGAAGGCGTACCAGCCGATCGAGACGCCGCGGACGTTCTCGTCCGGGAAACGCTGCCGCACGAGCTTGGTGATGCGGCGGCCGTTGAGGAAACCCTCGACCAGCATGCCGAGCAGGAAAACGGTGGTCACCAGCGTGCCGTACTGCTGGAACTCCGGCACCGGGACCAGCAGCGTCACGAACACCAGGATCGCCAGGGGCATGAACAGCCCGAGGATGTTGCGCCGGGAGTCCACGAGGTCGCGCACGTAGGCCTTCACCGGCCCGCGGTCACGCGGCAGCAGGTAACGCTCGTCACCGGCCATCATGCGCTCGCGGCGCTCCCTGGCGGCCGCCCTGCGCTCCTCCTTGCTCACCGGGTTCTGCTTGCGCAACTCCCGGTTGCGCTTGATGGCCTCGCGCGTGGTGCGCGGCGGCGGCGCCACCGGGCCCCTGCGCTTGCCCTCGGCCTCCCGGCGGCGCGGCGTGGCCCGGCCTTTACCTGGGGTGTAGCCCCTCGGGCGGTGAGATTCGGCAGCCGAGTCGGCGTCGACGGTGTCGGCCTCGGCGACATCGGCATCATCGGAACTGTTACGGCGCAGGAACCTCACCGCACCAGGGTATTGCAGGCCGCACTGCTGATGTTCAGCCGGTCCGGATGTGTGTCACCATGGAAGGCAGGGAACAGAACGGGAGCTGGGCTTGTTGCTACCAGTACCCGCCCTGCAGACAGACCTTGAGGGAGTGTCATGACGACCGCTGAGCAGACCGGCAACACCACGGCCGACGCCGGTGAGGCCACGCACGGCGTCACGCTGACCGACGCCGCCGCGGCCAAGGCCAAGGCGCTGCTCGACCAGGAGGGCCGCGATGACATGCACCTGCGCATCGCCGTCCAGCCCGGCGGCTGTGCCGGCCTCCGCTACCAGCTGTTCTTCGACGAGCGCACGCTCGACGGCGACCTGTTCCGGGAGTTCAACGGCCTGCGCGTGGCCGTCGACCGGATGAGCGCCCCCTACGTGCAGGGCGCCGAGATCGACTTCGTCGACACCATCGAGAAGCAGGGCTTCACCATCGACAACCCCAACGCCGGTGGTTCCTGCGCCTGCGGTGACTCGTTCCACTGAGTCCGCGGACCCCAGCGTAGAGAGCACACAGGGGGCGCGATCGCCATTGATCGCGCCCCCTGTGAGTTCGCGGGGTCAGACGTATTCGTCCAGCTCAGCCACCTGGGCGTGGCAGACGTCGTCGACCGTCCAGGGCTGTGCCGCCTCCGAGGGCCGCGGCTGACGCACCTCGGGACGAGGAATGTCGGCGCAGTCGGCGATGAGCTGGTCCATGCTCTCGGGCTCGGTGGCGATGCTCACATCGCGACGGTAAGGGTTGCGGCCGGTGTGCGACACCCTTACCGCTGGGTAGTGTCGCCCGCGGCCCATTCGACTACCCATCTGGAGGACCGGTGGCAGCGAAGGCGCGCATCGCGGTGGCGGGCAGCATCGCGACCGACCACCTGATGCACTTCCCCGGCCGGTTCGCCGAGCAACTGGTGCCGGAGCAGCTGCACAGGATCTCCCTGAGCTTCCTCGCCGACGACCTCATCGTGCGCCGGGGCGGCATCGGCGCCAACATCGCCTTCGGACTCGGCGTCCTCGGCGTGTCGCCGGTCCTCGTCGGCGCGGTCGGTGACGACTTCGCCGACTACCGGGCGTGGCTGCAGCGGCACGGCGTGGACACCTCTGGCGTGCACGTGTCCGAGATCGCGCACACCGCGCGGTTCGTGTGCACCACCGACGAGGACCTGTGCCAGATCGCCACGTTCTACGCCGGTGCCATGGCCGAGGCCCGCAACATCGAGCTGGCGCCGATCGCCGAACGCGCCGGCGGGCTCAGCCTCGTCATGATCAGCCCGGACGACCCGGTGGGCATGCTCCGCCACGCCGAGGAGTGCAGGCAGCGGGGCTACACCTTCGCCGTCGACCCGTCGCAGCAGCTCGCCAGGATGGACGGTGAGCAGGCCCGCGAGTTCGTGGCCGGCGCGACGTACCTGTTCAGCAACGACTACGAGTGGGAGTTGCTGCTGCGCAAGACCGGCTGGAGCGAGGACGACGTGCTCGCCCAGGTCGGCACGCGGGTCACCACGCTCGGCGAGAAGGGCGTGGAGATCGTGAGCGCCGGCGGTGGCTCCCTGCAGGTCGGCGCCGTGCCCGAGCTGTCCAAGGCCGACCCGACCGGCGTGGGCGACGCCTTCCGCGCCGGCTTCCTCGCCGGGCTGTACTACGACCTCGGCGCGGAGCGCGCCGCCCAGCTCGGTTCGCTCATCGCCGTGCTCGCCCTGGAGACCGTCGGCACCCAGGAGTGGACCTTCGACCGCGACTCCGCCCTGGCCCGCCTCGGCGACGCTTTCGGCACCGAGGCCGCCGACGAGGTCGGAGCCGTTCTCCCCGCGTAACCCTTCGCCGGGGCAAGTTCCCCAATGCGGCATTCGCTCCACTGGATGGACCGAATGCCACATTCGCTCCATCCAGTGGAACAAATGTGGCATTGGGGAGCTTGCGGCGACCCGGTATTTCAGTTGCGCGTAACGAACTCGGTTCTCGTGCGACTCGCTTCCGGCCAGGGGAGCGAGGAGTGACATCATGACCGGCAACCTGCTCGAACCCACGTCGGTGTCGGCGCTGTCCGAACGGTTCACGGGCCGCCTCGTCACGCGGGCCGACGCCGACTACGAGGACGTGCGCAGCGTCTTCAACGCGATGCTCACGGCCCGCCCGCAGGTCATCGCCCAGTGCGCGGACCCGCGCGACGTCGCGGCGGCGATCGAGTTCGCCCGTGCCAACGGCCTGGAGATCGCCGTGCGCAGCGGCGGCCACAGCGTCGCGGGGTCCTGCCTGACCGACGGTGGGCTCGTCATCGACACCCGGCCGATGAGCGAGGTCACGGTCGACCCCGCGCTGAGCATCGCGCGCGTCGGCGGCGGTGCGTCGTGGGGCGACTTCGACAGGGCCACGCAGCCGTTCGGGCTGGCGACCACCGGCGGGCGGGTGTCCACCACGGGTGTCGCCGGGCTGACCCTCGGCGGCGGATCCGGCTGGATCGAACGCAAGTTCGGCCTCTCCTGCGACAACCTGCTCTCGGTGGAACTGGTGACCGCCGACGGCCGCGAGGTCACCGCCAGCGAGGAGGAGAACCCGGAGCTGTTCTGGGCGCTGCACGGCGGCGGGGGCAACTTCGGTGTGGCCACGGCGCTGACGTTCCGGCTGCACCGGCTGCCGGAGTTCTCGATGGCCCTGCTGCTGTGGCCCGCCGACGAGGGCCGCGCCGTGGCCGGTGTCTACCGGGACCTTCTCGCAGGCGCGCCGGACGAGGCCGGCGGCGGACTGCTCTACCTCACCGGACCGCCCGAGGAGTTCGTGCCCGAGCAGCTCGTCGGCAGGCTGTGCTGCGGCGTCCTGGTCACCTACGTCGGAGGCGAGGCCGCGCTGCGCGAGTTCATCGCTCCGCTGCTGGCCACCGGCCCACGTGGCCAGGTCGTCACCGACATCGGCTACGCCGACCTGCAGTGCATGCTCGACGATCCGCCCGGCTACCGGAACTACTGGTCGGACGAGAACCTGCGCGCGCTGCCCGACGAGGCACTCGACCGCTTCTGTGAGCGGGCCGCCGACATGGTGGTGCCGTCACCGTCGCAGCACGCGCTGCTGCCCTGGGGCGGCGCGGTCGCCCGCGGCGCCGACTGGCCCGGCTTCGACCGGCGCACGACGTGGGCCGTGCACCCGCTCGGCCTGTGGGAGGACCCCGCCGACGACGACCGCGCCATCGCCTGGGCCCGCAACCTGCGTGCCGACATGCGCCCGTGGGCGGCCGGCGACGTCTACCTCAACTTCATCGGTGACGAGGGGACCGACCGGGTCATCGCCGGGTACGGCGAGCAGAACTACGGCAGGCTCGCACGGGTCAAGGCCGAGTTCGACCCGGACAACGTGTTCCACCGGTGGCACAACGTGCTGCCCGCACGGTGAGGCACGACCTCAGAGCTTCACCGGGTACTGCGGCTCGGGGATCTCGGGCTTGATCCGGCCCTCCACGAAGATGCCGTGCCACAGCATGAACAGCAGCAGCGCCCACAGGCGCCTGCTGTGGTCCACCGTGCCCGCCTTGTGCTCGTCCAGCATCGCCTGCACGGCCGCCTTGTCGAGCAGGTCGCCCGTCTGCGAGTCGGCGATGATGCCGCGCGCCCAGTCGTACATCTCGTCGCGCAGCCAGACCCTGATCGGCACCGGGAAGCCGAGCTTGCGGCGGTTGAGCACATGGGCGGGCACGATGCCGTCCAGGGCCCGGCGCAGGGCGAACTTCGTGGTCTCCCTGGTGATCTTCTGGTCGAGCGGGATGCCGGCGGCCACCCGGAACACCTCGGGGTCCAGAAACGGCACCCGCAGCTCCAGCGAGTTGGCCATCGTCACCTTGTCGGCCTTGACCAGGATGTCGCCGCGCAGCCAGGTGAACAGGTCCACGTGCTGCATGCGGGCCACCGGGTCCCAGCCCTGCGAGATGCGGTACCAGGGCTCGGTGACGTCGCGGTGGCCGACGCCCTCCCGGAACGTGCGCAGCACGCCCCTGAGCTGGTCGTCGCGGAAGATGCGGGCGTTGCCGTAGTAGCGCTCCTCCAGCGACAGCGCGCCCCGCCGCAGCAGGTCCTTGCCCCGCGTGCCCTCCGGGATCATCGTGGACACCTTGCCGAGCAGCCTGCGCACGGCGCCGGGCACCCTCTCGAACGGCGCGAGCGACAGCGGCTCCTTGTAGATCGTGTAGCCGCCGAACAGCTCGTCCGAGCCCTCCCCGGAGAGCACCACCTTGACGTGCTTGCGCGCCTCGCGGGCGATGAACCACAGCGGCACCAGCGCCGGATCGGCGACAGGGTCGTCGAGGTACCACACGATCAGCGGGAGTGTGTCCATCATCTCGTCGGCGGACACGGTGCGCACCACGTGCTTGACCCCGATCGCCGCCGCCGACTCGGCCGCGACGTCCACCTCGGAGTAGCCCTGGCGCTCGAAGCCGGTGGTGAACGTGATCAGGTTCGGGTTGTGCTCCCTGGCCAGCGCGGCGATGGCGGTGGAGTCGATGCCGCCGGACAGGAACGCGCCCACGGTGACGTCGGCGCGCATGTGCTTGGCCACCGAGTCGCGCATGACCTCGGCGATCTCCTCGTGCAGCGCCGCGACCTCGGCGGCGCCGCTGACCGGCCGGGAGGTGAACTCGGGGGAGAAGTAGCGCTCGGTCTTCAGCTCGCCGCCGGGCGCCACCGTGAACGAGGTGCCCGACTCGATGCGCCGGATGCCCCGGTGCAGCGACTCCGGCTCCGGCACGTACTGCAGCACGAGGTAGTGCTGGAGGGCGGTGCGGTCCAGCTCCTCGGTCACGCCGAGGGCGCCGGAGAGGTCGAGCAGGCTCTTCTTCTCGCTGGCGAAGGCGACACCGCCGGGGCCGGAGGAGTAGTACAGCGGCTTGATTCCGAACGGGTCCCGCGCACCGAAGACGACCTTGCGCTCGGAATCCCAGATCAGGAACGCGAACATCCCCCGCAGCCTGCCCACCGCTGCCGGGCCGAGATGGTGGTAGGCGGCGACGATGGCCTCCGTGTCGCCCTCTGTGGCGAACGTCGCACCGAACTCGCGCGCGAGCTCGCTGCGCAGCTCGAGATAGTTGTAGATCTCGCCGTTGAAGTTGATCGTGTAGCGCTGCGGGTTGTCGGCCGGGCCCCAGGTCAGCGGCTGGTGGGAGTGGTCGACGTCGATGATGGCCAGGCGGTTGAAGCCGTACACGACCTCGCCGTCGGCCCAGGTGTCCGTCTCGTCGGGGCCGCGATGCCGCTGGCAGCGCAGCGCCTGGCCGACAGCCGCCCTGGCGTTCGCCGCGTCGTTCTCACTGGCACAGACCAGTCCAAGCAGGCCGCACACGCGTCCTCACACACCCTTTTCGTCAGCACCGGCGTTCGAAGTCGCCAGTATGCCGGGGCGCGCCGGCCGCCCGGAGCCCCGGGTGGGCGGCATACCCCTTGGACAGCGAGGCTCCGTATCTCGGCTAGGCTCCCGCTGAAAGAAAGATCGGGCGAGGAGGCATCGCGCAGTGGGCGTTACACAGCGCACGCGGGGGTCACGACCGGGCAGGGTCGCCAAGGTGACCGGGCTCGCCGGGCTGGTCGCCGTGCTGGCGACCGGGTGCTCCGGCAGTGAGGTACTGCGGTTCGGCTGGCCGGAGGGCGTCACGCCGGAATCCGAGCACATGCGCACACTGTGGACGTGGTCCGTGATCGCGGCGCTGGTCGTCGGCGTGGTCGTCTGGGGCCTGATCTTCTGGAGCGTCGCCTTCCACCGCAAGAAGAAGGGCACCGTCGAGGCACTGCCCCGGCAGTTCCAGTACAACGTGCCGCTCGAGCTGTTCTGCGTCGTCATCCCGGTCGTCATGGTGTGCGTGCTGTTCTTCTTCACCGCCACCACCGAGAGCCGGGTGCTCGCCAAGGAGGCCGACCCGGACGTCGTGGTCGACGTGACCGCCTTCCAGTGGAACTGGGAGTTCGCCTACCCCGAGGAGGCGAAGACGCCGAACGGCCAGCCGGTGAGCACCGTCGGCAGCTCCACCGAGATCCCGCTGCTGGTGCTGCCCACCGACCGGACCATCGAGTACCGGCTGCGGTCCACCGACGTGATCCACTCCTTCTGGGTGCCGGAGTTCCACTTCAAGCGCGACGTCTTCCCGTACCCGGAGAAGAACAACCAGGACAACGTCTTCCAGAACTCCATCGACCGGGAGGGCGCCTTCGTCGGCCGCTGCGCCGAGCTGTGCGGCACCTACCACGCGATGATGAACTTCGAGGTGCGGGCGCTGTCGCCGGACAAGTTCGACCGCTACCTGCAGCTGCGGACCCGGATCAACCAGGAGACCGGCCAGCCGAACACGGCCGCCGAGGCGCTGCGGATCCTGCAGGGCGAGGGTTGCGACCAGCAGCTGTGCAGCCCGACCGCGACGACGACGAAGCCGTTCGCCACCGACCGGACGCTGCGCACGGCGTCCGGCTGAGCGGCAGGCCCACACGCCGCGGACAGTATTCTCAAGCGAGCCGACGTAAGTCACAGACACTGGTAAGGACAGGTCCATGAAGGTCGAAGCCCGGCTGTTCGACATCGTCACGGCCTTTGCGTTCGTCGTCGCGATCGTCTACGCGGTGATGACCGGCTACATGACCGACGACGGTGTCGAGCCGATCGGCACGGTGGCGCTGATCCTCACCGGTGCGCTGGCGCTGCTCGTCGGCAGCTACTTCCGCTTCATCGCCCGCCGCATCGAGCCGAGGCCCGAGGACAACGAGGAGGCCGAGATCAGCGACGGCGCCGGTGAGCTGGGCTTCTTCAGCCCCGGCAGCTACTGGCCGGTGGCGCTCGCCGCCTGCGCCGCCATCGCCGGTGTCGCGCTCGCGTTCTTCCAGGTGTGGCTGCTGGTCCTGGCCATCGCCGCGCTGCTCATCGCCATCGGCGGCCTGGTCTTCGAGTACCACACCGGGCCGAGCCACCACTGAGCCCCGGCCGGTCCGCGACCGGCCGGGCGTCATCGCCGCGACGAGGATCGCCGCCATCCCGACGGCCTCGGCGACCGTCACCCGGTGGCCGTAGGCGAGCACGTCCGTCACCACGGCCACCACCGGGTACACGTAGGACAGCAGCGCCACGGTCGCGGTCGGCAGCCTGCCGATGCTGCCGTACATCAGCACGTACATCACCGCGGTGTGCACCGCGCCCAGCAGGACCAGCCAGAGCAGCCCTCCCGTCGACGACGGCAGCGGCGTGATCGTCAACGCGGGCGCGAGCACCACGGCGCCGATGCCGAGCTGGATGGCGGCGAGCAGGTGCGGGCGCACGTGGCTGAGCTGCTTGGCGATCAGGGACGCGCCCGCGTACAGCACGGCGGCGCCCAGCGCGAGCGCGATGCCACCGATGTGCACGGGCTGCTCCGCGGTGCCGTGCGCGCCGAGCGAGATGAGCGTCACGCCGCCGAACGCCACGAGCGCCCTGCCGAGGTGGCCACGGGTGAGGCGTTCCCGCAGCAGCAGCGCCGCGAGCCCGACCAGCAGCAACGGCTGCGTGTGGTAGACGACCGTGCTGACCGAGATCGAGGACAGCGCGTACGAGGCGAACAGCAGCACCCAGTTGCCGACGAGCATCAGCCCGCCGAGCGCGGCGAGGGCGACGTCACGTCTGCTCAGCCCGATCGCTCCCGGCCGGAGCCAGCCTCGCGCGGCCGACCACAACACGAGCAGCAGCCCGCCCACCAGCGATCGGGCGAACGCGACGGCCGGGGCCTGCGCGCCGCTCTCCAGCACGACCGCGCCGATCGTGCCGGACAGGGCCATCGCCGAGGTCCACTGCAGCAGGGCGGTGCGGGAGTGGGGGAGCTGGGTGGTGAGTGCGTTCTGCGTGGTCATGCGGCCAGCTTCCGCCGAACCGGGACCGCCGACGAGTGTCAGAGATGACAACGATCGCAAAGCTTGTGACATGCTCGGCAGATGCGGGTCGACAAGGTGGCCGTGGTGGTGGCACACGAGGTGTCGCCGTTCGAACTCGGTGTCGCGTGTGAGGTGTTCGGCACCGACCGCACCGCCGACGGCATCGCCGGCTGGGAGTTCTCCGTGTGCTCGCCGGGCGGTGCCCCGGTGCGCAGCTGGTCGGGGTTCGAGGTCGGCGGGCTCGCGCCGCTGGCCGTCGCGGCGTCGGCCGATCTGCTGATCGTGCCCACGTGCGCGCCCCGCAGCGCCCCGCCGCCCGAGCCGGTGCTGGAGACGCTGCGTGCGGCCCGCGAGCGCGGTGCCTGGGTGGCCGGCTTCTGCGCCGGGGTGTTCTCGCTGGGCTACGCCGGTCTGCTCGACGACCGGCGGTGCACCGTGCACTGGGTCTACGAGCGGGAGTTCCGGCAGCGGTTCCCGGCGGCGCGGGTGGATGCCAGCGCTCTCTACGCCTCCGACGCGGGCGTCTTCACCAGTGCGGGCACGGTGGCGGCCGTCGACCTGTGCCTGCACCTGGTGCGGCTGGTGCGCGGAGTGGAGGCCGCGACGGCACTGGCCCGGCGCATGGTGGCCTCACCGCACCGGGCAGGCGGCCAGGCGCAGTTCGTCCAGGCGCCGGTGCCGGAGGGCGGCGCGTCCGACGACGCGATCATCGCCGAGGTGCTGGAGTGGGTCGAGCGCAGGATCGACCAGCCCGTCACGGTCGCCGAGCTGGCCAGGCGGGCGGGGTTGGGCCAGCGCTCCTTCCTGCGGCGGTTCGCCGACGCCACCGGCACCACGCCGCATCGCTGGCTCACCGAGCGCAGGCTGGACCGCGCACAGGGGCTGCTGGAGCAGGGCAGGCTCTCGATCGACGACATCGCACTGGCCTGCGGCTACGCCTCGGCCGCGGCGCTGCGGCACCAGTTCACGCGGCTGCGTGGCCTGTCACCGAGCGCGTACCGGAAAGCGTTCGCGCACCACAACGGCTGAGGGGCGCGCGCCGAAGGTCAGGCGGGTTCCGGGCGGAACGCCGTCCAGCGGGCGAGCAGGTCGGCGGCGGAGCCCGAGTCGACGGCCTTGGCCGCGCGGTCCAGCCCGGAGGCGAGGTCGGCGGTCAGGTCACCGGTGAAGCCGGTGAACGCGGCCAGCGCACCGGCGGCGTTCAGCAGCACCGCGTCGCGGACCGGGCCGGGCTTGCCGCCGACCAGGTCGCGCACCACCTCGGCGTTGACCGCCGCGTCGCCCCCGCGCAGGTCCTCGGCCGTCGCGGCGGCGATGCCGAACTCGGCGGGGTCGATGGTGGCCGTGCGCACCTCGCCGCCCGCGACCACCCACGCCGTGCTGGTGGTCGTGGTGGTGATCTCGTCGAGACCGTCGTCACCGCGCACCACGAGCACGCTGCTGCCGCGGCGGGCGAACACCTCGGCCAGCACCTCGGTCTTGTCCGGGTAGGCGCAGCCGATGAGCCCCGCCGCGGGCTGCGCGGGGTTGGTCAGCGGGCCGAGCAGGTTGAACGTCGTCGGCACGCCCAGCTCCCGGCGCGGGCTGCCCGCGTGCCGCAGGGCGGGGTGGAAGGCAGGGGCGAAGCAGAACCCGATGCCGAACGTCTCGACACAGTGCCGGACCTGCTCGGGGGACGCCTCGATGGTGACGCCCAGCGCCTCCAGTACGTCGGCGGCGCCCGACTTGGACGAGGCCGCGCGGTTGCCGTGCTTGACGACGGGCGCGCCTGCCGCGGCGACCACGAGCGAGGTCATCGTGGAGATGTTGACCGAACCCGAGCGGTCGCCGCCGGTGCCGACGACGTCCACGGCGCGCACGCCCAGCTCCACGGTGCGGGCGTGCGCGAGCATGGCCCGTGCCATGCCCGCGATCTCGGCCGCGGTCTCGCCCTTCGCGCGCAGCGCCACCGCGAACCCGGCGATCTGGGCGGGGGTGGCTGCGCCGGACATGATCTGGTCCATGGCCCACTCGGTGTCGGCCTCGGACAGGTTGGTGCGCTCGATGAGCCTGCCCAGCACGGCGGGCCAGGTGTGGGTGCCGGTCATGGGCTCAGCCACGCACGACGGGCACCCGCCGCGTGCGCAACACGTCCGCGACGGTCTCGGCGGCGGTCAGCGGGTCGAGCGGATGCACCAGGACGGCGTCCGCCTGCGACCAGGTCGCCAGCCAGCGGTCGTCCTTGCGGCGCACGGCGATCACGATGGGCGGGCACTGCTCGATCTCGTGCTTGAGCTGCCTGCACAGGCCGATGCCGCCGGTCGGCTGGGCCTCACCGTCGAGGATGGCGAGATCAATCTCACCCGCGTCCATCTCGGTGATCACCTCGGCGACGCCGGCGGCCTCGACGTACCGGACTTTGCCCAGGTCAGCAGCGGGCCTGCGGCCGACGGCGTTGATGATCGAATCCCTGACCTCGGGCCGGTGGCTGAAAACCAGGATCCTCAGAGCCCGCGTTGCCTGCTCGGTCATGGTCGTGCCCTCCGCGCCCTCGGTGGTGGATGGCCCGATGTTAGCTGGCGAAGCGGTCCGCGACCCAGGGGGTGACCGGTCGCCCGCCGTCTCCACGACCGTCCGTAGGACCCACCCTGCGAGCCGCCGCCGGGACGAGACATAATGCGACTCGTGACAACGGCAGCTCCCACCATCAGCCAGCGTGTGCACTCGCTGAACCGGCCGAACATGGTCAGTGTCGGCACGATCGTCTGGCTGTCCAGCGAGCTCATGTTCTTCGCTGGGCTGTTCGCGATGTTCTTCACGGTGAAGGCCCAGAACGACTCGGGCCACTGGCCGCCGGACAATCCGGCGACCGGCGAGCCGATCCACCTGGACATCCCGTACGCGCTGCCGTTCACGATCATCCTGGTGGCTTCGTCCTTCACCTGCCAGTTCGGCGTGTTCGCCGCGGAGCGGGGCGACGTCTTCGGCCTGCGCCGCTGGTACCTCGTCACGCTGATCATGGGCGCGATCTTCGTCGGCGGGCAGGTGGGCGAATACATCACGCTGATCGGGGAGGGTGTGACGATCCCCTCGGGCGCCTACGGCACGGTCTTCTACCTCACCACCGGGTTCCACGGCCTGCACGTCATCGGCGGTCTGATCGCGTTCGTCTACCTGCTCATCCGGACGAAGCTGAGCAAGTTCACGCCCGCCCAGGCGACATCGGCGATCGTCGTCTCGTACTACTGGCACTTCGTCGACATCGTGTGGATCGGCCTGTTCGCGGTGATCTACATCATCCCCTGACGGGGCAGACAGCCCGGAACCAAACGGCCGAACTGACAGCAAGGGTTGCCGCAGAAGATGACCTCCACCAAGAACCCCGCCACCGCCAAGCGGCGTGCGGGTCGCCGCACGAAGTTCCGTCGGCGGATGGCCGGCCTGCTCGCGCTCGGGATGGCGCTCGTCGGCGTGGGAGCGCTGTACGCCGTGTTCGCCCCGGAGCCGCAGACCGCCGAGGCGCAGACCGACCCGGCGCTGCTGCGCAAGGGCGAGCAGATCTACAACAACACGTGCATCACGTGTCACGGCTCCAACCTCGAGGGTGTCGAGGACCGCGGACCCAGCCTGATCGGTGTCGGCGAGGCCGCCGTGTACTTCCAGACCTCCACCGGCCGGATGCCGATGGTGCGCCAGGAGGCCCAGGCCTCCCGCAAGCCCGCGAAACTCTCGCCGGACGAGATCGACGCGCTGGGCGCCTACATCCAGGAGCACGGTGGCGGGCCCGAGCGCCCCGCCGAGAGCGGCGAGGAGCTGCGCGGGTCCAACCCGGCGCGCGGCGGGGAGCTGTTCCGCCTCAACTGCGCCTCGTGCCACAACTTCACCGGGCAGGGCGGTGCCCTCTCCGCGGGCAAGTACGCGCCGCACCTGGCGCCCGCCAACGAGGACGAGATCTACACCGCGATGCAGACCGGGCCGCAGAACATGCCGAAGTTCTCCGACCGGCAGCTGTCGCCGGAGGAGAAGAAGGACATCATTGCCTACGTCAAGTCCGTGTCCGACGGAAGCAACTCGCCCGGCGGCAACCCGCTCGGCGGGCTCGGGCCTGCTTCCGAGGGCGTCATCGCGTGGGTCGTGGGCATCGGGGCGCTGATCGGCGCGACCCTGTGGATCGGATCGAGGGCATAAGCACATGAGTAGCGGTAGCGAACCGGGACCGCGGCCCACCGACGAGGAGCTCGCGGGGATGAGCCGCGACGAGCTGCTCCGGCTCGGAGGCAAGCTGGACGGCGTCGAGATCGTCAACTATCCGGAGCCGTGGCCGGTCAAGGGCACCAGGGCCGAGAAGCGTGCCGAGCGCATCATCGGCCTGTGGTTCCTGCTCGCGGCGGTGGCCGGGCTGGCGTTCTTGGTGGCACTCATCTGGTGGCCCTGGCAGTACGAGCCGCCGGAGAACACGGACGGCTACTTCTGGTACAGCCTCTACACCCCGGTGCTCGGCATCACCCTGGGCGTGTCCGTCCTGGCGCTCGGCATCGGCGTGCTGCTCTACGGCAAGCGGTTCATCCCCAACGAGCTGGCAGTGCAGCAGCGCACCGACAACCAGGGCCGGGGCTCGGCCGAGATCGACCGCAAGACGATCCTCGCGCACCTCGCCGACTCCGGCGAGCGCTCGACGATTGCCCGCCGCTCGCTGATCAAGCGCAGCGCCGGCCTCGGCGCGGGCGTGCTCGGGCTGGGCGCGGTGGCGCTGCCGCTGGCCGGGTTCGTCAAGAACCCGTGGGCACACCCCGACTCGAAGGAGTCGCTGGCCCACACCGGGTGGAAGGCCCAGTTCCCCGGCGAGATCGTCTACCTGCGCCGCAACACCGGCAACCCGGAAGAGGTCTCGCTGGTGCGGCCGGAGGACCTGGACGCGGGCGCGATGGAGACCGTCTTCCCGTTCCGCGAGTCCGAACGGGGCGATCACGAGGCGCTCGCGCACGCGCTCAAGCGCGCCGACAACCCGGTGATGCTCATCCGGCTCCGCCCGGACGACGCCGAGCGCGTGGTCAAGCGCAAGGGCCAGGAGGACTTCAACTACGGCGACTACTACGCCTACACGAAGATCTGCAGTCACGTGGGCTGCCCGACGTCGCTGTACGAGCAGCAGACCAACCGGATCCTCTGCCCGTGCCACCAGTCGCAGTTCGACGCGCTGACCTACGCCAAGCCGGTCTTCGGGCCCGCCACCCGGGCACTCGCGCAGTTGCCCATCACGGTGCACACTGACGGTTATCTGATCGCGAGGCACGACTTCATCGAGCCGATCGGACCGGGCTTCTGGGAGCGCAAGTCATGAGCTCACTGACAACACCGACCAAGGGCTCCAGCGCGCTGGAAAAGCAGGCCGCCGAAGCCGCCAACAACGCCGACCAGCGGTACGTGCTCTCCAAGGGCCTGCGGCACCAGATGAACAAGGTGTTCCCGACGCACTGGTCCTTCCTGCTCGGGGAGCTGGCGCTCTACAGCTTCATCGTCCTGATCCTGTCGGGCGTCTACCTGACGTTGTTCTTCGACCCCTCCATGGAGGAGGTCGTCTACAACGGGCCGTTCCGCAACCTGCAGGGCGTGGAGATGTCCCGGGCGTTCGAGAGCACCCTGGAGATCTCGTTCGAGGTGCGCGGCGGCCTGTTCATCCGGCAGCTGCACCACTGGGCGGCACTGATCTTCGTCGCCTCGATGTTCGTGCACATGTTCCGCGTGTTCTTCACCGGAGCGTTCCGCAGGCCGCGGGAGGCCAACTGGATCCTCGGCGCGCTGCTGCTGATCCTGGGCATGTTCGAGGGCTTCTTCGGCTACTCGCTGCCGGACGACCTGCTCTCCGGCACCGGTATCCGCGCGACCCTGTCGGGCATCACGCTGTCGGTCCCGGTGGCGGGCACCTGGCTGCACTGGGCACTGTTCGGCGGGGAGTTCCCCGGCACGCTGATCGTGCCGCGGATGTACGCCCTGCACATCCTGCTGATCCCGGGCATCATGCTCGCGCTCGTGGCCGTCCACCTGGCGCTGGTGTGGTACCAGAAGCACACCCAGTTCCCCGGTGTGCGCCGCAAGGAGACCAACGTCGTCGGCGTCCGGATCATGCCGGTGTTCGCCGTCAAGGCGGGCGCCTGGTTCGTGGTGGTGACCGGTTTCCTGTCGCTGATGTCCGGACTGTTCCAGATCAACCCGGTGTGGAACCTCGGGCCGTACAACCCGTCGCAGGTGTCGGCGGGCTCGCAACCCGACTGGTACCTGGCCTGGGCGGACGGCATTCTCCGCATCTGGCCCGCGTGGGAGCTCTACATCGGCAACTACACGGTGCCCCCGGTGTTCTTCGCGGGCGCCATCGGCATGGGCGTGCTGTTCACGGTGCTCATCGCGTATCCGATGATCGAGCGGAGGCTGTCCAAGGACACCGGGCACCACAACCTGCTGCAGCGGCCGCGCGACGCACCGGTGAGGACCGGCCTCGGCGTCATGGCGATCACGTTCTTCATGGTGCTGGAGCTGTCGGGCTTCAACGACATCATCGCGTTCACGTTCGACATCTCGCTGAACGCGACGACGTGGGCAGGCCGGATCGGGGCGTTGCTGGCTCCGCCGATCGCGTACTACGTGACGTACCGGATCTGCCTCGGCCTGCAGCGTTCCGACCGCGAGGTGCTGGAACACGGTGTGGAGACCGGCATCATCAAGCGGCTCCCGCACGGTGAGTTCATCGAGCTGCACCAGCCGCTGGGCCCGGTGGACGACCACGGCCACCCGCTGCCGCTGGAGTACCAGGGCGCGCCGGTGCCGAAGAAGGTCAACAAGCTGGGCACCGCGGGCCAGGCGGTGCCGGGCAGCCTGCTGACGCCGGACCCGCCGGAGGAGACGGCCGCGCTGGAAGCCGCGAAGGGCGGCGAGCACGACTACCCGCACGGCGAGCTGGAGGCTCCGCAGCCGGAACAGGCGGGTTCCGGCTCCGGCGGCCAGCAGCACTGACGCCACGGCGACACGAAGCCCGAGGGGACACCCCCTCGGGCTTCGTCGTGTGCGGGCCGCGCGGCGGTCAGTCGCCGTCGATGCCGATCTCGAACGCCGACTCGGTGTCGGCGCTGGAGTAGGAACGGAACGCGATGTGGGTGTCGGTGTCGAGCACGCCGGGCACCTTGCTGATCTTCGCCGGGATGATGCTGGCCAGGTCCTCGTGACCGGCCACGCGCAGGATCGCGATCAGGTCGACGTCACCGGCGCACGAGTACACCTCGGAGACCCCCTCGATGTCGGCGATCGCCTGCGCGGTCTCGGGGATGCGGTCCGCCGCCGTGTGGATCAGGACGATCGCGGTGATCAACGCTGGGCCTCCTCGTAGCCGGGAACGTGCGCGGTGATCGTATCCCGCGGTCAGCCGACGTGCTCCAGGGTCGAGGCCGTCGCGACGCGCTCCAGCCAGGGCCGCCACCCACCCGCGCCGTGGGCGGGCTCGGCCCACGGCACCTCCGTGCGCACCAGCCGGACCCCCGGCTGGATGAGCCAGCGCAGCAGCAGGCCCGTCTCCTCGGCGCCCGCGCCACGCAGCGGGCCGGGGCCGGGCAGCACGGTCTCCGCCGAGGCGACCAGCGCGTCCACCACCGGCATCGGCGCCACGCCCCGCCTGGCCACCCCGGCCGAGGCGAGCCTGCCGTACCGGATCACCGCGAACTCCCAGCCGCCCGCCCCGTCGGGCGCCGCCCCGATCAGCTCGGGGACAGCGGCGAGCGCGGCGAGCCGGTGGGCTCGCTCCACGCCGCGCAACAGGGTCGCCAGCTCGTCGCGGCGTCGCGCGGCCTGCTCGAAGTGCTGGCCGGTGGCCAGCTGCTCCACCTGCCGGTTCGCCGCGTGCAGCGCGGCGTTGTCGGTGCCCACGATCAGGTCGGCGATCTGCCGCACGGCGGGCGCGTACTGCTCGACGGTCTGCCTGCCCGCGCACGGGGCGCCGCACCGGCCCAGCTCGGCCAGCACGCACGGCGTGGCGTCGGCTCCGGTCGCCGGGATGCGCTGCGTGCAGGTCCGCAGCCCGGTCGCGCCGGCCAGCGTGTCGGCGGCCACCTTCGCGCGGGCCTGCGAGGTGAACGGGCCCAGCACGCCGTCCCTGGGCTGCCGCACCACCGAAAGGCGCGGGAACGGCTCGTCGGTGAGCGCCACCCACCAGGCCTTGCGGGGGTTCTTCGAGCGCCGGTTGTAGGCGGGGCGGTGCGCGGCCAGCAGCCGCAGCTCCCGCACCTGCGCCTCCAGCGCGTGCGCGCACTCGACACTGTCCACCCGCTCCGCCAGCCCCACCATCTCGCGGATGCGGCCCCGGGTGTCGGAGCCGGTGAAGTACTGGCGCACCCGCCGCCGCAGGTTGCGCGCGGTGCCGACGTAGAGCACCTCGTCGCCGGGCCCCCGGAACAGGTACACGCCGGGCCGCTCCGGCAGGTTCGCGGCGAGCCCGCGCTTGCGGCGCTGCGCCGGGGTGACCTCGGGCAGGTAGTCCAGCAGCTCCTCCAGCGAGTGCACGCCGACGGACCCGACCCGCTCCAGCAGGGCGTGCAGCACGTCCACGGTGGCGCGTGCGTCGTCGAGTGCCCGGTGGGTCGGCATGGTGGCGGCGCCGAACAGCCGGGCCAGGGTGGCGAGCCGGAACCCCCGCGTCTCCTGCCCGGCCAGCACCCGCCGTGCCAGGCGCAGCGTGCACACCACCGGCGGGCGTGGCCAGGCGTAGCCGTGCCCCTGGCAGGCCGTTCTGAGGAAGCCGACGTCGAACCCGGCGTTGTGGGCCACCAGCACCGAGCCCGCGGCGAACTCCAGGAACGCGGGCAGCACCTCCTGGATGCGCGGCGCCGCCCGCACCATCGCCGTCGTGATGCCGGTCAGCGCGACGATCTGCGGCGGGATCACCGAACCCGGGTCGACCAGGGTGGCGAACTCGCCGAGCACCTCGCCACCGCGCACCTTCACGGCACCGATCTCGGTGATCCCGTCAGGGGCGGGCGGGGCCCCGGTGGTCTCCAGGTCGACGATCACGAACGTCGTGTCGCGCAGCGGAGTGCCGAGCTCGTCGAACGTGAGCTGCATGATCGCAGACCCTAGGCACGACCACCGACAATCTTTCGCCGCCGGTTCACCGGCGCTCCACCCTCCCGGCGCCTTCGCCGACGACGATCACCGGCGACGACGAGCGAGAGGAGTTGCCATGGCGCGCAGAGCGCTGGCGATCGTGCTGCTGGTGTGCGGGTTCCTGACGATGGTCGCGGGCCCGGCGGGAGCCGGGGGCGTGCACGGGGCGAGGGTGGTCACCGTGCTGTCGTTCAACATCCACCACGCCCAGGGCACCGACGACGTGCTCGACCTCGGCCGCGTGGCGAGGGTGATCCGGGCGAGCCGTGCCGACGTGGTGGGGCTGCAGGAGGTGGACCGCCACTACTCCGGCCGCAGTGAGTGGGCCGACCAGGCGAGCGAGCTCGCCGGCATGCTCGGCTACCACGTGGTGTTCGGCGCCAACATCGATCGCGACCCGCCCGCCGAGGGCAGGCCCCGGATCCAGTACGGCACGGCGATCCTGTCCCGGCACCCGATCACCGCCTGGTACAACACCCACCTGTTCCGCTCGCCGAACCAGGAGCAGCGCGGCCTGCTGCACGCCGAGATCGACGTCCGCGGGGTGCCGGTGCACGTCTACAACACGCATCTCGCGGCCAGCTCGCAGACCGACCGCGCCGAGCAGACCGGGCAGATCGCGGACCTGATCGGCGAGCGGCGGCGCGCGGTGCTGCTCGGCGACCTCAACGCGCTGCCGGGTTCACCCGAGATCAGCACGCTCGACGCCGCGTTCCGCGACGCGTGGCCGGTGGCGGGCATCGGCGACGGCGCCACCTACCCGGCCGAGGCGCCCGACCGCCGCATCGACTACGTCTACACCAGCCGCGACGTGCGCCCGGTGTGGGCGAGGGTGCTGACCACCGACCCGGCCGCCTCCGATCACCTGCCGCTCGCGTGCCGCGTCGTCGTGTGACCCGCCTCGTGCCGCCGCGGGGGCGCGCCCCCGCGGCCTAGAACTTAAGCTGGGTGGATGCTGCCGTCGTCCGCGCACTCGGAACGGCCCGAGGACACCGTCCCCGGGCCGGTGGCCGCCGCGCCGGGCGACGCCGCCTCGCCAGGGCAGGCGCACGTCGACTGGCTGGGCCTTCCCGAGGCCGTGCGCGAGCGGGTGGCCGAACTGGCGGCCGCCGCGCTCGGCAGGCTGCCCGTCGAGGACGTGCCCCGCCAGCTGCGGCCCGTGGCCCGCTTCGCACCCGCCAAGCGGGCGCGGGTGGGCGGCAGCGCGCTGCTCGCCGGGCTGCGGGATTCCAGCCGGTTCCGCACCGCCGTGCTGGAGTGGCTGCGGGAGCACCGGCACGACGCCCTCGATCCGAACGCCGAGGACTCCGTCGCGGCCGCGGCCGCCGCGGTGCTGCTCGGGGAGTCCAGCGCTTCCTCGCGGGTTCGCCTGGTGGCGAAGAACGCCGAGGAGACCACCCTGCGGGCCGAACGCGACGCCGCCCTGGCCCGGTGCAGGCGGCTGGAGGGTGAGCTGGAGCGGGTCCGGGCCGAGCTCGAGCAGGCGCTCACGGCCACCGAGCGGGCCCGCAACGAACGCGAGGAGGAGCTCGACAAGCTGCGGGGCCGGTTGCGGGAGCAGGGCGTGGTGCTGCGCAGGGCCAGGGACGAGGCCGAGCAGGCCAGGGCCGAGGCGGACCAGGCCGCCGCCGCGCGTGCCGAGGAGATCGAGACGCTCACCGCACAGGTGGAGCGCGAGCGGCAGCGGGCGGCCGCCGAGCGGGCGCGGGCCGACCGCGCCGCCGCCGAGGCGGAGACGGCCAAGCAGTCGGCGAGGGAGGCCCGCGACGCCGACGAGGTGCGCCTTTCGCTGCTGCTCGACACGCTCGGCGGCGCTGTCGACGGCCTGCGCAGGGAACTGTCGGTGGGGCAGACCAACCGCAGGCCCGCCGACACCGTGCGTGGCGCGGGCACCGGGCGGCGCCATGGCGACCGCGTGCAGGACCCCGCCACGCTCGACCGCGTGCTGGCGCTGCCGAACCTGCACGTGGTCGTCGACGGCTACAACGTCACCAAGACCGGCTATCCGGATCTCACGCTGGCCGAGCAGCGCAACCGGCTCACCGGCCAGCTCGCCGCGCTGGGGGCCAGGACCGGCGCCGAGGTCACCGTCGTGTTCGACGGTGCGGGCGTGACCTCGATCCCGCTGGCGGGCCCGCGCGGGGTGCGGGTGCTGTTCTCCGATCCGGGCGTGCTCGCCGACGACGTGATCCGCTCGCTGGTGGGCTCGGAGCCCACCGGCAGGCCGATCCTCGTGGTCACCTCGGACCAGGCGGTGGTCACGTCGGTGCGGGAATCGGGCGCGCACGCCGCACCGTCGGCGCTCTTCCTCACCCGGCTCGGGCGCGTCTGAACCGGCGAGCTCCCGTCACACTTTCGCCGCCTGCTCGTTGTTACTCGCGAGTTGGTGCGCGGAGGTGCGGATGCGGGTCGGTCGGGTATCGGCAGCGTTGGTCCTGGTCGGTGCGCTCGCGGTGCCGCAGGCGGCGGACGCGCGGCAACGGCCCCCTGCCGATCCCGGCGATCCGCGCGTCGAGGCGGGTGTCGCGCCGGGAGCGCCGGTGCCCGACAGCAGGCCAGGTGAGGCGTTCGCGGACCCGGCCGTGGCCCGGCTGCAGCGGGCGGCGGACACGGTGCAGCGCGAGCTCGGCGACCTGACCGGGCACATCGCCGCCGCCGAGCGGCGGGTGCGCGCGGCGGGCGCGCGGCTGGCCGAGGCCCGCGCGCAGCGCAGGGCCGCCGAGGCCGCGGTGGCCGCCCAGCAACGCGAGGTGGACGCGTTCTCCCGCTCGGTGTTCACGGCGATGGGCCGCGCCGACGAGTTCCGCCTGCTGGTCACGGCCGCGAACGCCGAGGAACTGCTCGACGGCACGTCCATGCTCCAGCGGCTGCGGGCGGCGCAGGACGAGCGGCTGGCCGGCGTGCTCGACCGGCAGCGCAGGGCCGCCGAGGCCGAGCGGGTGGCTCTGGAGCAGGAACGGGCCGCCGCGGCCCGCAAGGCCGAGCTGGACCGGCGGGGCGCCGACGCGCGCAACCGGGCCGACGCGGTGTCCGCCGAACTGCGCGACCCCATCGCCGAGGCCAACTCCGCCGTCGTCGCCCAGCAGCGGGCCCAGCGTGACCGCAACGCCACGACGGCGGCGAACTGGCGTGCCTACCTGGACCGGCTCGCTCGTGCCGGCATCGACCCTCCGCCGGCGGTGGCACTGCGTGACCCTGCCCGGCTGCCCGCCGGGCTGCGGCCGCTGCCGGGCCGGGACGGCAGGCCGCAGGCGGGCGTGGCGCAGGTGAGTGCGGGCGGGAAGCGGCTGCTCGTGCTGCCGAGGGAGACCGTCGACGCGGTGTCGGCGGCCATCGGCGCGCTGGGCAAGCCCTACGTGCCCCATGACGGCGGCGAGGGGCCCGTTGCGTACTCGTGCGACGGGCTGGTCCGCTCGGCGTTCACCGGCGCGGGGCTGGAGCTGCCGCGCTCGGCCGGCCGCCAGTTCGCCACGGGCAGGCGGGTACCGGCCGCCGACGCCCAGCCGGGCGATCTCGTGTTCGCCGGTCCGGCGCGCCACGGCGTGCAGTCGGTGGGCATCGTGCTCGACCGGCGCACGATGCTCGTCGCCGACGCCCGGCTGGCCGGTGTGGTCGTGGCCGACCTGCCCGCGGGCGACGGCCTGCTCGGCGTGGTGCGGCCCGCGCTCGGCCCGCGCCCCGCGGTCGCCGTGCCCCGCAGGGCGGCCGGAGAACTCACGTGGCGCTGCGGCGGCGTCGAGCTGCCCCCGCGCCCCGCCGGCGGGAGCGCGGTCGGCAGCAGCGGCGCCGCGGGTGCCTGGGGCGGGTACCCGAACGGGCTGATCCCGGCCGCCGCGCTGTGCCCGATCGGCGTCGGCTCGCACCTGCTGCGCTGCGACGCCGCGCAGGCGTTCCAGGCGATGTCGCGGGCCTACGCCGGGGCCTTCGGCAGCCCGTTGTGCCTGACCGACTCCTACCGGACCTTCGACGCCCAGGTGGATCTGTACCGGCGCAAGCCGTCGCTGGCCGCCGTGCCGGGTACGAGCAACCACGGCTGGGGCCTCGCGGTGGACCTGTGCGGCGGCGCGGAGTCGTTCGGCACCCCGCAGTACGGCTGGCTGGCCCGCAACGCGGGCGCGTTCGGCTGGGTCAACCCCGGCTGGGCCCGGCCGGGTGGGGGGCGCGAGGAACCGTGGCACTGGGAGTACGCGGGCCGGGCGTGAGCCGCGCCGAAATTGTCGGTGGGTGTGCCTACCGTGCGCCGCATGGACTACATCGACGAGAACACGCTGGTCATCGACTGTGACCGCTGCCAGGTCAGGGGCGACGCGTGCTCCGAGTGCGTCGTCAGTGTGCTGCTGGGCGCGCCGCCCTCGGTGGAGTGGGACAGCGCGGAGCAGCGCGCCGTGAACGCGCTCGCCGACGCGGGCATGGTGCCGCGGCTGCGCCTCGTGGACGAGCAACCGGCCCGGCCGCGGCGGCGCGCTGGGTGATCGCCGCGCAAACCTCGTGCGGCGAGCGGTCCATCCGATCAGGTGAACGGTCAGGGCGAATTCGGTGCTTGCTTGTTAGATCCATCACATACAGCGATTAGCCGCTGGTCTGAAGGGGGGTCGGCGCACAGTGGGCGATTTTCGGTACCGCGCCGGTGGACGTGGGCACCGCTCTTTCGTAACCTGGCCGAGATCTCGCGCCAGGTAGCCGAGCCACCGGGCCGGCGACGCGGGATCGCCGCCGAAACGGCTTTGTCGGGGAGCTGTGTCGGAGCCACCGCGCGACACCAGGACGGGTGCAGGTACCTGCGGTACCGCCATGCCTGGGTCGCGTAGCCGCGGAGAGGGCCCCCGACCTCCCGCGAACGGTTCGCCCCGGCAGGCGGCTGGAGAGCAAAGGAGACACACGCGGCGTGCAGTCGCATCCCGTAAGGCGCGTGGTGTCGGGCGCGCTGGCGGCCTCCGCCGTGATCGCGGTCGTCACCTTCACCCAGGCACCAGCTACCGCATCCCCCACCCCCGCCCTTCAACAACCCCCGAGCAGTTCCTCCGAGGCGCTGGACAAGTACCGCGAGCTGGCGAGCCAGGCCGAGAAGCTCAACGAGGAGTACCTCAGGGCCCAGGAGGACCTGAAAGCGAAGGAGCATGAGCTCGGTCGCGCGCAGAAGCAGCTGGAGAAGGCCCAGCAGGCGCTGCGGCAGGCCTCGGCCGACGAGGGCCGCTACCGCGTCGACGTCGACAAGTTCGCGGGCGCCTCGTTCACCAGCGGTGCGCAGCTGAACAAGATGTCCGCGCTGCTCACCGGCGACTCGGCGCAGGACTTCCTCGACCGGTCCTCGGCGCTGGACGTGCTCGCCACCGACAAGAACGAGGCCCTGAGCAGGCTCCAGGGCGCCGTCAACGCGGCCAACGCAGCCAGGCAACAGGCCGCCGACGCCAGGAACAAGGCGCAGCGCGCCAAGGACGCCGCCGCCAAGCTCACCGCGGACATCGAGGCCCGCAAGGAGCGGCTGGACGCGCAGATCGACGAACTCGCCGAGCAGGCGGGCCTGCTCAGCGACTCCGACGTCGCCTCCCAGCAGGACACCGGCGTCGACATCGGTCCCGTCACGGCGCCAGGCCCGGCCGCGCAGGCCGCCGTGGACGCCGCGCTCAGCGTGCGCGGCAGCCCCTATGTCTGGGGCGCCACCGGCCCGAGCGAGTTCGACTGCTCCGGCCTCACCCAGTGGGCCTACTCGCAGGCCGGCATCAGCATCCCGCGCACGAGCAGCTCGCAGTCGACCTACGGCACCCCGGTGTCGCGCGACCAGCTGCAGCCGGGCGACCTGGTGTTCTTCTACTCGCCGGTGTCGCACGTGGGCATCTACGTCGGCGACGGCATGATGGTCCACGCCCCGACCTCGGGTGACGTGGTGAAGGTCTCGCCGCTGCAGGACGAGTACAGCGGCGCCCGCCGGGTCGCCTAGCCCGGCAGGATCTCCCTGCGGGGCGGGATAGTCTGGCCGCCATGCGTCGCACGCTGCTGGTGACCAACGACTTCCCGCCCCGGCCAGGGGGAATCCAGTCCTATCTGCACTCGCTGGCCACCCGGCTGCCCGCCGACGACCTCGTCGTCTACGCGCCGTCCTGGGAGCGGGAGTCCGGCTCGCACACCGAGTTCGATGCCAAGGCCCCGTTCGAGGTTGTCCGGCACCCCACCTCGCTGATGCTGCCGACCCCGGACGTGCTGCGGCGGGCCAGGCAGCTGCTGCGCTCGCGCGGCTGCGAGGCGGTGTGGTTCGGCGCCGCCGCCCCGCTGGCCCTGCTGGGCAGCCCGCTGCGCGACGCGGGCGCACACCGCGTGCTCGCCTGCACCCACGGCCACGAGGTCGGCTGGTCGATGCTGCCGCTGGCCCGGCAGGCGCTGCGCCGCATCGGCGACACCGCCGACGTGGTGACCTTCGTCAGCCACTACACGCGCGGCCGCTTCGCCTCCGCGTTCGGCCCGCTCGCCGGGCTCGAACACCTGCCCTCCGGCGTCGACACCGAGCTGTTCCGCCCCGACGACGCCGCCCGCGCCGACCTGCGCCGCCGCTACGGCCTCGGCGACCGGCCCACCGTCGTGTGCGTGTCCCGGCTTGTGCCGCGCAAGGGCCAGGACATGCTCATCCACGCGTTGCCGGAGCTGCGCAAACGCGTGCCGGACGCGGCGCTGCTGCTCGTCGGCGGCGGCCCCTACCGCAAGCGGCTCGCCCAGCTGGCCACGGAACTGGGGGTGTCCGAACACGTGGTGCTGACCGGCTCGGTGCCCTGGGAGGAACTGCCCGCCCACTACACGGCGGGTGACGTGTTCGCGATGCCCGCGCGCACCCGCGGCAAGGGCCTCGACGTGGAGGGCCTCGGCATCGTCTACCTCGAGGCCTCCGCGGCGGGGCTGCCGGTGGTCGCCGGGAGCTCCGGTGGCGCGCCGGAGACCGTGCTGGACGAGGTCACCGGGCACGTCGTGGACGGGCGCAAGCTCGACCAGATCGTCGACACGCTCGCCGCGCTGCTCGCCGATCCGGTGCGGGCCCGCCGCATGGGGGAGGCGGGGCGCCGCTGGGCAGGCGAGCACTGGCGCTGGGACGTGCTCGCGGCGCGCCTCGCGGCGATGCTCGACGGCAGCCGGGTCGTCGGCCCCCGGTGACAGGACCGCACGAAGGGCACCGCCTCAGTCGCGCAGCGCCGGGTTGTCCGGATGGTCCATGCGCACCGCGACGTCCGCTGCCGCCGCCGGGTCCACCTCCCGCTCGTAACGCTCGTAGGCGGGCAGTGCCCACTGCTGCCCGGCGGGCAGGCGCCGGGACAGAGCGGCGGGGGAGAGCCACAGGTGCACGGTGAGGTCCAGCCGCAGGCCCCTGCCGAGCAGCAGCTCGCCGTCCAGCAGCAGGACCGTGCCCTCCGGCAGCCGCGTGCGGGACAGCCGGTAGGCACGGTCGCGTTCCCGGTCCCACAGCGCGGGCAGCACGGCGCCTGAGCCGCCGGGCGCGAGCGGGTCGAGCACCTCGCGCCGCAGGCCGCTCTCGTCGAGCCAGTCCTCGTAGCGCACGTCCGGGTCGTGCCGCCCGCGTTCCAGGCGCAGGGAAGCGGGCCGCAGGTAGTCCCAGGCCGACACGCGCTGAACCTCGTGGCCGCGCACCCGCAGCGGGTCGACGAGCGCGTCGGCGACGCCGGCCGGGTCGCTCGCCCCTGCGGCGCCGTCGATCGCCACCGCCGCCCACGGTCGTGGCGGCAGGGCGGTGATGCGCTCGGCCAGCTCGTCGACGAGCCGGTCGAACGAGATCGGCCGGTAACGGGCGCTGGTCGGCATGCCGCAACGCTAGCAACGCACACCAGGGTGCCGGCATCGTGAAACGCGGCGGCACAACAGGGTCTGGAGCGGCTGCCGGTGCGGGCTGCGCCGACAGCCTGCGGCTACAGTGCCGGGCATGTCGCCGGAGGAAGCCGACGCCCTGCTCGCCCTCGACGCCGAGCACGTGTGGCACCCGTACGGCCCGATGCCGGGCACCGTGCCGCCGCTGCTGGTCACCGAGGCGGAGGGGGTGCGGTTACGGCTGGCCGACGGCAGGGAGCTGGTGGACGGCATGTCGTCGTGGTGGTCGGCGATCCACGGCTACCGGCACCCGGTGCTCGACGAGGCGCTGACCGCGCAGGCGGGCCGCATGAGCCACGTGATGTTCGGCGGGCTCACCCATGAGCCGGCGATCCGGCTGGCCACGACGCTGGTCGAGCTGGTCCCGGACGGGCTGCGGCATGTCTTCCTCTGCGACTCCGGGTCGGTGTCGGTCGAGGTCGCCGTCAAGATGTGCCTGCAGTACTGGCGGTCGCGGGGCCGCGCGGGCAAGCGCAGGCTGCTCACGTGGCGCGGTGGCTACCACGGCGACACCTTCCACCCGATGAGCGCGTGCGATCCCGACGGCGGCATGCACGCCCTGTGGCGGGGCGTGCTGCCGGAGCAGGTGTTCGTGCCCGCGCCACCACCGGGCTTCGATCGCGCTCCCGAAAAGTCCTATGTAGACATGCTGGAACGGGAGGTCGCGCGGCACGCAGGCGAGCTCGCGGCCGTCATCGTCGAGCCGGTGGTGCAGGGTGCGGGTGGCATGCGCTTCCACAGCCCCGGCTACCTGCGCGTGCTGCGCGAGATCACCGCCGCGCACGACGTGCTGCTCGTCTTCGATGAGATCGCCACGGGATTCGGCCGGACCGGGGCGATGTTCGCCGCCGGCCATGCCGGGGTGACACCGGACGTGCTGTGCGTCGGCAAGGCGCTCACCGGCGGCTACCTGACGATGGCCGCGGCCCTGTGCACGCCCGAGGTGGCGCGGGGCATCTCGGCGGGTGAGGTGCCGGTGCTCGCCCACGGTCCGACGTTCATGGGAAACCCGCTGGCCTCGGCGGTCGCCGGCGCCTCGCTCGGGTTGCTGCGCACGGGAGACTGGCAGGCCGACGTCGCGCGGATCGAACGGCTGTTGCGCGAGGGCCTGGCGCCCGCGGCCGACCTGCCCGGTGTGGTCGACGTCCGGGTGCTCGGCGCCGTCGGCGTGGTGCAGCTCGACCACCCCGCCGACGTCGCGGCGGCGACGCGCGCCGTCACCGGGCGCGGGGTGTGGCTGCGCCCCTTCCGCGACCTCGTGTACGCGATGCCGCCGTACGTCACCGAGGACGAGGACGTCTCGCTCATCGCCGGTGCGATGGTCGAGGCGGCGCGAACGGCGTAGTCGTACCAAGATCACCCGATCTTGTCCGGACCACGGTCATGCGGCGGGTGCCGATCACGCATCGCGACGGAACTTCCCGGTGTCGTCATTGATCGAGTGAGACCTGGCCCACTTGCCGTGGTCGTCGCTCACCTTCGGATGTCCGCTTGGTAATGACATCGCGCTGCGCCGAACATGAGAGTTTCTTTCCATAGCGGACATTTCACGTTCTTTCCGGTTACCTGGAGCCGTGCCGGCAGAGTGGCCCGCGCCGACGATCCACTTTCGAGCCATCTTCGACACAGCCACTGGGAGGACTACCGATGTCACGGCAGGTCGGTCACGAGAGGAGTGCGGAACCCCACCCCCGGCAGGTCGTTCTGGGCAGAGTTCTGCGCCACGACGTGCCGGCCTCCCTGGTGGTGTTCCTCGTCGCCGTGCCGCTGTCCCTGGGAATCGCGCTGGCTTCGGGGGCGCCGATCGTCGCCGGGCTGATCGCCGCCATCGTGGGCGGCGTCGTCGCCGGTGCCGTCGGTGGCGCGCCGTTGCAGGTGAGCGGTCCCGCGGCCGGGCTCACGGTCGTCATGGCCGAGACCATCAACCAGTTCGGCTGGGCGGTCACGTGTGCCATCACCGTGGCGGCGGGCGCTCTGCAGGTCCTTTTCGGACTGAGCAGGGTCGCCCGTGCCGCACTGGCGATCTCGCCCGCGATCGTGCACGGGATGCTCGCGGGCATCGGCGTCACGATCGTTCTGGGCCAGCTCCACATCGTGCTCGGCGGGTCGGCGCAGAGCTCGGCGATCGACAACATCCTCGAACTGCCGGGCCAGATCGTCGGCCACCACGACCAGGCCGCGATGCTCGGGATTCTGACCATCGCGATCCTGCTCGTGTGGGGCAGGCTGCCGGGGGCGGTGCGCAAGGTGCCCGGCCCGCTCGCGGCCATCGCGGCCGTGACGGCCCTCGCCGTGCTCACGAACTCGTCGGCGGAGCGCGTCGACCTGCCGGGTGACGTGCTGGCCGTCGACCTCATGCCGCGGTTGCCCGAGGGTGGCTGGTTCGAGTTCGCACTGGCCGTGCTCACCATCGCGCTGATCGCGAGCGTCGAGACCCTGCTCTCGGCCGTCGCCGTGGACAAGATGCACACCGGGCCTCGCGCCAACCTCAACCGCGAGCTGCTCGGCCAGGGCATGGCCAACATGACCTCGGGCGCGATCGGTGGCCTTCCGGTCACGGGCGTGATCGTGCGCAGCTCCACCAACGTCGCCTCGGGCGCGCGCACGCGGGCCTCGGCGGTCCTGCACGGCGTGTGGGTGCTGCTGTTCACGGTGCTGCTGGCCGGGCTCATCGAGAGCATCCCGCTCGCCGCGCTCGCCGGGCTGCTGGTGCACGTCGGCGCCAAGCTGGTGAAACTCACCCACATCCGGGAGGTGCTCAAGCACGGCGACCTGCCGCTCTACGTCGTGACACTGCTGGGCGTCGTGTTCATCGACCTGCTCTCGGGCGTGCTGATCGGGATCGCGTTCTCGCTGGTGCTGATGCTGCGCCGCACGATGTGGTCGGGAATCCATGCCGAGGGTGAGGGCGACTCGTGGCGGATCGTCGTCGAGGGCGCGCTGACGTTCCTCTCGGTGCCTCGTCTGTCCACTGTGCTCAACTCGTTGCCTGCCCGGAGCACGGTGACGCTGGAGCTCGTCGTGGACTACCTGGACCACGCCGCGTTCGACTGCCTGCACACGTGGCAGGAGGCGCACGAGCGGGCGGGTGGCACCGTCGTGGTGGACGAGATCGGCCACCCGTGGTTCGAGCGCGGCAAGTCCGACTCGCCGATCGTGCGCAAGGACGCCGCGGGCACGGCGCTGCCGCGCTGGCTCGCGCCGTGGTCGGAGTGGATGGCCAAGGACGCCGGAGTCTCCGTTCCCGACCAGCGCACCGCCCCGTTGCGCAGGGGCACCTCGGAGTTCCAGAACCGCACCGCCCCGCTGGTGCAGGAGACCCTGAGCAGGCTGGCCGACGGGCAGCAGCCGCACACGCTGTTCATCACCTGCGGTGACGCCAGGATCGTGCCCAACCTGATCACGACCAGCGGGCCGGGTGACCTGTTCGCCGTGCGCAACGTGGGCAACTTCGTCCCGGTGCCGGAGGGGGACACGGCGGCAGGCGACACGTCGGTGGGCGCGTCGATCGAGTACGCGGTGAGTGTGCTGCGGGTGCGCGAGATCGTCGTCTGCGGGCACTCGTCGTGCGGTGCGATGAAGGCGGTGCTGGGTGAGGCCCCCGCCGGGCTGCCGTCGCTGGCGCGCTGGCTGCGTCACGCCCAGCCGAGTGTCGGCAGGCACGCCGGCGAGCCCGCGGTGACACTCGGCGGCGAGGCCCCGGACGCCGAAGGCGACCGGCTGGCGCTGCACAACGTGCTGCAACAGCTGGAGCACCTGCGCCGCTACCCGATGGTCGCGGCGGCCGAGCGGCGTGGCGAACTGCACCTCACCGGCATGTACTTCGACGTGGGCGGGGCTCAGGTGTACCTGTTCGACGGCGAGTCCGGAGACTTCCGGCCCGCCGGTGCCGAGCCCGGTGTGCGGGCCGGGTGAGGCGCCGGTAGCGGTCCGGTATTAGTGTCGCGGGCGTGACCGTGCTGGTGATCTCTGGAACGGGGACCGGCGTCGGCAAGACCGTGGTGACGGCGGCCATCGCCGCACTGGCCACCGGCGACGGCAACGGCGTCGCCGTGCTCAAGCCCGCGCAGACCGGTGTCGGGCCCGGCGAGCCGGGTGACCTGGCCGAGGTGCGCAGGCTCGCGGGCGACGTCGAGACCCGGGAGCTGGCCCGCTACCCGGATCCGCTGTCGCCCGAGGCGGCGGCCCGGCGCAGCGAGCGCGTTCCCGTCACACCCGCCGAGGCGGCGCGGGCCGCCGCGGAGCTGCACGAGAAACACGACCTCGTGCTCGTGGAGGGCGCGGGCGGGCTGCTGGTGCCGTTCGACTCCGAGGGCGGCACGCTGGCCGACGTCGCGTGGGCGCTGGCCGCGCCGGTGCTGATCGTCGCGGAGGCGGGGCTCGGCACGCTCAACGCGACGGCGCTGACCGCGGAGGTCGCCACCCGGCGCGGGCTCAACGTCATGGGCGTGGTCATCGGGTCGTGGCCCGCCGAGCCGGACCTCGCCGCCCGCAGCAACCTCGCCGACCTTCCCGTCGTGGCGGGCGCCCCGCTGCTCGGCGCGCTTCCCGAGGGGCTCGGCCGCGCGAGCAGGGACGAGTTCGCCGAGGAGGCCCGGCGCGGGCTGTCGCCGTGGTTCGGCGGCCAGTTCGACCCGGACTGTTTCGCGGGCAACGCCTCGGCGCAGGCGTGACACACCTCGCACTCGCGGCGCCGCGCGATCCGTGACACTCGCCGAAGACCTGACGCTTCCCTGGGAAGGAGCCGCCCGTGACGGCAGCGACCACCGGCGCCGCGATCCTCGCGACCGCACGTGAGCAGGTGCTCGAACGCGGAGTGGGCCTTTCCCGCGAGCAGGTCCTGAGCGTGCTGAGGCTGGGCGACGCGCACCTGAGCGACCTGCTGGCGCTCGCCCACGAGGTCCGGATGCGCTGGTGCGGGCCCGAGGTGGAGGTCGAAGGCATCGTCAGCGTCAAGACCGGCGGCTGCCCCGAGGACTGCCACTTCTGCTCGCAGTCCGGCCGGTTCCCCACGCCCGTGCGCTCGGCGTGGCTCGACATCCCCGGCCTGGTGAAGGCCGCCGCCGAAACGGCGGCCACCGGGGCCACCGAGTTCTGCATCGTCGCCGCCGTGCGCGGGCCGGACGCGCGGCTGCTGGCGCAGGTGCGCGACGGCATCGCCGCGATCCGCGAGTCGGGCAACGACATCCAGATCGCGTGCTCGCTGGGCATGCTGACCCAGGCCCAGGTGGACGAGCTCGTCGCGATGGGCGTGCACCGGTACAACCACAACCTGGAGACGGCGCGCTCGCACTTCGCGAACGTGGTCACCACGCACACCTGGCAGGAGCGCTGGGAGACGCTGGGGATGGTCCGCGAGGCGGGCATGGAGGTGTGCTGTGGCGGGATCATCGGCATGGGCGAGTCCGACGAGCAGCGCGCCGAGTTCGCCGAGCAGCTCGCCGAGCTGGACCCGCACGAGGTGCCGATGAACTTCCTCATCCCGCAGGCAGGCACCCCGTACGAGCACTACGAGGTGGTGGAGGGCAGGGACGCCCTGCGCGTGGTGGCGGCGTTCCGGCTGGCGATGCCGCGCACGATGCTGCGGTTCGCGGGCGGCCGGGAGCTGACCCTCGGCGACCTCGGCGCCGAGCAGGGCATGCTCGGCGGCATCAACGCGATCATCGTCGGCAACTACCTGACCAATCTCGGCCGCCCCGCCCAGCAGGACCTCGACATGCTGACCGAGCTGCGGATGCCGGTCAAGGCCCTGAGCGACACGCTGTGAGCGGCCCGTACTGTCCCCGCTGCGGGCAGCCGCGGCACGGCGGCGACCACGCGGCGTGCCGGAGCCAGCAGGCGGCGCTGGAACCACCCCGCTACTGCGCCGAGTGCGCGCGGCGGATGGTGGTCCAGGTGACGCCGGGCGGCTGGAGCGCGCGGTGCAGCAGGCACGGCGAGTCCACCTCGGCGGGCCGGAGCCCCGCCCGTTAGTTAGGCTCGCCCGGACAGGCGGGAATGCCACAAAGGAGGGTCGTCGGTGCCGGAGCACGCTGACACCGCATGGTTCGCGCAGGCGTTCGCCGGCGTCCGGCGGGAGCGGCCCAGAGTGGTGGTGAAGGCCGACCTGCTGCCCGCCGTGAGCGTGCTCTCCATGATCGCGTTGCTCGGCATCCCGCTCGGCTGGATCTGGTCTCGGCTCGCGCCACCCCAGCGGATGCGGGTGATCGACGCCGAGCGCGACCCCGTGCCGCTGCAGCTGGAGAGCTGGCACCGCTTCGACGGCCTCGCGATCTACCTGCTGCTCGGCCTCGTCACCGGTGTGCTCGTCGGCGTCGCCGTGTGGTTTCTGCGTGAGCGGCGGGGCCCCGTCGTGCTGTTCGCCGCCGTGGCGGGCTCACTGCTGGCGGCCTGGCTCGGCATGCGCATGGGCATCGCCTTCGCCGAGGGGCTCTACACCGTCACCGAGGCGCCCGCCATCGGTGACGTCGTCGAGGCGGCGCCCGTGCTGGAGTCGGGGTGGGCCGTGGTGGCGCAGCCGTTCACCACCGCCGTCGCCTACGGCCTGCTGGCGACGTGGAACAGCCGCGATGACCTCGGCAGGCGCCTGGCCTAAAGCTCCCCAATGCGGCATTGGTGGCGTTGAGCGCAACGAATGCCGCATTGGTGGCGTTGAGCGCTACGAATGCCACATTGGGGAGCTTGCCGGGCGGCTAGTTGAGGCTCGGTTTGGAGAGCGCCTCGGTGTCGCTGAACGGGGCGGGCACGGCTCCCAGTTCCGACAGGAACCCGGCCTCCCTGTTCAGCAGGCGACAGACCGTCCGCAGCCTGCGCAGCGGCTGTCGTTCCTCCAGCAGCGCCTGCCGGTCACCCAGCGGCAGCAGGCAGTCGGCCGCCAGCAGGTAGGCCAGGTCGGTGACGTCGGTGTCGGTGGACGGCGTCTCCCAGCCGTCGCGTTCCCACGCCGACGCGCAGTACCGGTGGTGCGCCGCCCTCGCCAGGTCGCCGAGCCGGTCGGCCACCTCCGCGCTGCCCGGCGACAGCGGCACGTCGTCCACCCACTCGACGGTGCCCATGAGGTAGGGCGCCGAGCGCGTGTCCATGTCGAGCAGGTTGAACCGCCGGTGCCCGGTGGTGACGATGTCGAAGCGCCCGTCGGGCAGCCGCGTCGCCTGGCGCAGCCGGGCCGCGCAGCCGATCCCGTACACGTGGTCGAGCGTCTCGACCTCGCGCACCATCGTCGTCTTGATCGCGACGACCCCGAACAGCCGGTCGGGCAGGTTCTCGGTGACGAGGTCGACGGTCAGCTGCCGGTACCGCGGCTCGAAGATGTGCAGCGGCAGGTTGGCGCCGGGCAGGAGCACGGTCTGCAGCGGAAACAGGGGCAGGGTCGCCCGCGCGCTGTCCGGTCTCGTCTCGGCCACGCCCTCACGTTACGGTGTCCGGCGCCGATACGCGCGTTCGCGAGCGCCGCCCCTGCTTCGGCGCCGGGGGCTTGAAAACGGCGAACGGGTCGGTGACCTGCATGTCGTCGTGCGCGAACGAGTACAGCGCTGCGGGGCGGCCACCGGTGCGCCCGGACGGCGCGGTGTTGCCCGTGGGCACCAGCAGGCCGCGCCGGGACAGCACCCGTTGCAGGTTGGTCGCCGAGACCCGGTAGCCCAGCGCCGCCGAGTACAGCTCGCGCAGGGCGGAGATCGTGAACTCCTTCGGAGCGAGGGCGAAGCCGAGGTTGGTGTAGCTGAGCTTCGCGCGCAGCCGGTCGCGGGCCCGCTGCACGATCGCCTCGTGGTCGAAGGCGGTGCGCGGCAGGGCGTCCACCGGGTGCCACGCCGTGTCCTCGGGCACGGCCGGATCGACGCCGGACGGGACGAGCCCGAGAAACGCGGTGGCCACCACGCGCGGCCCCGGCACGCGGTAGGGATCGCTGAACACCGCCAGCTGCTCGACGTGCGTGAGCTGCTTGACGTCGACCTTCTCGGCCAGCTGCCGCCGGATGGACTGCTCGACGTCCTCGTCGGGGCGCAGCCTGCCACCGGGCAGCGACCAGCGGCCGAGATGTGGATCGAGCGCCCGGCGCCACAGCAGCACCTGGAGTGTGGCGGAGCGCACCTGCAGGACGGCGGCCAGCACCTCGTGTGCCAGGGGGCTGTTGCTGTTAATATGAGAGCGCACGGTTTTCGATTATAAGGCGAAAACCCGCCGAAGGACACGGAGGCTCACCATGACTCTGCAGGCGGAGGCACTCGTTCCCTTCGGGGGTGTCGAGCCGGACGCGGCCTGGGCCGACGAGGTGCGCCGGCTCGCCAGGCAGCGCGACGCCGTGCTGCTCGCGCACAACTACCAGCTGCCGGAGATCCAGGAGATCGCCGACCACACCGGCGACTCGCTCGCGCTCAGCCGGATCGCGGCCGGCAGCGACGCGGCGACGATCGTGTTCTGCGGCGTGCACTTCATGGCGGAGACCGCGAAGATCCTCTCCCCGGACAAGACGGTGCTCATCCCGGACGCGCGCGCGGGGTGCTCGCTCGCCGACTCGATCACCGCCGAGCAGCTGCGTGCCTGGAAGGCCGAGCACCCCGGCGCCGTCGTGGTCTCCTACGTCAACACGACCGCCGAGGTCAAGGCCGAGACCGACATCTGCTGCACCTCGTCCAACGCCGTGGACGTCGTGGCCTCCATCCCGGAGGACCGCGAGGTGCTGTTCTGCCCCGACCAGTTCCTCGGCGCGCACGTCAAGCGCATCACGGGCAGGCGGAACCTGCACATCTGGGCGGGGGAGTGCCACGTGCACGCCGGTATCAACGGCCCCGAGCTGGCCGAGCGGGCGGCCGCCTCGCCGGACGCCGACCTGTTCATCCACCCCGAGTGCGGCTGCGCCACCTCGGCGCTCTACCTCGCCGGCGAGGGCGCGGTCGAGCCGGAGCGGGTGAAGATCCTCTCCACCGGCGACATGCTGCACGCCGCGCGCGAGACGAAGGCGACGTCGGTGCTGGTCGCCACCGAGGTCGGCATGCTGCACCAGCTGCGCAAGGCCGCCCCCGAGATCGACTTCCGGGCCGTGAACGACAGGGCGTCCTGCCGGTACATGAAGATGATCACGCCCGCCGCCATGCTGCGCTCGCTGCGTGAGGGCGCCGACGAGGTCCACGTCGACGCCGGGACGGCCGAGCGGGCCAGGGCCTCGGTGCGCCGGATGATCGAGATCGGCCAGCCCGGCGGCGGCGAATGAGCAACCCGGTTAACGACCGTCGGTCGAAAACTCCGGAATGGGAGGCGCGGGCCGACCTGGTGGTGCTGGGCAGTGGGGTGGCCGGACTGACCGCCGCGCTGCGGGCCAGGGAGCTGGGCCTGCGCGTGCTGGTCGTGACGAAGGCGGCCGTGGCCGACGGCAACACCCGCTGGGCGCAGGGCGGTGTGGCCGTCGTGCTCGACGGCGACCGCGACGCAGGCGACACCGTCGCCGCGCACGCCGCCGACACCCTGACGGCGGGCGCCGGGCTGTGCGACCCGGACGCGGTGGCGCGCATCGTCGGCGCGGGCCCCGCCGCGGTCGGATGGCTGCGGGCGTCCGGTGCCCGGTTCGACGCCGGTGCCACCGGGCTCGCCAGGACCCGCGAGGGCGGCCACAGCGCGTTCCGCGTCATCCACGCCGGCGGTGACGCCACCGGCGCCGAGGTGGAACGCGCGCTCGTCGCCGCGGCGGGGGCGCAGAGCGTGCCGGTGCTGGAACGGCACGTCGCGATCGACGCACTGCGCACCCCACTCGGCGAGGTCGCCGGTGTCACGGTGCTCGACCCGCACGGCGTGCCGGGGCTCTTGCGCGCCCCTGCGGTGCTCGTCGCCACGGGCGGCTTCGGCCAGCTCTACCAGGCCACGTCGAACCCGGAGGTCGCCACCGGCGACGGGCTCGCCCTGGCCCTGCGCGCGGGCGCGACCGTGGCCGACATCGAGTTCGTCCAGTTCCATCCCACCGTGCTCTACACGCCGGGCGCGCGGGGCCGGTGCCCGCTGGTCACCGAGGCCGTGCGCGGCGAGGGCGCCGTGCTGGTCGACGCGCTGGGCGTGCCCATCATGCGCGGCGTGCACCCGCTGGCCGACCTGGCCCCGCGTGATGTCGTGTCGGCCGCGATCACCCGGCATCTGGCGCACGCGCCGGGCGGCGTCGACGACCACGTGTTCCTCGATGCCACCGGCATCTCCGGCTTCGCGGCGCGGTTCCCGACCGTGTCCGCGGCCTGCCGCGAGGCGGGCGTCGACCCGGCCCGCGAGCCGATCCCGGTGACCCCGGCCGCGCACTTCGCCTGTGGCGGCGTCGTCACCGGCACCGACGGCCGCACAGGCGTCACCGGCCTGTACGCGGTGGGCGAGGTGGCGCGTACCGGCCTGCACGGGGCCAACCGGCTGGCGTCGAACAGCCTGCTGGAGGGCCTGGTCGTCGGGCAGCGGGCCGCACGCGCGGTGGCCGAGGACCTGGCCGCGGGCGTGCTGGCCGACCCCCGGAACGGCCGGGAACCGGCGGCCGCCGTGGCGGCGGTGGCCGAGCGGGACTCGCTGCAGCGGGTGATGAGCCGCTACGCCGGCATCGGACGTGACGCCGAAGGGCTCGCCGTGGCCGGCTCCGTGCTCGACCTGTCCACAGAGGACAGTCTGTTGTGGACGCAGGAGGCCGTGGAGGACGCCGCGCTGACGCTGATCGCGCAGGCGCTGGTCGCCACGGCCGCGCGCCGGGAGGAGTCGCGCGGCTGCCACGTGCGTTCCGACTTCCCCGAGCGCGACGACGTGACGTGGCAGCGCAGCCAGGCCATCCGGCTCAGCCCCTCCGGCCAGCCGGTGCTGGCGGACCCCGTCCTGGAGGCCGCGTGACTGGTATCGAGAGCACGCTGGATGCCGACGACCTGCGGCGGGTGGTGAGCATCGCGCTGCAGGAGGACCTGCGCTACGGGCCGGACGCCACCACCGAGGCCACCGTGCCCGCAGGCGCCGTCGCCACCGCCAGGATCACCCCGCGCGCCGACGGCGTGCTGGCGGGTGGCCCGGCCGCGCTCGCCGTCTTCGACGCCGTGCTCGGTGAGAACCACGAGGTCCGGGCACGCACGCCCGACGGCTCGCCGCTCACCGCGGGGGAGCCCGCGCTCGTGGTGCACGGCACGGTCCGCGGCCTGCTCACCGCCGAGCGCACGGCGCTGAACCTGCTCTGCCACCTCTCCGGGATCGCGACGGCGACGGCGGCGTGGGTGGCGGCCGTGGCGGGCACCGGGTGCGCGATCCGCGACTCCCGCAAGACGCTGCCGGGGCTGCGCCTGCTGGAGAAGTACGCGGTGCGCTGCGGCGGGGGCGTGAACCACCGGCTCGGACTCGGCGATGCCGTGCTGATCAAGGACAACCACGTCGTGGCGGCAGGCTCGGTCGCCGCGGCGCTGCGCCTGGCGCGCGAGCGCGCGGGCGGGTTGCCGTGCGAGGTCGAGGTGGACGACCTGGGCCAGCTCGCGGAGGCCCTGGAGGCCGGTGCCGACGAGGTGCTGCTCGACAACTTCACCCCGCAGGAGTGTGCCCGGGCGGTGGAACTGCGCGACCGGACGGCGCCGAAGGCGCGGCTGGAGTCCTCCGGCGGGTTGCGGCTGGAGCACGCGCGCGCCTATGCGGAGTCGGGCGTGGACTACCTCGCGGTGGGTGCTCTCACCCATTCGGCCCCGGCCCTGGACCTCGGAATGGACCTCGGAACGGACTGACGCGGCACTAAGGTGAGGGTCATGGGCGGAGCAGTCACGGTGGGCGTCATCGAGGACCATCCGCTGTACCGCGAGGCACTGGCCCGGGTGCTGTACGAGGCCGAGGACGTGCGGCTGGGCGCGGTCGCCGACTCGGTGGGCCGCTTCGCCGCGTCCGGCCAGCCCGCCGACAGCGTCGTCGTGCTGGACCTGAAGCTGCGCGGGCTCGCCGACGTCGGCGCGGTGCGCCAGCTCGTCGGCATGGGCTACCGGGTGCTGGTGCTCTCGGCCTACGCGGGCCGCGACGAGGTGCTGAGCGCGATCGCGGCCGGGGCGCACGGCTACCTCACCAAGGACGCCGACGGCGAGGAGATCCTGGCCGCGGTGCAGGACGTCGCCGCGGGCGGCTCCCACGTCTCGCCGGTGCTGGCGTCGTTCGTGCTCGACGCGCAGCGGGCCGGTTCGCGGCTCGACCTCTCCGAACGCGAGCGGGAGGTGCTGTCCCTGGTGGCGGCGGGGGAACGCGACCAGGACATCGCCGAGGCGATGCACATCAGCGTGCGCACCGTGCGCTCCTACCTCGACCGCATCAGGGACAAGACCGGCAGGCGGCGCAGGCCGGAGCTGACCAGGCTGGCCATCGAGCAAGGCATCGCCTCGCCCGGCGGCCGGGAGGCCTAGGACCTGCCGAGCACCCGGTTGGCCAGCACGGCCGTGGCCTTGCGCGACTTCTCGGCCACGGCCGGGTCGAGGTCGGCGACCAGCAGGTCCGGCGCGGCGCCGAGCTGTGCGGGCACGTTGCCGAACGGGTCGGCCACCGTCGAGTAGCCGATGCCGGTGGGCGCCTTCGGGTTGACCTCGACACCGGAGGCCGTCGGGTCGGCTTGCCCGCAGGCGAGCACCCAGGTGCCGGAGTCGAGCGCCCTGGCCCGCACCAGCAGCTCCCACTGCTCCCGCTTGCCCTCGCCCGCGCCCCACGACGCGGGCAGCGCCACCGCGCTCGCGCCCCGGTCGGCCAGCGCCTGGAACAGCTCGGGGAAGCGGACGTCGTAGCAGGTGGCGACGCCGAGGGTGACGCCGTCGACGTCGACGGTGACCAGCTCGGAGCCGCCGGCGACGGTGTCGGACTCGCGGAAGCCGAACGCGTCGTAGAGGTGGATCTTGTCGTAGCCCCGGTGCTCGCCGAGCCCGGTCACCAGCAGGGTGTTGCGCACCCGGTCGCCGTCCGGCGTGAACATCCCCGCGACGACCAGCACGTCGTGCTCGGCGGCGATGTCGGCGACGGCGCGGGCCCACGGCCCGTCGACCGGCTGCGCCAGCGGCGCGAGCCTGACGCCGAAGCGCGCCATGGTGGCCTCGGGGAACACGACCACGCGGGCGCCCTCGCCCGCGGCCTTGGCGACCCAGTCGCGGACGAGCCGCAGGTTCTCCTCGGGGTCGGCGCTGGATGTGAGCTGGCACAAGGCGACTCGCAGCACTGCTACCTCCCGGTCGCGGGCGCACTCCTGCCTCGTACCCTAGACCACATGTTGAACCGCACCGACCTGCGAGGTCGCGTCCCGACACCCGTGGAGCTGCGCGCCACGCTGCCGCGCGCCGAGGTGGACGTGGACGCCGCCGTGCATCAGGTGCGGCCGGTGGTCGAGGCGGTGCGCGACCGGGGTGTCGAGGCCGCGCTCGAGTACACCGAACGCTTCGACAAGGTGCGCCCGTCCGCGGTGCGGGTGCCCGCCGCGGAACTGGACCGCGCGCTGGCCGAGCTGGACCCGGCGGTGCGGGCGGCCGTCGAGGAGTCGATCGACCGGGCGCGCCGGGTGCACGCCGACCAGCGCCGCGCCGACGTGACCACGCGGGTGGCCGACGGCGGCACGGTCACCGAGCGCTGGGTGCCGGTGGCGCGCGTCGGCCTGTACGCCCCCGGCGGGCTTGCCGTGTACCCGTCGAGCGTCGTGATGAACGTCGTGCCCGCGCAGGCCGCCGGTGTCGGCTCGCTGGTGGTGTGCTCGCCGCCGCAGGCGGAGTTCGGCGGGCGGCCGCACCCGACGATCCTGGCCGCCGCCGCGCTGCTCGGCGTGGACGAGGTGTGGGCCGTCGGCGGTGCGCAGGCCGTGGCCCTGCTGGCCTACGGCGGCACCGACACCGACGGCAGCCCGCTGGAGCCCGTCGACATGGTCACCGGGCCCGGCAACATCTACCTCACCGCGGCCAAGCGGATGCTGCGCGGAGTGATCGGCATCGACTCCGAGGCCGGGCCCACCGAGATCGCGATCCTCGCCGACGACACCGCGGACCCGGCGCACGTGGCGGCCGACCTGGTGAGCCAGGCCGAGCACGACACGCTCGCCGCCAGTGTGCTGGTGACCACCTCGGAGGCGCTGGCCGACGCCGTCGACGCCGAGCTGCAGCGCCGCGTCGCCGCGACCAAGCACACCGAACGCGTCGAGCAGGCGTTGCGGGGCACGCAGTCCGGCACCGTGCTGGTGTCGAGCGTCGACGACGGTCTCGCGGTCGTCGACGCCTACGCGGCCGAGCACCTGGAGATCCAGACCGCCGACGCGCGCGCCGTCGCGGCGCGGGTGCGCAACGCGGGCGCGGTGTTCGTCGGCCCGTACGCGCCGGTCTCGCTCGGCGACTACTGCGCGGGCTCCAACCACGTCCTGCCGACCGGTGGTTTCGCGCGGCACTCGTCGGGACTGTCGGTGCAGAGCTTCCTGCGCGGCATTCACGTGATCGACTACAGCGCCGAGGCGCTGCGCGAGGTCGCGGACAAGGTGGTGGCGCTGGCCAACGCCGAGGACCTGCCCGCGCACGGCGAGGCCGTCACGGCGCGCTTCGAGGGGGACGCCCGGTGACCGCCGACGACGTGACCCTCGACGAGCTCCCGCTCAGGGAGGACCTGCGGGGCCGTACCCCCTACGGTGCGCCGCAGCTGGACGTGGCGGTGCGGCTCAACACGAACGAGAACCCGTACCCGCCGCCGCCGGAGCTGGTGGCCGACGTGACGGAGTCGGTGCGCGCGGCGGCGGCGGAGCTGCACCGCTACCCCGACCGCGACGCCGTCGCGCTGCGGCAGGACCTCGCCGCGTACCTGTCGGTGTCGACGCGGGTGCCGCTCACCGAACGCAACGTGTGGGCCGCCAACGGCTCCAACGAGATCCTGCAGCAGATCCTGCAGGCGTTCGGTGGCCCCGGGCGCAGCGCGCTCGGTTTCGAGCCGTCGTACTCGATGCACCCGATCATCGCCGCGGGTACGCGCACCGACTGGATCCCGGCACCGCGCAGGCCCGACTTCACGCTCGACACCGCGAAGGCCGCCGAGCTGGTGGCCGAGCGTGCGCCGGACGTCGTGTTCCTCACCAGCCCCAACAACCCGACCGGCGGTTCGATCCCGCTCGAGGATCTCGAGGCGGTGCTGCGGGCTGCGCCGGGACTGGTGGTCGTGGACGAGGCCTACGCGGAGTTCTCGTCGCAGCCCAGCGCGGCGAACCTGCTCGACGCCTACCCTGCGACGCTGATCGTGTCGCGCACCATGAGCAAGGCGTTCGCGTTCGCGGGCGGGCGGCTCGGCTACCTGGCGGCCGCGCCCGCCGTGGTGGACGCGCTGCAGCTGGTGCGGCTGCCGTACCACCTGTCGACGCTCACCCAGGCCGCCGCGCGTGCCGCGCTGCAGCACGCCGAACAGACGCTGGCGTCGGTGGCGAGGCTCGCGGCCGAGCGCGACCGCGTGGCGGAGGCGTTGCAGGGGCTGGGTTTCTCGCCGGTGCCCAGCGACGCCAACTTCATCCTCTTCGGACGGTTCGCCGACGCGCAGGCCAGCTGGCGCTCCTATGCGGACCACGGAGTGCTGATCCGTGACGTGGGCATCGTGGGGCACCTGCGGGTGACCGTCGGCACGCCCGAGGAGAACGACGCCTTCCTGGAGGCGAGCAAGGAGGTCCCGCGGTGACCCGCGTCGGCAAGGTGGAGCGCACCACCAAGGAGTCCTCGATCCGGATCGAGGTGGACCTGGACGGCACCGGGCAGGTCGAGATCTCCACCGGAGTCCCCTTCTACGACCACATGCTGCACTCGTTCGGCGTGCACGGCTCGCTGGACCTGAAGATCGACGCCACCGGCGACGTGCACATCGACGCCCACCACACCGTCGAGGACACCGCGATCGTGCTCGGGCAGGCGATCCGCGAGGCGCTGGGGGACAAGAAGGGCATCCGGCGGTTCGGCGACGCGTGGATCCCGATGGACGAGACGCTCGCGCACGCCGCGATCGACGTCTCCGGGCGCCCGTACTGCGTGCACGCCGGGGAGCCGGAGCAGTTCAACACGTTCACCATCGGCGGCAACTACCCGTTCGTGCTGACGCGGCACGTGTTCGACTCGCTGTCGTTCCACGCCCAGATCGCGCTGCACGTCCGGGTCATCCACGGCCGCGACCCGCACCACATCGCGGAGGCGCAGTACAAGGCGGTCGCCCGCGCGCTGCGGGCCGCCACGGAAGCCGACCCGCGTGCCGGGGGTGTCCCGTCCACCAAGGGCGTGCTGTAGATGTCGGGCCAGTGGGTGGCCCTGCTGCTGCTCGCCGTCGCCGGGTTCCTGGCAGGCGGCGCGTACAGCACGTGGAAGAACTCGCGCGCCCTCGCCGTCACGCTGGGCTTTGCCGCCGCCTTGGCGGTCGGCGGAGCCGTAGCCTGGCTCGCCTAGCCCCAAGCTCCCCAATGCCACATTTGTTCCATTGGATGGAGCGAATGCGGCATTCGCTCCATCCAGTGGAGCGAATGCCGCATTGGGGAGCGTGCCGCCGGCGAAGGGTTACACCGGTTCGAGGGTTTTCGCGGTGCCCTGGCCACCTTCTCCAGGCCTGGTCGCCAGGCGCTCGCCCTCGACGTCGACGTTCGGCAGGATGCGGTCCAGCCAGCGCGGCAGCCACCATGCCCGCCTGCCGAGCAGTGACATCACGGCGGGCACGATCGTCATGCGCACCACGAACGCGTCCACCGCGACCCCGAACGCCAGCGCGAAGCCGATGGACTGGATCAGCGTCTGCTGCGCCAGGACGAACCCGGCGAACACGCTCGTCATGATCAGCGCCGCCGCCACGACCACCCTCGCGCCGTGCCGGAAGCCGGTGACCATCGCCGCGTCCGGCTCGGCGCCGTGGACGTACTCCTCGCGCATGCGGGTCACCAGGAACACCTGGTAGTCCATCGCGAGTCCGAAGAGGACGCCGATCAGCAGGATCGGCAGCATGCTCATGATCGGCCCGGTGCTCTCGACACCGAGTACGCCGGCGAGCCAGCCCCACTGGAAGACGGCGACGACGGCGCCGAACGCGGCGGCCACCGAACCGAGGAATCCCAGGGTGGCCTTCAGCGGCACGATCAGCGAGCGGAACACCAGCGTCATGAGCACGAACGCCAGCCCGACGATGAGCGAGAGGTAGGGCAGCAGCGCGTCGGCCATCTTCCGGGAGACGTCGATGTTCATCGCCGTCTGCCCGGTGACGGCCACCTGCACGCCGGACTCGGCCTGCCAGGCCTGCGCGTGGTCGCGGATGTCGGTGACCAGGTTCTCGGTGGCCTCGGTGTCGGGGCCGCTGCGCGGGATCACGCTCAGCAGCGCGGTGTCGCCCTGGGCGTTGAACCGCGGCGGTGTCACCGCGGCCACGTCGCCGAGCGCGGTGATCTCCCTGGCGACCTGCTGCACGGCCTGCCCTGCGTTGCCGTCGGTCTGCAGCACGACGGTCAGCGGCCCGTTGGCGCCGGGGCCGAAACCGGAGCTGATGAGGTTGTACGCCTTGTGCTGCGTGGAGTCCGGCGGCGCGGCGTTGTCGGCGGGCAGGCCCAGCCGCATGGCGGTGGCCGGGATCGCCACGACCAGCAGTGCCGCGAGGGAACCGAGCAGCATCACGACCCGGTGGCGCGCGACGAACGCCGCCCAGCGCCCGCCCGCGGTCGGGCCGTCGTGGTGGTTGGCGCGCAGGCCGGGGATGCGGCCGCCGAGCACCTTCGTGCCCGCGAAGCCGAGCACGGCCGGAAGCAGCGTCACCGCGATGAGCACCGCGATGGCGACGGTGGCCGACGCGGCCAGGCCCATCTCGCCCAGCAGCGGCACGCCGACGACGGTGAGCCCGGCGAGCGCGATGATGACGGTGAGGCCCGCGAACACCACCGCGGAGCCCGCCGTGCCGACGGCGTGCGCGGCGGCGTCGATGGGTTCTCGCCCGGTACGCAGTTCGTGCCGGTAACGCGACACGATGAACAGCGCGTAGTCGATGCCGACGGCGAGGCCGATCATCAGTGCCAGCACGGGCGTGTTGGAGTTGAGGTCGAGGAAGCCGGAGGCTACGGTGATGCCCGCCATACCGACGCCCACCCCGATGAGCGCGGTCAGCAGCGGCAGACCGGCGGCGATGAGCGAGCCGAACGTGACGATCAGGACGACGGCGGCGACCGCGACCCCGATGCCCTCGGTCGCCTGCGTCTCGAACGGTGCCTGCGCGGCGTCGCCGCCGAACTCCACCTGCATGCCCGCCTCGCGGCCCGGCTCGGCGGCCGCGAACAGCGCCTCGCGTTCGGCGTCGGTGAGTTCGAATCCCTGCACCGCGTAGCTCACCTGCACGAGCGCCACCCGGCCGTCGGGCGACACCGAGCGGGTCTGGAACGGGTCGGCCACGCTGGTGACCTTGGGCGCGTCACGCAGCTCGGACACCACGCCCTCGACGGCGGCCCTGTCGAGGGTGCTGCCCTCGGGGGCGGCGATCACCACCCGGGCCGTGGCGCCCCCGGCGTTGGCCTCCGGGAACTTCGTCTGCAGCTGTTCGATGGCACGCTGCGACTCGGTGCCGGGAATGGTGACCGAGTTGGTCAGCTGGCCGGACAGGGTGAACGAGCCGACGCCCAGCGCCAGCAGCAGCACCACCCACAGGCCGGTGACGAGGCCTCGGCGGCGGAAGGACAGCCGGCCGAGACGGGACAGCAGGACGGCCACGCCAGGACTCCGTTCTGGTGCGGGTTCATACGATCGGGTACCTCCGAAGCTAGCCGATCGGCAAGGCCCATCCAAGCCGATCGGCAAGTATGTGACTAGCCGAACAGCAAGTGGCGAGCTAGCCGATCGGCAGGTACCGTCGTGCTGCTTGTGAGGAGGTGCCATGTCTGCCGGCACTGTTGCCGAAAGCACCCGCTCGCGGTTGCTGACCACGGCGCTGAGGTTGTTCAGCGAGCACGGCGTCGAGGGAACGTCGCTGCAGATGATCGCCGACGAGCTCGGCGTCACGAAGGCGGCCGTCTACTACCACTTCAAGACGAAGGACGAGATCACCGAGGCCGTCGCGCAGCCCGCGCTGGCCGAGCTCGAGGACATCCTCGACGCGGCGGCGGCACAGCGCACCCGGGGCGCGCAGATCGACCACGCGCTGGCCGGGTTCGTCGACCTCGTCGTGCGGCACAGGGCGCTGGTGGCATTGTTCAACAGCGATCCCGGGGTCGTGCGGGCGATCGACCGCACGCTGCAGGGCGCGGAGAACTTCAAGCTGCGCATGCTGAGCCTGCTGGTCGGTCCCGACGCCGACACCTCGGCCCGGCTGACGGTGGACGTGCTGCTCGCCGGACTCGCGCTCGCGGGCGGGTCACCCGACAACACCGACATCGACGACGACACCCTGCGGGAGCGCCTGATCGAGATCGGGCGGCGGCTACTGGGCAGGCGCAGGCCCCGGTCCTGAGACGGGCGGCACGCCGCGTGCCGGAACCGACGGCGAGCGACGCGACCATCCCCAATGGACGGTGCCACCGCCCGCCTCACTACTGCGGAGGAGCCATCCGGCGCAGGAACCGCGGCGGAACGTGACGGGTCAGCCAGACCCCGTTCGCACTGAGCCGGAACTCATGGCCGTCGGCGGCCATCGCCCGCGCGCCGACCTCCAGGATCACCGGCGTTCCGCGCCGGGCGCCGACGGAGGCAGCGGTGGCCGGTGCCGCCGACAGGTGCACGTCGTGCCTGCGCTGCGGGCGCAGCCCCTCGCGCAGGATCGCGGGCAGGAACCGTTCGACCGTGCCGTGGTAGAGCAGTGGGGGAGGAGTCGCCGTGGGCAGGCCGAGGTCCACGGCGACGCTGTGTCCCTGGCTGGCCCTGATCCTCGTGCCGGTGTCGTCGAAGCTGAACCGCCGCTTGTCGTTGCGCTCCACGACCTCGGCGAGTTGCTCACGGGTCAGCGCGAGACCGTGCCTGCCGAGGGCGGCGAGCAGTGTGCTCACCTCGACCCAGCCGTTGTCGTCCAGGCGGATGCCGATGCGCTCCGGCGCATGGCGCAGATGCAGCGCGAGTCGCTTGGACACGCGCACGATGTCGTTGTCCTTCATTCCGGACGCCATTGGCACACGGACGGGGGCCGGGACGCAAGCGATTAACCCGAGCGTCGTTCGCGTTCAGATGCCGCCCTCGGCGGCGGGCTTGAGCAGCGGCGCGCCAGGGCCGAACCGGGCGAGCCGGTCGTCGACGTTGTGCAGGCCGCACGTGCGCAGTGACAGGCAGCCACAGCCGACACAGCCGGTGAGCTGGTCGCGCAACCGCTGTAGGGCGTCGATGCGCGCGTCGAGCTCGTCGCGCCAGTTGCGCGACAGCCGGGCCCAGTCCGCCTTGGTGGGCGCGTGGTCGCGCGGCAGCGTGGCCAGTGCCTCGCCGATCTGCTCCAGGCTGAGGCCCACCCGCTGCGCCGCACGGATGAACGCGATGCGGCGCAGGACGGTACGCGGGTAACGACGCTGGTTGCCCGCGGAACGCTCCGACGTGATGAGGCCCCGGTCCTCGTAGAATCGCAGCGCGGTGTGCGGCACGCCGCTACGGTCCGCGACCTGGCCGATGCTCAGGTAGTCGCCAAGCTTCGTCGTCACGACCGCCACAGTACCCTGAGTTCCACCTAGGTGGAGGTTGCGACGAGGCGCAGGTCACGGCTGTGGTGTCGGCCGGCCGGTCCAGTGGGAGTTCGGCCGTTCGCGCCGCGGCGGGTCCTCCGAGTGTTCCCGCATCCGCCGCCGTGTCTGCCTGGGCAGCACGACATCGGAGATGACGGGGAAGGGCTCGCTGTCGATGTCGTCCCGCCAAGCCCGCAACAACCGGTCGAGTGTGTCTTCGTCGGCCATGGTGGCCTCCCGAGGCGTAACGTGACCACTCTACTACCCGGAAGGCGTCTTCGCTAAACACCGTTTTCAGGGATCGGTTCGCCGGGATCGTCACCCAGTGTGGTCGCCGCCGTCGTCCCGCGCACGCCGGCGGCGTCCACTGTGGAGCTCAGGCCGGGACCCGGCTGGTGCTCTGCCTGAGCACGACCTCGCCGGGCAGCCGCAGCACCCGGCTGCGGGTACCCCGGCTGTCGCGGATCGCCAGCTCCATCGCCCGCTCGCCGAGCTCCTCCAGCGGCAGGGCCACGGTGGTGAGCGCGGGTGTCAGGTCCCGCACCACCGGGATGTCGTCGAACCCGGCCAGTGAGACGTCGGCGGGCACGGACAGTCCCGCCTCGCGCAGCGCGGTCATCGCTCCGATGGCCATCACGTCGGTCACCGCGAACACGCACGTGGCCTCCAAGCCGCGTGCGAGCAGCCGCGACATCGCGGAATGGCCGCCGTCGCGGGTGAAGGCGGCCTCGACGATGTCGGACTCCGCCAGCTCGACACCGGCCTCGGCGAGCCCCTCGCGGAACCCGGCGAGCCGGTCGACCACGGTCGTGAGCGCGCGCGGGCCGGCGAGCACCGCGAACCTGCGGTGCCCCAGCTCCAGCAGTGCCCTGGCCAGCGCGGCGGCACCCTCGCGGTTCTCCGGCTGCACGCTGTCGACCCGCAGGCTGCGGTGCCTGCTGACCACGGCCACCTGGCCGCCGCCGCGCCGGTACGGGTCGATCTCGGCCGCGAGCGCCCGCTCCCACGCCTTGTCCTCGAAGCCGGAGCCGACGAGCAGGATCGCCGATGCCCGCTGCGCCCGCAGCATCGAGATGTAGGCGATCTCCTTCTGCGGATCCCGGAACGTGCTCGCGAGCATCACGAGCAGGCCGTTGTCGCCCGCGACCCGCATGACGCCGCGGGCGATGGCGGCGAAGTACGGGTCGCTGACGTCGTGGCAGATCACACCCACCGTGCGGTGCGACGCTCCGGCCAGCGCCTGTGCGTGCGCGTTGGGGGTGTACGCGAGCTGTTCGGCGGCGGCCAGGACCCGTTCGCGCAGGTCCGCACGCACCTTCGTGGTGCCGTTGAGCGCCCGGGAGGCCGTCGCCAGCGACACCTCGGCGGCGCGGGCGACGTCCTCGAGCGTCACGTGGGGTCGGCCGTCCATACGCAACTCCTGGTAAAGAACGCTTGACCGGGCGATCCCGGTCTGCCCACTCTACCTGTAAGCGCATTCAGAAAGCGCATTCACCTGCCGGGAACCTGGTCTCGATCAGGTACTTTCCGGGCGCTGCTCAGTCCGCGGGCCGCCTCACGGCCGTCCGGCGTGCGGCACGGACACGCGGGTGGTCACCACCCGCCCGGTGCGGGAGGAGAACAGCGTGTCCATCCCCTCGACACCCTGCCAGTCGGCGAGCATCAGAAACAGCGTCCTGCCGTCGTCGCCGCCCAGCATGCAGGCGAAACACGGCGCGTCCAGCTCGAACTGCTCCAGCACCTCGCCGCCGTCGCGGACCCGCCTGCACACCGCTCCGCCGTCGGTCATGTCCGCGCACCAGATGGCACCCTCGGCGTCCAGGCAGAGCCCGTCGCCACCGACCTCGGCCCACACGCGGCGTCCGGACAGGCTGCCGTCGTCGGCGATGTCGAAGGCGGTCAGCCTGCCCGCGAACGACTCGGCGACGACCAGGGTCGAGCCGTCCGGGGTGACGACCATGCCGTTGGGAAAGGCGATGTCGGCGGCGACCTGGCGGGCCGTGCCGTCCGGGTTGACGAGCGCGATCGTGCCGGGCTTGAAGTCCTCCTCGCCGAAGCGGAAGCCGACGCGGTTGACGTAGATGTTGCCGCGGCCGTCCACCACGATCTCGTTCCAGCCCTCGCCCAGTGCGCTGAGGTCGGCGTACGGGGTGAGCGTGCCGTCGGCCCCGGCACACAGCAGGCCGCTCTCGCCGGTGACCACGAGGCGGCCGTCGGGCAGCCAGCCGAGGGAGTACCCGGCGAGCTTGGGCCCCTTGGCGATCACCTCGGCCCGGCCCGCCAGGTCGGCGGCGACGATCTCCTGCGCGCCCCAGTTGGCGAACCACAGGCGCCCGTCGTGCCAGCGCGGCGACTCGCCGACGCCGAGGCCGCTCAGCAGGGTCGTCATCGTCCTCGTCCCGGTCATGATGGCTCCTTCCAGTCGGGGTCTCACCCCCCACACGAACGGCCCGGGCGCGAATCGACAGGGCAGAGTGAACGACATGACGGAGCTGTATCCGGAGATCGAACCGTACGAGCACGGCCTGCTGCCCGTCGGCGACGGCCACGAGATCCACTGGGAGGTGTGCGGCAACCCGGACGGCAAGCCGGCGGTGTTCCTGCACGGTGGTCCCGGCGGCGGCAGCGCACCGGCGCACCGCAGGCTGTTTGACCCCGAGCGGTACCGGATCGTGCTGCTCGACCAGCGGGGCTGCGGCCGCAGCCGCCCGCACTGCGCGCACGACGCCGACGCCGGCCTTGCCGCCAACACCACGTGGCACCTGGTGGCCGACCTCGAACGGCTGCGCGAGCATCTCGGCATCGAACGCTGGCTGGTGTTCGGCGGCTCGTGGGGCAGCACCCTCGCGCTCGCCTACGCCGAGACCCATCCGGGCCGGGTGAGCGAGCTGGTGCTGCGGGGCATCTGGACGATGCGCCGCAAGGAGCTCGACTGGTTCTACGGCGGGGCGGCCGGGTGTCTGTTCCCCGAACGCTGGGAACGCTTCCTGGAGCCGGTGCCCCCTCGGCGCAGGGACGGTGACCTGATCGCCGCCTACCACGATCTGCTGTTCGACCCGGATCCCGCCGTCCACCGGCCCGCGGCCGTGGCGTGGAGCACCTGGGAGGCCGACACGATCACGGTGCGCCGCCGTCCCGAGCTCGTCGAGCAGTTCTCCGACCCGGAGTACGCGCTGGCGTTCGCGCGCATCGAGAACCACTACTGCGCGCACGGCGGCTGGTTCACCGGCGACCAGCTGCTGCGCGACGCGGGCAGGCTCGCGGGCATCCCGGCGGTGCTCATCCACGGCAGGCACGACGTGTGCACCCCGCCGGTGGGTGCCTGGGAGGTGCATCGGGCGTTGCCGGGCTCCGAGCTGATCATGGTGGAGGACGCCGGCCACGCGTTCGACGAGCCGGGCATCCTGCGCGAGCTGCTGCGCGCGACCGACACGTTCGCGAGCACGTAGCAGCAGTGTTCGCCACAGTGTGCCCGGCCGGACAGCCGGTGTCGGGCAGACTCGTGCCGTGGAACTCGTGACGATCGACGACATCAGAGCGGCGGCGGAGCGGGTGCGCGGAACCGTCGTGCGCACGCCGCTGCTGCCGAGCCCGTGGGCCGAGCCGGGCAGGCCGCTGTGGCTCAAGCCCGAGAACCTGCAGCCCATCGGAGCGTTCAAGCTGCGCGGGGCGCACAACGCCATCGCGAGGCTGGACGAGCGGAGGCGGGCCCGCGGCGTGGTGTCCTACTCCAGCGGCAACCACGCGCAGGCCGTCGCCTACGCGGCGCGGGAGGCGGGCATCCCCGCGCACATCGTGATGCCCGACGTGACTCCGCAGGTCAAGGTCGACAACACGCGTGGCTACGGCGCCGAGGTGGTGCTGGTGCCGATCGCGGACCGTGAGTCGGCGGCCTGCGAGCTGGCCGAGAAGCTGGGGGCGGTGCTGGTGCCGCCGTTCGACCACCCCGACATCATCGCCGGGCAGGGCACGATCGGGCTGGAGATCGGCACCGACCTGCCCGAGGTGGAGCTGGTGCTGGTGCCGGTGAGCGGCGGCGGGCTGGCCTCGGGCATCGGCACCGCCGTCAAGGCGTTGTGCCCCGCGGCGGCGGTCGTCGGTGTGGAGCCGGAGCTGGCGGCCGACGCGCGGGCGAGCCTGCGGGCGGGTGCGCTCACCGGCTGGCCGATCGAGGACAGGGCGCGGACCATCGCCGACGGCCTGCGATCACAGCCGTCCGAGCTGACGTTCGCCCACCTGCGCGCCGTGCTCGACGACATCGTCACCGTCAGCGAGGACGAGATCCGTTCCGCGATGGCCGTGCTGGCCACGAGGGGGCGGATCGTGGCGGAACCGAGTGGCGCGGTCGGGCTCGCCGCGTACCTGCACCGCGCGGACGAGCTGCCACGGGGGCGCACCGTGGTGGTCGTCTCGGGCGGCAACGTCGATCCCGCGCTGCTGGCCGACGTGCTGGCACGCTGACAGTTAGGGTGGAAAGCATCCGACGAAGGGACGCTGGCAGATGTTGTTTGGCGACGAGCACGTCCGTCGTTACGAAGAGACCAACGGTGAGGTCGGGCACGACTGGATGAAGGGCGCACCGTGCCTCATCCTCACCACCGTCGGCCGCAAGACCGGGCAGGAACGCAAGTTCGCGCTGATCTACCAGGAGCACGAGGGCGACTACGTCATCGTCGCCTCCAAGGGCGGCGCCGACTCGCACCCCGGCTGGTACCTGAACCTGGTGGAGAACCCGGACGTCACGGTGCAGGTCAAGGCCGACAGGTTCCCGGCCAAGGCCCGCACCGCGAGCCCGGAGGAGAAGGCCGCGTTGTGGCCCAGGATGGTCGCGGTCTGGCCGGACTACGACGAGTACCAGAAGAAGACCGACCGGGACATTCCGGTCGTGATCCTGGAGCGTGCCGACTGACGTTCGAGAGAGGGGACGAGCATGGCGCAGCAGTCGACCGTCGACGTCGCCGGGCTGCTGGCCACGCTCGCGGAGGCCCAGCGCAAGGCGGAGCGCGGGGAGCTGAATCCGGCGGAGCTGCCCGGCCTGGTGCGGGCTCAGCGCCTGGTGCGGGAGCTCGCGGGCTGGCCCGTGGAGGCCGATTCGGACCGCTGACGGCGTATCGCTGGTTTCCGCGGCGGGGGCGCGGCTTCTGGTATGGCCTGGCCATCGACCTGCTCGCGCCCCCGCTCGCGCTGTCCACGCGCCTGCGGGTGCGCGGGACCGAGCACGTGCCGCGCGAGGGTGGTGTGCTCATCGCGAGCAACCACCTCTCCAATGCCGACGCCATCGTGGTGACCGTGTTCGGCCTCGCCTCGGGCCGGGTGCCGCGCTTCTTCGCCAAGGCCGGGCTGTGGAAGGCGCCCGTGGTGCGGTCGGTCATGCGCTCGGGCAGGCACATCCAGGTGCACCGAGGCCGGTCGAGCGCACTGGACGCCTATCACGCGACGGTCCGTTCGGTCCGCGACGGCGAGTGCGTGGTGGTGTTTCCCGAGGGCACGTTCACCGACCGGGAGGACGGCTGGCCGATGAAGGCGAAGACCGGGGTGGCGCGCATCGCGCTGACCACGGGCACGCCGGTGGTGCCGCTGGCCTGCTGGGGCACACGGGAGTACCTGCCGCCGGACGCGCGGCTGCCCAGGGTGTCTCCCCGGCGGCGCATCGACCTGGTGGCCGGCCTGCCGGTCGAGTTGTCCGATCTGGTCGCGGACAAGCCCTCCGCGACGCAGCTCCGGGAGGCGACCGAACGGATCATGACCTCGGTCACCTCGTTGCTCTCCGAGGTGCGCGGCGAGGACCCGCCACCCGACAGCGTGAAGGCATAATCGCGAGCATGAGTGAACACTTCGACGTCGTGGTGCTGGGTGCGGGTCCCGGCGGGTACACCGCAGCCGTCCGCTCCGCGCAGCTCGGCTATGACACGGCCATCATCGAGGAGCGCTACTGGGGTGGCGTGTGCCTGAACGTCGGGTGCATCCCGTCGAAGGCGCTGCTGCGCAACGCGGAGCTGGCGCACCTGTTCACCACCGAGGCCCGGACCTTCGGCATCCAGGCCGAGGGGCCGGTGACGTTCGACTACCTGGCGGCGTTCCAGCGCAGCCGCAAGGTCGCCGACGGCCGCGTCAAGGGCGTGCACTATCTGATGAAGAAGAACGCGATCACGCAGTTCGAGGGGCGGGGCACGTTCGCGGGCGACCGGAGCATCGAGGTGCGCCGCGCCGACGGCGAGACCGAGACCGTGACGTTCGACCACTGCATCATCGCGGCCGGTGCGTCGCCGAAGCTGCTGCCCGGCACCTCGGTGAGCGAGCGCGTGGTGACCTACGAGGAGCAGATCCTCGCCTCGGAGCTGCCGGAGAGCATCGTGATCGCCGGCGCGGGCGCCATCGGCGTGGAGTTCGCCTACGTGCTGCACAACTACGGCGTGAAGGTGACGATCGTCGAGTTCCTCGACCGGATGGTGCCGCTGGAGGACGAGGAGGTCTCGGCCGAGCTGGCGCGGCGCTACCGCAGGCTGGGCATCGACGTGCTGACCTCGACGCGGGTCGAGTCGATCGAGGAGACCGGCAGCGGTGTGCGCGTCACGGTGACGCAGGACGGCGAGACGAAGACCATCGATGCGGACAAGGTGCTGCAGGCGATGGGATTCCAGCCCAATGTGGACGGATACGGCCTCGAGAACACCGGTGTGCGCCTGACCGAGCGTGGTGCGATCGAGGTGGACGGCCGCTGCCGCACCAGCGTGCCGCACATCTTCGCCATCGGCGACGTGACGGCGAAACTGATGCTGGCGCACGCCGCCGAGTCGATGGGCATCATCGCCGCCGAGACCATCGCCGACGCGGAGACGATGGAGCTGGACTACCGCATGATCCCGCGGGCCACCTACTGCCAGCCGCAGATCGCGAGCTTCGGCCTCACCGAGGAGCAGGCACGCGAGCAGGGCCACGACGTGCAGGTGGCGAAGTTCCCGTTCAGCGCCAACGGAAAGGCGCACGGCCTCGCCGACACCGTCGGCTTCGCGAAGATCATCAGCGACGCCAAGTACGGCGAGCTGCTGGGTGCCCACCTGATCGGCCCCGAGGTCACCGAACTGCTGCCGGAGCTGACCCTGGCCCAGCAGTGGGACCTCACGGTGCACGAGGTGGCCCGCAACGTCCACGCCCACCCGACCCTGGGCGAGGCCGTGAAGGAAGCCATCCACGGCCTCGCCGGTCATATGATCAACATGTAGCCACGTGCCCCTGTGGCCTGGTGCACTCGTAGCCGGCGCTCACTGCTGGTGGCCTCGCTATTCGGTCGCCGACATGGTGTCCGGTATCCAGAGCACGATCTCGGGGAACGCGATGAGTAGCGCTGCCACCGCCACGACCGCGAGGACGAACGGGAGCGCGCCCCAGAACACCTCCGCCGCGGGGCGGCGTGCCGTGCGCGCGACCACGAACACGTTGAGGCCGAGTGGCGGGCTGACCAGACCGATCTCGGCGAGCAGGACGATCAGCACACCGAACCAGATCGGGTCGTAACCGAGCTCGGTGACCAGCGGCAGCACCACGGGCACCGTGAGCGCGAGGATCGCGATCTGGTCGAGGAAGAACCCGAGCACGATGTAGCACAGCGCCAATACGATGATCACCACGACCGGTGCGACATCGAGGGAGGCGACCCAGCTCACCACGGTCGGGGTGACTCTGGTCGAGGTGATGAAGTAGCCCAGGATGTGCGCCCCGAGGATGATCATGAGGATCATGACGCTCGAGCTGATGGTCTCGGTGATCGCGTGCCTGATGGTCTGCCAGCTCGCGCGTCCCCGTGCGGCCAGCAGCGCGAAGCCGCCCACCGCCCCGAGCGCCGCGGCCTCGGTGGGCGTGGCGATTCCGAAGTAGACGGTGCCGGTGACGAGCGCGAACAGCAGGAGGACCGGGCCGGCCGACTTCAGGTTGCGGAGCTTGTCGGCCCACGCGTGACGCTGGCCCGGTGGCGCCGAAGCGGGGTCGGCCTTGATGAGGATCAGCAGTGTCACGATGAGCGCGACCGTCACCAGCGCGCCCGGCAGGAACCCCGCGACGAGCACCTGTCCGACGCTTTCCTCGGCGAGGATCGCGTAGAACACCAGAATGATGCTGGGCGGCACCATGGCGGCCAGCGTGCCAACCACGGACACGAGCCCTGTCGAGATCCTGGGGCTGTAGCCCGACTCGATCATCTTGGTGGTCGAGGTGTGCGCGAGGGTGGCCGCGGCGGCCGTGCTCGATCCCGACACTGCGGCGAACATCGCGCCCGCGCCGGTGGCGGCGATGCCCGCGCCGCCGCGGATCCGCCCGACCCAGACCCTGGTCGCCTCGAACAGGTCGTCCATGACGCCACTGGCGACGACGAACTGTGCCATGAGGATGAACAGCGGGATCGGCGACAGCGAGTACGACGAGACCGCGTCCGCGGGAGCCGATTGCAGCACGCCGAGCACGTCGGACAGTCCACCGTGGATGTACAGCCCCAACGTGCCCGCGATGGCGATCGCGAAGCCGACCGGAACCCTGATGAGCAGCAGCAGCAACATCACCAGGATGACGACGATGACGGACATCAGACGGTCCCTTCGGGGTCACTGCCGGCAGGTTCTTGTCGCCGCGACACGATGTCGCAGAGCAGCCGCACGGTCAGCAGGACGGCGCCGACGGGGACGAGCACATGCCATGTCCACGTGGGAAGGCTCAGCTCGGCGCCGCCGGGCGGTGGGATGTCGTGGGAGTGCCAGGCATCCCGCGTGGCAAGCAGGCCCGCCCAGAGCAGCAGCGCTGACAGTGCGAGCATGAGGACTCGTGCGGTCAGCGTCATCGCCGCGCGCGCCTTCGGCGGGCAGCGGCGGTAGACGACGTCGATGGTGACGTGTCCGCCCGACCGGACCGTGTACGCCAGCGCGAGGAAGAAGTAGCCCGGCAACAGGTAGTCCTGGATGAAGCCGAAACTCCAGCCGAGGGGAGCGCCGACGAAGTAGCGCATCCCGGTCTCGACGACCATGAGCAGGGTCATGCCGACCAGTGCCGTGCCCGCCAGTGCGAGGCCGGCGCGTTCGATCGCCGAAACGGCCCGCAGCACGGCACGTGCCCGCGGGTCGTGACGGGAACCGAGGTCGGGGTGCGGGGCCGTGTCAGTCGTCATGGGACTCTCGTTCCACTCGCCGGAGCTGGTCCTTCATTGCCTTCAGGGCCGCTTCACCCGGCCTGCCGATCTCGGCCATGTCGGCGGCCCACAGCCGGTGGATAGGCGCGGTCGCCTTGTCCCATGCCCGGCGCTCACCGGCGGTGATGCGATGGATGCGCACGCCCGCGTCACGCAGGGTCTGCCTGCCTTCGGCGTTACCCTCCTGCAGGCCGGCGCAAAGGCTGCGCGTGGCCTCGTCTCCCGCGCGCCGCAGCACGTCGCGGAGGTCGGCGGGCAGGGTGTCCCAGGCGGCCTCGCTGATGCTGTAGGTCATGGTGAAGCTGCCGAGCCTCGCCCCCAGCGTCGCGTGCCGGGTCACCTCTTCCAGGTGGTACGGCGCGGCACTGACGGGCCCGAGCACGGTCCCGTCGACCGTTCCGCGCGAGATCGCCTCGTACATCTCGGTGGCGGGCATCCCGACCGGCGCGGCACCGAAACCCTCGACGGCTCGGTCGATCGTGCCGCCGGACGAGCGAAGCTGCAGCCCGCGCAGGTCGGCCGGTTCGCGTACGGTGCGGGAGCCGGTGAGGACCTCGTAGTCGGGGATCATGCCGACGACGAGCGGGCGCAGGCCCTTGGGCTCGAAGTCCTCACGCCAGAGGATGCCGCCTTCCGACACCAGCCGGGACACCGCGAGCGAGCCCGTGCAGGAATCCTCGACCAGCCCGGGCAGGTCCGCAACCCCCGACAGCGGCAGCTCGGCGGGAACGTAGGCGGGCGCCACGGAGCCGAGGTCGACCACGCCGGACCGGATCAGCGACGGCAGGTCCTCGGCATCGCCCATCTGCTCGGCGGGGAAGTAGTCGAACTGGATCCGGCCACCGGAGAGCTCGCGTGCGGTGTCCATGAGCACGCTGACCCCGGCCTCGGCGAAGGGATGCCCGACCGGGTACGAGTCGGCCACGGTCAGCGTGTACACGCCGTCGTTCTCGAGGCTCGGTGCAGGGGGTGCGCACGCACCGGTCAGGGCCAGCAGTGCGAGGGGTATCGCATAACGCATGCCGGACCGCCGAGGTGATTGCCGCATTGCATCACCGTTCCTAAATACGAATGGCTGTTCCGATATGCCACCGTAAAGAGTGAGCTGTTCCACTGTCAACGGCAGTGGAACGCCTGCGGCGAGAGGGATCGGCGGTCAGGACAGCCGTGCCGCCACGGTCCGGGTGGCGCCGAGGAGGGCTTCGGCGATGTCCGGCAGCCGGTCGGCGATACGGGTGGTGGGCCCTGCGACCGCGACGGCGGCGAGCACGCGGTCGTGCACGACGATCGGCCTCGCGGTGGCGCTGACGTCGGGAAGGGTCTCGCCCCGGTTGATCGCGAAACCCTCGGTGCGCACGCGGTCGAGCTCCTGTCGTGCCCGCTCGAGCGCGGCGGGATCGTCGATGACCGACTCCAGATACGAATCGCGCTTGCGTGCGGGCCACGACGCCAGCAGAACCTTGCCCGCGCTCGGCGGGAACAGCGGCCTGCGGACACGCAACGGAGCCGAGTAACGGATCGGCTGCCGCGACTCGGCCGCCGCGACGTAGACGACCGAGTCCCCGACGGCGGTGCCGAGCATGGCCGTCTCGTCGAACGTGTCTCGCAGCTCCTCGAGCGTGGAGCGTGCCGCGTCGACCAGTGTCGGCCGGTCCGCGGTGAGCAGGTTCCCCAGTGCGGGACCGAGGTGGTAGCCGCCGTCCTCCTCGATGAGATAGCCGGTCGACACCAGCCCCTTGACCAGTCCGAACACCGAGGATTTCGGTGCGTCGAGCGCGGCCGCGAGCGGGGCGAGCCGGATGCCCGGTTCTCCCGCTGCCAGCTCGAGGATGGCGGTCACCCTGCTGACCGTGCGGTGGGACTTGACCACTGGCTCCGTCATGTGTGCTCCTGCCGCGTTCGTATGTACGAACGATACCGGCCGGGGTTGAGGTTGACAGCGGGGACCTTGCCACCTACGTTCATATATAAGAACTTGAGGTCTTATATAGGGACGGCTGTGCATTTCGAGCTGACTGATGACCAGCGGCGGCTTCGTGAGGCCGCTCGCGAGCGTGCCGCGACGTTCACCGACGACTACTGGGCGGACTGCGATGAGCGCGGCGCATTCCCGTGGGAGTTCTACCGCGCCTTCGCCGACGACGGCTGGCTCGGCATCGCGATCCCCGAGTCCTACGGCGGTGGCGGGCTCGGCCTGCTCGAGGCGTCGCTGCTGCTGGAGGAGATCGCCGCGTCAGGGGCCGGGATGAACGGGTGCAGCACCATGCACCTGACGATCTTCGGCCTGAACACCATCGTCAAGCACGGCAGCGCCGAGTTGCGTGAGGAGATCCTGCCACGCGCCGCCGACGGCAGCCTGCACGTCTGCTTCGGTGTCACCGAACCCGACGCGGGCACCGACACCACTCGCATCTCGACGTTCGCCCGCCGGGACGGGGACGACTACGTGATCAGCGGCCGCAAGGTCTGGATCACCAAGGCGGGACAGTCGCAGAAGATGGTGCTGATCGCCAGGACCACCCCACGCGCCGAGGTCACCAAGCCGACCGAGGGGATGTCGCTGTTCTTGATCGACATCGACTCGCCCGCCGTCGAACTGAGACCCATCCCGAAACTGGGCCGCAACGCGGTGTCCTCCTACGAGGTCTTCATCGACGAGCTTCGCGTGCCGGCATCGGCCAGGGTGGGCGAGGAGGGCAAGGGCTTCACCTACCTGCTCGACGGGCTGAACCCGGAGCGGATCCTGCTGGCCCACGAGGCGCTCGGGATCGGCAGGGCCGCGTTGCGGCGCGCGGTTCGCTACGCGAACGAGCGCGTGGTCTTCGACCGTCCTATCGGGACGAACCAGGGCGTCGCCTTTCCGCTCGCGGAGGCGGCGACGCGGCTCGACGCCGCCGAGTTGATGGCGCGGAACGCCGCGTGGCGCTACGACAGCGGACTGTCGTGCGGGCGCGAGGCGAACATGGCGAAGTTCCTGTGCGCCGACGCCGGGTTCGCGGCGGCCGATCAGGCGATCCAGACGCACGGCGGGATGGGGTATGCGAAGGAGTACCACGTCGAGCGGTACTTCCGGGAGTCCCGGATCCTCCGGCTCGCTCCGGTCAGCCAGGAGATGGTGCTGAACTACGTGTCCCAGCACGTGCTCGGACTGCCCAAATCGTACTGACAGCTCAGCGGAGAACGCAGCATTGGAGGACGCGTTGCCGACCGCAGCCGCCGCACTGGCGGGGATCAGGATCGTCGATCTGTCCCGGGTACTCGCCGGACCGCTGTGCACGCAGCTGCTGGCCGACCACGGTGCGGATGTCATCAAGGTGGAGCCGCCCGGTGGTGACGAGACCCGTGGCTGGGGGCCACCGTTCGTGAGCGAGGGCACGAGCGCGTACTTCGCCGGGCTCAACCGCAACAAGCGCAACATCGCGCTCGACCTGCGTTCGGCCGAAGGCCAGGCCGTCCTCGCGCGCCTGCTCGCCGGCGCGGACGTGCTGGTCGAGAACTTCAAGGCGGGCACGTTGGCCCGGTGGGGTTTCGGCGACGACCGGCTCCGGCAGGAGTTCCCGAGGCTCGTTCACTGCCGGATCACCGGCTTCGGCGTCGACGGCCCCCGAGGAGCGACGCCGGGCTACGACGCGATCCTCCAGGCATACGCGGGGCTGATGAGCGTCAACGGCGAGGCGGAAGGTCCCGCCCTGCGCGTCGGCGTGCCCATTGTGGACATGGTCACCGGAATCCTGTCGGTCTCGGGGATCCTGCTGGCACTGAGCGAGCGGGAACGCTCCGGTCGCGGCCAGCTCGTCGACAACGCGTTGCTCGACACGGCGGTGAGCCTGCTGCACCCGCACTCGGCGACCTGGCTCGCCAGCGGGACGGTGCCCGAGCGCACGGGCTCCGCGCACCCCACCATCGCGCCCTACGACACGTTCACCACGCGTACCGGACCGTTGTTTCTCGGTGTGGGCAACGACCGGCAGTTCCGGTCCCTCGTGGCCGTGCTCGGCAGGCCGTCGCTCGCCGACGATCACCGCTTCGCCAGCAACCCCGACCGCGTGATCAACCGCGCCGAGCTGAGCGCGATCATCGGCGCCCTGCTGGCCGAGCACGACCGGGAGGACCTGCGGGCCCGGCTGCTCGAGCGCGGAGTGCCGTCCTCTCCCGTGCACGACGTGGGGGAGACGCTGACCGATCCTCAGGTGCTGCATCGCGGCATGGTCGTGGAGCACGACGGCTACCGCGGCGTCGGCAACCCCATCAAGCTCACCCGCACCCCGGCCACCGTCCGCATCCCGCCACGCGACCGCGGTGCCGACACCCGCGAGGTGCTGCGCGAGCTCGGCTACGACGACGCCGACATCGACCGGCTGACCCGAGGCGACGCAGACCAGCGGTCGTGCGCGTCGGTCGACGGTCATGCGGTGAGTCATCACCCAGGTCGGGACGGGCAGAGAGACGAGAGCACGTGAGCCGGGCGGGCTCCTACTTGAACTCGTCGGCGTGGGTGCGGGCCCACTGTTCGAAGGTGCGGGGCTCGCGGCCGGTGACCTCGCGGACCGTGGGGTGGACCGTTGACTCGTCCAGGGCTCCGTCGACGTAGAAGCTGAAGAAGGCGTCGACGTACTCGACGGGCATGTCCTGGCTCATCTCTGCCCGTGCCTCGGCGTTGGTGAGCCCGCGGAAATGCAGGTCGCGGCCGAGGGCCTTCGCGAGGATGGCCACCTGGTCGGCGGGCAGCAGCGACTCCGGCCCCGTCAGCTCGTGGATCTGGCCGTCGTGGCCGTCGGTGAGCAGCGCCTGCGCGGCCACGGCCGCGATGTCGTACGGATCGATGGCCGCCACCGGCACCTCGGGAAACGGCACGCGCACCTCGTCACCGGTTCGCAGCTGCGGCAGCCAGCGCAGGGCGTTGGACATGAACGCCCTCGGCCGCAGGAACGTCCACGACAGTCCCGACTCGCGGACGGCCCTCTCGGCCAGGGTCATGTACCGCGACACGGCGTTGTTCATGTCCTGCAGCGCGGCCGAGCCGCCGGACAGCAGCACCACCCGCTCCACTCCCGCCTGCCGCGCTCGCTCCAGCATCCCCGGCATGTCCTCGTACCCGGGAAGCAGGAAGATCCCGCGGACTCCCTCCAGCGCGCCGGTCAATGTCTCCGGACGGTTCAGGTCGCCCGCCACGGCCTCCACACCGCGCGGCAGGGTCGCGGCCGCGGGATCGCGCGTGAGCGCCCGCGCGGACACGCCTGCCTCGGCCAGTGCTCTGGCCAGTTCGGAGCCGACATTGCCGGTCGCGCCGGTCACCAGGATCATGGCGTCCCCCATCGTGAGCCAGACGATGATGTCAGGAAACGGGGCCTGACGCCATCCTGCGTTCAGCGCAGAGCGCCGTGGACGCGGGTCGCGGCCGCCACCGCGGCCTCCCGGGCCTCCGTGCGCTGGGCGACGAAGACGAACTCCCGGCCGGGACGGTCCGGTGCGTCGCGGACATCCAGCACGCGGTAACCGCAATCGGCCAGGCTCGATGCCACCTCGTCCCGGTCGCGGAACCTCAGACGGGAGTCCGAGGTGAGCACGGCGCCGTCGGCGAGAAACCGGTAGGTGCTGCGGAAGGAGACGAACGGGAGGTCGACGTCGGTGACGACACGGCTGTGCTCGACCGGGCCCGCACCAGGCACGTCGAGAACCACCTGTCCCGGCTCGATGGTCCACTCCTGCCACGCGCGGTACTGCGGGCGCCGCGTTTCGAACACGAGGTGACCACCCGGCCGCAGCGCGCCCCGGATGCCCCGCAGCGTCCGGTTCCAGTCGTCGTCGGTGAGAAAGACCTGGGCCACGTTGCCTGTCATCACCACCAAGTCGGCATCCAACGCGGGCACGGTCGTGGCGTCTCCCGCCAGCCAGGTGACGCGGGAGGCGCCGTCCTTGACCCTCGCGACCGCCAGCGACGCCTCGGCCGGATCGACGCCGACCACCGAGCGGCCCGTGTCGGCGAGCAGGATGGCCAGGCAGCCGGTTCCGCAGCCGACATCGAGGACCCGGCGCGCGCCCAGCTCGTCGGCGATCGCCAGGTAGGCCGCCAGGTCCGCGCGGTCGCCGTCGAAGACGTCGTAGAGCGCCGCGAGGCGAGGGTGGGCGAAGAGCGCGTCCGGCACCCGGCGAGCCTAGGCGGTGGCGATCGCTTCCCGGCAGCACCGGCGCGGCCCGGGGCGGTCCGTAGGATCGGTGCCGTGGATGCGGGGAGCAGGATGGTCACCGTCCCCGCGGGGCGCGTGACGCTGTCGGATCGCCGGTCACGCCGCAGCTGGACGGTCGAGGTCGCCTCCTTCCGGCTCGCGACCGTTCCGGTCACGCGGGCGTGGTACGCCGACATCATCGGCAGCGCGGGCGGCGACCGGCTGCCGGTGGACGGCGTGTCGTGGTGGGACGCCGTGCGGTTCTGCAACGCGGCGTCCGAACGGGACGGTCTGACACCCGCCTACCGGTTCACGGCCGAGGCGGATGTCGAGTGGCTCGGCGGCTCGGACGGGTATCGGCTACCAGCCGAGGCGGAGTGGGAACACGCGTGCCGCGCGGGCACCACCGGCGCGCGGTACGGCCCGCTCGACGACATCGCCTGGTATCGCGGCAACGCGGGGGAGCGAAGTCACGAGGTCGGCGGGAAACAGCCCAACGCCTGGGGGCTGCCGGCTTCCGCGTCGCCCGCTCGCTCGGGCAGTGACCGTCCACACGGGAAAGTCAGGACATCAGACAGAACTCGTTGCCCTCCGGGTCCGCCAGCACGACCTGTCCGGCGTGCTCGGCGAGCACCGTCGCGCCGAGACCGCACAGCCGTTCGATCTCGGCGGCGAGATCGTCGGTGTCAAGGTCGATGTGCACGCGGTTCTTGCCTGCCTTGGCCTCCGGCACCCTGTTGAAGAACAGCCGTGGCCGCCCACCTGCCGTGGGCTCGACCAGGACGGACGGGTCGTCCTCCGGATCCGTGATGCCGAGGCCGCGGAGCCGCTGCAACTCGTCCGCGTCGTACGGAGCCACGACGTAACCGTCGAGCGCCGCCGCCCAGAAACGGGCCAGCGAAGCCGCATGACGGCAGTCGAACACCACGTCGCGTAGCCGGGCCATTCGGGCATTCTGCGGGGTTCCGGAGCCGAGGACCACCCGATTTAGTACGAACATGTGTTCGAGTATCGCGCTACCATGGTGGGGTGTCCGAGACATCGACTGTCATCACCGTCAGCGCCAGTGCCGCCTCGGTGGAGGGGTGGCGTGTGTCCGATGGGGAGCTGGCGGCGGCTCTGGTCGGGCAGGAGGTGGTGCTGCGGCAGGCCTATGCCGAGATGCTGGGGTTGTTGGGTGAGGCGCGGCGGCGGGGGTTGTCGGGTGGGTATGCCGATGTGCGGGGGTTTCTGGCCGAGGAGCTGCGCCTGTCGGCCCGGGAGATCCAGGCCCGGCTGGCGGATGCGGACGCCACCCAGCAGGGCCGGAACCTGCTGGGTGAGATGCGGGCGGCGCCGCTGGCCGCGACCGGTGCCGCGCTGGCCGCCGGGCGGGTTGGGGTGGAGCAGGTGCGGGAGATCGGGCGGGTGTTCACCCGCTGCCCGGAATCCCTGTCGCACCAGGAGCGGGTCGAGGCGGAGCGGATTCTGCTGGAGCTGGCGGTGCAGGCGCGGCCGGAGGCGGTGCGGGCCGCGGGGCGGAGGCTGATCGCCTGCTGGCAGACCGACGATCGGCCGCCGGTGGATCCGCCGGAGCCGCAGCGGGCGTTTCGTTACCGCCGCAACCGCCGCGGGGAGATGGTGTTCTCCGGCTTCCTCGACCCGGAGACCGCCACCACCCTGGAGGGGCTGTTCGGGCCGCTCGCGACACCCCGCCCGGCCGATGCCGAGGGCCACCCGGACTGGCGCACCCGCGAACAACGCCAAGGCGACGCCCTGGCGGAGGTGATCGACTCCGCCGCGCGCGCGGACGAGCTGACGGTGCAGGGTGGGGAGCGGGCGGTGCTGACCGTGACCATCCCCCTGACCGAGCTCGAATCCCGGGTCAACCGGCGCCTGCTGGAGGTGCCCGGCTGCGCCAGCCTCGACCAACTTCGCCGCCTGGCGTGTGAGGCGGAGGTGGTGCCCGCGATCTTCGGCCACCCCGGCCAGCCGCTGTACCTGGGGCGGGGGGAACGCCACGCCAGCAAGGCCCAACGGCGGGCGCTGGCGCTGCGGGACCGTGGCTGCGCCTTCCCCGGCTGCGACCGGCCACCCAAGTGGACCGTGCCCCACCACATCCGGTACTGGATCAACCACGGTGGTACCGACATCGACAACCTGGTGCTGGTCTGCACCCGCCACCACCGGATCCTGCACCACACCGACTGGGAGGTGCGGATCAACCCGGCCGACGGGCTGCCGGAGTTCCTGCCCCCCGCCCGGCTCGACCCCCAACGAAGACCCCTGCGCAACAGCGCCCACGGGGTGGTCGGGGCATGGCAGCACCGCGACCGGCCCCCACCCCCGCCCTCACCCTGGCGCGACAGCGGGACACTCCGTTGTGAACGACCACGCGTGCCCTCCGGTTCCTCGTGTGGTGAGGTCACCTAGGGTGCCCGGCATGGTCGAACAGCAGCCGGTCCGCGAGTCGACGCGGGCGGGCGGGTACGTCGCGGCCGAGCACCGCGCCGCCGCCCCGGCTCCGGCCTGGCGTCCCGTGCTGGCCATCGCGGTCGCCGCGATGGCCGTGCTGCTGGCCTTCGCGGGACGGTACGGCTACCACGGCGACGAGCTGTACTTCATCGCCGCGGGACGCCATCTCGACTGGGGCTACGCCGACCAGCCGCCGCTGCTGCCGCTGCTGGCCAGGCTGATGGACACGCTGTTCCCCGGCTCCGTGGTGGGCTTCCGGCTGCCCGCCGTCCTCCTCACCGGCGCGGGCATCGTCGTCGCCGCCCTCACCGCGCGAGAACTGCACGGCACCCGCCGTGCGCAGGTGCTCACCGCCGGTGCGTACGCGTGCTCACCCTTCCTGCTCGCGGGCGCTGGGCACATCCTCGCCACGCACATGGTCGACGCGTTCCTGTGGACCGTCATCGTGTGGCTGGTGGTGCGTTGGGTCCGCGTCCGTGACGATCGTCTGCTGCTCGCCGCGGGTCTGGTGACCGCGATCGACCTGCAGGTCAAGTTCCTCATCCCGGTCTTCTGGGCCGCGCTGGCCGTCGCGGCGCTCGTGTTCGGGCCGCGCGAGCTGCTGCGCAGGCCGCCCCTGTGGGCGGGTGGTGCCGTCGCCGTGCTCGCGGTGGTGCCGACGCTGCTGTGGCAGGCACACCACGGCTGGCCGCAGCTGGAGATGAACGCCATCGTCGCCGGCGAGGTGTCCTACGCGGGCGGCAGGCTCACCTTCGTGCCGATGGCGCTGCAGCAGGCCGGGATCGGCGTGGGTGCCGTGCTCGTCGTGCTCGGGACGTGGTGGCTGCTGCGCTCACCCCGGCTGGGGGCGTACCGCTTCCTGGGCGTCACCGTCCTCGCCGTCGTGGCGATCTTCTGGCTCATGGCGGGCCGCCCGTACTACATGGCCGGGCTGTTCGCGCTGTGTTTCGCCGCCGCGGCCGTGGAGCTCGACCGACTGCTGCGCCCCCGGTGGTGGCCTGTGGTGGCCGTGGCCTACGTGGTGTCCGCGGCCGTGGCGATCAGCTGGCTGCCGGTCAAGCCCATCTCCGCCTACGTCGGCCAGCCCTACAGCCCGATGAACATGGCGCTGGAGGAGTTCGGCTGGCCCGAGGTGGCCGGCAGCGTCGCCGACGCGTACGCATCCCTGTCGCCCGAACAGCAGGCGAACACCACCATCGTCACCGAGACCTACTGGCAGGCCGCCGCCGTCGAGAAGTTCGCCCCCGAGCTGCCCCGCGCCCACAGCGGCAGCCGTGGCTACTGGTACTTCGGCAGCCCGCCCGAACACGCGACGGACACCCTGTTCGTCGGCGCCGAGCGCGACCGGCTCGCGGCCTACTTCGCCACCGTCACCCAGGTCGGCGCACTCGACAACGGACGCGACGTCAACAACGTGAACCAGGGCGCGCCGGTGTGGCTTTGCGAGGGCCGCGAGGCTCCGTGGGCCCAGCTGTGGCCGGAACTACGTCACATGACTTTTGCCTGGTAGCGGCCCGCACCACGTCCTACTACGGGGCGTAGTTGCTAACGCTCCGGAAACTTCACCTTGACTGGGTTATCTGGGTCACTCTACTTTTGCATGTCACAGGATGAAGTGGGGCTGATGTGGATATAAGTCTGCATGCGGCGAGCGCAGAGGAGCGCGATATGCCGCTGCTCGCGATGCGGGACATCGTCAAACTCTTCCCGGGCGTGCGCGCGCTCGACGGCGTTGACCTGGAGGTTCGTGAGGGCGAAGTGCACTGCCTGCTCGGCCAGAACGGTGCGGGCAAGTCCACATTGATCAAAACGCTCGCCGGGGCACACCAGCCCGACGGCGGCGAGATCGTGTGGCGCGGCGAGCCGGTGACGCTCCCGTCGCCGGTGGCGGCTCTGAAGCTTGGCATCGCCACGATGTACCAGGAGCTGGACCTGATCCCCTCGCTGTCGGTGGCGGAGAACATCTTCCTCGGCCATGAGCGCGCGCGTTTCGGCTTCACCCGCCCTTCGTCGGCCCGCGCGGCCACCGCGAAGCTGCTGAGCAGGCTCGGACACGCCGAGATCTCGCCCCACACCGAGGTGGGAGAGCTCTCGGCGGCAGGACAGCAGCTCGTGTCGATGGCCAGGGCACTGGCCCACGACGCCAAGCTGATCGTCGCCGACGAGCCCACAGCCGCGCTCGCCAGCGACGAGGTGGACAACCTGTTCCGCATCATCGGCGAACTGACCGAGCAGGGCGTCGCCGTCGTCTACATCTCGCACCGGCTGGAGGAGATCCGCCGGATCGGCGACCGCGTCACCGTGATCAAGGACGGCCGCACGGTGGCGGCCAACCTGGACGCGCGCGAGGCCGCGACCTCCGACCTGGTGGACCTCATGGCTGGCCGCAAGGTACAGACCGCCTTCCGCGAGGCAGGCGAGGGTGCCGTCGAGTTCGGCGACGTGCTGCTCGAGGTTCAGGGCCTGTCCAGGGAGGGCGAGTTCCGCGACATCAGCTTCACCGCGCGCGCCGGCGAGATCGTCGGGCTGGCCGGCCTCGTCGGCGCGGGCCGCAGCGAGGTGCTCGAGACCATCTTCGGCGCCCGCAAGGCCGACGCGGGCACCGTCAGCGTGGCCGGCAAGCAGATCCGTCCCGGCAGTGTGGCCGCCGCCGTCAAGGCCGGGGTCGGGCTCGCGCCCGAGGAGCGCAAGAGCCAGGCGCTGCTGCTGGACATGTCGGTGACCCACAACGTCACGCTCGCCAGCCTCGCCGAGTACAGCACCGCCGGGTTCTCCCAGCAGGGCCGCGAGTGGCGCGACGCCCACTCGACGCTGGAGAAGCTGGATCTGCGGCCCGCCGACCCCCGGCGCATCGTGCGCACGCTGTCGGGCGGCAACCAGCAGAAGGCGGTCGTGGCGCGCTGGCTCGTCCACGGCTGCCGGGTGCTGCTGCTCGACGAGCCCACACGCGGCGTCGACGTCGGCGCACGCGCCGAGCTGTACCGCCTGATCCACGAGCTGGCCGCGAGCGGGGTGGCGATCGTGCTGGTCTCCAGCGAGATCCCCGAGGTCCTCGGGCTCTCCGACCGCGTGCTGGTGCTCCGGGACGGCGACCTGCTCGTGGACCGGCCCGCGGGCGAACTGACGGAGGCAGACGTGCTGGACATGGTCATGGAAGGAAGCGCGGCGTGAACGTGTGCGCGACACCGCCGGAGAGAAGGAGTACGGCGTGACTAAGGCTCTCGACCGGTCACCGGTGCACTCGGGCGAGTCGGCCGGCGGGCGGCGTCGCGGGTTCGCCCTCGACGTGCGCATGCTCGGCCTCGCCGGTGTGCTGGTCCTGTTGTGCCTCATCGGGTTCATCACCAACCCCGACACATTCCTCACCGAGGCGAACATCTCGACGATGCTGCGGCTGGCCGCCGCCATCGGCGTGGTGAGCGTCGGCATGACGTTCGTGATCATCGCGGGCGGGATCGACCTCTCGGTCGGCTCCATCGTCGCGTTGTCGAGCGTCTGGATGACGACACTGGCCACCCAGTCCTACGGGCCGTTCGTCATGGTGCTCTGCGCCGTGCTCGTCGGCCTGGGCTGTGGCCTGGTCAACGGCTTCCTCGTCGCCTACGGCCGCGTGGTGCCGTTCATCATGACGCTGGCGATGATGGCCTCGGCCCGCGGTCTCGCCGAGCGGCTCAGCGGCAGGCAGACGCAGGTGGTGACCGAGACCGGGTTCACGGAGTTCTTCCGGGCCTCCGTCCTCGGCGTCCCCGTGCTGGTGATCATGCTCGCGCTGGCCTACGTCATCGGCTGGGTGGTGCTCAACCGCACCACGTTCGGCCGCAGGACCTACGCGATCGGCGGCAACGCCGAGGCCGCGCGACTGTCCGGCATCAACGTCAAACTGCACACCGCACTCGTGTACGGCATCAGCGGCCTCTGCTGCGGTGTCGCCGCGATGATGGTCGTCGCCAGGACCACCTCCGGCGCCTCGACCAACGGCCTGTTCTACGAGCTGGACGCCATCGCCGCGGTCGTCATCGGCGGCACGCTGCTCTCCGGCGGGCGCGGCAGCATCATCGGCACGCTGATCGGTGTCCTCATCTTCACCGTGCTGAACAGCATCTTCACGCAGAACAACCTCGACACCGACATCCAGAACATCGCCAAGGGCGCGATCATCGTCGGCGCCGTGCTGCTGCAGCACACGGCCCGCCGCCGCAAGGGCAAACCTCGAGCTCCCTCCAGCAACCCCGAAACCGAACCCAGCAGGAGCCAGTGATGACAAGAACCAACCTCGGCCGCCGTGGATTTCTCTTCGGCGCGGCAGGCCTCGGCGCCGGTGCCGTGCTCGTCGGCTGCACCTCGAACGAGCCGGAGGGGCAGAACAACCAGCAGCCCGTCGCCGGTGGCCAGGGCGCCAACTCGGAGCCCGGCAAGCAGGTGACCATCGGGTTCTCGGCACCGGCCGCCGACCACGGCTGGATGGCCGCCGTCACCATCAACGCCAAGGCGATGGCCGAGCAGTTCTCCGACGTCACCCTCAACGCCACCGAGGGCACCAACGACGTCAACCAGCAGATCGCGCAGGTCGAGTCGCTCATCAACGGCGGCGTGGACGTGCTGGCGATCCTGCCCTTCGACGGCAAGGCGCTCACCCAGGTCGCCCGGCAGGCGATGGACGACGGCATCCCGGTGGTCAACGTGGACCGGGTTTTCGACACGCCGCTGGCCTACCGCTGCTGGATCGGCGGCGACAACTACCGCATGGGCGTCAACGCGGGCAACTACATCGCCGAGGAGCTCAAGCGGCAGAACAAGAACAACCCGGTGATCGGCGAGGTCGCGGGCATCGACTCGCTGCCGCTGACCCAGGAGCGCAGCCAGGGCTTCAAGGACGCGCTGCAGCGCCACGGCTTCAGGGTCGGCCCGAGGGTGGCTGCCGAGTTCACCCCGGAGTCGGGTGAGCGGCAGACCGCCAACCTGCTGCAGGGCGCCCAGAAGCTGGACGCACTGTGGAACCACGACGACGACCAGGGCATCGGCGTGGTCGCGGCCATCGAGAACTCCGGCCGCAGCGACTTCTTCGTCGTCGGCGGCGCGGGCTCGCGCAACATGATGGAGCTCATCAAGGCCGACTCCGGCCCGGTGAAGGCGACCGTCCTCTACAGCCCGTCGATGGCCTCGTCGGCCATCGCGATGGCGCGGCTGCTCGGCCAGAACAAGGGCCTCGAGGATCTCGCCGAGCACGAGATCCCTGCCGAGCTCACGACCTACTCCGCCGTCGTGACCAAGGAGAACGTGGACAACTACATGGATGTCGGGTTCGACTCGTGACCGAAGGCACTACGAACGACGCCGGGGGAAGCACGATCGGCGTGGCCATGGTGGGCCACGCCTTCATGGGGGCGGTGCACTCGCAGGCGTGGCGCACCGTGCACCGGTTCTTCGACGTCCCGCTGGCGCCCCGCATGGTGGCGCTGGCCGGGCGCGATGAGCGCCGGACGAAGGAGGCGGCCGACCGGTACGGATGGGCGTCGGTGGAGACCGACTGGCGGGCACTGCTCGAGCGCGACGATGTCGACCTGATCGACATCTGCACGCCCGGCGACACGCACGCGGAGATCGGGATCGCCGCGCTGGAGGCCGGAAAGCACGTGCTGTGTGAGAAACCGCTCGCCAACACGGTCGACGAGGCCGAGCGCATGGCCGAGGCGGCGGAGAAGGCGCGGGCGCGTGGCGTGCACTCGATGGTGGCGTTCAACTACCGCCGGGTGCCCGCCCTCTCACTGGCCAGGCGGCTGGTCGCGGAGGGCCGGATCGGCGAGGTCCGGCACGTGCGCGCGATGTACCTGCAGGACTGGCTTTCCGACGCGGAGGCGCCAATGACCTGGCGGCTGCGCAAGGACAAGGCCGGCTCGGGCGCGCTCGGCGACATCGGCGCGCACATCGTCGACGCCACCCAGTTCGTCACGGGCGAGCCGCTCACCGGCGTCTCCGGGCTCACGCACACCTTCGTGCCGCGCCGTCCCGGCAGCGACGGCACGCACGAGGACGTGACCGTGGACGACTGCGCGGTGTTCACCGGGCGGTTCGCCTCCGGCGCGGTGGCGGTGTTCGAGGCGACCCGCTACGCACTCGGCAGGAAGAACGCGATGCGCTTCGAGATCAACGGGTCCCGGGGCAGTCTCGCGTTCGACTTCGAGGCGATGAACGACCTGTGGTTCTACGACGGCGACGAGCCCGGCGCCACCGCCGGGTTCCGCAGGATCGTCGTCACCGAGCCCGACCATCCCTACGTCGAGGCGTGGTGGCCACCCGGCCACGGGCTCGGCTACGAACACACCTTCACCCACGAGATCGCCGACCTGCTGACGGCGATCGGCACGAACACCGCACCCGAACCGAGTTTCGCCGACGGCCTTCGCGTTCAGCGAGTGCTGGCGGCGGTGGAAGACAGCGCGGCCGAAGGGGCGCGCTGGATGCAGGTGGACAGCGCTACCTGAGTCCCCACCCCACCGGACAAGGAGAAAGGTACAAGTGCGACGAAGCAGCAGTACCAGCACCCGCAGCAGATCTCCTCGCAACCGATGGCGGTTCGGAGCCGCCGTACTCGCACTGTGCACCGGCTTCGGCGGCGCGGTCACCGCCACCGCCGCCGAAGCCACACAGGATCAGACAAGCGCCGAAACTCCCAGCGTCCTGGTGTTCTCCAAGACCGCGGGCTACCGGCACGGCTCGATCCCCACCGGAATCGCCGCGATCCACGAACTGGGGGCCGCCCACAACTTCACCGTTGAGGCGACCGAAGACGCCGCGGCGTTCACCGACGACAACCTGTCCCGCTTCGACGCGGTCATCTGGCTGTCCACGACCGGGGACGTGCTCAACGACGCGCAGCAGGCCGCCTTCGAGCGTTACGTCGGCGGGGGCGGCGGCTACGTGGGCGTGCACGCGGCATCCGACACCGAGTACGACTGGCCGTGGTACGGCGACCTCGTCGGCGCCTACTTCGACTCCCACCCGCACATCCAGGAAGCGACGGTCCACGTCGAGGACGGGCAGCATCCGTCCACAGCGCACCTTCCGGACCAGTGGACGCGCACCGACGAGTGGTACAACTTCCGGGACAACCCGCGCCAGGACGTGCACGTGCTCGCGTCGCTGGACGAGGGAAGCTACGACGTGGGCGCCGGTGCCATGGGCGACCATCCCATCGCGTGGTGCCACGAGAACAGCGGCGGCCGTGCCTGGTACACCGGCGGCGGGCACACCGCGGAGTCCTACGCCGAGCCGGAGTTCCGCCAGCACCTCGCGGGCGGCATTCTCTACGCCGCGGGCGAGGTCGCGGGCGACTGCTCGACACCGGTCCCGTGCGAGGCCGCCGAGCCTGCCAAGGGTTACCGGATGTTGTTCGACGGCACCCAGCGGAGCCTGGAGCGGTGGAACCAGGCGGGCCCGGGCTCGTTCGCGCTGCAGCGGGACTGCTCCATCCGCTCGGTCGGTGGCATGGGGTTGTTCTGGTTCGGCAAGGAGTTCAGCGCCTACAGCCTCAAGCTGGACTGGAAGATGTCCGGGGACGACAACTCCGGTGTGTTCGTCGGGTTCCCCGACCCCGGCGACGATCCGTGGGTCGCGGTGAACCGGGGCTACGAGATCCAGATCGACGCCACGGACGCGCCGGAGAAGACCACCGGAGCGATCTATGACTTCCAGTCGGCCGACATCGCGGCCCGCGACGCCGCGCTCAACCCGCCCGGCGAGTGGAACTCGTACGAGATCGTGGTGCGCGGCCAGAAGATCAAGGTCTTCCTGAACGGCACGCAGATCAACGAGTTCCACAACACCGACCCCAATCGGAACCTCAAGGACGGGTTCGTGGGTATCCAGAACCACGGTGACAGCGACGACGTGTCGTTCCGCAACATCCAGATCAAGGAGCTGCGGTGACCGCGTCGGGCGGCTGCCAGTGACCTTGCGGGCGGGTGCCCCGGACCGGTTCCGGGGCACCCGCCCGGGAGTCGCGATTGTTCTCCGGCACGGAAGGTGAGGCGAATGTCTTCGATAGGGTTGTGGCTGGTCGGCGCGCGCGGGTCGGTCGCCACGACGGCGATCACCGGCCTGCTCGCGCTGCGGGCCAGGGTGATCGAGCCGACGGGCTGCGTCAGCGCGCTGCCCCGGTTCTCCGGCGCGGCGCTTCCCGACTGGGACTCGTTCCGCATCGGCGGGCACGACATCGCCGACCTCGCGCTGGACAAGCGGGCCGAGCTGCTCACCGAGGCCGGTGTGATCCCGCACCGGGTCTTCGAGGCGGTCCGCTCCGGACTGTCCTCCGTGGACTCCGAGATCCGCCCCGGCTACCATCCGGCCACCCACTCGGGCTCCCAGGCCGACGCCGCACGACGGCTCGCCGACGACATCGGCGACTTCGCCGCCCGGCACGAGCTGGAGCAGGTCGTGGTGGTGAACGTGTCGTCCACCGAGCCGGTGTTCCCCTCGCTGCCCGAGCACGCCACGCTCAAGGCGCTGGAGGCGGCGATGGCGGTGCCCGGCCGCACCGTGCTGCCGCCGAGTTCGGTGTCCGCCTACGCGGCGCTGCGGGCCGGATGTCCCTTTGTCGACTTCACGCCGTCCACGGGTATCCGGCTGCCCGCGCTGGAGGATCTTGCCGCCGGGCAGAAGCTGCCCTACGCCGGGTCGGACGGCAAGACGGGGGAGACCCTCGTGCGCAGCACCCTCGCGCCGATGTTCACGACGCGGGCACTGACCGTGCGCTCCTGGGCGGGCACCAACCTGCTCGGTGGCGGGGACGGGCTCACCCTCGCCGACGCCGAGCACGCGGGCAGCAAGCTCGCGTCGAAGGGGCGCGGGCTGGCGTCGCTGCTCGGCGGTGAGGTGACCGCGCCCCTGCACATCGACAACGTGCCCGACCTCGGTGAGCAGAAGATCGCCTGGGACCACGTGTCCTTCGAGGGCTTCCTCGGCGCGCGGATGAGCCTGCAGTTCACCTGGACCGGCTACGACTCCGCGCTGGCCGCGCCGCTCGTGCTGGACCTGGCCCGGTTCACCGCCGCCGCGCACGCGGCGGGCTCCGTGGGGCCGCTGCCGGCGCTCGCGTTCTTCTTCAAGGACCCGATCGGCACGGCCGAGCATCGCCTCGCCGAGCAGTTCGCCGCGCTCACCGACTGGGCGGAGAGCCTGTGAACACAGCGTATGTCCAGCTCGTGCGGGCACCGGCGGCGCTGACGGTGCTCGGCGACACGGTGGCGGGCGCGGCGGCGGCGGGGGAGCCGCTGCGGGGGCGGCGCTGGGCCCTTCCGCTGGCGTCGGCGTCGCTGTACTGGGCGGGCATGGCCCTCAACGACTGGTCCGACCGGGAGCTCGACGCCGTCGAACGGCCCGAGCGCCCGATTCCCTCCGGCCGGGTGAGTGCGGGCGCGGCCCTGGCCACTGGGGGTGTGCTGACCGCCGCCGGACTCGGACTGGCCGGGTTCGGCGGCGGGCAGCGCGCGGCCCGCACCGCCGCGCTGCTCGCGGGCGCGGTCTGGGCCTACGACACGACGCTCAAGGGCACGGCGGCCGGGCCGCTCGGCATGGCCGCGTGCCGGGCACTGGACGTGCTGATGGGTGCGCGTGGCCGGTGGCGTGCCGCGGCTGGGGCCGCGGTGGCGCTGGGCGTGCACACCCTGGGCGTGACGGCTCTCTCCGGGGGCGAGGTACACGGCGGGTCCCCGGCCACGGCGAAGGCCGCGCTGGCCGGGACCGCCGTGTCCGCTTCCGTCGCGCTCGCCGGGCGCGGCGGGAGCCGGGCCCAGCGGCTCGCCGCGCTCGCGTTCGGTGCCGGGTACGCCGCGACGGTGGGCCGGGCGCAGTACGGCGCCGTTGGCGCGCCGTCGGCCGCGCGGATCAGGGCCGCCACCGCCGCGGGCATCCACGGCATGGTGCCGCTGCAGGCGTCGCTGGCGGCGCGGCACGGCGCCGTGCGCACCGCCGCCGTGCTGGCCGGGGCACTGCCGCTGGCGCGTCGGCTGGCGAGGAAGGTGAGCCCGACATGAGCACCCTGCGGTTCGGCTACGGCACCAACGGTTTCGCCAACCACCGGCTCGACGACGCGCTCGCGATCATCGCCGACCTCGGCTACACGGGCGTGGCGCTCACACTCGACCACAACCATCTCGACCCGTTCGCCGGCGACGTCGCCGAGCAGACGCGGCGGGTGCGGGCGCGCCTGGAGCAGCTCGGGCTCGGGGTCGTCGTGGAGACCGGCGCCCGGTTCCTGCTCGACCCGTGGCGCAAGCACCAGCCGACCCTGCTCTCCGACGAGGCGGGCCCCCGGATCGACTTCCTGCGCAGGGCCGCGCGCATCGCCGCCGACCTCGGCGCCGAGTGCGTGTCGTTCTGGTCCGGCGTCAAGCCGGCCGAGGTGGACGACACGACGGCGTGGCGGCGGCTGCTCGACGGCGTGGCGGCCGTGCTGGAGGACACCCCCGCGCGGTTCGCCCTCGAACCGGAGCCCGGCCACTTCGTGCAGCACCTCGCCGAGGCGTTGCGGCTGCGCGACGAGCTCGGCGGTCCCGAGCAGCTGGGCATCACGCTCGACGTCGGGCACTGCGTCGCCGTCGAGCCCTTCGACGCGGCCACCTGCGTGCGCCAGGCCGGGGACCTGCTGTTCAACGTGCAGCTGGACGACATGCGGACCGGCGTGCACGAGCACCTGGAGTTCGGCGAGGGCGAGCTGGACCTGACCGCGACGCTCGCGGCGCTGGCCGAGGTCGGCTACCGGGGGCTGGCCGCCATCGAGCTGCCCCGGCACAGCCACGCCGCACCCGACGTGGCGCGGCGCGGCCTGCGGGCGCTGCGCGCGGCCGACTGGCTGGCCGACGCCGAGCGCACCGTGCGGGCCGACCCGGCGAGGATCCGCACGTTGTTCCCCGCCGTGGGACGCAAGGCGGGCCGCTCGGCGCTCGACGCCCACGGCCTCGTCCACGGCACCGTGGACGACAAGGCCCGCGTGCGGCTGCTCGCCGCGCTCAAGCCGGAGGACCTGGCCGCCGAGGTGCCCGACCTGTACCGCTACGGCGACGGCGCCGAGCGCAGGGCCGTGCTGCGCGGGCTGCACCTGCTTCCGCCCGAGGCGGCGGGCACCGGCGTGCGGCTGGTGGAGGACGCGCTGCGCGCCAACGACATCGGTCTGGTGGCCGCGGCGCTCGGCCCGTTCGCCGCCGAGCACCTCGACGCCCACACGTGGCGGCACGGCGTGCTCAAGTGCCTGTTCGTCGGCGTGCCGGTGGCGGCCGTCGCCGGGCTGGGCGACCGGGTGGACGACGAACTGGTCCGCATGGTCGGCGACTACGCCGCCGAGCGGCGGGCCGCGGGCCGCGACGTGCCGTCCGACATCGACGTGATCCTGCAGGAGGCTGGCGCGCAATGAGGATCTTCGATCCGCACATCCACATGACGTCCCGCACCACCGACGACTACGAGGCGATGTACGCCGCCGGGGTCCGCGCGCTGGTCGAGCCCGCGTTCTGGCTCGGCCAGCCGCGCACGAGCGTCGGCTCGTTCACCGACTACTTCGACGGGCTGATCGGCTGGGAACGCTTCCGCGCCTCGCAGTTCGGGATCCGGCATCACTGCACGATCGCGCTCAACCCCAAGGAGGCCAACGACCCACGGTGCACGGACGTGCTCGACGTGCTGCCGCGCTACCTCACCAAGGACGGCGTGGTCGCCGTCGGCGAGGTCGGCTACGACTCGATGACCGAGGCGGAGGAGAAGGCGTTCGCGCACCAGCTGCAGCTGGCCGTCGAGTACGAGCTGCCCGTCCTGGTGCACACCCCGCACCGCGACAAGCTGGCGGGCACTAAGCGCACGCTCGAGGTGGTGCGCGAGTCGGGGATCGCGCCGGAGCGCGTCGTCGTCGACCACCTCAACGAGGTCACGGTGGGCCTGGTGGCCGAGGCCGGATGCTGGATGGGCTTTTCCATCTATCCGCACACCAAGATGGACGAGCATCGCATGGTGGCGATCCTCGCCGAGTACGGCACGGCGCGGATGCTGGTGAACTCGGCGGCCGACTGGGGCCGCTCCGACCCGCTCAAGACCTACCGCACCGGGCAGGCCATGCTCGCGGGCGGGTTCACCGAGTCCGATGTGGACACCGTGCTGTGGCGCAACCCGGTGGAATTCTACGGCCAGAGCGGCAATCTGATGCTCGACCCGCTGGAGGAGTCGAGCCCGACCGGAGCGACGTTCGAGGGCAACTCCGTGCTCCGCGGTGCGAGGCAGTGACGGCGCCCATGCTGCTGTCGTACTGCACGAACGTGCATCCGGCCGAGGACCTCGACGGCATCCTGCGCCAGCTGGACGCCTACGCGGTGCCGGTGCGCCAGAGGCTGGGCGAGGAGCGGCTCGGTGTCGGCCTCTGGCTGGCCGCCGAGGTCGCCGCCGGGCTGGCCGGCGACCGCACCGCGCGCCACCGGCTGCGGGCGGAGCTGTCGGCCCGCGGGCTTGCGGTGCAGACCCTCAACGCGTTTCCCTACGGCGGGTTCCACGACGAGGTCGTCAAGCACTCGGTGTACCTGCCGACGTGGACCGACACCCGCAGACTGCGCTACACGCTCGACTGCATCACGGTGCTGGCCGACCTGCTGCCGCCCGACGTGGGCTACGGCAGCATCTCGACGCTGCCGCTGGCCTGGCGCGAGCCGTGGAGCCCTTCGCACGACGTGCGCGCGGGCATCGCGTTCGAGGAGGTCACCCGGGTGCTGCGCACGGCGCTGGCCCGGCACGAGCAGCCGATCCGGCTCGCGATCGAGCCCGAGCCCGGCTGCGTGCTCGACACCGTGGCCGACGCGGTGACGTGGCTGGCCGGCCGAGTCGACCCCGAGCACGTCGGGCTCTGCCTGGACACCTGCCACCTGGCGGTGTCGTTCGCCGATCCGGCGGCCACCGTCGACCGGATCTACGAGGCGGGCCTGCGGGTGGTGAAGGTGCAGGCCTCGGCCGCGTTGCACGTCGAGCGGCCCGGCACGGAGGAGGCGAGGGCGGCACTGGCCGAGTTCGCCGAGCCGCGCTACCTGCACCAGGTACGCGAGTTGTTGCCCACCGGCGACGTTCTCGCCGCCGACGACCTGCCGCAGGCGCTGGCCGAGCTGCCCGCGACCGGCCCGTGGCGGGTGCACTTCCACGTGCCGCTGCACGCCCCGCCCGACCCGCCGCTGACGTCCACGACCGGTGTGCTGGAGACGAGCCTGCGGGCGCTCGCCGCGCGCGGCGAGCTGCCGCACGTGGAGGTCGAGACCTACACCTGGAACGTCCTGCCGCCCCGGCAACGGCAGGACCTGGCTGCCGGGATCGCCGGAGAACTCGCCTGGGCCCGCACGGAGGTGACCCGATGAAGAAGCTGCTCGTGATCGACGTCGTGGGCATGACGCCCGCGTTGCTGCGGCACATGCCCCACCTGACGGCGATGGCGACCCGGGGCTGGCAGGCGGAGCTGGGCACGGTGCTGCCCGCCGTGACGTGCAGCGCGCAGTCGACGTTTCTCACCGGGCTCATGCCCGCCGAGCACGGCATCGTCGGCAACGGCTGGTACTTCCGCGACCTCGGCGAGGTCTACCTCTGGCGCCAGCACAACAAGCTCGTCGGCGGCCAGAAGGTGTGGGAGACCGCGCGCGATGCCCGCCCCGGCTACACCGCGGCCAACGTGTGCTGGTGGTACGCGATGGGCGCGACCACCGACTTCACCATCACCCCGCGGCCGATCTACCACGCCGACGGCCGCAAGTCACCCGACTGCTACACGCGCCCTCCGTCCCTGCACGACGAGCTGACCGAGGCGCTCGGTCCATTCCCGCTGTTCCACTACTGGGGGCCGACGGCGTCGATCGCGTCCACCCGGTGGATCGTCGCCGCCGCGCGCAGGCTGCTGCGCACCGAACGCCCGGACCTGCATTTGGTGTACGTGCCGCACCTGGACTACGACCTGCAGCGCTTCGGCCCCGAATCGCCGCAGGCGGCCGCCGCGGCACGGGCCGTCGACACGGAGCTGGCGCCGCTGCTGACCGACGCACAGGCCGACGGCTACGCGGTCATCGCGCTGTCGGAGTACGGGATCACCGCGGTGGACACCCCCGTGGACATCAACCGCGTGCTGCGCCGCGAGGGCCTGCTGGAGGTCTACACCCAGGACGGCATGGAGTACCTGGACCCGTGGGTGTCGCGGGCGTTCGCGGTGGCCGACCACCAGGTCGCCCACGTCTACGTCGCCGACGAGCAGGACCTGCCTCGCGTGCGGGATCTGGTGGCCGGGCTGTCCGGTGTGGACGAGGTGCTGGACAGGCAGGAACAGGCCCGATACGGGCTGCACCACGAGCGGGCCGGCGAGCTCGTCGCCGTGGCGGAACCCAGGGCGTGGTTCACCTACTACTACTGGCTCGACGACGCACACGCGCCGGATTTCGCCAGGGGAGTGGAGATCCACCGCAAGCCGGGTTACGATCCGGCGGAGCTGTTCTTCGATCCCGCCGACCGTCTCGTCAAGGTCAAGGCGGGCGCCAACCTCGTCCGCAAGAAGGCCGGCCTGCGTTACGCGATGAACGTGGTGCCGACCGACCCCCGCTACGTCCGGGGCTCGCACGGCAGGCTCCCGGACTCCAAGGCCGACGGTCCTGTGCTGCTCTGCTCAGAGCCCGAGATGCCGTCCACAGTAGAGAGCAGTGGTCGCGTGCCGGCCACCGACGTCCGAGACCTTCTCCTGCAAGTGCAAGGGATCCGAGAGGGAGCTTACCGATGAGCCGACCGGTTACGCTGTTCACCGGCCAGTGGGCCGACCTGCCGTTCGAGGAGGTGTGCAGGTACGCCTCCGAGTGGGGCTACGACGGGCTGGAAATCGCCTGCTCCGGAGACCACTTCGAGGTCGACCGCGCACTGTCCGAAGAGGATTACGTCTCGGACAGGCTGAAGCTGCTCGACTCGTACGGGCTCAAGGTGTGGGCCATCTCCAACCACCTGGTCGGCCAGGCCGTGTGCGACGACCCGATCGACGAGCGGCACCGCAACATCCTGCCCGCCCGCATCTGGGGTGACGGAGAGCCCGAGGGTGTGCGGCAGCGCGCCGCGGCCGAGCTGGCCGACACGGCCCGCGCCGCGGCCAAGCTGGGCGTGAACACCGTCATCGGCTTCACCGGGTCGAAGATCTGGAAGTACGTGGCGATGTTCCCGCCCGTGTCCCAGGACATGATCGACGACGGCTACGCCGACTTCGCGGCGCGCTGGAACCCCATCCTCGACGTGTTCGACGAGGTGGGGGTGCGCTTCGCCCACGAGGTCCACCCCAGCGAGATCGCCTACGACTACTGGACCACGAAGCGCGCGCTGGAGGCCGTGGGCAACCGGCCCGCGTTCGGCCTCAACTGGGACCCCTCGCACTTCGTGTGGCAGGACCTGGACCCGGTCGGGTTCATCCTCGACTTCGCCGACCGTATCTACCACGTGGACTGCAAGGACACCAAGAAGCGCTTCGACGGCCGCAACGGGCGGCTCGGCTCGCACCTGCCGTGGGCCGACCCGCGCCGGGGCTGGGACTTCGTGTCCACCGGCCACGGCGACGTCGACTGGGAGAGCGCGTTTCGCGCCCTGAACTCGATCGGCTACACCGGGCCGATCTCGGTGGAGTGGGAAGACGCGGGCATGGATCGCCTGCGTGGAGCCGCCGAAGCCGTGCACTACATCCGGAATCTCAACTTCGACAAGCCGGCGGCGGCATTCGACGCCGCCTTCAGCACCGAAGGGAACTGATTCACCATGACCGAATCCTCGTTGCCCCGCCGCGCGTTCCTGCGTACCGCCGCGACCGCGGCGGCCGCCGTGGGAGTCGCGGGCACACTGTCGGGCACGGCGCACGCGGGCTGGGGCCACGGCACGCGGCGCATCCCGCTGCACCACATCAGCGTCCAGCTCTACACGCTGCGCAGCCTGATGCAGGACGACCCCGACGGCACGCTCGGCGCGCTGGCCGACATCGGCTACCGCTGTGTCGAGCTGGCGGGCACCTACGGCCGCTCGGCCACGGAGTTCCGCGCGCTGCTGGACAAGCACCACCTGCGGGCCACCTCCGCGCACGTCGGTTTCGACGGGGCGGACGTCGACCAGCTCATCGCCGACGCCAAGATCCTCGGTTACCACAAGGCCGACTGCGCGTGGGCCAGCTACTCGACGGTCGCCGACTGGACGGCGTTCGCGCAGCGGCTGGAGCAGGCGGGCAAGGCGTTCCGCGAGGCCGGGATCGCCTACGGCTACCACAACCACGCCCACGAGTACCAGCCGATCGACGGTGTGCGGCCGATCGACATCATCGCCCGCAACACCACGCGGCAGAACATCCACTTCGAGTACGACCTGTACTGGGTGGTGACCGGTGGTGCCGACCCGGTGGAGGAGTACTACCGCTACTTCGGCCGCGTGAAGCAGTTCCACGTCAAGGACAGGGCCGCCGACGGTGGCTTCGCCGACCTGGGCACCGGCACGATCGACTTCGCGCGCATCTTCCGCGACACCTGGCGCGGCGGGATGAAGCAGTACATCGTCGAGCACGACCAGCCCACCGACCCGCTCAGCACCGCCAAGGTGGGCTTCGAGTACCTGCGCGACCTGCGCTTCTGACGCGTAGCCCCAAGCTCCCCAATGCGGCATTCGCTCCATCCAGTGGAGCGAATGCCGCATTCGCTCCACTGAGTGGAACAAATGTGGCATTGGGGAGCTTTAGCCGAGGCGGTCCGCGGCACGCAGGATCGCCACGGCACTCACGGTCGCGTAGCCCTGCCATTCCAGCGCGGCGGCGGGGGAGTAGCTGGTGAAGTCGACGCGCCAGCCCCCGTCGTCGTGCTGCTCGGCGGCCAGCCGCCGGAGGTCCGCGGCGACCACGTCGTCGGAGAACAGCCCGCGCGCGGGCGTGTCCGGCCACGGCGCGAAGTCCAGCGGGCGCATGTACTCCTCCTCGGCGCCGCCGTCGACGTGCACGAGGCCGTTCTCCGGTACGAACGCGCCGAGGCGCTTGAGCAGGGCGGCCGCCTCGGGGTAGGCCGGCGCGGCCTCGTCCAGCAACCGGACGGCGAAGGCGAGCTCGATGGCGAACGGCGCGGTGTCGAGCTCGCGGATGGTGGCCAGGCAGTACTCGGTGGCCGTGCGCAGCCACGGATGCTCGGCGACGGCCCTGTCGTGGGCCGCGACGCGGTGGGCGTTGGCGGCAACGATGGCCGTGATCTGCAACGACGACGCGGCGGGGTCGGCGCCCGTCCAGAACGGCGCCGACGCGGCAGGCCTCGTCACGGGCAACGCGAACGGCAGGCCACCGTCGGGCAGGGTCACCGACGCCAGCCAGTCGCACAGTTCGGCGGCGCGCGGGCTCGTCACGGGCGCGACGTCGGCGAACACCTCGAAGGCGTGCAGCGCGGGGCCGGGCTGGCTCTCCGGCGAGCGCAGGTCCGGTTCGAGACCCCAGCCGTACCCGCCGTCGGGGTTGCGGTAGGCCTCGAGCGCGGCGAGCGCGGGGCCGGGGTCGCCCTCGCCGAGGGCGAGGCGGAACCGATGCTGATCGAGCAGCCGGGCATGGGCGGCCATGAAGTCGTGGGCCGCGGTGATGTCGAGTGTCATGCGGCCAGCTTGCCCCGGCCAGCGTGCTCAGTCTTGAACAGACCGGACACCGCGCCGGTCGCGTTCACAGGCCGTGCGCAACTCGCCTGCCACGCGCTCCGGGTCGTCGACGCACACCGTCAGCGAGCGGTGCCGGATACCGAAGGGCTCGTGGCCGTGGACGGCCTCGTGGAAGTCGAGGTGCACCCGGTCGCCGGACGCCCGCACGCCGGAGATGTTCGACAGCGGCGTCTCGAACGACCAGCCGCCATAGCGGACCTCGAGGCAGCCCCTGACCACGCGCAGCCGCGAGTTGTCGCGCAACGCCCCCAGCAGCGGCACGACCGCGTGCAACGGGCCCGCGAACGTGAAGCCCGACGCGATCACCCCGTCCGAGGTGGGGCAGTGCACCTCGGCGGCCCTCGTCAGGTCGCCGAACGTCTCGGCCTCCTCGCGCAGCCTCGCGGCCCAGCGCCGGCGATGCGATGTCACGCCATCGATATACCCATGGCGATGCCGTTCGAATCCGTCACTCAACCGGTGTGCTCGAGGGCGGATTCCACTGTCGGGTGAAGCACGAGCGTGGCGCGCAGTCCGACCGCGTCCACCGGCCTGCGGATCGCGCGCTGCACGGCGACGATCCGCAGCGGGGTGCCGCGCTCGGCGGCGGCGTCGTGCGCCCGCAGCAGCAGCGCCAGCCCGCACGAGCCGAGAAAGCCCACGCCGGTCAGGTCGACCACGAGCGGATGGGGAGGCGGCACCGCCTCCAGCGCCTCCGTCAGGTACCGCTCCAGCCGGGGCGCGGTGGCGAGATCGATGTCGCCGGTGACCCGGACGATCAGGCTCTGGCCCTGGCGCTCGTCGGTCACGTCGAGCAGCGGGCTCTGCGGTGGCAGCTCGGGCACGGCACCTCCAGCGGAAGGAACGCCCAGGACGGATCGGCAGGGTTTCGCGGGCCGCTGCTGCTCAACCGCCTTAGTGACTGCAGCGTAGCGGCGGGCAGGCCGAGTGCATAGCCCGCGGGACGGGTAGTCCGGAGGTGACCGCGTCACAACCGACGACAACGAGGGAGCTGAGTTTCGGTGACTCAGGTACGCGAGATCATGACGTCCGACCCCGCCTGCGTCGACAGCAGCGACACGGTGGCCCACGCCGCCAGGAAGATGGCCGACGCCGATGTCGGCGCACTGCCGATCCGGGGTGAGGACAACCAGCTCAAGGGCATGCTCACCGACCGCGACATCGTGGTGCGCGTGCTGGCCGAGGGCAAGGACCCGGTGGCCCTGCACGCCAGCGAGCTTGCCCGCGGCGACGTGGTGACCGTGCGGCCCGACGACGACGTGGCCGAGGCCCTGGACAAGATGGCGCGCCACCAGGTGCGGCGCCTTCCTGTGGTCGAGGGTCAGCGCCTCGTCGGCATCGTGGCGCAGGCCGACGCCGCCCGGCACCTGGACGAGCGCAAGGTCGGCGGGACCGTGGAGTCGATCTCCGAGTCGTGACGGCCACCGGCGAGCTCACCGGCGGCCGAGCCCCCAGTAGGCGAATCCCGCCTGTCCCAGCTCACCCGGGTCGAGCAGGTTGCGGGCGTCGACCACCGTGGCCTGCTCGGCCAGCTGGCCCAGCTGCGCCCAGTTCAGGTCGCGAAACTGTGGCCAGTCGGTGAGCACGACGATCCCGGCGGCGTCCTTCGCGACCAGCAGCGGGTCGTCCACGAGATGCACGTGCTCCAGCCGGAGGTCGGCCTGGGCGCCGGGATCGTAGGCCGTCAGCTGCGCACCCTCGGCGGCCAGCCGTTCGGCCACCGCGAGCGCGGGCGACTCGCGCACATCGTCGGTGCCCGCCTTGAACGTCACGCCCAGCACGCCGAGCCGCAGCCCGGCCAGTGACCCTTCGGCCGAGCCCGTCACGGCGTGCCTGACCTTGGCCACCACCCGGTCGCACTGCCGGGCGTTGGCGGCGACGGCGTCGGCGAGCACGGAGAAGTCGAGCCCGCTCTCGCCCGCGGTGTGCAGCAGCGCGCGCGTGTCCTTCGGCAGGCACGAGCCGCCCCAGCCGGGGCCGGGGGACAGAAACGCCGAGCCGATCCGGTTGTCGAGGCCCATCGTGCGCACCACGTCGACCACGTCGGCACCGAGCCGCTCGCACAGCTCGGCCAGCTCGTTGACGTAGGACGCCTTGACGGCCAGGAACGCGTTGCTGGCGTACTTCGCGAGCTCCGCGCTGGCCGGGGTGGTGTGCAGCAGCGGCGCGTCGAGCCCGGCGTACAGGCCGGCGACCGCGCGCGCCGCCGTCTCGTCGCGGGCGCCGACGACCACCCGGTCGGGATGCAGGAAGTCGTGCACGGCGTGGCCCTCACGCAGGAACTCCGGGTTGCTGACAACGGAGACCCCGAGCGTGTCCGCCACCCGGTCGGCGGTGCCCACCGGCACCGTCGACTTGATCACCACCACGCAACCGGGGCGCAGCCCGCCGCGCAGCTGAGCCAGCGCGTCGTCGAACGCGCCGAGGTCGGGGGCGCCGCGGTCGCCGGTGGGCGTGGGCAGGCAGAGGAACACCAGCGCGGGCTCGCGCAGCGCCGCCAGGTCGGTGGTGAAGGCGAGGCCGCCGTCGGAGAGTCCCTGCTCCACCAGCTCGGGCAGCCCGGGCTCGGCGATCGGCACCTGCCCGGCGCGCAGCGCCGTGACCTTGGCGGCGTCGGTGTCGACGCACGTCACCCGGTGACCCAGGTGGGCGAGGCAGGCCGCGGTGGTCAACCCGACGTAGCCGGCCCCGGCCACCCCGACACCGGCGGGCTCAGCGGTGCGCTCAGACATGGGTTCCCTCCGGCAGTAGGCGCCGTGCCGCGGAGAGCACGTCGCGCGGCGTGAGCCGCAGCAGGCCCGGGTCGGGCCGCTCGGCGAACGGATCACCCTCGATGCCCGCCCACAGCGCCACGTGCCGCGGCCGCTCGGGCGGGGGTCCCCACCGGTGCGGCGGGGTCGGGCCGAACAGCAGCACCGACGGCGTGCCGAACGCCGTCGCCAGATGGCCGACGCCGGTGTCGCCGCACACCACCAGCGCGGCTCCCGCGACCAGCGCGGACAGCCCGTCCAGGCCGGTGCGTCCCGCCAGCACGGACTCCGGCGGCAGCCCGGCCAGCGCGGCCACCTGCTCGGCCAGCGGCCGTTCGGCGTCGCTGCCCGTCACGATGACGGGATGCCCGGACAGGGCACGGGCCACCTCCGCGAACCGTTCGGCGGGCCAGCGGCGCGCCGGATAGGCGGCGCCGGGATGGATCACCACCGCACCCGGTGCCGGGCTGGGCGTGTCCGGCTCGGCAAGGCCGAGGTCGGTGCGGTCGGCCGGGATGCCGTGCCACTCCAGCAGCGAGCACCACCGGTCCACCTCGTGCGCCCCGGCGGGCCACTCGGGGCCGGGCACGTCCGGGTGGCCGGGATGCCGGTGGGTGATCAGCCCGGCCGGCCTCGTGGTGAGCAGGTCGGCGATGCTCTCGGGGCCGCTGCCGTGCAGGTTCACCGCCAGCGCGGGCGGCTCGCCACGCCAGTCCAGGGCCCCGAGCCCCGGTGTCGGCAGCAGCTCGTCCACCGTGGCCGACAGCGAGGCAAGGGGCCGCAGCGCGTCCGGCGCGGCCAGCACCAGCCGGTCGCCGGGACGGGCGCGGCGTAGCGCGCGCAGCGCGGGCACGGCCGTGAGCAGGTCGCCGAGGCCGAGCGCGCGCAGCACGAGCACGGTGCCGCGCTCCGGCGGGGAGGACGTCACGGCCACGAGCCCTCTTCCTCGTGGCAGACCACCAGCTCCCGCACCTGGCAGCCGGGTGGCTGGCGCAGCGCGTGCAGCACGCTGCGCGCCACGTCCTCCGGCTTGTTCAGCTTCGCTCCCGGCGGCGGCTTGTACTGCTCGTCGCGGCTGTCGAAGAAGTGCGTGTCCATGCCGCCGGGCACGAGCAGGGTGACGCCGATGCGGCCCGCCGTCTCGGCCGCGAGCGCGCGGGTGAACCCGACGACTCCCGCCTTCGACGCGCAGTACGCCGTCGCATCGCTCACCGAGCGCAGGCCCAGTGTCGACGAGCACGTCACGACCGTGCCGCCGGAGGCCTCGAGGTAGGGCAGGGAGGCGCGCACCGCGGCCACCGTGCCGAGCAGGTTCACCTGCACGACGCGCTCCCACTCCTTGGCGGGCACGGCGCCGAGCTTGCCCGGTGTGTCGATGCCCGCGGCGGTGAACACCGCGTCCAGCCCGCCCGCCCGGTCGGCGAGCGCCCGCACCGCGTTCTCGGCGGCGGGTGTGTCGGCCAGGTCGGCCAGCTCGTGGTCGACGCCGTCGGCGGGCGCGGCACGGTCGACGACCAGCGGGGTGCCGCCCTCGGCGCGCACGGCCTCGACCGTGGCCGCACCCAGGCCGGACGCACCTCCTGTGATCAGTACCTTCACGAAACGTCTCCTCCCTCGGGTCAGCGGTGGTGGGTGAGCAGGTGGGTGGTCGAGTAGCCGGCCACGGTGGGCACCAGGACCACCTCGCCGCCGTGCCGCCGCACGACGCCCGCCTCCGGCAGGTCGGCCTCGGCGTAGTCGCCGCCCTTGACCCACACGTCGGGGCGCAGCCGGGCCAGCACCTGCTCCGGCGACGGCTCGTCGAACACGACGACGGCGTCCACCGACTCCAGCTCCAGCAGCAGCCGGGCGCGGTCCTCGGCGGGCACGACCGGGCGGGCGGGACCCTTGAGGCCGCGCACCGACTCGTCCGAGTTGAGGCACACCACGAGCGCGTCTCCGAGGGAGCGCGCCTGCCGCAGCAGGCTCACGTGGCCGGGGTGCAGCAGGTCGAAGCAGCCGCCGGTGGCCACCAGCCTGCCGCCCTGCCTGCGCACGCGGTCGGCAAGCCCGAACGCCGACTCGGGTTCCCCCGCCGGGGTGCCGTCGACCGACAGCGCGGCGGCGCCGCCCGCCGCGACGAACCGGGACGCGGCGTCCACGGCGGAGCTGACGGCGGCGGTGAGCTCGGAGCCCCCGGCCAGCGCGGCCGTGGCGGCGCTGGCGAACCGGTCGCCCGCACCGCAGGTGTCGGGCCTGCCGTGCCCGGCCGCGCGGGCAGGCGCCGACACCGGAACGGTCACCGGGGGACCGTCGCCCGGCCCGGCCAGCAGCGCGCCCCGCGGGCCCACGGTCACCGCCGTCGCCGTGCACGACCAGGTGCTGCGCAGGGTGTGTGCCGCATCGGCGGCATCGGAGCAGTCGCCGGCGAACGCCAGCGCCTCGCTGTCGTTGGGCGTGGCCAGCCGGACGCCCGGCACGGGCGCGGGCCCGCGCGGATGCGGGTCCCACACCACCGGCACGCGGGGCGCCAGCTCCGTCAGCAGGTCCCGCAGTCCGGGATGCGCGGCCACTCCGCGGCCGTAGTCGGAGACCAGGATCGCCCCGGCGGAGCGCAGAGCCCGCACGGCACGCCCGGGAAGCGGCGCCCGCGCGGCCCTCCCGCCGCCGGTGTCCACCCGGGCCAGCGACTGGCCCGCCGCCCGCAGCCGGGTCTTGCACACGGTCTCGCCGTCCATCGGCAGCCGCACCACCTGCACGTCGTGCGCCAGCAGCTCCGCGAGCCGCCTGCCCGCGTCGTCGTCGCCGAGCGCGGTCACCAGCACCACCTCGGGGGCCGTCCTGGTCGCGAGCAGCGTCGCGGCCAGCCCGGCGCCGCCGGGTCGCTGCCAGCGCCGCTCGACGTCCACCACGGGCACCGGCGCCTCCGGGCACAGCCGCTCGGCGGTGCCCTCGACGTCGACGTCCAGCAGCGCGTCACCGACCACCACCAGCGGCGTCACGACGGAACCCCCAGGCGCTCGTCGAGCCGCGCGCACAGGGCGTGCACGACGGCGAGGTGAACCTCCTGCACGGTCGCGACGCTGTCGGCCTCGACGGCGATCGCGTCGTCGCACAGGGACACCAGCGGGTTGGGGGCGGGCCCGGTCAGCGCCCACGTCGTGAGCCCGGCCTCGTGTGCGGTCTTGGCGGCCGCGACGACGTTCTGGCTTCGTCCGCTCGTCGACAGCGCCACCAGCACGTCACCCGGCCTGCCGTGGGCCCGGACCTGCCGTGCGTACAGCTCGTGCTCGCCGTAGTCGTTGGCGATGGCCGTGCCCGCCGAGGTGTCGGCGTGCAGAGCGATGGCCGACAGCGGCTGCCGGTCGTGCAGGAACTTGCCCACCAGCTCACCGGTCAGGTGCTGGGCCTCGGCAGCGCTGCCGCCGTTGCCGCACGCGAGCAGCCTGCCCCCGTCGCCGAGCACGTCGGCCAGCTGCGCGCCCCAGCGCTGGATCGTCGGCGCTGCGGCCTGGACGCGGTCCAGGGCACCGGCCAGCGCGGCGAAGTGCTCTTCGATCACGACATACCTCCTGTGAGTCGGTGCACGGCCGAGACGACGCGTGCCGGGTCGATCGCCAGACACGGATGCCCCTCGACCGGGCAGTGCCGGGCCCTGCTGTCGCGGCACGGCGCGGTCTGGTCACCGAGCAGCACCGTGGGCACCCCGTAGGGCGCCCAGTGGGCGGCCGGCACGACCGGGGCGAACAGCGACACCACCGGGGTGCCCACGGCCGCGGCCAGGTGGGCGGGCCCGGTGTTGGGCGCGACGACGGCGCGCGCGTTGGCGAGCACCGACGCCAGCTCTTCGAGACCGGTGGCGCCGCCCAGGTCCAGCGCGACGTCTCCGGCGACGGTGGCGGTCAGGTCCCGTTCCGCGGGCGCGCCGGTGACCACCACCCGGTGGCCGTTCCCGGCGAGTGCCCGCACGATCGCGTGGGCCCGCTCCGGCGTCGGCTGGCGGGCCGGAACGGACGCCGCCGGGTGCACCGCGACATAGCCGGGCCCGCCGGTGAGCGCGTGCGTGTCCGGCAGCGGACCGCGCAGGGCGAGCCTGCCGTCGTCGCCGTCCGGCAGCCGGAACCCGGCGGCCGTGGCCAGCGACAGGGCGCGTTCGGCCTCGGGCGGGTCGCCGTCGACGCGGTGGCGCAGGTCCAGCAGCGAGCCCGGGTAGTCCTCGCTGATCGCGCCGATCCACGGCACCCCGGCCATGCGCAGCACGAGCGCGAGCGGCAGCGGGGACTGGTGGAACGAGGTCAGGATCAGCGCCCGGTCGGGGCGCAGGTCGCGGACGCGCTTGGCCAGCTCCAGCACCGCGTCCTCGGTGAGCTCCGGCGGCTCCGGGTCGATCCACGGCGCGCACCACTCCAGCACCTCGTCGACGCCGGGCAGCAGCTCGGCGGCCGCACGGCCGCGCGGACCCGCCAGCAGTGCGACCGAGTCGGAGCCTGCCGCCACGGCGCGCACGCACGGCCCGGCGAGCAGCACGTCGCCGACGTTGTCCAGCCTCGCCACGAGCGTTCTCACAGGACCTCCATGGCCAGGCGCGCGGCAGCGGTGACGTCGGTGGCGACCAGCGCGTCCCGCCGCGCCCTCTCGACCTCGTCGGGCAGGGTGCGGGCGGTCGGCACCAGCACCCCCGTGGCTCCCGCTGCGGCGGCGGCCTCGACGTCGGCGCCCGTGTCGCCGACGACGACACAGCGGCGCACGTCCACGCCAAGCACCTCCGCGGCCCGCAGTACCATGCCCGGCCTGGGTTTGCGGCAGGCGCACGCGTCCTCGGGCCCGTGCGGGCACACCTGCCAGGTCTGGAACGGCCCCAGCAGCTCGTCGACGCGCTCGTTGACCGCCCGCACCGAGTCGGTGGTGAGGTAGCCGCGGGCGACGCCGGACTGGTTGCTCACCACGCCGAGCTGCACACCGGCCGAGCGCAGGACGCCCAGCGCGGCGGCGGCGCCCGGCACCGGGCGCACCCCGGCCGGGTCGCCGAGGTAGGGCACGTCCTCGATGAGGGTGTCATCGCGGTCGAACAGCACGGCGGCGGCGGGCTCGCGGACCCGCAGCTCGCCCCGCAGCCGGTGCGCGCATGCCACCGGCGGGATGAGCGCGCTGGTCAGGACCATCCTGGTGATCTCGCGCGGCGTGCGCGGTCCCGGCGCGATGCGGCGCGTGGCGAACTCCGCGGTCAGCCCGGCCCAGGCGCCACCGGCCAGTGTGGCGGCCCTGCGGCGCCCGGTGGCCGCCAGCCCGGCCGCGGCCACCCCGGTGAGCGTGGTCAGCGCGTGCCTGCCGAGCCTGCCGGGGCCCTCGCCGGTCAGCTGCCGCCAGTGCCTGCCGTGCTTGGCGCGCATCAGGGCGTTGTCGGCGTTGCCCCGCTGCCTGCGCACGCTGGCGAGGAACCCGCCGGAACGGGCGGGATGCGTGGTCACCCTCCGGCCGTCGGCGATGCGGTAACCGGCCTTGCAGACGCGCAGGGCGAGGTCGGCGTCCTCGCGGAAGGCGCGCGGGAAGCGCTCGTCGAATCCGCCCACCTCGACCAGCGCGCTGCGCCGGTAGGCCATGTCGGCGGTGATCCACCTCGCGCCGGTGAGCGCCAGCGTGTCGCGCTCGTCGTCGTCGGGGCGCCGGTAGCCGGGCAGCGGCACGTCCAGCCGGGCCACCGACGCGGCGACGGTGTCGCCGAGCCCGTCGAGGTCCTCCGAAAGCCGCTGTGTCCAGTCCACATCGGTCAGCACGTCGTCGTCGAGGAACGCGATCCACTCCGTGCGGGCGGCGCGCCACCCCGTGTTGCGGGCCGCGGCGGGGCCGCGCCCGCCCGAGCGCAGCTGCCGCACCCGGAACCGGATCCGAGGCAACGTCAGCGGTTCGCCCGCGGGGCGGTCGTCCACGACGATCACCTCGGCGGGGCGCGGGCCGCGGGAGGCGTCCAGCGCGCGCAGCAGTGTCGCGAGCTGAGGCCTGCCCGTCGTGGGGATCACGATGCTGTAGTTCATGCGTTCCTCCACACGGCGAACGGCCCGATGGCGAGCAGGTCCACAGGCGACGATCCGAAGCACTCGAGCGCGTCCCTCGGGTCGTCGACCATCGGCCTGCCCGCGGTGTTGAGGCTCGTGTTGACCACGGTGGGCAGCCCGGTGTGGCCCTCGAAGGCGGCGAGCATCCGCGCCACGAGCGGTTCGGTGTCCGCGTCGACGGTCTGGATGCGCGCGGTGCCGTCCACATGCGTCACGGCCGGAATGCGCTCCTGCCACTCCGGCACGACGTCGTGGACGAACAGCATGTACGGGCTGGGAACGGGTCCACGGGTGAACAGCTCGGCGGCACGATCGGCGAGCACCATCGGCGCGACCGGACGGAACTGTTCGCGGCCCTTCACGGCGTTGAGGCGCTCCAGGTTCTCGGCGCGGCCGGGATGCGCGAGCAGCGAACGGTGGCCGAGCGCGCGGGGACCGAACTCGGCGCGGCCCTGGAACCAGGCGACGATCCTGTCGTCGGCGAGGGCGCGGGCCACGGTCTGCGCGATGTCGGCGGGCCGCTCGTAGCGGACGTTCGCCTCCCCCAGCCACGTTTCCAGCTCCTCATCGGACCACCCGCGGCCGAGGTCGGCGCCGGACATGGGCGCGGTGCGCTCACCGGCGTCGGCGCACAGCTGCAGCGCGGCGCCGAGCGCGGTGCCCGCGTCGCCAGCGGCGGGCTGGACCCACACGCGCTCGAACGGGCTCTCGGCGTACAGGCGGGTGTTGGCGACGCAGTTGAGGGCGGTGCCGCCCGCGAGCGCCAGATCGCGCCGTCCGGTGCGCTCGTGCAGCCACGTCGCGAGCTCCAGCAGGACGTCCTCGACGACGCACTGCAGGCTCGCGGCCAGGTCGGCGTGCTCGGGAAGCAGCTCGTCGTTCTTGCCGCGGGCGGGCGCGAACTCCGCGAAGTCGATCGGCTCGGTGCGGAAGCCGCCGGTGCCGTCGGTGTGGATGCGCTCGCGCAGGGCGGGCAGGAAGCGTGGTGTGCCGTAGGAGGCGAGCGCCATGACCTTGTACTCGTCGCTGGAGCGGCGGAAGCCGAGGTGCGCCGTGACGTCCTCGTAGGCCAGGCCCAGCGAGTGGGGCAGTGGCTGGTGCGCGAGCTCCTCGAACTTGCCGTCGCGGTACTCACCGGCCAGATAGGACTCGGCCTCGCCGCGGCCGTCGGAGGTGAGCACGGCGCAGTCGCCGAACGGTGCGGCCAGTGCCGCGGACGCGGCGTGCGCGAGGTGGTGGCGCACGAAGCGGACGATGCCGGGGTCCAGACCGGGCAGTGCCGTCTTGAGAAACGACGGCGCACGCTGTGCGTAGAGGGTGCGCAGCTTCTCCCAGCCGCCCTCGTCGAGGCCGCCGACGTCGTGGCTGACGAGCCCGGGGTCGTAGGAGTAGGCGACCGCGTCGAGGTCGGCCGGGCTCAGCCCGGCCGTGTCCAGGCACCACCTCGCCGCCTGCTCGGGCAGTTCCCACGCCGCGAACGGGACCGGTTCCTTGCCGTGCTTGCGGCGGCTGAACCGCTCCTCCTCGGCGGCGGCGACGATCTCGCCGTCCACGACGAGCGCGGCGGCGGGGTCGTGGAAGACGGCGTTGATTCCCAGTACTCGCACGGTTTTCTGCCTCTCGTCTCGACCGTGGTCCCGGCGCGGTGGCCGTACTATGTCGCTACCCGTTGCAGCGGTGCCTAAACCGTTCTGGAGCAAAAGCCCTGGACGTCACTACGGTCGGTGCACGAGTCGCGAGTCCTGCGTTCAGGCCCGCGAGTCCTGCGTTCGGGCCCGCGAGTTCTGCGTGGCGGGACGGGCTCGCGCGGGTTCAGGCGGCCGCGCCGCGCTCGGCGGCGAACCAGTCGATGGTGCGCCGCAGTCCTTCACGAAGGGTGACCTCCGGTTGCCAGCCCAGGAGCGACAGGGCGACCGAAATGTCCGGACAGCGGCGCCGGGGGTCGTCGACCGCGCCCGGGATCGACGTCACCGGCGACCGTGACCCGCTGAGCGCGCGGATCTCGTCGGCGATGTGCCGCACGGAAAGCTCGTGCGGGTTGCCGATGTTCACCGGCCCCGGAACCGTGCTTTCGGCCAGTGCCAGCAGTCCCGCGACGGTGTCGTCCACGTAGCACACCGAGCGCGTCTGCCTTCCCGTCCCCGCGACCGTCAACGGTTCACCGGCCAGCGCCTGCGTGATGAAGTTCGGGATCATCCGCCCGTCGTCGGCACGCATGCGCGGGCCGTAGGTGTTGAAGATGCGGGCGATGCCCACATCCGCGCCGTACTGCCGGTGGTGTGCCATCGTCAGCGCCTCCGCGTAGCGCTTGGCCTCGTCGTAGACGCTGCGCGGCCCGATCGGGTTGACGTTGCCCCAGTATGTCTCGCGCTGGGGGTGCTCGAGCGGATCGCCGTAGACCTCGCTGGTCGAGGTGAGCACGAACCGGGCGCCGTGCCTGCCCGCGAACTCCAACGCGTTGGCGGTGCCGATGGCCCCGGCCCGCAGTGTCTCGATGGGCAGGCGCGCGTAGTCCTTTGGCGACGCCGCCGAGGCCAGATGCAGCACCAGCGCGGCCCTGCCCACGTCGGGGAACGGATCGGTGACGTCGTGTTGCACGAGCCGGAACCCCGGACGCGACTCCAGCCGGGCCACGTTGCGGGGGGTGCCGGTGGCGAAACTGTCCAGACAGCTCACCCGGTATCCCTTGCGCAGCAGGCACTCACACAGGTGAGACCCCAGAAACCCGGCGCCGCCGGTGACCACCGCGTGTCCGCCCTCAGCTGCCATGCCGCCCGGTTACCCTGCCGGGTCAGTGTGAAACGCCCGGCGAGCGGGTAGCCGGTGATCATGCGTGTCCTCGTCACCGGCTGGCCGAGCTTTCTGCACGGTGAGGCGACCGCCGGCGACGTGCTCAGCATGCGCACCGTGGCCGCCGCCCTCGACACGGCGGGCGTCGCATTCGACACCGCGTGGAGTCCCGCCTTCCGGCCGGGCGCGCTGCACCTCGACGACGCGGAGCCCGCCGCCTACAGCCACGTCGTGTTCGCTTGTGGACCCGCGCACGGCGAGCAGCTGCGCTGGCTGCACGACCGCTACGCGTCCTGCAGGCGCATCGCCGTCGGCGTGTCCGTCATCGACCCCGCCGACCGGGCCGTCACCGGGTTCCACCGGGTGCTCGCCCGCGACGGCGACGCGGTCGCCAGAGCCGACCTCGCACTCGCGGCGAGTACCACCCGCGTGCCTGTGGCCGGTTTCGTGCTGGCACCCGGCCAGCACGAGTACGGCGAGCGGCGCAGGCACGAGCAGGTGCACGAGGCACTGCTCGACTGGGCGGGCGGGCTTGACTGCGCCCGCGTGCCGCTGGACACCCGGCTGGACAGCGCCGACTGGCGGCACTGCGCGACCGGTGACGCGTTCGTGTCCCTTGTGGAGCGGCTCGACGTGGTGGTGACCACCCGGTTGCACGGTCTGGTGCTCGCGCTGCACGCCGGGGTGCCCGCCCTCGCCGTGGACCCGGTCGCGGGCGGCGGCAAGGTGAGCGCGCAGGCCCACGCGCTCGACTGGCCCGCGCTGGTACCCGCCGAGCAGGCGGACGCGGGGCGGCTCGGCCACTGGTGGAACTGGTGTCTGTCCACACGGGCCGGTGATGCCGCCGCGGCGCCGCGGCGCAGGGTCCGCCCGCTCGACGGCGCGCTGACCGCACTACTCGACGAGGTGAGCCGGTGAGGACCACAGTCGTCATCGCGACCCGCAACCGGGCGGACGAGCTGCTGCGCACGCTCGCGCGGTTGCGCACGCTGCGGCCGGTGCCGCCGATCATCGTGGTGGACAACGCCTCCACCGACGGCACCGCCACCCTGGTCCGGGAGCAGCAGCCGGGCGTGCGGGTCGTCAGCGCGCCGGAGAACCGCGCGGCCGCGGCCCGCAACCTCGGGGTGGAGGCGGCAGGCACCCCGTACGTGGCGTTCAGCGACGACGACTCCTGGTGGGCGCCCGGCGCGCTCGCCCGCGCCGAGGCGCTGTTCGCCGAACATCCGCGTCTCGGCCTGCTCGCGGGCCGCACGCTGGTGGGCGAGCAGAACCGGCCCGACCCGGTGTGCGAGCTGATGGCGAAAAGCCCGCTCGGCACACCGCCCGGCGCCCCCGGCCCCCTCGTGCTCGGGTTCCTCGCGTGCTCGGCGATCGTGCGCCGCGACGCCTTCCTCGACGTGGGCGGGTTCAGCGAGCTGCTGCACTTCGGCGCGGAGGAGAAGCTGCTGTCCTACGACCTGGCCGCGCGCGGCTGGTGGCTGTGCTACGCCGACGACGTCGTGGCCCACCACCACCCGTCGCCGAGCAGGCCGGCACCGGCATGGCGGCGCAGCATGGAACGGCGCAACAACGCGCTCATCGCGTGGCTGCGCAGGCCGCCGCACGAGTGCGTGCGCGCGGCGGGCCCGCTGCTGCGCGACCCCGGCGCGGCGGTGGGCGCCCTGCGCAGGCTGCCGCACGCCCTGACCCGGCGGCACCGGTTGCCGCGCACCGTCGAGCAGCAGATCAGGGAGCTCGCATGAACCAGCGCGTCACCGTCGTGATGATGACGCACAACCGCCGTGACGAGGCGCTGCGCACGCTCGAGGCCATGACGAGCCTGCCGGACGCGGCGCCGATCATCGTGGCCGACAACGCCTCCACCGACGGCACCGCCGACGCGATCGCCGAACGGCATCCCGGGGTGGAGCTGCTGCGCTGCGACCGCAATCTCGGCGCGCTCGCCCGCAACCTCGCCGTGCAGCACGTGCGGACGCCCTACGTGTCGTTCTGCGACGACGACACGCGCTGGCAGCCGGGCTCGCTGCACCGGGCGGCCGGGTTGCTCGATGCCCACCCCGGGCTGGCGTCGGTGACCGGCCGCTGCCTCGTGGAGCCCGACCTCACCGAGGACCCGATCACCCCGGAGCTGCGGCACTCGCCGGTGCGCGGACCGGACTGGCTGCCCGGGCCCGCGCTGCTCGGCGTGATGGCCGGGCTCACCACCTTCCGCGTCGCCGCGTTCCGCGAGGTCGGCGGGTTCTCCCCGAGGATGTGGCTCGGCGGGGAGGAGGAGCTGCTGGCCATCGACCTGGCCGCCCGCGGCTGGTGGATGTGCTGGGCCGAGGACGTCGTCATCCACCACGCGCCGTCCCGGCAGCGCGACCCGCGCAGGCGCCGCCAGCTCGGCATCCGCAACACCCTGTGGACCCAGTGGCTGCGCAGGCCGCTGCGCAGCGCCGCGCGGCGCACCGCCGCGGTGCTGCGCTCCGCGCCCGCCGACCGCGCGACGCTCGCGGCTGTCGCCGAGGCGCTGCGGGGCCTGCCGTGGGTGCTGCGCGAACGCCGCGTCGTGCCCGCCGCCGTCGAGCAGGGGCTGCGCTCGCTGGAGCACACGCAGAACACCTCGCGGGCCCGCCGCTACGTGGGTTGACGCCGCCGCCCGACGGGTAGGCCCTCCTGGGAAGCAGACGCGGACCTCAGGAGGGGTGTGATGACCGGCTTCTTCGGCGGCGATCCCGGACCGAGCCCATTCGACCAGTTGCTCGCCCAGTTCTTCGGCAACGCCATGCCAGGGCGCAGGCCGTACGCGGTCGGCATCACCAAGCTCATGAGCGAACAGACGCTCGCGCTGGTCTCCGAGGCGGTCCGCCAGGTCGGCGAGTGGGGTGGCGGCGAGCTCGACTCGGTGCATCTGCTGTGGGCGGCCACCCGTGCGCCCGGCAGCCGGGAGCTCATCCAGCGCGCGGGCGCCGACCCGGACGCGCTGGCCGAGCGCATCGAACGGGAGGCCAGGCGCGGGCAGCCGGGCATGCCCCAGCGGGAGACCGCGCCCACCCTGACCCCGGGCGCGAAGCGGACCCTCATCGACGCGCACCAGATCTCGCGCGGCCTGCACTCGTCCTACATCGGGCCCGAACACCTGCTGCTCGCCCTGGTCGCTGGCCAGGACTCCACGGCGCGCAGGCTGCTGACGGGGGCGGGCGTCACCCCGGAGGCGATGCAGCGGGCGATCCAGGGCCCGAGCCCCGGACCGGCACCGCAGGGCCGCCCAGGGCAGCTGCGGCCGGGCCAGGAGCCCACCGGCACCGAGACGCTCGACTCCTACGGGCGCGACCTCACCGCGATGGCCCGCGACGGCCAGATCGACCCGGTGGTGGGCCGCGACGACGAGATCGAGCAGACCATCGAGGTGCTGTCGCGGCGGACCAAGAACAACCCGGTGCTCATCGGTGAGGCGGGCGTCGGCAAGACCGCGATCGTGGAGGGGCTCGCCCAGCGCGTCGCCGACGGGCAGGTGCCCGAGACGCTCACCGGCAGGCGCGTGGTGCAGCTCGACGTCACCGCCATGGTGGCGGGCACCCGCTACCGCGGCGACTTCGAGGAGCGCATGACGAAGCTGCTCGAGGAGATCCGCAGCCACCGCGACGACCTGATCGTCTTCATCGACGAGCTGCACACCGTGGTGGGCGCGGGCGCGTCCGAGGGCTCGATGGGCGCGGGCAACATGCTCAAGCCCGCGCTCGCCAGGGGGGAACTGCACATCGTCGGCGCCACCACGCTCGACGAGTACCGCGCCAACATCGAGTCCGATCCGGCGTTCGAGCGCCGCTTCCAGCCGATCCTGGTGCCGGAGCCGAACGTGGAGGACACGCTCGCGATCCTGCACGGGCTGCGCGACCAGTACGAGGCGCACCACCAGGTGCGGTTCAGCGACGAGGCGCTCAGCGCCGCGGCGACGCTGTCCGACCGCTACATCAACGACCGGTTCCTGCCGGACAAGGCGATCGACCTGGTCGACCAGGCCGGCGCCCGCGTGCGGATGCGCGCGGGGCGGCGGCCCGACCAGGTGCGCGAGATGGAGCAGCGGCTGGAGCAGCTGTGCCGCGACCGCGACCAGGCCGTGAGCGAGGAGCACTACGAACGGGCGTCGTCGCTGCGGGACGAGATCAACGAACTGCGCCGCCGCATCGAGGAGAGCCGCGACGGCGAGCGGCCCGCGGGCGTGCCCGAGGTCGGCGCCGTGGACATCGCCGAGGTGGTGGCGCGGATCACCGGGATTCCGGTCAGCCAGCTGACCCAGGAGGAGCGGGAGCGCCTGCTGCACCTGGAGGAGCACCTGCACGGCAGGGTCGTCGGGCAGGACGAGGCGGTGGAGGCCGTCGCGGAGGCCGTGCGCAGGACCCGCGCGGGGCTCGCCGAGCCCGACCGGCCCTCGGGCAGCTTCCTGTTCCTCGGCCCCACCGGCGTCGGCAAGACGGAGCTGGCCAGGGCGCTGGCCGAGGCGCTGTTCGGCGACCAGGACCGCATGATCCGGCTCGACATGTCCGAGTACGGCGAGCGGCACACGGTCTCGCGGCTCATCGGCGCCCCGCCCGGCTACGTCGGCTACGAGGAGGCGGGCCAGCTGACCGAGGCCGTGCGCAGGCGGCCGTACTCCGTGGTGCTGCTGGACGAGATCGAGAAGGCGCACCCCGAGGTGTTCAACGTTCTGCTGCAGGTGCTCGACGACGGCAGGCTCACCGACGGGCGAGGCCGCACGGTGAACTTCACCAACACCGTGCTGATCATGACCAGCAACGTCGGCTCGGAGCTGGTGCTGTCCGGCACCCAGGGCGCGCTCGGCTTCGTGCCGCCGCGCGAGGACGACACCGAGCAGCCGTTGCGGGAGCGGCTGATGCGCAGGCTGCGGGAGTCGTTCCGTCCGGAGTTCCTCAACCGCATCGACGAGATCATCGTGTTCCGCAAGCTCTCGGCGGAGCAGCTGCAGCGCATCACGTCGCTGCTGCTGGAGGAGACCCGCCGCAAGGCGCACGCCCAGGACGTGGACGTCGAGGTGGAGCCGGAGGCGGTGCGCTGGCTGTCCGAGGCCGGCTACCAGCCCGAGTACGGCGCCCGGCCGCTGCGCCGCACCATCCAGCGCGAGGTGGACAACGTCCTGTCGAGGATGCTGCTCAGCGGCGAGGTGGAGCCGGGGTCGACGGTCCGGGTCGGCGTGGCCGACGGCAGGCTGAGCTTCGACGTCACCGCGGGCGCCGTCAGCCGGTGACGGCGCCCGCGGTGTTGCCGCTCAGCCCGTCTCCTTGCTGTTGAGCGCGGCCGCGGGCACCAACCGCTCGTAGATCCGGTAGGTGTCGGCGGTGACGCGGTCCCACGAGTACCGGCAGCGGGCCCGGTCGCTGCCCGCGATGCCGTAGGCCTCGCGCAGCGCCTCGTCGGCGAGCAGCCCGCGCACCGCCTCGGCGAGCGCGTCCGGCCGCTTCGGCGGAACGAGCCGCCCGGTGACGCCGTCCACCACGGTGTCGGTCAGCCCGCCCACCGCGGAGGCGACCACGGGCACGCCGCAGGCCATGGCTTCCAGCGGCACGATGCCGAACGGCTCGTACCACGGCGTGCACAGCACGGCGTCGGCCGAGCGCAGCAGCGCGGGCATGTCCTTGCGGGCCACCTGGCCGGGCAGCCGCACCCGGTCGGCGACGCCGAGCCGGTCGGCGAGCGCCAGCAGGCGCTGTGCCTCCTCGTCCTCGGCCAGCTTTCCCTCCTGCGGGCCGCCCGCGATGACCAGCTCGGCGTCGGGCAAGCCCGGCATCGCCTGGATGGCGGTGTCGAAACCCTTGCGCGGCACCAGCCTGCCGACGGCCACGAGCCGCCTGCGCCGTCCCCTCGGGGCGGCGGGACCGGCCGGGGTGAACCGCTGCAGGTCCACGCCGCACGGGACGACCGACATGCGTTCGCGCGGCACGCCGAGGCGCACCAGCTCGAACACCTCGTCGGAACAGGTGGCGATGACGCGGTTGGCGTCCTTGCCCACCAGGCGTTCCAGCCGGATGCGCTCCGGTGGGCTGGTGTCCTTGGCGCCCTGGTGGCGCCGCTTCACCACGCCCAGTGCGTGGAACGTCTGTGTCACAGGAACGTCCGCGGCTCGCGCCGCCAGCACCGAAGCCACCCCGGACATCCAGAAGTGCGCGTGCACGAGGTCGGGGGGTGCGGCCGCCCACTCGCGGGCGAGGAACTTCGCGAGCGCGTCCATGTGCGGCAGCAGCTCGTCCTTCGGCACCGGCCGCGGCGGGCCCGCGGGCACGTGGACGACGCGGTAGCCCGCCGGGGCCCGCACCTCGTCCGGCTGCTCGCGGTCGTCGCGCCGGGTGTAGACCGTGACGTCGTGGCCTGCCCTCGCCAGCCCGGCCGACAGCTCGGCGACATGGACGTTCTGGCCCCCCGCATCGACCTCGCCGAGTGCGGCCAGCGGACTGGCGTGCTCGGAAACCATGGCGATCTTCATGTTTCCTCCCGGAAAGTCAGGGCAGAACCCGGTCGAGAACGACGTCCCAGTTGTGCAGGAAGGCATCGAGGCCGAAGTGCGACAGCGCGTGCTCCCTGGCGGCCTTGCCCATGGCCATCGCCCGCTCGGGCTGGTCCATCAGCTCCCGCACCGCGGCGGTGAGCACGGTGACGTCGGTGGACACCACTCCCGCCTCGCACGGCACCGCCGTGGCCACCTCGGTGCACGCGGGCGCCACCACGGGCATGCCCAGCTGCATCGCCTCGATGAGGGACAGCCCGAGGGACGTCCAGCGCGCCGTGTGCACGTACACACGCCGCCGCGCCATGTCGGTGTGCAGCTCCTCCTGCGACAGGTCGCCGACCGGAGTGACGCCGAAGGCCGCCACGCCGCCGAGTCCCATGCCGTAGATGTCGAGGGGCGCCGCCTCGGAGAACACGGGCAGCAGGTCGGTGCCGACGATGCGGTCGCGCCGCATCGGCTCGTTGATGAGCACCGCCGCACGCGCCATCTCGCCGGTGTAGCGGTAGCCGGGATCGACGATCCCGTGCGGGATCACCACGGTGGGCGCGCGCCCGTTGTCCCACATCAGCTCGTTGAAGTGCGTGACATGGACGAGCACGATGTCGTCGCGGTCGGCCACCGGGTGGCGCGTGGTCGCGGCGTGCTCACGCGGGGTGTTGTGCTCGACGTAGACCGCGGGCACGTCGATGCCCGGCCGCCTGCCCAGCCAGCGCTCGGCCAGCTCGATCTCCTCGGGGCGCTGCAGGACGACGGCGTCGACGTCGGTGTCGCGAAGGCGCTCGGCGGGCACTTCGACCGCACCGTCCGGCCAGTCCCGGCCGCAGCGGCCCCGCCCCCACGGGCCCCCTTCGTCCACAGTGGGCAGCAGATACGTGTGACCACCTTGGACCAGCGATGTGGTCCACGAACCGTGGACGTGCCAGACGAGCAACCTCATGCCCGAATAAGTGCCCGTACCGTACGGACACTAAACACTATGGCCGGTCGCCCGCGGGGGTACGGCCGCTTCCCGGAAGAAGGCTGACCACAAGCCCGATCGCGGCCGTGCACGCGTAGAGCACCGTGTTGGCCGCCGTGGCGTTGGCGATGTCACCGGAGCCGCCGAGCACGGTGCCCGCGACGCTGTAGGCGGTGAGCCCGGCGAAGCCGAAGAACAGCAGCCAGCCGTAGATCCGCGCGGTGACCGTCCGGTGCGAGCACAGCAGACCGAGCAGGCCCACACCGGTGTGCACGATGTTGAACAGCGCACTCACCCCGAACACCCACACGGTGCGGTCCGCGTCGGGACCGAGGTCGCCGCCGCCGTGCAGCACGAATCCCGCGATGCCCAGCGCCAGGTAGACCACGCCGAAGAACAGCGCGGCGAGCCGCAGCCACGGCGTGCGCCGGGTCTCGGTCTCATCCGGTGAAACGGGCCTTCGCATCATGGCCCTGCCTCCTCACGCGGGCACGGAGTCGGTGACGCGTTCCCAGGCCCGGTGCCTGGCGATCTCGTCGGTGAACCGGGCGAAGAACTCCTCGGGCAGTGAGTCCTCGGCCGCCGTCGACGACACGACCCCGGCCTCGACGGTGACGTCGGCGCCGTCGGCGAGCCGGTCGGACACGCCCGCCTTGCGGAGCAGGTCGAGCCCGGAGCCGAACCCGGCCACCGGTTTGGCGTGCTTGTACGCCTCGGCGACGAAGTGCACCGCGTAGCCGTCTCCGGACAGGGCCTCGACGCTGTCCGGCCCGCACGGCACCGCCACGGCGTCGTAGAGCACCGAGGCCATGGTGTTCAGCGCGCGGTCGGCTTCGATGTCGGGCCCCGTGGCCGCGCGGACCGGGCCGTCGGCGGGCGCGAGCACCTCGGGGATTGTGCCCTGCTTGGTGAGCGCGTCGACGAGCCTGCGCACGCCGGTGCCGTCCACACCGTCGGCGACGAGCACGGCGATCTTGCGCGTGTCCGGCCTGCGCATCGCCGAGTTGAGCTGGGAGAGCGCGGGGGAGGAGCGCCCGTGGTTGGTGGTCGCGGCCTCCGCGGGCGGGGTGACGCCGATGCCGGTGGCCACCCGGGTGGCCAGTTCGTGGTCGACGTGGTCGAGGTGCTCGACCACGCGGGCACGGATCTCCTTGGTCTCGACCTTGCCCAGCTCGAACCGGAACGCCGCCACCAGGTGCTCGGCCTCCACGCCGGACATGCTGTTCCAGAACAGCGTGGCCTGGCTGTAGTAGTCCTGGAAGCTCTCGCTGCGCTTGCGGATCTTGTGCCCGTCGACCTTCTCCACGTAGTGGCTGAACGCGCCGGAGCCTGCGATGGCCGGGCAGCCGCCCGCGAGGCTGTTCTTGGAGTACGACGTGCGGCCGCGATGAATCCTCGTCTGGCCGTAGCCGTCCCGCTGGTTGGTGTGCACCTCGGCCACCGGGCGGTTCACCGGCAGCTGCGCGAAGTTCGGCCCGCCCAGCCGGATCAGCTGGGTGTCGAGGTAGGAGAAGTTGCGGGCCTGCAGCAGCGGGTCGTTGGTGAAGTCGATGCCGGGGACGACGTTGGCCGTGTGGAAAGCGATCTGTTCGGTCTCGGCGAAGAAGTTGTCCGGGTTGCGGTCGAGCACCATGCGCCCCACCGGCCGCACGGGCACCTGCTCCTCCGGGATGATCTTCGTCGGGTCGAGCAGGTCGAAGTCGAAGGCGAACTCGTCGCTCTCGTCCACCAGCTGCACGCCCAGCTCCCACTCGGGGTACTGCCCGGACTCGATGGCGTCCCACAGGTCACGGCGGTTGAAGTCGGGATCCTTGCCCGCGATCTTCTGCGTCTCGTCCCACACCAGCGAGTGCGTGCCCAGCACGGGCTTCCAGTGGAACTTGACGAACGTGCCCCTGCCCTCGGCGTTGACCAGCCGGAACGTGTGCACGCCGAAGCCCTGCATCATGCGGTAGCTGCGTGGCAGTGCGCGGTCCGACATCAGCCACATCATCATGTGCATGGTCTCCGGCTGCAGCGACACGAAGTCCCAGAGCGTGTCGTGCGCCGACTGCGCCTGCGGGATCTCGTTGTGCGGCTCGGGCTTCACCGCGTGCACGAAGTCGGGGAACTTGATGCCGTCATGGATGAAGAACACGGGCATGTTGTTGCCGACGAGGTCGTAGTTGCCCTCGTCGGTGTAGAACTTGGTGGCGAAGCCGCGCACGTCGCGCACGGTGTCGGCCGAGCCGCGCGAGCCCGCCACGGTCGAGAACCGGACGAACACCGGTGTCCGCTTGCCCGGGTCGGTCAGAAAGCGCGCGACCGTGTGGCCGGCGAGCCCGTCGTCGTACGGCTCGAAGTAGCCGTAGGCCCCCGCGCCGCGCGCGTGCACGACGCGTTCGGGGATGCGCTCGTGGTCGAAGTGGGTGAGCTTCTCCCGGAAATGGAAGTCCTCGAGCAGGGTCGGCCCGCGCTCACCCACGCTGAGCGAGTCGTCCGTGTGGTCCACGCGCACGCCCTGCTGCGTGGTCAGGGCGGCATCGGGGGTCTGCTCGGGCGAGACGCGGAAATCGCCGAGCTGCTCGTTCTTCCTGTCCTTGTCGCCGTGTGCTGGGTCAGGCACGATCTTCCTGCCTTCCGCTTCGCGCGTTGCCGGACGCCTTTTCCGGGCGGCTACCCGGCGAAACGCCCGGCAAACTGCTTGGCGAAGTCGATGTGCACGACGCGGCCGGTCTCGCGCTGCGGGTCGTGCTCGTAGCGCCAGGCGTTGAGCGAGTCGGTGAGCGCGACCAGCAGCCGCCAGCCCAGCGCGTGGGCGGCGGGGCCGGTTCCGTCGACGGTCGTGGTCGACACGGCGACCCGCAGACTGCCGAACGCGACGGCGTAGCGGCAGGTGAGGATGGCTCCGGGAACCGACCGGGTGATGAGGCACGTGCAGGCCTCGTCGACGGCGACAACGAGGTCGGTGACCTGCTCTCGCCCGAGCCCCTCGCGCTCGGCGAGCAGCCGGGCGAGTGCGCGGATGAGGGGAAGCTGCCGCGAGTCGGCGGGCACCCGCAGTTCGACGGGACCCGCCGCCTGCGGACCGGTCCACTCGACCAGTTCGTGGCTAGGCATGGTTCCCGGCGGATACCCGCCGGACCCCGCCCGACACCCGCTTGTCCTGGGCTGGGCCCATGTTTGTCCGCTGAGCATCCGGGGCAAACCGGTGACCAGCGTCGGGGCGCCGCACAACCCGACGGATGGAGGTAGCCATGGTCTACGACGGACACCGCGACAGCCTGGTGGAGGAGCGCTCGGTGGCGCAGTTGGTCAACGACTTCTCCGAGCAGACCAGCAGGCTCGTCAAGGACGAGATGAAACTGGCCGTCGCCGAGATGCAGAGCAAGGGCAAGCGCCTCGGCGCCGGGGCCGGTCTCGCCGGTGCCGCGGCCGTGATCGCGTGGTTCGGTGGCGGTGCGCTCGTGGCGGCCGCCGTGCTGGCACTCGCGCTGGTGCTGCCCGGATGGGCCTCGGCGCTCGTGATCGGCGGCGCCCTGTTGCTCGTCGCGGGCGTGCTCGGGCTCGCGGGCAAGCGTCAGGTGAGCCAGGCGACGCCACCCATGCCGAGAGAGGCGACCGAGAGCGTGCGCCGGGACGTCGACACCGTGAAGGAGAACCTGCGCCGATGAGCACTCCCGACGAGTTCCCCCGCGATCCCGAACAGGCGCGGACGGACATCGAGCTGACCCGGCAGGAGCTGGGCGAAACCGCGCAGGCGCTGGCGTACAAGCTCAACGTGCCCGCGCGTGCCAAGGAGCAGCTCCAGCACGGGACGACGAAGGTCAAGGAGACCGTCCAGCACAACCCGGTGCCGGTGATCGCGACGGGTGCGGTCGCCGCGCTCGCCGTCGGCGGTGTGATCACCTGGAGGATCCGCCGATGAAGGCCATCTACAAGCCGTTGAGCCTGGTGGTCAGCACCGCGGGCGCCATGCTGTCGAGCGTCGTGTTCAAGCAGGTGTGGCGCCGCGTGACCGGCGAGCAGGACGCACCGGACGCCACGGACCGCAAGTACGCGCTGTGGCAGGTGGTCACCGCGGCCGCCGTGCAGGGCGCGATCTTCGGTGCCGTGAAGGCGGCCGTGGACCGCGCCGGCGCGGCGGGCATCGAGAAGGCGACCGGCGACTGGCCGGGCGACGAGTAGCCCGGCATGTGGCTGCTGAGAACCCCTGGCGTGTACCGGCCCCAGGAGGACACCGGCTTGCTCGCCGAGGCCGTGCGGACGGCCGCCGTACCGGCGGGTGCCTCCGTGCTCGATGTGGGCACGGGCTCGGGCGCCCTCGCGGTGGCGGCCGCCCGTGCGGGCGCGGGCAGGGTGGTGGCGCTCGACGTCTCCCGCCGCGCCGTCGCCAGCGCGTGGCTCAACGCCCGGCTGCGCGGGCTTCCCGTGACGGTTCGCAGGGGAGACGTCACGGACACCATCCACCATGGACCGTTCGACGTCGTGATCGCCAACCCGCCGTACGTACCCGCGTTCCGCACGCGTTCGCGCCGCTGGGACGCGGGCGGCGACGGCAGGTCCGTGCTCGATCCGCTGTGCGCCCAGGCGCCCCGGCTGCTCTCGGCGGAGGGCTTTCTCCTGCTGGTGCAGTCGGCGCTCAGCGGGGTGGAGCAGACGCTGACCGCCTTGCGCGACTCCGGGCTGAAGACGTCGGTGGTGGCGCGCCGCTGGCTGCCGTTCGGGCCGGTCCTGCGGGAGCGGGCGGCGTTTCTCGAGCATTGCGGGCTCATCGAGCCGGGTGAGCGTGAGGAGGAACTGGTGGTGATCCGCGCCGACCGGCCGGGTGAGCGAGGGCCGGGAGCGACGTGACCGGCGAGCGGCAGGACCGCCGGGGGCCGCGGGACCGCAGGAGGGTCACCGTGGTCCCCGGCGGTCCCGTTCTCATCGAGGGCCCGGTGGAGCTGACGCTCGACGACGGCACCACCGTGTCCTCCGACCGCTTCCAGGTCGCGGTGTGCGCGTGCCGCCGCAGCCGCGCCTACCCCTTCTGCGACGCCAGCCACCGCCGCCGCCGCTAGGGGAAAGCTCCCCAATGCGGCATTGGTGGCGTTGAACGCAACCAATGCCGCATTGGGGAAGTTGAGCGCTACGAATGCCACATTGGGGAGCTCGGGGCTCAGGCGAGCGGCCGGCGCAGGGTCGACTCGCCGGCGCGCCACCAGCCGAGCACGTGGTCGGCCAGCCGGTCCTCCAGCAGGCTCGTGGCCTGGACGCCGAAGACGACGTCGGCGGCTAGGTCCGGCTCTCGCTCCAGCAGGTCGCCGACCACGTCGCGGCGCAGCACCTGCTCGTGCACGGCGTCGGCCTCGACGTGCTCGGTGAAGAAGTGCACGCACGCCTCGTCGGCGCCGTGCCTGCGCAGCGCCTTCTCCATCCGCCGCGCGCTCGGCGCCGTGGTGATCTCCGCGGCGGCGAAGTGCCCGACCAGCGCGCCCCGCAGGTTGCGGTGCAGCCCGAACATCGACATGAGGTTCACCGTGGCGAACGCGTGGGGCGGCACGTGCTCGGCGTAGCCCAGATAGCGCGCGTCCAGTCCGGCGGCGGTGAGCAGGTCGGCGTAGAGCCGGGAGTGCATCCGCTCGTACCGCCCGCCGCCGAACTCGTCGAACTCCACCGCCACCAGCGCCGCCTTGGCCCGGCCCTGCAGCCGCGGGATCGCGAACGCGTGCGGGTCGGCCTCCTTGAGGTGATAGATCGAGCGCAGCGCCAGGTACTCGCGCGTCTGCTCCCACGTGCCCTCGTCCTGCAGCCAGTGGGTGAGCCCGGTGCCGTCGACCGGCTCCACCAGGAGCTCGTCGAGTGTCCCTGCCACGTCGTCGCCGCCGGCCACGTCGGCCCGCAGAGCCGCCAGGAACGTCCTTTCGAGCGCGGCCCGCGTGCGCAACAGGGCGGGGTCCCACTCCCAGTCCGGGTCCACCCCGGCAAAGCCCCGGTAGTGCAGCTCGTAGCACACCTGGAGGGCGAGTTGCAGGTCGTCGCCGTAGGGGTGCGCGGGGCCGGTGTCGGTGGGCAGGGGGACGTCGCGGCGCGGGCCGTTGCCGAGCGCCGCGATGATCGCGGCGGACAGCGGGCCGCGGGGCAGCGGCAGCGTGGCCGCTTCGGTCGGAGCCGTGGGGGTGTGCATGGGCGCCGGTTACCCGCAAATCCGGCTCGGTATGTGCGCGGAGGACGGGTGTGGGGTTGACACCTGCCCGTAACCCACATATAACCAACCAAAGCCAAATCAACGGGCAGGGAAGCCACATGTATGCACAGAAGCGCCGGCGCGCCGCGGCGGGACCCGAGGTGGTGCGCGCGTGATCGTCACGCTCACCCCCAATCCCAGCCTCGACTACACCGTCGAGCTCCGCGGGCTACGCCGGGGCGAGGTGCTGCGGGCCGACCGGTCGCATGTGGACCCCGGTGGCAAGGGGGTCAACGTGTCGCGTGCGCTCGCCGCGCACGGGCGCAAGACCACGGCCGTGCTGTTCGCGGGCGGCGCGGCGGGCAGCAGGCTCACCGAGCTGCTCGACGAGCTCGGCGTGGCCGTGCACCACGTCGCCGCCGCGGGCGACACCCGCGCCAACATCACCATCGCCGAGCCGGACGGCACGGTCACCAAGCTCAACCTGCCCGGCCCCGTCTGCCCGCGTGGCGAGGCCACGGGGCTGCTGGACGCCGTGCTCGCCGTGTGCGGCGAGGACACCGCGTGGGTCGCCGGATGCGGCAGCCTGCCGCCCGGCGCCGACGACGACACCTACGCCCGGCTGGTGACCCGCATGCGCGGCACCGGCGTGCGCGTGGCGGTCGACTCGTCGGGCCCCGCACTGGCCGCCTGTCTCGCGGCGGGACCGGACCTGGTCAAGCCCAACCGCGACGAGCTCGCCGAGTGCGCGGGGCTGCCCGTGCGCACCCTCGGCGACGCGGTGCGGGCCGCCGAGGCGCTGCGTTCCCGCGGCGCGCGCACCGTGCTCGCCAGCCTCGGCGCCGACGGTGCCGTCCTGGTCGGCGAGCACGGCGCCGTCCACGGCGAGGCTTCCGTCGAGGCCGCCCGCAGCAGCGTCGGGGCGGGCGACGCGCTGCTCGCCGGGTTCCTCGCCGCCGGGGGCGGACCGGAAGGCCTGCGCCAGGCTCTCGCCTGGGGCGCCGCCGCCACCGGGCTGCCCGGCAGCCGGATGCCCGCACCCGCCGACGTCGACCGCGTCGGCGTCACGATCCATCCCGCGGTCGAGGACGACCGTGTACTCGAGGAGGGCCGCTGACATGGCCGAACTGATCACCGCCGACCTGGTCGAGCTGGACCTGGCAGGCACCGATCGCGACGAGGTCACCCGCGACCTCACCCGCAGGCTCGCCGACGCGGGCCGCGTCACGGACACGGAGGGCTTCCTCGCCGACCTGCGTGCCCGCGAGGCGCAGATGCCCACCGGCATCGAGGGCGGTATCGGCATCCCGCACGCGCGCTCCGCCCACGTCACCGAGCCCACGCTGGGCTTCGGTCGCAGCAAGTCCGGTGTCGACTTCGGTGCCACCGACGGCCCCGCACACCTCATCTTCCTCATCGCCGCGCCCGAAGGCGGCGGGGACGCGCACCTGACCATCCTGGCCTCGCTCGCGCGGCGCCTGATGCACCAGTCGTTCCGCCAGTCGCTGCACGAGGCGCCGGACGCCGACGCGGTCGTGCGGATCGTGCGCGAGGAGGTGCTCGGACAGTGAGGTTCGTCGCCGTGACGTCGTGCCCCACGGGCATCGCGCACACCTACATGGCCGCCGAGTCGCTCGAACAGGCCGCCACGGCGGCGGGCCACGAGATCACCGTGGAGACCCAGGGCGCCGCGGGCTCGCAACCGCTGAGCGCGGAGGACATCGCCGCGGCCGACGCCGTGCTGTTCGCCGCCGACGTCGACGTGCGCGACCGGGAACGGTTCGCGGGCAAGCCGGTGGTGGCCAAGGGCGTCAAGGCCGCCATCAACGACGGCGCGGGGTTCGTCGCCGAAGCCGTCCGAGCCGCCGAGCAGGGCGCCCGGCGCCCGGAGCGCGAGCAGGCGGCCGAGCCCGCACCGGCCACCAAGGTGGACCCGACCGCGGGCGCCGCGACCCGCGTACGCCAGTGGCTGATGACCGGTGTGAGCTACATGATCCCGTTCGTCGCGGCGGGCGGCATCCTGATCGCGATCGCCTTCCTGCTCGGCGGCGCCGAGATCGCCACGATCGTCGACGGCGGCGAGTTCGGCGGCCGGGAGTACGAGGGCGTCAGCGACCTGTCCAACCTGCTCGGCGAGGCGGGCATCGCGGGCGTGCTGTTCAAGATCGGCTCGACGGCCTTCGAGATGCTCGTGCCGATCCTCTCCGGCTTCATCGCCTTCGGCATGGCCGACCGCCCCGGCATCGCGCCCGGCATCGTCGGTGGCCTGCTAGCCTCCGCGATCGGTGCCGGGTTCCTCGGTGGCCTGGTCTCGGGCCTGCTCGCCGGTTTCGTCGTGCTGGGCCTGAAGAGGCTCACGGTGCCGCGCGGCGTCGCCGGGGTGATGCCCGTCGTGGTGATCCCGTTGGTGTCCACTGTGGTCGTCGGGTTACTGATGGTCATCGTCGTCGGCGAGCCGATCGCGGCCGCGCAGAGCGGCATGACCGACTGGCTCTCCGGGCTCTCCGGCGGCACCGCGTGGCTGCTCGGCGGCCTGCTCGGGCTGATGATGGCCTTCGACATGGGCGGCCCGGTGAACAAGGTCGCCTACACCTTCGGCATCGCCGCGCTCTCCAGCGGTGACACCGTGATCATGGCCGCGGTGATGGCGGCGGGCATGACTCCGCCGCTCGGTCTCGCGCTCGCCACCGTGATCCGCAAGCGGCTGTTCAGCCCCGCCGAGCAGGAGGCGGGCAAGGCGGGCTGGCTGCTCGGGCTGTCGTTCATCACCGAGGGCGCCATCCCGTTCGCCGCGGGCGATCCGCTGCGGGTCATCCCGTCCCTGATGGTCGGCAGCGCCACCACGGGTGCGTTGTCCGTCCTCTTCGGATCGACCTCGCCCGCTCCGCACGGCGGCGTCTGGGTGGTCGGCCTCGTCGGGCAGCCGCTCCTGTACCTGCTGGCGATCGCCATCGGCACCGTGGTGACGTGTGCCTGCGTGGTGCTGGCCAAGAGCGTCGGCAGGCAGAAGGCCGCCGACGACACCACCAACGTGTCGGCCCAGGCGCCGGTCACCGTCTGAGAGTGAGGAGACAGCCATGCTGGAACGTCGAGTGACCGTGGGGTCGCGAGTCGGCCTGCACGCCCGCCCCGCAGCCGTGTTCGCCAAGGCCGCCGCCGCGCAGCCGGTGCCCGTGACCATCGGCAAGGACGGCCAGGACCCGGTGGACGCGCGCAGCGTGCTCTCGGTGATCGGCCTCGGCGCGCGCAGTGGCGAGGAGGTCGTGCTGCGCGCCGAGGGGCCGGAGGCCGAACGGGTGCTCGCCGAACTGGCCGAGGTCGTGGCCACCGACCACGACGGCTGATCGATCGACCGCCGACGCGGCCGGGGCGACCCGTACGCGGGCTCCGCCGACCTCAGCGCAGAACTCGCGGGCCTGAGCGCAGAACTCGCGGGCCTGAGCGCAGGACTCGCGGCGGTTACAGGCAGAAGATCCACCAGCAGTCGTCGTCGTCCGGTTCCGTGGGGGTGGTCGGCGGCGGCGAGTTCGGGGGCGTCGGCTGGGAGGTGGTGGGGCCGCCCGGCTGGGAGGGGTCCGGTTCGATCGGGTCCGGCTGCGCGGTGGTGGTGGTCGTGACCACGCTGCTGGTCGGCACGCTCGTCGTCGTGGTGGTGGTGCTCGACGAGGTGGTCGTCGTCGTGCTGGTCGATGCCGCGCTGCTCGTGGTGGTGGCCTGCACCGGCGTGCCGCCGCCCTCGGGATTGCCGGTCGTGAAGGTCACCTCGGTGGTGGGCGTGGTGTCGGGGCCAGCGACGCCGGAGGTGGCCTCGGGCAACGCGACGATCGCGCGCTCGTCGTGCTCGTCGAAGCCGCCGCCCGTGATGCCGACGACGAGCGCGGCGACGAGGCAGCCGATGACGACGGCGCCCATGACCGCCACGACGCGGAACCGGGACCCGGGCCCCGGAAGGCCGCGATCGTTCCAGTCGTCGTCGGGCAGCCGCGTCACCGACACGTCGTTGTCCACCGCGTGAGGCCTTTCGGGCTGGTACTCAACGGAGGCTACTTACGGTAGGACATCACTCGATGTGGGGACATGGGGCCTCAAATTGTCACAGTGAGCAACAACCATCTCAGGTAGTGAGAAGGAATTTTTCCACGATCTCGCTGAACTCCCGCTCCCGTTCCAGGTTCGGCAGGTGCGCCGCGCCCTCGATGATCGCGAGCTGCGAGCCGGGGATGCGCTCGTGCAGGAACCGGGCCACCTCCACGGGGGTGAACTCGTCCTCGCTGCCAACCATCACCAGCGTCGGCACCGTGATACGCCCGAGCAGGTCCACATAATCCCTTCGTTCGGCCCTGCCCCGCAGGGCCGCCGCCGCCCCCTGCGGTGGGGCGCCGCGCATCATCGCCGAGACGTGCAGCGCCACCAGGGGCGCCGTCTCCACGGTGTGCGGCGCGATCATCGTCGTCAGCACCTCGTCGGCGTAGCCGCGCATGCCCTCGGCGAGCAGCCGGTCGGCCTGCGCCCGGCGGCGTACCCTGCCCTCCGGCGTCTCGGCGTGCGGGGAGGTGTCGGCCAGCACGAGGGCACGGATCCGGTCGGGCACGAGCCGCTGCAACTCGAGGGCGATCTGCCCGCCCATGGACAGCCCGGCAAGCGCGAACCGGCGCACCCGCAGCCGGTCGAGCAGGGCGAGGATGTCCCGCGCGAAGGTCTCCAGCGACGTGCTGCCCGGGACCACGCTGCTCTGCCCGTACCCGCGCAGGTCCGGCGCGATCGCCCGCCAGCCGGCCTCGGCGAGGCTGCGGGTCTGCGGTCGCCACATCGAGCGGTCGAACGGGTGGCCGTGCACCAGCACGACCGCGTCGCCGGTGCCCTCGTCGTCGTAGCCGATCGTGATGCCGTTGGCGCGTGTGGTGGTCACACATCCGACGCTATGCGGAGCGATACGTCGGTGCAATAAAAACATTGCGCTCGGTGCAATAATCTCCCACCGTGGACGACTACCGTGCTCTCGCCGACGCCATGGCCGCCGACATCGCCGCGGGCAGGCTCCGCCCCGGCCAGCGCCTTCCGCCGCAACGCCGGTTCGCCCGCGACCGCCGCATCGCAGCCTCGACGGCGGCCAGGGTCTACACCGAACTGCGCCGCCGCGGCCTCGTCGTCGGCGAGGTGGGCCGCGGCACCTACGTGCGGGCGGGACAGGCGCCGGGGGAGCCCGCGCTCGTCGAGCCGGGACAGGCCCGTGTCGATCTGGAGCTGAACTTCCCCGTGCTGCCGCAACAGCCGGACCTGCTGGCGCGCTCGCTGGCGCCGCTGCTGCGGCCCGGTGCCTTCGCCGAGGCCACCCGCCCCGCCGGTACGGCGGGCACGCCGCGGGCCAGGGCCGCGGCGGCCGCGCTGCTCACCCGTTCCGGCTGGGCGCCGGACGAACGCCGGATCCTGTTCGCGGGCAACGGCAAGCAGGCGATCGCGGCCGCCGTGGCCGCGCTGGTGCCCACCGGCGGAAGGCTCGGCGTGGAGGCACTGACCTACCCCGTGGTGAAAGGCGTCGCGGCCAGGCTCGGCGTCACGCTCGTGCCCCTGGTCACCGATGGCGAGGGACTGGTGCCCGAGGCCGTGCGCGCGGCGCGGCCGCACGCGGTGTACGTCCAGCCGACGCTGCACAACCCCCTGGGCAGCACCATGCCCGGACCCCGGAGGGAGGAGCTTGCCGCCGTCCTGCGGTCGCTGGACATCCCCGCCGTCGAGGACACCATCTACGCGTTCCTGCGCGACGAGCCGCCGCTGGCGGCCTACGCGCCGGAACGCACGGTGCTGGTGGACAGCCTGTCGAAACGGCTGGCGCCGGGGCTCACGCTGGGCTTCGCCGTGCCGCCCGCCGCGCTGGCCGGGCGGGTCGCCTCCGCGGTGCGGTCCGGGACGTGGACCGCGCAGGGCTTCGCGTTGGAGGCGGCGACCCACTGGATCGAGGACGGCACGGCCGTCGCGGTGCAGGATGCCAAGCGCGACGATGCCGCACACCGGCAGCGGATCGTCCAGGCGCGGCTGGCCGGCCTGGCCGTCCACGGAGACCCCGCGGCCTACCACTGCTGGTGGGAGCTGCCCGAGCACTGGCGCGCGGAAACGTTCGTGGCCGCCGCCGCGCGGCGCGGCATCGCCGTCAGCCCGGCCGGGGCGTTCGCCGTCGGCGCCGGGCACGCCCCGAACGCGGTGCGCCTGGCGCTGGCGTCCCCTCCGCCCGCCACCCTGTCCGGGGCGCTGGACGTGCTCGCGGCACTCGCCACGGCGAGCCCCGACGACGAGGACGCCCTCACCTGACCCGCGAGTCCTGCGCTCAGGCCCGCGAGTTCTGCGCTCACGCCCGCGAGTCCTGCGCTCACGCCCGCGAGTCCTGCGCTCGGCACCGGTGGAAGGCCCGGCTGGAGCGTTTCCCGGCCCGCGCGGGCGGGTACGCGCGCAGCGGAGGTGAGAACCATGGTCACGACCGCCGAGCGGCTGCGTGCCGCACTGTCCACTGCGGACTTCCCTGCGAGCAAGGAGGATCTCGTGCGCTGCGCCGAGCGCGCCGAGGCCGACTCCGGCACCATCGGCGCGCTGAACGCGATTCCGCCCGTGCAGTACGACAACCTCGCCGAGGTGATGCAGTCGGCTCCGTTCGACCAGGGCCACGAGCCCGGTGAGGTCGCGCAGCGCCGCCAGGAGCACGACAAGCCCGGGTTGGCGCAGCAGGAGAAGGACGTCACCGGGCACCCGATCGTCGACGAACTCGGGGAGAACCGCGGCAGCTGACCGCGGCACCGGCCCGGAGGTGGTTTGGCGGTGGCCCGAACGGGTAGGCCTGACTACGCGAGTCCGTTTCAGGTAAAGGACATCTGCATCATGGGCCTACCCGGCAACAACGAGACCGAGACCGAGACCGCCGCCGTCCTCGCCGCCCGCGCCGAGGACGCCGCCAGAACGCTGTTCCAGCGCATGGCGGGCACTCTCGACGAGGACGGCGTCGCCGATCCCGCCGAGCTGACGGAGATCGTGTCCTCACTCAAGCGGACCATGGAGAACGTCGCGCGCTGCCTGCCCCAGCTGAGCACCTGGCTGGAACAGCGGATGTGGTCGGGCACCCTCGGCGACGGCGACGGGGCGGAGTTCGACGAGCTCACCAAGCTGACCTTCGAGACCGTCGTCGCGCTGGCCCGCGGGCACCGGATGAGTGCCGAGCTGGGCCGTGAGCTGGGACTGGCCCTGCACGCCAGCAGGCAGCTGACGGCGGCTCGCTGAGCCGCCGCCATCGCTGCCGTTCCTGCCGGTCCTCATCGGAAACTCCGGAACTCCGGTTCTCAGCCGGGGAAGTTCTCCCAGCCCTGCGGCAGGCTGCCGTGGCTCCCGCGTTTCGACTCGCCTTTCTGCCGCGCCGAGGTGCGACGCTCGGCGGTCAGCACGTCGTTGGTCTCCCGCTGCTGCTCGATCGCCTCGATCAGTTCCTCGGTACTCATGTGCTCGACGGAGGGAATGCCCTCCCGGTGCGCCACCTCGGCCAGCTCGGCCATGGTCATCTTCTGCAGCTCCGGATCCGCCATCGCGCTTCGCCCTTCCACTCTTTCACGGCCTGCTTCCCACACCGGAGGCGATCTCCCCGAGCCGCGAGCCCGGTGACGACGGCGCCAGCGGAGGCGTCGCCAGCCCCTCGTTGCCCCGCAGCCCGGCGAGGAACTCCCCGAGGGCGTCCTCCGCGGTGTGCCGGGGAGTCCAGGCCAGATCCGTCCGTGCCCGCGTCGTGTCCATGATCGGCAGCCGGAGCACGGCGTCGAACAGCCCCGGTGACGCCGGAACGGCGTGCAGCCGCCACGCGGCCGCCACGGCGGCACGGGCGGCCCACACCGGCATCGGCACGGTACGGGCGCCCAGCAGCCCGGCGATCAGCGTCGCGTCCACGACCGGCTCGGCGGCGACGTTGAACGCGCCGCGGACGGGATTCACCGCGGCGAGCCGGAACGCCTCGCCGATGTCGGCCGAGTGCACCGCCTGCATCCGCAGCCCCGCCACGTCCGGCACCACGGGGATCACGCCCGGCCGCACCAGGCGGCCCGGCACGAACGGCCCCGCGAACAGGCGTCGCTGTTGCGTGGCGGACTCGCGCTTGAACACGAAACCGGGCCGGATCCGCACCACGCGGGTCTGCGGGTTGCCCCGGACGAAGGCGTCGAGCACGCGCTCCAGGTACGCCTTCTCCCGCGGGTAGGCGGCTTCCGGCCAGCCGTGCGTCGGCCAGTGCTCGTCCACGGCCCTGTCCTTGGGGCCGGGCGAGTAGGCACCCACCGACGACGAGTACACGAGCGCGGGCACCTCGGTGCGCGCCACCGACTCGAACACCCGCACGCTGCCGAGCACGTTGCTGCGCCACGTGGTCACCGGGTCGTGCGTGGGCTGGAACAGCCACGCCAGGTGGATCACCACGTCGGCGCCACGCAGGACACCGTCGAGCTCGTCCGCGCCGGCCTCGGGCAGATCGAGAGGAACGACCTGCAGTTTCGGCCGGGTCCAGTCCGGCTCCCTGCGGGCGATGCCGACGATCGAGCCGACCGCCGGATCCTCGCTGAGCGCCTCGACGACGCTTGTCCCGATGTTGCCGGTCGCGCCGGTGACCACGACGCGCAGCCCCTGGGTGGTCATGGTGACTCTCCTGCCGTCTGCTCGGCGACGAGTGCGGCGAGGCGGTCGAGCGCTTCCTCGACGCGCCGGTCGGCCTCCTCGCTGATCTCGCCGTCGAGGGTCTCGGACTGACCGCCGGTGAACGTCAGATGCAGGGTGGCGACGCTGCCGCGCCCGTCACCGCCGTCCGGCTCCACCTGCAGCCAGCCGCCGTAGCCCTGCTCGCCCGCTCCGCCCCATTCCAGGCGCAGCTCGTCGGCGTTGGCCTCGACGAAACCGGGCTCGTCGGCGACCTCACTGCCGCTGGACACCCACGCGCGCAGCACGCCGGGGCCGGAGGGCTCGACGTCGACGCCGTCCGGGGTCCAGCTGTTGAGCAGTTCCGGCTGGGCCGCGACCTCGAAGACGGCCCTGGGCTCGGCGGGGATCACTCGCTGGTGCTCGAACTCAGCCATGCCCAGGGGCTACCCGGCGCGGGTCCCGGATATGCGACCGCGATCGGCGACCGCCCCGGCACCATCCGCAGTGGACGGACGCCCTCAGGTCAGGCCGCGCAGGGCCTCCGCGGGCGGGCGGGTGCCGCGGATGCTGCCGACCATGTCGAGGACCTGCCGGGTGCGCCGCACCTCGTGCGCCCGGAACACCGCCGCACCCTCCCAGGCCGCCACGGCCGTGGCGGCGAGGGTCCCGTCGACGCGATCGCGCAGCCCGGCGCCGAGCGTCTCGCCGACGAAGTCCTTGTTCGACAGGGCCATCAGCACCGGCCACGGGGTGCTGGTCAGCTCGCGGAGGCGGCGCAGCAGCTCCAGCCCGTGCCACGTGTTCTTGCCGAAGTCGTGCGTGGGGTCGATGAGCACGCCCTCGCGGGGCACACCGAGGGCCACGAGCCGCTCGGCCTTGGCGGTGACCTCTTCGGCGACGGAGGCCACCACGTCGGCGTACTGCACCCGGTGCGGCAGGGTGCGCGGCGCCGCGCCCCCCGTGTGCGAGCAGACGTAGCCCGCACCGAACTCGGCGGCCACCTCGGCCAGCCGGGGGTCGGCGGCCTGCCAGGTGTCGTTGATGAGGTCGGCGCCCTCGGCACAGGCCTTCCTGCCCACCTCGGCGCGCCAGGTGTCGACGCTGATGACCAGATCCGGGTGCCGTTCGCGCACGGCCGACACCACCGGCACCACCCTGCGGATCTCCTCCGCGACGCCGACCTCGCCGCCGGGGCCCGCCTTCACGCCGCCGATGTCGACGATGTCGGCGCCCTCGGCGGCCGCCCGGTCTGCCGCGCGCAGGGCCTCGGCGAGCCCGTAGGTGGTGCCCTTGTCGTAGAACGAGTCGGGGGTGCGGTTGACGATGGCCATCACGAGCGCCCGGTCACGCTCGACGACGCGTCCGCGAAACCGGAGCGTGACCGCCTGGCTCGCGCCCACGTCCTGTCTCCCTCCGTGCCCATGGTGCCCGTGGGTTCCCATTGTGTACCCACGGGCACCGTGGGCACGGCGCCGGGCGGCTCAGCCCGCCTTGCGGATCGGGTCGGACCGGCCCAGCTCGGTGCCGTCCTCGCCGAGCGCCACGGCGACGAAGAAGGGGCCGTCGGCGTTGACCGCGACGGCGGTCTCGAACCCCGACCGTGGCATGGTCGCCACCGGCTCGAGGCGTTGCGCGCTCGGCCCGGCCAGGATGCGCCACCGCCGGACCTCCGTCGCGCCGTTCCAGCTGGCGTAGACGAGGTTGCCCCTGGCGTTGTTGCGCTGGACCGCCACGGCCGGCCGGTCGACGGGCTTGCCGGTCCACTCGCCGGCCCAGGCGCGATACGACTGGTCCGGCGCGGGGAACCGCCAGTCGGCCAGCAGCTCGCCCTCGGCGGAGAACTCCGACGTGTAGGGTTGCGCGCCCCAGCCGACGAGCGCCCGCCCCTCGGGCAGCACCTGCATGCTGCCCTGGTTGTCGGCGAGCAGATCGGCCGGATGGACGTACTCGCGATGCACCGTGGCGCGCATGGCCCCGGGGTCCAGGCGGAGGATCAGGCCTCGCGAGCGCTTGGCCCTCGGCGGCGAGGATGCGTTGTCGAACAGCGACAGCCGGTCGCCGGGCAGTGCCCGCGCGTCGTGCTGCCAGGAGAACCGCGCGCCGTCGCCGAGTTCGAAGTCGGACCGCGTTCCGCCGAGCCGCCACACGACGGAGCCGTCGCGGCGGGAGATCTTGTAGATCGCGCAGGTGTTGCGGGCGGAGACGAGCAGGTCGCCGTCGGCGTCGACGCCGGCGGAGTTGATGTGGAAGTAGTCGAACGGTGCGTCCTTCGAACCCTGTTCGCCCAGCTTCTGCTCGGTTTCGGTGAGCGCGACGTGATCGATGCTGTCCCACTGGAACAGCACCTCGCCGGTCTCGACGTCCACCTCCTGCACGACGCCCGAGTGCAGCCAGCCGTCGGCCGGGCCGCCCACGGCCGTGAGGTCGGCGCGGTGCGGCTGGTAGGCCACCAGCAGCGCGGTGTCCTCGTCGGTCAGCAGGAACTCGTGCAGGTCGGCCTCGGCGATCCCGTTGCCGGTGCGCACCTCCGCGACCTTGCGGTAGGAGCTGTCGTAGATCACGCCGACGCCGGTGCCGTACCCGGTGTGCACCGTTCCCTGCCACCACGTGAGGACGGGCTCGCCCCGGTAGGTCTGCGTGCGAAAGTCCATCGGCACCTCGTCCTCGCCGGTCAGCGGCAGCAGCCAGACGGGACGGCCCTTGCGGTCGACCAGCATGCAGCCCTGCTGGCCGGGGCCGGTCTCCTGGTAGCCCTTCGGCCCGAGGAACAGGTATCCCGGCGTGGTGGGCAGCGCACTCTCGTCGTCCTTGGCGTCGGTGAACGTGAGCCGGGGCGGCGACAGGTCGGGGCGGGAGACGAAGTGGTGCACGTCGGGAGTGGGATCGGCCGCCTGCGGCGCCGGGGCGGGTGGCGTCTGCTCGGTACTGGCTGTCGAGCGGGGGAGCCGGTAGCCGACGTATCCGGACGTGACGGGGACGGCGACCGCGGCGCCTGCCCACCCCGCCCTTCTCAGAAAGCGCCTCCTGCTGATGTCGGTCTCGGTCATCGTCACTCCTCCTTCACGTCCACCGGCATCGTCCACGATGCACCCGCATCCTGTGAACAGCCTGTGCGGACCGATTCCGGTCGCCTCGGCAACGGCAACGGCCCGTTACCGGCGTCGCCGCCGGTAACGGGCCGTTGAGGACAGTGGCTCGGGAGGTTACCGGCCGATGTCGGAGGCCTTGGCGGCCTTGACGATCCGGTCACGCTCCTTCGCCGTGATCACGCCGTCGCGCCGCAGGTCCCCGGTGACGTCCTGGACATGCTTGACGAAGGCGTTGTGGCTGGCGTACTCGCCCTTCTCGTTGATCAGGTCGTTGATCGTGCAGCCGTTGCCCGTGTCGACGTTGAGCACCGTGCTGTCGTGACCATCGATGACCACCGTCCTCCGCACGTCGGAGGCGACACACTGGTCGCCCTCTTCCGCGACGAGGTTGAAGGTGAGCTTGCCGTCCTCCGAACGGTTGCCCTCGTGATCCACCGCGTGGTACAGCACCGTGTGCTTGCCCGGCGCCGTGATCACGACCGGCTCGTTGTAGGCGGTGTAGGAACCGCCGTCCAGCGAGTACCGCACGAAGCGCACACCGGAACCCGCGTCGGTGGCCGACAGGCTCACCGTCGCCATGCCGACGTAGTTCCAGTGGGCGTCCTGCGGGCCCACCAGCTGCACCGACACCTGCGGCGGCTCCTTGTCACCCTGGTCGGCCTCGACCACGGTGAACGACACCGACTTGATCTCCGAGGTGTTGCCCGCGTTGTCCGTGGCCCGGAAGCGCAGCGTGTGCTCGCCGGGCTCGGTGACCTCCACGGGCGATGTGTAGGGCCCGTACGAGCCGTCGTCCAGTGCGTACGACACGGTGTCCACACCGGACCCGGTGTCCGTGGCGGTCAGGGTCACTGTGGCCTTGCCCACGTAGCGGCCCTGGTCGTCCTTGTCACCGGCCACGTCGGCCGACACCTCCGGCGGCGTGGTGTCCTGCGGGTCGGCGTCGACGATCGTCACGATCACCGAGCCCTCCTGCGAGGTGTTGCCGGAGTTGTCGGTCGCCCGGTACGTCAGGGTGTGGTCGCCCGCACCCTCGATCGTCACCGGCTGGGTGTAGGGCTCGTAGCCGGCACCGTCGAGGTTGTACTCGACGCTGGCGACGCCCGAGTCCGCGTCGGTGGCCGCAAGGGTCACCGACGCCGAGCCGACGTAGTTGCCGGACTCGTCCTGGTCACCGGTGACCTCGGCGGTCACCTCCGGTGGCGTGGTGTCGTCCCCGGCCGGTTCCACCACGGTGAACGTGGTCGAGCCCTCCGGCGAGGTGTTGCCGGAGTTGTCGGTGGCCCGGTAGGTCACCGTGTGCTCGCCGACCTCGCTGACCTGGACGGCAGCGGTGTAGGGCTGGTAGCCGGCGCCGTCGAGGTTGTACTCGATGCCGGCGACGCCCGAGCCCGCGTCGGTCGCGTTCAGCGTGACCGTGGCGGAACCGATGTAGCCGCCCTCGTCGTTCTGGTCACCGGAGACCTGCGCCGTCACCTCGGGCGGCGTGGTGTCGTCCGGCGTGGGCTCGACCACCCGGAACGGCGTGGAGCCGGTCTCGGAGGTGTTGCCCGCCAGGTCGGTGGCCCGGTACTGCACGGTGTGGTCGCCGATCCGGTCCACCGTCACCGGGCCCGTGTACGGCTGGAACCCGGTGTCGTCGATCTCGTACTCGATGGTGTCCACACCGGACCCGGTGTCGGTGGCGTTCAGCGTGATGGTCGCCGAGCCGATGAAGTTGCCCTCGGCGTCCTGGTCACCGGTAATTTCCGGGGTCACCTCCGGCGGCGTGGTGTCCTGGCTGCCGCCGTCGGTGACCACGAGCTCACCGACCATCTGGCCGTGTCCGGGAATGGCGCAGAAGTACCGGTACTTGCCCGGCGTGAGCGTCACCTGGGCCTCGTGCCGCCCGCCGTTGGAGTCCAGCGGGCTGGCGGTGATGTTCAGGTTGACGTCGTGGTTGTACCCGGGCGTCGACGTGTCGAACGTCAGGGTGTGGGTCATGAACGTGGTGTTGCCGGTGGCCTCGCTGTTCTCGAACACGATCGTCGCCGGCCCGGCCGTCGCGGTGGCAGGCGCGGAGGCGTACTCGGTCATGCTGTCGTCCGCGGTCCAGGTCAGCACCTGGTCCGCGGCCTGAGCCGCCGCCTCGCGCACCTGGCCCTGCTGGGCCGCCGACACCGGCCCGAGCCACAGCGCGGCCAGTGCCACGCTGAGCCCGGCCACCGCCAGTGCCCGCCGCGATCTCCGCAGGCCCTTCCAGCCCGCGAGTAACCGCTGGATCATGAGTGGTCTCCACTTCTCGACATGCGGGTCATGGCGGTCACAGCTCCCGCACCCGAATGTTGCGGAACTCGATCAGGTCGCTGTTGCCGTGGTTCTGCAACCCGATGAACCCGTTGATGAACTGACGCAGGTCGGTCGGCGGGTCGCTGGCTCGCGACGACTGCTTGCCGGGTGTGTTGTCGAACTCGTTGATCACCACGCCGTTGCGGATGATCGTGTAGTGCTGTCCGACGACCCGGATCTCGTAGTCGTTCCACTCGCCCTTCGGCGTCACCCCGGCCTGGCCGGAGGGAATCGGGTCGAAGTTGTAGATCGACCCGGTCTTCTGCGGCTCACCGGTCTGACCGTCGTAGATCTGGATCTCGTGTCCACAGTAGATCGCGACCCACGCCTGCGAGTCCCGTGCCGAGCCCTGCGTGCCACAGCTGGAGTCCGGCCGCTGGTCGAGCGGTGTCCTCGGATCGGGGAACCGCACGAACACGCCGCTGTTGGCCCGGTGGTCACCGGTCGAGACGTCCTTGAACTGCAACTTCAGCGAGAAGTCGCCGTAGGCCTTCTCCGGGTACCACAGCATGCCGAGCCCGCCGATGCTGCGAAGCGAGCCGTCCGGCATCAGGTCGAAGCGGCCACCCGGTGCCTGCTGCCACGGCTCGAGAGACTGTGGCGTCCCGTCGAAGATGGCCTCGTAGCCGGTGTCGCCCTTCCTGCCGATGTCGGAGCGCGCCGCCGCCTGCTTCAGCGTGCTCGCCTCCTTGGCGGTGAGCACGCCGTCGCCACGCAGCTTGTTGGCCACGCTGGTGACGTGGTCGACGAACGCGCCGTGGCTGGGCCACGTGCTCTCGTCGTCGATCAGGTCGTTGACCGTGCAACCGCCGCCTGCCTGGTGGTTGGCCACCGAGGTCTCGGTGTCGCGCAGCCACACGTTGCGCCGGTCGTCCGGCACCGCGCAGCCGACGTTGACCTCGGTCTTCGTGGTGGCCTTCTCGCCATCGGCGTAGGTCACCGTGAGCGTCGCCGTGTACGTGCCCGTGTCGGCGTAGGTGTGCCTCGGGTTGGCCTCGGTGGAGGTGGAGCCGTCACCGAAGTCCCAGTGGTAGGACACGCCGCCGGAACGCTCACCGGTGAAGCCGATCATCAGCGGCTTGTTCTGGACCGCCGTCGCCTGCGCGGTGGGCCTCGGCGTCGCCGGGCCGCCCTCGTAGGTGACCCTGATCAGCTTCTGGTTGCCGTGCAGGCTGAAGAAACCGCCCGCGTAGTCGAGCAGGTACAGCGCGCCGTCCGGCCCGAACTTGGCGTCCATCCAGCTCTGCAGCTGGTTGCCGCCGTTGCCGGAGCGGATGATGTGGCGCAGGTCCTCCGCGAACGGCGGGGGCTTCTGCTCCTCGACGCTCTTGCGGTCCACCGTCACCGCGATGCGGTTGTTCGGGTTGGACTGGTCGCCGATGAACCACTTGTTGTCCCAGTACTCCGGCCACGCCACACCGCTGTTGGTGTCGACCTCCGAGCGATGGTAGGTCGGGCCGTCCATGACGGCCTGGCCACCGCCCTTGAGGTACGGCCAGGTGTAGGTGGCGTCGTCGTTGTCGTACGTCGGCACCCCGCTGCCGTCCCCGCGCGGCGGGAACACGGGGCCACCGCCACCCGGCGAGTACCAGATCATGTTGTCCCTGGCGGGCGGGATGTCCACCAGGCCGGTGTTGCGCGGCGAGGTGTTCTTCAGGTTGTCGCAGTCGTACCAGCCGGTGAGCACGCTGGCGTCGGTGTTGCTGCGGTCGCGGTACGGCTGCCGGTTGCCCATGCAGTACGGCCAGCCCTGGTTGCCCGCCGACGTGATGATGGTGGCCGTCTCGTACTTCGCCGGTCCCAGCTCGGGGTTCGGCGAGAACGCGTCGGGCCCCACCCAGGCCGCGGTCAGCCAGTCGTTCTTCTTGTCGTAGGCCAGCCGCGAGATGTTGCGCACGCCCATCACGTAGATCTCAGGGCGGGTCTTGTCACCGGGGTCCTCGGCCTCGGGGAAGAGGTTCCCCTCGGGGATCGTGTAGGTCCCGTCGTCCTCCGGGTGGATCCGCAGGATCTTGCCGTTGAGGTCGTTGGTGTTGCCCGCGGTCCGGCGCGCGTCCTGGAACGAGATGCCCTTGTAGTCCTGCGTCCAGTTGTTGCCGGAGTAGCCCTGCGAGCCTCCCGACGAGTTGCTGTCACCGGAGCCGATGTAGAGGTTGCCGTCGTTGTCGAAGGCCATGCCACCACCGGCGTGGCAGCAGCTGTGGATCTGCGTGTCCCAGGACAGCAGGTCCTTGCGGGTCGACTGGTCGATGGACTGCTTCGCGTGGTCGTAGGTCAGCCGCGAGACGGTCCGCTTGCCGATCCGCTTGTCGCGGTCGATCGACTCGTGCGGCATCCAGTACACGTAGATCCAGCCGTTGTCGGCGAACTCCGGGTCCAGGGTGATGCCGACGAGACCCTCCTCGTTCTTGACCAGCTCGTCACCGCTGCCGCGGTTGCCCATCACGTCGAGCGTGGTGAGCAGCTTGACCTGCTTGGTCTCCGGGTCCCACTGGTGGATCGTGCCGCAGCCGAGGCCGACGTTGGGGTCGTCCCAGCTGGGGACGGGCCCGGTGGCACAGGCCGCCTTGCCGATGTAGAACACCGTGCCGTCCGGGGCGATGGTCAGGCCGTGCGGCTCGCCGATCTGGTCGAGCTGACCCTGCTTGTTCTGCGCGGTCAGCCGCTCGATCTTGTAGTTGGAGCCGATGGTGGCCTGGCAGTCACCGCGCACCATGCCGGTGGTCCACTGCAGGGCGCCGAGCAGGTGGTTGCGGAAGCGCTGTTCCGAGTAGGACTGCTCGGTGCCGCCCATGCCGGTGTAGAACGACCGGCCGCCGTCGTAGTCGCGGCACCACGACACCGGGTGGAAGGGGCCGTTGGCGCCCTCACCGGGGTTGTAGGTGTGCTCCTGCACCTGCGCGACGGTGTGCACCTCGCCGATGGGGTTCGGCGACCAGTTGAGCCAGCGGTCCGAGCGCGTCCACGTCAGCGGAAGGCCCTCGTTGGCCGGGTGCTGGCGGTCGGTGAGGCTGACGGTCGCCTCCTGCACCGGCACCTCGGGCGGCGGCTCCGTGGTGCCCTCGCCCGAGAACAGCTGCCATTCGGCGAGCTGGGTGAGGCCGTCACCGCTGTTGGCCGTGATGTCCAGCTGGTAATAGGCGTAGGACTCGGTGTTGTCGAAGCGGTACTCCTTGGTCTGGAACCGCTGGGGGAAGTCCTCGTTCGACCGGCTGTCCAGGTCGGTCCAGTTCTGGCCGTCCGTCGAGCCCCGCAGGGTCCAGTCCTTCGGGTCACGCCCGGCGAAGTCGTTGGCCGACGCGAGCGCGTAGTGCGACACCACGGCGGGCTCGGCCAGCCGCAGCGTGATCGTGGCGGTGGGGTTGAACGTGAGCCACTTGGTGTCCACGTCGCCGTCGACCAGGTTGGTGGCGATCTCGTTGGGCGGGTTCTCGCCGGTGGCGCTGATCTCGGCGACCTCGGCCGGGTCGGGGAGGTTGCCCACCGGGCGGCTGCCGATCAGCCCGGTGAACCACTCGGAGCGCGCCTGCGCGCGGGCGGCGTCCCGGATGCCGAGGAAGCCGCCGCCGTCGTTGACGTAGTCCTTGAGCGCGGCCTCCTGGCCGTTGGTCAGCTCGGTGCCCTCCGCCGAGAGGAAGACCACGCCGCGGTAGTCGTCGAGCTTGTCCGGGCTGAACACGGCCGGATCGGTGGTGGACTCGACGTCGAAGCCGTGTTGCGCGCCGAGGTCCTTGATGGCCTGCGTGGCGGCGCCGACCGGGTCGTCCTGTTTGTCGGCGGCGCCGTGGAACACCAGCACGTCGACCGGGCTCTCGGCGTTCTGCCGGGGCGCGTTCTGCTGTGGTACGGGTTGTTGTGCCTGCCCCAGTGCGGGGATCGAGGACAGTCCCAGTGCCAGCGTCGCGCTGGTCACCAGAACCATCGTGCGGCGCAGCGAAGCCGGCCGTTGCCGTCCGCTGCGGGATAAGAGACCTCTTCGTCCCATGTGGTGTGCTCCTTCACCTCACGTGGTGCCGGGTCTAGTGGTGGGGGTGGTTGTGGCCGTAGTAGCGATCGAGGGCCTCCTGCGCGCCGGCGGGCATGCTGCCGTCGGCGTTGCGCACCAGGAAGACACCGGCCATACCGGTGTCGGAGTGGTTCTGGACGTGGCAGTGGTACATCCACGCGCCTGCCCCGACTCCCTCTCCCGCCACGACCTGGAAGCCGAAGGAGGAGCCGGGGTTGAGGTCCTTGTTGTCCACGACCGGGGTCGGGTCGTTCGGGCCGCTGAGCAGTCCCGTGCGGTTGTCCGCCCAGCGGTGGGCGTGCAGATGGAAGGTGTGGAAGAAGTCGCCGTGGCCGATCGCGATGAACTCCACGCGTTCACCGAGCCGGGCCTCCAGCAGGGGGGCGTGCGGGGCCATCTTGTTGTTGATCGTCATGCCCTGGAACACGACGGTGAACTGCCTGTCCGGCAGCACGTCGCCCTTGCGCCGCACGATGAGTGCGCCGTAGAGGCCGCGGATGAGGCCCTGTGTTCCGTGGTCGGTGCCCATCGCGTGGTCGTGGTAGTGCCAGTAGCCCGCACTGCCGGGCAGCCACACGCCGTCCTTGCGGAACGGCTCCCGGGTGCGCCAGACGTAGCGGCGCCGCTCGCCCGGCTCGTTGAACGAGTCGTTGAGCGGGCTGCCGTCGGAGTCGGTGCTGTAGTCGACGCCGTGGGGGTGGATCGACAGCCGCTTGTCGGTGTTGTTGACCAGGTCGATCTCGAGGGTGTCGCCCTCCCACATCTCCAGCACGGGCCCGGGAACGGTGGCCCCGCCGGGGGTGAGGCCGTAGCCGATGTCGCCGCCGGGCAGTTCCTCGGCGTACATCGTGATGCGCCGGGTCTTGCCTTGTTGCGCCGCCGCGACCGGGGCCGCGGCCGCCGTGAGCCCCGCCAGCGCCGGGGCGGTGACCCCGACCGCGGCGGCCCCGGCCAGCATCGATCTGCGGGAGACCGTGCGGCCGGACGGCCCGTTCTGAGCATGGTTGTGCATCGTGGTGTTCTCCATTCGGTGTCCCCGGGGACCAGGCAGAACAGCGGTGGCGCGGGACGGGGACGACCCCGCGCCGTGGTGGGGGATTCAGGGAGAGCGCGGGGGAGCGCGGCGGCCGCCGCGGGCTCCGGCGGGGTGAGGAGGGGAACGCGGCACCGTCTCGCCGTGTCGTGACATGCCCGACCACCCCCAACCCCGCCCGTCCTTGCCGAGGATTTCGGCTCGGACGTTAATCACTTTTGTGGCGTACGTAAATATGCACGGTCGAAGTAAGCCGACTTATGCTGCGTTGAGACAGAAGTGATGGGCCGAACGGAGTAATGAACCAGCCGTCTTTCAGGCCGAAACCTGACCTGAGTGCTCGTGCCGGCAGCGCGAGACAGTGCAGAGAGGACGGAAGCGACCGACGAGGATCCGCGAAGCAGAGGAGTTCGTGCAGGCCGGCGAAGCGGCCTGTGACGAGGCGTGGGTGCCGCCGGCGATGTCCGGCGGATCATGGCGGCGGCCAAGGAGGCGGCCGGGGAGGCGGCCCTGCCGGGTCACCAATGCCGGCGCGAGCGGGGTATCCACCGGGAACCGGTACCGGTCGCCGCCGATACCCCTGGCGTGCCCGCTACCCCGCGCTCACCGGTCGCCGCCCGTAGCCGCGCAGCCCAAAGCTCCCCAATGTGGCATTCGTAGCGTTGAGCGCTACGAATGCCACATTGGGGACGTTGAGCGCTACAAATGTGGCATTGGGGAGCTTGCCGCGGGGCTGGTGGTTACTGGTACAGCACCGCCTGGATCTTCGGGTCCTCCACGTTGCTCTTGTCGTACCAGTAGAAGTTGGTGTCGATGGTCTTCGGCAGTTGCTCCCCGTTGACCGCCTTGATCGCGGACTGGACCAGCTGGCGGCCCATGTCGATCGGGTCCTGCGTCACCGCGCCGGCCATCACGCCGTCCTTGATGGCGTCGATCTGGGCCTTGCCGGAGTCGAAGCCGACCACGGTGATGCCCTTCTTCCCGCTCTCCTGCACGCCCTTGATGACGCCGATCGCCGAGCCCTCGTTGGACGCGTAGATACCCTTCAGGTCCGGGTTCGCCGAGATGATCGACTTGGTGATGTTGGCGGACTCCAGCTGGTCACCGCCGCCGTACTGGGCGTCGAGCACCGTGATGCCGGGAGCGTTCTGCTGCATCCACTCCTTGAAGCCGTCCCTGCGGTCGGTGCCGGACTTGCTGGTCTGGTCGTGCACGACCATGGCGACCTTGCCCTTGCCGCCGAGCTCCTCCGCCATGTGCTTGGCGGCCTCCGCCGCGGCGGCCTTGTTGTCCGTGGCCACGGTGGTCACCGGAACATCACTGTCCACACCGGAGTCGAACGCGATCACCGGGATGTCCTGCGACTGCGCCTGCTGCAGCAGCGGCGCGGCCGCGCGGGAGTCCAGCGCGGCGAACCCGAGCGCGTCGGGGCTCTTGGCGAGCTCGTTGGTGAGCATGTTCATCTGCTCCTCGACCTCCTGCTCGGTCGCGGGGCCGACGAACGTGATCCGGGCACCGTGCTTGGCGGCCTCCTCCTCGGCGCCCTTCTTCACGGCCTGCCAGAACTGGTGCTGGAAGCCCTTCGACACGATCGCGATGAACGGGCCGTCGCCACCCGATCCACCACCCGAGCCGCCGTCCGAACCACACGCCGCGAGGCCCAGCGCCATGGCGGCACCGGCGAACGCCGCGACGACCTTTCGCATTCTCATCGCCAGATCTCCTTTGTCCTGGTCAAGCTTCCTTCTTGCGGATGCGGTCCGTGTAGACGGCCACGAGGATCACGCAGCCGAGAATCACGTTCTGCCACTCCTGCGGGATCGACATGATCTGCAGGCCGTTGTTGAGCACCGAGATGATCAGCGCGCCGATCAGCGTGCCCACGATGGAGCCCTTGCCGCCGGACAGCGACGTGCCACCGATCACCACGGCCGCGATCGCCTGCAGCTCGTAGCCCATGCCGGTGGCGGGCTGCGCCGAGCCGAGGCGGGCCGAGATCATCACGCCGGCCAGGCCGATGAACAGCCCGGCGAAGCAGTAGATCGCGATCTTCCACCGGCGCACGTCGATGCCCGACAGCGCCGTGGCCTCCTCGTTGCTGCCGATGGAGTAGGTGTAGCGGCCGAGCACGCTCTTGGTCAGCAGCAGCCCGGCCATGAGCGCCACCGCGAGCAGGATCAGCACGGCGTTGGGGAACTCGACGCCGGGAATCAGGTTTCCGGTGGAGATGTCGGTGTAGCCGGGCACGTTGTTGAAGTAGATCGGCGCGCTGTCCGACAACACGAGCGCCAGCCCCTCGGCGACCAGCATCATGGCCAGAGTCGCGATGAACGGCGGAATCTTCAGCAGCGCCACGTTGATCCCGTTGATGAGGCCCATCAGGCCGCCGAACAGGATCGCGGCCGGAACGCCGAGCGCCAGCGGCAGGCCCAGCTTGGTGAGGAACACACCGGACATCACCGCACACAGGGCCATGCCCGTGCCGATCGAAAGGTCGATACCACCCGCGATGATCACGAACGTCGTGCCGATCGCCAGCGTGCCGATGACCACGGTGGAGAACAGGATCGCCGTGAAGTTGCCGTAGGAGAAGAAGTACGGGCTGGCGAACGAGAAGAACGCGTAGATGACGAGCAGGCTGGCGAACGCGAGCAGCTGCTGCAGCCTGCCCTTGACAGCCGTCACCAGACCGCCACCCGCCTGCTGCTCCGGCGCCGGAGCTTTGACCGCTGTCATGACTGCCCTGCCTTGTCCAGTCCGAGTTCCGCGGCATCGGCCGGGTTTTCGTCCGGCCGCAGAGTCGCGTAGTGCATGATGTTCTCCTGGGTCGCCTCGTCCGAGTCGAGCACGTGCGTGACGCGTCCCTCGCTCATCACGACGACGCGATGGGACATGCGCAGGATCTCCGGCAGCTCGGAGGAGATCATGATGATCGACTTGCCCTGGCCCGCCAGCTCGTTGAGCAGGGTGTAGATCTCCTCCTTCGCGCCGACGTCGATGCCGCGGGTGGGCTCGTCGAAGATGAGGATGTCGCAGTCCTTGGCCAGCCACTTGGCGATGACCACCTTCTGCTGGTTGCCGCCGGAGAGATGCTTGGTGGTCTGATCCAGTGACGGTGTCTTGATGCGCAACGTGTCGACGTACTCCTTCGCCCTGGCGCGGGCCGCGCCGTCCTGCACGAAACCACCCGTCGTGAACTGGTCGCGCAGCGCGGCCAGCACGACGTTGGCCTGGACGTCCTGCTCCAGCAGCAGCCCGTACCGCTTGCGGTCCTCCGACAGGTAGCCGATGCCGAGCCGGGCGGCGTCGGCCGGGTTGCCGATGCGGGCCTGCCTGCCATGGACCGTGATCGTGCCCGCGTCGAGCCTGTCGGCGCCCACCAGCGCCCTGGCCGTCTCGGTGCGACCGGCGCCCATGAGCCCGGCGAAGCCCAGGATCTCGCCGCGCCGCAGGTCGAAGCTGACGTCCTTGAGCAGCGCCTTGGTGCTCAGCCCGGTGGCGGTGAGCACCGTCTCGCGGCCGGGGCGCACGTTCTCCGGCCGCGCCTCGGTGTTGATGGCCCTGCCCACCATCAGGGAGATGACCTCCGGGGTGCTCGCCGAGGCGATCTCGCGGGTGCCGACGTACTCGCCGTCGCGGATCACCGTCACGCGGTCGGCGATGCGGCGGATCTCCTCCATGCGGTGCGAGATGTAGATGACGCCGGTGTCGGGCCGGACGAAGCGCCGGATCAGCTCGTGCAGCGTGGCCACCTCGGCGTCGTTGAGCGCCGCCGTGGGCTCGTCCATGATGAGCACCTTCGGCTCGTAGGACAGTGCCTTGGCGATCTCGACCATCTGCTGGTTGGCGACGGTGAGCGTGCCGACGACCGCCCGCGGGTCCAGCGGCAGCCGCAGCCGCTCCAGCAACGTGCGCGTGCCGGCGTTGAGCCTGCCCTCGTCGAGCATCATCCGCAGCCGCCGCGGTTCCCGCCCGATGAAGATGTTCTGCGCGACGGTGAGGTGCGGCACCAGGTTGAACTCCTGGTGGATGATGCTGATCCCCAGCTCCAGCGCCTCGCGCGGCCCCTGCGGCCGGTAGTCCTGGCCCGCCAGCCGGAACGTCCCCGAGTCGGGGACGTGAATGCCCGACAGCAGCTTCATGAGCGTGGACTTGCCCGCGCCGTTCTCGCCCACCAGCGCCAGGACCTCACCCGCGCGCAGCTCCAGCCGCATGTCGCGCAGCGCGCGCACGCCGGGGAAACTCTTGTTGACGCCCTCGACCTCGAGCAGCGGCTTCGTCATGGTCGCGACCCCCGTCATCGTGCCGGCTCCCGCACGCCGTACACCGCGTACGCCGTGCCCGAGAGCACGCGGTCCCGTTCGGCCTCGCTCAGGTCGCCGATCAGCTCGGTGGCGATTCGCCAGGCCGTGGCGTAGCCGCCGAAGGGCACCGTCATCGGCCAGTCCCCGCCGTACATCAGGCGGGCGGGTCCGAACAGTTCCAGCGCCGCCTCCCACGCCGGGCGCACGGCGTCGACGGTGAAGGGCTCGCCGGGCAGCTGGAGGCCGGAGACCTTGGCGACCGTGTTCGGCCGCCGGGCCACCTCGGCCAGCGTGGCCCGCCAGCGGTCGAAGGACTCGGTGTCGCGGGGCGGCTTGCCGAGGTGGTCCACCACGACCGTCAGCTCGGGAAGGGCCGCCGCCAGCTCCGCGACGGCGCCGAGATGGCGCGGCCAGGCATCGGGGACGTCGAACGGCAGCCCGCGCTCGGCGAGCAGCGCCAGCGACCGGCGCACGCCGGGCAGGGCGAGGAAGCCGTCACGCGGGTCGTCGTGCACGAGGTGCCGGATGCCGCGCAGCGCGGGGTGGTCGAGCCAGCTGTCCAGCTGCCGCTCGGCGGCTGCCGGGTCGTCGAGCCGGACCCATCCGACGACCCCGGCGATCCAGTCGTGCTCGGCGGCCTGCCGCAGCATGAACTCGGTGTCGGCCTCGGAGTCCTCGGCCTGCACCAGCACGGCCGCGCCGACGCCCGCCGCGGCCAGCTCGGCGTGCGCCTGCCCCGCGGTGAACGTGGCGTGCAGCGGGGTGCCCTCCGGCAGCCACGCGTAGTCGCTGACCGTGAGGTCCCACAGGTGCAGGTGGGTATCCACAATGGACGTCATGGCCGGGTCAGTCCCTTGTCTCGCAACGCCGCCCACAGCTCGTCGGGGATCGGCGTGTTCAGGCGGCGGTGGTTCTGCCGGATCTCGCCCGCCGAGGCCGCGCCCACCACGACGGTGCGCACCATCGGCTCGCGCAGCGGGTAGTGCAGGGCGGCGGCGGGCAGTTCGACACCGAACCCCGCGCAGACGCCCGCGAGCACGCGGGCCTTGGCCAGCACGTCGGCGGGCACCGTGCCGTACTCGTACCTGCCGTCCTCGCGGGGTTCCGGCGAGGCGAGCAGGCCGGAGTTGAACACGCCCGCGGCGGCGATGCCGATGCCGCGCACGCGGCACTCCGGCACGAGCTCGTCCAGCGCGGGCTGTTCGAGCAGGGTCAACCGGCCCGCGACCATGAGCAGGTCCGGCACACCGGACCGCGCGGCGGCCAGCAGGGCGGGCACCGACTTGGAGCCGACACCCACCGCCGTCACCACGCCCTCCTCGCGCAGCGCGGCCACGGCGGGCAACCCGGAGGCCAGCGCGGGCCCGGTGTCGTGCTCGTCCGGGTCGTGCAGGTAGAGCACGTCGACGGAATCCAGGCCCAGCCGCTCCAGCGACTCGGCGAGCCCGCGACGGACGCCCTCCGCGGAGAAGTCCCACACCCGCCGGTGGTCGGCGGGCACGGCGAAGCCGTTGGCGTCGTCGCCGCGCCCCGCGCCCGCCGGGTCGGGCACCAGCCGCCTGCCGACCTTGGTGGACACGACGTACTCGCCACGCGGCTTGCCCGCGAGAAACGCGCCGAGGCGGCGCTCCGCGAGCCCGAGGCCGTAGTGCGGCGCCGTGTCGAAGTAACGGACACCGAGTTCCCACGCGGCCTCCAGCACGGCGTGGGCCTGCTCGTCGCTGATCGGCCGGTAGAGGTTGCCCAGGCTCGCCGTGCCCAGGGAAAGCCGCCCGAGCACCGGGCTAGCCACGGGAGTACTCCGCGATGGAGGCAGGCAGCATCTCGGTGCCCGCGCCGGGCGCCTTCGGGGCGTGGTAGCGCCCGTCGTGCACGTCGACCGGCGTGACGAAGTGCTCGTGCAGGTGGTCCACGAACTCGATCACCCTGCCCTCGGTGCTGCCCGACACGGCCACGAAGTCGAACATCGCCAGGTGCTGCACCGCCTCGCACAGCCCGACACCGCCCGCGTGCGGGCACACCGGCACCCCGAACTTGGCCGCCAGCAACAGGATCGCGATGTTCTCGTTGACCCCGGCCACGCGCGTGGCGTCGAGCTGCAGGATGTGCAGCGCCCCGGCCTGCAGGAACTGCTTGAACAGCACCCGGTTGGCGACGTGCTCGCCGGTGGCCACCGGCATCGGCGCCACGGCCCTGGCGATGGCGGCGTGCCCGAGCACGTCGTCGGGGCTCGTCGGCTCCTCGATCCAGGCAAGGTCGAACGGCGCGAGCGCCTCCAGCCAGTGGATGGCCTCCGCGACGTCCCAGCGCTGGTTGGCGTCGACGGCGATGCGGATGTCCGGGCCGCACACGTCGCGGGCGATGCCGAGCCTGCGCACGTCGTCGTCGAGGTTGCCGCCGACCTTGAGCTTGACGAGGGTGAAGCCCTCCTCGACCGCCTCGCGGCACAGCCGTGCGAGCTTGCCGTCGTCGTAGCCGAGCCAGCCCGGTGTCGTCGTGTAGGCGGGGTAGCCGTCCCGCAGCAGCTCCGCCTCGCGCTCGGCGCGGCCCGGCTCGGCGGCGCGCAGGATCTCCAGCGCCTCGTCGCGGGTCAGCGCGTCGGTGAGGTAGCGGAAGTCGACGAGGTCGACGATCTGCTCGGGGGTCATCGACGCCAGCAGCTGCCACAGCGGCTTGCCCGCCCGCTTCGCCTTGAGGTCCCACAGGGCGTTCACCGCGGCACCGATGGCCATGTGCATGATGCCCTTCTCGGGGCCCAGCCAGCGCAGCTGCGAGTCGTGCACCAGCTCGCGCCACACGCCGCCGAGGTCGCCGAGCACCTCCTCGACGTCGCGGCCGACGAGGTGCTCCTCCAGCGCGGCGAACGCGGCGACCTGGACGTCGTTGCCGCGGCCGATCGTGAAGACGAAGCCGTGGCCTTCCAGCCCGTCGCCTGCGTCGGTGCGCACCCGCACGTAGCCGGCCGAGTAGTCGGGGTCGGGGTTCATGGCGTCCGACCCGTCCAACGACTGGGATGTCGGAAACCGCACGTCATGGGTCTGCAGGGCAACGATGCGCGCCACGAACCAGCTCCTGTCGGTATGGTCTAGGTCACTGCTGAGCGGAACCCTAGACATCGGATGTATTTCGCGTCAAGGTGGGTTCTGCCGCCATGCTGGTCGCCGCGGGCGCGGATGATCTACAGTCGCCGCGGCGCAGACACCCGATCACTCGACGAGGAGCATGCTGTGAAGCTCGCCCGGCTCGGACCCGGCGGCGCCGAGAGGCCCGCCCTGCTCGACGGCTCGACGACCTACGACCTGAGCGGCCTCACCGGCGACATCGACGGCGGGTTCCTCGCCGCGGGCGGGATCGACGCCGCGCGGCGCGCGCTGGCGGCCGGTGAGCTTCAGGAGCTGGCGGGAGCGGACACGCTGCGGGTGGGTGCGCCGATCGCGCGGCCCAGTGCGGTGATCTGCGTCGGCATGAACTACGCCGCCCACGCCGCCGAATCCGGCTCGGCGCCGCCGGAGGTGCCGATCCTGTTCCTGAAGACTCCCAACACGGTGGTGGGCCCGCACGACGCGGTGACCATCCCGCCCGGCAGCGAGCGCACGGACTGGGAGGTGGAGCTCGGCATCGTCATCGGTGCGCGCACCGCGTACCTGGACTCCGCCGAGGACAGCATGGCCCGGGTGGCGGGCTTCGTCGTCGGCAACGACGTCTCCGAGCGGCAGTTCCAGCTCGTCGACTCGGGCGGGCAGTGGAGCAAGGGCAAGTGCGCGCCCGGGTTCAACCCGCTCGGGCCGTGGCTGGTGACCCCGGACGAGGTGAACCACGCCGACCTGCGGCTGCGCAGCTGGGTCAACGGCGAGCCCCGGCAGGACTCGACGACGGCCGACCTGATCTTCGGCGTCGAGCACCTCGTGTGGCACGTCAGCCAGTACCTGACGCTCGAGCCGGGTGATCTGATCATGACGGGCACGCCGCAGGGCGTTGCGCTGTCCGGGAAGTTCCCGTACCTCAAGCCGGGCGACGTGGTGGAGCTGGAGATCGAGGGCCTCGGCCGCCAGCGCCAGGAGTTCGTGGCGTACGAGAAAGGCGCGTGAGGCATGGCGGAGTTCGACGGTCTGGTCGCGGCGGTGACCGGAGGGGCGTCCGGGATCGGGGCCGCCGTCGCGGCAGAGCTCGCCGAGCGCGGCGCGGCGGTGGCCGCACTGGACGTCAACGAGGTGAGCGCGGGCGGCGTCGCCGGGATACGGGCCGACGTCACCGACGACGCCTCGGTGCGCCGCGCGATCGAGACGGTCGCCGAACGCTTCGGAGGGCTGGACATCCTCGTCAACAACGCGGGCATCGGCGCGCAGGGCACGGTCGCCGACAACGACGACGCCGAATGGCACCGGGTGCTCGACGTCAACGTGCTCGGGATGGTGCGCACGACGCGCGCGGCGTTGCCGTACCTGCGGCGCTCGGCGTCGGCCGCCATCGTCAACGTCGGTTCGATCGCCGCGACGGCAGGGCTGCCGCAGCGGGCGCTGTACAGCGCGTCGAAGGGCGCGGTGCTGGCGCTGTCGCGGGCGATGGCCGCCGACCACCTGCCCGAGGGGATCCGCGTCAACTGCGTCAACCCCGGAACCGCGGACACACCGTGGATCGGCAGGCTGCTCGACCGGGCCGACGACCCTGCCGCCGAGCGCGCGGCGCTGGAGGCCAGGCAGCCCCACGGCAGGCTCGTCTCGCCGGCCGAGATCGCCCACGCGGTGGTCTATCTCGCCAGCCCGCTGGCCGCCTCGACCAGCGGCGTCGGTCTCGCCGTGGACGGCGGCATGCAGGACCTGCGCCTGCGCCCCCGCGGCTGAGCGTTGCCGCTCAGACGTTGTCGACCAGTGTCTGGCGGATCCACTGCTCGACGCCGGCGATGTGCACGGTGGCCCACGCGCGGGCGACCTCGCCCTGGCCCGCGGCCAGTGCCTGCTGAATAGCCCGGTGCTCGGAGAGGGTGCGCTGCACGGCGGCCTCCTGCGTGATGCCGCGCCAGGTCCGGGCCCGCTGGGTGCGGCCCGACACGCTCTCCACGAGCGAGGACAGCACCTGGTTGCCCGAACCGACCGCGATCCGGCGGTGGAACTCCAGGTCGTTGGCCACCAGCTCGTCGACAGTGGGGTTCTCGCCGAGCGCGTCCAGCAGGTCCGCAAGGCCGGCGATGTCCTCTTTGGACATCTTTTCGGCGGCCATGGCCGTGGCCGCGGGCTCGATGATGCGGCGGGCCTCCAGGAACTGCAGCACGGTGTCGTCGCGATGGAAGTCGACCACGAAGCCCATGGCGTCCATCAGCAGCGACGGTTCCAGGCTCGTCACGTACGTGCCGTCGCCCTGCCGGACGTCGAGCACGTGGATCAGCGACAGCGCCCGGACGGCCTCGCGCAGCGAGTTGCGGGACAGGCCGAGCCGCTCGGCCAGGTCGGGTTCGCGCGGCAGCCGGTCGCCGGGGCGCAGTTCGCCGTCGACGATCATCTGCTTGATCGCCTCGATGGCGTCGTCGGTGACGGACATGGTGCTCCTCAGCGTTCCTGGCGGGCAAGCTGGCCTGCGAGGCTCCAGAGCAGGGGTATGCCCTCGTCCTCGCCCGAGTAGTCGTCGGCCTTCGCGTGCATCGGGGCGACGGTCGCCTGCCAGCGTATGTTGGCCGGGTGGTCGCGCAGCGCGTGCCGCATCGCCGGATAGTCGTCGACGTCGATGAGGTGGAACAGGTGGGTCCCGTCCCGCCAGATCCGCCAGTCGCGCACGCCGTGCTCGGCCAGCGCCGCGGCGACATCGGAGGGGATGGTCTCGTGCACAGCCTCGTAGTCGAGCTCGCGCCCCTCCTGCAAGACCGTGTGCAGCGCGATCTGCGGCATCGCTGATCCTTCCTCTTCCGGAGGCGTCAGGATACATCGGATCTTTGCTGGAGGGGCGCGGCTCGACACGCCGGACGCACAGGCTGTTACAGCACGGTGTCACCGCCTGGCTTCCCTGCCGAGGGCCGCACTCGTGATGAGCGCGCCCGCCGCGGCGATTCCGGCCGCCGCGAGAAACGCGCCGGACAGCCCGGTGGTGAACGCGGTCACCGTGGCGAGGCCGAGCGCCGAGCCGACCTGATAGCTGGTGTTGACGATGCCGGAGGCCAGGCCGCCCTCCTCCGGGCGCGCGCTCGAGATCGCCGTGCCGAGCGAGGGCACGAACGCCAGCGCCATGCCCAGCGCGGCGACCAGCGACGCGGGAAGCACGTCCACCCAGTAGGTTCCGGCGTCGCGTGCGGTCGCCAGCCAAACCAGGCCCAGTGCCAGCACCACCAGGCCCGCCACCACCAGCCGCTTGGCGCCGAACGTGGCCATGAGCCGAGGCGCGACCGCGATCATGACCACCATGATGACCGTGGTCATGGGCAGCAGGGCGGATCCGCTCTCGAACGCACCGAGGCCGAGCACCTGCTGCAGGTAGAGGTTGAGGAAGAACCACATCGGGATCCACGCCGCGCCGAGCAGGAACTGGGCGACGTTGGCCGCGCCCAGGTTCGGCGTGCGGAAGATGCCCAGCCTGACCAGCGGGTTGCGCCGCCTCGCCTGGAGACCGACGAACGCGGTCAGCAGCGCGGCGCCCGCGAGCAGCGTCAGCACCGTCTCCACCGATCCCCAGCCCGCCTCGGGCGCGCGGACGATCGCGAACACGGTCACGGCGAGTCCGGCCGTGACGCTGGCCGCGCCGAGCAGGTCCGTGCCGCCGCGCCGGGCCCTGCCCGCGGGCATGAGGGCCGGGGTCGCGGCCAGGGCCGCCAGCGCGATCGGAACGTTGATGTAGAACACCCAGGGCCAGCTGAGGTACTCGGTGAGCACGCCGCCCAGGAACACACCCGCGGTACCCCCCGCGGGTGCCGCCGCGCCGTACAGGGACAGCGCCTTGGTCAGCTCACGGGGCTCGCCGCCGAAGAGCATCATCAGCAGGGTCAGCGCGGAGGGGGCGATGAGCGCCGCGCCGACGCCCTGCACCGCGCGGCCGGTGAGCTCCACCCAGACGTGCCCTGCCGCTCCGGCCACCACCGACCCGGCCAGCAGCACGGCCCAGCCTGCCGCGAACACCCTGCGTGCGCCCAGCAGATCCGAGATCCTGCCGCCGAGCAGCAGCAGCCCGCCGAAGGCGACGACGTACGCATTGAACACCCAGGAGAGGTTCTCCTGCGAGAAGCCGAGATCGGTCTGGATGCGGGGAAGCGCGACGCCGATGATCGACGTGTCCATGATGACCATGAACTGCGCCGCGGCGATGAGCCCGAGCGCCCACCATCGGCGCGTGCCTGCCCGCTGTTCCGTTGTCGACATCATTACTCCATACCTGTAGGGGGTATATGGCGATGGCGAACCTAGCAGGCGGGTGCGCGCCGCGCCAGTGTTGACTGCCTTACCCCCGTAGGGTATAAATCGCGATGCCGGAGCCGCGCCGTCCCCGACCGATACGGGTAGGGGGTAAAATCGGCACCAGGTTCCGGCAGCAGCAAGGGAGACAGGCCATGCGGGGATACACCGGAGACAAGGACGCCTACCTCAAGCGGCTGCGCCGCGTCGAGGGGCAGATCCGCGGACTGCAGCGGATGGTCGAGAACGACGAGTACTGCATCGACGTGCTCACCCAGATCGCCGCGGCCACCAAGGCGCTGCAGGCGGTGTCCCTCGGGCTGATGGACGAGCACCTCAAACACTGTGTCGCCGAGGCCCTGGCCGAGGGCGGCCAGAACGCCGAGGAGAAGGTGCGCGAGGCCAGCGAGGCCATCGCGCGGCTCGTCCGCTCCTGACGTACCGACCCACCACGACGAGAGGAATTCCGATGGCTGAGACGACGACCTACACCGTGACCGGCATGACCTGCGAGCACTGCGTGCGCTCGGTGACCGAGGAGGTCGGCGCCATCGAGGGCGTCACCGACGTCGCGGTCGACCTGCCGACGGGCAAGGTCACCGTCACCAGCACCCGGGAGATCGGCGCCGAGCACGTGCGGGCGGCGGTCGAAGAGGCCGGCTACGAGCTGGCCGCCTAGCAGCGGACGCGATGTGACCTGACATGAACACAGCAGCGAAGCTCTCCGCCTACGGTGTGGCGCTCGCCCTCGTCGCCGGTGGCGCGTGGGCGATCGGCAACGCTGTCGGTCCCCTCACCAGCACCGCTGGTGCGCCCGGCCCCGAGGTCGCCGGGCACGCGGAGGAGGACACCCACAGCGGCACCGTCGCGGAGGCCGAGCACGTCGACGAGCCCGCGGGGCTCGCGTCGTCCAGGGGCGGCTACACCCTCACGCCCACCAGTACGACGCTGCCCACGGGCACCACCGCGGACTTCTCCTTCCGCATCGTCGGACCGGACGGCCACCCGGTGACCCGGTTCGAGGTCGAGCACGAGAAGCGGATGCACCTCATCGTCGTGCGCCGGGACGCCGCGTTCTTCCGGCACGTGCATCCCACGATGTCCGCCGACGGCACCTGGACGGTGCCGCTGACGGTCGCCGAGGCGGGCAGCTACCGCGCCTTCGCCGACTTCGCGCCCGCCGGGGGCGAGCCGACGACACTGGGCGTCGACCTGGCCGCGCAGGGCGAGTTCCGGCCCGTCGGCCACGAGCCGTCGCGCGTGGACGAGGTCGACGGTTACCGGGTACGTCTCGACGGCGATCTGGTGGCCGGTCGGACCTCGCCGGTGACGCTGAGCGTCAGCAGGGACGGCAGGCCGGTCACCGACCTGCAGCCCTATCTCGGCGCCGACGGCCACCTCGTCGCCCTGCGCACGGGCGACCTGGCCTACCTGCACGTCCACCCCGGCGAGCAGACGGGCGGGCCGCGGATCCGGTTCCTCGCCGAGGTGCCCTCGGCGGGTACCTACCGGCTGTTCCTGGACTTCCAGCACGACGGAGAGGTCCACACGGCCGCGTTCACGGTGGAAGGAGAGCACTCATGACCTCCGGCATCGGCAGCAGGCCGGTCGCGCAACGCGAGATCGAGCTCGACATCACCGGCATGACGTGCGCGTCCTGCGCCACGCGCATCGAGCGCAAGCTCAACAAGCTCGACGGCGTCAGCGCGACGGTCAACTACGCCACCGAGAAGGCCAAGGTCACCTACGGCGAGGAGGTCCGGCCCGAACAGCTGCTGGAGACCGTGGAGGCAGCGGGCTACGCGGCCACGCTGCCGCCCGAACCCACCGACGAGGCGGGCGCCGGCGGCGAGGAGCCGTCCGGGGCCGACGACCCGGCCCGTTCCCTGCGGCACCGGCTGATCGGCGCGGCGGTGTTGTCCGTGCCCGTCATCGCGCTGGCGATGATCCCGGCCCTGCAGTTCGACTACTGGCAGTGGATCTCCCTCACTCTCGCCGCGCCCGTCGTGGCGTGGGCGGGCTGGCCGTTCCACCGGGCCGCGTGGGTCAACCTGCGGCACGGTGCCGCGACGATGGACACGCTCGTCTCGATGGGCACGCTCGCCGCGTTCGGCTGGTCGGTGTACGCGCTGCTGTTCGGCGGCGCGGGCATGCCCGGCATGAAGCACCCGTTCGAGCTGACCATCGAGCGGATGAGCGGCAGCGCCAGCATCTACCTCGAGGTCGCGGCGGGCGTCACCACGTTCCTGCTCGCGGGCCGCTACTTCGAGGCCCGCGCCAAACGGCGGGCGGGCGCGGCCCTGCGCGCGCTGCTGGAGCTGGGCGCGAAGGAGGTGGCCGTGCTGCGCGGGGGCATCGAGCAGCGGGTGCCCATCGGCAGCCTCGCCGTCGGCGACGTCTTCGTCGTCCGGCCCGGCGAGAAGATCGCCACCGACGGCGTCGTCGAGGAGGGCAGCTCGGCGGTGGACGCGAGCATGCTCACCGGTGAGTCGGTGCCCGTCGAGGTCGCCCCCGGCGACACGGTGGTGGGCGCGACGGTCAACGCGGGCGGCCGGCTCCTGGTGCGGGCCACCCGCGTCGGCTCGGACACGCAGCTGGCGCAGATGGCCCGGCTGGTCGAGGAGGCGCAGACCGGCAAGGCCGAGGTGCAGCGCCTCGCCGACCGGGTGTCGGCGGTGTTCGTGCCCATCGTCATCGCGCTGGCCGTCGGCACGCTCGCATTCTGGCTCGGCTCCGGCGGGGCGGCGTCGGCGGCGTTCACGGCCGCCGTCGCCGTGCTCATCATCGCCTGCCCGTGCGCGCTCGGCCTTGCCACGCCGACGGCGCTGCTCGTGGGAACCGGCCGCGGCGCCCAGCTGGGCATCCTCATCAAGGGGCCGGAGGTGCTGGAGTCGACCCGCCGCGTCGACACCGTCGTGCTCGACAAGACCGGCACCGTCACCACCGGCACGATGACGCTGACCGGGGTCCACGTGGCCGAGGGTGTCGACGAGGCCACGGCACTGCGGCTGGCCGGAGCGCTGGAGAACGCCTCCGAGCACCCGATCGCGCGGGCCATCGCCCAGGGCGCCCGGGAGCGCGTCGGCGCGTTGCCGGAGGCCGAGGGCTTCACCAACGTGGAGGGTCTTGGCGTGCACGGCGTCGTCGAAGGGCACGCCGTGCTCGCCGGGCGGACGGCGCTGCTGGAACAGTGGAGCCAGCGGCTGCCCGCCGGGCTCGCCGAGGCCAAGGCGGCCGAGGAGGCCAAGGGCTTCACGGCCGTCGCGGTCGGCTGGGACGGTGAGGCCAGGGCCGTGCTCGTGGTCGCCGACGCCGTCAAACCCACCTCGGCCGAGGCGGTGCGCAGGCTCCGGGAGCTCGGGCTCACCCCCGTGCTGCTCACCGGCGACAACGAGGCGGTCGCGCGCACCGTGGCGGCGGAGGTCGGCATCGACGAGGTCATCGCCGAGGTGCTGCCGAAGGACAAGGTGGACGTGGTCAAGCGCCTGCAGTCCGAGGGCAGGGCGGTGGCGATGGTCGGCGACGGGGTCAACGACGCCGCCGCGCTCGCCCAGGCCGACCTCGGCCTGGCGATGGGCACCGGCACCGACGTGGCCATCGAGGCGGGTGACCTGACGCTCGTGCGCGGTGACCTGCGTGCCGCGGCCGACGCCATCCGGCTGTCGCGACGGACGCTGCGCACCATCAAGGGAAACCTGTTCTGGGCGTTCGCCTACAACGTCGCCGCACTGCCGCTGGCGGCCGCGGGGCTGCTCAACCCGATGCTCGCCGGCGCCGCGATGGCGTTCAGCTCGGTGTTCGTCGTGAGCAACAGCCTTCGGTTGCGCCGGTTCCGCTAGCCCGCACAGGCGGTGGACGTGAGCCGCCCGCGCTCCCTGACCCCGGGGGCGCGGGCGGCTGTCGTTCGTGCGCGGGCGCTGGCGGCAGATCGTTGGTTGCACTAACGTTGGCGCTACCAACGAACAGGAGGCGGGTCATGACCGACCTGATCGAGCCGTTTCGCATCGCCATCCCGCAAGTCGACCTCGACGATCTCGTGGCACGTCTGGAGCGCACCCGCTGGCCCGCGGAGGCGCCTGCGGCCGAGTGGGACCACGGCGTGCCGGTGAGCTACCTGCGGGGCCTCGCCGAGTACTGGCGCACCGGCTACGACTGGCGCGCGCACGAGGCGGCGCTCAACGCGATCCCGCAGTACACCACGGTCATCGACGGCCAGCGCATCCACTTCCTCCACCTGCGCTCGCCGGAGCCGGACGCGCTGCCGCTGTTGCTGACCCACGGCTGGCCCGGCTCGGTGGCCGAGTTCCTGGATGTGGTGGCCCCGCTGGCCGATCCGGCCGCGCACGGCGGCGATCCCGCCGACGCGTTCCACGTCGTGGTGCCCTCCCTGCCCGGTTTCGGCTTCTCGCAGCCCGTCCTCGACGGCGGCTGGACCGTCGAGCGCACCGCCAGGGCATGGGCGGAGCTGATGCACAGGCTCGGCTACGAGCGGTACGGGACCCAGGGCGGCGACTGGGGCTCCGTCGTGTCCCGTCTCGTCGCCGCGGTCGATCCCGGCCACGTGGTGGGCGTGCACCTGAACTACCTGCCCTTCGTGCCTCCCGAGGAGACGACCGGACTGTCCGACGAGGACCTGGCGCGGGTCGAGCGGGCGCGGCGCTACCTCGCGGCGCCCTCCGGGCACCTCGTGCAGCAGTCCACGCGGCCGCAGACGCTCGCGTTCGCGCTCACCGACTCACCGGCGGGGCAGCTGGCCTGGCTGGCGGAAAAGTTCGTCGGGTGGGCCGATCCCGGCCATCCGATCGCCGCCGACCGGGTGCTCACCACGGTGATGCTGTACTGGCTCACCGGCGCGGGCGCGTCCTCGGCGTGGTACTACCGGGCCAATGCCGGCGTGCGTGGCGCGCCGCTGCCGTGCCCGGCACCGATCGGTGTCGCGGTGTCGCCGCACGACCTCATCCTTCCGGTGCGGTCGCTGGTGGAGCGGAAGTACACGATCACGCACTGGACCGAGTTCGGCCGGGGCGGTCATTTCGCCGCGCTGGAGGTGCCGGAGGCGCTGACCGCCGACGTCCGGGCGTTCTTCCGGACCGTCCGGGCCTGCGCGGCGGAGGAGGCCTGGACGGCCTCGTCGGGCGCTTTGCCGACCTCGTGCGCGGGAACGGCGCCGACGTGACGCTCCGGGGGAGCGAGCCGGTGTCGTGTCGGTTTCCCGCCCGTGGGTACCCGCAGACGGACCGCGGTACCCACGAGGAGGAGGCCGGTCATGGACGCGGACACGGCTGAGCTGCCGCCGCCACGATCGTTGTGGGTGGACACCGCGCCCGCGCCGGACCGGCGCGGGCGCCGTCTGCCGCCCGACGCGGACGTGGTGGTGGTCGGCGCCGGGATCGCCGGGCTGACCACCGCATACCTGCTCGCGGCGGAGGGACGCTCGGTGCTCGTGCTGGAATCCGGCGAGGTGGCCTCCGGCGTCTCCGGGCACACCACCGCCAAGGTCAGCGCCCAGCACGCGCTCAAGTACCGCTACCTGGAGCGGCGCCGCGGCGCCGACGACGCCGCCCGCTACGGGCGGAGCCAGCTCGGCGCGCTCGACTGGATCGCCCGCACCTCCGCCGAGCTGGGCATCGACTGCGGTTTCCGCGTGCTCGACTCCTACGTCTACACGACCGACAGCGCGCAGCTCGACGAGCTGAAGGCCGAGACCGACGCCGCACAACGCGCGGGCCTGCCCGCGTCCTTCACCACGGACGTCGCGCTGGACGTGCCCGCCGTGGGCGCGGTGCGCTTCACCGGCCAGGGCCAGTTCCATCCCCGGCAGTGGTTGCTGGGACTTGCCGAGCACATCGAGCGGCTGGGCGGGCGCATCGTCGAGGACGTGCGCGTGACCGGCGTCGACGAGTGGCCCCGCCCGCTCGTGCGCACGCCACGCGGCTCCGTGCGCGCAGGGGACGTCGTGATCGCCACGCACTACCCGATCCTCGACCGGGGGCTGTTCTTCGCCCGTCTCGACGTCGTCCGTGACCTCGTGCTGGCCGGGCCGTCGTCGGCCGGGAAACCACCGCCGGGCATGTACCTCGACGCGCGCACCCACCACTCGGTGCGCGGGCACGGCGAGGGGGAGGACGCGGTGACGCTGGCAGGCGGTGAGCACTACCGCACCGGCGACCGGCAGGACGTGCAGGCCCGCTACCGCAGGCTCGCGCGGTGGGCTGCCGAGCACGCGGGCCTGCACCGCGTCACCCACCGCTGGTCGGCGCACGACATGTCCACTCCGGACTCGGTGCCCTACGTCGGGCGCTACCACCCGGTGGCGCGCAGACTGTGGGTGGCCACCGGGTTCGGCCAGTGGGGGATGACCGGCGGCACCGCGGCCGGCCTGCTGCTGCGCGACGCCATCCTGGGCAGGGAGAACCCGGCGGCGTCGCTGTACGATCCGAACCGGCTCGACCCGCGGTCGGCGCCCGCCGTGGCCAAGGACAACGCGACGGTCGCCCGGTACCTGGTGGGCGACCACGTGCGTGCGCTGGCCACCCGGTCCGCTGTGGACGATCTTGCGCCCGGCGAGGCCACGGTGACCCGCATCGGCACGACGATGGCCGCCGTCTACCGGGCGCTCGACGGGGAGACGCGCACCCTCAGCGCGCGCTGTACCCACCTGGGCTGCCTGGTGGCGTTCAACAACGCCGAGCGGACGTGGGACTGCCCGTGCCACGGCTCCCGGTTCGCGCTCGACGGCACGGTGGTGCAGGGTCCCGCGGTCCGGCCACTGCGCAGGCTGGACGGCGAGCACTGACGATGCGGCTGCGGCGCAGCGAGCTGTCTCGGCCGGGAATCCGCCGACGCAGGCAGGGCAGGCACTTTCGCTACCTGAACTCGGACGGCTCGCCACTGACCGATCCGGAGACGCTCGACCGGGTGCGCGGGCTCGTCGTCCCGCCCGCGTGGCGGCGCGTGTGGATCTCGCCGGATCCGCTCGGCCACATCCAGGCCGTCGGGTTCGACGACGCCGGACGCAGGCAGTACCTGTACCACCCGGAGTGGCGGCGGGCCCGCGACGAGGAGAAGCACGACCGGGTGCTGGCGCTGGCCGGGAAGCTGCCCGCCGTGCGGGAGGAGATCGTCGCCGATCTCCGCCGCGGTGGCGTGGACCGGCGGCGCATGCTCGCCGCGGCGCTGCGGATGATCGATCGCGGCGTGTTCCGCACCGGCGGGGAGGAGTACGCGGAGGCCAACGGTTCCCGGGGTGCCACCACGCTGCTGCGGGAACACGTGCGCATTCGCGGAGACGAGCTGACCTTCCGATACCCCGCCAAGGGAGGCCTCGACCGGCAGCTGACCCTGCGCGACCGGGAGCTGGCCGAGGCGCTGGCGGCGTTGCGCCGGTGCCGGACCGGCTCGCGGCGGCTGTTCGTGTGCCGCAACGGTGATGGCTGGCACGAGTTGCGTTCCGGCGAGGTCAACGAGCACTTCAAGGAACTGGCCGGACCGGAGTTCACCGTCAAGGACCTGCGGACCTGGAACGCGACCGTGCTGGCCGCCGTCGCGCTGGCGTGCACCGACCGGCCGCCGTCGCAGCGGGGCCGCAGGCGTGCGGTCGCGGCCGTGATGCGGGAGGTGGCCGAGGAACTCGGCAACACGCCTGCCGTCGCGCGAAGGTCCTATGTGGATCCGCGTGTCGTGACGGCGTTCGAGGAGGGCCGCACGGTGTGGGGAACGCTGCGCAGGACGCGCGGCGGCGCCCTCACCGACGACCGCGAACGCGAGCGCGTCGAGCGTGCCGTGGCGCGGCTGGTGCGGCGCACCCGCCGCTGACGGGGTGGGGGCGCTACGAATGCCGCATTGGTGGCGCTGAACGCTACGAATGCCACATTGGGGAGCTTCGGGAACGGCGTGGGAGCACGGTGAATCCGTCACGATCCGGTCGACCAGTGCGGTAGCCAGTGCCGAGTCTGGAACGTGATATCCGTTCACGTAACGGGTCCCGGACGGCGATCGATCCCACCACCGAACTCGCGCGGCCGAAGTCACCGGTTCGCGGGCAGGATACGAACCTCGGGTGGTGACTCCAGCTGGTCCGCCACCTCCCGCCAGGTGTCGGCGAACATCCCGTAGGCCGTCTTGATCTCGACGCCGACCGGCAGCTCCGGGCACTCGTTCTCGCCGTTGGTGCCCCAGTTGACCCAGCCGGACCGGGGTCGCTGCACGATCTGGAACGCACCGGAGGGCAGGGAGGTCCACCACACCATGCACCGCCGCGAATCCGACCGGAACTCCGCGGTCTTCGCCGCGGGACCCGGAAAGACCGTCTCGCCGGGTGCTGCCGAGACGTCGATCGGACCGTCTGCCCGCAGCCACCAGCGGTCCCGCAGGTCCGCGCGCACGTGGGCCGCCGCCCGCACCCGGTCGAGGCGCTTGCGGATCTCGGTCTCGTCGAGCGCGGATTCCCACACACAGAACAGGCGCCAGTACAGGTCCCAGTGCGCGGCCTCGATGTCCCCGGTGAGCTGGCCGCGGAAATCCTTGAACTTCGGGGAGTCGGACGCGGAGTCGGCCAGCGTCTCCTCCACCATGGCCGCCAGTTCGTCGGCGTAGGGATCGCCGGGCCGGTAACAGGTTCCGGCGTAGCTTTCGAACCGGTCGAACACGAGCCGGCCCTGGCCGCCCTCGAACTCGTCGCCGACCGTGATCCTGTTGGTCACGGATCGCCCGTTGACGACGGTTTCGAAGTCGTCCACGCGGTAGCGGCGGCGGAAGTACGGCGTGCCGTAGGTGAACCACCAGTCGATCGAGAACGTCTTGCCTTTCAGCTCGTCGAGCAGGCCGTCCGGGATCCTCCCGTGCATCCGGTAGTGGTGCAGGACGGGCCCGTGCTCGACGGTCTCGATCTCGACCATCGTGTGCTCCGGTGGGTTGATGAGCCCGTTCTCGGGCGTGAAGAACGGTCCGTAGAAGCCGCCGATGGCGTTGTTGCCCGACGGCAGCAGGTCGACGTCCTCGTCCAGTTGCCGGAAGTGGCGGAGTCCCCACTTGGACGAGCCGGTGCCCTGTGCGGTGCCCGAGCAGAGTTCGAGGTCGAAGTAGCCGGTGTCGAGCCGGGCGAAGCCGTCGGGCTCCTGCGGCTGCCCGAGCCGGATCCCTGCCTGCGCTCGAGTGACCGGCTCGACCAGGCTGAACTCGGTGCGGCCATCGAGATCGAGCACGGCCACCAGTGTGGTACGTCCGGGACAGCTCTGAGTAGACAGACGCTGGCACAGCACCTCCTCGCCGCCGGAGGTGCGGGCGCGCCAGAGGTCGCCCTCCAGCACGCCGTCAACGGTGAACGTCACCGGCTCCTTGCTCCGCCTGCCGGGGCGGGGGTCTGTCACGACGACGGTGAAGGGCACGTCGTACTCCTTTCGGGCTGCCTGGGGCGCACCGGGCGGTGCCGCCGGTGCGGTGAAGGATCGGTGCCGGTGTGGGCCGTCAGTGTGCCGGTGCGGCGCCGCCCGTTCGGCGGCCCAGCCGCAGCGGGCGCTGCTTCAGGCTGTCCACGGCGACCGCGAAGATGATCACGCCACCTTTGATGAGCAGCTGCGTGAAGAACGGCACGTTCATGAGGATCAGTCCCGTGCTCAGCACGCCGAGAATCACCGAGCCGATGAGGGTGCCGATGATCCGGCCGCGACCGCCCATCAGGCTCGTGCCGCCCAGCACCACCGCGGCGATCGCGTCCAGCTCGTAGCTGGTGCCCGCGGTGGGCTGCGCGGACACCACCCGGGCGGCGAAGATGACGCCCGCCAGCCCCGCGCACGCGCCCGCGATCACGTACACCGAGGTGATCACGCGCTTGACGTTGATGCCCGCGAGCCGGGCCGCCTCGGCGTTGCCGCCGACGGCGTAGACGTGCCTGCCATACCGGGTGCGCTCGAGGACGAACCAGGCGGCGACGTAGACCACCGCCATGACCACGACGGGCACCGGGATGCCCGCGAAGTAGCCGTTGCCGATGTCGCGGAAGCCGAGCATGTTGTCCACCACCGGCTGCCCGTCGGTCATCGTGTACGCGAGCCCGCGGAGATAGGTCATGGACCCCAGCGTGACGATGAAGGCGGCGAGCGACAGATACGCGGTGAGCAGGCCGTTGACGAGGCCGGCGGCCGCGCCCGCGAGCACCCCGAGCAGCACGGCCACCGGGGCGGGCAGTCCGCCGATCGCCGCGAGCACGGCCACCACCCCGGACACGGCGAGGGTGGAGCCGACCGAAAGGTCGATACCCGCGGTGAGGATCACGAAGGTGAGGCCCGCGGCGAGGATCGCGTTGATCGCGATGGACCTGGCGATGTTGAACAGGTTGTCGATCGAGGCGAAGTTCGGCGCGATCGTGGCCATCAGCACCACCAGGGCGATCAGCACCACGAGGATGCCGACCCGGTCCCACCAGTAGGCGAAGTCGAACGACGGGGTGCTCTGCTCCGGCCGGGGGGCGGTCAGCTCGGCCTTGTCGAGTGTGCGGTCAGTCATGGGTCTCTCCCTGGTTCCGCCGCGCGGCACCGGTCGCGTGGAACATGACGTCCTCCTCGCTCGCGAGACGCGAGTCGAGCTCCTGCACGATCCGGCCTGCCCGCATGACGAGGATGCGGTCGCTGATTCCGATGGCCTCGGGCAGATCGGACGACACCACGAGCACCGCCTTGCCGCGTTCGGTGAGCTCGTTGACGAGCTCGTAGATCTCCCGTTTGGCGCCGATGTCGACGCCGCGGGTGGGTTCGTCGAGGATCAGCACGTCCGGCTCGCGCATCAGCCACCGCGCGAGCGCGGCCTTCTGCTGGTTGCCGCCGGAGAGCGACCGCACCGGAAGCCGCAGGGCGCTGCGCCGCAGGCGTAGCCGGTCCATCCGCGCCGTCACCTCCTGCCGGATCCGGCGCCGCTGCAGCACGCCGGCGCTGCTGAGCCGGTCGAGCGAGCTGATGGCGATGTTGTGCTCCACCGAGTGCGGCAGGAACAGCGCCTGGTCCTTGCGGCTCTCCGGAACCATCGCCAGCCCGGCGCGGATGCCCTCGCGTGGCGTCCTCGCGTTGACGACGCGGCCACGCACCCGCACGGTGCCCGCCGTCGCCCGGTCCGCGCCGAACACGAGCCGGGCCGCCTCGGTGCGGCCGGAGCCGATCAGCCCCGCCAGGCAGACGACCTCGCCGGCTCGCACCCGGAAGGTGACGGGACCGACGCCGGGGCCGGCCAGGTTCTCGACGTCGAGCACGGTGTCGCCGGGCCGCTGACGGTCGTGCCGGTAGAGGTCTTCCACCGGGCGGCCGACCATCATCCGCACGACGTCGTCGGGATGCACCTCGTCCCGGCGGCGGGTGCCGATGTGCGCGCCGTCACGGAAGACGGTGATGCGGTCGGCGAGCTGCCACACCTCCTCCATGCGGTGGGTGATGTAGACGAGTCCGGCTCCGCCGCGCCGCATCTCGCCGACGAGCCGGTACAGCTGCGCGGCCTCGGCACGGGACAGCGCGGCGGTGGGTTCGTCGAGCACGAGGATCCTCGCGTCCTCGCTCACGGCGCGCGCGATCTCCACCATCTGCTGCATGCCGACGCTCAGCGTTCCCAGCGTGCGGCGCGGATCGATGTCTGCGGCGATGCGGGCGAGCTTGGCCCGCGCCGCCCGCACCATGCCGCGGCGGTCGAGTGCCCCGTGCCAGTTCCGGGGCTCCTGCCCGAGCGCGAGGTTCTCCGCGACGGTCATGGTGGGCACCGTGTTCAGTTCCTGGTGGATGATCGCGATGCCGTGCCGGGCCGCCTCGTTGGGGGATCGGATCTCGACGTCCTGGCCGTCGACGAGGATGCGTCCGGCATCCCGTTGTTCGTTGCCCGCCAGGATCTTCATCAACGTGGACTTGCCCGCGCCGTTCTCGCCGACCAGCGCGTGCACCTCGCCGGCGCGCAGGTCGAAGTCGACCCGGTTCAGCGCGAGGGTCGCGCCGAATCGTTTGGTCACGCCCTCCAGGCGCAGCAAGACGTCGTCGGATGTCATGATCGCTCGTCCTTCGCTCGTCACCAGCCGGGGTACTCGGTGACGGTCTCGCGGGTGACCAGCTCGCTGGGGATCAGGATCGTGGACTCCTTCGGCGGGTTGCCCGCGACGATGTCCTGTGCGATCCGGACTCCCCGGCGCACCATCTCGGCCGGATCCTGCGTCGCGGTACCGATGAACGGGGAGCCCTTGCGCTTCAACTCGGCCACGGCTTCCGGGCTGCCGTCCACACCGGTCACCTTGACGCGGTCGCTGAGGCCCGCCTGTTCCACCGCGAGCACCGCGCCGAGCGCGGACGGGTCGTTCATTCCGAAGATGCCCTGCACGTCGGGCGTGGCGGTGAGCATGTCCGTGGTGACCGCCAGACCCGAGGCACGGTCGTTCTTGGACGCCTGCTGACCGGCCACCGTGATGCCGGGATACTCCTCGACCATCCTGCGGCAACCGGTGATCCGGTCGCGGATGGTCTGGATCGGCGTGCCGTCCACGATGAGCACGTTGCCCTTGCCGCCCAGTTGCTCGAAGAGGTACCGGCAGGACTTCTCGCCCGCCTGCACCGCGTCGGTCATGACGACCGCGTCCGCGCCCTTCGCCGGGGTGTCCACCGCGATCACGATGATCCCGGCCTGGCGCGCCCTGACGATGGCCGGTTCGATGCCGCTCTCGTCCACCGCACTGATGATGATGAGGTCGACGCCCTGCTGGATGAACGCGTCGATCTGGTTGTTCTGGTTGGCCAGATCCAGCTGTGCGTCCTGCGTGTTGATCGTCGCGCCGATGCGCTCGGCCGCCTGCTTGGCGCCCTTGTCCATGGCGGAGAAGAACGGGTTCGACATGTCCTGCACCATCAGGCCGATCGACTCGATCCTCTCCGGCCGGTTCGCCTGCGTGTCGGCGTCACCCGAGGTGCACCCGGCGAGACCGATGGTGGCGGCGGCCGCGATGCTCAGCAGGGCGGCCCGGAACGAGTGGGACTTCATTGTGCCTCCTCGGTGGGGGAGCCTTCGCGGAACAGGAGGGCATACCGGTCGCCACGAGGCATGGGGGTACCGGCGAGCCGTGCTCCGTGAGCGGGCCCGGAACGGGAAAGGTGTGCGGTTGTCGGCGCGGCAGCTCAGCAGCCGCAGGACCGCCGGATGACGAGATCGGCGCTCACCTCCCGGCTGTCCTCAGGGCGATACACCGGAGTAGGTGACCGGCCCTGGCGTTCTGCGTCCAGCTGCTCGTCGATGAGGCGAGCCAGAGTCTGTGCGGCGAGGACGCCGATGTGCTCGCTGTCCTCGTCCAACATGGTCAGTGGCGGATCGAGCAGCGGTGCCCAGGCGAAGTCGTCGAAACCGATGATCGCGACGTCGTCGGGTACGCGGAGGCCGCGCTCTCCCAGCACGGTCAGCGTCGCGTGCACCATCGGGTTGTTACCGGCGATGATCGCGCGAGGTGCCGTCGTCCCGGGCCGGTCCAGGTGGGCGCTCAGGGTCGCGTGGGCCGAGGCGGCGTCGTTGCGGCTCTCCAGCACGGTCAGCTCGGCGCCGTGCAGCCGGGCGGCTTCGCGGATGCCTCGCTCCCGGGCCAGCCGGGTCGACCACAAAGCCGGGTAGACCAGGAAAAGCCAGTCTGGGTAGCCGTGTTCGGCCAGATGCGCGCCCACGCGCAGGCTGGCCGCCGCGTTGTCCATCGTGATGCTCGGCAGCCCGGTGTTCTCCGGCGGGTGCGAGTCCACGAACACCACGGGGATGTCCCAGTCGGCAAGCAGTTCGACGTTCTCCTGTCGCAGCGTCAGTGTGGAGATGACGCCCGCGGTGCGCGACTGGATGAGGTTGCGGATGGTGGCGTCCTCGAGATCGGGCGTGTACACGCCCTCGGCGGCGATGTCGGCGACCACCGCCGTGCGGTCGCTGAGCCGCAGTGTCCGCTCGATGCCCTTCATCAGGTCGATGTAGTAGTAGTTCGATGTGCTGGCGGTGATGACGGCCACGGAACTGCGCGTGTTCCTCCGCAGTTCCTGCGCCGCCCTGTTGGGCACGTAGCCCAGTTCGCGGGTGGCTTTGAGCACGAGTTCGCGGCTGCGGGCGGAGACGCCGTCGGCGTTGTTGAGGGCCTTGGACACGGTGTACACCGACAGCCCCGACAGGCGGCTGACGTCCCGCAAGGTCGGCTTCTTCGCCACCCGTACCTCCTAAACGATTAGGCTAAACGGTTAGGCTAAACGATTAGAGGCACGTTAAACCGCGGTTTCGGTCCGGTCAAGGGAGTGTTCGTTTCAAGACGGTCACGGCGTGCGGGGGAGCGTCGAGAGAATCATGCACTGGACAACAGTGTTGTTGGTCAACAGTTGCCTCCGTCACCGGTGTGACTCCGAGGCGTAACGAGTCGGTGTCTGCGGTGACGGGGCGTCCGCCGCTGACGATGGACAGTTCGGCTTTCAACAACGACAAAGGAAGTTCGACACTGATGTCCACATCGCACCCGTACCCGCAGCCCGCCCCGCCGGCGCAGCCGCCTGCCGCCAGGAACGGCCTCGGCACGGCCGGTTTCGTGCTCGGGCTGATCGGCCTCGTCTTCTCGCCGATCCCGATCATCGGCGTGGTCGCCTGGCCGCTCGTGATCCTCGGGCTGATCTTCTCCATCCTCGGCTTCCTGCGGACCCGCAACGGCCAGGCCACCAACAAGGGACTCGCTATCGCGGGGATGGTGCTGTCGGCCATCGGGCTGCTGGTGTGCATCCTGTGGGCCGTGGCGTTCGGCAAGGCGGCGAGCGACCTCCAGGAGGAGGCGAACCGGACCGTCACGGTGCACTACGAGGTCACCGGCGACGCCCCGTCGGCCACGGTCACGTACACGACCTTCGGCGACGGCAGCATGTCCACCAACCAGGAGGACGTGACGAGCCTGCCGTGGTCGAAGGACCTGCGGACGCAGGGGCTGTTCAAGGGTGGTTCGCTGACGGTCACCACCGGCGCCGACGGCGGCGAGCTCACCTGCAAGGTGGTCCTCGACGGCAAGGACGCCAAGACCGCAACCGCGTCCGGCCCGTTCGCCACCGCCTCCTGCGACGGCTTCGGCGACTGACGACACGCCTGCCTCGCCCGCGTGCGCACGCGGGCGAGGCAGGCGCCCTTTCGCGTCAGGGCGCGACCGCGGGAGCCGCCGCCGGGACGCGAGTGCGCAGCCCGGCGGCGGTGACCGCCGCGGCGAGCACCGCCGCGACCAGCGGCACGACGAGGGCGCCGCGGAACGCCGCGAGCGCGCCCTCCGGCGTCACACCCGGCTCCAGCAGGGCCGCGTTCACGGCGGCCACGGTCGAGAGACCGAGGGCGGCGCCGAACTGGATGGCGGTGTTGAACAGGCCACTCGCCAGACCCTGCTCGCGGGCCGCGACGCCGTCGGTGGCGGCGATCGTCAGCGGACCGTACGCGAGCGCGAACGCGATGCCCACCAGCAGCATCGTCGGGAACATCGCCGCGTAGGTCCAATCAAGACCGACCGGAAGGAACAGTGCGTAGGCGAGCGCGGCGAAGGCCAGCCCGCCGAAGATCACCCGTACTGTCCCGAACCGCCGGACCAGGCGTGGTGTCAGGGTCGGCGCCAGCACCGCGTCGATGCCGGCCACCAGCATGGCCAGCCCGGTCTCCACGGACGACCAGCCGCGCAGTTCCTGCAGGTACAGCGTCACGAGGAACTGGAAGCCGAAGAACGAGCCCGCGAACAGCAACGCGCCGATGTTGGCGCGCACGAGTGGGCCGTGCCGCAGGATGCCGAGCCGCACCAACGGCGCCGCCGAGCGGCGCTCGATGAGGGTGAACACGGCCAGCAGGCCGAACCCGGCCGACAGCGAGGCGAGCGTGACGCCCCAGCCCTCGGCCGGATGCTCCAGCCGGACCACGCCGTAGGCGAGCAGCAGCATCGCCGCGGTCACGGTGACCCCGCCTGCCAGGTCGATGCGCAGCCCGGTGCGCTCGGGTCTGCCCGGATCGTCGATGAGCGCGAGGGCGGCGACGAGGATCACCGCCGCGAGCAGCACAGGCGCGAAGAACACCCAGCGCCAGTCCACGGCGGCCAGCAGGCCGCCGATCACCAGGCCCAGCGTGAACCCCGCCGCACCCGTGCCCGCGTAGACCAGCAGCGCCTTGTTGCGCTGCGGGCCCTCGGCGAAGCTCGTGGTGATGAGCGACAGTCCGGCCGGGGTCATGAACGCGGCCGCGACCCCGCTCACGAACCGGGCGACGAGCAGCATCCAGCCCTCGGTCGCGAACCCGCCGAGGCCGGAGAACAGCAGGAACACCACGAGCCAGGCGAGGAACATGCGGCGGCGGCCGAACAGGTCCGCCGCCCGCCCGCCGAGCAGCATGAAGCCGCCGTAGCCGAGCACGTAGGCACTCACCACGCCGCTCAGCGTCGCCGTGGACAGGCCGAGGTCGGCCCGGATCGACGGCAAGGCCACGTTGAGCATGGCGATGTCGATGCCCTCCAGGAAGATGGCACCACACAGCACGAACAGCACGCCCCAGGCACGCCCGCTCAACCGGTCGTTGCCGCCGCGTGGCGGCGAGGCTTGCGTCATGGACACGGATCGGCTCCTCAACCCCAGCTCGAATCAGGCCGGACAGTTACCGCTCGGCCTGTCGGTTCCTTCTTGTAACCGTTCGTATCCTGCGGCAACATGGGCAACTGTGGAAGAAGGCACTTCGAACTCACCGAGTTACTGCTGCCGCACCGAGGACGACTACGGCGTTCTGCAGTGGGACACCCGGGAGGACTGTGAGGTCCGCCAGATCCTGGACCGGATCGCGGACAAGTGGTCCTTGCTGGTGATCGCACTGCTCGACCGGCACACGATGCGTTTCACCCAGCTGCGCCGAGAGATCGACGGCATCAGCCAGCGCATGCTCACCACGACGCTGCGCCAGCTGGAACGCGACGGCCTGGTGCGGCGCACCGTGCATCCGGTGGTGCCGCCGCGCGTGGACTACGCGCTCACGCCGCTCGGGGGGTCGCTGCACAAGACCATCCAGGCCCTCGTCGACTGGACGGAGGAGCATCAGAGCGAGATCGCCGCGGCACGGACGCGGTACGACCACGAAGCCCGCGAGAAGATTAATTAGTAATTAATGTTGACTCCTCGTCGATGCGAGGTGAGACTGTGGGCCACGGCCCGGCTCGACGCCGGGCGCGGACCGACGTCGACGAGGAGGCAGGGATGGGCGCAACGGGGCGTCGCGGCCGTACCGCGCGGGCACTGGCCGCCGTCGCACTGCTCGGGCTCGTGGCCGCGTGCGGTGGCAAGGTCGGGGAGAACGGCCGGTTCGGTGTGGTCTACCTGGACGCCCAGGGCTTCTACGCAGGAGTCCGGGCCGGTATGCAGGCGGAGGCCGAGGCGATCGGGCACTCTCCGCAGCTGCTGCAGCTCAACGCCCAGGGCGACGCGTCGAAGGAAAGCACGTTCATCGACCAGGTGAGCGCGGCCAAGGTCGACGCGCTGATCTTGTCGCCTGCCTCGGCGACCGCTTCGGTCCCCGCGATCGAGCTCGCACACGACTCCGGCATTCCCGTCATCTGCTACAACACCTGCATCGCCGAGGAGAGCGCGCGCAAGTACGTCGCCGCCTACGTGCTGGGCGACCCGGTGCGCTTCGGCGCCCTGCTCGGCGAACGCGCCGCCGAGTACTTCCGCTCGGCCGGCGAGCGAGCTCCCCGCATCGCCGTCGTCAACTGCGAGTTCGTCGAGGTGTGTATCCAGCGCAGGCTCGGCTTCGAGAAGGCCCTGCGGGCAGAGTTGCCCGGCGCGAGGATCGTCGCCAACCAGGAGGGAGCGACGATCGACGAGGCGGTCGACGTCGCGGAGCGCATCCTCACCGCGCACCCCGACATCGACGCCTTCTACGGCGAGGCCGGTGGTGCCACGATGGGCGCCGTCCGCGCGGTGCGCGCGAGGAACAAGGTCGGCCAGACGGTCGTGTTCGGCAGCGACATGTCCACCGAGGCTGCCAGGGCGCTCGCCGACGAGGACGTGCTCAAGGGCGTTGTCGACATCTCGGGAATCGCTGTCGGCAAGCTCGCCGCCAGGGCGGCCCAGCGAGCGCGGAGCGGACAACTCAGCGACTACACCGTTGTCGCGGCGCCGATCGAGCTCTACTCGACGCCCCGGCACGGCACCGAGTGGCTGCGGACCCACCCCGACGGAGTGCCGTGAGCAGCCGGGTCTTTTCCGCCCGTGGCCCCGAGGATGCCGACCAGTGAAGGAGAAACCGTGGCTGCCGATGTCGCCAGCGGCACGAGCGTCGTCGAAGTGGACGGCGTCACCAGGCACTACCCCGGCGTGCGGGCTCTCACCGACGCCAGCATGACCATCCGCGGTGGCGAGATTCGCGCCCTGCTCGGACGCAACGGAGCAGGGAAGTCGACGCTCATCCGCGTGCTGTCCGGAGTGGAACGGGCGGATGCGGGCAGCGTCGTCGTCGCGGGCGGGCGCCTCGGCGCCGGCGGCGTGCGCCGTGCGGCCGAACTGGGTGTCAGCACCGTTCACCAGGAGCTCAGCCTCGTGCCGGGCCTCAGTGTCGCCGAGAACATGTACCTGGGGCGCTGGCCACGGAAGGGCGGGGCCGTCGACTACCCGGCGATGCGCGCGGGCGCGGCCGAGGTGTTCGCGCGGCTGGGTCTCGACATCGACCCGGGTGCACCCGTCGGGTCGCTGTCGCTGGCGCTGCGCCAGCTCGTGGAGATCAGCCGTGCCGTGCGAGAGCAGCCACGGTTGCTCATCCTGGACGAGCCGACGAGCGCTCTCGCCGCGGCCGAGGTCGACGTCGTGCTCGACGCCGTCACCCGCATCGCCTCGGCGGGGGTGGCCGTGCTCTACGTCAGCCACCGGCTGGAGGAAATCCGTCGCATCGCGCACACCGCCACGGTCATGCGGGACGGTCGTATCGTCGATACCGTCGAGGTCGCGGCCGCCGACACCGCGCACATCGTGTCGCTGATGCTCGGTGAGACGGCCGGTGCCGCCGAGCGACCCCCCGAGCGGAAGGTTGACCGTACGGGCGTGCCGCTGCTTGCCGTGCGTGGTCTCGCGGTGCCGCCGAAGGTGCTCGACGTGTCGTTCGACGTCCACCCCGGCGAGATCGTCGGCCTCGGTGGACTGATGGGTTCGGGCCGCACCGAGGTGTTGCGCGCGATCGCCGGGTTCGGTCCCGCGTCATCCGGCACCATCAGCGTCGAGGGGCGGCTCATCAGCAGGCCGAGCGCGGCGGTGATGAAGCGGCTCGGCGTCGGGATGACGCCCGAGGACCGCAAGGACGAGGGAATCGTGCCGCTGCTCGGCGTCGACGAGAACCTCGTCATGTCCAGAATGGACACTGTCAGTTCCGGTCCCACGGTGCGGCCCGGCAGGGTACGCCGCGCCGCCGAACGGCTCATCGAGCGGCTGTCGATCGCCGCGGCCTCGGCTCGGACACCGATCGTCAACCTCAGCGGGGGCAACCAGCAGAAGGCGGTCATCGGCCGGTGGCTGCACGCAGGGAGCCGGATCCTGCTGCTGGACGAGCCGACTCGCGGGGTGGACGTGCAGGCGAAGGCCGAGATCTACCGCCTTGTGCGGCAGCTGGCCGACAGCGGTGCCGGCATCGTGTTCGTCTCGGGCGAGCTGGAGGAGCTTCCGCTCGTCTGTGACCGCGTACTGGCGCTGCGCGACGGGCGCGTCGCGAGCGAGCTGGCCGGTCCCGAGCTCACCACCGATTCCGTGCTTTCCGCCGCGATGGCGGCCTGAGAGAGGCGAAGAGGACACCATGACCGTTATCCAGACCGCGCCGGAGCAACAACGTCGCAGCGTGGGCCGGTTCGCCGGAGGGCGCTCGCTCAACGAGATCGGCCTCATCGCGGCGATCCTGGTGCTGTACGTGGCACTGGGCAGCACGGCGGCCGGCTTCCTGACCCTGGACAACCAGCTCGGTATGCTCCGGGACGCGGCGACCGTCGGCATTGCCGCATGGGGCGTCACGCTCGTGATCATCGCCGGCGAGATCGACATCAGCATCGGCCCGGCCGTGGCCTTCTCGTCGGTGCTCGTCGCGATGGGTGCCGCCGAATGGGGTCTCGGTATCGGCCCTGCCATCCTGCTCACTCTGCTGGCGGGCACGGCATGGGGCGGGCTGGCAGGCTGGCTGCGGGCCCGCTTCGAGGTGCCGTCCTTCATCGCCACGCTCGGCATCTGGAGCGCGCTCGGAGGGCTGGGTCTGTACCTCACCGACGCGCTGCCCGTGGTGCTGCCGCGAAGCGGTCTGTTCGAGGTGCTCGGCGGCGATGTGCTCGGCATTCCGACGCCTGCCATCGTGATGGTGGTGCTGTTCTTCGTCTTCGCCTACATCGCGCGCTACACCGGCTACGGTCGTTCGGTGTACGCGATCGGCGGCAACGCGCCTGCCGCCCGGATGGCGGGGATCAACCTGGCCAGGGTGCGGGTGCTGCTGTTCGCGACCACGGGCCTGCTCTCGGCCGTCACCGGTGTCCTGCTGGCCGCCCGGCTCGGCTCCGGCAATGGTGGCGCGGCGTCGGGGCTGGAGTTCGACGTGATCGCCGCCGTCGTCATCGGCGGCACCGCGCTCGCCGGTGGCCGGGGAACGATGCTGGGCACCCTGCTCGGCGTCGCGTTCATCACCGTCATCGGCAACGGGCTGGTGCTGCTGGGAGTGAACTCGTTCCTGCAGAACGTCGTGCGCGGCGTGATCATCGTCGTGGCGGTGCTGGTCAACGTCGTGCTGAGCAAGCGAGCCCGCGCCACGCGGGAGACGTGAGGGGAGAGGAGAACGGGTTGAGTGGCGAGATGATGCGGGGGGTGTACCTGCCCGGCGACTCGACCGCGGTGCTGCGCGAGCTACCGATACCGGCGCCCGGCGCGGGCCAGGTGCTCATCGAGGTCGGCGCCTCCGGCATCTGCGGATCCGACATCGGCTACATCTACCACGAGCACAAGGGGCATCGTGGTGTCGAAGGACCCGCCTACCGGGGTGTGGTGGCCGGCCACGAGCCGGCAGGCCGGATCGTCGCGGCAGGACCGGGCTGTCGTCGATTCGGCATCGGCGACCGGGTGATCGTCTACCACATCGCCGGGTGCGGGCTGTGCGACAACTGCCGTCGCGGCTACTTCATCAGTTGTGGCGCCGCACAGCGGCAGGCCTACGGCTGGCAGCGCGACGGCGGGCACGCGAACTACCTGCTCGCCGAGGAATCCACCTGCGTCGCTCTCCCCGATGAACTGTCCTTTGTAGATGGTGCACTCATCGCCTGTGGGTTCGGCACCGCCTACGAGGGCCTGCGCCGGATCGCGGTCAGCGGTGACGGCGACCTGCTCGTGGTCGGTCTCGGCCCGGTCGGGCTCGCGGCGGGAATGATCGGAAAGGGGATGGGCGCCCGCAGGGTGGTGGGTGTCGAGCCGTCCGCGCAGCGCCGGGAGTGGGCAGCCGGGCTGGGCGTCTTCGACGCGACCCTCGAACCCGGTCCGGACGCGGAGTCCACCGCCAAGCTGGCCGCCGACGCGCTGCGTGCGCCGGGGGCCGCCACGACGATCGACTGCTCCGGTTCGCGGGCGGGACGCGCCACCGCCATCGCGGGTGCCGCGGAGTGGGGCCGGGTCTCGCTCGTCGGCGAGGGTGGCACGCTGGAGACCGAGGTCTCGGATGCTCTGCTGCACAAACAGCTCACCCTCTACGCGTCCTGGGTCACGTCGCTGACCGCGATGGCCGAGCTTGCCACAAACCTCGCGCGCTGGGGCCTGCGCCCGGAGAGCGTGGTCAGTGACCGGTTCGCGCTGGCAGAGGCTGACAAGGCGTACGCACTGGCGGCGGGTGCGAGCGACGGCAAGGTCGTGCTGGTGCCGGGGGAGCCGGGACCATGACCCCGGCGGCGCGGATCGAGCGCACCGGAGGGGACGTGCTGTGGCTGGACAACGGTGTGCTGCGGCTCGGTCTCGTGCCCGCCCTCGGCGGCAGGCTGCTGTCCCTGCGCCGAGTGTCCGGAGGCGACGCCCGGGAGCTTCTGTGGCGCAACGACAGGCTGCTCACCGCGGAGCTGACGCCCCGGCCCGGTCACGAGCCACGGCCCCACGCGGGAAGCCTCGGCGACTGGGCCAACTACGGCGGCGACAAGACCTGGCCCGCGCCGCAGGGCTGGGACAGCGATGCCCAGTGGGCAGGCCCGCCCGATCCGGTGCTCGACTCCGGTCCCTACACCGCCGAGCCGGAGCAGACGCCTGATCTGGCCGCCGTGACGCTCACCAGCGGAGCCGACCCGCGCACCGGGTTGCGGCTCTCCCGGCGGTTCGAGCTGCGGCCCGGCCAATGCGGTTACCGGCTGCGCCTGACCGCCGTCAACACGAGTGAGCGGACCGTGCGCTGGGCCCTGTGGAACGTGACCCAGCTCGCCGCCGACGGTCCGGGCGGCACCTACCTCGCGAGTCCGCCGTCGGTGAACCCGCTGCTGTCCGGCACCGGGTTCCCGCGGTGGTGTGAACTCGACGGCGACCGGGTGTACGTCCCCCACCAGGATGTCGTCGGCAAGCTCGGCTTTCCCGCCGCAACGGGTTGGCTGGCCCACGTCGGCGACGGCACGACGCTGACCCAGCGCTTCCCCGTCGAGGCCGGGGCGGAGTACCCCGACGCCGGGTCGCGCGCCGAGGTCTGGCTGGAGCATCCGCTGCCGACGCCGCTCGCCGCGCTCGGCGATCTCGACCCACCCGCGCGCATCGTCGAGTGTGAGGTGCTCGGCCGGCTGACGACGCTGGCGCCGGGACAACGCACCACCCTGAGCCTCGACTGTGCCGTCACACCAGGGGAGGGGCCCGTCCACGACGTCACGCCGTGCGGGCACTGGGCCCGACCACCCCGGATCGACGCGTCCAGGCTGACGGGCGAGTTCGTCGCGTACCGCGATGGCACGCTCGCCACGTGCGGGACCACCGTCGAGGCGCGTGCGGGCAGGCCTGTGTCGCTGGATCTGCCGGTGTCCGGCTCCGCGGATCCGGTGCTGGAACTCCTCGACGACACGGGGGAGCGACATCGGGCCGGCGTTGCCCGCCGCCGGCTGGAGGTGGAGCGATGAACGGCAGGCTCGCAGGGAAGGTCGCGCTGGTCACCGGCGCCGCGCAGGGCATCGGTGCGGCGACGGCACGCCGGCTGGCCACGGAAGGTGCCGCCGTCGCGGTGTTCGACATCGCCGCGGGTGCGCACGCGGTAGCCGAACAGATCACCGCCGAGGGCGGCAGCGCCGTCGCGGTGCGCGGCGACGTCGGCTCGGAGCCGGACTGGGCCGAGGTGCTGCGACGCTGCCGTGCCGAGCTGGGACCGGTGGACGTGCTGGTGAGCAACGCCTACACCGTGGACGTGCTGCCCGCGCACGAGACGAGCCTGGAGTCGTGGCAGCGGCAGCTGTCGGTGAACCTCACCGGAACCTTTCTCGGTTTCCGCGCCTGCCTACCGGATCTGTCCCGCGACGGCACGGGTTCGGTGGTGCTCACCTCGTCCGTACACGCGCTCTTCGGGCTGCCCGGCAGGCCGGCCTACGCCGCGAGCAAGGCCGGCCTGACCGGACTGGCCCGTCAGCTCGCTGTGGAGTACGGCACGAGATTACGGGTCAACGCCGTACTGCCAGGGCCCGTGCTCACGGCGGCGTGGGACGGCATCGGCGAGGCCGACCGCCGGCGCAGTGCCGAGGAGACGGCCGTGAAAAGGTTGGGCCGGCCCGACGAGGTCGCGGCGGCCATCGCGTTCCTGGCCGGCCCCGACGCCTCGTTCATCACCGGTGCCGCGCTCACCGTCGATGGTGGCTGGAGTGTCTGCAAGATGTCCTCGTGACGACGAGGACATCAGGGGAGCGAGGGAGGACCCGGCTATGAGCGCCTACAGCGGCCGAGGTGTGCACGGGCAGACCGTGGCCACGCTGGGCGCGCGCATCGTGTCCGGCGAGATCGCGCAGGGCGACGTGATCGATCTTGTCGCACTCGGGCGCGACCTGGACGTGAGCATGACGGCCCTGCGCGAGGCGATGAAGGTGCTGGCGGCCAAGGGGCTCGTCGAGGCGAGGCAGAAGCGCGGCACCTACGTGCGTGCCCGCGAGCACTGGAACCTGCTCGACAGCGACGTGATCCGGTGGCGCAGCGAGGCGGGGGACACCGCGGCCGTGTTGCGCGACCTCGCGGAGGTGCGCTCGGTGGTCGAACCGGCCGCGGCGTCGATGGCCGCGCTGCGCAGGGACGACGCCGATCTCGCCGAGCTGGACGCGGCACTGGCGGACATGGCCGGGGCCGTGGGCGCTGGGGCACAGGCCGAGGTGGCGGCCGACCTGCGCTGGCACCGCGCGCTCCTGCGCGCCACGCACAACGAGATGCTCGCCAGGATGGACGTGTTCATCGAGCCCGCCCTGCGGTTGCGGGACGCGCTCGTGCACGAGGCCAGTGCGGACGACCCGGTGCCCAGCCACGCCGCCGTACTGGAGGCCGTCCGCGATGGCGATCCGCGGGCGGCGGCCGCCGCCGTTGCCTCCTTGCTCGACAAGGCGGCCCATGACGTGGCCGATGTCATCGGCACCGACGAAGAGAAAGCGACACACACCGAGTGAAGATCACCTCCGTTGACACGTTCCTGGTGCCGCCGCGATGGCTGTTCTGCCGGGTGGAGACCGACGAGGGCATCGTCGGCTGGGGAGAGCCGGTGGTGGAGGGCAGGGCGGACACTGTCCGGGCCGCGGTCGACGAGCTGTCGGATCTGCTGCTGGGGCGGGATCCACGCCGGGTCGAAGATCTATGGCAGGTCCTCACCAAGGCGGCCTTTTACCGGGGCGGACCGGTGCTGTCCAGCGCCGTTGCCGGTCTGGACCAGGCGCTGTGGGACATTCTCGGCAAGGCCCTCGACGTTCCGGTGCATCAGCTGCTCGGCGGCGCCGTGCGGGACGAGGTGCGGGTATACGGCTGGATCGGTGGTGACGAGCCCTCGGCGGTCGCCGACGCCGCCGCGGAGCAGGTCGAGTCCGGGCTGACAGCGGTGAAGATGAACGCGGCCGGGCAGCTGGGTCGCATGCCGACGCGTGCCGAGGTCGACGGCATCGTGTCCCGGCTTGCCGCCGTGCGGGAGGCCATCGGTGACACCCGGGACGTGGCGGTGGACTTCCACGGCCGCTTCGGTGTCGCCGCGGCGCGCAGGGTGCTGCCCGAGCTGGCGCCGCTGCACCCGCTGTTCGCCGAGGAGCCGGTGCTGCCGGAGTTCCCGCATCGCCTCGGTGACGTCGTGTCGGCGAGCCCGGTGCCGATCGCGTGTGGCGAACGGCTCTATTCGCGGACCGACTTCCTGCCGGCGTTGCAGGCGGGAGTTTCGGTCGTGCAACCGGACCTCTCGCACGCGGGAGGCATCTCCGAGGTGCGCAGGATCGCCGCGCTCGCCGAGACGTTCGACGCGCTGCTTGCGCCCCACTGCCCACTCGGGCCGGTGGCACTGGCGGCCAGTCTCCAGGTGGCCTTCGCGACACCGAACTTCCTCATCCAGGAGCAGAGCATCGGCATCCACTACAACGTCGGCGCGGAGCTGCTCGACTACGTACTCGATCGCTCGCCGTTCGCCTTTCCGCGTGGCGTCATCGAACTCTGGCAGGCGCCCGGTCTCGGTGTGACGATCGACGAGACGGCCGTGCGCAAGGCGGCGCGCGAACCGCACCGCTGGCGGCCTCCGCTGTGGCGGCACGCCGACGGCTCGTTCGCGGAGTGGTGAGCAGGAGGGGATGGAGTGACCACGGATGCGGACCCGGTCTGGAGTGCCTGGCCGGGAGAGCGGTTCGAGCTGGGCGAGGGCCTGCGGTACTGGCAGCACCGGCTCCTCTTCGTCGACATCCTCAGTGGACGGTTGTTCGAGCTGCCGGACGACGCCGACCACGCTCCCCGGATGGTGGCCGAGTTGCCCGAGCCGCTCGGCGCGGTCGCGCCGCTGGCCGGCGGCGGCTGGATCGCGGCGGCAGGCACTGGCGTCGGTGTGCTCGGCGACGACGGCCGGCTGCGGTGGATCGCGAGGCCGGAGGAGGGCGCCGCGTTCCGGATGCGGATGAACGACGCGGTGGCCGATCCGCACGGGCGGTTCTGGGCGGGGTCGATGGCTTATGACGGAGCCCCGGGCGCGGGCTCGCTGTATCGCCTCGATGCGGACGGGAGCCTGCACAGGGCGCTGGAGGGGCTCACCGTCCCCAACGGGCCCGCGTTCTCCGCGGACGGCGCGACGATGTATCTCGCCGACAGTGCCCGCGGGGTGATCCACCGCTATGCCGTGGACGAGGACACGGGCGAGCTCGGCGGGCCCACCGAGTTCGCCACGCTGAGCAGTGGAAGCCCGGACGGGATGACCGTTGATGCCGAGGGCTTCCTGTGGTCGGCCGTGTGGGGCGCCGGAAGGGTGTGCCGGTTCGCGCCCGACGGAACGCTGGACCGGGTGGTCCCGGTGCCGGCCGTCCAGCCGACCAGCGTCTGCCTGACCGGTGACCGGCTGGTGGTCACCTCGGCCAGGATCGGCCTGGACGATCCCGGCGACAGCGACGGTGCGGTGCTGAGCACGCCACTGGACCAGCTCGGCGTGCCCGCCTGCGTGGCCACCGTCGCCGGTGGGTGACGCCGGTCCTCGCTCCATGGCGAGAATCCGTGGAGAACTGGCGAGCGAGCTACTACTCGACGTAGTGGCGGCGCTCTAGGGTCGGTCCATGATCGTTCTCGCGCTGCTCATCGGTGCCGCGTACGTCGCGGCGAACTCGTTGCTCCCCGAGCGGCATCGCCGCCGCGTCAACGCGGTCGTGGTCGCCGGCGCCGGCGCCGCCTACCTCAGCGGCGGTGGCCTCGGGCCCTGGGAGTTCGCCTTCACCGCCGTGCTGACCTACGTCGCGTACCGCGGGCTCGACTCCTGGACCTACATCGGCATCGCCTGGCTGCTGCACACCGCGTGGGACGTCGTCCATCACCTCAACGGCAACCCGATCGTCCCGTTCGCCGAGCACTCGTCGCTCGGCTGCGCGATCTGCGACCCGGTGATCGCCATCTGGTGCTTCGCCGGCGGTCCGTCGGTGCGCGCGATGCCGGCGTCGCTGCGTGGCCTCGTCAGCGGCCGCGCACACCGTGGGAGGCGCCGACCGGAGGACTCCCCGGCCGGCGCCTGACTTCGGCGTGGGACGGGAGTGGTCAGAACCCGGCCGTGATCCGGGTGAACTCCCAGTCGGGCTGGGCGATGCCGCTGCAGTGCGCCGCGACACCGCCACCGGCGCAGCCGCGGTCGCGGTTGACCGACCAGAAGGCGAGCCTGCCGATGCCGTGCGAGCTCGCCCAGTCGCGGATGCGCGTCCAGGTGGACACGTCGGTGACCTCTCGCTGGTCGGAAAGGCCGTTCATGCCGGAGATGCCGACGTGCGCGTACGCGGTGCTCTCGGACCAGCCGAACGTGGCCGCCAGCTTGGCCTTGAGGCCCTCGGCCGCGCTCACCGTGCTCGCGTACATGTCGCTGCCGCCGAAGTTGAACGGCATGATCGTGAAGACGTCGATGCCCGCGTCGAGGGCGTGTGCCCGTTCGATCAGCCGGTTGCCCCACCAGTTGGGACCGGTCGTCGTGGTGCCGAACGTGATGATCGTTTCGATGCCGGGGTTGTCCCGCTCGACGATCTTCAGCGCGTTGAGAATGCGGTCCTGGACGACCTCGTTCTCGAACTCGTCGGTGTTCTCGATGTCGATGTCGATGGCCTTGAGGTCGTAGGCGTCGATGACCTGCTGGTAGGCAGCGGCCAGCGCCTCGGCGGTGGCGCAGTTGGGGCCGAGCTTGTTGCCGCTCCAGCCGCCGAAGGACGGCACGATGTCGCCGCCTGCCGCACGGATCTGCGCGATGGCCTGCGCGTCGACACCGCCGAGCAGCGGGCGGGTGCCGTCCCAGGCGGGGTTGCAGCCGCCGCTGGAGAGCACGAACGCCATCGTGAACCAGCGGACGCCGGTGGCGTTCATGACCGTCGCAGGCGACGGGGGATTGCCCCAGCCGAGATAGAGGTAGGGCGCGCCCCGCCCGTCGACGGGCGTTCCCGGGTCACCGGGATCGCCGGGGTCACCCGGCTCCCCGGAGCCGCCGTCGCACGGGTTGCCGTTGAGCGTGCAGTTCTGGATTCCGGTGAGCCCGCCAGGGCTGCCGTTGAAACCGAATGACGCGCTGGCACCGGGCGCGAGTGACGATGCCCAGCCGGGGTTACGGAACACGTAGTGCCGGCCGTCGCCGCTGCGCTGGGCGTCCCAGGAGCTGGTGATGGAGTGCCCGGCGGGCAGGTCGAACTCGACCGCCCAGTCGGACAACGTGCTGGTGCCACCGTTGGTGACGGTGACCTTGCCTTCGAAGCCGGTGCCCCAGTCGGACACGACGGTGAACGTGGCGGTGGGGGCCGCCGCGGCGGAGGCCGGGGCCACGGCGAGGCCGAGTGTGGCCGCCAGGAGTGCGAACAGCAGGGGCAGGAAGCGGTGTCGGCGTCTGGACATCGGCGTCCTCGCAGGGGTCGCAGGGGAGGGTCCGGTCGCGTCGATTATGGTCTAGACCACAAGAGCAGCACAAGGTCTGGACCACTCCCAGGTGTGGCGGCGCTAGCGGTCCCGTCTGCGCCGTATCACCCGGCGCAGCCACCGCGGCACGGGCCGCGATCAAGCCCACCTGTCCGCCCTCGGCGCGGTCACCGTCACGGCTGGTGGGCCGGCGCCGGGCGCCGGCCCACCAGCTGGCGGCCGAGCGGGGGGTCTCGGCGCCGCCGCCAGCGTGCGCCCGCGGCGGCGGGGTGACCAGAGTCGTTCGCCCCTGTGCCGGTTCAGCGCGGGTGGGGGCGCACCTCGTCGAGCCGCCTGGCGAGGAATGCGCGCTCCACCTCGTTGCCCGTCATCGCCAGCGCCTCCTCGTACGCCGTGGCCGCCTCGTCCCTGCGGCCGAGCCTGCGCAGGAAGTCGGCGCGAGCCGCGCTGAGATAGGGATACGTCGCCAGCGCGGGAGCGTCGAGCAGCGGCGCGAGGGCGGCAAGACCCGCCTGAGGGCCGTCCCGGAAGCCGATGGCGACCGCGCGGTTGAGCTCCACCACCGGCGACGGCGACAGGCCGTGCAGCACGTCGTAGAGCGCCGCGATCTCGGCCCAGTCGGTGTCCTCCCAGCTGGCCGCCTCGGCGTGCACGGCGGCGATCCCGGCCTGCACGGCGTAGCCCGTCGGGTTCTGCCGCAGCGACTCGGCCAGCAGCGCCATGCCTTCCGCGATCCGCCTGCCGTCCCATCGTGACCGGTCCTGCTCGGCCAGCGACACCACCTCGCCGGTTGGCGACAGCCGCGCCTCGCGGCGGGCATCGGTCAGCAGCATCAGCGCCAGCAGGCCGGTCACCTCGCCTTGGCGGGGCAGCAGCCGGTGCAGCAGGCGGGTCAGGTCGATGGCGCTGTCCACCAGATCCTCGCGGATCAGGGTGTCCCCGGCGGGTGCGACGTGGCCGGTGGTGAACACGTGGTGCAGGACCTCCGTGGCCGCGCCGACGTGTTCCGGGAGTTCGGCCTCCGGCGGCATGGGCAGCGGCATCGCGGCGGTGCCGGTCCACCGCGTCGCGTCGGCGATCCGCGCGGCCAGGACCGGCTCGGGCACCAGCAGCACGTGCGCCACCTCCGGCGTGGAAAGGCCGCACAGCAACCGCAGCGTCAGCGCCACCCTGGCGTCACGCGTGAGCGCCGGATGGCAGCACGTGAGGAGCAGGCGCAACCGCTCGCCGTCGTCGGTCGGGGGCTCGGTGGGCAGGCCGGGGCCGGCCTCGGAGTCGTCGGTCATGGCCGGGTCCCTTCGATGGTCGTGCGCGGACGGCCTCGAGCGACGGCCCGCCTACAGATACGACGAACACGGAGGCGCCGAATCGACGCGGCCGGCCTGTGTTCAGTCGGCGTCGCGGTCGCGGACGGCCCACGCCGCGATCTGCGCGCGGGTGGTGAACCCCAGCTTGGTGAGGATGTGCTGCACGTGGTTTTCCGCCGTGCGTTCGGAGATGTGCACGGCGGCCCCGATCTGCCGGTTGGTGAGCCCGTCGGCGACGAGCGCCGCGATCTGCCGTTCCCTGCGGGTGAGCGGACCGGGGACGTCGCCGGCCAGCGTCCGGGTCAGCTGCTCGGCGCGGCCCAGCAGCGGGGCCATCCCCAGCTGCCGTGCGGTCGCGGCGGCCTGCCGCGCCAGCGCCGCGGCCTCGTCCCGGTCGCCGGGGCGGCGCCGCCGGGCGAGCGCCCTCGCGAGATCGAACCGGGCGATGGCGGCGAACGGCGGCGCGCCCACGCGGTCGTTGACCTCGATCGCCTTCCGCAGGTGCCGCACCGCGTCGTCGGCCCGGCCCAGCGCCGAGGCCGCGACGCCGAGCGCGCCGTGCGCGGACCCCGTCGGGGCGATCACCCCCGCGCCGCCGCAGCAGAACAGGTCGGCGTAGGGCGCGAGCGCGTCGTAGGCGGCCTCCAGCATGGCGCGGTCGCCGAAGGCGTCGGCGAGCTCGATCGACCCGGCCACGGCCGACATGAGGAGGAAACCGGGCAACCTGTCGACGTCGGGGGCCAGGGCGTACTCGCGTCGCGCGTCGTCCTCGCGCCCGGCATACCAGTGCACCAGCGCCAGCATGCCGTGCAGCGTCGGAACGTGCTCCCAGCCGCTGAGCGGGTGAGCCTGCTCGTCGTCGGCGAACCCGGTCAGCATGCCCAGCACCGCAAGCGCTCCCTGGGACGGCAGCAGCCCGCCGAGGTGACCGCCGCGCCGGGCGAGCGCGAGCGCGTGGTCGATGTGTGACCGCGCGGTGTCGAGCCGGCCGCGGGCCAGGGCGAGCGCTCCCTGGGTGCAGGCCAGGTGCCACGCCGCCAGCGGGAGCCGCAGCCGCCGCACGACCGAGGCCAGCGGGCCGAGCTCGCGTTCGGCGCCGTCCAGGTCACCCAGCTGCATCAGCGCGTCGAACCGCCACAGCCGGCCCCACATCTCAGCCATGTCGTCGTTGTCGGCGGCCCCCTGCGTGACGAAGCGGTCGCCGAGCGCGAGCCGCTCGCGGACGCCGTCCGGGCCGCAGCAGGCGATCTGGCGCGCGTTGAGCGCGCTGCGCAGCGCGACGCGGTCGCCGAGGCGTTCGGCCATGGCCAGTGCGGCCCTGGACAGGCCCTCCGATCGTTCGGAAGCGCCGGGCAGCACGTACGCCGACATCAGGATGTCCACCGACAGCTGAGCCAGCAGCCGGGCGCGCAGGCTCGAGTCCTCCTCCGGCAACAGCGCAAGGGCCTCCTCGCACAGCACGCGTTCCTCGGGGACCCAGGTCAGGTCGTTCATGCCCTCCAGCACGAGCACCGCACGCGCCAGCAACGGGCCGTCCCCGAGACCGCGGGCAAGGCCGACCGCCTCCAGCACGGCGTCGCGGGCGTGACTCATCTGATAGGCGTGCAGGTGCGCGGCGGCACGGGCGATGTGCAGTTCGCAGCGCTGGGCCGGGTCGCCGGTCACCGCCGCCGCCCGGCCGAACATCCCGGCCGCCTCCTCCCAGGCGCACTGGGCCGACGCCGCGCGCCCCGCGCGCTCCGCCCACGCCGCCGCCTGCCCGGCGTCGCCGAGCGGCAGCGACTCCAGCCAGTGGTGCGCCAGCTCGGCGGCGCGCGCCTCGGCGTCCGGCTGCCGCTGCAGGTACTCCGCCAGCCTGCGGTGCGCGTCCAGCCGGACCGCGCGGGCCACGTCGGCCCTGGCCGCCTCCCGCACCAGGTCGTGCGCGAACTCCGTGCCGTCGGCCCGCAGCACGCCCACGGCCGCCGCGTCGTCCAGTGCGGCGAGCACACCAGCGTGGTCCATGTCCGCGACGTGCGCGAGCCCCGCCACGTCGGCGGCCGAGCCGAGGACCGCGGCGGCATCCACCACCGGCCGCGTACCCGCGCCGAGTCGCGCGAGCCGCGCGCGCACCGCGTCCCGGACACCGTCCGGCAGCGCCAGGGCCGGGTCCTGCCCTCCGCCCTCCCCGCGCAGCACACCGGCCAGCTCGCCGACGAAGAACGGGTTGCCCTGGCTGCGCCTGCTCACCGTGGCCACCACGTCCCCGGGCAGGGGCGCTCCCGTCGCCGCGGCAAGCTGCGCGGCCACTTGCGTCTCGGTCAGGCCGACCAGCCGCAGGCGGGTGACCGGCGACTCGCGTGCCAGCTCGCCGAGTGCCTGCTTCACCGCCTGCCGGTGCCCGATCTCGGTGTCGCGATAGGTGACGACCATCGCGATCCTGGCGGTGTCGATCGCGCGGACCAGATGCACCAGCAGCCGCAGCGACGACGCGTCCGCCCACTGTAGGTCGTCCAGCACCACGAGCAGCCCCGTGCCGGCGGCGGTGGTCGTCAGGTGCACGGTGACCGCCTCGAACAACAGGAACCGTTCCTGCGCCTTGATCTCGGCAGGCAGATGCTCCGTCGGCGGAGGCTGCGGCCACGGATCGGCGGAGCCCGCCGCCAGCGCACGGACGATCAGCCGGAACGGCCAGAACGGCGGGCTGCCGTCGTCGTCGACGGCGCGTCCCCACGCGCAGGCCATGCCGAGGGAGCCGGCCATCCGGGCGGCCTCCTCGGCGAGCCGGGTCTTGCCGATGCCCGGCTCGCCCGCCACCAGGACCACCTGACCGTGCCCGGCATGGGCGGCGTCCAGCCGGGCGCGGAGCAGGTCACATTCCTGCTCGCGCCCGACGAGGGTGGTGGCGTCGTGCCGCGTCGGAGGCCGCCTCAGGGCCGTCGGCGGCGCCCCATGCGCCGCCGTTCCCGATCACTCTATTCCGGAATGCGGGTTTTGTGACCTCCACGCGACTGGGCTCGCCGTTCTCGGGAACGGGCGCCCGGTGCCGGAGCAACGACACGGCGGGCGGCCAGAAGCCGACCCACAGCAGGGACAGGCAGGCGGCGGAGTACACCTCGTACCAGGGCGGGCGGGTCATGGCGATCTCCTCACGGAGCGGGCGAACGTCGGCATCGCGAAGCGTCGCCGGTCCGGCCGGTCAGCGAATCCGGCGAACTACTCAGCGCCGGTACTCACGCACGGTGCGCGTGAGGCGGCGCCGCCGGAATGAGTACCGGCACTGAGTACTCCCACGGACGCCGCGGGCACCGCCGCCCGCGCACGCTGCCCGCATGACAACCGTGACCCCAGCACTGACCACCGAGCGGCGCAGGCTGACCGTGCTGCGCCCGAGCCGTCTCTTCGACGGCGTCAGCTCCACCCTCATCGAGGACCCGGTCGTGGTCGTCGACGGCAGCACCATCGTGGCCGTCGACCACGCCGCACGCTTCCCGGTCGCCGAGCACACCGACGTCGTCGACCTGCCCGGCGCGACACTGCTGCCCGGGCTGATCGACACCCACGTGCACCTCTGTTTCGACGCGGGTCCCGACGTGGTCGCCGCGCTCGCCGAGCGCGACGACGCCGCCGTCCTCATCGCGATGGCCCGCGCCGCGCGCGTCGCGCTGGCCGCGGGCGTCACCACGCTGCGGGATCTCGGCGATCGCGACTATCTCGCGCTCGCGCTCCGGGAGGCCGGGCACCCCGGCCCGCTGCCGACGATCGTCGCGGCGGGCCCGCCCATCACCACCCCCGGCGGGCACTGCCATTTCCTCGGCGGCGCCGCCTCGGGGGTGGACGGCGTCCGCGCGGCGGTGCGCGAGCACGCCGAGCGCGGGGTGGACGTCATCAAGGTGATGGCCAGCGGCGGGCATCTCACGCCCGGCAGCCAGGCACACCGGCCGCAGTTCTCCCCGGCGGAGCTGCGCTCCATTGTGGAGCAGGCCCACCGGTTCAGCCTGCCGGTCACCGCGCACGCGCACAGCGTCGGCGCCATCGCCGACGCTGTCGCGGCGGGGGTGGACGGCCTGGAACACGCCTCGTTCCAGGGTGAGGCCGGGGTCGTTCCCGCTCCGGAGGATCTGGTCGCGGCCATCGCCGAACGCAGGGTCGACGTCGGCGCCACCCTCGGCTTCGCCGGCAACGACGCCAGCCGGGTGCCCCCACCGTTGCGGGCCGCCCTGCCGCTGCTGCGGGAGAACCTGCGCAGGCTGATCGACGCGGGTGCGCCGGTGGTGCTCGGCACCGACGCCGGCATCGCGCCGCCGAAACCGCACGACGTGCTGCCGTTCGCCGTGGTCCAGCTGACCGAACACGGGCCGACGCCGGCCCAGGCACTGCGGACGGTCACCTCGCGAGCCGCGAGCGTCCTCGGGCTGGCGCACCGCAAGGGCAGGGTCGCGCCCGGCTACGACGCCGACCTGCTCGCCGTCGACGGCGACCCGCTGACCGATCTGTCCACAGTGCACCGTGTCCGCGCTGTCTACGCCCGCGGTGCCGCCGTGCCCGCCCTGTCCAACTCCGACGAAAGGTGACCATCATGACCAGGACCCCGCTCGATGCGCGCACCGGGACGGACCTGCCGCCCGCCGCGCGCCTCGCGATGGCCGCGTCTGCCGTCCTCGCGCCCGCACTGGTGATCCTCGGCCTTCTGTGGCACCGGGAGCTGGCCTCCGCCGACGATCGCGCGACGGTGACGGCGATCGCCGCCGACGTCGACGCGTTCACACTGGACGCCTGGATGGCCCCGGTCGCCACCCTCGTCTGGATCCCGGCGATTCTCGCCGTTGCCCGGGTCGCCCGCGCCGGGGCTCGCGGGCTCGGGCTGGCCGGTCTCCTGCTCGGCTTCCTGGTGGCGGTTCCGCTCGTCGCGGATCCAGGCCAGCTGGCCTACGTCGCGGTGAGCAGCGGCCTCGACGTCGACGCCACTCTGCGGCTGCTGGAGACGGCCGCGTCCGGCCCGTCCGCCGTGTTCGGCTGGGCATTCGTGGCCGGTCTGCTCGGGTTGGTGCTGCTCGGTGCCGCCATCCTGCGCGGCCGGTCGGCTCCGCGCTGGGCGGGCGTCGCCCTGGTCGCCGGGCCGGTCGCGGTGGTGCCGTCGTGGGCTTCCGGCTCGCTCGCCGCGACGGTCGTCACCTGGGGGATCGTGCTGATCGGCTTCGCCGGGTGCGCCTGGGCGCTGGTGACCGGCGGTGCGGAGAGCGGTGCACCGGCCGCGGCTCGGGCCGCGGCGCCGTCCCAGGCGTTGTGACCCGGGCGGCTTCGGGTTGACCGGGCACCACCGCCACCGTAATGTCCCTCGTGAAACATCACGGGGGACATTACGTCGTGCGGTGAGCACCGCGGAGGGGATCCGACTCGATGAGCGGGCACGTCCCGGACCGTTCCACCACGCAGGGCCGTGGCCACGGCCACGGGCATGGGCACGGGCGCGGCGTGCTGGCCCGGCTCGGGCATCTCGTCGTGCCGCATTCGCACGACCCTGGCGCGTCCATTCAGACGGCGGAGGAGACGAGCGGCCAGGGCATCCGGGCCGCCTGGATCAGCCTCGGCGGGATGGTGGTGACCGCCGCCCTGCAGCTGGTGATCGTCGCACTGTCCGGGTCGGTTGCCCTGCTCGCCGACACGGTGCACAACCTCGGGCACGCGGTGACGACGATCCCGCTGGTCGTCGCGTTCCGGCTCGGCCGGAGGGCCGCGACCGAGCGCTACAGCTACGGGTACCGCAGGGCCGAGGACCTGGCGGGCGTGTTCATCGCGCTCGTCATCGCGGCTTCGGTGGTGCTGATCCTCTGGGAGTCGGTCGACGCGCTGCTCAACCCGCGTCCCCTGACCAACCTGGCGTGGGTGTTCGCGGCGGGCCTCGTCGGTTTCGCCGGCAACGAACTCGTGGCCGCCTACCGTATCCGCACCGGGCGCCGGATCGGCTCGGCCGCGCTGATCGCCGAGGGGCAGCACGCGCGTGCCGACGGCTGGAGCTCGCTGGCCGTCGTCGCCGGTGTTCTCGGAGTGTGGCTCGGCTTCGGCAGGGCGGACGCCATCGTCGGTCTGCTGATCGGTCTGCTGGTGCTCGGGATCCTGGTCAGCACGATGCGCACGGTGTTCCGGCGCCTGATGGACGGCGTCGAGCCCGGGGTCGTCGACGCCATGACCGCGACCGCCGCCTCGGTCGACGGCGTGCTCGCCGTGGACCGCCTGCGCGTGCGCTGGTCCGGCCACCGGCTGGAGGGTGACGCCGACATCGCCGTGCCCGGCGAGCTCACCGTCCTGGAGGGGCACCGGGTGGCGGACCGGGTGGAACACGAGCTGCTGCACGCCACGCCGCACCTGGAGGCCGTGGTGGTGCACCTGCATCCCGTCGTCGACGGCGAGCGACCGCACGACCTGCACGAGCTGTCCGGCCATCACGCAGGCCCGGCGGCCCGGGCTGCCTACCGTGCCCGGCAGGGTGCGTGGTCCGGCCCGGCGAGCGAGACGGACGGCTCGTGACGACCGCGGAGGCGGGCGCGCCGCGGAGCGCGACCGAAAGCGCCTACCGGCACCTCAAGCACCTCATCCTGACCAGCGCGCTGGCTCCGGGGGAGGAGCTGCGCGAGGTCGCCCTCACCGCCTCGACGGGGTTCGGCCGCTCGCCGGTGCGGGAAGCGCTGCGCAGGCTGGTGCAGGACGGCTTCGTCGAGGTACGGCCGCGGCAGGGCTACCGCGTCGCCCCCATCACGCTCTCCGGTGTACGCGACCTGTTCGAGATGCGCTTGCTGCTGGAGCCCGCCGCGGTGGAACTGGCCGCGCGGCGCGCACCCGAGGAGGAGCTCGCGGCACTGCACCCGCTGGCACACCAGACCTACGTGCATGGCGACCCGGCGAGCTATGAACAGTTCCTGCAGGACAACAGGGAGTTCCACGTCCGCATCGCGCGTGCCAGCGGCAACGAGCGCCTGGCAGGCACGTTGCGGGTGCTGCTGGAGGAGATGCAGCGACTGCTCGTCATCAGCCTCGCCCACCGCGACAGCGCCGCGGAGCTGGTGCACGAGCACCACGCGCTGCTCGACGCGTTGCTCGCGCGGGACGCCGCGGGCGCCCGCGCCATCGCGGTGGAGCAGATCGAGGCCGGTCGCACCCGCGTCCTGGACGGCCTGATCTCTCGCGCGGACCACCCGGCGCGCACCGCGGCGGGCGTCGTGCTGGCCGACGCACCCGTGCGCCGCGACCACTGACGACCGCCGCACCGGCACCCGTGCCCGGGCGCTCCTGGCTGCACGCGATTCGCGAGGGCTCTTCCGATCGAGGCTTGCCGCCGCCGGAGTCGCTCTCTATGCTCTGCTGAAAGCGCTTCCGAAAGCGCTTACACCGGGAACCCAACGGCGGGTGAATCATGAAGAATGCGCAGAAGCTCCGGGCCGGAGCGCTCGTGACCACTGCGGCCCTTGTCCTGACCGGCTGCCTCGGCACCAGTTCCGAAGGAGGGGGAGGCGGGGACGGTCAGGACCCCATCCGGATCGGCATCTCGCTGCCGCTGACCGGCGACTTCTCCGAGCCGGGCAAGGGAGTGCGCCGCGGGTACGACGCCTGGGCGGAGTACGTGAACTCGAACGGCGGGCTGCTCGGCAGGCAGGTCGAGCTGACCATCCTGGACGACCAGTCGAACGCCGACCGTGTGGCGGCGGACTACGAGAAACTGATCAATCAGGACGGTGTCGACCTCGTGTTCGGCCCGTTCTCCACCCGGCTGGTGGTGCCGGCCGCGCAGGTCGCCGAGGACTACGGCTTCCTGTTCGTGGAACCGGCCGGCGCGGCCGAGGAGGTCTTCACCCAGGGCTTCGAGAACCTCTTCTATGCCGCACCCGCGGTGGCCGACGACCACTACAACCATCTCGCGGAGAAGATCATCTCGATGCCGGCGAACCAGCGGCCGAAGACGGCCGCCTACGCCGCGATGGACGATCCGTTCGCGCAGGGCACCGCGTACGGCCTCAAGGACAAGCTGGAGGAGGCCGGCATCCGCACGGTCGTCGACGAGGTCTACCCGCCCAACACGACCGACTTCGGCTCCATCGCGGCCAAGATCGCGGACTCACGCGCGGACATCGTCGTCGGCGGGACCCAGTACCAGGACGCGGTGAACCTGATCGTCGCGCTGCGCCAGCTCAACTACCAGCCGAAGCTGGCCGCGTTCTCGACCGCGCCGACCAATCCGGAGTTCCCGGAGGCGATCGGCAAGCAGACCGAGGGCATCCTCTCGCCCACGGGTTACACGCCGGAAGCGGCCTTCCCCACCAACCGCGAGTTCGTCGACTTCTACACCAAGCTCAACGGCAACCCGCCGGGTGAGGACGAGGCCAACGCGTGGACCACCGGGCAGGTCGTCGCCGCGGCCGTGGAGGCCGTCGGCTGCGCCGACCCGGAACCGGAGTGCCAGGGCAAGCTCGTCGACTGGTTGCGCAACAACGAGGTCGACACGGTGGTCGGGCCGCTGAGCTGGGACGAGGCGGGCAGGCCGCAGAGCGCGCACCTGATCCAGCAGTACGTCGACGGCAAGATCCGCATCGTGCTTCCCGAGGACTCCAAGGAAGCCGACTTCATCTACCCGAAGCCGAAGTGGTGAGGATTCGTGACAGCGTCTCTGACCCTGCAGAGCCTTGTGCTCGGCGTCCTGCTCGGCGGGCTCTACGCCCTGCTGGCGGCGGGCCTGACGCTCTACTTCGGAGTGATGCGCGTCGTGATGATCGCCCACTCGGCGTTGCTCATCCTCGCCGCGTACATCGCGTGGTTCTTCGAGCGGCAGACGGGCCTCGACCCGCTGCTGTCGCTGGTGATCACGGTGCCGTTGTTCTTCGTCGCCGGCGTGGTCATGCAACGCCTGCTGATCGCGCGGCTGCGGCCGGCCACGCTGACGATGATGAGCGTCCTGCTGACGTTCTCCATCGCGTTGCTCATCGAGGGCCTGCTCGGGTTCGTCTTCACCGGCACCCACCGGCGCATCCAGCTGCCCTACTCGGGCACGCACTTCGAGTTCTTCGGCGCCAGCATCGCCGTGGTGAAGCTGATCGCGTTCGGGCTCGCGGCCGCCTCGCTGGCCGCGCTGTACGTGCTGCTGAAGACGACCCGGTTCGGCCAGGCGCTGCGCGCCACCATCCAGCACCCGGACGCCGCGCGGCTGGTGGGCATCAACACCGACCGCGTGGCCGGGTACGGCTTCGGGCTGGGCCTGGCGACCGCCGCCATCGGCGGGACGGCCCTGTCACTGGACTCGACGATCTACCCGTCACTGCACTGGCACTGGATCGGGCCGCTCATGGCGATCATCGTGGTCGGCGGTCTCGGCAGCATCCCCGGTGCGGCGATCGCGGCCATGGCGCTCGGGCTGTCGCAGAGCCTGCTGCAGATCCCGCTGGGCACCACCTGGGCGCAGACGCTGTTCTACGTCGCGCTGTTCGCGACGTTGATGCTGCGCCCACAGGGATTCTTCGGAGGTCGCCTTGCACAGCGTTTCTGACCCCCGTCCCGGCCGCGGGCGCACGGCCGTGCGCACGGCGCGGGTGGTGGGCCTGGTCGCGCTCGTCGCGCTGGTGGCCGCGTTCCCGAGCCTGGCCCCCGACTCGTTCATCCTGTCGGTCGGCGTGGTGATCGCGAGCTACGCGGTGCTCGCCACGTCGTGGAACTTCGTGGGCGGCTTCACCGGCTACATCTCGCTCGGGCACGCGGCCTACTCCGGCCTCGGCGGCTACGCCACGGCGCTGCTGATCCTGCGCGCCGACGTCAACCCCTGGCTCGCGCTGGCGCTCGGGGGGCTCATCGTCGCCGCGCTCGCCGTGCCGATCGGGATCGCGAGCCTGCGGGTGCGCGGAGCGTCGTTCGTGATCGTCTCGATCGCGCTGGTCCTCATCCTGCTGCTGGTGTTCCAGAGCTGGGGCTCGTTCACGGGAGGCTCCAACGGCCTGCGCGTGCCGCGCCCGTTCGGCGACGACGTGCTGCGGCCCGAGCAGCACGAGCGGTTCTTCTACCTGCATGCCGCACTGCTGGCGGTGCTGCTGCTGTGCTGGTGGGCGATCGACCGCTCGCGCTTCGGCATGGGGCTCAAGGCGATCAGGGAGGACGAGGACAAGGCCCAGTCGCTCGGCGTGCCGACGTTCGCCTACAAGCTCGTGGTGTTCGTCGTGTCGGCGTTCTTCACCGCCATCGGCGGCGGGATGTACGCGCTGTGGTTCGGCTACCTCGATCCGATCTTCCAGTTCTCGATCCTCGTCGGCTCCTACATGGTGCTGATGAGCCTGCTCGGCGGCATCCGGAGCCTGTTCGGACCACTGCTCGGCGCGGTGATCGTCGGCTACGCCATGGAGTTCTTCAAGGCGCAGTACGGCGACACCCAGGCGCATCTGATCGCGATGGGCGCGCTGCTGGCGCTGGTCGTGCTGTTCATGCCCGACGGGATCATCCCGGCGCTGGGCAACCTCGTGAACCGTTTCCGCCCGAAGGCCGCCTCCATCAGGGAGCTGACCGCGGAGGAGCTGACCGTGCAGCGGGAACAGCAGGAGGTGCGCGGATGACCACCACCATCACCCGGGGGCTGGAGACCACCGGCCTGGCGAAGTCCTTCGGCGGCGTCCACGCCGTCGACAACGCGACGGTCGCCTTCCACCACGGCAAGGTGAACGCGCTGATCGGGCCCAACGGCTCCGGCAAGACGACCTTCTTCAACTGCGTCACCGGCATGATCAAGCCGGACGCGGGCAGCGTGAGCTACCGCGGCGAGGACATCACGGGAAGGCCACCGCACCGCATCGCCCGCGCGGGCATCGGGCGCAGCTTCCAGCTGTGCCGGGTGTTCCCGCGGATGACCGTACTGGAGAACCTGCTGGCCTCGGTCCGGTCGCCGACGCTGCCGGGCTGGCTGCGGTCGGCGCGCCAGCGCGGCGACATCGAACGCGCCAGGGAACTGCTGATGCGCGTCGGTATCGACCACCTGGAACACGCCGAGGCGCGCGATCTGTCCTACGGCCAGCAGAAGCTGCTCGAACTGGCCGGGGTGCTCATGACCGACCCCGAGACGATCATGCTCGACGAGCCGGCGGGCGGGGTGAACCCCGCGCTGCTGGACCGGATCGCGAACCTGGTGCGCGCCCTCAACGCCGAGGGCAAGACGTTCCTCATCGTCGAGCACAACATGGACCTGGTGATGAGCCTGTCCGACCACGTGGTCGTGTTCGACCGTGGCGCACCGATCGCCGAGGGCAGCCCGGACGAGGTGCGGGCCGACCCGCGAGTGCTGGAGGCCTACCTTGGCAGCTGAGGGCGAATACCTCCTGGAGCTCACCGACATCGAGGCCGGTTACGGCCGTGCCGCCCTGGTGTTGCGGGGGCTGACGGTCCGCGTGCCCCCGGCGAGCGTGGTGTGTCTCGTCGGGCCGAACGGCGCCGGAAAGTCCACTGTGCTCAAGGTCGCCAGCGGCATGCTGACGCCACGCTCCGGCCGGATCACCGTGTGCGGCAGGGACGTCACGCGGCTCGGGCCGCAGCAGATGCTGCGTGCCGGCCTGTCGCACGTGCTGCAGGGGCACAGCGTGTTCAAGGAGATGACCGTGTCCGAGAACGTGCTGCTCGGCGCGTACACCATCAGGGACAGGGCGGAGATCGCCGAGCGCGTGGACTTCGTGAAGACGCTGTTCCCGGTGGTCGCCGAGCGCTGGGGCGCACTCGCCGGCGCACTGTCCGGCGGGCAGCAGAAGCAGGTCGAGTTCGCCCGGTCGCTGATGGTCAGCCCCCGGGTGGTGCTGCTGGACGAGCCGTCGATGGGCCTCGACCCGAAAGCGACCGCCACCGTGTTCGAGCAGGTCGTGCGCATGCGCGACGCCGGAACGGCGGTGCTGCTGGTGGAGCAGAACGCGCGCCGCGCGCTGGAGACCGCCGACCTGGGTTGCGTGCTCGACCTCGGCCGCGTGCACATCTCGGGTCCGGCCCCGGACCTGCTCGCCGACCCGAAGCTCGGTGAGCTCTATCTCGGCAGCGGTACTTCGACAGCGGGGAGCTGAAAACGCATGACGACACATCCGTACCGGATTCTCATGAACGGCGTCACCGGCCGCATGGGCTACCGGCAGCACTTGCTGCGCTCCGTGCTCGCGATCCGCGACGACGGCGGCATCGCCCTGCCCGACGGTGACCGGATTCAGGTGGAGCCGGTTCTGGTGGGCCGCAACGCCGACAAGCTGGCCGCGCTCGCGCGGCAGCACGACATCGCCGAGTGGAGCACCGATCTGGACACCCTCCTCGCGGAGGACTCCGCCCCGATCTACTTCGACGCGCAGGTCACCAGCGAGCGCAAGAAGGCGATCCTCAAGGCCGTCGTGGCGGGCAAGCACGTCTACACCGAGAAGCCGGTGGGCACGTCGGTGGAGGAGGGCCTCGAACTGGTCGAGGCCGCCAAGGCGCACGGCATCGTCAACGGCGTCGTGCACGACAAGCTCTACCTGCCCGGGCTGCGCAAGCTCAAGCGGCTCGTCGACGCGGGCTTCTTCGGCCGCATCCTGTCCGTGCGGGGCGAGTTCGGCTACTGGGTGTTCGAGGGAGACCTGCTCCCTGCGCAGCGGCCGAGCTGGAACTACCGCGCCGAGGACGGCGGCGGCATGGTGCTGGACATGTTCTGCCACTGGAACTACGTGCTGGAGAACCTGTTCGGGCGCGTGCACTCGGTGATGGCCAGGGCCGTCACGCACATCCCTGAGCGCTGGGACGAGAACGGCGAGCGCTACGACGCCACCGCCGACGACGCGGCGTATGCGATCTTCGAGCTCGACGACGGCGTCATCGCCCAGATCAACTCCTCGTGGGCGGTCCGCGTCGAACGCAAGGAGCTGGTGGAGTTCCAGGTGGACGGCACGCACGGCTCGGCGGTGGCCGGGCTGTTCGGCTGCCGCGTACAGCCGAGGGTGCGGACCCCGAAGCCGGTGTGGGACCCCGACCTGCCGACCAGCCAGGACTTCCGCGCCCAGTGGGACGAGGTCCCCGACAACGACGTGTTCTCCAACGGGTTCCGGGCGCAGTGGGAACGGTTCCTGCTGGACGTGCACCACGGCAGGCCGCATCCCTACGACTTCGCCGCGGGCGTGCGCGGGCTGCGCCTCGTCGACGCCGGGCTGGTGTCGTCGGCCGAGGGCCGCCGGGTCGAGCTTCCCGCCGACGAGGACGGTGCCTCGTGACGGGCGGCACGACGATCGCGCTGCCCCGCGCCGACGGCGGCTGGGCCGAGGTGGCGCTGCGTGAGCCGCGGCAGTGGAAGGAGCACCCCCAGCCCTACGCGGAGCGGGTGGCGTTTGCCGCGGCGCACGTGGTGGCCGATCCGCTCGGGGACAACACCCCCGGCGCGCCGGCCGCGCTCGACTGGGAGTCCACACTGGCCTTCCGCGCGGAGCTGTTCCGCTACGGGCTCGGGGTCGCCGAGGCGATGGACACCGCGCAGCGCAACATGGGCCTCGACTGGGCGGCCGTGCGGGAGCTGGTGCGGCGCAGCGCCGAGCAGGCCAGGACGTGTGGCGCCCGCATCGCCTCCGGCGCGGGCACCGACCACCGCGACGACGCCGCGACGCTCGACGACGTGCTCGCGGCCTACACCGAGCAGGTCGGCTACGTCGAGTCGTGCGGCTCGCAGGTGATCGTGATGGCCTCGCGGCAGCTGGCCCGGATCGCCCGCTCCGCCGAGGACTACCGGTACGTCTACGACGCGATCCTGCGGCAGGTGGCCGAGCCGGTGATCCTGCACTGGCTCGGCGAGATGTTCGACCCGCAGCTTGCCGGGTACTGGGGATCCGCCGACGTGCCCACCGCGACGGAGACCTTCCTCGGCCTCGTCCGCGACCACGCCGCGAAGATCGACGGGGTCAAGGTGTCGTTGCTGTCCGCCGGGCACGAGCGCGGGCTGCGCGCCGCGCTGCCCGAGGGCGTCCGCCTCTACACCGGCGACGACTTCAACTACCCGGAGCTGATCCGGGGTGACGGCGAGCACCACTCGGATGCGCTGCTGGGCGCGTTCTCCGCGATCGCGCCCGCGGCGTCGGCGGCGCTGACCGCACTCGACGACGGCGACCTCGCCCGCTACGACGAGGAGATGGCGAGCACGCTGCCCCTCGCCAGGCACGTGTTCGGCGCGCCCACGTTCTACTACAAGACCGGGATCGCGTTCATGGCGTGGCTGTGCGGGCACCAGCGCGGTTTCACGATGGTCGGCGGCCTGCAGTCGGCGCGCAGCGTGCCCCATCTGGCACGTGTGTTCGAGCTGGCCAACGACGCCCGTCTGCTGCCGGATCCGGAGTTCGCCGCGCACCGCATGCGGCTGCTGCTCGACACGGCGGGGGCGGCGCGATGACAGCCGTCGACGTTCCCTCGGGGCTGCCCGCCAGGGTAGGCACCCCCGGGCCCGGCGACCCACGCCTGGCCCGGTTGTCGCTGAACCAGCGCACCACGGCGAAGTGGTCGCTGCGCGAGGCTGTCGACGGCTGCGTGGCGGCCGGGCTCGGCTCCATCGGCGTCTGGCGGGAGCCGCTCGCCGAGGCCGGGCTGGCCGAGGCCGTGGCGATGATCCGCGACGCCGGGCTGCGCGTGTCGTCGCTGTGTCGCGGCGGGTTCTTCACCGCGGCCGAGCCCGCCGCCCGCTGCGCGGCCCACGCCGACAACGTGGCCGCGCTCGACGAGGCCGCGGCGCTCGGCTGCCCGACGCTGGTCCTCGTGCCCGGCGGGCTGCCCGAGGGCGACCGCGACATCAGGGGTGCGCGGGAGCGCGTCGCCGAAGCCGTCGCCGCGCTCGTCGAACCCGCCCGCGAACGGGGCGTGCGGCTCGGCATCGAGCCGATGCACCCGATCTTCGCCGCCGACCGCGGGGTCATCTCGACCCTGGCGCAGGCACTCGACATCGCCGAGCAGCACCCGCCGGACGTCGTCGGCGTCGTCGTCGACACCTTTCACGTGTGGTGGGAGCCCGGGGTGCTCGGCCAGATCGCGCGCGCGGGCGAGCGGATCACCTCCTACCAGGTGTGCGAGTGGATCACGCCGCTGCCTGCGGACAGCCTGCTCTCCCGAGGGATGATGGGCGACGGGCACATCGACTTCACCTCACTCACCCGCGCCGTCGCGGCCACCGGCTACAGCGGCGACGTGGAGGTCGAGATCTTCAACGCCGACGTGTGGGCCGCGCCCGGTGCCGATGTGCTCGCCACCCTGGCGCGCCGGTACGTCGAGCTCGTGCAACCACACCTCTAGCGCGGTGCTGCCCGGTTGGCGGCAGTGCCCGAACCAATTCCCAAAGGAGGGATGACGTTCACATGTTGGGTAAGCGCAGATGGTGGGTGCCCGTGGTCGCGGCCACGATGCTCGCGGGCACTCTGCTGGCACCACCGACGATGGCCGGGGCGCAGACCGCGCCGGACGAACCGATCACCGACCCGGTTCCCGAGGACCCGGTGCCCTCGCGGCTCGGGCTCGTCCTCGAGGAGTACGCACAGCTTCCCGAGTCGGAGCCGACGCCGGCTCCGACCGACGTCCGGCTGATGCGGCACAACCGCATCAACTACATCGGCGAGGTCCCCGACGGCTCCGGCCGCATGTACGTCCCCGACCTCAACGGCCCGATGTACCTCATCGAGAACGGCACCCAGCACACCTATCTCGACATCAAGGAGCGATTCGGCGACTACTTCTCCGGCCGCGGACTCGGCAGCGGCTTCGGCTTCGTCACGTTCCACCCCGAGTTCGCGGACAACGGCAAGTTCTACACCGTCCACACCGAGGACCGCGACGCGATCGCGACCAAGCCGCCGACCTATCCCAACCAGCCCAACGCGTTCGTGCAGAGCGTGGTGACCGAGTGGACCGCCGACGACCCGTCCGCCGACGAGTTCTCCGGAACCCAGCGCGAGATCTTCCGGTTCGGCTTCACCACCCAGATCCACGCCATCCAGCAGATCGACTTCAACCCGACCGCCGAGCCCGGCGACGAGGACTACGGCCTGCTCTACCTCGCGGTCGGTGACGGCGGCACGGGGCTCAACGACACGTTCACGCAGGAGCTAGACAACCCGGCGGGCAAGATCCTGCGGATCGACCCGGCCGGCACCGACGGGCCCAACGGCCAGTACGGCATTCCCGCGTCGAACCCGTTCGTCGGCGAGGAAGGCGCGCTGGGGGAGATCTACGCCTACGGAATGCGGGACCCGCACCGGTTCGCGTGGGACCGTGGCGGCCGCAACGCGATGTATCTCGGCCACATCGGCCAGCGCGCCATCGAGGCCGTGTACGAGGTGCGCAAGGGTGACAACCTCGGCTGGGCCGCGCGGGAGGGCACCTTCCGGTTCGACCCCGCCCAGCAGTGCGTGCTGTACCCGCTGCCGGAGGACGACGAGCAGTACGGCTACGTGTACCCGGTGGCGCAGTTCGACCACAACACGCCCGCGGGCTGGCCGTGCAACTCCGACAGCGGGCACGCGATCTCCGGTGGCCAGGTGTACCGGGGCGACCAGCTCCCGGTGCTGCGGGGCAAGTACGTCTTCGGTGATCTCGTCGACGGGCGCGTGTTCTACAGCGACGTCCGCGAGATGCGGCAGGGCGAACAGCCCGCGACCATCCACGAGATGCAGCTGTTCGACGCCAGCGGCAAGCGGATGCGGATGACCGACTTCGTCGGCGACGGCCGGGTCGACCTGCGGTTCGGCATCGACGCCGAGGGCGAGCTGTACCTGCTGGCCAAGGCCAACGGCAAGGTCTGGAAGGTCGTGGGCACCAAGTGGGGCAACCCGTCCGAGGTCACCAGGCAGGTCGAGCGCAACCTCGTCGCGCACTTCGACTTCGAGCACCCGTTCTCGCCCGCGGGCGATGCCAGGGAGCTCGACCAGGGCTCGTCGCGGACGTTGCTGGAGCTGGTCAACGGCGGCGAGAACATGCGGGTCGCCGACGGCGCCTTCCCCGACAGCAACAACGCGTTGCAGACCCGGCAGGTCAACCCAGCGGGGCCCGGCAACGACGACTGGAAGGCCGGGGTCTGGGCCGGCGACGCGGACGGGTACGAGGCGCTGAAGGCGTTCAACGGCGTCAGGGGCATCACGGTGATGGGCTGGTTCAAGATGACGGGCACGAACCCGAGCCCCAACACCACGACGGCCAACCCGGACGACCTCTACAACGCGGTCGGGCTCGCCGGTGTCCTCAGTGGTGACTCCGAAGGGCACAACGTGCGTGCGCTGCTCGAGGTCATCAACGTCAACGGTGAGCTGCGCCTGGTGGCGCTGGGGCGCCGGATCGACGGCGGTTCGTCGCAGACGTTCGCGGCCCAGCAGGACTGGCGCGAGCTGCTGCCGCAGGGGCAGTGGGTGCATCTCGCGGCCACGTTCGACTACGCGAACGGCACGATGGCGCTGTACCGCAACGGCAAGAAGCTGCCCGGCTTCTACACGGTGCCCGGCGACCCGTGGCGGGTCGACGGCTCGGGCACGTCGCCGACCAACCCGCGGGGCATCAAGATCGGCGGCAGCTTCCCGCAGAACAACGCGGAACGCAATCCGTGCAACTGCCGGATGGACTCGCTGATGTTCGTCGACAAGGCGCTCGACGCCGACACCATCCAGCACCAGTACCGGCGGTTCCACCACCGCTGATCCGCCGGGGCGAGGGGAGTGGTGTCCGGCCGGTGCCGGCTGGCCCATTGCGGCGCCTTGCCGCCACCGTCGCCGACCATGCGCACGTCGGCGGCGAGAAGCTCGCACAGCCGGTCGACGTCAACTTCCCGGAAGGCTCGCGTCACGCACGGTGTGCGCGACGCGAGCATTCCGCGGTCGCGCTCGATCATGCAGCCGCTGCAGCAGCGAGTAGGGCCCGCCGTTGCCGATGAGCCGCTCGCACGCCACATAGGCGTCGATCGCGGCTGCGGTGCCGAAGAGCAGCCGCTCAAACACCTCGGAGAGGCACAGACCTGCTTTCTGATCACGAGACGCAGCGAGTACGTCGGTTCCTGGTGGATCTCCGACGACAAGGAAGCGCTCCGGTACGTCCGCCACCAGGGCATCACGACACACGAGACGATTGAACCTTCCGCAATCCGTCGCTGAACTTCAACGCTGAAACCGGACCACGCGAAGTGAAACGACGGTCGGTGTCCTCGCGATACCTTGGCCATGGACCGGGTACGGTCACAGCCACCGTCGGTACGGCGGAGACGCCGGTCGCTCGCTGCGGTCAAGGCTGAGCTCGACGTTCTGGAAACACGCTTACGGGCCTGCCGACAAGACCGGACACGCTCCGCTCCGGCTGCTCGATCAGATGATCGACGAGCTCGTACCTTGCGCGAGGGAGCCGGAAGTGGCGGGCGCAGCTCAGGCGCGCTCGTGGCATTTCGGAACCGGCACATAAGCCGGCGGCGTCAGACCGCGTTCCCGCCCACCCAGCCCGAGCCCAGGATAATCAAGTCGACAACTGCAGGGACGTGCGTAAGCTGCGCGAAATCGTACTTACCGGGGATGCGCATTACCCGGCTTGGCGACGCTTGGGCGCACTCCACGTGTCATACGCAAGGGCCAGCGACGCGCGTGGATTTCTGTGGGGACTCGACGCAGGCAAAGATCCTGCAAGGAGAAACCTTCCGAGGTCACAGCAAGAGTCGGTGGAGAATTGGCAAAGGCCCCGGGCGTAACCGTGGCAAGCTGTACTGAGCGGACTTGGGAAAGTATGCTCCTCGCTAGCGCACCGCGCGAGTGCTCATGGCGCAGTCGGCTTGTGTAGCCAACACACATCCCCAGGATACGGAAAGTCGCCGTGTGTGCGCATTTCATTACGCAGCCGGTCGAGTAGGGTGCTCTTTTCTCCGCTCCAAGGTACGAAGTCAGGGTAGTCGGTGATCAAATCTCCGGGCCGGATCCCTCGATCAACAAGTTCACCGACAAAGTCGACCGTAGCCTCGACGATCTGATCGAATGTCGCACCTTTGCCGAGGTGGCCGTTGACGGCGACGGCGACGTTGTGCAGAGGAACCCAGTCGTCGGTCGCATACTTCGTGTAGTAGTCGAGATCTTCATCCCGGTTTTTCCCAGACACTGTTAAGCCTCACCCTTGCTGATGTGGAAGCGTTTGGCATCCAAGCCCTGAACTTCGTTGAGGTCGATTGTAGCGCCGCCTGAGTTACTGTACGAGCGATAGGTGACAGTCGATTTCGGGTCGTCGGATATTTGCCAGTACTCCAGCTGCCCTTTTGGGGTTTCAATCGTCTTGGTTGGCTCGCCCAGTCTGTCGTGCAACTGCCGCCGTAACTGGTTTAGATCCGCTTCCGGGATCAAGTAGACGCCCTTGCTGTCCTCGACGCCGGGAACCCGGCCATCCGGAGTCAGCACGGCATCGTGGACCGCTTTCGTCTTCTCTTCCGGTGTTTCCGGACGTCGGTTCGGGGACGCAGGCTCAGCGTGGCCACCGTCGGCGGGCCTGCCACCTTTTAGCATCCGTCCAGCGGCGCCGCCGACGAGGATGTTGCCGCCGATCTCGCCGAGAGCGCGGCCGGTGTTGCCTTTTTCCCATTCGTCCCAGGCGACGAGGTTCTTCGCGGTGTCGACCGGGTTGGTGATGTTGTGCCAGGCAGCGGAGGCGATGTCGGTGAGCTGGGCGTGGTCGGGGTTGCCGGGGTCGGCGACGGCCAGCAGGAGGTCGGCTCCGGCGGAGGCGGTGGTGCTGACGCTGTTCCACATGCCGGCACCGAAGTCGAGCGCGTGTTCACCCCAGGACTTGTTCTCTGGCGCGGTGTCGGCTTCGGCGTCGAGGATCGCCACGGCCTGGTCGCCTGCTTCGGTGAGCTGCTGTCGTGCCCTGTTGAGGACCTCGCGGGCCGTTTGCCGGGTGGCTTCGCCGGGATCGACGAACGGTCCGGGCGAGAGGCAGGTCGGGTTGCCGGCGGCGGCGTTGGCCTGGTTCTGGGCGGTGGCCTGCGCGACCGCGGCTTCGTGTTGCTGCTTGGCCTGCTGGGTTGCCGCGTTGCCTTCGTTCCAGAGCCGGATCGCTTCGGCCGCTTGGCTCTGGGCCCAGCGCAGCGTCGCGGCGTAGCCGTCGAGTGCGTCCGCGGCGGCGGTGAGCGCGTCACCGGCTTTGATCCACTTGATCGGCTCGTAGCTGTACTCGTCGTGGAAGGCGTTGGCCGCCTCACCGGACCATGCGCCGGTATCAATGCTCTTGAGCCCTTCGCCAGCCCAGGTCGCCCGGTCGGCCCGGGCCCGCAGCACGCGTGCGTTCTCCTCGATCGCCTCGGGCTTGCCCTCGACCAGCGCGGCCGGGTCCTCGGTTTCGCCGAGTTCGGCCATCAGTCGTCAACCGCCTGGACAGCGGGATCCGGGAGTGTTCGAGCGGCGGCCTGGTCGGTCTCCCGGTACTTCTGCGCTACCCGGCCGAGGCTGTCCGCGATGTCCTGCGCGTCGTCGTTGAGGTAGTCCAGCCCCTCACTCCACCGGGTGCAGAAGTTCATCAGCGCCGCGTGCAAGCCGCCATGGCCGTACAACGACGTGTCGCCACACAGCTCGCGCAGTTCGAAGCTGTCCTGGTCCCGAACACTCTCGCTGATCCCGCGTGCCGCCTGTTCGAGCGCCTTGACTTCGACGTGCCAGCCTCGTCCGTCCATGCCTCCCCGCTCACCTCGACCAGCGTCAGTCACCGTCGAGTCTAGGGCGACGACTCTGTGTGATGGGGCGGCTCGGCGAGATGTTACCTGCGCCGCACGCCCAAGCGGGCGGGTCCCTTCGGCTCACCGAAGACGTGACTCGAAGGGACCCCGTTCTGCTGGATCAGGCAGCGTAGGCCTGAGCGTCGAACTCGTACTTGACCACGCCGTCGTGGAAGGCGTCGACCTCGGACTCGGTGAACACCAGCTCGACGCCTGCCTCGCCGCGTCGCCGGAAGGCGAACCTGCCGTCCGCCCCGCGCACAACCTCCAAAAATGCTCCACCAGTGTGGCCGGCACGGAAGCCGTGAAGGTAGCCGTCGAACTCCTCGGCCGTGAAGACGAGCCGATGGCCGTCATCATGCCAAAGGCGTTCTTGTCGTCACGGATCTCGACCCAGTCGCCGCGGCGAGCCACCATCACGCAGTCCTTCTGCGGATCGCTGCGCGTCGCCTTCCGGACTCGTGCTCGGCGAACGAGGGCCGATAGGCGTTCATATGCTCTCCTTCAGGGGTGTTTACTTCTTCGACCGCGCGAAGTCGTCGGCGACCTTCTTCAGGACTGCCGGGTCTCTGCGAACGTCAGCGCGGCGTTCGACAGCCGGGCCCACGCTGCTTCGTACCCGGATCAGGAGAAGCGGTGGCCGATCGGGGAACGGCGACCGGACTGGGTGTCGAACGGCACCTACGACGAGCTGGAGACACAAAAGAAGGCAGCGCTCGCGTCGATCGCCCAGCTCGATGCTGACGACGAGGTCGGCCCCGGCGCACCGCACACCGACGACATCGCCCTACTCGACGTGCTGCCGTACCTGACGCTCAATCTCGCCGAGGCGCCTAGGGCGCACCTTCGACGCCTGCTCGCACCGGGAACCTCACGGTGCAACTGATCGACAACATCGACCAAGTCACCCTGCCGCCGACGACCTACCGCAGCCGCTCAGCGGGCAACAACCGTCACCCACCCCACGCCACCACCCCACGAACCCGCAGCTCACGAGGCAGTCGCTCGTGCGGATGCTGTACGTGCCCCCGGCAGGACTCGAACCTGCGACCTAGAGATTCGGCGAAACCCATTCTGGTTACTCTCCTTAGTCGCGAATGTCGTTGCACAGTACCAAAGTTGACCGCGTTAGTTCCGGTTATTCGGGTTGTTTGTGGACCGTAAACGGACCACCGTTCCGATCACCCCACCTCCTCGGCGTCCCCGTCGTCGTCCCCCTCGGACGGCTCATCGAACATCGACTCGAGCGAGTCCGCGATCGTCTCGTTGTCCACCTTCTTTCGCCGGTAGTGGCCCTCGACCACGTCGCGCGTGTTGCCGAGCTGGTTGCCGATGTCCTCGTCGCTCACGCCGCGATCGCCGAGGTGCGTCGCCACCGTGTGCCGGAAGATGTGCGAGGTCACCCACTCGTAGCCGATCGCGTCGCACGCCGTCGAGATCCGCTTGCCCACGTTGGTCGGATCCGGCCACTCCCCGTTCCATGTGCGGAACAGCGGGCCGCCGCCCGACTCCAGCTTGCGCCGCCGCCACATCGGCACCGACCAGCTCGGCACGCGCAGCGTCAGGCCCTGTCGGCGCCCCTTGCGCAGCGGCACGCGCCGGATGCCGACGCCCTTCTCGCGGATCAGGTGATGGTCGGCCACGACCGTGCGCGCGGCCGGATCGACGTCGTCGCCGACGATCGCGAGCACCTCGCCGATCCGCACGCCGGTGGCCAGCATCGCCTCGACGACGTCGGGCAGGTCCGCCCAGGCACGCGCCCGCGGCCCGAGCCTGCCCGTGCCGCTCGGCTTCTCGCGGTCCACCCACGCCCGTAGCTTGTCGAGGAAGTCGCGACGCTGCTCGGGCTCGAGCGCGCGGATCGGCTTCTTCTCGCCCTGCTCGAGCGCCTCGACAGACCGTGCAGGGTTGGCGTCCATCGCGCCATGCCGCACCGCATAGCCGCAGATGCCGGACAGCACGGTCTTACTGCGCTTCGCCGCGGCGTAGCCGACCCTGTCCCGGATGTTTTTGAGCACCTCGTCGCACAGCCCGGCGTTGTCCGCCTCGCGGCACGTCAGCTCGCCCATGCGCGGCCGAAGGTGGTTGTCGGCGCTGTCGCGGTAGTCCTCGAGCGATTTCGGGGCGCGCTCGCCGCGCGTCACCTTCTTCTCGAAGTCGGCCAGCCACAGGTCCATGACGTGCCCGAACCGGGTGTCGCCGTTGATGGCCTGGCCGGCGACCTCGTCGGCGAGCCGGGCCGCCGCCGACTTGAGCGCACGCTCTGCGGCCTTCGCGCTCTTGCCGCTGCGGCGCAGTCGCCGCATCCGGCCGTTGCGCAGCCGGAACCGAGCACGCGCCTCGAACTTGCCGTTCGGCAGCTCGGTCACCCGGATCTCGCCGAAGGTGCCGATCGGCGTGCGGGGTCTAGGCACGTCGACCGCCAGCGGCTACAGCAGGCACACCTCGATGAGCGGTTGCACGTTGGCGTGCAGCAGACAGCTGTCCTGCTCGGGTTCCGGCTGGCTCGGTGGCTCGTCCGGGTCCGGGTCGGGTTCCTCGGGGCGCGCAGGCGGCGGGTGTGGTTCCCTCGGCGCGTCCGGCGGGGGCGATGTGCCTGGCCGCGGTTCCGGTGTCGGCGCCGGCGGCTGCTGCGCGGCGGTCACCTCGACCGGCAGCGCGGCGCCGGGTTCCGACTGCGGCCTCGGGGCAGGACGCGCCGGTGTCGCCGGGGAGCTGGGTCGGGTTGGCTCCGGCGTCGGCTGGTGCGGTTGCGCCGTGGCGCTCGGGGGTGCTGGCGGTGGCAGCGCGATCGTCGGCCGCTCCTCGGGGGGCGTGCCGCTGGGCAGCATCCAGAGCAGCGCGAGGACCGCGCCTGTGGTCGCGAGGATGGCGATGGATGCGGCCTTGTTCTCCTCGACCCAGTCGGCTGCTGCTGCGAGCGGTGCGATGGCGGGGAGGCTGCGGAGGTGGCGTCGGCTGCGGGGCCGCGGTGGGTGTGGTGGTTGGGGTGGACTGCTGCTCATCTCTTGGACGTAGAACCACAGGTCGTCCAGTTCGCGGCGCCGTCTGCGTCTGTCGTGTACGAGGTACGCGATGACCCCCAGCAACCCCACGATGGCCAGCACCCCGACGATCAGGGTCGTGCGCATTTGTCGCAGTTTGCCTCGCCTGAACTGGGATTTCAGCGTCCATTCGTGTTAACCCTCAGCAGCGGAGATATCAGGGTGGTCACGCCGGTACTGCTCCCGGCGGAACAGGTACTCCTTGATGAGGTCGTCCTGAATGGCCTTGGGGGCCGACCTGCGGATGGCAGCGATGACCTCGTCTTCTGTTCGTTCGGGCTCGCGCGGTGGGGGAGCGTCAGGAAGTGGGGGGATCGGGCCCCCTTCGAGGACGGTCCTGGGTGTGTCGGGTGTCCAGTTGGACAGCGTGCGGCCGATTGCTCGGAGCGTCTTCTCTCCGACGGTGGGCTCGGCGTTTTCGACGGCCGCCAGGACGCGGAGGCTGATGTTCGCGGCGCGGGCGAAGGCTGGGCGCGATTGGTAGCCGTCGGCCTCGCGGGCGTCGGTGACGGCGCTGGCGAGTCGGTCGCGCGCCTGGTCCGAGTAGTCCGCTGTTCGCAACCTCCGGATAGCCACCCGTGCAGAATGCCGCAGAGACATGCAGAACACCACCTGTTGTGTGCCATGTCTTCGGTAGCTCCTTCTCCAGTGTTTGGCCCTGGTCCGGCAGGGTCGGTGTGCCATGTTCATGCAGACTAATGCAGAGTAGTGCAGACAAGCAAGTAGTCTGCGTAAGTCTGCATGTTTCTGCTTGACTCCGACATGCAGAATCGTGCAGACTTGGCTCATGCCCAAGCTGAACAGTGAGCGGGTGAAGCACCGGATCGCGGAGCTGGGGCTGTCGGTCGAGGACGTCTCGGTTCGAACCGACATCCCCTACGGAACCCTGCGGAACGCAGTCGCCGGCCGCGATCCGATCAAGCTGAACCGCGCGTATCGGCTGCTCGACGCGCTCAACCCGCCAGGACGGGCGCGGCTGGTGATCGCGGATCTTCTCGCCGACACAGCCGCCGAGAAGCCCGCCGAACCCCCGCAGCAGCCGCAAGGCCCCAAGGCGCCCCCGCGCCGACAGGACAACGAGCAGGAGCGAAAGGCGCCGAAGCGCATCAACGCGGCGGTGGCCTGATGTCCGAGATCACCGACCTGCTCAAGGACATCTCTGCCCGCCTCGCTCGGCTGGAGCGGGAGCGGAAGAACCCGCCGCGCACTGCGTGGCGGCCCCGGGAAGTCGCCAAGCAGCTCGGCATCCCGTACGACGCCGCACTAGACCTCATCCACTCCGGCCAGCTCGGCCACATCCGCGCCGGGCGCCACTACGTCGTGCCCGACACCGAGCTGCAGGCCTTCCTCGGCCGCGCAGCCACGACCCCCGCGAAGTAAGGGGGCTCGCCCCGTGATGCCGCACGGAACGAGCCCATCGCCACCGGCACCAACCAGAGAGGAGCTACCGGTGACCATGACGAAGGTACCCAAGAGCCGCGGCGGTGGTGCTCACCGCACCGGCCAGCCCGCGATGGAGCTGATCCAGCGCATCGGCGACGAGAACCGCGAACGCGAGCTGCGCGAGGCGGACACCGAGATCATCCCCGTGATCGAGGACTTCCGCGCCGATCGCCATGTCGTCGAGGCCCTGCGCGATCGGTTCGTCGACTGGGCGCTCGACGCGCAGATGGATCACAAGCCGTGCGGGTTCTGCTCCCTCGTCGGGTACGAGGTCGATTTCCGGGTGTGGGGCGAGGACGTCCAGGCCGTGTGCCGCCCGTGCCTGCCGCACGCGATCGCCCGGGACTGGACGGAGGGCCCGGTGCAGATTGAGTACAGCCCGCGCATGGCGTCGCTGCTGGAGCGGATGACGGGGCACGGGCACCGGGTCTCCGGCGTGCTCGACGTTCCCCGGCAGGCCGCCGACGAGGCCGGGGAGGTCGCCACCGATGAGTGAGACCACCACGGAGACCCCGCTGCACCTGCAGCAGGCGGAGGGGTTGGAGGCGCTGGCGGCGTTGATCCGGAACCGGCCCGAGATCGCCGAGACCGTGCGACTGGCGTTGGCGTATCTGAACAGCATGGTGCCGAGCCGGGTCGAGGACGGGCGCGGCGCGATGGAAGACCTGGTCGCCGCAGCGGACGCTACCGGCATCGTCTACGTCATCAGCAACGACCGCGACAGCTGCCGGGTGACGTTGGACTTTGGCCCGGCGGTGTGCCTGTCGGTGCGGGCGTCGGCTGAGCGGATGGCGGGGCAGCCCGCGCCGCCGAAGGTGCCCGCGTACGAGCCGCTGACCAAGCCGGGCGGTGCGTCGTGACCGCCACCGCCGAGCGCGTCGAGATCACCGAGCCCGGCGTCTATGACCTGCCGGACGCCGTCTACCACGCGGACCCGGTCCCGGGTAAGTCGCTGTCGTCCACGGGGGCGCGGCTGCTGCTGCCGCCGTCGTGCCCGGCGAAGTTCAAGTGGCGGCGGGACAACCCGGCTCCGCCGAAGCGCGAGTTCGACCTCGGGCACGCCGCGCACAAGCTCGTGCTCGGCGCCGGGCCCGGGGTCGCCGTGATCCACGACAAGCTGCTCGCCAGCAACGGCGCCGCGTCGACCAAGGCCGCCAAGGAGTTCATCGCCGAGGCGCGCGCCGAGGGCATGGCCGTGCTCAAGGAAGACGAGTGGGCCGTGGTCGAGGAGATGGCCGCCAAGCTGCGCGAGCACCCGACCGCGTCGCGGCTGCTGAGCCCCGAGCGCGGTCGGACGGAGCAGTCCTTGTTCTGGACGGATCGGATCACGGGCGTGGCGTGCCGGGCTCGGCTGGATCACCTGCCGCACCCGACCGACCGGCGGATGATCCTCACCGACTACAAGACCGCCGCGTCGGCGGCCCCGTCGAAGATCGAACGCGCGATCGCCGACCACGGCTACAACCAGCAGCTCGACTGGTACCGCGAGGGCATCCTCGCGCTCGGCCTGGCCCGCGACGTCGCCTGCTTGCTCGTGGTGCAGGAGAAGGAACCCCCGTACGTGGTGACGGTGGTCGAGCCGACCGTGTCCTCGATGCAGTGGGGACAGGTGCTCAACCAGCACGCCCGCCGCGTCTACGCCCGCTGCGTCGAAACCGGCCACTGGCCCGGCTACACCGACGACATCGCCTATCTGCCGCTGCCCGCCTACACCGAGCGCGACCTCGAACAGCGCCGCGAGGCGGGCGAGTTCGACATCCTCAAGGAGCACATCAAATGACGTCCGAATTGGACACCGTCCGCAGTGGTGCTGAGCCGATGCGGCTGCCGTCCGAGCACCGGCTCGGGCAGGGAACTGCGATCGAGCAGTCCCGTGCGATCGCCGAGGTGCAGGCCGCCATCCTTGTGGCCCGCCAGAACCCCCGCAACACCTCGCAGGCCATCGCCGACATGCGCGAGGCGTGCAAGATGAAGCGGCTGGCCGAGCGGGCGTTCTTCCGGTTCTCCCGCGGCGGTAGCACCGTGCAGGGCGCGAGCGTCTACCTGGCGCGGGAGCTGGCGCGCTGCTGGGGGAACATCCAGTACGGCGTCAGTGAGTTGCGCCGTGACGACGAGCACGGCCAGTCCGAGATGCAGGCCTGGGCGTGGGACGTCCAGACCAACGCCCGCACCGCGACGATCTTCATCGTGCCGCACAAGCGGGACAAGCGCGACGGGCCGGTGAAGCTCACCGACATGCGCGACATCTACGAGAACAACGCTAACGCCGGTGCCCGCCGGGTGCGCGAGTGCATCTTCTCTGTGCTGCCGATGTGGTTCACCGAGGAGGCGCAGGAGATCTGCACGCGCACGCTGGAGGAGGGCGGCGGGAAGCCGCTGGCGCAGCGGGTGGCGGATGCGATCGCCGGGTTCGAGGCCATCGGGGTCACCGTCGACCAGCTGGAGCGCAGGCTCGACCGGCCGTCGTCGCGCTGGAACAGCCACGACATGGCGCAGCTGTCGGTCACCTACACCTCGATCCAGCGGGGCGAGCTGGACAAGGACGAGGAGTTCCCGCCGGTGCGGGTCACCACCTCGGAGGTGATGGCCGACCTCCAGCAACCGCCGTCACCGGACTACGTGGCGGCCAGCACGCACGGGCGGCTCAACGGCGTGCCGCAGGACGCCCCGGCCGAGCAGCCTGCCGAACCCCGGCCCGAGCCGGAGCAGGCGCCCGCACCGGAGGCCGCTGAGGCCGCGCCCTCCGAACCCGAGCCGGAGCCGATGCCGGAACCCGACGCCGCGCCGGTTGCGGACACGAAACCCCGCGGTGGCGAGGCGAAGGCCAGCACAGTGCAGCTCAAGAAGCTGCACGCCATGTGCAACGGCCTCAAGATCGACGGCCGCGAGGACCGGATGCTGTTCCTGTCCGGGGTGGTGGGGGAGCGGGTCGCATCGGCCAACGACCTCACCAAGGACGAGGCCTCGCGGGTGATCGAGGCACTCGACAGGTGCATCCGTTCCGACGAGCCCGAGCGCGCCGTCGACGCCGTCATGGCTCAGGCACCACAAGGCAGTGGGTCGTGAACGTCCGCATCGCCGAGACCGACGCACCCGACGACGACAACCGGCCCGGCTGCACCCGAGCGTGGGCCGCAGCCGGGGTCATCGTCGGCCTGCCGCTGGCCGCGCTGCTGGGCCCGGTGATCGTGCTCAAGCTGGCCGAGCTGGTTGCGGGGTGGCTGTGATGCCCGAACCCACGCTGCTCGACCAGCTCGTCGGCGTCGCCGCGACGATCGCCTACCTCCTCGCCGCCGGTGTCATCGCTGCGGTCGTGTGGTGGGTGCTCGACCGCATCCGCCCGCATGCACTCGAACCCGGCAGCGACGAGGGGCCCGACCGCGAGCAGCAGCGGTCGGGCCCCTGCCCCGACCTCATCCCGATCGCCGAACCCACCCGGCTCGTCCCGCTCGACGAGCAGGCCAACCACCGCGAAGTTGCATTGGAGAACCTCAGATGGCCGCGCCTGTGAACACCGAACCGCCAGCCGGGCGCACGACCACGTTCGTGGCCGTCGACGACCGCGTCCTACCCCGCCTACAGACCTGGTGTCGCATGGCGGGCATCGAGCTGCGGCCCACCGAGCTCGGCGGGGTCGTGTCTTACGCGCTTGTTCCGGCGACTGCTGAGGCACTCGTCAGCGCACGACGCAGGCTCGGCCTTTCCGAGCGCGAGGTCGAGGTGCTGCAAGGCATCGCCGCCGGGCACACGAACGGCGAGATCGCCGAGCGGCTGTTCGTCTCCACCGACACGGTGAAGACCCACGTGCAGCGGTTGCTCGCGAAGCTCGGCGTGGGTGATCGGTCGGCGGCGGTGAACGTCGCCTGGCAGAACGGCCTCCTCGGCGGTGCACGGTGAAGCGCTGCGTCGCGAAGGCCCGCTGGAGGCTGGCCTACGCGTTGAACCGGCTGCCCGGCATGTGCTGGACCAACCTTGTCGGCTGGGTGCTCAGGTCCTGCCGTCTGCGGGAGACACGGCAGGACTGGCTGTGCCGCCGCGGCGTGGCCGAGTCCCGCGACGGCCGCTGCTACTGCGGCAAACTCCAGCGGCCTGGCGGTGATGCCCGATGATCCTCGACGACTACTTCGCCCGGCTGGAGACCGAGCACCAGGCCGAAGTGGAGCGCGGCGAGCACGATCTCCAATGCGAGTGGCGGCCCCGCCAGTGCATGTGCCACTGCTCGAAACGCCGCCGCGAAGCCGCCGGGCACACCGAACCGCCCGAGTTGGACTGGCAAGCCCCGCTCTGCACGCGTTGCTGGAACGAAACCGAGTCCGACGCCGACGGCTACACCTGCGACACGTGCTCGGCGTTCTGGAACCACGACGGCACGTTCGGGCACTTCACCGACGACTACGGCGAGCTGACACCACGCCCGATCATCGACGTGCAGCTGCCGCCGCTGCCCGAGGAGGTGCACGCGTGAGCCGCGGTAAGGGCACGCTCGCCAGCCCCGACGACGCCCGTACCTTCATCGCGGCGCTGGTCGAGCTACGCCACCACCAGGGGCTCACCGCCACCCAGGTCGCCGCCCGCATCGGCACCGCCCGCGAAACCGTGTCCACATGGGAAACCGGGCGGCGTATCCCGCTGCTGCACCACGTCATCGCCTACGCCCGCGCCATCGGCGTCCGCCTCGACGCACAGATCGTCGTGCCCCTGCACACCACGCAGGCCACGGACCCGGCGTCAGCCGACGCGCCGCTGCCCGGCATCGCAGAGAGGAGGTGACCCGATGGGCAAGGCCAGCCGCCGCGACGTGCGCAAGGCGGTTGAGGCGCTACGGCGCGATGTCGACTCCGAACCGATCCCCGAACCCGACCCAGCCGAAATCCGCCGCATCGCCGAGGAAAACCGGCGCAACCAGAAAGGAAAGAAGTGACCGATCAGTCCACAGGGGAGCAGCGCCCGCCGCGCGACTTCGCGGCGTTCCTGCTCGAACTGGCCAAGGGCAAGACCCACCGCGAGCTGTCCGAGGCGCTGCGCGACGTCGTCAAGGGCGTCACCCAAACCGGCAAGCCCGGCAAGCTGCAGCTCACCCTGCAGTTCAAGAAGGAGAAGGGCACCGAGGCCCTCCTCATCGCCGGGGACGTGAAGAAGCAGGCCCCGGTGTTCGACCAGCCCGCGTCGATCTTCTACGCCACCGAACTCGGCGACCTGCAGCGCACCGACCCGAACCAGGACGAGCTCGACTACTACGGCAGCACCCCGAAGGAGACAACCCACCCATGATCGAGACCACGCTCGACGCCGTCACCGCCGGGGACGGCGCGCTGATCGAAGACCTCACGCGCCGCGCCGAGGCCGCCACCCCGCCCCAGCCCTACGACGTCAGGATGAACGGCCCGCTGGTCGTGCGCACGCGCCGCCACGACGAGCGCATCGACGTCACGAACCTCGAGGAGTTCCTGCCCGAGCCGACCCGCAACCGCGGCGCCGTCGTGCTCTACGACGTCGGCGACTTCGCCGCCTACGTGCAGCGCCTCGCCGACGACCACACCACCGTGTGGGGCGAGGAGTCCCGCTCGCGCTTCACCGCGGTGTTCAACGACCACGCCGACTACAACCGGCCCGGCTGGCGCGACCACAGCGCCGAGCTGCGCCTGCTCGACGACCCCGAATGGCAGGCGTGGCTCGCCACCGACGGGCGCTGGTTCAACCAGTTCGACTTCGCCGAGTTCCTCGAGGACCGCGCCGCCACGATCGTCGACCCGGACCCGGCCGACTTCCTCGAGGTCGCCAGCTCATTCAAGGCGCACAAGAAGGCCGAATTCTCATCGGCCGTCAACCTCACCACCACCGACCTGCAGCTGACCTACAACGAGGAGACCAAGACCACCACGAAGTCCGGGCAGATCGAGGTGCCGCGCCGGTTCACGGTCGCCCTGTCGCCGTTCCTCGGCCTGCCGCCGGTGAACATCCCGGCCCGCCTGCGGTACTCCGTCAGCGACGGCCAGCTGTCCATCGGCTACCGGCTGCACCGCCCGGACCTGGCGCGGCGTAACGCGTTCGCCGACATCCGGCAGACGCTGGCCAACGAGCTGGCGGCCACCGACGGCGACTTCGTCGTGCCGGTGATGCTCGGCCAGGCGCCCGGCTCGCTGCGCCCGTAGACCTCGGTCGGCGTGAACGTCCCCGCCCGCGTTGCATGGAGTCGCGGGAGCACGGAATCGAAAGGACGGCCACGAGCCCCTATGACCGACGGGGGTGCCGCACCTGCGCCGACCGAACCACACCCCGGGTGGCCGCGCTTCTCCCGATGTTGCGCGGCCACCCGGCACCACAACACCAACGCACCCACGGGGAGGGCAGCATGCGATACGGGGGACTGTTCGAAGGCTACGGCGGGCTGACGCAGGCCGTGCTCTCGGTGCTCGGCGGAACCCTCGCCTGGTACTCCGAGATCGAGCCCGCCGCGTGCCGGGTGCTCGCCCACCACCACCCCGGCGTGCTGAACCTCGGCGACATCACCGCCGTCGACTGGGACACCGTCGAGCCGGTCGACGTGCTCGGCGGCGGCTTCCCCTGCCAGGACGTGTCGGCGGCCGGCCGCCGCGCCGGGTTGCGACCTGGCACCCGCTCCGGCCTGTGGTCGCACATGGCGCACGCCATCGCCGTGCTGCGGCCCCGGCTCGTGGTGATCGAGAACGTGAGAGGACTGCTCAGTGCCCCAGCCGATAGCGACGTGGAACCGTGCCCGTGGTGTCTGGGAGACCCTGGAGACGAGCCTCATGTGCGGGCACTCGGTGCCGTTCTCGGCGACCTGGCCGAGCTCGGGTATGACGCGGCGTGGCACGGCCTACGCGCTGCCGACGTCGGCGCCCCGCACGGCCGCTTCCGCGTGTTCGTCGTTGCTGCCGACACCCGAGGCGAAGCTCTCCCACGCTGGCCCGGACTACGCGCGAGCGAACCGGCCAGCATCCGGCGGGGACGATCTCGCGACGGCGCTCGTGAAGGTGCTGCCGACACCGACCGCCCGCGACCACAAGGGACGGAATCAGAGGGGCGATGCGACCTGCCTACCTGGTGCGCTGCTACCGACACCCCGGGCGACGGACGGCACGAACGGAGGACCGGGCCAGCGTGGCAGCTCGGGCGACTTGATGCTGCCCAGCGCGGTAGCGCTGCTGCCGACGCCGACAGCGACCGACGCGGAATCATCGAGCGGATCGAACCCAGCCTGGGGTCACGGCACGACGCTGACGGACGCGGCCCGATCGATTGGGGACCGTACGAACCCGCGATCCGACCGTGGGAGCGCATCCTCGGACGGCCGGCCCCCGCCCCTCACACTGTGGGAACCCGAGGCGCCCGCGTCCTGAGCCCGCGGTTCGTCGAGTGGATGATGGGCCTGCTCGACGGCTACGTCACCGACGTGCCCGGCCTGTCCCGCAGCGAGCAACTCAGGGTGCTCGGCAACGGCGTGGTGCCCCAGCAAGGCGCCGCCGGTCTCGCGTACCTGCTCCCATTCGTCGGCATTGGGGGAGGTGCGACGTGGGCTACCGCGTGAGCGCGCGGCCGACACCGCCGCGCCCGGACACCACCACACCGTCCTACCGGCGCGTCTGCGACCTGTGCTGGGCCGGGCAGCTGCCCGCCGAGCTGCTGCTCACCAAGGACCGCGAACGCCTCGTCACCGACCTGTGGGCCGCGGGCTGGACCGACCTCGAAATCGCCGTCCACACCCGTATGACCACCTACACCACCGGCCGCATCCGAGACCGCCTCGGACTCGCGGCGCACCACCAAGCACGAAAGGTGCCTGCCTGATGACCTGGTTCAAGTCCGACGACTCGTTTTGGCGCCACCCGAAGGTCCGCAAGCTCGGCAAGGACCGCCTGCCTGCGGTCGGCCTCTGGGAGCTGGCCGGCACGTGGTGCGCCGACAACGTCGCGGTCAACGTCGCCGACGGGTTCGTGCCCGACGAGCAGGTCGAGACATGGGACCCGCGCCACCGCTACGCCAAGCGGCTCGTCGCCGTCGGCCTGTGGGAGCGCGCAGAGGTCGAGGGTGAGCAGGGCTACGTGTTCCACGACTGGCCCGACTACAACCCGACCCGGGCCACCGTCGAGGCCGATCGTGAGGCGTGGCGGCAGCGGAAGGCGGAGCAGCGCGCGAAACGTGCCATGTCCCTCGGAGTGTCCCAACGGGACACCAAGGGAGACACACAGCGGGACTCACAAACGGAATCCCGCGACAGTCCCACCGTGAGTCACAACCCCCCCGTCCCGTCCCGACCCGACCCGTCCCGTACTTCTGGTGGTCACCTTGGGGAGGGGCCGTCACCTACCGAACGCGCGGGCACGCCCCCCGCCCCCTCGAACCCCCTCGACGGCCAGCGCCCGGCTGACCGCTGCACGCGCCACCGGCACGACGAACACCCGCCGCCGTGCGGCCAATGCGCCGACGCCCGCCGCGCCGCCGAAGCCTGGGACGCCGACCAGCCCGAGCGGCACCGGCGCGCGCAGCTCGCCATCGCCCGCTGCCGCCTGTGCGACGGCGAAGGCTGGCGCTGGCACCCCGACGGCAAGCACCTGGGCCCAACCAGCCAACGCTGCGACCACCGGCCGCGAGCACGAACGGAGGCATCGTGAAACCGCCGTTCGCCTACTTCGGCGGCAAAACCAGGCTCGCCGAACAGATCGTGGCGACGTTCCCGCCGCACGAGCACTACGTCGAGCCATACGCGGGGTCCCTCGCCGTGCTGCTGGCCAAGCCGCGGTCGCGCATGGAGACCGTCAACGACCTCGACGGCGACCTGATGACGTTCTGGCGCGTGCTGCGCGAGCAGCCCGACGAGCTGGCCCGGGTCTGTGCACTCACGCCGCACGCACGCGCCGAGTTCCTCGAGGCCTACGCGCTGGGCCTCGAGGTCCCGGACGACGTCGAGCGCGCCCGACGTGTCTGGGTCCGCCTCTCGCAGTCCCGCTCCGGCACCCTGCGCCGCACCGGCTGGCGCCACTACATCGACCCCGCCGGCTCAAACACCTCCATGCCGGGATACCTCGAGGCCTACGTCGGGCGCATGTTTCCAGCAGCCGAGCGACTCGCCGGCGTGTCGCTGGAGTGCCAGCCCGCGCTGGACATCATCGAACGCTACGGCCGCAGCCCGGACGTGCTGCTCTACGTCGACCCGCCTTACCTCGGCAGCACCCGCGTTTCCGGCGGCTACCGGCACGAGATGAAGGGCAGGGACGAGCACCGGGAACTCGCCGCGGCGCTCGCCGACTGCCGTGCCTCCGTGGTGCTCTCCGGCTACGACAGCCCGCTCTACGCCGAGCTGTACGACGGCTGGTACAGCACGCGCATCGACACCACCACCGGACAGGGCGGCACCCGCCAGGAACGCACCGAGGTTCTGTGGCGCAACCGTGCCGCCGAGCCGTGCCTGTTCGATGTGGAGGCATCGTGACCGTCCACGAGCGCGACTGCGCACCCTGCGACGCCGCCCGCGCGGTGGTGGACGAGCTCGCCGCGCACTGGGACCCGATCGGCAACTGGGACGAGGTCGAGGCGCTCGACGGCCACGGCGGCACCCTGCGCGACCAGGCCGTGCGCCTCGTCGCCGACGTCCTCCACCGCTACCCGCTCCCCGCACCGCCGAGGAGACCCACATGACCCGCGACCACCCCCGCCGCGACCGCACCGGCGAACCCATCGACGAACCCGAACCCCACGACCCCCGCTGCCACGACGGTTGGATCAACCGCGACAGCACACCCGCCCGCCCCTGCTACCACTGCAAACCCTGGACACGACCCGACCGACGCCGAGCACAAATCCACGGACCACACGGAGGCTGACATCCCGCTGACCAGCACACCCCATGAGAACCTGACCTTGACCAGAGGAGCTTGACATGGGAGACACGCGCTCGTCGGAGGCGAAGGAGGCCAGCGAGGCCCGCAAGGACGCCGTGCTGCGGATGCGCCGCGACGGCATGGACTTCGAGGCCATCGGTGCCGCGCTCGACCCGCCTGTGTCCAAGCAGCGCGCGCACCAGATCTACGCCGAGGCGTTGCGGCAGATCCCCGCCCAGTCTGTCGCCGAGTACCGGGCCGAGCAGGAGCAGCGGCTCGACGAACTGCGCCGCCAGGCGCTCGCGGTGCTCGGCCGGGACCATCTCGCGGTGTCGCAGGGCAGGGTCGTGCGGCTCAGCGACGACGGCCCGCCGGTGCTCGACGACATGCCGAAGCTGCGCGCCGTCGAGACCATCCTCAAGATCGAGGAACGCCTCGCCCGGCTGCGCGGCATCGACGTGCCCACCAAGGCGCAGGTCGAGGGCAACGTGCAGGTCAAGTACCTCGTCGAGGGCATCAACCCCAAGGAGCTGACGTGACCACCACCCACCACACCATCACCACCGGGCTGTCCGAGCGCGACCGGCTCGCCCTCTGCGACTGGACCCGCCAGCACGGCGTAGACCCCACCACCGTGCCGATGGCGAGCAGCATCGTCCTCGACGCCACCACGGTCACGTTCGAGCAGTACGTGCTCGACGACACCGGCCGGCCGCGCTGCATCCGTGACGAGCACGGCCACCCGGTCGACGTCGAGCGCACCACGATCACCGTGCCCCGCCGCCACCCCTGGCCGTTCGAGGGCTCACCCACCCCAGAGGCGACATGATCACCACCATCGCGACGATCGTGACCGTGCTGTGCGCCCTGGCGAGCGTCTACTACGCGCGCCAGTCGCACAAGGCCCGCAAGCGCGCCGAGGAGTCGGCGCGGCTGAGTCAGCTTTGGAGGGGTCCTCGTGGATGAGAAGTCGGCGGCCGTGACCGACATCGTCGACGCGATCGACCGCGCGCTCGGCTGCCTGCAGTGCGGCGGCCCCCTCGGCGACAGCCCCTCGACCGACTTCTGCCGCGAGGCCTGCCAGCGCGACTGGCACACCGCACGCGCCGACGCCGCCACCGACACCCCCGTCGACGTCGAGGCGGTGCACCGACTGGTCACCAGCGCGCCACTGCCCCCGCCGCCGGTCAAACTCACCCGCGCCCAGATCGCCGCCCTCCAAGCACACGCCGACCCGTCACCACCGCCCCCACGTGACGGCGCCCTCGGCACGTTCTTCGGCGCCCCCGTCATCGAGGTCGACACCGACGAGGAATCCACCCCGCACCAGCTCGCCGAGCACGCAGCGGCCTGCCCCTCGGGCCTCCCACACTGCGGCTGCACGATCCAGCCAGCCGGTGAGCTGCTCGTCGCCGACGACAACCTCACCGACGAGCAGCTCGCCCAGCTCCGCGACACGTGGACAGCAGCCATGGCCACGCGCACGCGGATCGTCCCCCACGGCTCGCCGTTCCGGAGCGCCATCACCGCGGCCACGCAGCCCCAACCCCGCCCATGGTGGCGCCGCCTGCTCAGGCAGGTGTGGCCATGACCGGGCCCTTGATCGTCATGGCCGCCGCCTGGGTCGCGTTCGGCGTACTGCTCGCCCTGCACTGCTGGTGGCACCGACCCTGGAGAAAGCGCCTGTGACCGCGCCCGTCATCGAGCACGTCTACCGACCCCGCGGCGCCGCCCTCACCCTCCTCCACAGCCGCGACCCCGAAGTCCTCCTCTCAGGCCCGGCCGGCACCGGCAAGTCCCGCGCATGCCTCGAAAAGCTGCACCTCATGGCCCTGCTCAACCCCGGCATGCGCGGCCTCATGGTCCGCAAGACCGCCGTATCCCTGACCTCGACGGGCCTGGTCACCTACGAGCAGCACGTGGCCGCGGAGTCCATCCAGGCCGGGCACGTGTCGTGGTACGGCGGCAGCCAGAAAGAGGCCGCCGCGTGGCGCTACACGAACGGCTCGATCATCAACGTCGGTGGCATGGACAAACCCACCAAGATCATGTCCAGCGAGTACGACGTGATCTACGTCCAGGAAGCGATCGAGCTCGGCAAGGAGGACTGGGAAGCCTGCTCGTCCCGTCTGCGCAACGGCAAGGTGTCGTTCCAGCAGTTGATCGCCGACACCAACCCGTCACACGCGAACCACTGGCTCAAGAAGCGCGCCGACACCGGCTCGACGAAGATCCTGTGGTCCAAGCACGAGGACAACCCGGTGTACTTCGACGAGCACGGCCAGCCCACCGAACGCGGCCGCGCGTACTTGGAACGGCTCGACGCCCTCACCGGGGTGCGCAAGCTGCGCCTCCGCGACGGGCTGTGGGTGTCCGCCGAAGGCATCATCTGGGAGGAGTGGGACGAGGCCATCCACCTCGTCGACCGCCGCCCGATTCCCGACTCGTGGCCGCGTTGGTGGGTCGTCGACTTCGGCTACACCAACCCGTTCGTCTGCCAGTTCTGGGCCGAGGACCCCGACGGCAGGCTGTGGCGATACCGGGAGATCTACCACACCCGTCGCCTGGTCGAGGACCACGCGCGGCAGATCCTCAAGCTCGTCGCGCCCGGCGGCCGGTGGAAGGAGCCGAAGCCCCGCGCGATCGTGTGCGACCACGACGCCGAAGACCGGGCCACGCTCGAACGCCACCTCGGCATGTCCACCGTCGCCGCGAAAAAGGACGTCACCCCCGGCATCGAGGCTGTGGCGACCCGGTTCCGCCGCGCAGGCGACGGCAAGCCGCGATTGATGCTGATGCGGGACTCGCTCGTCGAGCGTGACGCCGACCTCGACGCACGCGAGCTACCGACGTGCACCGAGGAGGAGATCCCCGGCTACGTGTGGGACGTGCAGGACGGGAAGCCACCCAAGGAACAGCCGGTGAAGGAGAACGACCACGGCTGCGATGCGATGCGCTATGTGGTCGCCGAGCGGGACCTGCAGCCGAAGCCGAACGTGCGCTGGCTGTAGCTGACCAGCGGCTTCGACGGTTACTCTCAGCCCCGCTTAAACGACGAAACCCCCGGCGGGGGTCGCCGGGGGTTTAGCGTCGGGCCAGCTCGGCCTTGATGTCGCGGACGGTGCGCCAGTCGCTGTAGGGGTCGAGGGTCGCGAGGTAGGCGGTGAGCGTCTCGGCGGGGACGGTGGCCAGCTTGGCCAGTCGCTCGGCCACCGGGGTGGCCTTCTCGATCCCGCAGTCCAGGTCGGCGATCTTCGCGAACGCGGCGGGCTTGCTGCCGTGGACGCTGATGATGTCCTGGTCGCTCGTGCGGTAGGCGACGTACTGGCCGTCCCAGCAGGTGCCCTTGACCTTGCGAACCTGGTAGTCGCCGAGGGTGATGACCGGGGCGGTGAGCTGCAAGTTCATCTCTGCTCCTCTGTGTAGTTATCTGTGCTGCGCTGTTGTAAATAGAATAGCAGGGTGGGTACCCACCCTCAAGAGGTAATGTGAAGAAAAATTGGGTGGGTACCCACTGTGGTAAGATCCAGCGGTGCCAACGCAGGGAAACCCGAAACTCACCGTCCGCATCGACGAACACACACGCGCCCGGTTCGTCGCCGCCGCCTACAACGCCGGCACCACCGGGTCCGAACTCGTCACGGCGTTCATCCGCTGGTACCTCGGCGAGGACGGCGCCGAACTACCGCGCCGCCCCGAGCCCGCCCGCGAGCAGTAGCCGACGACACGCCGCCAGACAGCAGAACGCCCGGCCCCGCTGGTCCTGGGGCCGGGCGCTACTGCGGCGATCAGACGTTGCGGATGCCGAGCAGCGTCACCGTGACCTGCTTCGACACTGCGGCCCGCACCGACCAGTCATCCGGGCTGGCCGAGGTGACCCACGCCCGACCCTCCACCGAGCGGGCGCCGGTGACCTGCGCGGCCACGCTGACCAGCCCCTGATCCGGCCCCGCCAGCGGGGCGTTCGCCCCCGCGACGACCATGTCGATGTCGGCGTCGAAGGCGTGCGTGAAGTAGCCGCTCGCGTCCGTGGTGACGGTGAGCTCGACGGCCTGGATCTCCTGCGCCATGCGCGTTCCTCTCTGAGGTGGTGTCGCCCAATGCGACACGCTGACCTGCCTATCTGCGTAACTACGTAGATACGCAGGTTGGCATGTATCCTGCCATCGTGATCACACGGCTCGCGCGCCTGCTCCGGCCTGTCGCGAACCGACTCGCGCCCGCCACCCTGTCGCTCAGCGCGCTGGGCTGCGCTGTCGGCGCCGCCTGGTACCACGGCGTCACCACAGGCCTGCTCGGCACGGCGGGGGCGCTGCTGCTCGCCGAGTGGCGCATGGTCGAACCCCCGACCGACGGCGGCCGACAGTGAGGCCGCTCACCGCGCCCCGCGTGCGCAACGACGCCCCGGTGCCGCTCGCGTCCCGCGTCCAGTCCCGCATCCCGTGGTTCGGCAACCTCGGCAAGCTCGGCCAGCTCGAAGCGATGGCCAACAACGGCACCGTGTTCGGCATCGTCGACCGCATCGCCCCCAGCGTCGCCCGCACCGAGTGGAAGCTCTACCGCAAGGCCGCCTCGGGCAGGGAGGAAGACCGCACCGAGGTGACCCGGCACTCCGCGCTCGACCTGATCAACCGGCCGAACCCGCACTTCACCCGCATGCTGCTGTTCGAGACCAGCCAGCAGCACCACGACCTCACCGGCGAAGCCCCCTGGGTCGTCAGCTACGTGCGCGGTTTCGCCCGGCCGCTGGAGCTGTGGCCCGTGCGCCCCGACCGGCTCGTCCCGGTGCCGCACCCCACGAAGTACCTCGCCGGGTGGGTGTATCAGTCGCCGGACGGCGAGCAGGTGCCGCTCGAGCTGCACGAGGTGATCTTCAACCGGCGGCCGAACCCGGCCGACCCGTACCGCGGGATGGGCCCGGTGCAGGCGGTGCTCACCGACATCTACGGGTCGAAGGCCGCGGCCGAGTGGAACAAGAACTTCTTCCTCAACAGCGCCGAGCCGGGCGGCATCATCGAGATCCCGCGGTCGCTGCAGGACGAGGACTTCCAGCGGCTGCGCATGCGGTGGAACGAGCAGCACAAGGGCGTGTCCAAAGCCCACCGCGTCGCGATCCTCGAAGAGGGCGTGTGGAAGGACCGCAAGTACACCCAGCGGGACATGCAGTTCGCCGAGCTGCGCGGCGTCAGCCGCGACGCGATCATGGAGGCGTTCGGGTTCCCCAAGGGCATGCTCGGCATCACCGAGGACGTCAACCGCTCGAACGGTGAGGTCGGCGAGGAGATCTTCGCGCGCTGGCTCGTGGTGCCCCGGCTCGACCGGTGGCGCGACGTGCTCAACCACAGTCTGCTGCCGCTGTACGGCAAGGACACCGCGGCGAAGTACGAGTTCGACTACGACTCCCCGGTCCCCGAGGACGAGGCCGCCGAGAACGCCGCGCGCGAGTCGAAGGCCAACACCGCCAAGACCTACATCGACGCCGGGTTCACCGGCGAGTCCGTGCAGGAGGCGCTCGAACTGCCCGACGCGCTCGTGTGGGAGAAGCCCGAGCCGCAGCCCGCCCCGGCACCGCCCGAGCCCGCCCCCGGTGGCGCGCCCGAACCGCCCGCACCCGAGCCCGCGCCCACCCCGACGCCCCCGGAGCCACCGCGGAACCGCCACCCGCACCCGCACCGGCACGTGCGCAACGCCGACCTGCCCGAGCCGCCCGACGGCGTGCCGGCCACCGACGTCGACGCCGTCGAGGCCGTCGACCTCGAACCCGTACAGGCCGACTGGGAACACGCCGTCGCCGGGATCATGGCGACCTGGGTCGGCACCGTCGTGCAGGACTGGATCGACCAGCTCATCGAGGCTCTGCGCGCGATCCTGCGCGGCGACGACAACACCCCGCTCGTCGACATCCGCGTCGACTCCAGCGACGCCGCGCAGCGCCTGCACGACGCCATGCGCGACCTCGCCGCCAAGGCCGCCGACCACGTCGTCATCGAGGCCGACCAGCAGGGCGCCGACATTCAACCGGTCACCCCGCCCGACGCCGACCTCGACGCCATGGCGCGCGAGGCCGCCGCGCTCGACGCCGACCGCTACGGCAGCTCGGCCGCCCGCGAGGCCGCCCGAATCCGGCCCGGCCTGCCCGACGACGAGGTGATCGAGCGGGTGCGGCAGCACCTCGACGACCTGTCCGACGCCGGGTCGCGCGAGATGCTCGCCGCGGCGATGACCGACGCGCAGAACCAGGCCCGCAAGGCCACGCTCCGGTCCGTCCCGGACGTGGCGCTGTACGCGTCCGAGGTGCTGGACACGAACACGTGCGCACCGTGCCGTGCCGTGCACGGCCGGTGGATCGCGAACAGCGCCGACATGACCGCCGTCGACCGGCTCTACCCGACCGGCGGCTACATCGACTGCCTCGGCCGGTGGCGCTGCCGCGGAACCATCGTCGGGATCTGGCGCCCCGCGCAGACCAGGGAAGGCGAGGAGTGATGGACCTGGACCCGAAGATCACCGCGCGGGTGGAGGCCTTCCTCAAGGCCCGCGACTCGAAACCCCGCCCGAAGGCGCAGCAGCGGCCCGGGCGGCGGTTCGAGTACCTCAACGTCACGGACGGCACGCCCGAGCTGGTCATCTACGACGAGATCTGGTTCCTCGGCGTGTCCGCACAGGACGTCGCCGACCAGCTCGCCGGGCACCGCGGCGACCTGCACGTGCGGATCAACAGCCCGGGCGGGGACGTGTTCGACGGGTACGCGATCTACAACCTGCTCGCCGAGATCGACGGCGAGGTCACGGTCACCGTGGACGGGCTCGCCGCGTCGGCCGCGTCGTTCATCGCGATGGCCGGGGACAAGGTCCGCATGCAGCTCGCGTCGCAGATGATGATCCACGAGGCCTCGGGGTTCTGCTACGGCAACGCGCAGGACATGACGGAGATGGCCGACACCCTCAACGTCATCTCGGACACGATCGCCGGGCTGTACGCCGAGCGCACCGGCAGCGACGCCGAGGGCTGGCGCACCGCGATGCGCGCCGAAACCTGGTACAGCCCGCAGGAGGCTGTCGACGCTGGGCTCGCCGACGAGATCGTGCAGCGCCAGCGCCGCCGCGACGACGACCCGCCCGAACCCGCGGCCTACGACCTGTCGGCGTTCCAGTTCGCCGGCCGCGTCGCCGCGCCCGAACCGGACGCGCCACCGTCCAACCCGGCCCCCCAGCCCCCGGCGTCGGCCTTCGACCCGGAGAAGTTCAGCAACGCTCTGAAGGAGGCGTTCAAGTGACTGCACCAGCCATCCCCACGGCTCCCGACGAGCTGGAGGAGACCCTCAACGACCCGGCCAAGGTCAAGGCCATCTTCGAGAACGGGGGCATCGGCGAGCTCGTCAAGAACTACGCCGCCGCGTTCAATAAGCGCGAGCGCGAATTCAACGAGCAGGTCCGCGAGGAGGTCGAGCGGGTGACCGCCGAGTTCCTGCGGGACAACGCCGACGCCGAGATCAGGCGCCCCGACCTCGCCCCGGGCAACACCGCGCCCGACCGGGGCGCTGGCTACAACCCGAAGGCGCTCGGCGCCGCGCTGGACAAGGAGTTCGCCGACCGCGAGGAGTACCTGCGCACGATCTGGTTCAACAACCACTCGCCCGAGGCGCAGGCCAAGCGGGCGAAGATCCGCAACGAATACTCCAGCACCATCCCCGCCGACGGCGGGTTCCTGGTGCCCGAGTCGCTGCGGGCGACGCTGCTGCAGGTGTCGCTCGAGAAGTCCATCGTGCGCCCTCGCGCGACGGTGGTGCCGATGGAGACGGCACGCGTGCCGTTCCCCACGCTGGAGTCGAGCAACAACTCCACCTCCCTGTTCGGCGGGATGATCGCCTACTGGACCGAGGAGGCCGGGCAGCTGCAGAAGTCCTCGGCCAAGTTCGGCCGGGTCGTGCTCGACGCCAAGAAGCTCACCGGCTACTCGATCGTGCCCAACGAGCTGTTCTCCGACAGCCTGCTGTCGTTCTCGGCGTTCCTGTCGCAGAAGTGGCCCGAGGCGCTCGCGTTCACCGAGGACAACGCCTACTTCTCCGGCACGGGCGCCGGCGAGCCGCTCGGGTTCCTCAAGGCCAAGGCCGCCGTCGAGGTGGCCAAGGAGTCAGCCCAGCCCGCGGACACGATCCTGTGGGAGAACATCGCGAAGATGTACTCGCGGATGCTGCCGTCCTCGCTGGGCTCTGCCGTGTGGATCGCGCACATCGACACGTTCCCCGCGCTGGCCACGATGAGCTTCCGGCAGGCGGGCGACACCGCCGGCACCGCCCCGGTGTGGATCAACAACGGCGTGTCGGGGCCGCCGATGAGCATCCTCGGCCGCCCGGTGTTCTTCACCGAGAAGGCCGAGACCGTCGGCGACTCGGGCGACATCAACTTCGTCGACCTGTCCTACTACCTCATCGGTGACCGGCAGCAGATGCAGATGGCCACCAGCGAGCACGTCGAGTTCGACACCGACCAGACGGCGGTGCGCATCATCCAGCGCGGCGACGGTCGCCCGTGGATCCAGAACGCGATCACTCCGAAGAAGGGCAGCAACACCCTCTCCCCGTTCGTCAAGATCGCCGCGCGCGCCTGACGCACGCCAGCCCCGGTCGGCAGTAACGCCCCGGCCGGGGCCCATTCCAGCCCGGCACTAAACCCCCGCAAGGAAGGCGGAAACAGCAATGATGGAAGGACTCGGAAGGGCCTTCAACGTCGCGCCGACAGCGGATGGCGTGTGGATCAGCCTCGTCGACTCGAGCGCTGTCGCGTTCGTCGGCGTCGGGGCCGACACCTACACGGTGCAGTCCGCATCGGACGCGGCCGGTACCGGCGCGGCGGACCTCGCGGTCGTCGACCACTACGCGGCGAACGCCAACGCGAACGGCTCGACCGCATGGACCGAGGAGGAGCAGGCTGCTGCTGCGGCCGTCACGATCGCCGCCGGTGTGGCGGTGATCCCGGTGCTCGCGTCGCAGCTGCCCGCCGGGCACACCCACGTCCGGTGCAGCTCGACGGCGACCGGCCTGGTCACCGCGATCACCCACGACCTCAACGTCCAGCGCGCGCCGGCGAACCTGCCCGCGGTGTCGGCCTGATGTTGTGGATCTGCCGCGCCTGCACCTGCGCGTACAGCGTGGGTGCGGCGCGGTGCCCGCAGTGCAGCAGCACGGACTACGTGGAGGAGGGCACCGAGATGCCGAAGATCACGCGCCACGGTGGACCGTCCTACGAGGACAGGACGCCCGCGACGCAGGAGGACGTCGACCGGCTGCGCGAGCAGGCGGCCGAATCCGTGCTCGTCGGCGAGCACGAGGCCCCGGACTACGACACGTGGGAGTACCGCGACCTGCAGGCCGAGCTCAAGCGGCGCGAGCTGTCGGCCCAGGGCGACCGTGACGCGCTCGTGGAACGGCTCGTCGCACACGACGAAGAACACGGCGACAGCGGCGAGGAGTAGGTCGCCGTGTCGTGGGAGCAGCTGCTCGACATCTACACCGAGGCCGCCGACGGGGCCCGCGCCGAGCGCGAGACACCCCCGCAGGCGTGCCCCAACGATGGTGAGCCGCTACGGACCGGGCCGGACGGCGAGCTGTACTGCCCGTTCGACGGCTGGCGACCAGACGGCCTCTACATCGGCAGCTGCTGACCGGCCCGGTCCACAACTGAACACGCTCCACTCCCTGCCGCCACGGTGGCACGGCCAAGAAAGCAAGGGCACAGGATGGGCGAAGCTGTTTACGCCACACGTGAGGACGTCAAGCGCGGCCTCGACATCACCGACGGCGCCCGCGCGAACCTGCTGATCGACCAGCAGCTCGCCGCCGGCGCCCGCGCGGTGGACCGCCTGTGCCACCGCATCTTCTACCCGTGGACCGGGACCCGCTACTTCGACTGGCCTGATGACCAGCTCGGCCGCTCGTACCGGCTGTGGCTGGACAGCCCGAACTACCGCGACCTGATCTCGGCCACCTCGGTCACCTCCGGTGGCGTCGTCATCCCGTCCACGGAATACTTCCTGCGCCCCTACAGCGGGCCGCCCTACACCTATCTGGAGCTGGATCTCGACTCGTCCGCGAGCTTCGGGCAGGGCTCGACCCGGCAGCGCGACGTCGGCATCACCGGGCTGTGGGGCTACGGCAACGACGAGGCCCCGGCCGGGGCGCTCGCCGCTCCGCTGGACTCGTCGTCGGCGACGGTGGACGTGGACAGCCCGGTCGGCGTCGGCGCCGTGCTGCGCGTCGACTCGGAGCGCATGCTCGTCACCGGCACGAGCATGCTCAGCACGGGCCAGACGCTGCAGGCCGACCTCGACGAGTCCATGTCGGACACCCTCGTCGCGGTCGTCGACGGCACGGCGTTCGCCGTCGAGGACGTGATCCTGCTCGACGCCGAGCGCATGCTCGTCGAGGACGTCGCCGGGAACAACCTGATCGTGCGCCGCGGCTGGGACGGGTCGGTGCTGGCCGCGCACACCGGGTCGACGGTGTTCGCCGCCCGGCGGCTGACCGTGGAGCGCGGCGCGCTCGGCACCACGGCCGCCGCCCACAGCAACGGCGCCACGCTGGCCCGGTGGGTGCCGCCCGCGCTCGTGCACGACCTCAACGTCGCCGAGGCGATGAACGGCGTCGAGCAGCAACGCGCTGCCTACGCCCGCATCGCCGGGTCCGGGGAGAACGCCCGCGAGGCCCGCGCCGGCGGGCTTAAGGACCTGCGCCAGCGGGTGTACGAGGCGCACGCCCGCCGTGTGCGGCTGGGGGTGGTGTGACGATGGCGGACATCACGGTCAGCAGCGACGGGCCGCTGTTCGACGGCCGCGCGCAGCTCGCGCTCCGCGACTACATGGACAAGGTCGTCGACGACATCGCCGACCAGGGGCTGTCGCTGGTGCAGCGCAACCTCGACGCCTCGATCCGGCACCCGACCCCGTACTACGAGACGCAGATCGTGAAGGACGTCGTCGGCGCGGACCGGGTGATTCACGACCGGGACATCATCTACGGGCCGTGGCTGGAGGGCGTCGGCTCCCGCAACAAGACGACCCGGTTCAAGGGCTATTTCAGCTTCCGGCGGGCCCGGCACGAGCTGGAGCTGCGCAAGGTCGAGATCGCCGAGGCCACGCTGCAGCAGTTCCTGCCGAGGATGAGGGGGTGACGTAGTGGCGGTGATGACCGAGCGGCGGTTCGTCGAGCTGGTCGAGGCGGTGCGCTCGCACGCGATGCGGCTGGGCATCTTCACCGGCACCGCCGGGCACGAGCCGAAGAAGGCACCCGGGCACGAGCTGTTCCTGGCGGTGTGGGCGCAGCGGATCGAGCCGCTGCCGCAGCGGTCGGGGCTGGCGTCGACGGCCGGGCTCGTCACGTTGATCGTGCGGATCTTCCAGGGCTTCATCGCCCAGCCCGAGGACGGGATCGACCCGCGTGTGATGCAGGCGGTGAACGCGCTGTTCCTCGCCTACAGCGGCGATTTCGACCTGGGTGGTCGGGTGGCCGAGGTGGATCTGCTCGGCCAGTACAGCCCGGGCGGGCTGTTCGCGCAGGCGGGCTACCTCAGCCAGGACGGCAAGAACTACCGCGTCATGACGATCACCCTGCCCCTCGTCATCAACGACCTCTGGAGCCAGAACCCATGAGCAAGCAGAGCGGCCTCGGCGACGCGTTGTACGTGGCGGGCCACAACCTGTCCGGCGATATCGGGTCGCTCGGCCGGATCGGCGGCGGCCCCGCCACGCTGCCCGTCACCGGCATCGACAAGTCCGCGTTCGAGCGCATCGGCGGCCTGCGCGACGGCAGTCTCGAGTTCTCGGCGTGGTTCAACCCCGAGACCGCGGCCGACAACCCGCCGAACACCGAGGACCGCGCCCACGCGATCCTGTCCGGCCTGCCCACCGCCGACCAGATCGTCACCTACTGCCGCGGCACCGCCCTCGGCAAGCCGGGCGCCTGCCTGGTCGGCAAGCAGATCAACTACGACCCCACCCGCGGTGACGACGGGTCGCTCACCATCGCCGTGCAGGCCCTCGGCAACGCCTACGGGCTGGAGTGGGCGACCCGCGCCACCGACGGCATCCGCACCGACGCGGCCGCCACGGACGGCGCCGGCCAGGACTACGGCGCCGCGACCGCGTTCGGGCTGCAGGCCTACCTGCACGTGTTCGCGTTCACCGGCACCGACGCCACGATCAAGCTGCAGGAGTCGGCCGACGACGGTGCTGTCGACCCGTGGACCGACGTGGTCGGCGGCGCGTTCACCGCGCTCACCGCCGGGCCGACGGCCGAGCGCATCGCCACCGCCCGCGACCAGGCGGTGGAGCGCTACCTGCGCGTGGTCACCACCACCACGGGCGGCTTCTCGAACCTCGAGTTCGCGGTGTTCATCGCGAAGAACGACGTGGAGGTGACCTACTGATGCGACCGATCAACCGCGTCGACCCGAAGATGCCGATGCAGGCGATGAAAACCTACTCGATCATCGCCCCGGAGGAGACGCACTGGCGGCAGGCCACGTGCGCCGAGGCGGGCTGCGGGCACCACCTGCGCGGCTGGCGCACCACAGTGGACGAGCGCACCGACCTCGGCCAGTTCCAGGCCGACTACATCCGCAAGAGCAGCGGTCGCGCGTTCAGCGAGCACCGCGACGACAGCGGCATGACCGTGTTCACCTTCGAGCCGGGCCAGGCCTGTTTCGCCGCGGCACAGCACAGGGTGCGCGTCGACCGGCAGGAGCTGTTCGTGGTGCGCGGCGGCGACCACCGCGGCAGCACCGGCCTTATTCGCCAGCACACCCGGCCCGAGGACTGGGTCGAGGACTTCGCCGAGCACCAGACCAAGCTCGCGGAAGTGATCAACCAGGGCTGACGCCCGGAAAGGAGCAGACCATGGCCAAGGAGTCGGGCCTCGCGTGGAGCGTGCTCTCCGTCGACGACGGTGCAGGCGCCGCGCAGGACATCCGCAACGACGTGCGGAACTTCAGCTTCGCGACGCCGCGGGCGGTGCAGGACGTGACCGGTGTGGACAAGTCCGCGATCGAGCGGCTGCTGTTGCTCGCGGACTTCTCGATCGACCTCAACGGCGTGTTCAACGACGCGGCGGGCAAGTCGCACCAGACGCTCAAGACCGTGCCGTCGACGTCGGTGCAGCGGACGGTGGCGCTGGAGGTGTCGGGGCAGACCCTCAACAACGAGTGCGTGTTCACCGACTACGCGCTCACCCGCGCCGACACCGGCGAGCTGACGTGGACGGCGCCCGGGGTGCTCGCCGACGGCACCGTGCCGACCTGGAGCTGACCCGTGGGGTTCACGCCGAAGCGCACCGTCCTCAAGCTGTCGTTCTCCGAGTCGGATTACGACGGCTTCGAGGTGCGCATCCGGAAAATGACCGTCGAGGACGCGTATCTGTTCGACGATCTGACCGGGTGGGAAAAGGACATCAAAGCCGGTCACGTCAGCCGCGAGCAAGCGCAGGAACGTATCGACAGAATGCACCGGCGGATGATCGAATGCATCCTCGATTGGAACCTGGAGGATGACGACGGTCAGCCCATGCCGGTCACGGTCGAGTCGATTCGTGCCCAGGAGCCCGAGTTCTTTTGGGTTCTGGTGCGCGCGTGGATTCGCGCGAACTCGATCGTGGTGGACGGCGATTTAAAAGACAGCTCACCCTCTGGCGATCCATCGGCGGAGGCATCGATTCCCATGGAAGAATTGTCGGAAAGCCTCGCGAGCTGATCGAGGCCGAACAAATACTGTCGATTTGTGAACGATTCGGGAAACTGCCCGAAGAAGTGTATGCGGCGGACGCGGGGCTTATGCGGCTGCTGGCCATCGAACGGCTCGGACGGAGGGAGGTGACACCGGGTGGCCAATGAGGTCGAGATCGTCGTCACGGGCAAGAACCAGTCCAACGCTGCGCTCGCGTCCGCGACGAAGGGCGTCAAGGACTACAGCACCGAGGTCGAAAAGGCATCGCTCAAGGTGCAGGCTGCCCGGGACGCCGAGGCCGACGCGGCCGAGAAGGTCCGCATCGCCGAGGCCAAGCTCAACGAGCTGCGCGACAGCGGCAACGCCAAGGGCTCGCAGCTGATCGACGCCGAGCACCGGCTGGAGGTGGCGCGCCGCAAGGCGGCTGCCGCCTCCCGGGACGCGGCGACCGCGGCGACCAACCTCGATCGTGCTGAACGGGCCGCCGCCGACGCCGCCCGCGAGGCCGCCGAGGAACACGACGAGCTCGGCGAGGCCATCGACGAGGTCAGCAAGCGGGCGCAGTCCGGCGGGCGCGGTGTCGGGCTGGCGTGGCTCGGGACGCTGGCGTCGATGCCCGTGGCGGGGGCGGCTGCGGCGGCCTCGCTCGGTGTCGTCGGCACGGCCTTCATCGGGCTCGGCGCGGTCGCGGTGAGCGAAAACGAGGACGTCAAGGCTTCGGTGATCGGGCTCGGCCGCACGATCAAGGAGGACCTCGCCGAGGACGCGGCACCCCTGGCCGACGCCTACATGCAGGCCACGTCCACGATCGGCGCCGGGTTCGAGCGGCTGCGCCCGCAGATGCGCAACGCCTTCGGCGACAGCGTGCCGCTGGTCGACTCACTGACCCAGGGTGTGGTCGGGTTCGCCGAGAACGCCATGCCCGGCATGGTGCGCTCAGTCCAGCGCGCCGAGCCCGTGTTCGACGGGCTGCAGACCTTCCTCAAGGACACCGGGACCGGGGTGTCGCTGATGCTCACCGAGATGTCCGAGCACAGCGAGGAAGCCGGGCAGGGCATGGAACACCTCGGCGCCCTCATCAAGGGCGTCCTGCCAGAGGCCGGCGGGATCATCGGCAACCTCACCGACATGTGGGCCGAGCACGGCGACGAGGTCGTCGACGCGGTGACCCGCATCGTCGGCGTGCTCAACGACATGTCCGGCGGGGCGCTGCCGGTGCTGGGCGACGCACTCGGTGTCGCGCTCGGGCTGCTTGACCACGTGCTCGACGTGATCGAGCCGATGTCGGGCGAGCTGGGCACCCTGATCGGGATGTGGCTGACCATGTCCACGGTGATGAAGGGCATCGGCGCCGCCCGGTCCGTGATCTCCAGCGTCGGCGACAGCATCACCAGCCTCGGCGACAAGACCACCGGCACCACCCGCAAGATGGGCCTGCTCAAGGCCGGTGCGATCGGGCTGGCGTTGGGCATCGCGAGCATCCTGCAGGAGTCGCAGGCGCTGAACGTGCAGGTCGACGCGATGACGACCGGGCTGGACCGGTTCGCCGACTCCGGCAAGGTGTCCGGCGAGGCGGCCCGGATACTCGGCCAGGACCTCCAACAGATCAAGGATGCGTTCTCGGTCGCCGACGACAACCTGCTCGAGCAGATCACCGACGGCGTGGGCGACCTGGTCGGCATGGAGTCCGGGCTCGACGTCGCCAAGGAGCGCCTCGACGGGCTCGATCAGTCGCTGGTGCGGCTGGCCGAGACGGCCGGGCGGTCGGAGGCGTTCCGCGCGCTGCAGCAGATCGCGCAGCAAACCGGCATCTCGATCGAGGATCTGCGCGGCAAGCTGCCCGAGTTCAACGGCTACCTGGAGGAGACGGCGGGGTCGTTCGAGGCGACCGGGCAGGCCACCGACTACGCACGGCAGGCGCTCGACTCCTACCTCGAAGCCACGCAGGCCGCGACCGACCCGGTGTTCGCGCTGAACCAGGCGCTGCGGCAGGTCGACGAGGCGCAGAAGTCCTACAACGACGCCGTGCGCCAGTACGGGGAGAACAGCCCGCAGGCGCGGGAGGCGTCGTTCGCGCTGGCCGAGGCCGTGTCCAAGGCCGAGCAGGCCGCCCTCAACGGTGACCTGTCGTTCGAGGAGTTCGAGTCGCGGCTGCAGGCGTGGGTCGCGCAGGGCGCCATCACCGCGAAGCAGGCCGACGACATCCGCGGCCGGGTCAACCGGCTGCGCGGCTCGGCCGAGGACTACCGCGGCAACTACGGCGCCAACTTCCACGCCAACACCGACGGCGCGCGCCGCAAGCTCGGCGTAATCATCCGGATGATCAACGGCATCCCGAGGACCGTCACCACCACCCACAACGTGGTCACGCATTTCAGCTCCACCGGCACCCGGATCGGCACGCAGAACGCGGCGGGGGAGTGGTACCAGGGCGGCGGCGGCCTGGCCTCGGGCGGCATCTACGGCGCCGGGCACGCCCAAGAGGGCGGGCCGCGCGGGAACATGGTGCTCGTCGGTGAGCAGGGCCCCGAGCTCGTGAACCTGCCGACCGGGTCGATGGTCAAGCCCGCGGGCGAGACCCGCCAGATGCTGCGCGGTGGGGGCGCGCCGCCGGTGAACGTGATCATCTCCGTGCCGGCCAGCGCGGGCGCATTCATCCGCGCGCTGATGGAGGACATGCGCGAGAACGTGCGCGTCGAGTACGGCGGCGACGTCAACGAGGCATTGGGGCAACGCTGATGGTGTTCCCGCAGACCCCGATCAACGTCACGACGCAGCTGTTCTACGACGGCCAGTGGAACACCGTGGGCAACGCGCCGAAGGGCGACGGCGTCCGCTACGACGACGGCATCCGCATCGTGCGAGGCCGCACCGACGAACAGTCCACCGCGTCGCCCAGCTCGGCCACGTTCAAGCTCGGCAACCTGTCCAACACCTACTCGCCGCACAACCCGGCCTCGCCGCTGTTCGGCAAGATCGGCCCGAACACCCCGGTGCGCGTGAAGATCCCGCCATCCGGCGGCGAGCAGGTCGCGCTCAGCCTCGCCGGAGCAGTCGACCCGGCACCCGGCGCGCGCGTCGAAACCCCGGACGCCGTGCACCTCGACACCACCGGCGACATGGACGTGCGCATCGACGCCGAGCCGGACCGGTGGCGGTGGGAAACCTACAGCTACACCCTGGCCAGCCCGGGCGCCCCGAAGTTCGTCACGCTGGCGTCGAAGTGGCACGACACCGGCGTCGGCACCAACCAACGCTCGTGGGTGTTCGCCATCCGCTACGACGGCTACCTGCGGTTCCGTATCAGCACCAACGGTGCGGCCAGCGGCCAGCTGTCCTACCTGTCCACCGAGCCCGTCCCGGCCGACGCCGGGCGCCTGGCGCTGCGTGTCGCGATCGACGTCAACAACGGCGCCGGCGGGCACGACGTGCGCTTCTACACGGCCGACACGATCGCCGGGCCCTGGACACAGCTCGGCGGCACCGTCACCACCGCGGGCACCGTCGGGATCTTCAACTCCAGCGCCGACCTGGTCATCGGCTCCACCCACGCCGGGCAGCCCTACGCCGCCGGGACCGCGTCCTACACTGGGCTGCTGCACGGGTTCGAGCTGTACGACGGGTTCGGCTCGCGGGTCGCCGCGCTCAACTTCGGCGGCTACGACACCTTCGACCGCACCCTGCTCGACGACGAGGGCGTCACCTGGCAGCTCGCCGGGGCGGCCGAGTTCGTCAACACCGCCACCCGGCACTGCGGGGAGATCGCGGACTGGTCCCCGGACTGGGACCGCAGCGGCACGGACCGGTGGGTGCCCGTCACCGCCTCGGGCGTGATCCGGCGGCTGCGGCAGGGCGACAAGCCGGTCGACTCGCCGATGCGCAAGAGCTGGACGCAGGACTACCTGTTCCCCGGCGCGCTGCCCGACGCCTACTGGCCGTGCGAAGACGAGGACTCGGCGACCACGATCGCCTCGGGGTTCGAGGGCAAGCCGCCGATGAAACTCGGCATCCGCGACGGCTTCCCCATCCGCGACACCGAGTTCGCCGCCTACAACGGCTTCTACGGCTCCAAGCCCATCGCCGAATTCGGCGTGACCACCGCGTTCGGCGACATCGTCGGCGCGCAGGACACCGGATTCATGCAGGCCCTGTGCCTGCTGCACCTGCCCGAGAACGGGATCGCCTCGGACGTGGAGATCCTCAACGTCGCCACCACGGGCACGACCGCCGAGTGGGCGCTCGTGGCGAAGGCCTCCACCGGGCACCTGCAGCTGCGGATCTACGGCGAGGGCGGCTCGCTGATCGACTCCAGCGGCATCTACCCGTACGGCCTCAACGGCAAGAACGTGCTCGCCGGGTTCCAGCTGGTGCAGAGCGGCGCCAACATCGACTGGTACGTCATCGTGTGGGAGCAGCCCGACCTCAAGGCCGGTGTCGCGTTGAAGAACGTGTCGGCGGGCATCGCGCCGGACACGCTGCTGGGCCACCGGTTTGGCAAGCCGATCAGGGCTTACATCAGCAAGCTCGGCGACGCCGACGGCACCGCGGTGGGGCACGTCACCGTGCGCACGACGCAGACGTCGCAGGAGCTGGCGACGCTGCCGATCCAGGGCATTCACCCCGGCAACCTCACCCGGAACGCGTTCATCGGCTGGGCGCGCGAGACGGCCGGCTACCGGATCATCCGACTGTGCCAGGAGCACGGCGTGCCGATCCGGTTCATCGGCGACCCGGACGCCACACCGTTCCTGTGGTTCCAGCCGGATGGCAACGTGGTGGATCTGCTGGAGGAGGCCGCGGCCACCGACGGCGGGATCCTCGCCGAGGCGCGGGAGTTCCTCGGGTTCGAGTACATCACCCGCGAGGCGCTGTGCAACCAGACACCGGCGCTCACTCTCGACTACGCGGCGGCCGACTTCTCGGAGGTGCCCCGCCCGAAGCAGGACGATCGCTACATCCGCAACGACGTCACCGTGCAGCGCCGCGACGGCTCGTCTCGCCGCTCGGTGCAAACGTCGGGGCCGCTGAACGTCAGCGACCCGCGCGACGACCCGCAGGGCGTCGGCCTCTACGACGAGTCGGTCACCCTCAGCCTGTACAACGACGGCCAAGTCGCCGATCAGGCCTCGTGGCGGCTGCACCTCGGCACCGTCGACGAGGAGCGCTACCCGTCGCTGGTAGTGAACCTGGCCCGCCGCACCGGCTACATCGACACCGTCCTCGGCCTGCAGCTCGGCCAGCGCATCGCCGCCACCAACATGCCGACCTGGGTCAAACCGGAGAACGTGTCGCAGCTGCTGCGCGGCTACGACGAGACGATCATGACGTTCGAGCACCGGTTCGACTTCAAGACCACCGCGGCGGGCGGCTACGACGTCGCGGTCTACGGCAGCGACCGGGCGGGCACGCTCGGCTCCGAGCTGGCCACCGACGTCGACAGCGACGACACCACGCTGTTGGTGTCCACGACCCGCGGCTACCTGTGGACCGAGGACCCGGCCGAGTTCCCGTTCGACGTGCTGCTCGGCGGTGAGGCGCTGACCGTGTCCGCGATCGAGCCGTGCGCGCAGGATGCGTTCGGGCGCACGGTGGCCTCCGGGTGGGGCACGCCGGACGTCGGGCCGCCGTGGGCGACCTCGGGCGGCGCCGCGGCGGACTTCGCGGTCGGCTCCGGGTACGGGTCGATGACGCTGTCCACGGTGAACGTGCGCCGCGAAGCGCTGCTCGGGGTGTCGGTAGCCGACGGCGAGATCGCGGCGACCATCGCGACCAGCCAGGTCGCCACCGGCAACTGGATCACCGCGCAACTGCTGGCGCGCCGCTTCGCCGTCAGCACCTACCTCGCGGCGCAGGTCGAGTTCAAGCACACGGGCATCGTCGGGATCGCCCTGTACGAGGTGGTCGGCGGCGCGGCAACGTTCCTCTACGGCGCCGAGTACGGCAGCTACGCGGCCGGCGAGCAATTCCGGGTGCGGCTGCGCACGATCGGTGAGCAGGTGCGGGTCAAGTTCTGGCGCGTCTCCGCCGGCGAGGCCTCCGCGTTCTACCAGACCACCACCATCCCGGTGCTCGCCGCGGCCGGTGACCTCGGCGCGGCGGCGATGTCGACGACCGGCAACACCAACGCCAACCCCGCCGTGCGCTTCGACGACCTGATCGTGTCGAGCCCGCAGCGGTTCACCGTCGCGCGCTCGGTCAACGGGGTCACCAAGTCGCACAGCGCGGGCGACGCGGTGGCGTTGCGCAACCCCGCGTACTTCGGGATCTGAGGAGGAACTCATGCCGCTGGCAGGCACCAAGGTCGACGCGCCGGACGTCACGTGGCGCTCCGGGTCGGCGGTGCTGACCGACAAGAACACCTTCGCGGCGATCAACTCGTGGGAGGACTGGGGCACCGAGACGATCCAGTTCGACGACCCGGGTATCCGGGTCGCGATCGTGGCCTCGGGGTTCGGGAACCTGTTCGGCAACTCGGCGAACTACCGGTCCGGGCAGCCGCGGCTCGCGATCTCCATCGACGGCGGGGCGACCTTCACCACCCTCAACGACGGGGAGCCCCCGTTCTGCGTGGTCCGCGTGGCTGGCGACGCCGACGGATTCGGCACCGGCCTGCGGGTCGAAGGCGTGCCAACAGGCGACATCGTCGTCAAGATGCAGGGCCAAGTGTCCGATCTGGACGTCGATTTCCGCAACGGCTACATCACCGCGATCATGCACCCGGTGTGAGCGGTGATGATGCCCATGTTGATCGTCGACACGGACAGCGCGGAGGTGGAAATTGTGACCGTGCCAGGAGACTCGCCCACCGACACGCTGCTGCGCATGCTTGTCACACAGGTCGAGAAGGCCAACACGGCGACCGAGTCGTTACGGTCGTCGCTGCACGAGGAGATCGCGGCGATGAACGTCAGCCTCGCCGGGCTGGCAAAGGAGGTCCGCGATCAACTGCCGACGATCGCCGTGCTCACGCGGCGTGCGGACGAGCAAGAGCGGGCGCAGCGCGACCTCGAGGACCGGTTCGGCCGCGAGCTGCAGGCAATCCGCGACCAGCGGATGCAAGACCGTGACGATCGCAAGTGGACAACCAGCCAGCGGGTGACGCTGGTGGGCATCGCTGTGACCGCGCTCGTTGCTGTCGTGTTCGGAATTCTGAGCCTCACCATCGGAGGGTGATCGTGTCCGCGTCCCGTGTTGACCGCACAACACTCGCCGACCAGGTCCGGCGCGCCCGTGTCGAGTGGCCGTTCGTCGACGCCGTCGAGGTCGACCACGGGCTGCCCGTCGGGCTGCTGTACGCGGTGGGGTCGCGGGAGACGAACCTGCGCAACGTCCGCGGCGATGGGGGCCACGGCTGGGGCGTGTGGCAGCGCGACGACCGCTACTGGCCTGTCGGTCCCGCCTACCTGGCCGACGTGCGCCGCCAGGCCGTGGACGCGGCGTCGCTGTTGGCCGCGAACCGGCGGGCGCTCGGCGGCTGGCCGGCCGCGGTGGCCGCCTACAACGCCGGGCCGAGCCGGGTGCGGCAGGCGCTTGCCGAGGGCCGGGGCGTGGACTACTACACCACCGGCCGCGACTACTCCGCCGACGTGCTCGCGCGGCGATCCATCATCGAAACCCTCGGGGAGACCACTGTGCAGATCATCCCGCGCGCCCGCTGGGGCGCCCGCCACGACAACGGGTTCACCGCGGCGCCGCTGCCCGCCGAGGAGGTGTGGCTGCACCACTCGGTGACGCTCGCCCCCGACATCCAGTGGATCGACGCCGACCGGGACGGTGTCGACGACGACGAGGAGCGCGCGATGCGCACACTGGAGGGCATCGGCGAGGACCGGTTCGGCGGCGGCATTTCCTACACATTCCTGATCCCGCCCTCGGGCCGGATCTACGAGGGGCACGGCGTCGGCCGCCAGGGCTCCCACACGGGCGGCCGAAACGACCGCGCCCGCGCGATCTGCTTCATCGGCAACTACGAGACGCACCGGCCGACACAGGCTCAGATCGCCGCCGCGGCGTGGCTGCTGCGGCACGGCAAGGCACAAGGCTGGTGGCGGCACGCGCGGCTCAACGGTGGCCACCGCGACCTCAAGGCCACGGCGTGCCCGGGCCAGCACGCCTACGCCGCCATCCCCGCCATCAACAAGCTCGCCGCCCAGCCGGGCGGCGGAGGAGCCGCACCAGGAGGAGGAAGCACCGTGAGCAAAGCAGACGTCGTCGACGGCTTGGAGCAGTACTTCGAGCGCGAGCGGCACGAGCCGACGCAGCGCGGCGATCAGCCCGACATGAACCTGCGGGGCTCGATCATTCACACCCACGAGTACGCCCTCGGCGCCTACCAGAACTCGGGCGCCATCCGGCAGGAGATGGCCGGGCTGCGGGCGGCGCTCGACAAGCTGGCCGACGCCGTCGCGGCCGGGGGCGGCTCGTCGGCGGCCGAGCTGAAGCAGGCCGTCGCGGACGCGATCCGGGAGAACATCGTGCAGGTCGACGTCACGGTCGCCGGTGGCAGCGAGGAGGTCTGAACATGGCGAAGAAGCACGCACCCGTCGAGGTCAAGGTCAAGGCGTCCGCCGCGGCGGCCACGGTCACCGGCGTGGTGCTCGCGCTGCTCGGGCAGTACGTGTTCGGCGGTGAGGTGCCCGACCTCGTCGAGGGCATCGTCGAGCCGCTCGTCAGCGGCGGTGTGCTCGGCGGCATCACCTTCGGCGCGGGCTGGTGGGCGCGGCACAGCCCGCGGCAGCTGCGCAACGTCGTTGACGTCGACGTCGAGCAGTAGGCGCCGGCCACCCGCGTAGTCAGCGCTCGGGCAGCGGCCCCGCGTTCCCCGCTGCGGCGGCGAGCGCGGGGCCCTTCGCTGTGTCCGCACCTTGACAGCGTATAGAACACGCGTTCGAATGAACGGCATGCGGTATCTGCGGTGCACCCACAAAACCACAGGTGAACAGCGGTTCTTCCTGCGGCCGGATGACGCGGAACGGGTTCTGGGCGAGGAGGGCGGCCTCGACGCATGGGAGCTGGAGTCGCAGTACGACCCGACGTGGCGGCTGCCGGGCCGGGCGCCCGACCACCGCGGCCGACGGCCGGACCACCCGGACTACCAGCCGCCGCCCTGGGCTCGACACCGGGACGGGCGACGGCGGTACGGCTAGCACTCGCGATCGCGCATTGGAACCTCCTGAGCTTGGGAGACGGCTCCGGCGCCCGGGGGAGGTAGGCAGCGCCGGAGCCGCCTTCTGGAGGGTGGTACACGCGCCGGCACGTGCGCGCGGCCACAACGGTAGGCGTGACCTGCGGAGACGCGTACCGCCGTTCGAGCGAACGCGACATTCGCGCAGAGTGCGAAAAACGCGATCATCGCGACTAACGCGTCACGCACGGTGCGCGACAAGTGCGTCAATCGAGACAATCGCGCGGTGATCAAGAAGCGGCTCGTGTCCACGGGTGAGCTGGCACGCGAGCTGTCAGTGAGTCGGCGTACCATTCAGCGCTACGTCGAGGACGGGCTGCTGGAGCCGACGGATGTGACGCTCGGTGGTCACTACCGGTGGGACGTCGACCTGGTGCGCCGCCGCATCCGCGAGCTGCTGAAGGAGCGCAACCGCTAGGGCAGGCCGCGCAGGCCTGCCAGCACTCGCAGAAGCAGCGCGAGCCGGGGGTCGTCGTCCGGGTCGAACGCGGGCCATATCGGCTGAGTGTCGTCCAGGCGCGGCAGTAGTTGCGTCGGTGCGTCGCTGCTCACGGACTGGTCAGCGCCGCAATCGCCGCAACGTGATCGGCTCCGTGACCGGCCGCACCATCGGCATCGGTCGCGCTGCCGCGCACGGCCACGGTTGCTCGCAGGTGTCGCAGTGGGCCCCGCCGTGCTCCACACAAGGCTCGTGCGGGCCCGACTCGACCGTGCGTGCGTCCGCCTCACGCTCGGCCGCGCGCTCGTCGAGGGCGTCCGCGAGCGCGCGGTACTGCCGAGCCAGCTCGCGCAGCCCGTCGGCCGGTAACTCGCCGCCGTCCTGGTGGTGGATCATCTCCATGACGGCAGGGCCAAGGGCGGCGTTGAAACGCTGGAGGCGGGCGAGCAGCTCGCGGTCGCGCTCGATCACGTGTCGTCCTCCGGGCCATCGCCGTCGGCGTCGACTGTGGTGCCGTCGGCGCGGTTCCACCAGCTCATGCCGACCTCCCCTCGCACTGGTTAAGATATCTTTACCAGTAGCACACTGACACAGCCGGGGGGAACTGGTCAAGACAAGCTGACATGTGGAGAATTAGCAGGATGGACCGATCGAGTGGCGTCCCTGCCTTCCGGCAGGTGGCCGCAGACCTCCGCGAACGGATCGTCGCGGGCGAATACGAGCCAGGAGCGCGCCTGCCCAGCGAGCGTGAGCTCGTCGACAACTACGGCGTCTCGCGCCCCACGATCCGCGACGCGATCGACCTCCTGCGCGCCGAGGGCCGCGTTGACGCCGTCCGTGGCGTCGGTGTGTTCGTCCGGCCGCCTACGCAGATCGAGCGGCTCGCGCGGTCCCGGCTGTCGCGAGCTGCGCGCGCCGAGAACAAGGGCGCGTTCATGGCCGATGCCGCGGCGAAGGGGTTCACTCCCTCGTCGTCGGTGAAGATCCGGTTTGAGCCGGCTGACGAGCGCGTCGCCGGGCTGCTCGGCATCGAGCCGGGCACCGAGGTGACCGTGAGGGATCGGGTGATGCGAGCCAACGGGCTCGTGGTGCAACTCGCGGTGTCGCGCCTGCCCAGGGAGCTGACGCGCGGCACCGTGATCGAGGAGGTAGACACCGGGCCCGGCGGCGCCTACGCCCGGCTCGAGGAGGCCGGTCACGCCATCGGGCACTACGTCGAAGACGTCGGCTCGCGGATGCCCTCCCCGGAGGAGGCGTCCACGCTGCAGCTGGCCGAGGGCGTGCCCGTCATCACGGTGACCCGGATCGCCTACCGCCAGGACGGGCTGCCGCTGGAGATGAACGACATGACGCTGCCCGCGGACCGCTACCGGCTCACCTACGAGTGGGCAGCGGAGTAGAACAAGCAGAGGGCCCCAGCACGCACGCCGTGCTGGGGCCCTCTGTCGGGCATCGCGACCGTAGCGAACGCCGCTACGGCCCGTTCTCCTCCAGTTCCTTGATCGCGTCGCCGATCTGTTCCAGGCACCAATCGCTCATGCCCTCCTCTACGAGGACGTCCGGGTCGACGCACTCCTGTTGGTAGCGCAGCTCCTCGTCGAGCTCGTTGACCGCGGCCTGCTGCACCAGGACCGTGATCACGATGCCGGCGATGCACACCACGACGCCGATGATGGCGAGCACCTTCTTGGTGCCGAACAGGGCGATGATCCCGAGCACGAGGCCGACGCCCGCGGCGATCGCGGTGATGTTGTTGAAAATGATGATCGGCGAGCCGACGACGCCGACGATGCCGCAGATGAGCGCGGCCCAGGCGAGCCCGCCGAATCGGGGGGCCTTGGTCGGCTGTTCGGGTGGCGCGGTGTGCGAGTGAGGGCTCGGTTGGGGGTCGGTCATGGCGGTCCTCTCTGTCTGTGGTCGGTTCGTGCGGGCCGCGAGATGTGTTGCGGTCCGTTCAGGGTTGAGGCCAGGTCGTTACATGGCGCGGTCGGTCGGGTCGCCGTGGTCGCGTGGCGGCTTGGCCAGCTCGTCGAGCGCGCGCTGCCACCAGTAGCCGACGACCACCGTCGGCACGATCACGAGCATCACGGCTTCGACAGCGACCCGGAGCACGCCGTCGGCGACGCGGACGGGCACGCTGTCGCTCTCGCGCTCAGCCATCGGTGCTCCGGAACCGGATGAGTTCGCGGGCGTCGGCGAGATCCTGCATGGTGCAGCCGAACGCCACGGTGCGAGCGTCGTCGCGGTATGGCGTGTAGGCGGACCCGAGGAGCCACGAGCCACAGTCGGCGACGATCTCCAGCCGCGCACCGTAGTGCTCGTATGCGCCCCACCCGCCATGCATCCGGCCCTGCTGCAGGTGCATCCATTCGTGCCGGATGACATCGCCGAGGTAGCGGCAGGGCACGTCGCGGCTGACGAGCACGGTGAGAGTGTCCATCCAGGCGACCCCTGCGTTGCCCTCCAGCTCGGCGCTGTCGGCCAGTGACCAGGCGGCGGGATCCTCGCCGAGCTCGCCGAGAGTGCCGTGCCACTCGGCCTGCCAATCGCAGCCTTGCAGGGCTGCGGCTGGCGCGTGGGGTTCCGGTGCTGCCGGGCGCGGTATCAGGAGCGCACCGAGCGCGGCGAGGAAGGTGACAACGATGAACCCGGAGACGCCGAGCTTGGTCACAGATTCACCGCCTCGTCATGCTGCTGCTCGGTGGTGAGCCCGAACTGTCCGCGTGTGGTCGCATGGAGCCACGCCAGCGCGGCCTCCATCCCACGGGCGTAGCCGGCGTCGTCGGGCTGCTGCCACATGGCGTGCAGCTCGGCGTGTTCCTCGCGGGCGTCGATGAGCATCTGCTGGAAGCGGGCGAGGCCCTCGCGCAGCTGGGTGTCCGGCGCGGTGTGCGTGGCGGTCATCGTGCGTGCCTCGCCTTCGCTCGCGCCCGGGTAGGGCGGCCAGTGACTTGGCGCCGCCGCACGGCGTCGAGCGTCAGCACGACAGTGACGAGGACGGCGGCGAGGAGCACGGGTCCGGCGGCGGGATCTTGTGCCGTGGCGGCTCGGTTGCCGACGGCGGCGAGAACGTACGTGGCGAACACCACGTAGACCGGCCACGCAACGACGCGCCGAAAGGTCTGCCGCCATGAGCGATCGAGCCGGCGATGGCGCCCGCGGTGACGGCGCCAAAGTGGACCGTTAATGGACCATTGGGTCTTGGTCGTCCTCGGTGGTGTGCGGCGTGACCGCACACCACCAGCAGGTTTGTGCCCCCGGCAGGACTCGAACCTGCGACCTAGAGATTAGAAGGCTCTTGCTCTATCCAGCTGAGCTACGAGGGCCCAGTGCTGGCCCGGCAGGACCACGCGCTACGTAACCCCAGCTTAGCCAGCACTACAGACCTGATCGTTCGAGCCCGGCCAATCGTTTCATCCCTCACCCGGCCCGGTGACCGTGGGTGCGCTGCCGGTCGAGGACAGCGCACCCACGGCGGGGCCGTGGTCGGGGTCACGGCACCCGCTCAGCACGCCGGTGCGGCCACGCGTTCCCCAGCCGTGAGCGTTGCCGGCGTGCCGAGTTTCCCCGCGCCAGGCGAGCGCGGTTTGTCTGATGAAAGCGCCTCGGCCTCAGTTCCAGATCTGGATGGCCCTCACGACATACGGCGCCTGTGGCACGAAGGTGCCCGGCCCCGGGAATGTGCTGAAATCGCCCTCGGTCGCGCATTCGGCGTCCTGGTAAACGGTCACGTGCCGGTCGATGCGATGGGCGAACGAACGGGCCTCCACGCCACCCGGAAGCGGGACGCACTCGTCGGGGTTGGTGTTGCGCAGGTCCATCCTTGTGATCTGCCCTTGGTAGGACTCGCCTGGCCAGACGCAGAACTCGCCCTGCTGGCAGGCGAACTCGGGCGGGACGGGCCGGGGCGGCTCCCCGGACGCGGCGTGTGCCGTGCCCGCGGCGCACGCCAGCCCTGTGGTCGCCAGCGCCAGCGCGCGGAACAGGCGGGAGCGCAGGGTGAGAATGTGGCGAGACATGATTCCCCCTCAATGAAATCGCGTGAGCTGTTCGCCGTGGAATGTGCTGACTCCACGATCTCGGGGCGGGGCGACAATGTCAGCGTGGAATGTGTGGATCTGTGGACAACCGCGGTGAGACCGTCAGTTGTCCACACGATGGCCGATCCGGTTGCGAAAAGGTGTCCTGACCGTTATGTGGGCGCCTGGCCGCTCGATGCGCGCACCACCAGTTCCACCGGAAGGGTGACCGGTGGAGGTGGTTTCCGGCCCGCCAGCAGCTCCCGTGCGAGTTCACCGGCGAGCCTGCCCTTGCGAACGAGATCCTGGCGGACGGTGGTCAGCGCGGGCTCGGCCCACCCCGCGGGCGGGGTGTCGTCGAAGCCCACCACGGACAACTCGTCCGGCACCCGCAGGCCGTGCCGCCTCGCCGCCGCGAGCGCGCCCAGCGCCAGTTCGTCGGACATGCACAGCAGGGCGGTCGGCCGGGGGTCGGTGTCCAGCAACGCCTCCGCCGCCTGCATCGCCTGCTCCCGCGAGGTGCCGGAGGTCTCCCACACGGGGACGCTCGTGGCAGGCACCCCCGCCTCGGCGAGAGTGTCCACGTAACCGGCCAGCCGCTCCCGGTTGTCGCGGAACCGGCTGCCCATCGCCTCTTCCGTCGTCATGGGGCCACCCCTCGGCTCCGAAAGGCACTGTGCCGACAGCACACCGAAGCGCCGATGCCCCAACTCCAGCAGGTGCCGCGCGGCGGCAACCGCCCCGCCGCGGTCGTCGGTGGCGACCCTGGCCGAGCCCGGCACCACGGGCTGGTCGATCACCACGAGCGGCATCCCGCGGTCGCGCACGGCCCGCAACGCGGGTGCTCCGTCGGCCAATGAGTACGCCACCGCGAGATCGGCCTGCGCGGCCAGCACCCGCTCGGCCTTCGGGCCGCCGTCGTCGCCGCCGGGCAGCAGGAGCAGGGCATGACCCTCGGGGTCCATCTCGGCCGACATCGCGTCGAGCGTGATGGACAGCGCCGGGTCGGAGAACGCGGCGGACAGTCCCGTGTCCAGCATCACGGCGATCGCGCCTGCGCGCTGAGTGGCGAGGCTGCGGGCCACCGGATTCGGGCCCGGGTAGCCGAGCCGTTTCGCCGCGCGCAACACCTCGCGGCGCAGCTCGGCCGACAGCTGGTCGGGCCGGTTGTAGGCGTTGGACACGGTGGCGCGGGACACGCCGACGGCGTCGGCGACGTCGTCAAGGGTCGGTTGCCTGCGCCGCGTCCTGCTCATCCGCGCAGTCTAGGCGCCGGATAACCCCTTGCCTCATCTTAAGCGCTTAAGACATGCTGAGCACACGGTTTCCACCATCAAGGGGGACATGTGAAGCAGCGGCTTTCGGTGATCATGATCTTCGCGCTCAACGGCGCCACCCTCGGCTCCTGGGCGCCGCGGACCCCGGCGCTGAGCGACCAGGTCGGCATCGGGCCAGGCCCGTTCGGCCTCGCTCTGCTCGGGGCGAGCGTCGGCATGCTCGCCGCCGCCGTCGTCTCGGGCCGCGTCGTCGAACGTTTCGGTGCCCGCGCTGTGGTCGGCGGCTCGGCGCTGGCCGTGTGCGCGATCCTGCCGCTCATCGGTGCCGCGCAGTCGCTGTCGTGGCTGGCCGCCGCGCTCTTCGCGCTGGGCGTGTCCGCGGGAGTCCTCGACGTCGCGATGAACATCGCGGGCGTCGCGGTGGAACGCAGTGAGCGCAAGCCGATCATGCCGCTGTTCCACGCGGGCTTCAGCTTCGGCGCGCTCGCCGGCTCGGGTGCGGCCGCCCTCGCTGCCGCACACGAATGGTCGCCGGCGCAGCACCTCGGCGTCGCGGCGCTCGCGGGCGTCGTGACGCTCGTCGCCGTGGTTCGCAGCCTGCCGGGCGTCGCCCCGGCGACCGGCCACGCGGCCGGGAACACCGACGGCCGCGTCGGCGCGCTCCTGCGGCGCCCCGCGCTGTGGCTGCTCGCCGCCATCGCGCTGTGCTCGGCCATCGCCGAGGGCGCGAGCTCCGACTGGTCGGCGCTGCTGCTGGCGACCGAACAGGGAGCGAGCGAGGGCGCGGCCGCCCTCGCCTACGCCGGGTTCTCGCTGGCGATGGCGCTGGCCAGGCTCGCGGGGTCGTGGACACAGGCCCGGTTCGGCCACACGGCCGTGCTCGTCACCGGTGCCGGATGCGCTGGTGCCGGGCTGGTGACCTCCGCCATCGCGGGCGTTCCCGCCGTCAGCTACGCCGGTTTCGTGCTCGCGGGCGCGGGGCTGGCGACGTGCTTTCCCGTCGCGCTGGGCCTGGCCGGGGAAGCGGGCAAGCGCCCGGACGACAGCGGTGGCGAACGGGAGGTGGCCTTCGTCACCGCGATCGCCTACACCGGCTTCCTCGCGGGGCCTCCGATGATCGGCGGCATCGCGCACCTGACGTCGCTGTCGGCGTCGTTCGTCGTGGTGGGGTTCATCGCGGCGGCCATCGCCCCTGCCGCGATCGCCGCGGGACGGGCGGTGGCGCGGGAGCGGGCGAGCCGGACGGCAGGCCGCGCGGTCCGCTGACCACGCGGCCGCGCCACCGGCTTACCCTCGTAGCGTGTCCACCGAGGCCGGCCCCAGCACTGACGTCGTTTCCCGCCGCAAGGCGGCCCTCGGACCGTTGCTGGCGGTCGGCGTGCTGCTCGCCGCCGTGGTGGCGGTCGGTCTCGTCGCCGTCACCGGCGGCGTCGCCTACGCCGTCGCCGGGTTGACCGACCCCGGCGACGTGACCCGCTACGGCATCACCGTGGTGCGCGTCGGCGCCGACGCGGCGGCCGCCGTCTGCATCGGCTCGTTGCTGTTCGCCGCGTTCCTCGTGCCGCCACAGAAGTCCGGGACGCTGGCCGCCGACGGCTACGCCGCCCTGCGCACGGCCGGGCACGCCGCCTGGGCGTGGTTCGGCTTCGCGATCGCCTCCGTGCTGTTCACCGCCGCCGACGGCGCGGGACGCCCGGTCACCGAGGTCATCCGGCCGGACGTGCTGCTGAGCTTCGTCGAGGCGATCGAGCAGCCCAAGGCCTGGCTGCTCACCGCGCTGATCGCCTGCGTGCTCACCCTGGGCTGCCGGGTCGTGCTGTCGTGGGGATGGACGACGGCGCTGTTCTTCGTCGCGCTGGGCGGCGTGCTGCCCATCGCCGCCACCGGTCACTCCGCCAGCGGCGGCGCCCACGACCTGGCCACCAACAGCCTGCTGTACCACCTGCTCGGCGCGGCCGTGTGGGTCGGCGGGCTCATCGCCCTGCTCGCGCACGCCCGCCGCCGGGGCGAGCACCTGACCCTCGCGGCGACGCGGTTCTCGCGGATCGCGCTGGTCTGCTGGATCGTCATGGCCGCCTCCGGCGTCATCAACGCACTCGTGCGCGTGGCGCCCGGCCAGCTGCTCAGCACCGACTACGGGCTGCTCGTGCTCGCCAAGGTCGTCGCGCTGGCGGTGCTCGGGGTGTTCGGGCACCAGCACCGCAGGCGCAGCATCCGCGGCCTGGTGGAGGGCGCAGGGGGCGGCCAGCTCGTCCGGCTGGCCGCCGTCGAGGTGCTCATCATGTTCGTCACCATCGGCCTGGCCACGGCACTGGCCCGCACCCCGCCGCCGCAGGAGATCTATGCCCAGCCGTCCAACACCGAACTGCTGCTCGGTTACGTGCTGCACGGCGCTCCCACGCCGCTGCGGCTGCTGACCGACTGGCGGTTCGACCTGATCTACGGCACGGCGGCGATCGTGCTGGCCGTGCTGTACCTGGCCGGGGTACGGCGCCTGCGCGCCCGTGGGGACGCCTGGCCGGTCGGGCGCACCGTGGCCTGGCTCTCCGCCTGCGCCGTCCTGCTGATCGCCACGTCGTCCGGGATCGGCCGCTACGCGCCCGCGATGTTCAGCATGCACATGGTCAACCACATGTTGCTGGCCATGGTGGCGCCCGTGCTGTTCGTGCTCGGCGGTCCGGTGACGCTGGCGCTGAGGGCGTTGCCCGCCGCGGGCCGGAACGCTCCTGACGGGCCGCGCGAGTGGCTGCTGGCGTTCGTGCACTCCCCGGTGTCGCGGGCACTCACCCACCCGATCGTCGCGCTCTTCCTCTTCGTGGGCTCGTTCTACGGTCTGTACTACTCCGGGCTGTTCGACGCCGCGCTGAACTACCACTGGGCACACCTTGCGATGAACGCGCACTTCCTGCTCGTGGGTTACGTCTTCTACTGGCCGGTGATCGGGGTGGACCCGGCCCCGCGCAGGCTGCCGCCGCTGGGCAGGCTCGGTCTCGTCTTCGCCTCGATGCCGTTCCACGCGTTCTTCGGCGTGACGCTGATGAACATGCAGACCGTGATCGGCGAGTCGTTCTACCGCAGCCTCGACCTGCCGTGGGTGGGCGACCTGCTCACCGACCAGCGGCTTGGCGGCGGCATCGCGTGGGCGTCGGGCGAGCTGCCGGTGCTGCTGGTGATGCTCGCGCTGCTGATGCAGTGGGCGAGGGCCGACGAGCGCGAGGCCCGCCGCCGCGACCGTCGCGAGGACGCCACCGGCGATGCGGACCTGGCCGCCTACAACGCCATGCTCAAGCGCCTTGCCGAGCACGGCGAACGCCGATAGCGCGCAGCCCCTACCAGCGACCACCGACAGTTTCCGGCCGTGGCCGGGGTGGTTGTGCACATCGGCGGTGGTTGTCCACAGATTACGGCGAGCGCTCCCACGGGTGCGCTGCGCCGGGCAGCCTGGAGCCGGACGAGGAACCGACGCGACGCAACTCACGGCGAAGGGTGATCGGGCATGGCAATCGGCGAGACGCTGGTGACGGTGGTCGGCAACGTGTGCAGCGACCTGAGCAAGCGCACCACCGCGACCGGTGACGAGGTGGTCAGCTTCTGGCTGCGCAGCAACGAGCGGCGTTTCGACAAGGATGCGGGCGCGTGGCGCGACGGCAGGCACTTCGCGGTCAAGGTGACGTGCTGGCGGCGCATCGCGGGCACGGTCGGGGCGTCGCTGGCCAAGGGCGATCCGGTGATCGTCAACGGCAGGCTCTACACCAGCGAGTTCGAGGTGGAGGGGCAGCAGCGCTCGGTGCCCGAGCTGGAGGCGCTGGCCATCGGGCCCAACCTCTCGTGGTGCACGGCGACGGTGCGCCGCCTGGGACGACAACGGGAACCCGGCGCGCCCGGCGGGCCCGGCGGGCCCGGCGGAGCCGAGCCTCGCCCGGCCGCGCTGGGCGACGACGCCGTCGACCGGGAGCGGGCGCCCGCGGCATGAACCGCAGGTGGCGCGGCGAACTGCGCAGGGTACGGGGGCGATCACCCTGCGAGAAAACGGCCTACGGTCGGTGGCGGGACGGTGACCGGCGTCAGCGAGCTGGGAGGTCCGCTCTACGATCGCAGCATGGCCGAGTTCATCTACACCATGAAGAAGGTGCGTAAGACCGTCGGGGACAAGGTCATCCTCGACGACGTCAGCACCGCGTTCTACCCCGGCGCGAAGATCGGCGTGGTGGGCCCGAACGGTGCTGGCAAGTCGACCGTCCTCAAGATCATGGCCGGACTCGAGCAGCCCAGCAACGGCGAGGCCTTCCTGCAGCCCGGCGCGAGCGTGGGCATCCTGCTGCAGGAGCCGCCGCTGAACGAGGAGAAGACGGTGCGCGGCAACGTCGAGGAGGGCCTCGGCGAGATCAAGGTCAAGCTCGACCGGTTCAACGAGATCGCCGAGCAGCTTGCCACCGACTACAGCGACGCGCTGATGGAGGAGATGGGCAAGCTCCAGGAGGAACTCGACCATGCGGACGCCTGGGAGCTCGACTCGCAGCTCGAACAGGCCATGGACGCCCTGCGCTGCCCCCCTGGCGAGGAGGAGGTGACCCACCTCTCCGGTGGTGAGCGCCGCCGGGTGGCGCTGTGCAAGCTGCTGCTGTCGAAGCCGGACCTGCTGCTGCTCGACGAGCCCACCAACCACCTGGACGCGGAGAGCGTGCTGTGGCTCGAGCAGTTCCTCGCCGGCTATCCGGGCGCCGTGCTCGCCGTCACCCACGACAGGTACTTCCTCGACAACGTGGCGCAGTGGATCATGGAGCTCGACCGGGGCCGGGTCATCGGCTACGAGGGCAACTACTCCACCTACCTGGAGAAGAAGCGGGAGCGGCTGGAGGTCCAGGGCAAGAAGGACGCCAAGCTGGCCAAGCGGCTGCAGAACGAACTCGAGTGGGTTCGCTCCAACGCCAAGGCCCGGCAGACCAAGTCGCGCTCCCGGCTGGAACGTTACGAGCAGATGGCGGCCGAGGCGGAGAAGAACCGCAAGCTCGACTTCGAGGAGATCCAGATCCCGCCGGGGCCGCGGCTGGGCAACGTGGTGGTCGAGGTCGAGCACCTGAGCAAGGGCTTCGAGGACCGGCTGCTGATCGACGACCTGTCGTTCACGCTGCCGCGCAACGGCATCGTCGGCGTGATCGGCCCGAACGGCGTCGGCAAGACGACGCTGTTCAAGACGATCGTGGGCCTGGAGGAGCCGGACTCCGGCAGGGTGCGGATCGGCGACACCGTCAAGCTGTCCTATGTGGACCAGCAGCGGGCGGGGATCGACCCGGACAAGACGGTGTGGCAGGTCGTCTCCGACGGGCTCGACTACATCAACGTCGGCCAGACGGAGATGCCGTCGCGCGCCTACGTCAGCGCGTTCGGGTTCAAGGGTCCCGACCAGCAGAAGCCGGCCGGGGTACTGTCCGGGGGCGAGCGCAACAGGCTCAACCTCGCGATGACGTTGAAACAGGGTGGCAACCTCATCCTGCTGGACGAGCCGACGAACGACCTGGACGTCGAGACGCTGGGCTCGCTGGAGAACGCGCTCGAACAGTTCCCCGGCTGCGCGGTGGTCATCTCGCACGACCGGTGGTTCCTCGACCGCGTCGCCACGCACATCCTCGCGTGGGAGGGCGACGAGGAGAACCCCGCCAAGTGGTTCTGGTTCGAGGGCAACTTCGAGGGCTACGAGAAGAACAAGGTGGAGCGGATGGGCCAGGAGGCCGCAAGGCCGCACCGGGTGACGCACCGGAAGCTCACCCGCGACTGACCGGGGTGCCGCCCGCAGGTGCACGCGCGGACAACGCGTGAGCCGCGGGCGGACCCGCGCGATCGCGCAGCACAGGACCGAGCACTGAGCGAGCACGCCGGAGCCAACACTGAGCGGAGTCCCCGTGGTAGCCAGTAAGCACACCAGCCGAAGCGCGGCCAACGGCCACCGTCCCGCCGTCCGTCACAGCGCCGACGGCGGACTGCGTTCCGTGGAGCACCTCGTCGCCGAGGCCGACCGGCTGGGGCTGCGCGCGCCCGAGCTGGTGCACGTGCTCGGCGAGCGCGCGGCCGCACTGGCGGAGGCCGCGGGTTCCAACGAGCTGTGGGTCCGCGCGGAGAGCCTGGTCGTGCACGCGCAGGTACGGCTCGGGCATCGGGCGCCGACCGTGGGCAGGGCGGTGGCGGCGCTGCGGGCGGCCGAGGACGCGGGTCTGGACGTCGTTGCCGCCCAGTTGCGGACGGACCTGGCTGTGTGCGCGCGCAGCGTCGGGGCGCCGTTGACGGGGCTGGCCGCCCTGCGTCCGGTGCTGACGGTGGGCGGGCTGTCGGCCCTGCAACGGGCCGAGGCGTTGTGCCATCTCGTTGGCTGCCTTGGCACGCTGGGCCGCAAGGCCGAGCTGGACCGCGTGCTCATGGAGGGCGACCGGCTCGTCACCGCCGCCGACGGCCTCGACGACGACGCCATTCTGCTGGCGAGGGCGCTGATCAGGGTGAGCGTGTCCGGTCACCGGCGCAGGCACGGCGACCTGGTCGGAGCCGCGGACGCCGCCCGCACCGGCATCGGCTTTCTCGATCACCTTGGCGACCAGGGTGTCGACGGCGGCCTCGCCCGGGTCCGGCTCGTGCTGGAACTGGTCTGCGCGCTGCTCGACCGCGGCGACACCGAACTCGCGCTGGAGATCGCCGAACCGGTGCTGGCCGCGCCGGAGCGGGCCGCGGGTGTCGCGCCCGCGGCGTGGCTGCGGCTGGCCATCGCCACCCGGGTGCACCTGCGCGACGGCGCTGCCGAGACCGCCGCCCGGATGTTGCGCGACGCCGTGCACAGCGCCACCCGGTACGACCTGCATGCGCTCGCGGCGCGGCTGTGGCTGGAACTCGCGCACGTCGAGGAACGCATCGGCCAGCCGGTCGAGGCCATCCAGTGCCTGCACAGCGCCCGCGCGGCCGAGCACCGGCACGCCAGGGCCCGCAGCCAGGCCCGCGCACTGCTGACCGGGGAGTTCGGCTCGGGCGAGCAGGCGCCGGTCGATCTGGCCGACGTCGTCGCGTCGGCGTCACCGTCGGCCCCGGCGGCACTGCCCGCACCGCCGCCCGAGCCACGGCGCGAGCCCGAGCCCGAGCCGCCGCGCGCGGTGGAGTCCCGGCGGGAGCGTCGGCCCGAGCCCGAACCGCAGGAGACGCAGTCCCCACGGCCCAGCTTCGCGGTCGCGACCAGCCCGCCGGCGCAGCCCGCACTGGAGTCGCGGCCGAGGGTCGTGCTGCCGATGCTGCGGCTCGCCGCCGAACCGGAGGAGCCGGAACCCACCGACGACGCCCGCGAGCCTGCGTCCCACCGGCAGCAGGCTCCCTGGCAGGAGGCCGAGCGCGAGCCTGCCTACGAGCCGATGGCCGAGGCCGAGCCCGCTCCGGAGGCTCAACGGGAGCAGGAGCCCGAACCGGAGCCGGAACCCGCTCCGGCACCGCGCCCGGAGCCGGAGCCGTTGTCGTGGCGGGCCGAGGAGCGGGCGAGCCGCGCCAGCACGCGGCACGACTCCGAGCACGGGTCCGTGGCGGCGCGGTCGGTGCTCGACCGGCTCGGCATCTCGCCCGGCAGCGGCGGTGGCCGCAGGCGCGCCGCCGAGAGCGACGAGGGCGGCCGGCGTGAGGAGCGTCCCCGCGCGCCCGAGTTCGGTGCCGTGGAACCGGGCGCGGGCTCCCCGGCGACGACCGAGAGCGCCCCGCCCGCGTCGCGGCACGACGACGAGACCGGGATGTCCTCGGACGGCTACGGCTGGCTGCCGAAACTGCGCCTTCCGCCGTCGCTGGCGCCGCTGGAGGACCTGGCCTCCGACCACTCGTCGTCGTTCGAGCCCAGCAGCTCCGCCCCCGAACCCGACCCCGTGCACCACGACCTGCCCTCGGACGAGCCGCCCGCCGACGCCGGACTTGCCGAGCTGCTCGCCAGGGCGCTCGCCGAGCATCAGGCCGGGACGTCCAGCGCCTCGGCGCTGGTCAAGCAGCTCGGGGTCGACCACGACGAGCCCGCGGGGTCGCACACCGTGAACGGCCGCAACCGCAACGATGTCTGAGCGCCGGGACACTGAAGGCTGAGCCGAAACGGGCGTCTTGCTCTGTCACAGTAAGGTAAACCTGGATCGGCACGACGTGGTGTCAAGGCCAGGGAGTGGAGAGTTGAGTTGCCTGACATGAGCTCGATCGGAGTCTCGACCCGGCCCGCAAGGGGGGCTGAGGACGGCTATCCGGGACAGCGACCGAGGAGCCCGGAACAGGTTCGCGACGAGCTGATCGACACGGCCGCCCGGCAGGCGCCGGACATCGCCGAGCTGATCCGGCTGTACTACCGGCTCATTCCCGCCGAGGAGATCATCGGCGACGACCCCGTCGATCTGGTCGGGGCCGTGCGCTCGCATCTGCAGCTCGCCCAGCAGCGGGTGCCCGGCAGGCCCGCGGTGCGCCTGTTCAACCCCACCGCGGCCGAGGACGGCTGGGCACGGGAAGCCACCGTCGTGCAGCTGGTCACCGACGACATGCCCTACCTGGTCGACTCCGTCGCCGCCGAGCTCTCGCGCAGCGGGGTCCAGGTGCAGCGCATCGTGCACCCGATCGTCGTGGTGACGCGCGACGTCACGGGAACGCTGCGGGAGGTGCACACCGACGCCGACGTGGCCGCCCTGCCGCAGGGTTCGGCCGCCGAATCGTGGATGTATCTGGAGATCGACCCGATCGGCGACCGCGACCGCGCACGGGAGCTCGACAACCGGCTGACCGCGGTGCTCGGCGACGTGCGGGAGGTCGTCGAAGACACCGAGAAGATGATCGAGACGGCCAGGGCCATCGCCGACGAGCTCGACGCGTCCCCGCCGCCGCTGCCCGCCGACGAGGTCGGCGAGGGGGCGCAGCTGCTGCGCTGGCTGGCGGCCGGGCACCTCACCTTCCTCGGCTACCGGCGCTACGAGGTCGTGCACGACCACGACGGCGACGAGCCCGCCCTGCGCGGCGTGCTGGCCTCCGGGCTGGGCGTCCTGCGGCAGGACAGCCTCGCCGCCCGCAGCCTCACCGCGGGCCCCGACGCGGGCGCCCAGGCGCTCGCCCCGACGCTGCTCGTGCTCACGCAGGCCAGCGCACCGTCCACTGTGCACAGGCCGATCTACCCGTACTACATCGGCGTCAAGATCTTCGACGACGACGGCAAGGTGGTGGGCGAGCACCGCTTCCTCGGCATGTTCACCACATCGGCGCTGCACGAGGACGTGCTCGACATCCCGGTGATCGAGCACCGCGTGCGCGACGTGATCCACCGCGCCGGGTTCCTCATGGAGTCCTACTCGGGCCAGCGGATGCTGGAGGTGCTGCAGAACTGGCCGCGCGCCGACCTGTTCTCCGCCGACGTCGACTCGCTCTATGCCACGGCTACGGGTGCCATCACCCTCGCCAACCGGCGCAGGTTGCGCCTGTTCCTGCGCAGGGACCCCTACGGGCGCTTCTACTCCTGCCTGGTGTTCCTGCCGCGCGACCGCTACACCACCCGCTCGCGGCTGGCGATGCAGGAGGTGCTGCTGGAGGAGCTGGAGGGCACGCACCTCGAGTACAGCACCCGGCTCGGCGAGACGCTGCTCGCCCAGGTGCACTTCACCGTGCACACCGATCCGGGCAGCATGATCGAGCCGGACACGCTCCGCATCCAGGAGCGGCTCAACGAGGCCATGCGCAGCTGGGACGACCTGATGGTGGAGGCCATCCTCGCCGAGCGCCGCGAGCGTGCGGGCGACGGCAAGGCCGTGACCTTCGCGGGCGAGGAGTCGGCCACCGAGCAGGGGCAGCGCTTCGCCGCGATGTTCCCCGAGTCCTACAAGGAGGACTTCGCCGCCTCGGTGGCGCTGGCCGACCTGCGCAAGCTGGAGTCGCTGTCCGGTCCCGGCGACGTGCGCATGTCGTTCTACCTGCCCGAGGGCGCGGCACCGGGGGAGCGGCGGTTCAAGCTGTACCTGCTCGGCGAGGGCGTGACCCTGTCGAAGGTGCTGCCCCTGCTGCAGCGCATGGGCGTCGAGGTCGTCGACGAGCGGCCGTACGAGCTGCGCCGTGAGGACGGCGGCGGCTCCTGGATCTACGACTTCGGGCTCCGCATCGACCCGAAGACGCTCGAGGAGCTGGGCCACCGTGCCGAGCGCGACCTGCGGGAGCGGTTCCAGGAGGCCTTCGCCGCCGCATGGCGCGGCGACTGCGAGGTCGACGGCTTCAACGGGCTCGTGCTGCGCGCCGGACTCACCTGGCGGCAGGCGGCCGTGCTGCGCGCCTACTCCCGCTACCTGCGCCAGGCGGGCAGCCCGTACTCGCAGGAGTACATCGAGAGCACGGTGCTCAAGCACACCGACATCGCCACGGCCCTGGTGCAGCTGTTCGAGACCCGCTTCGACCTCGCTCGTGAGGACGGGCAGCGCGCCCAGCGCGCCGACGCGCAGGTCGCGGAGATCAACAGCATGGTCGACGCGGTCACCAGCCTCGACGAGGACCGCATCCTGCGCAGGCTCATGTCGGTGATCGTCGCGACGCTGCGCACGAACTACTGGGTCACCGACGCCGATGGCCGTCCCCGCCCGTACCTGGCGTTCAAGCTCGACCCGCAGCGCGTGCCCGACCTGCCCGAGCCGCGTCCGGCGTTCGAGATCTTCGTGTACTCGCCGCGCGTGGAGGGCGTGCACCTGCGGTTCGGATCGGTCGCCAGGGGCGGCCTGCGCTGGTCGGACCGCAGGGAAGACTTCCGCACCGAGGTGCTGGGCCTGGTCAAGGCGCAGGCGGTGAAGAACGCGGTGATCGTGCCGGTCGGCGCCAAGGGCGGCTTCGTGGTCAAGCGTCCGCCCGAGCCCACCGGCGACCCCGGCCTCGACCGCGAGGCGCACCTCAACGAAGGCATCGCCTGCTACCGGATGTTCATCTCCGGCCTGCTCGACCTCACCGACAACCTCGTGGGCGGCCAGACCGTGCCCGCGCGGGGCGTCGTGCGCTACGACGGCGACGACAACTACCTCGTCGTGGCCGCCGACAAGGGCACCGCGACCTTCTCCGACATCGCCAACGAGGTGGCCGCGGGCTACGGCTTCTGGCTCGGCGACGCGTTCGCCTCCGGCGGATCCAAGGGCTACGACCACAAGGCGATGGGCATCACCGCCAAGGGTGCGTGGGAGAGCGTCAAACGGCATTTCCGCGAACTGGGCGTGGACACCCAGCGCGAGGACTTCACGGTGGCCGGCATCGGGGACATGGGCGGTGACGTCTTCGGCAACGGCATGCTGCTCTCCGAGCACATCCGGCTGGTGGCGGCGTTCAACCACCTGCACGTGTTCCTCGACCCCAACCCCGATGCGGCATCGTCGTACCGGGAGCGCAAGCGGCTCTTCGACCTCCCTCGCTCGTCGTGGGACGACTACGACCGCTCCCTGATCAGCGAGGGCGGCGGCATCTACCCGCGCAGCGCCAAGACGATCCCCATCACGCCGCAGGTGCGTGAGGCGCTGGGCATCGCCGAGGGCGTGTCGAGCCTCTCGCCCGCGGAACTGGTGCACGCCATCCTGCTCGCCCCGGTGGACCTGCTGTGGAACGGCGGCATCGGCACCTACGTCAAGGCGGAGGCCGAGAGCCACGCCGACGCGGGGGACAAGGCCAATGACGCGGTGCGGGTCAACGGCCGCCACCTGCGGGTGAAGGTGATCGGCGAGGGCGGCAACCTGGGGCTCACCCAGCGCGGCCGCATCGAGTTCGCCCGGCACGGCGGCAAGGTCAACACCGACGCGCTCGACAACTCCGCCGGCGTCGACTGCTCCGACCACGAAGTCAACATCAAGATCATGCTCGACCAGCTCGTCGCCTCCGGTGAGCTGGACTCGGCCGAGCGCAACGACCTGCTGGAGCAGATGACCGAGGAGGTCGGCGAGCTGGTGCTCACCGACAACTACCGGCAGAACGCGGTGCTCGGCATCAGCAGGGCCCACGCCGAGTCGATGCTCTCGGTGCACCGGCGGCTGGTGGCGGCACTGGAGGCCAAGGGCGCCCTCGACCGCGAGCTGGAGGCGCTGCCGGGCGACGGTGAGTTCGCGCAGCTGGAGAAGGACGGGGCCGGGCTCACCTCACCGGAGCTGGCGACGTTGCTCGCCCACGTCAAGCTGGACCTGAAGGACGAGCTGCTGGCCAGCGAGCTGCCCGACGCCGACGTCTTCGCCCGCCGCCTGCCCGAGTACTTCCCGACGCCCCTGCGGCAACGCTTCGGCGACGTGCTCGGTGGCCACCCGCTGCGCAGGCAGATCACCACCACGTTGCTGGTGAACGAGGTCGTCGACGGCGCGGGCGTGTCGTACGCCTTCCGGCTCGCCGAGGAGCTCAACGCCACCGCCACCGACGCCGTGCGTGCCTACGCCGTGGTCACCGGCGTCTACGACCTGCCGTCGCTGTGGCGCAGCATCGCGGAGCTGGACAACGTGGTGTCCACCGACATCGCCGACCGGATGTTCCTGGAGACGCGCAGGCTGCTCGACCGCGCCGCCCGCTGGTTCTTGACCAACCGCCCCCAGCCGCTGGCCGTGGGCGCGGAGATCAGCCGTTTCGGCGGCACCGTCGCCCAGTTGCTGCCCGAGCTCGGCGGGTTGCTGCGCGGCACCGAGGCCGAGGCCGCGCAGCGGCAGGCGGCGGAGCTGGCCGCCCAGGGCGTGCCGCCGGAGCTGGCACACCGGGTGTCGCTGCTGCTGTTCAGCTACTGCCTGCTCGACATCATCGAGGTGGCGGAGCTGGCCGAGCAGGAGGTCGGGCTCGACACCGAGCGCAGCCCGATGGAGACGGCCGAGCTGTACTATGCGATGTCCGAGCACCTGGGCATGGAGCGCATGCTCACGTCGGTCAACCGGCTGGAACGCGACAACCGCTGGCACGCGCTGGCCCGGCTGGCGCTGCGCGACGACCTGTACTCCTCGCTGCGGGCGATCACGCTGGACGCGCTGCGGCACAGCGACCCGGAGGACGAGCCGGACGACAAGATCGCGCAGTGGGAGCAGGTCAACTCCTCCCGGCTGGCCAGGGCGAGGGTGACGCTCGACGAGATCGAGCGCGCGGGCAGGCTCGACCTGGCCACGCTCTCGGTGGCGGCCCGGCAGATCCGCAGCACGGTGCGGTGAGCGTGAACGGAACCGGTGACGGCGAGTACGTCGTCCATGTCCGGCCGCGCTGGTCGGACATGGACGCCTTCGGCCACGTCAACCACGCCAACATGGTGACCCTGCTGGAGGAGGCGCGGGTTCCGCTGCTGTTCGGCGAGGCGCCGGGGGACGGCCTCGCGGAGTTCGCGAAGGGTATCGTCGTGGTGCGGCTGTCGGTCGACTACCGGTCGCCGGTCGTGGTCGACGGGAGGGACGTGCGCGTGGAGATCACGCTGAGCGAGCTGAGGCATGCGTCGTTCACGCTCAGCTACACCGTCCACAACGGACCGTCCGGATCGGATCCGGTCGCGGTGACGGCGCGGACGACGCTGGCTCCCTACGACGTCGGCGGCTCCCGGCCCCGCAGGCTGACCGCGACCGAACGCGAGTTCCTGCGCACGCGCATCCCGGGCGGGCCGCCGGCATGACCGAGCTGCGCATTCCCGACGCCGCCGACCGGGACAGTCTCGGCGCGTTCATCGCCAGGGCCGTGCGGCTCGACTCGAACGCCGTCGTGCGCCTGCGCCTGCGCGCCCCCGGGGTGCTGGAGGCCTGGGTGGCCACGCCGTTCGACGTGCTCGTCACGCGGGCCGTCGAGGGCGCGGTGGAGCCGGGTGACGTCACCGTGTCCGGCAGCGAGCTGCTGGCCGCGCTCACGGTGACGCCGGGCGAGGTGATGGACCCGGGCCCGTCCCGGGACCTGCTGTGGCGCTCCGAGCTGCCACCCGCCACCACCACGGGCTGGCAGCCGGTGGACCAGCTGCCCGCCGCCGTCGTCTCCGACCTCGCCGACCGCGGGGTGGCGCTGGCCCGGGAGAACGTCGGCCCGCACGGCACGCCACCGGCCTCCCTGATGGACCAGACCGTGCTCACGGTGTCGGCGGGCACGCTGGAGGTCAAGGTGCCCATGCGCTGCCTCTTCGCGTTGTCGGGCATGGGCTTCGTCGACGCCGCACTCGCCGACGACGTGGTGCGCGTGACGGCCACCGACTCGTGGATGCGACTCGACGCCCGATACGGTGCCGTGCTGCGCCGCAGGCACGCCCTGCTGCCGCTGTTGCTCTGAACCAGGCGACCGCACTGGTCCGGGCCCGCCCGGCCTGGCATCGTGGGCGTATGACCGACGCCGAGCGCGGAGACGACCCCACCGCCGAGTGGCTCGACGGCATCCGCGCCGAGCCCGCACCGTGGCGCACCGACCGGCCCGCAGGCCAGGAGACACCCGCCGGGGAGGTCACCTACCGCGAGCAGGCCCGCCGCTTCGGCCGGGCCCGCGACCTCGCCCGCGAGGCGGCGCCGTACCTGCCGCTCGCCACGTATGCGGGCTTCCTGGCCGCCGAGAACGCCGCCCACACCGACGACGACGCGGGGGACGGCGGCCAGGACTTCGGCGCCGACGGTGGCGACCTCGGCGGCTGAGCGGCCGCTGCCTCGCGTTTCGCGCCGGCGCCCGCCGCTCAGGTGCCGAGCATCGCCCGCATGTGCTCGATCTCGTCGACCTGGCCGGTCAGCACCTCCTGCGCCATGGCGACCGCCTGTGGTTCCAGCCCGTGGGCGAGCTGGTCGCGGGCCATCGTCAGCGCGCCCTCGTGGTGGGTGATCATCAGGCGCAGGAACTGCCGGTCGAACTCGGCGCCCTTCGCGGCGCGCAACGCGTCGAGCTGCTCAGGAGTGGCCATGCCGGGCATCAGCCCGTGCTGGTGAGCGGTGTGCCCGGCGTGGCCGTGCTGCTCCAGCCAGGTCGTCATCGCGGCGATCTCGGCGTCCTGCGACGCGGCGATGCGGCTCGCGATGGCCTTCACCCGCTCGCTGCGCGCACGGGCAGGCACCAGGTCCGTCATCGTGATGGCCTGCTCGTGGTGCGGGATCATCATCGTCATGTAGCGGACGTCGGCCTCGCTGGGCTTCGTCACCTGCTGGTGCTCGCCCGCCTTCTCCGGCGGGACGACGCTCGCCTGCTCACCGGGGCGCCCCGGCACGATCACCCCCGGAGAGTCCTGCGCGGGCGGCGGTTCCTCGGCCACACAGCCCGCAGCCAGCACCACCACCACCAGCGCGGCCACACCCGCCGCCAGCCGCGTTCCCATGGCGCCCAGCGAACAGTCTGCGGCCACCGGAAGTCAACCTCGCGGCGGCGAAACGGCGACGAAGCCAAGCAAAACCATCCATTCGTCGCTATCGGGTGCATACCGGCCCGGCAAGAATGGTCGGCACCCTTGCCGGTCGAGAGGAGAACCGCAGTGAAGGTTCGCAGACGCCGTGGGCTGGGGGCGATCATCGCCACGAGCGCGCTGGCCGCCGGGCTGCTGGCGAGTACCGCGACGAGCGCCACCGCCCAGAACAGCATCCCGGGCGTGGACGAGATCTCACACAGCCGCAACATGAGCCAGGTGGCGCACCTGCCGAAGCAGCCGCCGTTCGACACCCAGGCCGCGTTCGGCACCGACATCGCGTTCACCGACAACCACGCGATCGTCGGCAACTACGACGGCTTCGTCATCTACGACATCAACAAGCCGCACAAGCCGCGGATCGTCAGCCAGGTGCTGTGCCCCGGTGGCCAGAACGACGTGTCCGTCTCCGGGGACCTGCTCTTCCTGTCCACCGACTACGCACGCACCAACGACTCGTGCGTCAGCGAGCCGTCGACCTCCGCCGACCCGAACTCGTGGGAGGGCATCAAGGTCTTCGACATCAGCGACCTGGCCAACCCCGAGTACGTCGCGTCGGTGCGCACCGACTGTGGTTCGCACACGCACACGATGGTGCCGGACCGCAAGCGCGGCTCGGTGCTGCTGTACGTGTCGTCGTACTCGCCCGCGGAGGACCTGCCGAACTGCCAGCCGCCACACGACAAGATCTCCATCGTCGAGGTGCCGGTGAAGCACCCGGAGCGGGCCGCCGTCGTGGCGACGCCGGTGCTGTTCCCGGACGGCGGCAACCCCGGTGGCGAGAACCCGGACGGCACGCGCCGCTCGGCGACCACCGGCTGCCACGACCTCACCGCGTACCCGCAGAAGAACCTCATGGCCGGGGCGTGCATGGGTGACGGCGTGCTGTTCGATCTGTCCGACAAGCTCAACCCGCGCATCATCGACCAGGTGCAGGACAACGTGAACTTCGCGTTCTGGCACTCGGCCACGTTCAACAACGCGGGCACGAAGGTCATCTACACCGACGAACTCGGCGGCGGTGGCCTGCCGACCTGCAACGCGACCTTCGGGTCGAAGCGCGGCGCCGACGGCATCTACGACATCCGCGGCCGCGGGGACAACCGCAGCCTGGAGTTCCGGAGCTACTTCAAGATCCCGCGGCACCAGGCCGAGACCGAGAACTGCGTGGCCCACAACGGGTCGCTGATCCCGGTCAAGGGCCGCGACATCATGGTCCAGTCCTGGTACCAGGGCGGCGTGTCGGTGTGGGACTTCACCGACTCCGCCAACCCGAAGGAGATCGGCTACTGGGAGCGCGGTCCGCTCTCCGACACCGAGCGGGTCATCGGCGGAACGTGGTCGGCGTACTACTACAACGGCTACATCTACTCGTCCGACATCCAGAAGGGCCTGGACGTCCTCGCGATCCGTGACTGGCGCACCGCGCCGGCCAAGTGGGTCCGCTACGACGAGTTCAACGCCCAGACCCAGCCGCGATACGGGCGGTGACGGTTCACGCGTGAGGTAGTGCCAGCCACGCGGCGGCGTCGGCGGGCAGCCTCCCCTCCACGAGGGGAGCGCTGGAGAGCAGGACGTCGCCGCGTGGCACCGGCACGGGTGCGGCCGAGGTGTTGAGCGCGCACACCAGCCCGCCCGGGCTGCGCCGGTAGGCGAAGCAGCCGGGGGGCGCGCCGTACCACTCCAGCTCGTCGCCGGCGAACGCCGGATGCTCCCGGCGCAACTCCAGCGCCTTCCGGTACAGCGACAGCGTCGAGGTCTCGTCCTCGAGCTGGGCCTCGACCGTCAGTGGTGCCCAGTCCGGCGGTATCGGCAGCCAGGTGCCGGGGTGGATCGAGAACCCGAACGGCGGCTCGTCGCCTTCCCACGGCAACGGCACCCGCGAGCCGCGACCGGGCGGGCCGGTGTCGTCGAGGCCGAGTTCCTCGCCGTTGTAGAGACACACGGCCCCGGGAAGGCCGAGCAGCACCAGCGCCATCGCGCGCGCCCGCCTGCGACCGCGTTCACCGCCGCCGTAACGCGAGGCCTGCCTGGTCACGTCGTGCCCGGCCGCCGCCCACGTGGGCGGCGCGCCCACCGGCGCCACGGTGGCCAGTGCCCGCTCGATGCAGGCCTGCAGGGCGTCGGCGTCGAACGGCGTGCGCGCCAGCCGGTGCTCCACGGCCAGGTGCAGCTCGTTCGGCCGCAGATAGCGGGCGAACCGTTCCTCGCCGCTCACCGGGACCTCTCCGAGCGCCACCGCGTGCGGGTACTCGTCGAGCACCTTGCGCACCAGCTGGTGGATCTCGTGGACGCCGTCGTCGTCGAAGCGTGGATCGGGCAGGCCGTGCGGGCCCATGTCGGGCAGGTCCGCGGGCTTGGCCATGGCGTGCGCGCCCGTGATGCGCACGCCGTCGGCACCGCGGTCGAGCCAGAACCGCAGCGTGTGCTCGAAGTCGGCCCGCACCTCGTGGTTGGCCCAGTTGAGATCCGGCTGGGCGGGCCCGTGGACGTGCAGGTACCACTGCCCGTCGGGCACCCGGGTCCAGGCGGGGCCGCCGTCGACGGCGACCCAGTTGTTGGGTGGAAGCTCGCCGTGCCGCCCGGCGCCGTCGCGGAAGTGATAGCGCTCCCGCTCCGGGCTGCCCGGCGCCGCGGCGAGCGCGTCGGCGAACCACGGGTGCTTGTCACTGGTGTGGTTGGGCACCACGTCGAACAGCACGCGCAGGCCACAGGCGTGCGCCTCGGCGACGAGCGCGGTCACCGTGTCGAGGTTGCCGAGCACAGGGTCGACCGCGCGCGGGCCCGCGACGTCGTAGCCGTCGGCGACCATGGGGGAAAGGTAGAACGGTGTCAGCCACAGCGCGTCCACGCCCAGCAGCTCCAGGTAGCCGAGCCTGCCGCGGACGCCTTCGAGGTCGCCGATGCCGTCGCCGTCGAAGTCGGCGAACGAGCGCACGAACACCTCGTAGATCACCGCATTGCGCCACCAGGGAACTCCGCCCCGGGGCTCCCGCCTCGCCGCGACCGCTCTGGTCACCGGGTCACACCCAGCTGTTCATCATCGAATGCGCGGCCATCTCCAGGTACTGCCACAGCTGCGAGCGGTGCGGCTCGGGGATTCCGCTCTCGTCCACGGCGACCCGCATGGCGCGCAGCCAGGCGTCGCGCTCGATGGGGCCGATCTTGAACGGCGCGTGGCGCATGCGCAGCCGCGGATGGCCGCGCTGGTCGGAGTAGGTGTGCGGGCCGCCCCAGTACTGCATGAGGAACAGCCGCAGCCGTTCCTCGGCGGGGCCGAGGTCCTCTTCCGGGTACAGCGGGCGGAGCACCTCGTCCTCGGCGACCTCGGCGTAGAAACGCGCGACGAGCTTGCGAAACGTCGCCTCGCCGCCGACCGCGTCGTAGAAGCTCCGCGGATCCACGGCTTCCGGCTCACTGCTCACGTCTGCCACGTCTCCATTCTGCCTGTCCGGCCGGGGCCGGTTCTCACGCCCCGTTGCCCGGTGGCGTGGTGAAGAAGCGGCCCAGCGGCGGCTGGAAACCGGCGCGCTCCAGGGCCTGCATCACGTCCGCGCGCAGTGCGCGCTGCACGGCCCACTGGCGGCCGGGCCGCACCTTGACGGTGAGCCGGAGCTGCATGCTCTCGGGGGTGACGTTCTCCACACCGAGCACCTGGGGCGGTTCGAGCACGTCGGGCGCCAGGTCGGGGCCGGAGACGGCGTTGCTGGCCACGTCCTGCAGCACGGCGGTGGCCTTGGCGACGTCGGTGTTGTAGCTGAGCGGGATGTCCACGACCGCCACGGCGTAGCCCTGGCTGGAGTTGCCGACCCGCAGCACCTCGCCGTTGCGGACGTACCAGACGGTGCCGTTGATGTCGCGCAGCGTGGTGATGCGCAGGCCCACCGACTCCACCTCGCCGACGGCCTCCCCGACGTCGACGATGTCGCCGACGCCGTACTGGTCCTCCAGCATCATGAAGATGCCCGAAAGGAAGTCGCGGACGAGGTTCTGCGCGCCGAAGCCGAGGGCGACGCCGACGATGCCCGCCGAGGCCAGGATCGGCGCGAGGTTGATGCCGAGCTCGCCGAGGATGAGCACCACGGCGAGGCCGTACACGACGGCGGTGGTGAGGGATCGGAGCACCGAGCCGATGGTCTTGGCGCGCTGTCTTCGGCGCTCGATGACCGCGGGTCCGAGCACCTCGGGGGCGCGTTCGCGCAGCGGGCGCAGCAGGGCGGGGATCCGGCCGTCACCGTCGCCCTCGCCGTTGGCCGGGGTGCGCGTCAGCCGGTCGATCAGCTTGCGGATCAGGTACCGCGCGAGCACGGCCGCGACGACGATCAGCAGGATGCGCAGCGGCTTGGCCACCAGCCAGTCCGCGGAGCCGGCGAGCCATTCGTTGCCGGTGATGCGCCAGATCTGCTGGCACCACGTGCCCGCCTCGTTGATGCAGTCCGGAGGGTCGCTGAGCAACTGCTTCACTCGCCGGGTACTCCTTTCCATGCTGTGACGCCGACCACTGCCGATGCGCCTGGGGACACTCGGTAAGGCAGGTTGACCACGTCGAGTCCCCCAGCAACCGTACTTGGAGATGACACGTTGCTTAAGCGACGTGCGTTCCGGGTGCGATCTGTGGTCAACTAGCCGTGTTCAACGAGGTGCGTGCGGGCACGAGGTGCCGCCGAGGCGGTCGCGGCCCATCGGCGAATCCGTCGATCCGCGCATCCGCTTGGACTACAGCCTAGGGCTGCACCGGTGGAGGTGGTCGCGTGCCAGACCGACAACCGAGCCCCCATGGCGTCCGAGCCCGGCATCCGGCCGGGCAGGCGCCGGAGGCCAAGCTGTGCGCGCCGACGGGCGTCAGTCCGGGCGGGACGCTGTTGAGCGGACCCCAGCCCGCAGGCCCGCCGAGCCGGGGTGGCCGGATCACCCGCACGCACAGCCAGCGGCGCTCACGGGACCCGGGATCGGGGATGGCGACGCCCGGCTGGGGCAAACGCCGCGTGCTGTTGCTCAACGCCACATTCGAGCCGCTGACGGCGCTGCCGTTGCGGCGCGCCATCGTGCTGCTGATCTGTGGCAAGGCGGAGGTCGTGCACGAGGATCCCGCCGGGCTGACGCTGCACGCCGCGACCATGGCGGTCGAGGTGCCGTCGGTGATCAGGTTGAGCACGTACGTGCGCGTACCCTACCGGGCGCAGGTGCCGCTCACGCGGGCCGGGCTCATGCATCGCGATCACTACCGCTGCGCCTACTGCGGCGGCCGCGCCGAGACGATCGACCACGTGGTGCCGCGCAGCCGGGGTGGCGCGCACTCGTGGCAGAACTGCGTGGCCTGCTGCGCCAAGTGCAATCACCGCAAGGCCGACAAGCTGCTGTCGGAGATCGGCTGGCGGCTGCGGGTGGTGCCGCGCGCGCCGCACGGCCCGCACTGGCGGCTGCTCGCGCACTCCGGCGAGGCCGATCCGCTCTGGAGGCAATACCTCGGCGCCCCCGCCGCGTAGCGCGGGCGGGGGCGTGCCGGATGGTGGTGGTGTGTGGCGTCACCTTCTGCCGGTGACGTCGTTTGTCAGTCGTTCGGGTCGCCTTCGGCGCTCGGTCGCGTCTCAGGCGGTCACGCGGGTGCCGCAGGTGACTCGGGTACCACGCGTCACGCGGGTGCCGCGCGTCACACGGGTGCCCATCGTGACCCTCGTGCCAGCCGTGACGCGGGTGCCGCGGGTGACTCGGGTACCACGCGTGACGCGGGTACCGGCGGTCACGCGGGTGCCACGGGTGACGCGAGTACCCCGAGTAACGCGCGTGCCGGCCGTCACCCGAGTGCCGCACGTGACGCGTGTACCCCGAGTAACGCGGGTGCCTCGCTCGATCGACACGTCGAAGGGTGACGAAACGGTGTTGTCGTTCGCCTGGGCGGGGGTCAGGGCGATGGGCATGAGAAGTCCTCCTATGACCGGTGTGTGAGCTGTCGGGGATGGGGAGGGTGAGGCGCAAGGCCCGTACAGGTGAAAAACGTACGAGGATTTCAGGAGGCGGACAAGGCCGTGGCGCCCGGTGCCGCCGCCCGTACGTTGAGTTGCAACCTTTCGCGAACGCCGCTTCAGCCCAACGTGGGAGTAGGGACGTGGCAAGCGGCGGACGGCGCGTTTCACGCGATGAACGGCGAGCGCTTTCACCCGGCTCCTGCGGTGGACCGGCGCGCCGTCGGATACCCTGCGGCCGTGAGCATCCTCGAGACGACCTTGGTCTTCGCGGCGATCCCGCTCGCCATCTACGCCGTGTGCGCTCTGCTGACCCTGCGTTCGAAGTTCGCGGGCAGGCCGAGGTACCGGCCGGGGCAGGCGTGGGAGTACCCGCCCATGTGGTGGACCGGCAGCCGGGACGGTGCGGGCGAGCCGCAGGCCGACGGCGAGCCGGCAGGTGCATCGAAGGTTCGGGGAGGTGCCCGTGGGAGCTGGTGAGCTGACCCAGGTGCAGGAGGTCCAGGAGGGCAAGTCGACCGGGCTGGAGGGCACGGAGCTCCAGCCGGGTGCCGCGGTGACCGCAAGTGGCCGTGTGTCGGTGGCGCAGATGTACGAGCCGCCTGCTCCATCCGGCCCATTCACCACCGCACAGCTGGCGCGGCTCGACGAGGCTCTGACGCTGGCCAGCCGGGACACCGGCCTCGAGTTCAGTATCTACCTCGGAGAGCTCGGTGACGACAGCCGAGCGGGTGCGGAATCGTTGCACGACACACTCGGCCCGCGCGGCGACGAGGTCGTGCTGATCGCCGTGTCGCCGGGCGAGCGCGTGGTCGAGGTCGTCACCGGCTCCGAGGCGATGCAGCGGCTGCCCGACCGGGGCGCCAAGCTCGCCGTGATGAGCATGGTCGCCTCGTTCAAGGAGGGCGACCTGATCGGCGGGCTCATCAGCGGCCTGCGGATGATGTCCGACCAGGCGGGCCGCGACCCCCACGCCGACTGACCCAGGCCTCCGCACCCGGCCCGGCTCCCTGCGTCCGCGCAGGCAGCCGGGCCGGATGCCGGAAAGCCGGTCAGCTCTCGTCGAACTCGCGAGCCGCGAGGGCCCGCAGGATGCCGGCCCGGCCCTCGGAGACCAGCCGGCGCAGGGCGGGCGGATGCTCGCCCTCCAGCCAGGTGTCCGCTGCCGCGACACCCTCCTTCGTCACCGACCAGGACGGGTAGAGCCCGACCGCGGTCGGCTGCGCGCGCTCGCTGGAGCGGCGCGCCCACACGTCGTCGATCACGTCGAAGTACGCGCCGACGTAGTCGTCGAGCAGGTGCTTCTGTGCCGGGTGCGAGAAGCCCGAGATGATCGCCTCGTTCACCGCGTTCGGCAGCTCGTCGTCGTGGACGGCCCGCTGCCAGGCCTGCGCCTTGGCCTCCGCCGTCGGCCGCAGCGCGCGGGCCCGCTCGGCGTGCCTGCGCCCGGTCGCGGTGTCGTCCCGCGCCTGCTCGGCGTCGATCTCGGCGTCGGAGGCCCTGCCGTGCGCGACGAGCGCGTGCAGCAGCCTCCAGCGCAAATCCGTGTCGACCGTGAGACCCTCCAGCGGTGCCGAGCCGTCGAGCCAGCCCGCCAGCACGTCCAGCGTCGCGTCGTCGAGCACGGCGCCGGTGAGCGCGTTGACGAACGCCAGCTGGTGGTCGGAGCCCGGCTCCGCCTCGCGGGCGAGCGTGAGCAGCCGCGTGGCGAACGCGGGCCAGCCTTCCGCGTGGGCCCACTTCTGCCCCGCGTAGGAGTTCAGCGCGGTCTGCGCCTGCAGCAGCAGCCGCTGCACCACGCCCACCTCGGTCTCGGCGTGGATGCCGCGCAGCACCAGTGTCGTGAAGTCGCGGGCCTTCAGCTCCGCCTCGCGGGTCATCTCCCACGCCGCCGACCAGCACAGCGTGCGCGGCAGCGGCTCGGTGATGTCGGCGATCCGGTCGATGAGCGTCACCAGCGAGTCGCTGTCGAGCCGCATCGTGCAGTAGGTGAGGTCGTCGTCGTTGACCAGCACCAGCTTGCCCGCGCGGACGCCCACCAGGTCGGGCACCTCCGTGCGCTCGCCGTCGACGTCCAGCTCCACGCGGTGGGTCCGCACGAGCTTGCCCGCGCCGTCGTCGTCGTAGACGCCGACGGCGATGCGGTGGGTGCGCAGCTCGCCCGCGCCCGGTTTGGCGCCGCTCTGCAGCACGGCGAACGACGAGAACCGCCCCTCGCCGTCCACCTCGAACCGCGGGCGCAGCGAGTTCAGCCCCGTGGTCTCCAGCCACTGCGCGCTCCACCAGGACAGGTCCCGGCCGGATGCCTCCTCCAGCGCGGCGAGCAGGTCGGCCAGTGTCGCGTTCTCCCAGGCGTGCTTGCGGAAGTACACCTTCAGGCCGGACAGGAAGTTGTCGAGCCCGACGTAGGCGACGAGCTGTTTGAGCACGCTCGCGCCCTTGGCGTAGGTGATGCCGTCGAAGTTGACCTCGACGGCGTGCAGGTCCACGATGTCGGCCGCGATCGGGTGCGTGGACGGCAGCTGGTCCTGCCGGTAGGCCCACGACTTCTCGATGTTGGCGAAGCTGGTCCAGGCGCCGGTGTACTCCGTGGCCTCGGCCTGCGCGAGCACACTCGCGAACGTCGCGAACGACTCGTTGAGCCACAGGTCGTCCCACCAGCGCATGGTGACGAGGTTGCCGAACCACATGTGCGCCATCTCGTGGAGCAGCGTTTCCGCGCGCCGCTCGTAGGCGTAGCGGGTGACGCGGCTGCGGAAGACGTAGTCCTCCAGGAACGTCACGGCGCCCGCGTTCTCCATCGCGCCCGCGTTGAACTCGGGTACGAACAGCTGGTCGTACTTGGAGAACGGGTAGGTGACGCCGAAGTTCTCGTGGTAGAAACCAAACCCCTGCTTCGTCTCGGTGAACAGCCGGTCGGCGTCCATGTACTCCGCGAGCGAGGCGCGGCAGTAGATCCCTAGCGGGATGGTCTTGTGCTCGTCGGTGTACTCGTCGCGCCATTCCGCGTACGGCCCGGCGATGAGCGCCACGAGGTAGGTCGAGATGCGCTCGGAGACGGCGAACACCGTGCGCACCGCGCCTTCCGGGGTGTCCTCACGCGACTCGACGAGTGCGTTGGACACCACCTTCCAGTCGCGCGGCGCGACGACCGTGAGCCGGTAGGTCGCCTTCAGGTCCGGCTGGTCGAAGCAGGCGAACATGCGCTTCGCGTCGGCGGTCTCGAACTGCGTGTAGAGGTAGACGCCGCCGTCCACCGGGTCGACGAAGCGGTGCAGCCCCTCGCCGGTGTTCATGTAGCGGCAGTCGGCGTGCACGACGAGCTCGTTGGCGGAGGCCAGCTCCGGCAGCGCCAGGCCGTCGTCCTCCACGTAGCCGGACACGTCGAGCGAGGCGCCGTTGAGCGTGGCCGAGCGCACTCCCGCCGCGACGATGTCCACCCAGGAAGCCTCGCCCGGCCGCCGTGCGGCGAACCGGATGGTCGTGCGCGAGTCGAACGTGCTCTCGCCGGGGCGGCCGTGGCCGTCGGTGAGGTCGAGCTCGATGTCGTAGGACTCGACATCGAGCAGTTCGGCGCGCTGCTTGGCTTGGTCACGGGTCAGGTTCGGGGCGGCCACGGACACCTCTGTGCTGGTCGGGATCGGTTGGTCTGCTTGGCGCAATCCAATCATGCGCGGGCGCGCCGCGGGGATCAGGGAACAAGCGGCGCGCCGTTGCTGTTGCGCGTAAAAGGCTCACCTACCCACAGCTGTCGCACACCAATCAGGAGACGTCATGACGACAGGCCAGACCACAGGCACGACGAGGGTCGACTTCTACTTCGATCCGGTTTGCCCGTTCGCCTGGATCACGTCCCGGTGGATTCTCGAGGTCGAGCGGCACCGTGACCTCGACCTCAACTTCCGGGTGATGAGTCTCGCCGTGCTCAACGAGGGCCGCGACCTGCCGGAGGAGTACCGGAGCCTGCTGGAGAAGGCGTGGGGTCCGGTCCGCGTGGCCGTCGCGCTCGCGCAGCGGCAGGGGGAGAGCGTGCTGCGGGACTTCTACACCGCGTTCGGTGTGCGCTACCACAACCAGGACAACAAGGACGTCGACGTGGTGCTCAAGGAGGCGCTGGCCGAGGTGTCGGCGCCGCCCGAGCTGCTGGAGGCGGCGACGTCGGCCGAGTACGACGAGGCGCTGCGCAAGAGCCACCACGAGGGCATGGACCCGGTGGGCATGGACGTCGGCACGCCGACCATCCACGTCAACGGTGTCGCCTTCTTCGGCCCCGTCCTGTCGTCGATTCCGCGCGGCGAGGACGCGCTGAAGCTCTTCGACGGCGCCGTGGCGATGGCGAGTTACCCGGACTTCTTCGAGCTCAAGCGCACGAGGACCGGCGAGCTGAACTTCAGCTGAGCTGCCCGGCGTCGAGCCCAAGGTGACCTTCGGTACACGACACGTACCCAAGGTCACCGTGGGCTCGCGCCCGGCTAGCGATGCGGCTCCAGCGCCGCCTCGGTGACGTCGGCGGGAAACGGTGAGCGGGCCAATGCTTCCTCGCGGGTCAGGCCACCCTCCTCGACCCGCTCGCGCAGCTGCGCCAGCCGCGCGAGCGGCTCGCGCTGCGCGGCGACGAACGCGGCGTCCACCGGTTCCCCGTGGCCGGGCACGATGACTCGCCCGCCGAGCGCGAGCAGGTCGTCCAGGGCGGCAGGCCAGGTCGCCAGGCTGCTGTCCGGGCCGAAGGACTCGGTGGTGAACGACCCACCGGGTGCGTGCTCGACGAGATCCCCGGCGAACGTCACGCCCGCGTCGGGAACGTGGACCAGCAGGTCGTGTCCGGTGTGCGCCGGTCCCGCGTGTGCCAGGACGACGGTGCGCCCGCCGAGCGCCAGCTCCGCGTGGCCGCCGACGAGCCGGCCGGGCAGCACGATCTCGGTGCCCTCCAGGTCCGCGGCGATCGCGGGTTTGCCCTCGGCGCGGTAGCGCTGCGCCCAGCGCCGCCGATCGCCCGGACCGTCGTCGGCCAGCGCGGCGCGGCAGCCCGGGTGAGCCCACACGTCGCACGGCAGGAACGCCGCCGTGCCGAAGCTGTGGTCGAAGTGCGCGTGGGTCAGCGCCACGCTCCACGGCAGCGGCGTCACCGTGCGGACCGCGGCGGCCAGCTCGGCGCCCTGCGCGGCGCCGCCGCGCGTGTCGACCACCAGGCAGCGCCGCGCGCCCACGACGAGGCCGACGGACAGGTCGAGCTCGGCATAGCGGCGTACGAGCACCCCGTCGCCGACCTCGATCCAGCGGCCCTCACCCATGCCGGTACACCCCGTCGCCGCCCAGCACGGGTACCACGGCCGAGACCCCGACCGCACCGGCGTGCTTGACGACGTGCCGCTCGCCGTGCGCGCGCAGCTCCCGGCCCGACACGCACTCCGCGACCAGCGCGCCGATGCGCTCACCCGCGGCCCGGAACGTCAGCGCGGCCAGCGAGGCCTCGGGCGAGGCGTCGCCCGCGCCGAGGTCGAGCAACGCGGCGACGACCGCCCCTGCGCCGAGGTGGTCCTCGGCACAGGGACGCAGCGGCCCTTCGGCCCCGGGCCGCGCCGCCAGGTCCACGCCCCATCGCTCGCCGCCCGCGACGATGCCGATGGGAGCCTCGCCGGCGAGCTGCGCGACGGCTCGCGCCACCGCCGCGGCATTGCGCAGGCAGGCGGTGAGCACGTGAGCGCCCGTGGCCGACGCCTGCGCCGACAGCGTGGCTCCGTTCGGTGACCGCAGTGGCACGGCGTCCCCGGGCGGCGGGTCCGGCTCCGCCCAGCGCACCGGCCGCACCCGGCGGCCCTCGGCGAGCAGCAGATCGACCCGGGTGGAGAACGACAGCACGTCGACCACCACGAGCACCCGGCAGTCACCGGACAGGGCGGCGAGGCCCTCGGTGCCCCAGTCGAGCCGCAGCCCGTAGCCGGATTGTGCGAACACCGTCACGGCACGTCAGGATGCCCCCTCCGGCGCGGCCACGAACAGGCGGGATGGCACACTCCCTGCCTGTGCGTGTGTATCTGGGTTCCGACCATGCGGGTTTCGAGCTGAAGAACCACCTTGTCGCCCACCTGCGCGAGCAGGGGCACGAGGTGACCGACATCGGCCCGCACGTCTACGACGCGGCTGACGACTATCCCGCCTTCTGCATCGAGACCGCGCGCCGCGTGGTCGCCGACGAGGGCAGCCTCGGCATCGTGATCGGCGGCTCCGGCAACGGCGAGCAGATCGCCGCCAACAAGGTGCCGGGTGCGCGGGCCGGGCTGGCGTGGAGCATCGAGACCGCCAAGCTCACCCGTGAGCACAACCACGCGCAGCTCATCGGTGTGGGCGCGCGGATGCACAGCAACGAGGAGGCCACGGCGATCGTCGAGGCGTTCCTGGCTACCCCTCCTGACACGGACGAGCGGCACGCGCGGCGCGTCCGGCAGATGATGGACTACGAGCGCACCGGCACGCCGCCCGCGCTGCCCCAGGCCTGAGACCGCATGCCCGAGGGGCACACCCTGCATCGGCTCGCCCGGCTGCACCAGCGGCGTTACGCGGGCGCGCCGGTGCGGGTGTCCAGTCCGCAGGGGCGTTTCGCCGGTGAGGCCGCGGCGCTCGACGGCAGGACGTTCGTCCGCGCCGAGGCCTACGGCAAGCACCTGTTCCACGACTACGGTCCACACGGAATCGTTCACGTCCATCTTGGACTCTACGGCACCTTCACCGAGGCCCGGCTGCCCGAAGAACCGCCCTTCGGGCAGGTGCGCATGCGGCTCACCGGCCGGACACATTGGACCGATCTGCGTGGGCCCACCCGGTGCGAGCTGCTGTCGGCCGTGGAGACCGACGCGATCAAGGACCGGCTCGGGCCCGATCCGCTGCGTTCCGACGCGCAGCCCGAGCAGGCGTGGCGGCGGATCTCGCGGTCCCGGACCTCACTGGCCGCGCTGCTGATGGACCAGTCGGTGATCGCCGGTGTCGGCAACGTCTACCGCGCCGAGGTGCTGTTCCGGCACGGGATCGCGCCGATGCTGCCGGGCCGCTCGCTCGACGCGGCGCTGTGGAAGGACGTCTGGGACGACCTCGTGGCCCTGATGCGCGCGGGGGTGCGCAGCGGGCGGATCGACACGGTGGCCGACGAGCACCTGCCCGAGGTCACCGGCAGGGCGCCCCGGAAGGACCGCCACGGCGGCGAGGTCTACGTCTACCGCCGCGCCGGGCAACCGTGCCTGGTGTGCGGCACGCCGGTGGCCCAGACGGAACTGGCAGGCCGGAACCTGTACTGGTGTCCGGCCTGCCAGCCGGCCTGACCGGCGAGGCTCGGGCTAGAAGCCGCCGAAGTCGCCGCCTCCGAAGTCGCCGAAGCCACCTCCGAAATCACCACCGCCGAAGTCACCGCCGCCGAAGTCCCCTCCGGCGTCACCACCCGCGTCGCCGGCATCACCACCGGCGTCACCGGCGTCGCCGCCCTCCATGGCGTCCTCCTGGCCTGCGTCGTAGCCGTCCTGCCAGGCGTCGGCCGAGGCGATGCCCGCCATGCCGGAGAACATCGCGCTGAACAGCAGCATGGAGCCGAAGCCCCAGGCGCCGGCCACCAGGGCGGGCTTCCACCACGGCTCGCTGTACCAGCCGCGGGGGACCGGCCGCCCGGCGACGCGGCCGCCCGGGTAGTAGTGCGGCGTGTGGGAACTCGGCTCCGGAGAGGCCTCGTAGTGGTGGCCCTCGACGTCCACCGCGCGGTGCTCGGTGACCTTGCCCGCGCGCTCCCGCTCACTGTCCTCGGGCAGCGGCGGGCCGGGGTCCATGCCCATGGCCTCGCGCGCCGCGCGCACGTAGTAGAGGCCCTCCAGAGCCGTCTCCTTGACCAGGCGTGCCTGTTCGGCGGTCTGGGCCTGCTCCATTTGCGAGCCTGCCGCGTTGTACCGCTCGGAGGCGTCGGCGAGAGCCTGCTGGGATGCCAGGTCGGTGCCCGTCAGGTTCAGCACCTGCCCGCCGAGGCGCTCCAGCCACCGGCGTGCCTCACTCTTGGCGTCCTCGAGTTGCCGCCGTTTCGCCTCGGCCTGCGACCGGATCAGGTAGAAGCCGCCGCCGACGACGATCAGCAGGAGCACGATCACGACGATCGCGGTACCCATGGGTCACTCCCGGTTGTTGGTTCGACTAAACCGGACAACGCGGACGGTATCCCAGCAGTTCCCGCGACGCCTCACCAGGCGCGGCCGACCGTGTACGCGCCGGTCCAGATGTCCTGCTTGCGCACGACGTCACCGGACTCGGGAGCGGCCCAGAGCTGGTTGCCGCCCGCGTAGATGCCCACGTGGTAGACGCTGCCGTCGCTGTTGTGGAAGAACACCAGGTCACCGGGCCGCTTGTCGCTCTTGGCGACCTCGCGGACCGCGGCGCGCTGCTGGCTGGAGGTGCGCGGCAGCTCGATCCCGGCGAGCTTGTGCGCGTACTGCGTCAGGCCCGAGCAGTCGAAGCTGTCCGGGCCGTTCGCGCCGTAGGAGTACGGCTCGCCCGCCTGGTCGGCGGCGGAGCCGACCACGCGCTGGCCTGCCGGTTTCGGCGCGGGCTTCGGCTTCCAGGCCTGCACCGTCAGTGCCCTGGACGCCGCCGGGTCGTACACCTGGTCGCCGGTGAAGCGCAGGCGCCACTGGCCGCTGCGGTCGATCGTGGCGGCGATCGAGGCGACGCCCTCTGCGTTGGTGGTGGTCGTCCTGGCGACCGACCACGGCTGGTCGGCGTCGCCCCGGCGTTCGAGGGCGACCTTCTCGCCGGACAGCGGCCGGTCGCCCATGCCGGTCAGCGTGCCGGTGAACGTCAGCTGGGTGCCCACCTTCACCGAGCCGGGCTCGGACTCGATGCTCTGCTGGGTGGGCATGATCGCGGAGCCGGTCCCGGCGAAGCCGAGCAACGCCGTGGTGCCTGCGGCGAGCACAACGGCCGACCGTCTCCAGGATGTCGCGGGCACTTTGTTCCTCCCGGTTGTGTGGCAATGACCAAATGTGTTCCCCCGACTCCCGCCCGGCCTTTCTCGCCGGTGCGGTAGCTGAACGGTAAGCACGTGAATCGCCTGGTAGGAAAGCCGTGTGCAGTGGGTGACGTGATTTCGTCGACAAATCGAAGAATGACGTTTAACGCATTGAGCGGCACCGACCTCGACAAAGGCGCCACCCGGCCGGAATGCGATGTGTGCTATTCGGTGGTGCGCATCACCCTGGCGGGGTGGTCTCCGTCACCGCCGACGTGGCCCTGGCCAGAAAAACTAGAACACGTTATAGTTCGGCGCCATGAAGTTCACCCTGTCCGTCGCGCTCAGCCCGCTCGACCAGCTCACCGAGCTCGCCGCCGCGGCGGAGGAGTGCGGCTTCGACGCGATCGCGCTGCCCGACTCGCTGTTCTACTCGGAGACGGTGACCGCCGACTATCCGTACACGCCGGACGGGAGCCGGTTCTGGGACGAGGAGACCCCGTGGGCCGACCCGCTGGTCGCTTCGGCCGCCATGGGCGCGGTGACCAGCCGGATCCGCTTCTACACCTCGGTGCTCAAGCTCGGTTCCCGCAACCCGGTGCTGCTGGCCCGGCAGGTGGGCTCGGTCGCCGCCCTCACCGGTGACCGGTTCGGGCTCGGGCTCGGCGTGGGCTGGTCGCCGGAGGAGTTCCGGTGGTGCGGCGCGCCGTACGAGCAGCGCGGCAAGCGGGTGGACGAGGCCATCGAGGTGCTGCGGCTCATCCTGGGCGGCGGCATGGTCGAGTACCACGGCCGGTTCTTCGACTTCGGCAAGCTGCGGATGAGCCCCGCGCCCCGCGAGCGCGTGCCGTTCTACATCGGCGGGCACACCGAGGTGGCGTTGCGCAGGGCCGTGCGGGTGGGCGACGGCTGGGCGTCGGCGATGATGAAGTTCGACGACCTGCGCTCGACGATCCAGCGGCTGCGCGACCTGCGCGCCGAGTACGGGCGCGAGGCCGAGCCGTTCGAGATCCAGGCCGTGTGCGTCGACCGGTTCGGGCTCGACGGCTACCGCGAGCAGGCCGACGTCGGCGTCACCGACGTGATCACCGTGCCCTGGGTGTTCGACGGCCACGGCTTCGACGCCCCGGTGAGCGTCAAGAAGGACTCGATCGCCAGGTTCGCCGACGAGATCATCACCAGGTTCGAGGAGGGCCGATCGTGAGCGTGACGGTGTGCTGGGACCCGGCCGCGGAGCAGCCGCCCGCGCGGCAGGCGGCCTGGCGGTCGATGAACGCGGTGATCGCGGGGGACAAGCCGGGCTGGCTCGCGCTGTTCCATCCCGACGGTGTCATCGAGGACCCGGTGGGCCCTTCGATGTTCGACGAGGAGGGCAAGGGCCACCACGGCAGCGAGGGGATCTCCGCGTTCTGGGACAAGACCATCGCCAACGTCGAACGGTTCGAGTTCGTCATCCGCGACTCCCACGCCGCGGGTGACGAGGTGGCCAACGTCGGCACGATCACCACCTACCTGCCCGGCGGCTACCGCGTCGACACCGACGGCGTGTTCGTCTACAAGGTCGGCGAGGACGGCCGGATCGTGTCGATGCGGGCGTTCTGGGAGACCGAGCGGGCCATGGCCACGGCGCGGCAGGTCACCACCTAGCCGTCTCGCCCGCCCGGTCAGCGCGTCACCGGTCCTCGACGACGTAGAGCACGTTGCCGTCCGGGTCGCGGAAGCCGAACATCGGCGGCACGCCCTCCCACCGCAGCAGCTCGTCGACGTCCACGTCCTGCTCCGACAGCCGCGCGTGCAACGCCGTCGCGTCGGCGGTGGTGAACCGGATGCCCGTGTCCACGCCGGCCGCTCCGCGTCCGGGTGCCGGGCTCAACGCGACGCTGACCGGCGAGCCGGGCGGGCGCACCTCGATCCAGCGCCCGCCCAGCTGCGCCATCGGCACGTCGACGACCGGCTCGAAGCCGAGCGCGCCGGTGTAGAAGGCCAGCGCCCGGTCCTGGTCGCTCACCGGAACGCCCACGGTGCGGATCATGCCGATGGCGGTGTCGGTCTTGTTGGTCTTGTCGGTCTGCTGCGTCATGGTCAGCTCTCCTGTCTCTTCTGGTCTTCCAGGTCGGTCCGCAGGGCGCTCAGGCGCTCCCGCCAGAACGCCTTGAGACGCTCGGCGGTGGCGGGGTCCGGCAGGTGCTCGTGTTCCACCGCGACGCGGCTCCGGCCCGCGCCGACGGCCTCGAACGTGACGCTGACCCGGCTGCCGTCGGCGGCCCAGTCGAAGCGCACCGACCGGTGCGGCCGCGCGGTCCGCTCCCGCAGGGCGATGCCGGGCAGCCAGCGTTCGCGCGTTCCGGGGCGCACGACCGCGGCGTAGAGCCGCTCCACCGGCACGCTCATCGTCGCGCTGCTGCCGACGGTGAACGTGCCGTCCGGCCGCACGCCCGCCGGGCGCAGTCCTCTGGCCTGCTCGTACTCAACGATCAGCTTCTGCGCCCACCAGGCACTCATGCCGTGCTCGGCGCGCAGCCAGCCTGCGATCTCCCGGAACGGGCGGCCCGGCGCGCCCCACTCGTCGAGCACGGCGAACCATGCGGCGTAGTCCCGGCCGGTGGCCCGGCGAAGTCCCGGACGGCGCTGCGCGGGATCCCGTTCGGCTGCGATCATCATGTCCTCCTCGGTTCACGACGAGGTAGAAGCTGCGGCGCCGGTTTCGACATCGCGGGTGAGAAGAAGCCGGAAAACTTTGGAGGCACGCGTGAAGTACCTGGTGCTGATCTACACGAACCCGGACGCGCGGCGACTGTGGGAGCAGTTGCCCGAGGCCGAGCAGGCGCAGGGCCTGCGGGCCTACGCGGCACTGAACGAGGAGCTGGCGGCGTCGGGGGAGATGATCGTGTCGGAGTCGCTGGCCGATCCGTCACTCGCCCGGCAGGTGACCGTGCGCGGCGGGCAGATCTCGGCCACCGACGGCCCGTTCGCCGAGACCAAGGAGCAGCTGGCGGGCTTCTACCTCGTCGAGTGCGGCAGCCTCGAGCGCGCCACCGAGATCGCCGCCCGGATTCCGGAGGCGGAGGCGGGTGTGATCGAGGTGCGGCCCGTCCGCACGTTCAGCGGGCTGGAGATGTGAGTGGGGGCGCGGCGGTCGAGGGCCTGCTGCGGGAGCTGGCGCCGCAGGTGCTCACCCGGCTCGTCCGGCGTTACGGTGACTTCGACAGCAGCGAGGACGCCGTGCAGGAGGCGCTGCTGGCGGCCGCGCAGCAGTGGCCGGACGAGGGCGTGCCGGAGAACCCGCGCGGGTGGCTGGTCACGGTCGCCTCCCGGCGGCTCATCGAGATGGTGCGCAGCGACGCCGCACGGCGGCGCCGGGAGGCCGGCACCGCGCAGCGGGAACCGCCGCCGGGCGAGCAGCAGCCGTCCGCGGACGACTCGCTGACGCTGCTGCTGCTCTGCTGCCACCCGTCGCTGACACCGGCCTCGCAGGTGGCGTTGACGCTGCGGGCGGTCGGTGGCCTGACCACGGCCGAGATCGCGCGGGCCTACCTGGTACCCGAGGCGACCATCGGCCAGCGCATCAGCCGGGCCAAGCAGCGGATCACGGCGAGCGGCGCGCGGTTCCGGTTGCCCTCGGCCGAGGACCGGCCGCGGCGGATCGCCGGTGTGCTCCAGGTGCTCTATCTCGTGTTCAACGAGGGGTACACGGCGAGCTCGGGGGCCGAGCTGGTGCGGACCGACCTCGTCGCCGAGGCCGTCCGGCTCGCGCGGCAACTGCACGCGGCGGTACCCGAGGACGGCGAGGCGGCGGGCCTGCTCGCGCTCATGCTGCTCACCGACGCGCGCCGGGCGGCGCGGACCCGCGACGACGGCGCGCTCGTGCCGCTCGCCGAGCAGGACCGCGGCCGGTGGGACCGGAACGCCATCGACGAGGGGCTCGCACTGGTGGAGCGGACGCTGGCGTCCGGCCCGGTGGGGCCCTACCAGCTGCAGGCGGCCATCGCCGCCGTGCACGCCGAGGCGCCGCGGGCCGAAGACACGGACTGGCCGCAGATCCTGGCCCTGTACGACCTGCTGCGCCTGACCGCGCCGGGCCCGATGGTCACGCTCAACCGGGTCGTCGCCGTGGCCATGGTGCACGGCGCGGAGGAGGGGCTGCGGTTGCTGCGCGAGGTGGAGGCCGAGGAGGCGCTCGCCGGGCATCACCGTGTGGACGCGGTGCGGGCTCACCTGCTCGAGCTGGTGGGTGACCGCACGGCCGCGCGCGAGGCCTACCTGCGTGCGGCGCGGCGCACCCTCAGCGTGCCGGAGCAGCGCTACCTCCGCTCGCGTGCGGTGGCGCTGGGCGAGTAGCCGTCAGGCGGTGGCGCAGGAGGCGATGAGCCTCGCAGTGGCCTCCGGCTGGTCCTCGCTGACGTAGGTGTAGGAGTCGGCGACGGTGTGCAGTTTCGCGTCGAGATCGGCTGCGTAGCGCCGCGCGTGGTCGAGGGGGAACACGCGATCCTCGGCGGCCCAGACGAAGTGGATCGGCACCGGGGCCTCGCGGACGAGCCGATGTGCCGCGTCCTGGACGTAGCGCTCGGACACCGCGCCGATGGCCTTGCGGCCGTCGACCCGGATGTCCGCCCGGTCGATCACCGGCCGCACGTAGCTGTTCATCGCCTCGGCCTCGATCGGGTACTTCGCCAGCCAGCCGTAGGTGTTGTGCCAGCGCCACGTGCGCGGAACCCGCAGCACCTGGTAGAGCGCGCGGTAGGTCAGCGGGTTGGCTGCGGTCGCCTTCAGCAGCCCGAAACCGCCTGGTGTCGGCGGCCAGGTGTCCTCCGGCGTCTCGCACGAGCTGAGCACGAGCCTGCCCAGCCGCTCGGGGTGGTGCACCGCCACGAGCTGGCTGTAGGCGCCGCCGGAGTCGTTGCCGACCAGCGTCACGTCCCGCAGGTCGAGCGCCTCGAGCAGGTCCGCGAGCACACGGGCGATGCCCGGCGGCGACAGGTCGGCGTCGCGGCGCATCGGCACGGTGTGCGACCCGAGAGGCAGGTCGGGTGCGATGCACCGGAAGTCCTGCGCCAGCGCCGGAACGACCTTGCGCCACAGGTTCGCGTTCACCAGGTAGCCGTGGGCGAACACGATGATCGGGCCGCTGCCACGGTCGTGGTAGCGCACGGTGCCGGAGGGCAGCCGCACCTCGCGCGGCTCACCGAGGCGTGTGTCTCGCCAGTCGTTCATCGGTCACGACCTCCGTTGGCCAACTATTGCAACCGTTGCAAAAAGTATGCCGGGCACGGTAGCGGGCACGGGCGGTTCTTGCAACGATGGCAACAATGGCCGGTATGGATCCGCGGAAGCGGCGCACGATCGACGCCCTGCTGCATGCGGCGGAGGAGACCTTCGCGGCCCGTGGTGTCGACGAGACGACGGTGGACGAGATCGCCTCGCGGGCGGGGGTGGCGGTCGGCTCGATCTACAACCACTTCGGCTCCAAGGCGGGACTGCACGCCGCCGTGGTGGAGCGGGCGCTGGGCGCCGACCGCGACCACATGGACCGCGCGTACACGGCCGACCGGTCGCCGGTCGAGCAGTTGTATGCCGCGGCGGAGGAGTACCTGGGCTTCTACCTGGCCTACCCGGAGTACTTCCGGATGCTGGCGTTTCCGAGCGCACCCGGTCAGTACGCGGCGGGCCAGGAGCTCGCGGAACGGCTGGCGCGCTCGGTCGACGAGCAGAACCGGCGGCTCGTGGACGCGCTGCGACGCGGCATCGCCGCCGGTGCGCTGCGGGAGGTCGACCCCGAGCAGGTGGCCACGATCCTGTGGGCGTCCTGGAACGGCGTGATCAGCCTCGGCTGGCGGCCGGACAGCCTGCGCCGCACCGAATCCGAGCTACGCGACCTGCTGCACACGGCGACCGATGTGGTGGCGCGTGGCCTGCTGGCCCGCTGAGAGAGGGGGTCTCGCCCGGAACCGTGTCAGCGCATCCAGGTGCGGTCGCTGAAGTCCTCGTCGTCGCCGTCGTCATCGCCCCGTGCCGCCGTCGGGGTCTCGGCGTCCGCGCGCACCTGCTCGAACTGCTCCTCGCCCTGCCTGGCGAGCTCCTCCCGTTCCTCCTCCGAGAGATTGCGGTAGGTCTCGGCGCCCTGTTCGGCGAGCGGATTCAGGACGCGGGCGAACGCGGGCGTGTGCACCATGTCGCGCAGGCTCCGCCGTCCCGACGTGACGTCGTCGACGAGCCGGGCGAACTCCGGGTCGTCGACCTTGTCGCGCAACACCCCGAGCGAGTTCTTCACGTGCTTCGACAGCGCCACGTCGCCGCGCGCGATGTCGAGGGTCGGTTCCTGCTCGCTGCCGCTCAACTCAGACTCCAGGGTGGTCGTAGTTGCCCGCGGGCAACGCCTGCAGGTCGTTGTCCTTGAGCGTGCTCAGATAGCCGGCCATGACGCCGACGAGGGCCTGCGCGGAGTTCCACGCGGCGGTGTGGGCGTCGAGCACCTTGCCCCAGGTGCCGATCGCCTTGCTGATCGTCACCGCGGCGGCGGCTCCGGACAGGATCGGTCCGATGATGGTCCAGCTGCTCGCGGCGGCGGCCGCGAGTTCGATCCCGATCGCGATCAGGTAGTCGAAGAGCGTCTCCATGAAGCCCTTGACCGCGTTCGCCGTCTCGTACATGCCGACGGCGGCCTGCTTGAGCTCCCGTCCCATGGCGTTCAGCGTGCTTTCCTGGTCCGCGATCGCGTTGGCGACACGGGTGAAGTACTCGACTGCCGTGTCGGCGGCGTTGCCGGTCCAGCCCTCGCGCACGGTGGTCAGGCCACTCGTGATGACGTTGGCGAAGTCGCTGTTGAAGGCACCGAGGTTCTCGCAGGCGATGCCGGCCTTCTGGACGGCCTCGAAGTCGCCCGCGAACTTCTCGGCCACCCATTCGCCGGGATTGACGCCGGTCACCAGCCCGATCGCCTCACCGACCCAATAGGACACGCTGATGTACTGGCTGACGCCGATGACGCTTTCGAGCAGGTCGGGGACCGGGTCCGACGAGGTCGGCGGCGTCAGCTGGGAAGAAGGGGAGTCGGCCATGTCACGCACCCGCCTCGGGGTAGGTGCTGTCCATGCGCTCGGCCTCGGCCTTGTCGGTGTTGCCGTACATCATCGCCGCCTTGTCCACTTCGGATGCCGCGGCCTGCGCGATGCCTGCCAGCCGCTCGTAGTTCTCGGTGAGCGCGTTCCTCGCGTCGGTCACCGCGCCCACGATGGTCTGGAAGATCCCGGCGTCACCGCCGCTGAGGTTCAGGTGGTCCTCCGCGTAGCCCTTCGCCGCGTTCGCCTCGGCGACGAGCCCGTCCAGCTCTTCGCCGAAGGCCGAGATGACCCGCGGCTCGGCAATGAAGCCCCCCATGGTCCCTCCCCGTTTTCCGTCATCCGAAGCGATCAACTCCGGACATCGGACGGGCGCGGCTAGAATTCGGTTCCGTCCGAGTTCCGTCATGGTGACAGGAGTTCTCCAGTGCCGCATCACGATGGCGTCGTCACGTTGCCTGCCGAGTTCGTGGGCCGGCCGGGCAGCTTGCCGCGCCATTGTTCGCGACACGGCCTGCCTGCGGTCCGACAGAAGGACTTCGTTCTCCAGTCGAAGGTGAAGATCAAAGGCAACCGGTTCCTGCAGGTCGGTGGCCGAGGCGTTCTCGGGATGGCCGAACGCCTCGATCAGCACCGCAGGAACGTGCGCGTCGCCGACGTCAAGGGGTGGCCACTGTGCCGGAAATGCACCCGGACGAGGGCGTGGTGGCTGACCGTCGCGTCGGTTCTGTTCTTCGGTGGCCTGGCGGCGTTCGCGGGCGCGCTGATCGTGGCCGGGGTCACCGATGGCATGCCGTGGCTGGCTGGTGTGGCCGTCGCCGGTTTCGTGCTGATGCCGCTCTCCGCGTTCCCGTTCGTGCTGGGGAGTCTGCCCCGGCTGACCGGTGCGCAGACCTCGCCTGACGGCGCCTCGGTGATCGTCACCAATCCCAGCGAGGCGTTCGCGGCGGAGGTGCCGTCGGCCCGGTAGTGGTCCGTTCGTGGCACGAGACGGCGAACGGCGGCTCCCGATGCTCGGGAACCGCCGTCCGGAGACCGCCTCTGACGTGCGTGGACGTCGTGGAGCGGGCGACGGGAATCGAACCCGCGTAGCCAGTTTGGAAGACTGCGCGGGCACGCTGGATCAACTGCCTGACCTGCGGCTGAGACGCTGTGACCGGGACCGCATGGTCGACGCCGTTCACCTATACGTTTACAATAGGTGCATGCGCCAGACTGCCGTGTACCTTCAAGATCACCAGCTCAGCGGACTCAAAGACGCGAGCCGCAAGCTGGGCCGGAGCGAGGCCGACCTGCTACGGGAAGGCGTTGATTTGGTGTTGGCTCGGTATCGCGAGCCGATTGGTGAGTGCGATTTGCCTGCCGTTCACGGCGGTGGCCAGCTAGCCAGCCGGGTTGACGACCTGCTTGACGAAGGCTTCGGACGCACTGCGTGATCGTCATCGCCGACACGTCCGGACTACTGGCCGCCATCGACCGCGATGACAAGGAGCACAATGCCGCCCGCACAGCTATTGCGCGGGCGAGTCTGCTCGTGATCTCCCCCATGGTGCTGGCCGAGCTGGATTACCTGGTCGCCAAGCATTTCGGGGAAGACACAGCGATGGCAGTCTCTGACAACCTCGCCACGAGAACGCGCAAGCGCGACTACGAGATCGCAGAGATCACCGCTGACCTTCTTGTCGAAGCCAAGGCCGTCCGCTCACGTTACCGTTCTCTCGAACTAGGACTCACCGACGCCGCCAACGTCGTACTGGCCGCCCGCTACAGCACGGATGCGATACTGACGCTGGATCGCCGCCATTTTCGGACTGCTCAACCAATCGCCGGAGTTCACACAGCATTCCGTCTACTTCCCGACGACCTCGAAGCATGATTTGTGGGCGACCCGGAATTGTTTTCCGTGTGCTGTAAGCAAACATATGGGGGTGCTACAGCGCGGCTGACCATCGCGAGCGGATCTCCTGGTATCGGCGTCGCCGGGACTCTCGCAGCGCGTGCTGGTGAGCTGGTCGGGCGTACTGAGGACTGGCTTCACAAGGTCGAGAACGACCGGATTCAGCTGGACCGGCTGTCGGTCCTCAACTCGCCGGCTACGGGAACTTCCACCGCGGCACGCAGGTGAAAGGAGGCGCGTCCGACGATGATCAGCAGGCGAGTCAATGGCACGCTCATGGCACGAGACGGCGAAGGGCGGCTCCCGATGCTCGGGAACCGCCGTCCGGAGACCGCCTCTGACGTGCGTGGACGTCGTGGAGCGGGCGACGGGAATCGAACCCGCGTAGCCAGTTTGGAAGACTGGGGCTCTACCATTGAGCTACGCCCGCGTACGACTGGTGACCAGCCGCACCGGTAGTGTACCGGGGCACGCTAAGGTGGTCGCACACCACCTCGGCGTGGCGTGAGACGGGGCGTGGCGCAGCTTGGTAGCGCATTCGCTTTGGGAGCGAAGGGTCGCAGGTTCAAATCCTGTCGCCCCGACTCGGATGGCCCTGACCGGCCACTTCACCGGCCTCGGGGGAGTGGCCGGCTGGCGGGACAGCGCGAGGGCTGTCGGCGGCGAGCCGAAGGGCACCTTGGGTACACACCAGGTACCCAAGGGCACCTTCGGCACGGCCACACGCCGGTGGCCGGCGCGCGCGTCAGGCGGCTGCGAGCGCCGCGACCTCCCGCACCAGGGCGTCTACTTCGGATTCCGTCGTGTACGGGGCGATGCCCGCCCGGACGGCTCCCGTGTCGCCAAGGCCCAGCCACCGCGAGCACTCCAGCGCGTAGAAGCTGCCCGCCGGGGCGTTGATGCCACGCTCGGCGAGCTTGGCGTACACCGCCGGCGACGGCACGCCCTCCACCGCGAACAGCACCGTCGGGGTGCGGCTGCGGGGCGCGCCGTAGAGCACCACGCCCCCGACCTCCCGCAGGCCCGCCTCCAGGCGCCGCGCCAGGCCCTCCTCGTGCTCCTCCAGCGCCCGCATCGACACGCCCAGCCGCTCCCGCCGGGAACCCGGGCCCGGCACCAGGCCCGCCAGGAAGTCGACGGCCGCCGTGGTGCCCGCGAGCAGCTCGTACGGCAACGTGCCCAGCTCGAAACGTTCCGGTACGGCGTCGGTGGAGGGCAGCAGCTTGTCCGGGCGCACCGTCTCCAGCAGCTCGGGGCTCGCGGCGACCAGGCCGAGGTGCGGGCCCAGGAACTTGTACGGCGAGCACGCGTAGAAGTCCGCGCCCAGCTCGCCGACGTCCACCGGCGTGTGCGCGGTCAGATGCACGCCGTCGACGTAACAGAGCGCGCCTGCCTGGTGCGCGGCCGCGGTGATGGCCGGGACGTCGGGCCTGGTGCCGAGCAGGTTCGAGGCCGCCGTCACCGCCACCAGCCGGGTGCGCTCGCCCAGCAGGTCACGCACCGCCTCCACCGGCAGCTCACCGGTGGCGGGGTCGAACTCGGCCCAGCGCACCCGCACCCCACGCGCCTGCGCGGCCTGCACCCATGGCCGGATGTTCGCGTCGTGGTCCAGCCGCGTCACCACGATCTCGTCACCGGGCTCCCACTGCTTGGCGAGCGCCCGCGAGAAGTCGTAGGTCAGCTGGGTCATGCTGCGGCCGAAGACGATGCCCTCCGGCACGCCGCCCACCAGATCGGCGGCTGCCGCCCGCGCGTCGGCCACGATCGCGTCCGCCCTGCGCTCCGCCGCCGTGACGGCGCCCCGGTTCGCGACGCCGGAGCACAACGTCCGCGCCACCGCGTCGGCCACCGCCGCGGGCACCTGGGATCCGCCGGGTCCGTCGAAATGGGCCACGCGCTCGTCGAGGGCCGGGAACTGTTTCCTGATCTCCGTCACGTCGTAGGCCATGCGGTCGAGTATGCCGCCGGCCCCGACGGTGCGCGTCAGCTCTTCCGGTGCCGGGGACCCGCGTGCTCGGGCTCCTCCCGCAGCAGCTCGTCGACGATCCCGCGGTAGCGCACCATCGCCTCGCGCAGGTCCTCGGTGGACGCCTGCCCGTTGCCGTGCCGTCGCACGACGTCGTGGGCCGCGCGATAGTCCTGCAGCGTGCGCGCGTGGGTCACCGACAGGGCGGCGGCCTGCTCCTCGTGGTCGCCGGTCGGGTAGCCGCGCTCGGCCAGCAGCGCCGTCAGCAGCCGGTCGGCGTCCACCACCGCCTCGGCGGGCCGGTCGACGAACTGCTGCTGCACCAGCTCCCAGCTCTGCCGGTAGCGCTCCCGCGACTCGGCCGTGAGCGGGCGGATCTCCAGACCCTCGTGCTCGGCCTCGCGGCGTGCCAGCTCCCGCTCGGCGTGGCGGCGCGAGCCGGTGTCCTCCACCGCGCGGTCGTACTCAGGCCCGAACCGTTCCCGCAGGTGCGTGCGCCTGCGGTGCTGCCACGCGACGAGCGCCAGCAGCACGACGAGGACGACTGCCAGCACCACGATGGTGACGATTGCTCCAGTCGACATAACGACCTCCTCGGCTCACTCGGGTGGGTTACCACCGCGCCGAGCCGGGGAAACGCCGCCCACGACGAGGGGCCCCGATCGCCGTGACCGGGGCCCCTCGGGCGGGAGCGGACTCAGTGTGCCGAGGCCTTCTCCGCCCCGGCTCCCGTGAGCGAGCGCACCTCCATCTCCTTGTGCTTGTCCTCCAGGTGCTCCTTCGACAGGACCGTGCCCAGCCAGCCCAGGAAGAACGACACCGGAATCGACACCAGGCCCGGGTTCTGCAGCGGGAACCAGTGGAAGTCCACGCCCGGGATCATCGCCTTCTCGCCGCCCGACACGGCGGGGGAGAAGACGATGAGCACGATCGTCACCGACAGCCCGCCGTAGATCGACCACAGCGCGCCCGAGGTGTTGAACCGCTTCCAGAACAGCGAGTACAGGATCGTCGGCAGGTTCGCCGACGCCGCGACCGCGAAGGCGAGGGCCACCAGGAACGCCACGTTCTGGTCCTTGGCCAGGATGCCGCCGACGATCGCCACGGCACCGATCACGCACGCGGTGATCCGGGCGACGCGCACCTCGGTGTTCTTGCTGTCCACCTTGCCCTTCTTGATCACGTTGGCGTAGACGTCGTGCGCGAACGACGCCGACGCGGTGATCGTCAGCCCGGCCACCACGGCGAGGATGGTCGCAAACGCCACCGCCGCGATGAAGCCGAGCAGCACCGGCCCGCCGAGCGCCTCGGCCAGCAGCGGCGCGGCCGAGTTCTCCCCGCCCGGCGCGTTGCTGATCGCGTCGGAGCCGACGATGGCCGCGGCACCGTAGCCCAGCACCAGGGTGAACAGGTAGAACAGTCCGATGAGGACGATGGCCCACACGACGGAGCGGCGGGCCTCCTTGGCCGTGGGCACCGTGTAGAAGCGCATGAGCACGTGCGGCAGGCCCGCGGTGCCGAGCACCAGTGCGACGCCCAGCGACAGGAAGTCGAGCTGGGTGGTGCCGCTGACGCCATAGCGCTCGCCCGGGTTGAGCAGCGCGTCGTTGCCACCCGCCGCCGATGACGCCGAACCGAGCAGCTCCGAGAGGTTGAGCCCGTAGCGGCCCAGCACCCACACGGTCATCGCGAAGGCGCCCGCGATCAGCAGGCCTGCCTTGATGATCTGCACCCAGGTGGTGCCCTTCATGCCGCCGACCAGCACGTAGGTGATCATCACGATGCCGACCACGGCGATGACGACGGCCTGGCCCGCGTCGGCGTCGATGCCGAGCAGCAGCGACACCAGGCCGCCCGCGCCCGCCATCTGCGCCAGCAGGTAGAAGAACGACACGGCCAGTGTGGACGTCGCCGCCGCGGCGCGCACGGGGCGCTGCCGCATGCGGAAGGCCAGGACGTCGCCCATCGTGAACTTGCCGGTGTTGCGCAGCAGCTCAGCCACGAGCAGCAGCGCCACCAGCCAGGCGACGAGGAACCCGATCGAGTAGAGGAATCCGTCGTAGCCGTAGACGGCGATCGCGCCCGCGATGCCGAGGAACGACGCCGCCGACAGGTAGTCGCCCGCGATGGCGGTGCCGTTCTGCGGCCCGGAGAACGCACGCCCTGCCGCGTAGTAGTCGGAAGCGGTCTTCGTGTTGCGGGACGCCCGGAAGACGATGACGAGCGTCGCCACGACGAAGATCGCGAAGATGCTGATGTTGAGGACGGGGCTGCCGCCCTCGACACCCTGCGCCAGCGTGCTCATCGCGCCTCCCCTTCGATGTCCTCACGGATCTTGTCCGCGATCGGGTCGAGCTTGCGGTTGGCGTAGCGCACGTACAGCCAGGTGATGGCGAACGTGGACACGAACTGCAGCAGCCCGAAGATGAGGCCGATGTTGATGTTGCCGATGACCTTGGTGGACATGAACCCGTGCGCGTAGTCCGCCAGTACCACGTACAGCAGGTACCAGGCGAGGAAGAGCACGGTCATGGGGAACACGAAGCCCCGCAGGCGTTTGCGCAGCTGCCGGAACTCCGCGCTGTCGTGGACCTCCGCCCAGGTGTCCGGCCCGGGCGGATGGGTCGACGGCTCGGTGGTACTCACGGTGACCTCCTCGTCACAGGCACGGGGGGAGTGCTGCGCGTCACCCTAGGGACGGAGGCCGAAACGCCGGAATCGTCAGCGGACCAACCGGCGTGTGATGCGACGAACGGCCGACGAGCGGCGCGCCGACCACGACGAGTGGCCCAGGTCACGCCCGCCGCCCGAACGATCCGCGAACGGTGAGCTGCGGTGCTCGTGCAGGTGCAGCCGCAGCATGGCGGCGGTCGCCCACGGCTTGGGCCTGCCGAACAGGGAGACCACGACCATCACCGCGAACGCCAGCGGCACCGACCACGGCGCGGGCTGCACCAGCAGGATCGCCAGCCAGCCGTGCACGGGGGGATCGGCGACGGTGACCAGGAACGCCCCCGCCGAGCTCACCAGGCCGGCCGCGACCCCGGCCAGCGCACCGGGCGCGGTCAGTCGCGACCACCAGATGCCGAGCACCAGCAGCGGGCAGAACGTCGAGGCCGCCACGGTGAAACCCCAGGTCACCAGCGTGCCCGCGTCGAACCGCGCGGCAGGCAGCGCCAGCAGCACCACCGTCACCGCCGCGCCCACCACGGCGACGCGCAGCTGCCGTAGCCCGCCGGGTACCAGGTCGTGCGAGATCGCGCCCGACACCACGAGCAGCAGTCCGAGCGAGGTCGCCAGGAACGCGGCGAACGCACCGGCCGTGAGCAGGCCGGTGAACAACGAGCCCACGGTGCCGTCGTCGACCTGCGCCGGCAGGGCCACCACCGCGCTGTCGGTGGCTCTGGACAGGTACAGGTGTGGCACGAGGACCCTGCCCAGGACCCCGTAGATGCCGGGGAAGAGATAGAAGATGCCGAGCAGCCCGACGGTGAGCGCGGCGGTGCGCCGGGCGGCGCGGCCGTCCGGGCTGGTGTGGAACCGCATGATCACGTGCGGCAGCCCCATGGTGCCGAGCATGGTGGCGATCAGCACGGCCCAGGTCCCCAGCAGGGGATGGCCCTCGTCGTGGAGGTTGAGCAGCGGCCGTTCCCAGCCGGAACCGCCCGGCGGGATCTCCCCGCGCAGCGTGGGCACGCGGCTGCCCTCGGCGAACTCGACGGTGGCGCCCGCGGGCACCTGCCACTCTCCCTCGGGCAGCGCCCTTCTCGACCCGCCGGCCTCCACCACCTCCGCGCCGCCGGGCACGTCCAGGGTCGCGCCCACCCGGAACACCACCTCGGTGTCCCGGTCGAACTGGGTGAACTCCACCGGGTGCACGGCGGCGTCGCGCACGGCGGGCCCGGCCTGGATCAGCAGCCAGATCGCCGGGACGATGAACAGCACCAGCTTGAACACGAACTGGAACGCCTGCACGTACGTGGCCGCGCGCATGCCGCCGAGTGCGAGGGTGGCGCTCACCGCCGCGCCGGAGATCGCGACGCCGACCCAGTACGGCGTGCCGCTGACGACGCTGAGCACCAGCCCCGCCGTGCGGAACTGCGGCACCAGGTACAGCGCGCCGATCACCAGCACCACCACCGCCGCCAGGCGGCGCAGGGCGGGGGAGGCCAGCCGCGCCTCGGCGAAGTCGGGCACGGTCAGCGCACCCGAGCGGCGCATCGGCGCGGCGACCAGCGCCAGCATCGCGATGTAGCCCGCGGTGAAGCCCACCGGGTACCACAGCGAGCCGACCCCGTCCTTGACCACCAGTCCCGCCACGCCGAGAAACGACGCCGCCGACAGGTACTCGCCGGACACCGCCGCGGAGTTGAGCAACGGCGACACCCGGCGGGAGGCCACGAGGAAGTCCGAGGTGGTGCGCATCGCCGCGACACCGCGCAGCCCGATCAGCAGCGTCACCAGCACCACCGGCGCGACGGCGAACGCCACGATCATTCGCGGTCCTCGGCCTGTTCCACCCGCCGCAGGTGCCAGAACGCCAGCAGCACCATCGCCGGGAACGGCACCACGACGATCGCCAGCCACGACACCGGGATGCCGAGCAGCCGCAGCCGGTCGAGCTGCGGCAGCGCCGCGAGCAGCAGCGGCAGCCCGACGAGGAGTGTGCACAGCAGAACCAGCGCCAGAACCGCGTTGCGCAGCTGCACCCGGTACAGGGCGAACGCGCGCGGCGCCTCGGCCGGGTCCAATGTGGTCGGCCGCCACGGGCCGCGGTAGCGCCTGCGGGCGTGCGCCAGCCGAGTCTGCGGGCTGGTGACGGCGACCCTGCGCTGTGTGCTCACGCTCACGCCTGCTGCTCGAACTCGCCACGCTGCGCCGCCCGCAACAGCTGCTCCCGGAGCTCGCGCGCGTGCCGCCTGCTCACCGGGACGTCGCCGAGGTCGGTGTGGGCGAGCAGCCCGCCCGCCGAGTCGCTGCGCAGCTCCCGCACCGCGCCGAGCGCCACGAGGAACCCCCGGTGGGTGCGCACGAACCCCGCGCTCTCCCAGTACTCCTCCAGCCGCGAGATCGGCATCCGCACCAGGTGCACGCCCGAGCCGGCGTGCAGGCGCACGTAGTCGCCGTGCGCCTCGACGAAGCGGACGTCGCTGCGCCGCACGTACCGCGTGCGGCCCGCCGATTCGACCGGCAGCGCCGCCATCGCGTCCGGCGGCGCGGCAGGCCGGGCAGGCTGCCCGGCGGGCTGCTCCGAGGGCGCGATGCGGGTGATCCTGGCCAGCGCGTCCGCGAGCCGCTCGGGACGCACGGGCTTGAGCAGGTAGTCCACGGCGCCGAGCCCGAACGCGGCGACGGCGTGCTGGTCGTAGGCGGTGACGAACACCAGCACCGGCGGCGAGGCCAGCTTGTTCAGCAGCGAACCGAGCTCCAGCCCGTCGAGGCCGGGCATCGCGATGTCCAGGAACACGGCGTCGAAGTCGCCGTTCTGGATCAGCTTCAGCGCGCTCAGCGGGTCGCCCGCTCCGGTGACGTCGGCGACCTCGGGCGCCTCGCGCAGCATCCCGCACAGGTCGTCGAGCGCGGCGGGCACGTCGTCGACCGCCAGGACCCGCAGCCCCGCGTCCCTCACGGGACCACCCCCGGCTGGAACCTCGGCACTCGGACGATCACGCGCGTGCCCTCGCCTTCCGCCGTCTCCACGACCAAGCCGAACCATGGCCCGTACACGTTACGCAGGCGCCGGTCCACGTTCGCCAGACCCATGCTCGTGGACGCGCCGTCGCCCGCGAGCAACGCCGCGGCCTTCTCCGGTGCCATGCCCGCGCCGTCGTCCTCCACGCTGAGCACGCAGTCGGCACCCTCGGCCTCCCCGAGCACCTGCACCGTGCCGCCGCCCGCCTGGCTCTCGATGCCGTGCCGGACGGCGTTCTCCACGATCGGCTGCAACACCAGGAACGGGATCGCCACCGCCAGCACCTCCGGCGCGACGCGGATCTGCACCCGCAGCCGGTCGCCCAGCACGGCCCGCTGCAGCGCCAGATAGGTCTCGATGGCGTGGAACTCGTCGGCCACGGTCGTGTACTCACCGTGGCTGGCCAGGCTGTAGCGGATGTAGTCGGCGAAGTCGAGCATCAGCTCACGGGAGCGGTCGGGCTCGGAGCGCACCAGGCTCGCGATCACCGTCAGGGCGTTGTAGACGAAATGCGGCGAGATCTCCGCCCGCAGCGCCCGCAGCTCCGCCTCGGCCGCCTGTTCCGCCGACTCCTCCAGCCTGCTCCGCTCCAGCGCCTCCACGAGCAGGGCCGCCACCTCGTGCAGCGCGGTCATGCGGGTGCTGCCGGCCACCACGAGCGCGCCGGCCAGCTCGTCGTGCACCACCAGGGGCACGGCCACCACCTCGGCGCGGCGGCAGCGGCTCTCGGTGTGCAGGACCTCCTCGACCATGGCCGCCGCGTCCACGTCGCGCGGCAGCGTCCCGGCCGTCACGAGCGCGCCGGAGAGGTCGGCCAGTCCCACGCCGTCGGCCGCGAGCAGCCGCCGGATCCCCCTGGCCGCGGCGCGGGCGCGGGGACCGGCCAGGCCGTCGGCCAGGTCCTCGGCGACGTGCCGCGCCGTTTCCAGCACGGCGGCCGGGTCGCGCAGCCTGCGCGACCACAGCGGGCCTCTGGCCTGGCCTTCCTCGGCCGGTACCGACATGCCCGGAATGTATCCGGACCGCGCACCCACCGTGAAGGCCGGGACCGGCGAGGATGACAAAGCGGATGAACCGGGCGGACTCACACTAGGCGAACGGGCGCTGCCGGGCCCATAATGTTCTTGGTGATGCCGGTATGGCGCTTCGTGACGAAGAGCAACGGCAGCTGGCTGAGATCGAACGCCGGCTCGCCGAGGACGACCCGCGGCTGGCGCAGCGGCTCGCGAAGCTGAGCCCGCTCGGGCTTCCCCGCGCCGCCCTCGCCGTGGCCGCGATGCTGGCGTCGTTCGTGATCGGGCTCGCGGTGATCGCCGTCGGTGCCGAACTGGCCTCCGTCGTGCTCGGGATCATCGGCATCGTGCTGGCCGTGGTGGTGCCCACGGCCCTCATCTGGCGGCTGTGGCTGCGCAAGCTCAAGTGAGCGCCGGAGGGCGAAGTCGATCACGAACCGCGATCAGCACGGGAGCTTGCCGGTAAACTTCCGAGGTACTCAACCGACCGGAGCACTCGTCGAGGCGGGAGGGACCACTCCAGACATGGGCACTGCGACTCCCGAGAAATTCCGGCTCTTTCGCAGATCGTCCTGGGGTGAGTGGAAACAGGTCGCCGACATCCTCCGGCAGGAGACCGTCGGCGGGATGCTGCTGCTGATCGGTGCCGTGGTGGCCCTCGTCTGGGCCAACTCCCCGTGGTCGGGCGCCTACGAGTCGATGCGCGAGCTGACCATCGGCCCGCACGCCCTGCATCTCGACCTCTCCATCTCGGAGTGGGCGGCCGACGGGCTGCTCGCCATCTTCTTCTTCGTGGTCGGACTGGAGCTCAAACGCGAGTTCGTCGCCGGTGACCTGCGCGACCCCCGCCGCGCCGCCGTGCCCGTCGTCGCCGCGCTGGGTGGCGTGGTCATGCCCGCGGCGATCTACACGGTGATCAATCTGGGCGACCCGTCGGCGCTACGCGGCTGGGCGATCCCCACCGCCACCGACATCGCCTTCGCGGTGGCGGTGCTCGCCGTGATCGGCCGGTTCCTGCCGTCGGCGCTGCGCATGTTCCTGCTCACGCTCGCCGTGGTGGACGACCTGGTCGCCATCCTCATCATCGCGGTCTTCTACACCGACGAGCTTTCGGTAATGCCCCTGCTGCTCGCCCTGGTGCCGCTCGGGCTGTTCACGCTGCTGGTGCAGCGGCGCGTGCGGTCGTGGTGGGTGCTCATCCCGCTCGGTGTCGTCGCGTGGGCCCTCGTGCACGCGTCCGGAGTGCACGCCACCGTCGCCGGGGTGCTGCTGGGCTTCGCGGTCCCCGCGCTGCGCAGGCGCGGCGAGCGCGTCGGCCTCGCCGAGCACTTCGAGCACCGCTGGCGGCCGGTGTCCTCGGGTGTCGCGGTGCCGATCTTCGCCCTGCTGGCCGCGGGCGTCGCCTTCGGCGGGCTCGACGGGCTCGGCCGCGCGCTGGCCGACCCGGTGGCGCTCGGCATCGTGGCGGGCCTGTTCCTCGGCAAGGCGATCGGCATCTTCGGCGCGACCTACCTGATGGGCAAGTTCACCAAGGCCGAGCTGGACGGCGACATCGCCTGGGTCGACGTCTTCGGCCTCGCGGTGCTGGGCGGCATCGGCTTCACGGTGTCGTTGCTGGTCGGCGACCTCTCCTTCGGCGCGGGCACGGAACGCGACGAGCACGTCAAGCTCGCCGTGCTCACGGGCTCGGTCATCTCCGCGCTCGTCGCCACAGTGATCCTGCGGCTGCGCAACCGCGTCTACCGGCAGGTCCACGAGAAGGAGACCCGCGACGCCGACGCCGACGGCATCCCCGACGTGTACGAAGAGGACTACGACCCCGACGCCGACCCGGGCCGGCCCACCGGCGGGGACACCGGCAACGGGTCGGGCCCGCCCGTCGGCGAGGCGGCGGACGAGCCGTCCGGCCAGGAGACCGAAACCCGGCGCGGGACCTGACGCCCGGGCTCCGCCGGCGCGGTCGTGGACCGCCCGCCCGCAGACCCACCCGGGTGACACCGGCCGCCGTGGCGGCCGCGACCGGGCGGGGACCCGGGGTCGAGCGGGCACGTCACTGGCCTAGACTCGGACTTCGGTCCCCGCCTCGAGCTGCGGTCCGGCGGACCGAATCCAGATACCGACACTGTCCCGGCGAGGAGAAAACGTTGAAGAGCACCGTCGAGCAGCTGAGCCCGACGCGCGTGAAGATCAATGTCGAGGTGCCGTTCGACGAGCTCAAACCGAACTTCGACCGCGCCTATCGCAAGATCGCTCAGCAGGTCCGGATCCCCGGCTTCCGGCCCGGCAAGGCCCCCGCCCGCGTTCTCGAGAGCCGGATCGGCCGTGCCCCGGTGCTCGACGAGGTCGTCAACGAGGCCATCCCTGCCAAGTACCTGGAGGCGGTGCGCAGCGGCGACGTCCGCACGCTCGGCCAGCCCGACTTCGAGGTCACCAAGCTGGAGGACCGGGAGGTGCTGGAGTTCAGCGCCGAGGTCGACGTCCGCCCGGACATCGACCTGCCCGACCTGACCGATCTCTCGGTGAGCGTGGGCGACATCGAGCTCACCGACGCCGAGGTCGACGAGCAGCTCGACGAGCTGCGCGCGCGCTTCGGCACGCTGACCGGCGTCGACCGCCCCGCCGAGAACGGCGACTTCGTCTCCATCGACCTCTCGGCGACCGTGGATGGCGAGGAGGTCCCCGACGCCTCCACCACGGGGCTGTCCTACGAGATCGGCTCCGGCCAGCTCGTGGACGGCATCGACGAGGCGATCATCGGTGCGGGTGAGGGTGAGACCAGGACCTTCACCACCAAGCTCGTCGCGGGAGAGTACGCGGGCAAGGACGCGGAGGTGACCGTCACGGTCAACTCCATCAAGCAGCGCGAGCTGCCCGAGGCCGACGACGAGTTCGCGCAGATGGCCAGCGAGTTCGACACCATCGACGAGCTGAGGGCCGACCTGCGCGAGCGGCTGACCCGGATGAAGCGGATGCAGCAGGGCGTCGAGGCCCGCGACAAGGTGCTCGACGAGCTGCTCGAGCGCGTCGAGGTGCCGCTGCCCGAGAAGGTGCTCGAGGCCGAGATCTCCAACCGCAAGCACGACGCGATCCACCCGTTCGACCACGACGAGGACGCCTTCAAGCGCTCACTGGAGGAGCAGGGCGAGAACGCCGAGGAGTGGGAGAACGAGGTCCGCCAGGAGGCGGAGAAGTCGGTGCGGACCCAGCTGCTGCTGGACACCATCGCCGACAACCAGGAGGTGCAGGTGAGCGACAGCGAGCTCACCGAGCGCATCATCTACCAGGCGCAGCGGTTCGGCGTCAGCCCCGACGAGTACGTGCAGCGGGCCCAGCAGTCCGGCCAGCTCGGCGCCATCTTCGCCGACGTGCGGCGGGGCAAGGCACTCGCCACGGTGGTGCGCAAGGCCACCGTGACCGACGCGTCGGGCTCGCCCGTTGACCTCGAGGAGCTCTTCGGCCCCGAGGACGAGGGTTCCGCGGCCGAGGCCGAGGGCACCCCCCAGGACGAGACCGGTGAGGGCGCTGAGACCGAGGTCACGGACGAGGCGGCGCAGTCGCGGGAGACGGCGCAGAACTCGGAGAAGTGATCTCCTCTTCTCATGCTCTGAGCGAACTCGGGCGGTGTCAGGCATTCGGCGCCGCCCGAGTTCGTTAGGGTCGATTGCAAGATCCGAGACTTTCGAAAAGGCAGGCAGACGTGACGCAGCACATGCCCGAGGGGCGTACCAGCACCGCGGGGCTCAACCTGACCGACTCGGTGTACGAGCGGCTGCTCCAGGAACGCATCGTGGTGCTCGGCTCCGAGGTCAACGACGAGGTCGCCAACCGCATCACCGCGCAGCTGTTGCTGCTGGCCGCGGAGGACTCGCAGTCGGACATCCGCTTCTACATCAACTCGCCGGGCGGCTCGGTCACCGCCGGGTTCGCGATCTACGACACGATGCAGCTGATCGAGCCGGACGTGGCGACCTATGCCATGGGGCTGGCGGCCTCGATGGGGCAGTTCCTCCTGTCCTCGGGCACGCCGGGCAAGCGCTACGCGCTGCAGCACGCGCGGATCCTGATGCACCAGCCGTCCGCGGGTGTCGGCGGCACCGCGTCGGACATCGCCATCCAGGCCGAGGTCTTCGGCAAGTGGAAGCAGGAGCTGGCGAGGATCACGGCGGAGCAGACCGGACAGACCGTCGAGCAGATCATCGCCGACGGCGACCGCGACCGCTGGTTCACCGCCGACGAGGCCAAGGACTACGGCTTCGTCGACCAGGTGCTGACCCGCGAGAACCCGCGCCCGAGCGCGAACTGACCGGGCACTGGCGAGGAGGAGAACAACCATGAGCAGCCCGCATCTTCCGCAGTCCCGGTACGTGCTTCCCTCCTATGTGGAGCGCACCAGCTACGGGGTCAAGGAGTCCAACCCGTACAACAAGCTGTACGAGGAGCGCCAGATCATGCTCGGCGTTCAGGTGGACGACGCGTCGGCCAACGACGTGATGGCCCAGCTGCTGCACCTCGAGCACGAGGACCCCGACCGCGACATCACGATCTACATCAACTCGCCCGGTGGCTCGTTCACCGCGCTGATGGCGATCTACGACACGATGCAGTACGTGCGTCCGGACATCCAGACGGTATGCCTCGGCCAGGCCGCGTCGGCCGCGGCCGTGCTGCTGGCGGCGGGCACGAAGGGCAAGCGCCTCGCGCTGCCGAACGCCCGCGTGCTGATCCACCAGCCCGCCACCGAGGGCACCTACGGCCAGGTGTCGGACCTGGAGATCCAGGCGAACGAGATCCAGCGCGTGCGGCGCCTGATGGAGACGGTGCTGGCCAAGCACACGAACCGCACGCCGGAGCAGGTGCGCTCCGACATCGAGCGCGACAAGATTCTCATGCCCGAGGAGGCCGTCGAGTACGGCATCATCGACCAGGTGTTGCAGTACCGCAAGGCGTCCGGGGACAGCTGAGTCCCGCGATTCCCGGGCGGGTGCGTGTCGCCGGGCGACACGCACCCGCTTCCGGGGCTATCGTGGCCTTCCGCGCGCCGGCGAATTCCTGATGGTCCTCCCGCCGGGCGCGCTGGGCGGGTACCGTCAGTGGCAGCGCACGCGCCGCGTCCCCGTGGCGGGGGCGGGCGAGACGAGTCAGGTGCGGCATCGCACCGGAGGGGACGAGGTCAGCGGTCATGGCACGGATCGGCGACGGCGGAGACCTGCTGAAGTGCTCTTTCTGCGGGAAGAGCCAGAAACAGGTGAAGAAGCTCATCGCCGGACCCGGCGTCTACATCTGCGACGAGTGCATCGACCTCTGCAACGAGATCATCGAGGAAGAGCTCGCCGAGGCCGGTGACGTCAAGCTCGACGAGCTGCCCAAGCCGGCCGAGATCCACGACTTCCTCGAGCAGTACATCATCGGCCAGGACGACGCGAAGCGGACGCTGGCCGTCGCGGTGTACAACCACTACAAGCGCATTCAGTCGGAGGGCAAGCCCGGGCCGAAGGACTCCAAGGACGAGGCGGTCGAGCTCGCCAAGTCCAACATCCTCATGCTCGGCCCCACCGGCTGTGGCAAGACCTACCTCGCGCAGACGCTGGCGAAGCTGCTGAACGTGCCGTTCGCCATCGCCGACGCGACGGCGCTCACCGAGGCGGGCTACGTCGGCGAGGACGTCGAGAACATCCTGCTGAAGCTCATCCAGGCGGCCGACTACGACGTCAAGCGGGCCGAGACGGGGATCATCTACATCGACGAGGTCGACAAGATCGCCCGCAAGTCGGAGAACCCGTCGATCACCAGGGACGTCTCCGGCGAGGGCGTCCAGCAGGCGCTGCTGAAGATCCTGGAGGGCACCACCGCCAGCGTGCCGCCGCAGGGCGGGCGCAAGCACCCGCACCAGGAGTTCATCCAGATCGACACGACGAACGTCCTGTTCATCGTCGCGGGTGCCTTCGCGGGGCTCGAGAAGATCATCAACGACCGCATCGGCAAGCGTGGCCTCGGCTTCGGCGCGGAGATCCGCACCAAGCGCGAGATCGAGGAGAGCGACATCTTCTCCGACACCATGCCGGAGGACCTGATCAAGTTCGGCCTGATCCCGGAGTTCATCGGCAGGCTCCCGGTCGTGGCCAGCGTGACCAACCTCGACAAGCCGTCGCTGGTGAAGATCCTCACCGAGCCGCGCAACGCGCTGACCAAGCAGTACAAGAAGCTCTTCGAGATGGACAACGTCGAGCTGGAGTTCACCAAGACCGCGCTGGAGGCGATCGCCGACCAGGCGCTGCTGCGTGGCACCGGCGCGCGTGGTCTGCGGGCCATCATGGAGGAGGTCCTCCAGCCGGTTATGTACGACATCCCCAGCCGCGACGACGTGGCGAAGGTGGTCATCACCGAGCAGACGGTCCGCGAGAACGTCAACCCGACGATCGTGTCCCGCCAGCCGTCGCGCAGGCAGCGCGGCGAGCGTGGTGAGAAGTCGGCCTGAGCCGCCCTCGTGACCGGGACGGCCGTCGATGAGCTCGCCGTCGGACGACAGACCTGCCGTCCCGCCTGACCCGCCCACCAAGCCCGCCGATGTCGCGAGCCGGATCGTCGAGGCCGCGCGGCTGCGCCATCCGCGGCTGCACGTGGTCTTCGTCGCCACGCTGGCCGTCCTCTCCTTCGTGTGTGTCCTGGCCACGGTGGTGAGGCTCTCCCCGTTACCGCTGCTGCCCCTGGCACTGTTCGGCCTCGGTGGTTACGCTGCGTTTCGAGGGCGGTCCGCACGCGGGGACCGGCACCTGCTCGGCTGGCTGACCGTGCTGGCCTGTGCGGTGGCAGTCGGCTTCTGGTCACTCGCGGTCGTAGGCCGGATTCTCGAATAATCGGGTTTGGCCATCCGGTCGGGTGGATATTCCGTGCGGAGATCATGCGCGTCAAGCGAAGAGGGACGCATTAGGTGACAGCGATCAGCGAGACGCAGTCAGCGGGCTTCTCGCACCCTGCGCTCTTCTATCGGGATGAGCAGAGTTACCTGGCGGGCACGGTGCCGTTCGTGCTGGAAGGGCTCGACCGGGACGAGCCTGTCGCGGTCGCCGTTCCCGAGCCGAACCTGCGCCGGATCGAGGCGGCCCTCGGTGACGCGGCCGGCGCGGTGCGGCTGATCGACATGAGCGAGGCCGGCCGTAATCCCGGGCGGATCATCGCGGGTGTGCTCCGCGCGTTCGCGGACCAGCATGACGGGCACGTCCGGATCATCGGCGAGCCGATCTGGCCGGGACGCACCGAACAGGAGTACCCGGCGTGCGTGCAGCACGAGGCGTTGATCAACGAGTCGTTCGCGGGCTGGGACGGCGCGATCCTGTGTCCGTACGACGCCGGCAGGCTGGACGCCGCCGTGCTGGCCGACGCCGAGGCGACGCACCCGGTGCTGCTGGACGGCGACGGCCCGCGGCGCAGCACCCGCTACGCCCCGTATGACGTGCTCGCCCGGTGCAACACACTGCTGGAGGCGCCGCCTGCTGTGGAAACGATGCGGTTCGACGCCACGACGCTGTCGCGTGCCCGGCATTTCGCCGTGGACCGTGCCGCCGCCCACGGCGTGAGCGACGACCGGCTCGACGAGCTGGCACTGGTCGTGGGGGAGCTGTGCGGCAACAGCGTGCTGCACGGCGGCGGGTCCGGCACCCTGCGCACGTGGCGCGACGACGAGGCGGTGGTGTGCGAGGTCAGCGACGCCGGCCACCTCACCGACCCGCTGGCCGGGCGGAGGCCGGCGCATCCCACGCAGCAGGGCGGGCGGGGCCTGCTGCTGGTGCACCATCTCGCCGACCTGGTCCGCACGCACACCTCTCCCGCGGGCACCACCACCCGCGCGTTCTTCCGGCTGCGCTGAGCGCTCCCGGGCCGTCACCGGCCGCGGCGCACGTGCCGTCCGAGGAAGCCGACCAGACCGGGCACCGTGCTGCGGAAGAACTCGCCGTCGTGCCCGCCGGGCGCGATGTGCCCGATCTCCGGCTGGGCTCGCCTGATGAACCGCCGGGTGCCGGTGATGAACGGGTCCTCCGTGCCACACCACACCGCCGTGGGTACGTTGCGGGTGGCGTGGATGTGCCGGAGCGGGTCCATGGAGGCCCAGTCGGCCTCGTTGTGGAAGGCGTTGCGCTTGCGCATCTCCTCCCAGGAGGTCATGAGCGCCGGCGAGATGGCGGCCACGGCCGCGAGCGGGTCGCGGCGCTCGTTGCGCCGGCGCGCGTAGAGCAGGGCGCCGAAGCCGCCCATCGACGTGCCCGTGCAGGCGAACGGTCTGCCCGCCCTGCCCCCGAGGCCGCGCTCACGCAACCAGCGAGGCACCTCCTCCAGCAGCATGCCCATCGGGTCGTCGCCGCGGTGGTGCTCGTGCCAGTAGCTGTTGCCGCCGTCGACGGCGACGAACCCGTACGGCGGCACGGCGCCGGCCGTCACCTGGGTGCCGAGCCTGCGCAGCAGGCCGCCGGGCGCGGCGCCGCGCGCCGATCCGTGCAGGCCGTGCAGCAGCAGCGACATGGGCATGCCCCGCGGCGGGTGCGCGGTGGGCAGGATCAGCACCAGGGTGACGTCGCGACCCCGTGCGTGCGAGTGCACGCGCTCGATCCTGGTGACACCCGGCCCGGTGAGCGGCGCGGCATAGGCGGTGCCCGCCGAACGCCGCAGCAGCGACGACGACCAGTCCGACCACGAGGCCCCGCCCAGCTCACCGGCGGTGAAGGCTGCCGCGGCCATTCCGGACGCGGCCCCGGCCAGCAGCACCGCGCGTCTGCCCGGCCGCCCCGGCTCCTCCTGCTGCGATTCCGACACGTCGAGTCCCCAACCGTTCACGTCACGTGACATCATCGTCGTGCGCTGGGCTGCCTCGCGCCAACGCCCGGAGGAGTGGTTCTTTCGTGAACTCAGCTCTGGTGGATCCGCTTGTCGCCGGTGTAGAGGTTCATGCTCTCGCCTCGCAGGAACCCGACCAGTGTCATGCCGTTCTCCTCCGCCAGTTCGACCGCGAGCGACGACGGCGCCGACACCGCGGCCAGCAGCGGGATACCCGCCATGGCGGCTTTCTGAACCAGCTCGAAGGAGGCGCGGCCGGAGACAAGCAGGCCGCAGTCGTGCAGGGGCAGCCGGTCCTGCAGCAGCGCCCAGCCGAGGACCTTGTCGACGGCGTTGTGCCTGCCGACGTCCTCCCGCACGGCCAGCAGCGAGCCGTCCGCGGTGAACAGCCCGGCCGCGTGCAGGCCCCCGGTGGTGGCGAACACCCGCTGCTGCTCGCGCAGGGCATCGGGCAGCCCGGCCAGTGTGTGCGGGGTGACCGACAGTGGCGAGCCGGACGGATCGAAGCGCGTGCGCAGCTTCACGGCGTCCAGTGCGGCCTTGCCGCAGACCCCGCAGGACGACGTGGTGTAGAAGTTGCGCTCGACGCCGGTGTCCGGCTCCGGCACTCCCTCGGCCAGGGCGAGGTCGAGCACGTTGTAGGTGTTGCGGCCCTGGTCGTCGACGCTGTCGCAGTATCGCGCGGACGCGATGTCGGCCGGCGAGCCGATGACCCCCTCGGAGAGCAGGAAGCCGTGGGCCAGCTCCACGTCGTGGCCAGGAGTGCGCATGGTGACGGCGAGCGGTTTGCCGGAGACCCGCAGCTCCAGCGGCTCCTCGGCGGCCAGCGCGTCCGGCCTGCGCCGCTGTCCCGACGCGGTGAGCTTGCGCACCGGCCTGCGTACGGTGACTCGCCCCATCGGACATCACTCCTCTTCCGCTCTGCGGCAAAACGTTCGACAACCAGTTGCCACCTACGCGAGCGTCTAGTAAGACATTGCCACGACGTTACCGCCCGCATACATTCGACAGTATCCAGTGTACGGAGGTGCCGCCGTGGCACTCGGTTTTCTCGATCGCTCCCACAGCATCGCACCACCGAACTGGAGCCGGTGGCTGATCCCGCCCGCGGCGCTGTCCGTGCACCTCGCGATCGGCCAGGTCTACGCCTGGAGCGTCTTCAAGCCGCCCCTGGAGGAGACCCTCGGCCTTTCCGGTACCCAGAGTGCGCTGCCGTTCCAACTCGGGATCGTCATGCTGGGCCTTTCGGCGGCCTTCGGCGGCACGCTCGTGGAGCGCAACGGGCCCCGCTGGGCGATGTTCGTCTCGATGACCTGCTTCTCGTCGGGGTTTCTCATCTCCGCGCTCGGCGTGGCCGCCTCGCAGTACTGGCTGGTGGTCCTCGGCTACGGGGTGGTCGGCGGCGTCGGCCTCGGGATCGGCTACATCTCACCGGTGTCGACGCTCATCAAGTGGTTCCCCGACCGGCCGGGCATGGCCACCGGCATCGCCATCATGGGGTTCGGCGGGGGTGCGCTCATCGCCTCGCCCTGGTCCAACCAGATGCTGGAGTCGTTCGGCAGCACCACCGGCGGCATCGCCACCACGTTCCTCGTGCACGGCCTCGTCTACGCGGTGTTCATGTCGATGGGCGTGTTGCTCGTGCGGGTGCCACCCGAGGGCTGGCGGCCGCGTGGCTGGCAGCCGACGGCAGGCAACGGCAACAAGATGATCACCACGGCGAGCGTGTCGGCGCGCAACGCGATCCGGACCCCGCAGTTCTGGCTGCTCTGGGTGATCCTGTGCTTCAACGTCACGGCGGGCATCGGCATCCTGGAGAAGGCCTCGCCGATGATCACCGAGTTCTTCCGGGACACGGCCACGCCGGTGGGCGCGGCGGCCGCGGCGGGCTTCGTCGGGCTGCTGTCGCTGACCAACATGCTCGGCCGGTTCGTGTGGTCGTCGACCTCCGACCTCATCGGGCGGCGCAACATCTACCGGATCTACCTCGGCGTCGGCGCGGGGCTGTACCTCGTCATCGCATTGACCGGCGACACGTCGAAGATCGTCTTCGTGCTGGCGGCGATGGTGATCCTGTCCTTCTACGGCGGCGGGTTCGCCACCGTGCCCGCCTACCTCAAGGACCTCTTCGGCACCTACCAGGTGGGTGCCATCCACGGCAGGCTGCTCACCGCGTGGTCGACGGCAGGCATCCTCGGGCCGCTCATCGTCAACGCCATCGCCGACAGCCAGGAGGCCGCCGGCAAGCAGGGACCCGCCCTCTACACCACGTCGCTCTACATCATGATGGCCCTGCTGATCGCCGGGTTCGTCGCCAACGAACTGGTGCGGCCGGTCCACCCCAGGTTCCACGAACCGGCCGGGGACGGCTCGGCCGTCCCGGAGAAGGAGGCACGGTGAACGAGACCGAGCCGGCGCGCAGGACGCCGCTGCTGATCCTGGTCTGGCTGTGGGTCGGGCTGCCGTTCCTCTACGGCGTGGTGGAACTGGTCCGCAAGGTCGCGCAGCTCTTCGGAGGCTGACGCGTTCCACCGCCTGGACCTTGCCAAGCCGTGATCAGGCGGGAAGACTTCTCACCCTGTGTCTGGGGCTGGGAGGTTCGGGTGGCGGCATCACGTTCTGCTCGTCGGGTACTGGTCGTTCTCGCGGTGGCGCTGTTGCTGCCCTCGCTGACAGCTCCCGCCCAGGCGCGGCAGCCCTCGGCGCACCGGGACCCCGGTAACGGCGCCGAGCGCAACACGGTCGCGGCCACCGGCGCGCCCGCCCGCGCACTGGCCGCCGTGGCGGGCGAGAACCGCCGCAGCGGCGGTCAGGAGGGCTATCCCCGGCAGACCCGGTTGCGGGTCTTTCCCGAGGACCCGGGTGACAAGGCGATCAAGCTGGGGCTGCTGCCCTACCACGCGCTGGCGCCGAAGCTCAACGCGCTGCAGCAGCGCAGCGACCGTGTCTCGGCCGAGGTGATCGGCCAGACCACGCAGGGCCGCGACCTCTACCTCGTGACGGTGACGGCACCCGAGTCGCCCGCGCAGGCGCGGCAACAGGACCGGTGGCGGGAGCTGATCGAGAACAACCCCGTGGCCGCGGCGCGGGACCCGCGCCTGGCCCGCCAGTACAAGGCGCCGGTGTGGATCAACGCCAACATCCACGGTGACGAGTGGGAGGGCACCGACGGCGCGATGCGCGTCATCGCCGACCTCGCCACGACGACCGACCCCGACGAGATCGGCCTGCTCCGGCGCACGCGGATCCACGTCACCGTCACCAACAACCCGGACGGCCGCGTCGCGGGCACCCGCGCCAACGGTGCCGGCTTCGACGTCAACCGCGACCACATCACGTCGAGCCAGCCGGAGTCGAGGGCCGTGCGCGACGTGCTGATCGACACGCAGCCGCTCGTCATGCTCGACGAGCACGGCTACACGGGCACCACGCTCATCGAGCCCGCCACGCCGCCACACGGCCAGAACTACGAGTACGACCTCTACATCAAGCACGCCTACGCCAACGCGCTCGGCATGGAGAAGGCCATCGGGGAGCTCGGCCACCCGGAGACGACTCGCGCCGACATCCCGTTCCGCGACTACGCGCCGGGCGACTGGGACGACTGGCCGCCGATCTTCACGCCGATGTACGCGGTCTACCACGGCGCGGTGGGGCACACGGTCGAGGTTCCGCTGCGCGTCAACCGCGGCGAGTACACCGGGCAGCCGGTGGAGGAGCTGCGCCGCCGCTCCGCCGTCAACACCGACGTGGCCGCGGCGACGATCACGGCGGGCGTCGCCTACACCGATGCCCACCGCCGGGAACTGATCGCCGACCAGATCGAGCTGTTCCGCCGCGGGTGGGCAGGCGAGCCGCAGCGCGACATCCCGGACGGCTACGTGCCCGGCTTCGGCGAGGAGGACCGCTACCAGGTCGAGTTCCCGCGTGCCTACGTCATCCCGGCGGGCACGGCGCAGCGCTCGGCGCCCGCCGCCGCCCGGCTGGTGGACCACCTCGTCGCCAACGACGTGCGCGTGCGGCGGGCCGAGCACCCGTTCCGCCTCGCGGGCCGCACGTACCCGGCGGGCTCGTACGTCGTGGACATGCACCAGCCCAAGCGCGGGCTGGCGAACGTGATCCTCGCCGACGGCAAGGACATCTCCGCCGACGTGCCGCAGATGTACGACATCTCCGGCTGGAGCCACCGGCTGCTGTGGGGCGCGTCGGTGGACATCTCCCACGCCGAGGCTCCGACGGTGCGCACCACACCGGTGGTGGCGGCCTCGCCGACGGGCGCGGTGTCCGGGCCCGCGGGCCACCCGCTCGCGCTCACCCTCACCGACGGCAAGGACGTGCAGGCGGTCAACGCGCTGCTGGCCGAGGGGGTGCCGCTGAGCCGCCGCTCCGACGGCACCGTCGTCGTGCCCGCCGTGGCGCGCAGGCAGGCGATCGAGCTGGCGCAGCGCTACGGCGTCCGGTTCACCCGCGCGCCCGCCGGTGGCCCCGGCACACCACTGCACGGCCCGGTCGTGGCCGCCGCGGCGTCGGCCGACGAGCTCGCGGTCCTGCGCGAGCTGGGCTTCACGGTGCACCCCGTTTCCACCCAGGCCCTCAACGACGGCTTCTCCCTCGACGGCATCGACGTCCTCTACGTGTCGTCGGGCCTGAACCACGGCCAGCTCACCCCGGACGCCAAGTCCCGGCTCGCCGAGTTCCTGACCCGCGGCGGGGTGGTCACGCGCGGCTCCACGGGTGCCGCGTTCAACGCCGCCACCGGACTGCTGCCGGTGACCGCCGTCGCGGGCAGGGGCGACGCCAACGGCGTCGTCACGGTCACCAACGGCGCCGGGCCGGTCGGCGCCGGGTCTCCGGGTCACACCTTCGTGTACTCCCCGCTATGGTTCACCGACCTCGGTGCGGGCGTGTCCGCGGAGCAGCGTTACGCCGCGAAGGACCCGCTGGTGGCCGGGCACTGGCTACCCAGTGCCGGCGGTAACGGCCCGGCGCAGGCGGCCGGCGAGGCGGCGGTGGTGTCGGGCGTCGCGGACGCGGGCGCGCGGACGGTGCTCTTCGGCACCGAGCCGCTGTTCCGCGCCCACCCGAAGGGACTGTTCGCGCAGGTCGCCAGGGCCCTGTACTGGTCGACAGTACGCTGAGGGGCATGACCACGACGACCAGCCGTCCCGGCTTCCACCTGGCCATTCCCGTCGACGACCTGGACGCCGCGCGCGCCTTCTACGGCGGCGTGCTGGGCTTTCCGGAGGGTCGCTCCGACACGGCCTGGGTGGACTGGAACGCCCACGGCCACCAGCTGGTGACCCACGTCGTGCCTGGTCACCGGCCCACGGCGGGCCACAACCCCGTGGACGGCCACGCGGTGCCGGTGCCGCACTTCGGGCTGATCCTCTCGATCGAGGCGTTCCACGAGCTGGCGGGCAGGCTGCGCGAGGCGGGCACCGAGTTCGTCATCGAGCCCTACCAGCGCTTCGCCGGGGAGCCGGGGGAGCAGTGGACCATGTTCTTCCACGACCCGGCAGGCAACGCCTTGGAGTTCAAGGCCTTCCGCGACGAGTCCCAGATCTTCGCGACGTAACCAACCAGCCACGCGACAAGCTCCCCAATGCGGCATTCGCTCCGCTGGATGGAGCGAATGCCGCATTCGCTCCGCTGAGTGGAACAAATGTGGCATTGGGGAGCTCGGGGTGATCCGCCTGCGAGGTGAGGGCGGCCCGCCTAGGCTCGGGTCCATGCTGATCGCTGAGGACCTGCTGTTGCTGGTGTTCGACAACGAGGAGGGCAAACCGGTCGGCGGGGTCTCGAACCTCGAGTACTCGCTGGCCGGCGCGCTGCTCATCGAGCTGGCCATCCGCGGCCGGGTCGACGTCACCACCGAGGCCGACGAGGGCAAGCCGGGCAGGCTGGTGGTGCGCGACGCCACGCCGACGGGCGAGCCCGCACTCGACGACGCACTCGGCAAGCTGTCCACAGTGGAGGGCAAGAAGCCGAAGGACGCCATCGGCCCGCTGTCCGGCAACGAGCTGTCCAAGCGCCTGCTCGGCGGCCTCGCCGAGCGCGGCATCCTCCGGCAGGAGAAGGGCAAGGTGCTCGGTCTGTTCCCGGTGACCCGCTGGCCCGCCGAGGACTCCCAGCACGAGGAGGCCACGCGCGCCGACCTGCGCCGCGTGCTCGTCGAGGGGCAGGAACCCGGCGAGCGCACCGGTGCCCTCATCGCCCTGCTCGCCGGAATGGGTGTGGTCACCGACGTGGTGACCTCCGACGACCCGAGGATGGTCGAGCGCAGGGCCAAGGAGATCGCCGAGGGCAACTGGGCGGGACAGGCCATGCGCAAGGCGGTGGAGGAGATCACCGCGGCGGTGATGGTCGCCGTGTTCGTGCCCACGATCGTCGCAGGCACGAGTTAGGCGGAGCCGTCACGCACGTGAGGTGCCGGGGGCGATCCGGCCACAATGGACGGTCGTGGCGGTGGCGGTCAGGCCGTCGGCTCCAGGCGCACCACGATCGCCTTCGACGCCGGCGTGTTCGACGTCCTGGCCACCGCGTCCAGCGGCACCAGGGCGTTGGCCTCCGGGAAGTAGGCGGCGGCGCAGCCCGGCGCCGTCGGGTAGGACACCACGCGGAAGCGCTCGGCCCTGCGGTCGCCGTCGTCCGCCTCGGACACCAGGTCCACCAGCGTGCCGTCGGCGACCCCGAGCGCGGCCAGGTCCGCCGGGTTCACGAACACGACCCTGCGGCCGTCCTCGACGCCCCGGTAACGGTCGGAGAGCCCGTAGATCGTGGTGTTGTACTGGTCGTGGCTGCGCAACGTCTGCAGCAGCAACCGGCCCTCGGGCACCCGCGGGTACTCCAGGTCGTTCACCGAGAACATCGCCTTGCCGGTGAGCGTGCCGGTGAACTCCCGCGCGTCACGCGGCGGGTTGGGCAGCACGAACCCGTCGGGCTCGCGCACCCGCGCGTTGTAGTCCTCGCAGCCGGGCACCACGCGCGCGATGCGGTCGCGGATCGCGTCGTAGCCTGCCTCGAACTCCCGCCACGGCACCGGGTGCGCCTCGCCGAACAGCTCCCGCGCCAGGCGGCACAGGATCGCGACCTCGGACAGCAGGTGCTCGCTCGCCGGTGCGATCCGCCCGCGGGAGGCGTGCACCGCCGACATGGAGTCCTCCACCGTCACGAACTGCTCGCCGGAGGCCTGCACGTCCCGCTCGGTGCGGCCCAGCGTGGGCAGGATCAGCGCCGTGCGGCCGGTGACGGCGTGCGAGCGGTTGAGCTTGGTGGAGACGTGCACGGTCAGCTCGCACGAGCGCAGCGCTCGCTCGGTGGCGGCGGTGTCGGGCGTGGCGGAGGCGAAATTGCCGCCCAGGGCGAAGAACACCCGGCCCCGGCCCTCGCGCATCGCGCGGATCGAGTCCACCACGTCCCACCCGTGCTCGCGGGGTACGTCGATGCCGAACTCGGCTTCCAGCGCGGCGAGGAACTCCTCCGGCATCTTCTCCCAGATGCCCATCGTCCGGTCGCCCTGCACGTTGGAGTGACCGCGCACCGGGCACAGGCCCGCGCCGGGCTTGCCGATCATGCCGCGCAGCAGCGCGACGTTGGCGACCTCCCGGATCGTCGGCACCGCGTGCCGGTGCTGCGTCAGTCCCATCGCCCAGCAGTACACGGTGCGCTCGGAGGAGGCGATCATGCTCGCGATGCGGGCGATCTGCTCCCTGCTGACCCCCGTGGCCTGCTCCACCTCGGCCCAGTCGAGCTCGCGCAGCTGCTTGGCGTAGTCGGCGAAGTCGTGGGTCGAGGAGCCGATGAAGTCGTGGTCGAGCACCGTGCCCGGCGCGGCGTCGTCCCACGTGAGCAGCAGGTGGCCGATCGCCTGGAACAGGGCCAGGTCACCGCCGAGGCGGATCTGGCAGAACTCGTCGGCCAGCGGGCTGCCCTTGCCCAGCACGCCGCGCACGTTCTGCGGGTTCTTGAAACGCATCAGCCCGGCCTCGGGCAGCGGGTTCACCGCGACGACCCGCGCCCCGCCCGCCTTCGCCCGCTCCAGCGCGGACAGCATCCGCGGATGGTTGGTGCCCGGGTTCTGCCCGATCACGACGATCAGGTCGGCGTGGTGCACGTCGGCAAGGCTCACCGTGCCCTTGCCGATGCCGGTGGACTCCGTCAGCGCCGCGCCCGAGGACTCGTGGCACATGTTGCTGCAGTCCGGCAGGTTGTTGGTGCCGAAGGAGCGCACCAGCAGCTGGTAGGCGAACGCGGCCTCGTTGCTGGTGCGGCCGGAGGTGTAGAAGATGGCCTGGTTCGGGTCGGACAGGCCGCGCAGCGCGTCCGCGGTCAGCCGCAGCGCCTCGTCCCAGGAGACCGGCTCGTAGTGTGTCGCGCCCTCGCGCAACACCATCGGGTGAGTCAGCCTGCCCTGCTGGCCGAGCCAGTAGTCCGACCGCTCGGCGAGCTCGGCGACGGAGTGGCGGGCGAAGAACTCGGGACCGACCCGGCGGGTGGTCGCCTCCTCGGCGACGGCCTTGGCGCCGTTCTCGCAGAACTCGGCGAGCTTGCGGTGCTCGCCGTCGGCCTCCCTGGGCTCCGGCCACGCGCACCCCGGGCAGTCGTAGCCGTCGCGCTGGTTGAGCAGGCGCAGCGTGCGCACGGTGCGCCCGGCGCCCATCTGTTCCCAGCTCCGGCGCAGCGACACCGCCACGCCAGGCAGCCCGGCCGCCCACTCCTTGGGCTTGCCGACCTCGAGCCGGCCCTCGTCGATGTCGTCGTGCGGTGCGTTACGTGCCACGGGCGCCATTCTGTGCCGCCGCCGCGTCCTCCGCGATGACCGGGGCCACGCGCAGCCGCCGGTCGGCGAGCGTGACGGCCAGCAGGGCCACCGCCACCCCGAGCAGGCTCAGCGCCAGCCGGTGCAGGCCCTCGGCCGTCGGAGCGGCGCCGAAACACGCCGCGATCAGGGCGGATGCTCCCATCGCGCCGACGTACTGGGCGCTGCGGAAGAAGCCGCTGGCGGTGCCCATCCGGGCCGCGTCGGCCTGGCCGTAGAGCGCTGTCTGGTTGGTCACACTCGTCAGCCCCTGGGCCAGCCCGAACGCCGCGGCGATCACCACGAGCAACCACAGCGCCGTCCCGGCGTCCACGAGCAGCAGGAGCACCGAGCCCGTGCCGAGCGCGGCGACGGACAGCGCGAGCCGGGCCCGCAGGCCGCTCGCACGCCCGGACAGCGCGGCGGCCGTGACGGCGACCAGCGACATCGGCAGCAGCAGCAGCCCGGAGGTCGTCTCCGAGAGGCCGCGGTCGGTCTGCAGCCACTGCACGTAGCCGAACAGCACCGCGTAGATCGCCAGGAAAGCCAGCCCCTGCCGCAGATAGGTGCGCAGGATCGCGCCGTCGGTGAGCACGGCGCGGGCCTGGAGCCTGCGCCGGGGACCCGTGCCGCCCCCGTCGCGCGGTACCCAGAGCCAGGCGAACAGCATCGCGCCGACGGCCAGCGGGATGTTCACGGCGAAGATCGCGGGCCAGCCGAACAGCCCGATGAGCCCGCCGCCGAGCGTCGGCCCGATCACCATGACCGTCTGCGCCGAGATGGACAGAACCGCGATCACCCCGGCGGGCACCCCCGCGCCGTGGGCGTCGGCGTGCTTGCGCAGCACCGCCATCGCCGCCGGAAAGCCCGCGCACGTGCCGAAGCCGAGCAGCACCCGGACGCCGATGAGCCAGTCGAGCGAGAGCGCCAGCGTCCCCGCGACACCCGCGACGGCCACGGTGAGGGCGCCCGCGAGCAGCACCCGCCGTGGCCCCCAGCGATCGACGAGGATGCCCGCCAGCGGCTGGCCGATGGCGGTGGCGAGGTAGAGGCCGGTGACGAGCCAGGCCGTCTCGGCGGGGCTCGCGCCGAAGGTGTGTCCGATCGGCACGAGCGCCACCGCGATCATGGTGGAGTTGATGGGGTTCAGCACCGCGCTGGCGACGAGCGGGGTGAGCAGGCGGGCGGAGAAGATGCGGGAGCGGCGCGTGGTGGTCCTCCTCGGGGTCACGGTTGCTGGGCGAGGCGCTGGAGCAGGGGCACCGCTTCGGCGAGGACCGCGCGTTCGCGTGCGCTGAACCCGGTGGTCAGCGCGGACGCCAGCCACTCGTCGCGGTGCTGGTGGATGCCGAGCACGGTCTTGCGGCCCAGGTCGGACAGCGCGACGACGGTGCGGCGGCCGTCGGCCGGATCCCGGGTGCGCTGCAGGTAGCCGAGCTCGTCGAGGGCGGAGAGCGTGGCGGCCATGGACTGCTGCCGCACGCGCTCGGCGGCGGCGAGCGCGCTCTGGGTCGCGGGGCCCTCCCGGTTGAGCCTGGCCAGCACGGCGGCCTGGGTGGGGGTCAGCACCTCGGCGTTGTCGACCTGGCGCAGCCGCCTGCGCAGCTGGCCGATCGTGCCGCGCAGCTGCCCGGCCAGCTCGGCCACCTCGGTGGGAACGTCGGTCATATACACAGCCTAACCTGTGCAGTTCTGCCTGTGCATTCCCACGGGTTGTCGCTGTTGCCTTGACGCCGACGTCAATCTTTACGCTCGGATTCATGCGAATCGGTGAGCTCGCCCGGCGAGCCGGGACCACACCACGGGCGCTGCGGTTCTACGAGTCCCAGGGGTTGCTGACCTCCCGGCGCGCGGCCAACGGCTACCGCGACTACGACGAGGCGGACCTGCGGCTTGTCAGCGAGATCCTGGCCCTGCAGGCCACCGGGCTGAGCCTCGACGAGACCCGGCCGTTCGTCGAGTGCCTGCGCTCCGGGCACGAGGCGGGGGACTCGTGTGCCGACTCGATCGAGGTCTACGAACGCAAGATCGCCGAGGTCGACGCCTGTCTCGACCGCCTGAGTGCCGTCCGGGCGGGCCTGGTCGCCAAGCTCGCCGCCGCACTCGAGCGGCAACCCGATCCGTGCCGCGTCATGCCCGCCCATCCCCAGTGAGGAGTCCCGATGACCCAGCCCGACACCACCGCCGCCGAAGTGCTCGCGGTGACCGACGAGACCTTCGCCCGCGACGTCCGCGAGCAGGACCTGCCCGTGCTGGTCGACTTCTGGGCCCAGTGGTGCCCGCCCTGCCACGTGATCGCCCCCGTGCTCGCCGAGATCGCCCGCGAGCGGGAGGGCTCGCTGCTCGTCCGCAAGATCAACGCCGACGACAGTCCCGTCAGCACCCGCGACTACGGCGTCATGTCGCTGCCGACCCTGCTGCTGTTCCGCGGCGGCGAGCCGGTGCGCTCGATCGTCGGCTCCCGGCCCAAGGCGCGGTTGCTCGCCGAGCTGGACGCCGCGCTCGGCTGAACCGCCCCCGGGCTCGTCAGACTCGGTGACGAGCCCGGTGAGCAGGTTCGTAGACTTGTCAGTTGTGACGGAGAACGCGCCCCAGCAGCACACCGACCTGCCCAACGCCTGGAACCCGGCGGACGAGGAGCCCGCCCTGTACCAGCGCTGGGTAGACGCGGGCTACTTCACCGCCGACGCGGCGTCGGACAAGCCACCGTTCACCGTCGTGCTGCCGCCGCCGAACGTCACCGGCAGCCTGCACATGGGCCACGCGCTCGACCACACCCTCATGGACGCGCTCACCCGGCGCAGGCGGATGCAGGGCTACGAGGTCCTCTGGCTGCCCGGCATGGACCACGCCGGCATCGCCACGCAGAACGTCGTCGAGCGGGAGCTGGCGAACGAGGGGCTGTCCCGCCACGACCTCGGCCGCGAGTGTTTCGTCGAGCGCGTGTGGGAGTGGAAGGCCGAGTACGGCGGCAGGATCCTCGGCCAGATGAGGCGGCTCGGCGACGGCGTCGACTGGTCGCGCGAGCGGTTCACCATGGACGAGGGGCTCTCCCGTGCCGTCCAGACCATGTTCAAGAGGCTCTACGACGACGGCCTCATCTACCGTGCCGAGCGGATCATCAACTGGTGCCCGCGCTGCCACACCGCGCTGTCGGACATCGAGGTCGACCACTCCGACGACGAGGGCGAGCTGGTGTCCATCCGCTACGGCGACGGTGACGGCGCTGCCGTCGTCGTGGCCACCACCCGCGCCGAGACGATGCTCGGCGACACGGCCGTGGCCGTGCACCCCGACGACGAGCGCTACGCACACCTCGTCGGCACCGAGGTGGAGCTCCCGCTCACCGGCCGCCGTATCCCGATCGTCGCGGACAGGCACGTCGATCCCGAGTTCGGTACCGGCGCCGTCAAGGTGACGCCCGCGCACGACCCGAACGACTTCGAGATCGGCAGGCGGCACAACCTGCCCATGCCGTCCATCATGGACGAGCGGGCCGTGATCACCGCGCCGGGACCGTTCGAGGGCATGGACCGGTTCGAGGCAAGGCCCGCCGTCGTCGCCGCGTTGCGCGAGCAGGGCCGCATCGTCGCGGAGAAGCGGCCGTACGTGCACGCCGTCGGGCACTGCTCGCGGTGCGACACGGTCGTCGAGCCGAGGCTGTCGCTGCAGTGGTGGGTCAAGGTCGAGCCGCTGGCCCGCGCCGCGGGCGACGCCGTGCGCGACGGCCGCACCACGATCCATCCGCCGGAGCTGGCCAAGCGCTACTTCGAGTGGGTCGACAACATGCACGACTGGACGATCTCGCGCCAGCTGTGGTGGGGGCACCGCATCCCCGTGTGGTACGGCCCGAACGGCGAGGTGGTGTGCGTCGGCCCGGACGAGGAGCCGCCCTCGGGTGAAGGCTGGACCCGGGATCCGGACGTGCTCGACACGTGGTTCTCCTCGGGCCTGTGGCCGTTCTCGACGATGGGCTGGCCGGACGAGACCGCCGACCTGGCGAAGTTCTACCCGACGAGCGTGCTGGTCACCGGCTACGACATCCTGTTCTTCTGGGTCGCCAGGATGATGATGTTCGGCGTGTACGCCCGTGGCGGAGTGCAGCCGTTCGACCACGTCTTCCTGCACGGGCTGATCCGCGACGCCAGCGGTAAGAAGATGTCGAAGTCGCGCGGCAACGCGATCGACCCGCTCGACTGGATGGACCGCTTCGGCGCCGACGCCATGCGGTTCACGCTCGCCCGCGGCGCCAATCCGGGCGCGGACATGGCGCTCGCCGAGGAATGGGCGGCGGGCTCGCGCAACTTCTGCACGAAGCTCTGGAACGCCGCCCGGTTCGCCATGAGCAACGGAGCCACGGTGCACCGGCCGCTGCCCCCGGCGGCCGAGCTGACCGAGTCCGACCGCTGGATCCTCGGCAGGCTGGGCGCCGTGGTGTCCGAAGTGGACGAGCTGCTGGAGGACTTCCAGTTCGCCAAGGCCACCAACCTGCTCTACCACTTCACCTGGGACGAGCTGTGCGACTGGTACCTGGAGCTGGCGAAGGTCCAGCTCGCCGGCGAGCACGCCGAGAACACCCGCGCGGTGCTCGGCCACGCGCTCGACACCGTGCTGCGGCTGCTGCACCCGTTCATCCCGTTCATCACCGAGCGGCTGTGGACCACGCTCACCGGCAGTGGGGGAGAGTCGCTCGTCGTGGCGCAGTGGCCCGGGGGTGTGGTGACGCTGCCGGAGGCCGACCCGGTGGCCGACGGCCGGATCGCCGACGTGCAGAAGCTGGTGACCGAGATCCGCCGGTTCCGCTCCGACCAGGGGCTCAAGCCCGGGCAGCGCGTGGCGACGCGGCTGGGCGGTGCCGGGTTCTCCCCGCTCGCCGGGCACGAGGACGCGGTGCGTGCGCTGGCGCGGCTCAGCGAGCCCGGCGACGCCTTCTCCGCGACGGCGTCGCTGGAGGTGGCGCTCGGCTCCGGGACGGTGACCGTGGAGGTGGACACCTCCGGCACGATCGACGTCGCCGCCGAGCGCAAGCGCCTGCAGAAGGATCTCGCGGTGGCCGAGAAGGAGCTCAAGCAGACCGAGGCCAAGCTCGGCAACGAGGGCTTCCTCGCCAAGGCCCCCGCCGATGTGGTCGACAAGATCCGCGTGCGCCGCGACACCGCCGCCGCCGACATCGAGCGCATCACGGCCCGGCTGGACGCGCTGCCCTCATGACAGGTGGCTGAGGACCTCCGCGGCGACGCCGGCCATCCCGGAGCGCCGCGGGTGGTACGAGGCCGCGGCGAGGGGGTCGGTGTTCTTGCCCTGGATCCACGCGGCCCGGCCCGCGCACGCGTCGTGGCCGAGGGAGGCGGGATACATGTCGACGAACGTCGCCCCACCGTCCTCGGCGACGGCCTTCTCCAGCGCGGCGTTGAGCGTCTCCTCGACGCTGTTGAGCCACACGTAGTCGCCGTCGGCGAAGGGCAGCACGTCCGGGCACGTTCCGGTGGGCGGCGCGATCCTCGGGTAGCCGATCACGAGCACGGTGGCCCGTGGTGACCGCTCGTGGATTCCGGCCAGCACCGCGGCCACGTTGCGTTCCGTGCCGGCGATCGCGGCCTTGATGGTGTCGACGCCGTCGACGGTGAAGTGCTCCTGGCACGGTGCGCCCGTGGGGTCGGAGTCGCGCAGCTCGGGGCAGGTGCCGACGATGCGGCCGAACACGCCGTGGTCGTTGCCGCCGATGCCGAGCGTCACCAGGTCGGTGTCCGCCCGCAGCGCGTCGAACTGCGGGGCGTTGCGCCCGAGCGTCACCTGCTGCGCGCGGGTCATGTGGGTGGTGTCGGCGCCGGCGCAGCTGACGTCGGTGAACCTCGCCGGGCCGACCGTGCGGGCCACCAGCGACGGGTAGTTGGCGGTGGAGCGGAAGCAGCCGAACGGGTTCAGCCGTTGCAACGGGATCAGCGGTCCCGAGGTGTAGGAGTCGCCGAGCGCCACGTAGTGCCGGGGGCGCACGGTCTCCGTCGCCGAGGCGCTCGCGGTGGCCGTGGCCGCCAGCAGCGTCGAGAGGACCGAGACGACGACGATGAGCAGGCGACGGCGGCTGGGCATGGTTCCCCCGTTTCCCCACGGTGTGGCCCTTTCCTTCCTAGCCGTCGCCCGCGCTCGCCGGTAGTCGGCGATCGGGTGGCGTTGTCCGCCGTGGCCGAGCCGAAGGGCCCCTTGGGTACGCACCACGTACCGAGGGTGCCCTTCGGCTCGGCGGGCCCGGGGTGCGGGAGGTGCGGTCCTGGAACCTTCAACGGTTGTCTTCTGACAGTAGGTCTTGTTTGATAGTTAATGTCAGTTTTCCGGCACAGGGGGCTACTCATGACCGATCTCCTGCCCACCACCCGCACCGACGCCTTCGACCCGCCCGCCGAGCTGCTGAGCGACCCGCGACCGCTGCGCCGCATGACGTTCGCCGACGGGCACCGGGGCTGGCTGGTCACCTCGCACGAGCTCGCCAGGGCCGTGCTCGCCGACGCCCGGTTCAGCAGCAGGCAGGAGCTGCGCCGCGTCGTCGTCCCGCGCCCCAGCGTCGACGAGTTGCAGGCGGGCAAGCCCGCGAGCCCCGGCTTCTTCATCGTCATGGACCCGCCCGAGCACACGCGCTACCGGCGCCTGCTCACCGGCCAGTTCACCGTGCGGCGGATCAACCGGTTGCTGCCCCGGATCCGGCAGATCGTCACCGAGCACCTCGACGCCATGCGGCGCAGCGGACCGCCCGCCGACCTGGTGCCCGCGTTCGCCCTGCCCGTCCCGTCGCTGGTGATCTGTGAGCTGCTCGGCGTGCCCTACGCCGACCGGGAGCGGTTCCAGCGCGACACCGCGGAGCTGCTGCGGCTCGACGCCACCGACGAGCAGGCCGGCACCGCGATGAACTCGCTCACCGGTTACCTGAGCGGGTTGATCGAGGCCAAGCGTGCGCGGCCCTCCGACGACCTGCTCGGCGGGCTCGTCGCGGGCGGCGAGCTGACCGGGGCCGAGATCACCGGCATCGCCTTCCTGCTGCTGGTCGCGGGCCACGAGACGACGGCGAACATGCTCGGCCTCGGCACGTTCGCGCTGCTGCGCCACCCGGCGCAGTTCGACGCGCTGCGCGAGGGCCGGGTCTCCGTGGACGCCGCCGTCGAGGAACTGCTGCGCTACCTCACCGTCGTGCAGTTCGGCACCACCCGCACCGCCGTCGAGGACGTGGAGCTGGGCGGCGAGACGATCACGGCGGGGGAGTCGGTCGCCGTGTCGCTGCCCGCCGCCAACCGCGACCCCGCGCGGTTCGCCGGGGCGGACACGCTCGACCTCGCCCACGACGCGAGCGGCCACCTTGCGTTCGGGCACGGCGTGCACCAGTGTCTCGGTCAGCAGCTGGCCCGCATCGAGCTGCGGGTGGGCTTCGCCGCGCTGGCCGAGCGCTTCCCGTCGCTGCGGCTGGCCGTGCCGCCGGAGGACGTGCCGCTGCGCGGCGACATGGCGATCTACGGCGTGCACCGGCTTCCGGTGACCTGGTGAGGAGGAACGGATGATCGAGGCCGACCCCGAGGTCTGCATCGCCGCGGGCATGTGCGCGCTCACCGCGCCCGCCGTGTTCGACCAGAACGACGACGACGGCACCGTCGTGGTGCTCGACGGCACCCCGCAGGGCGCCGACGCCGACGCGGCCCGCGAGGCCGTGGAGCTCTGCCCGTCCGGGGCGCTCAGCTGGCGCGACAGCTGAGCAGGCAGCGCCAGAACCGTGGTGCCGGGCAGCAGCGCCGTCACCGTCTCGAACGGCAGGTGGTGCAGCGAGGCGAGGCAGGAGATGACGTCGTAACGGCCGGCGGGCAGTTCCGTGCGCGAGGCATGTGGCGCAGCAGCGGCGGGTGGTCGTGGTCGTTGTCGTCGAAGGGTACGGACGGAGGCTGGCCAGCGCGGACGTAGACTCGGCCGGATAGCCGAGGTGTGTTGGGAGTTGTGCGTGTCGTCCGACGACCAGGAGTTTCCCCCCGAGCTGAGCGAGGGGGACAACTTCATCGCAGGCCCGTTGCCGGACGAGCCGGAACCGGAGCCGGTGGACGAGGCCGCGATCGCCGAGCAGGCCCGCTACGAGCTACGCGTGGTGGAGGCCGAGCTCGACGAGCGCTGGCCGGAGACCAAGATCGCGCCGTCGCTCACCCGGATCAGCGCGCTGGCGAACCTGCTGGGCGATCCGCAGAAGACCTACCCCGTGCTGCACGTGGCCGGAACCAACGGCAAGAGCTCCACGGCGCGGATGATCGAGGCGCTGCTGACCCGCATGGGCCTGCGCGTCGGCCGCTACACCAGCCCGCACCTGCAGCTGGTCACCGAGCGCATCAGCATCGACGGGGCGCCGATCTCGGCCGAGAAGTACGTCGACACCTACCGCGACATCGCGCCGTTCGTGACCATGGTCGACAACGCCGCCGGGCCGGACGAGCCGAGGATGAGCAAGTTCGAGGTGCTCACCGGCATGGCGTTCGCGGCGTTCGCCGACGCGCCGGTGGAGGTCGCCGTGCTGGAGACCGGCATGGGCGGCAGCTGGGACGCGACGAACGTCGCCGACGGCCAGGTCGCCGTCATCACGCCGATCGGGCTCGACCACGTCGAGTACCTCGGCGGCGATCTGACGAGCATCGCGGGCGAGAAGGCCGGGATCATCAAGCCCGGTGCCGTCGCGATCCTGGCGGAGCAGGAGCCCGAGGTGGAACGCGTCCTGCTGGAGCGCGCCGTCGAGGTCGACGCCACCGTCGCCAGGGCGGGCAGCGAGTTCGGCGTGCTCGACCGCACCATCGCCGTGGGCGGGCAGCTGCTCCGGCTGCAGGGGCTTGGCGGCGTCTACGACGAGGTGTTCCTCCCGCTGCACGGCGCGCACCAGGCGGCCAACGCCGCCCTCGCACTGGCCACCGTCGAGGCGTTCTTCGGCGCGGGCAAGGACCGCCAGCTGGTGCAGGACGCGGTGCGCGAGGCGTTCGCCGAGATCGTCACGCCCGGCAGGCTGGAGCGGGTGCGCGCCGCGCCCGCCGTGCTCCTCGACGCGGCGCACAACCCGCACGGCGCCGCCGCGCTCGCCAGGACCATCGACGAGGAGTTCGCCTTCCGCAGGCTCGCCGCGGTGGTCGGCGTGCTGCGCGACAAGGACGCGCGCGGCATCCTGGAGGCGCTGGAGCCCGTGGTCTCCGAGGTCGTGGTGACGTCGAGCCACTCGCCGCGGGCCATGCCCGTCGCCGAGCTCGCCGAGCTGGCCACCCTGGTGTTCGGAGAGGAGCGGGTGACCGTCGAGCCGGTGCTCGACACCGCCATCGAGACCGCGGTCGCGCTGGTGGAGCAGCCCGACGATCCCGAGGAGCCGCTGGCAGGCGGCGGCGTGCTCATCACGGGTTCCGTGGTCACCGCGGGCGAGGCCCGCACGCTGTTCGGCAAGGAGCCGGCATGACCGACGAGCAGACCCCCGCCCCGCCCGCCAAGGACCCGATGAAGTCCTTCCGCGGCGTACAGGCGGGCACGCTGGTGCTGGAGGCGATCGTGGTGGCGCTCGCGCTGCCGGTGGTCGCGCAGCTCGGCAGCGGCCTCACCAGTGCGCAGGGCTGGGTGATCATCGGCATCGCCGTCGCGCTCCTGCTGTGCTGCGCGGTGCTGCGCCAACCGTGGAGCATCTGGGTGATCCTCGCCCTGCACGCCGGGCTCCTCGCGTTCGTCATCGCCCTGCCGTCGGTGGCGATCATCGGCGTGCTGTTCCTGGCCGTGTGGCTGTGGCTGATGTGGCTGCGCCGCGACGTGGCCCGCCGGATGGCGCAGGGCCGCCTGCCCAGCCAGCAACAGTAGGTGCCCTCGCCGAGCCGAGGGGCACCTTGGGTACACACCAGGTACCCAAGGTGACCTTCGGCTCGCGGGCGGTCGGCCGAACGCGCGCGTCAGGGCAGTCGCACCACCCGCAGCGCGGGGGAGGCGAGGATGTCCCGCTCGCAGAACCGGCCGCGTACCCACTCGCCCCGCGAGAACAGCCGGGTCTGGTCGGCGTGGTGCGGCGAGGTCGGATCGGCCGACTGCGAGTAGGTGAGCAGCGTCGAGGCGTCCGGGCAGGCGCCGCGGCCGAAGCCGACCACCTGGATGTAGCTGGAGCCGTGCACCACCTCGGTGTTGCCCCGCTGCGGATCCCACACCGGCACCAGCATGTTCAGCACACCCAGCGCGTGCGGCGCGCCGTGCACCGGGATCCGCTCGCCTGCGCGCACCACGTACTGGTGGTCGCCGAGGCGCGCGCCGAACGGGATGTCCGCCGCCCGGAGCTCGGCGACCGCGTCGCCGAACGCACGCCGCACCTCGGGCCTGCGGGTGTCGAGCCCTCGCGGGGTGCCGACCGGGTCGGCCGGGTCGAACGGCACCCGCCACGGCCCTCCGGGCACACCGCCCAGCCCGGCGGTGAAGCGTTCGAACAGCAGCGAGCCCCTGCTGCCCACGGTGTAGGTGCGGTCCCACCGCGCCAGCGTGCGGCAGGCGGAACCCACCTCCACGGGCCCGTTCGACGACGGCGCCCGGCCGTCGGGGAGCGACGCGCACATCCGCGCGGCGTCGGCCGCCGCCAGCACCGCGAGCCTGCTGCGGTCGCCGAACAGCAGCCGCCGCATCGACGCGGTCGTGAATCCCCTGCCGGACAGCGCCTGCTCGACGCTGACGAGTGCCTCACGGGTGCGGGCCGAGCGCTCGGTGCCGACGTCGCCGACGATGCGCGGATAGCCGGTGATGGGGGCGGAAAGGTTGGTCAGCCACGCGCTGTCGTTGGAGTTGAGGGCGTAGTCGCGGCGGTGCAGGACCGGTAACCGCGACGGCGCGAACAGGCCCGGCTCGATGGCGCCGGGATCGCTGCCCCACGCGCACGCCTCGCGGGATCCGTCGAGCACCGGCACGCCGGTCGCGGGGAACACCTGCTTGCCCAGCGCGGTGCCGCAGTCCTCGGCCAGCTCGTCGGTGACGTGGGGCACCACCTGGATGTCGGCGTAGAGCGCGTTGCCCGCGCGGTCGGTGGCGACCGTGTTGACCCACGGCACGCCCTGCGTGTCGGACAGCACGCGCACGATGTCGTGGGTGCCACGGGCCCGGTTCAGCTCGAACCACGTGTTGAGGCCCCGAAGGTTGGTGACGTTGGCGTCGCGCACCGCGTAGCCGGACGTGGCGGTCCAGGGCAGCGGCATACCGGGGGCCTCGGTGAGCATGGGCCCGTACCTGGTGCCGTAGAACGTGCGCTTCACCGTCCGCAGCGTGCCGTCCGGCTGCTTCACCCGCACCCGTACCTCACTGGCGGTCATGCGCTCCCGGCGGCCGTCGACGAGGTAGCTCGTCGGGTCTCCGGGGACCAGGCGCAGCTCGTACAGGCCGAACGTGCGCGGGGTCGCCACGGTGTGCGTCCACGCCGCGTCGGCGGTGTGGCCGATCTGCACCAGCGGAATGCCGAGCAGGCTCGCGCCGGAGACGTTGAACCGCCCGGGAATGGTCAGCTGCGACTGCCAGAACCGGCGGCCGCCGTGCCACGGGTAGTGGGGGTTGCCGAGCAGCACGCTGCTGCCCTTCGCCGTGCCGTCGGCGCCGATGGCGATGCCGTTGCTGCCCAGGTCGGCGGAGCCGAGCGCGCCGGAAAGGCCCTCGGCGAAGCGGTGTGCCGTGGCGGCGTCCGCCGCCGGCCCCGAAGAGGGCACGCCGGGTGCCGGAGGCTGGGCGGCGGCGATGCCGTTGGTCAGCGCGCCCTGCCCCGCGACACTGCTGATCGCGTAGAAGTGGCGGTAGACGTCGAGCTCCGTGATCGGCCGCAGCCACGCCGCGCCACGGCAGGCGGGGTCGGTGACGCCGGATGGGCCGGTCTCGGCGAGGTGGCGGTTGTAGCCGCGCACGTACCCGGCGACGATCTCGCGCACCTCCGCGCGCGGTCCGGCCGGTGCGGGCCTGGCGAGCAGCCGCTCCACGATGCCGGAGTCGTTGATGCGCTGGAAATGCAGGTCGCTGGTGAGGTTGTCGCGTGCCGCGCTCAGTGCGCTGTTGCCCGACCCTCCCGGGCCCAGATGCAGGGAGCGCTCGGCGGACACGGTGAGATAGGTGTTCGCCAGCTCGCAGAGGTTGTCGCGGGCGGCGGCGTAGCCGTAGCCGTAGCCGATCCCGGCGAAGCCGCGGGCGACGATGTGCGGGATGCCGTGCTCGGTGTAGCGGATCACGGCCGTGGCGCCGGTTCCGTGCCCCGCCCGGTCGGCGGCGGAGACGGAGACGGCGGGCGTGGTGGTGAGCGCGACGGCGAGCGCCGCGAGTGCGACTGTCAGTCGGTTCCGTTTCCTCGTCACGGCGCCACGCTAGAACCGCCGCGTGTTGCCCGGCACCGCCGAACGGCAGGGTCTGCGGCTCGTCCGGAGTTCACGATGTGGTCGACCACAGTTGGCCGGGTGGCCGTTACCGGCGGATAGAAGTTCCGCATGACCGAACAGACTCCCCTGCGCCGCCGCGGCGTGCTCAAGGCCGGCCTGCTGGGCACCGGCGTGCTCGCCTCCGGTGTGCTCGGCGCCGCCCCCGCCTTCGCCCGCTCCGGCAGACCCGTGCTCACCCACGGCATCCAGTCCGGTGACGTCGACGCTCACTCGGCCATCGTGTGGACCCGCGCCGACCGGCCGTCCCGGATGCTGGTCGAGGTGTCGGCCGACCCGTCGTTTCGCCGGGTGCGCCGGCTGCGCGGCCCGCTGCTGACGCCGCGGACCGGCGGCACCGGCAAGGTGCGCGTGCCCGGCCTTCCCCCGGGCACCGAGGTGCACTACCGGGTCACCGCCGAGGACCTCGACGGCCGCGCCGCCAGCGAGCCGCTGACCGGCCGGTTCCGCACCGCGCCCCGCCCCGGCGGCGACGTGCGCCTGGTGTGGTCGGGCGACGTGGCGGGCCAGGGCTGGGGCATCAACCCCGACATCGGCGGCATGACCGCCTACGCGGCGATGGCCGCCCGCCGGCCCGACCTGTTCCTGCACAACGGCGACACCGTCTACGCCGACGGGCCGCTGGCCGAGACCGTGGCCCTGCCCGACGGCCGCGTCTGGCGCAACCTCGTCACGCCGGAGAAGGCGAAGGTCGCCGAGACGCTGGAGGAGTACCGCGGCCAGTTCGCCTACAACCTGCTCGACGAGAACGTGCGCGCCTTCGCCGCCGCCGTGCCCAGCTACGTGCAGTGGGACGACCACGAGGTGGTCAACAACTGGTACCCCGGCGAGATCCTCGACCTGCCCCAGTACACGGAGAAGCGGGTGGACGTGCTGGCCCGCAGGGCGTTCCAGGCGTTCCACGAGTGGCAGCCGATCGACGCCAAGGCCGCTGTCGACGGGCGCGTCCACCGCAGCTTCCGTTACGGCAGCGTCGAGATCTTCGTGCTCGACATGCGCAGCTACAAGGACGCCAACACCGCCGACCGGGCCGCGCCGGGCTCGGTGCTCGGGCAGCGGCAGGCCGCCTGGCTGGTGCGCGGGCTGAGCCGCAGCACCGCCACGTGGAAGATCATCCAGGCCGACCTGCCGATCGGGCTCATCGTGCCGGACGGCGACGACATCGAGGGCGTGGCCAACGGCCTGCCCGGCGCGCCCGGTGGGCGCGAGAGCGAGCTCGCCTGGGTGCTGCGTGAGATCGCCCGCAGGCGCGTGCGCAACGTCGTGTGGCTGACCGCCGACGTGCACTACACGGCGGCGCACCACTACTCGCCCGACCGCGCCGCCTTCGGCGACTTCGAGCCGTTCTGGGAGTTCGTCTCCGGCCCGCTGCACGCGGGCGCGTTCGGCCCCAACACGCTCGATCCGACGTTCGGCCCGAAGGCGGAGTTCGTGCACGCGCCGCCCCGGGCCAACACCTCGCCGCTGGAGGGCTACCAGCATTTCGGCGAGCTCACCGTGGACGGCGCCAGCGGGGCGCTGACCGTCGACCTGCGCGACGGCACGGGCGCCTCGCTCTGGTCGACCACCCTGCGGCCCGAGCGCTGAGTGCGCCTGGGCTAACCTCGCCCTGGCAATTCCCGCGCCATGAGACGACGGCGAGTGACACGCGAAGGAGCAGACATCCCGTGAGTGAGCGCACCCTGGTTCTGGTCAAGCCCGACGGCGTCAAGCGGGGCCTCGTCGGCGAGGTGATCTCGCGCATCGAGCGCAAGGGGCTCACGCTCGCCGCGATGGACCTGCGCAACGTCGAGCGCTCGGTGGCCGAGGAGCACTACGCCGAGCACAAGGAGAAGCCGTTCTTCGGCGAGCTGCTGGAGTTCATCACCTCCGGCCCCGTCGTCGCGATCGCCGTCGAGGGCCCGAGGGCCATCACGGCGTTCCGTCAGCTGGCCGGGGGCACCGACCCGGTCGACAAGGCGACGCCGGGCACGATCCGCGGCGACTTCGCCCTGGAGACCCAGTTCAACCTCGTGCACGGCTCCGACTCGCCCGAGTCGGCCGAGCGCGAGCTGAAGCTCTGGTTCCCCGACCTGTGAGTCCCCGCGTCACACCTCGCCGAGCCCGGCCTCGGCGAGGTGTGCCGCGATGGTGCGCGTCTCGGTCTCGTTCAGCGGCAGCAGCGGCAGGTTGGTCGCCGGGCAGGCGAGCACGCCGCGCAGTGCCAGCGCCGCCTTGAACCCGCCGAGCGCGCCCGCGGTGAACCCGATCCGGCCGGGATCGGCGACGGAGACGATGCGGAACAGCGCGGCCAGCCGGTCCTGTTCCGCCCGCGCGGCCCCGGCGTCGCCGTCGCGCATCGCCCGGTACAGCCGCACGTAACCGTGCGGGTCCACATTGCCCAGGCCCGGCACGAGTCCCGCCGCGCCCAGTCCGAGCGCGGTGTCGGCGAGCAGCTCGGAGCCGGTCAGCGCGGGCAGGTCGGCCTGGCGCAGGATCTCCCGGAACGACGCGAGGTCACCGCTGGAGTCCTTGAGCGCCACCACCGCCTTGGCCTCGGCCAGCTCGCCGACCACCCCGGGGGTGAGGCGCGCGCCGACCGCGCTCGGGATGTCGTAGGCCACCACGGGCACGTCCACGGCCGCGTGCACGTGCCGGAAATGCGCCACGATCTCGCTCGCGTGCGGCTGGACGTAGAACGGTGCGGTCACCACCACCGCGTCGGCACGGAGCCGCGCGGCGTCGCGCGCGTGCTCGATCACCCTGCGCGTGCCGGTGTCCACCACACCGGCCAGCACCGGCACCGCACCGGCGACCGTGCCCGCCGCCACCTCCACGACCGCGCGCCGCTGCCGGCCGTCCAGCAGCGCGATCTCCCCGCTGGAACCGCCGACGAACACTCCGTCCACCCCGGCTTCCAGCTGGAAGCCGAGCAGCCGTTCGAGCGAGCGGCGATCCACGTCGCCGTGCTCGTCCAGCGGGGTGACGAGCGGGGGCACGACGCCGTGCAGGGCGAGAACATCAGGCACCGGATGACTCACTGGCGGGTTTCCTTTCGCGGGGGAGGAAGGCGGGAGCGCCGGAGTCCGCGCCGAGCGCGCGGCCGATGCGCGCGGGCAGGTCGAGCCCGATGATCAGCGCGACCACGACGGTGAGCGAGCCCGCCAGGACGGTGAGCGCGGTGCCGAGGCTGCCGATGTCCTCCGCGATGGCCGCGCCCGCCAGCGGCGCGACCGCGCCGCCGAGCGCGCCGACGTTGTAGGAGAACCCGAGCCCGGCGGCGCGCAGCCGGGTGGGGAAGTGGTCGCCGATGTACTTGGGCAGCAGGCCCGAGATGCCCTGGCTGGTGGCCTGCATGACGAACAGCAGGACCCACAGCAGCACGATGTTGCCCGCGGGCAGCGCGAACACCGGGAAGACGAACGCCAGCGAGACGAACAGGCCCAGCACGTAGGCGCGGCGGGTGCCGAGCCGGTCGCCGAGCACGCCCGCGAGACAGGAGCCCGCCGCGTAGCCCAGCCCGGCCCACGTCAGCGCGTGGGACACCTGCCCGGCGTCGTAGCCGAGGTCGGTCTTGAGGTAGGTCGGCAGCAGCGACTGGATCGGCCACGAGTACAGGAACGCGCAGAAGACCGTGAGCATGATCGCGATCATCACCGGCCACAGCCGCCCGGCGACCTGCACCGCGAACGCGGCGAGGCACAGCACCGTCACGGCGATGAGATACGGCGTCGCGGCGCCGCCGGTGCCGGTGAAGACGAACACCAGCGCCGTGGACAGCAGCACGGCCAGTGCCGCGTTGGGCAGCCGCCGCCGCGCCGTGAAGAGGACCGACGAGGTCGTCACGTCCTCGCGCCCCTCGACCTCGGCCTTCCACTCGGCGGCCTCGGGCAGCGCGCGGCGCAGGTACAGGGTGAGCGCGATGGGCACGATGCCGACGTAGAACAGCCACCGCCAGCCCAGCTGCGGCACGACCACCTCGTAGGCCAGCGCGGCGAGCACGGTGCCGATCGGGTAGGCCGAGAGCAGGAAGCCGGTCGCGCGGTTGCGCATCGACGAGGGCCAGGACTCCATCACGTAGGTCGCGCTCGAGCCGTACTCGCCCGCCATGCCGAGGCCGACGACGGCGCGGAAGACGAACAGCGACCAGTAGTCCCACGCGAAGCCGCACAGGCCACTGCCGATCGAGAACGCGAGGATGGCGAGGATCATGGCGGGCTTGCGGCCGAACCGGTCGCCGATCGCGCCCAGCACCAGCCCGCCGAGCCAGCGCGAGACGAACGCGGCCGAGACGAGCGTCGCCGCCTTGGTGAGGTCGAGCTGGAAGTCGGCGGCGATCTCGGTGAGGATGAGCGTGATCAGGATGAAGTCGAAGCCGTCGAGCAGGTAGCCCAGCCAGGCGGCGAGGAAGGCCTTGCGCTGGGGCCCGCTGAGCTGACGGAACGACCGGGGACTGTCGGGCGGCGACGTTGCCATGGCCGTGGACCTTTCTCACTCCGAGGACATAGGATGTCCTATGTCAGCGGGGAACGGTAGCGGGGGAGGACGCGCGATGCAAGTACGGCTCGGGGACCCGGTGACCCGTGGCTGAACATCTAGACTCGACGGCTGTGGCAACCCCGGCGACAGGCAGGCCCACCGGCGCGCGTGCCAACCAGCGCGCCCTGCAGGAGTCCATCAAGCGGTTGATCGTCGACCGCGGGCTCACCCCGGGTTCCCCGCTGCCCACCGAGTTCGAGCTCATGGAGGCACTCGAGGTCAGCAGGCACCCCCTGCGCGAGGCCATGAAGGCGCTGGAGGCCGTGGGCATCGTCGACATCCGGCACGGCTACGGCACCTATGTCGGCTCGGTGCCGCTCTCGGCGCTGGAGGCCGGGCTCGCCTTCCGCGGTGCGCTGTCCGTGCGCGGAGACTACGCCGACATCCGCAATCTCCTCGAGGTACGGGAGGTGCTCGAGACCGGCCTCGTGGGTCGCGTGCTCGCCGCCTACGACCGGATCGACCTCGCCGCGCTGGAGGACGCCGTGTCCGCGATGGAGCGGCAGGCGCGCCAGGGCCGCTACGCCCCCGAGCAGGACTGGCGCTTCCACGAGACGCTGTACCGGCCGCTGGGCAACGACCTGGTGCTCGACCTGCTCCAGGTGTTCTGGAAGGTGTTCCACGCGCTCGATGCGCAACTGCCGCGCGCGGACGACACCCCCGAGGCCACGGCCAGCTGGCACCGCGCCATCCTCGAGGCGTTGCGCGCCAGGGACGAGGCCGCCGTCCGCTCCGCGATGAACGAGCACTTCCGCGGCATCCGGGCCCGCGTCACCACCCGCTGACGTCCCGCCCGCGCGGGTTCGCGTGGCGTTCAACTGCCGGCCGCCTTGATCGGCTTGAGTGAGCGCCGACCGCGAACCGACCTGCCTGGGGTGAATGGTGAGAAGATCCCGTATCGCCGCCGTGCTCGCCACGGTGGCGGCCTCGGCGGCCACGCTGGCCGCGCCCGTCGCCGCCGCCGATCCGCTCGACGCGCCGCTCGGCCCGCCACCTGCCGAGGCCGCCCCGGCCGCGTCCTCGGCAGGGGAGGCGCCCCGCACCCTCGCGGCCGCCGCGCAGGACACCGCCGACGGGATCGTCACCGACACCGCCACCGCCCCCGTGGCGCCCGGCATCACCCTCACCGAGTTCGACCGGTTCGACCCGCAGGGCTGGATCCGTGGCGACACCCTCACCGTGGACCTCACCGGTGGCGCCGTGCCCGCCTACCTCAGCCCGGGCACGGTGTCCGCACGCACCCCCTTGTCCGAGCAGGCCGGGCGCGCCGGAGCGGTCGCCGCGGTCAACGGCGACTTCTTCGACATCAGCGCCACCGGCGCACCGCTGGGCGTGGGCGTCTCCGGCGGACGGCTGCAGACCGCACCGGCGTCGGGGCACAACCTCACCGCCGCCGTCACCGCCGAGGGCAAGGCCCGCCTCGCCGAGATCTTCCTCTCCGCCTCGCTGACACTGCCCGGCGGTGAGCGCGTGGCCGCGACCAACTTCAACGGCGCCAGGCTGCCCGCCGACGGCATCGGCGTCTACACCCCGCTGTGGGGCAGCGCCTCGCGGTCCACGGCCGTCACCGGCGCCCGCACGGTCGTCGAACTGGAGCTGCGCGACGGCGTCGTCACCGCGGTGCGCGACCGGCCCGCCGACGGTCCGATCCCGGGCGGCGCCACCGTGGTGCTGGCCCGCGACGGCGGCGCCGACCGGCTCGCCGGGCTGCGGCCCGGCGACGCCGTGACCGTCGACTATGCCCCGCGCACCGACGCGGGCGACATCGCCGTCGCCGTGGGCGGCAACAAGGTCCTCGTCCGCGACGGCAGGATCCAGCCCGTCGACGCGGTGACCGCGCATCCGCGCACTGCCGTCGGGTTCTCCGCGGACGGCACCCGCATGTGGCTGGCCACGGTGGACGGACGGCAGGCCGACAGCAGAGGCATGACCGAGCTGGAACTGGCCCGGCATCTCAAGGCGCTCGGCGCCGACGACGCGCTCAACCTGGACGGTGGCGGCTCCTCGACCCTGCTGGCCAGGGAGCAGGGGGAGCAAAGCGCGCGTGTGCGCAACGCACCGTCCGACGGCGGCGAGCGGCTGGTGCCCAACGGCCTCGGCTTCACCATGCCGCACGGCAGCGGGCGGCTCACCGGCCTTGCGGTCGCCCCCGCGCAGGACACCGCCGACGCCACCCGGGTACTGGCGGGGCTGTCCCGCACCCTCGTCGCCAGGGGGCACGACGAGACCGGCGCCGCCGTGCGGGCCCGTCCCACCTGGTTCACCCGGGGCCGCCCGAGGGGCAGCGTCACCGACGGCGTGTTCACCGCCCATCCCCATCCACAGCACACCGGCAGGCACGAGCAGGCCCGCGTGTTCGCCACCGCGCGGGGCGTCACCGGCAGCGCCACGCTGACCGTGCTCGGCGCCCCCGTGCGGCTCGGCACCAGCACCGAGCAGGTCGCGCTGTCCGGCGCGGGCGCCACCGGCAGCTTCCAGGTGTACGGATACGACGCCGACGGCTACGGCACCTGGCTGGAGGCCGACGACGTCAAGCTCGACTACGACCCCGGCATCGTCCGCGTCGAGCCGCGGGGCGACCACTTCGCCGTCACCGCGCTGGCCGGATCGGGAGCGAGCGTGGTCGCCGCCACCGCGGCGGGCCACACCACGCACCTCGTGGTCACCGTGGGCAGCGAGCCACGCGTGCTGGACCCGCTGGACGGCGCCGCAGGGTGGCAGGCGACCGTCTACCCTGCCGTGGTCGGCGCGGCCCTGTCCGAAGGTGAGGGACGCGACGGCGGCCGGGGGCTCGCGCTCGACTACCGGCTCACCGGCACCACCGCCACCCGCGCCGCCTACGTCAACCCGGCCGAGCCGATCGCCCTCCCGGACGGCACGCAGAGGCTCGGCCTGTGGGTCAACGGCGACGGCAAGGGCGCCTGGCTGCGCGCCGAGCTCCGCGATGCCGCCAACGTGGCGACCGTGCTGACGCTGGAGCCGAGCGTGGACTGGACCGGCTGGCGCTACGTCGAGACCGCCCTGCCCGCCGGGCTGCCGGACGGCCAGCGGCTGCGCCGGTTCTACGCCGTGGAGAACGTCCCCGGCCAGCAGTACGAGGGCAGGCTCGTCTTCGACGACCTCACCGCGCGCGTGGCCACCTCGGCCCAACCGCCCGCCGATCCGGCGCCGCGCGATCCGGCCGTCGTCACCGACGGCACGGCAGCCGGGCGGGGCCTGCGGATCGCCGTCGTCAGCGATGCCCAGTTCACCGCCGACGCCCCGGAGGGGCCGCTCGTGGCGCAGGCACGGCGCTCCCTGCGCGAGGCCGTCGCCGCGCGGCCGGATCTCGTGCTCATCAACGGCGACTTCACCGATCGCGGCACCGCGGCCGACTTCGACCTCGCCCGCGCCGTCATCGCCGACGAGCTGGAGGGCAGGGTGCCGTGGTACTACGTGCCCGGCAACCACGAGGCGGAGGCCGGCGACGGGCTCGCCGAGTTCCGGGCCGAGTTCGGCGCGACCCACCGGGTCGTCGACGTGCGCGGCATCCGGCTCGTGCTGCTCGACTCCTCGCGCGGCAGCCTGAGGGCGGGGGGATTCGACCAGGTGCGGATGCTGCGGGAGGCCCTGGACTCCGCCGCGGCCGACGACTCCGTGCACGGTGTCGTGCTCGCCATGCACCATCCCGTCGACGATCCCGGCGCCGCGGGCAACTCCCAGCTGGGCGACCGCAAGGAGGCGGAGCTGGTCCGCGACTGGCTCACCGGCTTCGAGCAGCGCTCGGGCAAGCCCGCCGCCGCGCTCACGTCCCACGCCGGGGTGTTCGGTGTCTCCCGTGTCGACGGCGTGCCGTATCTGGTGAACGGCAACGCGGGCAAGGCGCCCGCCGCCGCGCCCGGGGACGGCGGGTTCACCGGCTGGAGCCTGGTGCGCATCGATCCGCGGCAGCGTGCCGAGCCCGTGCGCATCGAGACGAGGGCGCACGTGGACGAGCTGGCGCTGACCGGACCCGGCACGCTGCGGCGGGGCGGCACCGCGCCGGTGTCGGCCGTGGTGACGCAGGCCGGGCGGGTGATCCCGGTCGGCTACCCGGTGAGCGCGGACTGGCGCGGCGGGGTCAGGACCCATGTGGTGACCCCGCACGCGGCGAGGCCGCCCGCCGGTGCCGTGGCGTCGTTCGACCCGGCGACGGGCACGCTCACCGCGATGCGGCCCGGGGTCGCCGAGCTGACCGTGACGGTCAACGGCGTCAGCCGCACCCTGCGCACGACGGTGCGGTAGCGCGGCCGCGCGGTAATCCGGTCGATTTCTGTCGGTGGCCCATGGCACTGTGCATGGGGTGGACGACGATGTGATGGTGGAGGCCAAGGCGCTGGCGAAGCGCTTCGGCGAGTTCGAGGCCGTCCGGGGGATCGATGTCCACGTGCGGCGAGGCGAGGCCTTCGGCTTTCTCGGGCCCAACGGCGCGGGCAAGTCCTCCACCATGCGGATGATCGCGTCCGTCTCGCCGCGTTCGGACGGGGAGCTGAAGGTCCTCGGCATGGATCCCGACCGCGAGGGCCCGCGCATCCGCGCGCGGCTGGGTGTGGTGCCCCAGCAGGACAACCTCGACACCGAGCTCACCGTGCGGCAGAACCTGCACGTCTACGGCCGTTACTTCGGCCTCTCCCGCGCGCGGGTGCGCGCGAAGGCCGAGGAGCTGATGGAGTTCGCGCAGCTCACCGACCGCGCCGACGACGAGGTGGACTCGCTGTCCGGCGGCATGAAGCGCAGGCTCACCATCGCCCGCTCGCTCGTCAACGACCCGGACCTGCTGCTGCTCGACGAGCCGACCACCGGGCTCGACCCGCAGGCACGGCACCTGCTGTGGGACCGGCTGTTCCGGCTCAAGACCACCGGCGTGACGCTCATCATCACCACGCACTACATGGACGAGGCGGAGCAGCTGTGCGACCGGCTGGTCGTGATGGACGGCGGGCGCATCGCCGCCGAGGGCTCGCCGTCGGAGCTGATCGCCCGTTACTCGACCAGGGAGGTGCTGGAGCTGCGGTTCCCTCCGGGCGAGCAGGAGCCCGCCGTGGAGCGAGTGACCGACCTCGCCGAGCGGGTGGAGGTGCTGCCCGACCGGCTGCTGCTCTACACGGCGGCGGGCGAGGCGGCGCTGGAACAGGCACACGCCAGGGGCCTGCGCCCGGCGTCGAGCCTGGTGCGGCGCAGCACCCTTGAGGACGTCTTCCTGCGGCTGACGGGCAGGAGCCTCGTCGAATGAGCGAGCGGGCGCTGACGGCACGGCCGCGGGCGCGGGATCACGCACGGGTCGTCGGGTCCTGGCGCGCGGCCTGGCTGCGGGTCGAGGGGCACTGGACCTGGTACCGTCGCTATTGGACATCCAATCTGTACTCCTCCGGGCTGCAGCCGCTGCTGTTTCTCGTCGCCATGGGCATCGGATTCGGATCGCAGGTGGAGCCGGGCGCCGCGACCGGCGGACTGTCCTATCTACACTATGTCGCGCCCGCGCTCCTGGTGGCAGGCTCGGTGCAGAACGCCATCGGCGAGTCCACCTACCCCGTGCTGTCCGGCTTCAAGTGGCAGAAGGACTACCTGGCCGTCACCTCCACACCCGTGACGCCCGGCCAGCTGCTCGGCGGTCAGCTCATCTGGGTCGGGCTGCGGCTGGCACTGGCGGGCACCGTGTACGCCCTGATCGCGTGGGCGTTCGGCGCGTGGCTGGGACCGGGCGTGGCACTCGCGGTGCTCGTCGCGGTGGCCACCGGGGTGGCGTGTGCGGCGCCGATGATGGCCGTCGCCGCCACCACCTACGACGAGGGCACGCGCTTCGCCGCGATCTTCCGGTTCCTCGTCATGCCGATGGTGCTGTTCGCGGGCACGTTCTTCCCGATCACCCAGATCCCGCCCGGGGCACGCTGGCTGGCCTGGATCTCGCCGCTGTGGCACGGCAACGAGCTCGCGCGCGGCGCCGCGCTCGGCGGGCTGGAGCCGCTGGCCGCGCTGGGTCACGTCGCCTACCTGGCGGCGCTGTTCGCCGCGGGCGGCCTGGCCGCACGGCACTACTTCTACAAACGGCTGGTGGTGTAGCGATGACCACCCTCGACACCCGGCCCCGCCGGGGACTGCTCCTGCGCATCCTGCCGCCCTCGCTGTACTCGGGCCGCGCCAGGGCGCTCATCGAGCGCTCGGCGCTGGCCTACTCGCGCGCGTGGCTGGTGTTCGTCTCCGGTGTCTTCGAGCCGCTGTTCTACCTGCTGGCCTTCCAGATCGGCTTCGGAAAGCTCGTCGGCGACGTCGCCGGGCCCGGTGGGCAGCTGATGAGCTACGTGGCCTTCGTCGCTCCGGCCCTGCTGGCCGCCTCGGCGATGAACGGCGCGGTGTTCGACGCGACGTTCGGCGTGTTCTTCAAGTTCCGGTACCAGAAGACCTACGACGCCATGCTGGCCACACCGGTGGGGCCGCTCGACATCGCCGTCGGCGAGATCGGCTGGGCCGTGCTGCGGGGTGGCCTGTACGGCCTGGCGTTCTTCGGCGTCATGGGCGTGATGGGCCTGGTGACGTCGCCGTGGGCGGTGCTGCTGGTGCCCGCGGCGCTGCTGGTGTCGCTGGCGTTCGCCGCGGTGGGCATGGCGTGCGCGACGTTTCTGCGCTCGCCGTCGCAGTTCGACTTCATCCAGCTCGCCGTGATGCCGATGTTCCTGTTCTCAACGACCTTCTACCCGCTGTCGGTCTACCCCGAGCCCCTGCAGTACGTCGTTCAGTGCGTTCCGCTCTACCACGGGGTCGAGCTCCTGCGCGGACTGTCCGCCGGGGTGCTCGACCCGTCGATGCTCGGGCACGTCGGCTACCTGGTCGCGCTGGCTCTGCTCGGCGTCTACGCCACGTCGCGCAGGCTCGCTCGCCTCCTGCTCCGGTGAGCCGGACACGGCGGCGAGCGCGTCGACCATGCCCCGGCCGTAGAAGCCGTTGTAGCCCTCGTACCCCGCGCAGTAGGCGTCCTGCGAGCCGTTGCCGGTGAGGTCGTAGTCGCCGGGGCAGGCGATCGCCTGCGCCTGTTCGGCGAGCACGTCGCGGAGACGTTCGGGGGAGGCGCCGGGCTCGCGGGAGGCCAGCAGGGCGGCGACGCCGGTGACGTGCGGTGCGGCCATCGACGTCCCGCACAGCGGCGCGTACCCACCGGGCACGGTCGACAGCACGCAGTCACCGTCGGTGCCGCCGGGTGCGGCCAGGTCGATCACGCCGAGCCCGTAGGAGCTGTAGCCGGCCTTCACGCGGTCCCTGCCGACCGCGGACACGGCGACCGTGTCGCGCAGGCCCGCGGGCAGTGCCTCGCACGTGCCCCGCGACGTGTCGTCCGCCGCCCCGCTCTCGGGTGACGCGGTGAGGTGCACCGCCTCGTTGGTGGCGGCGGCCACGTTGAGCGTGCCTGCGGACTCGGCGTAGCCGACCGCGCGGGCCACCGCCTCGCGCACGACGTCGTATCCGTCGCTCGGCGCGCACGGCATCGTGCCGGGGGTGACGAAGAAGCTGCTGTTGGTGATGGGTATCCCGTGCCGGGCGGCCCACATGAACCCGCACACGGCGGCCTGCGGCTCGACGTAGCCCTGGTCGTCGACGACCTTCACCGACGCCAGCCGCACGCCCGGCGCGACGCCGGTGATGCCCTGCCCGTCGTCGGCGGCGGCGATGATGCCCGCCACGTGGGTGCCGTGCTCCGAGGTCGTCGGTGCCCAGGACGCGGCCGACCGCTCGGGCGCGCCGGACAGGCAACTCGCCGACAGGCGCGGGTCCACGGCGCGGGACAGGTCCGGGTGCCCGGCGTCGACACCGGAGTCGAGCACCCCGACCACCACCGTCCGGCTGCCCGGCTCGACGGCCCTGGCCACGTCGGCGCCGATCGCCCGCATGTCCCACTGCGCGGCGGAGAGGTCGCCGGAGCCGAGAGCCGTCTGCGGGGCCTGCCGGTCCGGGTCCTGGCGCTGGGTCCGCCCGGTGGGCTCGTCGCCGCGCAGGCGCTGGGCGCTGACCGTGCGGTCCGCGCCGATGCGCTCGGCGAACGCCGGACTGCGCGAGGTGGCCACGGCCACCGCGATCTCGGGGTAGTAGACGGTCGGACGACCACACGCGGCGGCGATCTCCTGGCGCGCCGCGGCCCGGGAGGTGCCGGGGTCGAACAGGACCAGGTAGCGCAGCGCGTCACCGGATCCGGTGCACTCGTCGCCCGGCTCGGCGGCCGCGCCGCCCGCTGCCGCCGCCTGACCGGCGAACACGAGGACCGCGCAGGTGAGCAGCACACTCCCACGCCTCAGCACAGGACCTCCGTCGACCGCAGACGCCGGTTTCTCCCCGCGTGAGCACCCGCTTCGGACCCGCGCCGACCCGCGATCGGGTCGCGGATCCGGAAAGCAAGCACTGAGCGCACGGTAACCACCTGGTCGGGGCCGGACAAGCGGTCGGCGAAAGTTCCCCCGGCCGGTGTCTTCACCGCCGCCGGGGCCCCAAGGACGCGGCGGCGCGGTGGCAGTGTGGGATACTGGGTGACGGCTGCTGGGCCGTTGTCACCGCCGAAAGGGCGGGGGGCGGCGGCGCGGTGGCCCGGTGACGTGCTGAAAGAGCTCGGTCGTCGCCGCCGCGAGCACCCCCTGTGCCGGGCGGCTCGACGACCAGGGAGGCGCCGAGGCGCCCGAGGTCGGTCAGGACGTCGCCGCGGGACCCGCCACTGGCGGTGTGCCGGGGGACACCCGGACCAGCTCAGTGGCATGAGAGGCAAGGATTCCCGTCGGCGGTGACCCCACCACGGCGGTACAAAACAGGAAACGGCCCCTGTGCGGCCGCGTCCTATCAGCCGGTTCCGGCCACGAGAGGGAGGATCCTCGGCCGGCGCGGGCAGGTAGACGCGCCCGGGGGCGAAGGAGACATATGTCGAACGCGGAGACACCCGCCGAGAACACGGGCGGGACTACCGCCACATCCACTGCAGGCGCGCTGGCCGACCTGCCGGCCCGGATCAGGGTCCACGCTCTGGCGAAACTGGTCGGCTCCAGCAGCCGGGAGGTGATGGCGAAGCTGGCGGAGCTGGGCGAGCCGGCCCGCAGCGTGCAGTCGAGCGTGCCCAAGGACACCGCTCTGCGTGTCGCCGGCGCCCTCGGGGTGCTGGACGAGGCCGTGGCCGAGGCCGCGGAGGCGACGCCTGCCGCGGTGACCGCCACCCCCGCCACCGAGCCCGCACCCGCCGGGGGCGACACGCCCGGCGCCGGGGAGACTCCGGCCACATCCGAGGCCGCCGCCGAGACCGGGCAGGCCGCGCCGGAGACGCCGGCCGCCGCGCCGGAGCGGGCCGCCGCGCCGGCCGTTCCCCCCGCGGTACCACCGGCCCCGCAGGCCGCAGAGCAGGCCCCGCCCGCCGAGCCCCCCGCGCCTGCCACGTCGCGGACGGTGCGCACACCCGTGTTCGCGGCGCCGTCGCCGGTGTTCCTGCCGCCGGAGCCGGTCGAGCAGGGCCCGGCGCCGAAGACCGCCCCTGGCAAGGCCGAGCAGGCCGGGGAGCCCGCCGAACAGCGCTCCAGCGGAGAGGTCGGCGATGCCGACACCGACACCGCTGACACCGGCGCCGACGACACCGACGACACCGAGGGCGGTGGCCGCAGGCGCCGCCGTCGCGGGCGTCGCGGCCGCGGCCGCGGCAAGGGCGGCGACGACAACCAGACGGGGCAGGACCAGGACGGTCAGGACACCCAGGGCGCTCAGCAGGCCGAGACCGCCGCGAGCGAGGGCAAGGCCGAGGAGCGCAAGGCCGAGGAGAAGGACGAGCAGGCCGCGAAGGGCGAGGACGGCGCCGACTCCGACGACGGCGACTCCGACGGCGCCACCAGGCGGCGGCGCCGTCGCCGCAGGCGCAAGGGCGGTGGCGACGACGACTCCGGCGGCGAGGGCACGTCGCCGGACGACCCGCCGAACACGGTCGTGCACGTGCGCGACGCCAAGTCCGAAGGCAAGTCGGACAGCAAGGCCGACACCAAGGGCGATGCCCGCGACGGCGTGCGCAGCGTGCGGGGATCCACCCGGCTCGAGGCCAAGCGCCAGCGGCGCCGCGACGGCAGGGAGGCGGGCCGCAGGCGTGCCCCGATCCTGTCCGAGGCGGAGTTCCTGGCCCGGCGCGAGTCCGTGGAGCGCACGATGGTGGTCGCCGAGCGCGGCGACTCCACCCAGATCGGCGTGCTGGAGGACGGCGTGCTCGTCGAGCACTTCGTCACCTCCTCCGGCAGCGGCTCGATCGTCGGCAACGTCTACCTCGGCAGGGTGCAGAACGTGCTGCCGTCGATGGAGGCGGCCTTCATCGACATCGGCCGCGGTCGCAACGCGGTGCTCTACGCCGGTGAGGTCGACTGGGACGCCGCGGGACTGGAGGGCAAGGCCCGCAAGATCGAGCAGGCGCTCTCCACCGGCGACAACGTGCTGGTGCAGGTCACCAAGGACCCGGTCGGCCACAAGGGCGCCCGGCTCACCACACAGATCTCACTGCCCGGCCGGTTCCTGGTGTACGTGCCCGCGGGCGGCGCCACCGGCATCTCCCGCAAGCTGCCGGAGAACGAGCGGCGCAGGCTCAAGGACATCCTCAAGCGCATCGTCCCCGAGGACGCGGGCGTGATCATCCGCACCGCCTCCGAGGGCATCAGCGAGGAGGAACTGGGCCGCGACGTGCGCAGGCTCAAGGCCCAGTGGGAGGTCATCAAGGAGAAGGCCGACTCCGCGACGGGCCAGGGCAAGAAGTCCAGTGCCCCCGTGCTGCTCTACGAGGAGCCGGACCTGCTGGTCAAGGTCGTGCGCGACCTGTTCACCGAGGACTTCGTCAAGCTGGAGGTGCAGGGCGACACCGCGTGGGAGACGATCCACGCCTACGTGGAGCACGTCGCGCCCGATCTCACCGACCGGCTCAAGCGCTACGTCGGCACCGGCGACGTCTTCGCCGACTACCGCATCGACGAGCAGCTCACCAAGGCCCTCGACCGCAAGGTGTGGCTGCCCTCCGGCGGTTACCTCGTCATCGACCGCACCGAGGCGATGACGGTGATCGACGTCAACACCGGCAAGTTCACCGGCTCGGGGGGCAATCTCGAGGAGACGGTCACCCGCAACAACCTGGAGTCGGCCGAGGAGATCGTGCGCCAGCTCCGGCTGCGCGACATCGGCGGCATCATCGTCATCGACTTCATCGACATGGTGCTGGAGTCCAACCGGGAGCTGGTCCTGCGCAGGCTCACCGAGTGCCTCGGCCGGGACCGCACCCGGCACCAGGTGGCGGAGGTCACCTCGCTGGGTCTGGTGCAGATGACCCGCAAGCGGGTCGGTACCGGCCTGCTGGAGGCCTTCTCCACCACATGCGAGCACTGCAAGGGCCGCGGCGTGCTCGTCGGCAGTGAGCCTCACCGTGGCAACGGTCACAACGGCGGCCAGCAGCACGGCGGCGGTGGCAACGGGGGCGGTGGTGGTTCGCGGCGTTCCCGTGGCCGCAACAAGAACACCGAGGACCAGGACACGGCCCGCTCCGCCGAGCCGGCGCAGAGCGGCCCGACGCCCGGGCAGCGGGAGTCGGTGGTCTCGGCGGTCCAGGCGATGGCCAACGCCTCCAAGGTCACTCCGAAGGCCGAGGAATCCGCGGCCGACCGGCCGGAGACGGCGAGGTCGCAGGGCGACGGCCCCAAGGCGAAGAAGCCCAAGACGGACAAGGCGGACAAGAAGGACAAGAAGGCCACGCCGGATGCCGTCGAGGCGGAGACGTCCCAGGTCGAGCAGCCCCAGGCCGCCGAGCAGCAGCCGCGGGACCGGCAGCAGGAGGAGCCCGCCGCGCAGGAACCGGCGCAGCCGGTGAACGGGCACGCGCGGGCACCCGAACCCGTCGAGTCCGGTGCGGCGGAGCAGCCCGCGCAGCCCGAGGCCACCGGCGAGGAGGCACCTGCCGCCGCGCAGCAGGACCGCGCCGAGCCGCAGCCCGAGGAGTCGCAGGCGGACACGCAGGCCGTGCCCGCGCCCGCCACCCGCACCACCACGCGGCGCCCGCGCCGCAGGGCCGCCTCGCGGCCCGCGGGGCCGCCGGTGCACGCTCAGGAGAACAGCTGATGGCCACCCCGGTTCAGTGGTTGATCCCGGCGCCCCGTAAGCTGTACAGCGGCCCGCTGCTGGAGCGGGTCGCTGTGCGCGATTGCCGGACCGCCGAGAGCGGGCTGGTCGCGTGAGCCCCCACCCACAGTCGAGCAAGCAGGAGACTTCCGTGTCGGCGTATGCAGTCGTCAAGACCGGCGGCAAGCAGTACAAGGTCGCCGTTGGCGATGTCGTCGAGGTCGAGAAGCTCGAGGGCGAGCCGGGCACCGAGCACACCTTCCCCGCCGTGCTGTACGTCGACGGTGGCGAGGTCACCACGGACGCCGACGCGCTGGCGAAGGTCTCGGTCACCGGCAAGGTCGTCGAGCAGACCAAGGGCCCCAAGATCCGGATTCACAAGTTCAAGAACAAGACCGGTTACCACAAGAGGCAGGGTCACCGCCAGCAGCTGACCCGCATCGAGGTCACCGGCATCAACAACAAGTAAGGCTGTTGCTTTTTCTGTAAGGAGAGTGACCAGCGATGGCACACAAGAAGGGCGCGTCCAGCTCTCGCAACGGCCGTGACTCCAACCCGAAGTACCTCGGTGTCAAGCGGTTCGGCGGTCAGGTCGTGAAGGCCGGCGAGATCCTGGTTCGCCAGCGCGGCACCAAGTTCCACCCCGGCGTGAACGTCGGCCGTGGCGGCGACGACACCCTGTTCGCGCTCTCCGCCGGCTCGGTCGAGTTCGGCACGAAGCGTGGCCGCAAGATGGTCAACATCGTGCCGGTCGAGGCCTGATCCGGCCCGATCGCCACGCACGAGTCCCGAACGAGGGGCGGGTCCGGAACACATCCGGCCCCGCCCCTCGTTTTGTCATGACGGAACTGTCCAGATCGGCACGAGCAGCAAGCGAGGCACCATGACGTCCCGGTTCGTCGACCGCGCGGTCATCCATCTGGCCGCGGGCAACGGTGGGAACGGCTGTGCCTCCGTGCACCGCGAGAAGTTCAAGCCGCTCGGCGGCCCGGACGGCGGCAACGGCGGCAACGGCGGTGACGTGCTGCTCGTCGTCGACCCCGGTGTCCACACGCTGCTCGACTTCCATTTCCGCCCGCACGCCCGCGGCGGTAACGGCAAACCCGGGCAGGGCAGCAACCGCAACGGCGCCGCGGGCGAGAGCCTGGAACTGAAGGTCCCCGAGGGCACCGTCGTGCTGACTCCCGACGGTGAGGTACTGGCCGACCTGGTCGGCGCGGGCACGACGTTCGTCGCCGCCAAGGGCGGCCGCGGCGGGCTCGGCAACGCGGCGCTCGCCTCCCGCGCACGCAAGGCTCCCGGCTTCGCGCTGCTCGGCGAGGAGGGGGAGAAGCGCGATCTCGTACTGGAACTGCGGTCCGTCGCCGACGTCGGCCTGCTCGGCTTCCCCTCGGCGGGCAAGTCGTCGCTGATCTCGGTGCTGTCCGCGGCCAAGCCGAAGATCGCCGACTACCCGTTCACCACACTCGTGCCCAACCTCGGCGTGGTGACCGCGGGCGACACCGTCTTCACCATGGCCGACGTGCCGGGACTGATTCCCGGTGCGAGCGAGGGCAAGGGCCTGGGGCTGGACTTCCTGCGTCACATCGAGCGCTGCGCGGTGCTCGTGCACGTTGTCGACTGTGCGACCTTCGAGCCCGGCCGGGACCCGGTGTCCGATGTGGATGCACTGGAGTCCGAACTGGCCCGGTACACGCCCGCGCTGGGCGGGGACCTCGCCGATCGGCCGCGGGTCGTGGTGCTCAACAAGGTCGACGTGCCGGACGCCGCCGAGCTGGCCGAGCTGGTGCGCCCCGAGTTCGAGGCGCGGGGCCTGCGCGTGTTCGAGATCTCCACGGTGTCGCGGCACGGGCTGCGCGAGCTCGGCTTCGCGCTCGGCGAGATCGTCGAGCAGTACCGTGCCGCGCAACCGCCGCCGACGCCCACGCAGATCGTGCTCGCGCCACCGGCCGTGGACGACGCGGGCTTCTCGGTGGAGCCCGACCCCGACGAGCCGGGCGGCTACATCGTGCGCGGTCCGCGCCCCGAGCGCTGGGTACGGCAGACCGACTTCGGCAACGACGAGGCCGTCGGCTACCTCGGCGACCGGCTCAACCGGCTCGGCGTCGAGGAGGAGCTGGCCCGGATGGGCGCGGAGCCGGGCAGCCCCGTGACCATCGGCGACCACACCTTCGAGTGGGAGCCCTCCACGCCTGCCGGGGTGGCCGTGCGCATGACCGGCCGTGGCACCGACGCCCGGCTCGAGGACCACGGGCGCGTCAGCGCCGCGCAGCGCAAGGAAGCCCGCCGCATCCGCAGGGAGGGCGTGCCCGAGGAGGGCGAGGACGCCGGTGAGTGAGGCACGTCGGGCGATCTCCGCCGCCCGGCGGCTGGTCGTCAAGGTCGGCTCGTCCGCGCTGACCACGGCCGGTGACGGCCTGGACACCGCGCGCCTGGATGCGCTGGTCGACGCGATCGCCGACCGGGTCGCCCGCGACACCCAGCTGGTGCTGGTGTCCTCGGGGGCCATCGGCGCGGGACTCGCGCCGCTCGCCCTCGGCAGCAGGCCGCGTGACCTCGCCACGCAGCAGGCCGCGGCCAGCGTCGGCCAGCTCGCGCTCGCGCACGCCTACGCGGAGTCGTTCGGCCGGTACTCGCTCACGGTCGGCCAGGTGCTGCTCACCTCCGACGACGTGGTGCGCAGGGCGCACTACCGCAACGCCGAACGGACGTTCTCGCGGCTGCTGGCACTGGGCGCGGTGCCGGTGGTCAACGAGAACGACACCGTGGCCACCGAGGAGATCCGGTTCGGCGACAACGACCGGCTCGCCGCGCTGGTCGCGCACCTCATCCACGCCGACGGCCTCGTGCTGCTGTCCGATGTGGATGCTCTGTACGACGGCGACCCGCGCGGGGGCGGCACCCGCAAGATCACCGAGATCACCGGACAGTCCGATCTGGACGGCCTTTCGGTGGGCAAGTCCAGCTCCGGGCTCGGCACAGGCGGCATGATGTCGAAGGTCGCCGCGGCGCGCACCGCCGCCGCGGCAGGCATTCCCGCGCTCATCGCCGCCGCGGCCGAGGCGCGCGAGGCGCTGGGCGCGGCGGGCACCGGCACGGCCTTCCACGCCTCGGACGCGCGCCTGTCGGCCCGGCGCTTCTGGCTCGGCTATGCGGCGGGCACCAGCGGGCGCCTGCACCTCGACGACGGTGCCGTGGCCGCGGTGGTGCGGCGCAGGCGGTCGCTGCTGGCCGCGGGCATCACCGGGGTGGACGGCGACTTCCAGGCCGGTGACGTGGTCGACCTGGTCGATCCGGCCCAGCAGGTGGTGGCCAGGGGAGTGGTGGCCTTCGACGTCGGCGAGCTGCCGGACCTGATCGGCCGCTCCACCCACGAGCTGCCCGCCGAGCAGCGCAGGGAGGTCGTGCACGCCGACGATCTGGTGCCGCTGCGCCGGTAGCCCGCCGCGGGCGTCAGCGCAGCTCGGTGCCGCTGGTCTCGGGCAGCCGCCAGATCACGAAGAAGGCGATGGCCGAGCCCGCCGCCACGTACCAGAAGAACACCAGCGGCGCGCCCGCGTCGGACAGCGCGGTGATGACCAGTGGCGCCGTGCCGCCGAACGTCGCGACCGTGAGGTTGTACCAGGCGCCGATGCCGAGCCCGCGCAGCGCGGTGGGGAACAGCTCACTCATGATCGCCGGTGCGATCGACGTCATGGCCGTGTACAGGCCGAGGCCCACGCAGAAGACCACGAGCAGGTTGACGAACCCGGGCCGCACGAGTGTGGACAGCGGGACGATGAGAATCGCCATGGCCGCCGACCAGATCATCAGTTGCGGCTTGCGGCCGAACCGGTCGGAGGCCGCGCCCATCGGGTACTGCAGCGCCACGAACAGCGCGGTCGCGATCGACAGCGCCAGGAACACGTCACCGTCGTCGGCACCGCGTGTCTCCACGGCGAACGGCGTCAGCGCGCTGAAGAAGGTGTAGTAGCACAGTGTCGACAGCATCGTGAACCCGACGAGCTGGCCGACCGCCTTCGGGTGCTTGCGCAGCGTCGTGAGCAGCGGGCGGCGCACGCGGCGGGCCGTGGCCTTGTTGTCCTCGAACTGTTCGGTCTCGGCCAGGTTGCGCCGCAGCCACAGCCCGATGAGCCCGAGCACGCCACCGAGCAGGAACGGGATGCGCCAGCCCCACGCCTGCAGTTGCGCCTCGTCCATGGTGCGGGCCAGCGTGAAACCCAGTACCGAGGCCAGCAACACCGCGCTGCCGGTGGAGATGTAGAAGAACGACGAGTAGCGGCCGCGCCGCTTCGGCGGCGCGATCTCGCCCAGGTAGGCGGAGGCATTGGACACCTCACCGCCGAGTGAGAGCCCCTGCGCGATGCGTGCCAGCAGCAGCAACAGCGGTGCGAGCCAGCCGATCTGCTCGTAGCTGGGCAGCACGCCGATCATCACCGAGCCACCTGCCATCAGCACGATCGTGAAGATCATCGCCGGTTTGCGCCCGCGCAGATCGGCGAACCGGCCGATGAGCATGCCGCCCAGCGGCCGGAAGAAGAACGCCAGCGCATAGGTGGCGAACGTGTTGATCTGGGCGAGCTCGCCGGGAAAGAACGCGCTGGCGAAGTAGATGCTGAAGGTGGCGTAGATGGTCCAGTCGAACCATTCGAGGGCGTTGCCAACGCTCGCCGCGAACAGTTTGCGGACCGGGAGCCGGTGCCGGGCGGGGGCGGTAACGTTCGACTCGACCATGACGATCCTCCACGTCGCCGTCGTGTGGGTGGGCACTTTGCCACACGATCGGGTGGCGCGAAAGTCTCCAACAGGGTCGCGACGCTGCGCTCAGGCCGTGGACGCGAGCGCGAACGGCAGCACCGCAGGGGCTCCGGCCTCGCGAAGGCGCTTCGCCGCGACCGTCATGGTCCAGCCCGTGTCGACCAGGTCGTCGACGAGCAGGAGCGGGCCCCGCAGCGCGGCGGCGGCCTCGGCCACCTCGGCGGGCACCGTGATCCTGCGCCACAGATCGGCCAGCCGTTGCGCGCTGTTGGCCCGCCGTGGCGGCGGCCCGTCGGCCTCGACCATCCCGACGAAGTCCAGCCGGCCCGTGCCTGCCAGGCGCTCGGTCAGGCTGCGCACCAGCTGGGGGCGGGTGTGGGAGGCGACACCCGCCACCGCCACCGGCCGCTCCGCCCAGTCCCACGCCGCGAGCACGGACACACAGGCCTGGAACACCGCGTCCGGCACCGGGACGTCCGCGGCCTGCGAGCCGACCAGCTCCCGCAGCCGGGCACCCCAGCCGACGTCGGTGAGCCTGCCGACCACCCGGCCGGTGGCGGCCTGCTCGTCCTTGCCGATCCGCCCGGACAGCGGCACGTCGAGCGTCGCCATCCCGGTCGGCCACTGCTTGCGGGCCGCGAGCTCGACACCGGGCCGGTTCAACCGAGCGGTGGTGGCCTCGGCGACCTGGTCGGACACCGTCGCCGACCACGACCGGCCGGTGCAGTTGTCGCAGCGCCCGCACGGCGCGGCGTGCGGGTCGTCCAGCTGCCGGAGCAGGAACTCCATGCGGCAGTCGCGCGTGGCCAGGTAGTCGAGCATCGCCCGCTGCTCCTCGGCTCTGGCCCTGCGGACGCGCTCGTAGCGCTCGGCGTCGTACCGCCATTCCTGCCCAGTCGCCACCCAGCCGCCCCGCACCCGGCGCACGGCGCCGTCGACGTCGAGCACCTTGAGCACCATCTCCAGCCGGGAGCGCGACAGCTCCACGGACGGTTCGATCGCCGCCGTCGACAGCGGGCGGTCGGTGTAGGCGAGGGTGTTGAGCACCTGGGTGACCCGCTGCTCGTCGGGAAAGGCCAGCGAGCCGAAGTAGTTCCAGATCTCCACGTCCTCCGGCCCGGGCAGCAGCACGACCTCGGCCCGGCGCACGCCGCGGCCCGCGCGGCCGACCTGCTGGTAGTACGCGATCGGCGACGACGGCGCGCCCAGGTGGACGACGAAGCCCAGGTCGGGCTTGTCGAAGCCCATGCCCAGCGCCGAGGTGGCCACCAGCGCCTTGACCCGGTTGGCGAGCAGGTCGTCCTCGGCGGCCTGGCGGTCGGCCGGGTCGGTCTTGCCGGTGTAGGCCACCACCGGATGCCCCCGTTCGGCCAGCAGTGCCGCCACGTCGTAGGCGGCCGCGACCGTGAGCGTGTAGACGATGCCGGAGCCGGGCAGCTCGTCCAGGTGCTCGGCCAGCCAGGCAAGGCGCGCGGTCTCGGTGGGCAGGCGGACCACGGCCAGGCGCAGGCTTTCGCGGTCCAGCGGCCCGCGCAGCACGAGAGTGTCGCTGCTGCGGCCGATACCGAGCTGCTCGGCGACGTCGGTGGCCACTCGGTCGTTGGCCGTGGCGGTGGTGGCCAGCACGGGAACGCCCTCCGGCAGGTCGCCGAGCAGGGTGCGCAGGCGCCGGTAGTCGGGCCGGAAGTCGTGCCCCCAGTCGGAGATGCAGTGCGCCTCGTCCACCACGAGCAGCCCGGCGGAGGCGGCCAGCTTCGGCAGGACGGTGTCGCGGAAGTCCGGGTTGTTGAGGCGCTCCGGGCTGACGAGCAGCACGTCGACCTCGCCTGCCGCGATCGCGGCCTGGACGTCCTCCCATTCCTGCGGATTGGCCGAGTTCATCGTCGCCGCGTGAATGCCCGCGCGGGCGGCGGCGGCGATCTGGTTGCGCATGAGCGCCAGCAGCGGCGAGATGATCACCGTCGGGCCCGCCCCGCGCTCACGCAGCAGCGCCGTGGCCAGGAAGTACACCGCGGACTTCCCCCAGCCGGTGCGCTGCACCACGAGAACCCGCCGCTGCTGGGCGACGAGTGCCTCGATCGCGGTCCACTGGTCGTCGCGCAGGGTGGCGTCGCCGCCTGCCAGCGCCTGCAGCAGCGTCTGCGCGCGGGCGCGCAGGGCCGCGGTGTCGAGGCTGGGCGTGGTGGTCACCGGTTTCCTCCGCTGTGCTCGTGGCCGTGCTCGCACCACCTCTACCGCACGGGGACGACGATGTCTGCCCGAGGCCGGTGCGAACGGAACCGGAGCGACCATCGGAGCATGGAATGTGACGCAGATCACTATCAGGAGTGCCGTCACGGACGGGTGAGACCCGCGTCTCGCAGACGTGCCGGCACTCGCGGGGTGTGCCCGGCGCCCGGCGAGCGCCCCCAGATCGCCGGTGTACGACGCGTGCCGCCGAGGCCGGTCCCGTGCGGGGAGCGGATCGGACCGGTCCCGGCGGCACGACGTGCGAGGCCGCCCACTGCCGTGCGCGCTGTGGCGGGCATCGCATGTCCGGCTGCCCGCCATCGGGCGCTCACCAGCCCGTATAGGGTGGTTTCCCATGTCGCCACGCCGCATTGGGGTGATGGGGGGAACGTTCGACCCCGTGCACCACGGGCACCTCGTCGCCGCCAGCGAGGTTCAGAACCGGTTCTCGCTCGACGAGGTCATCTTCGTGCCCACCGGCCAGCCGTGGCAGAAGGCCGACCGGATCGTCTCGAAGGCCGAGGACCGCTACCTGATGACGGTGATCGCCACGGCGTCCAACCCCGTCTTCTCGGTGAGCAGGGTGGACATCGACCGCGGCGGCCAGACCTACACCGTGGACACCCTGCGCGACCTGCACACCGACTATCCCGGCGACGAACTGTTCTTCATCACCGGCGCCGACGCGCTGGAACAGATCCTGACCTGGCGCGACGCCGACGAGCTGTTCACCTACGCCCACTTCATCGGCGTCACCCGGCCCGGCTACCACCTGAACGACCACCACCTGCCCAAGGGCAAGGTCAGCCTCGTCGAGGTGACCGCGATGGCGATCTCGTCCACCGGCGTGCGCGAGCGCGTCCGGCACGGCGAACCCGTCTGGTACCTGGTACCCGACGGCGTGGTTCGCTACATCGACAAGCGCAGGCTCTACCGGGCGGACGCCGGGAGCCGGTGACCGGCTGAGGAACCGTGCCGGGGCGGGCCGAAGGTGCCCTCGGGTACACCAGGCGTGCCCGCGGTGCCCTTCGGCTCGCTGCCGGGGTGACGATGGCGGGAACGGATGACTCCCCGCGCTCCCAGGCCGGTGGCGGGGCGGTCCGGGTAGGCTGCTGCGGGCACCCGTTCGACCCCGAAGGAGCACCGTGACAGCGACGGCCGAAGCACGAGACCTCGCGACCGCGGCCGCGCACGCGGCGGCGGACAAGAAGGCGACCGACGTGGTCGTGCTCGACGTCTCGGACCGCCTTGTCATCACCGACGCGTTCGTCATCGCCTCGGCACCCAACGAGCGGCAGGTGGGCGCCATCGTCGACAACGTCGAGGAGAAGCTGCGCCTGTCCGGCCACAAGCCGGTGCGCAGGGAGGGTGCCAGGGAGGGCCGCTGGGTGCTGCTCGACTACGTCGACGTCGTCGTGCACGTCCAGCACGACGAGGAGCGTTCCTTCTACGGGCTGGAAAGGCTGTGGAAGGACTGCCCGCGCATCGAGGTCGCGGGCCTTCCTGCCCCGGGCGACGGCGCCGAGCAGGCCGAGCGGACCGATCCAGCCGAGGGGCCGGACGAGCCGTGAGCCTGTGGCGGCTGGTGCTCTGGCGGCACGGGGAGACCGACTACAACGCGGCCGGTCGCATGCAGGGCCATCTCGACTCGGCCCTCACCGAGGTCGGCTGGAACCAGGCGCGCTTCGCCGCGCCCGCGCTGGCGCGTTTCGACCCGGGCCTCGTCATCGCCTCGGATCTGCGCAGGGCCACCGACACCGCGACCGTGCTCACCGAGGCCATCGGCGTCCCGCTGCGCATCGACAAGCGGTTGCGCGAGACGCACCTCGGCGAGTGGCAGGGTCTGACGGGCGCCGAGGTGGACGCCGTCGCACCGGGGGAGCGGCACCGCTGGCGCACGGATGCCACCTGGGCTCCCCCGGGCGGTGAGTCGAGGGTGGACGTCGCCGACCGCGCCGCCGAGGTAGTCGCCGACCTGCTGCGCGACAAGGACGACTACGAGACCGTGCTGCTCGCCGCGCACGGCGGGCTCATCCTTGCGCTCACCGCGCGGCTGCTGGACCTGCCGGTGGCGCTGTGGCCGTCGCTCGGCGGCATCTCGAACTGCCACTGGGTGGAGCTGCGCAGGCGCGACGGTGCCTGGCGGCTGCACGCCTACAACGCCGGAATGACCGGGTAGGCATGACCACGGGACCGCGCCTGCTGGTCTTCGGCGACTCGCTGAGCTTTCACGGCCCCGAAGGCGGCTGCCCCGCCGACGAACCACGCCTGTGGCCCAACGTCGCCGCACGCGCGCTCGGCGGCAGCGCCGACCTCGTGGCCGGCATCGGCTGGACGGCCCGGGATGTGTGGTGGTCGCTGACCGGCGACCCGCGCGTGTGGGCGGACCTGCACACGGCCGACGTCGTGGTGCTGGCCGTGGGCAGCATGGACACGCTGCCGTCGCCGCTGCCGACCTACCTTCGCACCGGTCTGCGCTACCTGCGCCCGGACGGGCTGCGGCGCGTCACCCGCAGGGCCTATCTCGCTGCGCAGCCCAGGCTGTCCGTCGCGCTGCGCGGGCGGCCTGCCGTCCTGCCGCCCCGGCTCACCGCCCGCTACCTGCGGACGTCGGTGGACGCGCTGCGGGTGCTACGGCCCTCGCTGCCGATCGTGGGCTGGTTGCCCTCGGTGCACCGGGCGCCGTCCTACGGCTACGTGCACGCCGCGCGCGCGGAGACCGAGCGCCGGATCGCCGCGTGGGCCGCCGGCGCGGGCGTGCCGCTGCTCGACCTGCCGTCCGTGGTCGGCGGGCACGTGCTCGGCGGGCACGGCAACGCCGACGGCATGCACTGGGGCTGGGCGGGCCACGCCGCGGTCGGTGAGGCCATGGCCGGGCTGATCGCGCCGCTGCTGACCCGGCCGGGCGCGCCGACCCCGCTGCCCGGCACCGCGGCGACGTAGGGTGGGCGGCGTGCCCGTCGCCGTCGTCACGGACTCCACCGCCCACCTCCCGGAGGGATTCGCCGAGCGGCACGAGATCCGGGTCGTGCCCCTGCATGTGCTCATCGACGGCGTGGCCGCGCTCGACGGCGTGGACGTCGGCCCGGCCGCGCTGGCCGCGGCGCTCGGCCAGCGCAAGATCGTCACCACCTCGCGGCCCACCCCGTCCGCCTTCGCCGCGGCGTTTCGCGCCGCGCTCGACGAGGGCGCCGACACGGTCGTCTCGGTGCATCTGTCGAAGCGGCTGTCGGGCACCTGGGAGTCGGCCGTGCTGGCCGCGCAGGAGGTGGGCCCCGACCTCGTGCGGGTGGTCGACTCGCGCAGCACCGCGATGGGCCTCGGGTTCGCGGCCCTGCACGCCGCCGCCGCGGCGGCCGAGGGGGCGTCCGGCGAGGAGGTGGAGGCCGCGGCCGTGGCCGCGGCGGAGCGCTCCGAGACGCTGTTCGTGGTGGAGACCCTGGAATACCTGCGCCGGGGCGGGCGGATCGGGCCCGCGGCCGCGTTGCTCGGCACAGCGCTCGCCGTCAAACCCGTGCTGCACATGGACGGCGGCGAGATCCGGCCGCTGGAGAAGGTGCGCACCATGAACAAGGCGATGGCCCGGTTGGTCGACCTGGCCGTGGCGGCAGCGGGAGACGCCGAGATCGAGCTGGCCGTGCACCACCTCGCCTCCCCCGAGCGCGCCGCCGAGCTGGCGACCCGGCTGGAGGAGCGGCTGCCTCGCTCCCGGGGCTGTGTGGTGTCCGAGCTGGGCGCGGTGATCGGCGCCCACACCGGCCCCGGCACGCTCGGCGTGGTTGTGCAGCGCCCGGCCTGACCCGGCCCGGTCGTCCGGTTGTCCACAACCCCCCGCTTGTCCACAGGTCGCGCGATCAGGGCTGCCCCGGCGCTGCCCGCCTGCCTAGCGTCGAAAGTGTGTTCGAGCAACCAGAACCCAGTTCCGAGGACGAGGGCACTCGTCCCGATCCGGCGACCTCGCGCGTGCGGCTCGAGCAGCTGGCTGCCCGGGTCGCCCGCGAGGAGGGCGGTGCGGGCCGTCCGGACGCCGCGCCCGGCCCGGCCGGCAGGCTGGTCGAGCGGTGGCTACCGCAGGGCCCTGCCACGGGCTCGCCGTCGCGTCGCAGGCGGTTCGCGGTGGTGGCGGTGCTGCTCGGCGTCGCCGCGGTCGCCGGGCTGACCGCGTGGCTGACCGGTGGGCGACCGGAGCCGGAGCGCCCGCCGCCGCTACCGGTCGCGCACGCCTCCCCGGCCCCCGCGAACGACAGCGGCGCGGAGCCCAGCACGGCTGCCGATGCCGAGCCGCTCGTGGTGAGTGTTGTCGGCAAGGTGGCCGAGCCCGGGCTGGTCACCGTGCCCCCGGGCTCCCGGGTCGCCGACGCGATCGACGCCGCGGGCGGAGCCAGGCGCGGTGCCGACCTGCTCACGGTCAACCTCGCACGGCGGTTGTCCGACGGTGAGCAGCTCTACGTCGGCATCCCCGCACCACCCGGGATGCAGGCGCCCGGCGCACCCACGGCCGCCGGGGCCACCTCCGGCGAGCCGGGTGCCGAGCTGGTCGACCTGAATGCCGCCGACCAGGCGCAGCTGGAGGAGCTGTCCGGCGTCGGCGAGGTCACGGCCCAGCGCATCCTGGACTGGCGGGCCGAGCACGGCCGGTTCACCGCCGTCGAACAGCTTCGCGAGATCGACGGGATCGGGGAGAAGCGCTTCGAGCAGTTGCGCGACCAGGTGAGCGTGCGGTGACCCTGCTCGGCGAGCCCGGCGGCCCGCGCCGGGTGCGTCAGGACCTGCGGCTCGTGCCCGCGGCCGTGCTGACCTGGACGGCGGCCCTGTTGGGACTGCTGTGGGGCTGGCCGGCCTGCCTGCTGTGCGCGGTGGCCGGGACGCTCGGTGCCGCGATCGCGTTGCGGCGGTGGGCGCCCGGCCGCCGGGACCCGCCACGGCGGTGGGCGGCGGCCGGTGCGCTGCTGGTGTGCGCGCTGGCCGTGGCCGGGCCGCTGACCCTGCGGATCGCCGCGGCCCAGCACGACCCGCTGCGCGCGCACGCGGGGGAGGGCAGGGACGCGATCCTGCGGGTGACGGTCGAGGAACGTCCCCGGCCGTTGCGGTCCGCCGGGTACGCCGACCGGCCCGACGGGGCGCGGCTCGTGCTGGTGCCCGCCCGGGTCCGCGACGCGACGGTCGGTGGACAGCCGGTCGCCTCCACCGGCCGGGTCGTGCTCATCGCGCCGTTCGCGGGCTGGTCACGTCTGCTGCCGGGTCAGGAGGCGACGGCGGGCGGCTCCCTGGTGCCGCCCGGGGACGGGGACCTGACGGTGGCGGTCACGTATGTGCGCGGGCCGCCGCGGAACGTCGGCCCCGCGTCGTGGTGGCAACGGGCGGCCGAGTCGGTCCGCGCCGGCCTGCGTGCGGTGTCCGGCATACTGGCCGAGGAACCGGCGGGGCTGCTTCCCGGGCTGGTCGTCGGCGACACCAGCGCCCTGCCCGCCAGAGTGGAGCAGGAGTTCACCGACGCCGGCCTGTCCCATCTCACGGCGGTCAGCGGCGCGAACGTGGCGATCGTCTGCGGGGCGGTGCTGCTCGTGGCCCGCGCGCTGCGCTGCGGGCCACGGTCGTCGGCCACGGCGGCCGGTGTGGTCCTCGTGGGCTTCGTGGTGCTGGTCGGCTACGAGCCGAGCGTGCTCCGCGCCGGGGTGATGGGCGGCGTGGGCCTGCTGGCGCTGGTTCTCGGGCGGCGCGGCTCGGCGATGCCCGCGCTCGCGACGGCCGTGTGCGCGCTGGTGCTGTGGGATCCGGCGATGGCCGTGAGCATGGGGTTCGCGCTGTCGGTCGTCGCGACGGCAGGCCTGGTGCTGCTGGCGCCGCGCTGGAGCGAGGCGATGACCCGCAGGGGGCTGCCTGCGGGCGTGGCCGACGGGCTGGCCGTGCCGCTCGCGGCTTTCCTCGTGACGGCGCCGCTCATCGCCGGCCTGGCGGGGCAGGTCAGCGTGGTGTCGGTGGTGGCGAACCTCCTGGCGGCGCCCGTGGTCGCCCCGGTGACGGTGCTCGGGGTGCTGGCCGCCGCGCTCGCGGTGGTGTGGCCTGGCGGTGCCGAACTCCTGGCGCACCTGGCCGGTCCCGGGGTGAGCTGGCTGATCCTGGTGGCACGGGAGGCCTCCGCCGTCCCCGGCGCGGTGCTCCCGTGGCCGAGTGGCTGGTGGGGTGGCGTGCTCGCGGCGGGTGTCGCCCTGCTGGTGGTGCTCGCGCTCCGGCATCGGCAGGCGCGCGTCGCCCTTGCCGTCGCACTGGCCGGGCTGCTCGTGATTGTCGTGCCGGTGCGGGTGGTGGCGCCGTCCTGGCCGCCACAGGGGTGGGCGGTGGTCGCCTGCGACGTCGGCCAGGGCGACGCGCTCGTGCTCGCCACCGGCGAGCCGGGTCGTGCCGTGGTGGTCGACACCGGGCCCGAGCCGGGGCCGGTCGATCGCTGCCTCGACCGGCTCGACGTCGACCGCGTACCGGTGGTGGTGCTCAGCCACCTGCACGCCGACCACATCGGCGGGCTGGCGTCGGTGTTCGAGGACAGGGCCGTGGGCGCGGTCGCCGTCGGGCCGGGACGCACGCCCGGCTGGGCGTGGCGGCTGGTCGCGGCCGAGGCGGCGCAGCGGGGCGTGCCGCTCGTGGAGCTCTCCGCCGGGCGGCGGCTGGGCTGGCCCGCGTTGCGCCTCGCCGTGCTCGGTCCCCGCTACGTCCCCCGGGCCGGGAGCGAGTCCGACGACGGCACCGCCATCAACAACACCTCGGTGGTGCTGCGCGCGGCCACGCCCGCCGGACGGGTACTGCTGACCGGGGACGTCGAGCTGGCCGCGCAGGGCGATCTGCTCGCGAGCGGCGCGGACCTGCGTGCGGAGATCCTCAAGGTGCCACATCACGGCAGCCGGTTCACGCTCCCGCAGTTCCTCGGCGCGGTCACCCCGAGGGTGGCGCTCGTCAGCGTCGGCCGCGACAACACCTACGGCCATCCCAGCCCGGTGACGCTGCGCTGGCTGTCCGGTGGCGGTGCGCTCGTCGCACGCACCGACCTCGGCGGGGACACGGCGGTGGTCCCGGACGGCGCGGCCCCGGCCGTGGTCCGGAGAGGACGGTCGCCGTGAACGGCCGGCGCTCAGTCGCCGAGGATCTCCCGGACCGCGTCGGCCGAGGGCGCCACGGTGGCCTTGGGGCCGACCTTGCCCTCGATCGCGTCGAGGGTCTTCAGGCCGTCGCCCGTGATGAGCAGCACCGTCTCGGCGTCGGGGTCGAGCTTGCCCGTGTCGATGAGCTTCTTCGCGGTCGCCACGGTGACACCGCCCGCGGTCTCGGTGAAGATGCCCTCCGTGCGCGCGAGCAGCCGGATGCCCTCGACGACCTCCTCGTCGCTGACGTCCTCGATGGCGCCGCCGGTGCGGTTGACCGTGTCGAGCACGTACGGCCCGTCGGCCGGGTTGCCGATGGCCAGCGAGCGGGCGATCGTGTCCGGCTTCACCGGCTGCACGACGTCGTGCCCCGCGCGGAAGGCGGCCGACACCGGCGAGCATCCGGTGGCCTGCGCTCCGAACACCCGGTACGGGCTCTGCTCGACCAGGCCCAGCTCGCCGAGCTCCCGGAAGCCCTTGTCGACCTTGGTCAGCTGCGAGCCCGACGCGATCGGCACCACGATCTGCTCCGGCAGTCGCCAGCCGAGCTGCTCGGCGACCTCGAAGCCCAGCGTCTTGGAGCCCTCGGAGTAGTAGGGGCGGACGTTGACGTTGACGAACGCCCAGCTCTCGTGCTCGGCGGCGAGCTGCGTCGCCAGCCGGTTGACGTCGTCGTAGTTGCCGTCGACCGCGATCAGCGCCCCGTCGTACACGGCGGTGGTCAGCACCTTCGCGCGTTCCAGCGACGACGGGATCAGCACCACCGAACGCCAGCCCGCGCGGGCCGCCGCGGCGGCGACGGCGTTCGCGAGGTTGCCGGTGGAGGGGCAGGCGAGCGTGTCGAACCCGAACTCGCGGGCGGCGGCCAGCGCCACGGCGACCACGCGGTCCTTGAAGGAGTGGGTGGGGTTGCCGGTGTCGTCCTTGACCCAGATGCGCCTGACCCCGAGGGCCTTGGCCAGCCGGTCGGCACGCACCAGCCGCGTACAGCCCGGCTCGGTGTTGGGGATCTCCTCGACGTTGGTGGGCACCGGCAGCAGCTTCTTGTAGCGCCAGATGTTGCGGGGCCCGGACTCGATGTCCTCCCGGCGCACCCGGCCGAAGTCGTAGGCCACCTCGAGCGGCGAGAAGTCCTCCGCGGAGACGAACTCGGGGGCCAGCGGCTGGCGGTGGCCCTCCTCCTTGGAGACCAGCTCGACGGCGGGGCCGAGGTCCACGGTGCGCGTGGTGGTCGTTTCGAGGGCTGCGGTCATCGCGAGGTTCCTTTCCTCATCTGTCCCGCGATCACGGGTCGGAATTGGCACCGTGGTCGACAGCTACCTCGCGGTATCGAGATGACAGGCTGTCGCCGGTTGCCGGGGCTTCAACGGGCCGTTCCCTCTGCCCCTCTGGATGAGCGGTATTCGGTTGTCGTCCGGGCCATCGGCGCGGCACTGGGCCCTACCTTACGGCACCGAGATCAGTTCGGGCCACCGCGATGCGGGTTACATCACCCTGCGCACCCCGGGAACGGGCCGCCGCGGGCCGCCGGGCAGCGGTGTCGGCGCTGCTGTCGGTGCACCGTGGCAGGATCGACGCGTGACCGCGCCAGCCACCACACCACCCCCGCTGCACCTGGTGCTCGGCGAGGAGGAACTGCTCGTCGAGCGAGCCGTACGAGGCGCGCTCGACGCCGCCCGGCTCGCCGACCCCACGGCCGACCTGACCCGCACGCGGGTGTCGGAGCTGACCCCTCCAGTGTTCGCCGAGCTGGTCAGCCCGTCACTGTTCAGTGAGGGACGGGTGATCGTGCTGGAGGCGGCCCAGGAGTGCTCGGCCGAGATCGCCGACGCCGTGCTCGGCTACGTGGCCCAGCCCGCCGACGGCATCGTGCTGGTGGTCCTGCACAGCGGCGGAGGCCGGAGCAAGGCCGCCAAGTCGCTGCCGACGGCGCTGAAGAAGGTTGGTGCGGTCGTCACCGAGTGCGCCAAGATCACCAAGCCCGCCGAGCGCGAGGCGTTCGTCCGCAACGAGGTGCGCAGGGCCGGTGGCCGGATCGACGCGGCGGGAGTGCTCGCCCTCATCGATGCCGTCGGCTCCGACCTGCGCGAACTGGCGGCCGCCGCGGCGCAGCTCGTGGCCGACTCGGGCGGCAGCATCGACGAGCAGGCCGTGCGCCGCTATCACCGGGGTCGCGCCGACGTGAACGGGTTCATGGTCGCCGAGAAGGCCGTCGCGGGCGACCGCGCCGCCGCGCTGGAGTCCGTGCGCTGGGCGCAGCAGATCGGAGTGCCGCAGGTGCTCGTCGCCGACGCGCTCGCCGACGCCGTGCGCACCATCGCCCGTGTGTCGGCGGCGGGCCGCGGCAACCCCAACCAGATGGCGGGTGAGCTGGGCATGCCGCCGTGGAAGATCCGCAAGGCGCAGGGCCAGTCGCGGGGCTGGAGCGCAGGCGCGCTCGCCGAGGCCATGCGCGTGGTCGCGCGAGTGAACGCCGAGGTCAAGGGCGCCGCGGCCGATCCGGACTACGCGGTCGAACGCGCTGTGCTCGACATCGTGGCCGCTCGCGAGCGTCGCTGAGGCACCCCTGGACACGCCGGACGCGACGAGGCCCCGGTGACGCCGGTCACCGGGGCCTCGTCGACAGCGAGTGCGTCAGAGCTGGTTGACGCGCCGGGCCATCGCGGACTTCTTGTTCGCGGCCTGGTTCTTGTGGATCACGCCCTTGCTCGCCGCCTTGTCCAGTGCGCGGCCCGCGGCGCGCTGCAGCTCGATGGCCTTGTCCTTGTCACCGGCCGCGGCAGCCTCACGGAACTTGCGGATCGCGGTCTTCACCGACGACTTCACCGCCTGGTTGCGCTGGCGCGCCTTCTCGTTCGTCTTGATGCGCTTCATCTGGGACTTGATGTTGGCCACGCTGGCGCTCCTTCATCGTTCGGTGTGAGTCGCTGCCGCGTTCCCGTGGCTCCGGCCGCTGAGGGCCGGGTTTCCTCCCTGGCGGAATGCCACACGGCAACAGCCAGAAAGGATAGCAACGCCGCTGGTCCGTGCCCGCGGCGGGGCGCACGACGTGGTCCGCCGCGCCTGCCGCTGCCCGTCCACGCGCAGAATGGGCCGTCGTGAACGGCACCGCCCTCGCGCTCGTCCTCGTCGCGGCCGTGGTGCACGCGGCCTGGAACCTCGTCGCCAAACGGGTCCGCGCGGGCGCCCGGTTCGTCTTCCTGTACTACTCGGTCTCGGCCGCCGTGCTGCTGCCGGTCGTGGCCGTCTCGCTCGTCACCACCGATGCACGTCCACAGTGGACGTGGCTGCTCGCGGCGGCGGTCACGGCCGTGTGCCATGTCTGCTACGGCGTCGTGCTCCAGCGCGGCTACGCGGTGGGCGACCTCTCGGTGGTCTACCCACTGGCCAGGGGCAGCGGCCCGCTGTTGTCGGTGCTCGCCGCCGTGCTGGTGCTGGGCGAGCGGCCCGGGGCGCTCGGCCTCGCCGGCGCACTGCTCGTCGTCGCCGGCGTCCTGTTGATCAGCGGCCGGCCCTCGGGGGCCGACCGGCGCGCCCGCAGGGCGGGCATCGGCTACGGGCTGCTCACCGGCGCCACCATTGCCGCCTACACCCTGTGGGACGCCTACTCCGTCACCACGCTGTCCGTGCCGCCGGTGGTCTACTTCGGAACGGGCGCGCTGCTGCAGAGTCTCCTGCTCGCTCCGTACGCCCTGCGCGGCGGGCAGACGCGCGCCCTGTGGCGGGACCACCGGAAGGAGGTCGTGCTCGTCGGCGTGCTGTCCCCGGTGGCGTACCTGCTCGTGCTGTTCGCGATGCGGATGGCTCCGGTGAGCCTCGTCGCGCCCGCCAGGGAGCTGAGCATCGTCCTCGGCAGTCTCGCGGGCTGGTGGCTGCTCGGCGAGGCCGACCCGGTGCGGCGCATCACCGGGTCGCTCGTCGTGGTGGCGGGGATCACGGCCATCGCGCTCGCATGAGAACGTAGACCCATGGACGTGCTGAGCAGCCGGATACTGCTGCATCCACGGGACCACGAGGCCACGGTCGCGTTCTACCGCGACACACTGGGGCTGGCGATCTACCGCGAGTTCCCCGGCGGCACGGTGTTCTTCCTCGGCGGAGGCCTGCTGGAGGTCGTCGGGCGCGGGACCACGGGCGCGACCCCGGACGCCGCCCTGTGGCTGCAGGTGCGCGACCTCGCCGCGACCGTCGCCGAACTGCGTGACAGGGGCGTCGAGCCGGACCGGGGACCGCAGCGTGAGCCCTGGGGGCTCGACGAGGCCTGGATCTCCGACCCCGACGGCACGCGCATCGTGCTGGTGGAGGTGCCCGCCGACCACCCGCTCCGGGTCGATGTCCGCGCCGGCTAGCCTCGGCGGGCGCATCGCCCGCGCCGTGGTGTTGTGGCTCGTGCTCGTGCTCACCCTGCTGCTGACGGCGACGGTCGCGCGGGTGACGTACGGGGGCGGTCCCGAGGTGGAACGCGTCGGCACCGCCTCGGTGCGCAGCTGTACGGAGCACGGCCCGGTCAGCCTCTCGGGCATCGGCACGGTGTACACGTGCACGGCGCAGGTCCGCTGGTCCGATGGCGACACCGAGACCCGCGAGTTCCCCGCAGGCCAGCTCGGCCCCGCCGACATGGGCACACCGGTGCCGGTCTACCTGGACATCGGCGAGGGCCGCGGCGAGGGACCCGTCGTGGGCCGCAACGGCAGCGCCCGGTTCGCCGAGCTCGAGTTGCCCGCCGTGCTCCTGTTCGGCTTCCTGGCGCTGGCACTGGGCATCGGCGCCCTGTACGCCACGTATCGCGTGCTCCGTCCGGAGCGCGGGGACGCCACGCGGCCCGGCACCCGCTCGAAGGATCGCGGCGACAAGGACTGGAAGGTCAGCAGGACCGAGGTGGAGGCGGTTCCGGCGCCTCGCATCGCACGGCGTCTGCGGCTGCTCGGCGTGTGGTGCCTCCTCGTCGTCGTCCTGGCGCCCCTGTCGACCGTGCCTCGCTTCGACGCCGAACGAGCCGAGCGGTTCACCTCTCCGTGGCCGCAGGTCGAGCGCGCACTGCTCGTCGATCCGCCTCCGGCGGCAGCCGTGATCCTCGGCCTGGTCCTTGCTGTGCTGCTGTTCGCGCTGGCGCCCGTGGTCCGCCAGGATGCCGCCAAGGTCGTCAAGTACGGGCCCGCCTACGTCGGCCGCAACCTGCAGGGCCGCGAGCCGGTGGAGCAGCGTGTCGCGGAGCGGATGCAGGCCATGGCCGCGAACCGGTCCACGAGCCGGGTCCTGGCTGTCGTGCCAGGGTTGGTGTTGCTCGGGCTCGCCGGGTGGGCGACAATGCGCGCCATCGAGGCGGCGCCCGAGGCCGCTCCGCTGCCCGTGTGGCTTGCCTGCCTGCGGGACGCGGTGCTGCTCGCCTGCCTCGGCGTGATCGTGCTCAGCACCACCGAGTCGAGGTACCAGCGGCTCTCCCGGCTGCTCGAGCTGCATCGCGACAGCAATTCCACCCAGGCGGGAACCGCGGCAGGCCGCTCGGCGTCGTAGGCCGCGACAAGGTAAGGGGGCAACGTGACGGCAGGCGGTATGGGCGAGCAGTGGCTGGCCGACTACACGCGGCGCGTCGGGGACATCCAGCGCCGGGCTGAGGAAGCCCAGGAGCAGATCAAGACGCTGCGGGCACAGGCGACGAGCCCGGACGGCTCCGTGTCGGTCGTGCTCGCGCCCGGCGGACGGCTGGAGAAGCTCGATCTGACGCAGCGGGCGCTGGAGCTGGGCCCGCAGCGACTGGCCACCGCCATCACCCAGACCATCCAGGCCGCCCACGCCGACGCCGCAGCACAGACGCAGAACGCGATCATGCCGCTGGTGGGCGAATCGGACGCGATGGAGTTCCTGCGCGACCAGATCGGCACGGCACTGCCGGACGAACCCGAGTCCGAGCAGGACACTGGCCCGCACACCGCACAGGGGCACAACCCGCCCGCCGCTCCGCCGCCTCCCGCACGGCCGCAGACGCCGCCGCAGGCGCGGCCACAGCGCCCCCGTCCCGACGACAACGACGACGACGAGCCGTTCGGCGGCTCGATTCTGAGGTGAGCCATGGGTGACGGCAAAGGGTTCGAGTCCACACCGGAGGATCTCGCGACGCACGCGGCGACGGTGGACCGGCTCGGCGACCGGTTGACGAAGGTGGGGGAGACGGGCGCCGGCGTCGACCTGGGCATCGAGACGTACGGAATCATCGGCCAGATGTTCAGTGGCGGCGCCCGCGACGAGATCACCCAGACCTCCGATGCCATCAAGGAGATGGGCACCGGCCTCAGCGACTTCGGCGAGGGCGTGAAGGCCGCGGGACAGCAGTACGCGAAGGTCGAGCAGGAGATCCGCGAGCTGCTCGAGAAGTTCGGGGGCAACTGATGGTGGACACAGCGGGCGCGGGAATCGTCGACACCGTCGCGACGGCGGTGAAGGACCTGGACAACCCGAGCGACTGGGCCATGGACGGGGTCGCCCTCGGTCTCGACGTGCTGGGGCTGGTGGCCAATCCGCTCGGCGGTCTGCTCAGTGCCGGCATCGGCTGGCTCATCGAGCACCTGGACTTCCTGAAGGAGCCGCTCGACGACCTCGCGGGCGATCCCGCAGCCATCAACAGGGTCGCCGCGGTCTGGGGCGAGCAGATCCGCTCCGACGTGGCGCAGATCGCCGACGAGTACGAGAAGGCGTTGTCGTCGGAGATCACGAGCTGGACGGGAGATGCGGCCGAGCAGTACCGCACCACCGCCGATCAGATCGTGCAGCAGATCCGGTCGCTGGAGGGCGCCTCCACGGCCGTGTCGAACGCCGTGCAGGGTTCCGGCGTCCTGGTCGCCACGGTGCGCGGCATCATCCGTGACCTCATCGCCCAGGTGGTGTCCGAGATCATCATCGCCGCGGCGGCGGCGCTGGCCACGAGCTGGTGCAGTTTCGGTGCCTCGATCGCCGCCTTCACGGGCTGGGCTGTGGCCCGCGGTGCGGCCACGGCGGGCAAGATCGCGGGCAAGATCTCCAAGCTGCTGATGAAGCTCGCCACCATCCTGAACAAGTTCGGCAGGCTGCGCGGCGCCGTGCAGGCGCTTGCCAAGGCGTCGCGGAAGTTCGGCGACACGGCCAAGTCGCTCGGCCAGATCGCGGGGCGCAACGGCCAGATGTTCAGGCAGGTGCAGGGTGCCGCGGACGGCTGGACCGGTGCGCTCAAGAACGCCCTTCCGGACGGGGTGGGCAACGTCGTCGGCAAGGTCGACGACGCCATGGCCAAGATCACCAAGGACGGCTTCTCCGACACCTTCTCGGCAGCCAACTACGGCCGGATCAGCGCCTACGAGGCGGCCAAGGAACAGGCCAACGCCGACGAGAACTACCAGGACGCGAAGGACAAGCTCGCGGACGAGCCGAAGTAGGCGAGCGTGCGCCGTCGTGGGCGGTCAGTCCGGGCGACGAGCCCGGAGCTGGGCCGCCCGCGACGCCATCGCTCCCGGGGGGTCCCACACCCACGACTGCACGTCGGTGAACCCGGCCGCCTCCAGCTCGCCCACCAGCTCGTGGCGGGTCACCGGCAGCCACTTCTCGTGTGAGGACAGGAGGAGCCGCCCGCCAGGGCGCAGCACCCGGAACAGCTCGGCGAGCGCGGCGGCGCGGTCCCGCCACAGCTGCACGTTGTTCACGGTGAGCACGACGTCGACGCTCTCGGGCGCCTGGCCGGTCGCCTCGGCGGTGCCGACGGCAAGCCGCACCGACCCCGCCGCCACCTGCTCGCCGCACCGCCTGCGGCACGCCTGCAGCATCTCCTCGGACGGATCGACCCCGATCACCAGGCGCGCGCTCGCGGCGGCCTCGGCGAGCCCGACCCCGGGTCCGGGGCCGACCACCAGTACCGTCTCGTCCTTGCCGGGACTCGCCACCCGCACGACATGCCGTTCCGTCGCCGCGTTGCCGTGGGCCATCACCGCGCCGCCGAGCCTGCCCAGCACCCCGCGGGGGTGCCCGAAGGTCCGGTCGAGCACGTCACCGATTCGAGAGCTCATACTTCGAGGTCAACACAGCCCGCGCAGGTGCCGCATCGGGGATGACCCGGAAATGTCCCGGCCGGGGCATGGGAACATGGACAGTGCCACCCGCCCGATGACCTGAGGTAACGAGTGACACAGACACGTCCGTCCGCCGACACGACCTTCACGCCGCCGGAGTTCATCCGCAACTTCTGCATCATCGCCCACATCGACCACGGCAAGTCGACCCTGGCCGACCGCATGTTGCAGCTGACCGGCGTGGTCGAGGCGCGGTCCATGCGGGACCAGTACCTCGACCGGATGGACATCGAGCGCGAGCGCGGCATCACGATCAAGGCCCAGAACGTGCGGCTGCCGTGGCGGGTCGACGGCCAGGACCACGTGCTGCACCTGATCGACACCCCGGGGCACGTCGACTTCACCTACGAGGTGTCCCGGGCACTGGAGGCTTGCGAGGGCGCGATCCTGCTGGTCGACGCCGCGCAGGGGATCGAGGCACAGACACTGGCGAACCTGTACCTCGCCCTCGACAAGGACCTGCACATCATCCCGGTGCTGAACAAGATCGATCTGCCCGCCGCGGAGCCGGACAAGTACGCCGCCGAGCTGGCCAACATCATCGGCTGCGACCCGTCCGACGTGCTGCGCGTGTCGGCCAAGACGGGCGAGGGCGTGACCGAACTGCTCGACCAGGTGGTGCGCCAGGTGCCACCGCCGGAGGGTGACGCCGACGCGCCGGCGCGGGCCCTGATCTTCGACTCCGTGTACGACACGTACCGGGGCGTGGTCACCTACATCCGCGTGTTCGACGGCAAGATCATGCCGCGCGAGCGCATCCGCATGATGTCCACCAACGCCACGCACGAGCTGCTGGAGGTCGGCATCATCTCGCCGGAGCCCAAGCCCAGCAAGGGGCTCGGGGTGGGCGAGGTCGGCTACCTCATCACCGGGGTGAAGGACGTCCGCCAGTCGAAGGTCGGCGACACGGTGACCTGGGAGCGGCGGGGCGCCACCACGGCGCTGGCCGGCTACCGCGAGCCGCAGCCCATGGTGTTCTCCGGGCTGTATCCGGTGGACGGCTCGGACTACCCCGACCTGCGTGAGGCCCTGGACAAGCTGCGGCTCAACGACGCCGCGCTGTCCTACGAGCCGGAGACGTCCGTGGCGCTCGGCTTCGGCTTCCGCTGCGGGTTCCTCGGCCTGCTGCACCTCGAGATCACCCGCGACCGGCTGGAGCGCGAGTTCGGCCTCGACCTGATCGCCACGGCGCCCAACGTCGTCTACCAGGTCTACATGGAGGACGGCACCGAGCACGTCGTCACCAACCCCTCGGACTGGCCGACGGGCGGCAAGATCGCCGAGGTGCACGAACCGGTCAGCAAGGTCACCGTGATCGCGCCGTCGGAGTTCATCGGCGCGATCATGGAGCTGTGCCAGAGCAAGCGCGGCCAGCTGCTCGGCATGGACTACCTGTCCGAGGAGCGCGTGGAGCTGCGCTACCAGCTGCCGCTCGCCGAGATCATCTTCGACTTCTTCGACTCGCTCAAGTCGCGCACCCGCGGCTACGCCTCCCTGGACTACGAGGAGGCGGGCGAGCAGGTGGCCGACCTGGTCAAGGTCGACATCCTGCTGCAGGGCGAGGCCGTGGACGCGTTCTCCGCCATCGTGCACAAGGACGCCGCCTACGCCTACGGCAACAAGATGGCGACTCGGCTGCGGGAGCTCATCCCGCGGCAGCAGTTCGAGGTGCCGATCCAGGCGGCGATCGGCTCGCGGATCATCGCCCGCGAGACCATCCGCGCCATCCGCAAGGACGTTCTCGCCAAGTGCTACGGCGGTGACATCTCGCGCAAGCGCAAGCTGCTGGAGAAGCAGAAGGAAGGCAAGCGGCGGATGAAGACCGTGGGCCGGGTCGAGGTGCCCCAGGAGGCCTTCGTCGCGGCGCTGTCCACGGACGAGTCCTCGGGTGATTCCGGCAAGGGCAAGAGCAAGAAGTAGTCCGCTACGTCATTTGATATGCTCCTCTGGTCATGCTGACGAAAGGGGGGCAACATGACGGCCATGACGTGCGAGCAGCCGCCTGCCGGGTCGGGGCCCTTCACCGTGTTCGATCTGGAGGACCTGCCCGATGACGGTCGCCGTCACGAGCTCATCGACGGAGTGCTCGTCGTGAGTCCCGCGCCCGGTCGCAGACATCAGAAGATCATCCTGCGCCTTGGCGGTTTGCTCGAGGCGGCTTGTCCGGCCGAGTTGGATGTTCTGGCGGCGCCGTTCGCGGTGCGTGTCGATGACAAGACCGAGCTTCAGCCGGACGTGCTGGTGGGCCGCGACGAGGACTTCACAGAGCGGTACCTGCCGGTGGCGCCGGTCCTGGCGGTGGAGGTGCTCTCACCCAACACGGCGATTCACGACGTGCACACCAAGAAGGCCGTGTACGAGCGGCTCGGAGTCACCTCCTACTGGGTGATCGACCCGGACGGCCCCTCGCTACGGGTGTTCGAACTCGACCCGGACGGCCGGTACCAGCAGGTGGCGAAGGTGGCCGGCAGCGAGCCGTTCGACGCGCGGCGCCCGTTCCCGGTACGGATCGTGCCGAACGACCTGCTGGGCAGGCTCGCCGGGCGCTGAGTCAGGCGTTTCCGGTGATCCGGCCGGCCCTGACGAACACGGCGGCCCTGCGCTCGGCCGCCATCACCCGGTCGTACTCCGCCCAGTCGTCGTGGGTGCCGCCCGCGGCGGTGAACACCTCCCGCAGCAGCTTCGGCAGGCCGTCGGCGAGAAACCCCGGGTCGGGATCGTCCGGCCCGATCAGCCGCACCGCACCCTGCACCGCCACCCACTCCCAGCCGCGCCGGAACACGACGGTGGCGTGGCCGTTGCCGCGCAGCAGGTCCAGCTTGCGGGTGCCGCCCCGGGCGACGAACGCGACGCCCTCATCGCCGGACACCGGGTCGGGCATGACGCCCGCGTTGACGACCGAGGCGTGCACGGTGCCGTCGGGCCGCGCGACGGTGACCGTCGCCAGACCGTGCTCGGCGGGCGCCAGCCGCCGGACAAGCTCGAGATCAGCAGGCATGGACCCACCGTAGCCGCCCCGTACGACAGCGGCCGGGCGAGACCGGCCTGCCCGGATCAGCCCCCGGCAGCCGCTCCGCGCCCGGCCGTCAGACGTCGGCTGTGACCGCATCGTGTGCCGTGCGTGGCGGTTCGTACGCTGTGCCTCATGTTCGACAGCTTGCGCGTGCCCGTGATCGTCGCTCCGATGGCCGGCGGCCCCTCGACACCGGCGCTGGTCGCCGAGGCGGCCAGGGCGGGAGCGTTCGGCTTCCTCGCCGGTGGGTACCTGAGCGCGGCGTCGCTGGCCGGCCAGATCGACCGGACGCGCGAGCTGACGGGCGAGCGCTTCGGCGTGAACCTCTTCGTGCCCGGCGTGCGCTCCACCGCGGACCTGCGGCCCTACACCGAGCGGCTGCGTCCGGACGCGCAGCGCTACGGCGTGGAACCCGGCTCTCCGAAGTGGGACGACGACGCCTACTCCGCCAAGCTGGACCTGCTCGTGGCGCGGCGGATCCCCGTCGTGTCGTTCACGTTCGGCGTGCCGGTCGCGGCCGACATCGAGCGGCTGCACGAGGCGGGCAGCGCGGTGCTGATAACGGTGACCGGCCCCGAGGAGGCCCGGCAGGCCACGGAAGCCGGTGCGGACGGGCTGTGCGTGCAGGGTTTCGAGGCGGGCGGCCATCGCGGCCTGTTCACCGACGACCCCGCCGATCCGGCAGGCGGCCAGCTGCACGGCCTGCTCGCCGCGCTGCGGCTCGTGGGCGCGGTCACCGACCTGCCCCTGGTGGCCGCAGGCGGGCTCGTGCACGGCGCCGACGTGGCGGCGGTGCTGGTCGCCGGGGCCGTGGCCGCGCAGCTGGGAACCGCGTTCCTGCGCGCCGACGAGGCGGGCACCCACGAGACGCAGCGGCGCGCGCTCGCGGCGGCAGGCAGGCCGACCGCGTTCACGCGCGCCTTCAGCGGGCGTCCCGCGCGGGGCCTGGTGAACCGCTTCCTGCTCGAGCACTCCGCGGAGGCTCCCGCCGCCTACCCGCAGCTGCACCACATGAGCAAGCCGATCAGGGCGGCGGCGGGTGAGGCGGGTGACCCGGAGGCCATGTCGATCTGGGCGGGCCAGACCTATCCGCTTGCCGGTGACGGACCCGCGGCCGCGATCATCGGCAGGCTGCGGGAGCAGGCACGGCTGGCCCTGGGGAAGAACGCACATCGGTTCGGCTGAGCGGACCTGGAGCCTCAGGCGCTGGCCACCGCGCTCGGTGTGCGCGGCTGCTCACCACGCCGGCGGTGTGCCCCGGCCGCGAAGTACGTGAGCAGCTCGGCGATGGCGGGCGGGTCGTCCAGCTGGGGACAGTGACCCCAGTCCTCGCGCACCAGCAGCCTGCTGTGCGGCACCAGCGAGTGCAGCTGCTTGCCGGAGGCGGCGCTGACCAGCCGGTCCTTGCCGCAGGCGACGATGAGCAGCGGCGCGCTGATCCGGTCGAGCTGGTAGGCGGCGGCCAGTTCGGCGACCAGCTGGCGGGCGTCCTCCAGCCTGCTGGTGGCGGACCGGTAGTCGGGGAACTGCTCGGTGAACCGGCGCACGTGCCTCGCCTCGGCCGCGCTCGCGTCCGCGTAGAGCAACCGGGGCACCACCTGCTGGGCCACCGTGCGCACCACGAAACCCGGGACGGGCAGCGGCAGCGAGGCACACAGCCGCAACGGCAGCGGATACCGGGCGACGGTCCTGATCAGCCACGAGTCGACGAAGCCAGGGGCCGCGATGGACACGACACCGCCGACGCGCTGCTGGGCGTCCTGCGCGACCCGCAGGCTCATCGTGCCGCCGAGCGAGTTGCCGACGAGCACCACGGTGCCGAGCGCGGCCTGCTCCCGGACCAGCGCCGCCGCGAAGGCGTCCAGCTGCGGCAGGATCGCCCCGGGCCGCAGCGGCGTCGCCTCGCCGAAGCCGGGCAGGTCCACGGCCACGGCCGCATGGCCCGCCTCGGCCAGTTCGGCGAGCACGGGACGCCACGTGTCGGCGCTGTCGCAGTAGCCGTGCAGCAGCACCATCCGGGGCGAGGACGGCTGAGCTTCGTTGCGGCGCCTGCGGCGACGCCCGCCGGTGGAGGCGTCCGCGGGACGCGGCCCGACCTCCAGCACCCGCGTGCGGAACCCGGCGAAGCGCCGGTATCCGACCCGGACCTCCGGGCCGGATACCTCAGGCTCCGCCGTCGGCGAAGCCTGCCGCTGCGCTGCGATCATGTGACCAGGTTAACCAACAAATACGACATTCACGTGCCGCTGCCGGGCTACGAACCCATATCGGCACGGTGTCAACAACGCGTCTTCGCTGGTCAGAGCCTTGTTTGTCGATCAGTGCGTGAACACGATCTTTCCCGCGGTGGCGCCTTTCATCATGTCCTCGAAGCCGCGCTGGGCCTCCGCCAGCGGCAGTTCGGCGCCGATCTGCGGCCGGATACCGGCCAGCGAGACGTAGGAGAGCAGGTTCTGCAGCTCGTCGCGGGTGCCCATCGTGGAACCGACCACCCGCAGCTGCAGGAAGAACACTCGCTGCAGCTCCGCGTTCGCGTCGGGACCGCTGGTGGAGCCGGAGACCACGATGATCCCGCCCGGCTTCAGCGACTTCACCGAGTGTGACCAGGTCGCCTTGCCGACGGTCTCGAACACCGCGTCCACCCGTTCCGGCAGCCGGGTGCCTGGCTCGAAGCTCTGGTGCGCGCCGAGCTGCTCGGCCAGCGCCCGCTTCTCCTCGCTGCGGCCGGTGACCCACACCCGCATTCCCGCGGCCCTGCCGAGCTGCACGAGCGCCGTCGCGACGCCGCCGGAGGCGCCCTGCACGAGCATCGTCTGCCCCGGCCGCAGCCCGGACTTGACGAACAGCATCCGGTAGGCGGTGAGCCAGGCCGTGCCCATCGTGGCGGCCTCGGCGAAGGAGAGCCCGGCCGGCTTCGGCAGCACGTTGCGCGCGGGGACGACGACCGAGTCGGCGAACGTCCCCTGGTGTTTCTCGGTGAGCAGGGTCCGCTTCGGATCGAGCGTGTCGTCCCCGTGCCACGACTCGTCGTTGACCACCGAGTGCAGGACCACCTCGGTGCCGTCGTCGAGGACCCCGGCACCGTCACAGCCCAGGATCATCGGGAACTGCTCGGCCTTGATCCCCACTCCGCGCAGCGTCCACACGTCGTGCATGTTCAGGCTGGCCGCCTTGACCGACACCCGCACCCAGCCGTCGGGCACGTCGGGGTCCGGTCGCTCGCCGACGACGAGCGAGGCCAGCGGATCGTCAGGATTGGCTTCTTTGGCGTAGACGGCGAACATGGCGTCAACCTACCTGGCGTAGGCTTTCCGATGTGTTCGACGGAGTGGCCCGCTGGTGGGACGGTTTCGAGCTGTGGCTCGCGCAGCAGTGGTTCCCCGTGCAGTTCGTGCTGGTCATGGCGGTTCTGGTGCCGCTGTGCCTGGGGCTCGCCTGGCTGATCCACCGGGTCGTGGACTTCGTGGCCGACCGGGCAGGCCGGATGCGCCGGGGCGCCCGCCGCGCGGGCAGACGGTCGTAGGCGCCGGACATGCTCTCCCGCAGGCGCATCAGCGCGGCGCTGATCGGCCTCCTCGTCCTCGTGATCGGTGGCTGGCTGGTCCAGGAAGTCGTAGCGGTTAACGACCCGGCCGAGCACCGGGGTAGCCTGCCGGGCGCGGGTTCGGGCCTCGAAGTCGTGCCGCTGTCGAGTCTGCCGGAGGAGGTGGACCAGACCTGGCGGCTCATCGAGCGGGGCGGGCCGTTCCCGTATCCCGACAGAGACGGCACCGTATTCGGCAATAGGGAGAAGTTGTTGCCAGAGAAGCCATCCGGTTACTACCGGGAGTACACGGTCCCGACGCCGGGCAGCGCCGACCGGGGCCCCCGCAGGCTGGTCACCGGCGAGGAGCGTGAGTTGTACTACACCGGCGACCACTACGCCTCCTTCGTCGTCGTGGACCCGCGCCGATGAACGTGCAACAGCGTCCGGACGTGGCCACGGCCACGCAACAGGCCAGGGCCCGTGGTGCGTTCGCACACGTGCTCGACGGCAGCACCCGGCCCGACAAGCTGGGCACGCTCGACGCGATCGCCGCGGCACTGTCCTTCCCGGACTACTTCGGTCGCAACCTCGACGCGCTCTACGACTGCCTCACCGACCTGTCGTGGCTGCCCTCGGGCGAGCACGTGCTGATCTGGGTGGCCTCCGACGTGCTCAAGAAGGCCGACCCCGGCGCCTACCTCGCCGTGCACGGCACCCTCTCCGACGCGCAGCGCGCGCTCGCGTCAGGCGGGGAACGCGCCAACAGCCGCACTCTCACGGTCGTCCTCGCCGACTGAGCCGCCCGCCCGCGGGCTCGTTCGGAGCGGCGGGCGGGACGGCAGGGCCGCGTGCTACGGCACCCAGTTGGGCTTGCGCTTCTCGGCGAAGGCGGTGATGCCCTCCTGGCCCTCCTCGCTGGCGAAGAAGCGGGCGGAGGTGGCCAGCATCGACTGGAACGTCTCGGCCATGCCGCGGCCCGTCTCGCCCTGCAGCAGATCCTTGGTGGCGGCCAGCGCGGCGGGCCCGCCCAGCGCCAGCGACGTGACGTACCGCTCGACCTCCGCGTCCAGGGCCTCGGCGGGAACGGCCGAGTTGATCAGGCCGACGGCCGCCGCGCGCTCGGCGTCGAAGGTGTCGCCGGTGAGGAAGAGTTCGTGCGCGGCCCTCGGCGTCAGCCGGGGCAGCACGGTCACCGAGATGATGGCGGGAATCACGCCGATGCGCACCTCGGTGAAGGCGAAGGTCGCCTCCCGCGCCGCGACGGCGATGTCGGCGGCGGCGACGATACCGACGCCGCCCGCACGCGCGGGACCCGCCAGCCTGGCCACGACCGGCTTCGGGCTGGTCCAGATGCGTTCCAGGATCGCGGGGAACTCGTTGACCCCCTGGTCCTGCGCGCCGGCGCCGCGGGCCTCCTTGAGATCCATCCCCGCGCAGAACACCGGGCCGGTGTGGGTGAGCACGATCACGCGCACCGCGTCGTCGCCGATCGCGCGCTCGAGGCCGTCGCGCAGCTCCCTGCGCAACTGCGCGGACAGCGCGTTGCGGTTGTGCGGTGAGTCCAGGGTGAGGGTGGCGACCCCGCCAGCCACGTCGTAGTGCACCAGTTCGTCAGCCATGCCAACACCCTCGCACATCGCCGCCCGGGGCGGTGCCCGATGTGCGGCGGCTCAAGCGGTGCGCGCCGCCGCGCCGAGAGCCTCGGCGTAGCGGCGCAGCACGACCTCGGCCACGCGCGCCTCGGCGCCCAGCGGCTCCGCGACGAGGGCGCCCGGTGCCGCCTCCTCGGCGAGCGCCTGGATGCGGTCGGGCAGCAGACCCGGCGCGAGGAACCACGACGCGACCGCGAACCGGCGTGCCCCCAGCGCCCGCAGCCTGGCGACCGCGGCGGGGACGTCGGGCTTGGCGGCACTGGCGAAGGCCGCGCTCACCAGGCAGCCGTGGCGGGCCTGCCAGCGCTGGGCGATCCGGGCCACGACGTCGTTGGCCGCCGAATGCGACGACCCGACCGCGGCCAGCACCACTCCCAGCGCGGGATCGGTCAGGTCGGCTCCGGTGCCGGCGAGCCGGCCCAGCGCCAGCTCCTCCAGCTGCGGGTCGGCGCCCAGCACGTCCGCCACGGGCACCCGCAGCCGCGGCAGGCGCCGGGTCACGTCGTCGATCAGTGCGGGCAGGTCCACGCGCGCGTGGTAGGCACGGCCCAGCAGGAGGGGCACCGCCACGACGTGCCGGTGCCCCTCCGTGTGCAGGGCCTCGAGCGCGTCGGGCACCGACGGCTCGGACAGGTCCAGAAAGGCCGCCCGCACGTCCAGCCCCGGCCGCCGCGTGCGGATCGTCTCGACCAGTGCGCGCACGGTCGCCGCCGACCGGGGGTCGCGGCTGCCGTGGGCGACGGCCACGAGCGGTGGCGCGGCGGCGGGTGCCGGCGTCATGCCTTCTCCGGAGCTCCCAGCGTGGAGAACCGGTCGCCCACCAGGCCCGCGGCCAGGGTGTCGCCGTCCTTCGGGTCGATCACCAGGAACGCGCCGGTGCGCGGGCTCTGCGAGTAGTCGTCCACCGGGATCTCCTCCGACAGCCGCAGCCGGACGCTGCCGATGTCGTTGAGCTCCAGCACGTCGGGACCGTCGACAGTGGACAGCGTCTGCTCGTCGAAGCGCGACGCGATCTCCTCGATCAGCCCCTGCACCGTCCGCGCGCCGTGCTTGACGAGCACCCGCGTGCCCGCCTGCAGCGGCTTGCTCGACAGCCAGCACAGCGCCGCCGTGACCTCGTCGGTGACCTCCGGCCGGTCGGAGGCCGAGGCGATGAGGTCACCCCTGGCGATGTCGAGGTCGTCGGCCAGCATCACGGTCACCGAGCTGCCCGCGCCCGCCTCGTCCAGCGTGCCGTCCGCGGTGTCCACGCTCTCCACGGTCGAGCGCAGGCCCTGCGGCAGCACCACGACCTGATCTCCCGGCCGGACGGTGCCGGAGGCGATCTGGCCCGCGTAGCCGCGGTAGTCCGGGTGCTCCGGGGTGCGCGGCCGGATCACGTACTGCACGGGGAACCGGAACGGCGCCTCGTGCGGGTCCGGCGCCACGGGCACGTTCTCCAGGTGCTCCAGCAGCGTCGGCCCGGTGTACCAGGGCGTGTTCTCCGAGCTCGTGGCCACATTGTCTCCGTGCAGCGCCGACACCGGGATCGACAGCACCGAGCCGTCCGGGTAGCCCAGCGACGCCGCGTGCGCGGTGAACTCCTTGGCGATCACCGTGAACGCCGCCTCGTCGTAGCCGATGAGGTCCACCTTGTTCACGGCGAGCACCAGCCGCGGGACACCGAGCAGCGCGAGCACGGCAGCGTGCCGCCTGGTCTGCTCCACCACACCCTTGCGGGCGTCGACGAGCAGCACCGCAAGCTGCGCGGTGGACGCGCCGGTGACGGTGTTGCGGGTGTACTGCACGTGACCCGGCGTGTCGGCGAGCACGAAGCTGCGCCGGGGGGTGGCGAAGTAGCGGTAGGCGACGTCGATGGTGATGCCCTGCTCCCGCTCCGAGCGCAGGCCGTCCACCAGCAGCGACAGGTCCGGTGTGGACAGCCCGCGGTCGACGCTGGCGCGCTGCACCGCGTCGAGCTGGTCGGCCAGCACCGACTTGGTGTCGTACAGCAGCCGCCCGACCAGCGTCGACTTGCCGTCGTCCACGCTCCCGGCCGTCGCGAGCCTCAGCAGGCTGGACATCACTTTCCCTCCCTCGGCGCGCTGACGTTCGAGGCTGCCGTGCATGCCGTCGCTGCCATCAGAAGTACCCCTCCCGCTTGCGGTCCTCCATGGCGGCTTCGGAGAGCCGGTCGTCCGCCCTGGTGGCGCCGCGCTCGGTCAGCCTGCTGGCCTGCACCTCGGCGATCACTTCCTCCACCGTGGTGGCGGTGGACTCGACCGCGCCGGTGCACGAGCCGTCACCGACGGTGCGGTAGCGCACCATCAGCTCCTCGACGACCTCACCGTCCCGCGGGCCGCCCCACGGTCCCTCGGTGAGCCACATGCCGTCCCTGCGGTACACCTTGCGCCGGTGGGCGTAGTAGATCGAGGGCAGCTCCACGCCCTCGCGCGCGATGTAGTTCCAGACGTCGGCCTCGGTCCAGTTCGACAGCGGGAAGACGCGCACGTGCTCGCCGGGGCGGTGCCTGCCGTTGTAGAGGTTCCACAGCTCCGGCCGCTGCCTGCGCGGGTCCCACTGGCCGAAGGCGTTGCGGAGGCTGAAGATGCGCTCCTTCGCCCTGGCCCGCTCCTCGTCCCTGCGCCCGCCGCCGAACACGGCGTCGAACTTGTGCTCGGTGATCGTGTCGAGCAGCGGCTGGGTCTGCAGGGGGTTGCGGGTGCCGTCGGGCCGTTCGGTGAGCCGCCCGTCGTCGATCCAGTCCTGCACGTGCGCGACGATCAGCCGCAGCCCGTGCTGCTCGACGACCTGGTCGCGGAACTGGATGACCTCGTCGAAGTTGTGCCCGGTGTCCACGTGCAGCAGCGGGAACGGCACCGGTGCGGGCCAGAAGGCCTTGATCGCCAGGTGCAGCAGCAGCGTGGAGTCCTTCCCTCCGGAGAACAGGATCACCGGCCGGTCGAACTCTCCCGCGACCTCGCGGAAGATGTGGATGGCCTCGGACTCCAGGGCTTTGAGATTGTCCCGCGCCGCGTCGGTGGCTTCGACGGGCACTGCGCTTTCGGACACTGCGGTCATGACGTCCTTCCTCAGCCGTGCAGGCCGCATTCGGTCTTGGACTGTCCGGCCCAGCGGCCGCTGCGCGGGTCCGCGCCGGGGGCCACCTTCGCCGTGCACGGGGCGCAGCCGATCGAGGGGTAGCCCTCGCTCACCAGGGGGTTCTGCAGGATCCCGTGCTCGTCGATGTAGTTGTTGAACTCGTCGTCGGTCCACGCCGCGATCGGGTTGACCTTCACGAGGCCGTTGCGGTCGTCCCAGGTCACGATCGGCGTGTTGGCCCTGGTGGGCGCGTCGACCCTGCGGACACCCGTGACCCAGCACGAGTAGTTCGCGAGCGTGTTGCGGAGCGGGACCACCTTACGCAGGTGGCAGCACAGGTTGGGATCCCGGTCGTGCAGCTTCGGCCCGTACTCCGCGTCCTGCTCCGCGACACTCTGTTCCGGCATCGCGTTCACGATGGTGATGTCGGGGTAGACGGTGGCCACCGCGTCGCGGGTGCCGATGGTCTCGGCGAAGTGGTAGCCGGTCTCGAGGAACAGCACATCCACATCGGACTTCACCTTGGTGGCGAGGTCGATGAGCACCGCGTCCTGCATGTTCGACGCGACGATCAGATCGTCCCCGAACTGCTCCACCGCCCAGCGCAGTGCCTGTTCGGCCGTGGCGTCGGCGAGCTCCTCGGATGCCCGCTCCGCCAGTGCCTTCAGTTCGTCAGTCGACGCCGCCACGGTCATCGAGTTACCTCCGGTATCTGCAGACCGATGAATCTCACCGAGAACACCCTTCGACAGGACGAACAGAGCCAGGCTCCGTTCTCTTCCGGTCGGAGATCCTCGTCGCCACAGTACGGACAGTAGAACGGCGTGGCGCGGGAGGGCTGCGAGGGCGCGGGCTCGGTCATTTCAGGTCGGCCTCGTCGGCACGCGTCACCCACTGGGCGAACCGCTCGCCCGGTTTCCGCTGGTCGAGATAGGTGCGCACCACTCGTTCCACATAGTCCGTCAGCTCCGCACTGGTGACCTTGTGCCCGCGCAGCTTACGACCGAAGCCCGCGTCGAGTCCGAGCCCACCGCCGAGATGCACCTGGAAGCCCTCGACCTGGTTGCCGTCGTCATCGGTGACGATTTGTCCTTTGAGTCCGATATCGGCGACCTGGATGCGGGCGCACGAGTTGGGGCAGCCGTTGAGGTGGACGCTCACCGGGGTGTCGATGTCGCCCTGGATGTCGGCAAGCCTGCGCTCCAGGTCGGCGACCAGTTCCTGCGCCCTGGCCTTGGTCTCCACGATCGCGAGCTTGCAGAACTCGATGCCGGTGCACGCCATCACGCTCCGGCGCCACGGCGACGGGTCGGTCTGCAGCCCGGCCTCGGCGAGCTCGGCCTTGAGCGCCTCGACCTCGCCCTCCGGCACGTCGAGCACCACCAGCTTCTGCTGCGGCGTCAGCCGCACCCGCCCGGACCCGGCACGCTCGGCGGCCTTGGCCACCGCGAGCAGCATCGAGCCGGACGAGCGGCCGGCCACGGGGGCGCCGCCGACGTAGAACCTGCCGTCGACCTGCTCGTGCACGCCGACGTGGTCGATCGGCTCGGCGGGCACCTCGGGCGCGGGGCCGTCCAGCAGCGGCCGCTTGAGGTACTCGGTCTCCAGCACCTCGCGGAACTTCTCCGCACCCCAGTCCTTGACCAGGAACTTGATGCGGGCACGCGAGCGCAGCCTGCGGTAGCCGTAGTCGCGGAAGACGCTGACCACGCCCGCCCAGACCTCGGGCACCTCGTCGCGGGGCACCCAGGCGCCCAGCCGCTGGCCGAGCATCGGGTTGGTCGAAAGACCGCCGCCGACCCACACGTCGAAGCCGGGTCCGTGCTCGGGGTGCTCGACGCCGACGAACGCGACGTCGTGGATCTCGTGCGCCACGTCGGCCTGCCCGGAGATCGCGGTCTTGAACTTCCGCGGCAGGTTGGCGAACTGCGGATCGCCGACGTAGCGGCGCCTGATCTCGTCGATCGCGGGCGTGCCGTCGATGATCTCCTCGCGCGCGATGCCGGCCACGGGGGAGCCGAGGATCACGCGCGGGCTGTCACCGCAGGCCTCCATGGTGGTCATGCCCGCGGCCTCCAGTTTGGCCCAGATCGTCGGCATGTCCTCGACCCGGATCCAGTGGTACTGGATGTTCTGCCGGTCGGTGATGTCGGCGCTGTCGCGCGCGTAGGTCTGCGAGATCTCGCCGAGCAGCGCGAGCTGGTCGGTGGTGAGGGCGCCGCCGTCGAGGCGCACGCGCAGCATGAAGTAGCTGTCGTCGAGCTCCTCGGGCTCGAGGGTGGCCGTGCGACCGCCGTCGATGCCGGGCTTGCGCTGGGTGTAGAGCCCGTACCAGCGGAACCGTCCGCGCAGGTCACCGGGGTCGATCGAGTCGAAGCCGCGGTGGGCGTAGATGTTTTCGATCCGCGCGCGGACGTTCAGCGGGTGGTCGTCCTTCTTCGAGCGCTCGTTCGGGTTCAGCGGCTCGCGGTAGCCCAGGGCCCACTGACCCTCACCGCGGCGCTGCTTGGTCCGTGCGGGGCGGCCTGCGTTCGGGGCCATCTGTCCTCGTCCTCCAGGGCTGGTGCTCAGGTGAAGGCGCCACGCGCGCCGGAACGCCCTGGTCGAGCCAGTGGTGGGAGCAGTTCGCGGCAGGCCCGGCGCCGGTGTCCGTCATCACAGATCAAGGGCGCGCTACGGTCAGCGCCGGCAGAGACTGCTGGAGACGCGCAGGTAGTCGACGTGGCGCCGCACCACGAGGGACACACCTGCAGAAGTCACGCCTCTCAGGGTGCCATGCTGCTCAAAATATGGTCCAGCGCCGTCCGCATCGTGGGAGCAACGTCACCTGCGCTTTTCCGCCCCGCGCGGACGGCTCACCCGGCGCTCGCCCGCTCCGCGTCCAGGATGCCCTGCTTGCACCGGCTGGCAAGCAGCCGCTGCCTGCGGATCCGCTGCAGCAGCCGCAGGGGGGCCAGCTCGGCGCCGGGCTCGCCGGCGCGCGCCGTGACGGCCAGCTCCTCGCCGAGCACCGTCCCCCGCGCCGACCACGGCTCCCAGCGCTCCAGGTCCGGGATGGAGTAGTCGTAGCCGAGCAGCAGGCCCGGCGCGCCGTCACCCCGCACGGTCCCGCCGTCCAGCCTGCGCAGCGGCACCCGCCGCCGCGTGAGGTCGTCGACGTCCACGACGTCGACCGCCAGCTCCGCGTCCCGCTCGCGGACGAGCAGGGCGTGCCGCGCCGGGTTGGTGCGCGCGGGCAGCTCCGGCCCCGCCGCCGCCCCGGTGAGGCGGACGACGATGCGCGGCAGCCACCACCAGTTCTCCCTGCACAGCAGCGGGCTGTCGGCCAGCGTGCGCGACGGCGGGTACTTCGCCAGCTCCTGCCGCAGCAGCTCCGTGGCGAAGAAGTCGCCCGAGGTGTCGTCGGCGACCTCCACGGAGCCGGACCACAGCGCGCCGGGGCGGCCGGGCCGCAGCGACCGGGAGTCGGTCACGGCGAAGGCCACGCGCGACGCGCGGCGCAGGCTCGCGACCTCCGCCGCGCGGGCGTAGGGCACGGCCACGCACGGCGTGCTGCCCGCGAGCAGGGGCGTCACCGCCAGCGCGGCGGGCTCCCCCGCCTCGTCCAGCCAGCAGACCTCCGCGGTGATGGCGCGCCGCCATAACGGAACCAGCTCGTTCATTACTCAGGCCTTATCAGAAAATTCCCCGGCTGTTACGGTGCCACCTCGTCAGAAGCCCCCGTCAATGGTGCCCCGTGGAGTGAGCGACATGCCCGCCATCGTCGTAGCCCTGGTCGTAGCCGTGCTGTTCTTCCTGGGCTACCGGTATTACTCCTCCTATCTCGCCACGAAGGTCTACGCCCTCGACCCCGCGTTCGTCACCCCCGCGCACAGCATGCGCGACGGCGTGGACTTCATGCCCACCAACAAGCACGTCCTCTTCGGGCACCACTTCACCTCGGTGGCGGGCGCCGCGCCGATCGTCGGCCCCGCCATCGCCGTGTTCTGGGGCTGGGGGCCCGCGCTGGCATGGGTCGTGCTCGGCACGATCTTCGCCGCGGGTGTGCACGACTTCGGCGCGCTCGCCGTGTCGGTGCGGCACCGGGCCCGCAGCATCGGCTCGCTGGCCAAGGACGTGATCAACAAGCGGGCCCGCGCGCTGTTCCTGCTGATCATCTTCTTCCTGCTCACGCTGGTCAACGCCGTGTTCGCGGTGGTCATCGGCAACCTGTTCGTGGCCAACCCCGAGGCCGTGCTGCCGATCCTGCTGGAGATCCCGCTGGCCATCGGCATCGGGCAGTACATCTACCGCACGCGCAGCGCGGCGCTGATCCCGTCGATCGTCGGCGTGATCCTGCTGTACGCGTCGATCCTGCTCGGCCAGCTGCTGCCGATCTCGCTGGCGGGCATCGCCGCCGAGGACGGCCTGTTCACCGAGCGCAACATCTGGGTGATCCTGCTCTTCGCCTACACCTTCATCGCTTCGCGGCTGCCGGTGTGGGTGCTGCTGCAGCCCCGCGACTACATCAACTCCCACCAGCTGTTCATCGCGCTCGGCGTCATCGGCCTCGGCGTCATCGTCGGGATGGACCAGATCGTCGCTCCGGCCTTCAACGACACCCCGGAGGGCTCGCCGCACTGGTTCCCGTTCCTGTTCATCACCATCGCCTGCGGCGCGATCTCCGGGTTCCACAGCCTGGTGTCGTCGGGCACGACGTCGAAACAGCTCGACAAGGAGACCGACGCCCGCTACGTCGGCTACATGGGCGCGGTCGGCGAGGGCTCGCTGGCCGTGGGCTCCATCCTGGCCTGCACGGCGGGCATCGCGGCCACGCAGGTGGAGTGGAACGAGCTCTACGCCAGCTTCGCCACCGCCTCCGACGGCGCGGCGGGCAACTTCGTCGGTGGCGTCGCGAGCTTCGCGGAGAACCTGGGCATCTCCAACTCCATCGCGGTGATCTTCGCGGCGATCGTGGTGATCAGCTTCGCCGCCACCACCATGGACACCGGCGTCCGGCTGCAGCGCTACATCGTGCAGGAGATCGCCGAGATCGCCGGTGCGCGCGTGATCTCCCGCAACGTCACCATCGCCACGGCGCTCGCCGTGCTGATCCCGCTGGTGATGGCCCTGCTGCCGGGCGGCGGCGAGGCGGGCTACACCTTCGGCGTGCTGTGGCAGCTGTTCGGCACCACCAACCAGCTCACCGCGGGGCTGGCGCTCGCCGTGATCGCCGTGTGGGTCACCCGCAGGCGCCGCAACCCGGTCGCCGTGCTGATCCCCCTGGTGTTCCTGCTGGCGATGACCAGCTGGGCGCTCGTGGTCAACCTCGGCAACTTCATCGAGGAGCAGCAGTGGGTGCTCGCGCCGCTCGACGCGATCATCTTCGTGCTGGCGCTGTGGCTGATCGTCGAGGCGGCTCTCGCGCTGCGCAAGGGCAGGCTGGCGGCGCTGGCCGGTGAGCCCGAGCCGGAGCCGGAACACGAGCGGTGAGCCTCACCTCCCGGCTGGCGGCGGCGTGGCGGCGCCTCGAGCGCGGCCACGACCAGCTGTTCGTCGCCCGCTGGCGGCAGGGCGTGCGGCGGGAGGCGCGCAGGCAGCAGGACACCCTGCGCGCCCTCGTCCTGCTCGAGTCGCTCGGTGTCGACAACCCGGTGGCCTACGAGACGCTGGAGGCCATCCCGTACCTGGTCGCCGACGTGCACGCCTGGCATCGGCGGATGGGGCAGGAGAGCTTCGGTGACGCCGGGGTGTGTTGTTGACGGCCGTCCGGTTCCTCGGCGGCAAGGGCGGTGTCGGCAAGACGACGCTGGCCGCCGCCTTCGCCCTGCGGCAGGCGGGTGAGGGGCACCGCACGCTGGTCGTGTCCACCGACCCGGCGCATTCGCTGGGCGACGCGCTGCGCACCTCGCTGTCCGGGGAGCCGCGGCAGGTGGCGCCGGGCCTGCACGCCGCCGAGATCAGCGGGGAGGAGCAGGCCCGCCGCCGGATCGCCGAGGTGGCCGAGGACGCGCGGCACGCGGTGCCCGCCGAGATCATGCCCGCGGTGCGGCGGCACCTGGCCAGAGCCGCCGACAGCCCCGGCACGGTCGAGTCGGCCCTGCTCGACCGGCTCACCGAGCTGGTCGAGCAGGTCGGCACCCGGTGGGACCGGCTGGTGGTCGACAGCGCGCCGACCGGGCACATGGTGCGGCTGCTGTCGCTGCCCACGCTGCTGACGCCCTGGATCGAGGGGCTCGCGCGGCAGCGGGAGCAGGCCCGCGGCGTGGACCGGCTGGTCGCCGGGATGCTCGGGGACAGGCGCGAGGAGTCCGACCCGCTGCTGGAGCGCCTGCACGCGCGGCGGGCCCGGCTGGAGCGGATGCGCGAGCGGCTGCGGACCGACGCCCTCGTGCACCTGGTGCTGGTGCCGGAGCGGCTGCCGCTCGCCGAGACCCTGCGGGCCGCGGACACGCTGACCGAGGCGGGCCTGCGGCTGGGCACCGTCGTGGTGAACCGCGTGGTCCCCGGGACCGAGACCGGAGTGCTCGCGTCCCGCCGCGCCGAGCAGCAGCAGATTCTCGCGGAGGTGGACGCGCGTTTCGCCCACGGTGGCGTGCTGCACGTGCCGCTGCTGCCCGGCCTGCTCACCGGCGTCGAGGAGCTCGCCGAGCTGGGTGGGACACTGGAGCTGTGACCCCCCAGTTCACGCTGCCCGGCTCCGCGCTGCGCGGACTCGGCGCAAGGCCGTTCGGCGTGTACGTGCACGTCCCCTTCTGCGCCACCCGGTGCGGGTACTGCGACTTCAACACCTACACCGCGGGGGAGCTGGGCTCGGCGGCGTCCCCGGCGTCGTGGCTGGAGGGCCTGCGCCGCGAGCTGGACCTCGCCGCGGGTCTGCTGGGCACGCCGCCCGCGGCGGACACCGTGTTCGTCGGCGGCGGCACGCCGTCGTTGCTCGGCGTGGACGGGCTCGCCGCCGTCCTGGACGCCGTGCGGCAGGCGTTCGGCCTCGCCGACGGCGCGGAGGTGACCACCGAGTCGAACCCGGAGTCGACGTCGCCGGAGTTCTTCGCCGGGATCCGCGCCGCCGGGTACACCCGCGTGTCGCTGGGCATGCAGTCGGCGGCGCCGCACGTGCTGCGGGTGCTGGACCGCGTGCACACGCCGGGCCGCCCCGTGACCGCGGCCGTGGAGGCGCGGGCGGCCGGCTTCGAGCACGTCAACCTCGATCTGATCTACGGCACGCCGGGGGAGCGCGACGAGGACCTGCGGGCGTCGCTGGCCGCCGTGCTGGAGGCCGGGGTGGACCACGTGTCGGCGTACGCGCTGATCGTGGAGGACGGCACCGCGCTGGCGCGGCGGGTGCGCAGGGGCGAGCTGCCCGCACCGGACGACGACGTGCTGGCGGCGCGGTACGAGCTGCTCGACGCGACGCTGTCGGAGGCGGGGCTGCACTGGTACGAGGTGTCCAACTGGGCCGCCTCACCCGGTGCGCGGTGCGCGCACAACCTCGGCTACTGGCGTGGTGGCGACTGGTGGGGCGCCGGGCCGGGCGCGCACAGCCACGTGGGCGGTGTTCGCTGGTGGAACGTCAAGCATCCCGCCCGCTACAGCGCGCAGCTGGCCGAGGGAGGCCTTCCGGTCGCGGGGCACGAGGCGCTCACCGACGCCGACCGGCACCTGGAGCGGGTGATGCTGGAACTGCGCCTCGCCGAGGGCCTGCCGCTGGCCGCCCTCGACACCGACGGCGCCCGCGAGGCCCGCGCCGCCGCCGACGACGGCCTGCTGGACCGCGCCGCCCTCGGAGCCGGGCGTGCCGTGCTCACCGACCGGGGCCGCCTGCTCGCCGATGCCGTCGTGCGCCGCCTCGCCGCCTGACGCCCGCGCCCAAAGCTCCCCAATGCCACATTTGTTCCACTCAACGGAGCGAATGTGGCATTCGCTCCATCCAGTGGAGCGAATGCCACATTGGGGAGCTTGCCGCGGCTGCCGGTCAGGACGGCTCCAGGGTCCTGATGCGCAGGCCCGCGTCGGTGAGGCGGGTGAGCAGTGGATCGCCCATGGCGACCGCCGTCGTGACCTGGCCCGACGTCGGCGGCAGGTCGTCGAACGCCAGGCACAGGGCAGACTCGGCGAGCATCTTCGCGGTCTCGTCGTAGCCGGGGTCGCCGCCGGCGAACTCGGTGACCACGCGCTGGCCGCCGCCCTCGCCGGTGAACCGGACCGAGAACCACGAGCGCGCGCGCCGCTGCTCGCTCGGCCCCTCGCCCGTCTTGCGCAGCCTGCCCAGCGCCTGCCTGGCGGGCGGCACCTGCGCCAGCAACGCCAGCACGCCGAGGCCCAGACCGGCGACGGCGATGGTCGGCAGCCGCTTGACCGACGCCGTGTGGTGGTAGGTGAACTCCGGCCCATAGCGCTCCAGTGCCGCGGCGGAGCGGGCGACGATCTGCGGATCGATCGTCGGCAGCGGCACCAGCCAGCCGCCGCCCTCGGGGTCGCGTTTCGGCGGCCCGGACGGGATGTGGATGCGGCGGTCCTTCGGCCACGGCTCAGCCTGCCTGCGCCGCCTCGCGATCCGCGCCATGGTCCGCGCCCGGGAGAACACGGTCAGCGCGGACGAGTAGGTGCCGCCGGAGAACTCCGCCCGCACCCGCAGCCGTCCGGTGACCGTGATCGGCGCGTGCTCCGGCAGCTGCCGGACCGTGTGGTACACGCCGAGGTCGTAGGGAATCGAGTCGAAGCCGCACGCGTGGACGATCCGCGCGCCGGTGCGCCGCGCCGTCTCGTGGTGTGCCAGGTACATCCGGTCGGCGAACTCCGGCTCGCCGGTGAGGTCGACGTAGTCGGTGCCGTTCTCGGCGCACGCGGCCACGAGGCCCTCGCCGTACTCCAGGTACGGGCCGACGGTGGTGATCACGACCCGGGTGGCGGCGGCGACCTCGTGCAGCGAGTCACGGTCGGTGACGTCGGCGTGCAGCAGGGGCAGCGACGCGCATGCCGGGTTGAGCGCGGCGAGGCGGTCGCGCAGCGCCTCGAGCTTGGCCTTGCTGCGGCCGGCCAGCGCCCACCGGCATCCGTCCGGCGCGCGCCGCGCCAGGTACTCCGCGGTCAGCGCACCGGTGAACCCGGTGGCGCCGAACAGCACGATGTCATGCGGGCGATCGGCTGTGGTCATGGTCGTCCTCTCTGGTCTGCCGCGTCGGCTCGCGGCCCTCGGGCGGGACGCCCACGGAGCGCAGCGCGGCGTTCACGGCGCCGCCGACGAGCACGGTGAGGTGCTCGACGAACGCCTCCTGCGGCATGTCGTCCTGGTCCAGCCACCACGCTCCGGCGGCTTCGACGGCGCCGACGAGACCGTGCGCCCAGGGCGCGGCCGCGGGTGAGTCGATGCCGAAGGCGTGCAGTTGCCCGCGCAGCAACGTCGCGACGACTCCGGCCGCGGCCTCGCAGTCGGCACCGGGCTGCCCGCCGAGCCGTCCGGCGCGCACGAAGCGGAAGACTCCGGGATGCTCGGCGAGCACGCCGACGTAGGCGCGGATCGCCGCCCGCAGGCGCGCGGCAGGGGATGCGGAGTCGTGCATGGCGCCCCTGAGCCGGTCGCACACCAGCGCTGACGTGCGTTCGGCCACCGCGGCGTGCAGCTCGGCCTTGTCGGCGAAGTGCCGGTACAGCCGGGGCTTGGACACCCCGGCCTCGCGGGCGATCTCGGCCATGCCCGCGTCGGGGCCGTGCCGGTCGAGCGCACGGAACGCCGCGTCGACGAACGCGGCACGGCGGGCGGCCCGGTGGGCGCGCCACCGTTCCGCTCGTCCGTCGGGCCTGCCACTCACAGGGCCGGATCGTACCCCAAGTAACGGATACCCGCGGTAACTATAAAAGTCCGTCGCGAGCCCGGATTGAGATCGGCGCAGGTGGGGTAACTGGCCGGACATGGACGGTAAGCGCGACCTGGCACCCGATGCGGACGTGGACGAGCAGCGGCAGCCCGTGCGGGCAGGCGAGGCCGAGCCGGCGGACACCCCGGTGCCGCTGGACGCCGATCCCGCGGACGCGGCCGAGCAGGCGGCTCCCGTGCCCGTGGACGACGAGGACGACTACCGGCCCGGCTCGTGAGGTGTGAGTTGCCGATGACCGGGGTATTCGCCAGCGACTTCGCGGTTCGCACGCTCACGGAGGTGATCACCAATGGCCGAGACGTCCCGCCTGCCCACGCCCGTCGCCGAGGTCTGGGAATGGCAGCGACACGGCAACTGCCGCAACCTGGACAGCTCCGTCTTCTTCCATCCTGACGGAGAACGCGGGTTCGCGCGAGCCGACCGGATCGCCCGCGCCAAGGAGATCTGCCGGACCTGCCCGGTGATCGTGGAGTGCAGGCATCACGCGCTGACCGTCCAGGAGCCGTTCGGCGTCTGGGGCGGTCTCGACGAGTCCGAGCGGCGCGACGCGATCGCGCGCCGAAAGAAGCTGATGCAGCCCGAGCCGGCGGCGAGCTGAGTCAGGAGGCCTTGTGCGCTTCGGATACACACTGCTGACCGAACAGGCCGGGCCGCGCGAGCTGGTCCGCTGTGCCGAGGGGGCGGAGCAGTCCGGGTTCGACTTCCAGGTGATGAGTGACCACCACTCACCGTGGCTGGACTCGCAGGGACACGCGCCTTACGCGTGGAGCGTGCTGGGCGCGGTCGCGCAGGTCACCGAGCGGACCGAGCTGATGTCGTTCGTCACCTGCCCGACGATGCGCTACCACCCGGCCGTGGTGGCGCAGAAGGCGGCGACCGTCCAGCTGCTGTCCCAGGGGCGCTTCCTGCTCGGTCTCGGTGCGGGGGAGAACCTCAACGAGCACGTCATCGGCGAGGGCTGGCCTCCGGCGAACGTGCGGCACGAGATGCTCGGTGAGGCGCTGCAGATCATCAACGACCTCTTCGACGGCGGATACACGAACTTCGCGGGCGAGCACTTCCGCGTCGACTCGGCCAAGGTGTGGGACCTGCCCGAGCAGCGGACGCCGATCGGCGTCGCCGTGTCGGGCGAGCAGTCGGTGCGCCGGTTCGCGCCGGTCAGCGACGCCATGATCGCCGTCGAGCCGCAGGGCGAGCTGTGCCGCCAGTGGGACACCGAGCGCTCGGAGGCGGGGCAGGAGACGTCCCGCAAGATCGCGCAGCTGCCCGTGTCCTGGGACACCGACACCAAGGCCGCCGTGGCCAGGGCCCACGACCAGTTCCGCTGGTTCGCAGGCGGTTGGAAGGTCAACGCCGAGCTGCCCGGCACGGCCGGGTTCGCGGCGGCCACCCAGTTCGTCACCGAGGACGACGTGGCGGGCGCCATCCCGTGTGGCGCCGACCCGGACAAGGTGGTCGAGGCCGCACGGCCGTTCTGGGAGGCCGGGTTCACCGATCTCGCCCTGGTGCAGATCGGCGGCGACGTCCAGGACCCGTTCCTCGAGGCCGCGAAGGGGGAGCTGCTGCCCGCGCTGCGCGAGGCCGCTTCCTGACCCCACGCCGGTTGCCGAACGGCCCGTTACCGGCCACACCAGCCGGTAACGGGCCGTTCGGCACGTGTGGATCGTCGCTCAGATGCGGACGCGCAAGCTCGCCAGCACGTCGTAGGGCGGCACCCAGCCGCGGTCGACCAGCAGTTCGTACAGCGTGGTCAGGCGCTTGTCGAGCTCGTCGTCCTCACCGCTCTCCGCGAGCGCGCGGGCGTGCTCGAGCACGGCCCGGTCGGGTTCGGTGTCCGGCTCGGGTGGTTCGCCGTCGAGTGGCACGGACCCGCTGCTGACGGCCCTGCGCAGCAGCGGCTCGATCTGTTCTGGCTCGACCCTCGCGGCGAGCCGGACGAGCACCTGGGCGATCCGGTGCAGCTTGATGTTGTGCTGCTGCGAGAGCCGGACGAGCACCCGGAACGCCTGCTGGGGTGAGCACTGGTGCACGACGACGAGAACTCCCATCGCCTGCTCGATCGTGGCGCGCGTGCGCAGGGCGCGGCGCAGGCCGTTCAGCTCCTCCTGCAGGCTGGCGATCTGCTCCCGCAGATCTTCGTCCCCGGCCACGTCCGGCCGGTGGTGGCCCGTGGTGTCTCCCACCCGTCTGACCGCCTCGCTCAGCGCGCCGGCGCGCAGGACGGGGCGGGCAGGGTGTGTCGTGGCGTCATGGTTGGCTCCCTCGGTCGAGAAGTCGCGAGACAAGCGCGGACACGAGGGCAGCCAGGAGTCGGTCGGGCAACCGGCCGGGTTGGCACCGGGCGGCTCAGCTCGCAGCGCCTCGCGTTCGCGCGAACGCCGGGTGCCGTGACCGGTGGTGGCCCGTCACCCGGCGCGCTGCGGCTGTGTGCTCAACCGCTTCGGGACAACTTTAAAGATCGCGTGCGCACGCCGGACATCGGGTCCGGGTGGCCGCCCGCCCCGGTGGTGCTAGCGCTCGGCCTCCCTGTCGAGCAGGGCCCGCAGCTTGTTGAGCGCCCGGTGCTGGGAGGTGCGGACGTTGGCCGAGGAGATGCCCAGCGCCTCGGCGGTCTCCTTCGCCGAGAGGCCGACGACGATGCGCAGGATGACGATCTCCCGCTGGGTCGCGGGCAGGCAGCCGAGCAGGTTGTTCAGCCGGTGGCCGAGATCGGTGTTGAGCGCCATCCGCTCGGGCTCGTTGTCGCCGAGCGCGGGCTCGGGCACGTCGGCCGTCGGCTCCGAGCGCTCCCGCGACACCAGCCGGAAGGCGTCGGAGACCTTGTTGGACGCGATCGCGTGCACCAGGTACAGGAAGGAGCCGCCGCGGTCCTGGTAGTTCGGCAGGGCGCGCAGCACCGCCACGCAGGTCTCCTGTGCGACGTCGTCGGCGGAGACGTAGGACAGGTCCCGCCTGCCCAGCCGCGCGCGGCAGTACCGGGTCACGACGGGGGTGATGACGCCCAGCAGAGCCGAGACGGCGAAGCTGTCGCCGTCGGCCGCCGCGTGCACTATCGGATCGAGTTCCGCCTTGTCCAGCGGATCGTTGCGTGCGGGCGCGTCCTGCTCCTGAGCAGGGGTGCGCGCGAGAGTTGAGGCGACGCTCTCCATAGCCGGCTCCCAGACCATGAACACTGCGGTCGCCGTCGAGGTCCAGGACGGCGTAAGGGCACGGGGTCCGCGAACGGGAGGTGCGGGGGAGCCAGCCTGCTCGTGACCACCGAGCGTAATCCTAGGTGCATCCGGTCGGGTAATCCAGATATCAACAAAAGTTGCCCCGTTCGCACGAACGTGCGTAGCGCTACAGCAGGAAGGTGACCAGGCTCGTCGCGGCGGTCGCCAGAACGAGGGCGGCGACGGCCAGGACGAGCAGGTGGCTCACCGGGGCGGGCTCGCTCTCGTGCCGCAGGTGCTGTTCGCGCCTGCCGCCACCGACGGCCAGCACGGCGGCCGTGGCCGCGCACAGCGCGCCGGGCAGCGAGAGCAGCCCCCAGCCGTGGCGGGAGGCGGCGTGCAACAGCAGCAGGGCGCAGGCGCCCGCCGCGAGCGCGCTGCGCTGCCAGGCCAGCCCGGTGCGTTCCGGCTGCAGGCCGTCGCTCATGGCGCCCTCTTGCCCGGTCATCCGGTCACCACGAGCACGGCCGCGAAGACGGTGAGCACGAGCACCCCGGCGGCGAGGACGAGCAGCAGCCCGCTGCGGGGCAGGGCGGCGCCCCGCCGCATCGCGCGCTGGACCTGCCGCCAGCGCGGGTAGGCGGCTCCGGCGAGCACCGCCGCGAGGGTGATGCTGAGCGTGGCGAGCGCGGTGCGCGCGCCCGCGGTGGCCAGGTCCGGCACCAGCTGGTGCACGGCAACGCCACCGGCGACCAGGCCGAGTGCGGTGCGGATCCAGGCCAGGAACGTGCGCTCGTTGGCGAGGGTGAACCGGTAGTCGGGCTCGGTCTCGGTGACGTGGCCCTCCTCGTCGCGTGTGGTCACCCCGTCATCTTGACCCGGCGCCGGAACACCCAGGTGCGCAGGACCAGGAACCGGGCGACGCCACCGGCCACGGTGGTGGCCACCAGCAGCGCGGTCTCCAGCGTGGGCGACGGGTGCTCGACCGTGCTGTGCAGCACCAGCAGCACGGTCGAGCCCGCGCAGGCGTAGAAGGCGAAGGTCGCGACCGTCTGCAGGTGCCTGCGGGCGGCGGCGGCCTCGGCACCCGCGAAGGTCACCAGGCGGTGGAACTCGGTGTTGGCGACCGTGGTGATCCCGATGGCCACCAGGTTGGCGGCGTAGGCACCGAGCGGTGCGCGGGCGGTCAGGTAGAGCAGCGCCTGCAGGAGGGTGGTCGCCCCGCCTGCCACCAGGTAGAGCAGGGCGTGCCTGCCCAGCTCGCGATGCCTGCGTGGCAGCGAGGCCATCCGGGCGATCCAGTGCGCCGCAGGCACCGATGTCATGTCCTGAACACTACTGCCGTTTCACGAAATCGTGAAGTTAGGAAACTATATGAATCGTGTGATACGGGTGACCGTCAGGAGGACCTGGTCACGGCTGCCAGCGCGTCGGACACCGACGAGAACACCGGCATCTGGTCGACGAGGCCGGTGACTTCCAGTGGCCGCAGAACCACCCGGCTGGTCGCCACGATCGCCCAGGTGAGCTGCCGCTGCGACGACTGCTCGGCGAGCTCGGCGAGCACGGACAGCCCGGCGGAGCCGAGAAAGCCGACGCGGTCGAGGTCGAGCACCAATGCGCCGGGTGGCGTCACCTGCTGCTGCACCCATTCCCGAAGCCGGGGCGCGGAGAGCAGGTCTACCTCCCCGACGACGTGCGCCAGCACGACACCGCTGTCACCGGCCTCACTGTCGATACGCATGCCGTGGTTGTCCACCGGGGCCTGCTGGGTTGTGCGGATGTCTGTTTGAGTGCTTCGCACTGCCGTCCCTCCGTTCATCGGATGGGAAACGGGCGGACCCACATGTGCTGTTCTCGAATGCCGACGGCTGCGGCCGGACAAGCCAGTGCAGGGGGGTAGGCCCGCCCCTGGGATGACGGCTGTGGGTTCAACCGCGCTTCCCACCGTAGGAACCCCGACCGTGCTTGGCAAGCCGCGCTGTGCTGGCTTAACACGGAGTTCTCACCGTGTTCGACCCCGTTTGGCCACCCTGGCCAGGGGCCGCTGCGTGTCTTGTCGCCCATACCGGTGGCGTTTGTCCGTCGATCGCCCCGGGTACAGCCGTAGCCGAGCTGTTGGGAGGGAGAGGCCATGAGCGACGGCTACGACAACGTGACGCCACCGCAGGACGTTGGCCTGCCGGACACCGCCGAGACCGATCCGGCGGCGCTGAACAGCGCGGAGGATCTGGACGAGGACCGGCTCCGGGTCGACCCTCTCGAGGAGGGCGTCGAACCGCCCGAGCACTGGTCGCAGGCCGACGGGTACGGCAACACGCCGTTCGAGCAGCAACAGGGCGAGAGCCTGGAGCAGAAGGTGGAGCAGGAGGAGCCGGACGTCACCGAACCCGCGGTGCCCGAGCGGCCGATCGCGGCGACTCCGGCGCCCGAGCTGGACGACTCGATCGACCACCGGACCGAGGACGTCGAGCCTGAGCCGCCGAACGACGAGGTGGTGCCGCCCGACACGCCGGCCGTCCGCAGGGGGCAGAACGCCGACGAGGCGGGCGGCTCGGTCGCCGACGCCATCCGCGTGCCCGAGAGCGAGGACGAGTGAGCGCCGGCGACGTGCGCGTCCGGGGGCTGGCCGAGACGCTGCTGAGCGTGGCAAGGACCGGGGACATGGACGCGCTGGCGCCGCTGGTCACCCGGATGGTCGGTGCCAACGGGCCGCAACGGCACCTCTTCGAGCCGGTCCTGCTGGAACTCGTCGCCATGATCGTGCGGATCCTGCGGCGCAGGAGCGAGTACGCCGACAACGAGGGCGACCTCTATGCCGTCGAGCTGCTCGACGCCGACGACCGCGATGTCGGCATCGACCAGCTCCAGCCCGCGCTGCGCGCGACGCTGCGGGCCGTGCTGGCCACCCTCAACGCCGACGCCGACGACGCCCGCTTCCACGTGAGCCTGGTCTCGTCCGACCCCGACCCGCTGGCCAGGCTCGACGCCGTGGCCCATGCGCTGCGGTGGGCCAACACGCTGGACGATGCCCGGGGCTGAAGCCGTGGTCACCCAGGAAGGCGCCGAGAACTACCTGCCGCCCGACCGGCGGCTGCCCGGCCTGCGTGAGGCCGCGCGTGACTGCCGCGGCTGTGACCTGCACCGGGACGCGACCCAGACGGTGTTCGGCGCGGGACCGCAGGACGCGCGGCTGGTCATGGTGGGTGAGGTGCCCGGAGACCGCGAGGACCGCACGGGCGAGCCGTTCGTCGGGCCCGCGGGCGGGCTGCTCGATCGCGCGCTGGAGGAGGCGGGCATCGACAGGGGGACCGTGTACGTCACCAACGCGGTCAAGCACTTCCGCTGGACGCGCGACGAGAAGAGCCAGCGGCGCATTCACAAGAAGCCCGCCCGTTCGCAGATCGTGGCCTGCCGTCCGTGGCTGGTGGCCGAGCTGGAGGCCGTGACACCGGAGGTGGTGGTGTGCCTCGGCGCGACCGCCGCGCAGTCGCTGCTGGGCCCGGAGTTCAAGGTGAGCGCCCACCGGGGTGAGCTGCTCGATGCCCTGGACTTTCCCGCCTCGCCACCCCGCGTGCTCGCGACCGTGCACCCGTCCGCGGTGCTGCGGGCGCCCGAGGAGAACCGTAAGCAGGCCTACGCCGATCTGGTGTCGGATCTGTGTGTGGTCGCCACGGCAATGTGACCCCATCGGCGTGGCCCGGGGAGCGCTTCGGCCCCGGCACCCCTACGGTGGGGGGTGGCAGCTGTACGCAATCGAAGGGAAACGCCGAACATGCTTGCCATGACTGACGCTGCTGCTGAGGCGATCAGCGCTCTGACCTCCCAGGACGGCCAGGAGGCAGCGGGGCTGCGGTTCGCGGTGCAGGAGCAGACCGATGCGGGAGCGCAGCTCGCGCTGTCGATCGCCCCGGCGCCCGAGGACGGCGACCAGGTGCTCGGCACCGAGGGTGGCGCACGGGTTTTCCTTGAGCCACAAGCGGCTTCGTTCCTCGACGACAAGGTGCTCGACGTCCAGCAGGACGACCAGGGCCAGCTCAACTTTGCGGTGATGCAGCAGCCGGAGGGCTGAGGGCAGCTGGACGCCGGTCATCGGTGGCGTTGCGGCGATGCACGTGGCCACCGGTGGCGGCTTCCGCCCCCACATGTCTGTCCTCAGTGGACAATATAGTCGTTTGACGGTGTTTCACCCGGGTATCCGCCTCGCAGATCGAGCGAGAAGGAGTTCTGGATGAAAGCCGTGACTTGGCAAGGAAAACGCGACGTCCGCGTGGAGAGCGTCCCGGACCCGAAGGTCCGCGAGCCCACGGACGCCGTGATCAGGGTGACCTCGAGCGGCATCTGCGGATCCGACCTGCACCTGTACGAGGTGCTCGGCTCGTTCATGAGCAGGGGCGACATCCTCGGGCACGAGCCGATGGGCATCGTCGAGGAGGTCGGCAGCGCCGTCACCGGTCTCTCGCCGGGCGACCGGGTCGTCGTGCCCTTCAACATCGCGTGCGGCCACTGCTTCTACTGCGACCAGAGGCTCTACACCCAGTGTGAGACGACCCAGGTCAGCGAGCACGACAAGGGTGCGGCGCTGTTCGGCTACACCAGGCTGTACGGCCAGGTGCCCGGCGGGCAGGCCGAGTACCTGCGCGTGCCGCAGGCCCACTTCGGCCCGGTCAAGGTTCCCGAGGGGCCGCCGGACGAACGGTTCCTGTACCTGTCGGACGTGGTGCCCACGGCGTGGCAGGCCGTCGAGTACGCGGGCATCCCCGAGGGCGGCAGCGTCACCGTCCTCGGTCTTGGCCCCATCGGGCAGATGTCGGCCCGCATCGCCCGTTACCGCGGCGCGGGGCAGGTCATCGGCGTCGATCTGGTGCCGGAGCGGCTGGAGATGGCGCAACGGCACGGCATCGACACGATCGACCTGCGCGGGCACAAGCGGCTCGCCGAGGTGATCAGGGACCGCACCGACGGCAGGGGCACCGACTCGGTCATCGACGCGGTGGGCATGGAAGCCCATGGCGCCCCGTTCGGCCAGCTCGCGCAGCAGTTCGCGAGCATGCTGCCCCCGCAGATCGCCGCCAAGGTCACCGAGAAGGCCGGGGTGGACCGGCTGAGCGCCCTGCACCTTGCGATCGACATCGTGCGCAGGGGCGGCACGATCTCACTGTCCGGTGTGTACGGTGGCATGGTCGACCCGATGCCGATGATGGACCTGTTCGACAAGCAGATCCAGCTGCGCATGGGCCAGGCCAACGTGCGGGCCTGGACCGACGACGTCATGCCGCTGCTGACCGGCGACGGCGACCCGCTCGGCGTGGAGGACCTGGCGACGCACCAGATCCCGCTCGACGAGGCGCCGCACGGCTACGACATCTTCCAGAAGAAGCAGGACGGCGCCATCAAGGTCGTGCTGAAGCCGTGACACCTCACGTCCGCCGCGCGAGCCAGTCGCGCACGAGCTCGGTGGTCTGCTCGCGCAGCAGGGGATAGGCGTCGCGCCGGGCCTCGTCCAGCGAGCGGGCGTGGTCGATGAGCGCCCTGCTCCCGGCGATTCCGGCTCCGGCCAGCTCGTCGTCACGCAAGGCGACGCGGCCGGCCACCGCCAGCACCGGCACCCCGGCACGGCCCGCCATCGCCGCGATGCCGGCGGGGGCCTTCCCGGCCAGGCTCTGCCGGTCGAGGGAACCCTCGCCGGTGATCGCCAGCTCCGCCCCCGGCAGTGCGCCTGCGACGCCGGTCAGCTCCACGACCAGCTCGAACCCCGATTCGGCCCGGGCCGCCAGCGCGGACATCGCCCCGCCGGACACCCCGCCGCCCGCGCCGGCGCTGGGCACGTCGCCGACGGGAGCGCCCCCGGCGCGTTCCAGCGCACCGGCCCAGGCCCGCAGCGACGCCTCCAGCTGCCGCACCTGCGCCGGGCCCGCGCCCTTCTGCGGGCCGAAGACGGCGGCGGCGCCCTCGGGTCCCAGCAGCGGGTTGGTCACGTCGGTGGCCACACGTACCGCCGCCCCGCCCAGCCGCTCGCGCACGGCGGTGAGATCGACGCTCGCGACCGTGCCCAGCGGGCCACCCCCGAGCGCGGGCTCGGCGCCGGCGTCGTCGCGCAGCACCGCGCCGAGCGCACGCAGCATGCCCGAGCCGCCGTCGGTGCTCGCGGTGCCGCCGACGGTGAGCACGATCCGCGACGCGCCTCCGGCCAGCGCGTGGGCCATCAGCTCGCCGACCCCGTAGGTGTGCGCGGCCAGCGCGGTCTCCGGTGACGGCGTGACGTACTCGATGCCGCAGGCGCGCGCCGACTCCAGATAGGCCGTGCCGTCGAGCACCACGTACCAGGCGTCGACCTGCTGGGACAGCGGGCCGCTCACGCGCAGGTCCACGCGTTTGCCCCCGGCGGCGAGCAGCACGTCGAGCGTGCCCTCCCCGCCGTCGGCCACCGGGCACAGCGTCACCTCGGCGCCGGGCGCGGCCGCGCGCACGCCCTCGGCGATGGCCTCGGCCGCCTCGACGGCGGTGAGGCTGCCCTTGAACTTGTCGGGTGCGACGACGACGCGCATGCTCAGCGTCCCTTCACCGGGGTGAGTGGCTCGGCGCCGGTGAGCACGGCGACGGCGTTGCGGGCGGCCAGCAGGGCCATCTCGGTGCGCGTCTCCACCGTGGCCGAGCCCAGGTGCGGCGCGAGCGCGACGTTGTCCAGCTCCAGCAGCCCGGGATGCACCTCGGGCTCCTTCTCGAACACGTCCAGCCCCGCTCCGGCGATGACGCCGCGCGCCAGCGCGTCGGCGAGCGCCCCCTCGTCCACCACGGGACCCCGGGTGGTGTTCACCAGGTACGCCGAGGGCTTCATCGTCGCGAGCGCGTCCGCGTCGATGAGGTGCCGTGTCTCCGGCGTCAGCGGGCAGTGCAGTGACACGACGTCGCTGCCTGCCAGCAGTTCGGGAAACGGCACGTACCGTGCGCGCAGTTCCCGCTCGACGGCCGCGTCGGCCCGCCGCCGTCCGCTGTAGACGATCTCCATGCCGAAGGCGAGCGCGCGGCGGGCCATGGCCTGCCCGATCTGGCCGAGGCCGACGATGCCGAGCGTCTTGCCCTGCAGTCCCGAACCGAGCATGAAGCCGAGGTGGAACGACCACGGCGTGCGCGAACGGAGCAGCCGCTCGCCCTCGCCGAGCCTGCGGGTGACCGACAGCAGCAGCCCGAACGCCAGGTCCGCGGTGGCGTCGGTGAGCACGCCCGGCGTGTTGGTGAAGACGATGCCGCGGTCGGTGAGCGCGGGCACGTCGGCGTTGTCGTAGCCGACGGCGACCGTCGACACGACCTTGAGCTGGGGGCCCGCGGCGTCGGCGAACGCGCCGTCGATGCGGTCCTGCAGCGTGCTGACCACCGCGTCGGCACCCGCGACCGCCGCGTGCAGCTCCTCGGTGGGCAGCATGCGGTCGGGCTGGGGCCACCACACGTCCCCGGCCGCGTGCAGGACCTCCCGCGCCGCTTCCGGAATCTCCCTGGTCACCACGATCCGAGGCCGTGCGCCCGCCATTCGCCGCTCCCTGAGGTCGCCGTTGAGAAGTCACAGGCACCTTAACCGTCCCGCGGGGCTCGCAGGGCCGGAGATTGACGACCGTCCCCGGTGCCGATATGTTCTTATGGAGAACGTTTGTGCGTAATGCGAACGAGGTGGGCAACGTGGCAGAGATCGTCTCGCTGGCCGAGGGGGTCGGCAGGCTCGTTCACGACGGCGACATGGTCGCCCTGGAAGGGTTCACGCACCTGATCCCGCACGCGGCCGGGCAGGAGATCATCCGGCAGCGGCGCAGGGACCTCACGCTGGTGCGGATGACGCCGGACATCGTCTACGACCAGCTGATCGGCGCGGGCTGCGCGCGCAAGCTGATCTTCTCCTGGGGCGGCAACCCGGGGGTCGGCTCGCTGCATCGCTTCCGCGACGCCGTGCAGAACGGCCACCCGGTGCCGCTGGAGATCGAGGAGCACAGCCACGCAGGCATGGCCAATCGCTATGTGGCGGGCGCGTCGGGTCTTCCGTTCGCCGTGCTGCGCGGCTACAGCGGCACCGACCTGCCCAGGCACACCGACACGATCAAGCAGATCACCTGCCCGTTCACCGGCGAGCAGCTCGCGGCGGTGCCCGCACTCAACCCGGACGTCTCGATCATCCACGCCCAGCGCGCGGACCGCGCGGGCAACGTGCAGATCTGGGGCCTCGTCGGCGTGCAGAAGGAGGCGGTGCTCGCGGCGCGGCGCAGCCTGGTCACCGTCGAGGAGGTCGTCGACGAGCTCGAGCCCGTGCCCGGCCAGCTGGTCCTGCCCAGCTGGGCGGTGACGTGCGTGGCCGAGGTTCCCCACGGGGCCCACCCGTCGTACGCCCAGGGCTACTACGAGCGCGACAACGCCTACTACGAGAAGTGGGATTCCATTGGGCGAAAGAGGGACTCGTTCGAGGACTGGCTTCGCGAGAAGGTGTTCACCATGGAGGGTGCCAAGTGACCGCGACCACTGACGCCGAGCTGACCTACACCTCCGACGAGATGATGTCGATCGCCGCCGCGCGGGCGCTGTCCAACGGGCAGCGCTGCTTCGTCGGCATCGGGCTGCCCTCCACCGCCGCCAACGTCGCGCGCCGCACGCACGCCCCCGACCTGGTGCTCGTCTACGAGTCCGGCACGCTCGGCTCCAAGCCGGACCGGCTGCCCGCCTCGATCGGCGACGGCATCCTCGCCGAGACCGCGGACGCGGTGATCAGCGTGCCCGAGGTGTTCAACTACTGGCTGCAGCCGGGCCGCATCGATGTCGGCTTCCTCGGCGCGGCCCAGCTGGACAAGTTCGGCAACATCAACACCACCGTCATCGGCGACGACTACGCCAACCCGAAGGTGCGGCTGCCCGGCGCGGGCGGCGCCCCCGAGATCGCCGCGTCCTGCCACGAGGTCTACGTCGTGGTCCGGCAGAGCAGGCGCAGCTTCGTGGACAGGGTCGACTTCGTCACCTCCGTCGGCCACGGTTCCGGCAAGGGCGACCGCGAGCGGCTCGGGTTGCGTGGCGCCGGCCCGACGCTGGTGATCACCGACCTGGGCATCCTGCGTCCCGATCCGGACACCTCCGAGCTGATGCTGTCCCAGCTGCATCCCGGTGTCGAGGTGGAACAGGTGCGTGAGGCCACCGGCTGGGATCTGAAGGTCTCGCCCGAGCTGTCCCGCACCGACGCGCCGACCGAGGCCGAGCTGTCCACCCTGCGTGCGCTCAAGGAGGCGAGCAAGTGATCTCCCCAATGCGGCATTCGCTCCACTCAACCTCCCCAATGCGGCATTCGCTCCGCTCAACGCACCCAATGCCACATTGGGGAGCTGTGGTGACCCGCTCGGGGGGTGACGCAGCGTGAACGAGGTGTTCGTGCTCGACGCGGTGCGTACGCCGTTCGGGCGGTATGGGGGTGCGCTGTCCGGGGTGCGCCCCGACGACCTCGCCGCACACATGCTGCGGGAGCTCGCCGCGCGCGGCGACGTCGACCCCGCTGGCGTCGACGAGGTCGTGCTCGGCGACGCCAACGGTGCGGGCGAGGACAACCGCAACGTCGCCCGCATGGCCGCGCTGCTGGCGGGCTGGCCGACGAGCGTGCCCGGCAGCACCGTCAACCGGCTCTGCGGGTCCGGCCTGGACGCCGTGATGCAGGCAAGCCGGCTCATCGCGGTCGGCGACGCGTCGGTGGCCGTCGCGGGCGGCGTGGAGTCGATGAGCCGCGCGCCGTGGGTACTGCCCAAGCCGGGCAAGGCCTTCCCCAACGGCCACGAGACGATGTACTCGACCACGCTCGGCTGGCGCATGGTCAACCCGCGGATGCCCGAGCAGTGGACCGTGTCGCTCGGCGAGAGCACCGAACTGCTCGCCGAGCGCTACGGCATCGGCCGCGAGCAGCAGGACGAGTTCGCCCTGCGCAGCCACCGCAACGCCGCCAGGGCCTGGGACGAGGGCTTCTACGACAGCCACGTGGTGCCCGTGCCGGGCACCGAGCTGGAGCGTGACGAGGGCATCCGCGCCGACTCCAGCATGGAGAAGCTGGCCAAGCTCAAGCCGGCCTTCCGTCCACAGGGGACGGTCACGGCGGGCAACTCGTCCCCGCTCAACGACGGCGCCTCGGCCGTGCTGCTGGCCGACAGCGCGGGCGCCGAGCGCGTCGGCGCGACGCCGCTGGCCAGGATCGCGGGCCGCGGAGCGGCCGGGGTCGACCCGGACGTGTTCGGCATCGGGCCGGTGCGCGCGGCCGAGATCGCCCTGCAGCGGGCGGGCATCGGCTGGGAGGACCTGGCCGCCGTCGAGCTCAACGAGGCGTTCGCCGCGCAGTCGCTCGCGTGCCTTGCCGACTGGCCGAAGCTGGACCCGGAGATCGTCAACGTCAACGGCGGGGCGATCGCGATCGGGCACCCGCTCGGCGCGTCCGGAGGGCGCATCCTCGGCGCGCTCGCCCACGAGCTGCGCCGCCGCGGCGGAGGCTGGGGCCTCGCCGCCATCTGCATCGGCGTCGGTCAGGGCCTGGCCGTCGTGCTGGAGGCGTAACAACACAGGAGGGACCGCATGACCACAGTGTCGTCGTCGGAGTCGGGACTCGCGCTGCCGAGCTACCGGCGGGACCCGGAGGGCACCCACCCGCCGCTGGACTCGCCGGGCTACAAGTCGACCAGCCTGCGCCACCCCCAGCAGCCGCTGGTGCTGCTGCCGCACAAGCTCACCGAGGTCACCGGCCCGCTGCTGGGCCCGGGCCGCCTCGGCGAGCTCGACCACGACCTGACCCGCCAGCACGCCGGTGAGCCGCAGGGACAGCGGATCATCGTGCACGGCAGGCTGCTCGACGGCGACGGAAGGCCGGTGCCGAACTCGCTGGTGGAGATCTGGCAGGCCAACGCGGGCGGGCGGTACCGGCACAAGTGGGACAACTGGCCCTCGCCGATCGACCCGAACTTCACCGGCGTCGGCCGCACCATCACCGACAACGAGGGCCGCTACGAGTTCGTCACCATCAAGCCGGGCGCCTACCCGTGGAAGAACCACGACAACGCCTGGCGGCCCGCGCACATCCACTTCTCGGTGTTCGGCACGGCATTCACGCAGCGGCTGGTCACCCAGATGTACTTCCCCGACGACCCGCTGTTCTTCCAGGACCCGATCTTCAACTCGGTGCCCGACGAGAAGGCGCGGCAGCGCATGATCTCGCGCTACGACCACAGCCGCACCATGCCCGAGTGGGCGCTGGGCTTCGAGTTCGACATCGTGCTGCGAGGGCGGGATGCGACGCCGTTCGAGAACGACGAGGAGGACGAGTGAGCCACAATTTGCTCTTCGCTCATGGAGTCCGACCGGGTGCGGGTGCCCCGCAGAACACAGAGGAGGACGACGACGAATGAGCCTCGGAAGCACCCCTTCACAGACGGTCGGTCCCTACCTGTCGATCGGGCTGACCTGGGAGGACGGGCCGGCCGTCGTCGACGAGGCAACCCCGGGCGCGGTGTGGATCCGGGGCGTCGTCACCGACGGTGCGGGCACACCCGTGCCCGACGCCCTGATCGAGACGTGGCAGGCCGACCCGCACGGCCGGTTCGACCACCCCGACGACCCGCGCGGCGCCCAGCCGGGCTTCCGGGGCTTCGGCCGCTGCCCGACCAACGACGACGGCGAGTACGGCATCCTCACGCAGGTGCCGGGACCGCTGCCCGGCGAGGCTCCGCACATCGACGTGTCGGTGTTCGCGCGCGGCATGCTGCACCGGGTGGTCACCCGCATCTACTTCCCGGAGAACGCCGACGCCAACGCGGCCGACGAGGTGCTCGCGTCCGTGCCGGAGGAGCGCAGGGACACCCTCATCGCCACCAGGACCGGGGACGGCTACCGCTTCGACGTGCGACTTCAAGGCGAGGGCGAGACAGTGTTCTTTGATGTCTGACCACGTTCGAGAGTGCGCCGGTCCCGTGCGGTCGGTGGCGGGGCCGGTGACGTTCGTTGATGTCTAGCCTCTTCGATCCCGTGCTCGCCGCGGGTGCCGTCCGCGACGAGACCGGCGACACGGCCTGGCTGCGCGCCATGCTCGACTTCGAGGCCGCGCTCGCCGCGGCGCAGGCGGACGCCGGGCTCGTCGAGCGGGAGCACGCCGAGGCCATCGCCGCCGCCTGCCGGAGCGAGCACTACGACGTCGCCGAGCTGGGGCGGCGGGCCACCGGCATCGGCAACCCGGCCGGTCCGCTCGTCCGCGCGCTCACCGAGCGGGTGGGCGGCGAGGCGGCCCGGCACGTCCATCGCGGCGCCACGAGCCAGGACGTCGTCGACACCGCCGCCATGCTCGTGGCCACGCGGGCGCTGCGCCCGCTGCTCGCCGATCTGCGGGCCTGCGCCGACGCCGTGGCCACGCTCGCCGCCGAGCACGCCGAGACCGTCCAGGTTGGACGGACGCTGCTGCAGCATGCGCTGCCGGTGACGTTCGGGTTCACGGCGGCGGGCTGGCTGACGGCCCTGGACACCGCGACCCGGCGGCTGGAGTCGCTGCGGCTGCCCGCGCAGCTGGGCGGCGCGGTGGGCACACTCGCCTCCCTCGGTGAGCAGGGCCCTGAGGTGCTCGCCGCGCTCGCGCACCGGCTGGGCCTTGCCGAGCCGGTGCTGCCGTGGCACACCGACCGCACCCCGGTGGCCGAGCTCGCGGGTGCGCTGGGGGAGGCGGCGGGCGCGATCGCCGGGATCGCCCGGTCGATCGTGCTGCTCGCGCAGACCGACGTCGGCGAGCTGCACGAGCAGGGCCCGGCCGGCAGCGGCGGCTCGTCGACCATGCCGCACAAGCGCAACCCGGTGGCGGCCGTGTCGGCGCTGGCGGGTGCCAAGCAGGCGCCCGGCCTGGTGGCCGACCTGCTCGCCGCGATGGAGCAGGAGCACCAGCGCGCGGCGGGCGCGTGGCACGCCGAGTGGCGGCCACTGAGTGAGCTGCTGCGCACCACCGGCTCGGCGGCACACTGGCTGCGCACGAGCGTCGAGCGGCTGCGAGTGGACTCCGTGCGCATGCGCGCCAACCTCGACGCGGGCGGCGGAGTGCTGCTCGCCGAGCGGGTCACCACCGAGCTGGCCCCGGCCGTGGGCAGGCTCGCCGCCCACGACGCGGTCACCGCGTGCACCAGGCGGGCCGTGGCCGAGCAGCAACCGCTGGCGGAGCTGCTCGCGGCCGATCCGCTGCTCGGCGAGCACCTGAGCCGGCAACGGGCCGAGGAGCTGCTGGACCCGGCCGGTTACCTTGGCAGCGCCAAGGTGTTCGTCGAGCGCGCGCTGGCAGCGCATCGCAAGGGAAAGGAGCAGCCGTGAAGGTCAACCACGTGGTCGAGGGGCCGGCCGACGGTGAGGTCGTGGTGCTCTCCGGGTCGATCGGCAGCAACCTGAGCATGTGGGACCCGCAGGTCGAGCCCCTGACCTCGGCCGGATTCCGCGTGGTGCGCTACGACCACCGCGGGCACGGCAGGACGCCGGTGCCCGAGACGCCGTGCTCGCTCGCCGACCTCGGCGGCGACGTCGTGGAGCTGCTGGACACGCTCGGCGTGGAACGCGCACACGTCGTCGGGCTTTCGCTGGGCGGCATGACCGCCATGTGGCTGGGCGTCAACGTCCCCGACCGGATCGGCAGGCTCGTGCTGTGCTGCACGTCGGCCAAGCTCGGCACCCCGGCGATGTGGGAGGAGCGCGCCCAGCTGGCCCGCACCGAGGGCATGCCGGCCATCGCCGACTCCAGCATCGAGCGCTGGTTCACCGCCGAGTGGCGCGCCACCCACCCGCAGCTGTCCCGCGAGTACCACCACATGACGGCCGCCACCCCGGCCGAGGGCTACGCCGCGTGCTGCGCGGCGATCGGTTCGATGGACCTGCTCGGCGACCTGCCCAAGATCAGCGCGCCGACGCTGGTGATCTCCGGCGCCGACGACCCGGCGACCCCGCCGGAGGAGCACGGCAGGCCCATCGCCGAGGCGATCCCCGGCGCCCGCCTCGAGGTGGTGCCCCACGCCGCGCACCTGGGCAACGTCGAGCAGGCGGCCCGGTTCAACGACCTGATCGTCGAGCACCTGAAGGCGGACCGATGAGCGACGAGTTCTACGAGCGCGGCATGCAGGTCCGGCGCGAGGTGCTCGGCGACGAGCACGTCGACCGCGCCGTCGCGAACACCACCGAGTTCACCCAGCCGTTCCAGGACTACATCACGCGCTCCGCGTGGGGTTCGGTGTGGACCCGCGAAGGGCTGGACCGCAGGACCCGCAGCTGCGTGACCCTCGCCGCGCTCACCGCACTGAAGTGCCACGGCGAGATCGCCATGCACGTCCGGGCCGCGATCGGCAACGGGCTCACGCCCGGCGAGATCGCCGAGGTGCTGCTGCACACCGGGGTCTACGCGGGAGTGCCCGCGGCGAACGAGGCGTTCGCCATCGCCGCGCGCACGCTCGCCGAGATGGGCGAGACAGAGGCCTGACCGGCATGGAGAACGCAGCCGACGAGCCCGCACGCGCCGCGCACCACGTGCAGTCCCTGGAGCGGGGACTGGCCGTCATCAAGGCCTTCGACGCGGGCTCGCCCGCTCTCACGCTGAGCGACGTCGCCAAGGCCACGGGCCTCACCCGGGCCGCGGCGCGCCGGTTCCTGCTAACGCTGGCCGACCTCGGCTACGTGCGCACCGACGGCAAGTACTTCTCGCTCACCGCGCGGGTGCTGGAACTGGGCTACGCCTACCTGTCGAGCCTGTCGCTGCCCGAGGTGGCGCAGCCGCACATGGAGCGGCTGTCGGCGCAGGTGCACGAGTCGAGTTCGGTGTCGGTGCTGGAGGGCACCGACATCGTCTACGTCGCGAGGGTGGCCGTGTCGCGGATCATGGCCGTGACGATCAACGTCGGCACGCGGTTCCCGGCGCACGCGACCTCGATGGGCCACGTGCTGCTCGCCGGGCTCGGCGCACCGGAGCTGGAGCGCTACCTGGAGCAGGCCGACTTCGCTCAGCTGACCAGCCGGACCCTCACCTCGCCGTCGGCGCTGCGGGCCGAGCTGGCGCGCGTGCGGGAACAGGGCTGGGCGCTGGTGGACCAGGAGCTGGAGGAGGGGCTGCGCTCGGTGGCGGCACCCATTCACGGTCCGGACGGGTCGGTGGTGGCGGCGATCAACCTGTCCACGCACGCCAGCCGCACCCCGGCCGAGTCGGTGCGGGCGGAGCTGTTGCCGCCGCTGCTGGCCACGGCCAAGGCCATCGAGGGCGAGCTGGCCATGACCTCCTCCGCGCGGGTCTCGTGAGCGCGGCCGGGCTGCTGCTGGCGGCCGGGGAGGGGCGCCGGTTCGGCACCCCGAAGGCCCTGGTGCGGCTCGACGGCGAGGCGCTGGTCGCCCGGGCCGCCCGCGTGCTCGCCGAGGGCGGCTGCGAGCCCGTGGTGGTGGTGCTCGGGGCCCGCGCCGAGCAGGCGCGGCCGCTCGTGCCCGGCGGCGTGCTGGTGGTGGAGGCGTCCGGCTGGGCCGAGGGCATGGGAGCCTCGCTGCGCGCCGGGCTCGGCGCGCTCGCCGGGCTCACTCCCGCGCCGGACGCGGCACTGGTGCACCTGGTGGACCTGCCCGGTGTGGGCGCCGAGGTCGTTGCCCGCCTGGGTGCGCTGGCCGCACCCGACGCCGTCGCCCGCGCCGCCTACGACGGCGTGCCCGGCCATCCGGTGCTGTTCGGCCGTCGCTGGTGGGCGGCGATCGCCGCGACCGCCGAGGGCGACCGGGGCGCCCGCCGCTGGCTGTCCGGACGCGACGACGTCCGCCTCGTCGAGTGCGGCGACATCGGCGCGGGCACCGACGTCGACACCCCCGCCGATCTCCCGCAGCCGCCGAAATAGATCGGGTCTTTCTCTTCCCTTATGCCCGATTCGGGCCCCCTTTGTCAACCGTTGACCTTGATACGTCCGATGTATAGCGTGCGCTGTGACTCAGGCCACCCAGACGGCCTTCGTCGGCACGTCTCTCGACCCACCCACCGGACATCGAGGAGACCCAATGATCGGACGACCCGCGCGGGGCAGAGCCGCCCGCGCACTGATCGCGAGCCTGTCGCTCGCCGCGCTCGCCGTGGGGCTGCCTGCCCTGCACACCGCCTCGGCGGCGGAGAGCGACGCACCGGCGACGGCGCCGCCTTCCACGTCGCCGGGCATGACCCTCTGGTACGACCGGCCCGCCACCGACTGGGAGTCGCAGTCGCTGCCCATCGGCAACGGAGCACTCGGCGCGAGTGCGTTCGGCGGCGTGGACACCGAGTTGCTGCAGTTCAACGAGAAAACGCTGTGGACGGGAGGCCCCGGCTCCGCGCAGGGCTACGACTTCGGCAACTGGGCCTCGCCGAGGCCCGGAGCGCTCGAGCAGGTGCAGCAGCGCATCGCCGACGAGAAGCGCGTCGCGCCCAGCTGGGTCGCGGACAGGCTCGGCCAGCCCAAGCGCGGCTTCGGCGCCTACCAGATCTTCGGCGACGTGCGGCTCGCGCAGCTGGACCGGTCCGGCGAGGTCACCGGCTACCGCCGGTACCTCGACATCGCCGACGCGGTCGCCGGGGTCTCCTACACGGCCGACGGCGTGCGCCACACCCGCGAGTACTTCGCCTCCGCCGCCGACGGCGTGCTCGTCGCCCGGCTCACCGCGGACCGGCCGGGCCAGATCGGCTTCACCACCTCGGTCACCGCTCCGGGCAACCGCAGCAAGCGCGTGCGCGCACACGAAGGCCGGATCACCTTCTCCGGTGCCCTGCACGACAACGGTCTGCGGTTCGAGTCGCAGTTGCAGGTGCTCAACGAGGGCGGCGCGCGGACCGACAACGCCGACGGCTCCGTGACGGTCAGCGGTGCCGACGCGGTGACACTCGTGCTCGGTGCGGGCACCGACTACGCCCCCACGTACCCGGACTACCGCACCGGCACGGATCCGCACGGGGCGGTGACCAGGCGGGTGGACGCCGCCGTGGCCAAGGGCCTCGGCGCGCTGCGGTCCGCGCATCTCGCCGACTACCACGAGCTGTTCGACCGCGTCCGCCTCGACATCGGCCAGCACATGCCGGACCTGCCGACCGACGAGCTGCTCGCCGCCTATCGCAGCGGCACCACCCCCGCCGCCACCCGCAAGGCGCTGGAGGTGCTGTACTTCCAGTACGGCCGGTATCTCCTCATCGCCTCGTCGCGTGGTGGCTCGCTCCCGGCGAACCTGCAGGGCGTGTGGAACAACTCGACCAGCCCACCCTGGAGCGCCGACTACCACGTCAACATCAACCTGCAGATGAACTACTGGCCCGCCGAGACCACCAACCTCTCGGAGACCACCGCACCGCTGTTCGACTACGTCGACTCGATGGTGCCCGCCGGTGAGGTGACGGCGCGGGAGATGTTCGGCAACCGGGGCTGGGTGGTGCACAACGAGACCAACCCCTACGGCTTCACCGGCGTGCACGACTGGGCGACCTCGTTCTGGTTCCCCGAGTCGGGCGCCTGGCTGGCTCAGCACTACTACGAGCACTACCTGTTCACGCGCGACGAGCGCTTCCTGCGCGAGCGCGCCTACCCGATGCTGAAGGCGCTGTCGCAGTTCTGGATCGACGAACTGGTGCGCGATCCGCGCGACGGCAGACTGGTGGTGAGCCCCAGCTACTCGCCGGAACACGGCGACTTCTCCGCGGGAGCCTCGATGTCGCAGCAGATCGTGTGGGACCTGCTGACCAACACCGCCGAGGCCGCGCGCACGCTCGGCGACACCGGGACGTTCACCGCCGAGCTGGAGCGGACGCTGGCCGAGCTGGACCCCGGCCTGCGCATCGGCTCGTGGGGCCAGCTGCAGGAGTGGAAGGAGGACTGGGACGACCCGGGCAACCAGCACCGCCACGTCTCGCACCTGTTCGCGCTGCACCCGGGCAGGCAGCTCACGCCGCACGACGATCCGGCCCTCACCGAGGCCGCGCGCACGTCGCTCACCGCGCGCGGCGACGGCGGCACCGGCTGGAGCAAGGCCTGGAAGATCAACTTCTGGGCACGGCTGCTCGACGGCGACCACGCGCACACGATGCTGGCCGAGCTGCTGAAGAACAGCACGCTGGACAACCTGTGGGACACCCACCCGCCGTTCCAGATCGACGGCAATTTCGGCGCCACGGCCGGGGTCGCGGAAATGCTGCTGCAGAGCCACACCGGTGTCGTCGACGTGCTGCCCGCCGTGCCCGGCTTCTGGGACAGCGGCTCGGTGCGGGGGCTCAAGGCCAGGGAAGACGTCACCGTCGACATCGACTGGACGGCAGGCACGCCCACGCGCATCGCACTGGAGGCAGGCCGTTCCGGCGAGCTGACCGTGCGCAGTGACCTGTTCGGCGGCCGCTTCCGGGTCGTCGACGCCGCGACGGGGCGCACGATCGACGTGGCGCGCGACGGCGAGCGGATCACGTTCGACGCCGAGCGCGGGCGCACGTACGTGGCCGTCTCGCTGGCGACGCTGTCGCTGTCGGCACCCGAGCGGGCCGAGGACGGCACGGCGTTCCCGGTGGAGGTGACCGTCGGCGCGGCCGACCGCACCGTCCCTGCCGCCGCGCTGACCCTCGGCCTGCCGGAGGGCTGGACCGCCACGCCCGCCCGGCACGCGGTTGCGCCCGTGCACGCGGGGCAGAGCAGGTCGTACGCGTTCGAGGTGACGCCGCGCGCGGGTGCCGAGGACACCCGGCGGCTGCGGGCGGTGTTGCAGGGCGACGGCTGGCAGGTGGCGGCCGCCCGCAGCGTGGCGATCGAGCCGCTGCCGCCGTGCCCCGCGCCGGATGCGGACACGCCGCTCGCGGCGTGGGATCCGGCCTCCGGAAGCTCCATTGTGGACGCATCCGGCTCCGGGCGGGACGCGACGGTGCAGGGCACCACGGCCTACGAGCCGTCCGGCCCGACGGGTAGTGCGCTGCGGCTGGACGGGCAGTCCTACCTGCGCACCGCGCCGACGACGCTGGGGTTCCTGCGCGAGGCCACGTTCGCCGCGGAGGTCCGAGCCGACACCTCCGGCAGCTACCGCAGGTTGTTCGACTGGCAGCCCAGCGGCGACCCCGGCACCGATGGGGTGCTCATCGACCTGACGCCGTCGAACGCGGTGCGCTTCCTCGGGTCGGGCACCAACGTCACCACCGCGGCGACCCTGCCCACGGGGCGGTTCGTGGATCTCGTGGTGACGATGAGCGACGCCGGTGATCTGGCCGTGTACGTCGACGGCGAGCGAGCCGCCACGGCGCGGGTGCCCGATGCCGGCATCAACGGCTGCGCCACCCGGGAACTGCGGTTCGGCGCGGACCAGAACGGCGGCCAGCGGCTCACCGGCGCCGTCGACCGGATGGCGATCCTGTCGCGCCTGCTGAGCGCGGACGAGGTCGCCGGCTGGCAGGACCGGGTCTTCGGCTGAGGTACGACCGGCGGCGGGTGCCGGGCGCATGGGCTCCCGGGACCCGCCGCCGCGATCGTCACCGCGCCCGTCAGCCCTTACGCTGGCAGGCGTGACAGCTGAGAGCATGGACCCGGCAGGGTCGCCCGAGAAGCTCGCGCAGGTGCTGGAGGGCACCGGGTACCTGGCCGATGAGGGCGTCGCCACGGCCGCGTTTCTCGCCCTGCGGATGCGCAGGCCGCTGTTCTGCGAGGGCGAGCCCGGCACGGGCAAGACCTCGCTCGCGATGGCGCTGGCCGAGTCGCTGGGGATGCCGCTGATCCGCCTGCAGTGCCACGAGGGCATCGACGCCGCGCAGGCGCTGTACGAATGGGACTTCCCCCGCCAGTTGCTGCACCTGCGGGCGCTGGAGGCGGCCGAGGGCGGGCGGCTCGACGTGGACACCGCCGAGCAGTCGCTCTACACCGAGCGGTTCCTGCTGGCCCGGCCGCTGCTGCGTGCGCTCAACTCCGCACCGTGCGTGCTGCTCGTCGACGAGATCGACCGCGCCGACGACGAGTTCGAGGCGTTCCTGTTGCAGCTGCTCGACGAGAACGCCGTGTCCATCCCGGAATACGGCGAGGTGCGTGCCGAGGTGCCGCCGCTGGTCATCCTCACCTCCAACCGCACCCGCGAGGTGCACGACGCGCTCAAGCGCCGCTGCCTCTACCACTGGCTGGAGCATCCCGACCTCAGCAGGGAGGTGGCGATCCTGCGCAGCCGCATCCCCGGGATCGGGGAGCGGCTGGCCACCCAGGTCGCCGAGGCGGTGCAGCGCCTGCGGGCCATGGAGCTGCTCAAGCCGCCCGGTGTCGCCGAGGCGCTGGACTGGGCGCAGGCGTTGCGGGCGCTCGGCCGCGACGAGCTCGACGCCGCCGCGGCGGCCACCACGCTGGGCGCGGTGCTCAAGTACAGCGAGGACCTCGACCGGGTGCGCGCCCGCCTGGATGCCCTGCTCGCCTGACCCGCGAGTCCTGCGCTCAGGCCCGCGAGTTCTGCGCTCGTGCGCCCCGGCCCGGGTCGCTCCGGCGTCCGGAGGGCGGCTGGAGCGCGCTCCAGGGGCACAATGGAAGACATGACCGCACCGGCCTCGACCGATCCGCTGCCCGGCCTCGTCGGGTTCCCGGCGGCGCTGCGCGAGGCCGGGCTGCCGTGTGAGGCGCACCGCGTGCAGGCCTACCTCGCCGCGGTGGAGAGTCTCGACGTCGCCGACCCGAGCCAGCTCTACTGGGCGGGCAGGCTGACGTTGTGCGGCGACCCGGACGACCTGCCGCGCTACGACCAGGCCTTCGCCGCATGGTTCAGCGCGGAACCGCCGCGCAGGGCGCGCAACCCGGTGCAGCGCCCTGCGCAGCCGCGCATCGCCGCCCTCGTCACCCAGCAGCAGGGCGACGGCGAGGCGGAGGAGCAGGCCGGGGAACAGCTCAGCGTGGCCGCGAGCGACGCCGAGGTGCTGCGCCAGCGCGACCTCGGCGAGCTCAGCCCCGCCGAACGGGCGCACCTGCGGGAGCTGATGGCGGCGCTGCGGCCCGCACCGCCGCGACGCCGCTCCCTGCGCTACCGCCCGGCCCGGCGCGGCAGGCTCGACCCCGCCCGCACGCTGCGCGCGATGCTGGCCGGTGGCGGCGAACCCACGCGGCTCGCCTACTCCCGGCACGGGCCACGGGCACGGCGCGTGGTGCTGCTGATCGACGTCTCCGGTTCGATGAAGCCCTACGCCGACTCGCTGCTGCGCTTCGCCCACGTCGTGGTGCGCTCGGCGCCGTCGAGCGTGGAGGTGTTCACCCTGGGCACCCGGCTCACCCGCGTCTCGCGGCAGCTGCGCCAGCGTGACCCCGAGCGCGCGATGCTCGCGGCGGGCGAGGCGGTGGCCGACTTCGCGGGCGGCACCCGGCTCGGCGAGACGCTGCGGGTCTTCCTCGACCGCTGGGGGCAGCGCGGGCTGGCCCGCAGGGCTGTGGTGGTGGTCTTCTCCGACGGCTGGGAACGCGGGGACGCGAGCCTGCTCGGCGACCAGGTGGCGCGGATGCGCAGGCTCGCGCACCGGGTGCTCTGGGTGAACCCGCACGCGGGCAGGGACGGCTACGCTCCGGTGCAGTCCGGCATCGCCGCCGCGCTCCCGCACGTGGATCGGCTGCTGGCCGGGCACAGCCTGGCCACGTTGGAACGACTTCTCCAGGAGATCCGTGATGCATGACGTGCTGGACGAGCTGTACCGCCGGTGGTCCCAGGGTGAGACGGTGGGCGTGGGCACCGTGGTGGCGACGTTCTCCTCGGCGCCGCGCGCACCGGGGGCCGCGATGCTCGTGGGAGCCGACGGCGAGGTGACCGGCAGCGTCTCCGGCGGCTGCGTCGAGGGCGCGGTGTACGAGCTGGCGCAGCAGGTGGTCGCCGACCGCGCCCCGGTGCTGCAGCGCTACGGCGTCAGCGACGACGACGCGTTCGCCGTCGGCCTGACGTGTGGCGGGATCATCGACATCTACGTCGAGCACGTCGACCGCGAGTCGATGCCGGAGCTGCCCGAGCTGATGGACTCCGTGCGCGACGGCAGGCCGGTCGCCGTGGTCACCACGATCGAGCACCCCGACCCCGCGTTGCTGGGCAGGCGCATGCTGGTCTGGCCGGAGCGGGCCGGCGGGTCGCTGGGCTCGGATCGGATCGACGACGCGGTGCTCGACGACGCACGCGGGCTGCTGGCCGGCGGCCGGTCGGGCACCCTGCACTACGGCCCCGACGGCCAGCGCCGCGGCGAGGGCATGTCGGTGTTCGTCAACACCTTCGAGCCGCCACCGAGGATGCTCGTGTTCGGTGCCATCGACTTCGCCGCCGCGATGGCCAGGATGGGCGCGTTCCTCGGCTACGAGGTGACCGTGTGCGACGCGCGCCCGGTGTTCGCCACCAAGACCCGGTTTCCCGAGGCCCACGAGGTGGTCGTGGACTGGCCGCACCGCTACCTGAAGGCCGAGGCGGAGGCGGGCCGCGTCGACCGCCGCACCGCCGTCGCCGTGCTGACCCACGACCCCAAGTTCGACGTGCCGTTGCTGGAGGTCGCGCTGCGGCTCGACGTCGGCTACATCGGCGCCATGGGCTCGCGGCGTACCCACGACGACCGCATGGCACGGCTGCGGGAGGCCGGGCTCACCGACGCCGAGCTCAAGCGGCTCGCCTCACCGATCGGACTGGACCTCGGCGCCCGCACCCCGGAGGAGACGGCGGTGTCGATCGCCGCGGAGATCATCGCCCTGCGCTGGGGCGGTGGCGGGCGGCGGCTGGCCGATCTCGACGGCCGCATCCACGGCGAGCAGGAACGCTAGTTTCGACAGGATTGTGCCGCTCCGTTGAAAAGGTCGGTACCGATTGGGGGAGCTTCTCCGCGGATTCGGATCATGACACGGACCTGCTGCCGCGAATGCGGAAGGAGGCGGGCCACCTCTCCAGAAGGGGGGTTGTCCCGCGACCGCCGAAGTAGCAGGCTTCCGCTGTGAGGCCGATCACCGGCGACGGTGATCGGCCTAGGCCGTTCCCCACGGCCCGCTCGCGTGGCGGGCCGAGCCACCACAGGAGGCCCAATGCGCATCACCGTCACAGTCGACGGCACCACCTACACCGACGATGTCGAGCCCCGGACTCTGCTCGTGCACTACCTGCGCGAGCAGGTCGGCAAGGTCGGCACCGTGGTGGGCTGCGACACCAGTAACTGCGGAGCGTGCACCGTGCACCTCGACGGCCACAGTGTGAAGTCGTGCTCGGTGCTGGCCGTGCAGGCCGACGGGTGCGAGGTCACCACGATCGAGGGCCTCGCCCGCGACGGCCAGCTCCACCCCGTCCAGCAGGCGTTCCACGACAACCATGCGTTGCAGTGCGGTTTCTGCACGCCGGGCATGATCATGCAGTCGATCGACCTGCTCGCCGACAACCCCAGCCCGGACGAGCAGGCCGTGCGCGAGGGGCTGGAGGGCAACCTCTGCCGCTGCACCGGCTACCAGAACATCGTGCGGGCCGTGCGCGACGCCGCCGACCACATGCGCCCCGGTGCGGGCCCTGAGGCCGAGCGCGTGGCAGGTGACGCGGGCAGCCGCGCCGCGTCGAGCGTCGGCGGGGGTGGCGAGTAATGACCGCCACGATGGAGCCGGAGGTCGGCAAGGGCAGGCTGCGCAAGGAAGACGCACGGCTCATCGCGGGCCGCACCCGGTGGACCGACAACATCACGCTGCCCGGCATGGTGCACCTCGCGGTGCTGCGCAGCACCGCGGCCCACGCGAAGATCGTCAACATCGACACCTCCGCGGCCAAGGAGATGCCGGGCGTCATCGCCGTCTACACCGGCGACGACCTCGACCCCGAGGGCGCCATCGGCATGCCGTGCGCCTGGCCGATCACGCCGGACATGAAGTCGCCGCGCAGGCCGGTGCTGGCGCAGGGCAAGGTGAACTTCGCCGGTGAGGGCGTCGCCGTGGTCGTGGCCCGCAGCGCTGGCGAGGCCGAGGACGCGCTCGCCGAGATCGACGTCGACTACGAGGACCTGCCCGTGGTGCTCGGGCTGGAGAACGCGCTCGCCGAGGACGCGCCGCTCGTGCACGAGGAGCTCGGCACCAACCGCAACGCGCTGTGGAAGTTCGACTCCGGCGAGGCGGGCTCGGGCGGCGACGTCGAGCAGGCCATCAACGAGGCCGAGGTCGTGCTCAAGCGGCGGTTCCGGCAACAGCGGCTCGTGCCGGCGTTCATGGAACCGCGCTCGTGCGTGGTCGACCCCACCGCACCGCAGCTGACGATGTGGTCGGCCACGCAGATCCCGCACATCCTCAAGACCATGTCGGCGCTGACGCTCGGCATCCCGGAGCACAAGATCCGCGTGATCGCCCCGGACGTGGGCGGCGGGTTCGGCGGCAAGATCGCCGTGCTGCCCGAGGAGATCATGTCGCTGCTCGTGGCGCAGAAGCTCGGCAGGCCGGTGAAGTGGACCGAGTCCCGCTCGGAGACCATGGCCGCCGCGCACCACGGCCGTGACCAGATCCAGGACCTCACCATCGCCGCCAAGCGCGACGGCACGGTGACCGGGCTCAAGGTCGAGCTGATGGCCGACATGGGCGCCTACCTCGGCCTGGTCGGTCCGGGCGTGCCGATCCTCGGCGCGTTCATGTTCAACGCGATCTACAAGATCCCGGCCTACCACTTCGCGTGCACCAACGTGTTCACCAACACCACGCTCACCGACGCCTACCGCGGCGCGGGCAGGCCGGAGGCCACCTTCGGCATCGAGCGGATGATGGACGAGCTCGCCGCCGAGCTCGGCATGGACCCGATGGAGCTGCGCGAGAAGAACTGGATCAAGCACGACGAGTTCCCGTACACCACGGTCTCCACGCTGACCTACGACTCGGGCAACTACGAGGCGGCCACCGAGAAGGCCATGCAGCTCTTCGACTACGAGGGGCTGCGCCGGGAGCAGGCCGAGCGCCGCGAGCGGAACGACCCGGTGCAGCTGGGCATCGGCATCTCGACGTTCACCGAAATGTGCGGCCTCGCCCCGTCACGGGTGCTCGGCTCGCTCGACTACGGCGCGGGCGGTTGGGAGCACGCGGCGATCCGGATGCTGCCCACCGGCAAGGTCGAGGTCATCACCGGGTCGTCGGCGCACGGCCAGGGCCACGAGACGGCGTGGAGCCAGATCGTGTCCGACCAGCTGGGCGTGCCGTTCGAGGACATCGAGGTGCTGCACGGTGACACGCAGTCCTCGCACAAGGGCCTCGACACCTACGGCTCGCGTTCGCTGGCGGTCGGCGGCATCGCGGTGGTGAAGGCCGCGGAGAAGGTCATCGAGAAGGCCAAGAAGATCGCCGCGCACATGATGGAGTGCTCCGAGGACGACCTGGAGTTCTCCGGCGGCAAGTTCACGGTCAAGGGCACCGACAAGTCCACCGGCATCGGCGACGTGGCCTTCGCGGCGTTCATGGCGCACGACCTGCCCGACGGCGTGGAGCCCTCGCTGGACTCCGAGGCCGTCTACGACCCGGAGAACTTCTCGTTCCCCCACGGCACGCACCTGTGCGCCGCCGAGGTGGACACCGAGACCGGCCGGGTGCGGCTGCGCAAGTACGTGTGCGTGGACGACGTCGGCAAGGTGGTCAACCCGATCATCGTGGAAGGCCAGATGCACGGCGGGCTCGCGCAGGGCATCGCGCAGGCGCTGTTCGAGGAGGCGGTGTTCGACGAGAGCGGCACCCTCACCTCGGGCACGTTCGCCGACTACCTGCTGCCCTCGGCGGCCGACCTGCCCTCGTTCACCACCGACCGCACCGAGACGCCGTCGACGACGAACCCGCTGGGCGTCAAGGGCGTCGGCGAGGCGGGCACCATCGCCTCGACCCCGGCGGTCGTCAACGCCGTGGTGGACGCCGTGCGGCACTTCGGGGTGAACGACATCGAGATGCCGCTGAGCCCCATGCGGGTGTGGAAGGCGGTCCACAGCGGTGAGAAGGCCGCGGGTGGCCCCGGTGCCGAGGCCGGTGGCGGTCTCGGTTCGATCGACGCGACACACGGAGGTGCGCAGTGATCCCCGCTCCGTTCGACTACGTAGCGCCGTCCACCGTGGACGACGCGGTGCGGGCGCTCGCCGAGGCGGGCGAGGACGCGAAGATCATCGCAGGAGGGCAGAGCCTGCTGCCGGTGCTGCGTATGCGGCTGGCCGCGCCCACCTCGCTCATCGATCTCAACCGCATCCCGGAGTTGCGGGGCGTGCGCGACGACGGTGACGCGCTGGTGATCGGGTCCATGACCACGCACTACGACGTGCAGCGTGACCCGCTGATCGCCGAGCACGCCGCGCTGCTGGCGAAGGCCACCGACACGGTCGCCGACCCGCAGGTGCGCCACCGCGGCACGTTCGGCGGCTCCATCGCCCACGCCGATCCGGCCGGTGACCTGCTGGCGCCCGCGCTCGCGCTGGACACCGAGATGGTGGTCGCGGGCCCGGACGGCAGGCGCACCGTGCCCGCCGCCGACTTCTTCGAGGACTTCTTCACGACCGCGCTGCGGCCGGACGAGATCCTCGTGGAGGTGCGGGTGCCCAAGCACACCGGCTGGCACGCGCACTACGAGAAGTTCAACCGGGTCGCGCAGGCGTGGTCGATGGTCGCGGTGGCGGCCACCGTCCGCACCGACGGCGGCACCATCGCCGAGGCCAGGGTGGGGCTGACGAACATGTCCTCGGTGCCGGTGCGGGCTCGTGCGGTGGAGGAGGCGCTCGTCGGGCGTCCGGCCACCGCCGAGTCCATCCGGGCAGCCGCCGAGCACGCGGCCGAGGGCACCAACCCGACGGTCGACGGCAACGCCGACGTCGAGTACCGGCAGCACCTCGCCAGGGTCCTCACCGGCCGCGCGATCCAGGCGGCCATGGCAGGCTAGGGAGAGCCGACGTAGCCGAGTACCCCGGTGGCGCCGGGCCGCGAAGGCCACGGCGCCACCGGGGCGGCTGCGTCTCCGCGCAGGCTCGTCGCGTACGCAGAAAGGAGGTCGGCCCGTGCGGCTCGACCACGAATTCACCGTTCCCGCGCCCATCGACGAGGTGTGGAAGGCCGTGCTCGACCCGGAACGGGTGGCGCCGTGCATGCCGGGCGCCACGCTCAGCTCCGTGGAGGGGGACACGTTCAAGGGCACGGTGAAGGTCAAGCTGGGGCCGGTCTCCCTGCTCTACAAGGGCTCCGGGGAGTTCCTGGAGAAGAACGAGAGCGAGCGCAAGCTCGTCATCAAGGCCTCCGGCAAGGACGCCAGGGGAGCGGGCACCGCCGCGGCCACGGTCACCGTGACCCTCGCGGCCGACGGTGACTCCACCAAGGGCACGGTGGGTACCGACCTCAACGTCACCGGCAGGCCCGCCCAGTTCGGCCGCGGCATGATCTCCGAGGTGGGCGGCAAGATCCTCGACACGTTCGCCGCGAACCTCGCCGACATGCTCGGCGGTGCGGGCAAGGACACCACGCCGGGGCAGGCCGAGCAGCCTGCCACCGCCAGCGGCGCCGGTGCCGCCGCGCCGCAGGCGGAGGCGGAGAAGCCGAAGCTGGAGAGCGTCAAGCCCGCAGGCGAGGCGCCGCAGCAGGCCAGGGAGGCCGAGGCGATCGACCTGTTCGACTACGCGGGCGCCTCCGTGGCCAAGCGCCTCGCACCCGTGGTGGCGGGCCTGGCGGCGCTGTTCGCCGTCATCGCGATCGTGCGAGCCCTTCGCCGCCGCTGACCCCGGAGCCGATCGAGCTCCCCAATGCCACATTCGTAGCGCTCAACGCCACGAATGCCGCATTGGTGGCGTTGAACGTGACCAATGCCGCATTGGGGAGCTTGCGGCGGGACGGAAGCACCGTGCCGCGGTCGCGGTTGTACCCGGTATGCGGGCTGATCACGTCACGGACGTCGCCGTCATCGGCGCGGGGCAGGCGGGGCTTTCTGCCGCGTACTTCCTGCGCAGGGCCGGTCTGGCCAACGGCTCGGGTTTCGTCGTGCTCGACCACGGCAAGCGCGCGGGCGGGGCGTGGCAGTACCGCTGGCCGTCGTTGAAGCTGGGCAGGGTGCACGGCATCCACGATCTGCCAGGACTGGCCCTTGGCGAGCAGGACACCACCCGGCCTGCGTCGGAGGTCGTGTCCGAGTACTTCGACCGCTACGAGCGCGTGTTCGACCTGCCGGTGCACCGGCCCGTGGACGTGTTGTCGGTGCGCTACGCCGACGACCACCGCTTCCTCGTCGAGAGCGCCACGGAGACCTGGCTCGCGCGGGGCGTCATCAACGCGACGGGCACGTGGGACCGCCCGTTCTGGCCGTACTACCCGGGCCAGGAGACGTTCGCGGGCAGGCAGCTGCACACCGCCGACTACAGCGGCGCCGAGGAGTTCCGCGGCAAGCACGTCGTGGTGGTCGGCGGCGGCACGTCGGCCGTGCAGCACCTGCTCGAGATCGCGCCGGTGGCCCGCGGCACGACGTGGGTGACCCGCAGGCCGCCGGAGTTCCTCGACCGCGAGTTCACCCCGGAATACGGGCGCCAGGTCGTGGCCGAGGTGGACCGCAGGGTGCGCGAGGGCAAACCGCCACGCAGCGTCGTCGGCGTCACCGGCCTGATGCTCACCCCGGAGGTCCGGGCGGCAAGGGAGACCGGGGTCCTCGACCGCGAACCGATGTTCACCCGCATCACGCCGCGCGGCGTCGTGTGGGCCGACGGCACCGAGCAGCGCGCCGACGTGATCCTGTGGGCGACCGGCTTCCGTGCCGCCCTCGACCATCTGGCGCCGCTGCGGCTGCGCGAGCCCGGTGGCGGCATCCGGATGTCCGGCACGCGGGCGGTGCGCGAGCCACGCCTGCACCTCGTGGGCTACGGGCCGTCGGCGAGCACGATTGGCGCCAACCGCGCCGGGCGCAGCGCCGTGCACGAGCTGCTCGGCCTGCTGTCCCCGGCCGCCGCGTAGGGCCGTGCCGCTACGGTCGCTGCCGCCCCGGGCGGCAGGGCGCGGCGACGTGCGGGCGCACCTGCTGCCTGCCAATGGCTACGACGAGTCGTGCATCGTGAGGCCGGACATCGAGGGCAACGAGTTCTGTCTCGACTGACGTGAGCCCCGCTCACCCGCCGTCCGAGCGGGCGGACGCGGCCGCGCGGATCACGCCCTCGATGGCGCCGCCGATGCGCTCGGCGGCGCGGTCGGGGTCGGGCCTGCCCGCGTCGAGCCACGCGATCACGGCTTCCCACGCCACGACGGGCACCAGGCGTGCCGCCCAGTCCTGCCACGCCGTCTCGGGGATGGTCTCCGTGAGGTGGCGGTGCGCGATGTCCGTCGACGCTGCGCGGATGCCGTCGACGACGTCGCGGAACTCCGGTTCGCGGGCGGCGTGGCGGAACAGCAGCCGGAATCCGTCCGGGTCGGCGGAGGCCGCCCGCAGCAGTGCGGGAACGGACGTCTCGTCGTAGCTGCCGGTGCCGACGGCGTCGGCCAGACGGGTGCAGGCGCGATCGAGCACGCAGCGGTAGAGGTCGGCCTTCGACGCGAAATGCCGGTAGAGGATCACGTGGGTGATCCCGGCCTCGGCGGCCACGTCGTCGAGGCCGGTCGCGGCGTAGCCGGTGCGGGCGAAGGCGCGGGTGGCCGCCGCGAGGATCTGCTCTCGCCGCTCGGCGCGCGGCAGGCGGCGCGCGGTCTGCCGATCCGCGGCCATCACCACCTCCTCGTTGTTCAACCGAGACTATACTTCTGCTATGTTCAATCAATCTTATACAATTTGTCTTTGACAGAATCGAGCCGCCATGAGCGATCCGATCCAGCTGCCGTTCGAGCAGGCGCATCCGCTGCACCTCGCGCCCGAGCTGCGCAGGTTGCGGTCACAGGGCACACCGCACCGGGTCCGCACGGCGGTCGGCGACGAGGCATGGCTGGTCACCGGGCATGCCGCGGTACGCCGCCTGCTGGACGACGACCGGCTCGGGCGGGCCCATCCCGAGCCGGAGGCCGCGGCGCGGGTCGGCGAGTCGGCGCTGTTCGGCGGCCCGATGGGCAACGCCGACACCGAGCACGCCGACCATGCCCGGATGCGCGCGCTGCTCCAGCCGCACTTCACGCCCGGACGCCTGCGGGCTCTGCGCCCCCGGATCGACGCACTGGCCTGCCGCCTGCTGGAGGAGATGGCCGAGCAGGGACCTCCCGCCGACCTGCACGCCGCCGTGGCCGTCCCCCTGCCGATCCTGGTGATCTGCGAGCTGCTCGGCGTGCCCTACGAGGACCGCGATCGGTTCCGCGCATGGACGGCCGAGGCCGCCAACACCCGGGACCGTGCGCGGTCGGAGCACGGTCTTGGCGAGCTGTTCGCCTACGGGCAGCGGCTGGTCGCCCGCAAGCGCGACGACCCGGGTGACGACGTGATCTCCCGCCTGTGCGCGACCGAAGGCGTCTCGGATGCCGAGGCCGCGATGTTGTCGATGGCGTTGCTCTTCGCCGGGCACGAGACCACGGTGGTGCAGATCGGGCTCGGGGCACTGGCGCTGCTGGCCGACCGACGTCAGTGGCAGGCGCTCGCCGACGACCCGGACCTGGTGCCGGACGCGGTGGAGGAGCTGCTGCGGGCCCCGCACCGCGGCGGGGCCGGGATTCCCCGGTACGCGCGCACGGAACTCGACATCGGGGGCGTCACCGTCCGCGCGGGCGACCTCGTGCTGCTGCACACCGGCGCGGCCAACCACGACCCCGCGGTCTTTCCCGACCCCGGCCGCGTCGACGTCACCCGTGCCGCGGGGGCACACCTGACGTTCGGGCACGGCGCCCGGTACTGCCTCGGCGCGCCGCTCGCGCGGCTCGAACTGCGGACCGTGTTCGCCCGGCTCGTCGAGCGCTTTCCCACCCTGCGTCTCGCCGTGGACGCCGAGGAGCTGACCGTGCGTCCCGACACGCTGACGGGCGGGCTGGCGGAGCTGCCGATCCGGTGGTGAGCGCCGTCGCATCGCATCCGGGCGTGGGAATGCCAGGGCCGAGCCGGGCTGTTGCGCGAGGTATGAAGGCGATCGTGATGCAGCGCTACGGTGGTCCGGACGAGCTGCGCCTCGGCGAGCATCCCGACCCGAAGGTGGCGCCGGGCGAGGTACTGGTGCGGGTGAAGGCCGCGGGCGTCAACCCGGTGGACTGGAAGATCGGCGCGGGCTACCTGGACGCCGTGATGGAGGTCCGCTTTCCGCTCATCCCCGGCTGGGACATCTCCGGTGTCGTCGAGGCCGTCGGCCTGGACGTCGACGAGTTCGCGGTGGGCGACGAGGTGATCGGCTACATCCGCAAGGACCAGGTCGAGCTGGGCGCGTACGCGGAGCTGGTCGCGGCCAACGTCCGCCTGCTCGCGCACAAGCCCGCCGCGCTGGACTGGCCGCAGGCGGCCGGGTTGCCGCTGGCCGGGCTCACCGCCCACCAGTCGCTGCGGCGGGTGCAGGTCGGCAAGGACGACACCGTCCTCGTGCACGCGGCCGCCGGGGGCGTCGGCTCACTGGCCACGCAGCTCGCCGTCGCCGCGGGCGCGCGCGTGCTCGGCACCGCGAGCGAGCGCAACCACGACTTCCTGCGGGAGCTGGGCGCCGAGCCGGTGACCTACGGCGACGGGCTGGCCGCCCGGGTGCGGGAGCTGGCGCCCGGTGGGGTGGACGCCGCGCTGGACTTCGTCGGCGGAGATGCCGTGGAGGTCTCCCGGGAGCTCGTCCGGGACGCCTCCCGGATCGCGTCGATCACCGACCCGCAGGTGGCCGAGTCCGGTGGTCAGTACGTGTGGGTCCGCCCGAGCGTGGCCGATCTGACGGAGCTGGGGCGCCTGGCCGACGAGGGCGCGCTGACCGTGCCTGTCGAGACGACACTGCCGCTGGCCGAGGCCGCCGAGGCATGGCGGCAGAGCCAGTCCGGCCGCACCCGCGGCAAGCTGGTCCTCACCGTCGGCTGACCCGGCGGCCGCGGTCAGCGCCGCTGGTCGTGGATGGCCGTGCCGGCGTTGAGGCGGGAGTGGTAGCGCTCGTGCGCCTCGGCCACCAGGTCGGGGCTGACCCACGCCACCGGCCGCGGGTCCACGATCAGCGGCTCGTTGTCCGGCCCGAAGTCCACCGGGCGGCCGGACAGCAGCCAGGGCCGCGCGCCCTCCCGCAGCTCCCGCAGGTACTGGCACACGCGGCGGGCCAGCCAGTCCTCCAGCGGCAGCGTCCACCAGCCCGGCGCCGCGAGCGGGTTCACCGACACCCCGGGCATCACCAGCCCGCTCTCGTGGTCGGTGCTGGCGTGCATGCTGTCGGCCTCCGGCCCCGGGGAGTAGCGCAGGTACGGCGCGACGCCCAGCGTCACCAGCTCGCCCAGCTCGGCGAGGGTGTGCACCGTGAACATCTCCGCGGCCATGCCGCACGAATTCCCTCGCCGCCGCGCGCCAAACCCCAGTCGCTTGGTGAGGGGCGTGCCCCTTCAGTTGCGGTCGAGTTCGTGCTCGGCGCGCTCGATGACGGCGAACTCCTCCTCGGGCGCGGCGGCCACCAGGCGGTGGCGGCTGTAGAACCAGAAGTACGCCAGCGCGGCCACGAAGATGCCCGCCGTGATGGCGGCGGCGATCTCGTCCACCACGAACGTCGCGACGACGGCGGCCAGCGCCAGCACCAGCGCGACCGACGTCGTGACGACCCCGCCCGGCGTGCGGTACGGCCGCGGCAGGTCCGGCTCCCGGACCCGCAGCACGATGTGCGACAGGTTCAGCAGCACGTAGGACACCGTGGCGCCGAACACCGCGATGTTGATGAGCAGCGCGCCGTCCTGCGTGGCCGCGGCGAGCACGAATCCCACCGTGCCGGGCACGATCAGCGCCAGGTACGGCGTCTTGCGCTTGCCGGTGCGCGACAGCCACCGCGGCAGGTAGCTGGCGCGCGACAGGGCGAACAGCTGCCGCGAGTACGCGTAGATGATCGAGAAGAAGCTCGCGACGAGCCCGGCGAGCCCGACGTAGTTGATGAACTGGGCGAGGAAGTTGTCGCCGCCGTAGGCCGCGCGCACCGCTTCGGGCAGCGGGTTGTCCGACGTCGCGATGGCGCTGGAGCCCGCCGCGCCGGGCGCGATGACGAGGATCAGCGCCGCGAACACCACGAGCGCGCCCATCCCGGCGATGATGCCGCGCGGCATGTCGCGCTTCGGGTCCCGTGCCTCCTCGGCGGCCAGCGGCACGCCCTCGATGGCGAGGAAGAACCAGATGCCGTACACCAGCGCGGCCATCGCGCCGCCGATGCCGAACGGCAGGAACGAGCTGGCCCCGGCCGCCGAGGCGTCGGGCACGATGTCGAAGAGCTTGTCGACGGAGAACTTCGGGATCATGCCCACGACGAACGCCACCAGCGCCACCACCGCGACGGCGGTGATCGCGAACATCACCCGCAGCGCCTCGCCGACGCCGTAGAGGTGGATGCCGATGAAGATCACGTAGCAGGCGAGGAAGACCGGCCAGCTGTTGGTGAGCCCGAACAGCCCGAGGGTCTCGGTGTAGCCGCCGATGAAGATCGCGATCGCGGCGGGGGCGATCGCGTACTCGATGAGGATCGCGATGCCGGTGGCGAACCCGCCGAGCGGGCCCAGCGCGCGGCGCGCGAAACCGTACCCCGCGCCCGCGACGGGCATGGCCGAGGACATCTCGGCCAGCCCGAAGACCATGCAGCCGTACATGATCGCCATCAGCACCGTGGCGATGAGCAGCCCGCCCCAGCCGCCCTCGCCGAGGCCGAAGTTCCAGCCCGCGAAGTCACCGGAGATGACGTACGAGACGCCCAGCCCGGCCAGCAGCAGCCAGCCCGCGGCACCCCGCTTGAGCTGCCGGTGCTGGAGATAACTCGGGTCGACCTCGCTGTACTCGACGTGCTCGGGCATCCTGCGCCTCCTCGCTGCTGGGTGGCAATCGCCCAATGGGTCTCGCGTCAGTCCTTTGAGTGAGCCGAGAGTGGGCCAACCCGTTAGCCTTGTCAAGGGTTGACGCCGATCTGGTATGGCCGGTACAAGTACTCTTAATGGATCTGTATTGATCCTTTGAGTTCGCCTCGGCGGTGCGGAAGGGTGTCAGGATGCGGAACCGTGAAGGCATGCTCACCCTCGAGGCGCTGCGGGAACTGGTGGAGCAGGGCACGGTCGACACCGTGCTCGTGGCGATGACCGACATGCAGGGCAGGCTGCAGGGCAAGCGCTGTGCCGCCCGGTACTTCCTGGACGAGGTGGTCGGCCACGCCACCGAGGCCTGCAACTACCTGCTCGCCGTCGACGTCGAGATGAACACCGTGGACGGCTTCGCGATCTCGTCCTGGGAGCGCGGCTACGGCGACTGCGTGCTGCGGCCCGACCTGGCGACGCTGCGGCTGGTGCCGTGGCACGAGGGCACCGCGCTCGTGCTGTGCGACGTCGAGTGGGTGGGTGGCGGCGAGGTGACGGTGTCGCCGCGTCAGGTGCTGCGCCGCCAGCTCGACCGGCTCGCCGAGCGCGGCCTCACCGCGTTCGTCGGCACGGAGCTGGAGTTCATCGTCTTCGACGACACCTACGAGCAGGCCTGGCAGCGCGGCTACCGCGACCTGACACCCGCCAACCAGTACAACGTGGACTACTCGATGCTCGGCACGGGGCGCATCGAGCCGTTGCTGCGGCGCATCCGCAACGACATGGCGGGCGCCGGGCTCTACGTCGAGTCGGCCAAGGGCGAGTGCAACCCCGGCCAGCACGAGATCGCCTTCCGCTACACCGACGCGCTGTCCACGTGCGACAACCACAGTCTGTACAAGACCGGGGCGAAGGAGATCGCCGCGCAGGAGGGCAAGAGCCTCACGTTCATGGCCAAGTACAACGAGCGCGAGGGCAACTCCTGCCACATCCACATCAGCCTGCGTACCGCGGAGGGCGACGCGGTGCTGGCAGGCGACCGACCGGGCGGATTCTCGCGGCTGATGGAGCACTTCCTCGCCGGACAGCTGGCGTGCCTGCGAGAGCTGACCTGCTTTTTCGCGCCCAACATCAACTCCTACAAGCGGTACGTGCGCGGCAGCTTCGCGCCCACCGCCGTGGCGTGGGGCCACGACAACCGCACATGTGCGCTGCGCGTGGTCGGCCACGGCGAGTCGCTGCGCGTGGAGAACCGGGTGCCCGGCGGCGACGTCAACCCCTATCTCGCGGTGGCGGCGCTCGTCGCGGCCGGCCTGCACGGCATCGACAACGAGCTGCCGCTGGAGCCGGAGCACACCGGCAACGCCTACGAGTCGGGCAAGCCGACCGTGCCCAGCACGCTGCGCGACGCCGCCGCGCTGCTGGCCGAGAGCAAGGTCGCCCGCACCGCCTTCGGTGACGACGTCGTGGAGCACTACCTCAACGCCGCGCGCATCGAGCAGGCCGCCTACGACGCGGCCGTGACCGACTGGGAGCGCCTCCGTGGCTTCGAACGGCTCTGACCGGCCCGTCGTCGGCATCTCGACCTACTCCGAGCGAGCCCGCTGGGGGGTGTGGGACACCGAGGCCGCGTTGCTCCCGCGGACCTATGTGGACTGTGTGGTCAAGGCGGGAGGGATTCCGGTGCTCCTGCCTCCCGGCGGGGACGCGCAGGGCGCGGCGGTGTCCGCTGTGGACGCGCTCGTGCTGGCGGGCGGCGCCGACGTCGACCCGGCCCGGTACGGTGCGGCGCCGCATCCGGCGACGGTGAGCAGGCCCGAACGCGACGCCACCGAGCTGGCGCTGCTGCGGGCCGCGCTCGACGCGGGCACGCCGGTGCTCGGCGTGTGCCGGGGTATGGAGCTGCTCAACGTGGCCTTCGGCGGCACCCTCGTGCAGCACCTGCCCGAGCGCACCGGCGGCGGCGAGCACCAGCCCGCGCCCGGGGCCTACGGCACCACCGTGGTGCGGCTCGATCCCGGCAGCAGGGTGGGCGCGATCCTCGGCGCGGAGGCGAAGTGCCAGTGCTACCACCACCAGGCCGTCGACACCCTCGGCGAGGGTCTGCGGCCGGTCGGCTGGGCGGGCGACGGCACCGTCGAGGCGGTGGAGCGGCCGGGGGAGCCGTTCGTGGTGGGCGTGCAGTGGCACCCCGAGCAGGACGGAGACGACGTGCGGCTGTTCGCGGCACTGGTGAGGGAGGCAGCCAGGTGAGTCACGCGGTCATCAACCCGGCCACCGAGCAGGAGATCCGGACGGTGGAGCTGACGTCGGCGGAGGAGACCGACGCGGCCATCGCCCGCGCCGAGGCGGCACTGCCCGCCTGGCGCGACGTCGCACCGGGCGACCGGGCGCGGCTGCTGCGCCGGTTCGCCGACGCCGTCGACGCCGACATCGAGAACCTGGCGCGGCTGGAGGTCGCCAACTCCGGGCACACGATCGGCAACGCCCGCTGGGAGGCGGGCAACGTGCGCGACGTGCTGCACTACTACGCGGCGGCGCCGGAGCGGCTGACCGGCAAGCAGATTCCCGTGCCCGGCGGCGTCAACGTCACCTTCGCCGAGCCGCTGGGCGTGGTGGGCGTCATCGTGCCGTGGAACTTCCCGATGCCCATCGCGGGCTGGGGTTTCGCGCCCGCGCTGGCCGCGGGCAACACCGTGGTGCTCAAGCCCGCCGAGCTGACGCCGCTGACGGCCCTGCGCCTGGCCGAGCTGGCCCGCGAGGCGGGCATCCCGGAGGACGTGTTCCAGGTGCTGCCCGGCAAGGGCTCGGTGGTCGGGCAGCGGTTCGTCGAGCATCCCGCCGTGCGCAAGGTCGTGTTCACCGGCTCCACCGAGGTCGGCAAGCAGATCATGGCGGGCTGCGCCGCGCAGGTGAAGCGCGTGACGCTGGAGCTGGGCGGCAAGAACGCCAACATCGTCTTCGCCGACGCCGACCTCGAGCGCGCGGCCGCCACCGCGCCGTACGGCGTGTTCGACAACGCGGGCCAGGACTGCTGCGCCCGCTCGCGCATCCTCGTGCAGGCGTCGGTGTACGACCGGTTCCTCGAGCTGCTCGAACCCGCGGTGAAGGGCGTGGTCGTCGGCGATCCCGGGCAGGAGGCCACCGAGATGGGGCCCCTGATCTCGGCCGAGCATCGGCAGCGCGTCGCCTCCTACCTGCCCGACGACACCCCGGTGGCCTTCCGGGGCAGCGCACCGGAGGGGCCGGGCTTCTGGTTCCCGCCGACCGTGGTGACGCCCTCGTCGGCGAGTGACCCGCTGCTGACCGAGGAGGTGTTCGGCCCCATCGTGGCCGTGGTGCCGTTCGCCGACGAGGCCGAGGCCGTCGCGATGGCCAACGACACGGCCTACGGGCTGTCCGGGTCGATCTGGACGTCCGACGTCGGCAGGGCGCTGCGCGTCTCGCGGGGAGTCGAGGCGGGCAACCTGTCGGTCAACTCGCACGCGTCGGTGCGGTACTGGACGCCGTTCGGCGGGTTCAAGCAGTCCGGCCTCGGCCGGGAGCTCGGCCCGGACGCCGTGGAGGCGTTCACCGAGACGAAGAACGTGTTCATCAGCACGGAGGGGAGCTGAAACCTGTGGGCAAGCGGTTGGACGGCAGGGTCGCCGTGATCACCGGCGGCGGCAGCGGCATCGGGCTGGCCTCGGCCAGGCGGATGGCGAGCGAGGGAGCGCGCGTCGTCATCGGCGACGTGGACGTCGCCGCGGGCAAGGCGGTGGCCGAGGAGGTCGGCGGCGAGTTCGTGCAGGCCGACGTCACCAGCGAGGGGGAGGTCGAGGCGCTGTTCCAGGCCGCGGTGGACCGCTTCGGGTCGCTGGACGTCGCGTTCAACAACGCGGGCATCTCCCCGCCGGAGGACGACTCGATCCTGGACACCGGCCTCGACGCCTGGCGCAAGGTGCAGGAGGTGAACCTCACCTCGGTGTATCTGTGCTGCAAGTACGCGATCCCGCACATGCGGCGGCAGGGCCGCGGCTCGATCATCAACACGGCGTCGTTCGTGGCGGTGATGGGAGCGGCGACCTCGCAGATCTCCTACACGGCGTCGAAAGGCGGCGTGCTGTCGATGAGCCGTGAGCTCGGGGTGCAGTTCGCGCGCGAGGGCATCCGGGTGAACGCGCTGTGCCCCGGACCGGTGAACACCCCGCTGCTGCAGGAGCTGTTCGCGAAGGACCCGGAGCGGGCTCAGCGCAGGTTGGTGCACGTGCCGATGGGCCGGTTCGCCGAACCCGAGGAGATCGCGGCCGCGGTGGCGTTCCTCGCCAGCGACGACGCGTCGTTCATCACGGCTTCGCAGTTCCTGGTGGACGGCGGCATCTCTGGCGCGTACGTTACTCCCCTATAAACTTGAATACTGCGGCTGTTCGAGCCGGGGCGGGAGAGCCCCCGCGATGTCGGCGGGGCACCGAAGGAGCAAACTCCCCAGAATCTCTCAGGTACCGATTACCGCCCACGGCGAGGCCACTCTGGAAAGCAGACCGACGAGGTCTCACCCAAGGTGAAAGCCGTGCTCACGCACGGTGAAACTCTCAGGTGCCCATGACAGAGGGGGAGTTCCCGGTACGGCGGGGTGCGTCCGCCGTGCGTGAGAAAGGAGCTCCCAGATGTCCGTGTCGTCCACGTCCTCCGGGCCCCCGGCCTTTGCCGCATCCTTCGCGTCCCGGCACATCGGTCCGGGCGAGTCCGAGCAGGCCAAGATGCTCGCCGAGTGCGGGTATGGCAGCCTCGACGCCCTCCTCGCGGCCGCCGTGCCCTCGGCGATCCGCTCCGGCGGGGAGCTGAACCTGCTGCCCGCCGCCTCCGAGGAGGAGGCCATCGCCGAGCTGCGCGCGCTCGCCTCCCGCAACCGGCCGATGGCCCAGATGATCGGGCTCGGCTACCACGACACCCTCACCCCGGCCGTGATCCGCCGCAACGTGCTGGAGAACCCGGCCTGGTACACCGCCTACACCCCGTACCAGCCGGAGATCTCCCAGGGCAGGCTCGAGGCGCTGCTCAACTTCCAGACGATGGTCGCCGACCTCACCGGCCTGACCACCGCCAACGCCTCGCTGCTCGACGAGCCGACCGCCGTGGCCGAGGCCGTGCTGCTCATGCGCAGGGTCGCGAAGTCGAAGTCCTCGACCGTGGTGCTCGACGCCGAGTGCCTGCCGCAGACCATCGCCGTCGTGCGCACGCGCGCCGAGGCCGTGGGCCTCGACGTGGACGTGCGCGACCTGTCGCAGGGCCTGCCGGAGGAGTTCTTCGGTGTGGTCGTGCAGTACCCCGGCGCCTCGGGCGTGTTGCGCGAGCCGGACTTCTACCGGCGCATCGGCGAGGCGGCCACGCAGGCCAAGGCGCTGTACTGCATGGCGGCCGACCTGCTGGCGATGACGCTGGTGACCCCGCCAGGAGAGTTCGGGGCCGACCTGGCCGCGGGCAGCAGCCAGCGCTTCGGCGTTCCACTGGGCTACGGCGGCCCGCACGCGGGCTACCTGGCCGTGCGTTCCGGGCTGGAGCGCTCGCTGCCAGGCCGCCTCGTCGGCGTGTCGATCGACACGGCGGGCGCGCCCGCGTACCGGCTCGCGTTGCAGACCCGCGAGCAGCACATCCGGCGGGAGAAGGCGACCAGCAACATCTGCACCGCGCAGGTGCTGCTGGCCGTGATCGCCTCGATGTACGCCGTCTACCACGGCCCGGACGGGCTGAAGGCCATCGCCCAGCGCGTGCACGGTCACGCCGCCGGGCTCGCCGGCGCGCTGCGCGAGGGCGGTGTCGACGTCGTTCACCCCGGCTTATTCGACACCGTCCTGGCCCGCGTGCCCGGCCGTGCCGCCGACGTGGTGGCCGCCGCGCGGGAGCAGGGCATCAACCTCGGCCTCGCCGACGCCGACCACGTGCGCATCGCCTGCGACGAGGCCACCACCCCCGCCGCCGTCGGCGGCGTGCTGCGCGCGTTCGGCGTCGACAGCGGCGCCGGGTCGCGCACGGCGCTGCCCGACGGGCTGGCACGCACGAGCGAGTACCTCACGCACGAGGTGTTCCACACCCACCGCTCCGAGACGTCGATGCTGCGCTACCTGCGGCGCCTCGCGGACTCCGACTACGCGCTCGACCGGGGCATGATCCCGCTCGGCTCCTGCACCATGAAGCTCAACGCCACCACCGAGATGGAGCCGATCAGCTGGCCCGAGTTCGCGGGGCTGCACCCGTTCGCGCCCGCCGAGGACGCGGTGGGCTACCGGGAACTGGTGGAACAGCTGAGCAGGTGGCTCGCCGAGGTCACCGGCTACGACAGCGTGTCCCTGCAGCCCAACGCGGGCAGCCAGGGCGAGCTGGCCGGGCTGCTGGCCATCCGTGCCTACCACCGCGCCAACGGCCGGCCCGAGCGCGACGTGTGCCTGATCCCGTCGTCGGCCCACGGCACCAACGCCGCCTCCGCGGTGCTCGCCGGGATGCGGGTGGTCGTGGTGGCCTGCACCGGCGAGGGCAACATCGACCTCGCCGACCTGAGGTCCAAGGTGGACACTCACCGCGACACGCTGGCGGCGATCATGGTCACCTACCCGTCCACCCACGGTGTCTACGAGACCGAGTTCCCCGAGCTGGCGACGATCGTGCACGACGCGGGCGGTCAGGTCTACGTCGACGGCGCCAACCTCAACGCCCTGCTCGGGCTGGCCAAGCCCGGCGAGTTCGGTGGCGACGTCTCGCACCTCAACCTGCACAAGACGTTCTGCATCCCGCACGGCGGCGGCGGCCCCGGTGTCGGACCGGTGGCCGTGCGCGCACACCTCGCGCCGTACCTGCCCAACCATCCGCTGGCGCCCGAGGCGGGTCCGGACACCGGCGTGGGCCCCATCTCCGGCGCACCCTACGGCTCGGCGTCGATCCTGCCGATCTCGTGGGCCTACGTGCGGATGATGGGCGCGCCCGGACTCACTCGGGCCACTCAGGTGGCGGTGCTGGCCGCCAACTACGTGGCCTCCCGGCTCGGCCCGCACTACCCCGTGCTCTACACCGGACAGAACGGCCTGGTCGCGCACGAGTGCATCCTCGACCTGCGCGGGCTCACCAAGCAGACCGGCGTGACCGTGGAGGACGTCGCCAAGCGGCTCATCGACTACGGCTTCCACGCACCCACGATGTCGTTCCCCGTGGCGGGCACGCTCATGGTCGAGCCGACCGAGAGCGAGGACCTGGCCGAGATCGACCGGTTCTGCGACGCGATGATCGCCATCCGCCGCGAGATCGACGAGGTGGCCGCGGGCCGCTGGGAACTGGAGCGCAGCCCGCTGCGCAACGCGCCGCACACCGCGGAGCAGCTCGCGGGGGAGTGGGACCTGCCCTACGATCGGGCACTCGCCGTGTACCCGTCGAAGACGGTGGTGAAAGGCAAGTACTGGTCGCCGGTGCGGCGGATCGAGGGCGCCTACGGCGACCGCAACCTCGTGTGCTCCTGCCCGCCCGTCGCGTCCTACGAAGGCTGAAACATGAAGACTCCACTGCACGAGGTCCACGAGGGCCTCGGGGCCTCGTTCACCGACTTCGCGGGCTGGACGATGCCGGTGCGCTACAGCAGCGAGCTCGCCGAACACCGGGCCGTGCGTGAGGCCGCCGGGCTGTTCGACCTGTCGCACATGGGCGAGATCGAGGTCACCGGACCGCAGGCCGCCGACGCGCTCGACTACGCGCTGGTCGGCAAGCTGTCGGCCGTCACACCCGGCCGGGCGCGGTACACGATGATGTGCAACCCCGAGGGTGGCGTGGTCGACGACCTGGTGGTGTACCGCCTGGCCGACGAGCGCTACCTCGTGGTGGCCAACGCCGGCAACGCGCCGGCCGTGCTCGCCGAGCTCACCGAGCGGGCCGCGTCGTTCGACGCCCAGGTCGCCGACCGGTCCCCGGACACCGCGCTGATCGCGGTGCAGGGCCCGGCCTCGGCCGAGATCGTGGGTGCCGTCGCCGAGGCCGATCTGGCGGCGCTGAAGTATTACGCGGGCACGCCCGCCACCGTCGGCGGGCAGGAGATCCTGCTGGCCCGCACCGGCTACACCGGCGAGGACGGCTTCGAGCTGTACGTGCCCGCCGAGCGCGCTCCCGAGGTGTGGCGGTTGCTCACCGAGGCGGGCCGGCCGCACGGCCTGCTGCCCGCGGGCCTCGCCTGCCGCGACACGCTGCGCCTGGAGGCCGGGATGCCGTTGTACGGCAACGAGCTCTCCGCCGAGCTGTCGCCGTTCGCGGCGAACCTCGGCCGCGTCGTGAAGTTCGACAAGCCCGGCGACTTCGTCGGCCGCGCCGCGCTCGACAAGCGCCGCGACCCGGAGCGGGTGCTCGTCGGCCTGCGGGGCGCGGGCCGCAGGGCCGCGCGCCACGGCTACGCGGTGCTGCGCGGCGACCAGCCCGTCGGCGAGGTCACCAGCGGCGCGCTGTCACCCACCCTCGGCTACCCGATCGCGATGGCCTACGTTGCCCGTGACCTCGCCGAGCCCGGCACCGAGCTGGCCGCCGACATCCGCGGCCGCCACGAGCCGGTCGAGGTCGTCGCCCTGCCCTTCTACCAGCGCCGGTCCTGAAAGGACGTCCATGAGCATCCCGGAGCATCTGAGCTACACCAAGGAACACGAGTGGGTCAGCCTCGCCGACGGCGTGGCCACGGTGGGCATCACCGCCTTCGCCGCGGAGTCGCTCGGCGATGTCGTGTTCGTGCAGCTGCCCGCCGTGGGCGACACCGTCACCGCGGGCGAGACCTGTGGCGAGGTCGAGTCCACGAAGTCCGTCAGCGAGCTGTACTCGCCGGTCACCGGGGAGGTCACCGAGGTCAACGAGTCCGCAGTGGACAATCCAGAGAAGCTCAACTCCGATCCCTACGACACGGGCTGGCTGTTCCGCGTGCGCACCGATGCCGTGCCGGAGCTGCTGGACGCCACCGCCTATGCCGCGCTGATCCAGGAGGACTGACATGAGTTCGTTCGACGCCGACCTGTCCACTGTCGACCCGGAGGTGGCCGAGGCCGTCTCCGCCGAACTGCACCGCCAGCAGGCGACGCTGGAGATGATCGCCTCGGAGAACTTCGCCCCGGTCGGGGTGCTGGAGGCGCAGGGCTCCGTGCTGACCAACAAGTACGCCGAGGGCTATCCCGGCAAGCGTTACTACGGCGGCTGCGAGCACGTCGACGTCGTCGAGAACCTCGCCATCGAGCGGGCCAAGCAGCTCTTCGGTGCCGAGCACGCGAACGTGCAGCCCCATTCGGGCGCGCAGGCCAACGCCGCCGCGATGGTCGCGCTGCTGGAGCCCGGCGACACGATCCTCGGCCTCGACCTGGCCCACGGCGGGCACCTCACGCACGGCATGCGGCTCAACTTCTCGGGCAAGCTGTACAACGTCGTCGCCTACCACGTCGACGGCGCGACCGGCCGCATCGACATGGCCGAGGTCGAGCGCCTTGCCGCCGAGCACAAGCCCAAGCTCATCATCGCAGGCTGGTCGGCCTACCCGCGGCAGCTGGACTTCGCCGAGTTCCGCCGCATCGCCGACTCGGTGGGCGCCAAGCTCATGGTCGACATGGCCCACTTCGCGGGCCTGGTCGCGGCCGGACTGCACCCCAACCCGGTTCCGCACGCCGACGTGGTGACCACCACGACGCACAAGACGCTCGGCGGTCCGCGCGGCGGCATCGTCCTCTCCCGTGCCGAGTACGCCAAGAAGATCAACTCCGCGGTGTTCCCCGGCCAACAGGGCGGGCCGCTGGAACACGTCATCGCGGGCAAGGCCGTGGCGCTCAGGATCGCCGCGGGCGAGGAGTTCCGCGAGCGCCAGCAGCGGGTGCTCGACGGCGCCAAGACGCTCGCCGCACGACTGTCCCATCCGGACTGCGCTTCGGCCGGAATCCGGGTGCTCACCGGCGGGACCGATGTCCACCTCGTGCTGGTCGATCTGGTCGAGTCCAGTCTGGACGGCAGGCAGGCCGAGGACCGGCTGCACTCCATCGGCATCACGGTCAACCGCAACGCGGTGCCGTTCGACCCGCGCCCGCCGATGGTGACCTCCGGGCTGCGGATCGGCACCCCGGCCCTGGCCACGCGCGGCTTCACCGCCGACGACTTCGCCGAGGTCGCCGACATCATCGCGCTCGCGCTGCGGTCGGACTTCGACGACGCGACCAAGCGTGACCTGGCCTCGCGCGTGGAGCTGCTCGCCAAGAAGCACCCGCTGTACGCGTCCCGGACCAGGTAACGGGTCTCGGCCTACACTCGCGGTGCAGGACAACCGACGCGCGAGGAGGCACGGTGAGCGCTCAGCCGGAGCGGGACGGCGACCCCCTCGCCGTCGCCGAGGCTCGCGGGGTGAGCGCGGGGGAGGCGTTGTTCCGGCCGGTGCGGGCGGGCAACGCCTTCGAGGAGACCGTGGAGCGGCTGCTGCAGGCGGTGCGGCTCGGCGTCGTCGGCGCCGGTGAGCGGCTGCCCGCGGAGCGGGAGCTGGCCGAGCGGCTCGGCATCAGCAGGGTCACCCTGCGGGAGGCGATCCGCGCACTCGCCGATGCCGGGTACGTCGAGTCGCGGCGGGGCCGCTACGGCGGCACGTTCGTCACCGAGCACCTTCCGGATCCGCCCGCGCCGGACCGGGCCCGTACGGCCGTCGCGCTCGAGGACACCCTCGCGCTGCGGCACGTGCTGGAGACGGGCGCGGCCGAGCTGGCCGCGGCGCGGTCGCTCTCGCCTGCCGACCGGCAGCATCTGAGCCGGACGCTGGGCGAGGCGTGTGCCGCGAGCGTGGCCGACTACCGGCGCAGGGACTCCCGGCTGCACCTGGCGATCGCGGAGGTCACCGGCTCGGCGTCGCTGACGTCCGCGCTCGCCGACGTGCGCATGCGCGCCAACGCGCTGCTCGACGAGATTCCCCTGCTGGAGCCGAATCTCGATCACTCGAACGCCCAGCACGAGGCCATCGTCGACGCCATCCTGGCGGGCGACCCGCCCGCGGCCAGGGCCGCGATGGCCGAGCACGTCGAGGGCACCGCTTCCCTGCTGCGCGGCTTCCTCCAGTAACCCCGCCGCGCCCCAAGCTCCCCAATGCGGCATTGGTAGCGCCCAGCGCTACGAATGCCGCATTGGTGGCGTTGAACGCTACGAATGTGGCATTGGGGAGCTGGGTGGTGACTGTCCGAATTGTTGCGTTCATCGCCTTGGTGACCACATTGCCCCGGGTTATGCTCAGCCAAGCCTTTCCTAAGTGAGGTTTGGCTGGGTTTAGTGAGCGTCGACGCGCTGGGGGTGGTCGACCCGAGGCGAAGGTGACCACTGCCGTGACACTGGACGTCGCTGCCCCCGAGGCGCTCCGGCCACCCGCGCAGGGCGTGCCGTTCGCCAGGGAGCTGCACCGGCACGGTGACCGCCTTGCGCTCGTCGGCCCCGACGGGACCACCCTCACCTACGCCGAACTGTCCCGCCGCGTGGCCGCCACCGCCGAGCGGCTCGGGCCCGTCCGCAGGCTGGTGCTGCTGGCCGCCGGCAACGACATCGAACCCCTCGTCGTCTACCTCGCCGCGCTGTCGGCGGGGCATCCGGTGCTGCTCACCGCCGCCGGAGACGACGCGCGGATCGCCTCGCTCACCGCCACCTACGACCCCGACGTCGTCGCCACCGGGCACGACGGCACCTGGCGGCTGGCCGAGCGGCGGCCCGGCACCCGCCACGACCTGCACCCCGACCTGGCGCTGCTGCTGTCCACCTCGGGCTCCACCGGCTCGCCCAAGCTCGTGCGGCTCTCGGTGGAGAACGTGCAGGCCAACGCCGCCGCCATCGCCGCATACCTCGACATCCGCGACACCGACAGGGCGCTGGCCTCCCTGCCGGTGCACTACTGCTACGGGCTGTCGGTGGTGAACAGCAACCTGCTGCGCGGCGCGGCGTTGCTGCTCACCAGTGAGTCCGTGGTGGCGGAGGGCTTCTGGGAGCTGGCCCGCACCTGGCGGGCGACCAGCCTGCACGGCGTGCCCTACACCTTCGACCTGCTCGCCGCCTCCGGATTCGACGGCGGCGCGCTGCCGAGCCTGCGCTACGTCACCCAGGCGGGCGGGCGGCTGGAACCCGGGCGGGTACGCGCGGTGGCGGAGCTGGGCAGGCGGCACGGCTGGCGGCTGTTCGTCATGTACGGCCAGACCGAGGCGACCGCCCGCATGGCCTACCTGCCGCCCGAGCTGGCCCGATCCCATCCGGACTGTGTCGGCATCCCGATCCCGGGCGGTGCGTTCGACCTCCGTGGCGGCGCCGACGAGGGGGAGCTGATCTACCGCGGTCCCAACGTCATGCTCGGCTACGCCGAATCCCCTGCCGACCTCGCGCTCGGCCGGACCATCCACGAGCTGGCCACCGGTGACCTCGCGCGGCGCACCCCGGACGGGTTGTACCAGGTGGTCGGCCGCACCAGCCGCTTCGTCAAGATCTTCGGGCTGCGCATCGACCTCGGCCAGGTGGAGCGGCTGCTCGCCGAGCACGGCCACGCGGCGGCCTGCGCGGGCGACGACACCGGCCTCGCCCTCGCGGTGACCGGCGACGCCGCCACCGCCAGGGAACTCGTGTGCGCGCGGCTCGGGCTGCCGCCCGACCGGGTCGCCGTCCGCCAGGTCCGCGAGCTGCCCCGGCTGGCCAGCGGCAAGATCGACTACCAGCGGGTGCAGCGCCCGGCTGCCGGGGTCCGGGACGTGTTCGGAGCCCTGTTCGGCCTCACCGACGTCGACGACGACGCGACGTTCGTGGCGCTCGGCGGCGACTCGCTGACCTACGTCCGCGCCTCGGCCGAGCTGGGCCGCGTGCTCGGGCACCTGCCGCCGGACTGGCCGTCGCTGACCGTCCGCGAGCTGGAGCGGCTCACCCCACGGGGCTCCGGTCGGGTGCGCAGGCTGGAGGCCGTCGTCGTGCTCCGCGCGCTGGCCATCACGCTCGTCGTCGGCACCCACATCGGCGCGTTCCGCGTCATGGGTGGCGCCCACCTGCTGCTGGTGCTCGCGGGCTGGAGCTTCGCGTGGTTCGGCCTCGCGGCGGGCACGCCCGGCGACGCGGGCGCCCGCATCCTGCGCGGCGCCGCGAGGATCGCGGTGCCTTCGGTGCTGTGGCTGCTGCTGCGGCTGGTCACCACCAACGACGTCGGCTGGGCGAACGTACTGCTCGTCAGCAACTACACGCCGGGGCCGATGGCCCGCGGCTACTGGTTCATCGAGGTGCTGGTGCAGCTGCTGCTCGTGTTCGGCCTGCTGTTCTGCGTCCCGGCGGTGCGCAGGCTGGAGCGGGAGCACCCGTTCGGCGTGGCACTGGCCGTGCTCGGCGCCGGACTGACGCTCAACCTCGCGCTCGACGGCCTCGGCCAGCCCTTCGACCACGCCATGAGCGCCCACGGCGCGCTGTGGTTCTTCGCGCTCGGCTGGCTCGCGCACCGCGCGGCGACCCGGCCGCAGCGGTGGCTCGTGGCCGCGCTGGCGCTGCTGCTGGTACCCGGCTACTTCGGCGACCAGCTCCGCGACGCGATCGTGGTGGGCGGGCTGCTGCTCCTGCTCACCGTGCGGCACCTGCCGGTGCCCGCGGCCCTGGTGCGCCCGCTCGCCGCCGTCGCGGGCGCGTCGCTGGCCATCTACCTGACCCACTACGCGCTCTATCCCGAACTGGCGGGCCACCTGCCGCCGGCGGTGGTCGTGGGGGTGTGCCTCGCCGCCGGGGTGGCCGTGCAGGCGCTCGCCGGACGGAGTGTCCGCGCGGCGAGAACGTTGTTGTGAACCGAGGAGGATCCGTGTTGTTCCGTCACCGTGCCGGGATCGGCGCGCTCGTCGCCGCACTCGTGCTGCCGCTGGCCGCCTGCGGCGGAGACCAGGCGGGCGCCGACACGCTCGTCGTGTACTCCGGCCGCCACGAGGGCCTCGTCGGCGGGCTCCTGGAGCGGCTGGAGAAGGAGACCGGCATGCCGGTGGAGGTCCGCTACGGCGGCAGCGCCGAGATGGCGGCCCAGATCCTGGAGGAGGGTGACGGTAGCCAGGCCGACGTGTTCTTCTCCCAGGACGCCGGTGCGCTGGGCGCGCTCGGCGAGCAGGGCAGGCTCGCGAAGCTGCCGCAGGACGTGCTCGACGCCGTGCCCGCCAAGTACCGCGCCGACGACGGCACGTGGGTGGCGACCTCGGCCCGGGCCAGGGTGGTGGCCTACGACCCGGCGCAGGTGTCGCAGAACGAACTGCCGCAGGGTGCCGACGACGTGCTCGACCCGAAGTGGCGCGGCAAGGTCGGCTTCGCGCCGACCAACGCGTCCTGGCAGGCGTCGGTCACGGGGCTGCGCGTGCTGCGCGGCGAGGACGGTGCCCGTGACTGGCTCACCCGCTTCGCCGCGAACGATCCGCAGCGGTACAAGAACAACCTCGCCGTGCTCGACGCCGTCGACAGCGGGCAGATCGCGCTCGGCCTCATCAACCACTACTACTGGTACGAGCGCGTCGCCGAGCAGGGCGACGACGCCGTCAACGCGCGCCTGCATTTCGTCGGCGGCGACGACCCGCTGGCGCTGGTGAACGTCGCGGGCGCGGGGGTGCTCGCGGGCAACGACTCCCACGACGCCGCCGTGAAGGCCGTGCGGTTCCTGCTCTCGGAGCAGGCGCAGCGCTACTTCGCCGACGAGACTGCCGAGTACCCGGTGACGCCGGGCGTCAGCTCCACCAAGCACGACCTGCCGCCGCTGCGGGAGATCCAGTCGCCCGACCTCGACCTGTCGTCGCTGTCGTCGCTGCAGCAGACCCTGGGACTGTTGCAGGAAGTGGGCCTGTCCTGACCACCGCGACGGCACCCGCCCGCGCCCGTTCCTCGGCGCCGGTGCTCACCGCGGCCGCGATCGCGGCCGCGGTGGCGGCGCTGACCCCGCTTGCCTACCTCGTCGTGCGGGCCTTCGGCGGCGGCACGGAGCGGGTGTGGCAGGTGCTGTGGCAGCAACGCACGCTCGATCTGGCGCTGCGCAGCATCTCGCTCGCGCTGGCGGTGGCCGCGGCGTGCGTGGTGCTGGGTGTGGCGGCGGCATGGCTGGTGGTGCGCAGCGACCTGCCGGGCAGGCGGGCCGCCGCCGTGCTGCTGGTGCTGCCGCTGGCCGTACCGTCCTATGTGGCCGCGTTCACGTGGATCGCGCAGTGGCCAGGGCTCTCCGGGTTCTGGGGAGCGTTCGGCGTGCTGACCCTCGTGTCGTTTCCGTACGTGCTGCTGCCGGTGGCCGCGGCGCTGCGCACGGCCGACCCGGCGCTGGAGGAGGTCGCGCGCACGCTCGGCCGGTCGGCGCCGCGCACCTTCGCGCTGGTGACCCTGCGCCAGGTCCGGCCGGCGGCGACGGCAGGCGGGCTGCTCGTCGCGCTGTACGTGCTCAGCGACTTCGGCGCCGTGTCGCTGCTGCGCTACGACGCCTTCACCACCGGAATCTTCACCAGCTACCAGGCGACGTTCGACCGCACCCCGGCGGCGATCCTCGGCTGTGTGCTCGTGGCGCTGGCGCTGGTCCTGACCGTCGGGGAGCGGCGCGCGCGGGGTGTGGCGGCGGTGCGCGGAGCGCGCGGTGCTGCCCGCCAGGCTGCGGTGGTGCCACTGGGCCGGGTCCGCGTGCCCGCCGCCCTGGGCGTGCTGGCCTTGCTGACGGCCTCGCTGGGCGTGCCGGTGTACAGCCTGCTGCGCTGGCTGCTCGCCGGGCGCTCGGCCGGCGCCGACCTCGGCGACCTGGCGTCGGCCGCCTGGGGCACGGTGACCGTGTCCGGCCTTGGCGCGCTGCTCACGGTGGCGCTGGCCATCCCGGTGGGTGTGCTCGCCGCGCGGCACCAGGGGCGGCTGGCCAGGGGGGTGGAGCTGGCGAGCTTCGCCGGGCACGCGCTGCCGGGCATCACGGTGGGCCTGGCGCTGGTGTTCTTCGGCATCCGGGTGGCGCCGCAGCTGTACCAGCGGACGCCGATGCTGGCCTTCGCCTACGCGGTGCTGTTCCTGCCGCTGGCCGTCGGCGCGGTGCGGACCGCGGTGGCCGCCGCGCCCCCGGTGCTGGAGGACGTGTCGCGCTCGCTCGGCAAGGGCCGCGCGGCCACCCGGCTGCTGGTGACCATGCCCCTGGCCGCGCCCGGGGTGCTGGCCGGGGCGGCGCTGGTGTTTCTCACCTGCGCCAAGGAGCTGCCCGCGACGCTGCTGCTGCGGCCCACGGGTACCGACACGCTGGCGACCGAGCTGTGGAGCAACACCGAGATCGGGGCGTTCGCGGCCGCGGCGCCGTATGCGGCCGTGCTGCTGGTGGTGGCCGCCGTGCCCGCGCTGGCTCTGGATCAGTTCCTGCGCACGGGAAGTGCACGCACTCGCCGGGGAGAGGAAGCGAGCCGATGAGCAGGCTTGTCGTCGACAACGTCGTCGCCGGGTACGGGGCCGAGCCCGTGCTGCGGGGGCTCGATCTCGCGGTACCCGAGGGAAACCTCGTCGCCGTGCTGGGCCCGTCCGGGTGCGGCAAGACGACGTTGCTGCGGGTGCTCGCCGGGCTGCACCCGCTGCGGGACGGCCGGGTGGCGCTCGGCGACACGGTGCTGTCGGCGCGGGACGTGCACGTGCCGCCGGAGCGGCGCGGGATCGGGCTGGTGCCGCAGGAGGGTGCGCTGTTTCCGCACCTGACCGTCGCGCGCAATGTCGGGTTCGGACTGTCGCGTGGGCAGCGTCGCAACGGGACGGTGGCCGAGCTGCTGGAGCTGGTGGGGCTGGCGGGCTACGGCGACCGCATGCCGGGCCAGCTCTCCGGCGGCCAGCAGCAGCGCGTGGCGCTGGCGAGGGCGCTCGCGCCGCGACCCGGTGTGGTGCTGATGGACGAGCCGTTCTCCTCGCTCGACGCGGGGCTGCGCGAGGAGCTGCGTGCCGACGTGCGGTCCGCGTTGCGGGCGAGCGGGGCGACGGCGTTGCTGGTGACCCACGACCAGGAGGAGGCACTCGGCGTCGCGGACCTGGTGGCGGTGCTGCGCGACGGTGTGGTGGCGCAGCTCGGCTCGCCGCAGGAGGTCTACGGCAGGCCCGCGGATCTCGGAGTCGCGCTGTTCGTTGGTGACGCGATGGTGTTCGAGGCGGCGCCGGAGGCGGGGATCGCCGACACGCCGCTCGGGCCGGTCGCGGTCGACGGCGGCGGTCGCGGCACCGTGCTGGTGCGCCCGGAGCAGGTGCACCTCGGCGGCGCGAGCGGCGAGGGGGTGCCCGCGACGGTCACGGACGTGCTCTTCCACGGGCACGACGCCACCGTGTTGCTGCGCCTGGCGGACGGGCCGGCTGTGCGTTCGCGCGTGCAGGGCCCGCTGCCCGCGGGGCGCGGCGACGACGTGCGGGTGAGCGTGCGCGGGCCGGCGCGGTTCTTTCCGGCCGCCGATCAGCCGGTGACGACCGCGATGGCGAGCCCGTCGTAGCCCTTGGCTCCCACGGTCTGCAGTGCGGTGGCCTCGACCCTGGGCTCGGCGGCCATCAGTTCGGTCATCCGCCGGATGCCGCGGACGGACTCGTCCCGGGTGGTGCCGTCGGCCACGGCGCCGCCCCGCACCACGTTGTCGACGACGATGACACCGCCGAGCCTGGTCAGTTCCAGTGACCAGGCGAAGTACTCCGGATTGGACGGTTTGTCGGCGTCGATGAACACGAGGTCGAACGGTGCCTCGTCGCGCAGGGCAGGCAGCAGGTCGAGTGCGCGCCCCTGCCGGACGTCCACCACGCCGGACAGCCCGGCGCGGTCGAGGTTCTTCCTGGCGACGTCGGCGTGCCGCGGGTCGGCTTCGAGGGTGACGAGGCTGCCCTGCGCCGGCAGCGCCCTGGCCAGCCAGATGGTGCTGTAGCCGCCGAGGGTGCCGATCTCGAGGATGCGTCGGGCTCCCGTCAGGCGCGCGAGCAGGTGGAGGAACTTGCCCTGATTGGGGGCGACGGCGATGGCGGGCAGCCCCGCGTCGTCGCTGGTCTCCAGCGCCGCGTCGAGCGCGGCGTCCGGGGGCACCAGGTGCGTGCTGAAGTAGTCGTCGACCGCGTCCCAGGTCTGCTGATCCATACCCCGAGCCTAGGCGCGAGGGGCCTGCGCGCAGGACTCGCGGGCGGGAACGCAGAACTCGTGTGCCTGAGCGCAGGACTCGCGGGTCTGAGCGCAGGACTCGCGGGGTCAGGCGTCGTCGTCCGGCTCCGGTTCCCGTGCCGATTCGGCGACCTGGACGACCGCGTCGCGCAGGGCCGCGCGCAGGCGGCCGACGTCGAGTGGTGCCAGCACCGCCGCCTCACCCGGTGGTGCGATGAGCACCACGCGCTCGCTGCTGACGAACACGGTGAGCTCGCGTTTCCTGCCCGCGAGGTCTCGGCAGGTGACGGCCCATTCGTTGCGCACTGCCACGTTGATCGCCCCTCGTCTGTTGCCGTGTGCTGGAACCGTGCGTGCGACTGTGAAACGGGCAGGCTCGCGGGGGCATGACGCGGAAACACCGAAAAAGGACACTTCCGTTATCGGCGGTGCTGCCCTGGGCGCCCTTCGCCGGTAGCGTGAGGTGACGCAGAGCACAGCGGAGCGAAGGGGTTGGTGATGACCGAGCCGAAGCGGATCGTCATCGTCGGCAGCGGCCTGGCCGGGGCGACGGCGGCGGGCGCACTGCGGGAGCGCGGCTACGCGGGCGAGGTGCTGGTGCTGGGCTCCGAGCAGCGGCGCCCGTACGAGTTGCCCGCGCTGTCGAAGGCGGTACTGGCGGGCGAGACCGACGAGCCCGACTGGGTTCACCCGGAGGGCTTCTACGCCGAGCGGGACGTCGACCTGCGCACCGGCGTGACGGCGACGCACCTGGAGCTCGGCGCCCGGCTCGTGCTCGACGACCGCGGCGACGAACACCGCTACGACCGGCTGCTGCTGGCCACGGGTTCGCGCCCGCGTTCGCTGCCCGTGCCGGGCGGCGACCTGCCCGCCCTGCGCACGCTGCGCACTCTCGACGACGCGCTGGCGTTGCGGGCGTCGTTCCGGGACGCCGCCAGGGTGGTGGTCGTCGGCGCCGGGTGGATCGGCACGGAGGCCGCCGCGGCCGCCCGCGCGCACGGCGCCGAGGTCACCGTGGTCGACCAGGTGCGGCTCCCGTTGCACGGCGTGCTGGGCGACACCGTGGCCTCGGTGTTTCACGACCTGCACGCCGAGCACGGGGTGCGGTGGCGGCTGGGGGAGCGGGTCGCCGGGTTCACCGACGCCGGTGGCGGCGCGGTGACCGTGCGGCTGGAGGGTGGCGACGACCTGACCGCCGACGTGGTGCTGGTGGCCGTCGGCGCGGCGCCGAGGGTGGAGCTGGCGCACGGGGCCGGGCTGGAGCTGGCCGACGACGGCGGCGTCGGCGTCGACGCGGGCCTGCGCACAGCCGCCCCGGACGTCTACGCGGCCGGTGACATCGCCGCGCACTTCCATCCCCGGCTCGGCAGGCGGGTGCGGGTGGAGCACTGGGCCAACGCCAAGGAGCAGGGCGGGCACGTGGCGGGCAACCTGCTCGGGGAGAACGACCCATACCTGTCCGGCCCGTACTTCTTCACCGACCAGTACGACCTGGGCTGCGAGTACCGGGGGCTGGCCGACCCGGACACCGACGAGCTCGTGGTGCGCGGTGACCTCGCCGACCGCACGTTCATCGCGTTCTGGCTGCGCGACGACCGCGTCGCCGCCGCGATGAACGTCAACTCCTGGGACGACGGCGACGCCCTGCAGGCGCTCGTCGACAACCGCAGGGCCGTCTCACCGGACGACCTGCGCAAGGCCGACCTCGGCGCGCTCGCGGGCTGATCCGCGCAGGGGTCCTCAGGCGAGCCGGGCGGCGAGCGCGACCCGCCGCCGGGCCAGCGTGCCGTAGCTGAGCAGGGCCAGCAGCCCGAAGCTCGCCATGATCGCGGCCATCGGCACGGCGCTCGACTCGCCCGCGAACCCGACGAGCGGCGAGGCCACACCGCCGATGATGAACTGCAGGACGCCGAGCAGCGCCGACGCCGCGCCCGCGGTCTGCGGGTGGTCGGCGAGCGCGAGCGACGTCGCGTTGGGCATCACGAGGCCGAGGCTGGAGACGGTGACGAACAGCGGCGGCAGCAACCCGGCGAGGCCCAGGTCCAGCGTCGCGGCGGCGAGCAGGCCGAGCGAGCCGAGTGTCCCGGCGGTCAGGCCGGTGAGCAACAGCGAGCGCTCGCGGAACCGGCCGACGATGCGGCCGTTGACCTGGCCCGCCAGCACCAGTCCCAGAGCGCCCCCACCGAACACCAGCGAGTACTGCTGCGGGGTGAGCCCGTAGACGCCCTGGAGCACGAAGGACGAGCCCGAGATGTAGGTGAACATCGCCGCGAAGGCCAGCCCGCACGCCAGCGCGTAGCCGAGGAACAGCCGGTCGCGCAGCAGGCCGAGATAGGTGCGGGCGACGGCGCCGACCCTGGCCGGCCTGCGCGCGGAGGCGGGCAGCGACTCGGGCAGCGCGAACGCGGCGACCACGAGCAGCAGCGCGCCGAACACCGTCAGCGCGCCGAAGATGCCGCGCCACGACGTCAGCGTCAGCACCTGCCCGCCGAGCACCGGCGCCAGGATCGGGGCGAGGCCGGTGACCAGCATGAGCATCGAGAAGAACCGCGTCATGGCGATGCCGGAGAACAGGTCGCGCACGGTGGCGCGGGCGATCACCATGCCCGTCGCCGCTCCGAAGGCCTGCAGCACCCTGGCCACGATCAGCAGCTCGGCGGACGGGCTGAGCGCGCACAGGGCCGAGGCCACGATGAACAGCCCGACACCGACCAGCAGCGGCTTGCGCCTGCCGTGCGCGTCGGACAGCGGGCCCGCGACGAGCTGGCCCACCGCGAGGCCGACGATGAACCCGGCCAGCGTCAGCTGCAGCGTGGCGTCGTCGGTGCGCAGGCCGGTCGTCATCGCGGGCAGCGCGGGCAGGTACATGTCGACCGACAGGGGGCCGAACGCGGTCAGGCCGCCGAGGATGAGGGCGAAGCGGGCCTTGCGGGAGCGGGTCAGGGTGGTCTCGACCGTGCCGGTTCTCTCCGTTGCCGTGTCCACACTCACGCTGCCTCCCGCTCGGCGTCGCCGTCGTCGAACTACCCCCTCGACCGACTTGCGTAGCCGTACTAAATATTCCGGCACGGGCCGTGGTCTGCGCGACACCTTTTCCGCACAGGTGCCCGGACAGGCTCTTGAAAAATCGAAACGATTGATTCACTCTTTAGAACATTCGGTCGCTCGGCAGTGGACCGGAGAGACCGGCCGGCCACCACCAGGGCCGGCCACCACGGAGCCCCCGGTGCCCTCCCCCTGGCCGGGGGCTCCGTCACCACCAGGGTGAGGAGCGCGAGGCGAATGCAGTCCGCCGAATGGGCCGACGTGCCGGTTTACGCGCGTGCGGCGGGTTGACCAAGCCACGCCGAACGTCGCTGGCTACGGTGTTGCGGTCGAAAAGACCGAGGAGTCAGCGTGGCCGATCTCGCCGAGCAACTGGCGCGTGCGCTCATCACGCGCCTGGAGCCGCTCACCGATGAGCTGGTCGCCGACATCCTTGCCGAGAACCCCGGCTACCACGACGCGGCACTGGTGACCCTGCCCGAGCTGCGCCGCTCGTGCCGGACCAACCTCCAGCGCGTGCTGCAGATTCTCGGCGACACCGTGCCGTGCGGTGACGACCCGTTCGACGCCGCCATCACCACCGGGTCCCGGCGCGCCGAGCAGCGCGTGCCGCTCGACTCGGTGCTGCGGTCGTTCCGCCTCGGCGGGCGCGTGGTGTGGCGGGGGCTCGTGCGCATGGCCAAGGAGGACACCGACGTCGACCGCGACCGGCTGCTCGACGTGGCCACCACGGTATGGACTGTGGTCGACGAGGCCTCGTCCCGGGTCGCGCAGGGCTACCGGGAGACGGAGCTGCAGCTGCGCCGGCTCGACGACCACCGGCGGCACACCCTGGTCGGCGACCTGCTGCGCGGCCGGGGCAGGGAGGCCGGCTTCGCCGAGCAGGCCGCCGCCGAACTGGGCGTGCCCGCCGACAGCGACTACGTGGTGTTCGTGGCGAGCCTCGCCGCCGACGGCACCCCCGGCCTCGCGATGCCGCAGGACACACTCGCCGGGTACGGCGTGCGCTCGGTGTGGCAGCCGAGGGACCAGACCACGGTGGGCCTGGTCGCGCTGGAGAAGCGGCCGCTGGCCGCCGTGCTCGACCTGCTGCGCGGGGGTGTGCGCTCCCGCGTCGGCGTGAGCCCGGCCGTCCAGGGGCTGGCCGAGGTGGGTGCGGCCCACGACCTGGCGCTGCTGGCGCTGCGCACGCTGCCGCAGGGCGGCACCGGCCTCGCCGTGCTCGACGAGCACCTGCCCGAGGCGCTCGTCGCCCGCTCGCCGGAGCTGGCCGACCGCCTCCGGCACGGCGTGCTGGGCCCGCTGCTGCGGCTGCCCGTCGCCGAGCGCGACGTGCTGCTCTCCACCCTCGCCGCCTGGCTGGAGACCAACCGCTCGGCCGCGGCCACCGCGTCCCGGCTGTACTGCCACCGCAACACCGTGCTCAACCGGCTGCGCAGGCTCGAGAGCCTGCTCGGCACCTCCCTCTACGAGCACCGTGCCGGGCTCGCGCTGGCACTGGCGCTCATCGCCCACGAGCAGAGCGAGCAGGGCGGCGCGGCAGGCGGGTGACCGCTCGGCACAATCCCGAACCGCGCATATTGGGCATTCGGACCAGTGCGGTTAGGCCGTTCGGCTGCTAGGAATATGTGGCTGGCATCACACAACAGCTCCCACCATGCGCGGAGGTTCAATGTCGAACTCCACCGTCGCCCTCGGCAGGCGAGCGTTCCTCGCCCGCCTGGGCCTGCTCGGCGCGGTCGGCGCCGGCGGGCTGCTGTCCCGGGGTGCGCTCGCGGCGCCGGCCGCGAACGCCCAGACCGACGCCCTCCCCGGGCTGGTCGCCCTGCTGCGGCCCGTGCTCGCCGAGCTGGCCCGCGACACGCTCAACGGCCTGTCGGTGTTCGCCCTGCCCGGCCCCGACCCCTACTCGGCCGCCCAGGGGACGCCCAGCGACACCCCCGGGGCCATGGAGGCCCGCACCACCGACTTCCTCATCGAGGCCCTGGACAACTTCGTGCCGTTCCCCGACCAGCTGGCCAGGCCCGCCGGTGCGGCGCTGGCGACCGGCCTCGCCGACACCGGCATCGAGCTGCCGGGCACCGACCTGCTGCCCGGCGAGCTGGCCACCCTCGACAAGGCGCTCGCCGCCCTGCTCGAGAACGACGCCACGCTGCCCCTGTCGTTTCCCATCTCCGGCCTGCTCAACCTGCTCGCCACCCAGGTGAACCCGCTCGCCGTCAACGGCCCGTTCCTCTCGCCGTTCGCGCGGCTGAACTACGCCGAGAAGGCCAGGGCGTTCGAACTGCTCGAAGGTCCCGACTCGGACCTGGTGGCGCTGCTCGACGTGCAGTTCCCCGAGCCGCTCAAGGCCTCGGTGTCCGGGCTGCTGAAGTTCGTCGGCGGCGCGCTCATCGAGTTCGCCAGCTTCGGCTCCTACACCGAGTACGCGGTGTTCGACCGCGGCACCCGGCAGCTCACCGGCCGCCCTGTCGGCTGGCAGCTGACCGGCTACCAGCCCGACGGCCCCGTCGAGGGCTGGGACGACTTCATCGGCTACTACCAGGGCCGCACGGAGGTGCACGACTGATGCGCGACGTCATCGTCATCGGCGCCGGGGGCGGCGGCCCCGTGGTCGCCAAGGAACTGGCCGCCCGGGGGCTCGACGTGCTCGTGCTGGAGGCCGGGCCCCGGCACGCCAGGCCGCGCGAGCAGTGGACGAGCTTCGAAAACGACGCCAACAACCCGCTGTCCGGCTACTTCCGGCTCGGCCCGACCGACCGCTCGAAGCCCGCGTGGTTCCGGGAGTGGTCGCAGAACTCGTTCGTGTGGCAGCTCTCCGGCGTCGGTGGCACCACGCAGCACTTCTACGGCAACTACCCGCGCGCCTACCCCGGCGTGTTCAACGACTACGACAAGCCCGATCGCGCCGAGTACGACATCAACCACCGGTTCCCGTTCTCCTACGGCGAACTGGTGCCGTACTTCGAGTGGGTGGAGGCCACGGCACCGGTGATGACGGCCGCCATGGGCACCAAGGAGGCGGTGTTCTTCCGCGGCTGCGAGACGCTCGGCCTGCCCGTGCAGACCACGAAGACCACCCACGGGCCGTCCTACCGGCCGCAGGAGAACGCCATCCTGCAGCCCGGCGGCAACGCGGGCCGCACCACCGACACCAACCTGCTGACCTACCCGAACGCGACCGGCTGCACGTTCTGCGGGTACTGCTTCCAGGGCTGCATGCGACCCGTCGGCGCACCGCGCAACCAGTTCGCCAAGCGCTCCACCGACAACAGCTACGTGCCGATGGCGCTGACCGCCGACGTGTGGGCACCGGGCGGGAGGCCGGTCGAGCTCATCACCGACGCCTACGTCACCCGCATCCACACCGAGCGCAGGGCAGGCGCGCTGCGTGCCAGCGGGGTCACCTGGCGCGACAACGTCTCCGGCGCCGAACACCGCGAGGACGCGAAGGTCGTGGTGATGGCAGGAGGCTGCACCGAGAACCCGAGACTGTGGTTCAACAGCGGCCTGCCCAACCCCAACGACTGGGTCGGCCGCGGCTACACCGACCACTTCTTCGACTGGGTGATCGGCTCCTTCGACGACTACACCGGCAACCCGAAGGGCGTCGGGTCCTCGGCACGGCTGGACTTCCCTCCCTACGGCGGGCTGGAGAACGTCGGCCTGCCGCCCGCGCTCAACGCCTTCGCCACAACGCTGTCCGACAGCGGTATCCGCGGCCAGTACGCCAACGGCCGGGGCCCCTCGGGCCCGTGGGACGGCCCGGCAGGCCGCGTCATGGGCCCCGAGCTCAAGGAACTCGTGGCAGGCGGGCTCGACCGGCTGCTGTGCGTGCTCGTCATCACCGACGACGACGTGGAGGCCGACAACAGGGTGGTCACCTCGGCGCTGCCCGCCGACGAGAACGGCCCGATCCCCAAGGTCACCTTCCGGCACCGCAGCCGCACGGCCCGCACCACCCGCAACCGCGAGTTCATGGCGGGCAAGGCGGCGCAGCTGCTGCGCGGCGCGGGCGCGAAGAAGGTCTTCCGCATCGACTGGGCGCCGCTGATCCTGCACGTCCAGTCGTCGATGCGGATGGGCGAGTCCGAGCAGAACTCCGTGCTGGACCCCAACGCCGAGTCCAGGGCCGTCAAGGGCCTGTTCATCGCGGACAACTCCGCGCTCGCCAACGGCCTCGGCGGTCCGAACCCGACGCTCACCACGCAGGCGCTGGCGACGCGGACGGCGGAGAAGATCTTCCAGCTGCACTTCGGAGGAGACCCGTGGGTGCGGGCGGAGTCGCCCGTGGTGTCCACCGACCCGCGGATCAGCGTCCGGCTGGGCGAGCTCGGGCTGTGATCCGGACGGCGAACCGCGAGCCGTAACCCATTCGACGCCCGCCGGGGCGGCGTTCGCACCGCGAGCGCGGGACACTGGAACCAGGGGCCGGCCGCCCAGCGGCCGCCCCGGTCCGCGCCCGCGGTGCGAAGGAGCCGGTGATGGAACTGTTCCGCGTCCTGGCGATCGCGGCCGCCCCGCTCGGCATCCTCGCCGCGATCATGCTGTCCGACGCGTGGTGGCTGCTGGCCGGCTTCGTCGCCTTCCTGTTGCTGTTGTCGGGTGAGCCGCAGGGCGGTGAGCAGGGCGAGCGGGGCTGAGCGCGCAGCCGCTCAGCCCGGTTCCACTGTGGACCCCGACGAGATCAGCTCGCCGAGCGCGTGCTGTTCCCGCGGCGGCAGCCGCCGTTCGGCGTGCAGCATCCTGGCCGCGGTCACCAGCCGCTCCTGGTCGGCGTCGGTGCCCAGGTCGCCGTAGTAGGCGGGCAGCAACAGGCGCAGCGAGCGCAGGTCGGCCCGCCGTGCGCGCGGGCCAGCGTCGCGTGCAGCGAGGCGTGGAACCCGGCGACCCGGTCGGCCCGCTCCAGGCACACCTGGTTCCAGTGCAGCGTGTCCTCGGGCGTCGGCTGGTGGCGGGCCAGGTAGTGCGCGGCGACGCAGGCCTCGTAGTCGTCGGTGGCCGCCTGCCACGCCCGCTCGAACAGCGTGCGGGCCTCGGCCGGCCGGCCCTGTGCCTCGGCCGCCATGCCCTCGCCGCACAGGCGCACGACGGGGTTGTCCGGGTTCAGCACCGCCGCACCTCCGGGTCCTGGACCGGCATCACGAGCGTGGTGAAGCTGCCCTGGTCCGCGGAGCGCACCAGCACCGGTGTCTCGGCGGTGGCGATCTCCAGCAGCACGTCCGGCCCGACGCTCGCCTCGAGCGCGGGCCCGAGCACGGCGGGGTCGAAGGCGATCCGCAGCGATTCCGAGCACACGGCGGGCAGCGTGGTGGCCCCGACGCCCAGCGTGTCCGGCTGCGCTCTCAGCACCACGGCCGAGCCGTCCTCGGCGTCGAGCGCGGCCGCCAGTTCCGCGCGGCCGGTAAGCACGCGCCGCCGTGGCCCCTCCAGGCCCGCGAGCACCTCGCGGTAGGCGGGAAACTCGGCGTCCGACACCGGCAGCGTCCGCCGCTCGCCGCCCGCGAGCAGGACGGACTCACCGTCGCCGGTCCGCAGGGTCACCTCGGCGTGCCGGGCCGCCCACGCGGACGTCTCCACCAGCGCGGGCACGGGCACCAGCAGGCTCGCCGGCCCGCCGCTGACCGCGTGCGGTGTCAGCTCGCGCACGGCGAGCCGGTAGCGGTCGGTGGCCACGAGGCGCACCCGCGTGCCGGACAGCTCGACGAGCACGCACCGCAGTGCCGGGAACTCGCCGGTGCGCGCCGCCGACGGCGCCACCTGGCGCACGGCGCCCGCCAGCTCGGCGCCGCCGACGCGGACCTCGGTGTGCCCGCCGCCGCCCGGCAGCGCGGCCCTCGCCGCCTCCAGTGCGGCCTGCGCCGCCTCGGCGTCGACGCGCAGCCTGTGCGCGTGGGTGTCGAGCACGGCCCGCGCCCCGGCCGGGTCGCCGTCGAGCACCGCGGCGACCTCGGCCAGCGGCAGTCCCGCCGCGCGGAGCCTGCGCAGCTGGACCGCCCTGGGCACCTGCTCGTCGCTGTAGTGGCGGTAGCCGGTCGACGGATCCACCCGCGCCGGCGTCAGCACCGCGCAGTCGTCGTAGAAGCGCAGGGCACTCGGGGTGAGCCCGGTGAGGCGCGCGAACGCGCTGATGCTGTGCATACGGCGATACTGGGCGTTCAACCGACGTGAAGGTCAACACCGCGGCTGCGCGTAGGATGCCCGCCGACACCAACGCCGGGGGACGAGCACGGAGGTGCCTGTGGCCGAACGGTTCGGTTCCTACCAGAACGAGATCTACCTGCAGGGCTACGGCGGGACGAAGCCCGCGTTCTCGACCGACCCGACGCGCCTGGAGGCCTCGGCCGCGGAGCTGCTGGCGCCGGAGCCGTTCTGGTACGTGGCGGGCGCGGCGGGTTCGGGCGCCACCGCACGCGCCAACCGGGAGGCGTTCGACCGCTGGAGGATCGTGCCGCGGATGCTCACCGACGCGACCGAACGCGACCTGTCCACCAGCGTGCTCGGCACCACGATGCCCGCGCCGGTGCTGCTCGCGCCCGTCGGCGTGCAGTCCATCGTGCACGCCGACGCCGAGCCGGCCACCGCCCGTGCCGCCGCCGGGCTGGGACTGCCCATGGTGCTGTCCACGGCGTCCTCCACGAGCATCGAGGACGTCGCCGCCGCCTCGGGCAGCGGGCCGAGGTGGTTCCAGCTGTACTGGCCGAACGATCCGGACGTGTGCGGCAGCATCCTGTGCCGCGCCAAGCGTGCGGGCTACTCGGTGCTCGTGGTGACGCTCGACACGTGGACGCTGGCATGGCGGCCGTGCGACCTCGACGCCGGGTACCTGCCGTTTCTGCACGGCGAGGGCATGGCGGTGCCGTTCAGCGACCCGGTGTTTCGCAGCAGGCTCGACACGAGCCCCGAGGAGGACACGCCGTCGGCGGTGCTGCGCTGGATCTCCATGGTCACCGGCACCGACCGCGCGTGGGACGCGCTGCCGTTCCTGCGCGAGCACTGGGACGGCCCGATCGTGCTCAAGGGCATCCAGCACGTCGACGACGCGCGGCGCGCGGTGGCCGCCGGGATGGACGGCATCGTGGTGTCCAACCACGGCGGGCGGCAGGTGGACGGCGCGATCGCGGCGCTGGACGCGCTGCCGGAGATCGCCACCGCCGTCGGCGACCGGATCGAGGTGCTGTTCGACTCCGGCGTGCGCACCGGCGCGGACGTGCTCAAGGCGCTGGCGCTCGGGGCGCGGGCCGTGCTGCTCGGCAGGCCGTACGTCTACGGGCTGGCGCACGGCGGCGAGGACGGGGTGCGACACGTGCTGCGCAGCGTGCTCGCCGACTTCGACCTCACGATGGGCCTTTCCGGTCACCGCACGGTCGCCGAGTTGGGCGCGGCCACGCTGCGACGGGCCGGTTGAGCGGACGGCATGCGCGGCGTCCCGGCTAAGCTGGGTGCCGTATGTCCACTCCCGTCCACGAGCTGCGGTCGCGGCTGCCCGAGCTGATGCTGCGCGACGCGCATCGGCTGCGCCGCCGTCTCGACGGCGCCCGCAAGGCCCGCAACGCCGAGCAGATCACGGCGCGTATCGCCGCCGACGTCGAGGCCGCCGAACAGCGCGTGCGGCGCCGCAGGGAATCCGTGCCGAAGATCACGTACCCGCCCGAGCTGCCGGTGAGCCAGAGCCGGGACGACCTCGCGGCGGCGATCCGCGACCACCAGGTCGTGATCGTGGCGGGGGAGACCGGCTCCGGCAAGACCACCCAGCTGCCCAAGATCTGCCTCGAGCTGGGGCTCGGCGTGCGCGGGCAGATCGGGCACACCCAGCCGCGCAGGCTCGCAGCCCGCACGGTCGCGGAGCGCATCGCGAGCGAGCTCGGCACCGAGCTGGGCGCCTGCGTGGGCTACAAGGTCCGGTTCACCGACACCTCGGGCGACGACACGCTCGTCAAGCTGATGACCGACGGCATCCTGCTCGCCGAGATCCAGCAGGACCGGATGCTGCGCCAGTACGACACGATCATCATCGACGAGGCCCACGAGCGCAGCCTCAACATCGACTTCCTGCTCGGCTACCTCAAGCAGTTGCTGCCCCGCAGGCCCGACCTGAAGGTGATCATCACCTCGGCGACGATCGACCCGGAGCGCTTCTCCCGGCACTTCTCGGACGCGCCGATCGTGGAGGTGTCCGGCCGGACGTACCCGGTCGAGGTGCGGTACCGGCCGATCGTCGACCCCGACGACCCGGATGCCGACCCCGACCGCGACCAGGTGCAGGCGATCATCGACGCGGCACGGGAACTGATGGCCGAGGGGCCCGGCGACATCCTCGTGTTCCTGTCCGGCGAACGCGAGATCCGCGACGCGAGCGAGGCGCTGAGCGCGCTGGAGCTGCCGAACACGGAGATCCTGCCGCTGTACGCGCGGCTGTCGGCGGCCGACCAGCACCGCGTGTTCCAGCGGCACAGCGGACGGCGCATCGTGCTGGCCACCAACGTCGCCGAGACGTCGCTGACCGTGCCCGGCATCAAGTACGTCGTCGACCCCGGCACGGCCCGCATCTCCCGCTACAGCCACCGCACCAAGGTGCAGCGGCTGCCCATCGAGCCCGTCTCGCAGGCCTCGGCCAACCAGCGCAAGGGCCGCTGCGGGCGCACATCCGACGGTGTCTGCATCCGGCTCTACTCCGAAGAGGACTTCGAGAACCGCCCGGAGTTCACCGATCCGGAGATCCTGCGCACCAACCTGGCGTCGGTGATCCTGCAGATGACCTCACTGGGGCTCGGTGACATCGCCGCCTTCCCGTTCGTCGAGCCGCCGGACCGGCGCCAGGTCACCGCGGGCGTGCAGCTGCTGCAGGAGCTGGGCGCACTGGACCCGGCGAAAAAGCAGCTGACGCCCGTCGGCAGGCAGCTCGCACAGCTGCCGGTCGATCCACGCCTCGGCCGGATGATCGTGGAGGCCGCGCGCAACGGCTGCGTGCGCGAGGTGATGGTCATCGCCGCCGCACTGTCCATTCAGGATCCCCGCGAGCGGCCTGCCGACAAGCAGGAGGCGGCCAGGCAGCAGCACGCGCGCTTCGCCGACCCCAACTCCGACTTCCTCGCCTACCTCAACCTGTGGAACTACCTGCGCGAGCGGCAGAAGGCGCTGTCGGGCAACCAGTTCCGCAGGCTGTGCCGCGCGGAGTACCTGAACTACCTGCGGGTGCGCGAATGGCAGGACATCTTCAGCCAGCTGCGCCAGCTCGCCAAGCAGCTCGACATCACGCTCAACACCGTGCCCGGCGACCCGCAGCGCATCCACACGTCGCTGCTGGCGGGGCTGCTCTCGCACATCGGGCTCAAGGACCCGGCCAAGGGCGACTACCTCGGCGCGCGGGGCACCCGGTTCTCGGTGTTTCCCGGCTCGGCGCTGTTCCGGAAGCAGCCGCGCTGGGTCGCCTCGGCCGAGCTGGTGGAGACCTCCAGGCTGTGGGCGCGCGTCAACGCCCGCATCGAGCCGGAGTGGGTGGAACCCCTCGCGGAGCACCTGGTGAAACGCACCTACTCGGAGCCGCACTGGGAACGCAAGCAGGGCGCGGTGATGGCCAACGAGCGGGTGACGCTGTACGGCTTGCCGCTCGTCACCGGCCGCAAGGTCAACTACGGCCGCATCGATCCCGAGCTGGCACGGGAGCTGTTCATCCGGCACGCGCTGGTGGAGGGCGACTGGGACACCAACCACCGCTTCTTCGCCGAGAACCGCGCCCTGCTGGGCGAGGTGGAGGACCTGGAGAACCGCGCGCGGCGGCGGGACATCCTCGTCGACGACGAGACGTTGTTCGCCTTCTACGACGAGCGGGTCGGCTCCGAGGTGGTCTCGGCCCGGCACTTCGACACCTGGTGGAAGAAGAAGCGGCGCAGCGAGCCGGACCTGCTCAACTTCGAGAAGGCCATGCTCGTCAACGCCACCGCAGACGACGTGCGGGAGGGCGACTACCCGGACACCTGGGCCCAGGGCAACCTGACGTTCGACCTCACCTACCAGTTCGAGCCCGGCACCGAGGCGGACGGCGTCACCGTCCACATCCCACTCCCGGTGCTCAACCAGGTGCGCACCGACGGTTTCGAGTGGCAGGTGCCGGGACTGCGCGAGGAACTGGTCACCGCGCTCATCAAGTCGCTGCCGAAGGCGCTGCGCCGCAACCTCGTCCCGGCGCCGGACACCGCACGGCAGGCGCTCGCCGCGCTGGAGCCCTCCTCCGAGCCGCTCACCGGGGCGCTGGCCGCCGAGCTGGAACGCCTGCGCGGCGTGGCCGTCCCGCCGGACGCGTGGCAGTGGGACTCGGTCCCCGGCCATCTCAAACCCACCTTCCGCATCGTCGACGAGCGGGGCCGCAGGCTCGCGGAGGGCAAGGATCTGGACGCGCTGCGCGAGCGGCTGAGCGAGCGCCTGCGCAAGACCATCTCGGCGGCGGCCGACGACATCGAGCGCGGGGGCCTGCGGACGCCGTCGTTCGGTGAGCTGCCGCAGGTGTTCCAGGCGCGCAGGCGCGGCCACGAGGTGAAGGCCTACCCGGCGTTGGTGGACGAGGGCGACAGCGTGGCCGTGCGGATGCTCGACACGCCCGGGCAGCAGCGCACGGCCATGTGGGAGGGCACGCGCAGGCTGCTGCGGCTGAACCTGCCCTCGCCGATGAAGCACCTCAACCGCAACCTGGGCAACCGGTCGAAGCTGGTGCTGACGCGCAACCCGCACGGCAGCGTCGCCGCACTGCTGGAGGACTGCGTCGACTGCGCCGTGGACAAGCTGGTGGCCGACGCGGGCGGCCCGGTGTGGGACGAGTCCGGATTCGCTGCGCTGTTGGAGAAGGTGCGGGCCGGCCTCAACGGCACGGTGCTCGCCGTGCTGCGCGAGGTGGAGAACGTGCTCGCCGCGAGCCACGACGTCGAGGCGCGGCTGGCGGAGATGCGGGGCGGCGCGCTCGCCGAGTCGCTGGCCGACGTCCGCGCGCAGCTCGACGGGCTGGTGCACGCGGGCTTCGTCACCGGAACCGGGTTCGACCGGCTGCCCGACGTCGTGCGGTACGTGCGCGCGATCGAGCGGAGGCTGGAGAAGCTGCCGACCGACCCGGCGCGCGATGTCGAGCGGCTGCGCGAGGTGCAGTGGCTGTGGCAGGAGTACCAGGCCGCGCTCGCGGAGCTGCCGCCGAGGACGGCGCCGAGCCCGGAGCTGGCGGAGGTGCGGTGGATGATCGAGGAGCTGCGGGTGAGCTTCTTCGCGCAGACGCTGCGCACCGCGTACCCGGTGTCGGTGAAGCGCGTCCTGCGAGCCCTCGACGCCGCCGCCTGAAGCTCCCCAATGCGGCATTGGTGGCGTTGAACGCTACGAATGCCGCATTGGGGAAGTTGAGCGCTACGAATGCCACATTGGGGAGCTCGGCTCCGGGTCAGGCTTTGGCGTCGGCGTAGCAGTCGACCACGGCGGCGGGCATCGGGAAGCGCACCGGGCAGGCCGGGCCGAACACCAGTGCCGTCGTCTCCCGTACCGCCTCCTCCAGGCAGGCGCTCACCTGGTCCGCCAGCTCGGCGGGCGAGTGCACCAGCACCTCGTCGTGCTGGAAGAACACCAGGTGCGCGGGCTCGGGCAGGCGCTGCCGCAGCGTGGCCAGCAGCACCGCCGTCCAGTCGGCGGCGCTGGCCTGCACGACGAAGTTGCGCGTGAACCGGCCCCAGTCCCTGGCCGCCCGGCGCGCCCTGTCCTCGTCGGCGCCGCCGCCGGTCAGTGCCCGCCACGCCGCCGACGGCGGGGGAGAGGTCCGGCCCAGCCGCGAGCGCACGGTCTCGCCGCGCTCGCCCGCCAGCGCGGCGCGCTCCACATAGGACACCGCGTCGGGGAACCGCTGGCGCAGCAGCGCCATGAGTGACGCCGCCTCGCCCGCCGTGCCGCCGTACATCGCCGAGAGCATCGCGATCTTGGCACGGCCACGGTTGTCGCCGTCCGGGGTCGCGCCGGGAAACATCGCCTCGGCCAGGCTGGTGTACAGGTCCGCCGCCGCGCACACGTCGGCGAGCCTGCGGTCCCCGGCCAGCGCGGTGAGGATGCGCGGCTCCAGCTGCGCGGCGTCGGCCACGACGAGCTTCCAGCCCGGGTCGGCGCGCACGCACGCGCGCAGCACGCGCGGAATCTGCAGCGCCGCGCCGCCCCGGCTCGCCCACCGGCCGGACACCACGCCGCCGACGACGAACACCGGCCGGAAGCGGTCGTCGCGCACCCAGTGGTCGAGCCACGTCCAGCCGTGCGCGGAGTGCAGCCGCGCCAGCTCCTTGTACTCCAGCAGGGGCTCGACGGCGGGGTGGTCGATCTCGCGCAGCACGTGTGCGCGGGCGGACGGAATCGAGATGCCCTCGCGGCCGAAGGCACGCACGACGCTGCCCGGGTGGTCGATGGTGAGCGGCCTGCCCCCGAAGGCCTGCTGTACCCGCTCGGCCAGGGCCGCCAGCTTCGCGGGCCGCTGCCCCGCGGGGACCCGCTCGCCGAGCAGGTCGGTCAGCAGGGCGTCGTGGACGTCGGCGCGCCAGGGCAGCCCGTCGGCCGACATCTCCGCCGCCGCGAGCGCGCTGGCCGACTCGGCGGCGGCCAGCAGCCGCATCCGGTCCGGATGCGCCAGCCGTGCGATCCGCCGCTGCTGCTCGGCGAGCACCACCTCGGCGGCGTCCGCGGCGGCAACGCCGGGCGGCAGCCCGGAGCCGCGCGGGTCGAACAACGTCGGCTGCTCGTCGAGATCGGGATGGCCGGGCTCGGCGATGGCGGGCGGGTCGAGCCCGCGGGCCCTGGCGTAGGCGGCGGCGAGCCAGCGCGACGCCTCATGCCGCTGCTCGTGGGCCAGCAGCAGCCCCTCGACCAGCGCCAGATCGTGACACCGGCGCACGCGCACCCCGGCGTCCAGCAGCGCCGGGTAGTCCTGCTCGACCGAGGTGAACACCCAGCGCGGGCTCAGTTCCCGCTCCCAGCGCGCGGCGTGCCGGGCCAGGTCCGCGGCCGGGAGGCGCTCCGGCGCGTCGAGCGCCGCGCCGGGCGAGCGTACGGCGTAGACGTCGTCCGCCTCGCGGGCCACGATCAGGTACACACCGGTGATTGTCCTGGTGACACCGACAGGCTACGGTCGACGCCCAGGCTACTAGCCGGTAGGTTCAGCGTGCGAGCGCAAGGAGGTGCCGGATGAGGAGGCCGCCCGCAGTGGCCGAGCTGGCGAGTCGTGTGTCGGAGAAGGCCCGGAGCGTGGAGGTGCTGTGGCGGGCGGGGCTCGTCCCGTTCCCGCGCCTCGACGAGGGCATCCGCTCGCTGGTCGCCACCCGTCGCTACGGTCCGCTCGCCGGGTCGGTCCGCATCGCCGCGCACAGGGACCCGGACGCGATCGGCATCGTGGACGAGCGCGGACCGCTCACCTTCGGCCAGCTCGACCGGCAGTCCGACGCGCTGGCGCGCGCCTGGTTCGAGCGCGGCGTCCGGCCCGGCTCGGCCATCGCCGTGCTGTGCCGCGACCACCGGGGGCTGGTGCTGACCATGCTCGCCGCGGGCAAGCTGGGCGCGCCGCTGCTGCTGCTGAACACCGGGTTCGCCAAGCCGCAGCTCACCGATGTCGCCGCACGCGAGAAGGTCGAGGTGCTCGTCTACGACGAGGAGTTCACCGACCTGCTCGCCGGCGTCGACGGCGCCGACCGCTACCTGGCCTGGACCGAGTCCGACCTCGCCGAGCGGGACATCCCGGTGCTCGACGAGATCATCGCGGGCACCGACGACCGGCCGCTGCCCGCGCCCGAGAAGCCCGGCGGGCTCGTGCTGCTCACCAGCGGCACCACCGGTACTCCGAAAGGCGCGCCCCGGCCCAAGATCTCCGCGCTCGACTCGGCGCAGTTCCTCGACCGGATCCCGCTGCGGGTCGGCGAGGCGACGTTCATGGGCGCGCCGCTGTTCCACGGCACCGGCATCTCGCAGTTCATCCTGTCGCTCGCGCTGGGCTGCACGGTCGTGCTGCGCCGCCGGTTCGACCCCAAGGAGACACTGCGCGGGGTGGCCGAGCACCGCTGCACCGCGCTGGTGCTGGTGCCCACCATGCTCCAGCGGATCATCGACCTCGGCCCCGAGGTCATCGGTGCGTATGACACCTCGAGCCTGCGGATCATCTTCGTCGCGGGCTCGGCACTGGCTCCCGACACCGGCAACCGCGCCACGGAGCTCTTCGGCGACGTCATCCACAACCTCTACGGCTCCACCGAGGTCGCCGTGGCCACCGTCGCCACACCCGAGGACTGGCGCAAGGCCCCTGGCACGGTGGGCAGGCCCCCGGTCGGCTGCCGGGTGCGGCTCTACGACGAGCACGGACGCCAGATCACCGAGCCGCACGTCACCGGCCGGGTGTTCGTCGGCAGCGGCCTGGCCTTCGAGGGCTACACCGACGGGCGGCACAAGGACATCATCGACGGCCTGCTCTCCACCGGCGACGTCGGCCACTTCGACGCCGATGGCCTGCTGTTCATCGACGGCCGCGACGACGAGATGATCGTCTCGGGCGGCGAGAACGTCTACCCGATCGAGGTGGAGAACCTCATCGTCGAGCGCGACGATGTGCTGGAGGCCGCCGTCATCGGGGTCGCCGACCAGGAGTTCGGGCAGCGGCTCAAGGCGTTCGTCGTGCCCGCGCCGGGTGCGACGCTCGACGCCGACACGGTCCGCGAGCACGTCAAGGCCAACCTCGCCCGCTACAAGGTGCCCCGCGACGTCGAGTTCCTGGACGAGCTGCCGCGCAACGCCACCGGCAAGGTCCTGCGCAACAAGCTGTCCTGATCGCGACCTTCGTAGGGGCCGGGTCAGCCCCAGCCGATACCGAACCTGCCGGGTCCGAAGTCCACCGCGACGGCGTGGGCGGTGCCGTCCTCGCCGATGCGCAGTTCGCGGGTCTCGGGCTGCGGGGAATCCTCCGCGCGCGCGTACTGCCAGCACCGCTGCGGTACCGAATCGGGCTCGAAATGCACTTCCAGCAGATATTCCGGAATGGGTTGCCGGAACTGCCGGCAATGGGTTCTCGCCTCGTCCTGCGCGCCGGAATGGTCGTAGGTCAGCGAGTATTCGGCCAGGTGGGTCTCGCCGCTGCCGAGGCACCGGCCGAACAACAGCTCCGCCAGCACGACGCCCCGTTCGGTGTCGGCCTCGACCCGGCCGAGCGAGCAGTTGCGCAGGGCCCGCACGGCGGGCGGGGGCGCGCCGTTGTGCGGGTAGGTGAGCAGCCAGCGGTCCGCGCCGTCGGCTCCGGCGCGGAAGACGGCCTTGGCGGTGACCGTGTGCACCGTGCCGCCGTCGCCCACGGTGCAGCGGTCGTGCAGGCCCACCAGGGCCGCCGCGGGGCCGCTGTCCAGCGTCAGCGGCTGCTCGGCGCCGTCGGCCCTCCTGCGCGACGACGTGCCGCGGGGGCGGGGCGGTGCCAGCAGGCTGAGCAGTGCCCCCGCGGGCACCTCCAGGATCTCCTCCAGCACGCGCACCGCCGAAATGGAGCTCTGCCGTTCCGGCTGGCGTTTTCCCGACTGCCAGTAACTGAGCGCGGTGACGCTCACGGAAATGCCACGTTCCTGCAACCGTGCCTGAATGCGGTCGAGACCGAGCCCGCTGCCGGAAATGGCTTGCCGCAGCGCGGCCGAAAACGCGGTGCCGCTCATGTCCAGGCTCGCCCCCCGACGACGCATGCCCATAACGATATGGACAACGTTAGCAGTACTGTGTAACGCGCGTGCGATGGCTGCCGAGCGTGAGCAAGACCCCGTTCGGTCTACTCTATGTTAGGCCAAATGGCCTACAACTGGTAACTGTGAATCATTGCCCAACTGCATCCCGGTCCCGTTGCATGACTGACACGTCAACACTGGGGACGAGGAAGGATGCCGATGGGCAACTCGGGGAAACTTCGCAAGGGCCTCACCGCCGGTGCCGTGGTGGCCGGTGTCACGGGCGTGGTCGCGGCCGGACTGGGGCCCGCACAGGCCGCGCAGGCCGAGGGACGGATTCTCTCGGCGAACACGCCGAACGCGGTCCAGGACAGCTACATCGTGGTGCTGAAGCAGAGCAGCCTCACCGCGCAGGTCACGTCCCTGGCCAAGGACCTGGTCGGTGACTACGGCGTGAGCCTGGGCCGCACCTTCGGCAGCGCGCTCGACGGCTTCTCGATCCGCGCCAGCGAGGCACAGGCCAAGCGGCTGGCCGCCGACACCGACGTGGCCTACGTGGTGCAGAACCAGCGGGTGCACGCGGCCGACGTGCAGGACGCGCCGCCGTCCTGGGGGCTCGACCGCATCGACCAGCGCGACCTGCCGCTCGACGACGCCTACAACTTCGCGGGCAAGGCCGACAACGTCACCGCCTACGTCATCGACACCGGCGTCACCGCCGACCACAGCACCTTCGGCGGCCGGGTGAACGGCGGGTACGACTTCATCGACAACGACGAGGACCCGGCCGACGAGAACGGGCACGGCACGCACGTCGCGGGCACCATCGGCGGCGAGGAGTACGGCGTCGCGAAGGGTGTGCAGATCGTGCCGGTGCGGGTGCTCGACGCCAACGGCAGCGGCACCACCGAGCAGGTCGTCGCCGGCATCGACTGGGTGGCGCAGAACGCCAGCGGCCCGTCCGTGGCGAACATGAGCCTCGGCGGCACCGTCGACGAGGCGCTCGACAACGCCGTGCGCGGCGCCATCGGTGCGGGTGTCACGTTCGGCGTCGCGGCGGGCAACGAGGGCCAGGACGCCGGCAACACCTCGCCCGCCAGGGTGACCGAGGCGATCACGGTCGCCGCCAGCGACGACGCCGACGCGCAGGCCGACTTCTCCAACTACGGCGAGGTCGTCGACCTCTACGCCCCGGGCGTGGACATCACCTCGGCGTGGAACGACGGCGGCGAGAACACCATCAGCGGCACCTCGATGGCCACGCCGCACGTCGTGGGCGCCGCGGCGCTGTACCTCTCCGCCAACCCGGAGGCCGCGCCCGCGGACGTGGAGTCGGCACTGGTCGAGAAGGCCACGCCGGACAAGATCACCAACCCGAGCCCGGGCACGCCCAACCGGCTGCTCTACACGGGGGAGTGACAGGCCCCTCCACTCCCTGGAGGAACACGGTGGCCCGGCGCGGCGCGCGCCGGGCCACCGGCTTGTTACCGGACGGTAGGGTGTCGCCCATGCGGACGAACATCCTGATCACCGGCGCGAGCTCGGGCCTCGGCGAGGGCATGGCCCGGCGGTTCGCCGCCGAGGGTCGCAACCTCGCCCTGTGCGCCCGCCGCACCGACCGGCTCGACGCGCTCGCCGCCGAGCTCACCGAGCGGCATCCCGGCATCCGGGTGCTCACCCGTGAACTCGACGTCAACGACCACGACCGGGTCTTCACGGTGTTCGGCGAGTTCCGCGCCGAGCTGGGCACGCTCGACCGCGTGGTCGTCAACGCGGGCCTCGGCAAGGGACAGCCGGTGGGCACCGGCTACTTCCGGGCGAACAGGCAGACGGTCGAGACCAACCTCGTCGCCGCGCTCGCCCAGTGCGAGGCGGCGATGGAGATCTTCCGCGAGCAGAACGCCGGGCACCTCGTGCTCGTGTCGTCGTTCAGCGCGCTGCGCGGAATGCCCCGCAACCTCACCGCGTACGCCGCGTCCAAGGCGGGCGCGGCGGCGCTCGCCGACGGCATCCGCGCCGACACGCTGCGCACGCCGATCACGGTCACCACCCTGCTGCCCGGCTACATCGAGTCGGAGATGACCGGCCGAGCGGGCCGCACGCCGCTCATGGCCGGCGCCGAGGCCGGAGCCCGGGCGATGGTGAAGGCGATCGAGCGCGAGCCGGCCCGCGCGTACGTGCCGGGCCTGCCGTGGGCGCCACTGAGTGTGATCGTGCGCCTGCTGCCCGCGCGCCTGCTGCGCCGATTGGCGTAACCACGTGATGCCGCACACAGCGGAATTGTTGGAGCCGTAATTCCGTGCCCGGTACGCTGACAATGCGTACTTCAAGGGGGACATCCATTTTCACGCACGCGCATTTCCGCGTGCGTTCTTCACGGGGACATGGCTTCATGACAACTTCGCATGCGGCCGGGGCCGACGAGCTTCCGGCGAAGGACAAGCTCGACCGGGGAGTGCTGAAGGTCGCGGGCGTCGTCGTGCTCGGCGCCATCATGGCGATTCTCGACACGACGGTGGTCAACGTCGCCCTGCAGCAGCTGACCATCGAGTTCCGGACGTCGTTCGACACGATCCAGTGGGTCGCCACCGGCTACATGCTGGCGCTGGCGACGGTCATCCCGGTGACGGGCTGGGCCTCCGACCGGTTCGGAACCAAACGGCTCTACCTGCTCGCGATCGTGCTCTTCCTCGTCGGCTCGATGGTCGCGGGCCTGGCGTGGAACATCGAGTCGCTCATCGCCTTCCGGGTGGTGCAGGGGCTCGGCGGCGGCATGCTGATGCCCGCGGCGATGACGATCCTCACCAAGGCGGCGGGCCCGCAGCGGGTCGGCAGGGTGATGGCGGTGCTCGGCGTGCCGATGCTGCTCGGTCCCATCGCGGGCCCGATCCTCGGCGGCTGGCTCGTCGACTCGGTGAGCTGGCGCTGGATCTTCTACATCAACGTGCCGATCGGCGCTGTCGCGCTGTTCGCGGCGTGGCGGGTCCTGCCGAGGGACGAGCCGCAGCCGACGCACCGCTTCGACTTCCCCGGCATGCTCATGCTCTCGCCGGGCCTGGCGCTGCTGATCTACGGCGTGTCCGACATCCCCAACGCGGGCGGCATCACCGCCACCAGCGTGTGGCTGCCGATGCTCGCCGGCATCGTGCTCATCGCCGGGTTCGTGGCGCGGGCGTTGCGCATCGCCAACCCGCTGGTGGAGCTGCGGCTGTTCCGCGACCGGACCTTCTCCATCGCGGCGGCCACCATGTCGCTGTTCGCGGTGGCGTTCTTCGGGGCAATGCTGCTGCTGCCGACGTACTTCCTGCTGGTGCGGGGCGAATCGGCGCTCGCGGCGGGCCTGTTGCTCGCGCCGCAGGGTCTCGGTGCGATGGTCGCCATGCCCTTCGCGGGCAGGCTCGCCGACCGCGTCGGCGCGGGCAAGGTGGTGCTGCCGGGCCTGCTGCTGATCGTCGGCGGGCTCGTCATCTTCTCCCAGGTCGCGGCGGACACGCCGTACTGGGCGCTGCTGACCTCGTTGTTCGTGCTCGGCCTTGGCATGGGCTGCACGATGATGCCGATCATGTCGGCCGCGCTGCAGACGCTGACCAAAAAGGACGTGGCGCACGCCTCCAGCGCGCTCAACATCATCCAGCAGACGTCGGGCGCCGTCGGCGCCGCGGTCATGTCGATCATCCTGGCCGGGCTGCTCGCCGGGAAGTTCGGCGTGCCGACGAGCCAGGGTCAGCTCGCCGCCACGGCGGCGCTGCACGATCCGCGCACGCACGACGCGGCCGCGGTGCTGGCGGCCGACTCCTTCGCCTCGACGTTCGTGTGGTCGCTGGTGCTCGTGGGAGCCTGCGTCATCCCCGCGCTGTTCCTGCCGAAGAAGCCGCCGGTGCCCAAGGAGGACGGCGACGAGACGCAGGCGCCGCCCGTGCTGGCCCACTGACCGGCCTGGGTGGCCGACACACCTGCGTGGGCGGCCGGCACAGTGGTCAGTGGGCGGGCGTGCGCACGGCGGCGGGCAGCACCTCGGCGACGAGCGTGCGCAACTGGGTGCTCAGTAGTGTGTGGACCTGCTTGCGGTCGAGCGTGCCCCGCACCAGCCACTCCCGCCCCGCGGCCTTGACCATGCCGCCGTAGGCCCGCACGAGCGCGTTGCGCTGCTCGGCGAGCGTGGAGTCCTCCTCGCGCGGGAAGCCCATCGCCTCCAGCACGCGGTCGGCGGCGGCGCGGTCGGTCTCGTCGACGATGCGCTCGACCTCGGCGTCGCGGCCGATGCCCTCCGGCGTGATCGCCGCGAGCCACATCTTCTCCTGCCGGACGACCATGTCGAGGAACCAGTCCACGGCGGCGTCGGTGCGCTCCTCCAGCGAGCCCTTCGGCAGGCGCTCGACGGCCACCTGCGGCACCGTCAGCGCCCGCTGGACCACGGCCAGGTACAGCTCCCGCTTCGTGCCGAAGTAGTGATTGATGAGCCCTCGCGCGACTCCGGCCCTGGCTGCGATGTCTGATGTGGACACCTCGGCGTAGGGGCGCTCGCCGAAGAGCTCGGCCGCGCAGACGAAGATCTGCTCCTTGCGCTCGTCCGGCTCCAGCCGTCGCCACCGTGGCGCCGAGTCCGTGGTCATGACGTGCAGTTTCTCACGAGGACTCCCGCTCCGCCGGGAAGAGGGGCAACCGCAGCGCGCCGGGCGCGGCGTCGGGCACCACGGGGTTCTTCGGCGCCACCGGGGTGACCCGCCGGTAGCCCGCCCCGAGCGGGGGCCGGGGGTCGCGCTCACCCCTGTTGGGCCACAGGGCCATGGCGCGCTCGGCCTGGGCCGTGATGGTCAGTGACGGGTTGACGCCGAGGTTGGCCGTGATGGCCGAGCCGTCCACGACGTGCAGCCCGGGGTGGCCGTACACCCGCTGGTACGGGTCCACCACGCCGGTCTCCGGCGAGTCGCCGATGGCGCAGCCGCCGATGAAGTGCCCGGTGAGCGGGATGTTGGCGAGGTCGTTCCAGCCGCCGCCCGCGGTGCCGCCGATCTTGTCCGCCACCCGGCGGGCGACGTCGTGCCCGGCCGGGATCCAGGTCGGGTTGGGCTCGCCGACGCCCTGCCGGGTGCGCAGCCGCCGCCTGCCCAGCAGCCCGCGCCGGGTGTAGGTGGTGACCGAGTTGTCCAGCGTCTGCATCACCAGCAGCGCGATGGTCTGTTCCGACCAGTGCCGTGGATCGTGCAACGCGGGCAGTGCCCGCCGGTGCTTCCACATCTGGCGCAGCCCGGCCACCCACCGGGGTGTGCCCGGTACCGGGTCGGTGAGCACGGCGCCGAGCAGGCCGAGCAGGTTGCTGCCCTTGCCGTAGCGCACCGACTCCACATGGGTCACCTCGTCGGGGTGGATGGAGGAGGTGATGGACACGCCGCGGTGGTACTCGGCGCCCGCGCGCGTGGTGCGCGCGGCCAGGATGGCCTCGGAGTTGGTCCTGGCCAGCAGTCCCAGCCGCGGCGAGAGATGGGGCAGCACTCCCCGGTCGCGCATGCGGTGCAGCAACCGCTGGGTGCCGAGCGCCGCGGCCGAGAAGATCACCTGCTCGGCGGTGAACGTGCCGCGGCGCCATGGGCGGGAGGTGTGGACGGCGCTCACGGTGTACCCGCCGCCGGGGCGCGGGCGGACCTCGGTGACCGTGGTGAGCGGGTGTACCCGCGCGCCCGCCTGCTCGGCGAGGTGCAGGTAGTTCTTCACGGTGGTGTTCTTCGCGCCGTGGCGGCAGCCGGTCATGCACGCGCCGCAGTGGGTGCAGGTGCGCCGGGCGGGTCCGGCGCCGCCGAAGAACGGGTCGGGCACCTCGGTTCCGGGTGCCTGGCCTTCGGCGCCGAAGAACACCCCGACCGGCGTGGGGCGGTAGGTGCGGCCGATGCCCATGTCCTCGGCGACCTCGCGCATCACCTCGTCGGCCGGCGTCGTGAGGGGGTAGCGGGTCACGCCGAGCATGCGCTTGGCCTGGTCGTAGTAGGGCGCCAGCTCCGACTTCCAGTCGGTGATGTGTGACCACTGGCGGTCGGCGAAGAAGGTGTCCGGCGGCTCGTACAGGGTGTTGGCGTAGCCGAGCGAACCGCCGCCGACACCCGCGCCGGTGAGCACCAGCACGTCCGGCAGCGGCGTGATGCGCAGGATGCCGGTGCAGCCGAGCAGGGGCGCGAAGAGGTAGTCGCGCACGCGCCACGACGTCGTCGCGAACTCGTGGTCGGCGAAGCGGCGGCCGGCCTCCAGCACGCCGACGCGGTAGCCCTTCTCCGTCAGCCGCAGGGCGCTGACACTGCCGCCGAAGCCGGAGCCGATGACCAGGACGTCGTAGTCGAACCGCGTCATGCGCACACGGTGCGCCCTTGTTGGCAAGGTGTCAAGAGGCGTCACCCGAGGGTAGGGCGAACCCCACCGCGGGCTCGGGTGTCCGCACCGCTGTGCCGGGCCTCGTTTCCGGGTGGGATGAAAGCCATGACAGCACCCCTTTCCACCGAGCTCGGCCGCCGTGCGGGCGGCGGGCCCGCCGCCGTCGAGCTTCGTGACGTGAGCAGGCACTACGGCACCAAGCACGATCTGGTCCGGGCGCTCGACGGCGTCAGCGTCGCGTTCGCCGAGGGTTCCTGGACCGCCGTCATGGGCCCGTCCGGCTCGGGCAAGTCCACCCTGCTGCACTGCGCGGCCGGGCTGGAGCGGGTGAGCGGCGGCCAGGTACTGCTCACCGGCGACGACATCACCGCCGCCGACGACGCGGCGCTCACCCGGCTGCGGCGCAGCCGCATCGGCTTCGTCTTCCAGAGCTTCAACCTCATCGGCTCGCTGACCGCCGAGCAGAACGTCGCGCTACCGCTCAAGCTCGCCGGGCAGCGGGTGCCCGCCAGGCAGGTGCGCCAGGTGCTGGCGAGCGTCGGGCTCGACGAGCGCCGCAGGCACCGGCCCCGCGAGCTTTCCGGCGGCCAGCAGCAGCGGGTCGCGATCGCCAGGGCGATGGTGACCAGGCCGAGCGTGCTCTTCGCCGACGAGCCGACCGGCGCGCTCGACTCCGCCTCCGCCCGCCAGGTGCTGCGCCTCCTGCGCGAGATGGTCGACCGGGCGGGGCAGACGATCGTGATGGTCACCCACGACCCGGCTGCCGCCGCGAGCGCCGACTCCGTGATGTTCCTTTCCGACGGCCGCATCGTCGACCACGCCGCCGCGCCGACCGCGGCCGAGGTCGCCGAGCGGCTCGCCCGGCTGGAGGCGTAAGCGATGCTGCGCCTGTCCTGGAGCACCTTCCGCGAGCGCTGGCAGCTGTTCATCGGCGCCACGCTCACCGTCTGCCTCGGTGTCGCGCTCGTGCAGTCGTCGCTGCTGATCCTCGTCTCGGCCGCGGTCGGCGGTTACGTCGAGGCGATCGCCCTGCTGGGCATCACGCTCGGCATCTCGGCGTTTCTGGCGGTGTTCATCGTCAGCAGCACGTTCGCCTTCACCGTCGCCCAGCGCAGGCGTGACCTCGCGCTGCTGCGGCTCACCGGCGCCGCGCGCGGCCAGGTGCGCAGGCTGCTGCTGTCCGAGGCGACGCTGCTGGGGTTGCTCGGCACCGCGCTCGGCGTCCCGCTCGGGCTGCTCGTGATGCGCGCGCAGTCATGGCTGCTGCGTGATCTGGGTTTCGTGCCCGCCGAGTTCGCCCCACGGTGGCAGGGCTGGATCCTCGCGGTGTCCGCCGGGATCGGGCTGGGCGTCGCCGTGAGCGGTGTGCTGGCGGCCTCCCGGCGGGCGGCGAAGGTGCGCCCGCTCGAGGCGCTGCGCGACACCGGCGAGGCCGCGCGCGTGATGACCGGCCTCCGCTGGTTCTTCGGCATCCTGTTCCTCGCCGGATCGGTGAGCCTGGTGATCGTGTCGTCGTTCGCGGGGCCGGAAGGTGCCATCCCGCTCGCGGTCAACGCCGCGCTCACCGCCGCTGTGGCGCTGAGCGCGCTGAGCCCGCTGGTGGTGCCGCTGATCGGCCGCGTGTTCGGCGTCGCGCTGCGCGGCAGCACGCTGGGCGGCCTCGCCCAGGCGAACCTGTGGGACGGTGTCCGGCGCAGCGCCTCCACGGCCGCACCGCTGATCGTGCTCGTGGCGCTGCTGCTCGGCCAGTCCGGCACGCTGCTGTCGATCGGCGAGGCCGGCCAGGTCGAGCAGCGCCGGGACCTGCGCGGCGACCTCGTCGTCACCGCGCAGGGGCAGACCGGAGCCGCCTCGGTGCCCGGCGTCGACGTGGCCGCGCCGCAGTTGCGCCTGCCCGTGCGGACCACCACCACGACCTACGAGGGCGACGGCGAGTACGAGACCGAGGCCGACAACGTCGACGCCCTCGTGGTGGACCCGGCCGCCTACGCGCGGACGCATCGCGCCGAGCCGGTCGCCGGGTCGCTCACCCGGCTGCGCGGGAACACGGTGGCGGTCACCGCGGACAGCGGCTTCCCGCTCGGCACCACCGTCGACGCGCGGATCGGGGACCGGGACGTGCCGTTGCGGGTGGTGGCGGTGCTGCCGATGACCTTCGCCGGTGGCTCGATGCTGCTGCCCGTGGACGCCGTCCCGGCCGCCGTCGCGGCGCGGGCACCGTCGGAGACGATCGTGCGGCTGGCCCCCGGCGCCGACGCCGGCGCCGTGCGCGGAGCGCTCGGCGAGTTCGGTGAGGTGCGCACGCTGGAGGAGTGGATCGACCAGTCGGCGAGCAGGCAGCAGCAGGTGAGCACCGGGATCATGACCGTGATCCTCGGGCTGGCCGGGTTGTACGCGCTGATCGCCGTGGTGAACGCCGTGGTGATCGCCGCGGCGGAGCGGCGCAGGGAGTTCGCGGTGGCCCGGATGAGCGGGCTGACACGGGGGCAGGTGGTGCGGCTGGCTCTGCTGGAGTCGTGGGCGGTGGCGGCGATCGGGCTGGTGCTCGGCGGGCTGGCGGGGGCGGGCACCTGGGTCGGCATCGGCGCGGCGACCGAGCGGATCGCCGGGCAGTCGACGATCGTCGTGCCGTGGACGCTGCTCGGCGTCGTCGTGGCCGGTGCGCTGCTGGTGGTCGGTGCGACCAGCGTGTGGACGGCGTGGTCGGCGACCAGGGCGCGGCCGGTGTCGCTCGCCGGTGCGGCGGAGTAAGGGGGTCGTGACGACACGGGAGTCGGACGAGTTCAGTGCGCAGGCCGAACGCCGGGGCGCTGGACCAGTTCCTCGCGGCGCGCGCGGATCGAGGTCTTCCCGTGGCCGTGCCCGGCGCCCAGTGAGTGGGGCCGCGCCGTGCACCCGGATCGATCTTAGGTTAGCCTTAGTTGAAGCCCGTCCGGTGTAGTGAGGAGCCACGAATGGCCGAGCGACGCGAACGCAGCGCAGGCAAGCCGGTCATCCGGCTGCGCGTGCTCCGCACCGAGCGCATCACGCCGCACATGATCCGGGTCGTCGCCGGGGGAGACGGGCTCGCCGCCTTCACGCCGAACGGGTTCACCGACGCCTACGTCAAGGTGCTGTTCCCGGTGCCGGGCGTCGAGTACCCCGAGCCGTTCGACATGCAGACCATCAAGGCCGAGCTGCCGCGCGAGCACTGGCCGCGCCAGCGCAGCTACACGGTGCGTTACTTCGACGCGGCCGCGGGCGAGCTGGTCATCGACTTCGTGCACCACGGCGACGCGGGTCTCGCGGGGCCGTGGGCGGCCCGGCTCGAGCCCGGCGACGAGGTGATGCTGCTCGGTCCCGGCGGGGCGTACGCGCCGAGCCCGGACGCCGACTGGCACCTGCTCGTCGGCGACGAGAGCGCGCTGCCCGCGATCGCCGCGTCGCTGGAGGCGGTGCCGGCGGGTGCGCCGGTGCGGGCGGTGCTGCTGGTGGAGGACGCCTCCGAGGAACAGCCGCTGGCCACGAAGGGCGACGCCCAGATCCGCTGGCTGCACCGCCGCGCGGGTGACGACATCGTGGCCGCCGTGCGGCACCTGGAGTTCCCTCCCGGCACCGTGCACGCGTTCGTGCACGGCGAGGCGGGATTCGTCCGCGACCTGCGCAGGCACCTGCTCAGCGAGCGCGGCGTGGCCAAGGAGTGGCTGTCGATCTCCGGCTACTGGCGGCAGGGCCGCACCGACGAGGCGTGGCGCGAGGAGAAGCGAAGCTTCATGGAGTAGTGGTTCATGCGGTAGAACCTCGGCCATGGACCTCAAAGCCGAGACCGACCCTGCCGAGCTCGGGTTCGACGCCGGCCGGCTCGCCCGCATCGACCGCCGCATGGCCCGCTACGTCGACGACGGCCTGCTGCCGGGCTGGCTGACCGTCGTCACCCGGCGCGGCGTGATCGCCCACGTGTCGCGCTACGGCCACCGCGATATCGAGGCCGGGCTGCCGGTCGAGACGGACACGCGGTGGCGGATCTTCTCCATGACCAAGCCCGTCACGTCGGTCGCGGCGATGATGCTGGTCGAGGAGGGCGTCTTCGACCTCACCGACCCGATTCACCACTGGCTGCCCGAGTTCCGCGCCCCACGGGTCTATGTGAAGGGCTCGTCACTGCGGCCGGTGACCGAGCCGGCGACGGAACCGATCCGGGTGTGGCACCTGCTGACCCACACGGCGGGCCTGACCTACGGGTTCCACCACGCGCACCCGGTGGATGCGCAGTACCGGGCGGCGGGGTTCGAGTGGAGCACCCCGCCCGGCAAGACCCTCGCCGAATGCAGCGAGGCGTGGGCCGAGCTTCCGCTGGTGTTCCAGCCCGGCGCCGAATGGAACTACTCGGTGGCCACCGACGTGCTCGGCAGGCTGGTCGAGGTGGCCTCCGGGATGCCGCTCGACGAGTTCTTCGCCCAGCGCATCTTCACACCGCTCGGGATGACCGACACCACGTTCCACGTCGAGGGCGAGGCGCTCGAGTCGCTGGCGGCGCTCTACGTGCCGGAGCCGGGCACGCGCAGGGCGGTGCGCAACGACGCCTTCGGCAGCAGCATCACGCAGCGGCCCGCGTGCCTGCAGGGCGGGGCGGGACTGGCGTCGACGGCGGCCGACTACCACCGGTTCACGCAGTTCCTGCTGCGCGGTGGCGAGCTGGACGGCGTGCGCCTGCTGAGCCCGCGCACGGTGCGCCTGATGACCAGCAACCACCTGCCGGACGATGTCGACCTGGAGGCGTTCGGCCGTCCGCTGTTCGCCGAGATTCCCTTCGACGGCTTCGGGTTCGGTCTCGGTTTCTCGGTGCTGCGCGACCCGGTGAAGGCGAAGACTCTGTCCAGTGTGGGCGAGTACGCGTGGGGTGGTGCCGCCAGCACGGCGTTCTGGGTCGACCCCGCCGAAGAGCTGACGGTGCTGTTCTTCACCCAGCTGCTGCCGTCCAGCACCCACCCGCTGCGCCAGCAGCTCCGCCAGCTCGTCTACCAGGCGCTGGTGTAGCGGCCGATCGCGCGAGCCGAGGGTGCCCTTGGGTACAGATGGTGTACCGAGGGTGCCCTTGGGCTCGCCGTGGGCGGTTCCGGGCGGTTCCGTGGGACGGTTCCGGACGGTTCCGGGTGGTTGCCGGTGGCGCGCGAGCCGAAGGTGCCCTTGGGTACCAGGCGCGTACCCAAGGGCACCTTCGGCGCCGCCGCCTGACGACTCGCCCGGGGTCAGGCGGCCAGCTTGGTGACGATCTCCTCGCCGTAGGCGGCGAGCGTGCGCTCGCGCTGGTCGTGCATGAGGTAGACGGCGAACTGGTCGACGCCCAGCTCGGCCAGCTCCTCCAGCCGGTGCACGTGGGCGGCGGCGGGTCCGACCAGGCAGAACCGGTCGACGATCTCGTCCGGCACGAAGTCGGTCGACGGGTTTCCAGCCTTGCCGTGGTGGGCGTAGTCGTAGCCCTGCCTGCCCGCGATGTAGTCGGTCAGCTCCCGCGGCACCGGGCCCGACTCGCCGTAGCGGGCCACCAGGTCCGCGACGTGATTGCCGACCATCCCGCCGAACCAGCGCAGCTGGTCGCGCTGATGCGGCAGGTCGTCGCCGACGTAGGCGGGCGCCGCGACGCACACCGTGATGCCCGCCGGGTCACGGCCCGCCGCCCTCGCCGCCTCGCGCACCGTGCCGATCGTCCACCGCGCGATCGCCGGGTCCGCGCACTGCAGGATGAACCCGTCGGCCTGCTCACCGGCCAGGCGCAGCGCCTTCGGCCCGTAGCCCGCCATCCACATCTCCAGCCTGCCCTCCCGCACCCACGGGATACGCACCGGCACGTCGTTGTGCACGACTTCGCGGCCCTCGGCCAGTTCCTTCACCACGTGCATGCACCGGCGCAGCGTGGCCAGGGTGGACGGTGGCTTGCCGACGACGCGATGCGCGGAGTCGCCACGTCCGATGCCACACACCGTGCGGTTGCCGTACATGTCGTTGAGCGTGGCGAACAGCGACGCCAGCACCGACCAGTCCCGCGTGCCGGGGCTGGTCACCATCGGACCCACCCGCATCGCCGACGTGTGCTCCAGCATCCGCGAGTAGATGACGAACGGCTCCTGCCACAGCACCACCGAGTCGAACGTCCAGCCGTAGCCGAAGCCGGCGTCCTCGGCGAGCCTCGCCAGCCGCACCACGTCGCGCGCGGGCGGACCGGTCTGCAGCACCACACCGAAATCCATGACAGGCTCCCGCTAGCCGAGGTACTGGCACAGGTCGCGGGACAGGAACCGGCCGTGGCCCGCGCTGCCGTGGTACTCGCCGCCGTCCACCACCACCCGGCCCCGCGAGAGCACCGTGTCGACCTTGCCGGTGATCGTCATGCCCTCGTAGGCCGAGTAGTCGACGGCCATGTGGTGGGTGGCGGCCGAGAGGGTCTGCTCGGCGGCCGGGTCGTAGATGACGATGTCGGCATCGGAACCCGGGGCGAGCACGCCCTTGCGCGGATACAGCCCGAACATGCGCGCCGGGGTGGTGGAGCACGCCTCCACCCAGCGGGCGAGGGAGATCTCCCCGGCCACCACACCCTGGTGCAGCAGGTCCATCCGGTGCTCCACGCCCGGCATCCCGTTCGGGATCTTGGAGAAGTCGCCGCGGCCGAGCTCCTTCTGGTCCTTGAAGCAGAACGGGCAGTGGTCGGTCGAGACCACCGACAGGTCGTTCGTGCGCAGGCCCCGCCACAGGTCGGCCTGGTGGTGCTTCTCCCGCAGCGGGGGAGAAGCGACGTACTTCGCGCCCTCGAAGTCCGGCTTTGCCAGGTCCTCGATGGACAGATACAGGTACTGCGGGCAGGTCTCGGCGAAGACGTTCTGGCCCTCGTCGCGTGCCTGTGCCACCGCCGCGAGCGCCTGCGCCGCCGACAGGTGCACGATGTAGAGCGGCGCGCCGGTGACCTTGGCCAGCGTGATGGCCCGCGACGTCGCCTCGCCCTCCAGCTCAGGTGGCCTGGTCAGCCCGTGCTGCACCGGTTCGCCCTTGCCCTCGGCGAGTGCCCGCGCCACGAGCTGGTCGATCGCGATGCCGTTCTCGGCGTGCATCATGATCGTCGCACCCGTCTCGGTGGCCTTGTGCATGGCGCGCAGGATCTCGCCGTCGGTGGAGTAGAACACGCCCGGGTAGGCCATGAACATCTTGAAGCTGCTCACCCCGGAGTCCACACAGGACTCCATCTCCTTGAGCGTGCCGTCGTTGACGTCGGACACGATCATGTGAAAGCCGTAGTCGATGGCGCAGTCACCCTCGGCCTTCTCGTGCCACTTGTCCAGCGTGGACAGCAGTGAGGTGCCCTTGGCCTGTACGGCGAAGTCGATGATCGTGGTCGTGCCGCCCCACGCCGCGGCCCTCGTGCCGGTCTCGAACGTATCCGCGGAGAACGTGCCGCCGAAGGGCATCTCCATGTGCGTGTGCGCGTCGATCCCGCCGGGCAGCACGTACCTGCCGGTGGCGTCGAGCACCGTGTCGGCCTCGGTGAACACGCCGGGCGCGGCCACGGCGGCGATCGTCTCGCCGTCCACGAGCACGTCGGCGGTGGCGGCGCCGGTGGAGCTGAGCACCGTGCCGCCCCTGATCAGAGTCCGCATCTCAGCACCCCCTCAGGGTTTCACCAGCGACTCGTACGAGTCGGGCCTGCGGTCACGGTAGAACGCCCATAGCTCGCGCACCTCGGCGAGCTTGTCCATGTCGAGGTCGCGCACCACCACCTCGTCCTCGGTGTCCGAGGCCGCCTCGCCCACCAGCTCGCCGCGCGGGTCGACGAAGTAGGTCTGGCCGTAGAAGTCGTTGTCGCCCAACGGTTCCACACCGACCCGGTTGATGGCGCCCACGTAGTACTCGTTGGCCACCGCCGCCGCGGGCTGCTCCAGCCGCCACAGGTACTGCGACAGGCCACGGCTCGTGGCCGACGGGTTGAACACGATTTTCGCCCCGGCCAGCCCGAACGCCCGCCAGCCCTCCGGGAAGTGCCGGTCGTAGCAGATGTAGACGCCGATGCGGCCCACCGCCGTGTCGAACACGGGATAGCCCATGTTGCCGGGCCGGAAGTAGAACTTCTCCCAGAATCCCTTCACCTGCGGGATGTGGTTCTTGCGGTACTTGCCGAGGTAGCGGCCGTCGGCATCGATCACGGCGGCGGTGTTGTAGAGCACGCCCGGCTGCTCCTGCTCGTACATCGGCACCACGAGCACCACGCCGTGCCGCTCGGCGACCTCCTGCATCAGCTTCGTCGTCGGCCCGTCCGGGATGCCCTCGGTGTAGGAGTAGTACTCCGTGTCCTGCACCTGACAGAAGTACGGGCCGTAGAACAGCTCCTGCAGGCACACCACCTGCGCGCCCTGGGAGGCCGCCGAGGCGATGGCGTCCACGGACGCCGCGATCATCGAGTCCTTGTCACCCGTCCACCGCTGTTGCACCAAGCCTGCCCGTACCCGTTCGCTCATGTGTCTCCTCCTCGTCGATTCCGAACGCCTGCCCGCGCGAGCCGGGCAGCGTCAGCGCCAGGTAGACCAGGAACGCCGCCACCAGGCCGGCGACCCAGCTGTAGTCGTAGAACGCCTTGAACACCGGGATCAGCCCGTCGGCGGGGAACGGGCCCTGGCCCGGGTTGGAGTACGCGCCGCCGACGGCGAGCAGCGCGCCCGCGGCCGTGGCCACCAGCGCCCGCCAGTTCCAGCCGCCGGTGAACCAGTAGCGGCCGTGCTCGGTGAACAACTCGGCCAGCGCGAGCCGGGTGCGGACCTGCACCCAGTAGCCCGCCACGAGCACTCCCGCGACGGCGGCCAGCACGCCGCCGTAGAAGTTGAGCCAGGCGAAGATGTAGATGTTGGGATCGGAGATCAGCCGCCACGGCTGGATCACGATCCCGATGACGCCGGTGATGAGCCCGCCCACGCGGAAACTGATGCGCTTGGGCAGCGCGTTGGAGAAGTCGTAGGACGGGCTCACGACGTTGGCGGCCAGGTTGGTGGTGATGGTCGCGAGGACGAGCCCGAGCAGGGCGGCGACCACGACCACCGGTGAGTCGAAGCGGCTGGCCAGCTGCACCGGGTCCCAGATCGCCTCGCCGTAGACCACCATGCTGCCCGAGGTGATCATGATCGACATGATCGCGATGAACGACATCGTGGTCGGCAGGCCGAGGATCTGGCCCCACACCTGCTTGCGCTGGCCCTGGCCAAACCGCGTGAAGTCCGGCATGTTGAGCGACAGCGTGGCCCAGAACGCGATCATGCCCATGAGCGAGGGCGCGAACACCTTCCAGAAGTCGGCGCCCCAGCCCAGCTGCGACGGCTGGGAGAAGATCGGGCCCAGCCCGCCCGCCTCGATGAGGATCCAGACCAGCAGGATGAGGAAGCCGACCGTGACCAGTGGCGCGGCCCAGCTCTCCAGCCGGCGGATGGCCTCCATGCCGCGCCAGATGATGACCATCTGCAGCACCCAGAACACCGCGAAGCACAGCCAGAGCGTCCACGGCTGGTCGTAGACGACGGTCGCGTTGCTCCAGCCGTCACCGAGCAGCTTGCCGAGGATGACGAACATCGCCTGCCCGCCGACCCAGGTCTGGATGCCGAACCAGCCACACGCGACGAGCCCGCGCAGCAGTGCCGCCAGGTTCGCCCCGCGGATGCCGAAGAACGCGCGCGCGAACACGGGGAACGGGATGCCGTACTTGGTGCCGGCGTGGCTGTTGAGCAGCATCGGCAGCAGCACGATGATGTTGCCCAGCGCGATCGTGAGAAACGCCTGCGCCCAGTTCATGCCGATGGCGATCAGGCCGGAGGCGAGCAGATAGGACGGAAGGTTGAGCGCCATTCCGTTCCAGAGGGCGAAGTAGTTGTAGCTGCTCCAGGTTCGTCGCTCGACGGGCACCGGGGCGAGTTCGTCGTTGAAGAACCGGCTGCCGTGCAGTGACGACGCATCGCGAAGTTCCACCCGGCCGTCCGGGTGACGAAGCTGTGCGGTGGTCGGCTCCATTGCGGCATCCTGCTCGCACCGGGCAGGCTCCGGGGACTGGCAGAGTGTTCACCGTTACACCCGGCCGGGGACAGTGTGTCGATTGCGCGCCCGGGCGAACGGGGTTCGGTAGCGCTTGCGCGGGCGATGGGGTAACCCGAAACGGCCCCGAGGCGACGGATCGCGCCCCGGGGCCGGTGAAGGGAACCGCGGCTCAGAAGCCGAAGACACCGCCGGACTCGCCGTCGGCGAAGCATTCGTTGGAGTACTCGGTGTGGAAGTCGACGGGCTCGCCCTTCCAGTGCCCGTGTGCCCTGGCCTGCACCGGCGCGTAGATCATCGGGCAGGGCTGGTTGTCGGCGGGCAGCCGCTCGAGGTCACCGCCGGCCGACTCGATCGCCGCGCAGGCGCCGCCCGGGTGCGGGTGCGTGCCCATCGGGGGCTCGCAGACCAGGTGCACCGCGCGGGCCGCGCCGTTCGCGGTCTCCAGCGTGAGGGTCAGAGACGACTCGGGAGTGGGGGCGGGCCCGCCTGCGCACAGCATCGTGAGCGTGCAGGCGGCGAGCGATCCGGCAGCGAACATGGGCATGCTTCGGATATCGGCACACCGGCGGGGGCACCTGTGTTACTCCATCGGGTGGTCGGTGTCGTTCGATCGGGCGACGACGTCGTGCACGAGCAGTGCGACATGGAGGGACAGCATCGACTCCGGGTCCTCCAGTTGGACGCCCAGCACCTGCTCGATCCGCGCGAGCTGCTGGTAGTACGCGGTCCGCGACGTGTGCGCCGCCGCCGCGGCCGCCGACTTGTTGCCGCCGTGTTCGCAGAAGTGGCGCAGCGCCTGCACCAGCCGGGTGCCGGACGCGGCGTCCCGCGCCAGCAGCGGCCCCAGTTCCCGCGCCGCGAACGCGGCCACCCGCTCGTCGTCGCCGAGCAGGTGCAGCAGCCCGCGCAGCCGGACGTCGGCCAGCCGGTGGTAGCCGTCGGCGGGCTCGCCGTCCTGCCGCAGCGCGGCCGCGGCCACGTGCCCTGCCTCGGTGAGGCTGCGGCCCGCGTCGGCCGCGCTCGTGACGGCCGTGCCCACCGCGATCACCACCGGCACCGACCCTCGCGCCTGCCGGATCTCCGCGGCGAGCCTGCGCAGCACGGCCCGGGGGTTCGCCTGCGGCGACAGCGACAGCAGCGCCCGCACGCTCGTGTCGTCCACGCAGCCGACGAGCGCGCTCACCCTCGCCCGCCGGGTGGCCAGCGCGGTCGCCTCGGCCAGGTCCCGCAGCACCGGCTGAGCCGACGCGGCGCCCGGCGGGTCGGCCACGCCGGTGAGCCGCGGCCGGATCGCCGCGCCGACCAGCCTGCGCCCGGTCAGGGGCACGTGCAGCGCGGAGGCCCGCGCCGCCAGCTCGGGTGCCGTCACCGGGGAGGCCAGCAGCTCGGCGAGCACCGCCCGATGCGCCTGCCGCTCCAGCCCCTCGCCGTCGGCGGCGAGCAGGTGGTGCACCGCCAGCGCCGACGCCGCCCGCTCGGCCACCACCCGGTGCCGGTGCGGCGGCGGCTCCCCGCACACCAGGATCAGCCTGCCCCAGTCGTGACCGCGGGCCCCGACGATCGTCACCAGCCAGCCGGAGGCCGGGTCGTAGCCGGTGCGCTCGCCGGTGCGCACCGCACGTGAGCGCGCCTGCCAGTCCCGCAGCAGCTCCCCGGCGTCGGCGCTGCCGGCGTCGTAGGCCAGCACCTCGTGCGACAGCGTCTCCAGCAGCACCGGCTGCCCGGTCAGCCGGGTGACCTCGCGCAGCACCGTGTCGGGTTCGGCGCCCGACACGGTCAGCGCGGTGAACGTCTCGTGCACCTGCTCGGCCGCCCGCAGCTCCGCCACCTGCGCGTCGACGATGAGGCCGTTGACGGCCTCCGTCACCGCCACGTACCGCGTCTCGCGGGACAGCGTGATGAGCGGCAGCCCATGCTTGGCCGCGGCCTCGGCGAGCGCGCGGGGCACCTCGCGGCTCCAGTGCCGCACCAGTTCCACGACGAGGCCGGTGACCCCGACCCCGGCCAGCTCCTCGACGTAGCGGGCGAGCGCCTCATCGTCGTCGGGCAGCGCGATGCCGGTGGTCAGGACCAGCTCGCCGCCCTTGAGCAGATGCGCGATGTCGGCCACCTCGGCGACGTGGACCCAGCGCACCCGGCCGTCGAGCCCCTCGGCGCCCGCGACCACCCTCGGGCCGCCGCCGCGCACCACCGGCAACGCCAGCACGTCCGCGACGGTCGGATACATCCGCACTCCTGCGCCCTGTGGTCTGTCAGTCGTGTCCTGCCCGAAAAGCAGACTGTACGGCCGGAAGCGGGAGTCAGTACATATTGTCCGTGGCGCCGCCGCCACGCGCGCGTCGAGACTCGAAGCCATGACGGACGCCGACCTGCTTGCCCGGCACCGGGCCGTGCTCCCCGACTGGCTTGCTCTCTACTACACCGAGCCCATCGAGATCGTGCGCGCGCAGGGCCGCCACGTCACCGACGCGCAGGGCCGCACCTACCTCGACTTCTTCGCGGGCATCCTCACCAACGCCATCGGCTACGACGTCGCCGAGATCTCCGACGCCATCCGGGCGCAGCTCGACACCGGCGTGCTGCACACGTCGACCCTGTACCTCATCCGCAAGCAGGTGGAGCTCGCCGAGCAGATCGCCGAGCTGTCCGGCATCGCCGACGCCAAGGTGTTCTTCACCAACTCCGGCACCGAGGCCAACGAGACCGCGCTGATGCTGGCCACGCAGTACCGGCGCAGCAACCAGGTCCTGGCGCTGCGCAACTCCTACCACGGCAGGGCGTTCGGCACGGTCGGCGTCACCGGCAACCGTGGCTGGTCGGCCAGCGCGCTGTCGCCGGTGAAGGTCAGCTACGTGCACGGCGGCTACCGCTACCGCGGCCCGTTCGCCGGGTACTCCGACGCCGACTACGTCGCCGCCTGCGCCGACGACCTGCGCGACGTGCTCGCCACCACCACCTCCGGCGACGTCGCCGCGCTGATCGCCGAGCCGATCCAGGGCGTCGGCGGCTTCGCCACCCCGCCGGACGGGTTGTTCGCCGCCTTCAAGGAGATCCTCGACGAACACGGCATCCTGCTCATCTCCGACGAGGTGCAGACCGGCTGGGGCCGCACCGGCGAGCACTTCTGGGGCATCGAGGCGCACGGCGTGACGGCCGACGTGATGACCTTCGCCAAGGGCATCGGCAACGGACTGGCCATCGGCGGCGTCATCGCCCGCGGCGAGATCATGGACTGCCTGCGCGCCAACTCGATCTCCACCTTCGGCGGCAACCCCGTGGCCACCGCGGGAGCGAAGGCCACGCTCGACTACCTGCTCGACAACGACCTGCAGGGCAACGCCGCCAAGCTCGGCGAGCACCTGCTCTCCGGGCTGCGCGACATCGGCGACGCGCACGGCGTGGTCGGCGACGTGCGCGGCAAGGGCCTCATGATCGGCGTCGAGCTGGTGGAGCCGGGAGGCACGACGCCGAGCCCGCACGCCGCCACGACCGTGCTGGAGGAGACCAAGGCCCGCGGCCTGCTGGTGGGCAAGGGCGGCCTGCACAACAACGTGATCCGGCTGGCGCCGCCGATGACGCTGACCCGCGAGGAGGCCGACGAGGCGCTGGGCATCCTGGGCGCGGCCGTCGCCGTGGCGGAGGGGGAGCACTCGTGACCAGGCGGATCAGCCACTGGATCGGCGGCAAGCCGTGGACGGGGGAACCCGAACGGACCGGGGAGGTGTTCGATCCCGCCACCGGCGAGGTCCGCGCCCGCGTGGACCTCGCCGGTGCCGGGCAGCTCGCCGAGGCCGTCGAGGCGGCCGCGGCGGCGTTCCCCGGCTGGCGGGACACGTCCCTGGCGGGGCGCACCCGCGTGCTGTTCGCCTTCCGGGAGCTGCTCGTCGCGCGCAGGGACGAGCTGGCGCGCGTCATCACCGACGAGCACGGCAAGGTGCTCTCCGACGCCGCGGGCGAGGTGCAGCGCGCCATCGAGAACGTCGAGTACGCGTGCGGGGCGCCGCAGCTGCTCAAGGGCGGCTTCAGCGAGAACGCCTCCCGCGGGGTGGACGTGTACTCGATCGCGCAGCCGCTCGGCGTGGTCGGCGTGATCTCGCCGTTCAACTTCCCGGCCATGGTGCCGCTGTGGTTCGTGCCCAACGCCCTCGCCTGCGGCAACACGGTCGTGCTCAAGCCCAGCGAGAAGGACCCCTCCGCGGCGAACCTCATCGCGGAGCTGTTCGCCGAGGCGGGACTTCCCGACGGCGTGCTCAACGTGCTGCACGGGGACGCCGTGGCCGTCGACGGGCTGCTGAGGCACCCCACCGTCAAGGCGATCTCGTTCGTCGGCTCCACGCCGGTGGCGCGCCACGTCTACGAGACCGGCACGGCGGAGGGCAAACGCGTGCAGGCGCTGGGCGGGGCCAAGAACCACATGGTGGTGCTGCCCGACGCGGACCTGGACCTCGCGGCCGACGCGGCCGTGTCCGCCGGGTTCGGCTCGGCGGGGGAGCGGTGCATGGCGGTGTCGGTGGTGGTGGCCGTCGACCCGGTCGGCGACGAGCTGGTGAGCAAGGTCACAGAGCGCATGCAGGCGCTGCGGGTGGGCGACGGGCGCGACCCCGGCTCCGAGATGGGCCCGCTGGTGACGGCCGCCCATCGCGAGCGGGTGGCCTCCTACCTCGACGCCGGGGTGGCCGAGGGCGCCGAACTGGTCGTCGACGGCAGGCGGCTCGACGTGGGCGGCGGCGGGTTCTGGCTCGGCCCGACCCTGTTCGACCACGTCCGCCCCGGCATGTCGGTGCACAGCGACGAGATCTTCGGCCCCGTGCTGTCGGTGGTGCGCGTGAGCAGCTACGACGAGGCGCTGGAGCTGGTCAACGCCAACCCCTACGGCAACGGCACCGCGATCTTCACCAACGACGGCGGCGCGGCGCGGCGGTTCCAGAACGAGATCGAGGTCGGCATGGTGGGCGTCAACGTGCCCATCCCGGTTCCGGTCGGCTACTACTCGTTCGGCGGCTGGAAGGACTCGCTGTTCGGCGACAGCCACGCCTACGGCCCGGAGGGCTTCCACTTCTTCACCCGGACCAAGGTCGTCACCTCGCGCTGGCTGGACCCGTCCCATGGCGGCGTCAACCTGGGCTTCCCGCGCAACATGTGACCGCAGGGCACCCGGCGCACCGTAAACTCGTTGTCACGAAGGCGACGAGAGGAGGTGCCGGTGGCCAGCGCGGACGAGCGCCGTTTCGAGGTGCTGCGGGCCATTGTTGCCGACTACGTGTCGAACCAGGAACCGGTGGGATCGAAGGCACTCGTCGACCGGCACAATCTCGGCGTGTCAAGTGCCACCGTGCGCAACGACATGGCCGCGCTCGAGGAGGACGGCTACATCACGCAGCCGCACACCAGCGCGGGCCGGATCCCCACCGACAAGGGCTACCGGCTCTTCGTCGACCGGCTCTCGGAGATCAAGCCGCTCTCGGCCGCCGAGCGCAAGGCCATCCGAGGCTTCCTGGAAGGGGCCGTCGACCTCGACGACGTGCTGCGCCGCTCGGTGCGGCTGCTCGCACAGCTCACCCGCCAGGTGGCGGTGGTGCAGTACCCGACGCTGACCAACTCCACGGTGCGCCACCTCGAGGTGGTCCCGCTCACCTCGGCCCGGCTGATGCTGGTGCTCATCACCGACACCGGCAGGGTCGACCAGCGCACGGTCGACCTCGGCGACGTGATGTCCGAGGACGGTGTGTCCAGGCTGCGTGACCAGCTCAACGCCGCCCTCGCGGGCCACCGGCTCTCCGACGCGGCGGCCAAGGTCGCCGAACTGCCCGACGAGGCACCCCCCGAGTTGCGCGACATGATGACCCGGGTCTGTACGGTGCTGGTCGAGTCGCTGGTCGAGCACCCGGAGGAACGGCTGGTGCTCGGCGGCACCGCCAACCTGACCCGCAACGTCGCCGACTTCCCCGGCTCGCTGCGGCAGGTGTTGGAGGCGCTGGAGGAGCAGGTCGTGGTGCTCAAACTGCTGGCCGCGGCCCGCAACCCCGGTGCCATCGCGGTGCGCATCGGCGAGGAGAATGAGGACGAGCAGATGCGGAGCACGTCGGTCGTGTCCATCGGGTACGGCGCGGACGATCTCCTGTTGGGGGGCATGGGCGTGGTCGGCCCGACCAGGATGGACTATCCGGGGACGATCGCCGCGGTGCGCGCGGTGGCCAACTACGTCGGTCAGATCCTGTCCGGCAAGTAGCCGGCGACAGACAGGCCTACGAGGAGGACGGCGAAGACGGTGGCGAGGGACTACTACGGCATCCTGGGCGTTCCGAAGAACGCGAGCGACCAGGAGATCAAGCGCGCCTACCGCAAGCTCGCACGCGAGCTGCACCCGGACGTGAACCCTTCCGAGGACGCGCAGCACCAGTTCAGCGAGGTCACCACCGCCTACGAGGTTCTTTCCGACCCGCAGAAGCGCAAGATCGTCGACCTCGGCGGCGACCCGCTGGACAACGGCGCGGGCGCGCGGGGCGGCGGCGATCCGTTCGCCGGCTTCGGGGGCCTCGGCGACATCATGGACGCCTTCTTCGGTGCCGCGACCGGGGGCGGCCGGGGACGCGGGCCGCGCAGCCGGGTGCAGCCCGGCTCCGACGCGCTGATCCGGCTCAGCCTCACGCTGGAGGAGTGCGCCACCGGCATCGACAAGGACATCACGGTGGACACCGCGATCCTGTGCGACCGGTGCCGGGGCGGAGGCACCGCCGAGGGCGGCACCGTCAAGACCTGCGACACGTGCGGCGGGCAGGGCGAGATCCAGTCGGTGCAGCGCTCGTTCCTCGGCCAGGTGGTCACGGCGCGGCCGTGCCCGGTGTGCCGGGGCTTCGGCGAGGTCATCACCGACCCGTGCCAGCAGTGCGGCGGCGACGGCCGCGTGCGCGCGCGCCGGGACGTGACCGCCAAGATCCCGCCCGGCGTCGGCGACGGCATGCGCATCCGCCTCTCCGGCCAGGGCGAGGTCGGGCCCGGCGGCGGACCCGCGGGCGACCTGTACGTCGAGGTGGACGAGCAGCCCCACGAGGTGTTCGTGCGGGAGGGCAACGACCTGCACTGCCACCTGCGGATCCCGATGACCAGCGCCGCGCTCGGCGCCGTCGTGCCGCTGGAGACCCTCATCGACGGCGAGCAGGAGCTGGAGATCGAACCCGGCACGCAGCCCGCCACCGAACTGGTGCTCACCGGCAAGGGCATGCCGCGCCTGCGCTCCTCCGGCCGGGTCGACGGCCGGGGCGACCTGCACGTGCACATCGAGGTGGTCGTGCCGACCAAGCTCGACGACGAGCAGTCCACCCTGCTGCGGGAGCTCGCCCAGCTGCGCGGCGAGGAAGCGCCCACGCTCGCGGGCAACGGCAGCAAGCACGGCGGCCTGTTCTCGAAACTGCGCGCCAAGAGCCGGTGACCGCCAGCACGCCTCCGGTGTTCCTGGTGGCGGCGCTGCCCTCCGGGGAGCGCGCCGTGCTCGACGGCGAGGAGGCACACCACGCGGTCACCGTGCGGCGCACCCGGCCCGGCGAGCTGCTGACGTTGTCCGACGGTGCCGGGGGCCTCGCCGAGTGCGAGGTCGAGGCCGTGCACCCGGGCCGGGACGCGCGGCTCGACGTGCGTATCCGGGCCCGCCGCCACGAACCCGAGCCCGTGCTGCGCGTCACGATCGCCCAGGCGCTCGCCAAGGGCGACCGGGGCGAGCTGGCGGTGGAACTCGCCACCGAGGCCGGGGCCGACGCCGTGCTCCCGTGGCGGGCTGCGCGCAGCATCGCCCGCTGGGACGAGGGCCCGCGCGGCGCCAAGGCACTCGGCAAGTGGCGGGCCACCGCCCGCGCCGCCGCCAAGCAGGCCCGGCGCGGCCGGCTTCCCGACGTCGGTGAACCGGTGACCACCACGCAGCTGGCGGAGGTGCTGGCCAAGGCCGACCGGGCGCTGGTACTCGACGCGACGGGGCCGGTGATCACGGAAGTGGATCTTCCCGAGCGTGGCGAGCTGGTGCTCGTCGTCGGCCCCGAAGGTGGCATCACCGCCGAGGAGTTCGCCGCTTTCGCCGCCGCGGGTGCCACGACCGTCCGCCTTGGACAAACCGTATTGCGTACGTCCACGGCAGGTGCGGTGGCGCTGGGCGCGCTCGGTGCCCTGACTGCCCGGTGGCGGTAGCCCGAACGGAGGTCCGCGGTAGGGAGCCCGCGGCCGATTCGGCCGGTTTTCGGGGCGAAATCCTGGCGCCGACCGGGGGACGCCGTTACGCTTGTTAACGATTGGACACACACGTGTGCGTGTGCCCACGACCCCGCCGGACACCTCCCCCCTCGGTCCGGCGGAGCCGCGGCGGCGCGTGGAGCGACCCCCAGGCTTCACCGCCCCGCGGCGCTTTAGTCGCAAGCGCGCTTGCTCCCTCTCGGCGGTTCCGCTGTGTTTTCTGGGGGGACACCCCCCAGGCCCCCCGGACCGCCCCGCGGCGCTTTAGTCGCAAGCGAGCTTGCTCCCTCTCGGCGGTTCCGCTGTGTTTTCTGGGGGGACACCCCCCAGGCCCCCCGGACCGCCCCGCGGCGCTCTAGTCGGCGGCGGAGCCGTTCTGCGGCGAGTTCCCCAATGTGGCATTCGTAGCGCTCAACGCCACCAATGCCGCATTGGGGAAGTTCAACGCCACCAATGCCGCATTGGGGAGCCTTGGTCGCTAAGGTCGGGGCCATGAACGACGCGGACACGCTGTTCGAGCGGATCATCGCCAGGGAAATCCCTGCCGACATCGTGTACGAGACCGACACCACGCTCGCGTTCCGGGACATCAAGCCACAGGCCAAGACGCACGTGCTCGTGGTGCCGAAGCAGCGCTACCGCAACGTGGCCGAGCTGGCCGCGGCCGACCCGCGGCTGCTCGCCGACGTCATCACCTCCGCGCACAAGGTCGCCGAGCTGGAGGGCCTCACCGAGAACGGTTACCGCGTGGTGTTCAACACCGACGTCCACGCAGGTCAGACGGTGTTCCACGTGCACGCGCACGTCCTCGGCGGGGAACAGCTCGGCTTCTTCGGGCGTTATACCGGCGAGGCCGGGTAATCTACCTGCCCTGACGAGTCGATGCCGCTAGCATCGACTCCACCGAAACCAACCGCGACTTGGCACCTACGTGCAGAAAGCAGGCCAGAGGCCACGTGGCCGGAACCGTTCCGCAGCAACCGACAGAAGCCGCATCGCAGGGCGCGCAGTCGGCGCAGTCGAAGTTCCCGATCCCCGACGCCGCCGCGCTCGTGCTCCTCGGCTCGCGTGACGAGAACCTCCGCGCTGCCGAAGAGCTGCTCGATGCCGATGTGCACGTCAGGGGCAACGAGGTCACCCTCACCGGTACGCCGGCCGAGGTGGCGTTCGCCGAACGCGTGTTCGCCGAACTGGCCACGCTCGCCGGCCGCGGTCAGCAGGTCGGTCCCGACACCGTCCGCCGCACGGTGTCGATGCTGTCCGCGGGGGGCTCCGAATCGCCCGCCGAAGTGCTCAGCATGGACATCCTGTCCCGCAGGGGCCGCACCATCCGGCCCAAGACGCTGAACCAGAAGCGCTATGTCGACGCGATCGACAAGCACACCGTCGTGTTCGGCATCGGACCCGCGGGCACCGGCAAGACCTACCTGGCCATGGCCAAGGCCGTGCAGGCGCTGCAGGCCAAGCAGGTCAACCGGATCATCCTCACCCGCCCCGCCGTCGAGGCGGGCGAGCGGCTCGGCTACCTGCCGGGCACGCTGTACGAGAAGATCGACCCGTACCTGCGGCCGCTGTACGACGCGCTGCACGACATGGTCGACCCCGAGTCGATCCCCCGGCTCATGCAGGCGGGCACCATCGAGATCGCCCCGCTGGCCTACATGCGCGGGCGCACGCTCAACGACGCGTTCATCATCCTCGACGAGGCGCAGAACACCACGCCCGAGCAGATGAAGATGTTCCTCACCCGGCTTGGATTCGGCTCGAAGGTCGTGGTCACCGGCGACATCACGCAGGTCGACCTGCCCAGCGGGCAGCGCAGCGGGCTGCGCATCGTGCGCGAGATCCTCGAGGGCGTCGACGACCTGCACTTTGCCACCCTCACCAGCCACGACGTGGTGCGGCACAAGCTGGTCGGCGACATCGTGGACGCCTACGAGAAGTGGCAGGCCACCCAGGATGCCGCAGGCTCCGGCAACGGCGGGCGCGCTGTCGGGGGCCGGCGGTGAGCATCGAGGTCGCCAACGAGTCGGGCGTGAAGGTCGACGAGGCCTCCATCGTGTCGGCCGCGCGGTTCGCGCTCGACCGCATGGAGGTCAGCCCGCTCGCCGAGCTGTCGATCCTGCTCGTCACGCTCGACGTCATGGAGGACTTCCACGAGCGGTGGATGGATCTGCCCGGCCCCACCGACGTGATGGCCTTCCCCATGGACGAGCTCGACTCCACGCGCAGGCCCGACGCCGCCGAGGCCTCGCCCGCGCTGCTCGGTGACATCCTGCTGTGCCCGGCCTTCGCCAAGGACCAGGCGCGCACCGCGGGCCACTCGCTGATGGACGAGCTGCACCTGCTCACCGTGCACGGTGTGCTGCACCTGCTCGGCTACGACCACGCCGAGCCGGAGGAGGAGCGCGAGATGTTCGCGCTGCAGAAACGCATCCTCGCCGACTTCCGCTCCGCCATGGTGGCCGCGCAGCGCAGGGATGCCCAGCGCACCAACGACGACCGGCTGCTCGGCGCCGCCGGTCTCGACGGAGGGCCGGGACCGGAGCCGTCGTGACCAGTTCGGCCGTACTGCTGATCAGCGCCGCGTTGCTGGTGCTGCTCGGCGGGGTCTTCGCGGCGGCCGACGCCGCGGTGAGCACGGCGTCGTCGGCCCGCGCCGAGGGCATGGTGCGCCTGGGCAGGGTCGGCTCCCGCCAGCTCGTCGCCGTGCTGTCCGAGCGCAGCAGGCACATCAACCTGCTGCTGCTGTTGCGGATGGGCTGCGAGGTCACCGCCACCGTGCTGGTGACCGTGGTGAGCGTGCGCTGGTTCGACCCGGTGTGGCTGGCCGTCGTCGTCGCCGGGCTCATCATGGTGCTCACCAGCTACGTGCTGGTGGGCGTGGGCCCGCGCACGATCGGCAGGCAGCACCCCTACCGCGTCGGGTTGATCGTCGCCGGGCCGGTGCGCGTACTCGGTACGGTGCTGGGCCCGCTGAGCAGACTGCTGATCGTGCTCGGCAACGCGATCACGCCGGGGAAGGGCTTTCGCGAGGGACCGTTCACCACCGAGGCCGAGCTGCGGGAGCTGGTTGACCTCGCCGGTGAGCGCGGCGTCGTGGGCACCGACGAGCGCGAGATGATCCACTCCGTGTTCGAACTGGGCGACACGGTCGCCCGCGAGGTCATGGTGCCACGCACCGAGATCATCTGGATCGAGCAGAGCAAGACCGTGCGCCAGGCGCTGGCGCTGTCGATGCGCACCGGCTTCACCCGCCTGCCCGTCATCGGCGAGTCCGTGGACGACATCGTGGGCGTGGTGAACCTGAAGGACCTGGTGCGCGCGTCGATGGCCGAGGGCGGCACCGCGCGGCAGGTGGGCGAGCTGATGAGCCCGGCCGAGTTCGTGCCCGACTCCAAGCGCCTCGACAGCCTGCTCAAGGAGATGCAGGTGTCGCGCCATCACATGGCCATCGCGGTGGACGAGTACGGTGGCACCGCCGGGTTGCTCACCATCGAGGACATCCTGGAGGAGATCGTCGGCGAGATCACCGACGAGTCCGACACCGGCGAGCGCCCGCCCGTCGAGCACCTCGAGGACCATGTGGTGCGCGTGTCGGCCCGGCTCGGGATCGACGACCTCGGTGAGCTGTTCGGCGTCGACCTGTCCGATCATGATGTGGAGACCGTGGGCGGGCTGCTGGCCCAGCGGCTGGGCCGGGTCCCGCTGCCCGGCGCCGAGGCGGAGATCGAGGGTCTCCGCCTGCGTGCGGAGGGCGGCAAGGACCGCCGTGGCCGCATGCGCATCACCACGGTGGTGGTGCGCGCGGCCGACACCGACCGCGTCCCGCCCCGGCCGAACGGTACCGACGAACGCGATAGGAGCGTCGAACATGCCTGACCTCGACCCCGAGGACGAAAAGCTCATCATCCTGGCCCGCTCGACCAGGGCCCGGATCCAGGCCGCCGAGGGCGCCGCCGTCCGCGACACCGACGGGCGGACCTACGCCGCGGCGACCATCGACCTGCCGTCGCTGAAGCTGACGGCCGTCCAGGCCGCGGTGGCCGCGGCCGTGTCGAGCGGGGCCGAGGGACTGGAGGCGGCGGCCGTGGTGACCGCCGACCCGCTCGTCGCCGGAGCGTCCGTGCAGGCCGTGCGCGACCTCACGGAGCACGCGCCGATCCTGCGCGCCGACCCGTCGGGTGCGGTGCAGGAGATCGTGGAGTGAGCCAGGAGCACCGTTCGGGGTTCGCGTGCTTCGTCGGCAGGCCCAATGCCGGCAAGTCGACACTGACCAACGCGCTCGTCGGCACCAAGATCGCCATCACGTCGAGCAAGCCACAGACCACCCGGCACGCCATCCGGGGCATCGTGCACCGCGAGGACGCCCAGCTCATCATCGTCGACACGCCAGGGCTGCACCGGCCGAGGACACTGCTCGGCCAACGGCTCAACGACGTGGTGCGCGAGACGTGGTCCGAAGTGGACGTCGTCGGGTTCTGCGTGCCCGCCGACGAGAAGATCGGCCCTGGCGACCGGTTCATCGCCAACGAGCTGCGCAAGATCGCGCGCCGCACGCCGGTGATCGGCGTCGTCACCAAGACCGACCTGGTGCCGCGCGAACGGGTCGCCGAGCAGCTCGTGGCCCTGCAGGAGGTCATGGACTTCGCCGACCTCGTGCCGGTGTCGGCCGTCGACGGCTTCCAGGTGGGCACGCTGGCCGACGTGCTCGTCGCCCAGCTGCCCGAGGGACCGCAGCTGTACCCCGACGGCGATCTCACCGACGAGCCGGAGCAGACCCTGATCGCCGAGCTGATCAGGGAGGCCGCGCTGGAGGGCGTGCGCGACGAGCTGCCGCACTCGATCGCCGTGACCATCGAGGAGATGATGCCCCGCGAGGGCCGCGACGACCTCCTCGACATCTATGCGCTGCTGTATGTCGAGCGGACCAGCCAGAAGGGCATCGTGCTCGGCCACAAGGGCGGCAGGCTCAAGGAGGTCGGCGCCAACGCCCGCAGGCACATCGAGGCGCTGCTCGGCTCCAAGGTGTATCTCGACCTGCACGTCAAGGTGGCCAAGGACTGGCAGCGCGACCCGAAGCAGCTCCGCAAGCTCGGCTTCTGACCCCGAGCTGGGCTAGCCTCTTAGCTAAGGGGGTTGGTCATGTCCGAGGAGACGGCAGCACGGTTCAACATCCACGACGCCAAGACGCAGCTGTCGCGGATCGTCGACCGGGTCGAGCGTGGTGAGGAGATCATCCTCAGCCGTGCCGGACATCCTGTGGCCAAGGTGGTGCCGCTTTCCCGGACGGTGCATCGCACTGCCCGGGGCTCTTTGCGGGACGAACTGGTGCTCGAACCCGACTGGGACTCGGCGCAGGTCAATGACGAGGTCGCTCGTGATTTCGGCATGGCCACATGAGGCTGCTGCTCGACACTCACGTCGTGCTCTGGTGGCTGGTGGACGAACCGACCCTGGATGAACAGGACAAGCGGCTCATCGATGACGAGCCGGACGTCTATGCAGTGGCGCGACACTGTGGGAAATAGCGATCAAGCAGGCGCTGGGCAAGATCAGCCAGCCCGCGGACCTGCCCGAACGTATTCGTGGCGCCGGGTTCGGCGAGTTGCCGATCAGCGCCGAGCACGCGATCGCCGCCGGCCGCCTTCCGCTCATCCACCGGGACCCGTTCGACCGGATGCTCGTCGTACAGGCGCGGTGCGCGGGCCTCACCCTCATGACTCGAGATCCGGAGATCAGGAAGTACGACGTGCCGGTCCACGTCGTCTGACCGAGGCAGGCCCGTGGCGTGGGGCCTGCGCGGGTCAACCGCGTGGGACCATGGAGACGTGAGTCTGTATCGGGACACCGGCGTGGTGCTGCGGGTGCACAAGCTCGGCGAGGCCGACCGCATCATCACGCTGCTGACCCGGCGGCACGGCAAGGTGCGCGCCGTCGCCAAGGGCGTGCGCCGCACCACCTCCCGCTTCGGCGCGCGGCTGGAGCCGTTCGGGCACGTCGACGCGCAGTTCTACACCGGCCGCACGCTCGACGTGATCACGCAGGTGGAGACCGTGGACGCGTTCGCGCTGCCCATCGTGGGCGACTACCAGCGCTACACCGCCGCCAGCGCCATCACCGAGACCGCCGACCGGCTCACCGCCGAGGAGGGCGAGCCGGCGCTGAAGTTGTACCTGCTGGTCACCGGCGCGCTGCGGGCGCTGGCCGAAGGGCAGCGCGACGCCTCGCTCGTGCTGGACGCCTTTCTGCTGCGCGCGATGGCCTTCGCCGGCTGGGCACCCGCCATCACCGAGTGCGCCCGCTGCGGCGAGCCCGGCCCGCATCCGGCGTTCAACGTGCAGGCGGGCGGCTCGCTGTGCGGGCGCTGCCGCGTGCCCGGGTCGGTGCACCCCGCGCCCGAGGTCGTCGTGCTGCTCGCCGCGCTCCTGCACGGCGACTGGACGACGGCCGAGGACACCACGTTCGCCGTGCGGCGCGACGTCAGTGGCCTGGTGGCCGCGCATCTGCAGTGGCATCTGGAACGGCAGCTGCGCTCGCTGCCCTTCGTCGAGCGCCGTGCCCGCGAGGCTCCGATCACCGGCAGGCTAGGGTCGGACGGGGTTTCCGGCGATACGGAGGTAGCAGGTGCGGCGCAGGGCACGCGAGGCCGCGACAGCAGCGAGGGCGTTGCCGGGACAGGTCAGGGCGCCTGACCCGCACCCGTCCGGTGCGCGTCCGCCCGAGTTGCCCGCGGAACTGGTGCCCAACCACGTCGCGCTGGTCATGGACGGCAACGGCCGCTGGGCCAACCAGCGCGGGCTGCCCCGCATCGAGGGACACAAGCGCGGCGAGGCCGTGATGATCGACGTCGCCAGCGGCGCGGTCGAGCTCGGCATCAAGTGGCTCTCGGTGTACGCCTTCTCGACGGAGAACTGGAAGCGCAGCCCCGACGAGGTGCGCTTCCTGATGGGCTTCAACCGCGACACGATCCGCCGCCAGGTCGACTACCTCGGCTCCATCGGCGTGCGCATCCGCTGGGCCGGCCGCAGGCCGAAGCTCTGGCGCAGCGTCATCAAGGAGCTGCAGGACGCCGAGGAGAAGACCAAGCACAACACGCTGCTCAACATGACCATGTGCGTCAACTACGGCGGCAGGGCCGAGATCGGCGACGCGGCCCGGCGCATCGCCCGCCTCGCCGCCGAGGGCAGGATCAACCCCGACAAGGTGGACGAGCGCACCATCGCCAGGTACCTGTACCAGCCGGAGATGCCCGACGTGGACCTGTTCCTGCGGCCCTCCGGCGAGCTGCGCACGTCGAACTTCATGCTGTGGCAGTCCGCCTACGCCGAGTTCGTGTTCCAGGACACGCTGTTCCCCGACTTCGACCGGCGGCAGCTGTGGGCGGCGTGCGTGGAGTTCGCCAAGCGCGACCGGCGCTTCGGCGCCGCCATCGATGCCGCGGGCGGCATGAAGGAGGGAGGCACGGCATGACCTCGGAGGCCGCCGACACGGCGGAACTGCTCGCCTCGGCGCAGCAGGCGCTGGAGACCTATCTCGAGGTGAACGTCGACGACGACGGCACGCTCACGTTCTCGCACGGCGAGGTGCCGTGCGTGGTGCAGGCGATGACGCTGGCCGAGGGGCTGGTGGTGCTGAGCCTGACGTGCGTCGTGGCGTGGGACCTGCCCGACGACCCGGACCTGTCCTCCGCCGTCGCCGAGCGCGCGGGCCAGGGGCTGTTCGGCACGCTCGGCGTCGTGCGCACCGAACGCGGCATGGACCTGACGCTGCGCTACGCGTTCCCGGCGCACGGCCTGGACACCACGCCGCTGGGCACGTTGCTGATGCTCGTGGTGTCCACGGCGTCGCAGGTGCGGGGCGACCTGCTGCGGACGGGCTGAGCCCGGCGGCGCGCGCCGCCGTGGCATCATCACGCAAATGGCAACCGTTTCCGACAGCGCGGCAGGTGAGGCGCCCGGACGCCCGCGCAAGGGCCGCATCACCTCGGTCGAGGTGCTGTGCGTCGTGCTGCTGCTGGCGATCGCCGGCCAGTCGTGGCTGCGGGCGGTGCTCGACGTGCCCGCGTTGCGCACCGGTGCCACGGTGTTCGTGGCCGTGTGCGTGCAGGCGCTGCCCTTCCTCGTGCTCGGGGTGCTCATCAGCGGTGCCATCGCGGCGTTCGTGCCCGCCCGCGTCCTGCGCAGGGTGCTGCCGCGCAACGAGAGCGCCGCCGTCGGTGTGGCCGGGGTGTCGGGCATCGCGCTGGCCGGATGCGAGTGCGCGTCGGTGCCGGTGGCCCGCAGGCTCATCGGCCAGGGCGTGGCCCCTGCCGCCGCGCTGACCTTCCTGCTCGCCGCGCCCGCCGTGAATCCCGTGGTGCTCGTCGCGACCGCCGTCGCCTTCCCCGGGGAGCCGGGCATGGTGCTGGCGCGCTTCGCCGGCTCGCTGGCCACGGCGATGGTCATGGGCTGGTTGTGGATCCGCTGGGGCAAGCTCGAGTGGATCGCCGAACGCGCGCTGCGCAGGCTGCCGGACGCCGAGGGCGGCCGCGACCGGTGGCGCACGTTCGCCGAGACCGCCCGCGGCGACCTGGTGGACGCGGGCGGGTTCCTGGTGCTCGGTGCGCTCGTGTCCGCCGCACTGGGCGTGCTCGTGCCGGACGAGTGGTTCGGCGCGCTGGGCGAGCAGATCGTGCTCGGCATCGTCGTGATGGCCGTGCTGGCGGTGGTGCTGTCGCTGTGCAGCGAGGCCGACGCGTTCGTCGCCGCGTCGCTGTCGGCGCTGCCGCTGCTGCCGAGGCTGGTGTTCCTCGTCGTCGGGCCCGCCATCGACGCCAAGCTGTTCGCCCTCCAGGCGGGGACGTTCGGCCGGTCGTTCGCGATCCGCTTCGCCCCGGCGACGTTCGTCGTGGCCACCGGCTGCGCCGTCGTGGCCGGACTGATCTTCCTCGGCGGGGTGCGATGAGGCGCGAGACGCAGAACATCCTGCTCGTCCTGCTCGGCGGGGCGCTGCTCAAGATCGCGATCACCGGCGACTACCTGCGTTATGTCAAGCCGAGCCAGCAGCCGTGGATCATCGGCGGCGGAGCGGTGATGGTGCTGCTCGGCGTGGTCGCGATCGGCCGGGACGTGCTCGCGGGGCGCCACAAGGGGAGCGGTGGCCCCGACCACGAGCACGACCACTCGACCCGGTCCACATGGCTGCTGCTGGTGCCCGTGCTGGCGGTCTTCCTCGTGGCCCCGCCCGCGCTCGGCTCGGACTCCGTGACGCGCACCAGCGCGAGCGCGCCCGCCGGGTACGCACCGTCCGGCCAGGCGACGTTCCCGCCGCTGCCCGCGGGGCAGGTCGTGCCGCTGGCGGTGGCCGACTTCGTCAGCAGGGCGGGCTGGGACTCCACGGACTCGCTGCGGGGCCGCACCGTGTCGCTCACCGGTTTCGTGGTGCACTCCCGCGGGCGGACGCTGCTGGCCCGCATGGTGATCGGCTGCTGCGCCGCCGACGCGTTTCCCGTGCGCGTCCAGCTCATCGGCGGGCAGGCCGACCCGTTGCCCGACGACACGTGGGTGCGCGTGACAGGGCAGTGGGTGCCCGGCAAGGGCAGGTCCGAGTTCAGCTACACACCGCAGCTCGACGTGGCGACGCTGCGCGAGATCCCGCAGCCGCGTGACCCCTACGAGTACTGAGCCGGTTCAGCCTGCCGCGCCGTTCTTGGTGCAGGTGGCGCAGGTGCCGAGGATCTCCACGGTGTGGCTGATGTCGGAGAAGCCGTTGCCGGTGGCGATGCGCTCCGCCCAGCGCTCCACGGCGGGACCCTCGACCTCGACGGTGTAGCCGCAGCGGCGGCACACCAGGTGGTGGTGATGATGCTCGGAGCAGCGCCGGTAGAGCGCCTCCCCGGTGCTGGTGCGCAGCACGTCCACCTCGTCGGCCTCGGCCAGCGACTGCAGCGTCCGGTAGACCGTGGTCAGGCCGACGCCCTCGCCACGGCGGCGCAGCTCGTCGTGCAGTTCCTGCGCCGACCGGAAGTCGTCGATCTCGGCCAGCAGCTCGACGACGGCGGCCCGTTGCCGGGTGGCCCTCCGGCCCGGCATGGGCGCACGGCCCCGGGTCGCTGATGCGCTCATGGCTGGGCGTCCTCCTCCTGCACGTGTGCGACGGCGTCGACGACGATATGCGCCAGGTGGTCGTCCACGAGCCGGTAGGCCACCTCGCGGCCGCGCCGCTCACCATGTACCACACCGGCGGCCTTCAGCACCCGCAGGTGCTGGCTGATCAGCGGCTGGGCGACGTCGAGGGCGTCGACCAGCTCGTGCACGCAGCGGTCGCCGGAGCGAAGCTGCAGCACGATGGCGATGCGTACCGGTGCGGCGAGCGCGCGCAGCAGCTCCCCGGCGTCGGCGAGGGTGGACGCGGGAGGTGGCGGGGCCACCGGCCGCGGCTGCGGGGCGGGGGAGTGCTCGTGGCTCTCCGCCTCGCCCGCCAGCCCCGAGGGCGACGCGTCGGAACTCGCCGTCGGCATGTCGATCTCCAGCCTTGGTCGGGAAGCGTGAGCGAACCGTGTCCTACCATCCTAGTGCGCCGACTGCGGTGATCCCGGTTTCGCGATCACGCCGCCCGGCGCTGCTCCATTCGAGTGAGTTTGGTCATTCCGCCCCGCGGTGCCCCGCGTCGTGAGCAAAAGTGAAAAGCTGTCGCGTCACACCGCTGAGGGGACCATGATCCGTTCGCTGCCGAAGCTGGCCACCTGCGCCGCGGTGCTCGCACTGCTGGCCGTGCCCACCACCGCGAGCGCGCAGGAGAGCCGCGCACCCGTCGACGAGCGGGACGGCCCCGTGGCCTATGCCAACATCGCCGCGCTGGCGATCGGTCCCGACCACCGGGGTGGCTCGGTGATCAGCGAGACCCAGCGTTCACCGCTGCTGCCCGGGACGTCCACGCTCGCGCAGAGCCGCGCGCTGCTGCCCGGCACGCCCGGCGAGCGCGACGCGGCGGGGCCGCACTACCGGCTCAACCTCGGCACGTTCGCCGCGGGCCGGAGCCCGTTCCCCGCCGGCGTGCCCAGCACGCCCCACGCGGTCACCGCGACCCTGCGCGACGACACGGTGCCCACCGCCACCGCGAAGGCCAACTACGCGCTGCGCGACCTGGCGAGCGACGCCACCGTCCTCGCTTTCCAGGGCGCCGAGAGCACCGTCACGTGCGCCGGGCCCGACCGGCTCACCGGCGAGACCACGGCGGACCGGCTCTGGCTGCTCGACGCCGGTGGTGAGCTGCGTCCCGCGGACCTGCCCGCGGCGGGCACCCGGCTGACCCGGCTGAACCTGCCGTTCGGCCCGCCCGGCGACGTGCCGGACGCCGATCCGGACCGGACCGTCTCCGACGTCGTCGTCAGCCGGATCACCGCCTACGACCAGCTGCTGCGGCAGGACCGCTGGCGCGACGGCGACCACACCACCGCCGCGGGCTGGCGGGTCGAGATCGTCACCCACGTCAAGGACGCCGACGGCAACGACATCCGTGACGTGCTGACCACGCTGGTGCTCGGCGGTGTCAGCTGCTCGGTGCCGCAGGGCTTCACGCCGGTCGCGCAGGACCGGGGGCGCGCCGACGTCCCCACCACCACGACGCCGCCGGTTCCGGTGAGGATCCCGGCCGGTGCGCACCCCTCCGCGGAGCCGGGCCCGGCCTCCGCGTGGGGTGCCGGGCTGCTCGGCGGCGGTCTCCTGCTCGGCGCGGCCGCCGTGCTCGTGGCTGTCGTGGCCCGGCGCAGGCCGGTGGCCTCCGGCGGGACGGACTAGCGCTCGTGCGGCGTCAGCGTGTGGTGGCGGCGCTCGGGGGGCTCTCCGTCACCGCCACCGTGGCCGGCGGGGTCCTGCTGCTGCAGCGGGAGGACGAGCCCGGCTCCCCACCGCCGTCGCGGACCGTCGTCGCGAGCGCGCAGCCGACACCGAGCATGTCCCTGGTTCCGGCGGACCGGGCCGGGAGCGTCATCGCGCGGCCACCGGAGGTGACCCGGCGCCCGGCCGCGCAGCCGCCCGGCACGGTCCGGCTGCCGGAGGGCGGCACGGCGCAGCTGGTGCGGCGCGAGGTGACCGCCGACGGCACCCTGCCCATTCCCGACGGGCTGGAGGAGGCCACCTGGTGGGGCGCCAAGCTCGGCGCCGCACGCGGGGCCGCGCTGCTGGCGGGACACGTGAACTGGGCGGGGCGGACTGGTCCGTTCGAGGAGCTGTGGCGGGCGCGGCGTGGACAGAGCGTCACCGTCGTCGACGCGCGCGGCGGGCGCTGGGTGTACCGCGTCACCGACGTGCTCACGGTGCACAAGACCCGGCTGCCCGCCCACGCGCAACGGCTGTTCGCGCAGGACGGGCCCCATCGGCTCGTGCTGGTGACGTGTGGCGGCGACTACGTCGGCGGCACCGACGGCTACGAGGACAACCGGATCGTCACGGCGGCGCTCGTCACCCGTCCGTGAAGGGTCACTCCCCGGGAAAGCAGACCGGGGCACGCCGGATACGCTGGTAGCTCACAGTCATAGCCGATTCCGCATCCCCCGGAGCGTGGAGTGCCCGCCAACACCATTGAGACCGTCGTCAGCTTGTGCAAGCGTCGTGGCTTCGTCTTCCCGTCGGGGGAGATCTACGGCGGTACCCGGTCGGCGTGGGACTACGGACCGCTCGGTGTCGAGCTGAAGGACAACATCAAGCGCCAGTGGTGGAAGGCCATGGTGCAGAACCGCGACGACGTCGTGGGCCTGGACTCGTCGGTGATCCTGCCGCGTCAGGTGTGGGTGGCCTCCGGCCACGTCAACGCCTTCCACGACCCGCTGGTGGAGTGCCTTTCCTGCCATCGCCGGTTCCGATCCGACCAGCTCGCCGAGGAGTACGCCGAGCGCACCGGCACGCCGCTGAACGAGGACGACCTCTCGGACGTGCCGTGCCCGAACTGCGGCAACCGCGGCCAGTACACCGAGCCTCGTGAGTTCAACATGATGCTCAAGACGTTCCTCGGCCCGGTGGAGTCGGAGGAGGGCCTGCACTACCTGCGGCCCGAGACGGCGCAGGGCATCTTCGTGAACTTCCTCAACGTGCTCACCACGTCACGCAAGAAGCCGCCGTTCGGCATCGGCCAGATCGGCAAGTCGTTCCGCAACGAGATCACGCCGGGCAACTTCATCTTCCGCACCCGCGAGTTCGAGCAGATGGAGATGGAGTTCTTCGTCGAGCCCGGCGAGGACGAGAAGTGGCACCAGTACTGGATCGACCTGCGCACCGACTGGTACGTCGACCTCGGCATCCGGAGGGAGAACCTGCGCCACTACGAGCACCCGAAGGAGAAGCTGTCCCACTACGCCAAGCGCACGGTGGACATCGAGTACCGGTTCGAGTTCTCCGCGGGGCAGGAGTGGGGTGAGCTGGAAGGCATCGCCAACCGCACCGACTTCGACCTCACCACGCACTCCAACCACTCGGGCGTGGACCTGTCCTACTTCGACCAGGCTTCCGGCCAGCGGTACCGGCCGTTCGTCATCGAGCCGGCGGCCGGTGTCGGCCGTCCGATGATGGCGTTCTTGCTCGACGCCTTCACCGAGGACGAGGTGCCCAACGCCAAGGGCGGCGTGGACAAGCGCACGGTGCTCAAGCTCGACCCGCGGCTCGCGCCCTACAAGGTGGCGGTGCTTCCGTTGTCGCGCAACGCGGATCTCACGCCGAAGGCGCGCGACATCGCGGCGCTGCTGCGCAAGCACTGGAACGTCGACTTCGACGACGCGGGCTCCATCGGCAAGCGTTACCGGCGTCAGGAGGAGATCGGCACGCCGTACTGCGTGACCGTGGACTTCGACTCGCTCGACGACCACGCGGTCACCGTGCGCGAGCGCGACTCGATGTCCCAGGAGCGCATCGCGATCGACAAGCTGGAGTCGTACCTGGCGGCCCGTCTCCTCGGCTGCTGAGAGCCTGCGGCCGCGTCCCGGCCCCCGATTTTGGTAGAAGTGGACCGCGTGAGCACCCTTCCCGCCCCCCATCGGCCCGGCGCGTGGCGCTGGGCTCGCCGTGCCGCCTTCGGCCTGGTGCTGGTCGCCGTGCTGGTGGTGGGTGGCACGGCGTTCCGGGTGTGGCACGTCGCGCGGGCCGACGAGCGACCCGCCGTCGACGCGATCGTGGTGCTCGGTGCCGCCCAGTACAACGGCACGCCCTCGAAGATCTTCGAGGCGCGGCTCTCCCATGCCAAGGACCTGTTCGACGAGGGCGTGGCTCCGCGCATCGTCACCTCCGGCGGCAGCCGGGAGGGCGACGCCTACACCGAGGCTGAGGCGGGCAAGAACTGGCTCGTCGCGTCCGGCGTTCCCGCGCAGAGTGTGCTCGCCGTCGGCGAGGGCAACGACACGCTGCGTTCGCTCTCGGCGGTGGCGGACCGGCTGCGCGGCGGCGGCTGGAACTCCGTGGTGATCGTGAGCGACCCGTGGCACTCGTTGCGGGCCAGGACGATGGCCGAGGACGCCGGGATGGAGGCGTGGGCGTCGCCGACCCACAGCGGCCCGATCGTGCAGACCCGCGAGACCCAGGCGCGCTACATCCTGCGCGAGACCGCCGCCCTGCTGTACTACCGGCTGTCGAAGAACCCGGCCGACTACATCGGCGGAACCGGCCTGCGTTGACCCAAGCTCCCCAATGCCACATTCGTAGCGTTCAACTTCCCCAATGCGGCATTCGTAGCGCCCGCCCGTCTCCCACCACCGCCCAAACGGAGACGCTCCGCGTCGCTGTGCCGGTTCAACGCCACCAATGCCGCATTGGGGAACCACCGACGCCATAGGGTGGGCAGGGTGGACGGCTACACCGAGCACGATCGCGCGCGCAGGCTGACCGAGCCGCCGAAGCAGGCGGCGCTGCCCGGCTCCGCGGGCGACAGACGTAGCGCCTTCGCCCGCGACCGCGCCCGCGTGCTGCACTCGGCGGCGCTGCGGCGGCTCGCGGGCAAGACGCAGGTCGTCGGCCCAGGGGAGGGCGCCGAGGTCAGCGGCGTGCCCCGCACCCGGCTCACGCACTCGCTGGAGGTCGCCCAGATCGGCCGCGGCATCGCCGAGGACCTCGGCGCCGATCCCGACCTCGTCGACACGGCGGGCCTCGCGCACGACATCGGCCACCCCCCGTTCGGGCACAACGGCGAGCGAGCGCTCAACGACGCGGCCCAGGCGTGCGGCGGCTTCGAGGGCAACGCGCAGACCCTGCGCATCCTCACCCGGCTGGAGCCGAAGGTGCTCGACGACGGCGCCGGGCACGGCCTGAACCTCACCCGTGCCTGCCTCGACGCCGCCACGAAGTACCCGTGGCCACGCGAGGAGGGCAACCCGAAGTTCGGCGTCTACGCCGACGACCTGGACGTGTTCACCTGGATGCGCGAGGGCGCGCCGCCACGCAGGCGCTGCCTGGAGGCCCAGATCATGGACTGGTCCGACGACGTGGCCTACTCCGTCCACGACGTGGAGGACGGCGTGCTCGCCGGGCGGATCGCGCTGAGCGTGCTCGGCGACCCGGACGAGCGGGCGGCGGTCGCCGAACTGGCGGCCACGCACTTCTCCGCCAGTTCGGTCTCCACTTTGGAGGCCGCGGCGAAGGAACTGCTCGCGTTGCGCGCCGTGGCCGACGTCGCCGATCCCGGCTACGACTCCTCGCCCGCCGCCCAGGTGGCCCTCAAACGGCTCACCAGCGAGCTGGTGGGCCGGTTCGCCTCGGCGGCGGTCACCGAGACCAGGGCCGTGCACGGGGAGGGCCCGTTGTGCCGGTACGGCGCCGACCTGGCCGTGCCCGAGCAGGTGGGCGCCGAGGTGGCGCTGCTCAAGGGGCTGGCGTTGCGGTACGTGATGAGCGACCGGCGCAGGCTCGCCGTGCAGCGGCGGCAGCGCGAGCTGCTCGGCGAGCTGGTCGAGGTGCTCACCCGGCGGGCGCCCGAGGCCCTGGATCCGCTGTTCCGGCCCGCCTGGGACGCCGCGCGGGACGACGCCCACCGGCTGCGCGTGATCGTCGACCAGGTCGCCTCGCTCACCGACGCGCAGGCCCACGCCTGGCACGCCGCGCATCTGGGCGGGCGCCGGTAATCCACCCGGTCCCGCCCTGCCGACGGACGGCTCGCGGTAACGTCGGGGAATGCCCGCCAGCGACCCGGAAACGGCCCACCTGCGCTTCGCGCTCGCCGCGCACCGCGCCGTCGCAGGCCACGGTGGCGACTCCTGCCTCTCGCCGTACTCCGTGGCCAGCGCCCTGTGCCTCACCGCGCGCGCGGGCCGCGGCCCCACCGCCGACGAGCCCGCCACACTCGTCGCCGGCTCCCCGGGCGGCGTCTCCGCGCAGGCCGACCTGCTCGCCAAGGCCGCCGTGCTCGGCGCCGCGGGTAACGCCGAGGAGCCGGTGCTCGCGGTCTCCAACACGCTGTGGGCGTGGGACGAGCTCACCCTGAACCCCGGTTTCACGGCGGAGCTGGCAGGCTGGCCGACGGGCACGGTGGCGTCCGCGCCGTTTCGCACCGACCCCGACGGCGCGCGGTCGGCCATCAACGCCGACGTCGCCGAGACCACCCGCGAGCTGATCCCCGAGCTGCTGCCCCCGGGCACCATCCACCCGGACACGGTGGCCTGCCTGGTCAACGCCCTCTACCTGCGGGTGGCCTGGACCTCGCCGTTCGCCGAGGCCGAGACGGACCAGGCGGTGTTCCACGCGCCCTCCGGTGACCGCGCCGTGCCGACGATGCACCAGACCACCGAACTCGGGCACGCCGCCCTGCCCGGCTGGCAGGTCGTGTCGCTGCCCGCCGTCGGCGGGGTGGAGGCCGTGGTGCTGCTGCCCGACGGCGACCTCGCCGAGCAGGAGTCCACACTGGACGAGACACGGTTGCGTGAGCTGCTGGCCGCCCGCACCCGCACGAGGGTCGAGCTGTCGCTGCCCACGTTGTCGCTGGACGTGCGCTCCGGCCTCACGACCGTGCTGCAGGACCTGGGCGTGCGCACGATGTTCACCTCCCGCGCCGACTTCTCCCCGCTCACGCCGGACGCCAGGCTGGCGGTGTCGGACGTGCTGCACCAGACGGTGCTGCGGCTCGACGAGAGCGGCCTGGAGGGTGCGGCCGCCACGGCGGTGGCGTTCCGGCTGGTGGCGATGCCGCTGGGCGAGCCGGTGCGGGTGGCGGTCGACCGGCCGTTCCTGCTGCTGGTGCGCCACGCCGCCACCGGGGCCTGCTACTTCGTGGCGAGGGTCGTCGAGCCGTGACGATGCTCAGCGACGCGCCGCGCACCCGCACGGCCCGGCCGCCGCGTGCGCGGCGCCTGACGGGCGGGCGTATCGCCGACGCCGCCGTGCTGGCCGGTTTCGTGCTGGCCGCATTCCTGCTCTACCGTCCACTGTGGATGGATTTGTCGCAGGGGTACCTGTCCAGCAGCGTGCAGGACCAGAACATGTGGGAATGGTTCTTCGCGGTCACCGCGCACTCGGTGGTGCAGCTGGAGAACCCGTTGTTCACGACCCTGCAGAACCACCCGCTCGGCGTGAACCTGATGGCCAACACGGCCATGCTCGGCATCGGCGTGCCGCTGACGCCGGTCACGCTGCTGTTCGGGCCCACGGTCACCTGGGCGCTCACCCTCACCGGCGGGCTCGCCGCCACCGCGTTCGCCTGGTACTGGGTGCTGTCGCGGCACGTCGTCGGCAGCAGGGCTGGCGCGGCCGTCGGCGGCGCCGTCTGCGCGTTCGCGCCGCCGATCATCTCGCACGCCAACGCGCACCCGAACTTCGTGGTGCTGTTCGTGCTGCCGCTGATGGTGCTGCGGCTCATCAGGCTGGCGCGGGGCGAGCACCCCGTCCGCAACGGTGTCCTGCTCGGCCTGCTCGCCGCCTACCAGGTGTTTCTCGGCGAGGAGCCGCTGCTCATCATGGCGACGACGCTGCTGGTGTTCGGCGCCGTGTACGCGCTGTCACGGCCCGAGGCCGCGCTGGACATGGCGCGGCCGCTCGGCATCGGCATCGGGGTGGGCGCGGCGGTGGCGCTGACGCTCGTGGCGTTCCCGCTGTGGTGGCAGTTCGCGGGGCCGCAGAGCTACACCGGCATCGAGCACGGCTTGCTCGGCAACGACGCGGCGGCGTTCACCGCGTTCGCCACCGAGTCGGTGGCAGGCAACGCCGAGATCGCCAGGGAGCTGTCGATCAACCGCACCGAGGAGAACGCGTTCTTCGGCTGGCCGCTCGTGGTGCTCATGCTCGGGGTGACGGTGGCGCTGTGGCGGGTGGTGCTGGCCAGGGCACTCGCGGTGGCGATGCTCGTGCTCGCCTGGATCTCCATGGGTGTGCTGCTGGTGGTCGACGGCACCGCCACGTCGATCCCGGGGCCGTGGCTGCTGCTGTTCGACCTGCCGCTGTACGAGTCGGTGCTGGAGTCGCGGTTCGCGCTCGGCTGCGTGCCCGTGATCGGTGTGCTGCTGGCGCTGGCCACCGAGCGGGTGCGGCACCTGCGGGTGTCGCGCGACTGGCGCTACACCGCGCAGGTGTGCTGGTGGTCGGCGCTCGCCGTCGCGCTGGTGCCGATCGCGCCGACGACGCTGCCGGTGGAGCAGCGGGAGCCGACGCCGGCGTTCTTCGCCGAGGGCCTGTGGCGCGACCACGTGGCGGGCGGCACGGTGGTGGCGGTGCCGCTGCCCGACGCGGGCGACGCCAGGGCCCTGCGGTGGCAGATCGAGGCGAAGTTCGGGTTCCCGCTGGCCGAAGGCTATTTCGTCGGGCCGACGGCCGATGGCAACGGCACCTACGGCGCCGTGCGCAGGCCCACGTCGGAGCTGCTGGACGAGGTCGCCGAGTCGGGCGAACCGGCCCCGGTGACCCCCGAGGACAGGGCGAACGTGGTGGCCGACCTGCGCTACTGGAACGCCGACGTGGTGGTGCTGCCGGCCACCGGGGACGACGCGGGGGAGCGGGTGGCGCTGCGCGAGACCGTCGAAGCCCTGCTGGGTGACCCGGGCCGGGTCGTCGGCGACACGTGGGTGTGGGACGTGCGGGGGCTCACCCGCTGACCGGTCACGTTTCCGGCCGCCGCGTCGTCCATCCGGCGAAGGCACGATCGGCAGGAGGACACCATGCCACGCATTCCCGGAGTCGCCACCAAGGACGGCGGCCTGCTCATGCGCCTCGCCTACCGGTTCGCCCGCAGGCGCTACGGGGCGGTACCCGAACCGTTCACCGTGGTGGCGCACCACCCGCCGCTGCTGCGGGCCTCGGCCACGCACGAGCTGATGGCCGAGCGCGCCTCGCGCACACTGCCCGTCAGCGTGCGCGAGCTCGCCGTCTACCGCACCGCGGTGCGGCTGGGCTGCTCGTGGTGCGTCGACTTCGGCACGATGCTGCAGAAGCACGAGGGGCTGGACGTCGAGCGGCTCAAGGCGATCGACGACTACGCGACCTCACCGCTGTTCACGCGGCCGGAGCGGCTCGCCATCGCCTACGCCGACGCGATGACGGCCAGCCCGGTCGAGGTGACCGACGAGCAGGTCGCCGAGCTGGAACGCGAGCTCGGCACCAAGGGCGTGCTCGAGCTCACCTACCAGATCGGGCTGGAGAACATGCGCGCCAGGATCAACAGCGCCCTGGACATCACCGACCAGGGCTTCACCTCGGGCGAGGCCTGCCGCGTTCCGGTACCCGCCGACGCGGTCAGGACACCGGCAGCCGGGTGAGCTTGTCCGGGTTCGCCATGTCGTAGATCGCCACGATCCGGCCGTCGCGCAGGGCCAGGGTCTGCACGTGGGCGTCGAGGTCGCGGTAGCCGTCGCCGCCCGGTGCCGGGGGCGTGTAGACGCCGAGGTCGCCGTTGACCAGCACGGGCTGGGCGCTGGCGAAGGCGCCCGGCCGGTAGACGCGGAGCAGGCCCTGGAAGAACCGGGCGATCTTGTCGGCACCGACCATGGTCCGGCGCGTGGTCCTGGCCTTGCCGTCGGCGTCGCCGACGAGCACGGCGTCCGGGTGCAGCACCTCGGCGACGGCGCGCACGTCGCCGGAGAGCACGGCGGTCATGAACCGCTCCAGCACCTCGCGCTGCTCGTCGAGGCTGGCGCGCGACGGCGGCTCGGCCTGCGCCACGGCGCGCCGCCCGCGCGAGGCGTGCTGGCGGGCGGCCTGGACCGTGCAGCCGAGGATGCCGGCGATCTCGGCGAAGGGCACCGAGAAGGCGTCGTGCAGCACGAAGGCCACGCGCTGCTCGGCAGGCAGCGTGTCGAGCACCACCATGGCGGCCATGCGCACGCCGTCGTCGCGGACCACGGTTTCCAACGGGTCCTCGGCGGGCGGGGGGCCCAGCGGGGTCACGATCGGCTCCGGCAGCCAGTCACCGACGTAGCGCTCCCTGCGCGCCGCGGCCGAGCGCAGCCGGTCGAGGCAGAGGCGGCTCACCACCGTGGTCAGCCACGCGCGCGGCTCGGCGATGGCGGCCCGCTTGGCCTCCGGAAGCGTGCTCAGCCGCAGCCACGCCTCCTGCACGGCGTCCTCGGAGTCGGCGAGCGATCCGGTGAGGCGATAGGCCACCGCGATCAGGTGGGAACGGTGGGTCGAGAACTCCTCGGCGAGCGTGTCGTCGGTGACCGGCATAGCGTGAGTATGGCCGAAACCGGCGGACGGCGGTGGCCTAGAGTGGGGTTCGTGGCGGGAAGGATCCGGGAGAGCGACATCGCGCAGGTGCGCGAGCGCAATCGGATCGACGACGTCGTCGGCGAGTACGTCGCCTTGCGCAGGGCGGGCGGCGGTGCGCTCAAGGGCCTGTGCCCCTTCCACGAGGAGAAGACGCCGTCGCTCAACGTGCGCCCCACGCACGGCACGTTCCACTGCTTCGGCTGCGGCGAGGGCGGCGACGTCATCAAGTTCGTGATGCAGATCGAGCACCTGCCGTTCGTGGAGGCGGTGGAGCGGCTCGCCGACCGGATCGGGCTGCACCTGACCTACGAGGGCGGGGGCGGCAGCGTCCGCCGCGACCGCGGCACCCGCATGCGGCTGGTGGAGGTGCACAAGGCAGCGCAGGCGTTCTACGCCGAGCAGCTGGCCACCCCGGAGGCCAAGGCCGCGCGCGAATTCCTCACCGCGCGTGGTTTCGACCAGGCCGCCGCGGCGAGGTTCGGCTGCGGATTCGCGCCCGGCGGCTGGGACAAGCTCACCAAGCACCTGCTCAACAACGGCTTCGAGCTGGCGGAACTGTACAAGTCGCAGATCTCCAAGGAGGGCAGGCAGGGGCCGATCGACCGGTTCCACCGGCGGCTCGTCTGGCCGATCAAGGACCGGGGCGGCGACATCGTCGGCTTCGGCGCGCGCAGGCTGTTCGACGACGATCCCATTCAGGCCAAGTACCTCAACACCAGCGAGAGCCCGATCTACAAGAAGTCGCAGGTGCTGTTCGGGCTCGACCTGGCCAAGCGGGAGATCGCGCGACGCCACCAGGTGGTGGTCGTCGAGGGCTACACCGACGTGATGGCCATGCACGAGGCCGGGGTGCCCACCGCGGTGGCGTCGTCGGGTACCGCCTTCGGCGAGGACCACATGCGGGTGCTGCGCCAGCTGATGATGGACGACGACGCGTTCCGCGGTGAGGTGATCTTCACCTTCGACGGCGACGCGGCGGGGCAGAAGGCCGCGCTCAAGGCGTTCGAGGGCGACCAGACCTTCGCCGGGCAGACCTACATCGCGGTGGCGCCGGACGGCATGGACCCGTGCGAGCTGCGCCTGGCCAAGGGCGACGCGGCGGTACGCGACCTGGTGGCGCGGCGCATCCCGCTGTTCGAGTTCGCCATCCGCAGCCTGCTCGCCGACTACGACCTCGACTCGGTGGACGGGCAGGTCGCCGCGCTCCAGCGCACGGTGCCGCTGGTGGCGCAGATCAAGGACAGGGCCAAGCGCGACGGCTACGCCACCAAGCTGGCGTGGTGGGTCGGCTGGCAGGACGAGGCCATGGTGGTGCGCCGGGTGCGCGAGAGCGCGGGCGCGCCGGTGAAGGCGGCTGCCCGCCGCGCCCCTTCCCGCAACGGTTCGGCCGCGGCAGGCGAGACCGATGTGGAGCGTCCGGACCCCCGGCATCCCGGGCTGCGGGCGCAGCGCGAGGTGCTCAAGGCGGCGCTGCAGGAGCCGTCGCTGGCGGGGCCCGAGTACGACGCGCTGCCCGAGGACGCGTTCACCCATCCCGCGTATGTCGCCGTGCACCGGGCGGTGCTGGCCGCGGGCGGTGCCAGCTCCGGGCTCACCGGCCCCGCGCTGATCGACGCGGCGACCGAGCACGCTCCACAGGGGACGATCGCGTCGCTGCTGTCCGAGCTGGCCGTGGAACCGTTGCAGGCCAAGGGCGAGGTCGACGTGCGCTATGTCGGCGGGATGCTCGCCGCCGTGCAGGAGAACCTGGTGGGCAGGCAGATCGGGGAGCTGAAGTCGAAGCTGCAGCGGCTGTCGCCGGTGGAGGCCGCCGACGAGTACCGGGCGTTGTTCGGCGACCTGGTTGCGCTGGAGCAGTACCGCAAGGCGTTGCGGGAGCAGGCGATCGGCGGGATGGACGGATGAGCTGGCTGCGCCGCCTCTTCGGCGAGCCGGTGCCGGACGAACTGCGCGGGGCGCTGGCCGAGAACGAGCACGTCCTGGCCGCGGCCGCCGTGGGCACCGGAGGGCACGTCGCCGTGACGGCGCTCGGGCTGTGGCTGCCCGGCTCCGAAGGGCCCCGGCGCGTCGGCTGGCACCTGATCAGCAAGGCCGTCTGGCAGGGCGACGCGCTGACCGTGACGGAGGCCGAGGAGACCGGGTACGCGGGGCGTGCCGTGCTGCTCGCGGACCGGCCACCGGCCCGGTACGTGCTGGCCCGGCCCGGCAAGCTGCCACATCTGGTGCGGCAGCGGGTCGAGGGTGCCATCCGGTCGCGGTACCGCAAGGACCTCGCGAGCGGGGGAGCGTGGTTCGTGGTGCGGAAGGTGCCGGGCACCGATGGTTCGGTGCTGCAGGTGCGGCCCGACCCCGGCACCGATCTCGACGTCGTCGCCGAGATCGCCGAGGAGGCCGCCCGGAAGCTGGCCGGGGGCACGCCTTAGCAGTACGCTTGTACTGGGAGGCGACATGTGGGATCCGGCGAAGTACCTCGACTACGGTGACCTGCGCGCCCGGCCGTTTCACGACCTGGTCGGCCGGATCGGCGCCGAGTCACCCGAGCGGGTGGTCGACCTGGGCTGCGGTCCTGGCAACCTCACGCTCACCCTGCGGAAACGCTGGCCGAACGCCACGGTGGAGGCGCTCGACAGCTCACCCGACATGGTGGCCGCCGCGCGGGAGGCCGGGGTGGACGCCAGGGTCGCCGACGTGCGGGACTGGGAGCCGGGTCCGGACACTGACGTCGTGGTGTCCAACGCGGTGCTGCAGTGGGTGCCCGGCCACGCCGGCCTGCTGCGCCGCTGGGCGGAACGCCTGCGGCCCGGTGCCTGGCTCGCCGTGCAGGTGCCCGGCAACTTCGACGCGCCTTCGCACGTGCTGACCCGCACGCTCGCCGAGAGCCCCGAGTGGGCGCCGCGGCTGGCGGACGTGGTGCTGCGGGAGGACGACGCCGTGCACGCGCCGCTGGAGTACGCGACGCTGCTCGCCGACGCCGGCTGCGCCGTCGACGTGTGGGAGACGACCTACCTGCAGCGGCTGACCGGGGAGAACGCCGTGCTGGAGTGGATCACCGGCACGGCACTGCGGCCGGTGAAGGCGGCCCTGGACGAGCAGGCCTGGCAGCGCTTCCGTACACAACTGGCCCCGCTGCTCGACGAGGCCTACCCGCCGCGCGACGACGGCACCACCTGGTTTCCCTTCCGCCGGGTGTTCGCCGTCGCGCGGGCCGGGTAGCCGCTGGTCAGGCTTGCGCGGCGCGGGGTTCGCTCGAGTGCTGGCCGTTGCTGCCGTGCGCTGCCCCGCCGCGGTGGGTGAACGGCAGGCGATCGCCCACCTTCTCGCCGACCTTCGCCCTCGCCACGCCTGCGGCACCCTGCACGGCCGGGTGGTCCGCGATCTTGCGGTAGGTGCGCACGATCTGCTCGTAGCGCGCACGCCCCGCCCGTGCGCCCAGCACGTAGCCCACCGCCGCGCCAAGCAGGAACGTCTTCATACCCTGATGCCTCCTCGTCGCTGGTGACCTGGTGTTTTCATTGTCCCGCAGGACCGCCCCGCGCGCTCGCGCCGACGTCCGGGGGTGGTGCACGGCGGTGATCGGGGATGGGTTAGAGTGTTACATCGTTGGCTGGAGGGATCCGGCCGACACCGAGCGATCCCCTGTAGCTCAATTGGCAGAGCATTCGGCTGTTAACCGAAGGGTTGTTGGTTCGAGTCCAACCGGGGGAGCTTCGCCGCAGGTCAGCGGCTCGCGCTGGCCCTTCTGAGGGGCCTTCGTCCGGCTCAGGGGCGAAAAAGAGGCGAAAGACTCGGGGATCATGGTGGTCCTCTCACAGGACGTCTTCGAGTGCGTCGGCGTTGGCTTGGTTGGCGATGCGGGGCTTGCGGTATGGCGCTCCGCGACTGCCCGGGTGTTGTCGAGCTGGTCGGCGATTGCGGTGGTGGGCAAGCCCGCCTCGTCGAGCATGGTCGCCACCGTCTTGCGGAACACGTGTGAGGTCACCCAGTCATAGTCGACAGCGGCCATCGCCTCCCTGACCCGGTTGATCACCTTGGACGGGTCGAGGTGCTCGCCGGTGAACGACGGGAACAGGGCACCGCCCGTCACGAGCTCGAGGCCAAGTCCCTCGGCCAGGCTCAGCGCCCGCTGCGGCCAGGTGAAGCTGATGTGCGCGGTCGTTGATCGCGATCAACGACCGGGTATGGCGTCTCACCGCTCGACGTGCCCGCGCCGATGCGCGGCTCAGGCTTGCACTCCTGTCAAAGTCGAGCGGGTGTGGGTTCCTCGGCCTGGTGGTGACTCGTCACATCGGAAACCCAAGGAGGGGCCGCGGTGGTCGGCGCGACGACCTCGACCGTCCGGCCTCGGTAGGTGAGCCGACCTCGCTCGCCGCCGACGGGCAGAACGATGCGAACGTCTTCGGTGTTCTCCGGTTCTCCGGGGTCGTAGCCGAATGCGGCCGCCGCGACCGCGCGGATGCAGCCCGAGTGGGTCGCCACCAGCAGCCGGAGACCGGGCACGGCGTCGCGGGCAGAGCCGACCATGCCGTGCCAGAACCTGCGGACAGCAAGGGCAGCTGGTTCCCAGTGCTGGGTCGGCTGGGTGAGCCAGTAAGTGATCGGGTCCTCTCCCGCGGCCAAGATCTTCCAGAACTGGTCCATCTCGTCGAACCAGGGCGGCCGCGAGGACCGGTCACCCTCGAGTGCCTCGGCATAGACCGCATAGGCCTCGGTCGGGTCGAGTGCCCTGTTGCCGCACCACAGCCGGAAGTTGTCGAACCGTCGGTCGACGGTGGGGTCTGTCCCCGCCAGGCCGAAGCCGGCCGCCACGAGGCCGCGCGCGATCTCGCCTGCCGTTTCCGCGGCACGGACCAGGGGGGCGTGGACGATCCGGACCGGCTCGCCCGGTCGTAACGTGCCCGCCAGCTCGGCCGCCTTCGCGGCCGCTTGCTGCCGTCCAAGGTCGGTGAGTCCCAGATCGGCGTGGTAGCCGATGGTCTGGCCGTGCCTGATCAGCCGGATCTCGACCATCTCCCCAGCGTTCGGCGGATTAGGATCCTTGTCTTCGCTGATCGTCGCCATATTCAATGCTGCCCTTTCAGGGTTGTCGTCACGGCGACCGTAGAAACAAGGCGCGTGAGCGAAAAGGCCCGTGTTCGGACCTCGCGAACGTTCGTCTCGGCCGAACAGCCGGCTCGAGTGACGGCGGTGTCCCCGCGACGTTCGTCACCTCGACGCCGCGAGATCAAGGAGCGTGAGGTGGCAAGAAGTAGTTCGACCGGTTCCGCGAGATCATCAAGGACCGCCGCCGGTACGTCGACCAATGGTGTGAGACGCGGTCGAGCATCCCCCAGGTGCTCGCAGCGGTGCCCGAGGCCGTGCCAGCCCGGCCTCATCGGGGATTCCCGGCCGGAACGCCCATTCCTCCAGGCCTGTACAGGCGGCCGGGACCGAAGGCCGTCGCACGCCGCCATCGTGGTCGGCCAGCACGGCGTTCCCACGATGACGGATCGACGACCAGAAGCCGACCGTCCACACCGGATTCGAGATCCGTGGACGCCGGTGTCTGCATCGGGTTGCCGATGACGACGTTGCCCATGAGGCGACGGCATGTTGTGTGCGCTCACCACTTCACGCAAAGACGACCGTCTGGTTCCCGTGACGGATGACGCGGTCCTGGCTGTGCCAGAGCACCGCGCGCGAGAGAACGGCACGCTCGACGTCCGCCCCGCGCAGCTGCAGATCCTGCGTGGTGTGCGCATGCGTGACTCGGACGACGTCCTGCTCGATGATCGGACCTTCGTCGAGGTCCTCGGTCACGTAGTGTGCCGTCGCGCCGATCAGCTTGACACCACGGGCCTTGGCCTTCGCGTAGGGCCCGGCGCCGATGAAGGCCGGCAGGAACGAGTGGTGGATGTTGATGATCGGCACCGCGACCTCGTCGATGAAATCTGGCGACAAGATCTGCATGTAGCGAGCCAGCACGACAAAGTCGACGTTGCCGGCGACCAGTTTGAGTTGTTCCTTTTCGGCGTCTGACTTGTTCTCGCGCGCGACCGGCACGTGGAAGAAGGGGATGCCGAAGCTGCGAGTCTCGTCGGCGAGGTCGGGGTGATTCGAGATGACCATCGAGATGGTGATCGGGAGCTCTCCGCGTCGCTGGCGCCACAGCAGGTCCAGCAGGCAGTGGTCGGACTTGGAGGCGAAGATCGCCACCCGCTTGGGCACGGAGATGTCACGCAGGGTGAATGACAGCTGAAAGCCGTCGGCGAAGGCCTCGTCGAGGCTCTCCTCGATGGCAGGCAGCACGGCCGTCAGGTTCTCGTGACCGAAGATCGTGCGTTGGAAGTAGGCGCCGCCGTGCGGGTTGTCGGAGTACTGGTCGAGGGACACGATGTTGGCGTCGTGCTTGCGCAGCACCGTTCCGACGGCACCGACGATGCCGGGCCGGTCGGTGCCATGCACGACCAGGCAGGCTTGGGGGCTCATGGTGTGGACTCCTTGTACTGCAGAACCCACTCGGCGGTCGCTTGGATGCCGCCGAAAGTGTAGAAGTGCAGGTGCAACTCACCGTGGCGCTGCTCGTTGTAACGCTCACCCAGCGTGTTGATGAAGCGGTCGGGCCCGGTCTTGCTCATCAGGTTGGTGAGTGAGAGCCCGTACTTCTTGGCGATGCCCGCGCTGGTGCCGACTCCGAACCGGCTGGCGTAGGTGAGTAGTCGTTTGGCGCCAGCGGGCCCCGGCACCCCGACTCTGACGGGAACGGTGACACCGCGACCCCGCACCTTCTCCACCCAGTGCAGCACCGTGTCGGCGTCGAACCCGAACTGCGTCGTCACCGTGGCGTCGATGGCGCGCTCGTGCAGCGCGAACACCTTGTCTTCCAGGGAGCGCCAGAGCGTGTCGTCAGGGATCTCGGGGTGTCCCTCCGGATACCCTGAGATCCCCACCTCTCGGACGCCGTTCTCCTCGAGCACGCCCGACTCGATGATCGCCAGGGTGTCGGTGTACGGCCCCTCGGGAGTCCGCGGGTCACCCGCCACCAGGAACAGACGATCGGTGTTGCCGTCCGCCCGCAGAGCGCCGAGGAACTCGTCGAGCGCCCCACGGCTGCGCAGGCGGCGTGCGGACACGTGCGGCACTGGCACCAGCCCGAGATCGCGCACACTCCGGGCAGCCGTCACCCGCAGCCGGAGGTCCTCGTGGGCAAGGTAGGTCACGTTGACCCGGGTGCCGGTGGGGATCCCAGAGCTGGCTTCGTGCAACGAGTTGACGTCCTTGCCGGTCATCTCGAGCGAGAAGTCGCGCAAGAGGTCGAGGCGCGACGTCGTACCTTCGCGTGGCGTGAGGAACATAGTGCGTTCTCAGTCTGCGTAGCTCTTGACGACGGTGGCGCGGATCTCCACCTGGCTGTGCGGCTCCAGCCACGGCGTGCTCTTGGCTCCGCCGTCGGGCTCGCCCCAGAGCAGGGTCAGCTGCTTGCCCGGCTCGGCGAACTCCGGCTCGACGACGGCCACTGACAGCATGGCGCGCTCGTTCCAGCTTGCGCAGGTGTAGTTCGCGACTCCGACGGTGCGACCGTGACCGTCCAGCACGGCGTCGTACTGCCACGTGGAGTAGTTGGCGCGAGGGAGGTCGATGAATTTCGCCGGGGTCTCGGCGGCGGTGAAGTAGGACGCGCAGGCGCGGCCGAAGTCCTCGGCGTTCCACTCCAACGTTACTTTGCGACGGTGGTTGTCTCCGGCCATGCGCTCCAGCGCCTCGCGCCCGACGAAGTCGTGGTTGAACTTGATCAGGTGCTCGTATAGTTCGAGGTCGGACTGTCTTCGGTCGCCGCGCCGATCATGGTCAGCCGTAACGGGATCACGCGTTCGGTTGGCGCCATCTCCATCGCGGGTCCCACCTCCCGCGTGCTCGGTGGGCGCAAGGACGCCGTCGTGGCGAGCGTGCTGAGGGCGACCCGGAAGCTCTCCTCGACGCTCTCCCGCGTGGACGTCGACAGCTGACCCGCGACGCCGTACGTGACAGCGGAACGCCACGATTGACATTCCGGCGCGGCCGTTCATCCTTGGGTACGGTGAACCGGGCACGTGGAGGTGTCATGTCGGCTACCCGCATCCGGACCTCCGACCCGGATGAGGCGAGCAGCCGCTGCGGGGAGGTGTATTTCCCGCACCGGCTCACGGTGCTGCACGATCCGGCCCGGTTCGGCATGTCGCTCTCGGCGACGAAGGTGGGGCCGGTGTCCGCCGGACTGCTGTCCTACGCCGGTGAGGTGCGGCTGACCACCGGCGAGCTGGAGACCGGATACGAGATCAACGTCCCGCTCGGAGGGCTGCTGCATACCCGTACCGCCTACGGCGAGGTGTGCGCCGGGCCTGGGCTGGCCGCCGTCTACTGGCCGGACAGTCCCGCGACGCTGCACGGCTGGGTGGGCGGCGGCAGCCTGTTCGGACTGAAGATCGAGCGCAGGGCACTGGAGTCGCAGCTGGCGGAGCTCATCGACGCGCCCGTGACGTCGGTTGTCCGCCTCGGCGGGTCGATCGACCTGCGGCGCGGTCCCGGCCACCAGTGGTGGACGCTCGTCCAGTCGCTGATCGAACTGGCGCGTGAACCGGACGGGCCGCTGTCCCAGCCCATGGTGTCCCGCCCCCTGACACAGAGTGTGATCACCGCGTTGCTGCACGCGGTGAACCACCCTTACCGGGACAGGCTGGCCACGCGTCCGCGGCAACCCACTCCCGAGTCGGTCCGTCGTGCCGTGGAGCTGCTGGATGCCCACCCGGAACTGCCGTGGACGGTGGTCGACCTGGCCAAGCGCATCGGCCTGAGCGCGCGGGCCCTGCAGGAGGGGTTCCTGCGGCACATGGGGCAGTCGCCGACGGCGTACCTGCGTCGGGTGCGGCTCCGCCACGTGCACGACGACCTGCGAGCGGCAGACCCGGCGCGGCACACGGTCGCCGAGATCGCGGGCCGATGGGGATTCGTCCACCTGGGACGGTTCGCCGCCGTGTACCGGGAGCGCTATGGGAGCGCGCCCTCAGAGACACTGCGGGCCGACTAGGCCGGCCTGCGCGAATCGGCCAGCCGGGCCGCGCACAGCGGATCGCCCTCCGTCAGTCGCCCTCCTAACGTTCTGGACACACCAGACGCAAAGGAGGGTCTGATGACCAGCACCGACACAGCCGACGCCGATGCCGCGTTCGACTTCAATCCCATGGTCAGTCCGCATCGCGAAGACCCACACCTGTTCTACCGGGCCGCACGCGAACGGCCGATCACGTTGAGCCCGTCGATCGGCGCCTACATGGTCAGCCGTTACGCCGACATCAAGACCGTGCTCGACGACCCGGACACCTTCTCCTCGGCAGCGGCCCTGCCGATGATCTACGACAACCCGCCCGAGGTCGTCGCCGAGCTGGAGGCCGGCAACGTGCCGGAGACGACCATGGTCGTCAACGAGGACGAACCCCGGCACCGGCAGATGCGCGCGCTGTTCGACGCCGGTGTCAGCGGCGCCCGCGTCCGCGCGCTGTTACCGCTGATGAAGCAGCGTGCGGGCGAACTCGTCGACGGTTTCACCGGTGGCGCCGCCGATCTCGTCAGCGAGTACGCCATTCCGTACGTGCAGACGATCATCAACGCGGTGATCGGATTCCCGCCCGAGGACACCGACCGCATCCAGGCGTGGACCGACGACGTCGCCATGCTGTGGAACCCGCTCGCTCCCGTCGGCGACCGGGTCGCCGCCGCGCGCCGGATGGGTGACTACACCCGCTACCTGCAGGAGCAGATCGACGATCGCAGGGCTCGCCCACGCGAGGACATGATCTCCGCGCTCGTGCACGGCGCGAACGGTTTCCCCGGCCTCTCCGACGACTACATCCACAACATCATCCGCGGTGCCGCACGGGTCGCCGGCTTCGACACGACCCGCGACGCGATCACCGCGACCGTACTCGTGGCATTGCAGGACCCGGCCGTCCGCGACCGGATCGCCGAGGATCCCAACCGGACGATCATGAAGGTGACCGAAGAAGCCCTGCGCCGCGACGCCCCGCACCGCGGGTTGTTCCGGATCACGACCCGGGAGGTCGAGCTCGGAGGCACCGTGCTGCCCCAGGGCGCCGTCCTGCTACTGCTGTTCGGATCGGCGAACCGCGACGAGACCGTGTTCCCGGACCCGGACGCCGTCGACCTGGACCGGCCGAACACCCACGACCACGTCGCGTTCGGCAAGGGCCTGCACACCTGCCCCGGCGCACCGCTTGCTCGTGCCGAGATCAGGGTGGCCCTGCAGACGCTGTTCGACCAGCTGCCCGGGTTGCGCCTGGCCGAGGACTACGAGCCCACCTACATCGCCAGTTACTTCTTCCGAGGGCTGGAGTCCCTGCGGGTGGTCTGGTGACGCGGTCAGACACCGGCAGGGTCGTGGTCGTCGGAGCGGGTCCCGCGGGCCTGTACACGGCCCAGTGCCTGCTGGATGGCGGCGCGGAGGTCGATGTCATCGATCGCCTCGCGGCACCGTACGGTCTCGTGCGTTACGGCGTCGCTCCCGACCACGTGCGGATGAAGTCCGTCGTCGGTGTGTTGCGGAAGCCGTTCGCCACGGGTGCCGGGTTCATCGGCAACGTCACGGTCGGCCGGGACGTGTCGTTGGCACAGCTCCGCGAGCACTACCACGCCGTCGTTTACGCCACCGGCTGCCCGCTCGACAGATCACTGGACATCCCGGGTGAAGGTCTCGCCGGCAGCATCGGTTCGAGCCGCCTCGTCGGTTGGTACTGCGGGCACCCGGATCTGGCGGACTTCGCGCCTCCGCTGGATCAGCCGGGGGCCGTCGTGATCGGTGCCGGCAACGTCGCACTGGACGTGGCGCGTGTCCTTGCCACGAGGGCCGATCGGCTGCGAGGCACCGATGTTCCCGATCGGGTGCTCGCCGCGCTCGCGGCCAGTCGCGTCCGCGACATCCACATCCTGGTCCGCAGAGGACCGCGGGACGCCAGGTTCACCCCGGCCGAGCTGCGGCAGCTCGGCGAGCTGGACGACACCCGGGTGGTGGTGCACGACGACGGAACGCTGGACCGGCCTGACGACGAGGACCTTGATCTCCGCCGGCGACAGAACCTGGGGATCCTGCGCGAATGGGCAGCCCGCGAGCGTGGTGCCGGCGAGCGCGGCGTCCACCTGTGGTTCCAGCGCAGCCCCGTGGCGTTGCGTGGTGACGACCGGGTCCGGCAGGTCGTGGCCGAGCGCAACACCGTGGAGCGCGGCCGTATCTCCCCGACCGGCGAGTGGCACACCATCGGCGCGGGGCTCGTCGTCCGCGCCGTCGGCTACCGGAGCGAGCCGGTCGACGGGCTCCCGTTCGACCCCGCCACCGGCACGGTCTCCCACGAGCACGGGCGAGTCTCACCTGGGCTGTACGTCGCCGGCTGGCTCAAGCGTGGCCCCAGCGGTGTGATCGGTACGAACAAGGCCGATGGCGCGGAAACCGCAGCCGCCGTGCTCGAAGACCTCCCGCGGCTGCCCGCTCCCGCCCATCCCAGCACGGAGCGGCTGCGCCGGGTACTGGACGAGCGCGGAGCCCGGCACACCGACTGGTCAGGGTGGCTGCGGATTGACGCAGCCGAACAGGAGCTGGGCCGCCGCCGTGGTGCCGAACGGGTCAAGGTCGGCGACCGGCACACGATGATCTCTCTTGCGATTGCGGAAGGAGCACGGCTATGCACATCCTGACCGTCGCCTATGGACATCCACAGGATCCCGCGACGTTCGACAGCTACTACGAGAACACGCACCGGCGACTCGCCGAGAAGGTACCGGGCGTGGCGACCTTTACCGCGCGCCGCTGCGCGGCAGTGGGCGACGGCGAGCCCCCGTACTACCTGATTGCCGAGCTTGCCTTCCCCACAGCGGAGAAGCTCGCCGAAGCGCTCGGCTCACCGGAGGGGCAGGCCGCGGCCGCCGACATCGACAACTTCGCCGACGGCGGCGTGACGCTGTTCGTCCAGCACGACTGACGTGGAGACGAGATGCCCTACGTGATCTCCGAGCCGTGCCTGGACGTGCTCGACAAGAGCTGCGTCGAACAATGCCCTGTCGACTGCATCTACGAGGGCGAGCGGATGCTGTACATCCATCCCGACGAGTGCATCGACTGCGGGGCCTGCGAACCCGCCTGCCCGATGGAGGCCATCCGGCACGAGTCCGTCCTGCCCGACCAGTGGCGCGACCACATCGACGCCAGCCGCGCCTTCTTCGAGAACCTCGGGTCTCCCGGCGGCGCAACCGCCGTCGGAAAGACCGCGAACGACCCCGAATGGATCAAGAGCCTTGCTCCACGCCCACCAGGGGCCCGTGCCGGATGAGCGGTCGTCAACCGCGACAGCCGAGGTCGAGAGGGGCGCGGCGGGAGGCCTTCAGGAGCTCCTCGTTCTTCTGCCCTGCCGGGTGCATCTCCGTCAGCGTGCCAGGGTGGCGAGGAGGTCTCCGTCGATCTCGACGGCCGGGACGGACAGGCGTTCGCTGATGCGGTGATGGTTCCGGCGGTGCCGTCGATGTCGACGATGCATGAGCGACCTCGCTCGGTGCCGGGGCTCGCGGGTGTCCCGATGCGAGGGGAACCGCGTCCGAGGCCGGGGCAGCGGCGGGTCTGGGGGAGGCCCGTCGGGGTGACGGTGATCGGCCGGGCCCGCAGCGCCCAGACTTCGGCCGTCAGCGAGCGCCCACTTCCTCAGGCCCCTTGACTCCAGGAGTGTTATCGCTAACATTCAAGGCTCGCGACGAGAGGAGACGACGTGGCGAGGCAGCCCGCGCTCACCGACGTCGCCGCGCTGGCGGGGGTGTCCCACATGACGGTGTCGCGCGTCATCAACGGCAACGGCTCGGTGCGCGCGGAGACGCGACGTCGTGTGCTCGCCGCCGTCGAGGAACTGGGCTACCGGCCGAACTCGCTCGCACGGGCGCTGGCGACCGGCCGCTCGCGAGCGCTCGGCGTCGTCGCGCTGGACTCGGTGCTCTACGGCCCGGCGAGCACGCTCTTCGGCATCGAGAACGCCGCTCGGGAGTCCGGGTACGGGATCTCGATCGCGAGCGTCGGCCAGCCGGACGGCTCCTCCATCGCGGGCGCGGTCGAGGACCTGCGGTTGCAGGGCGTCGAGGGCATCGTGGTGATCGCGCCGCACGTCGCGACCGGCAAGGTGCTGGAGGGCATCCCGCGAGACCTGCCCCTCGTGGCTGTCGCCGACACCGACCAGGCGCCGGTTCCGGTGGTGGCCGTGGATCAGGGTGACGGTGCGCGCAGGGTCACCGAGCACCTGCTCGCCCTCGGGCACGAGACCGTGTGGCATGTCGCGGGCCCCGAGGACTGGCTGGATGCGACAGCCCGCGAACGCGCATGGCGGACGACGCTGACCGAATGGGGAGCGGAGCTGCCGCCGGTGTCGCGCGGCGACTGGAGTCCACGCTCCGGCTACGAGGCCGGCCGGGAGCTGCTCGACCACGGCGGGGTGACGGCGGTGTTCGTCGCCAACGACCAGATGGCGCTCGGCGTGCTGCGCGCGTTCTCCGAAGCGGGCGTCTCCGTACCCGGGGACGTGCACGTCGCCGGCTACGACGACGTCCCGGAGGCGGCGTACTTCTCGCCGCCGCTGACCACGGTCCGCCAGGACTTCATCGCACTGGGGCGCACGACGTTCGGCCAGTTGTCCCGGCAGATCGAGGGTGAGAAGCCGGCTTCGCGGTCGATCGTGCCAGCGGAGTTGATCGTGCGGGAGAGCACGGGACCGCGCCGGGTCTGAACGTGCGAACGACCCTCCCCGGCAACGGTTCCCGGCAATGATGTTAGCGGTAACAAAATATCCGGATCAATGTGGATCAAGGAGTGAATGCCGTGTTGCGCAGGAGAATGGCCGCACTGGCGGCGGGTGCCGCCGCACTCATGGTCGCCGCGGGATGTGGCAGTGCCGGAGGCTCGGGCGGCGGTGACAGCATCACCCTCGGGTTCGCCCAGGTGGGTGCCGAAAGTGGCTGGCGGACAGCGAACACCAAGTCGGTCCGGCAGGCCGCCCGGGACGCCGGAATCGAGCTGAAGTTCTCCGACGCCCAGCAGAAGCAGGAGAACCAGATCAAGGCCATCCGCTCGTTCATCCAGCAGCGGGTCGACGTCATCGCCTTCTCCCCGGTGGTCGAGTCCGGCTGGGACACCGTGCTCAAGGAGGCGCAGCGGGCCGACATCCCCGTGGTGCTCACCGACAGGGCCATCGACTCGCCGGACACCTCCCTCTACGAGACCTTCCTCGGCTCGGACTTCGTCGAGGAGGGACGCAAGGCAGGGCGCTGGGTGACCGAGGAGTTCGGTGACGCCGAGGGCACCGTGCGGATCGCCGAACTGCAGGGCACCACCGGCTCGGCGCCGGCCAACGACCGCAAGCAGGGCTTCGCCGAGGTGATCGGCAACGACGCCAAGTACAAGATCGTCGCTTCGCAGACCGGCGACTTCACCCGGGCCAAGGGCAAAGAGGTCATGGAGGCCTTCCTGAAGTCGGCAGGCGAGATCGACGTGCTCTACGCGCACAACGACGACATGGCGCTCGGCGCCATCGAGGCGATCGAAGGTGCGGGACTGAAGCCGGGTGAGGACATCAAGATCGTGTCGGTGGACGGGGTGAAGGACGCGCTGCAAGCCGCCGCCGACGGAGAGATCAACTACGTGGTGGAGTGTAACCCGCTGCTCGGACCGCAGCTGATGGACCTCGTGAAGAAGGTCGCCGCTGGTGAGCAGGTGCCCAAGCGGGTCGAGGTCGAGGAGACCGCCTTCGACCAGCAGGCCGCGGAGAAGGCCCTGCCGGACCGCAAGTACTGAGCCTTGTCAACCCGCCGCCGCGATCGTGCCCGGATGCCCCCGGTGGGTCCCTTCGCGCAGCACAGCAGCAGTCGAAACCGCTCACTGAGCCGACCGGAACGGCGTAGCCCATGGACCCGATTCTGAGCATGACCGGTATCCGCAAGGAGTTCCCCGGTGTCGTCGCCCTCGACGACGTGGCCTTCCGGATGTTCCCCGGCGAGGTACACGCGCTGATGGGGGAGAACGGGGCCGGTAAGTCCACCCTGATCAAAGTGCTCACCGGCGCCTACCACGTGGATGCGGGGAACATCTCGCTGAACGGCTCCGCGGTCCGCTTCGCCGGGCCGCTGCAGGCACAGCAGGCCGGCATCAGCACCGTGTACCAGGAGGTGAACCTGTGCCCGAATCTCTCGGTGGCGGAGAACATCTTCATCGGCAGGGAGCCGCGCCGACTCGGCCGGATCCACTGGACGGCGATGAAGAACCGCAGCGCGGAGTTGTTGCGCAGGCTGGACCTGGACATCGATCCGGGCAGGGAACTCGGGTCCTGTTCGATCGCGGTACAGCAACTCGTCGCGATCGCGCGTGCCGTCGACGTGTCGGCGCGGGTGCTGGTGCTCGACGAACCGACATCGAGCCTCGACGCCGACGAGGTGGCCACGCTGTTCGGCGTCGTCCGCACGCTGCGTGACCAGGGGATGGCGATCCTGTTCGTCTCGCACTTCATCGAGCAGGTCTTCGCCATTTCCGACCGGATGACGGTGCTGCGCAACGGAAAGCTGGTCGGGGAGTACCGGGCCAGTGAGATCACCCCGGTCGATCTGGTCCGCGCGATGATCGGCAGGGAGCTGGCCACGTTGGACGAGCTGGAACCCCCACGCCGGCGGTCCGGCGCGGGGCAGGCGCCCGTGTTCGCGGCCACCGTCGATCTCGGCCGCAAGGGCAACATCGAGCCCTTCACGCTCGACATCCGCGAAGGCGAGGTCGTCGGCCTCGCCGGGCTGCTCGGCTCCGGACGCACTGAGCTGGTCAGGCTGCTCTTCGGTGCGGACAGGGCGGATCAGGGCTCGCTGCGGCTCGGGGAGAGCACCGTGCACCTGCGCTCTCCCCGGGCCGCGATCGCTCGTGGCGTGGCGTTCTGTCCGGAGAACCGCAAGGCGGACGGTCTGGTCGAGGACCTGACCGTGCGGGAGAACATCGTGCTCGCGCTGCAAGCGCGGCGGGGGTGGGCACGGCCGCTGCCTCGGCGACGCCAGGAGGAGCTCGCCCGGAGCTTCATCGACCGGCTCCGGATCCGGCCCGCCGATCCGGAAGCGCTGGTCGGCAATCTCAGCGGCGGGAACCAGCAGAAGGTGCTGCTGGCCAGGTGGTTGCTCACCGAGCCGCGGCTGCTGATCCTCGACGAGCCGACCCGCGGTATCGACATCGGTGCGAAGGCCGAGATCCAGAAACTCATCGCCGAGCTCGCCGAGGACGGCATGGCGGTGCTGTTCGTCTCCGCCGAACTGGAGGAGGTGCTCCGGGTCAGCCATCAGGTGGCCGTGCTGCGCGACCGCGCCGTGGTGGACCGGATGCCGAACGAGGGGCTCACCCCGGACATGGTCCTGCACACCATCGCGAAGGGGGAGGCGGCATGACAGTCCTTCGCAGCCTCGCCCGGCACCGGCTGTTCTGGCCCGCCGCGGTGATGGCCGTGCTCCTGGCGCTGAACGTGGCGCTGACCCCGTCCTTCTTCAGCATCCAGGTGCGCGACGGCCACCTCTACGGCAGCCTGATCGACATCCTCCGCTTCGGCGCGCCGCTGATCCTAGTGGCGCTCGGCATGACGCTGGTGGTCGCCACCCGGGGCATCGATCTCTCCGTCGGCTCGGTCGTGGCCATCAGCGGTGCCGTCGCCTGCCTGTGGATCAGCGAACTGCCCGAGCAGAACAGCGTGGCCGGTGTGCTGGCCGCGCTCGGCATCGCACTGGGCGTCGCGCTCGTACTGGGCCTGTGGAACGGCTTCCTGGTCTCGGTGATCGGGATCCAGCCCATCATCGCCACCCTCATCCTGATGGTCGCCGGGCGGGGCCTCGCGCAGCTGGTCACCGGCGGGCAGATCATCACCGTCAACTCGGGGCCGTACCGGCTGCTCGGCGGTGGCTACTGGTTCGGCCTTCCCGCGTCCATCATCGTCGCACTGGGCATGGTCGCCGCGGCCGCGCTGCTGGTACGCCGGTCCGCTCTCGGCATGCTCGTCGAGTCGGTGGGTGGCAACCCCGAGGCCAGCCGGCTCGCCGGGATCCGGTCCCGCCGGATCCTCGTCGTGGTCTACGCCTGGTGTGCTCTGTGCGCGGGGCTCGCCGGCCTGATGATCAGTTCGAACGTGTCGAGCGCCGACGGCAACAACGCGGGGCTCTGGATCGAACTGGACGCCATCCTCGCGGTGGTGCTCGGCGGCACGCTGCTCTCCGGCGGCCGGTTCTCCCTCGGAGGAACGGTGCTCGGTGCGCTGCTGATCCAGACGCTCACCACCACCGTCTACACCCTCGGCATCCCGCCGGAGTCGACGCTGCTGTTCAAGGCACTGGTGGTCACGGCGGTGTGCCTCATCCAGTCGCCCGCGTTCCGGGCACGGCTCTCGCGCCGACGTCGCCCACCGGCACCCACGGCGGGGCGGTCCCAGCGGGACGCCGCGACTGAAGCCGAGGTGACCGCATGAGCACGCCCACCACGTCTCCGGGCACCGAAGCGGCGTCGCGACGCGGCACCACCCCGGGGCAGCGGCGATCCCGGCTGTCCCCGCTTGATCCGCGCTACCTGCCGATCGCGGCGACCGTGGCCATCCTGCTGGCCGCGTACGTCTTCGGCGTCGGCCGCTACGACGCGTTCAGCGACGGCCAGGTGCTGTTGAACATCCTCGTGGACAACGCGTTCCTGCTCGTCGTCGCCGTCGGCATGACGTTCGTGATCCTCACCGGTGGCATCGACCTCTCGGTCGGTTCCGTGGTCGCGCTGGCCACCGTGATGTGCGCGGTGCTCACCGAACAGGCTGGGCTGCCTGCCGTGCTGGTGATCCCGATCGTGCTGGCGACCGGCGCGCTGCTCGGGCTCGGCATGGGATCGGTGATCCACTACTTCGAGATCCAGCCGTTCGTCGTCACGCTGGCGGGGATGTTCCTGGCCAGGGGGCTGGCCTACACCCTGAGCACCGAGTCGATCTCCATGGACGACGGGGTGTTCACCGCGATCGCGCAGACCCCGGTTCCGCTGCCCGGCGGCCTGCACCTGTCGATCAGCGCGACGATCGCGGTGTGTGTCGTGCTGGTGGCGGCATACCTCCTGCACTACACCCGGCTCGGCCGCACCGTGTACGCGATCGGGGGCAACAAGCGGTCGGCGTTCCTGATGGGCCTTCCCGTGGCACGCACCCGGGTGACGGTGTACACGATCAGCGGCTTCTGCGCCGCGCTCGGCGGTGTGCTGCTGACCTTCTACACGCTCTCCGGCAACTCGCTGAACGCCGTGGGTCTCGAACTGGACGCGATCGCGGCGGTGGTGATCGGGGGCACCGTGCTCATGGGCGGGTTCGGATTCGTTCTCGGCACCGTGCTGGGTGTTTTCGTGCTCGGGCTCATCCAGACGCTGATCATCTTCGAGGGCACGCTGAGCTCGTGGTGGACCAGGATCGCGATCGGGGTGATGTTGCTGCTGTTCATCCTGCTGCAGCGGCTGATCGTGTGGCGGGCCAGGTGAACGGCGGGCGGTCGGTGTGGATCGATGCTCCCGGTGAGTTGGTGGTGCGGCCCGGAGGGCCGGGTGAGCCCGGCCCCGGCGAGGCACTGGTCAGGGTCGCGTGGTCGGGAATCTGCGGTTCCGACCGGGAACTGCTGAACGGAACCCGGCCGGCTGCCTACGTGCGCTATCCGGTGGTGCCGGGGCACGAGTGGTCCGGCACCGTGGTGGCCGTGGGCGAGGACACCCCCGAGTCCCTGATCGGCGCCGCCGTCGTCGGCGAGGGCATCCGGCCGTGCCGCACCTGCGCCTCCTGCCGTCGCGGGGACACCAACCTCTGCGAGGGTCCCTACGACGAGACCGGGTTCACCCTGCCCGGCGCATGGTCGGACCACCTGGTGGTGCCTGCCGACCTGCTGCACCGCCTTCCGGCGGGAGCGGACCTGCGGGCGGCCGCGGGGCTGGAGCCGGCCGCGTGCGTTGCCGCCGCCTGCCTGAAGCTGGCGGTGCAGCCGGGCGAACGCTGCGCTGTGGTGGGTGCTGGCACTCTTGGCCTGCTGGCGGTGCAGTTCCTGCGTGCCGCGGGCGCCGCCGAGGTCCTGGTGGTGCACACGAGTCCGGACCGTGCCCGGCTGGCCGAGCAGTGCGGTGCCACGTCCCTGGTCTCGCCTGCCGACGTGCGCCGACTGGCCGGCCGGTTCGACGCGGTGATCGAGGCCGCCGGTGCACCCGGCACCGCGAGCATGGCGGCCGAGTTGGTTCGCAGGGGCGGGCTGCTCGCGCTGACCGGGATCGCCGCCGACGACGACCGCCCGCTCGACCCGGCTTCGCTGGTGCTGCGTGAGGTGAGCGTGCACACCGTCTTCGGCGCGCCGCCACGCGCGTGGACGCACGCGGTGCGCGCCCTGGCCTCCGGCGCGATCGACCCGGGCTTGCTCGTGACGCACGAGGTCGGCCTGGACGAGGCCCACGAGGCGTTCCGTATTCTCGAGCAGGAGCGCGGCAAGGCGGTCAAGGTGCTGCTCGCACCCTAGTGAGAGGTAGCCATGGGTGATGCCGAGGTGGAAAGGGTCGCGGACGCGCCGGTCGCCGAACACGGCGAGGGACCTGTGTGGCTGCCCGGCCTGGAGACACTCGCGTGGGTGGACATGCTCGCCGGAGACGTGCTGACCCTGCGAAGTCCCGACCGCTGGCACGTCGGCGACGTGGCCGCCGCCTTGCGTCCGGCCGGAGGCGGCGGGGTCGTGCTCGCGGTGGAACGCGGGTTCGCCCTCGCCGATCGCGTGGGCGGCCCCGTGCGGACCCTCCCTCCGGTATGGACGGACTCGACGGTGCGGATGAACGAGGGCGGATGCGACCCCGACGGGCGGTTCTACTGCGGTTCGATGGCCTACGACGAGCGAGCCGGCGCCGGTGCGCTCTACCGGCTGGATCCCGACCGGTCCATACACTGTGTATTGACGGGGGTGACCGTCTCGAACGGCTTCGCGTTCAGTCCCGACGGCGGCACGGCGTACTACGTGGACACGCCGACCGGCGGCATCGACGCCTTCGACTACGACCGCGAACGCGGGCTCACCGGGCGGCGCAGGGTGGTCACCGTCGACCCGCCAGGAGTGCCGGACGGGCTGACCGTCGACGCCGAAGGATACCTGTGGGTCGCGCTCTGGGGTGGCTCCGCGGTTCGCCGGTACAGCCCGGCAGGCGCACTCGACGGGGTGCTGGAGCTGCCGGTCAGCCAGGTCACGGCCTGCGCCTTCGGCGGCCCGGCGCTGGACCGGCTCTACCTCACGACCTCCCGGCTGGGCATCACCTGGCGCCAGCCGGATGCCGGAGCGCTGTTCACCACCGTCCCCGGGGTACGCGGCCTGCCGACCCTGCCGTTCAGCCCGCGCTGAACGCGGAGGGCACGGCGTTGCCGGCGGTGGGCGCCGCCTGGGTTCAGCCGGGTGAATCCGGTGTTGCCCACCGAATCCAGCTCGCTTCGTCCAGCGTGACAGGAGGCGGAGCCGAACGGTTGACGAAGATGCGCTCACCAGAGGTAGCCACTGCTACGTCGGGATCTACACCGGCTATTCGTGCCACCTCGACTGGCGTCCCGGCACTGGTTTCGCCGGTACCGCGGCGAGGATCGCTGTCTACGTCATCGCATTCCGGAACTCTCGCCGTCCCCAGTGGATGCAAACGCGACGAAGGTATCACCCCGATCTCCCCCGAGCCGGCGTTTCTCAAGGTCCAAGGCAGATACGATTGCCCCTGGTAGACGATTCTTGCCGGGCAGGCTGCGGCCCCACTGGTCGTTCTGGTACAGCCGGTAAGGACCGCCAGAAACGACCCAGCTACCAGTAGGGCGGTGCCTCGCAGTGTGATGGCCACGGCCAGACCTCCACAAAGATGAGCGTACGGCTTTCGACACCACGACGGCTCCGGAGGCTGCTGCGGTTGCACCGACTCGAATTCCCAGATCGGTGAGGGAGTCGGTCAACACCAGACAGGTAAACCTCGGCCACCCCGGTTCGGGCCTGGCGCAGTCCGTAGCGACCGGACGTCCGTTCACGTCACCGATGCCCAGGGCTCGCCAATGGCGTCCAGCCGGAGCCATTGCGTCTCGCGGCCGGTTGACAGAGCACGACGCCCGATGTAACCATACCGGTCGGTATACAACCGAACATCTTTTTCGGCACACTCGCCGTGACCCTGGGGAGCAGCCATGCCCTTCGACGGCATCCGGGTCCTGACCTTCGACGTGGTCGGAACCCTCATCGACTTCGAGACCGGAATACTGGACTGCCTCCGCCCGCTCACCCGCGTCGACGACACCGCGTTGCTGGAGTCCTTCGCCCGGGCCGAGGCCGCCCAGGCAAGCCTGACCCCGGAGCTGCCCTTCACGCAGATGCTGGCACCCATCTACGGCCGCATGGCCGAGGAACTCGACCTCCCCGAACACGCCGGGCTCCGGGAGTCGATCCCACGCTGGCCCGCCTTTCCCGACGCACCGCAGGCACTGCGCGACCTGGGCCGCCGCTTCCGCCTCGTCGCCCTCACCAACACCGACAACTGGGCGCTGGCGCGGATGAACACCACGCTCGGCTCACCCTTCGACGACACGGTCACCGCCGAGGACGTCGGCGTCAACAAGCCGGATCCACAGATGTTCGCCTACTGTCTCGGGCGGCAGAGCGTGCACGGCTACACCCGCGACGACTGCCTGCACGTCGCCCAGAGCCAGTACCACGACATCGGCATCGCCGCCGAGCTCGGCTACCGCACCTGCTGGATCGAACGCCGCCATGGGCGGAGCGGTTTCGGTGCCACGCCCGAGCCCCGGAAGCTGACCACTCCGGACCACCATTTCACCACGCTGCGGGAACTCGCCGCCGCGACGTCGGGTTTCGCGTAGGCACCCAGCCCGGGTTGTCGACGAGGCCGCCGAGCGACGACCACGTGACGTCGCACCGGTCCCACGCGCCCGCATGTGCCGCGGTTCGTGCTTCACGCCGAGGGGAAGGCCGATGTGTTGGCGCCGGTGCAGATACCGAATCCGCGCCAACACCTGCGGCTGGGAAGACTGACCATTCGGCCCGGCGGTGCCTCCCGCAGTGCGCGGACCCGGACACGACTACCGAAAGCTCGGTGAGCGAGGCCGTGTCACCGTCAACCGCGGGTCAGGCCGCGGGTTCCTCCTGGAGGGCGCGTACCTCGATCCTGCATCGCAGCGCCTTCGAGGCCTGCTTGGTCCATTCGATCGCGACGTCGTCGTTTTCGGCTTCGATGATCCAGAAGCCGCCGAGGTACTCGTCGGCCTCGACGAACGGGCCGGGTGTGAGGACGGGGCTGTCTCCGGAGTAGTCCACCGTCGTCGCGGTCGAGGGTGGCTGCAGGCCTCCGGCGGTGACGAACGCACCCGCCTCCTGAACAGCGGTGTTGAACGCACCGACCGCGGCCATGATCTCCTGCAGCTCCGCGGGGTCCATGTTCTCCATCGTCGGCTCCTCGGTGGAGTCGTGCGGGAGGCTCAGGAAGTACTTCGTCATTGTCGTCTCCTTGTCGTGCGGCCGAGGGCCGCTGCCTTGATGTCGGAAACGTTAGGCGGGGGCTCCCCGGTGGCGCATCAGTCATCGTGACTGGTGTCCGGGAGCCGATGACCGGCGATGACCGGCGTCGGCCGTGAGAACCAGGTCAGCCAGCTCGGCGCGCCCGGTGACGCCGAGCTTCGGGTACGCCTTGTAGAGGTGGTGGCCGACGGTCCGTGGGCTGAGGAAGAGCTGTGCGGCGATCTCCTTGTTGGTGTGACCGTGGGCGGCCAGCCGTACGACCTGCAGCTCCTGCGGGGTCAACAGGGTGAGCGGGCCGCTGCGCTGAGGCTCGCCGCCCCGTTCGCCGAAGGCGGCCAGCTCGCCGCGCGCACGCTCGGCCCAGAGCTGCGCGCCGAGGCGCTCGAACGCGGACACCGCCGCCGCGAGATGACCGCGGGCCTCGGCCCGGCGGCGACGGCGCCGCAGCCACTCGCCGTAGACCAGCTGGGTGCGGGCCCGCTCGTAGGGGCCGCCGTGCCGCTCGTGGAGCCGCAGCGCCTCGGCGTACAGCGCGTCGGCGTCGCCATCGTCGGCCAGCAAGGCCCGGCACCGCAGGACGAGCCCGGTGGCGACCGGGCGGTCGACGTGTTCGGCCCAGTGCCGCAAGGCCGCCAGTGGTCCGTGGGCGCGATCCGGCATGCCGCCGCGCACGGCTGCTTCCACCAGATCCGGCACCGCCCCGCACCAGGAGATCGCGGCCGGCAGGTCCCCGGGACACCTGTTCGAGCCGGTCGAACGCGTCCCCGAACCGCCGGGCGGAGAGGTCGAGCATCCCGAGACCCCACGCCGCGATCTCGGCATTGACCCGGTGCCGGGCCCGGGCTCGCGGGAGCACCTCCTCGGCAAGAGCCCGGCAGCGTGCCTCGTCACCCGACACGGCGTGCAACCACACCTCGACCGACCGGTGGGCCAGGCTCTCGGTCGTGTTCCCGAGTTCGTCGCTCACGGAGACGCCTTCCGCCACACACGCGCGGGCGTCCGCGAACTCGCCGCGCAACAGCCGCGCCACGGCGAGCACGTTCAGGGTGTACGGGAGCCACCCCAGCGCCCCGGTAGCCCGTACCACGGCCAGCATGTCCTCGGTCCCGGCGATGACGCCGTCGTCGTCGGCGATCATGAGCCCACCGAACCCGGCGGTGATGCGCTGCATCAGGTCGTGCCCGCCGCCGCGGGCGGCGGCGTGCAGCTCGCGCATCGGGCCCACGGCCAGCTCCGGCCGTCCGGCGAAAAGCTCCGCCCACCCGAGGAGGGCGGCGACAACGGGCGCCCAGTGCTCCGGCGGGGTGAGCCCGCGCATCAGATCCGCCGCACGCTGCAGGACGTCGTGCGCCGCCCCGTGCCGGGCGGCGTGCGCGGCCTCGTAGAGCGTGAGCGCGGCGCGCTCCGGATCGGCGTCGCGCACCAACGCGGCGGCCTCGAGCGTCAGCTCCGCGTCGGCCCGCGGCGAGGTGCGTTCGTACTCCACGGCGCCGCGGGTGTAGATGGCATCGGCCCGCACGCCGATGTCGGCGGTGAGCGCGAGCGCTTCGGCCGCCAGCCGGGCGGCGCGGTCGGCCTTGCCCGCGTCGAACGCGGCCTGGCTCGCCCGGGCGATACGCCGGGCCTTCAGCTCCCGGTCGGCACTGAGTCGACCGGCGCGCTCGTAGGCAGCGCACACGGCCATCGCTCCGCCTCGGTGCCAGGCCCGCTCCGCCACGCCTTCGAGTTCGGCGGCCACCGCCTCGTCGGGTTTGGTGGTGGCGGCAGCGAGGTGCCAGGCCCGGCGGTCGGCATCGGCGTCCGCGTGCAGCGCCTCGGCGTACGCGCGATGTACCTCGATCCGCCGGTGCAGCGGCGCGTCCTGGTAGGCGGCGGCCCGGACCAGGGGATGGCGGAACGTGATCCGGCTGTCGATCCGGACCAGCCGGTCACGTTCGGCGGGCGCCAGGTCGCCTGCGGCGCCACCGAGGGATTCGATCACGTGCAGGACCGTCGCAAGGGGCGCAGCCGGGTCGGCCGCCGCCACCAGAAGCGCGCGCTGGGCAGAGTCGGGAAGGTCCACGATCTGGTGGCGAAACGCCTCCTGCACGCGGCGGGCCACCGGCAGCGGGCCGACCTGCTCGGCCGGGTCGGACTCGTCGACATCGCGGGCCGCGAGCCGCGACGACCCGAGCTCGATGATCGCCAGGGGATCGCCGCCGGACTCCGCGAGAACCCTCGCCCGCACCCGTTCGGCGAGTTCCGGTGCGTGGTCGTCGAGCAGCCGGGCGGCATCGGGCGCGGCGAGGCCGGACAGCTCCACGACCTCGACGCCCGCGATCACGAACGGCACCGACGTCTCGCGTACCGCGAACAGCACCGCGATCGGGTCGGCCACGAAGCGGCGGGCCGCGAACAACAGCGCCTCCACGGAGCCCTGGTCGAGCCATTGCAGGTCGTCGACCACGCACAGCAGCGGCGCGTCCTCGGCCAGATCGGCGAGCAACGACAGGGTGCCCGCGGAGATCAGGAACCGGTTGGCTTCGTCTCCCTCGGCGAGACCGAAAGCACACCGCAGTGCCCTCGCCTGGGGAGCGGGCAGGGCGTCCAGCCGATCCAGGTGCGGAAACAAGAGCTGGTGCAGACCGCCGTAGGCCAGTTCGGAGTCGGACTCGACCCCTGCCCCGCGGACCACCTGTATCCCCTCGGCTTCGGCGATCGACACAGCGTGGTCGAGAAGCACCGACTTCCCGATACCCGCTGCGCCCCGCAGCCCCAGTACGCCGCCGCGCGCGTCGCGCGCCTCCGTCAGCAGGCGCTGAATCCGCGCCAGCTCGACGTCCCTCCCCACCACGACATGCGGTCACCTTAGATGGGCGGGGACGCCGAATCCGCCCTACGTCGCGGCTTCCCGGACCGAGTGAAGAGTCTCGAGCAGGCAACGGGCGCCCTCCGTGGCCGAGTAGAGGACGCTGTGGCCGTCCTGGCGGCGGGTGACCAGGCCGTCGGCGCACAGGCGCGTCAGGTGGTAGGACACGGTGGCCGGGCTGAGGCGGTGGCGCGTCGCCAGCTCGGAGGTCGACCTCGGGGTGTGCAGATCCGCCAGGAGCGCCACCCGCCGGGCGCCCAGCGCCGGGGCCGGACCGAGCACGGGCGACGGCGACGACCAGGCCGCGCCGCGCCCGCGGGCCGGGTAGCCGAGCAGCACCTCGCCTGGCGCGGCGTTCCACACGGCCGCCGACGGCAGGAACACCGACGGCGTCAGCACCAGGCCGGGCACCGGATCCAGGGCCAGCTCGAACGCGGCGTCCCGAGCCAGGTGGGTGCCGTCCCAGCGCAGGTCCGGGTGGAGACCGGCCAGGATGGTCGCGAAGCCCGACCGAGCGGCCTCGGTGGCGCGGTGCCGGACGTCCTCGTCCAGCACCCGGCGCAGGGCAGGCCACGAGTCGGCGAGCGTCACGTCCCAGCAGTGGCGCAGCTGTGCCGCCGCCAGTTCGGCGACCGCGCGGTACCCGCCGCGGTCACGCACGCGGGTGATCGCGGACGGCGGTTTCTCGGGGAAGGCCCGGGCCAGCTGGGCCCGCACGGTCTCCGGCGCGGTGGCCGCGACGGCGTCCAGCTCGGCGTCGAGGGACGACTCGTAGGCGACGGGCAGCGGTACCAGGAAGTCCGGCACGTAAGGGGAGTCGTGCTCCACGAGTGCGTGCACGAGGGCCACGGCCTCGATGTCGAGGCGGGGGCGGGTGGCATCGACCCAGCCGCGGGCGAACGGGGCCCGGCCGGGGTGGGCGAGGACCTCCAGCGCGCAGGACAGCTCCGCGAGCCGGGACAGGGCGAACCGGGAGTTGACCAGCCGTTCCGCGTCGACCCACACGGTCAGCATGGATTCGACATCCCTCGAATGGCTCGCACCGGGCGGTCACCCCCTGCTCGACTGTCCCGCAGTGTCGCAGAACGAGGGGAGACCCACCCATGACCAGCAGGCGCAGCTTTCTCATCGGTGGCGTGGCCGCCGGGCTGACCGTCGCCGGAGCCGGCACCGCCGCCGCCACCACGACCTTCGCGGGCTCCGCGGCCATGCAGGCCGGGCCGTGGCGGATCACCGCGCTGCTCGACGCGTCGGGCCCCTTCTTCCTGCCCGCCGGCGCCGCGTTCTCCGGTGCCACCGACGACGACTGGGCCCGCGCGGCGCGGATCGACCCGGAGGCCTTCGGGCCCGACGACACCTGGAACCTCGCTTTCCGTTGCTTCGCGATCCACCTGCCACGCGGCGGGTACGCGCTCGTGGACGCCGGGATCGGGCCTGCGGACAGCCCGGCGTCGTCGTGGGCTCCGGTGCCCGGCCACCTCCTCGAACGGCTCGCGCAGGCCGGCATCGACCGGCGCGACGTCCGGCTCGTCGTCCTCACCCACCTCCACGAGGACCACTTCGGCTGGTCGGTCTCGCCCGGCGGCGTGCCGAACTTCCCCAACGCCCGCTACGTCATCCAGCGGACCGAGATCGACGCCCTGGGCGGCGACAGCGTCGTGCACACCGCCGTGATCGATCCCCTTCTGGCCACGGGGCAACTGAACACTGTGGACGGAAGGGTGTGCGTGGCTGGCCATCGCGGTGACGGCGTCTCGGTGTTGCCGACGCCCGGCCACACGCCGGGGCATCAGTCGGTTGTCGTCCGTGGACACGGCAGGCAGGTCGTGATCACCGGTGACGTCCTTGTCCACGCGGTGCAGCTCGCCGACCCCGGCGTGGCCTACCGGTTCGAGGCCGACCAGGACACCGCCCGCCGGACCAGGCGGGCGATGCTCGACGAGGCCGGGTGCCGCCCGACGTGGCTGGCCACGGCACACCTCAACACGCCGTTCCTCCGAGCCTGACGTGCACTGCGACGACCCGACGGCATGGGCGGTTCGCTCGTGCCGGTCGCCTGCTGCTCGGTCGTCACTGCAGCCGGGCCGCGAGCCCGGCGAGCACGACGCCGAGCTGTCGTTCGAACCTGTCGTCGCCGTCGTCGCGGACGTGGCCTGCGGCCTTGACCAGTTCGGCGCTCTCGCCCAGCCAGGCGTCGCGCTCGATGACGGAGTAACGCTCGGGGGCGCCTGACTGGCCGCGTTCCTGTTCTTCGATGACGAAGCCGACCACGAACGCGGTGACCACGTCGATGGTGTCGTCCGCCTCGGTCAGCGAGAACCCAGCCCCCGTCAACCGGGCGAGCCAGGGCTCCTTCGCTTTCACCACCTCGGGGTCGGAGACGCGGGTGCCGCTGAAGATGCGCGCGCCATCGCGGTGGCGAAGGTATTCCGCGCGCAGTACGCGGGCGTAGTTGGCGACGTCCTCACGCCAGTCCGAGCCCGGAGTGATCGCCGCGAGCGCGTCGGCGACGCGGCGCAACACGACCGTGCTCATCTCGTCGAGCAGTTCCTGCTTGTTGCGGACGTGCCAGTACAGCGCGGGTGCGCCCACGCCGAGCCGGGAAGCCAGCGCGCGGACGGTGAGCCCGTCCATGCCCTTGTCGTCGAGCAGGTCGAGTGCCGCCGCCACGATGCGCTCTCGCGTGATTCCCTTCGCCACGGTTGAGACCTTAACAAAGTTCAGGCACGGTGGGTGACAGGTGAATTGAACTTTGTTCAGGAGGGTGTCGTGCGTGCTGCAGTCGTCAACTCACCGGAAGCCGTCCCTGTCTGTGCGGCCTTCCCGGAACCGGAAGGGCGGCCGGGGCAGGCGCCGCTGCGACTCGTGGGTGCGGGTGTGCACCACGTGGTCCGCGGGCTGGCCTCCGGCCGCCACTACGCCAGTGACCAGGTGTATCCCCTGGTGCCGGGCGTCGACGCCGTCGCTCGAACCGATGACGGGCGGCTGGTCTACACCGGCCTCGCGCGGTCGCCGTGGGGCACGACGGCCGAGCGGCTGGTCACACCGTTCGAGGTGGAGGTGCCCACCGGTGCCGATCCACTCGCGGTCGCCGCCGGCATGAACGCCGCCATGGCTGGGTGGATGCCGCTCACCGCCCGTCGCGACGAGGCCGGGGAGCTCGGCACCGTGCTGGTACTCGGCGCGACGGGCATGTCGGGCGGCCTGGCCGTGCGTGCGGCGCTGTCCCTCGGCGCGAAACGGGTCATCGCGGCCGGGCGCGACCACGAGGCGCTCGAGCGGCTGCGAGACCTCGGTGCCGTCACCGTTGCGCTGGCCGACGCCACGCCCGACGCCCGGGCGGCCGCCCTCGACCCGGTCCTCGCCGAGTCGCCGCCCACCCTGGTGCTCGACTTCGTGTGGGGTCCCGTCGCCGAGGCCGTTTTCGCCGCGCTGGGAGCGGCCCGCACGGACAACGACAGCGCAGCCATCGACTACGTGCAGATCGGCTCGCTCGCGGGACCCGAGGCGGCACTGCCCGCGGCGTTGCTGCGCGCCCGGCGCATCCGGATCAGCGGCAGTGCAGGCCGAACTGGCCGCCGCCCCCGTCAGGCCGGACAAGGCGGGCCTACCGCGGGGGTGGTTCGGTGAGCTGACGAAGGCGGCCCGCTGGGCGGTCAGGCATCGCCGCGCAGGTACCGGGTCACCATAGCCACCAGTTCGTTCTCGAACGTCTCGATCGGGCGGGCCCGCGGCCCGGCCATGAACTTGTGTGTGTTCGTCTCCACGGTGAACACGATCAGGTCCGCCGCGGTGTCGAGGTCGCGTACGTGGACGTCCGGGTGCCGGGCGAGGAGATCGCGCACCTGAGCGACGCGAGCCCGCCCGTGCCGGTCGATCGTGTCGCGCAGGTTCTGTGAGAACGGCGCCTCCTCGATCATGATCCGCAGCAGCTGCGGATCGTCGCCGTGGTTGTCGATCGCATCGCGGACCAGGGCCCGCACTGTCGGCTCCAGGCTTCCGGGGGAGAGGTCGAGCTGGTCGGCCTGCGTCCATCTGCCGCGGTCGATGTGCAGCACCAGCAGTTCGGCGAGGATCGAGTCCTTGTTCGGGAAGTACTGGTACAGCGAGCCGATGGACACCCTGGCGCGTTCGGCGATGCGGTTGGTCGTGCCGGCGGCGTAGCCGTGCTCGGCGAAAACGTGAGCAGCGGCGGTGAGGATGCGCTCCCGGGTGAGCTCGGCGCGCACCTGACGGGGCTTGCGACGTGGCTGGAGACGGCGGTCGGCCGAGGGCATCGGGAGATCCTCCTCAAGCAGGAAAAGCGAGTAGCCAGAGAGTTGAGCTTTTGCTCACAATAGTGGAATGACCTGCGCAAACAAGCTCGTCCGTCAGGCGGGTGCGAGGCGCACGGTGTACCGACGACGCTCGGGAACCCTCGACAGTCCGCTCCCGCTGGAAGGATCCCTCGTGCAGCACGAGAACCAGTCGAACACTCCACACCGGCTGACCACGGTGGACGAGGTCGAGAGGACCGTGGGGCGGCCGCCGGCCATGATCATGCTCAAGCAGATCAGCGCCCTCGACAGCGGCTGCCAGGCTGTCCTCGCTCAGTGCCCGATAGCGGCCTTCGGCTACCGGCACGCCGACGGCGCCAGCAGGACGACCTTCATCGGCGGTATGCGCGGGTTCGCGCGCGTCCACTCACCAACGCGGATCTCGTTCTCCCTGCCTGAGCCCGGCGACCCGCGTGGCCCGGTGTCGCTCTTCTTCCTGCTGCCGGGTTTGGGGGAGATCCTGCGCGTCAACGGCGCGGTCGTCCCGGACGACGGCGCGGAGACGACCGTCGACATCCACGAGGCGTACGTGCATTGCGCACAAGCCGTTCTCCGGTCGCGTTTGTGGCAGCCACCCACCCCGCCGCGGCCGGCCGCCGAGGTTGCGGGCGATGGTCCCCTGGGGCGCCCTGGTGTCGCCCAGTTCCTGGCCTCGGCGCCGTTTCTCGCCCTGTCCACATGGGACTCCTCCGGCGGGAGTGACACGAGTCCGCGTGGAGACCAGCAGGCGGTAGCGCGGATCCTGGACAGCCGCACGCTCGTCATCCCGGACCGGAAGGGCAACAAGCGCGCCGACACGCTGCACAACCTGCTGCAGGACGACCGGCTCTCGTTCGCGGCGCTGGTCCCGGGGCGCAGTGGCGTCCTGCACGTCCGTGGCCGCGGCTCGATCACCGACGATCCAGCGCTGCTGGAGACGATGGCGCTGCGCGGGATGCCCCCGCATGCGGCGCTGCTCATCGACGTCGAGCACGCCGAGGTGACCGGCAACGACGCCGTGGCCCGCGCACAGTTGTGGACCCCGGGCGCGCATCTCGTCCCCGGCGCGGTGCCGGATCTGATGGCGCTGGCGGGTGAGCATCTCGCCGCGAACTCGTCCGGCGCCCAGGGTGGTCCGCCCGGGTCCCTGCTGAAGGTCGTCGGGGCGATCCCGGGACTGACGCGGTTGTTGCGGCTGGTCATGAACCGTGTCTACGGCCGGACACTGCGCAAGGAGGGCTACGAGGGCATCGAGCACGTCGCAAGCCATGAGCGCCGTGGGATCTTGCGCCGTCTGCTCCGGCACACTTCCCCCGACCGCACGACGGGAAACCCCGTGCGAGAAGTCCGGATCGCCGAGGTCCGCAGGCAGACGCCAAGCGCGGTCACCCTCGTGCTGGAGGACGCCGGAGACCACCGGCGTCCGTTCGACTTCGTGCCTGGCCAGTACTTCACGCTCGTCGCCGATGTCGGCGGCCGGCCGGTGCGGCGAGCCTACTCGGCCTCGTCGCCGCCCGGGGCCGCCCGGCTGGAGGTCACCGTCAAGCACGTGCAGGGCGGGCGGTTCTCCACCCACGTGCACCGCACACTCCGCGCGGGAGACCGGCTCGCGGTCCGGGGCCCCTCCGGCTCCTTCCATACCGGACGCCACCTTCCTGCCGAAATGGTGATGATCGCCGCGGGCAGCGGCGTGACGCCGATGATGAGCATGATCCGCGCGTGGCTCGCCGAGCGAACGGGCCACGGCCGGATCGCGCTCCTGTACAGCAGCCGCAGCGAGGACGAGATCATCTTCGCCGACGAGCTGGCCAGACTGGAGAAGGACAATCCGGGCCTGCTGTCGGTCACCCATGTGCTGACCCGCCGGGACGGGCGGCTCGACGCGACCGGGATCCGGCGCTGGGTCACGGGTCTGTCGCCGTCCCGTGACGCCCACTACTACGTGTGCGGTCCCGAGCCGCTGATGGAGGTCGTCCGTGGCGTCGTGGCGGACCTCGGAATCCCCGCCCCACGCGTTCATGACGAGCACTTCACCAGCGGTGTGGACGCAGGGACCGGGACGACCGCACCGCAGGAGATGACCATCGTGGAGGAAGGGCGCCCGGTCGGCGTGGTGACGGTCGAGCCCGGCCAGACACTCCTCGACGCGGGACTCGCGGCGGGGTTGCCGATGCCTTACTCCTGCACCATCGGCAACTGTGGTGAGTGCATGGTGAAGCTCCGTGCCGGTGAGGTCGCGCAGCCCGAGCCGAACTGCCTCACGCCGCAGCACAAAGCCGACGGCTACGTGCTGACGTGCGTGGGCTGTCCACTGTCAAGGGTCACGCTCGACATCACCGGCCCGTGATCACCGGCCCGTGATCACCGGCCTGGGAAGAGCGGGCCGCTGCCGGTGGCGCCGTGCCGCTTCACGTCCGCCTACGAGCTGGGACCAGCCACAACGCGTGACGTCAGCGGACCGGCACGTTTCCGCCATCACGCGCTGAGCCTCCGGACGAGGGTGGGCGTGAAGATCACCCGCCTCGGGGCAGTGGCGCTGCCGTCCAGCTGCTCGAGCAGCAGCCGGGCGGCCTGGTCAGCCATCTCGGTGATCGGGTTGCGCAGGGTTGTGAGGGGAGGGTCCGTGTGCTCGCTGATGCCGAGATCGTCGTAGCCGGTCACGGCGACGTCGTCGGGCACCCGCTTGCCCGCCGCCGCGAGCGCGCGCAGCGCACCGGCCGCCATCAGGTCCGATGCGACGACGAGGCCGTCGAGATCGGGATGGGCCCGCATGATACTTCTGCCCGCCTCGATGCCGCCTGCTTCGGTGAAGTCGCTGTGCACGACGGCGTCGTCGGGGAGCTCGGCCTCGGCCAGCGCACGCCGCCAGCCGACGAGGCGGTCCTGCCCGACGGTCATGTCGGCGGGGCCCGCGATGGTGCCGATCCGGCGACAGCCACGCTCGATGAGCAGGCGGGTGGCCTTGTGGCTGCCGTCGATGTTGTCGGTGCTGACCCACGACACCTGGTCCGCGCTGGTCCATGGGCGGCCGACGAACGTGCTCGGCAGCTTGAGGGTGGCGACCTCGTCGGACAGCCCGTCGTCGCGGTGGTGGGACACGACGATGGCGCCGTCGACGGTTCGCCGGTGCAGGTAGCGCAGTATCCGTTGCTTGTCGTCGTTCGGGCGTGCGATCAGCAGCACGACCTGCAGGTCGCGCTCTGAGAGGACGTTGGTGACGACGTGGAGCGTGCGGGCGAAGAACGGATCGGAGAAGACACGCTCGTCGGGTTCGGGCACGATGAGCGCCACCGAGTCGGTACGCCGAGTGACCAGGGAGCGGGCCGCCGAGTTCGGGGTGTAGCCCAGCTGCCGGACGGCGTCGTTGACCGCCTGCTGGGCGCGTGCGCTGACCCGGGAGCCACCGTTGATGGCGCGCGAGGCTGTGGCCCGGCTGACTCCGGCCAGCCGGGCCACGGCCTCGAGGGTCGGCGAACCCTTGATGACGTCGTCGATTGTCAGGCCTCCGGCAGTTGGTTGGTGGCGGCGACTCCGGCATACCACAGACCACTGTCCTTCACGGTGCGGACCTGGGTGTCGTAGTCGACATGAATGATGCCGAACCTGCGAAGATAGCCGAACGCCCACTCGAAGTTGTCGAGCAGGGACCAGACGAAGTAGCCGCGGACGTCGACGCCCTTGCCGATCGCGTCGTGGACCGCGCGCAGATGGAGATCGAGGTAACGGGTCCGGTCGGCGTCGTGGACCGCGCCCTCCGGTGTCACCAGGTCGTCGTAGGCTGCACCGTTCTCGGTGATGTAGATCGGCGGCACGGCGTAGTCGTCATGCACTCGCAGGAGCAGCCGCGTGAGGGCCTCCGGCTGCACCTCCCAGTCCATCGCCGTCGTCGGCAGCCCGCGGCGCGGGAACACGATGTCGCCGCCGCCCGGGAAGGGCGGAGCGGCCGGGCGCGGTGCGTGCGGGACGCCGGCGCCGAGGAGGTCGTCGTGGGAGCGCCCGCTCGCGGCCTGCGGGTTGTAGTAGTTGATGCCGAGGGTGTCCAGCGGCGTGCTGATCAGGTTCAGGTCGCTGTCGCGGACACAGTCCTGCCAGGGCCGGTCCCGGTAGGTCAGGCCCTTGGTGTCGTCGGCGAGGTCTTCGGGGTACCGGCCCTTGAACAGGGGATCGAGGAAGAGCCGGTTGAAGAACCCGTCGACACGCCGTGCCGCTTCCCGATCGGCAGGCTCGGCGGCGTCGAACGGATCGACGGTGGTCAGGTTCAGTGTGATGCCCACCTGCCGGTCGTTACCGGGAGTGGCGCCACGGCGACGCAGCTCGTCGACCGTCATGCCGTGGGCGAGCAGCAGGTGGTGGGCGGCGACGAGGCCGGCCACGCCCTCCTGCCGTCCGGGTGCCTTCCGGCCGGAGGTGTACCCGAGCAGGGAAGAGCAGTACGGCTCGTTCAGCGTGGTCCAGTGCCGGACCCGGTCGCCGAGCGCGTCGTACATCGTCAACGCGTACTCGACGAAGCGCTGCGCCGTGTCGCGGTTGAGCCACCCGCCCTGGTCCTCCAGGGCCTGGGGGAGATCCCAGTGATAGAGCGTCACCCACGGCTCGATACCGGCCGAGAGCAGCTCGTCGACCAGAGCGTCGTAGAAGTCGACGCCCTTCTGGTTGACGTCGCCGCCGTCGGGCCGAACCCGCGGCCAGGCGGTGGAGAAGCGGTACGACGCCAGGTTGAGCCGCTTCATCAGCGCGACGTCCTCGGGCATGCGGTGGTAGTGATCGCAGGCCACGTCGCCTGTGTCGCCGTTGAGAACGGCGCCGGGAATCCTGACGTAGGAGTCCCAGATGGACGGCGTACGGCCGTCCTCGTCGACGGCACCCTCGATCTGGTACGCCGCCGTGGCCGCGCCCCACAGGAAACGGTCCGGGAACGTCACGGTCTCGGACGTCGTGGTGGAGGTCTGCGTGGTCATCCTTTGACGGCTCCTTGCATGATGCCGGACACGAGCTGCCGGCCGGTTGCGATGAACAGAAGAAGAAGGGGGACGGTGGCCAGGATGGTGCCCGCCTGGAGCAGCGCCATGTCGGAGTAGCCCTGCCCCGAGGCGATCTTGAGCTGGTCGAGGGCGGTCTGCAGGGTCTGCACGTCCGAGCCCTGCAGGATGACCAACGGCCACATGAAGTCGGTCCAGGCCTGCATGAAGGTGAACAAGGCGAGGATCGCCATCGCCGGGCGCGCGGCGGGTACGGCCACGGTCCAGAAGGTGCGGATCATCGAGCAGCCGTCGACCCGCGCCGCCTCGAGCAACTCGTCAGGAATCGCGTCGACGAGGTACTGCCGCATGAAGAACACCCCGAACGCGGTGACCAGCCATGGCAACGCGACAGCGAAATGCGTGCCGGTCAGGCCGAGGTTGCTGAACTGACGCAGCAGCGGGATCAACGCCAGCTGGGGAGGCACGGCCATCGTGATGATGACGACGACCAGCAACGCGTTGCTGCCGCGGAACCGCAGCTTGGCGAAGGCGTACCCGGCGAGCGTGCAGAACAGCACCACCGACAGGGCGGAGACCCCCGAGATGATGACCGAGTTCGCCAGGGCGGACCAGAAGTCGATCCGGTCGAACACCTTGCCGGCGTTCTCGAGGAAATGACCTCCGGGAACGAGCGGCAGCGGTGTCTGGACCGTGCGCTGCCGCGTGACGGAGCCGATCACGAACGACCAGTACAACGGGAAGGCCGAGCCGGCGAGGAAGGCGGCCAGCAGGCCGTATACGAGGAAACCGGGCCGGCGTGTCATATCTGGTTCCTCCGGTGCACGGCGCGGGTGACGAGGAAGTTGAGCAGAGCGAACGCCACGATGATCAGGACGAGGATCCAGGACGCCGCCGCGGCCCTCGGGTACGGGTCGGTGCTGCTGTTGGCCGTGTTGAAGATGTACATCGTGAGAGTCAGGTACTGGTAGTCGGCGCCGCCCTGGTGCTGCAGGTTGGTGTCGAACAGCCGCGGCTCGGTGAAGATCTGCAGGCCACCGATCGTCGAGGTGATGATGACGAACAGCATCGTCGGCCGGATCGACGGCAGCGTGACGCTGAAGAACTGCCGCACCGGACCGGCGCCGTCGATCACGGAGGCCTCGTAGAGGGCGCGGGGGATGGCGACCATGGCCGCGAGCAGGATGAGCGTGTTGTAGCCGGTCCAGCGCCAGTTGACCATCGTGGCGATGGCCAGCCAGCTCGCGGGCCGGTTGGCGTGCCAGTCGACGCCGGATAGTCCGACGGCGTTCAGCATCTCGTTGAGCAGGCCCGCGTTGTCGGCGAACAGCGAGCCGAAGATCAGCGCGGCCGCCGCGGGGGCGACCACGAACGGCAGGATGACGCCCATCCGCCACCAGGTCCGGCCGCGGAGGCCGGTGTTGAGCAGCGCGGCGATGACCGTCGCCACGATGATCTGCGTCGACGACGACAGCAGGAAGATCCCGAGCGTGTTGACGAGCGCCTTGGCGAAGACCGGATCCTGCAGCACATGAATGTAGTTCGCCCAGCCGACCGATTCGCCGTGTTCCGCGCTGAAGCGCGGCCACGAGAAGAACGACAGGTATCCGGTGTAGGCCATCGGGAAGAACCCGATGAGCCCGAACACGAGGAAGAACGGCAGGACGTACAGATACGGCGAGACCTTCCGATCCCACCGGTCGAGCCGCCGGCGGAGCGGCACCCGGCTCGCGCTGCGCCCGTTCTCGCTTGGCTGCGGAGTGGGGGCCACCGCCGGCGCCGCCGGATGGCCGGCGGCGCCGACGGTGGCCGAAACCTTGTCAGTCACGAGAGATGCTTACCTTGGTCAGAGTCGGCCGACGGCGTTGGTGAACGTCTTCCAGGACGACTCGGGCGAATCGCCTTCGTCGACTCGCTGGATCGCCGTCTGCAGCAGGCCGAGGATGTCGGAGTACTTGTCACCCTTGTACGGCAGATCGGGCTCGACGGCTTCCGCGCGGTTTTCCAGGATCTTCGCGGTCGGAGCGTTGTTGAAGTACGGGTCCTTGGCGTTGCGCGAGGACAGCTCCTGCTGGGCCGCGGTGTTGGCCGGGTAGTTGCCGGCCGCCTCGAACGCGGCGACCTGCTGGTCGGCGTCGGTCAGCCAGTTGGCGAACCGCTTGGCCTCGGCAGGGTGCTGCGACTGCGTCGGCACGGCCAGGAAGGAGCCGCCCCAGTTTCCGCCGCCGCCCGGGAACGCGTCGGCGATGTCCCAGCCCTTGACGTTCGGGGCCGAGTCCTTGATGTTGGCGAACATCCAGCCGGGACACGGCATCGTGGCGAAGCCGTCGTTGGTGAAGTTGGCCGTCCAGTCGTCGCCCCACTGCACGACCTTCGTCGAGAGCTTCTGGGCGTGCGTGGTGACGGTGTCGTAGACCTCCTTCAGTTCCGGGTTGTCGACGTTGACCGTGTTGTCCTTGGTCTGGAAGGGGTACCGCGTCTGGTTCAGCATTGCCTGGGCGATCGAACCGCTCGAGTCGTACCACTTCGTGCCGGGCACCTTGTCGACGAACTCCTGGCCGGTCTTGAAGTACTCGTCCCAGGTGTCGAAGAGCTTCGCGACCTCGTCGCGCTGGGTGGGAAGGCCGGCCTTCCGGAAGAGGTCCGCCCGGTAGCAGATGGCCTCGGGGCCCGCGTCGGTCGGGTAGCCGATCTGCTTGCCGTCGGCGGTCTGGCCGGCCTTGTACTTGTACTCGACCCAGCGGTCGTCGAGCGACGGGTCGCTGAGGTCGACGAACTGGTCGGACGCGCCCGGTGCGAGGAACTGCGGCATCGCGTCACCCTCGATCGCGACGATGTCGGTCAGACCGGTGCCCGCTTGGAGGTTGATGGTGAGGTTCTGCTTCCAGGTGTCCCACTCGGATACGACGGTCTGCTCGACCTTGAACGGCCGGTTGGGATCGGCGTTCCACTCCTTGATGAGGTCGGTGTAGCCGAAATTGCTGAACGTCGTGATCGTCAGGGTGTCGTTCTTGCCGAGCGCGGTCTGCTCGTCGTCACCGCCGCCGCCACATGCGGAGGACATGCCGGTGACAAGGGTCGCGACGGCGCCGAGGGCGATGGCCCTGCGCCAGGAGAGGGCGAACCGGTTGGTCGACTCTCGGGAGAACTTACGCACGGTGTAACACTCCCGCCATTTTCACACATCGTTGGGTATGGCGGGCGTCGGCAGTTCGCCTCCCGGCACCCGCCGGACTGGTGAGAGCGCTTCCACTCTCGTGGGTGACACTATGGACCGCGGTCGTTCACGGCGTCAAGGTGACGAGACCTATCAGTTACCTGGCTGGACCAGGGCGGACGTCGGCATTGCCGGAGGGTCAAGGGTTTCGGCGCAGGCTGAGCACGCTGCGGGCCAGCAAGCGCAGGCCGCCCGGCCGGGGAAGACGGGCACTTGGGGCACTCGTGGCCGTGGGAGCGCTCTCACAACCCGGGTCGCGACAGTTCTGGAACGGCTGGCTGGTGAAGGCGTGGATCCCGGTCTTGGACAGCCCTGTCGCGGGCGCCTGGTCCGGCGGTGCCCATCACCGCCGGAGCGGCCGTGAGCTGCGAGAACGCCGATCGCCTTGCGTGTGGTGGCCGGCTACCGGTCAGCGCCACGAAGCCGGGGGTGGGACCGTCCGCCGGTGACGAGGCACGTGATCCGCGGCCGCGAAGGGGGCCAGAGTGTGCCACCTTCGTTGCTGGTCCTGGTGTGCGAGCGGGGGACAATCGGGGCCATGAAGGGTGCGGAACTGGCGGAGTTTCTGCGGAGGTGCCGGGGCCGGGTGAGCCCGGAGGAGCTGGGGCTGGACGGGGAGTCGCCCCGGCGCCGGGTTCCCGGCCTTCGCCGGGAGGAGCTTGCCCAGCTGGCCGGGGTGAGCGTCGACTACTACACGCGGCTCGAGCAGGGCCGGAGCCGGAGCGCGTCGGCGGAGGTGCTGGACGCGCTGGCGACCGCGTTGCGGTTGACCGACGCCGAGCGCCAGCACCTGATGGACCTGGGCAGGCCGGGGCCCGCGCAGCGGAAGCGCCGGGCGCGGCCGCAGCGGGTGGATCCGGCGACGCTGCGGCTGATGGAGCTGCTGGACGAGTCGTACTCGCCGGCGTTCGTACTGGGGAGGCGGCTCGATGTCCTGGCGCACAACCGGCTCGCGGGTGCGCTCATCACGGAGTTCCGGGCGTTGCCCGCGGCGGAGCGCAACCAGGCGCGCTTCGTGTTCTTCGACCCGCACGCCCGGGCGCTCTACCAGGACTGGGAGGCGGTCGCGGCGGACACGGTGGCGATGCTGCGGTTGGATGCCGGGCGCTATCCGGACGATCCACAGCTCTCGGCGCTGATCGGGGAGTTGTCCATCCATTCGGAACAGTTCCGGAAGTGGTGGTCGGATCACAAGGTGCACCGGCGGACGACCGGCACCAAGGGTTACCACCATCCGCTCGTGGGGGACCTGACCGTGCAGTACCAGGCGCTGCATCCGGCCGGGGACCCCGACCAGACCCTGTTCGTCTACAGCACCGAGCCGGGCACCGCCTCGCACACGTCGATCAGGCTGCTGGCCGACTGGAAGAGCGAGGCCCAGCGCGAGGGCGCACCGCACGCGCGGTGAGCACGTCCTTCGCGGCCCCATCGCCGCACCGGTTGTCGTTGGGTGGCCCAGTTTGTCCCCGGACACCCGTGGCCGCTTTCGGCGCCCCGATCGCCGTGCCGAGCTGGTTGAGTTCGGGGTACGGCGACAAGCCACGACAGAAGGAGTGACTGAGCAATGGCAACGTGGTTGATCACCGGCGCGTCCCGTGGCCTGGGAGCCGAGATCGCGAGGGCGGCCCTGGCCGGTGGCGATGCGGTGGCGGCGGCGGTGCGCGATCCCGAGCGGCTGCCGGAGGACCTCCGCTCGGCCGAGCGGGTGCTGCCCGTCGCACTGGACGTCACCGACACGGGCGCGATCGGCCCGGCCGTCGAGTCCGTTGTGGAGCGTTTCGGGCGGATCGACGTGCTCGTCAACAACGCGGGCCGCGGTTTGCTGGGCGCGCTGGAGGAACTGAGCGACGCCGAGGCGCGGTCGCTGTTCGACCTCAACGTCTTCGGGCTGGTGAACGTGACGCGCGCGGTGCTGCCGCACATGCGAGCCGCGGGCGGCGGCAAGCTCGTCCACATCGGCTCGCGGTCCGGGTTCGAGGGCGAGCCGGGGGTGAGCATGTACAGCGCGTCGAAGTTCGCGGTGGCCGGGATCAGCGAAGCGCTGTCGGCGGAGCTGGCTCCGTTCGGCATCCAGAGCATGGTCGTGGAACCGGGCGTGTTCCGCACCGACTTCCTCGACCGCAGTTCGCTGTCGCTGCCTGCCGGCCGGATCGCCGACTACGACGGCACCCCGGCGCACGTGACGCTGGACTGGGTGGACGACGCCAACCACACCCAGCTGGGCGACCCGGTCAAGGGCGCGGCACTGATCCACGAGGTCACGTGCGCAGACAAGCTGCCCACCCACCTGCTGCTCGGCCGTGACGCCATCGACCGCTGGCAGGTCAAGACCGCCCAGCTCGCCGACGACACCGAGCCGTGGCGGGAGAAGTCCCTCGCCACCGCCCACGAGAGCTGAGGACCGGTCCGAGCCCGGCAGGGTGGCCCGAGCCGCGGTCAGCCCTGCCGGGCCCCGTCCTCGCGGCGTGCGCGGGCGAGGATGGCGTGCGCGCGCAGCAGCACCGGCCGGTCGACCATCTGGCCGTTGTGGACGGTGACCGAACCGTCCTCGGCGCCCTCGACGACGGCCCGCGCCCAGGCGATGTCCTCGGCGGTCGGGGAGAAGCCGGTGTTGACGGCGGAAACCTGCCTGGGGTGGATGCAGAGTTTGGCGGTGAAGCCCAGCGCGGCGGCTCTGCCGATGTCGGACTGCAGCGCCGTGTCGTCGGTGAGCGTGGTGGTGACCCCGTCGATCGGGGCGGCACGGCCGGTGGCGGCGGCCGCCAGGACCAGTGCCGAGCGGGCCGCGGCGAGGGCGTCGAACGACCGGTGGTCCACGCCGAGCTGGGCGGCGAGGTCGACGCTGCCGAACGCGGGCCGGATCACGCCCGTCGCCGCGCACACGGCGGTGGCGCCGACGACACCCGCCGCGGTCTCGATGAGCGGGACGATCCCGGTACCGCCGCGCAGGGATCGGGCGAGCGTCTCGAGCGTGGCCGGATCGCCGGCCTTGGGCACCATGACGGCGACAGCGCCCCCGCCGACCACAGCGAGGTCGTCGTCGTACCAGGGCGTGCCGTGGGCGTTGACGCGCACGGCCGCCTGGTTGCCCCGATCGAGCCACGCGCGGACGTGCTCGCGGGCAGCGGGCTTGTCCGCGGGGGCGACGGCGTCCTCCAGGTCGAGCACGACGACGTCCGCGCCGCTGGCCGCGGCCTTGGCGAAGCGCTCGGGCCGGTCGCCGGGGACGAACAGGAAGCTGCGCGCTGTCGCGATCGTCTCGGTCATCGGTCGAACCTGGAGAGGGTGCCGTGGGCGGTCCGGCGTCCGTGGAGGTCGCGGACGGCGGTCGTGCTCGTCCCGTTCCCGGGCTGCGCCCGGGCGATCAGGCCCTGGTGGTCGAACAGCGGGGCGGTGAGTCGGTACTCGAAGGCGGCACCGCCGGTGTGCCCGGTGGCGCGGGCGGCCTCGGCCATCGCGAGCGCCTGCAGCGGCCCGTGGGTGAGCAGTCCGGGATAGCCCTCGACCTGCGTGGCGTAGTCGCGGTCGTAGTGGATGCGGTGGGCGTTGTAGGTCAGGGCGGAGAACCGGAACAGCAGCGTGGGGGTGATGTCGAGCGCCCACTCGTCGCCTCCGGGTGGGCTCACGGCGGCCTCGTCGGCCGTGGCCGGTGCGGGCGTGGCGGATGCGGCGTCGCGGTAGACGATGTCCTGTTCCTCCTCGACCACCACCCGGCCGTGCTGCTCGATGCGGTGGCGCACGGTCACGAACGTGAGCCGCCCGGAGCGGCCGTGCTTGTCCCGGACCGAGGCCACCTCCGAACGCCTGGTGGCCGGTTCGCCGCAGCGCAGGACCCCGGGGGTGCGCACACGGCCCCCGGCCCACATGCGGCGGCGGCCCTGCGCGGGCGGTGCGGGCACTCCGCCGCGCACGGGATGACCGTCGGCGCCCAGGTCGCTCTGCCGCGGCCGGTCGAGCAGGTACACCCAGTGCCACAGCAACGGCAGCCCCTCACCCCGCTCGAGATCCGGCACCGGCACCTCCAGCAGGGCGCCCAGCGCCAGCGCGGGCTCCGGCAGCAGCAACTCCGTGCGCTCCACGACCTCACTCATGCGGGCACATCCTTCCACGCGGCGAACTCGGCCCTGATCGTCTCGTTGTGGGCGCCGAGCGCAGGCACCGCGCCCATCGCCGGCTCGTACCCGGCCGCGACGACCGGAGGCAGGAGCGAACTCATCGTCCCTCCCGGGGTCTCGACCGGACGCCAGCGGTCGCGGGCGTGCAGCTGCGGGTGCCGGGTGAGCTGTTCGGGCGTGCGCAGCCGGGCGTTGGCGATTCCCGCGTCCTCCAGTCGTCGCGCCACCTGCTCGGCGCTGTGCCCGGCGAACGCGCCCTCGACGATCGGGGTGAGCTCACCGTCGTTGGCGACGCGGTCGGTGTTGGTGCGGAAGCGGGGGTCGTCCGCCAGGCCGGGCCTGCCGAGCACCTCCCGGCACAGCGCCTGCCATTCGCGGTCGTTCTGGACCCCGAGGAACACGTCGCCGTCGCCGGTGCGGTAGGGGCCGTACGGGGAGATCGACGGATGCCGTGCTCCGCTGCGCCGCGCGGGTTCTCCGCCGTAGCGGGAGAAGTACGCCGGCTGGCTCATCCACTCGGCCAGCGCGTCGATCATGGCGACGTGCAGGCTTGCTCCGCGCCCGGTCCGTTCGCGGTCGTAGAGCGCGGTGAGGATGCCGCAGTAGGCGTACATGCCGGTGGCGATGTCGGCGATCGAGATCCCTGCCTTGGCGGGCGCGTCCGGGGTGCCCGTCGACATCACCAGGCCCGTCTCGCATTGCACGAGCAGGTCGTAGGCCTTCCGCGTGCGGTAGGGGCCGTCGGGGCCGTAGCCGGAGATCGAGCAGTGCACCAGGCGCGGCCGCGTCGCGCGCAGCGTGTCCGCGTCCAGGCCGAGACGCTCGACGGCGCCGGGCACGAGGTTCTGCACGAGCACGTCCGCGCGGTCGATCAGCGCATCGAGCAGCCCGCGCTCCCGCGGGTTCTTCAGATCGAGCTCGACACTCTGCTTGCCGCGGTTGAGCCAGACGAAGTAGCTGGACTGCCCGTGGACGGTGGTGTCGTAGCCGCGGGCGAAGTCGCCGACGCCGGGACGCTCGATCTTGATGACCCGCGCGCCGAGGTCGGCGAGCTGGCGGGTGGCGAAGGGAGCGGCGACGGCCTGTTCGAGCGCGACGACCGTGATGCCGTCGAAGGGGTGGGGCATGGTGGCCTCCCTTGCTGCGGTGGTCAGGACGTGAGGCGGTGCCGCTTGACGAGCTGGCGGGTGATGACGTCGCGCTGGATCTCGTTGGTGCCCTCGCCGACGATCATCAGTGGGGCGTCGCGGAAGTAGCGTTCGACGTCGAACTCGGTGGAGTAGCCGTAGCCGCCGTGGATGCGTACGGCGTTGAGCGCGATCGTCATGGCGGTCTCGGAGGCGAACAGCTTGGCCATGCCGGCCTCGAGGTCGGCTCGCTGTCCGGAGTCGTAGCGGCGGGCGGCGTGGTGTACGAGCTGGCGGGCGGCTTCCAGGCTGGTGGCCATGTCGGCGAGGTAGTTGCCGATGGATTGGTGCTGCCAGATGGGCTTGCCGAAGCTCTCGCGCTCCTGGGCGTAGCGCAGGGAGTCCTCCAGCGCGGCCCGCCCGACGCCCAGCGCGCGGCCGGCGACCTGGATGCGGCCGATCTCCAGCCCGCGCATCATCTGGGCGAAACCCTGCCCCTCGTGCTCGCCGAGCAGCGCGGAGGCGGGCACGACGACGTCGTCGAAGCTGAGCTCGCAGCTCTCGACGCCCTTGTAGCCGAGTTTGGGCAGATCCCGTGACACCTGAAAGCCCGGCGGTCGCTGGGTGGTGTCGACGAGCAGGATGCTGATGCCGCTGTGGGCCGGGGTGGCGGTGGGGTCGGTCTTGCACAGCAGCGCGATGAGCTGCGAACGGCGGGCGTTGGTGATCCAGGTCTTGGAACCGGTGACGCGGTAGTGGTCGCCGTCGCGGCGGGCCGTGGTGCGCAGGGCCTGCAGGTCCGACCCACCGCCGGGCTCGGTGAGCGCCATCGTGGCCCGGATCTCGCCCGTGGCCATCCTGGGCAGGTAGGCGTCCTGCTGGGCGCGGGTGCCGAAGGCGAGCAGGAGCTTGGCCACCACGGTGTGCCCGCCCATCGCGCCTGCCAGGCTCATCCAGCCGCGGGCCAGCTCCTCGGTGACCGCCGCGTAGCACGGAGTGGACACGTGCGCCTCGCCCCACGGCTCGGGAATGGCCATGCCGAAAATGCCCATCGCCTTCATCTGCGTGATGAGCTTCTCGGGATAGGTGTCGGCGTGCTCCAGTTCCCGCGCGACCGGCCTGACCTCCCTGTCGACGAACTCGCCCACCAGCGAGACGATGGCGCTTTCCTCCTCGGTGAGCCCGTCCATGCCCTGCGTTCCTCTCCGGTCCCGGACCTTGTCCTCGACATCATCGGCTTTGATTTCTCGAAATGTAAAATGCTGTTTTGCTATATCAGCATGTTCCGGTGAGATGGCGGGAGCGGACGTGGACGTCAAGCAGCTCAAGGCCCTGGTCACGGTCGCGGAGGTGGGCAGCGTGACCCGGGCCGCGGAGCTGCTGCACCTCGTGCAGCCCGCGGTGACCCGGCAGATCCGTGCGCTGGAGCAGGAGCTGGGCGTGCCACTGTTCGAGCGGACCCGGCATGGCATGCGCCTCACCGCGCCGGGGGCCACGTTGGTCGAGCGGGCTCGCCGCGCACTGACCGAGCTCGACCGGGCCCGGGCCGAGCTCGCGCCGGCGAAGGGGGAGCTCACCGGGATCGTCGCCGTCGGTCTGCTCGAGAGCACGGCCGACCTGCTGGCCGCCCCGCTGGTCGCCGGGCTCGCCCGGCACCACCCGGGAATCGAGCTGCGGCTGCTCACCGCCTACTCCGGCCATCTCCAGCGCTGGCTCGATGACGGCGACCTCGAGGTGAGCCTGCTGTACAACCTCACCAGCACCCCATCGCTGAACGTGCGGCCGCTCGTCAGCGAGCGACTGTGGGCCGTCGCGCCCCTGTCCGCGAAGCTGCGCCCCGACACGCCGGTCGGGCTGCGGGAGCTGGCCGAGCACGCTGTCGTGATGCCCGCGCCCGGGCACGGTCTGCGCAGCCTGCTCGATCAGGCGGCACACCGTGCTGAGACCCCGCTGCACGCGGCCGTGCAGACGAACTCCATGGCGCTGCAGAAGCAGCTGGTGAGAAGCGGTCACGGCTGGACCGTCCTGCCCGGTGTCGGCATCGCCGCGGACATCGCCCAGGGCACGCTCAGCGCCGCGCCGTTGTGCGCGCCCGAGGTGTGGCGCTCGATCGTGCTCGGCACTCCCCGGGCCGGCCGGGTGTCGCCGGCGGCCGACGCCGTCGCCCGCGAACTGGTGAGCCAGGTCCGTGCCGCGGTGCGGGAAGGCCGCTGGCCGTCAGCGCAGCTGCCGTAGCTCGCGGGCAACGCGTCCGAATCCGCTCCGCCGGTTGACCTCCCCGGCGAACGCGCTTACGATCCGTCGAAACGTACGTACAAATTTGCGGCCGCTCTGGCTCCTCTTTGGCTGATATCTACGGTGCGTGCGGCCGTGGCTGTGAATTGGTACGGATGACAAGGCGTAACTGTGCAATACGATCAACGACGATTGAAGGTGCAGCGATGACCAAGGCCTCAGCGCCCGGACAACGACCACGGGGGAGACGAGGGCGGCTTGTCGCGGCGCTGTGTGCGTCCGTGCTGGGCGCCAGCGCGTGCATCAGCTCGGCAAGCGGCGGGGGCAACGCCTCGGCGACGAGCTTCGCCGAGCTCGACCCCATCGTCCTGCGCGTGCCCACGCTGTACGGTCCCGGCCACTACCAGACGAGGGCGCTCGAGGAGTACGGCGCCGCTGTCGAGAAGGCCAGCGACGGCAAGGTCAGCTTCGAGTTCTTCTACCTTGACAGCCTTGTCGAGCCCGCGGACACCACCAAGGCGCTCGCCGACGGCATCGTGGACGTGTCACTGGTCGTCCCGGGATACACGCCGTCCGACTTCCCGATCGACGTCTGGACGTCGGATCTCGCGTTCCAGTCCTCGTCCCGCCCCGTGGTCGGGGCGCTGCAGTCCACCGCCGCCGTGCTCGACTGGTCGTTCAACCAGCCGGAGATGCTGGCCGAGTACGACCGGCTGGGGCTTGTTCCGTTGCTGCCCCGCTTCACCGGCCACGTCTCCTACAACCTGTTGTGCACCAAGCCCGTCACGTCCCTGCGTGAGGCGCGGGGCATGCGCGGCCGGGTGGGCGGCCCCAACTGGGCCAAGGAGATCGAGGCGCTCGGCATGACCTCCGTCTCGCTTGCGGGCGGCGAGATCTACGAGGGGTTCCAGCGCGGCATCATCGACTGCTACGTCGGTTCCGGACCCGACATGGTGGCGACGGGGCTGTGGGATGTCGGCAAGCATTACACGGAGCTGGGCCTCAGTGGGTGGTCCAGCGGCGGGCTGATGGTCGGCAAGACGACCTGGGAGAGGCTGCCGCTCATCGTCCGCCAGGTGCTCTTCGACCAGTCCACCGTGTACCTCGAGTCCTGGCACCGCGGCTGGATCGAAGGCATGCGGGAGTTCGTCGTCCAGGGCCAGAAGCGGGGCGTTCAGTTCCACGAGCCCGACGAATCGATGCGGGGCGCCCTGGAGAAGTTCCACCAGAGGGTCCTCGGCACGGCGCAGCGGCGTGCGCCCGAGGGAGTCTCGGCGCCCGGCGAGTTCCTCGACGCCTACTCCGCGGCGCACGACCGCTGGCTGGGCATCGTCACCGGCGAGCTCGGCTACGAACCGCGGGGCACCACCTGGGCCGAATGGGCGCGGGGCGGCGACACCGAGATCGACCTGGGTCCGTGGATCGAGCGCATCCGCGAGCGGATCCTCGCTCCTCATCGTCCACAGTGAACTCCGGAGTGATCGTGATGAACACCCTGTCCCGGTCCGTGGGGCGATGCGTGCACGGGCTGGCGTTCGCCGGGTCCGTCGCGGTGGCGGGGATGATGCTTCTCGTGGTCGCGGACGTGGCCCTGCGGTCGCTGCTCGGGCAGACGATCCCCGGCACGATCGAATACGTCAGCTTCTGGCTGATGGTCCCCATCGCGTTCGCGGGCTTCTCCCTGGCCAAGCGCAGGGGCGATCACATCGACGTTCCGCTCGTGGTCGACCGCATGCCACCCGGCGTACGGAAGGCCTGCACGGTCTTCTCGGAATGCCTGCTGCTCGCGTTCGCGGTGACGGTCTTCTGGTACGGCCTGTTCAGCGCGCTCGAGCGGCTGGCCGACGGTGAGACGACCGGGGCCAGCGGCACCGACATCGCACCAACGCGCCTGGTGGTTCCGGTGGCCATGGCGGTGCTCGCGCTGCAGGTGGCCGACGACCTGCTGCGCACGTTCACGAGCCGGAAGGCGGGTGATGACCGTGCCGAACGAGACTCTTGACGCGCGGGTCGCGGCACGGGACGCGGCGAGCCCGAACGCGGGCAGCGGCGGCGCCGCCCCGGGTTCCGGCTGGTACTGGGCGGTGCCCGCGGCCGGTCTGCTCGTGCTGATCGTCCTGGGCTGGGCGATGTTCCAGCCGTTCGGCAACGAGGCCAAGGGCGCCGCGGCGCTGCTGATGATGCTCGTCCTGCTGTTTCTCAAGGTGCCCGTGGCCGTCGCGATGGCCGTGCCCGCGATCGCCGGGATCTACGCGCTGGCGGGCGAGATCCCGCTACAGCGCACCCTCATGGACGTTCCGTTCAGCAGTGTGGCGAGCTGGTCGCTCAGTGTGCTGCCGATGTTCGTCTTCATGGGCCTGATGCTGTGGAGCTCGGGGGCTACGACCCGCCTGTACCGTGGCGCCGGGCTGTGGCTCGGCTGGTTGCCGGGCGGCCTCGCGGTGACGACCAACGTGGCGGGAGCCGGACTCGCCGCGGCGAGTGGCTCCACGGTCGGCATCACGCACGCGCTCGGGCGTATCGGCATCCCGGAGATGCTGCGCGCCGGCTACGACAAGCGCCTCGCGCTGGGCTCGGTTCTCCTGGCCGGAATGAGCGGGCAGCTGATCCCACCCAGCGTGCTGCTGGTCGTCTACGCCGGCGTCGCCCAGGTGGCGGTCGGGCCGCAGTTGCTGGCCGGCGTGATTCCCGGCCTGCTCGTGGCGGTGGCGTCCGCGGGCCTGCTGGTCGCCGTCGCGGTGGTGCGGCCACGGCTCGCGCCCCGCGCGCGATCGGGCACGGCGAGCTGGTCCGAACGGTTCTCGTCGGTGGCGGGAATGGCGCCTGTGCCGCTGTTGTCGGGTCTGGTGGTGGGCGGCCTGCTGGCAGGCGTGTTCACCGCCACCGAGGCGGGGGCGTTCGGCGCGCTGGGCGCGGTGCTCATCGCGGCGGTCACCCTGCGCCCGCGCGAACTGGGGCGAGCGCTGAGCTCCGCGCTCAGGATGACCGTCTCCGGGGTCGGCCAGATCATGTTCCTGCTCCTCGGCACGGCCTTCATGGGCCGGTTCATCGCCCTGAGCGGCCTGCCGGGCTGGCTGGTGTCCACATTCGACGAGCTCGGGATCACGAGGATCGAGTTCCTGTTGCTGCTGATCCTGGTCTACCTGGTGATGGGTGCTTTCCTCGACCCGATCGCGATGATCCTGCTGACGGTCCCGGTCCTGCTGCCGATCGCCGAGGGGTACGCCGTGAGCCCCCTGTGGTTCGGGGTGTTCGTCGTACTGCTCGCCGAGCTGTCCATGGTGACTCCGCCGGTGGGGATCCTGTCCTATGTGGTGCACCGGCTCGCCCAGGATCCCGAGGTCCGGGGCGACGTCTCGATCCGGCTGAAGGACGTCTTCACGGCCGCTGTGTGGGTGCTGCCGGTGGCGCTGGCGGTGCTGCTTGTGCTGGTGTTCTTCCCTCAGCTCGTCGAGATCCTGGTGACCTGACGAAAGATACGGACGAATATCGGGTGTGGGGTGTTCGGTTGCCCTCCGAGACGCAAAGGAGAACGGTGATGGGCGGTGCGTCATGAGCACGGTGTGTGAGCGGCTGGCGGAGTTCGCGGCGGGGGTCGACGTTGCGGCAGTGCCGGAGGCCGTCCGGGCGCGAGCGCAGGACTGCCTCATCCACGGCCTCGTGGTGGGCGGGGCCGGGGACGCGGCCGGCTTCGGGGAGATCGCGCGGCAGGCCCTCGACGTCAAGGGCGCCGGTGGTGCCCACCTGCTGGCCTCCGGGGATCGCGCACCGGCCCAGCTCGCGGCCTTCGCCAACAGCGTCCTGCTCCACGCGCGCGCTCAGGAGGACACGCATGGCACATTCCATCCGGGCGTCGCCACGATCCCGGCGGCCCTCGCAGCGACCGAAAGCGCCGGCGGGGACGGCGCGACCTTCCTGGCCGCGGTGATCGCCGGCTACGAGGTGGGCACGGCGATCTCGGACCCGTTGACCGAGCTCACCACGCCGCCGTTCCGGGCGACGGGCGTGTTCGGCCCGCTCGCCGCGGCCGCGGCCGCGGGCAGGGCGTTCGGCCTCGACGCGGACCGTATGACGTCGGCGCTCGGACTGGCGGCCGCGTTCGCGGGCGGCAGCAGCGAGACCTTCGCTGCCGGTACCGACGAGTGGCACTACCAGAGCGGCGCGGCCGCGTCGGCCGGTGTGCTGGCCGCGCAGCTGGCGCGGGCGGGTGCCTGTGGCTCGGCCCGCGCCATCGAGGGGCAGGCCGGTTTCCTCGACTGTTTCGTTCAGGGGGCGGCGCCGGATGCCGATGCGCTGGCTGCCGAGCTGGGCAGGCGCTGGCGGATCCTGGACGTGACGTTCAAGCCATACCCGATCTGCGCGTTCAACCAGGTGCCCGCGCTCGTGGCCGCGAGGCTGGCCGCCGAGGGCGGCATCACGGCGGCCGACGTGCGCACCGTCGTCGTGCGGATGAACGAGCGGGAGGCGACCTATCCGGGTGTCGGGTTCGCGGGCCCCTTCCGGGAGGTGGCGCAGACGCTGATGAGCGTGCGGTTCTGCGTCGCCACGGCGCTCGCGCACGGGCACATCGACTACCAGGGCCTGCGCCGCTTCGACGATCCCGTCATCACCGGGCTCGTCGAGCGCATCGAGGTCGTTCCCGAGCCGGCACGGCCGCCCAAGACCGCGTCGGCGAGCCTCACGACACACGACGGCCGAGCGTACGAGCTCGCGATCGACGACTCGGCGAAGGAACTGAGCTGGGATTCCACCGCGGTACGGGACAACGCGCGACGGCTGAGGCCGGAGACGCCCTGGACCCCCGAGCGGCTGGAGTCCCTGTTCGCGGTGGTGGGCGAGCTGCGCTCGGCTCCCGATCTCACGGGGCTGCTCGGGGCCGTCCTGGACCCGGCCGTGCCGGCACCGGGACGTTGACTTCGCCGCAGCAGCAGCCTAGCGTGACAAATTGTACGTACAAATTGAGAGATATCAGGACACGCGGCCATGCCGCAGGAGGGTGGGATGCCGCCATGACGCGCAGCGCGATGACCGCCACGGAGCCGGCGTACCGGCAGATGTACATCGGTGGCAAGTGGGTCGACGCCGAAGCGGGCGAGACGTTCGAGACGGTGGACCCGTATACCGGCCAGGTCTGGGCCCGCGCACCGTTGGCGGGTGCCGCCGACGTGCGCAAGGCCGTGCAGGCGGCGGAGGACGCGCTGCACGGACCCTGGGGCACGATGTCGGCGACCGCGCGCGGCAACCTGATCCGTCGCCTCGCGCAGCTGATCGGCGAGCACGCCGAGGACCTGGCGAGCATCGAGACCACGGACAACGGCAAGGTCATCCGCGAGACCCGGGGTCAGATGGCCGGCCTGCCCGCCACCTACGAGTACTTCGCCGGCGCCGCCGACAAGATCCAGGGCTCCACGATCCCGTCGCCGAACACCAACTTCTTCACCTACACCCGGCGGGAGCCGGTCGGTGTCGTGGCCGCGATCCTGCCGTGGAACAGCCCGCTGTACCTGCTCGCGAGCAAACTGGCGCCCGCACTCGCCGCGGGGTGCACGTTCGTGGCCAAGCCCGCCGAGCAGACTCCCATGTCGACGCTCAAGTTCGCGGAGCTCGTGGCCGAGGCCGGGTTCCCCGACGGTGTCTTCAACGTCGTCACAGGGGCGGGAGAGACCGGCGCGGCGCTCGCCGCCGATCCCGGGGTGGTCAAGGTGACCTTCACCGGGTCCACCGCGACGGGCACGGCCGTCATGAAGTCCGCCGCGGACCACATCGCCGACGTGACACTGGAACTCGGCGGGAAATCGCCCAACATCGTCTTCGCCGACTGTGACTTCGACGCCGCCATGAACGGCGTCCTGGCCGGCATCTTCGCCGCCACCGGCCAGACCTGCATCGCGGGCAGCAGGTTGCTCGTCGCCAGGGAGCTCCACGACCAGCTGGTCTCCCGGCTGGCGGAGCGGATCGCGACGATCCGGCTCGGTGACCCACTCGACACGGCCACCGAGGTCGGGCCGATCGCCTTCGCCGAGCAGCTTGACAAGGTGAGGTCCTATGTCGACATCGGAGTCCGCGATGGGGCGACCCTCGTGTGCGGCGGCACCCGGCCCGAGTCGGAGGGACTGCGCCAGGGCTACTTCTTCGAGCCCACGATCCTGACCGGCGTCCGCAACGACATGCGCGTGGCACGCGAGGAGATCTTCGGGCCCGTGCTGTCCGTGATTCCCTTCGACACCGAGGACGAGGCCGTGCGGATCGCCAACGACACGACCTACGGGCTCGCCGCCGCGGTGTGGACTCGGGACGTGCAACGCGCGCACCGCGTGGCGCACGTGCTGAACGCGGGATCGGTGTGGATCAACTCGTATCGCGTCCTCGCCTACAACGTGCCCTACGGCGGCTACCGGCAGAGCGGTATCGGCCGGGAGAACGGCCTCGAAGGGCTGGACGCGTACCTGCAGACCAAATCCGTCTGGGTCGAGCTCACCGGCGCGAGCCGCGACCCGTTCACACTCGGCTGACGCCAAGGGAGGCGCAACACCATGTCGACCACCAGTATCCCGGAGACCTGCCGTGCGGCCGTGCTCACCGAGCACGGGGCGCCACTGGAAATCCGCGAACTTCCGGTGCCCGCCGAGCTCGAGCCGGGCGCGCTGCTCGTGCGTATCGAGGCCGCCACCGTCTGCGGGTCCGATCTGCATCTCTGGGACGGCTCGCTCGCGGGCAGCCAGGCCCTGACGCTTCCGGTCATTCCCGGCCACGAGATGGTCGGCAGCGTCGTGCGAATCGGTCCCGGTGCGGAACGGGACACCTTCGGGGCGCCGCTGCATCCCGGTGACCGGATCTGCTTCACCCACGCCTCGTGCAACCAGTGCGAGCACTGCAGGCTGGACAACCAGCCCACGCTGTGCACCAACCGGCAGTACTACATGTTCACCTCGTGCGCGAAACCCCCGTACCTCGTGGGCGGATTCGCGGAGTACTGCTACGTCTTCCCGAATTCCGGCCGGGTGAAGGTACCGGAGGAGGTGCGCACCGAATGGGCCTCGGCGGCCAGCTGTGCCCTGCGAACGGTGGTGCACTCGTTCGACCGGATCGGCAGACTCAACCCGTGGGACACCGTCGTGATCCAGGGTGCGGGGCCGCTCGGCCTGTTCGCGACGGCACTCGCCGACCACCTCGGCGCCGGCAGGATCGTCACCATCGGGGCACCCGACGACCGGCTCAAGATCGCGACCAGCTTCGGGGCCACCGATGTGGTCTCCCTCTCCGCAGCGCCGGAGCCGCAGGACCGGATCGATGCGGTACGGGACCTGCTCGGTGGGCGCGGAGCAGATGTGGTCTTCGAGTTCTCCGGGGCGCGAACCGCCTTCACCGAGGGGCTCGGCATGATCAGAGAGGGCGGACGCTACATGGTGACCGGCCAGATCGACGGGCCGGGCAAGGAGGTCCCGGTACGGCCGGGCTTCATCACCCGGCAGCAGCTCACGATCATGGGGACCTGGTCGGGACACATCGCCGAGTACTACAAGGCCCTGCAGTTCGTGCGGAACACGCGCGATCGCTACGACTTCGGTGCGCTCGTGCCCCACAGGTACACCCTCGACAACGCCACCGACGCGCTCGCGCGCATGCGGGCACAGGAGGACATCAAGCCGGTCCTCGTTCCCCACGCCACCCCGGCCGGAGTGTCCGCATGAGACCACTCGACGGGCTCGTCGTGCTGGAGATGGGCCAGTACATCGCCGCGCCCTACTGCGCGATGATGCTGGCCGATCTCGGCGCGGAGGTCATCAAGATCGAACGGCCGCGAACCGGCGACCCGCGGCGCTCCTACGATCCGCTGATCGAGGCGGAGGACGGCAGGCTCAGCGGAGGTTTCCTCAGCTACAACAGGAACAAGCGCTCGGTCACGCTCGACCTGACGAGTGAGCAGGGGCGCGAGCTGTACCGCAGGCTGGCCGCGCGTGCCGACATCGTGGTGGAGAACCTCCGGCCGGGCGCGGTGGACCGGCTCGGCGTCGGTTTCGAGGCGTTGCGGGCGCTCAACGAGCGGCTGATCTACTGCGCGATCAGCGGCTACGGACGTTCTGCCCGCTACCGTGCCGAATACGCGGACCGGCCCGCCTTCGACACGGCCATCCAGGCCATGAGCGGCGTCATGGCGGTCACGGGGGAGCCGGACGGCCCACCGCTGCCGACGGTGACGGGCTTCGCGGACGTGTTCACCGCCGTGCACGCCGCCGTGTCGATACTCGCCGCCGTGCACGGCCGGGCGGCGACCGGGCGCGGAACGTTCGTCGACCAGAGCATGTACGACTCCACCGCGTCGCTGCTCGAACGGGAACTGATGCTCTGGGACTTCACTCACCAGGAGCGGCGACGCGGGGTCGACCGCTACGCGCCGCTCGGCGCGCTCGAGGCGAGCGACGGGCATGTCGCGCTCATCATCCCCACCGACGAGATGTGGCGACGGATGTGCACGGCCATCGAGCGGGAGGACCTGCTGGAGCATCCCAAGCTCGACTCCGTGCTGTCCAGGGCGGAGAACTTCGCCTCCGTCATCCGGCCGGAGGCCGAGCAGTGGACGCGGACCCGCACGCGGCGCGAGGTCGTGACCCGGTTCGCCGAGGCCGGACTGCCAGCGGGCGAGGTGCAGACCGTGGAGGAACTTTACGCGTGCCCGCACCTCGCCGCGCGGGGCATGTTCCTGAGCATCGCCGACCCCTACGCCGGCCGGCGCAGGATGATCCGCACCCCGGCGCTGCTCGAGGACTACGAGCAGGCCCGGCCCGGCTCCGCACCGCAGCTGGGCGCCGACAACGACGTGGTCCTGCGCGAGCTGGCCGGTGCGCGGCCGGACGAGCTCGAGCGCTGGCGCGAGTCCGCGATCATCTGACCGGAAGGCACATGTCGATGTCAGACAACTCGTTTCGGCCGGACGTCTTCCGAGCCGAACCTCCGACGCTGCTGGGGTCGCACTGCGGATCCTGCGGTCGCAAGGCCTTTCCTCCGCGGGAGGTCTGCCCGTCGTGTGGTGAGCCCAGCCTGGGCGACCCCGTCGAACTCTCCCGGCAGGGACGGATCTACTCCTACACCGTGGTGCGGCAGGCCCCGCCGGGACTGAGCACCCCCTATGTCCTCGGCTACGTCGATCTTCCGGACGACGGTGTCCGGGTGATGTCCAGGATCGAGAGCGTGCGTGACGGTGATGTGCGGATCGGAGCACCGGTCGCGCTGGACGCGCGCGAGGACCCCGGCCAGCCCGAGCCGAAACGGATGTTCGTCTTTCGAACCGGAGGAGAACCGGCATGATCCTGGACCCCGTGCACGTGGCCGGAGCGGGCATGATCCGCTTCGGCAAGCACCCCGCCGAGACGACACTGGAGACGATGGGGGCGCAGGCCGCGACCGCGGCGATGCGCGACGCGGGCGTCCGGGCCGCCGACGTCGAGGCATTGTATGTGGGCCACGTTTTCGGAGGTCCTGTCGCGGGCCAGCGGATCGGTGCCCGGATCGGGCTGGCGGGCAAGCCGGTCAGCAACCACGAGAACTACTGCTCCAGCGGCGCGACGGCGCTGCGGGAGGCGTGGATCGCTGTCGGCGCGGGCCTGTACGACCTGGTGCTCGTGGTCGGTGTCGAGAAGATGACCGACCGGGTCAAGGGTGGAGTCCAGCCGGATCCGAACGACCTCGACGCTTCGATCGGCTTCCTCTTCGCGGCCGGACACGCCCTGAGTGCGCGCCGGTACATGGCCGACTACGGGGCGACGCGTGAACAGATCGCGGCCGTCGCGGTGAAGAACCACGCGCATTCCGTCGCCAACCCGTATGCGCAGTACCAGAAACCGGTCTCCCTCGGCGAGGTGCTCGGCGCTCGCCCGATCGCCGAGCCGCTCGGGCTGCTCGACTGCTCACCGATCAGCGACGGTGCCGCCGCGGTGGTGGTCGCCAGTCGCGCCGGGCTGCGCAGGCTCGGGATCAGGTCCGCGCCGAGGGTCGCGGCATGCGCGCTGGTCAGTGGAACCGTGCAGGCGGGCCTCGGCGACGTCAACGAGGAGGACATCTCCCGCAGGGCCGGCGCGGAGGCCTACCGCATCGCCGGTGTCGCCGCCGACGAGATCGACGTCGTCGAGATGCACGACTGCTTCACGATCGCCGAGATCGTCCGGTTGGAAGGCCTCGGCGTGCTTCCGCGCGGCGAGGGGGCGCGGCTCACCGAGGCCGGCTACACCAGTCTGGGCGGCGCGCTGCCGGTGAATCCGAGCGGTGGCCTGCTCTCCCGGGGTCACCCGGTCGGCGCGACCGGGGCCGCGCAGGTGTGCGAACTGTTCTGGCAGTTGACCGGCAGGGCAGGCGGACGGCAGGTCGAGGGCGCCACCACCGGGCTGGCCTACTGCAAGGGCGGCTCGGTCAGCGGCACCGACGGTGCGTCGGTCACGACGGTCATCCTGACCACGTGAGGGAAAGGTGGTGGCCCGCCGCCCCGAGGGCCACCGCCTCACCCTCACTCGCTTCGGCGGCGCAGCTCCATCCGGTACGCGTAGCGCCTCGGGTTGAAATGCGACGCCGTGAACTCCACGAACTGGCCCGCCGTGTCGTAGTAGAGGCGTTCGATGAGCAGGATCGCGTCACCGGGCTGGCAGCCGATGAGCTCGGCTTCCTCGGCGGGCGCGTTCATCGCGGTGATGTCCTGGCGCGCCCCGGCCACCGGCCGGGCCAGGAACGGCTCGGCGGAGCCGATCACGGTCCCCTCGCCCCGAGCCGGTATCCCGTTGTCGCGCAGCTTGTCGCCGAGCTCCGGCGCCACGTAGTGACGGGTGAGGACGAACGGCACCCGCTGGAACATCCGCCGGACCAGAGCACGGCTGACCTCGATGTAGGGCAGCTCGAGCCGGGCGGCGATCGAAGGCTCGACCTCGGTGCGGAAGGGCTCGACGACCTCGGTCTCGGTGTCCGGCCACACGACGATCTCGTCGAGCGAGCCGATCGAACGCAGGTACCTGCCGGACGACTGCCTGCCGCTGACGTAGGTGCCGCTGCCCTGCACGCGATAGATCAGCCCGTCCGACAGCAGCTTCTGCAGCGCCTGCCGGACGGTGTGCCTGCTGACTCCGTGCTGGGTCTGCAGGTCCTGTTCCGTGGGCATCTTGCGTCCCTCGGCGTAGACGCCGGTCTCGATGTCGGCGCGGAGCCGGTCGGCGAGCTGGCGGTAGGCGGGGGCACGCACGGTCCTGGCGGCGGGTTCGTCTTTCACGGTGCTCTTCCGATCGCGGTGTGTCCGATGGTACCGGGGGGCGGGCAGTCTTTGTACGGACCAATCTACCTCATCGTCGTCAGCCTGTTGTCTCGCATGTCGTCTCTCGTTGCGTGCGTGTGTTGACACCCACTGAGCGAGCCCGTAGCCTCCGTTTCACATTTTGTACGCACAAATTATGGCCGCTGCGAGGGCTGACGAAAGGCGCGGCGGAAGGGTCTTCGACGATGAAATCCACCTCAACCCGGTCGGTCGTGCTGGCCGCGGCCGCCGGCAACCTGCTGGAATGGTTCGACTTCGCCATCTACGGCTTCTTCGCCGTCGTCATCGGCCGGCTCTACTTCCCGTCAGGCAATCCGACCACCTCCCTGCTGGCCGCGCTCGCGGTGTTCGGTGTCGCGTTCGTGATGCGCCCTCTCGGCGGATTCGTGCTCGGGCGGTTCGCGGACCGGACGGGGCGCAGGCCCGCGTTGACTTTCTCGGTGCTGCTGATGGGCCTCTCGACGGCTCTGATCGCGTGCGTGCCGTCTTATGCCTCGATCGGCGTGCTCGCGCCGATCGTGCTGGTCCTGCTCCGTTGTCTTCAGGGCTTCTCGGCAGGCGGTGAGTATGCCGGCGCGGCGACGTACCTGATCGAATACGCTCCCCGGTCGAAGCGCGGGCTCTGGAGCAGCGTCATCTCGGCGACCGCGGCCCTCGGGGTGCTGACGGCGGGCATCGCGGCACTGGGAATCACGGCGAGTCTGTCCGAGGAACAGCTCACCACGTGGGGCTGGCGGATGCCGTTCCTGCTGGCGGCGCCGCTCGCCCTGGTCGGCCTCTACCTGCGGCTCAAGCTCGACGACACGCCTGTCTATCGGGAGCTCGAGCGGACCGACCAGGTCGCAGGCGACCCCTTGCGCAGGCTCGCCAGGCACAGCCTGATCCGGGTCGCGCTGGTCTTCGCCGTCACCGCGATTGCGGGGCTGGGCTTCTACTACCTCGCGACGTACGTCGTGACCCACCTGACCACGGTCGTCGGACTGGACAAGCAGACGGCGCTGGCGATCGCCATCGTCGGCCTGGCCGTGTACTCGCTGCTGTGCCCGTTCGCCGGGATGATCGGGGACCGCATCGGCCGCAGGCGCACGACGCTGATCGGCGGGTTCGGTCTGGCGCTGGTCGCGGTGCCGTGTTTCCTGCTCATCGGATCGGGCAACCTCGCGGTGTCGCTGTCGGGGATCGTTTTGTTTGCCATCTTCGAAGCGCTCGTCAACGTGATGCTCGGGGTGCTGCTCGTCGAGCTGTTCCCGGCGCAGACCCGGGTCAGCGGCAGCGCGATCGGCTTCAACCTGGCGCAGGCGCTCGTCGGCGGGCCGGGTCCGCTCGTCGCGGCGGCGCTCGCGGCGGGGCTAGGGCTGGCTGTGGCCCCCGCGTTCTACGTCGTCGTGGTGGCGCTACTGGCCACCGGCGTGTTGTGGCGGTACCTGCCGGAGACGGCAGGGTCGAGCCTCCTCGATGGCGAGAGCCCGGCCGCGCGATCCCGGACCGACGAGGAGACCGCGACGATCTCGTAGCGCGGGCGCTCTCCGGCCGGACATGGCCACGCGGCGGCTTGGATCACCCGGCACGGTCGTCGACTGCTCACCTGCCGCATCCACGCCGCCGGCTCTCGGCCGGGCGACGGCTCAGACGGGTGGTAGCTGGGTGTGGGCCATGGCCAGGAAGGCCCGGCCCGCGGGTCCCAGATGCCTGTGCTGGGCGGCGATGACGACGCGACGTTGCATGACCGGTCTGGTCAGGCGGATGCGGGTGACCGTGGTGCCTTGGTGAAGGCGGAGTCGGGCAGTACCGCGACGCCGATGCGCTGGAGCACGAGCTGGCGGATCAGGCTCAGATCGCGGGTCTCGGCGACGACGTTAGGGGTGAATCCGGCTTGCTGGCAGGCGAACTCGAAGTTCGTGCGCAGCTTGCTGGTGCGTGGGGCCGTGACGATCGGCTGGTCGCGCAGCGACGCGAGCGTGAGCGACCTGCGGGCCGCGAGGGGGTGCTCGGGGTGCACGGCGACGCCGACTCCCTCGGACGCGATGACGTGCGGGCTCATGTCGTCGGGTAGCGGCGCGTCCGCGAGGCCCTGGCCCACCACGGCCACGTCGAGTTCGCCGCCGGCCAGTGCGTCGAGCAGGGCGTCGGTCTCCTCCTCGAGCAGTGTGAGCCGGATGCGCGGATGCCGGCGATGGAACGCGCCGATCAGTTCGAGGACGCGCCGGTCGGGCAGGTCCTGGATGAGGCCGATGGCGAGGCTGCCGGTGAGCAGGCCGGAGAGCGCGGCGATCGACTCCTTGGCGTCGGCCGCCTGGTTGAGCATGGCCCGGGCGTGGGGGAGCAGGGTTTCGCCCGCAGCGGTCAGCGAGATCGACCGGCCTTCGCGGCGAAACAGCCGTTCGCCCAGTTCGCTTTCGAGGCGCCGGATCTGCTGGCTGATCGCCGGCTGGGCCACGCGGGCCCGCTCGGCGGCCCGGGTGAAGTGACCTTCCTCCGCGACCGCGACGAAGTAGCCGAGCTGACGTAGTTCCATAAGGAGATCTTCTCACGTGCAGAAAAAGCCGGTCTTGGACTTATCGTTGCTGCCGCCCATAGCGTCACCCGCGGCAAGGAACACCCAACGACGGAGGTGATGCGACATGGGGAAGCTGGTGGTGTCGGAGTTCATGGCTCTCAACGGAGTCATCGAGGCGCCCGAGAACTGGTCACTGGACTACTTCGGCGGCGACATCGCGGATTTCAAGCTGGCCGAGCTGCGGGGAAGCGAGGCCCTGTTGCTGGGCCGCACGACGTATGACGCCTTCGCGGCGGCCTGGCCGGGCCGCACCGATGAGACCGGTTTCGCGGACAGAATCAACACGATGCCGAAGTACGTCGTCTCCTCCAGCGACGACGCGCCGTGGCACAACACCACGGTGATCGATGCCGACGTCGCCGGCCAGGTCGCCAAGCTGAAGGAACGGGTTCCCGGAGACATCATGATCAACGGGAGTGGTCGGCTGGTGAACGGCCTGCTGGCGAAGGGACTGATCGACGAGCTGACGCTGATCGTCTACCCGGTGGTGCCGCCCTCGGGGCAGAAGCTGTTCGAGGACGGCAGCCACGCCAAGCTCGATCACATCGAGTCCCGAGCGTTCGGGTCCGGACCGGTCCTGATGCGCTACCAGGTGAGGTCCGCAGTGGAGTGAAGGCCCCGTGATGACAGGTCGCCCCCGGTGATGCTGCCAACTCCTGCCGCGGTCCCCGAGCCACGCCGGCTCGGGGACCGCGCCTCGCACACTCACGGACTCGCGATCAGCTCCCGGCCCGTGCCCGGCGACGGCAGGGGTTGCGCGTCCTGTCCCGGCCGGGACCGGGCGCGACGCCGCCGGAGGAGGACTCCGGTGACGGTGGCCGCGGCGGCGCCGAGGAGCGCCAGCAGCAGCGCGACGATCGTCTCCTGCCAGGGCCAGCCGCTGCCGCTCAGCTCCACGTCGAGCACCGGGTACTCCAGTGTCTTGGCGGCGAAGCGGGCCGTGGGCACGTCGTAGGTCCGTGCGATGTCCCGCAGCACGGGGTCGAACGGGAACTCGTCGGCGACGTGGAGGTACACCGGCGCCGGGGTTCCTTCGGCCGGCTCGGTGCCCGCGGCGCGGTTTCGCGCGGCGGCGTGGCCCGGCACGAGGAGCCGGTCGAGCTCGCCTGCGGCCGCCCCCGGCGTCGAGCGGGGCACGAACGTCAGGCCGTGTTCCGAGCGGATCGGGCCGTCGCCGACCGCGACCGTCCGGCCGATCATCGACTGCTCGGTGTAGGGGACGAAGGCCGATGCCAGCTCCAGCTCGCCGACGCCCTCCGTCAGCCGCACGCCGATGGTGGAAGGGCCGGTCTGGTAGGACGAGTTGAGTGCGACGACGGCGAGATCCTGCGGCTCCCACGAGGACACCGGGATCGGCCCGGCCGCACCGGGGGAGTAGTGACGCCAACCGACGTGGCGCGCCGCCTCGGCGGCGACATCGGCGCCGACCAGACGCTCGAGGATGCGCAGGCTCCCGTCGATTCCGGACAGCACTCCGGCGGTGGTGATCGTGGTGCCGTCCTCGACGTAGCGGCGCCCGCTGACCCAGTCGACGTCGCCGAAGTCGTCGCGCAGCCCGGGCAGCCGCCACCAGTGCGACGTCGCGGACCGGCCGTCCAGCAGCCCGGTCGCCGCGAGCGTGCGCGCCCCGTTGCAGACGCTGACGGTCAGCGCACCGGCGGCGGCCTGCTGCCGCAGCCACGCGGTGATCGAGTCCTGCTCGGCGGCGTCCGGCTCCTGCAGGGCCGGGATCACCACCGCGTCGAGCCGGTCGCCGTGCCCGCGCAGCAGCCGCGCGAGCGCGTCGAACGTCAGGTCCGGCACGAGATCCAGACCACCGGTCAGCGGGACCGTCCTGGCGCCCGCGGACACGACGTAGGTGTTCATCCTCCCGGTGCTCGCCAGGGTCTCGTACGGTCCGAGCAGGTCGGCCGCGTTGGTGCCCGAGCTCGCGGCCAGCAGCGCCACGGTCGGCTTGGCCGGGTCGTGCCCGGCGGAGCGCGGCGCCGGTTCGATCGCCACCTGGTCCGGGCGTGCCTCGTACCGGTCACCGAACTTGCCGACGGTGTTCACGGCGGACACCGCACCCGGCACCAGCAGCGCGGCCAGGACGACGACCGCCCCGCGGAGCACGCGCCGCGGGATGGCCGGCCGGTGGTGGTGTGCGTACTCGTCGCGCCGCCACCACATGGCCAGCGCCATCGACACGAACATCAGCCCGTGCCCGAGTGAGGACAGCAGGCCACCCGGCAGGACGCCGAACCAGTAGGGAAGGAGCAGCAGGACGAACGGCGCGACCATCGCCGCGCTCATCTCGGCGATGCGGGGCCAGCTGTGCCTCCGCACCCGCATCCAGGCGGCCATGCCGATGGTCATGTTCGCCGCCATCACCAGGGTGTGCACCACGGTGTTGCCGGAGTAGGCGGGCCAGGCCCACGACCACGGCACGGCGAGCAGGAACATCCCGGCGACCATCGCCGCCACCATCTCGAGGTAGTGCCCGGCACAGCGAGCCGCGAGCCGCTTCCTGCTCGGGCGTGAAACGTGGGTTGTCATGGTGGGCTCCTCACGTGAACGACGTGGTGCGAGGAACACTAGGAACCCGTGGTTGCCGGGCGAATCAGCGAAGTCGCCGGTCGTTTCAGCCCGCCCGCTCGGTGAGGACCAGCCGCATGAGCTCACCCCGGGACGTGATGCCCACCTTCTGAAAGACCTTGCGCAGGTGGTAGTCCACCGTGCGCGGGCTCAGAAACAGCTGCCCGGCGATCTCGCGGCTGGTCAGCCCCTCGCCCACGGCCAGCGCGATCCGAAGCTCCTGCGGCGTGAGCCCGCTCAGCCGTCCCTGCTCCGCGGCCCCCGGCGACTCCCCGGTGGCGCGCAGCTCGCCCAGTGCCCGGTCCGCCCAGGCGGACGCACCGAGCCGGCGGAACTGCTCGGCCGCGCTGCGCAGCCGCCGCTGCGCCTCCGACCGTCGCCGGTCCCTGCGTAGCTGCTCACCGAACAGCAGCTCGGTCCGCGCGGCCTCCAGCGGGGCATCGGCGAGCGCATGCAGGCGCAGGCTCTCGGCGTACTGCGCCTCGGCGCCGTCGTCGGCGCGGACCAGCGCCCGGCAGCGGGCCAGCAGCGCACCGACCTCCGGTGCGGGGTTGTGCGCGACCCACTGGCCGTAGCGCCGGGCCGCCACTGCGGCCCTGTCGCGCTCGCCGCTGCGAGCGAGCGCCTCCACCAGGTCGGGCAGCACCTCCATGGCCAGATCCGCGGGCTCGTCGGCGTCCCAGTCGCCGACCATCTCCAGGTGCTGCACGGCCTCGCGGGCCCTGCCCGCGGCCAGGTCGAGGAGCCCGAACGCCCGCCTGGCGTAGGACATCGCGTCGGCCAGCCCGCGCTCACCGGCCTCGGCCACCACGGCGTCCGCCTGGTCGCGGGCATCGGGCCGGTTCCGGATGGCCGCGCACAACGCCAGCAGCCCCCGGTGCCTGCACGCGGTGTTCGGCTGACCGACCTCGGCGGCGAACTGGGATCCCTCCACCGCGTAGGCTTCGGCGAGTCCGAGCCTGCCGCGCCCGATCTCGTCGACCGCCTGGTACTCGAGGTTCCAGGCCAGCGCGCCGAGCGATCCGCGGCTGCGCGCCACGTGCCCGGCCTGGCGGTACAGCCGCCTGCTCAATTCGTAGTCGCCCAGCCCGCGGACGGTCGCGCCCGCCATCGTCATCGTCACCGGATGGGTCAGCGACTCGGCCGCCGTGCCGTCCGGCACGTCCGGCCCCGGCTCCCGGCCGGAGCGCACCAGGCAGAGCCGGTGCAGCAGCCGCAGCATCACGTCTTCCGGCGTGTCCGCGCCCAGCGTGATCTCGGCCAGCCAGCGGGCGAGGTCGGCCCAGGCCCGGGGCCGGTTGGTCCGCAGGCCCAGGTCGGCGTACATCGCGATGGTCGGTGCGAAGAGCCGCCGGTCGATCCGCAGCGCGCGCGGAACCCATTCCTCGATGAGGTCCATCGCATCGTCGGGCGAGCCCGCGAACTCGGCGACGGTCGCGCGCATGGCGGCCACGGCGACGCGGTCGAGCTCGGCGAGGTCCGGCTCGCGCTCGGCCTGGTCGAGCAGATCCGTGGCGGTCCCGGTGAACCCGCCCTGCACCGCGGCGATCGCGGCGTTCCGCAGCCGGCGTCCCCGGCGCGGACCGTCCGCGGTGAGCTCGGCCGCCCGGCACAGCGCCGCCATCGCCGCCGCCGGACCGCCGCGTGCGGCCGCCTGTTCCGCCGAGCGTTCGAGCTCCTCGGCCGCCTGCTCGTCGTGCCCGACGGCGGCCTGCCCGAGGTGCCACGCGCGGCGATGCTGATCGGCCGGGGTGTCGAAGGCCGACGCCAGTGCGCGGTGGAGCGCGCCACGCCGGTCGAACGTGGCGCTGTGATAGATCGCCGAGCGGATCAGCGCGTGCCGGAAGACCAGCCGCGCCCCCTCGTACGTCAGCAGGTCGTCTAACTCCGCGCGGCGCAGCGGGCCGGTCGCGATGCCCAGCGACGCCGCCGCCTTCTCGATGACGTCGGCCCTGCCGGAGCCGTCGGCGGCGATCAGCTGCAGCAGTGGCAGCGACTCCGCGTGCCGCGCCCGGACCTTGGCGAGGAACGAGCGCCGCAGCTCGTCCGTGGCGGCCACCGGCTCCGGCGTCCCCTCCGGAGGCAGCCGGGCTCCGGCGAGCTCGATCAGGGCGAGCGGGTTGCCGCCGGTCACGGCCAGCAGCTGGTGTCGCTCGCTGTCGGTGAGGCGCCGCTCGCCTGTGTGCTGGGCCAGCAGTGCCGTGGCCGCCTCCGGGCCGAGGCCCACCAGCGGGATGCGGCGCACCCCGGGCAGGTCGGTGCCGTGGCCCTCGTCGGCGCGAGCGGCCAGTGCCAGCGCGACCGGCTCGTCGGCGAGGCGGCGGGCGACGAACGCCAGGACCGTGAGCGTCGGCTGGTCCGCCCAGTGGGCGTCGTCGACGACGCAGAGCACGGGGCTCTCCCCGGCCAGCACGGACAGCAGCGACAGCGTCGACAGCCCCACCAGGAAGGGATCGGGCGCGGCGCCGTGTGCGCGCCCGAACACGATGTCCAGGGCCTGCGCCTGCGGACCCGGCAGCTGCTCGACCATCCCGAGAACGGGGAGCAGGAGCTGGTGCAGCGTCGCGTAGGCCAGGTCGGCTTCCGCGGCGACACCCGTCGCGCGCAGCAGCCGGAACCCGGTTGCCTGCTGCTCGGCCTGGCTCAGCAGCGCGGTCTTGCCGATACCGGGCTCGCCGTGCAGCACGATCGCACCACCCCGCCCCTGGGCGGCGTTTCGCAGCATGGAGGCGAGCATCGCGACCTCGGTGTCCCGCCCCAGCACACCGCCGAGCATAGAAAGCGCGGGGGCCGGTGGCAACGACACCGACAGGCGGGCAGGACCGGCGACTTTGCGGATGCGGACGATCCGCCGGAGCTTCTAGCGTCGGTCCCGTTACGACGAGGCCGCACGACGAGCGACGGCGAGGCCATCATGATCAGCGGAGTCCTGAGCGAGCGCACCGCCATCATCACCGGCGTGGGTGGTGCGCTCGCCGCGGCGGCGGCCCACGCGCTGAGCCGGGCCGGAGCCAGTGTCGTCCTCGCCTCCCGTGACGCGGGGGCCCTCGACGCGCTGGCCGCGGAGATCACGGCGGAGGGCGGACACGCGGTGGCGGTCCCGACGGACCTCGCCAGCCCGGTGTCGGTGCGGCGGCTTGTCGAGCAGACGCTCGGCGCGTTCGGGCACCTCGACGCCGCCCTCAACAACGGGTCCGCCCACGACATCGCGCTCGCGATGCGGTACCAGATCCCGTCGATGTGGCGCGCGGGTGGCGGGCGGATCGTGAACGTGGCCCCGGACGTGGCACTGCAGCCCGCCGTGATCGCGCTGACGCGCACAGCGGCGCCCGACCTGGCGATGTCGAACGTCCGGATCAACGCCGTGTCGGCCGCGGCCCACGCTCACGCAGGGCAGGTCGCCGACACCATCGTGTGGCTGTGCTCGGACGACGCGGCTCTCGCCACGGGCGAGACGTTGCGGGTGCCGGCACCGTGATCGGAGGAGCACCATGGACGCAACGGCGCCACGCAGCGTCGTGGTCGTCGGGTACGACGGCGCGGAACTGGTCGACATCGCCTGTGTGACCACCGCGCTGCGCATGGCCAACGAGCTCGGCGCGGCACGGCCGTACCGGGTGCTGCTGGCGACTGTGGACGGAAAGGCCATCGCGGCCGAGGGCGGCCTGCTGCTCAGTGTCCATCTGGCGCTGCCACAGCTGCGCACCACGGACACGCTGATCGTCTCCGGTGGGCAGGGTCATGTCGCGGCCGCGCGGAATCCCGAACTCGTCCGCCAGGTGCGGCGGCTCGCCGAGCGGGCACGCCGTGTCGCGTCGGTCTGTACCGGTGCGACAGTGCTGGCCGGCACGGGGCTGCTGGACGGGCGCCGCGTGACCACGCACTGGCACTACGCCGCGGACCTGGCCAGGACGTATCCCGCGGTGAGGGTGGACGCGGACCCGATCTTCCTGCGGGACGGCAGGTTCGCCACTTCCGGCGGCGTCACCGCGTCGCTGGACCTGACCTTGGCCTTCATCGAGGAGGATCACGGTTGCGAACTCGCGCGCGCCGTCGCCATGGGGATGGTGACCTATCTGCAGCGGCCGGGAAGCCAGGCGCAGATCAGTGCCTTCACCCACGCTCGCCGTTCCGCGCACGCCGCCGTGCGCACCGTGCTCGACTACGCGCTCGCCCATCCGGAGCAGGATCTGCACGCCGACGCGCTGGCCGCTCTGGTGGGCCTCAGCACGCGTCAGCTGAACCGCCTGTTCCGGGCACATCTCGGCGAGTCTCCCGGCCGTGCTGTCCGGCGCATCCGGCTCGAGATCGCGGCTCATCTCATCACCACGAGCGATCTGACCGTGTCCCGGATCGCCCGCCGATGCGGGTTCGGTTCCGCCGAGAGCCTTCGCCAGGCGTTCTTCGCCCGCTACGGCACCAACCCGAGGGCGTTTCGCACCCGGCGGGCGGAGGCGATGGCCATTGCCGCCCCCGCAGCGGGCGATGGGGGCCACCCGGGCTAGGAGCGGGATTGGAGCACGGCCTGGACGTCCAGCCGGATGTCGACCCTGTCACTCACGACGATCTTCTGGCCCTCGGCGGCAGCGGCGCCCACGCCGTAGTCCGAGCGGCGGATCGTCGTGGCGGCGGAGAACCCGATCCGTGACTCGCCCTGCAGCCCGGTCTCGTCGAAGCCGAGGAACTCGGCCTCCAGGGCGACGGCACGGGCGATGCCCCGGATCGTCAGCGTCCCCGGCACCACGAGCCCGCCGTCCGCCGCGGTGAGACCGGAGCCCTCGAAGGTCATCTCCGGATGACGGTCGACGTCGAAGAAGGCGCCCGACCGCAGGTCGTCGTCCCGCATGCGGTTGCCGGTGTTGACCGAGCCCATGGCGATCGTCGCGGTGGCGGAGCAGCCCGCCGGGTCCTCGGCAGTGGTCACCTGGCCGGTGAACTCGTCGAACGTTCCGCGGACCCTGGTCATCAGGTGACGGACCGAGAACGAGACACAGCTGTGCGCGGTGTCGATGGTCCACGTGCCCACCGGAACCCGGATGTCGAGAGCGTCGATCGTCAGCACCGTGCCGGTCATGGTTGGTTTCCTTCCCGTATGGGGCCGGCGCCGGTGAGGCATCCGGGCCTGTTGCGGCGTGTGCGCCGTCGCGCAGGCCTGGCGGCCTTCTCGGCGAGCCTGCGCCTGGGAGATGACGATGGGCACCGCGGCCGGCGCCGTCCAGCGTGCCCGGCGGATCGGTCCGGGTTTCTGGGGCACGTGTCCGTATCGAACGGCCCTGCCGCCGGTGGTGAGCCAGGTTCCTCGGTACGTCGGTTTGATGTCCACAGTGTACAGAGGTGACCCGGTGACCTTGACCGCACGAGGTGAGCGCGAGTACGTTGCGCCGCGGTCGAGAACGACGGGAGGCTGGGGAGTGTTCGCGCGCGGCGTCAAGGGTGTTCTGCTGGTCACGGTGGCGGCGGCCATGCTCGTCGTCCCCACCGGTGCGGCCGAGCCGGGTGAGTCCGGGGCGCGGCCGTCGGCGCCGGCACTGCCGGAGCGGGATGGTCCGACGAAGAGCATCGGCTTCTACGTGGGGAAGAACCTGACCGAGGACGGATCGGTCCTGCTCGGCGGATTCGGGCACGAGCCTTCCAGCCACTGGCTCGAGATCGTGCCGCGCCGGCAGTTTCCGGAGGGCGCGACCACCACGGTCGGCGTCACCGAGGACGCCTCCTACCCCGGCAGGCTGACCGAGATCCCGCAGGCACGGCAGACCAGCCGCTACATCACCTCCAACTACTCGGAGTTCGAGGGTTTTCCCGCGCCGCTCACCAACGGCGGGCTCAACGAGCACGGCGTCGCCGCCCGCGACATCTGGTCGCCGACGAGCGAGCGGCTGCTGGCGATGACCGCGAACCCGCAGCACGGGCCGAACTACAGCGACCTGTCGCGGATCGCGATGGAACGTGCCCGGACCGCGCGGGAGGCCGTGCAGATCGTCGGCTCGCTGATCGACAGGTACGGCTACTCCACCTACGGCGGCAACTCGCACCTGTTCGCGGACAAGAACGAGGGCTGGGTCCTCGTCAACTACGGCGGCAGCCAGGGCCTGTGGGCCGCGGAGCGGCTCGGGCCGAACGAGACCCGCGTTTCCTACCCCGGCTATCTCAACCCCTTCCCGCTCGACTACCAGGACCGCCCCGGCGAGTACCTGGCCTCGGAGCACTTCATCGACTTCGCCGTCGAGCGGGGCTGGTTCGACCCGAGCGAGCATGAGGTCTTCGACCCGCAGGAGGTGTACGCGGGCTGGCAGCCCAACGAGCGGCAGGTGACTCCCACCCACCCGTGGGGCAACAACGTCCAGGCCCAGTTGGAGAGGGAGCTGCGCGAGAACCTCGGCCCGGTGTCGCTGGAGGACATGCTGGCCTACGTCCGGGATCCGCGGTGGTCGCACGACCGCTCGGGGTATGGGCAGGTGGCGCGGCTGAACACCGTCGAGCACCCCGGCCTCAACGCCCTGTGGACGGCCGTGACCGGCGCGGTGACCACGCCGTACGTCCCGGTCTACGTGGGCGCGGAGGACGTGCCGCCGGAGTACAAGCAGCACCGCTACCTGACCAGCGGCGCCGCGGCCACGCACGTCGCGGCCGACTACGCCCCGCTGGAGGCCACCCGCTACGCGACCCGCACGTTCAAGCGGCTCATGTACCACACGTGCGAGCACCCCGAGACGTTCCTCAAGCCCGTCACGGCGGAGCTCGAACGGTTCGAGCGCCGGCTGCTGGACGAGCAGCACGCGGTCGCCGGCCGAGCACGCCGGCTGTTCGAGGCGGGCAGGGACGCCGAGGCGCGCGAGTTCCTCACCGGCTACGTCGGCAGGCGGCTGCTCGGCGGCCTCGACCTCGGCGAGCGACTGGTGAACGCGGTGGAGCGGCAGACCCGCCAGCGGTTCGGTGTCCGCATGCCCGCAGGACGTGACCTGCCGGGCGAGACGGCGCGGCCGGAGAGCCAGAGCATGAACCGCGGGACCGGGCTCAGCGGCCCCGCCGACGCGATCGTGTTCTGCTACCGGAAGGGCCTGGACGACTACCCACGCGAGCACGGCTCCTACCGGGACCTGGCCGGGCAGTTGTCGCCGGATCGGCGCACCATGTCGAAACGTGAGTTCCTGGACGCCATGGCGGCCGTGCGCGGGCGCTACGACCCGCACCGCGACTGGCGCGCGTTCGCCGAGGCCGCCTGGCGCGAGGCCCAGCGCCGCGCCGACGGCAGGCGGTGACCGGACGGCGCACCGCAACAGGCGAGCTGCTCGCCATGTCCTTGAGGCTCACGGCCGGTGCGGGCAGGATCCGGTGATGGACCTCGTCGCCTCCCTGCCCGCCTTCGTCGCCGCGGTCGTGCTGATCTCGGCCTCTCCCGGCCCGGCGATGGCGTTGATCCTGCGCCGGGCGGCGCTGCGAGGGTTCTCGGGTGCGGTGCCGACCGTGCTCGGGCTGGAGGCCGGCCTGTATCTGTGGGCGTTGTGCGCCGCGGCGGGGCTGGCAGCCCTGGTGGCCGCGTCCGAGGTCGCGTTCCTGGTCCTGCGCGTCGTCGGTGCGGGCTTCCTGCTCTATCTCGGCGTGCGGATGTGGCGGTCGGCGTGGCGCAGCCGCCGCGCCGGTGTGGCGGCCGAACCCGAGGAACCGCCGGGCACGGTGTCCCGCCGGGGCTGGGCGAAGGCGTTCGGTGAGGGCGCCGTGGTGATGCTGGCGAACCTGAAGGCCGCCGCGTTCATGGTCGCCTTCTACCCGCAGTTCGTACCCGCCGACCGGCCGCTGTTCGCCACCACCGCGGTGCTCGCGTTGCTGCAGGTGGGCATCGAGATCGCCGTCTATCTCACGCTCGCGGCCGTGGTCGGGCGGGCAGGCGCGTGGTTCCGCAGGCCGGCGATCCGCCGCCGGCTGGACGCGATCAGCGGTACCGTGCTCGTCGCCCTCGGCATCCGGATGGCCACGGACGCCCGCTGAGCGTCTCGGGCCGGCCGCGGTCACGCCTCGGCGAGCGCGGTGCAGCTGGCCGGGTTGATGCCATCGGACACGAGCACATCGTGCAGGCCAGCCAGGAAGAGGACGTCGCGCAGGGCGAGGTCCAGGGTGATCCGGCCGGTTACGGGCCTGCGGTCGTCCGCCCCGGCCTGCCCGGCGCTCACGGAGTGCCGTCCTGGACTCGCGCGTAGACGATCACGTTGTCGAGGTAGCGCCGGTCCCGGCTGTCGAACTCGCCGCCGCACGTGATCAACCGGAGCTCCGGCCCGGACGTGTCGCCGTAGACCCGGCCGGTGGGGAAGGCGTCCTTGGCGTGCCGTTCCACCTGCGTGACGGCGAAGGTCACGGTGCTGCCGTCCGCGCGGTCGACGTGGACGAGGTGCCCGGCACGCAGCTCGCGCAGCCGGTAGAAGACGGCCGGTCCCCGGTAGGAGTCGACGTGGCCGGCGATCACCGCGGGCCCGCGTTCCCCCGGTTCGGGACCGGCGCGCCACCACCCGGTGCCGTCGTTGGTGTCCGGTGGCGGCAGCACGTTCCGCGCGTCGACGTCGAGCGGGCCGACCGGTGCGTCGACCCGGATCGCGGGAATGCGCACGCGCACCGGTGCGGCGGCCTGCGCCTCGCCTGACGGCGTGGCCGAGGACGGGGACCCGGACGGCGCCGGCGGTGGTGGATCCGGCGCCGGGGGAGTGGCCACCGGCTCGCAGCCGGCGAGGACCGTGGCGAACAGCAGGCACAGGGCGGCGGCCGCCCGCCCGAGGGGACGGCCGCCGCACCGGGGTGATCCGGGCACGAGAGGGGCCTGCCTCAGCCGCGGTCGCCGCTGAGGCGCTTGCGCGCGAGCAGCGCTCCACCCGCCGCCAGTGCGGCGGCGCCGCCCGCGACGCCGATCGGCAGTGCCAGGTCGCTGTCGTCGGCCGTTGCACCCAGCCCGGTCTCGACACCGCCGCTGGGTGCCGGGCCGCTGTCGTCGTCATCCGCGGCGACCGGTGCGGCCGGAGCAGGCTGCCGTGCCGGACGGCCGTCGTCGGTGTCGTCGTCCCTGTCGTCGCCGTGGGCGGGGCTCGCGGCACCGGGCGCCGCCCGCCCGTCGGCGGTCCCGTCGTCAGCCCCGTCGTCAGCCCCGTCGTCACGCCCGTCGTCCTGGGGGTCGTCGTCGTGCCTGCCGTCGTCGCGCCCGTCGTCATCGCGGTGGTCGTCGTCGCGCCCGCCATCGTCGTCGCGCCCGCCGTCGTCGTCCTGCACGCTCGCGGGTGCGGGCAGCAGCGGGTGAGCCAGGGCCGGTGCCGCCGCGCCGAGCAGGACTCCGCCTGCCAGCAGCGCCGCCGCCACGATCCTCGCGCTGTGAGTCACCATGGTGGACAGTCCTTTCCGGGTGAGTCCGTCGGCGGGCCACACCGGCTCGCCGGCCGGGGAACGCCAACGTGGACCCCGGCAAGGGGAAGCCTCACAGCCGGGCCCGGTCGTCCGGATGAAGCGGACATGAAGGACCGCTCATCCACGGCCGCGCCGTGCGCCGGTGTGAGCGGGCGCGCAGGTGGTATCCACCGGTGAGATCCCGACGCGGTGTGTGCGGAGGTCCGCAGCTTCCACACCACCATGGGCCTGGATCCCGGCTTCTCCGCGGCCGAGCGGCGAAGCTGACCGCCTGGGCCGCGGACGACGAGGCCGCCGTCCGGCCGTGCGGCCACAGGGGGAGGGGTGTGAAAGCGCAAGGAACGGTGCGTTATTCTGGTGGCGGTTCGGCTGACGGACCCGCGAGACGGGAGCCGGGAAGACCTGGACCGTCTGACATGTTGACATCTCGGTGCGTGCCCTGAGGGCCCGCTGGCCTGAGGGCACGCGTGGCACCTTGAGAACTCAACAGCGTGTCGAAACCCCGTAATGCCTATGCCTGGCGGACTCCTGTAACGCCTGAACGGAGAGTTTGATCCTGGCTCAGGACGAACGCTGGCGGCGCGCCTAACACATGCAAGTCGAGCGAGGACTCTTCCTCCGGGGAGAGAGCCGAGCGGCGAACGGGTGAGTAACACGTGAGCAATCAACCTCCGGCACCGGGACAACCCTGGGAAACCGGGGCTGATACCGGATGACCATTCCGGCGGACATCCACCGGGATGCAAAGGTTTCGTTCCGCGAGGAGCGGCGCCGGCCGGAGACGGGCTCGCGGCCCATCAGCTTGTTGGTGAGGTAACGGCTCACCAAGGCGACGACGGGTAGCCGGCCTGAGAGGGTGATCGGCCACACTGGGACTGAGACACGGCCCAGACTCCTACGGGAGGCAGCAGTGGGGAATCTTGCGCAATGGGCGTAAGCCTGACGCAGCGACGCCGCGTGAGGGATGACGGCCTTCGGGTTGTAAACCTCTTTCGCCGCCGACGAAGCCCTTCGGGGTGACGCTAGGCGGAGAAGAGGCACCGGCCAACTACGTGCCAGCAGCCGCGGTAACACGTAGGGTGCGAGCGTTGTCCGGAATCATTGGGCGTAAAGAGCTCGTAGGCGGCCTGTCGCGTCGGCTGTGAAAATCCAGGGCTCAACCCTGGACCCGCAGTCGATACGGGCAGGCTTGAGGACGGTAGGGGGGAGCGGAATTCCCGGTGTAGCGGTGGAATGCGCAGATATCGGGAGGAACACCAGTGGCGAAGGCGGCTCCCTGGACCGATCCTGACGCTGAGGAGCGAAAGCGTGGGGAGCGAACAGGATTAGATACCCTGGTAGTCCACGCCGTAAACGGTGGGCGCTAGGTGTGGGGCCTACTCACAGGCTCCGTGCCGAAGCCAACGCATTAAGCGCCCCGCCTGGGGAGTACGGCCGCAAGGCTAAAACTCAAAGGAATTGACGGGGGCCCGCACAAGCGGCGGAGCATGTGGATTAATTCGATGCAACGCGAAGAACCTTACCTGGGCTTGACATGCCGGGAAAACCCGTGGAGACACGGGCTGCCTTCGGGCGCCCGGCACAGGTGGTGCATGGCTGTCGTCAGCTCGTGTCGTGAGATGTTGGGTTAAGTCCCGCAACGAGCGCAACCCCTGTCCCATGTTGCCAGCGGGTCATGCCGGGGACTCGTGGGAGACTGCCGGGGCCAACTCGGAGGAAGGTGGGGATGACGTCAAGTCATCATGCCCCTGATGTCCAGGGCTTCACACATGCTACAATGGTCGGTACAAAGGGCTGCGATACCGCGAGGTGGAGCGAATCCCGGAAAACCGATCTCAGTTCGGATCGCAGTCTGCAACTCGACTGCGTGAAGTCGGAGTCGCTAGTAATCGCAGATCAGCAACGCTGCGGTGAATACGTTCCCGGGCCTTGTACACACCGCCCGTCACGTCCTGAAAGTCGGCAACACCCGAAGACGGTGGCCCAACCCCGCACGGGGAGGGAGCCGGCGAAGGTGGGGTCGGCGATTGGGACGAAGTCGTAACAAGGTAGCCGTACCGGAAGGTGCGGCTGGATCACCTCCTTTCTAAGGAGCGTTTCCGCTCGAAGAACAACAAGGCACGATGCCGCCGGGCGGCAGGGGCAGAGGCGACACGCTGTTGGGCTCTGAGGGCGCCACGTACGCGCCGTGGAGCTCCGGAGCTTGAGAACTGCACAGTGGACGCCGCGAGCATCGACATCGCGCAAGGCAAGCGATGAAGGGCACATGGTGGATGCCTTGGCACCAGGAGCCGACGAAGGACGTGGGAGCCTGCGATAAGCCTCGGGGAGCCGGCAACCAGGCAGTGATCCGAGGATCTCCGAATGGGGAAACCCGGCCGGAATCATGTCCGGTCGCCCCTGCCGCGAACACATAGGGCAGTGGGTGGAAACGCGGCGAAGTGAAACATCTCAGTAGCCGCAGGAAGAGAAAGCAACCGCGATTCCCCCAGTAGTGGCGAGCGAACGGGGAAGAGGCCAAACCGGTCACGTGCCAAGCCGGTGGGCGTTGCGTGGCCGGGGTAGCGGGACCATCCGGCCGGAGCCACCGCTCCGGCGGGGAGTGAGAAATCGCCGAGATAGCCGAAGGTCTCTGGAAAGGGCCGGCGCAGACGGTGACACCCCGGTAGGCGAAATCGAGGCGACTCCCGGATGTGCTTCCCAAGTAGCGCGGGGCACGTGGAATCCCGCGTGAATCACGGAGGACCACCTCCCAAGCCTGAATACTCCCTGGTGACCGATAGCGGATGAGTACCGTGAGGGAAAGGTGAAAAGTACCCCGGGAGGGGAGTGAAAGAGCACCTGAAACCGTGTGCCTACAAACCGTCAGAGCCCGTCACGGGTGATGGCGTGCCTTTTGAAGAATGAGCCTCCGAGTTTACGTCCGTGGCGAGGTTAACCCGTGCGGGGTAGCCGTAGCGAAAGCGAGTCCCAACTGGGCGTCGGCAGTCGCGGGCGTAAGACCCGAAGCCGGGTGATCTACCCGTGGGCAGGGTGAAGCTCGGGTAAGACCGAGTGGAGGCCCGAACCCACCAGGGTTGAAAACCTGGGGGATGACCTGCGGGTAGGGGTGAAAGGCCAATCAAACTCGGTGATAGCTGGTTCTCCCCGAAATGCATTTAGGTGCAGCGTCGCGCGTTCACTTCCCGGAGGTAGAGCTACTGGATGGCCGAGGGGGCTCACCGGCTTACCGAAGTCAGCCAAACTCCGAATGCCGGGAAGCGGCAGCGCCGGCAGTGAGACTGCGGGGGATAAGCTTCGTGGTCGAGAGGGAAACAGCCCAGATCGCCGGCTAAGGCCCCGAAGTGTGTGCTTAGTGGGAAAGGATGTCAAGCTGCAGAGACAGCCAGGAGGTTGGCTTAGAAGCAGCCATCCTTGAAAGAGTGCGTAATAGCTCACTGGTCGAGTGGCTCGGCGCCGACAATGTAGCGGGGCTCAAGCACACCGCCGAAGCCGTGGGACTCACGCGCACGCGTGGGTCGGTAGGGGAGCGTCGCGCGGCGGCAGAAGCGGCGGGGCAACCCAGTCGTGGACGCCGTGCGAGTGAGAATGGAGGCATGAGTAGCGAAAGAGGAGTGAGAATCTCCTCCGCCGGATGACCAAGGGTTCCTGGGCCAGGCTCATCCGCCCAGGGTAAGTCGGGACCTAAGGCGAGGCCGACAGGCGTAGCCGATGGACAACGGGTTGATATTCCCGTACCCGCCGCAGCGCGCGTGCAGCGATGGGGTGACGCAGAGGGGTAGCCCAGCCCGGGCGTTGGTTGTCCCGGGGTAACGGTGTAGGGCGGTGCGCAGGAAAATCCGTGCACCACGAGCCTGAGACCGGATGCCGAGCCGACGAGGCCAAGTGGGTGATCCCGTACTGACGAGAAAAGCCTCTAGTGAGCGCTACGGCGGCCCGTACCCCAAACCGACACAGGTGGTCAGGTAGAGAATACCGAGGCGAGCGGGCAAACCGCGGTCAAGGAACTCGGCAAAATGTCCCCGTAACTTCGGGAGAAGGGGAGCCGGGCGGGGTGAACGCCCACGCGGCGGGAGCTCCGGCCGGTCGCAGAGAATCAGGCCAAGCGACTGTTTACTAAAAACACAGGTCCGTGCGAAGTCGCAAGACGAGGTATACGGACTGACGCCTGCCCGGTGCCGGAACGTTAAGGGGACCGGTTAGCCCCTCGGGGCGAAGCTGGAAACCTAAGCGCCGGTAAACGGCGGTGGTAACTATAACCATCCTAAGGTAGCGAAATTCCTTGTCGGGTAAGTTCCGACCTGCACGAATGGCGTAACGACTTGGTCGCTGTCTCGACCGCGGACCCGGCGAAATTGCAGTGCGAGTAAAGATGCTCGCTACGTGCGGCAGGACGGAAAGACCCCGGGACCTTTACTGCAGCTTGGTATTGGTGCTTGGGGCGGCTTGTGTAGGATAGGTGGGAGGCTGTGAAGCCGGGACGCCAGTCCTGGTGGAGCCATTGGTGAAATACCACTCTGGCCGTCTTGGGTGCCTAACCTCGGTCCGTGACCCGGATCAGGAACAGTGCCTGGTGGGCAGTTCAACTGGGGCGGTTGCCTCCCAAAGGGTAACGGAGGCGCCCAAAGGTTCCCTCAGCCTGGTTGGAAATCAGGCGTCGAGTGTAAGTGCACAAGGGGGCTTGACTGCGAGACTGACGGGTCGAGCAGGTGCGAAAGCAGGGACTAGTGATCCGGCGGTGGCAGGTGGAAGCGCCGTCGCTCAACGGATAAAAGGTACCCCGGGGATAACAGGCTGATCTTGCCCAAGAGTCCATATCGACGGCATGGTTTGGCACCTCGATGTCGGCTCGTCGCATCCTGGGGCTGGAGTAGGTCCCAAGGGTTGGGCTGTTCGCCCATTAAAGCGGCACGCGAGCTGGGTTTAGAACGTCGTGAGACAGTTCGGTCCCTATCCGCCGCACGCGCCGGAGACCTGAGGGGGGCCGCCCCTAGTACGAGAGGACCGGGGCGGACGAACCTCTGGTGCGCCAGTTGTTCCGCCAGGAGCACTGCTGGTTGGCCACGTTCGGATGGGATAACCGCTGAAGGCATCTAAGCGGGAAGCTCGCCCCAAGATGAGGTCTCCCACCGGGACAACCGGGTAAGGCCCCCAGCAGACAACTGGGTTGATAGGCCGGAGGTGGAAGCACGGCAACGTGTGGAGCCGACCGGTACTAACAGGCCGAGGGCTTGCCTTCACCGCGTCGGTGCGCGGCGTCCACCGTGGGGTTCTCAAGCAGCACACCTCACCACTCGCCAGAAGCTCCCCAATGCCACATTTGTTCCACTGGATGGAGCGAATGCCGCATTGGCTCCATCCAGTGGAGCGAATGCCACATTGGGGAGCTTGCGGCGACGTGGCTGGGAGTTGACTGACTGGTCAACTATCGGCTACGGTGTGCCGTCATGGGCCGGACCAGCGACTCCCGCGAGCGGATCGTGCGTGCGTCGGCCCGGCTGTTCCTGTCCCGCAGCTACGGTGCGGTGAGCGTCGACGAGCTGTGCGCGGCCGCGGACGTCCGCAAGGGCAGCTTCTACTACTTCTTCCCCTCCAAGGCCGAGCTGGCCAAGGCCGTCATCGACCTGCACACCGACGGCCTGTTCGCCCAGCTTTCCGCGGCCCCGGGCGCGTCGGCGGCCGAGCGGCTGCGCGGCGTGGCCGACGCGGTGGGCGCGATCCAGACTCGGTTCGAGTCGAAGTACGGGCGCATCGTCGGCTGTCCCTTCGGCAACCTCGCCGCCGAGTTGTCTACTGTGGATGACGAACTGCGCGAGCACCTGGCATCGACGTTCGCCCGGTGGGAACGCGAGTTCGCCGTGGTCTGCCACCAGGCGCGCGCCGACGGCGCACTGCGTGAAGGCGTGGACCCCGACCGGCTCGCGCACTCCCTGCTCGCGCTCGCCCAGGGGCAGATCCTGCTGGCCAAGGTCGCGAACCTGTCCGCGGCGAGCATCTCGGCGGCACTGCGCGAGCACATCGACGTGCATCTGCGGGAAGGGGTGGCATGACCGGCAAACCCACCGAGGTCGACTTCCACTTCGACCCCATGTGCCCGTTCGCCTACCACACCTCGTGCTGGATCCGGGAGGTCCGCGCGCACACCGGGCTGACGGTCAACTGGCGGTTCTTCAGCCTGGAGGAGGTCAACCGGTTCGAGGGCAAGAAGCATCCGTGGGAACGCGCGTGGTCGTACGGCTGGTCGCAGCTGCGCGTCGCCGCGCTGCTGCGCCGCCGCGACCCAGCCCTGCTCGACGCCTGGTACGCCAGGGTGGGGCGGGAGCTGCACGTCGACGGCGGCAAGCCGCACGAACCCGGCACGGCACGGCGCCTGCTCACCGAGATCGGCGCCGAGGAGTCACTGCTGGACCAAGCACTGGACGACCCCACGACGCACGACGACATCCGGGCCGACCATCAGCGTGTCCTCGACGCAGGCGGCTTCGGCGTGCCCACCCTGTTCTTCCCCGGCGGCCAGTGCCTGTTCGGGCCCGTGCTGGTCGACCCGCCCTCTGGCGAGGCCGCCGTGCGGCTGTGGGACCTGGTCACCGGCATGCTCGAGTTCCCGCACGTCTACGAGCTGCAGCGGCCCAAGGCGGCGCGCGACGAGCAGGTCATCGCGGACGCACTGGCGCCGTACCTGCGCGGCAGGGACTGGGTCAGCGTCGACAGGGGACAGATCATCGACTTCCGCACCGAACAGGAGGAGGCCACCTCGTGACCACGACAACCGGCTTCGACAAGGACGTCATCACCGGCGCGCTCGCCGCGCAGTGGGAGTCGCTGGACGCGCTGCTCGCCTCACTGCCCGAGGCGGCGTGGAACGAGCCGAGCAGGCTGCCCGGCTGGAGCGTGCGCGACATCGTGGCACACGTGATCGGCACGGAGGCCTCGTTGCTGGGCGAGCAGCCCCCGGAACCCGGCGTCGACGTCACCGAACTGCCCCACGTGCGCAACGAGATCGCGGCCTTCAACGAGCGCTGGGTACTGTCCATGCGGGACTGGAGTCCGCAGCGGATGCTCGCCCGGTTCCGCGACGTCGTCGCCCGGCGGCGGGCCGCGCTGGAGACCATGACCCAGGACGACTTCGACGCGCCGTCGTGGACCCCGGTGGGGCAGCGCACCTACGGGCGGTTCATGCGCATCCGCTTGTTCGACACCTGGCTGCACGAGCAGGACATCCGCGACGTGGCCTGCCTGCCCGGCCACGAGGCCGGGCCGTGCGTCGAGCAGGCGTTCGACGAGTTCGCCGAGTCGCTCGGTTTCGTCATCGGCAAGCGGGCCGCCGCGCCGGACGGCTCCCGCGTCACCCTGGAGCTGACCGGGCCGCTGCGGCGCACGGTGCACGTCGCCGTCGACGGCCGGGCCTCCGTGGTGCCGGAGCTGCCCGGCCCCGCCACGGCCACGCTGCGGCTGAGCTCCGGGCTCTTCGCGCGCCTGGCCGGTGGCCGCGTCACCGCCGAGGAGAGTCTCTCCGCTGTGGACATCCAAGGCGACACCGCGCTCGGGGAGCGTATCGTGCGGCACCTGGCCTTCACGATCTGACCGGACGCCGGGGCCGGATGCGGCCCCGGCGTCCGGGACTTCACATGTTCTTCGCGCCGTCCTTGATCGCCTCGCGGATGCGGGCGTAGGTGCCGCAGCGGCAGATGTTGCGGATCTCGTCGATGTCGGCGTCGCCGACCTCGTGGCCCGCCTCCCTGGCCTGGCGGACCTTGGCGACGGCCGCCATGATCTGGCCGGGCTGGCAGTACCCGCACTGCGCCACGTCGCGCTCGAGCCACGCCTGCTGCATGGGGTGCAGGTCCGCGCCGACCGTGGCGGGCAGGCCTTCGATCGTGGTGATCTCGTCGTCGGGCTTGACGTCGGCCACCCGCACCGAGCAGGGGTTGAACGCCTTGCCGTTGATGTGGCACGTGCAGGCCTTGCACACGTTGATGCCGCAGCCGTACTTCGGGCCGGTGATGCCGAGCAGGTCGCGCAGCACCCAGAGCAACCGGACGTCGTCCTCGACGTCCACCGTGACCTGTTTGCCGTTGACGGTGAGAGTGTGTGTGGGCACGGGATTGCTCCTCAGAACGCGAACTCGAGGCCGTTGGTCGGCGACGGCGGCAGCGGCGGCACGGTGGCCTTCGGGGTGAAGGAGAGCGTGCCGTGGTTGATGGGGAAGCTGGTCGGGATGGTTCCGGTGGCCCTGGCGTAGGCGCAGGCCACCGCCGCCATCGCCGACGGCACGCCGAACTCGCCGGCGCCGCCCGGCTCGCCCGTGGTCGGTGGCATGACGATGATCGTGGTTTCCAGCGGAGCGTTCCAGTGCCGCGTGTAGAAGTAGTCGTCCCAGCTGCCTTCCAGCAACGTGCCGTCGCGCAGGTGCAGGCTCGACGTCAGCGTCTGGGCGATGCCGTCCATGATGCCGCCTTGCATCTGCGCTTCCAGCCCGCGCGGGTTGATCGGCAGCCCGGTGTCGACGGCCATGACGGCCTTGGTGACGCGCGGGCCGGTCACCGCGTTGCGGACCCTGCGGTTGACCGTCTCGGGCCTGCAGTCGATCTCGATCAGCGTGGCGGTGGCGCCCTTGTACTCCTTGTGCACGGTGATCGCCTGCGCCGTGCCGGGCTCCATCTCGCGGCCCCACTGGCCGACCTCGGCGGCCTTGTCCAGCACGGCGCGCACGCGGTCGTCGTCGACGAACTCCCTGCGGAAGGTGTACGGGTCCTTGCCCATCTTCGCCGCGAGCTGGTCGACGATCAGCTCCTGCGCGGTGCGCACGTCCGGGTTCACCAGGTTGCGCACGCTGCTGGTCGGGAACGTGTCGTAGGTGTAGACCTCGTTGAGCAGCTGGGTGACGGCGCCGAAGTTGTACGGCACGTTGACCGTGAGGTGGAACACCGGCACCGAGAAGCCGAGCTCGTTGCCCTGCCCCAGCGGGGGAATCTTGGCGCCGAGCGAGGTGATGATCTCGCCGAAGCCCTGCGTGTAGTCGGTGGCGACGCTGGTGTGCCGCTGCTCGAAGGTCAGCACGTTGCCCGCGGCGTAGGTGGCGCGGATGCGCGAGGTGCACATCGGGTGCATGCGGCCCTGCCTGCACTCGTCGGTGCGGTGCCACATGAGCTTCACCGGCTTGCCCATCTTCTTCGAGGCCTCCGTGGCCTCCAGCACGACGTCGTTGAACATCCGTCGCCCGAACGCGCCGCCCGCCTGCATGACGTGCACCGTCACCGCGTTCAGTGGCAGCCCCAGCTGGGCGGCCACCTGCTCCTGGCAGAGGATCGGTGACTGCAACGGAGCCCAGATCTCGGCCCGGTCGGCGCGCACGTCGGCGACCGCCGTGTTCGGCTCCAGCGCGGCGTTGTTGCGCCAGTAGAAGGTGAACTCGCCCTCGACGACGCCCGTCAGCGGTTTGAGCGGGGGCACCGCCAGCGGCAGCTCGGCCTCCTTGAGCTTGGCGAGCACGGTGTCGTCCGACTCGCCGTCCACGGTGCCCGGGTTCCATGCCACGTCGAGCGCGTTGACGGCGTCGATGCACTGGCCGAACGTCCTCGCGCGCACGGCCACGCCGGTGGCGATGGGCACGACGTCGGTGACGCCCGGCAGCTGCCGCACGGCGTCGAGGTTGGCCACCGACGCGGGGGTGCCCTTGATCGTCGGCGGGCGGCAGATCATCGTCGGCAGCGCGCCGGGCACGTCGAGGTCCATCGCGAACGTCTTGCGCCCGGTCACCGCGTCCAGCGCGTCGATGCGGTTCTGCGGTGTCCCGACGATCCGGAACTGCGAACGCTCCTTCAGCTCCACCTCGACCTGCTCGGTCTTCTGCGCCGCCGCCAGCTCGGCCAGCTCGCCGTAGCCGATGCGGCGGCCGTCGGCGGCCTCGATGAAGCCGAGGTGCGGGGTGAGCGCGGTGACCGTGTCGCCGAGCTGGATCGCCGCCGCCTTGAGCAGCTGCTTGCGGGCGATCGCGGCGGCAACGCGGATCGGGTTGTACATCGAGATCGCGGTGTTCGAGCCCGCCGTGAACTGGTTGAACACCAGCTCGGGGCGCGCGTCGGCCAGCGTCACATTGATCTTGTCGAGGGGAAGCTCCAGCTCCTCGGCGATCAGCATGGCCGCCATCGTGGTCACCCCCTGGCCGCTCTCGGCCCTGGGCATGTCGAAGGAGGCCGTGCCGTCCGGGTTGAGCACCACCGCGATGAGGTTGGCGGTCGGCTTGGTCGCCAGCGTGAGCAGATCGTTGAGGTCGAAGACCTCCTGCACCTCCGGCGCGGACGGGATGGCGGCGCCCGCGTGGCGGGGCGCGGCGAGCGACCCGCCGAGGTGGGCGGCGGCGGCCAGGGTGGGCGCCGCGAGCAGGTAACCGAGAAAGCGGCGGCGGCCGAGGTCCGGGCCGGCCGGGTCCGGCGGGCTGTCCGATCCGGACGGCCCGGATCGGGGTGAACGACGCTGTTCCATCAACTGTCCTCTCCAATGACCCGGGGAGGGAGCGGCCCGGGTCCGGCGATCGAGACCCGCCGGACGGCCATGTCCGGCAGGCGATACCCGGCCCATGATGGTGCTGGTCAACCGGCATATCGAGGGCAGAGCGCCCAGTAATCCTGGGGGCCGGTTGTGCACGGTGCCACACCTGTCACCCGGTCGAGCGTTCTACGCAATCTCGCCGTGCACTCAAACGGGTGTGGTGCTAACTTTGCCGGTTTTGCCGCGCAACATTGGGTCAATTGATCTTCCGAATAATGGAAGCTGCTTCCGGAGAGTAGATGCCGGCGGCTACGGTTCGGCCCGCCAACCGCACGTGTCGACCAACGGAGGTCGCGGACCATGCCCGCCGAGACCGAATCCCCTCCCGGGCCCGCCCGCCCGGAGCCCGTCACCGAGACCGACCTGCGCCGCGCCGCGTGGGCGAGCTCGCTGGGCAGCGCGCTGGAGTACTACGACTTCGCCCTGTACAGCCTCGCCTCGGCGCTCATCTTCAGCGAGCTGTTCTTCACCGACGCCGACCCCGCGGTGGGGCGCATCCTCGCGTTCGCCACCTACTTCATCGGCTTCGCCGTGCGCCCGCTCGGCGGGCTGTTCTTCGGCTCGCTCGGCGACCGGATCGGCCGCAAGCAGGTCCTGCTCATCACCATCCTGCTCATGGGCTGCGCCAGCGCGCTCATCGGCGTGCTGCCCACCTACGACAGCGCGGGCGTGTGGGCGCCGTTGCTGCTGGTGCTGCTGCGCATGGTGCAGGGCTTCGGCGCGGGCGCCGAGCAGGCCGGCGCCGCGACCCTGATGACCGAGTACGCGCCGCGGCGCAGGCGCGGGTTCTTCGCCTCCCTGCCCTTCCTGGGCATCCAGCTGGGGATGGTCACCGCCGCGCTCGTGTTCTTCCTGCTGCTCATCCCCAGCGAGGACATCGTGCACGGCTGGCTGTGGCGGGTGCCGTTCCTGCTCAGCGTCGTGCTCATCGGTGTCGCGATCTGGATGCGGCTCGGCATGAGGGAGTCACCGTCGTTTCGCACGCTGGAGGCTCGCGAGAAGGTGGAGGACAAGCCGCTGCGCACGCTGCTGCGGAGGTCGCGCCGCAGCCTGCTGATCGGCATCGGCCTGCGCATGGCCGAGAACGGCGGGTCGTCGATCTACCAGACGCTCGCCGTCAGCTACGTCGTCACGGTGGCGCTGAGCGAGGTCGACTCGCCCGGCCCGATCGGGGCCATCTCGCTCGTGTTCGCCGCCGCCGTGGGCGCGGTGACCGTGCCGGTCGCCGGGCTGCTCACCGACCGCTTCGGCCGCCTGCCGGTCTACCGGGGGTTCGCCGTGCTGCAGCTGGTGCTGGCCGTGCCCGCGTGGTGGGTGATGAGCACCGGGCACGTCGTCGCGACCGTGGCCGTGCTGTCGGTCTGCCTCGGTGTGGGCGTGTGGGGCATGTTCGGCGCGCAGGGCGCCCTGCTGCCCGAGCTGTTCGGCGCCGCACACCGCTACGCGGGCGTGTCGGTGGCACGCGAGTTCTCCGCCGTGGTGGCGGGCGGGCTGGCGCCGCTCGTCGGCGCCGTGCTGCTCAGCGCGTTCCATGACAGCTGGGTGCCGCTGGCCCTCTACGTCGTCGTGCTGACCGTCATCACCCTGCTCACCACGTTCGTCACCCCCGAGACCCGGGGCCGCGACCTCGACGCCGAGACCGACGCCGTGCCGGGGGAGGTGCGGTGAGCCGGCCCCGGTCAGGGATGCGGCAGCAGCACCGTCAGCCGCTCCGCCGCCTCGCGCAGCGGCGGCAGGAACTGCATGGCCGCGGCCAGGGTGGTCCGGTAGGCGGGCGAGGGCACCGACAGCGCCGCGACCACGGTGCCCAGCGGGCCGAGCACCGGCACGCCGATCGCGCGGATGCCGGTCTCGTGCTCCTCGTCGGCCACCGCGAAGCCCTGCGCCCGCACGCGCCCGATCTCATGCCGGAACGTGGCGCGGTCGACGATCGTCCGAGGCGTGAACGGCTTCAGCTCGACGTTCTCGATCAGCTCCTCGCGGGTGTCGTAGTCGGCGAAGGCGATCAGCACCTTGCCCATCGAGGTGCAGTGCAGCGGGCCCAGCTTGCCCGTCTCGCCCTTGACGCCCACGTTGTGCCGGGCCTCGACGTGATGGATGTAGAGCTGGTGGTGGCCGTCGCGCACCGACATCAGCGTCGCCTCACCGGTCGTTTCCGACAGCTGCTTCATCACCGGAAGGGCGATGCCGGTGAAGCCGCGCGCCGACGACACGGCGGCGCCGAGCTGGAACAGCCGCAGCCCGAGGGAGTAGCGCTTGGACTCGGCGTCGAAGGTGACGAAGTCCTGCCTGCGCAGGGAGGCGAGCAGCCGGTGTGCCGACGACATCGGGAAGCCGGTGGCCCGCGACAGCTCGGACAGGGTCGCTCCTTCGGGCACCGTGCCCAGGTGCACCAGCAGCCGCGACGCCTTCCCGACCGTGTCCAGCTCGCCATCCGTCATATGAAAAGCCTATCCGAATGCCGGAAGGAGGCGGTGTGAACGAGCCGGACCACGCCCTGGACGCGGTGACGTTCGGCGAGGTGATGGCCATGTTCGTGGCGGGCCAGGCCGGGCCGCTGGAGCAGGTGGAGCAGTACCGGCGGGCGCTGGCGGGCGCCGAGTACAACGTCGCGGTCGGGCTCGCCAGGCTCGGGCACCGCACCGGCTGGATCGGCCGGGTCGGCGACGACCCGTTCGGGCACTACGCCCTGGCGGAACTGGCGCGGCACGGCATCGACGCCTCGCTGGTCACCGTGGACCCAGCCGCGCCGACCGCCTTCCAGATCAAGAGCAGTGCGCCGGGCGGCGAACCGAGGGTCGTCTACTTCCGCGCGCACTCGGCGGGCAGCAGGCTCGCGCCGTCGGCCGCCGCCGACGCCCGTGTGGCGGGCGCGCGGCATCTGCACGCCACCGGAATCCCGCTCGCCCTGTCGGCGGAGCTGCGCGCGTTCGCGCACCGGGCCGTGACGGTGGCCAGAGGCGTGGGCGCCACCGTGAGCGTGGACCCGAACCTGCGGCCCGCCCTGTGGCCGGACCGCCGCACGATGGTCCGCGCCGTCAACGACCTGGCGCTGCGGGCCGACTGGGTGCTGCCGGGCGTCGCCGAGGGGGAGGTGCTGACCGGCAGGCGAGAGCCGGAGGGGATCGCCGCGTGGTATCTGGAGCGCGGTGTCCGGCTCGTCGCGGTCAAGCGCGGCGCCCAGGGGGCCGAGCTGTACACCGCCGACGGTGAGCGATGGAGCTGCCCGCCGTTCGCGGTGGAGGCCGTCGACACCGTCGGCGCGGGCGACGGCTTCGCCGCGGGCCTCATCAGCGCGAGCCTCGACGGCGAACCGCGGGAGGCGTGGCTCGCCAGGGCGAGCGCGGTCGGCGCGCTGGCCACCACCAGTACCGGCGACCAGGACGGCCTGCCCGACCGGGCCGCGCTGGCCGCGCTCGTCGGCGAAGGAGTGCCGCGATGATCGAACTGCAGATCGCCCTCGACCGGATGGAGCTGGAGCGCGCGGTCGCGATCGCCGCCGCCGTCGCCGCCGCGGTGGACGGCGTCGAGGTGGGTACGTCTCTGGTCAAGCGGTACGGCATGGCCGCGGTCGAGGCGGTCGCCGCAGCGGTGGGCGAGCAGGCCTGGGTGCTCGCCGACCTCAAGACCGCCGACGACGCCGAGTACGAGTTCGGACTCGCCTTCGACGCGGGCGCCCGCGCGGCGACGGTGCTCGGGGTGGCGTCCCCGGCCACGGTCGAGGCGGCGACGAGGCTCGCCGCCGAGCGCGGCCGGGAGGCGGTGGTGGACCTGATGCTGCTGGGTGAGCGGCAGCGAGCGGATGTCGCCGCCCGCACCGGGGCGGACGTCGTCCTCGCCGCGCACGTCGGCAAGGACGACCAGGCCGCCGCCGCGGGCCCGCTCGGACAGCTCGGTACCTGGGCGCGGGGCAGGCGGCTGGCCGTCGCCGGAGGGCTGGGTGTGGCCGACGTGCCCGCCCTGCGCGGGTACGACGGGCTGCGCTTGATCGTCGGCTCGGCCGTCACCCGCGCCGCCGACCCTGCGGCCGCCGTGGCCGCACTCGACGCGGCCCGTCGTCAGCCGGACTCGACGGATCCGACAGGAAGGAATGCCAGATGAACGACCTCGTGGACACCGTGCTCGGCGAGCTCCGCGGAGTACTGACCACAGTGGACGAAGAGCAGCTCGCGGGGCTCACGAGCCGACTCGCCGGGGCGCGGCGGGTGTTCGTCACGGGCGAGGGACGGTCGGGCTTCATGGCGAAGGCGTTCGCCATGCGGCTGATGCATCTCGGGTGGACGGTACATGTGGTGGGGGAGACGACGACGCCGGCCGTCGCCGGCGGCGACACGCTCGTCGCCGTCTCCGGTTCGGGGACGACGGCGGCGACCGTGCGCGTCGCCGAGCAGGCACGGCGTGCCGGTGCCGGCGTGCTGGCCGTGACCACCGCGGCCGGGTCGCCGCTCGCGGAGCAGGCCGTGCACACGCTGGTGGTGCCCGCCGCGACCAAGCATCGCCGGGCAGGGGAGGCGGCGAGCGTGCAGCCGCTGTCGAGCCTGTTCGACCAGGCCACACACGTGTTGCTCGACGTCGTGTGCCTGCGCCTGGCTCCGGGTGGCGACGAGGCGCTGGCCCGGCACGCCAACACCGAGTAGGCGCCACACCCCGTCGATCTCCCCAATGTGGCATTCGTAGCGCTCAACTTCCCCAATGCGGCATTGGGTCCGTTCAACGGCACCAATGCCACATTGGGGAACCACCACGGGATCGGCGCCGCGGCTCAGGGGTTCGGGGTCGGCTCGTCGTCGCGGGCGGAGCTGAAGGCGCCGCTGCCGATGAGCAGCAACGCGATGCCCAGGCCCAGGTGCAGGAGGTTGTCCACGCCGTCGAGCCCGAGCAGGTTCTCGGCGCCGGGGCCCGGAACGAACACGCCGAGCAGCCACAGCACGAGCGCGCCACAACCGGTGGCGATCAGGAAGCGCTGTGCGCCCGGGGTGCTGCGCGCGAGGTTCCACCCCCACGCACCCGCGGCCACGTAGAGCACACTCTGCAGCAGCGAGAAGCCGGGCAGCCACGGCACCAGCAGGGCGAGCAGGCCGAGAAGGCCCGCGGCGAGCAGCACGAGCGCGGTCAGTCCCGCGGTCGTGCGGAGCCTGCGGGCCCGCGCACGGTCGGGAGCGAGAGCGCGGGTCACGTGACCTCCTTCGGGATCGTTCGGCGACGGCCGATCTCACCTCGATGTATAGCACGAACCGGTATCCCGGCTCACATGAACCCTCCACTTGGGTATTGACCAAATCTCCATCGGAGACTACAAAAAAGTAGAGCTCGTTGCGAGGGAAAGGCGGTTGGGTAGCGGGAGTGTGATCGCGATGCGACACCTCGTTCCTCTGCGGACCGACGCCGCGTTCGCCGACCTGGTGTGCGCGGACCGGCAGTGGGTGCGCGCCGAGTTCGACGCCATCGTGGCGGCGAGCTTCGGCCGGGAGTGCCCGGCCGCCCTGCCTCCGGCGACCGGGCTCGGCACAGCGGCGTCCCCGGCGCGGCGGTCCCGTCCGGGCGATCCACCCGCCCCGGCGACGCGCGGACTTCCGGCCCTGGCCGGTCCGTCACGGACGCACCCGGCTCGGCAACGCTCACCTCCGGTCGCCGGGCTCGGAGACCACGATGCCCGGCCGACGGCCCGGCACACCTGACCCGCCTGCCGGCGGCGCCCTCCCGGGAACGCCGCGGCGGCTCGACATCCGGCCGACCGCGTCTCGTGACGCACACCCGGTGGGACAGGGCGCCCCGGCGGGCACGGGTGCGGGCAACACGCGGGAAGACACGCAGAGAGGACCGGGGGTGCCCGGCATGGGACCTGCACGCGAGGACGATCCGTACGGGGTGCTGGGCGTGTCGCCGCAGGCAGGCGACGAGGAGATCACCGACGCCTATCACCGGCTGGTTCGCACGGCACATCCCGACGCCGGTGGGGCCGAGCCGGAGCGGCTCGCCGCCGTGGTCGCCGCGTATCGGGTGCTGCGACAGCGGCGCAGGCGCGAGAGCCCGCGGGAGCCCGCCCGGACCGGCACCGACGTCCCGGTCGCCGTCCGGCCTGCCCGCCCGCGCGGCCCGGATCTGGTCGCCGGGCCGGTGCGCTACCACGGGCCCGCGTGACGCGCGCCGGCTCCCGACGATCAGTTTCCTTTGCCCTTGTTGCCTTTCTCGTCCTTGTTGTCGCCGTTGCCCTTGCCCTCGTCATCGCCCCGGCCCGGGCCTTCGTCGTCGCCCTGGCCGTCGTCCTTGCGGTCCTTGGGCTCGTCGGCCTTCTCGTCGCTGCCAGGTGGAGGCGGCGGGGGCGCGGGCTCGGTGCGCTCGCGGTGCAGCACCGTGTCGGAGTCGATGAGCGGGCGGCCGTCGGCATCGACGAGCCCGAGCTGGTGGGTCTCGGTGACCCTGGCACCGTCCTTCATGACCAGTTCCACGCCGATCTGGACGGTGCGGTCCCCGGTGTTACGCGGCGCCGAGACCACCGTGACGGACGCGACCGTGCGCCAGTACCGCGTGAACGCCTCGCGTCCCTGTGCCCGCAGACCCGGGCCGAGGTGTTCCCACGCCCTGCCGGGCCGCTCGGGCAGCAGCGCGTAGTAGTCCGACACCACCGACCGCAGGTCCGCGGGTGTGACCGGGCGAGTGCTGTTCGGGGTGGACGTCAACGGCGGGGCCGCGTTGTCGCCGCCGGAGCTCGTCGCGGCGATGATGCCACCCACGGCCGCGAGCAGCAGGACGATGCCCATGGCCAGCCAGCCCCACCGCCGGTGGGGCGGCGGCGTCGCGGTGCCGGTCGGCGCGGAGACAGCGGCGGGCACGTCGGGGACCGGACGCACGTCGAGCCGGGTGCCGGAGGCGTCCGGCAACGGGCGCACGGGCACGGTCTGCGCGCCCACGCCGGCAGCCGGTTCCGTCTCGGCCTCGGCCAGTGCGCCCGCCGCCACCAGCGCGGGTTCCCCGCCTGCCACCGCGCGCAGTGCACGTTCGGCCTGCCGGGCCGTCGGCCGCTGGGCGGGGTCGGGCGCCAGCATGGCCAGCAGCAGCTCGGTCAGCGGGCCCGCGTGCTGGGGCGGAGCGACCTCACCTGCCGCGACGCGGTGCAGCACCGCCAGCGAGTTGTCCTCGTCCTCGCCGAACGGCGGCACGCCCTCCAGTGCGGCGTAGAGGGTGGCGCCGAGCGAGAACACGTCGGAGCTGGGCGCGGGCGGGCGGCCGCGCGCGATCTCGGGAGCGAAGTAGGCGGGGGTCCCCGCGACGACCCCGGACTGCGTCACCGACACGTCGCCGGTGGCGTGCGAGATGCCGAAGTCGCCGATCTTCACGACGCTGTCGGAGGAGATGAGGATGTTGCCGGGCTTGACGTCGCGGTGCACGATGCCCGCGTCGTGGGCCTCCGCCAGCGCCGCGGCGACCTGCGCGCCGACCGTCGCCGTGTCCATGGGTGTCAGCAGCCCGTCCTCGACGAGGATCTCGGCGAGGCTGCGCGCCGGGAAGTACTCCATCACCAGCAACGGCAGGCCGTCGTGCTCGTCGACGTCGTGCACGGCGATCGCGTTCGCGTGGTGCAGCCGGGCGGCGATGCGCCCTTCGCGCATCGCCCGCTGACGCGCCTCTTCGGCACGCTCCGGGGTCAGGCCGGGCTGCTGCAGCAGCTGCTTGACCGCGACGGGGCGCTGCAGCCGCTGGTCGATGGCCTTCCACACCACGCCCATCGCACCACTGCCCAGGCGGCGCCGCAGCCGGTAGCGGCCCGCCAGCAGGTCGCCGATCTCGCTCACCGCGTTCTCGTCCCGTGTGTCACCCGGTCAGGTTAAGTCCTCGCGGTGCGGGCATGCCGCACAACCCGGCCGCGCGAGGGTTGCTCCGGTGTTGGCCATGTCTCGGGCCGGCCGATGTGGACGGCGAAAAGCGCTGGTAGAGCCACTCCTGCAAGGATCCTCACGTTCGCCTCGCCGGCTCGCGGTCATGCTGTGGGTAGAAATGCCGGGCCAAGGGTTGTGATTGACCAACGCGGTTGTCAGAATTCGCGGCCATGACTTACGGGCCGTATCACCAGTCGGACCCCTACTCGCCGCATCCGGGGCAGCCGCCCTACCCCGCGCAGCAGCCGCCGTATCCGGGGCAGCCGCCGCAGGGACAGGGGTACGGCTACCCGCCGGAGCGGCGGCGGGGCGACGGCGCCAGCACCGTCGCCAGCATCGTCTGGGTCGTGGTGGGACTGGTCGTCACGATCTTCGCGCTGCACGTGCTGTTCGTCGTGCTGGACGCCAACCAGGGCAACGGCTTCGTGTCCACCGTGTACACCCTGGCGAAGACGTTCGTGCTCGGCATGGGCGACGTGTTCACGCCGGAGGACGCCGTGCTCGGCGTGGTGATGAACTACGGGCTGGCCGCCCTGGTCTACCTCGTGATCGGCCACCTCGTCATCAAGGCGCTGCGCAGGCCGTAACTCAGGCCGGGTGCAGGCGCAGCGGGAGTGACCGCAGTGCCCGCAGTGTGTTGTTGTGCTGCCGAACCGGCTCGCCGGTGAGTTCGAGGCGGCGAACGCGGCGGGCCAGCGCGGTCAGCAGGGCTTCGGCCTCCAGCCGGGCGACATGCTGGCCGACGCACTGGTGCAGGCCCATGCCGAAGCCGACGTGGCCGGACGGGTCGCGGCCGAGGTCGAAGGTGTCCGGCCGTTCCCACCGCCGGGGGTCGCGGTTGGCGGCGGCGAGGAACATCAGGATCTTGCGGCCCTCCGGGATGGTGGTGCCGCCGACGAGGGTGTCGGTGGTGGCGGTGCGGAAGAACGTCTGTACGGGCGAGGCCCAGCGCACCGCCTCGTCGAAGGCCACCCTGGCCGCCGCGGGGTTGTCCCGGACCCGCTGCCACTGCCCGGGGTGGGTGGCGAAGGCGTGCAGCACGGCGGCCAGCCCGTGCACGGTCGTGTCGACGCCCGCGGTGAGCAGCGAGCGGACCACCAGCGGCGCCTGCTCGTGGGTCAGCTCACCCCGGTCGGCGGCGGCCCAGATGCGCCCGCCGAACCCGTCCGGGCCGAGCCGATCCCTGGCGCACTGCGCGTCCACCCAGGCCGCCCACTCCGGCACGTGCGGCGCGGCGTCGGTCACCAGGCTGTTGGCCGGGCCGAAGGCGTTGAACGCGAAGTTGCCGTACGGCAGCAGGTTCTGCCTGCCCTCCCGCTGCAGCCCCACGGCGTCGGGGAACACGCGCAACGGGAACGCCTCGGCCAGCGCGGGCACCCCGTCCAGCTCCCGCTCGCCGAGCACGCGCTCCACCAGGGCCTCAGCCTCGGCGAACCAGGTCTGCCGCAGCCGCCGCAGCGCGCGAGGCCCGAGGATGGCCGCGAGCACCCTGCGGGGCGCGTCGTGCCGGGGAGGGTCGGCCTCCAGCAGCAGGCTCGGCGGCCGCCACGGCTTCTCGTAGCGGAAGTTGCTCAGCCCCACGCCCGCCCCGGACTGGAAGTCCTGCCAGTTCACCAGCGCCGCGTGCACCTGCTCGTACCGGGCCAGCGCGTAGACGTCATAGCGTGCCAGGTACACCACGGGCCCGGCGTCCCGCAGCGCCGCGTGCAGCGGTTCGGGCGTCTCCAGGTGCTCGGGGGCGAACGGGTCGGCGTCGTTCACCGGCAGCGTTCCCGCGCGGTGGAGTGTCTCGGTCATCACGTGTCCTTTCGTCGGCTGCTAGAGGTCGAGCACCAGCCGGTCGGTGCGGGAGCGGGACACGCAGATGAACATGCAGTCACCCGCCTCGCGCTCGTGGTCGGCGAGGATCGCGTCGCGGTGGTCGGGCAGGCCGCCGAGCACCGTGGTCTCGCAGGTCCCGCAGGTGCCCTGACGGCAGGACGAGAGCGCCTCGACGCCCGCCTGCCGCACCGCGTGCAGCACGGAGACGTCCGGCGTGACGGTCACGGTCGTGCCGGAACGGCGCAGCTCGACCTCGAACGGCTCGTCGCGGGCGGGCGCGGGCGGCTCGGTGGCGGTGAACCGCTCGGTGTGCAGCGTGTGGGCGGGCCAGTGCCGGCAGGCCCGCTCCACGGCGGTCAGCAGCGGAGCGGGACCGCAGCAGTACACCCGCACTCCCGTGCGTGGCTCGCCGAGCCAGGCGCGCAGATCCAGCAGGCCGTGGGTGTCCTCGGGCGCCACGTGCACGCGCTCGCCGTGGCGCTCGAGCTCGTCGCGGAAGGCCATCGTCGCCAGCCGCCTGCCGCCGTAGAGCAGCCGCCAGTCGGCGCCGAGCAGGTCGGCCTGGTGAATCATCGGCAGCAGCGGGGTGATTCCGATCCCGCCCGCGATGAACAGATAGGCCTCGGAGGGCACGAGCGGGAAGTGGTTCCTCGGCCCGCCGAGTCCGACGCGGTCGCCGGGGCGGAGCTCGTCGTGCACGAACGCCGACCCGCCCCGGCCGTCCGGTTCGCGCAGCACCGCGATGCGGTAGGTGTGGGCGTCCCAGCGGTCGCCACACAGTGAGTACTGCCTGGTCAGCCCATTCGGCAGCACGAGGTCGACGTGCGAGCCGGGGGTCCAGTCCGGCAGCCGGGCACCCGAGGGCCGGCTCAGGAGCAGCTCCACCACGCCGTCGGCGCGGCGGCGTTTCGCCGACACCTCGACGGTTTCGACGGCCGCGGCGATGCCGCTCGCGGGACGGGATTCGATGCCGGCCCCTGATGCCACTGATGTCGCTGACGCCGTTGACGGCACTGACGCCTCCTTGCGTTCGGGTGCCGTCAGCATGCGAACGCGCACAGGCACGTCGCGAGGGGGTTCTCAGTGAGTGAGAGGCGGGCCGGTGAGGCTGCGGCCGATGCCGCGGGCCGCGGCGGTGAGCACGCCGATCACCGCGCGGTTGTCCGGGTGGTTGGGCACGATCGCCGACACGGCGGCCACGACGGCCCCGCGTGCGCCGCGCACGGGCACGGCGATGCCGAGCGCGTCCGGGTGCACGTAGCCGGGACACCAGGCGAAGCCCTGCTTGCGGACCTCGGCCAGTTCCGCGCGGAGCCGGGCGGGGGTCGTGATCGTGTTGTCGGTGTAGGCGGGCAACGGCCCGCTCAGCACGTGCTCCTGCAGGGCGGGCCCGCCGAAGGCCAGCAGCACCAGGCCCGACGACGACACGTGCAACGGGAGCCTGCCCGCGATGCGGGTGTAGTTGATGACGGCACCCGGCGCCGACAGCCGCTCCAGGAAGATCACCTCGGTGCCGTCGAGCACGCCGAGCTGCACATGGTGCTTGACGACGTAGTGCGCGTCCTCCAGGAACGGCATCGCCGTGTCCCGCAGGGTCAGCGCGGGGGAGGCCCGCAGGGCCAGCTCCCACATCCGCACGCCCATGCGCACCCGCCGGTCGTCGTCACGGGCCAGCAGCCCGTGCTCGACGAGTTCGGCCACGAGCCGCGAGGCGGTGGCCAGATGCAGGCCCGAGCGGCGCGCGATCTCCGAGACGGTCAGCACCGGATCGTCCGGGGTGAACGTGTCGAAGATGCGGACCGCCCGGGTCAGCACGGAGTCTCGCGTCGGCGCGGACGTGGCCATGACAGGGATTCTGACATGGAACTTCCCCCGCACGACCCGGCTGCGCGGGGCGTGCGGGGGAAGGGTTCGGTTATCCGGCCGGCGCGGAGAGCGCGGCGATCAGTGCCTCCGCGTCGCGCACCAGCACCTCGCGTGCCTCGGCGGTGACCACCCGCTTCGGGTCGGCCGCCTGGGCCGCGAACCGCTGCAGCGCGTCGGCCGCGTCGGCGATGCGGCCCGCCTCGGCATGCCGCTGCGCCGAACTCAGCTGCCGGTCGAGCGTGACGGCACTCGCCTTCGTGACGGACCCCTCCGCGGTGAACCGGCCCAGCAGCGCCGAGACGTCGGCGAACGACGTGCCCGTGCTGAAGGTGACCGACGTCGAGGCGGTGTTGCCCGCCCTGTCCTTCGCGGTCACGACGAGCGTGTGCTCGCCGAGGGGCAGCCGCCACAGCCCGATCTCGGCACCCGAGGTCACGGGTGCGCCGTCGAGCGTGGCCGACACCGAGCCGACGCCGGAAAGGCCGTCGGTGGCCGAGAAGGCCGGGGTGATCGTCGCCGAGTCACCGTAGGCGGTCTGCTCGACGCCGCCGAGCGTCACCGCAGGCTCGGTGCGGTCGATGCGGACGCCGACCTGCCCGGGCTCGGAGACGTTGCCGCCGTTGTCGATCGCCCGGTACAGCACGGTGTGGTCGCCTTCGGCGCTGATCGTGGCCACGCCCTGGTTGTTGGTGTTGGTCCACGTCGCGCCGCCGTTGAGCGAGTACTGCCTGCTCGACACCGTGCCGTTGTCGGTGGCCGTGACCGCGAGGGTGACGTTGCCGGTGCGGTACCAGCCGTTCTCGCCGTTCGGCTGCGCCGGGTTGAGCGTGGCCGACACCGCGGGTGGCGTGACGTCGGCGACGCCGTCGCCCGCGAAGGTGAGCGAGTCCAGCACCACCCCGCCACTCGAGGTGACGTACAGCGTGCCCGTGCCCTGCGGGGGTGCGCCGAGCGCGAGGTTCACGTGCTGCCAGCCCGTCCCGGCCGGGATGGCCGCCGTGGCGAACGGCTCCGCGCCGGGCGAGTTCCAGCGCAGTGACAGGGTGCCCTCACCGGAGGCGCGGACGGCCAGGCCGCCGATGCCGGTCAGGTTCACCGGGTCGTAGGCCAGCCAGTCCCCGGCGTCCAGCGACGTCACCGCGCGCAGCCCCGACGCCGAGCCGTCGTCGGTGACCTCGGTGCCGCTGCTGTCGTCGGCGTGCTCGGCCTCCAGCAGCTTCGGGTTGAGCACCACCTGCGTGCTGCCCGTCGCACCCGGAACGCCGTTCGCCCCGCCGTCGCGGTAGGACACGCCAAGCACACCGAAGACGTTCTCGGTCTCGCCGTGGCCCGCATCGGCCGGTGTGGGCACGCCGCCGGAACAGCCGGTGCCGCTGTTCACCGGGTGGGCGTGCTGGTTGTGGCCGAGGCCGAACGTCCACGACACCCGTGAGCAGACGATGCTGGTGCCGTCCTCCGGGTCGGTCACGGTCACCTCGTAGGGGATCGCGTCGCCCCAGTCGAAGAACCCGCCGTCGGGCACGGAGATCTCGACCGTCGGCGCGGTGTTGCCCACGGTGATCTCGACCGAGCTCAGTCCCACCTTGCCGCTGGGGTCGGTGACCCGCAGCCGCGCCGCGAACTGGCCGTTGTCCACATAGGTGTGCTGTGCCTGCACGCCCGTGGCGTCGAAGGTGCCGTCGCCGTCGAAGTCCCACTCGTAGGTCAGCGCGGAGCCTTCCGGGTCGCTCGACTCGGCGCCGGAGAAGCTGACCTCCAGCGGCGAGTGGCCCGACGTCGGGGTCGCCGAGATCCGCGCGGTCGGCGTCTTGTTGCCCTCGGCGTAGTCGACGCGGTAGAGCCCGGAGTCCGGGTTCTGCCGGAAGAAGCCGTCACCGTAGTCGAGCACGTAGAGCGAGCCGTCCGGACCGAACTCCAGGTCCATCGGGTTGTCCCACAGCGGCTGGGCGAGCGTGGTCAGCGCCGCGTTGGGCAGGACGTCCTCGATCGCGGTGACGTCGCCGTCCGGGTCCGGGATGGTGAAAGCGGCCACGTAGTCCTGCGAGAACTCGCCGAAGAACGCCTTGCCGTCCCAGTGGGAGGGGAACTTCGTCGGCGAGGGGTTCTCCGCGTCGAAGCGGTACAGCGGCCCGCCCATCGGGCCCTGGCCGGTGCCCGCGCCGAACGCGGTCAGCTCCGGCCACGGCTGGTGGGAGTCCTGGTCGCCGTAGTAGAGCTGCGGCGCCGTCGCGGGCGGCAGGTCGGTCAGGCCGGTGTTCCAGCGCGAGGTGTTGCGGGGCTGGGTGCAGTCGAACCACTCGCGCGGCGTGGCCGTGGCGAAGTCCCAGTTGTTGTAGTTGGCGTTGGGGCCGTGGCAGTACGGCCAGCCCGCGTTGATCGCGCGGGTGGTGCTCTGCCACTCCACATAGCCCATCGGGCCGCGCTGCGGGTTGGCGGTGCCCGCGTCGGGGCCGTAGTCGCCCCACATCACGGCGCCGCTGGCCGGGTCCACGTCGATCCGGAACGGGTTGCGCAGGCCCATCACGTAGATCTCCGGGCGCGTTCCGGTGGTGCCGGGCGCGAACAGGTTGCCCTCGGGCACCGTGTACGAGCCGTCCTCGGCGACCGTGATGCGCAGGATCTTGCCGCGCAGGTCGTTGGTGTTGCCCGAGCCGCGGCGCGCGTCGAAACCGGGGTTCATGCCGGGCGCGTCGTTGTTGGGCGCGTAGCCGTTGGCGCCGGGCGTTCCCGCGGGCGTGTTGTCTCCTGTGGACAGATACAGGTTGCCGTCGGCGTCCCAGTCGATGTCGCCGGCGACGTGGCAGCACTGTCCGCGCTGCACCTCGACCTTGAGGATCACCTGCTCGGTGCCGAGGTCGAGCGCGTCACCCGTCCACTTGAACCGGGACAGCTGGTTGTAGCCCTTCCACTGGTCCCAGTAGGATTCGTCGGCTCCGGCGGGCAGCGAGTTCGGCGCCGACCCGGCCGGTGTCGTCTCCGGGTACGGCGCCGTCATGGTGCGGGGTGCGTAGTAGACGTAGACCCACCGGTTCTCGGCGAACTCGGGGTCGATCGCGATGGTCTGCAGGCCGTCCTCGGAGTTGGCGTAGACGGGCAGGGAGTTGACCACGCGGGTGACGCCGGTGGCCGGGTCGGTGAGCCGGACGTCGCCGTTGCGGGCGGTGTGCAGCACGCGCCTGTCGGGCAGCACGGCGAGGTCCACGGGTTCGCCGACGTTCTTGGTGAGGGTGATCTTTTCGTAGTTCGACCATTCGACGGCCGGGTCGGCGGCCTGCGCCGCGGCGGGTGCCGCGGTGAGCGCGGTGAGCGGCAGGGCGGCCGCGGCTGCCGCCAGCAGCGTGACCGCCGCGCCGCGCAGCCGCGGGTAGGGTCTTGGCATGGGGATGCCTCTCGTGGTTTCCGGGCAGGTGTCCTCGGCGGGTGGCCGGTCGCCGCTCCCGTGCCGGTGCCACGGCGGGGAGCAGGTGGGTGGCCGGCCACCCGTTTGGCCAGAAGTGGGGAAGAGCGGAAGTTCTCAGGCGCGCAGGTTGCGCAGCGCCTGGTAGCTGCGCTCGGCGGCGCCGAGCGAGCCGGGCGGGTTGGGCTGGGTGTTGGGAGCGGTGTCCTGCTCCCAGATGCCGTGGTGCATGCCGCGCGAGCGCAGCGCCGAGAAGAACTCGCGGTAGGGCAGGTCACCCGCGCCGAACTCCACGATGTCGTAGCCGTTGGGGTTGGCGGTGTTGCTGTCGCCGTCCTTGACGTGGAACAGCGGGTAGCGGTGCGGCTGGGCGTTGACGTAGTCGATCGGGTCGAATCCGGGGAACCGGTACTGGCCGACGAAGGCCCAGTAGATGTCCAGCTCCAGGTAGACGAGCTTCGGGTCGGTCTCGGCGAGGAGCACGTCGTAGAGCCGGACGTTCGGGTCGTCGCTGGCGAAACCGAACTCGTTGGCGTGGTTGTGGTGGTACCAGCGCAGCCCGCGCGCCGCGGCGGCCGCGCCGAAGGCGTTGAACTCCGCGGCGGCCGCCTGGTAGCCGGCGACGGTGCGGTTGGCCGGGGTGACCGGCTCGTTGGCGGTGCCGATGTGTTTCGTGCCGAGGATCTCCGCGCGGTCGAGCTCCAGCTCCATGTTGTTGCGGAAGCCGTTGAGTCCGATGTGGCTGCCCACGGCCCGCAGGCCGAAGTCGTCGAGCAGCTGCCGGATCTCCGGCACGGTGATCGGGCCGACCTGGTTCTGCGAGTACCCGGCGAACTCGATCTCCTGGTAGCCCATTCTGGACAGCTCTTCGAAGACCCGGCGGAAGCCGAGCTGCGATACCTTGTCGCGGATGGTGAACAGCTGAATGCCGATCTTGCCCGGCGGGATGAGCTGTGCCTCCGCGGCGCCTGCCGAGGTGGCGAGCGCGCCGGCGAGGGTGCCCGCGCTGACCGCGACCGTGGTGCCTGCCGCGGCGACACGGAGGAACCCGCGCCTGTTGAGCTCATTCGAGGACATGTGACTCCCTTGTCGGATGAAGAATTGCGGATCCCCCATCGATCGAGAAGTAAAGAAGACTTTTGCGCTAGGGTCAAGCAAAAGATGTCGGAGAGCGAAACAACTATTGCGTTGCCAGGCACCACAATTGACGTGGTTCTAGACTTTTTCCGACAGAAGCCGGGAGCCGAGACGAGAGGGAACGGCGCGTGATGACGGCGAACGCAGGACCGGCCGAAGGGGTGCCGGGCAGGGGCGCGCTGTTCCAGTTGCTCCGCGACGGCAGACCCCGGACCAGGGCCGAGCTCTCGGCCGAGACGGGGCTCGCCCGGTCGACCATCGCCGACCGGATCGACCGGCTGCTCGCCGCCGGGCTGCTCCGCTACGCCGACAAGGCGGGCTCGACGGGTGGGCGTCCGCCGAGCATGTTCGCGTTCAACCCGGCGGCCCGCGTGGTGCTGGCCGCCGACGTCGGCGCCACCCATGTCACGGTCGCCGTCGCCGACCTGGGCGGCTCGGTGATCGCGGAACGCGAGCATGCCATCGACATCGCCGACGGCCCGGAGGCGGTGCTGGGCGACGTCGTCGCCAACGCCTGCGCGCTGCTGACGGAGGCGGGCCGCCGACGGCAGGAGCTGCTGGGCATCGGCGTCGGCCTGCCGGGGCCGGTCGAGCACGCCACCGGAAGGCCGGTTCGCCCGCCGATCATGCCGGGCTGGGACGGGTTCGACGTCAGGACCTACCTGCACGAGCGCCTCGGTGTGGTGTCGCTTGTGGACAACGACGTGAACCTGATGGCGTTGGGGGAGCACCGGACCCACTGGCCGGAATCACCGAACATGATGTTCGTCAAGGTGGCGACGGGTATCGGCAGCGGGCTGGTGAGCGACGGCAGGCTGCATCGCGGTTCCCGGGGTGCGGCGGGCGACCTCGGCCACGTGCAGGCGCCCCATGGCGAGGATGTGCCGTGCCGGTGTGGCAACCTCGGCTGCCTGGAGGCTGTGGCGAGCGGCGCGGCGGTCGCGGCCCGGCTCAAGGCGCGGGGCCTGCCCGTCGAGTCCGGTGTGGACGTGGTGGCGCTGGCCAGGAACGGCTCGGTGGACGCACTGCGCGCGCTGCGGCAGGCGGGCAGGGACATCGGCGAGGTGCTGGCGGCGGCGGTCAGCCTGTTCAACCCGTCGGTGATCGTCGTCGGGGGCGCCCTGTCGCAGGCGGGCGAGCATCTCATCGCGGGCGTGCGCGAGGTGGTCTACCGGCGCTCGCTGCCCCTGGCGACCGAGGAGCTGCGCATCGTGCAGTCGCGCGCGGGGGACCAGGCCGGGGTGCTCGGCGCCGCCGCGATGGTCATCGACCACGCGCTGTCGCCGCAGGAGCTGGACGCTCTGCTCGCCGGGTGAGACAGATGTGCAACTGATGGTTGCGCGTTGGCGTGCTGTCGGCTAGCGTTACACGCAACCAAACGTTGCACTTAAGGCGGCAGGCATGGAGTACGGCAGCATCGAACGCGAGATTCACGTCGACGCCTCACCCGAGGTGGTCTTCGAGGTCGTCAGCAGCCCGGAGCACATCTCCGGATGGTGGACCGACGACGCCGACGTCGAGGCGACTCCCGGCGCGGTCGGCGAGCTGGTGTGGGGCGAGCGGGCACAGGTCGTCCCGATCACGGTGGTGACAGTGGAGCCGCCCCGGTTGTTCGCCTTCCGCTGGTCCTATCCCGAGGGCAGGGTCGACGACGCGGCGAACTCGCTGTTGGTGACCTTCGAGCTCACGCCGTCGGGTGCGGGCACCACGATCCGGCTCACCGAGACCGGGTTCCGGGAGATGGGCTGGGAGGCCGCGAAGCTCGCCGAGCAGTACCGCGAGCACAGTGTCGGCTGGGACACCTTCGTGCCCCGGCTCGGTGAGTACGTCGCCAGGCTGGTGGCGGCCCCGTGAGCGTCGCCGTCGACGACGACCTGTGGTCCGCGGTCGGTGATCCGACCCGTCGGCGGATGCTCGACCTGCTTCTGGCCGACGGCGACGGCACGGCCACCAGCCTCAGCGAGCGGCTGCCCGTGACGCGGCAGGCCATCGCGAAGCATCTCGGCGTGCTCGACCGGGTCGGCCTGGTGCGCGCCACACCCACGGGACGGGAGAAGCGGTACCGCGTGGACGAGGCGCAGCTCGCCCGCGCCGTCGCTCAGCTGTCCTCGGTGGGCTCGGCCTGGGATGCCCGGCTCCGGCGTATCAAGCGCATCGCCGAGGCCATCCAGCGCGGCAAGGACGAGCGCGGCCCACAGCGGTGACGTCGTTCCCGGCCCGGGCCGGAACGACCCCGGCCATGAACCAACGCAGTCGACAATCAACCCGAGAGAGAAGTCATCATGGTGGACATCCTGCACAGAGTCGGAATCACCTCACCGGTGGCCAAGGTCTACGAGGCCCTGACCACCGTGGAGGGGCTCTCCGGCTGGTACACGACCGGCACCCACGGCAAGGCCGACCAGGTCGGTGGCGTGCTCCAGTTCCGGTTCGGGGCGGGCGGTTTCGACATGAAGGTGCTCGACACCGTCCCCGGCAAGCGCGTGCTGTGGGAAGTGATCGACGGGCCCGAGGAATGGATCGGCACCGAAGTGGCCTGGGACCTCGAGCAGGCCGGTGACTACACGATCGTGCTCTTCACACACCAGGGGTGGAAGGAGCCGGTGGAGTTCATGCACCACTGCAGCACGAAGTGGGCGGTGTTCCTGATGAGCCTGAAGTCGCTGCTCGAAACCGGAACCGGTGCTCCCGATCCCCGCGACGTCAAGATCGACAACTGGAACTAGCGTCGCGGCTGACCTCGGCGCCGGCTCAGCCATCGACGCGGCGGGCGAGCACCGGCTGCCCCGGCCCGGTGAGTTCCCGGGCGACGCCGTGGCGTCCGGCGGCGGCCAGCAGCAGCGCCTCGCCCGGTCCGCGCACCTCGGGGCCGCGGCCCCACGTCCAGTCGAGGTCGGTGGCGACCAGGCGCAGCCCCCGGATACGCGGCAGCGCCCGCAGAGGCGGCGCCAGCATCGCGAACGACAGGGCGGGCCGCAGCCGCCGAGCCGGGATGTCGCGTGGCAGGCCGAGCGGGCGCCGGATGTCCTGCTGGTGGATCATCGCGTCCACCAGGGCGATACGGCCGCCGAACGCCGAGGGCAGTCCGCTCGGCCGCTGGTGTTCGCGCAGCAGTGCCACCAGCTCGTCCGGCTCCCGGGTCGCGTACTCGGCGACACCCAGCGCGTTGACCCGCGGAAGAGCGAAGCGGCCACCGGCGAGGCGGCGCAGCAGGCCGCGAACGCTCAGTTCGTCGTAGCTGATGACGTGGGCCACGACGTCGCGGACCCGCCAGTCCTCGCAGAGGGTGGGTGCGTCCCACTGTTCCGGCGACAGTGTGTCGAGCAGCGCGGCGAACTCCGCCCGCTCCTCCGCGGCGAGGTCCCTCACGACCGGCTCGCCACGTCGTATGCGGGCCGGACCTGCTCGACGCGGGCCCGGCGCGCTGACGCGGCGAACACCGGCGCCGGGGGGCGGTCCAGCTCACTGCTCTCGCATTCGGCGCGTGGAGGCACCTCGGGATGATAGCGGCGCGGGGCCGGCCCATGGCGGACCCGCGTGCGGTGGCCGAGCGCGACCGCACGCACCGTCTCCGCGTTCGCCTGATCCGGTCGGGGCCGTGTGGAATCCCGTACAGCGGGAATCCCCGGGCCATGACCGCGAAGAAACGGACGGAGGGCGGCCCGTACGGGCAACGTGCGCGTGGCCCCGGCGAGGTGCCGCCCCGTGGCTGGTGGCAGGTACTGCGCAGGGGGGTCAAGGACGGCAAGGCCGACAACCTCTCGATCCTCGCGGGAGGCGTGGCCTTCTTCGGGTTCCTCGCGCTGTTCCCGGCGCTGATCGCCGCACTGACGCTCTACGGCCTGATCGCCGACCCGCAGCAGGTCGCGCGCCAGACCCAGAACCTGGCGTCGGCCCTGCCGGAGTCGGCGCGCTCGCTGGTCACCGACCAGCTCAGCGCCGCGGCGAACGCGGGTGGTGGAGCGCTGACGGTGGGCCTGGTCGTGGCTCTGCTTGCCGCGCTGTGGAGTGCGTCCAGCGGCGTCAGCAACCTGATGAGCGCCGTGAACGTCGCCTATGACGAGACCGAGGAGCGGGGTTTCGTCAAGCTGCGCGGCATCGCGCTGCTGCTGACGCTGGGTGTCATCGTGTTCGCACTGGTGACACTGGCGCTGGTGGCCGTGGTGCCCGCGGTGTTCAGTGCGCTGAACCTCGGCATCGCCGGCCGGATCGTCGGCGAGGCGGTGCGCTGGGTGCTGCTGCTCGGCGTGTTCACCGTCGCGCTGGCCGTCGTCTACCGGGTGGCGCCCGACCGGGCAGCGCCGCGGTGGCGCTGGGTGAGCCCGGGTGCGGGCATCGCCACGGTGCTGTGGATCCTGGCCAGTGTCGCGTTCAGCCTCTACGTGGGCTTCTTCGGCAACTACAACAAGACCTACGGCGCGTTGGCGGGCGTGGTGGTGCTGATGCTGTGGCTCTACCTCACCAGCTACCTGGTGCTGCTCGGCGCCGAGATCAACGCCGAGTCGGAGCGGCAGACCTCGGCCGACACCACGACCGGTGAGCCGCTGCCACAGGGCGAGCGCGACGCCCACAGCGCCGACACGCAGGCGCCCGAGGCACGCAACCCTGCTCTGGCTCAGCGGCGTGGTTGACCACGACCCCGTCACAGCAGCGAGCGCAGCGGCGTCCGCGTGACCAGCAGCCTGCCGAGGGCGAAGCAGCCGACGATGCCGCACACCAGCAGCAGCGGAGCCTTCACCTCGGCAGGCCAGGGCAGCGGGCGCGCCGCCACGGCCAGCGCGAGCAGCACGGGGCCCTGCAGCACGAACGCGGCGAACGAGCTGCGCGTGGCGGCGCGCGCCAGCGGCCCCGGGGTGGTGAAGGCGCGCTGCGCGAAGCCGAGCAGCCACACCGACCCGGCCACCACGAGGACCGCCTCGATGGTGGCGAGCAGCAGCGCCTGCCAGTGCCAGCCGCCGAGGAACGCCTCGGCGCTGGCCGCCACGTCCGTGATGCCGGCCGCGAGTGCCAGCACCGGCAGCGACGCCAGCGTCGCCACGACGACGAGGCCGCACCGGCGATACAGCGCAGGTGGCACCCACTGGGCGAAGCCGGTGCGGGCCTGGCCGATGCCGAGCCAGAACATCGCGGCCAGCTGCGGCCACTGCCACAGGTGCAGGTCGAGCACCTCGGTGCCGCGCGCGGTGACCGCGAGCCGCACGACGAAGGTCACGAGCGCCAGCGCCACGGCCAGCGCCAGCAGCCCGCGCCCGGTGACCACGGACGACGCGCCGCCGCGCCGGGGGAGCAGCGCGTAGGCGACGGAGAAGATCAGCAGCACGCCCGCGAACCACAGCGCGCCGGAGTCCAGCAGGCGCTCACGCCCCACCAGCAGCCAGGGGTAGCCGACGGGCCGTCCCGCGGCGTGGTAGGCCAGCCACAGTGAGGCGGGCCAGAGCGCGAGGATGCTCGCCACCCAGGGCACGCCCAGCCGCAGGGTTCGCTGCGTCAGAAAGCTCTGCCTGCCGCGTTTGGCGAGCGAGGCCGGGGTGAACAGCCCGGAGATGAGGAAGAACGTGCCCAGGATGAACAGCGCCGAGGGTCCCAGGATCGCGATCAGCACCAGCTCGACGGCGGGGGCGAACGTCACCTCGTTGACTTCGTCGTAGGCCCAGCCGCCGATGGCGGCGTAGCCGAGCAGTGCGTGGCCGCCGATGATCCAGGCGACCAGCACCGCGCGCAGGCTGTCCACGGACGACACCCGTTGCGCGACCCCGGTCCCGGGCATGGCTGTCATGGAGGGAACCCGTTCTCGTTCCGGCCGCCCGCGGCGGCGTGCGTCCCCCAGTGTGCGCGCCGGCGCCGGGTGCCGCCTACGGCCGAAAGTCCCCGCGACAGCGGACGAACGCCCTCGTCGGCCGGGGCCCTGCACGGCGGCCGACAATCCCAGGAAAACGGCCAAGGCGTTTCCAGGGATAGCGGAAAATGCCTACTCGGCGGACCCGCCGTTGCTACCTTCGTTCGCAGCCACACAGCTGGCCAACGAGGGGACGGACGGGATGGCTTCGGGGTTTCAGGTCGATCTGGCGGCCTTCAGCACCGCGAAAGAGGCGGTCGACGCCGCCGTCGCGCACTACGGTGCGCTGGCGACGGCACTCGAGCAGAACATCGGCTCGCTGCGGGAGCAGGAGGCCCTGTCCGGGGGGTTCGGGGTGACCGGGATGTTTCAGGGTCTGCTCGGTGAGTTCGGCCGGGAATGGCTGGCCCAGATGGATCAGTTCGTTGCCGAGGAACGCGCCTTCGTCGAGTTTCTGAAAGGAATGTCCGAGCGGCTCCAGAATTCGCACACTCTCTACCTGGAGGCCGAGTCGAATCATGTGGGCCTGCTCGACGAGATCGGCCGCACCCTGGATCAGGGTGGGGTGAAGTGATGGCCGCCGCGCCAGGGCCCAACCCGGACCACCCGCTGGTCGTGGGCCTTGACCCGATGTTCACCGGGCCGGGTGGGCACGCGCCCGCGCTGGCGGGCTGGATCGAGTATCTGGCTCATCCGGAGGAGAACCAGGGCCCTCGGGTGACCGAGTTCCGCAACGGCGCGGCCTGGGAGACCACGCGCAAGCTGCCCTGGGACGAGTACGAGATCGTCAACGAGCGGTCCGTACTCCGCGACCTGGGCATCGACCGGTTCTTCGCGCACGCGGACGTGCTGTCCGGCCAGAAGATCGGCAGCCTGAACGAGCACGGCGAGGTGTCGAACACGCAGGTTCTGGGCGCGACGTTCGACCTGCTCGAAGAGGTGCGCCTCGGGCGGGAGATCGACCTGACGGTTCCCGACCAGACCGCCGACGTGTGGACGAGCCTCACCGAGAACCTCGGTTTCGCGCTGAACGAGAAGTGGGCCGAGGGCAAGCCCCGCGCCCGATTCGTCCAGCTGAAGCAGTGGTACGAGAACCACCGCGACCCGGCGTTGGCGGAGATGAACAAGTTCCTGGTCGCCTATGCGGGCATCCTGATGAAGGCCAGGAGTGACATCAACGAACTGATGGGCAAGCTGGTGGACGCGCTGAACAAGTCGGTCGCCTCGAACCCGATCGAAGGGATCGCGTTCTTCCTTTCGGCGCTGGAAGAGGTGCTGAACCTGACCCTCAACTTCCCGAAGACGCTCAAAGACGCCACCCTGACCGTGGTCAGCGGGGTCAAGAAGGCCTTCGACCTCGCCACGAAGTCGGAAACCGACACCGGGTTCGGGCTCGACCTGAACGACATCCACCTCGGCTACTACCGATGCTTCGAATCCTTCATCCGCGCCGGCGACGCCGTCTGCTGGGCAGCCACCGAAGCCGTCACCCGGCTGATCACGGACGCGGAAAAGGGCCTGCTGTTCGTGCGGCGCAACTGGGTACCGGCCCCCACCTGGTCCTAGGAGAAGGGTCGGCGCGCGCGAACGAGCCGGTGACCCACCACGGGCCGGGCGCTAGTGCGACTCGCGGGGCACCTCGTGGCCGCGGCAGCCCACCAGGAAGTCGAAGTCCGCGCCCCGGTCGGCCTGCAGCACGTGCTGGGTGTAGAGCCAGGCGTAGCCGCTGGTGTGCCGGGGAGCATCGGGCTGCCACTGCGTCTTGCGGCGGGCCAGTTCCTCCTCGCCGACCTCCAGGGTCAGTGCCCGGGACGGCACGTCGAGGCTGATCCAGTCGCCCGTGCGCACCAGCGCCAGCGGGCCACCGACCGCCGACTCGGGCGCGGTGTGCAGCACCACGGTTCCGTAGCCGGTGCCGCTCATGCGGCCGTCGCAGATCCGTACCATGTCGGTGACACCGGCCTCCAGCAGCTTCTTCGGCAGCGGCACGTTGGACACCTCGGGCATGCCGGGGTAGCCGATCGGGCCCGCGCCGCGGATGACGAGCACGGTGTCGGCGTCGACGTCGAGCTCCGGGTCGTCGCACACGCGGTGGTAGTCCTCGACGGAGTCGAACACCAGCGCCCGCCCCCGGTGGGTCATCAGCTCCGGCGAGGCGGCCGACTGCTTGATCACCGCGCCGTCGGGGCACAGGTTGCCGCGCAGCACGGCCGTGCCCGCACCCGCGGGCTGGAAGGGCCGCTCGACGGGGGTGATGACCTCGTCGTTGAAGCACTCGGCGTCGGCGACGTTGGCCCCGATGCTCGCGCCGGTGACGGTGAGCTGGTCGCCGTGCAGCAGCCCCGCCTCGGCGAGCCGCCGCAGCACCACCGGCAGGCCGCCCGCGGAGCAGAAGTCCTCCATGAGGAACCGCCCGCTGGGCATCAGGTCCAGCAGCGTGGGCACGGGCCGGGCGAGGGTGTCGAAGTCGCCGAGCTCGAGCGGGACGCCCGCGCGGCCCGCCAGCGCGAGCAGGTGGACGATCGCGTTGGTGGACCCGCCGATGGCGGCGTTGGTGCGGATGGCGTTCTCGAACGCCTGCCTGGTGAGGATCGCCGACGGCCGGACCTCGTCGTGCACGAGCCCGACGATGCGCTGCCCGGCACGCTGTGCCGTCTCGAACCGGCGGGCGTCGACGGCGGGCCACGTGGCCGAGCCGGGCAGCTGCATGCCGAGGGCCTCGGCCATGCAGGCCATGGTGGAGGCGGTGCCCATGGTCATGCAGTGCCCGTTGGAGCGCGCCATGCAGCCCTCGGCGAAGAAGCACTCCTCCTGCGTGATCCGCCCGGTCTTGAGGTCCTCCTCGAACCGCCACACCCCCGTGCCGGACCCGACGTCGCGGCCCCGGTACTTGCCGTTGAGCATGGGCCCGCCGGTCACCATGATCGCGGGCACGTCGACGCTCGCGGCGGCCATCAGCATGGCGGGCGTGGTCTTGTCGCAGCCGGAGAGCAGGACGACGCCGTCGAGCGGATTGGCCCTGATGAGCTCCTCGACCTCCATCGCCATCAGGTTCCGGTAGAGCATGGCGGTGGGGCGCATCAGCGTCTCCCCGGTGGCCATGGTGGGAAACTCCAGCGGGAAGCCGCCCGCCTGCCACACGCCGCGCTTGACCGCCTCGGCGACCCGGTGCAGGTGCGCGTTGCAGGGGGCCAGTTCGGAGGCGCTGGTGGCGATGCCGATGACCGGCCGCCCGTCGAACACCTCGGGTCCGAAGCCCTGGTTGCGCATCCAGGACCGGTAGATCATGCCGGAACGGCCTGTCGCACCGAACCACGCGGCGCTGCGCATCGCGTCTCCCTTTCTGCCGCACCCGCGAGAGCCCCGTCGGCCCCGCACCGCTCGCGACGGTAGGTCATCCGATGACTCCGGGTCCAGGGCCGCCGGTACGCACGGAGGTCGCCGGGCGTTGCCCCGGGTGGCCGGCGGCACAGTGGTGTGGACCCCTGTGCGCACCGGCCCGTGGGCTCGGCAATACTCCACGGCCGTGCTGGAAGGGGAGGGCAGGCACCGATGACGTTGCTGCGAGCGCGGGCGCGCGCGGAAAGCTCCGATGCCGGAGCTGCCTCGGACGCCGCGAAGCCGTCGCCGCGCCGATTCCGGCCGGAACAGCAGGGGCTGCGTGCGCTCGCCGCCGGACTCGTGGTGGCCTACCACGTGTGGCTGGACCGCGTCTCCGGCGGCGTGGACGTGTTCTTCCTGCTCTCCGGCTTCCTCATCACCGGTCAGCTGTTCCGGGCCTGCGCGCGTGGGCGGATCGAGTTCCGGCCCATGTGGGGCCGGATGATCAAGCGGCTGTTTCCCGCGGCGTTGACCGTGCTGCTGGTCACGATGGGCGCCGGGGTGCTGCTGCTGCCCGAACACCGGTGGTTCCAGACGATCAGCGAGGTCGTCGCCTCCGCGCTGTACCTGGAGAACTGGCGGCTCGCCGCCGACTCGGTCGACTACTTCGCCCAGCACGACACGGCCAGCGTCGTCCAGCATTTCTGGTCGCTGTCGATTCAGGGCCAGTTCTACGTCGTGTGGCCCCTGCTGGTGGCACTCGTGGCGCTCGTGGCGCGGCGCGCGGGCTGGGGGCTGCGGCCGGCGCTGCTGGCGGCACTGGGCACCACGCTGGCGGTGTCGCTGGCCTACTCGGTGTGGCTGACGGCGCTCGACCAGCCGCTGGCGTACTTCTCGTCGCTGACCCGCGTGTGGGAGTTCGCGCTCGGCGGCCTGCTGGCACTGGTGATCGACGCGATCCGGCTGCCGAGGCCGCTGCGGGTGCTGCTCGGCTGGGCGGGCGTGGCCGGCCTCGTCTCCTGCGGGCTCGTGCTCCAGGTGGGCACCGTCTTCCCGGGGTACGTGGCGCTCTGGCCGACCCTCTCGGCGGCGCTCGTGCTGCTGGCGGGCGCCACCGGCAGCCGCGCCGGGGCCGACCGCTTCCTCTCGTCGCGCCCGCTGACCTACCTGGGCGACCTCAGCTACGCGCTGTACCTGTGGCACTGGCCGGTGCTGCTGTTCTACCTGATCGGCAGGGACCAGCCCGCCGTCGGCCCGCGCGGCGGCGCCGTGGTGATCGCCGTGTCGCTGCTGCTGGCCGCCGCGACCCACCACCTGGTGGAGAAGCCGGTGCGCGAGTCCCGGATCGGCGTCACCACGCGGTGGGGCGCCTACCGCTTCGCCGTGCTCGCGCTGCTGCCCGTGCTGGTGGCGGCCGGCACCTGGCAGCTGGTGAGCACCCAGCGCGCATCCTTCGCCCTGGAGCTCGACGACCCCGGCCATCCCGGCGCGCACGCGATCGAGGCCGGGGCGCCGCTGCTCGACCCACGGGTGAACGTGCTGCCACCGTTCGCGGCGCTGCCCGACCAGTTCGACACGTTCCCCGACGAGGAGTGCACGATCTCGCCCCGGCACGCCGAACTGCGGATCTGCACCGTCGACCCGGACGGGCCGCCGAGCAGGCGGCTGGTGGTCGCGGGGGACTCGCACTCGCAGCAGTACATCGCGGCGCTGCGCCCGCTCGTCGAGGAGCGCGGGTGGCAGGTCATCTCCATGGGCCGCGGCGGCTGCCCGTTCACGGCCCGTTCCCACCATGCCGACCCGGTGGAGCGCGAGGCGTGCACCACGTGGAATTCCGCCGTCGTGGAGGAGATCGTCGCCACCAGGCCGGACGCGGTGCTCACCATGGCCAGCAGGGACGTGCGGGCCGGGCTGAAGGAATGGACGCCGCCGGGCTTCGTCGAGCAGTGGCGGACGATGGACGAGGCGGGGATCCCGGTGGTGGCGGTCCGCGACAGCCCCCGCTACTCCTACGAGCCCTCGGAGTGCGTGCAGAAGCACGGGCTCGACGCGCCCCGGTGCGCGCCGCCGCGCGCGCGGTACCTGGCCGCCGAGCCGCCGTACACGGCGCTGCCGGACGTGCCGCCGAACGTCTCGTTCGTCGACTTCAGCGACTACTACTGCACGTCCGAGGTCTGCCCTCCGGTGATCGGCAACGTGCTGGTCTATCTGGACGACAACCACGTGACCGCCGCCTACCTGCAGACCATGTCCCGCGCGGTGGGCGACCGGCTGACCGAGGCGCTCGGCTGGCACGCCACGCCCGTCGTCGCCGTCGAGCCGCCGCGCTGACCCGCGTGGCCAGTGCGGCGGCTCCGGGCGGGCTCAGTCGAGGGCGTCCAGCCGCGCTCCGCGGGTCTCCTTGCTGGTGGCCACGGCGACGACCGTCACGGCCATCGTCAGCACCAGGTAGCCGATCACCGTGCCCACGCCGAAGCTGTCGATCAGCCAGACCGCGATGAGCGGCGCGGGCGCTCCCGCGATGATCGACGAACCCTGGAACACCAGTGACGCGCCCGCGTAGCGGTGGCGGGTGGGGAACAGCTCGGTGATCCAGGCCGCCTCGGTGCCGGCGAGCATGCCGTGGAAGAACGCGCCGACGCACACCCCGAGCCACAGGCCGGGCAGGGTCTCCAGGTGGATCAGCCAGAAGAACGCGGGTGCCCACGCCACGAGCACGACCGCGGGCACGAGCATCGCGGTCTTGCGGCCCACCCGGTCGGACCACGCCCCGCCGCCGAGCATCCCGAAGAACTGGAACAGCGAGGCGAACGTCACCGCCAGGATGACGTCCCCGCGGGCGTAGTCGAAGGAGTTGGCGGCGTAGGCGATGACGAAGACCGTGTAGATGTAGAAGGCGATGTTCTCGCCGAGCCGCATGCCCAGCCCGTGCAGCACCGGCCGGGGCCGCGACAGCGCCTCCAGCACGCTCGAGCGCTCCGCGCGCGCGGCGCGGGCCTCGGCGCTGGCCTGAGCGGCCTGGAACACCGGCGACTCCTCGACGCTGCGGCGGATCCAGAACCCGATCACCAGCAGCGGGATGGCCACCAGGAACACCACCCGCCAGCCCCACTGGTCGAACGCCTCGCCGGGGAACAGGAAGGCGACCACGGTGACGAGCGCGGTGGCCAGCACCGTGCCCAGCGGCGCGCCCGCCTGCGGCCACGCCGCCCAGAACCCGCGTCGCCTCGGTTCGCCGTACTCGCTGACCATGAGCACCGCGGCGCCGAACTCGCCGCCGAGGGCGAAGCCCTGGATCATCCGCAGCACGACGAGCAGGACGGTGGCCCAGATGCCGATCTGGCCGTAGGTGGGCAGCAGCCCGATGCAGGCCGTGGACAGACCCAGCAGCAGGAAGGTGGTGACGAGCATGGGCTGGCGGCCGAACTTGTCGCCGAGGTGACCGAACACGATGCCCCCGAGCGGGCGGGCCACGAAGCCCAGCCCCTGGGTGGCCAGCGCCAGCAGCAGCTTGACGATGCCGCTGTCGCCGGGGAAGAACAGCGGGCCCAGCACGGTGGCGGCGAGGATGCCGTAGATGGCGAAGTCGTACCACTCCAGCACGGCGCCCGCCATGCTGCCGGCCAGCACGCGCCGGAAGCCGGTCCGCGGCACCGCTCCCGTCGCGGGATTCCCGGCCTGCCCGGCCCGCGGGGTGTGGTGTTCGGCCGGTTCCACCGGAGACGTCATTGTCTGTCCTTTCGCGTCAGAGGCCGAGCGTGAGCGTGCTGCCGCAGGCCCGGGAACAACAGGTGAGCATCATCGAGTTGGCGGCGCGTTCGGCTGTGGTGAGCACCCGGTCGCGGTGGTCGACCTCGCCGTCGAGCACCGGGGCCTCACACGTGCCGCAGAGTCCTTCCTCACAGTCGCTGGGAATGTCGATGTTGGCGGCCCTCAGCGCGGCCAGCACCGTCTGGTCCGGAGCGACGTGCACGGTGAGCCCGGAGTCGGCGAGCTCGACGTCGAAGCCGTGCTCCACGGCCGGATCGAGCTCCTGGCGCGTGGTCGTGAAGTGTTCGATGTGGAGGGTGTCCTCCGGCCAGGACCGCGCCTGCCGCTCCAGCGCGGTGAGCAGACGTTTCGGTCCGCACGCGTACACCTGGGTGCCATCGTCGGCACCGGCCAGTGTGGACACGTCGAGCCGGGCGCCCTCACTGCCCGGGTACAAGTGGAGCCGGTCGCCGTGGTCGCGGTGCAGCCGGTCGAGGAAGGCCATCGTGGCCCGGTCGCGGCCGCAGTAGTGCACCTCGTAGCTCGCGCCCGCGGCCCTGACCGCGTCGGCCATCGCGATGATCGGCGTGATCCCGATGCCGCCCGCGACGAGAACGTAGTGCCGCGCGCCGGTCGCGAGCCGGAAATGGTTGCGCGGCCCGCGCATGCTGAGCCGCGCACCCGGCCGCAGGCGTTCGTGGACGTAGCGCGAGCCGCCGCGGCTCTCGGGTTCGCGTAGCACGGCGATGCGGTAGACGCCGGCCTCGCCGGCCTCGCCGCACAGCGAGTACTGCCGCGACAGCCCGTCGAGGTGGAGATCGACGTGCGCGCCCGGCGACCACGCGGGCAGCGGGCGGCCGGACGGGTCGGCGAGGGTGAGGGTGACGATGCCGTCGGCGGCCGGTTCCACCGACTGGACCGTGACCGTGCGGGTGATGGCGCGCGCCGACGGCTCTCCGATGCGGACGGGGGTGAGGCGTCGCAGGACGGCCGGATCGGCGCGTTCCGGGTTGGCCGCCGGGTCCCACCGCACCCACAGGTGCTCCGGTCCGCGGAAGGAGGTGTTGGGCAGGTAGGTGAACCGCTGCCCCGGCACCAGTTCCAGGTGCGGGAGGCGGGTGGTCAGCTCGCCGAGGAACACCTGCAGTTCCATGCGGGCCAGGTTCTTGCCCATGCACTGGTGGCTGCCGTAGCCGAATGTCAGATGGTCGGTGGTGTTCTCCCTGCGGATGTCGAAGTCGTCGGGGTTGTCGAAGTGCCGCTCGTCGCGGTTGGCCGAGGAGTTGACGATGAGCAGCTTGGCGCCCCGGGGGATGGGCACGCCGCCGATGGTGGTGTCCTCGGTGACCAGGCGCCGCCACGCGGCCACCGAGCCCGAGTGGCGCAGGCACTCCTCGACGGCGTTGGGGATCAGGCTCGGCTCGGCACACAGTTCCCGCCACACCGCACGGTTCTCCAGCAGCAGCTTGATCGCGTTGGCAGCGGCGTTGGCGGTGGTCTCGTGGGCGGCGACGATGCCGGCCATCATGATCGAGTGCAGGTAGGAGTCGGTGATCACCTCCGGCTGCTGCCGCTGCGCGCGGATGCTGAACGGGATCCAGCCGGGCCCGGACGGGTCGCGGCGGATCTTCTCCAGCACCTCGCCCGCGTACTGCCAGAACCGGCCCACCGCCTCGGCGACCGCGACCTGCTCCTCCGGTGAGGGGCGGCCCCAGGTATTGACGGTGTGGGCGATCGAGTACTGCCGCAGCGTGGCCATGTCCTCCTCGGGTACGCCGAGGAAGTGCAGGGCGACGGTGAGCGGCACCTCCCACAACATCTCGTCGACCAGGTCGGCCTCGCCCGCGTCGACGAACCGGTCGACGTAGTCCCTGGCCAGCCTGCGCACCATCGGCTCGTGCTCGGCGAGACGGGCGGGGGTGAACGGGTCGAGCAGCGCGCGCCGCCGCGGCATGTGGGCGGGCTCGTCCTCGTTGACCAGCGTGCGGTTCATCGCGTAGCCGTAGCGGGCCAGCGTCGCCGTTGCCTCCTCGGAGACGGGCGTGATCTTCTCCAGCGCGATCGACGGCGAGAACGTCACGTTGTCGCGGAAGACGGCCTTGACGTCGTCGTAGCGGGTGACGACCCAGTAGCCGATCTCGGGACTGTAGAACACCGGCTCCTCGTCCCGCGACCAGCGCAGCGACTCGGGCGGGTCGGCCTGGTAGGCCTCGCCGAACGGGTTGAACGCCGCCGCGTTCGCCGAGACGGGCCGGCCGCCCGCCGCGGAGTGGTCGATCGGGCAGGCCCCGCTGGTCATTCGTGCTCCTCCGCGCTGATGAGCTGCGATTTTACTGATAACGCACAAGTTGTTCTGTGAGCGAACAGCGCTGAGAGTATGGCGGGACCCGGTGCGAGTCAAGGGAAAACCTGGCTGGGCAGCGGGAGACCGCCCGGCCACGGTCACGCGCTGAGCAGGTCCTCCAGCCGCCGCGCGGTGCGGCACACGGCGCGTGCGGCCAGTTCGGTGTCGAGCCCTTCGATGGCGACGACGCCGACACAACGCTCCACGGGCATGCTCGCGCCGACGGCGGTCGGCACGCGGATGCCCGCGGCCACCCCGACGGCGCCGCGTTCCAGCTCACCCCTGGTGAGGCTGTAGCCGTCGCGGCGCGCCTGCCGGACCGCCTCGGGATCGTCGGGCCGTTCGGGCCGGGTCGCCAGGATCGCGATGCCGGCCGCGCCCTTCGTCAGCGGGTGCCTGCTGCCCACGCGGTAGCCGACGGTGAGCACCGTGTCGTCGGGTTCGGCGACCAGCACCGCCACGCAGTCCTGGCCCTCGGCGGCGGAGATGAACGCGGTCGCGTGCGTCTCGTTGGCGAGCGCGTGCAGCAGCGGCTTGGCGTCCACAGTGAACTGCGGCTCGAACCGGGAGGCGAGCACGGCCACCCCGACGGCCAGCCGCACCCGCCCGTCGTCGGTGCGGGCGACCAGCAGGTGTTGCTCGAGCGTGGCGACGATGCGATAGCAGATCGCCCTGTGCACATCGAGCCGGCGGGACAGCTCGGCGATGGAGACGCCGCCGGGGGAGTGGGAGATGAGCTCGAGCGCCCGCAGCCCACGGTCGAGCGTCTGCAGCGTGCTCATCGGCCCTCCCGCCCGGTCCGCACGGATCGTCACCCGCGACCCTACTGTGCCTGCGCGACCGGCCCGACTTCGATGGTCGCGCCGCCCGGCGCCCTGGACACGCACGGCATCAGGTAACGCTCCCGCTCGTGCGGCTCCAGCACGAGGTCGCGGTGCTCGGCCTCACCGCCGTGCCGGTGCAGCCTGCACGTGCCGCACGTGCCGCTCTCGCAGGAGCTGGGCACCTCGACTCCGGTGTCCCGCAACGCCTGCAGCAGGGTCGCCGTCGCGGGCACGTCGACCACCTGGCCGGTGGGCCGCCAGAGCGCCCGGAACGGCTCGCTCGTGCCGTCGGTGCCGGAGACGCCCGCGAAGTCCTCGAAGTGGACGCGGCTGGGCCGCCAGTGCATGGTCAGCGCGTGCACCTCGTCCATCAGCGACGGCGGGCCGCAGCAGTAGATCCGGGCGTCGTCGTCGGGTTCGGCGAGATAGGGCCAGAGGTCGAGCCGCCCCGCGTGCGCGCTGTGGTGCAGCCGCACGGCCTCGTCCGCGGCCAGTTCGTCGCGGTAGGCCGTGTCACCGGGTGTGCGGGTCAGGTACAGCAGGCGCACGTCGGCCCCGCGCCGGACCAGGTCGTGGTACATGGCGCGCAGTGGCGTGATGCCGACGCCGCCCGCGACGAGCAGGTAGCGGGCGGCGCGGTGGAGCGGGAAGGTGTTGACCGGCGGGGAGATGCGGAGGTGGTCGCCGGGCTCGGCGCCGTCGACGAGGCTCGCCGAGCCGCCGCGGCCGTCGGCCTCGCGCGCCACGGCGATGACGTAGCGGTCGCGCCGGCGGGGGTCGCCGGTGAGGGAGTAGCTGCGCGTGGCGCCGCCGGGCGTGTCGACGTTGACGTGCGCGCCTGCCGTGAAGGCGGGCAGCGCCGTGCCGTCGGCGGCGGCCAGCGTGAACTCGCGGATCCGGGGCGTGAGCATCCGCTTGGCGGCGATCCGGACGGTCAGCGTGCCGCTCACGGCGCCGCCCCGAACCGCACCGCGTCGCCGGGCCGGATCTCGCCGCCGGTGACCACCTCGGCGTAGACGCCCATCTCGGCGTGCCCGTACTCCCGCATCAGCAGCCGGGGCACGCTCAGGTCGCGGCGGGCCGTCGTGGGGTTGACCTCCGTGGCGGCGCAGCGCTTGGTGTTGAGCACCGCCCGCAGGCGCACGGCTCCGATGCGGATGTCCTTGCCGACGAGGTCGAGCTCGCTGAACGGCGGCAGCCCGTCGACGTAGAGGTTGGCGCGGAAGCGCAGGGGATCGACGGGCGCGCCGACGCGCCGTTCCAGATCGCGCACGGAGGCGAGGTTGATGACGGAGACGGCGTTCATCATCGCGTCGCTGACCACCGACACGTCGGTGAAGCGCCGTCCCGGAGCGTGGGCGAGGAGGGGCGCCTGGCCTTCGGCGCAGTCGAGGGTCCTGGCGAAGAACGCCGACACGGCCCGCGCGCCGTCGGCGGTGGTCAGCCGGGCGGTGAGCACCGGGTGCTCGCGCACGGAGATCGTGAGCCCGCCGGTGGCCGGGTCCAGCCGGGTGGCCAGCCCCGCCAGCCGTTCGTCGCGGGCGAGCATGAAAAACTGGTCCTTCGGCAGCGGTGCGGCCATGCCGTGCTCGTAGCGGCCCTCGGGGCGGGCCAGCGCGAACGTCCGGTCGTGCGGCACCCCGCGGCCGGGTTCGAGCGGCACCGACTCCAGTCGTTGCGGGCTCAGCCCCTTGATCGGGTACACGTAGAGGCTGTCGACGTGTCCGGTCATGGCGTCCTAATCAGTTCTGGGAGTGAGCCATCCGGCACACTCCTGGTGGTAGCCGGCCGGCAGGTGAGCACTCTGGTGTCCTGGACTTCGAGTCCTGACGAAAGACAGTGCCCCTGCGGGTAGGTCGGGAGAAGTGATCGCTGCTGGGATGTCGTGCCGATCCGTGTGGTGTGAGCACTGCGTGATTAGGTCGCTGATGGTTCTCCCGCTGGCTGCGCACGGTGATCGATTTCGAATGCGGGAGGATCGTTGCGGCTGCTCGTGGGAGATGACTGGGCCGAGGACCATCACGACATCGAGTTGATGGACGCCTCGGGTCGCCGGCTGGCGAAAGCCCGGCTTCCGGAGGGTGTGGCCGGGATGGCTCGGCTGCACATGATGATCGGCCATCAGCTCGGCGAGACCGACGACGAGGACGCGGAGGTGGTGATCGGGATCGAGACCGACCGTGGGCCGTGGGTGGCTGCGTTGGTCGCGGCCGGCTATACGGTCATGGCGGTCAATCCTTTGCAGGCAGCGGAGTTCCGGCGTCGGCTGGGGGTCTCGGGGGCCAAAAGCGACGCCGGTGACGCCCACGTGCTGGCCGACATGGTCCGCACCCATTCCCACGAGCTGCGCCCGGTCGCGGGGGACAGCGCGCGGGCCGAGGCGGTCAAGGTGGTGGCCCGCACCCACAAGACGCTGATCTGGGAACGCACCCGCCACACCCAGCGGCTGCGGCACGCGCTGCGGGACTACTTTCCCGCCGCGCTGGAGGCGTTCGAGGGCCTCGACGCCGCCGAGGCCCTGGAGTTGCTGGCGAAAGCTCCGACCTCGGCGCAGGCCGCCCGCTTGACGATCACGCAGATCAGCGCCGCGCTCAAGCGCGCTCGCCGTCGTAACGTCGCCGAGAAGGCGGCGGCGATCCAGGCGGCGCTGCGCACCGAGCACCTGGGCCAGCCCGAGATCGTGGCTGCCGCCTACGCCGCCTCCATCCAGTCCCTGATCGCGGTCATCAGCGTGCTCACCGATCAGGTCAAGACCCTGCAAGGGCAGGTGGAGGCCCATTTTGGGCAGCACCCGGCCGCTGAGATCATCGCCTCCCAGCCCGGTATGGGAGCGGTGCTCGGTGCCCGGGTGCTCGCAGAGTTCGGGGACGACCCACACCGCTACACCACCGCCAAGGCCCGCAAGAACTACGCCGGCACCAGCCCGATCACCAAGGCATCCGGCAAGAGAAAGGTGGCCCTGGCCCGGTTCATTCACAACGACCGGCTCATCGACGCATTGATGACCCAGGCGTTCGCCGCACTGAAAGCCTCGCCCGGTGCCCGGGCCTACTACGACCGCCAACGCGCCCGCGGTGTCGGCCACAACCCGGCGCTGCGTCAGCTGGCCAACCGACTGGTGGGCATCCTGCACGGCTGCCTGAAGAGCGCCACCCTCTACGACGAGACGACCGCCTGGTCGCATCACGTCGAGAACGTTGCCGCTTGACATTTCAGCTCCTGGGATGTCTTTCGGGGAGGGGACGCCATGACGGTAATGCCCGCCGCGGCCCGGCCGGAGACCGGTCGGCCGAAATCCGGGCCGTCGGTGCTGGTCGGCGGCCTGCCGGACGCGCTGTCGGTGCGGCGGCCACCACGCGGCGTCACCGATGTCGTCGTGATCACGTCCTGCGCCGCCGGGCTGGGCCGCGACTCCGTGGCCGCAGCCCCGAGCACGATCGACCTGTCACGCTGGTGAGCCCCTGCGGTTGGTTGTAGGGTCACATCGGGTGTTGCCGCAGGTCCTTGGTGTTGGTGTTCGGGCAGGTCGGGCATGGTGGGGTCATGAAGTACGTCTTCCTGATCTGTGACGATGAAACGGTGTCGCCGTCGATGGAGGAGATCGCGGCGGACCCGGCGTTTCACGCGTATGACGCCGAGGTGCAGCGGCGGGGCGCCAGTCTCGGTGGCGCGCGGCTGCGCCCGGTGGCGAATGCCACGACCGTCCGCGTCCGTGACGACGAGACGCTGGTGTCGGACGGCCCGTTCGCGGAGACCAAGGACTTCATCGGCGGTATCGACATCGTCGAGTGCGCCGACCTCGACGAGGCGATCGCGCTCGCAGCTCGGCACCCCTACGCGCGCCGGGGTTGTGTCGAGGTCCGCCCCGTGTGGGAATGACCGCGCCGGACGAGGTGCGTGCCGCTGTCGCCGCGGCGTATCGGGACGAGTGGGGCCAGGTGGTCGCCACACTGATCGGGCTGACCGGGGACTGGGATCTGGCGGAGGACTGCGCGCAGGACGCGTTCGCCGCCGCGCTGGCGACGTGGGCGCGCGACGGAGTTCCGGCCCGTCCGGGTGCCTGGCTCACGACGACGGCACGTCACCGGGCGACCGACCGCCTGCGGCGCGACGCGACGGGCGCGGCGAAGCTGCGGCAGCTCGCCGTGCTGGAGCGGGCTCCGCTCGAGTGGGACGACCGCGCGGAGATTCCGGACGAGCGGTTGCGGCTGATCTTCACGTGCTGCCATCCCGCGTTGCCGTTCCCCGCCCGGGTGGCCCTGACACTCCGGACGTTGGCCGGGCTGACCACGGGTGAGATCGCCAAGGCGTTCCTGACCTCCGAGCCGACGATGGCCCAGCGCCTGGTGCGCGCCAAGCGCAAGATCGTCGAGGCCGGGATACCGTACCGGGTTCCACCGGCGGAGCTGCTTCCGCAGCGGCTGAGCGCTGTTCTCGCGGTGCTGTACCTGGTCTTCAACCAGGGCTACGACGAGGAAGACGGGCACAGGGCGCTGGCGGCCGAGGGCATTCACCTCGCCCGGACGCTGGTCCGTCTGCTGCCGGCCGAGCCCGAGGCACGCGGCCTGCTGGCGCTGATGTTGCTGCTCGAGGCGCGCCGCGCGCAGCGCACCGACGACGGTGTCCTGGTCACCTTGGAGGACCAGGACCGATCCCAGTGGGATCACGCGCTGATCGCCGAAGGTGTTGCGACGCTCGACGAGGCGCTGGCCCTGCGGCGTTCCGGGCCGTACCAGGTGCAGGCCGCGATCGCCGCCTGTCACGCCACCGCGCGCGACGCCGCGGCCACCGACTGGCCACAGATCGCCGCGCTCTACACCCAGCTCGCGCGGTTCGCGCCCTCTCCCGTGGTGGACCTCAACCGCGCCGTGGCGGTCGCGATGGCCGAGGGCATCTCCGCCGGGCTGGCGCTCGTCGACGACCTCGCCGAGTCCGGCACGCTCGATGGCTATCACCTGCTGCCCGCGACGCGGGCCGATCTTCTCCGCCGGGACGGCCGCTTCGCCGAGGCCGCCACCTGCTACGAGGAGGCGCTGAGACTGGCGCCGACCGAGGCCGAACGCCGCTATCTGCTGCGTCGTCTTTCCGAGCTCTGACCAGCGCAAAGGTCGCCACGGCAGAGTTTTGGACGGTTTCTTCCCCGTGGCTGTCGATCCCGGGCCGTCTCCTTCGTCGGTGGGGCGAAACCCACCAGAGAGAGGCGAGACCGATGTCGAACACCGAGTACCTGACCGCCACCATGACCGTCGACCGGACGCCGGACGAGGTTTTCCTGGCCATCACCAACGTCCGCGGGTGGTGGAGCGAGAATCTCATCGGCGACTCGGCCGCGCTGCACGACGAGTTCGTCTTCACCGACGACGGCGAGTACCCCGGTGAGGCCGCGCGATCCGGGGACGGCATCCGGTTCGCCCGGTTCCAGGTCACCGAGGTCGTGCCCGGCCGACGGGTGCGCTGGCACGTCGTGGACTCCGAACTCACCTTCATCGACGACCGCGACGAGTGGACCGGCACCGACGTCGTCTTCGAGATCACCGGCGGCTCGCAGGGCACGACCGTGCACTTCACGCACGAGGGCCTCACCGCGGGGGAGTCCGCCTGCTTCGAGGCGTGCTCGCGCGGCTGGACCTTCTACATCACCACGAGCCTGCCGCAGCTGGTCACCACCGGCGCCGGCCAGCCCATTCCCAGCTACCGCCGCTGAACCGCCGCGAGCGGAAAGGACCACCCATGTCTGTCCTCGAAAGCCCCATGGACCACCCCGCCACTCCGCCGACCTCCACCCGCCGGAACAAGACAGGCCCCAGGCAAGGACTCGTGCTGGCACTCGCGTGTGCCGCCATGGCGATGGTGGGCCTCGACATCGCCATCGTGAACGTGGCCCTGCCCTCGATCCAGCGGGACCTCGGCGTCAGCCAGGGCAGTCTGCAATGGGTCATCGTCGCCTACGGTCTCGTACTCGGCGGATTCCTCCTCGTCGGTGGCCGGATCACCGACCTGCTGGGTCGGCGCCGCATCCTGCTCGCCGGACTCGGCTTGTTCACCGCCGCGTCACTGGTGGCGGGCATCGCGCAGCACGGCGGCGTCCTGATCGCGGCCCGCGGGCTGCAGGGTCTGGGTGGCGCGCTCATCGCACCGGCGGCGTTGTCGCTGCTGGCCGTCACCTTCCGCGAGGGTCACGAACGCAACCGGGCCCTCGGCATCTTCGGAGCCGTCGGCGGGCTGGCCGGAACGGTCGGCGTCGTCGCGAGCGGTGTCATCGCCGCGGGTCCGGGCTGGCGGTGGGCATTCTTCATCAACGTCCCCGTCGGCCTCGTGCTCGTCACGCTCGCCGTCACCGGCCTCGCGGCCGATGCGCGCCGGGGCCGTTCCGGGCGGCTCGATGTCGTGGGGGCGAGCATGGTGACCGGCGGACTGCTGACCGTCGTCTACGCACTCCACCATGGCTCGACCCACGGATGGACCTCCGCTGCCACGCTGGCGTGGTTCGTCGCGGCCTGCGTGCTGATCGCCGCGTTCGTGCTGTGGGAGAGGCGTTCACCAGCCCCGCTCGTGCCGGCCAGCGCGCTGCGCAACCGCCCACTCGTCGCGGCGAACCTCACGGCACTGCTCTCGTTCGGCGCGTTCTTCTCGTTCATCTTCCTCGGCTCGCTGCTGATGCAGCAGGAGCTCGGCTACTCGGCGACGCACACGGGCCTGGCGTGGCTGGCCACGACGGTGACCGAGTTCGCGACGGCGTCGGTCGCGGGCCGCATCGCGACCGTCGTGGGCGTCCGGCGCCTGCTGGTCAGCGGACTGACACTGTTGACCGCCGTGATGGTGTGGCTCGCGCGGCTCCCGGCCGATGCCGGCTATCTCGCCGACCTGCTACCGGCGTTCCTGCTCGCCGGGCTCGGCTTCGGGCTCTGCGGGCCCTCGCTGCAGATCGGCGCGCTGTCCGGTGTCGCCGAATCGGAGTCCGGCCTTGCCTCGGGGTTGATCGAAACGACGCGGGAGATCGGCGCGGCAGCAGGCGTCGCCGTCATCGCGACCGTCCTCGTGGCCGGAACCGGCCTTGACGGCTTCCACACCGCCTTCGCCGCTGCCGGAGTCCTCGCCGGCCTCGGAGTTGTCGTCGCCGCCACGGGATTTCGCCGCGATTCCTGACGCCACGGCAGCACGGGGGTGTCCCGCGGACAGGTGTCACCGCCGGTGGTGCCGGGCCGACCCGGCACCACCGGCGGTGGCCTCCCACGGGGAAAGGCGGCGTGCGCGCCTACTTGCGGCGGCCCGAGAGCATGTCGCGGGCCTTGTCGAGCATGGCCGCCAGCGGGCCCGCGGTCTTCTGCGCGGCGGGGCTGGACGGCGTCGCCGGGTGCGGCCGTGTCGGCGCGGTCTGCTTGGCCTTGGCCATCTTGTCACCGAGCTGGGCGAGCCGGTCGGCCTCGACGGACTGCTGCACCTTCGGCCAGACCTGCGTCTGCTCGTACTCGATGTGTTCGCGGCCGTCGGCGATGACCCGTCCCAGCAGCTGCTCGAACTCCGGCTGCGTCGGCGCGGCCTTGTCCAGCGCGTCGAGCAGCTTCTTCGCCTCGGCCTCCTGCTCGGTCGCCTGGGCGGCCAGCTCCTGGCCGCCCGGCACGGAGTCGCGCACCATCGGCCAGAAGAACTGCTCCTCGATCGCCTCGTGCTGTGACTCCGCGATGACCAGCTCGGTCACCAGCTGCTTGCGGGCGTCGAGCACGTCGTTGTCGGCGCCGGAGGCGGCCGTCGGGCCCGTCTCCAGCCGGTCGAGCATCGCCAGCACGTTCTGGTGGTCCTTGCGCAGCAACTCGATGGCATCCATCGATGTCTCCCTGGGGTCGGGAAATGTTCAGGAACGTCACCGGGGGCTACCCGGTCCGCCGTCCCGTCACACCGAGCGCGCGTCCGAGGACACGGTTCCGGCCAGCGGCGGCAGTGGGCAGTGCAGCAGCGCGCACACCGTCCGCAGCAGCTCGCTCTCCTCGACCGTCAGCACCCCGTTGTGACCCGCGACCGTCGCCAGCGCCTCCACCAGCACGGCCTTCTCGGGACCCGCGAGGCCGTCGAGGGCAGGCCACACCGGGTCGAGCGCCACCGGCCCCTGCGGTGGCGGCTGGAACGGCAGCGCCGCGCCGGGCAGTGCCCGCGCCAGCCCGGCGCGGAACGCGGCCTCGGCGGCCCGCGGGTCCGCGGTGCCCGCGGCGGCCAGCACGGCGAGCACGGTGGCCACGGCCGGTGCGCTGCGGCGCAGCGTGGTGCGCGACGTCGTCCACGGCGGGCGGCGGTGCATCGCCTCGAACAGGTCGCGGTGCAGCAGCGTGGACAGGCAGTACTCGAAGACGCCGACGTGCCCGTCGGCCCGGGTCAGCTCGGTGATCGCGGCCAGCAGGGCCTGCAGCTCCTGCGGCGGGCGGTGCCGCAGCGCGGGGAAGGCGACCTCCGTCAGCGGCAGCCGCAGCGCGGGATCGAGCTGAGCCAGCGCGGCGCCCTCCTGCCAGGCGGCGTCCGCAAGCGTTTGCCCGCCGCGCGCGGCGAGCAGCCGGTGCTGGTGCGCGCGCACGTCGGCCCGTGGCGAGAACAGCAGCCCGAGCACCACGGGCACCACCGTGCCGGGGTGGCGGGCCTTCGCCTGCACGGCGTCGGGGATGTCGCGCAGCAGCCCGCCCGCGTGGGCGAACGATCCGGCGGAGGGTTCGCCGACCGTGGCGGCCACGGCGCCGGGATGGGCGGGCAGCGTGGTGGCCTGCCTGATCTGCGCCGGCTGCCGGGAGGTGAGGCCGAGTGCCTCGTCCTCGCGCAGGCCCGCCGGTGGCTCGGCAGCCCACTGCGTGCGGAGCCGGTCCAGCTCGGCGGGGTCGAACGCCGGGTCGAGCAGCTGGATGCGCCGGGCGAGCGGCGGGTGGGTGGCGAACATCGCCGACAGCCGCCTGCCCTCGCCGAAGAGCATGTGGCTGACGTCCTCGGCCTTGGCGCTGCGCAGGCTCGACCCCGCCTGCAGCCCGCCGATCTTCTTCAGCGCGCCGGCCAGGCCCGCGGTCTGCCGGGTGAACTGCACCGCGGAGGCGTCGGCGAGGTACTCCCGCTGCCGCGACACCGCGGCCTTGATGAGCCTGCCCGCCAGCACCCCGAGGTAGCCGATGACCAGCACGGCGAGCGCGACGACGACCAGCGGGGCGCCGCCGTTGTTCCTGCGGGCGCCGCGGCCGCCGCCGAGCATCATCCTGCCGACCACTGCCAGGCCGACGATGCCCGCGAGCACGCCGATCAACCGGATGTTGAGCCGCATGTCGCCGTTGACGATGTGGCTGAACTCGTGCGCGATGACGCCCTGGAGCTCATCGCGGTTGAGCCGGTCGAGCGCGCCCTGGGTGACGGCGACGGCGGCGTCACCGGGTGTCCAGCCCGCGGCGAAGGCGTTGATGCCGGGTTCGTGCGGCAGCACGTACAGTTCGGGCACCGGCATCGCGGAGGCGATCGCGATCTCCTCCACGACGTTGCGCAGCCTGCGCAGGTTCGGATCGGTGGTGTTCTCCGGCACGGCGACCCCGCCGAGGCTCGCCGCGACCTTGCCGCCGCCGCCCCTGCGCAGCAGCAGGGTGCGGATCCACGACGTCACGCCGATGAGCACGACCACGATCGCGGAGGCGATGGCCAGCGACTGTGCCGCCACCGAGAACGGCAGCCGCGACAGCCCGAACGCCAGCCACACGGCGACATCCACCACCGCGACGATGAGCACCACGGCCAGCGCGAACAGCCAGACCAGCCGTGCCGATGCCCTGCGCACCTCGTGCTGCCGTTCGAAGAAGTTCATGAGGCGTCAGAAGGAGATCCGGGGCACGTCGCGCGTGTCGGGCGAGTCCACTTCGAGCAGTGCCGCGGGAGCGAAGCCGAACATGCCCGCGACGAGGTTGGCGGGGAACACCTCCCGCTTGTTGTTGTAGGCCATGACGGAGTCGTTGTAAGCCTGCCTGGCGAACGCGATGCGGTTCTCGGTGGAGGTCAGTTCCTCGGACAGCTGCATCATGTTCTGGTTGGCCTTGAGGTCCGGATAGGACTCCGAGAGGGCGAACAGCCTGCCGAGGGTCTGGGTCAGCGCGGACTCGGCGCCGGACAGCTGCCGCATGGCCTGCGGCTCGCCGGGGTTGCCTCTGGCGGTCTGCTGGGCGGTGACGGCGCCGGTGCGGGCGGCGATCACGGCCTCCAGGGTCTGCCGCTCGTGCTGCAGGTAGCCCTTCGCGGTCTCGACGAGGTTCGGGATCAGGTCGTGCCTGCGGGTGAGCTGCACGTCGATCTGCGCGAACGCGTTGCGGTAGGCGTTGCGGCGCTTGACCAGTCCGTTGTAGGTGGCGATCACCCCGATCGCCAGTAGCAGCACGACGACGACCACGATCACGATCGTCACGACGGCTCCGGTGCCCACGTCCTCGCCTCCCTGGCTCGATGTCGGGCCCAGCATAGGGTGCGGCGGGCGGGTCGTCGGCCGACTCGCGCGAGATTCACCGGCCCCGGCGGATCCGCAGCAGCTCGCGCGTGGCCGTGAAGTACATGTAGCTGCCGAGGATCGTGCTCAGCACCCGTTCGTCGAGGGCGAGGGCCAGTAGCGCGCCGCCTGCCGCGCCCACGGCGGCCCCGGCGGCGAGCCGCGCCCCGATCGGCACCGACGCCGTGCCCTGGCGCAGATGCGCGGCCGCGCCCGCCACGGAGTTGGGCAGCATCACCAGCAGGGAGGTGCCGACAGCGGTGTGCGGGTCGACGCCGAACAGCAGCACCAGCGCCGGGACGGTCAGTAGGCCGCCACCCAGTCCCATGGCGGCGGACCAGGCGCCGACGAGTGTGCCGAGCGCGAGCGCGACCGGCACCACGATGGCCGGATCCTCCGGCAGTGCACCGGCGCCCGCGGTGACCGTGATCCCCGCGGCCTCGAGCAGCAGGCTCGTGCCGGAGGCGAGCAGGACGGCGCTGAACAGGATCCGCAGCGCCCGCTCGGGCGCACGCGTGACGAGCCGCGCGCCGAGCACGGCGCCCGCGACCCCGCCGAGCATCAGCGGCAGCCCGGTGGAGGTGTCGATCGCGCCGCCGCGGGCCCAGTAGACGGCCACACCCACGATCGCGATGGCGATGTTGGTGACGGTGGAGGTGCCGTGGATGGTCGCGCGGGAGAGGTCGGTGAGCCGGTCCAGCGCGGGCACCGTGACCGAGCCCGCACCGCCGCCGAGCAGCGCGCCCATGACGCCGCCCGCGAGCCCGACCCCGGCGAGTGGCCGGCCGCGCGGCCTTGTCACCGCCGCGCCGGTTCGGCGGCCTCCGCCTTGCGGGCCCAGATCGTGGCGAGCAGGGCACCGGAGACGTTGTGCCACACGGAGAACAGCGCGGCGGGCAGTGCCGTGAGCGGGGCGAAGTGCGCGGTGGCGAGGCTCGCGGCGAGGCCGGAGTTCTGCATGCCGACCTCGATGCTGACGGCGCGCCGGGCCGAGGCGTCGAGGCGGGCCGCGCCGGCGGCGAGGTAGCCGAGCGCCAGCCCGGCGCCGTTGTGCAGGATCACCGCGAGCACCAGCAGCAGGCCGCTGGAGGTGAGCACGTCGGCGTTGGCGCCGATGACCGCCATGACCACGGTCATGATGCCGGCCACCGACACCAGCGGCAGGTAGGGCAGTACCGCGTCGACAAAGCGGCCCGCGAGGGCGCGGATCACCACGCCCGCGACGATCGGCAGCAGCACCACCTGCACGATCGACTCGAACAGGGCGCCGAACCCGACGGGCAGGTCGGACCCGGCGAGCCACAGCACCAGCGCGGGGGTGAGCAGGGGAGCGAGCAGCGTGGCGACCGAGGTGAGCGTGACCGACAGGGCGACGTCGCCGCGGCCCAGGTAGACGATGACGTTGGAGGCGGTGCCGCCGGGCGCGGAGCCGACGAGCACCATGCCGACCAGCAGGGCCCCCGACAGGCCCAGCGCGGTGCCGATGCCCCATGCGGTGAGCGGCATGACGACGAACTGCGCGAGCAGCCCGAGCAGCACGGCGTGCGGGCGGCGCAGCACGAGCGCGAAGTCGGAGGCCCGCAGGGTGAGCCCCATGCCGAACATGATGATGCCGAGCAGCAGCGGCACGTAGTCGGTGAGTGCGGCGGCCTGGTCGGGGATCACCAGCCCCAGCACGCCGGCCAGCAGGACCAGCAGCGCGAACCAGCGTCCGGCGAAGTCCGCGAGTGCGCGGAGCGGTCCTCGCTGTGTCGGCATGGCAACCCCCACATCGTCGCTGATCAACCGGGCCGACACACTCTAGGACAAGGATTCACCCGAATGGGAGTACCAGTCCGCAGGGTGGGACGGCCGGTGGCTGTGTTGGCCACCTGCGTCGTCGTGCTGGCGCGCCGTGTGTGCAGGCGTTCAGCCGAACAGCTGCTCCACCGACGTCGCGGTGGCCGCCCGGCGGATCCACGTCTCCAGCTGCTGCAGGTCGGTGCAGCCGGTGATGCGGCGGCGGATGTCGTCGGGAACCTCGATGCCCCGAGCGGCGAGCACGGCGAGCAGTGCGGTGGCCTCGCCCTCGGCCCGGCCTTGGACGACGTTCCTGCGGACGAACTCGCTCTGGTACTCGTACTCGTGGGTGCCGAGCTTCATCAGTGCCTCCAGGTGATGCCGGGCAGCTTCCGGGAGCGCCGCGAGCACAAGGTCATGGTACAGGGTGGTGCGCTGGGCATCGACGGTTCGCAGGGCCGTGAGCAGGGCGTGGAACACCTTGTCGCGGTCCGGGTGGGTCCCGTGCGCCATGGCCGACAGCACGGCGAGCTCCGGAGCGCGGGCGGCGTCGCCGACGTCGGTGACGACGGGAACGCGATCGGGGCCCAGCACCACGGGTGCCAGCGTCCAGCCGGGATGGCCGAGTTCGATCGGCGTGGAGCACCAGGCAGCGGTGGCGATGTCGGCGCACACCACCAGCAGCACGGCGGGACAACGCAGGCGCGCGCGCAGCGTCGCCAGGTAGACCGGCCAGCTCCAGCGCTTGCCGCGGTCGCGGCCCAGTTGTGCTTCGACCACGACGGCCAGCGCTGGGGTGTCCGCGGTGGTGAGGACGACGACGGCGTCGGCCCGGTATTCGGTGGGGTTGAGGTCGGGCAGGTCGCCGGAGTCCAGCCGTGCGTAGTCGAAAGGGGGCAGGCGCACACCGAGCGGTCCCGCGAGGAGTTCGGCCGCGAGTGACGGTCGGTTGCGGAACAGCTCCAGTAACGCTTCGTGCAGGTGTGAGGGCACGGGGTGAACGTAGTGAGAGGGGCTGACAGTTCAGCGGGAGGGTGTGCCGGTGGGCAGCAGGAGCTCCCGCAGGGCCCGGGCGGCGGGCGAGAGCGGCGCCGACCGGCGCAGCAGGCAGGCGTGCCGCCACTGGCGCGGTTCCAGCGACACGATGGCCACGCCCGCGTTCCGGCCGAGCTCGGCCAGCGGCCGCGGGAGCACCGCCACGCCGGCTCCGGCCAGTGCCAGGTAGAGGGCCGAGCCGCGCAGCCCGACCTCCACGACGGGCTCGAAGGCCCGGTCCAGCCGCGCCGCCTCGCGGGCGAGGATGCCGTGCACCACCGTGCCCGGTGGCCCGGTGACCAGATCCATCTCCAGTAGTGCCGCGAGCGGGAGAGCGGCACCGTCCGGGGCGGGGACGCCGGGCGGGAGCACGGCCACCAGTTCCTGGTCGGCCAGCGTGTCCGCCACGAGGTCGCGGTCGGTGGGCCGCCGCTCGTCGGCCAGTGCCAGCTCCGCCGCACCGGAGAGGACGGCGTCGCGGACGTCGTCCGGTGTCTCGGCCTGCACGATCCGCAGCCGCACGGCCGGATAGGTCGCCCGGAACCGGCCGACGACCTCGGCGAGCGGGTCCAGCAGCAGGCCGGGCAGCGACACGACGTCGAGGCGTCCGGCCACGAGTCCGGCCACCTCGCCCACCCGCGCCCGTGCCGTCTCCAGCTCGCGCATGATCCGGCGGGCCGAGTCGGTGAAGGTCTCCCCGGCCGAGGTGAGCCGCGTGCCGCGGGGCAGCCGGTGGAAGAGGGCGGTGCCGAGGTCGTGTTCGAGCACCTTGATCGCATGCGACAACGCGGGCTGCGAGATGTGCAGTGCCGTCGCCGCGGCCGTGAAGCCGCCGTGGTCGACGACGGCGAGGAAGTACTCGATCTGACGCCGTTCCATGGCCCACCTCTGCCTTGCCATAAACAGTTTCGATGGCTGACCCAGCGTAAGAAGTATTTGTCGTATGGCAAGCCGGGCGGTGCAATCGAGACACGCTTCGACGAGGAAGGGCGGTCGGCGGATGCAGACGACGGAAACGGCCGGTGCCGGTACCGAGGTGGTGCTGCTCGGCACGGCGGGCGGGCCGCGGGTCCGCACCGACCGGGCGGGGATCGCCTCGGCGGTGGTGGTCGACGGCGCGCTCTACCTGGTGGACTTCGGGTACGGCGCGCTGCGGCAGCTCAAGTTCGCCGGGCTCGGCCTGGCCGCGTTGCGGGCGGGATTCGTGACGCACCTGCATTCCGATCACGTCGCCGATCTGGCGAACCTGCTGCTGTACGGCTGGTACGACGGGCTGGAGGGGATCGCCGAGCCGGTGCGGCTCTACGGGCCGGGCACCCGGGGGAGGGCGGCCGCGGTCGCCGCCGGGATGCCGGAGCCCGGCCTGGTCGGCCCGGACGACCCGGTGCCCGGCCTGGCCGCGACGATGCGCCATCTCTGGCAGGCGTTCGCCACGGACGCCAACGACCGGATCCGGGACAACGGGCGCAGCCACCCGGATCGGCTGCTGGCCGTGCACGACATCGCGCTGCCGCACGGCGTGGCGTTCGACGCCGACTCGGCGCCCGCGCCGCCGATGGAGCCGTTCGTCGTCCACGAGGACGAGCGGGTGCGGGTGTCGGCCATTCTCGTGCAGCACGCGCCGATGACGCCGGCGTACGCGTTCCGGTTCGACACCGCGCACGGGTCGGTGGTGTTCTCCGGCGACACCGGGGTGTGCGACAACATGGTGACGCTCGCGACCGGCGCGGACGTGCTCGTGCACGAGGCGATCGACGAGCAGTGGGTGCACCGGCAGTACCCGGACGACTCCGACCCGGTGGCTCGCGCCATGATCGCCCATCACACCACCGCGCACACGTCGATTCCCGACGCCGGCCGCGTCGCGCGCAAGGCGGGTGTCGGCACGCTCGTGCTGAACCACCTCGTGCCCGGGGTGAGCGAGCGGCCGCGCTGGCACGAGGCCGCCGAGCACTTCGGCGGCACCCTGATCGTCGGTGCCGACCTCGACCGCATCCCGGTTTCCCACTGACTCCCCGCGGAGGCTCCCATGCAGCAGTCAGGAACCGCATCATCCACACGGGAGGTTCGCAAGGTCGCGATCTCCGGCCTGCTCGGCACCACGCTCGAGTTCTACGACTTCCTGCTCTACGGCACGCTCGCCGCGCTCGTCTTCGACAAGCTGTTCTTCCCCGACCTGAGCCCGATCGTCGGCACGATCGCCGCCTTCGGGACGTTCACGGCTGGCTACCTCGCCCGCCCGCTCGGCGGAATCCTCTTCGGACACTTCGGTGACCGGATGGGGAGGAAGTCGATGCTGCTGCTCACCATGACGATGATGGGCACGGCCAGCTTCCTCATCGGACTCCTGCCGACCTACGCGACGATCGGCGTGTGGGCGCCGATCCTGCTGACGGTGCTGCGAACCGTGCAGGGGATCGCGATCGGCGGCGAGTGGGGCGGTGCGGTGCTGATGACGGCCGAGCATTCCGGGACCCGCAGGCGGGGTTTCTGGAGCAGCTTCACCGTCATGGGCGCACCGCTGGGCTCGCTGCTGTCCACCGTGGTGGTGATGGTCGTGGTGGCGCTGCCCGAGGACGACTTCCTCGCGTGGGGCTGGCGAGTGCCGTTCCTCTTCAGCATCGTGCTGCTCGGCGTCGGCATGTTCGTGCGGCTGCGGGTGGCGGAGAGCCCGGTGTTCGCGCAGGCGATGCGGCAGAGCGCGGACAAGCCGGCCCGGCGCCGGATCCCGCTGGTGGAGATCCTGCGCCGGCCCCGCAACCTCGTCCTCACCACCGGCATCGGGCTCGGCCCGCTCGTCATCCAGGCGCTGTGGAGCACCTTCCTCATCACCTACGCGGTGCGGGCCGGGCACGCCGAGTCGTTCGTGCTGCTCGGCCTGGCGGTGGGCTCGGCATTGCAGCTGTTCGCGCTGCCTGCCGTCGCCGCGGTGAGCGACCGGGTCGGCCGCAGGCCCACCATGCTCGCCGGGGCGCTGGCCACCATCGCCATGGCCTTCCCGCTGTTCTGGATGATCGACTCGGGTTCCGGGGTGTGGCTGATGGTGGCGCTCGTGCTGGGCCGCAGCGTGCTCCAGCCGCTGACGTACGCGCCGTGGCCCGCGGTGATGGCGGAGAGCTTCGGCACCGAGAACCGCTACACGGGTGCCTCGCTCGGCTACCAGCTGTCGTCCATGATCGGCGGCGGTTTCGCCCCGCTCATCGCCGCCAGCCTGCTCGCCGCAGGCGGGGGCGAGACCACCTACGTGGCGCTGTTCCTCATGGGCGCCAGCGTCGCGACGGCCGTGGCGGTGTGGCTCATCCGCGAGACCAGGCACGTCGACCTCGCGGGCGACCCCGCGGGCACTCCGGCCACCCGCGCGGTGCGCTGACCGGCTCCCGTGTGTTGGCCCCTAGCGGGAGCCGGAGTGGTGGACCGGCCGCAACGCCGGTCCACCGGTGCCTCGACGGCCCATGCGACCGGCTATAGTGTCGACTCACCAGGCTCGATGCCAGCCGCCAGGCTGCGGTCGGGCCGGTCCGGGGACGGCAGATCCCACGGTTTGGGGCCGGTAGCTCAGTTGGTCAGAGCAGGGGACTCATAATCCCTTGGCCGCGGGTTCGAGCCCCGCCCGGCCCACCCTTCTGACCAGGCAGAATCGTTCGCGAAACTCTCCTTCAAGATCACTTGTCCATGGTTGTGTCCATGGGCTGCGCGTTGACGGGCCTGCCGTGCAGACCGGACGCTGTTTGTATGACCAGGGCAGCAGAGGGCGGCGACCGTCGCGGGCGGGGCAACATCCGCCGACGTGGCGGCTCGTTGCAGGTGCGCGTGTACTCGGGCGTCGACCCGGTGACCGGCAAGGAGATCTACCTGTCGGAGACCGTCAAGGGCACCGACAAGGCCGCGTATCGGCGCGCCGACAAGGTGATGACGAAGCTACAAGCACAGGTAGACAAGCAGCGCTCGCCGAGCACGGCCGTGACGTTCTCGTATGCCATCGATGAGTGGCTACGGACGGCGGACATCGAGCCGACGACAAGACACGGCTACGTCGGCTACATCGACCGCACGATCCGGCCCGCACTTGGCGATGTTCCAGTGAGCAAGCTCAGCGCGCGCAACCTCGAAACGCTCTACGGCGAACTGCGCCGCTGCCGCGTGCGCTGCGACGGCATGCCGTTCATCGACCACAAGGCCGAAGGCGAGCACGACTGCGAGAAGGCGAAGTGCAGGCCGCACGAGTGCAAGCCAATGGCACAGTCGTCAGTGCGGCAGGTTCACTCGATCATCAGCGGTGTACTGGGCGCTGCGACCCGCTGGGACTGGATCAGCTCGAACCCGGCGAAGGTCGCGCAGCGGCCACGTCAGGTACCTCCGCAGCCCGATCCGCCCTCACCAGCGCAGGCGGCGAAGCTGGTCGAGAAGGCGTTCGAGCTGGACGAGGCGTGGGGCACGCTGGTGTGGCTCGTGATGACGACCGGAATGCGCCGCGGAGAGGTCTGCGCCCTGCGGTGGTCGCGCGTCGACCTGGACGAGGGCATTGTTGAGGTGCGCAGCAGCTACACGACGCTGCGTGGCGTAGGCCGCGAGAAGGACACGAAGACCCACCAGATGCGCCGCATCGCGCTCGACACGGAGACGACCGTGCTGCTGCGCGAGCACAAGAAACGCTGCCAGGAGACGTACGCGGAGCTGGGCGCGGACTGGAGCGAGGACTCGTACGTCTTCGTCGGCATGCGTGGCGACCTCGACAAGCCGTATCCGCCGGATGCTGTGTCGAACCGCTACAAGAAAATGGCGACCAGACTCGGCATCAAGACACACCTTCACGCGCTGCGGCACTACTCAGCAACCGAGCTGCTAACGGCTGGCATAGACCTCCGTACCGTTGCCGGTCGTCTCGGTCATGGTGGCGGTGGAGCGACAACACTACGGGTCTACGCCGCGTGGGTAGCGGCGGCCGATCGAAAGGCTGCCGAAGTTCTCGGTTCGCGTATGCCTAAACGCCGCTCGTCAGGCTGATTGACGGGCGTTACATTCAAATCGTGAACCTATCTTTTGCTATCGATACCTTGGTTGCAGCGTCCTATTAAATATGTCTCCCAATGGCTTGGTGCCGGCTGTTACCGCGGCCATATCGTGTTCTACCTGTTCGATCGTCGGCAATCCGGTCGTGTGTACCGTGAATGGCGTTCCACCATTCACGGTGGGATTGGCGAAAATTCTGTTTAGGGTCGATGTTGTCGCGGAAACGATAGTTAACCAAGTGTGTAGGAATCGAAGCCGCCGGTAAGTTCGATAGCTATCTGTTGCACGACTTAAAAAGAGCCCCCTTCCGTCCCATCCGATTTCCTTGGTCGCTTGTGCGGATATTTCGTCCAACGTCCTCTTATGGGCGCTGAACTCGTACCCTGTGGAACTCGTAGACGTCAACATATTGAAATCTCCGGGTCGGTATTTGTCGATGACTTGCAGGCGTTCTTTTGTGCGACGCAGTGCTTTTTCTAGCCTGTCGGGTATGTGAAACTCAACCAGGGCGGATTCGGGAATTTCCTGCCATGTAAGCTTGCCTGAATTGGACCCAACTTGAAGCGTTTTCCTCCAGTGTTTCCTTAAGGACCAGCCAGGAAGAATTCCGAGGCGTGGTGTGGAGTCTCCCCCTTCGTCTTCGCTGAATAGCTCAAAAATGCATTTGCCATGCGTCAAATGGTCGCATGCCACGGTGGATACCAGTTGGGTGAACAGGCGGAAACCGTCGCGGCCACGGTGATAGTCGAGTTCATGCAGGAGACTGCTAATGATGTCGTCGCCACGAGTATGTTCTATGCCCTCATATCCAATGCCCGCTTTGTATGCGTAATGCTGGTGGTGCAAGTCTTCCTCCAGCATGAATAAGTACAGATTCCGATTTGTGTTAGACTTATGCAAAGCGGATGTCTCAGGCGCAATGAGCAGAGCTCGGTGATGAGTCGATGCACGAGCCCGCAATGGAGTATTCATTAGCAGTTGTCTGCCTCGTCTTCTTGGACTCCGGGCCCGTCCTGTGTGTTGGCTTCTCCTTCGATTATCTTGGAGAATTCATCTATCATCTCGCTCAAGCGAGGAGTTAGGATATCGCTACGTAACACGGCTCCTCTATCTCGTCCTTCTGGAACCAGCCAGGCTGCCACGAACACGTCTTCGAATTCACAGTGGCCGATCCACTTGAACATGGTTGCGAGCTTCGTGTCCAAATTAGGATGGGACTCCTCTAGATTGCCGTATGCGATATCATCGTAGGATATTCCAAACTGATTGAGTGATTCCATCACCTGTTGATGCCGATTCGAGCGGTTGATCTTTCCGGCTGAGAGACCGAAAAGAGCGTGGTCCATGTATAATGCCGAGATAGCTGCGTCCAGTATCTTCTGTGGGTCCTTGTCTAGTAGTTCACGCCAAACTCTCTCGAAAACGTCGAGTAAGTCGGATCGCTGGCGAGCAAGCCCGGCCACAAGAGCCGCACCAGAAAGTTGCAACAGCATTAATACCGGCTCAGACCACAGCGAACCAAGGACGTGCTGGTGAAGTCGTTGTACCGTTGAGAGTAGCCGCGCTCTCGCACGTTCAGTTGCGATGACCAGCCCACGCAAGCACGGCTCGAGGCTCGCTCTGATAGGTACCTGGTCCTCGAGAACATCTTCGAGGAGGTCTTGGTGGGCTCGGTAAAACGCCCAGCCAAACACGTCAGGTCGGTCGCGATCCATATCTGTCTCAACGCGTGTCGCGACTCTCGCGATGGGGGCTCGGAGCTTTTCCTGCAACGCAGCCCTTCTCGCTGTGAGTCTGTCCAGGCTGAGGTTCGGCCATTGGTCGTCAACGTCTCTATGTACGGCCTCACATTGTTCGAAGAGTGTTGACAGCGAGGACAAAGGCGAGGCCCATTTGTGTAGGGCCTCGTCGAGCCGACTCAATGCTGCGCCAGCGGCTAACGTTCTGCCGCTGCTTACATCCCGAGCCCACGGCCAGAACTCGCGTTCAAACGTGTCCATCAGTGACACCGCCTCGTCGATGGACTCGGTGGCGATAGCGCGGGCAAGTAACTGGTTGATATTCGCTACGGAGGTGACTCGATGTCCTTCCACAGTCTCCTCGAAGCGAAGCCCATCGCGGAGATTTCGAAGCAGTTCGGCCGGAACAGGGCCAAGGTTACGAACGTTGTGATCGTATGCCTGGGTAACTATCCAATTCGGGAAGTCCACGGTAAGTGCGTGCGTGTAGTCGTATAGACCTAACACCGCTTGTGTATAGGCAAGAGCGACGAAGTCTACCAAATTGTATAGGTGGCCATCAGACGCCGTCGTACTGACGACGCTATCCTCACCGGAGTTCGTTTCTGACGCCTCATCTGCATTCGTGTTGGCGGACTGCTGCGTCGTCGCGACCCTAGCCGGGGCAACGACCGTCTCAAACCAGAGCCGGGACTCGCCGAAGAAGCCTCGCGACATCAGCCACCGGGTTGGGTCGTCAATCTCGCCAAGAATTGACGCGAGCTGAGGCAACTCGCGCCCGCCGATTAGCTCGCTGAGCACCTGGGCGAGATGACGCTCAACCCACAGCGCATCGGCGACTGTCGTTGCTTGCAGCGTGGTGGCTGTCGCTAACGCGATCCCGACCTCGTGGTGATCTGTAAGGAGCCAATCTTTGTGCCTAATCCTTTGAGAACACCAGCCAGGAAGTTCGATCAGCGTCCCTTTCCGCTTAGCATATTGCAGCCAGATGGCTAATGTGAATCGTGCTGCTGTCTGCGTTCTTGGATCCGTTCCGGCGTATTCAGCGGTAACATTGGCTACTGTCCGTTCACGTTCGCGAATCAAATGACAGAGATCGCGCAGGACGAGAAGAGACTGGGTAGTTCGCGCTCGACATAGACGAGTGCGTAATCCGGTCGGATCGCGTCCAGTCAACCGCGAAGCCTGAGTGGTCCATCGGGTGAGATCTCGTTGCACCATGGGTAGTAGTCCAACTGGCTCGAGCAGGCCGTAAAGTTGAGTTCGTAATCGGCCGAACGACAACAGCACGAAGGCACCTAGGATTGTCACAACACATAGTGACAACCGGTTAGGCTGGCTTTCAGCCAAGGGCAACGCCAGGATCACAAGTCCGAATAGGACTGCCTGCACGTACACGTATGCATATAGTTTGCCGCCCGGCAATCGTGTGACGAGATCACGTACCCTCGATGTGGCGTCCTTATACGTTGTTGAGACTACGAATGCAACGGTGGCAAAGTATACACCGGCAAGCGTTCCTGTGACGGCAAGAGCGGCTGTCACAATTGCTTGGTAGTTCAAGCCTGGCGGCGGTTCCTGGCCCAGCCACGAGGCTATTCCGGATAGCCATGTGGGCGGCCATGTCCAGTGGGCGACTGCATCTGTCAGATATGTTCCGAATCTTTGAGTGGCAGCGACAAGAATAACGGCAACGGCAACGGCAACGGCGACGCGTCCAATCGATTTTACAAACAGCCACGCCATTGATCGTGATTCGCTTAAGTACGCAGCAGACTGCGCGAAGACGAACGCTGTCCTTGCCCTTACGCGTACCAGGCGCGTCCGTGTGCGCCAGTACCTCGGCGTGGACAGAGCCCGAGTCCGCCAGCGGAACATGCTAGTTGGCAACCCCACGGTTAGACCTTTCGACGCGCAATCTTGAAGCAGCGATGGTGAGTGTATGACGACGGACCTTCAGTTCATTCGAGGTCGGGAGATTGGCCTCCGCCCGCTTCGCGGTCCCAACGCGGGTAGGCGTTCATCACGTACGTCGAGGCTGTGGTGCCGTGTGGAGGCGATCCGTGATCAGAGTTGGCTTGCACGACCGCGTAGCCTGTGGCCGTGGCTGATGAACGTGGTGCATGGCAGACCTTCGGTGAGCGGCTGATCTATGACAACCGTTGGGTCAAGCTTGGCTTGACCGACGTCCAGGCCCCGAACGGGCGGCGTTGGGAGTACCACGTCGTGCACCTCGCGCGCATCGCGATCGCGCTGATCGTCAACGAGCGTGACGAGGCGCTGATGCTGTGGCGGTATCGGTTCGCAACTCAGCAGTGGGGGTATGAGCTGCTCGGCGGGCTGGTGGACGATGGCGAGGACTCGGCGGCGACGGCCGCACGGGAGGCCGCAGAGGAAAGCGGATGGCAGCCTACCGGGGACGGCGAGCACCTCGTGAGCTTCGAGCCCCTGCCCGGTCAGGTCACGGCCCCGATGGACATCTACCTGTGGCGGGGCGCTGAGCGCATCGGTGAGCCGACTGACACGGAAGAAGTCGGGCGTGTCGAGTGGGTGCCGTTGTCGAGGGTGAACGAACTCGCCCAGCGGCAGGAACTTCTCGGCTCCGGCACCCTCGTCGCGTTGCTCTACTACCTGAACTCACGGACGGCGTGACCCGGTCGGCAGGACCAAGCCGCTGAGTCGCCGTAGGTGGCGGTCGGAGCGGATCTGCTTGCCGAGTTGCCGGGCCTGCCGTGCGTAGCGCTGGGCTTCGTCGCGGTCGCCTGCAGCCGCGTGGGCGTAGGCGAGGTCGACCAGCATGCCGACTCGGGCGCGGACGAAGGCCGCAGGCAGACGGGGGAGCGCGTTCGTAAGCTGTTCCACGGCGTCCGGTTCGCCGAGTTTGGCGAGCGCGTTGCCTCGCCAGCGGTCGAGGTGCGAGTCACCCAAGAACAGGAACGGCAGCCTTGGGTCTCGCGGGTCGGCTGGCAACAGCGCGTCGGCGGTGTCGAAGGCTCGCAGTGCGTCCGCTTGCTGTCCGGTCGCCGCGAAACCCTCGCCGCTGGCGGCGGCCAACCAGGCTCGCAACAGCGGCGACGCCTCGCGCTCGGCGAGTGAGCGCGCGTGTTCGAGTTGCTCGGCCGCGTGCTGCGTCTCATCGATGTCGATCAGCACGAACGCCTGCTCCGCGAGCGCGTGAGCGAGCATCGTCGCCGAGCCAGCCTCCCGGGCGGCCGCCTTGGCGCGCTCGTAGTGCCCCCACGCCTGGCCGATTGCGTTCCGGTCGAGAGCCACCCAGCCCGCGAGCGTTGACGCCTCGACGAGCACGCTCGCCAAGGCCTCTCGCTGCCCGCGCGCTGTGCTGTGGCTCAGCAGGCCTTCGAGCTGCTCGATCAGGTGTCGTAGCTGGTCGAGTAGGACGATCCCACCGAACTGGCGGTCCGAGCGACGCGCGCTGTCCACCTGCTGGCGGAAGGCCTCGACAGCGCCTGCGTCGACGCTGCGCGCGAGCGCGAGCCGTGAGCGCAGTTCGCTGACCTCGTCGTCTTCGTCCTCCTCAGGGAAGCCGAGTTCGCTGTTGGTACGCCCGTATACGTCCCTGAACAGCCGCCGGTACGGCTCGTTGACCTGATCATGGCCGTTCTCCCAGCGCGAGAGCTTCGTCTTGAGGCTGCTCGCGTCCATCACGGTAATGCCGAGAGCGTCTGCCCGGCGCACCAGAAGATTGATGACTTCAGCGGCCTTGTAACCGAGTTCGTCCTTCCGGACCTTCTGCAACTTCGTCGCTGAGGGCATCAGATATCGCCGCCACGATAACCGCTCTGACCTGCGGAGTTAATTGCGGTTAATGGTTCGTCGGTTAACTTCCGCCACCTGCGAAAAAGGCTTCTTCTGCCGTTTCCTGGGGTCATGAACAAAGACCTCAAAGGAACGCCACAGCTACCGCGGACGGCGTTGCGCGGCCGGGTTGACGACGGGTGCGACGCGCTCCGCCATGGTGTCGAGCCGCCTCGTGATCTCTTCCAGTCGGCCCTCGATCGCGGTCAGGCGCGCGAGCACCTCATCCATCGTCGTGTTGCCGGTTTCGCCCGGCCTCAAGGGTTTTCGCCCTGCCAGCACGGCCGCCAGGTGATCGGGATGCCATTCCAGGGCAAGCGACAGCGCCTCGAGCGTGCGAGCGCTACGACGGCGCTCGACGGTGCGGTGTTGGAGTTCGCGCACGATCGCCTGCGAGACATGCGAGCGCTCGGCGAGCTCCCGCTGACGCAGTCCGAGCTCGTTCATGCGCTCGTTGATCGCGCGCGCGACCGCAGCCCAATCCTCGGTCACCAATTCCTCCGTGGTCCGCCTCCGCGCCGAGATTAGCGCTTCGTTGCCATTCCGCGGGCTCGGCTCGCGCGAACGGGCCACATTATGTCTCTATTCAAGCTGAAATCAGCTCAAATTCACGCTGAAATTCTACGAAGGAATTCATTCATGGATACCCCCATGCCAAATTCCGGTGCGCCGGTCTTCTACACCGTCCGAGAGGCGGCGCGGGTGCTCCGCGTCGACCCGTCCACCCTCTACAGGGCCATCAGGGAAGCGGCCTTCCCCGCGGTCCGTATCCGCTACCGCTATGTCATTCCGGCCGCGGCGTTGGACCGGCTGATCACCGAGGCAGCCGAGTCGGGACAGTGCGTCGATCCGGCGAGGATGCTCGCCGAGCGCCGTGTCGCCCGGGACATCGCCCGGCTTGCAGGCGGTGATGCGCGATGAACCGCGACGACTACGACGAGATCGCCGAGGGGATCGACTACCTCGCGCCCGTGCCCGATGACGTGCTCTGCGAGGTGGTGACACGGGACGGCCTGTGCTTCTGGGCCTTCGACCGGGACACCATGCCCGACCTCTCCGGCGAAGTGGACCCGGACCGTGCGCTCGCGGCCGCCGCGTGCGCGGGCTGCTCGGTGATCCGGGAGTGCTTGGAACTGGAGTTGCGTGCTGCCGGAGCCCACACGGTCGGGATCTGGGGCGCGCTTGCCGAGGACGACCGCCGCGAGGTGCACCGTGTGTGGAAGTGGCGGCACGTCAACCGGCGCGCAAGGGGAGATGAGCCGGAATGACGATCGACCTCACTCCCGAGCAGGTCTTAGCCGCTGCCGGAGCGCTGTTCGCGCTCGTGCTGGTCTGGCGTATGGGCACCCGGCGGGCGCGCAAGGCCGCCGAGGTGGCGCGGGCAAGTGCACGTGTGGTCTCGCTCGCCGGACGCGTTGTGTTCATGGCCGCAGCGTTCGTCGGTGTCCAGTGGCTGGTCATCGCGAACCCGGGAAACACCACGCTGCTGATCGTGGTGCTCGCGCTGCCCGACCTTCTCGCTGCGTACGTCCTCACCAGGACGCTGACGGTCACGTCGATGGACACGACGAAGCGGCGGGGTGACCGTCGATGAGTCCGCAACGACAGAACAGGGAACGGGTGGCCGCCTCCGGGCGGCCACCCGGCCCGGCCCGCAGCGCGGAGCAGCTTGCCCGGGAGGCCGCCGAGGCAGCGGAGCTGCGTTGGCATCAGACCGCGCCCGACGTTGTGGCGCTTCGTGTCGAGCGCATCCGGACGCAAGTTGACCGCCTCTGCTGGGCTGGGATCGTGCTCGGCTTGGCGTTCACCATGGCCAATGTCCAAGCGTTCGCGGCAGGGAGCGCGGTGGCGTGGTCGCTGCCGTGGCTCGCGGCGTGGTTGCTCGACCCGACAGTGTCGCTCGTGCTGCTGGCAATCCTGCGAGCCGAACAGGTGACCGCGCGCTATCAGGTCGCGACCGGACCATGGGTGCGACGAGCGAAGTGGTTCACGCTGGCGGCCACGTACGTGATGAACACCTGGGAGTCGTACGTGGCTGGCTCGTTGTCCGGAATCCTGCTGCACTCGGTCCCGCCGTTGCTGGTGTTCGTGGCGGCCGAGGCCGTGACGGACCTACGAGACAAGCTCACCGAGACCGTGCACGCCGCGTTCATGGAAGCGGCATCGCGCGGCCGTGAACGGCCGGCCCAGTCGACACACAAACAGCCCACCCCCGCCCGACGCAAACTGTTCCACGACTACTTGGACGAGGCACGTCAGGCGTGGTCGTCCGACGTTGTGATCTCGCCTGCGTGGGTCCGTGAGGTGACCGGGTGTTCGCGGGGCCTGTCGTCGCGCCTCGCCGAGGTGCTCGGTGCTGAGGTCGCTTCCGGAGGTGACCGCACATGAACGGGCGTCCGGGATTTGTGAACGGCCACGGCTCCGCGGTTGCCAGGGACCGTTCACGAGGTCTCGCCGAGGTGGACCCGGTGCTCGACGGCGAGTTGGTCGAAGACCAGCCGTTCGCCGCCGTGCGGATACCGTGGCGCCGCCGGATCAAGCGCTGGTGGCAGTCTTCGCCCCGAGTGCCTCGGAGCCTCAAGACGCAGGCTCAGGCGAAACAGGCCGCGAAGGATTGGACGGTGGTGCTGCTGCGCTCGCCGTGGCGTTTCCTCGGGGCCGTCGTGCGCGGGGTCGTCACCGGTGCCCGGCTGTGGAGGCGGTGGGTCGCCGTGCGCGATTACCGTGAGGCAGCCGAGGAGTCGCAGAAGTTGGCCGACAAGTTCGGTGACATCCGCGAGCTGACGTTGTTCCGGTGGAAGGTGACGGCCGCAGTGCTCGCGGCTCTCGCCCTGGTGGGCGTCCTCGTCCGCGTTCTTTACGGGGAGCGTCCCTTGTGGATAGCCGGAGCCGTGGCATCCGTGGCACTGGCCGTGCTCGGGAGGCGCAAGGACGGAAGTCCCGGCAGAAAGCCGTCACTCGCGGGACCGCGAACGTTGACGTGGACGATGGACCCGCAGGTGCTCGTAGACGCGTTCCGCGACGCGAAGCTCGTCGGCAAGGATGAGACGCTCCGGCTGGTCGAGCGCGCGACTCGCGTCGGCGACGGCTGGGCGGTCACTGTGGACCTTCCGGCGACCCGGAAGGCAGCTGACGTTGTCAAGAATCGGGAGGCCTTGGCGTCAGCGCTGGCAGTGGATGAAATCCAGCTCATCGTCGAGCGGGTTCGCGGCAACGGTGGTCACGCGGGCCGAGTGGCGATGTGGGTTGCTGACGAGGACCCGTATGCGACACCACCGTTGCGGACGCCTCTACTCGGAGTTCGGCAGTGGGACGCGTGGCGACCGGTGCCGTTCGGGCGAGACGCGCGCGATCGGCGGATCGACTTGCCATTGGTGTGGACTTCGTTGCTGGTTGGCGCGATTCCGAGGCAGGGCAAGACGTTCGCAACACGCCTCGCGGCAGCTGGGCTGATCCTCGACCCGCACACCCGGTTGTACGTCGCGGACTTCAAGGCCGGAAAGGACTGGATAGCAGCCGAGCAGGTCGCACACCGTTTCCTCTCCGGCGACGACACCGAGCACGTGCTCGCCTTGAAAGACTGGCTCGTCGAGCTGGTCTCCGAGGTGCAGAGCAGGTACCGGAGGATGCGCGAACTCGATGACGAGATCTGCCCGGAATCGAAGATCACGCCCGCTATCTCGCGGGACATGTCGCTCAACATGCCCGTGACGGCGATCTTCATCGATGAGGTGCAAGTGCCGCTGGAGGACCGGACGCCCGTCGAGGTACAAGGAAAGAAGCTCACCGCAGGGGAGTACATCGGCGATCTGTTGACGTGGCTGGCGAAGAAGGCGCCCGCGGCGGGGATCGTGCTCGTGCTGGCTACCCAACGCCCGGACTCGAAGACCATCCCGTCCGGACTGCGCGCCGTGCTCGGCTCACGGTTCGCGTTGCGGGTCATGGATTGGCGGGACAGCAATATCGTGTTGGGAGAGCAGATGAACACCCGAGGTTACGACAGTAGTCGCCTGCTCCCATCACACAAGGGCGTCGGCATCCTGCGGCCGGACGGCGAGACGGAAGCCGGTTCGGATGTACTCGCAATGACGGTGCGCACCTACTACATGCCGGGGGAGGACTGGCAGGAGATCTGCCGTCGTGGCCGTGGCCTGCGCGAGGCCGCCGGGACGCTGACCGGGCACGCTGCGGGACAAGATGCGGAGCTATTGCTCGACTCGGCGGCGGCCGCCAAGGCGATCAGTGCGACACCTGCGCACGATTCGGCACAGGCCGCGCTGCCGGACCCGCTGTCGGCGGTGGTCGACTACCTCGGCGAGCACGGCCAGGGGCGTGAGTTCGTGCCGACTGCCGAGCTTGTCGACGCGCTGGACGTCGAGCCGAACGCGTTCGGGCGGCAGATGAACGAGCTGGGCTGTCGTTCGGACCGTGGCCGCGTCGCAGGCGAGGACGGCACCGTGCGGCAGGTGCGCGGCTACCACACGGCCGATCTGCGCGCAGCCATCGCGGCGTATCGCGACGAGCGTGCTGTTGGCACGGAGCGGGCTGACGGAAGCTGAACCTTCACCCGTCACACCTCGCCCACAGACCCGTCACGCCGTCACACCCGGCGTGACGGGTTCAGTGGCTCTCTGACCTGCGTGGATAACCGTCGTGACGGGTGTGACGCGGGCAGGCATACCCGTCGTTCACGAGGCCCCGAGCGCTGGGCGCGCCGGTCATCGGCAGGGGCCTGGGAAGCCCGTCACACGTCACGGAATACGTTTACGTCAGGTATGTTCCCTTGCCCCGCAACGTGACCACGAGACCGCGCTCGACAAGCGCCCGGATGGCGCGGGCCACGCTGTGCGGTGATACCCCGTACTCGGAGGCGAGCACCTCGCGGTTGGGTAGGCGACACCCGAATTGCCCCGCCTCGATTCGTTCCACGAGGTGGTCAAGCACTTGCTGCCAGACGTACTCTGGTTTCTCCGGGTCGACCTGAGAGCTGGGCGCCCGGCGTGGCCGCGATGTGTGAGCGTCAGGGGTCACGGATCGACCTCCACTTCACGATCTTCCTCCCGGTCCCGAGCAAGGTGCAGGAACTCGGTAGCGATCATGAGCAGGTTCCGCCCGGCCGAATTGAGCTGCTGCGGGTCATAGGGCCGGTCCTGGTCACGCTGAAGCTGGAGAATGCTGATACCAAGCTCGCACCGCTCCCGCACCCACCGGTCCTCGTGTGCCTGACGCGCCGCACGCATTGCACGAATCTGCTTCGGGTGACGACCCACCATGTCCGGCTCCGGTTCCGGGTCCAGCCACTCATCGGTCACCAACCCGCCGAGCACGTCCAGAGCCGCGTCCCGCTGCGCCTCGTCGCCCTCCAGCGCAGCCTTGATCGTCAGCCACTGAGCCGAGTCCAACGCCGCGTAATGCCCGCCGGCATCAAACGACCGGTACATCACCGTTCCTCCAATCCAGGGGAAACACCGTCGGCGATCGCTGTGACGCCACCATCAGTCCCATCCGTCACGACGGTCCTGCGTGGCGGCTGAGCAGCAGGTTTCCTGTCGCATTCGACCAGGCTGTTACGCAGCGAGATCAGCAGATCGGCCAGCGAATCTACGGCCCGGCTCAGGTCGTCCAACTGCCGTTCAATCCTGGCGATGGGTGCATCGAGGTCGTCAGGCTCGGTCATCGGTGCCACCAAGTTGAGCCGGTCCGGACACCGCGCGTAGGCATAGCTCGCATGGCATACCTCGCGGGCCGTCGAGTAGTTCGAGCTGGTCTCGGCCGAACGTCGCGCCACAAAGGGCGGTCAACATGGGCGGCGGTTGCTCAGCGTCCGGTACCGGGAAGACGTGGCACATTCGTCGCGTCTCGCCCACGATGCCCGGCAGCGAGCGAGCTAGGAAAATGGGCGTGCTCATGAAGCCTTGCCCCAACGGTGAGGTGCCGCGAGGCGTCGACTCCGGCCGTTCCGCTCGGGGGAAGCGTCGAGGTTCGACGGAACGGCCGGAGCCTTGAGGGCACGGTGCTTGCCAGGGCGGTTCTCACTCACTGGGACTGGTCTGAGTACGTCGACGCGGGCGAGGCAGCGTGAGCACGGCCGCGCGGGCGGTAGCAGCATCGAGCCAGGACGGACCGTGTGACCGCACACGGCGGCATAGAGTCCCTGGTGCTTCCGCGGACCGCGCGCGAACTCGTGATCGGTCACGGCATGCTCCAGACCATCTCGCTCGCAGCGATGCCAGACCACATCGAGCCACCTCCCGTGTTTCACAGCCAATCTCCCCAAGCTGAGTAATCGCCATTACCAGTGACAACGTCGTATGTAAGACTGAAACCAGCTTGCGATCAGCGGTACGACGAGAACACGACATGGACCCGACACGAGGCCGACTTATGGGGACCAGCGACAACGGGCGGCAGGCACGCACCGTCCTTGAGCACGAGATACGCGAGGTGCGAAGGCAGACGCTCCAGGAGTTCGCGGACTACGCCGAGCGGTTCGCCCGGCAGCACGGCGAGCCGGGCACGCTCAGCCTCCGCCACCTGGAGCGTCTCGTGGCGGGGCGAGGTCCGAACGGCAGGCCCCTCGGAAATCTCAGGCCAGCGACCGCCCGGCTGCTGGAGCGCATCTTCGGTATGCCTGTGAGCGAGCTGCTGTCACCACCGACGAGCCACGCCACCCCGGACGACGGCGAGCTTGAGCTGCGCGCAGGTCTGCGGACCGCCGCTCGTGTAGATGGGCAAGTGATCAATCTCCTGTACGAGCAGCTCAGAGGCATCCGGCGACTGGACCGGCAGCTCGGGGCGGTCGTAGCCCACGGGGAGACGACCATGAAGGCTAGCCAAGTCGCCCGGCTGTTGCGGCACAGTCTCATGCCCGCGCAACGCGAACAACTGGCAGCGCTTCTGTCGGAGGTCTGCACCCTTGCCGGTTGGCAAGCGCTCGATGCCGGACAGGTATCGACAGCCTGGCGGTTCTACGAGAACGCTCGGACCGCGGCGCACGAGTCTGGAAACGAGCTGTTCGAGGTCCACGCGGCTGCTGAGCAAGCGTTCGTGCTGATCGATCTCGGCGAGACCGCGCAGGCCGTAGAGCTGCTCTGTTCAGCTCGGGAGCAGGCGCGGGCGAGCACACCGCGAATCCTTCAGGCCTGGCTCGCCGCAGCGTACGGGGAGGCGCTCGCTGCGGACGGTCGGAGGACGCAGAGCCTACGCGCGTTCGACTCGTCGGCTGCGCTGCTACCGGCGAGCAGCGCAGACGCAGACCGTCCGTACGTCGCGCTGGACGCCGTGCACTTGGCTCGCTGGCGCGGCCACGCGCTCGCCCGCGTCGGTGAACTCGAAGCGATCGAGGTGCTGACCTCAGCCCTGGATCGTTTGGACCCCACGTTTGCCCGCGCTGAGACCAGCCTGAGGATCGATCTCGCGTCAGCGTTCATTGCGTACGGTGAGCCCGAACAGGCACACCATCATGCTGAACACGCGCGAGCGCTCGCGGTAGAAATCGGCTCGGCACGTCAACAGAGGCGCCTATCGCGGCTTACTTGAATCTGCAGCTCATATGGCTGAACGCGTCTCCATCGGCTGCGAGCGACTCGGGGACCGCGTGTCTGGGGCAACGCGTCGCACGTAAGATCCTGTCAGGCCGACCGAGAAGTCCCGGACATTCAGGGGCTACCGAATGAGTCAATGGTGTCCGCGTCACTGCTGCCATGTGACGGGCTTTCCTTTTTGCAATTTGATCACTGCCTAGCGGTGCTGCGGCGTCAGCCTACCGGAAGACATCAGCGAAGGTGAATGCAAGCTCGAGAGCAGATTCGTTGCCGGCAGACGCGAACGCTGCCAGAATCTTCCGAAAAGCGGCGACGCCACCTTCATCTAATAGCACGAGTTGTCGATGCTCGGCGAGACGGCGCTTCAGATACGGGATGACCACATTGCTCGAGAGCGGGTCATATGCGTAGACACCGTCGGCTGCGATCGCCTCTGCGATAGCGAGAAGCGCCCGCCGTTCATTCAGTGGAGCTAGGAAGACGAGTGTCTCCACCACGTGGTGGACGATGGGCGCCACTTTCGTTCGCGCACAGGTGAGGAGGACAGGCAATGCCAGGACTGCAAACCGTTCGTGGCTTGCGTCGGGAGCCGGGACAAAGTCGCTGCGCTTGCCGTCGAATGCGCCGCTGGCAAAGTAGATTTGGCTTGCGCTGCTCTCCATGACCTTGAGTGCGTGCTGGAGCTCATTCAGGTTGGTTCTCGGCAGGTCGGCGTTGGGAACATGTTCATCTGGGTTGCGATTCCAGCGTGCGAGAGATGTGCAAGCAGCCGTCGCCACCATGTCGAACGCGCGGTCTTGCACGGTGGGGTCAGCTGTCGGCGCTAGGTAGTTGCGGACTACGTGGATTGCGCGTAGCGCCTCTCCTGATTGAGGTGCAGTGGTGACCCACCTACGCACCGAGTCGGTCGCGAAGGGCGTGTGGTGGTTCATAGCCAAGAACATCAGGATATCGACGGTGGGGTCAACGCCCTCGTCCTCATTCGCTTCGCCCTCGGCTTCGTCTGTGGCTCTGTTGGGTTCGTTGGCGAGTTCGCGCAGTACCTCGTCGACCTCCTGTGGCGACCCGTGAGCCTCCGAACCGAGGATGCGCAGAAGAACGTTTCTCACGTTGGAGTTCGGCTCGCTTCTGAGGAGTTTGCCGAGAATGCGGATGCGACTCGGCGCGCTGTCGCCAGCGAAGACGGCGCGGAATGCGCGAGTAGCGGTCATCCGAACCACGGGGTTCTCGTCTGCGATAGCGGCCTTGATCCGGCTGACGATTAATTCGCCATGCTCCGACGAGCGCCAGACCTCTCGGCATGCGAGACTCACCAAACCTTCGATAGCTTTGTCGCGCCTTCCGGGACTCCATGCCGTCACGAGAGAAACCTCCCAGCATCGGGACTGGCAGCTGCTTCGGTAAGCACGCTCAGGACGAGCGGGGCGTGAGAACTGCCGGGGCTGGTGGCCTCCGCGCGTGCGAGCCTGCTGGCCACATCCACCAGTAAGTAGTGAAGTTGAACGGGAATTGTGTCTGCTGACGCGAATACGTCGCTGGTATCCACGAATGCGTCAGACAGTCGGGCGATGGCCTGCGACTCTACTGACTTGTCATCGCGCGTTTCGTTCAGCAACTTGTTCAGCTTTCGGGCGGCCTCCTCTATCTCCGGGCTTAAGGTAACGCCTTGCTCGAGCATATGGTCAATTGGTGACCACGGTCGTGTCTCAGCGATCACCAACGGCGGCGGGGGAATGTCAGGGGGTACGTTGCCCAGGCGTTCACGGTGCGCAGAGATCGCATCATCCGAGATCGTGTCAGCGTCCAGGCATCCAACAAGCACATCTTTGATGTGCTCGCTTCGGCCGTTCTGGTCGACTAGGTTGATTGCATTCCGGACGGCGGCCTCGAGTTGCTGATGGAGGATGGTTCCTTCCTGAGCAAGGGCTTTCAACAAGTTCGCAGCCTGGGAGAACGTGTCGGGATGTGCTAGCAGGGTGCCGGACTCGAAGGCTGGGAGAAGAACGCGGCACAGCCTGGCGGGATGTTTTGGTTCATGCATCAAGGCAGCCCACACCCAGCCATCGTGCACCTTGCTTACCAGTAGGCCCACGGCCGTTTGTGCTGCGCTTTCCTGCTGCTCCGGAAGGGCCTCGGCCAGGGACGCCAGCATCTTCTGTTCGTCGTCGTTCCTGTAAGGGCTGAAACCAAAGCCATAGCCATGTTCGAGCCAACCCGTCGTGCCGTCGGCCACCATCGGCCACATATCGGTCTCGTTCGCCGAGTCAGCGCCTCCGAATACGTCGCAAATGATTTCGGCAGCAGTGATGATGTCGTTGGCGCAGATCTGCGGATAGATTACACCGAGCTGATACGCAGCGTGTTGCGCTTGCTGCTTCCGAGATTCACGAAGGGGCATGATGGCGCTGCCTCCGAAGGCAACGTCTTCGTCCCGGGTCTCCTCGAAAGTCATCGAGGCAGCCGCAAGCCTCCGGGCGAGGTGTGGGTCTTGCGCCAGCACAGGGAGGATAGCGTCTGGGAGCCATGTCAAAACGGTCCCGCCCCACTGGGCGAGCGCAGCATCGTCGTCAAGGAGCCGCTCGACAGCACCGCGGACCTCGGCGCTGACGCCGATGACGTGTTCAAGCTGCCCGACGAGGGCGCCGGCGAGGTTTTCCATTCTAGCTGCGTCTGAGCGAGCGGCGTCGAGTAGCGCAGCGATGGTCGCGGCACGTTCGGCGGTACCCGCAGCGGTCGGGTTGTCGGCCACAGGTGCGCGGCTCTGCAGTGCACGAACTAGGTCAGTTGCCAGTGCCGCAACCTTGTACGATGTCACGGCACTGTCGGCGAGACGGTTCGCGAGTACCGCGAGCGGGAGCACGGCGTTCGAAGGGTCGGGAAGGACTGCGCGTGCACGGAAGGCGCCAATAGCCTGGCTGGTCAAACGTTCTCGGGGGGAAAGGTCACCAGAGACAGTCGCCTCCTCGCTGCTTGTAGCGAGCTCGAGCAGGTCATCGGGCTCGTGTGCAAGGTTCACGACGCGCGATGCGACCGCAAGGGATGCAAGGACATGTTCGCTGCCGGCGACAGACAGCGCGGTCGGCCAGAACCCATCGCTTGCACGGGCCTGCCACAGCATGTCCACGAGAAGGTCGAAGCTCGGTCGAGCAACCAGTGGCAAGGTCGGGTCGGCGTCGAGCCGTTTCACCAGGCCCTTCGGGTCAAGCGGGTGATAGAGAACGTAAATGGCGGTGGCGTAGTCGAATAGGATGTTGTGGGAGAACGCCAAGACTCGCCCGACACCTGGTATCGGTCCGTCCAAGGCGCTGAGTACCCCTTGGCTGAGAAGACTTTCGAGTGCCGCGCTGTCGGTTCCGAGAACGGTCGGTTCCTCTTCGACGACCTGCAAACGACGCCCCTCAAGCATGCTGGACGCCAGGCGCTTCAAAAGCGCCTCACGCGCAGGCTTGTCGGCGTTGCGGATTCGCCAGTCCCAGTAGCGGCCCAGCAATTCGACCCGGCTCCGCACCTGGAGAAGCTGGGCATGCTGGACACCCGTGAGCTTACTGGTAAGTTCGGCCGTCAACCGCAGATTGAACGGGTTTCGCAGCAGCTTTCGCAGATCAGAGGAAGCCTGTGCGAGCACCGATGCGAGTGGCATCGGTGCAATAATCGCCCGGTCCAGGTCTTCGTCGCTCAGGTCACCCACCAGCAGGTGGCGCACACCGGCGAGTCGCGAGTCGACCATACTGGCGTCTGTCGACAACGGCTGGCCAGCGAACGTTCGCTGCAAAGGCTGGCTGTTGCGAGTGTCGAAAGAACGAGCAGTCGCGACCACCTGCCACCGCGTACCCGCCAAAGCCAAGACAATGGTACTCAGCGTTTCACGGTCCTCGGAGCCACGCAGCGCGTCCACCCCGTCAATCACAACGAGCCCAGGTGGGCCGGCCCATGCCCGGAGGACTTCCTGCAGCGGTGCGTTCGTGCCGAGACGGTTCGTGCCCGCGACATCAGCAGCGCGAAGGACGATGACCTCCTCGGCGTCCAGGCGTGCGGATGCAAGTTCCTGAACGACCGCCGACTTCCCGGACCCGGCATCACCGACAACGAGTATGTGTTCTCGACCGGCTGTTTCACGAAGTTTTTGTGCCACAGAACGGGAGATATACAGACCCCCGGCGACGGGCAGTCGAGCTTCTGCCTGCAACGCTTGGAGATTCGCTGCGGACCGTTGGCGAACAACCTCGATATCTGAGGCGTACCTCGCGGGCAATGTCGTGCCGACACCGTGGTGGGACAACGCACGGACGAGTGCTGCACGGTCCCGCCACTCTCGAGCCGTTGAAGAAGCCTGCCCCTCAGCGACGAGAACCGTCCAAGCCACCGACCCCTGAGAGAGGTCCGTGAGCCCACGTTGAAGTGTGCTGACGGCGGACTGCTGGTCCTTTCGACCATCTTCCAGGTCGAGTGTGAGGACTCGGAGGCTCTTGAAGAAGGTGCGCAGGTCTTCGTCTGACGGTTCGGTGCCGCGTGCAGCCGCCCACAGGCGGCGGGTGTGGTCGAGCGCGACCGTCAGCGCGGCATCCTGCTTCGCAGTTAGTTCTTTCCCGAAAGCTGTTCCGGCCGGTTGAGAGGCAACGCGCTTGAGTGCATGAGCCAGGTCGTTTCGAACAGTGGCGGAAGCGGAGTAATCCGTGCACAACACAATAACGTCGCGGGTAGGATCAAGTGGCCGCCCGCGTGAGCCCACTTCGGGGACAGTGCCATCGAGGTACTGGAGCACCGCCTGCTCGAATGCCTTCGCGAGCGGGGAGTCCTTGGCTGTGCCCAGCCCCAAGCCGACCTTCGCCTGGACGAACACGCCATTCCCGACGTCGGTCAGAACTGCGACGTCATCAACCTCGAAACCGTTCTGCGCACCGACCTGAGCCACAATGCCAGGAGCCAACGGGATCTGGAGCGGCTCCTCGGCGACAAGGTAACTCGCCGCCCACGCAAACACCCGGTTCTGGAAGCCGACTCCTGACGCACCGGCTGCGCCACCGGCAGACGCGGCTGACGTCACAGCGCACTCATCCCAAGGGCAGCACAGTCACCGAAAAGTTTTGCCACACGATGACGATACCGGGTCAGCTTTGTAGCAAGCCGTTGCCACCCGTAACGGTGTCGTGCTGTAAACGCGCGGCGACCACAGTCAGATTGCGCGGTGCCGAAAACGCCTGGCACTAGCGGAGGTCTCAACCTCATGCGGTCAACAACGTCTATATGTGGTATTTTGGCCCTTGCCACATTTACCGCATGGTGGAAGTCTGTCGGTGTTGTCGTCAAGACGTACTGACCACGAACAGTTAGTACAGCAGTACTTCCCCACGCCTGGCTTCTCGCCGACATTGTGCATGTGCGCTTCCCCTAAGATCAGTCTGAATGTAGCTATACAGGTAGTCGGTTGTGTTGCACAAATGGTTACAGGCGTCCTCAACACTTCGCGAGGTTTCAGCTGATTGGAGCAGCATGCATGTATCGACGGTTGCTGGGGGTCCCGTGCTGCTGCTGACACTGGGGGGATGAGGAGGCTGTCGCTCGCCTCTACTAGACGATTCGGGGAAGGTGGACCGAGGGTAGGCATGCGGAGCGCTGAGCGAGAACGGTGGTTTGGTCCTTATGTGCTTTGCCCGCTCTGCCGGAAGCATTCCAATACACGCAAACGACACCTGCGGGCGCGGCAGCGGACTTGCTCTCCAGAGCAACTCGTGAACCAACGCGGAGCAAATGTTGTCCATGGTGTTGTCCATGAACTGGCTCCGATCGACGCCTCTGATGCGGTTGCTCGGCCAATCGTTGGCCGCTCTGCCTGCGGTTTCTACTCCTGACGGGTGATTTTGCGGCCTCATAATCCCTTGGCCGCGGGTTCGAGCCCCGCCCGGCCCACGAAGCCTGTGACCTGGGCGTTCACGCACAGCAGTTTTTACTGTGCGAACCGCTCTGGCAAGGGCGTGCATGTGCGATGTTCCGGCCGAGCTGCTGCTTCGGCGATGCGGCGGCGTACTCTTCTCGCCTTGCTGCGCATGTCGCTGCTGGACGACGGTTCGTCGTGAGATCGCGGCGTACCTAGTATGCGCCTGGCAGGGTGAACAAGAGCCGATCCATTTGCGGCACCATGTCCTGGAGAAGCTCTTTGAGCTGCGTGTACCGCTGGCGTAGTACCTTCAGGCTGGCGGCCTGCGGCAACGGCAGCGGCCGCTGCGACGAGGGCAGCGCGCTCGCCAATGTGATTAGCCGATCACGTGCAAGGACACGCGCGGCCTCAAGCTGTGGTGGCGCCAGTTTTCCAAACTCGTCGTCTAGCCGGTTCCAGTACGTCGCGGCCACTGCCGAGTACGCCGCCCAGCCATTCTCGGCGGGTGCATCCTCGGTCAGGGCCGCGACGATTCGCCAGGTGAGAGTGATGTCCGGCTCCAGTATTTGCGCTCGGGCGGCGACGTCAACCGGATGCCAGGCCGCATTCCACGTCAGGCCCACCAGCAGGCAAGTAACGCGGTAGTCGACCCCGAGCGTCTTTTGTTGCGGGGGTACACCCGCTGGCGCCGGCGTGGTGGTGGAATGCGTCGTCCGCACGTCGTTCAGGTGGTGGTGTTGGCGGTGGCCATGCCGAGCGTGGCGCAACCTTCGAGGAGTTTGTGGTCGCCGCTGGCTACGATGAGGTCGTGATCGTTGAGTTGCTCTGCGGATGCGGCGTGTACGGCGTCGTAGCCGCGTAGGGCGAGTGTGTGGGCGAGGTCGGCGGCGCGGTGGATGGTGCTTTCGCTCACTTCGACGATGTCGAACTCCTGCCAAAGCTGATTGTGCAGCCGCAACGCGGATGTGTGCTGCGCGTTGGTGAGCCGCCCAAGCCGCAATGCCTGGGCGAGTGCGGCGGCTGCTTCGACGTAGAGCAGGCGTGAGGTGACCACGGAGTCGGCGTCGTCCCAGAGGCGGCGGCAGAAGGGGCTGCTCGGTTCGTCGACGAGTAGTGGCACGAATGCCGAGGTGCCGAAGTAGGTGATCACCGGCGCTGCTCGGCGACGAGGTCGCTCACGGATCCGGTGGCCTTGATCGGCTTGGGAGCCCGACGCTTCCGGCGTGTGGCAGGTTGGACGCGGCCTTCTGCGATGAGCCGTTCGAGCGCATTCGGCTGGTCGACGGGCACGATGCGCGCGATGACGGTGCCGTGGTCGGTGACGGTCACTGTGTGCCCTTTCCGGACCTCCGCAAGGTGGCGGCTCAGCCCGTCCCGTAGTTCACGGACACCGATGCGCATAACTACTCCTGTGGTCACAATTCCTATCTTCAATGTAGCCACAAATGCGGTGGGAGTCAACGTGGCAACACGCCGTCAAGCAGGCTGGCTCGAACAGCAAGGGATCGGGGCACTCAAGCTCGTCGTGACATGCGTTCTCGCTGCCCAGCACAACGTTGATCGTGTGAGCACTCATAACCCCTTGGCCGCGGGTTCGTGCCCCGCCGGCCCACCCTTGCGACCAGGCAAAGCCTCGCGGGCTCCCCGTGATCATCACCTGTCCGTTGACGCGGCGTGGCTGGCGGACTTGCCGCAACCCACGGGTTGTGTGCTACCGGGATCATCGCGCGCGCAGAGCGCCGTGACGGTCTGCAGCGCGATGTCGACCGAGGCGTGGAGTTCGTCGCGCTCGGCGCCGGCCGCGGCGTGGACCGCGAAGCCCTCGCTGAGCACCATGACGAACCGCGCCAGTGCCCGGGTGTCGACCTCGTCCGGGAGGTCACCGTCCTGCACTGCTCGCGACAGGCGCTCTGCGAGCGCGCGTTCCGTGGCGGCCCGGCCGGCGGCGAGGATCTCCGAGACGCCGGCGTTCTCCGGTGAGCAGGCCAAGCCACCCTGGATGGAGAGGCAGCCGCGGGGTGATCGTCGGCAGTCAGGGCGTCGACGCTGCCGCGCAGGAAGCTTTCGATGACGGCGTACGCGGTCGGCTGTTCCACGGCGTCGCCGGTGTAGGCCACTTTAGTCTTGCGGTAACGGTCGAAGGCGCGTTGGAACAGCTGCTTCTTGCTGCCGAACGTCGCATACAGGCTGGGCCGGTTGATGCCCATGGCGTCGGTGAGGTGGGTCATCGACGTTCCTTCGTAGCCGTGCCGCCAGAAGACCTCGACGGCGCGGTCGAGGATTGTCTCCTCGCCTCCAGGATCGCCAAGGCCTTCACCCACATCCAGGCGTCGGCCTTGCTCACCGCCGGGCGAACGGCCGGTGACCCCGACCGGCTGGCGCTGTCGGTCTCGAGCGATTTTCCCGATGCCGTCGCGCTCGTGACCCGGCTCTACGACGAGTTCGGCTTCGACACCGTGGACAACAGTCCGCTGCGTGAGTCCTGGCGCACCACGCCAGGTCAACCCGCCTGGAACCGCCACGCCCAGCAGGACCGCGCCAAGCTGGCCCGCAATCTCCGCAGCGCCCGGTTCGTCGCCCACGCACGTCCCTGACCACCTGACCCGGGGTCGATCGACACCGATGCCAACCCCGCTGACGGGCCGGTCGCGCCAGCGATGCTCGGCGTCATGGCGAGCGAACGCTACGGCACCGCAGCCGAGATCGGCGCCTTCGTGTGCTACCTCGCCGGGCCCCACGCCGACTACATCACCGGCTCCGGCCGGAACATCGATGGCGGCTTCACCGCCTGACGCCCACCGCTGCGAGCCACAACGCATTACTGTCGGGCGCCACCCACCATGAGTTCATGCTGATCGACGAAACTGAGCAACGGCTTGTGGGCCTCAGACCTCGCCGTTCCCGGGCCGCGGCACCAGCCGGTGATCACGGCCGAAGGCTAGACTCACTTCCGTGTGCGTGCGCTGGACAGCCGGGATGCCGCCATGCGCGTGATCGCTCGGGACGGTGAGCACGAGATCGAGATCCACCGGTCGCGGTTCCGGTGCGTCGTGGCACGGATCGGCGACCTCGAGGCAGCGTCCGCGACGATCGCTCGCGTCCGCAAGGCGGGGCCCGGCGCCCACCATCACTGCACCGCGCTGCGGATCGGCGATCCGGACTCGGGCATGCTCATTGCGCGCAGCAACGACGACGGTGAGCCCGGCGGGACCGCGGGCGTCCCCATGCTCGAGGTGCTGGCCCGGCGCGAGCTGACCGACGTGGTCGCCGTCGTGTCGCGCTGGTTCGGTGGCATCAAGCTCGGTGCGGGCGGTCTCGTCCGGGCCTACTCCGGAGCGCTGGCCGAGACACTGGACCTCGTCGGCCAGTTGCGACGCGTCCGCCATCGCGAGCTGCTGGTCACCGTGCCGCACGACCGTGCAGGGCGGCTCGGGCACGACCTGCGCAACTCGCCGTACCTGCTGCGCGAGGTCGAGTACGGTGCGGACGTCACGTTCACCGTGGCCGTCGCCGACGCCGACGTGGACGCCTTCGAACACTGGGTGGCCGAACGTTGCGGCGGCGAGGCGGAGGCGGTGGACACGGGACCACTCGACCTCTACCTGCCATGACCCGCACCGGGGCCCAGCGCTCCCGCTGGAGGCCGCGGGCGCCTTGCGGGCCATGGGCTCGCAAGGCGCCGGTCGCTGTTGTGGGGCTCAGTGTCCTGCCTGCGCGCCGTGGGGAGACAAGCCGAGCAGGGGCAGCCACACCGTGTCCACGATCTCGACGATCGTCTCGTCGGGCACCGCTTCCATGCTCATCAGCATGTCGTGGCGCACCAGGTCGAAGGGCAGATTCACCACGCGTTCGGATCGTGGCACATCCGCAAGCTCGCCGCGCTCGATCGCGCGAGCGACGAGCGTCGCCAAGGGGGGCGTCTGATCCGCGGAGCGGAGGCGGCGGCGCAGGTCGCTGAACGTGGTGCCGGTCTCGCGGAAGTAGTCCGCAAGCTGGATGCGCAGGAGTATCAGCGTGCGGGCTCGCTCGGCGTTGACCGCGCGCAGGAACGTGAGCGCGTCCTGGCGCAGGCTGCCGGTGTCGGGGATGTCGAGTGGACGCCAGTGCCGGGCGATTGTGGCGAGCAGCAGGTCCTCGCGGCGCGGCCAGCGCCGGTAGAGCACCGGTTTGCTGGTTCCGGCGCGCGCCGCGACGGCCTCGAAGGTGAGGCCGTTGTAGCCCTGCTCGATCAGCACCTCCCAGGCGGCATCGATGATCGCGTTCTCCAGGGCGGCACCCCGGCGCCGGGTCGGAGTGGTCTCCGAACGTCGCTGGCTCATCACTACCTCCTGAGGTGCCGTCTTCCCGACAATTAGAGTCGCTTGCGTATCTTAACTCGTCGGCGTACGCTCGGATCATAAGATACGCACGAGTATCTTATGACAGTCGCACACGACGTAAGGAATGCACACATGTCCATGGTCAACGCTGCGTTGGTGGAGTCCTTCGACGAGCCGCCGCACTTTCGGTCCATTCCCGCGCCCGAGGCCGCCCCCGGCCAGGAGGTGGTGGACGTTCTCACCGTCGGCGTCCACCCCGCTACGCGAGGCATCGCCGCGGGCAAGCACTACACGAGCCCCACGACGCTGCCCGCACTGGCCGGAGCGGACGCTGTCGTCCGCAGGGCGGACGGCAGTCTCGCCTACGTGATGATGCTGGGCGCCGGCACCCTGGCCGAGCGCATCGTCATCGATCCGGCCGCCACGATCCCGGTCCCGGACGGAGCCGATCCCGCGGTCCTGGCCGCGACCATGAACCCCGCCCTGTCCTCCTGGGGCGCACTGCGCACCCGCGTGCCTTTCCAGGCCGGGCAGTCGATCCTCGTGCACGGCGCCACCGGCAACGCCGGGTCGATGGCTGTCAAGGTCGCCAAGCACCTCGGCGCCGGGCGAGTGATTGCCGCCGGACGCAACCGCTCCCGCCTCGAGGAACTCACGGCCGAGGGCGCGGACGACATCGTGGCGCTCACCCACGACCAGGACGCCACCGCGGCTGCGCTCGCCGAGGCCGCCGCGAACGTCGACGTGGTCTTGGACTACGTGTGGGGGCCGCCGACCGAACTCGCCATGCGTGCCGTCCTCGGGGCGCGTACCGAGCACACCCGCCTGCTCGACTGGGTGCAGATCGGCGGCATGGGCGGAGACGAGATCACCCTGTCCGGGCACGCGTTGCGCTCCAACGCGTTCCGCATCCTGGGCAGCGGCTTCGGCTCGGTGGACATGCAGGTCATGCTGCGGGAGTTCACCGAACTCGTCGCCGCGATCGCCGCGGGCGGCATGGCCGTGCGCCCGCACCCGTTCCCGCTCGAGAAGGTCGAGCAGGCGTGGGCCCACCAGGATGCACCCGGCGAGCGCGCCGTCATCGTCCTGTGACCCACGCGCGCCGGGTCGCCATGGACATCGCTGGTGGTGCGGCAGGGACGTGCCGAGCTGACGATCACTCCGCTGAGGCGACGCTCTGGCGCCGGTTGGCCTTGAAACGTGCCTTCTTCTGACGATTCCCGCACGTGTTCATGTCACACCATCTGCGGGTGCGGCTCTGGCTGGTGTCGAAGAAGGCGGCCCGGCAGGTTGGCGACGCGCACAAGGCCAGTCTTCCGTCGCGTTCGCCCGCGATGATGTCGATCGCGTCGGCGGCGATCACGCCGAGGGCGTCCTCCACGCGGGAAGGCGAGCCTAGCCGCCATTGCCGGTTGCCCTCGGGCGTCAGGACAGCCGCCGCCCGGCCCTGAGCGCTGCAGTCGTTGATGACGTGGAGAGCACGCGCGGGGAGAGTGTCGTGGATCGCCGCCGCTGTCGCGGCGGCGTGAATCGCTTCCCTCAGTTCCCGTGCACGTTCGAGCTGGGCGGTGGTGCAGGAGTCGACGGCGAGGCCGTTCACCGCCAGCCAGTCGGCGAGACGCTGGGGCGTGGGAATGCGCTCGACGGCCTCGCCACGGCGCTCCGTCAGAGTCGCCGTGAAGCTGGTGGCCAGCACGTTGCCGAGGCGGAAGTCAGGGAACTCGGCACGCATGGAACCACCTTAGCAGGTTGCCAGTAGGCATCACCCGTGCTAGAACCGTCTTAGCCGGTTCGCGACGAGGTGGCCGGTTCCGCGGAGGCCAGGAGGTCCCATGTCCGGTCCGACCAGCGACGTACAGGCATTCGAAGCGCACGCATCCGACGCCGACCTCGACGATCTGCGCGCGCGACTGGCCGCAGTGCGGCTGCCGGAGGCGGAGACCGTCTACCGCCCCGTGCCCGACCCCCGCCGATGGGACCAGGGCGTGCCGCTCGCCGACCTCGTCGATCTCGTGAACTACTGGCGCACCGGGTATGACTGGCGGTCGTTCGAAGAGCGCCTGAACCGGATCGGCCAGTTCCGCACGACCATCGACGGTCTGGGAATCCATTTCCTGCACCGTCGATCCGCGCGCGCGGAGGCCACTCCGCTGATCCTGACGCACGGCTGGCCAGGCAGCATTGCCGAGTTCGTCGACGTCGTCGACGAGCTGGCGGATCCGGAAGACGCGGACGCGCCGGCGTTTCACGTCGTGGTTCCCTCGCTGCCGGGCTTCGGCTACAGCGACAGGCCGGCCACCACCGGGTGGGGGACCGAGAAGACCGCGGCCGCATGGGTGGAACTGATGGGACGGCTCGGCTACCGCACATTCGTGGCCCACGGCGGTGACTGGGGCGGCAATATCACCACGGTGCTGGGCGGCAGGTTCCCGGCCCACGTCCTCGGCATCCACACCACGTTCGCGGAGGGGCCGCCCGGGTTGGCCACGGACGGGTTGACGGCGGTCGAGCGCAGATGGACCGAGGAAACCCGCGACTTCTACGAGGGCCCCCGCGGGGCGTACGCGAAGCAGCAGGCGGCCCGGCCGCAGACCATCGGTTACTCGCTCGTCGACTCACCCGTCGGGCTTCTGGCCTGGATCCTCGACAAGTTCGCCGAGTGGTCGGACACCGAAGACAGTCCATTCGAGACGATGTCCCGGGACAGGATCCTTGACGACGTCACCCTGTATTGGCTGACGCGGACCGGCGCATCCGCGGCCCGCATCTACTACGAAAGCCACAACGCACTCGATCCCGAACTCCGGGTCGACGTCCCGTCGGCCATCACCATCTATCCCCGCGACATCGAGAAGTGTCCCCGCCCCTGGGCGCAGGAGCGGTACCGGCAGATCGTCCGCTGGAGGTCGCCCGACGTCGGCGGACACTTTCCGTCGCTGGAGGTTCCCGAGCTCTTCGTCAGGGACCTTCGGGAGGGCCTCGCGGCGGTGCTGGCCGCCCATCGGTGAGTACGGCCGGGCGCCAGTACATCTGCGGACGTGTCCGCGACCGCGAAGCACGTCGACGGAACTCACCAGACGAGGCTCTCGCGCCGGTTGTCCGGTGGCCGCCGCTGCTGTCGTCGACGGCCTCGCGAGCACCATGATCGAAGGAGTAGCGGCGAGGGCCCGCGTCGCGGTGATAGCGTTGTGCTTGCAGCGGGACTAGAATGCTTGCATGTCGACCATTCATGTACGCGAGGTCTCGGAGGAGACCGTCACCACGCTGCGGGTGCGCGCCGCCCGGAACGGGCAGTCGCTGCAGGCGTATGTGCGTGGGCTCCTGGAGGCCGAGGCGGAGACGCTCACTCCGGACGAGGCGGTCGACCGCGCGCGAGAGATCGCGCAGCGGTCGGCGGTCACCGCGGATGACGTGGTGGCCGCCATCGAACAGGCGCGTGAGGCGCGCGAGTGATCGTTCTGGACACGTCGGCGCTGGTCGAGTTCCTCGTCGGCCGGGACGCCGTGGCGGAGAACGTGCGCGCTGTCACCGCGGGCGAGCGGTGGGCGGCGCCGTACGCCGCTGATCTCGAATGCGCCTCGGCACTGCACGGGCTGGTGCGCGGGGACAAGCTGGCCGCTGATGAGGCGTACCGGGCGCTGAACCTGTGGCGCGTCGTCAGCGTCAGGCGTTTCGATCATGTACCCCTGCTGCCGCGCATCTGGGAGCTGCGGCACAACATGTGGCCGTACGACGCTGCGTATGTGGCTCTGGCCGAGCTTCTGGATGTCGAGCTGGTGACGGTCGACGGCAAGTTCCAGCGGGTCCCCGGCGTGAAGTGCGTCATTCGCGATCTCCGGTAGCAGCGAGGACCGGCGCTCGTCCACCGCCGGGTCCCGATCACGACACGAGCTGGTCGAGCGTGCAGGCCGGGATCGCGATCCAGCCCTCCGTCCGGGCCCTCGATCGCTCGGTCTCGGTGGGTGTAAGGGTGAGCCCCAGGGCGGCGGCGCGGGCGATCAGCGCCGCGATCACCGCGTCCAGCACATGGTCGTGCCGCCGGCACAGGTGCTCGTGTTCGGACAGGTCGAGCCAGGGGGCCGCCTCCTGGAGTGCGGTGACGAGGCTTGCCAAGGCCGCGAGGTGTTTGCCGCCCTTGTAGCGGCGGTGGGGGAGGTGCCAGTGGTGGAGGCCGGCGGCGGGGTAGACCTCGACGACGGTTCCACTCCCGGCTCGATCGACAGTGTGTCCGCGCTCGGCCAGCAGGGACAACAGTCGCACTGCGCGCATCGCGGTGAGGCCGATCCGGTCCGTTGCCACGCTGAGCGGCACCAGGCCGGTCAGTGCCCGCACTCTCTCGTCGGTGTGGCGGTAAGCCAGCGACCGGCGCCACGCCGCGCCCGGCGGCTCGCTCGCGAGCCGGGCCACGTTCTCCCTCTGGGCGCGGAGGAAGTCGACGAAGGTGTCCGGCCAGCCGAGCGGGCAGTCGATGCCGGTCTTGCCGGCGCGCGCCGCATGGCGCAGCACCGCGTCGTCGTCAGCGGGGAACTCGGTGGCGACGATCCGCGCGCCGGACGAGTCCCATTCGAGCACGGCCACCGCGGTGGACGGTGGCTCCGTCGCGAGATCGACGCCGACGGTCCGCATGGCGCCCCATTCTGCCCGCCACGATCGCCCCCGTGGCCGGTCGGGCCGCGCGGCGGCGACGATCACGGGGTGGTGTCGTGGGCGAGCCGCTGGACGGTGGCGCTGGCGTGTACCGCGGCCCGGAACGCTGCGACGGTGCCGCGGCGCTCCCGTCTCCGGGACGCGATGGCGACGGTCGCGTGTGGTCCGTCCAGGGGCAGGTAGCGGACACCCGGATGCGGGAGAAAACGTGCCGCGGGCTCGGCGTGCACGCCGAGATGGCCGGAGGTCGCCACCGCGACCGGGATGTGGGTCGGCGAGCGCACCTGCACCTGGTTCCTGAAGGCGTGCCCGCCTGCCCAGTTCGCGAGCCCGGGCTGCCCGACCGGCACGACCCACGGGCGATCGACGGCGTCGGACTCGGTCAGGTGGTCGGCGTCGGCGAGCTCCGATTCCGCCGGGACCACCGCGTAGCGGCGCGTGTCCATGACCGACTCGACGACGAGGTCGTCGGCCCCGCCGACGTCGTGCACGATCGCGATGTCGACCTCGCCGGTCCGGACGGCGTCGTACTGGTTGGGCCAATCCAGTTCGACGTAGGTGAGCACGAGATCGGGGCGGCACCGGCTGAGGATGGAACGAGCCGCGGGCCAGCGATCGGCCAGCCCGAAACCCAGCACACCGACCCGGAGCACCGGCTCGGCGCGTTCGCCCTCGGCCGTCTCCAGGAGAGCGTCCAGCTGCGCCAGCACGCGGCGTGCGCGCGGCAGGAACCGTTCGCCTGCTTCGGTGAGCGAGACGCGGCGGCTGGTGCGCTCGAACAGCCGCGTCCCGAGCTCACGCTCCAGCTCCTGAATCCGGCGGCCGAACGGCTGGGCCGCGATGAAGTGCGCCCGTGCGGCGCGGCCGAAGTGCAGTTCCTCGGCCAGAGTGAGGGCATAGCGCAACGATCGGACATCCATGGCCCATCACCTCTTCCAGGCGGCGGCCGGATTGTAACCCGCGACGACGTTTCCGATCGCAACTGATTCGGCTCATGATCGCGGCCCTCGGTTCGGTGACGCTGGCCGGAGCAACGATGCTTCGGAGGTCGACGATGAGCTCACACCGCACCCTGGTACGCAACGGTCACGTGCTGACGATGGACCCCGACCTCGGGGACTTTCCCACCGGCGACGTGCTGATCGAGGACGGGGTCATCACGGCCGTGGGACCGTCCCTGCCCGTGGCCGACGCCGAGGTCCTCGACGCGACCGGGCACCTCGTGCTGCCGGGCATGGTCGACACACACCGGCACACCTGGCAGTCCCTGGTCCGCGGAATCTGCGCGGACTGGACGCTGGCGGACTACTACTTCGGCATCCGCCTCGGCATCTCCCCGGCCTACACCCCGGACGACGTCCGCCTGGGGAACCTGTACGGAGCCGTGGACGCGCTCAACTCCGGCGTCACCACCGTGCTGGACTTCTCCCACTGCAACAACACCCCCGACCACGCCGACGCCGCGGTGCGTGGCCTTCAGGAAGCCGGGATCCGGGCCGCGTTCTGCTACGGCTTCTTCGAAAGCTCTCCCGAGCAGACCCGCTTCGGTGACCACGCCGCCCGCGTCGCGGACTTCCACCGCATCGCCGACACGTACTTCGCCTCGGACGGCCTGCTCACGCTCGGAGTGTCGCTGTCGGAGCTGTTCGGCCTGCCGTGGGAGCACACCGTCGCCGAACTCGCCGCCGCCCGCGAGCGGAACGCCCTGCTCGTCAACCACGCGGGGTGCGTGTTCGGCAGTGTGCTGTGCACGGGGATCACCGAGATGGACGCGCTGGGCCTGCTCGGGCCGGACATGGTCCACGTGCACTGCAACACCTTCGGCGACGCCGAGTGGACTGCCGTCGCGCAGAGCGGGGGCAAGGTCTCGATCTCGGTCGAGACCGAGCTCAACATGGGCTTCGGGCGCCCGGTCTTCGAACGCTGCCGGCGGCACGGCGTCGCCCCGACCCTGTCCGCCGACGTGGTCTCGCTCAACAGTGGCGACCTGTGGCACGAGATGCGGTTCGGACTTGCCTGCGCCCGGGAGGACGTCCTGGGGCCCATCAACCGTGCGGGCGCGATGCCCGACAGCGTCCAGATCCGGGCGCGCGAGGCACTGCGGTGGAGCACCAGCAACGGCGCCGAGGCACTCGGCCTCGGCGACCGGATCGGGTCACTGACCCCGGGCAAGCGCGCCGACCTCCTGCTCGTCGGCGGTCCCGCGATCGAGCAGCACCCGCGGATCGACCCGTACGCCACCCTCGTCTTCCAGGCCACCGCGGCGGATGTCCGCACCGTGCTGGTCGACGGGCGGATCCTCAAGCGCGACGGGGTGCTGACCTCGACCGACCTGACCGCCCTCACCGCCGACGCCGACGCGGCCGCGGACCGCATCCTCGGCCGGGTGCGGGACGCCGGACGTGCGCTGCCCGGCACACCGGAGGGCGCTTGGGCCGCGATCGAGCCGACGGCACGGGAATATCAGCGCCAGGCCGCCGACGCCGGACGCCGCACCGCCGAAGGGGCGCGCCCGTGAAGTGGGTGACCTACGAGGCAGGCACAGGCAGGCGTACCGGGATCCTCGACGGGCAGCACGTCCGCGGCCTCCGCGCCGGCGTCAGCCTGCTGTCGCTCCTCGAGGCCGGCGAGCATGCCCTCGCTGAGGCAGGAATCGACGCCCGCCGCGCCCCGGACGAGATCCGTCCCCTCACCGAGGTCCGGCTGCTGGCTCCCCTCCCGCGCCCGCCCTCGGTCCGGGACGGCCTGTGCTTCCTTGACCACCTGCGCGGCTCCTACCGCGCGCTCGGACGCAGCGAGCAGCTGCACCCCGCCTGGTCGGAGGTCCCGGCGTTCTACTTCACGAACGCCGGGGCCGTCGTGGGGCCTCACGACGACGTGCCGGTCGCCCCAGGCAGCCGCATGTTCGACTTCGAGCTGGAGGTCGGCGCGGTGATCGGGCGAGGCGGCAGCGACCTGGCCCCCGCCACCGCCGAGCGGCACATCGTCGGCTACACGCTCTTCAACGACTGGACCGCGCGCGACCATCAGCTCCGCGACCTGGCATTGGGCCTCGGGATGGGCAAGAGCAAGGACAGTGCCGTCACGCTCGGTCCGGCGCTGGTCACCGCCGACGAGCTGGAGGAGCATCGCCGCGACGGCCGGCTCGCCATCGAGCTCTCCGCCACCGTCAACGGCGAGGAGCTCACCCGCGGCTCCCTCGACCGGATGGACTGGACGTTCGGGGAACTCGTGGCCTTCGTCTCCCGGGGCGTCGAGTTGTCGCCGGGAGAGGTGATCGGATCGGGCACCGTCCCCGGTGGTTGCCTGCTCGAACACGTCGACACTCCCGACCTGGCGGACGCCCGCTGGCTGCGGCCCGGTGACGTCGTCACCCTGCGCGGGCAGGGGCTCGGCGAGACCCGGCAGACCGTCGTCCCCGGCAGCGATGTCCTCCCGCTGTCCTCGGGGTTCTGAGCCAACGAAAGGAGCACACCGGTGCGCAGGATCATCGACATCTCCGTGCCGCTGCAGGCCGGAATCGCCTCCGATCCGCCCGGCTTCCGGCCGGAGATCGACTACTACACCCACGAGCAGACCGCCGCCGACCTGCTGGCCTTCTTTCCCGGCGCGACCGTCGACGACCTCCCGGACCGGGAAGGCTGGGCACACGAATGGGTGCGCATCACCACGCACAACGGCACGCACCTCGACGCGCCCTACCACTACTCCGCCACGATGGACGGCGGCGCGCGGGCGATCACGATCGACGAGGTTCCCCTGGACTGGTGCCTGCAGCCTGCCGTGAAGCTCGACTTCCGCCACCTCCCGGACGGCTACGTCGCGACCGCGACCGACGTACGGGCCGAGCTCGATCGCCTCGGTCACGAGCTCTCCCCGCTGGAGATCGTCGTGGTCAACACCGCCGCGGGAGCCCGCTACGGCGAGGACGACTACGTGTCCTCCGGCTGTGGCATGGGCCGTGACGCGACCCTCTACCTGCTCGAACAGGGTGTCCGGCTGACCGGTACCGATGCCTGGAGCTGGGACGCGCCGTTCGTCCACACCGCCGCCCGGTACGCCGCCGAGCGCGATCCGTCGATCATCTGGGAGGGCCACCGGGCGGGCCGCGAGATCGGCTACTGCCACCTCGAGAAGCTGCACGCCCTGGAACGGCTCCCCGACAGGGGCTTCCAGATCGCCTGCTTCCCGGTGAAGGTCCACGCCGCCTCGGCAGGCTGGACCAGGGCCGTCGCGATCATCGACTCCTGATCGGCAGGGACGCTCCTGACGACCTGTGCGAACCCCCCGTGGCTGTCCGGAAGGCGCTAGCCTGTCGAGAGTGGACACGGCGGGGATCCTGCTCCAGACCCCGATCTTCCGGGACCTGTCGGTGCAGGACGTCGAGGAACTGCTGCCCGACGTGCGGCAGCGGTCCTTCGGCCGCGGCCAGACCATCTGGATCGAAGGTGACCCGGCCGACGAACTCGTCGTCGTCGCGGAGGGACAGCTCAAGGCACACCGCGTGAACCTGGACGGCAGAGAGGTGATTCTCAGGGTCTATCCCGCGGTCGGGATCACCGGCGAAGTCGGACTGTTCCACCCGCGAGGCGCGCGCTGGCTCAGCCTGAGCGCGATGACCGCCAGTACGTGCCTGATGATCCGCCGAGCGCCCCTGCTGGCCTTCCTGGGACGGCATCCCGCCGCCATGCAGCGGATGCTGGAGCATCTGAGCATCGCGGCCGTGCACGCCGCGTACTCGTTCAGTGGCGTGGCCTTCGGCGACATCGGCCACCGGGTCGCCGACCTGCTGGTCTCCCTGGTCGAGGAGTACGGCGAGCAGACACCGGACGGCATCCGGCTGCGCCTGCGGCTGTCGCAGAGCGAGCTCGCCAAACACGTGGCGGCCAGCAGGGAGAACGTCAACCGCGCCCTCGCGGCCCTCGTGGGCGCCGGCGTCGTCAGCCAACGCGGAGGCCACTTCTACATTCACGACCGGGCGGCGCTCGAGCAGGCCGCACGAGCCGCCGATCTGTGACGTGCGGCACTGCCGCCCACCGCAACCCGGTGCACGCTGCCCGCATGACCCAGACAACGTCCCCACTGGACGCCGAGCCAGTTCCCGATCTCGGCCGGCTCCGCGCCGGGTTCTCCGGCGAGATCCTCACACCCGCCGACGGCGAGCGCTACGACGACGCCCGTACGGTCTTCAACGCGATGTTCGACCGCCGCCCGGCCGTCATCGCCCGCGCCACCTGCGACGGCGACGTCGTCGCGGCCCTGCTGTTCGCCCAGTCGGCGCGGCTGCCGATCGCCATCCGCGCCGGAGGCCATTCGGTCGCCGGCTATTCGGCCATCGACGGCGGCGTGCTGCTCGACCTGCGGCCGATGAAGCAGATCCAGGTCGACCCGCTCGCCCGCCGCGCACGTGTCGGACCGGGCGTCACCTGGGGCGAGCTCGATCGAGCCACCCAGGAGCACGGCCTCGCCACCACCGGCGGCCGAATGACCACCACCGGCGTCGCCGGCTTCGTCCTCGGCAGCGGCAGTGGCTGGCTCGAGCGCCTGCACGGGTTCGCCTGCGACAATCTCGCCTCCGCACGCGTGATCACCGCGGACGGCCGGATCCTGACCGCAAACGAGACGGAGAACCCGGACCTCTTCTGGGGCCTGCGGGGCGGCGGCGGGAACTTCGGCGTCGTCACCGAGTTCGAGCTCCGCCTCCACCCGGTCGGGCCGACCATCTACGGGGGAATGCTGATCCATCCCCGTGAGCGGGCATCCGAAGTGTTGCGGTTCTTCCGCGACTTCATGCACAGCGCGCCCAGGGAAGTCGCGGGCGGTGCGATCCTGATGACCGCCCCGCCCGCGCCGTTCGTTCCGCCCGAGCTCCGCGGACAGCAGGCGGTCAGCGTGCTCGCGGCCTACTTCGGTGACAGCGGCGAGGGCGCGGAGGTCCTCGCGCCGCTGCGCGCGTTCGGCGACCCGCCAGTCGACCTCGTCGGCCCGATGCCGTACCTGGACCTGCAGGCCATCACCGATGCGGGCAACCCGCCGGGACGGCGCAACTACTGGACCTCGGACCTGCTCACCGGCCTGCCGGACGAGGCGATCGCGGCGCTCGTCGAACGCGCCAACGCGGCGACGTCGCCGGCGAGCGTGACGATCGTCGCCCCCTACGGCGGCGCGGTCGCCGAGGTGCCCGAGGACGCCGTCCCCATCGGCGGCCGGTCGGCACCCTGGTTCTACCACTGCTACGGCATCTGGACCGACCGCGACGACGAGCGCCACATCGGGTGGGTCAAGGCCACCACGGCGGCGCTGCGCCCATGGGCCCGCTCCGGTATGGCGCTCAACTTCTTCAGCGATGTCGACCGCGACCGGGTGCGAAGCGCGTTCGGCGACGGGAAGTACCGGCGCCTGGTCGCGCTCAAGGACCGCTACGACCCGGACAACGTCTTCCGGATGAACCAGAACGTGCGCCCTTCCAGCATGCGGCTGGACCACGGCCGGCTCCACTGAGGATGGGACGGGCTCGCCGTGCCTACTCGACGAGCCTGCCGCCGGTCACCCGGTGACGAAGAACTCGAGCAGCTCCGGGGCCAGCGACTCGGAGGCGACCGCGTGCGTCTGGCCCGGGAGCGTCCGGTACCGGGCGCGGGGCAGGCCGCCGGCGACCGCACGGGCGGCGGCAGGCAGCCAGCCGGGGCTGTGGTCACCGGCCATGACGAGCGTCGGCTGGGTCACGGCGGCGAGCAGCCCGGTGGGCAGGGCGTTGCCCGCGCCCAGGACAGCGGCCTCGTAGGCGAGGGTGTGGGCGAGGGCCTCGGCCTGCGCCCACACCGGCCCCGCTCGCATCGCCGCCACGATGTCCGCGGGGACCTCCGCCGCCTGGACCAGGAACCGTTCCACAGCCTCGCCCCGGCGGCCATCGGCCACGAGCGTCGTGAGGCGGTCCGCGAAGTCGTCCGGCAGGAAGGGGGCGCTGTCGTCGACGTGGTACGGCGGTTCCCACAGCGCCAGCTTCGTGATCGCCGGCAGCCGGGCGGCCGCCGTCAGCGCCAGCGCGGCTCCCGAGGAGCCGCCGAACACCATGGCCGAGCCGCCTGCCGCCTCGATGATCGCCGCGAGGTCGTCCACCTCGCGGTCCACCGCGTAGGGCGCGGTGTCGCCGCTGCCGCCGCGCCCGCGGCGGTCATAGTTGTGGACGGTGAACCACGGGGCGAGTGCCTCCGCGACCTCGCGCAGGATCGGGTGGGTGCGGTCGGTGAAGGCGCCGTGCACCAGCACGACGGCCGGGCCGGACCCGGAACGGTCGACGGTGAGGACCGTTCCGTCGGCCGACGTCACCGTGCCGGTCACGACTCCTCCGGCGGCAGCAGGCACAGCACCGACCACTGATGGCCGTCGAGGTCGGCGAAGCCGCGCTGGTACCGGCCGTGCGCGCGGGCCGGCTCGCCGATCTCGGTCGCGCCCGCCGCCAGCGCCTTCTCCATGAGCTCGTCGACCTCGGCGGGGTCGCCCATGCCGAGGACGAGGATCAACTGCGTGGTCTCGGCGGGATCGGCGACCCTCGTTCTCGCGTAGCCGGCGAAGGTGGGCTCGGTCAGCAGCATCACCTGGGCGTCCTGGCTGATCACGACGGAGGCCATGTCGTCGGTCATGCCGAAGAAGTCGAAGCCGAGGTCGCCGAAGAACTTCTTGGCTCGGTCCAGATCCTTGACCGGCAGGTTGACGAACAGTGCGGGCATCGGAGTGCTCCTTTCGAGGTGGCTTGTGTGCCACGGAGTCTGCCGGTTCCCAGGGCCCGCGGGTTGCCCGCGCGCGCCGGGCGGTTGACCGTCCGTGCCAGCCCGTCAGCCGACGGCGTCGCGCCGGTACTCGGCGGGCGAGACGCCGTAGGTACGGCTGAACAGCCTGCTGAAGTGGGCGAGGTTCGCGAATCCCCACCGTGCACAGACGACGCTCACCGGGGTGTTGCGCGCCGACGGGTCGCCCAGCTCGCGCCTGCAGCGTTCGAGCCGCCGATGCCGGATCCACGCGGCCACCGTCATGTTCTCGGGCTCGAACAGGCGGTGCAGCTGCCGCAGCGACACGTGATGCGCGGCGGCGAGCGTCGATGGCGTCAGCGCGGGGTCGCCGAGGTGCTGCTCGACGAAGGCGTGGATCCGCAGCAGCAGGGTCCGGTCGCGCGCGTCCTCGGGGATCACGTCGAGCCGCTCCGCCCGTTCGGCGATGGTCGTGCTGATCAGATCGGTCACCACGGTCGCCAGCCGCGCCGCGCTGGCGGGCCGGTAGTCGTCGAGGTCGGCGGTGACGCGGCGCAGCAGCGGAACGGTGAGCGAGCCCGCCCCGGTGTCGGTGGCGACCGGGGTGGCGGTCAGGTGCGCCACCGTGCCCGCGGGGACCGCGATCGAGGATCGCGGCAGGCTGAACACCGCGAGGTGCACGGGCGCGTCGTAGCGAAGCTCGTAGGGCCTGCAGAAGTCGTAGATCACGAACTCGCCCTGCCGCAGCCGCGCCGACCGGCCGTCCTGGGCGACGAGGAGGCTGCCCGACATCGCCAGTACCACGCGGTAGAGCTCGGGGCTCTCCCGGCGGATCAGCCCGCGGGTGCGGTGGACGCTGTGCGGCGTCGACGTGCGCACCCGGCCGACGCCGAGCGGGCCGAGCAGGCCCGCATCGATCTGCCCCCGCAGCGGGGCATCCCGGTCGATCCGCAGGTCCAGCGGGCCGAGGGTGTCGCAGACAACGCCGCGCCACGCGTCGTGCCGCCGTGCCGCGGGCACGTCGCGCGTGCGTATCAAGACCGCCACGCCCCACCCCTCCGTCCCGCCGCTGCCGGAGCCCGCTGCCCGTGCCCGTTCAGTCGGCAAGACCGGCGCCCTCGTTACCTGCCACGCCGACGGCACCGGGCGCGGACAGACCGGAGCAGCGCCGCCGGTTCTGCCAGGATGTGGCCATGTCGATCGATCGCACCGTCCTGTTCCGGTTGGCCACCAGCACTCGCCTGGAACGGGCCGTGCGGTCCGTGCCGCGCGGGGAGGATCTGGCATGGCGGGCGGCGTCGCGCTACGTGGCGGGCACGTCGGTCGCCGACGCCGTCCGGCTGGTCCGGCGGTTCCAGGAACAGGGGGTGGCCGCGAGCATCGACCAGTTCGGCGAGCTGGTCGGCGATCCGGCGCTCGCGCGGCGCGTCGCGGACGACTACGTGGGCCTGGCAGGCGAACTCGCGCAGCTGCCGGACGATGCGTGGCTGGCGATCGACCTGTCCCACCTCGGCCTCGACGTCGATCCGGCGCGCTGCGCCGACGCGCTGGCCGCGATCGCGCACGCGCTGCCGGAGGGGCGGCGCATCCAGGTCGGCGCCGAGGATCACGCGCGCGCCGACGCTGTCCTGTCCTGTGTGCTCACCGTCGCGGGCAGGGGACTGGCGGGCCGGCTCGGCGCCACCGTGCAGGCGAACCTCCGCCGCACACCCGACGACCTGCGGCGGCTGCTGGCCGCCGGTGTGCACATCCGGCTGGTCAAAGGGGCCTACGTCGAGCCATCCGGTGTGGCTCTGCCCTACGGCGAGCCCACCGACGTCGCCTTCCTGCGCCTGGCGCACCAGCTGGCCGAGGCCAGGGCACCGTTCGCGCTGGCCACGCACGACGGTGTCCTCCGTGAGGCACTGATCGCCGCGCACGGTCCGGTACCGGTCGAGCAACTGCTGGGCGTGCGGCCGGACGTGGTGACCGAGCTCGTCGCCCGTGACGTGCCCGTGCGCGTGTACGTGCCCTTCGGCCACGACTGGTTCCGCTACTGGATGCGCCGGGTCGCCGAGTCACGCGGCTCCTGAGCGTCTTCCCGGGACGCGGTGCGCAGTTCCCGCGCCGTGTCGCGGACGAGTTGCCGGACGATGCGGGCAGGCCGGGAGGGCTGGCTGTCCTGGCGCTGGGTCAGGCACAGGTGGATCGGGTCCGCGTCGCGCAGAGGGATCCAGGTCAGGCCGGTGATGTCCGCGGAGGTGTCGAGCCGGGCGAGAATCCCCAGCCCGACTCCCTGGCCGACCATGACCTTGACGGTCCGGGCCGACATGGCCTGGACCACGACGTCCGGACTGGGCACGTGCTGATGCAGGATCTCCCACATCACCGTCCCGCCGCGCATGGTGACGAGCGGCCAGGTGGCGAGGTCGCGCCAGTGGACGTGGTCCCTGCCCGAGAGCGGGTGATCGAGGCGCAGGTACACGCCGAGCGGAGCCGTGACCAGGGGCACGCGCTGCAGTCCCTCCGGCGCCGGGCCCGTCGGCATGGTGATCACCCCGAAGTCCAGCTCGCCCGCCAGCACGGCGGCCTCGATGTCGGTCGACGAACCTTCGCGGACGGTGAACCGCAGGCCGGGATGGTGTTCGCGCAGCCGTCCCACGACCGGCGCGATGATGATCTCGGCAGTGACCGAGACTCCGCCGATGTGGACCCGCCCCCGGTAGGCGCCGCTCGACTCCATGGCCGCCTCCCGGACGGCATCCTCCGCCTCGACCAGCCGGTGAAGTGGGTCGAGCAGGGCCTGACCGGCCGCCGTCGGCCGCACGCCGTGGCGGCTGCGGATCAGCAGGACGACGTCGAGGTCCTCCTCGAGCAGCGTGAGCTGCTGGCCGAGGGCGGGCTGGCTGACCCCGCACCGCTCCGCCGCCGACCGCAGTGACCCCGTCTCGACGGCGGCCAGGAGGTACCGCGCTCGTTCTACCCGCACTGGCCAACCATAAAGGAAAAACCTTTCACCGATGAGCTGTTCCGCCGTCTTCCCGCGGGCTGCGCCGCAGGGCACGGTGATCGGGCGTCGTCGCGGCTCGTGCGGTGACTCCCTTCGTGAAAGGAAAATGTGTGGTGACCGACGGTCCATTGAGCGGGGTGCGGGTGCTGGATGTGTCGACCATCCTCGCCGGTCCGCTGGCGTCCTCGCTGCTCGGTGAGTTCGGCGCCGAGGTGATCAAGGTCGAGCATCCCGCCGAGGGCGACCCCGCTCGCCACTACCCGCCGCTCGACGGCGGCGTGTCGGCAGGCTGGGCCAGGCTCGGCCGCAACAAGCGCAGCGTGACGATCGACCTGCACCACCCGGACGCCGCCGGGCTCGTCGGCAGGCTGGCCGCGCACACCGACGTGGTGGTCACCAACTTCCGCCCGGCCACGTTGCGCCGCTTCCGGATCGACTTCGACGATCTCCGGGGCCACCGGCCGGACCTGGTGATGGTGCACGTCAGCGCCTACGGCCGCACCGGTCCCTACGCCGATCGCCCCGGGTTCGCTCGCGTGGCGGAGGCCTTCGCCGGGCTGACCTACCGGACGGGCGAGCCCGGCCGCCCCCCGGTCTTCGCGGGCTATCCCGTCGCCGACGGGGTCACCGGCATCTATGCCGCCTTCGCGGCCCTGCTCGCACTCCGCCAGCGTGATCGCACCGGCCAGGCCCAGCTCGCCGACATCGCCCTCTACGAACCGTTGCTGCGGATGATGGAGGACTTCATCGTCGACTACAGCGTCACCGGCGAGAGCCGCGAGCGGCAGGGCAACCGCAACCCGCACATCAGCCCCAACAATCTGTACCGCACCCGGGACGGGCGCTGGCTCGCCCTGCCCGCCTCGACCGAGCAGATGTGGTGGCGGCTGGTGAAGGTCATGGACGCCGCCGACCTCGCCGTCCACGACTCGATGACCGCACGGCTGGAGCACCGTGAGGAGATCGAGTCCCGGGTCGCGGACTTCGTGGCCGCCCACGACCTGGAACCGCTGATGTCCCGGCTTCTCGAGGCCGGCATCGCCGCCGGTCCGGTGAACTCGGCGGCGGACATCTGCGCCGACCCGCACATCCGGGCCCGCGGGTCGGTGGTGGAGGTGGCCGACGACAGGGCGGGACGCTCGTATCTCATGCAGGCGCCCGCGGGCCGGTTCTCCGGCTTCGACGGCTCGATCAGCCGCCCGGCGCCCGTCCTCGGCGAACACACCACCGAGGTGCTGCGGGAACTTGCCGGGCTCCACGGTGCGGAGATCGACGACCTGCGCCGCCGCGGCGTGGTCTGACCAGAAAGGACCCATCAATGACGATGGCCTACGTATCCATCATCGTCCTGGTCGTCCTGTTCGCGGCGACCCTGCTGCCCGCCTTCGACCTCGGACTGGCCACCCTGTCCGCGGCGTTCCTGCTCGGGATCGCCGCCGGAGTCCCGGCCGAGGAGGTGACGGGGTTCTTCCCGGCCGACTTCTTCGTGCTGATCGTCGGTGTGACGGCCCTGTTCGCCACGGCCCAGCTCAACGGAACCCTGGACTGGCTGCTCGACCTGCTCCTGCGGCTCGTGCGTGGCCGCGTGGTGCTGGTCGCCCTGGTCCCGTTCGTCGTCGGGGCCGTGTTGACCGCCATCGGCACGCTGCCGGCCGCCGCCACCGCGATCGTCGCCCCGATCGCGCTCGGCCTCGCCGCGCGCCACGGGACATCGCCGCTCGTGGCGGCGGTGCTCGGCATCACCGGCATCATCGGCGGACTGCTCTCGCCGCTGGCCGTCTACGGCGTCACGGCCAGGGAACTGAGCGACAACCTCGGCCTCGCGCTGCCCGCGTCGGCGCCGGTGACGTTCCTGCTCGGCGGGCTGCTCGCCGGACTCGTGGTGTGCGGGGCGTGCCTGCTGGTCGGGCTGCGGATCGGTGCCGTGCCACGCGGGCGCGTCCCCCGCGGCACACCCGCACGCACCGCCACTCCACCGCAGGACACCGTTTCCGGGCCCGGCGTCGCGGCACAGGCGCCGGCCGCGACAGCCGTCGCCACCGCGCCCGCGGTCACCGGCGGGGAACGGAAAGCCCGTACGGTCACGGTGTTGTGCCTGCTCGCCGTCGTCGTGCTCTCGGTCGGGTTCGACCTGAACGTCGGCTACCTCGGCCTGACGGCGGCGCTGATCCAGCAGGTGGTGTTCCGGCTGGAACCCAGCCAGATCGTGTCGAGGATCCCGTGGACAGTGGTGTTGCTGATCGGCGGTCTGCTCACCTATGTCGGGCTGATGCAGCACCTGGGCGCCTTCGAGCGCATCAGCGAGCTGCTCCAGGTCGACGGATCGCCCATGCTGAGTCTGCTGGTGCTCTGCTACATCGCCGGTGTCACCTCGTTCGCCGCCAGCTCGATCGCGGTGTTCGTCACCGTCATGCCCCTGCTGCCGCCCTTGGTGGAGGCCGGGATCTCCCCGGTCGGCGGGGTGCTCGCCCTCGCTGTGGCCTCCGTGCTCGTCGACATCAACCCGCTCGGCATCACCGGAGGGCTGATTCTCGGCGCCGCCGAACCGTCGGTGAGGGCACGGCTGTTCCGCCAGCTGCTCACCTACGGTCTGGTCTCGGTCGCCGTTGCGCCGCTGGTGGCCTGGGCGGCCTTCGGCTCGTGGTGATCAGCCGGCCGCGGTGTCCCCGGAACGGCCCGGCCGCGTGGCGATGCCGCCGATGAGCAGATCGACGATCCGGCCTGCCAGGCTGCCGACGGCCTCGGCAGGCTGGTCGTCGATCTTGCGGTACCACATGTCCACGGCGTTGAGGCTGCTGAGCAGGGTGCGGGTGGCCAGTGCGGCGTCGACGGTGCGCAGCGAGCCGTCGGCGATGCCCTCGGACACCACCTGGTGGAACATCTGCTCGTAGTCGCGCCTGAGTTTGTTGAGTGCCTTCAGCGCGTCACGTTGCCGCTCTTTCAGCGCCGTCGACGACTGAGCGCGCACCCCCTCGTGCACGACGTTGTGATAGGCGAGATCGGTCATCAGGTTCGTCACGTGGGCCACCGACATCGCGACCAGCCGCTCGCAGCCGGTCCCCTCACCGCGAGCGTGCGGCTCGACCTTGGCCCTGACCCGCCGCATGCCTTCCTCGTACACGGCGAGGAAAAGATCGAACTTCGATCGGAAGTGGTAGTAGATCAGGCCCTTGGTCGCGCTGACCTGTTCGGCGACGTCGTCGATCGTGGTGCTGCCGAAACCCTGGACCTGGAACGCCTCCGCCGCGGCGTCCAGAATGCGCTCCCTGGCGCCGGTGTCCGCACCGGGACCTGTACTCAACTGTGCCTCCATCGATCAGGGTGCCGCACCATCATGGCACCGCCGCAGGGCCCGTGCCGGTCCCGGCGAACGGTTGACTTCGCGTGTCCGCGCTCACATAATACCGGGTAGTATCGCTGATGAGAGGCCTTTCCGCTGTGTGTGCGAACTCGTCTGGCACCGTCGCCGGCCCCGACCGCCCGTGGCAGGGAACTGCTGACGGGAGATGCGGACGGAGCGGTCCGGCTCGGTAGCGGCGTGCCAGATCCGCCGTTCGTCTCTCGTACTCCGTCGCAAGGGATTGAGCATGACACCTGTCGTCGTCATCGTGCTGGTCTACTTCGCCATCATGTTCGCGGTCGGCTACTGGGCGAAGTCCCGGATGAAGTCGTCACGGGACTTCCTGGTCGCGGGCCAGACGCTGGGCTTCTTCGTGATGGCCATCGGCACGTTCTCGTCGATCCAGAGTGGATTCGGCATGATCGGCCACACGGCCAACACCTACTCCTGGGGCGTGCAGGCCGTGGTGGCGGCGGCGTTCCTGGTCCCGTTGGCCTTCGCCGTCTCGTGGTTCCTGCTCGGGTCCCGGCTGTACCGGCTGGCGCGGAAGTACGACGTGTACTCCATCCCCGACGTCATCCGCATCAGGTATCCCGGCCGGGCGGCGCACCTTTCGATGTCGGTGGCCATGTTCGTGGGCTCGGTGGCGTACATGACCGCACAGGTCACCGCGACCGGCGTCATCATGAGCCTCATCTTCGGCACGTCGGTCACCACCGGTGCCATCATCGGGTCCGCCGTGGTCGCGCTCTACACCGTCGCGGGCGGCATGCTGGCCGGTGCCTGGACCGACTTCCTGCAGGGACTGCTGATGGTCGTCATGTCCATCGGGACGTTCTTCGTGGCGACCAGCACGGTCGGCGGCTGGAGCACCATGCTCGAGACGATCGCCAGCCACGACGTCGACTTCCTTCGCCTGGACGCGTCACAGCCGCTGACCTACGTCTACACGTTCATCGTCATGGCGGTGCTGGGAACCGTGGCGCAGCCCCAGCTGATCACCAAGTTCCTGATGTTGCGCTCGTCGTCGGAGCTGAAGTGGGGAGCGCTGGTCGCCTCGGTCGCCTACGGGATCACGACACTGTTCGCCCTCAGCGTCGGCCTGTCGATGCGGGCGCTCACCATCGAGGGCCGGGCGCCCGAGCTCGCCAACATCGACAACACCACGACCTGGTTCTTCGACAACATGGTGTCGCCGGTCTTCGCAGGGTTCGTTCTCGCGGGCCTGCTCGCGGCCATCATGTCGAGCGCCAACTCGTTCATCGCGGTGGGGGCGTCGTCGTTGATGCGGGACCTGACGAGCGCGCTGGGCATCACGGTGCGCAACGAGGTCCGGTGGGCACGGCTGGCGAGCGTCTTCGTCGTCGTCTGTGCCCTGGTCTTCGCCCTGTACCTGTCGCAGGTCGTGTTCCTGCTGGGAGCCATCGGCTGGGCGGCGTTCGCGGCGGCCATCTTCGGGCCGCTCGTCCTGGGGCTGTACTGGCGGCGCGGAACGGCGCTGGCGACCACGGTGGCCATCGCGTTCGGCATCGTGTCGAACCTGGCCGCGACCATCCTCACGGCTCAGGAAGTGATCACCCTGCCTGCCTACATCCAGACCGGCGGCCTCATCACGTGCCTCGGGATCGTGGTCTTCATCGTCGTGTCGGTCGCCGTGCCGTCACGGGAGTCGTTCGACCGGTTCGCCGACATGAACCGGCCGCGCGAGGGCAAGGACATGAACCTGGTGTAGGCGCGCGCGTCGCCGAGCACACATCGCAACCGAAGTCGATCGAAGGGTGAGGGTATGCGTGTCGATCGCGTTGACCGGCTGGTCCTGCTCTGTTTCGTCGCCACGGCCGTCGCCGTCGTCGGCATGGTCTTCGACTACTGGCAGCTCGTCTACTACGCCATTCCGGTGCTGACGGCACTGTTTCTGTTCATGGCCGCGCTCGACAGGCGGGACGCCTGGTCCACGCCGGTTCTCGCCGGCGTCGCCGCGTTCGGCGGCGTGCTGCTCGCATTGTTCGTGGCCGGAAACGTCCTGCTGCACACCGACGGCTGGATCGGCGGGCTACCCGCGGCCACCGCGGTGTTCCTGTACGCGGTCTGGCCCGTCACCACCGTGGCGGCGCCGCTGCTGTACGCCTGGGTGTACCACACGTGGCTCCGCCACGACGTCGAGGACGCCGAGCCCGAGTCCGCAGCGTAGTCGCGTGTGGACGGTCATGCGGGCGACGTGCCGTTCGGCGCCGGATGCCGGGCGACAGAGCTCGCCGTGGTCACCATCCCCCAGGCGAGCTCGGCGTAGAAGTCGCCGAGCTGTTCGGGGGAGTCCGGCCCGTCGAGGCGGTACCAGCGGACGAGGTCGACGCCCAGAGAGAGGACGGCGCGCACGACGCGGTGCGCGTCGACCGTGCCGAACGCTCCTTCGTGGACGCTCCGGACGACGGCGTCGTGGAACACCGCCGTGGCCTGCTGGCGCAGCCCGACGATCACCTCGTAGTGCTGCGCCGTCAGCGCGGACAGCTCGTACTGGCTGACGCGGCCCGCGACGTGGTGGCGAGCGTGCCAGGCGACGAACCGCGCGACGAGTGCCTTCAGGTGGGCCGCCGGGTCCCCGGCGGACTGCGTCTCACGCAGCACCGCGAGCGAACTCCGGTGCGCGGCACGGGTGATCTCGAACAGCACCTCTTCCTTCGAGGTGAAATGCACGTACAGCGCCGCGGGGGACAGGCCCGCGGCCGTGGTGATGTGCCGGGTGGTCGTGGCGTGGAAACCGTTCCTGGCGAAGCACCGCACTCCCGCCGTCAGCAGCTTCCTGGCGACCTCCCCGAACCCGGCGTCCCACAGCTGAGGCGAGTCGTCCACCAGTTCGGGAAGCAGGGAATGCTTGGCGCCCATCGCCGTCTCCTTCCATTCATCGCCCCGAAAAGGGGTAACGCACCGGCGGCGCCCCGTTTGGTCTTGCTCCGCGAAGGTGATCTGTGTACTGTGCCACACAGACCGCTTGGTGACTATGCGCTTAGTCATTTCCGCTGGCCAGGCGGACGCGAAGGAGCGATCGGCCTCGATCGGGAGGAGGACACAATGGATGTGTCTTGCGCTTTTCCCACCGCTCTGGACTCCCCGGACAACATCGCGCTGGCCGAACGGCTGGGCTATCACCGCGCGTGGGTCTACGACACCCCCCAGCAGAGCCCGGACGTGTGGATGACGCTGGCGCTCGCCGCCGAGCGCACCGAGCGCATCGGGCTCGGCCCGGGTGTGCTGGTCCCCAGCCTCCGCCATCCGATGGTCAACGCGGCCGCGACGGCCACACTCGCCGCACTCGCGCCGGGGCGCGTGGCGGTCGCGTTCGGCACCGGGTTCACGGGGCGCAGGGCCATGGGCTACGGAGCCATCCGGTGGTCCTACATGGAGTCCTACATCCGCGCCTACCGGGGTCTGCTGCGTGGCGAGATCGTGGAATGGGAAGGCGCGCAGATGCGCATGCTGCACCCCGACGGTCACGCCCCGCAACGCCCGATCGACGTCCCGATCCTCGTCGGCGCCCTGGGACCGAAAGGCAACAGGGTCGCGCGGGAGCTCGCCGACGGACTGTTCGCCACGTTGCAGCCACCGGAGTTCATGACCGAGCACTCCTGGGTCGCCTACCTCGAGTGGGGCACCGTGCTCGACGACGGCGAGGACCACGGCTCGGAGCGCGCCCGCGTGACGGCCGGTCCGGGCTGGGCCCTGTCGTTGCACGGGGCCTACGAGTTCGGCGGGCCGGACGCCGTGCGGGCGCTTCCGGGAGGGCAGGAATGGCTCAAGGTGGTGGAGGCCTCGCCGCAGGAGCACCGGCACCTCGCCGTCCACTCCGGCCACTGCGTCGCGCTCAACGCCGCGGACGAGGCGGCCTGGCGTGCGGGCGGAAGCAGCACGCTCGGCAACGTCACGCTGAGCGGGACACGCGAGCAGGTCCGGCGCAGGATCGACGACTACCGTTCCCGCGGCGTCACCGAGATCGTCTTCCAGCCCTGCGGCCCCGACATCGAAGCCGAGCTGGAGCGGTTCCTCGAGGCCTGCGCCTGACGAACCGCCGGCATCGCACAGCACATCGTCCGATGGGGAGATCATGAGCCGTGACATCAGCACCGCCATCGAAGGACTCGCGTACCTGGAATGTCCTCGCTGGCACGAAGGGCGGATCTGGTTCGCCGACTTCTACACCTACCGGGTGTACTCGGCCGCCGAGGACGGCGGCGACCTCCGGGTCGAGGCCGACATCGCCCAGCAGCCGTCCGGACTGGGCTGGCTGCCGGACAACCGGCTCCTGGTGGTCTCGATGCGGGACGCCAGGGTGCTGCGCCGCGAGCCCGACGGTTCCCTGGTGACCCATGCCGACCTGTCCGGCAAGGTCAAAGGTCACCCGAACGACATGGTCGTCGACGCCCGCGGCAGGGCGTTCGTCGGCGAGTTCGGCTTCGACCTGATGGGCGGAGCGCCGGTGGAGCCGGCCGTCCTGCTGCGTGTCGACCCCGACGGCGCCGTCACCACGGTCGCGGACGAGCTCTGGTTTCCCAACGGCAGCGTGATCACCGACGATGGCGTGCTCCTGGTCTGCGAGACCTTCGGCAACCGCGTGACCGCGTTCGACATCGCCGACGACGGTGCCCTCGTCAACCGCCGCACCTGGGCCGAGTTCGGCCCCCTGCCCACGGACAAGGACCTCAACGTGGCGCTGCGCCAGCTCGTGATCGCCGCCGACGGGTGCTGCCTCGACGCCGAAGGTTCACTGTGGATCGCCGATGCCGTGGGCGGGCGGGTCCTGCGGGTGCACGAAGGGGGCGAGATCAGCGAGGAGATTCCCACCGGGACCGGTGTCTTCGCCTGCATGCTCGGCGGTGCCGACGGCCGCACCCTGTTCCTGTGCGCCGCACCCGATTTCCACGAGGAGGCGCGCAGGAACGCCCGGGAGGCACGCCTGCTGACCACCCGCGTCGAGGTGCCGCACGCGGGCAGGCCCTGACCCTGTCCTGGCCGCCGACGACCGGAGGTAGAGGAGCCCGAGCGTGCTGAGCACGATGCAGGACAGCGACCTGTCGATCGCCCAGCTGCTGCGGCACGGCAGCACCGTGCACGGCGACCGGACCGTGACGACCTGGACGGGGTCGGGATCACGAGCCGACACCTACCGCACGACCGGGCACCGTGCCGCCCAGCTCGCCCACGCCTTGCGGGCACTGGGGGTGACCCGCGACGAGCGGGTCGGCACGTTCCTGTGGAACAACAGCGAGCACCTCCAGGCGTATCTGGCGGTCCCCGCCATGGGCGCGGTGCTCCACACGCTGAACATCCGGCTGTCGCCCGAGCAGGTGGCCTTCGTCGTCAACCACGCCGCCGACCGGGTGGTGATCGTGGACGGTCACCTGGTGCCCCAGTTCAACCGGGTGCTGCCGCTGCTGGAGACGGTGCGGCACGTGCTCGTCGCCAACGGTGCGGCGGAGGCGCTGGACGTGCCCCCCGGTGTGCGGGTGCACTCGTACGAGGACCTGCTCGGCGGGCAGCCTGGCGAGTTCGGCTGGCCGGTCGTCGACGAGCGGCGCGCGGCCGCGATGTGCTACACGTCGGGAACGACCGGTGCACCCAAGGGCGTGGCGTACTCGCACCGGTCGATCTGGCTGCACTCCATGCAGCTGTGCATGACCGACGGCATGCGGCTGGCCCAGCAGGACTCGGCACTGGCGATCGTGCCGATGTTCCACGCCATGGCGTGGGGCCTGCCGTATGCGGCGATGATGGTCGGGGCCTCGCTGGTCCTGCCCGACCGTTTCCTGCAGCCGGGCCCGATCGCGGAGATCCTCGCCGCGGAGAAGCCGACGTTCGCCGCGGCGGTGCCGACGATCTGGCAGGGCCTGCTCCAGCACCTGGAGGCTCACCCGCAGGACATCTCGCACCTGCGCGAAGCGGTCGTGGGCGGGTCGGCATGCCCGCCGTCGCTGATGCGGGCGTTCTCGGAGAACCACGGGGTGCCCCTCCTGCACACCTGGGGCATGACCGAGATGTCACCGCTGGGCAGCGTGGCCCGGCCCCCGGCCTCCGCGGCCGGTGACGAGGCGATGGCCTACCGGATGACGCAGGGCCGGTTCCCGGCCTCCGTGCGGGCCAGGCTGATCGACGCCGACGGTGCCGAGGTGCCGTGGGACGGCACGAGCGTCGGTGAGCTGGAGGTGTCCGGGCCGTGGATCGCGGGCGCGTACTACACCCCGCAGGGTCCGGCCGCGGCACCCGAGAGCTTCCACGACGGCTGGCTGCGAACCGGCGACGTCGGCCGCATCTCGCCCGACGGCTTCCTCACCCTCACCGATCGCACGAAGGACGTCATCAAGTCCGGTGGCGAGTGGATCTCCTCGGTGGAGCTGGAGAACGCCGTCATGGCGCACCCCGCGGTCGCCGAGGCGGCCGCCATCGCGGTGCCCGACGAGCGATGGCAGGAGCGACCGCTGGTCGCCGTGGTGCTCAGGGACGGCGAGTCCGTCACCGCCGCGGAGCTACGGGACTTCCTGGCAGGCACGCTCGCCCGCTGGCAGCTGCCCGAGAACTGGTCCTTCGTGGACGAGGTCCCGAAGACCAGTGTCGGCAAGTTCGACAAGAAGCGGCTGCGGGCACGCTACGAGGAGCACGGTCTCGACGTTCGCCGAGTCGGGCACCACGACTGACGCCCCGTCCGGCCGGTGCCGGTCAGAGCAGGTCGCGCGCCTGGTCGCGCAGCGCGGCCAGGGACCGGCGCACGGCGGCGGTGTCGGGCAGCACGGCCAGGAGCAGGGGATTGTGCTGGTCCTGATCCGTGGCCAGCATGCGCCGGATCCACTCCATGCCGTCCTTCAGTTCGGCATAGGCGTCCACGGTGCCGTCGCTGCGCGCGAAGTCCCCGAGCGCCGAGCGGTGCATCGCGTCGATCAGGGCGGCCAGGGCCACCGGCAGGAACGACGGACCGTCCGCGGGCAGGTGCCTGCGGAGGTAGGCGGTGGTCAGGGCGAGGTAACGCTCGTGCTCGAGGACTTCGCGGCTGCGCAGCTCGGGCACGAGCCGCGTCAGCTTGTAGCGCCGGAGAACCAGCTCGGGCCGGCTGAGGAAGTCGAGCATCACCGCCTCGGTGGCGGCGATGACGACGTCCACAGCCTGCCTGCCGCTGGTCGGACTCACCAGGTTGCGCGCCAGCAGGTCCAGGCGCGCGGAGTGGTCGGGGAAGGCCAGCTCGTCCTTGCCGTCGAAGTGGCGGAACACCGTCCGCCGGGACACCTGTGCCGCGTCGGCGACCGCCTCCACGGTGACGCTGTCGTAGCCCCGCTCCAGAAACAGCGCCATGGCCGTCTCCGCGATGCGGTACTTGGTCTCCAGTGCCCGATCGACAGCCAAGGTCCCTCACTCTCCGACGTCGGGGGAGCGGATGCGGCGATCGCGCCGGCTCGTCATCCGCCGTGTGCCGCCGAGGGTGCCTGCCGTTCGACCGAGCCCGGGCGGGCCGTCGCCTTGCGGTCCCCGGCGTCGAACATCATGCTACGGGGCCACTGCTCCCACGTCGCGCCGAGTCCGGCGTGCTGCGGTGTGCCGGTACGGACGAAGGTGCGCACGCTGTCGATCATCAGGTCGGACAGCCGCAGCCGTCCGGGTTCGTTGCGGTGGCTGAACGAGAACGAGAAGAACCCGTCGTCGAAGGTGTGGAAGAGGAACGGCAGGTCGATGGCGTGCACGGCGCCGTAGACGGTGTCGAACGGCGCGGGTTGCTGGTTCCAGCCGAACTGGTAGTAGAAAAGCTTGTCGCTTCCGGCGGCCCGCACCGAGTTCATCGAGTCGTGGATCAGGCCCGTGAAGATGCTGTCGGTCAGTTCGTCTGCCGCGTCGTTCCACCCGCCGGGCCGGGTGGCAGGCAGGTAGCGGTCGACGATGAAGTCGCGCACCGTCAGCCGGGAGCGCCGGTTGGGGTCGAACTGGTACTGCACGGTGAAGCGCTCGTAGTCGGTCGGGCGGAAGGCCCCGATCGCCGACCCGAAGAGCTTGCCCTCCTCCAGGGTGTTTCCGGCCAGCACGGGGATGTCGCGGTAGTCGCCCGCCGCGATGGCGGCATGGTAGTCCTCGGGCAGCACCACGCCGTCCGCGATGACCCTGGGCGGGTCTCCCGCCGCCGCGCCACGCCGGACCTGGGCGCGGATGATCTCCTCGGCGGGCATCGACCTGAGGCGGCGCACGGTGTCGGCTGCGTCGCCGTCCGAGCCGGCCGCCTCGTCGGCGAAGGCCTCGGCATAGGTTCGTGCCGCCGACGGCGCCGAGAACTGCAGGCCGCCGCTGAGCGGGATCGCCTTGTCGATGAGTCCCTTGCTCAGCGGGGAGACCATGAGCGCCCAGACGTTGACCGCGCCCGCCGACTCGCCCATCACGGTGACGTTCGAAGGATCGCCGCCGAAGGCCCGTGCGTTCCGGTTGACGAAGCGCAGGGACTCGACCTGGTCCAGCGTGCCGAAGTTGCCGGAGTCGTTGTGCGGGTCGCCGGTCTTGAGCCCGGGCAGGTCGAGCCACCCGAAGACGCCGAGCCGGTAGTTGACCGTGACCACGACCGCGTTGGCCTTGCGGGCCAGCGCTCGCCCGTCGTACATGGGATCCGCGGAGTAGCCGACCATGTTGCTTCCGCCGTGGATGAAGACGATGACCGGCAGGTCGCGCTCCCGTGTCGACGGGCGGAAGACGTTGAGCGTCAGGCAGTCCTCCGCGCCGACGGGCTTCTTGAGACCGTCGCGGATGTCCAGCCCGTAGTGCGGCCCGCTCGGTGCCGGGCTGAACATCCGTCCTTCTTGGATGCACCCGTCCCCGAACTCGCGGGCGTCACGGACTCCCTGCCACGGCCGGTGTGGTACGGGGGCGCGCCAGCGCAGCTCCCCGGTCGGCGGCTCGGCATAGGGGATGCCCAGCCACGCGAGGGTTCCGGTGGACCGGCTCTGGTCGACGCCCCGGACGAGCCCGAGGCTGGTGCTGCGGATGGTCTGGTCGTCATGTGCGTGCGCGGGCGCGATCGCGCTCAGCACGCCGGCCAGCAGAACGACCTCGAGCAGAATGGTGACGAAGCGGCTGCGCATGCTCACTCCTTGTTTGCCGCCGAGAGATCGACTATGTGGCACTGAATGACAAATAGGTGTCACTCGGTGCCATCGACTGTGGCACACCTGGTGTTCCGGGACAAGGCCCGGCCGTGTCCCCGTGCTCGGTCAGGAACGGGACTCGTCGCGAGCCTCGCGCCGGGCTGCGAGACGCGCCCGCCGTCGCGAGCCCAGTGCCCGGCGCGTGGACAGCACGATCGCCACGACCACCAGTGCGAGGATCGCCATCGCGACGGGCCGTCCCAGCAGATAGCCGGGGTCGCCCGCGGAGTAGGCCATGGTCTGGCGCAGCGAGACCTCCAGGGTGGGCTGGAGGACGACCGCCAGCACGAACGGGGCCATGCTGAAGCCCGATCTGCGGAGCAGGAACCCGAGCAGGCCCGCGACGAGCATGACCACCACGTCGAACATCGAGTTGCCCTCGGCGTAGACGCCGACGATGCACAATCCGATCACGAAGGGCATCAGCGCCTGCGGCGGGATGGCCAGCAGCCGGGTGAACAGGCCGACCAGCGGCAGGTTGAGCACCAGCAGCATGAAGTTCGCGATGTACATCGCGGCGATCACGGTCCAGAACAGCTCCGGCTGGTCGTCGACGAACGTCGGGCCGGGAACGATGCCGTTGAGCAGCAGCGCCGCGAGCACGAGCGCCATGGTCGGCGCGAACGGGATGCCGAGCACCAGCAACGGGATGAACGCCGCGCCGGCCGCGGCGTTGTTCGCCGCCTCCGGGCCCGCCACTCCCTGCACGGCCCCGGCGCCGAACTTCTCGGGACGTTTCGAGATCTTGCGTTCGGTGACGTAGGAGGCGAACGTCGACAGCACCGCCGCCGGACCCGGCACCAAGCCGAGCAGGAACCCGATCGTCGAGCCGCGCAGCGCCGCGGGCGCCGCGTCCCGCGACTCCTGCCGCGAGGGCAGCAACTCCCGCAGCCTCGGCGCCCGGACGGGCTCCGGTCGCCACCGCCTGCCAGCCAGCGTCAACGCCTCCGCCACGCCGAAGACGCCCATGACGAGCGCGATGAAGCTGAACCCCTCCGCGAGCGCGTCCGAACCGAACGTGAACCTCAGATCGCCGGCCGCCGGATCGATGCCCACCGTGCCGATCGCCAGCCCGGCGCAGATCATGACGACGGCCTTGGCGGTGGACCCGCTGGACAGCGCCGCCAGCAGCAGCAGACCGGCGACGCAGAGCGCCGCGTACTCCGGCGGCCCCAGCAGGACGGCCACCCCGCTCAGCCACGGAGCGAACATCATGAGCCCGAAGATCGCCACGGTCCCGGCCACGAACGACGAGACCGCCGCGATCGTCAGCGCGGGCCCCGCCCTGCCCCGCTTCGTCATCGCGTGCCCGTCCAGAGCGGTGACCACGGAGGAGGCCTCGCCGGGCACGTTGAGCAGGATCGACGTCGTCGAGCCCCCGTAGGTGGAGCCGAAGTAGATGCCGGCGAACAGGATGAGCGAGCCCGCCGGCCCCAGTTGCGTGGTCATCCCGAGCAGGACCGACATCGCGCCGATGGGCCCGATGCCGGGCAGCACGCCGACCAGCGTGCCGAGCACCACCCCGGCCACCGCGAGGAGCAGGAACGTCGGGTCGGCGAAGGCGCCGAAACCCGCCCAGAGGTTGTCGAGCACGTCTGTCCTTTCCGGTCGGTGCTCCTCGGCCGCTCGCTCAGACGAGCCCGAGCGTCCCGGCGGGCAACGGCACGTACAGCCAGCGCACGAAGATCAGCCAGGTCGCGGCGCCGAACGCGACACCGAGGATGAGCGCGCTGCTCCACCGGGCCAGGCCCATGATCTTGGCGATCAGCACGAGTGAGACCGACAGCGTCACGATCATGCCGACGGTGGTGCCGAACAGCGGGACGAGCAGGGCGACGAGCACGACGCCGACCACCCGCCACCAGTGCACGGTGCCCGCGAAGTCCTCCCCGTCGTCGTCGGCGGGTGCGCCGGAGTCGGGCTCGGCGCGGCGGTCGCGCACTCCGACGGTGATGCTGGAGGCGACGAGCACGAGCGCCACGACGAACGGGAAGAAGCCGGCGCCGGTGTCCGCCATCGTGCCGAGCCCCTCGTTCAGGGCCAGGAAGCCGTACAGCAGGCCCATCCCCAGCAGCGTCGCGGCCGCGATCAGGTCGGCGTTGACGCGTATCCGCCCCACGCTCATCGTCCTCACCTCGACGGAGCCAGCAGATCCGCCGCCGCGGCGGACTTGTCGGTAAGGCGTTTCGCGGCCGCCGCACCGTCGGCGCCGCTCACGACCAGTCCCAGCTTCTTCGCCGCCTGCCTGAACGGCGCGCTCGTGACGGCCGAAGCGAACACCTCGGACAGCTTCGTGCTGATGGCGTCGGGCAGCCCCGGCGGCGCGACCACGACGTTGTACGCCTCCCACTCGAGGTCGACACCCTGCTCGGCGAACGTGGGAACGTCCGGGGCGAGGTCGATCCGCTCCGCGGACGCGATCCCCAGCGCGCGGACCTTGCCGGACTCCAGCTGCGCGAAGGCGCCGGCCAGTTGCATGACGCCGACGTCGAGGTTCTCGCCCAGCAGTGCCGTCGTCGTCGCCTGGTCGCCGTCGAACGACACGTGCCTGAACCGGGTGTTCGTCAGCTGCTCGAACTTCTCGGCGGGCACCGCGTAGTTCAGCGGGCCTTCGCCGAGCGTGATCGAGCCGGGCCGGGCTTTCGCCGCGTCGATCAGATCGCGCAGGTCCCGGTACGGAGAGTCCGCGGGCACCACGAACAGCACCGGCGAGATGGTGACCTCGCTGAGCACCGAGACGTTGCGGGGATCGTACGAGACCTCTTCGGTGTGGGGGACCAGGGTGAGGGGGCCGTCCGGCAGGATGCCGACGGTGTAGCCGTCCGGCTTGGCGTTGAGTGTGGCGGTGGTGCCGACCGATCCGGCGCCGCCCTCCCTGTTCACCACCTGGACGCGTTTGCCGAGCTTGCCCTGGTCGTTGATGACCTCGGCCAGCGCCCTTGTCGTCGTGTCGATGCTGCTGCCCGCCGGGTAGGGGACGACGATCTGGACGTCGCGTGCCGGGTAGGCCGCCTGACCGGGCGGCCCGCCGCAGGCCGCCGCGGCGAGGACACCCGCCGCGAGGATCGCGGGCATCGCGGCACGGCGGCGCATCCGGACCTGACGAATACTCATGGTGCAACTCCCGTGTGCGAGGTGGCGCCCGCCCCGATGGCGGCCGCCGTGATGATCGGGTCGTGCCAGTCGGCATCGCCGAAGTCGTAGGCGTCCCGGTGAAGCCGGGCGAAGAGCAGACCCGCCCGGTGCTCCCAGGCGAGGCCGGCGGCACCGTGGAACTGGACCGTCGCCGCGGACATCCGCAGAGCCAGCTCGGCGGCGCGGCTCTTCACCACGGACGTCATGAACGCGGCATCGTCCAGGCCCGCGTCCTGGCTGTGGGCGGCGTACCACACCGCGTGCGTGAGGATCGTCCACTCGAGATACAGCTCCGCGAGTTCGTGCTGGACGGCCTGGAAGCTGCCGACCGCCCGCCCGAACTGCCTGCGCTGCCGGAGATGGTCGACGGTGAGCCGCAGCGCGGTCCCCGCCGCGCCCACGAGGTCCGCGGACACCAGCACGGTCAGCCGCCGCACGATCCGCTCGAAGAGCCCGTCGTCCGCGTGGCGCAGCCGCTCCGCCGCCACGCCCGCGAGGCGCACCCTCGCCGAACGCAGCGTCCTGTCGACGGGGTCGGCCGCGTCGATCGACACACCGGGATGGCCCGTCTCCACCACATACAGGCCCACCCCGTCGGCGGCGGTGGCGGCGACCACGAGAATGCCCGCGTCGGCGGCGTGGTCGGCCAGTCCCGCGTCGCCGTCCAGCACGCCACCGGCCGTGGCCGTGACGCCGACGCCACGGCGGTCCCACGCGCCGCCCGGGGCGCGCAGGGCCGTCGCCGCGGCGAGGTCGCCGGAGACCACCGGCGCGAGCCAGCGGCCGAGTTGTTCCGGGTCCGCGGACTGCGCGAGGACGTCGGCGGCGGCCATCCTCGTCCCGACACCGGCGGGCGCCAGCGTCGCGCCGAGTGCCTCGGCGACGACACTGAGGTCGAGCAGGCCGAGGCCGAGTCCCCCCGCCGCCTCCGGCGCGGTCACACCCAGCCAGCCGAGGCCGGCCGCCGCCCGGTACAGCGCGGGGTCCACGGCCGGCGCACCGGCGTGCTCCCGTCCGGCCGTCAGGTCCGCCCTGCGCTGCATCCACTGCCGCACAGCGCTGCCCATCGCGAGCTGCTCGTCACTGAGCCGAAAGTCCATGACCCGTCCACTCCGTCGAGGTGTCACACAGTCCACAACGCACGACTCAGTACGTCAAAGACGTGAATTCAAAGCGATCCATTGTGTAACGCAATGAGTGAGGTATTGCGCCACACAATGGGTCGCGTTCGATTTTGCTCTTTGACGTGCTACGTCGGGTCTCCCGAGGATGGGGTCGCGTGGCCGGCGACGCCACGACCGGAGCCCACAGCAGGGGAGTGACCACGGCATGGATCTGCGCTACTCACCGGAGGCCGAACGGTTCCGGAAGGAGATCCGGCGCTGGCTGGACGAGTCGGTCCCCCCTGCGTGGCGCGTGCCCGGGTTCTGGCTCGAGCGCGACGGCACCACCGAGTCGCTCGACCTGCGGCGGCGGTGGGAACGGGACCGCTTCGACAACGGGTTCGCCGGGGTCGACTGGCCGGTCGAGCTCGGCGGGCGCGGGGCGGGCCACGAGACGCGCGCGGTGCACGACGAGGAGATGGCGCGAGCACGGGCCCCGATCGGTCCCTACCTCGGCCTGACCTACCTCGGCACGACCCTGCTCGGGCCGACGCTGCTGCGGTACGGGACCGCCGAGCAGAAGCGCAGGCTGCCGGGCATCCTCTCCGGTGACACGATCTGGTGCCAGGGATTCTCCGAACCGGAGAGCGGCAGCGACCTCGCCGGCCTGAGGACCACCGCCGTGCGCGACGGTGACGCGCTGGTGGTCACCGGTCAGAAGATCTGGACCTCCATGGCCCGCTACGGCGACGCGATGTTCGCCCTGGTGCGCACCGGGCCGCCGGACTCACGCCACCGCGGCATCACGTTCCTGCTGATCGACCTGACGTTGCCCGGCGTCGAGGTGCGGCCGATCCGCCAGCTGTCCGGATCGTGCGATTTGGGGCACGAGTTCCTCGACGCCGTGCGCGTACCGATCGAGGGCAACGTGGTCGGCGAGATCGACGGAGGGTGGGAGGTGGCCAGGTACCTGCTCTCGGTCGAACGGCAGGCCTCGCCGATCGGCCAGTACGTGGAGTTCCTGCACGAGCTGGACGACGTGATCGCCGCGGCCCGCCGCACGGCCAAGGATGGTCGCCCCGCCATCGAGCACCCGTCGATCCGGGCGCGGATCGCCCGCTGCAGGGCCGATCTCGAACTGCTGCGCGTGCGCGCCTACGACACGATGACCCGGCTCGGCCGGGGCGAGGATCCGGGCAGCGAGGCCTCGGTCACCAAGCTGCTGTGGTCGCGGACGCGCCTGGCGATCGCCGACCTCGGTGCCGACGTGCTGGGTGTGGACGGCCAGCGCAGCTCGGCGCCCGCGGGCGAGCGGGCAGGCCACCTGCGCTGGCGGCACCTGCAGGTGCGGGGTCAGCGCATCGCGGGCGGCACCGCCCAGATCCAGCGCACGCTGGTCGCGCGTGACCTGCTGGGGCTGCCCCGATGAGCGGCACCGCGATCGGCTCCGGAACCGCGCTGTTCGCGCTCGGCGGCGACGTCGGCACGGTGACCCTGAACCGGCCGCAGCGCCGCAACGCCATCTCGTGGCAGCTCGTCGAGGACCTGCTCGCCGCTCTGGAGCGGGCCAGGGCCGCCGAGGGACTGCGCGTTCTCGTCCTCACCGGAGCGGGCGGTGACTTCTGTGTCGGTGCCGACCTGGCCAGGGTCGGCTCGCGGCACGCGCAGGACCAGGAGACGCGCACGCTGCGAGGGCGCTCCGTGGCCGACGACCGCGCGCGGCTGGCCGTGGCGTCGACGGTGGTGGAGTCGATCGTGTCATTTCCCATGCCGACGATCGCCGCCGTCGACGGTGCCTGTGCCGGTGCCGGGCTGTCGCTGGCACTGGCCACCGACTTCCGGCTCGCCGCCCCCGCGGCGGTGTTCAACACGGCGTTCGTGAGCGCGGGCGTGTCCGGCGACCTGGGCAGCGCCTGGCTGCTCACGCGCGTGGTCGGCAGTGCCCGCGCGCGGACGCTGCTGCTCGACCCTCGCAAGCTGACGGCGGCGGAGGCGCTGGATGCCGGGCTCGTCACCGAGGTCGCGGCGGATCTGCCCGCCCGGGTCGGCGAGCTGGCGGGCAAGCTCGCGGGCCAGGCGCCGAAGGCGATGCGGTACGCGAAGGAGAACCTGGCCGACGCCGGGCGGTACACGTTGGCCGACTACCTGCAACGCGAGGTGCCGCGCATGGTGGACTGCGCACGCAGCGACGACGCGCGCCAGGCGGCACGCGCCTTCGTGGAGAAACGCCGACCGGTGTTCACCGGAGAGTAGGAGCGGGAATGACCACCCCACTGGCGGGCGTCCGGGTCGTCGAGTTCGGTCACTACATCGCGGCACCGGCGGCGACCCAGCTGCTGGCCGATCTCGGCGCCGACGTCGTCAAGGTCGAGCCTCCGGCCGGCGACCAGGCCCGCACCATCGGCGCGTACGGCGAGGGCATCGTGCTGGCGTTCAACCGCGGCAAGAGGTCGGTCGTGCTCGACCTCAAGCGAGCCGACGACAAGCGCGCGGCGCGGCAGCTGATCGCCGAGGCGGACGTGGTCGTCCAGAACCTCCGCGCCGGAACGCTGGCCCGCCTCGGCCTCGGTGCCGAGGATCTCCTGCCGGAACACCCCCGGCTCGTCCACGTCTCGGTCAGCGGATTCAGCTCCAAGGGACCCTCGGCCTCGCGGGCGGGCCTGGACATCGCCGCGCAGGCGGAAAGCGGCCTGATGTCGATCAACGGGGAGCAGGACGGCGACCCGCTGCGCGTCGGGTTCCCGATCGCCGACGTCGCCGCCAGCTACGCGGTCGTGCAGGGTGTGCTCGCCGCGCTGCTGCGCCGGGAACGCACCGGCCGGGGCGGTGTCGTGGAGGTGTCGCTGGTTGACGCGATGATCCACATGCAGTCCGCGATGTGGGGTGAGTGGCACGCCTCCGGCCACGAGCCGCGGCGCAAGGGCAACGGTCAGGCGACGGTGGCCCCGGCGGCGGATCTGATCCACACCGCCGACGGAGCCATCGTGCTGTCGGCCTACACCGCCGAGCACTTCGCCCGGCTGTGTGAACTCATGGGCAAGACGTGGATGCTCGAGGACCCGCGCTTCGCCGACAACCCGTCCCGGGTGGCGAACCGGGACGTCCTGCTGGCCGAGATCTCCGAGGCGTTCGGCACCCTCGGCACCGACGAGTGCCTTGCCGCGCTGGGCGAGCGCGGTCTCGTCGCGGCGGCGGTACGCACGTACCGGGAGGTGGCCGCGGCGCCCGACACGCGCTCCAGCGGGATCCTGACCACCGGGGTGAGCCCCGACGGCGAGCGCTACGCCATCCCTTCGCTGCCGTTCACGCTCGACGGCGTCGATCCCGCACCGGACCGGGCGGTGCCAAAGGCGGGCGCGGACACCGGCACCCTCCCGAGGCACCAGCCTTGACCGCCAAGGCGAGGCGGGCTTTGGATCACACGATGAAGGTCCACGAACTGGAGTGCTTCCTCGCCGTCGTCGATCACGGCAGCATCACCCGGGCCGCGTCGGCCCTCTACCTGGCCCAGCCTTCCCTGTCGCAGATCATCCGCAGGCTGGAAGCGGAGCTCAGCGTCGAGCTGTTCCGCCGGGTGGGGCGCGGGCTGGTGCTCACTCCAGCGGGTGAGGCGCTCGTCGGCCCGGCGCGGCAGGTGATTCGCGACCTCCAGCACGCTCGCCAGGTCGCCGACGAGTACCGCGGGCTGGAGCGCGGCAGGGTCGACCTCGCGATCTCCGCCTCGCTGACGTCGAACTTCCTGGCCGCGTGGGTGGGCCATTTCCGCCGCAAGCATCCGGGCCTCACCGTCCGTCTGATGCAGCACTACGGCGACACCGAGGACATCGTCGGCCTGATCAGATCGGGGGAGGCCGAGCTCGCCTACACCGTGACGCCCGTGTCGCGGCACGGGATCGAGTGCATCCACGTCGGTGACGGGGAGGTCGTGCTGGCGCTGCCGCCCGGCTGGCGCACCGAGTTTCCCGACCCGGTCCCCATCGCGATGCTCGACGGCCTGCCCATGATCATCGATCGGGGGTTCGGGCGGTCGTACCTGCAGTCGATTCGTGACGCCAGCGGGGTCGAGCCCGCCGTGGTCGTCGACGTCTCCGAGTCCGCGGGCCTGGTTCCCCTGATCGTCGCGGGAGCCGGTGCCGCGTTCCTGCCGATGCGCCAGGCCCTCGATGCGCGGCGGCGGGGAGCGAACCTGCGCCTGCTCGACCCGCTCACCTTCCGGCCGATCTACGCCATCATGCCTGCCACGCCGCTCTCGGTTCCGGCCCGCAAGTTCCTGGAACTCAGCAAGGAGAACCTGGAGCGGTGGCGGCGAGCCGTCGCGCGGCGCACCGATGAGGGGCGCAGCCTGCTGGAGGCCGCCGTCGAAGCCGACAACGTGATCGAGGCCGCCTACCAGCGCCTGGGGGAGCGGCCGAGTGAACCGGCCGGCCACCCGGAAACCGGCGACCGGTTCAGCCCGCTCTGAGCCCGCGGACGGTGACCCCTGCAGACCGCCGGCGGCGCGCCGCGTGCGCGACTCGGCACACACTTTCCGTGTAGCGGAAACCCGCACGCGTCCGGATGGCGCGGTGCGGGCTGGGCGTCGCCCGCCGTCGTGCTCCGGGCCCGGCGCCGTCGGTCGGCTACGCTGGGCGGTGTGGCCAAGGAGGGCGGGACGGGCGGAGACGGTCGTCGGTCGGTCACGGTCCGGGCGACGTCGCTACTGAACGCGTTCGACACCGAGCATCGGGCCCTGAACCTGTCCCAGCTGTCCCGTCGCAGTGGACTGCCACTGGCCACCGTGCACCGGCTGGCCGCCGATCTGGTGGAAAGCAGGCTGCTGGTCCGCAGGCTGGACGGCCGCTACGAGATCGGGGCGCTGTTGTGGCGGCTGGGCCGGCTCGCGCCACCCACCGAGCTTCGTGAGCTCGCCCTGCCCCATCTGCAGGACGTCGTCGTCACCACGGGCCACACGGTGCATCTCGCGGTGCTGGAAGGTACCCGTGCGCTCGTGATCGAGCGGCTGGCCGGCACGAAGACCGTCCCGACACGGCACAGCCCCGGCGACGACGTTCCGCTGTACTGCACCGCCGTCGGCAAGGCCCTGCTGGCGTATGCCGACCCCGCGCTGATCGACAGGGTCGCGGGCGAGCTCAGCCCGCACACGGCCTACACCATCACCAGCCCGGCCGTGCTGCACCGGCAGCTGGACGAGATCCGCAGAACCGGGCTGGCCCGCAGCGCGCAGGAGCACCGGCTCGGGGTGTCGTCACTCGCCGTACCCGTGCACGGGCACGACGGCGTCGTGGCCGCGCTCGGCCTGCTGGCGCCCCTGCGGGCGCCCCGCCTCGCCGACGCGCTGCCGCATCTGCGTGCCGCGTCGGCCTCCGTCAGCGCCGACTTCCTGCGCAGCGGGCTCGCCGTCGCGTCCTCCGGCGCGGACGGATCGCGAAACGCTTCCGGATAGTGAAAGGGTCTTGTTGTCCCGCGGCCCGTGCTCGGTGACCATCTGGCGCATGTCCAGCACGGTGACGCACCAGCGAGCAGGCCGGGGCCCGGTCCACGAGGGCGACCTGCTGTGGACGCCGCCGCCCGAGCGCGCCGAGAGCACGGCGCTCACCGCCTTCACCCGCTTCGCCGAGCAACGCACGGGCCGCACCTTCGCCGACTACGCGGCGCTGTGGCGCTGGTCGACCACCGAGCCGGCCGAGTTCTGGCAGCTGGTCTGGGACTTCTTCGACATTCGCTCCTCGGCACCGCACACGGCGGTGCTGACCGAGCCGGCGATGCCCGGCGCGCGGTGGTTTCCCGGCGCCCGCCTCAACTTCGCCGAGCACATCCTGCGCAGGGAACACCAGGACGGGCCTGCCCTGGTGTACGCCGCCGAAGCCGGGCCCGTGCACGAGCTGTCGCGGACGGACTTCGCCGGCCAGGTGCGAGCACTGGCGACCCAGCTGCGGTCGAGGGGGGTCGGTCCAGGCGACCGGGTGGTGGCCTACCTGCCCAACGTGCCGGAGGCGATGGTCGCGATGGTCGCGACTGCCTGCGTCGGTGCCGTGTGGGCATGCGTCTCCCCGGACTTCGGCGCGCGCGGCGCGCTCGACCGGCTCGCCCAGCTCAGCCCGAGGGTGCTGTTCGCCGCCGACGGCTACCGCTACGGCGGACGGGAGTTCGACCGGCGCGGCGAGGTGGCCGACCTGGTGGCGGGGCTGCCCACGCTGCGCGAGATCGTGCGGGTGCCGGTGCTGGGACTCGACGTACCCGGCACGACGTGGAACGACGTCGTGGACACCCGCGCGGTCGCCGCCGGCGAGTTCGCCTGCGAGCAGGTGCCCTTCGACCACCCGCTGTGGGTGCTGTTCACCTCGGGAACCACCGGCCTGCCCAAGCCGATCGTGCAGGGCCACGGCGGCATCCTGCTGGAGCAGCTCAAGACACAGGCCTTCCACGCGGACCTCCGCCCCGGCGACCGGGCGTTCTTCTTCACCACCACGGGATGGATGATGTGGAACTTCCTGGTCGGCACCCTGCTGTCCGGCAGCGTTCCCGTCCTCTACGACGGCAACCCGACGCACCCCGGCGTGGACGAGCTCTGGCGGATCGCGCAGGACAGCCGCGCGAGCCTGTTCGGTGCGAGTCCCACGTTCGTGGAACTGATGCGCAAGAACGGGGTGGTTCCCCGGGAACGCTTCGACCTCTCCAGCCTGCGGACGGTGATGCCGGCAGGTTCCCCGGTCTCGCCGGCGATCACCGCCTGGTTCTACGAGAACGTCAAGGACGAGCTGTGGGTCGCCACCGGCAGCGGGGGAACCGACGTCTGCACCGGTCTGGTCGGAGGGGTACCCACGCTGCCGGTGCGTGCGGGAGAGATCCAGGGCCGGTCGCTCGGCGTCGCCGCCGAGGCGTGGGACGACGCGGGAAACGCCGTCATCGGCAAGCCCGGCGAGCTGGTCGTCACCCGGCCAATGCCTTCCATGCCGCTGTACCTCTGGGGCGACGAGGACGGTGAGCGGTACCGGGCCAGCTACTTCGACGTCTTCCCGGGGGTCTGGCGGCACGGCGATGTCCTGGAGATCAACGAGCGGGGTGGCTGCTTCGTGCGCGCGCGTTCCGATGCCGTGCTCAACCGGCACGGCGTCCGCATCGGCACCGCCGAGATCTACCGGGTCGTCGAGGACGATCCGGCGGTGTCGTCGTCGCTGGTGGTCAATCTGGACCTGCCGGACGGAGGGTTCTTCATGCCACTGTTCGTCGAGCTCGCCCCCGGGTCCGAACTGGACGACACGGTGCGCGCGCGCCTGCGCAGGCGGCTGCGCGAGGAGTACTCGCCGCGACACGTCCCCGATCGGATCATCGGCGTGCGCACGATCCCGCTGACCCGCAGTGGCAAGAAGATGGAGGTGCCCGTTCGCAGGCTCCTGCTGGGCGCCGAGGCCGGCTCGGTCGCCGACCCCGCCGCCATGGCCGACCCCGGGGCGCTGGCCGACTTCGTCGAGTACGCCCGCCACCAGCGGGACTTTGCCCTCGCCTGATCCGTCCGCACGAAGAGGAGACAACGATGTCCCAGCCACCCGGCGAGCGATCGTTCCCGCTGCCGTCCCAGGTTCCCACGGTCCCCGGCGCGGAGGGCTGGCAGGAGATGTATCCCTACTTCAGCCGCTTCCAGCCCGAGGACGACCATCGGTTCTGGTTCTACAACTCGATGCACTTTCCCGAGGCGGTCCCGGCGTTCGACAGCATCACCTCCGAGATCCCGTACACCGCGATCGGCGCGAACACCGCCCGGCTGTTCTCGTTCCCGACGACGATGGGCATCGAGTACCGGATCGTCAACGGCCGCGTCTACATCACCGCGAACCCTGTCGTCGACGAGGCGGAACAGGCCGAGCGGCTGGAGCACTTCCAGGAGCGGGCGGGGCACTACTACTCCCACTGGGACCGGCTCTACGCCGAGTGGCAGCAGCGGATCGACGCGCTGATCGCCGAGATCGAGGCCATCGAGGTCCCGCGGCTCGGTGAGCTCGAGGACCTCGCGGTCATCACCGAGGCTCGCGGCGTCGCCTCGAACCACTTCCTGCGGGAGAACTTCCACCGCTGCATCGACCTCTACTCCAAGATGTGGCACCACCACACCGAGTTCCTGATGCTCGGGTACGGCGCCTACGTCGTGTTCTTCGAGTTCTGCACCACGGCGTTCCCGGAGATCGGTGACCAGACCGTGGCGCGCATGGTCGCCGGCATGGACGTCACGATGTACCGGCCGGACGACGAGCTCAAGAAGCTGGCGGCCTTGGCCGTGGAACTCGGCCTCGGGGACCTGTTCGCCGAGGGCGGCCACCCGGGCACCGTGCTGAGCTCGCTGCGTGAGCGCGGTGACGCGGGCGCGAGGTGGCTGGAGGCGCTGGAGGCGGCGAAGAACCCGTGGTTCAACGTCTCGGTCGGTGACGGCTTCTACCATCACCACCTGTCCTGGGCCGACGACCTCAGCGTGCCGTTCTCGGCGCTGTCCGGCTACGTCGAGCAGGTCGCCAACGGCGAGGACCTCAGGAGGCCGACCGGCCGGCTGGCCGAGGAGCGGGACCGGATCGCCGCGGAGTACCGCGCCCTGCTGCAATCGGAGGAGGAGAAGGCAGCCTTCGACCAGATGCTCGGACTCTGCAGGCAGGTGTTTCCCTACATCGAGTCCCACAAGTTCTACTGCGAGCACTGGTTCACGACCCGCTTCTTCCAGAAGATCCGCGCGTTCGGTCAGCTGCTCGCCGAGCGCGGTGTCCTCGAGCAGGCCGACGACGTCTTCCACCTCCGGCACGTCGAGGTCGAGGACGCGCTCGCCGACGTGATGCTCGCCTGGGCCTCCGGCGGGAGGGAGCTCGGCGCACGGCACTGGCAGCCGATCGTCGCCCGCCGCAAGCAGATCGTCGACGCACTGGCTCAGTGGTCACCTCCGCCCGCGCTCGGCCCGGTGCCCGAGGCGCTCAACGACCCCGCGGTGCGGATGCTCTGGGGCGTCACCGACGAGACGATCGAGACCTGGCTCGGCGACCAGGAACTCGACGAACACACCGTTCGCGGGAACGCGGCCTCGCCCGGCGTCGTGGAGGGCACCGCCCGGGTCCTGATGAACGTCAACGAGATCGGCCGCATCCGCGAAGGCGAGATTCTCGTCTGTCCGGTCACCGCCCCCAGTTGGGGCCCGGTGTTCGGCAAGATCGCCGCGGCCGTCTCCGACATCGGCGGCACGATGTCGCACGCGGCGATCGTCGCCCGCGAGTACGGCATGCCCGCCGTCGTCGGTACCGGCAAGGCCACGAGCGTCATCAAGACCGGCGACCGCGTCCGCGTCGACGGTGACCGTGGCATCGTCACGGTCGTCGGCTGAGAGGAGTGCCCATGAACACCACGCCACCGATCCTGCACTTCACCGAGCTCGGCCGGGACGATGCCGGGGTCGCGGGCGGCAAGGGTGCCAGCCTCGGGGAACTGCTGCGCGCGGGCATCCGCGTGCCCGACGGCTTCGTCGTGACCACCGCGGCGTTCCGGTCGGCGGTCACGGCACTGGACCTCGGATCCCGCGTCGCGGCGCTCGACCCCGCCGACGCCGACGGCCTCGCCGCGACGTGCGCCGAGCTGCGGTCGGTCGTCGAGTCGGCGCCGCTGCCCTCCGACGTCGCCGAGGCCGTTCTGGGCGCCTACACCGAGTTCGCCGCCGGTTGCGGTGACCGGTACCTGCCGGTGGCCGTTCGCTCCAGCGCCACCAGCGAGGACTCCGCCGAGGCCAGCTTCGCGGGGCTGCAGGACACCTACCTGTGGATCCGCGGCGAGGACCAGGTCCTCGACCATGTCCGGCGCTGCTGGGCGAGTCTGTACAGCGCCGAGTCGGTGACGTACCGGTTGCGCCGCGGTGTTGCCGAGGACGAGCTGGCCATGGCTGTCGTCGTCCAGCGGATGGTCGCCGCACGCACCTCCGGCGTCATGTTCACCCGCAGCCCGCTCACCGGCGACCGTTCGGTGGTCGCCATCGACGCCAGCTGGGGTCTCGGGTCGGCCGTGGTCAGCGGGGACGTCACCCCCGACTCGTTCGTGGTCAGCAAGGTGACCGGCGACATCGTTCGCCGGACGGTGTCGGTCAAGACACGCTGGCACCAGCCCGGCCCCGGCGGCGACGGCACGGTGGACGGTGACGTTCCGGAGCACCTGCAGGCCGCGCCGTCGCTGTCGGACGACGAGATCGCCGAGCTGGTCGCGCTCGCGCGGAGAGTGGAGGACCACTACGGGTGCCCGCAGGACATCGAATGGGCCGTGCCGAGAACGGCACCGCCCGGCGAGAACGTCGTCGTGCTGCAGAGCCGCCCCGAGACGGTGTGGAGCGGACGAGACGCGACCGCGGACCGGCCCAAGGCCGCCGTGCCCACGGCGCGCGCCTTCGACCACGTCTTCAACCTGCTGCGCGGTACCCGCGCCGGGGGACGGCGGCCATGACGCTGAGCCCCGACGACGTCCGCGACGTGCTGCGGGCGCTGGATTCCAGCGGCCTCGACGAGCTCCATCTCGAGCTGAGCGACTTCACGCTCACCGTGCGGCGGCACGGCACGAGTGGCTGGACCGCCGAGCAGCAGGTGCTGCGCACACCCTCGGTCGAGCAGGCCACCACCGCGCCGGCGGGGGCCGCTGAGCGGCCGCGGCACCGCGCAGCGGACCACGACGGGGCCGTGGCGGTGCGGCCGCCGCTGCCGGGCACCTTCTACCGGGCGCCGCAACCGGGTGCGCCACCGTTCGTGGACGTCGGCGACGACGTCGACGAGGACACCGTCGTCGGCATCGTCGAGACGATGAAGATGATGACACCGGTGCACGCCGGTGTCCGGGGAACGGTCGTGGAGTTCCGCACGGACAACGGCGAGCTCGCCGACACCGAGGCGGTGCTGCTTCTCGTGGAGCCCGCGCCCGGCTCGTCCGGTGAGGACGGCACCGGCGGCGACGGCGATGGGGCGGGCCGATGAGGATCCGCCGCCTGCTCATCGCCAACCGCGGCGAGATCGCCGTGCGGGTGATCCGCACGTGCCGGCGGCTCGGGATCGAGTCGGTGCTCGCCGCCTCCGACGCGGATCTGGACGGTCTGCCCGCACGCCTGGCCGACCGGGTCGTCCGGCTCGGTCCCGCGCCCGCTTCGGAGTCCTATCTGGACATCGACGCGGTCGTCGCGGCGGCGCGGTCGGTGAGTGCCGATGCGGTGCACCCCGGATACGGCTTTCTGTCGGAGAACGCGGCGCTGGCGCGCGCGTGCGCCGCCGCGGACGTCGTCTTCGTCGGCCCGGCACCGGATTCCCTGGAAGCGGTCGGCGACAAGCTCTCCGCCCGCCGGCATGCCGTCGCCGCCGGGCTCGACGTGATACCCGGCGGGCAGGCCACCGACCTGGCGGAGGCGCGCGCACTGGCCGAGGCGATCGGATATCCGCTTCTCGTCAAGGCGGTCGGCGGTGGCGGCGGCCGGGGCATGAAGCTCGTGCGCTCCGCGGGCGAGCTGTCGCGGACGCTCGATCTCGCGATCTCCGAGGCCGCGGCCGCCTTCGGCGACCCGCGGGTGTATCTGGAACGCTTCGTCGCCTCCGGCAGGCACGTCGAGGTGCAGGTCCTCGGAGACGGCAGCAGGGCGGTGGCTCTCGGGGATCGCGACTGCTCGGTGCAACGCCGCTACCAGAAGCTGGTCGAGGAAGCGCCGGCGCCGCTGCTCGCCGAACAGACGCACACCGCGATGGCACGAGCGGCCCTCGCCCTGGCGACCCACCTTCGTTATCGCGGGCTCGGCACCGTCGAACTGCTCTACGACAGGCAGCTGCGGACGTTCTACTTCCTGGAGATGAACGCCCGGATCCAGGTCGAGCACCCCGTCACCGAGATGGTCACGGGGCTGGATCTGGTGGCGGAGCAACTGCGGGTCGCCGAGGGATTGCCGCTGCAGCTTCGCCAGGAGGACGTCGTCCTTTCCGGACACGCGGTCGAGTGCCGGATCAACGCCGAGGACTGGACGCGAGGCTTCCGGCCGTCCCCGGGGCGGGTCGACCGGGTCGTGCTGCCCGCCGGTGACGGCATCCGCGTCGACACCCACGTGCAGGGCGGCTCCGTCGTGCCGCCGCACTACGACTCGTTGCTGGCCAAGCTGATCGTGCACGGGACGGACCGTGCCGACGCGCTCGCCCGGGCCCGCGCCGCTCTGGGGCTGCTGTCGATCGACGGCGTGGACACGACGGCGCCGATGCACGAGGCGCTGCTGGCCGACCCCGAGTTCACCGCCGGGGGAGTGGACAGCACGTTCTTCGACCGGTTCGCCGGCAAGACCCGCCTTCTGGAGGTGTCGTGATGGCCGAGGTCGGGCTGGTCGACGTGTCACTGCGGGACGGCAACCAGAGCCTGTGGGGCGCGGCGGGCCTGCGCACCGGGCACGTCCTGCAGCTGGCACCGCTGCTGGAACGTGTCGGGTTCCGCGCGCTCGACTACAGTTCGAGCACCGCCATGGGGATGCTCGTGCGGGTACACCGAGAGAACCCATGGGACCTGATCCGGCGCACCAGGGCGGTGATGCCGACGACCAAGCTGCAGTTCATCGGCACCGGGTTCCGGTTCATCTCCTGGCAGAACTCGCATCCGGACACCATGCAGCTGGTCTACGACCGGCTGGTCGCCTGCGGGATCGACCGGGTCGTCGTACTCGACCCGATGCACGACATGGAGGCCGTCCGAGCAACGGCCCGCAGGCTCAAGAAGGCCGGGGTCGACGAGGTGGTCGGCGCGCTGACGTTCACGATCAGCGCTGTCCACGACGACGCCTTCTACGCCGACCTCGCCCGGCAGCTGCGCGAGTGCCCTGACGTGGATCGCGCCTACGTCAAGGACCCGGCGGGCATCCTGACCGCCGAGCGGGCCCGCACTCTGCTGCCCGCGGTCAGGAAACAACTCGGTGACACCCCGCTCGAACTGCACTCGCACGCCACGATCGGCCTGTCGGCGCTGACCTACTCGATCGCACCGGAGCTCGGCGTCGAGGTCGTGCAAACGGCCTGTGGCGCGCTGGGTAACGGCTCGTCGTTGCCGGAGGCGCGGCGGACGGTCGCCAACCTGCGCGAGATGGGCCACCGGGTGGACATCGACGACCGGGCTCTCGGCCTGGCGTGCGACTTCGTCACGCGGCTGGCCGGCGCGGAGGAGCTTCCCGCGGGACAGCCGCAGGAGTTCGACGCCGCGTTCCTGCATCACCAGACCGCGGGCGGAGTGCTGACGACGACCAGGCGGCAGCTCCGCGAGATCGGCATGGAGGACCGCTTCGGCGCGCTCATCGAGGAGGTCGGCCGCGTTCGCGCGGAGCTGGGACATCCGATCATGGTGACCCCGTTCCCGCAGATGGTCGTCTCCCAGGCACTGTTCAACGTGATCGGGCAGCGCTACTCCAACGTCCCGGACCAGGTGATCCGGTACGCACTGGGCAGTTTCGGCCGCCCGACGGCGCCGATCGACGCGGATGTGCTCGACCGCATCCTCGACCGGCCGCGTGCGCGGGAGCTGCGCGCGGAGCCTCCGCCTCCGTCCCCTGCCGAGCTGCGCCGCCGGTTCGGTCCGGCGATCAGCGACGAGGAACTCCTCCTCCGGGCCCACATGCCTGCCGAGCAGGTCGACGCGATGATCGCCGCCGGGCCGCCGAGCAGGCACTACAACCCCGCCGTGACGCCGGTGCTCGCCCTGCTCGACGGGCTCGGGCAGCGCAGGACGATCCACGACCTCACGGTGGACAAACCCGGGCTGCGCCTGACCGTGCGGCGTCATGCGGAAGGAACCACCCGTGCCTGACTCTGACCCCGCGGCCCTGGACCGCCTGGGCCACGTACGTGGCTTCGTCCTCGACCTGGACGGAACCCTGGTGATGGGCGACCGCGACAACCGGGGCCTGCGCCCGCTGCCGGGGGCCCTGGATCTGGTGCACCTGCTGCTCGAGAGGGGCCTGCCGTTCTGCGTGTTCACCAACGGCACGGTGAAGACACCGCGGCAGTGTGCGGACGCGCTGCGGGACGCGGGGTTCCCGATGGCCGAAGAGGCGGTCCTCACGCCGGCGATCTCCGCGGCTCAGGTCTTCCGCCAGCGGGGGCATCGAAGGGTCATGGTCCTCGGTGGCAAGGGCATCACCGAACCACTGGAGGCAGCCGGCATCGACACCCTGCCCCCGCTGCGGGGTACGAGCGTCGATGCCGTGTTCGCGGGCTGGTATCGCCACGAGCTCACGTTCGAGTCGCTGGAGGCGGCCTGTTTCGCGGTGTTCGAGGGAGCCGCCTTCTACAGCGCCTCGGAGTCGCTGTTCTTCGCCACCTCCGAAGGGCCCACGCTCGGCACCTCGCGGGCGATCAGTGCCGTCGTGCGTGACGTCACCCGCACCGAGGTGACCGTCGTCGGCAAGCCTGCCCTGCCTGCCCTGCGGGCGGCGGAAAGCCTGCTCGGCATCCCGGCCGCCGAGCTGGCGGTCGTCGGCGACGACCCGGACCTCGAGGTGCCGATGGCGCACCGGGGCGGTGCGATGGCCGTCGCCGTGCACACCGGCATCGGCCACGCGCAGTCGTTCACCGGCCTGCCCGACGACGCCCGCCCTCACCTGGACGTGGCCGACGTGGGTGTTCTCGCGAGGCTGCTCGCCGGTTCCGGCTGACGCGCGTCGTGATCCGGCTGGGACGACGCCTCGTTGTTCGCCTCGCGGGAGTGGTTTCGGTGGGAAGATGACCGGCGTGGAGTCCTACGTCGAGCGCCCGCCGCTGCCGGAGCTGGCCGGTGTGGTGCGGACGGTCTGGATCCAGCGCACCGGTGAGGCCGCCTACGTGCAACGGCACCTGCCCACGGGCGGGGTCGAGCTCCACTGCCCGATCGGTGGCCGTCCCCGCCTGGCCGGGCCACTGACCGGTCCGCGGATCGAGCTCATCCCGGCGCACACCACCCTCGTCGGTGTGCGTTTCCAGCCAGGAGCCGCGCCGCCATTCCCGGCGGCGCTCGACGACCTGGCTGACCAGTGTGTGGGCCTGGGGCAGCTGTGGGGCAGCGCCGCGGAGCGTCTCGCGGAGGAGACGGCCCTGGCCGAAACGCCCGAGCAGGCGCTTCGGGTGGTGCAGCACCATCTGGTGCGGGAGCTCCGGAGTGCGCCCGGCGTCGATCCGCTGGTGCGCGAAGCGGTCCGGGCGCTCATGCCGTGGAACCCGGTCGACATCGACACCCTGGCCGCTCACCTGGCGCTGTCCGCGAGCCAGTTGCGCCGCCGCTGCCTGCACGCCGTGGGGATGAGTCCCAAGGTCCTGCAGCGGACGCTGCGATTTCAGGGGTTCCTCGCGCTGGCCCAGGCCGGCGCTGTCGCCTCGGGCAGGCGCGGCGGGGACGGCATGGCGGGTCTGGCGGTGGACGTGGGCTATGCCGACCAGGCACACCTGAGCCGGGAGTGCCTGCGCCTGACGGGGCTCAGCCCGCGCAGGCTGCTCGGCGGCGATCTGGACCGCTGCGCCTGCGGCCACGAGCACTCCGCCTCCTACCGGCCGTTCCTGGCCACGCGCAGCAGGCCGCCGCTGGCGCGTGGTGACCCTGCGCGATTCGTTCAAGAACCGTCGCCGCGCCGCCGCTAGCGTCGATCTCGTGCTCGACCTGGCCGAGTTCGGCGATTCCCTCGACGGCGAGTTGTTCCACCCCGACTCGCCGGGCTACGACGCCCTGCGCCGCCCGGCCAATGCCGCCTACCGCGAGGTGCGTCCGCAGCTGGTGGTGCTGTGCCGCTCGGTCGCGGACGTCACGCGCGCCGTCCGGTACGCGACGGCCACGGGCAACCGCATCACCCCGCGCGGCGGGGGACACTGTTTCGCGGGCCGGTCGTCGAGCGGCGGGATCGTGCTCGAACTCTCCGCGCTCGACGGGATCTCCGTGGCGGCCGGAGGGGTCGCCACGATCCACGCCGGCGCCCGCCTGCGCCAGGTGTACGCGGCGCTGCACGCCTCCGGCCGCACCCTGCCCGCCGGCTGCGGCGCGGGCGTCGGCATCACCGGCCTCGCCCTGGGCGGAGGCATCGGCCTGCTGGGGCGCGAGTACGGGCTGACCTGCGACCGTCTCGTCGGTGCCCAGGTCGTGCTCGCGGACGGCAGCGTCGTGGACTGCGACCACGACCACGAGCCCGACCTGTTCTGGGCCCTGCGTGGCGCGGGCGGCGGCCAGTTCGGTGTGGTCACCGCGCTGCGCTTCGACACCATCAGGGAACCGGCGACCAGCCGCATCGAAGGACGGTGGTCCGGAATCGCCCTCGAACGGCTGGTCTCGGCCTGGCAGGCCTGGGCACCGGACGCCCCGGAGCAACTCACCGTCAACCTCAGCGTGGTGTCCGAGCCGGGAGCACCTGTCGAGGCCATCCTGTCCGGAGCGTCGACGCTCGCGGAGCGGTCGACCAGGGAGCTGCTGCGGGAGTTCCTCGGCCGGGCGGGCGTGGCCCCCGCGATCGCGGTCCGTGCCGGCCTGCCCTACCACCGGCTCAAGGGCAGCTTCGCCGACCCCCGGGAGGTGTCCGAACGCGCACGGAGGATCAGGTCGGAGTTCTTCACCCACCCGCTGGCCCCCGGCACTCTCGCCTCGCTGCTCGCCCAGCTCACCGGACCGCGGACGCGGGGCAGGCGGCAGCTCACCTTCACCGCGATGGGCGGCGCCTACAACAAGATCGCCGCCGATGCCACGGCGTTCGCTCATCGCGGGGAACGGTTCCTGCTCGAGCACTGCGCCGATGTGGACGATCCGTGGCTCGACGCGTCGTGGACGACCGCCCACTCCGGCGGGTCGGGACACGTCTACCCCAACTTTCCCGATCCCGCCCTGGACGACTGGGCCGCGGCCTACCACGCGGGCAACCATCCCCGGCTGGCCGCGGTCAAGAACACCTACGACCCGCACCGGCTCTTCGACTTTCCGCAAGCCATCTGATCGACGAGGAGGATCATGAGCAAGGTCATCAGCGGCCACGCCGTCTCGGTCGACGGCTACATCAGTGGCCGCACGCCCGACGGGGACGAGGAGTTCGGACGCGGTCTCGGTGACGCGCCGATGCTCTTCGACTGGTACTTCGACGGGGACACGCCGAGCCGGGTGTTCGACGGGTTCCGGCTCAGTGAGCCCAGCGCCCGGTTGTTCGACGCCCTGGCGGCCCGGCTGGGGGCGGTCGTCGCGGGACGCGTCACCTACGAGCACTCGAGCCGGTTCGGAGGCGGTAGCCCGCATCCGGCGGCACCGCTCGTCGTCGTCAGCCACCGGCCCGTGCCCGGGATCGGCGAGGCGCAGACGCTGGTCACCACCGGCATCGGGGACGCCATCGCCGCGGCCCGCGCGGCCGCAGGCGGCAAGGACGTCGGCCTGATGGGTGGCGGTGCGCTGACCTCCGCACTGGAGGAGGGTCTCGTCGACGAGCTGGTCCTGCACCAGGTGCCCATCCTGCTGGGTGCGGGGCGCCGCTTCTTCCAGCAGCTTCCGAAACACGTGCGCCTCCGGCTGCTGCAGGCCGTCCCGGCGCCCGGCGTGACCCACCTGCACTACGAGGTGCTCCGATGATCCTCGTCACCGGAGGACTGGGCATGATCGGCGCCCACACCGCCCGCGCACTGGCCGACCTCGGACACGAGGTGCTCGTGACCGCGCACCGCAGGACCGAGGTCCCGTCGTTCCTCGCAGGCAAGGTCACCGTGGAACCCCTCGACGTCACCGACCGGGACGCCTTTCTCGCGCTCGGCGACCGCCACGCCATCAGCGACATCGTCCACCTCGCCGGCACCATCCCCGGGGACGACCCGGTCGGCTTCTTCCGCACGGACACGATCGGCCTGCTGGGCGCGCTGGAGGCCGCCCGCACGTGGCGCGTCCGCAGGTTCGCCGTCGCCAGCAGCCTCGGCGTGTACCTCGGGCGGACCGAGATCCCCTGGCACGAGGACCTCGCGCTGCCCACGGCGCAGCTGCCCCACCTGATCATCGCCTTCAAGAAGGCCGTCGAGCCACTCACCACGCACAGCCTGGCCGGCAGCGGGGTCGAGCCGATCGTGCTCCGGATCGGGAGCATCTGGGGCCCGCTGATGGATCCGGACTCGCCGTTCAACCACATCCCGCCCTACCTCAGCGCCGTACTCCGGGGTGAGCGGCCGCGGCCGCTGCACGCCGACGACGGCGGGGACAGCTGCTACGCACCCGACGCCGGGCGAGCGATCGCGCTGCTGACGACCGCGGACACCCTGCGGCACACCACGTACAACGTCTCCAGCGGCCGTCCGTTCACCAACCGCGAGCTCGCGAACGCCGTGCAGGCGATCACCCCCGGACTGCGGCTGGATCTCCTGCCGGGGCGGCAGGGCGGCCCCGGCGAGGACCCCTACCTCGACATCACCCGGCTCACCCACGACACCGGTTTCGTGCCGGCTTTCGACGTCGCCGCGGCGGTCGCCGACTACGTCGCGTGGCGCGCCGACAACCCACGCTGAAGGGAGCACACGCATGCTGGAACCCGACGTGCGACGCGTACTCGAGGGCACCTCCATCGCGCACCTCGCCACCGTCCTCCCGGACGGCTCGCCGCATGCCGCTCCCGTCTGGGTCGGCGTCCACGGCGACCGGATCGTCTTCCTCACCGGGCCGGGGACGCGCAAGGCGCGGAACCTGCGCCGCGATCCCCGGCTGGCGCTGTCGATCGCGCCCGCGGACAACCCGTTCGAGCCCGTCATCGTTCGCGGGCGGGTCGTCGAGTGGCTCGACGGCGAGCTCGCGTGGGAGATCATCGACCGGCTGTCCGCGAAGTACATCGGTGCGCCCTATCCCCGGGAACAGGAGCGTGTCGTGGGGGTGATCGAGCCGGAACGGCAGACAGTGGGGGTCCGCTGAGCAGCTCCGCGCCGGCGCACGGGGTTGCGCTGCCCCTTGACCCGCGATATCGGTAAGCCGTAACTTACGTAAGTGTCCACTTACGCAGTCGATGCGTGGACCGCACTCGGTGACCCGAGCAGGCGGCGCATCGTGGAGTTGCTCGCCGAGCGGCCCCAGTCGGTGACCGAGATCGCGCGGGTTCTGCCGATCAGCAGGCCCGCGGTCTCCCAGCATCTGCGGGTGCTCAGGCAGGCGTGTCTGGTGCAGGTCCGGTCGGAGGGCACCCGGCGCATCTACCAGGTCGACCCGGAAGCCCTGGCGGCGTTGCGCGAGGAGCTGGACGGGTTCTGGGGCAAGGCCCTGCAGAACTTCAAGCGGATCGCGGAACAGGAAACGGAGTAGCGCGCATGACCACCACCTCCACGGAGACGTCCGTACGCCGCGAGATCGAGGTTGCCGTCCCGATCGAGCGAGCGTTCACCGTCTTCACCGAGCAGTTCGACCGGATCAAGCCCCGCGAGCACAACATGCTGGCGGTGCCGATCGCCGAGACCGTCTTCGAGACGCATGTGGACGGTGCCGTCTACGACCGTGGCGAGGACGGATCGGTGTGCCGCTGGGCCAGGGTGCTCGCCTTCGAGCCGCCGCACCGGTTCGTCATCAGCTGGGACATCTCGCCGCGCTGGGAGATCGAGACCGACCCCGACCGGTGCAGCGAGGTCGAGGTGCGGTTCGTGCCGGCGGGGCCGGATCGGACCCGCGTCGAACTGGAACACCGGCACCTGGACCGCCACGGCGACGGCTGGCAGGGCGCGCGGGACGGTGTGGCCGGAGACGGCGGCTGGCCGCTCTACCTGCGGCGGTTCGCCGACGTGGCTGCCACCGACTGAGCCCGGTGACGAGCCCAAGGGCCCCGTGGGTACACGGTGTGTACCGAAGGGGCCCTTGGGCTCGGGGCGACGACGTGCCGGTGCGGCATCAGCTGCGGCCGAGGACCTGCTCGTTGAGGATGGTGCCGCCCAGGCTCCATCCGCCGTCGGCGACCTCCTCCAGGATCACCAGCGTTGTCGCCCGCGCGCGTTCGCCGTACACGTCGGCGAACGCGTCGGTGACGGCGTCCTGCAGCGCCTTCTTCGACTCGGGGGTGAGGGTGTCCGCGGGAACCTTGAGGTTGGCGAAGGGCATGGTGGATCCTTTCCGATGGCTGGCGGTCTCGGTCAGTGGGTGTGCGGGTCCGCGGCGTTGAGCGTGGCGACGACCTTGTCGTAGTCGCCGCGTACCTCGCCGAAACGCAGGAACTTCACGCGCTCGACGAGAACCTCGGGCGCGCCGGGGTCGGTCTCCAGCAGGGCCATCACCTCGTCGGCGAACTCGTCGAGCGGCATGGCGAAGTCGGAGGTCTCCTGTCCCGGCAACAGCGCGGTGCGGACGGCTGGTGGCACCAGTTCGATCACCTGGACACCGGTGTCCGCGAGTTGCAGGCGCAGCGTCTCGCTGAGCATGTGGATCGCGGCCTTCGTCGCGTTGTAGCTGGGCGTGACGCGCAGTGGAGCATGGGCCAGGCCGGACGAGACCGTCACGATCGCCGCACCGGGCCGGGTGCTCAGGTGCTCGGTGAGGGCGGCGATCAGCCGGATCGGGCCGAGCAGGTTGGTGGTGACGATCTCCTCGGCGTCGGCCAGGAACCCGGGTGTGCGCCAGTCCTCGACGCGCATGATGCCGGCCATGGCGATGAGCACGTTCAGGTCCGGGTGGCGGTCCAGGACCTCCCGGACGGCGGCGGTGACCGACGCGGGGTCGGCGGTGTCGATCCGCACCGTGGCGAAGCCGTGCTCGGCGGCCAGCTTCTCCAGCAGTTCGGTCCGCCGCCCGCCGACGACGACGGTGTTGCCCTTCGCCTGCAACCGCAGTGCGAGGGCGAGCCCGATGCCGGACGTGGCGCCCGGGATGAAGATCGTGTTTCCGGTGATGTTCATGCGTCCACTCTGGGTGCGCGCCGGGCAGGGTGGAGAGGCCTGACGATCGGGGGATCGGCGATCCCTGGCTGGGCGCATCGGGCGCACGCATCATGGAGGCATGAACCGTGCCGCACTCGCAGACTTCCTGCGCCGCCGCCGCGAGGGGCTGCGCCCGTCCGACGTCGGTCTGGTACCCGGACCGCGCCGCCGGACCCCCGGACTGCGGCGCGAGGAGGTGGCGACGCTGACCGGGATGTCGGTGGACTACTACGCGCGCCTGGAGCAACAGCGCGGCCCGCAGCCCTCGGAGCAGATGCTCGCCTCGCTCGTGCGCGCGCTGCGCCTGACCGCGGACGAGCGCGACTACCTGTACCGCCTGGCGGGGCACAACGTGCCACGCCGCACGCTGGCCGACACCCACGTGGCGCCCGCGCTGCTCCGGGTCCTGGACCGGCTGGAGGACAGCCCGGCACTGATCCTCTCGGCGCTCGGCGAGGTCCTCGTGGCCAACCGGCTGGCGACGGCGATCTTCGGCGATCACTCCGGGCGCACCGGCTGGGCGCGCAGCGACGTGTACCGCTGGTTCACCGACCCGGCGGCGCGGGCGGTCTATCCGCCCGACGACCACGACCGCCAGGGGCGCAGCATGGTCGCCTCGCTGCGCGCCGCCTACGGCGCGTCGGGAGCCCGTTCCCGCGCGGGCGAGCTGGTGCGCGTGCTGCTCGCGGAGTCGGAGGAGTTCCGCGAGCTGTGGGAGCGGCACGAGGTGGCCCAGCGCTTCGCCGACCACAAGGTGCTGGTGCATCCCGAAGTGGGGTCGATCGAGGTCGACTGCCAGGTGCTGTTCACCGAGGACCAGTCCCAGGCGCTGCTGGTGCTGACGCCCGCGCCGGGCAGCGAGGCCGAGGACAAGATCCGCCTGCTGGCCGTGCTGGGCCACGAGGACTTCGCGGAGCCGGTGGGCGATCGGTAGGGGCGCCACGCCGGGCCCGGCCCCGCGAGGTCACGGCTGGTCGTAGTGGCCGGCGGCGATGTCGTCCAGCAGGGTGGGACCGGTGGGGCGCCAGCCGAGCAGGTCTCGGGTGATCTCGCTGCTGGCGGGGATGTCGGCGGCCAGGAACCGGCCGACGAAGGGGATCTCGTCGGCGATCTGCTCCGCAGGCGCGGATTTCGCCGGCACACCGAGGCGATCGGCGAGTGCTTCGGTGATCTGCCGGATGGAGACCCCCTCTTCGGCGACGGCGTGCAGGATCGTGCCCGCGGGGGCATTCTCGAGTCCGAGACGGACCAGGCGTGCGGCGTCGGACTGGTGCACGGCGGGCCAGCGATTGCCTCCCTCGCCGGGGTAGACCGATGCTCCGCGTCGCCGGGCGGCTTGGGCGATGATGGAGATGAAGCCGTGGTCGCCTTCGCCGTGGACGATGGGGAAGCGGGCGGGAACGACGCGGACGCCCTGCTCGGCGTAGCTCAGGGCGAGGTTCTCGGCGCCGCCGCGTGGTGCGTCCGGGCCGACAGCCGGATTGAGATCCCGCTCTGTTGCCGGGCGTCCCAGTCCGGGCAGCGCGACGCCGGAGGCGAGCACGAAGGGCCGGCCGGAACCCGCGAGGGTGTCGCTGATGGTCTGGACCGCGGCCCGCTCGGCGTGGTTGGACACGTCGGGGCGGGTCCAGTCGTGCTTGTTCGCGAGGTGGATCACGCCGTCGGCCGCCGCCGCGGCCTGGCGGATCTCGTCGAGATCGTCGAGGTCGCCACGACGGACGGACGCCCCGAGATCGGTGACGACGGACGCTGATGCCTCGGAGCGCGCCAGGCCGGTCACCTCGTGCCCGGCGGCGAGGAGTTCGGCGACGACGGCGCGGCCGATGAAACCGGATGCTCCGGTGACGAAGACGTGCATGAGTGCTCTTCACTCCCTCGGTGATGTCAGAGGCTGACATCACCGAGGATAGCGCTGATGTCAGTCTCTGTCATCACCTGGTTCGGCCCGGCTACGATGCGGGCATGGCACGGTGGGCACCGGGGGCATCGGATCGGCTCCAGCGGGCGGCGATGGAGCTGTTCGCCGAGGACGGCTTCGAGGCGACGACCGTGGCCGCGATCGCCGAGCGGGCCGGGGTGACCGAGCGGACGTTCTTCCGCTACTTCACGGACAAGCGCGAGGTGCTGTTCGCGGGGGAGGAGGAGTTCGAGGGGGTCTTCGTGGACGCGATCGCCGCCGCGCCGGAGGGCACGTCCCTGAATGGCCTGCTCGTCGCGGCGCTCGATGCGGGAGGAAGGGTGTTGCAGGACCTGCGGGGTCGCGACTTCGCCCGGGCACGCAACGACATCATCACCGCGAACGAGCAGCTCCAGGAGCGCGAGCTGCTCAAGCTGGCGAAACTCTCCCGTGCTGTGACCGCCGCTCTTGTCGCCCGCGGAGCGGGGCAGGTGCCCGCGCGCCTGGCGGGCGATCTCGTCGTGTCCGTGTTCGGCGCGGCCTTCGCCAGGTGGGTCGCTCCCGGCGAGACCCGCGACCTGGTCGAGCTGCAACGTGACGGCCTCGCCGCGGTCAGCGAGCTGACTCCGGTCGAGGCTGGGTAGCGGTCACGGTGCGGACGAGAGCGGCGACGGCGGTGGAGCGCCGGCCGCGCGGGCCGGCGGGTCACGTCTCGGTGGCGAGGTGCCGGGCGGCGGTCATCACCGCCGCCCGGCGCTGCGCGGTGTCCGCGCGGCCGGTCCCGGTGGCCATGCGCGCGATGTGCGGCGCGGCGTGCCACCAGGCAGCGAGCGCCATGATCGAGAACAGCAGGACCCCGGGGGTGAGGTCGTCGCGCAGGACGCCGTTGGCCTGCGCCTCGGCGAACCGCTCGACCTTCGCCCGGTAGTACTCCGCGCGCGCGGCCTCGTCGACGACCTCGTCGGGCGTGGTCAGGCCCTCCCAGAGCAACAACCGGACGAGCTCCGGGTGGGCCGTGTGGTAGTCGAAGATCCGGCCCGCGTAGTCGCCGACGGGATCGTCGTGTGCCGGGTCGAACACGACGGAACCGGCGATGCGTTCGCTCTCGGCCGCCAGCACCCTGGTGAACAGGGCACGCTTGTTGCCGAAGTAGTTGTAGATGCGCTCCTTGTTGACGCCGGCGCGACCGGCGATCCGGTCGACGGTGGTGCCCGCGGGTCCGTGTTCGGCGAACTCCTCCAGCGCGGCGTCGAGGATCTTCTGCTTCGTCGCGGCGGTGTCCCAGGCCATGGGCTCAGCATAATTCCAACTTGCGCGTTGGAGTTCGGGCGTGGCAGGGTTGATACCAACGAATTCGTTGGAAATGATTCGCTCCCTGCCTGGAGGCACCTCTGTGACCACGTCATCCCTGACCGGTCCCGCCCGGACGACCGCGCCGCCGGGTGGCCGGATCGGGAGCCCCGCCGGCGTCGTCGGCGTTCTCGTCGCCGCCGCGTTGCTCGCCGTCTCGCACATCTACGTGACCATTCCGCTCGTCTCCGCCGTCGCGGACGGCTACGCCACGGCCGTGACGGCCGCCGCCTGGATCGGCAGCGGCTTCGGCTTCGCGTTCGCCGTGGGCAACCTGGTGTTCCCGACGATCTCGGACTACGTCGACCCTCGGCACGTCATGGCGGCAGGCCTCGGCGCCGTCGCCGTCGCCGGAGTCGTCGCTGGCCTGGCCCCGAACCTGCCGGTCCTGGTCGGCGCCAGAGTCGTCCAGGGGTTCGTCGCACCGGCGGTGCCGCCCGTGGCGCTGGCCTACCTGCCCCGCGTCCTGCCCGAGCGGTTCCGGGGGACCGCGCTGGCGGTGCTGTCGAGTTGCTTCCTGCTGTCCGGGATCCTGGGCCAGGCGTGGTCGCTGTCGATCGGCTCCGCCTTCGGCTGGCGCTGGGCGTTCTGGGGCCTGGTGCCGCTGCTGCTCGCCGTCGCGGCTCTGATCCCGATGCTGCCCGCGGCTCCACGGCCGACCGCGCCGGGATCGTTGCCCGCGGTGTTCGGCACTCTCGCGCGGATGGTGCGCCGTCCGCGAATGCTGGCCGCCTACACCGCGGCGTTCACCTTCCTGCTGGCGTTCGTCGGCATGTACGTCGCCCTGCAGGCTTCCGGCACCGAACTCGGCGCGGACGATCCGGTGACCAGTCTGCTGCTGCGCCTGCCCGGACTTCCGGGGATCGTGGTGGGCCTGTTCGGAGGCGTGTTCATCCGTCGCTGGGGTCCACACTGGACCGGTGCCGGCGCGTTCCTGACGGCCGCCGCCGGTCTCGGCATCGAGGCGGCAGGCGGCCCGCTGTGGGTCACCCTGGCCGGCAGCGCCGTGTTCGTCGCCGGGCTCGCCGTCGCCGTTCCCGCCGCGGTCACTCTCGTCGGCCTGGCGAGCGGTCCCGCGCGCGGTGCCGGCATGGCCGGGTACGCCTTCCTGGTCGGAGCCGGTGCGAGCCTCGGGCCGCTGCTGGCCGGAGCCCTTGCCGGGGGCGGGTTCGCCCTGACCTGCGGGGTGCTGGCCGCGATCCTGCTCGTCCCCGCCTTTGCGTTCGCCGTGTCCCGCCCGGCCCGGGCCTGAGCCCGGCGGAGAGCCCTACCGCTGTCCGGTGTGGTCGGCGGGCTTGGCGGTCAGTGACCAGCTGGCGAGCAGGCTCATGGCCCGCCGGGAGGGCGAGTCGGGCTCGGTGGTGTAGACGAACAGTGTGGTGTCGGGGTCGCCGGGCAGGGTGAGGGTCTCGTACTCGACGGTGAGGTCACCGACGATGGGGTGACGCAACCGCTTGGAGCCGTGGGTGCGCTGGTAGACGCGGTGTTCGTCCCACCAGGTGCTGAACTCCGGGCTGCGCTCGCGCAGCTCGGCGATCAGTTCGGCGGTGGCCCTGTCGTCGGGGTCGGCGCCGGATTCCAGGCGCAGGTTCTCGACGGCGGCGCGCGCGTGGGTCTCCCAGTCGAGGAAGAGGGACCGCGACTCGTCGTCGAGCAGCATCCATCGGGCGTAGTTGCGTTCGGTGGCCGGGAAGCGCTCGAAGTCGGTGAACAGCGCCTTGGCCATGCGGTTCTGGGCCAGCACGTCGGCGCGGCGGCCCAGGATGAGGGCCGGTTCGCCGTCGAGCGCGTCCAGCAGCTGGTAGAGCCCTGGCCGGACACGCTGCACGGGGCGGGCCCGCAGCGTGCCGGGGGAGGAACCCGAGCCGATCAGCGCGGCCAGGTGGGCGCGCCCGGCGGCGTCGAGGCCGAGGGCCCTGCCGATGGCGTCCACCACGGCCGGTGAGGGAATGATGCGCCTGCCCTGTTCGAGGCGGGCGTAGTAGTCGGTCGACACACCCGCGAGCAGCGCGACCTCCTCGCGGCGCAGCCCGGGCACCCGCCGGATGCGGCCATCGGCGGGCAGCCCGGCGCGGGCGGGGTCGCACTGGCTGCGTGCGCGGCGCAGGAAGTCGGCGAGCTCGGTGTTCTTGTCCGGCATGCGCTCATTGTGCGTGCCGCGTTGCCGGTTCGGCCACGCCTTACCTAGGACTGGCAGTCCTCGTCACGCGAGTGCGCGGTCTCGCAGGGCCGGAGATGACGTCCCGTGCCCGGGTTCGCGGAGCCAGGCTGGTCCTCGACGTCGCCGGCACGCGGCGGCGACCACGGATACGCGGCAAGGAAGCGAGATCATGATGAACTACCCGACACAGCGTCCCGCGACATGGCTGGTCACCGGCACCTCCCGGGGGCTGGGACTGGAACTGGTGACCCAGCTGCTGCGGCGCGGGGACAACGTCGCGGCGACCACCCGTTCGGCGCAGCGCCTGCTCGCCGCGCTCGGCGACCTCGACACGTCGCGGCTGCTGGCGCTCGAGCTGGACCTGGGCGACGAGCAGGCCGTCGCGGCAGCGGTGGAGCAGACCACCGACCGCTTCGGCTCACTGGACGTCGTGGTCAACAACGCGGGCTACGGCTTCCTGGCGGCCGTCGAGGAGACCACCGACCGCGACGTGCGGGCGATGTTCGACGTCCAGGTCTTCGGCGTCTGGAACGTGCTGCGCGCCGTGCTTCCGGTTCTGCGCAAGCAGAACGGCGGTCACGTCGTCAACGTCTCGTCGGTCCTGGGCATGACCGCGGTGCCGGGCTGGGGCCTCTACAGCGCCGGCAAGTTCGCTCTCGAGGGGCTCACGGAGGCGCTCGCCGGGGAGGTCGCCGACTTCGGTGTCGGTGTCACGCTCGTCGAGCCGGGTTACTTCCGCACGTCGTTCCTGACCCGGGATTCCCTCGCGCTGCCCGAGAGCACCGTCGACGCCTACCCGGCGTTGCGCGAGATGGTGGCCAACCACCTGGAGCTCCAGGGAAACCAGCCCGGGGACCCGGTGAGGGCCGTCGAGCAGATCATCGCCCGCGTCACCGCCGGCACCACCACGCCGCTGCGCCAGGTGCTGGGCTCGGACGCGCACGCCTACGCCACGGCGAAGGTGGCCGCGCTCCAGGACAACCTCGACCGGACGCGGGACAGCGCACCCGTCACCGACTACCCCGCCGCCTGACGGGCACGCACCGGGCCGGGTCACGTGCGGGAGGAAGCGAGGCCGCGCGGACCCGGCCGGTCAGGCGCTCGGTGCCAGGCGCAGCCGCAGGCAGTCCTCGGGCAGCCAGCGACCGGCGATCCTGCGCCGCAGTCCCGGCGCCGCGGCCAGGGTCTCGGCCTTGTCGGCGAACCCGGGTTCGGAGACGGTGAAGGTCCTTCCCTTCCACACCAGCGTGCCCTCGCCCGCGGCCTGGAGGTTGCGGACCCAGTCGGTGCCGCGGCCCCACGGCAGCGCGATGTACACGCTCTGCGGGGTGAAGCCGACGATGGCGATCGGTGTCGTGTAGGACCTGCCGGACTTGCGGCCGCGGTGCTCCACGAGCGCCCAGAGGGGCATGAACCGGCGGCCGGCGACCTTGCGCGCGGCCTTGTTGAACTGCTGTGCGGCCCGGGGGGCCTGGCGGTTGTCGGTGCTCATAGCCCGACTATGCCCGGATCCGCGCAGAAATTCCACATCCGTTGAAGAACTGCGGCGACTACCGAACCCGCTCGCCCTGCAGGCCGACGACGGCGATGCCGACACCGCGCGCGCGGAACGGCTCGAGCGCGGCCTCCTCGACGCTCTGATCCGTGACGAGGGTCCAGTGCCGGGGCATGGGTGCCCAGGCGTGAAAGGGCGCCCTGCCGATCTTGGCGGCATGCACGAGCAGGTACACCTGCTTGCCCTGCCGGGTCATGAGTTCCTTGAGCCGGGTCTGGCGGACGTCGGCCTCGCAGATGCCGCGGTCGGCGGTGACGCTGTCGGCTCCGAGGAAGACCCGGTCGAAGGTGCGGCGTTCCAGCGCCGCCTCGGTCGCCGGGCCGAGGAAGGCCTGACTCAACTGCCGCAGCGTGCCGCCGAGGCACTCGACCTCGACGCCGTCCGCCGAGGCGAGTTCGTTGAGGACGGTCATTCCCGGCGTGACCACGGTCAGGCCCTCGCGGTCCCGCAGCTCGTGCGCCACGGCGGCGGTGGTCGTGCCTGCGTCGAGGAGGATCGTCTCGCCGGGCCTCACCTGTGCGGCGGCCCAGTGGCCGATAGCACGCTTGGCCTCGTGCGCCTCGCCGAGCCGCTGCCGGAGGTCGGCCTCGGGGTGGGCGAGGATCGCCCGCGCACCGCCGTAGGTGCGGGCGAGCTGCCCGGACTGCTCGAGCTGAGCCAGGTCGCGGCGGATGGTCGACGCGGTGACCCCGAACCGCTGGGAGAGCTCGTCCACACTGGCCAGTCCGCTGGTCGAGGCGAGCTCCACAATGGCCTGACGTCGCGCGTGGTTGTCACGACGCACCGGGAACCTCCTCGAGACCGGGTCGGCGCGCACCCGGGACGGGCGCCAGCTCGGCCGCCTGCCGCAGGGCCTCGATCATGCTACCGGCCTCGGCCTTGCCCGTTCCGGCGATGTCGAACGCGGTTCCGTGGTCCACCGAGGTGCGGATGACGGGCAGCCCCACGGTGATGTTCACCCCCGCGTCGATGCCGAGGACCTTGACCGGGCCGTGGCCCTGGTCGTGGTACATCGCCACGATCAGGTCGTAGTCGCCGCGGCCCGCCAGGAAGAACGCCGTGTCGGCGGGCAGTGGGCCACGCGCGTCGATGCCGTCGGCGCGCAGCCGCTGCAGCGCGGGAACGATCTTCTCCTCTTCCTCGCCATAGCCGAAGAGGCCGTTCTCGCCCGCGTGCGGGTTGATGCCGAGGACGCCGATGACGGGCTCGGCCACCCCGGAGGCGACGACCGCGGCGTGGCCCCGCCGCACGGTGCGTTCGACCAGGCCGGGCTCGATCCGGCGCACGGCGTCGATGAGCCCGATGTGGGTGGTCACGTGAATGACCTTGAGCCGGGACGACGACAGCATCATCGACACCTCTTCGGTGCCGGTGAGGTGTGCGAGCAGTTCGGTGTGGCCGGGAAAGGCGTGCCCGCCGGCGTGCAGCGCCTCCTTGTTGAGCGGTGCCGTGCAGATCGCCTGGACGTCACCGCGCACCGCGAGCTCACACGCCACGCGAACGTAGTGGTAGGCGGCGTCGCCCGCGACCGCCGACACCGTGCCCCACGGCAGGTCGGGCGGCAGCAGCGCCAGATCGATCACGTCGACGACGCCGGGTGCGAAACGCGCCTCGCCGATCGAGGTCACCGGGTGGATCTCCGTGTCCAGGTGCAGGATCGACGCCGCGAGGCGCAACCGGGCCGCGTCGCCGATGACCACCGGCCGGCACCGGCGCGTGGTGGCGGCGTCGGCGAGGGCGCCGACCACCACCTCGGGTCCGACACCGGCTCCGTCCCCCATGGTGACGGCCACGATGGGCGCGTGCTCCCCGGCCGGACGCGTCGCGGGAGCGTGGAGACTGTTCATGACTGACCTTCCGTCGAGTGGTGCGCGGCTGTCGGGGCTGGGGTTCGTGGTGGCGGGGCGAGCGCCGCGCCGAGGTGGCGGGCGAGCAGGGTGAGGCTGTCGGGCCCTCCGTGGCTGCCGGGCCGGGTCACGATCTCGCGGCCGTCGCCGGTGCCGAGGTGCACGGCGCCGGGGTGCACCTGGCACCGCAGGCGCAGTGCGCCGGCTCCCAGCCGGGTGAGCACGGCGCGTGCCGTGGCACCACCGGTGAGCACCGCGCGGATGCGCGGATCCCGTTCGAGCACGGTGGCCGCCGCGCTCGCCAGGCTCGCGAGCACCTGCCCGGACCGGCTGGGCTCCATCGGGCAGGGCGCCACCCGCAGCACGGCGCACCCGTCGCGCAGCGCCGTTTCGACTCCGTGGGCGGCCTCCGCCGCGGCCCGGCGCTGTGCGGGATCCAGGGTCTCGACGCGGGCCCCGGCCCGCTCCAGCCGCGCGATCTGCGCGTGCGAGGAGGGTTCGGCGGTGCCCGCGACGACGAGCACGGGGCCGTCGGGGGTGTCCGGTCCGGAACAGCAGGCGGGGGACGGCCCGTCCGGGCCGGTGCGCTCACCGCGGAGCACGCGGCCCAGCGCGGCGGCGATGCCGCCCGCGCCCACCACGACCGGATGCCGGTGTCGCACCGCCGCGGCCGCGATCGCGTCGAGGTCCTCGTCGGTCTCGGCGTCGCACACCGCGACCATGCCGTCGCGGGCCAGCCGCGCGAGGCGGGTGCCGAGCGCGTGCGGGCCCGCGCGCACGACGCCCAGGCCGACCAGCGCGGCCGGGCGCTCCGCCGCGGCGGCGACGTCGGTGCGTGCCCCCTCCAGCGAACCGGGCAGCGGCCCCGTCGCCTCGGCGAGCCGCACCCTGCCCCCGACGGTGTGCCGCCCCTGCGCGGGCAGCGCGGGCGCGAGGACGACCGGCCGTCCGGGCGCGGGGGAGACGGCCGCGAGGGCGGCGGCGACGTTGCCGCGCAACAGCGAGTCGATCTTGAGCAGCAGGACGCCGGGGTGGCCGTCGCGCAGCGCGCGCCCGGCAGCCGCCTCGTAGCGGGCGCGTGCGGTGTCCCGCGGGAGGTGGCGGACGTCGAGATCGAGAGTGTCCCAGCGCCGGGCCGCGGGGGACGCCTCGTGTTGCGCGAAACGCGCACGGAAGCTGTCGACGGTGAGATGAACCCACGCCTCCGTGTGCCCGCTCAGCGCGGCGGCCAGCGCCTCGCTGGTACCGCTCAGGTCGTCCCCGACCACGATCAGGGCGCGTTCGCCTGCGGGCGTGGCGCCCAGCTGGGTAGTCGCGATCTCGGCTCACTCCCTCCGGGTCCTCCTGGCGCGTCACGCGTCGCGAGCCACGTGTCCCTCACCCTAGCTCCTATGCGCAAAACACGCGAGACGTCTTGCGCGATTCACGCATTGATGAGAGAGTGCGTGACCGTTGCCACACGGCCCGGACACCGAAGGGACCCCGATGAGCGCTACCAGTACGAGCACCGCCCCGTTGCCGGGCTTCCGGGTTCCGGGCGTCGACGTGCCGGTCTCGGGCCTGGTGCTCGGCACGATGACGTTCGGCGACACCGTGGACGCCGACGGCGCGCAGCGCATGCTCGACGTGGCACTGGATGCGGGCATCACCGCGGTCGACACCGCCAACGGCTACGCAGGCGGGCGGACCGAGGAGATCCTGCGCCCGCTGCTCGCGGGCAGGCGCGACCGCATCGTGCTCGCGAGCAAGGCGGGAATGCCGCACCCGGACGCGGGTGAGGCGTCGCCGCTGTCGGCCGCGGGGCTGCGCGCGGCGGTCGAGGGCAGCCTGCGCCGCCTCGGTGTCGACCACCTGGACCTGCTGTACCTGCATCAGCCCGACCGCGCGGCGACGCTGCACGAGACCTTGACCGAGGTGGCGGCGCTCGTCGCGGAGGGCAAGGTCGGCGCACTCGGCGTTTCCAACTACGCGGCCTGGCAGATCGTGCGGCTCGGCACGGTCGCCGACGAGGTCGGCGCTCCCCGGCCCGCCGTGGCGCAGCAGCTGCATAACCTGCTCGCGCGCAGGCTCGAGGAGGAGTACGCCGAGATGGCCCTGTCCAGCGGCCTGCGGACCATGGTCTACAACCCCCTGGGCGGAGGGCTGCTCGCCGGCGGGCACCGGTTCGACGAGCACCCGCGCGAAGGCCGCTTCGGCGACTCCCGGCTGGCCGAGATGTACCGGCGCCGGTACTGGAACGAGCAGCTCTTCGACGCCGTCGCCGAGCTGACACGGATCGCCGGACAGGCGGGGATGCCGCTCGTCGAGCTGGCGCTGAGGTGGCTGCTGTCCCGGCCGACCACCGACGCCGTCCTGCTGGGTGGCTCGCGCCCCGCCCACCTGGAGTCCAACATCGCGTGCCTGGCGCGCGGCCCGCTGGCGGCCGACGTGGTCGAGGCCTGCGACCAGGTCGGCGCCCGGTTGCGCGGACCCATGCCCGCCTACCACCGCTGACCGGCGACCCTTTTCCGGAGCTTCCCATGACTGCACTCGAGTTCGCCCGGCGTCTGCGCGGCAGGCAGCGGACCATCGGCTACTGGGTCGTGCTGGACGACCCGGTCGCCACGGAGCGGCTGGCCCGCCTCGGCTACGACTACGTCGCCATCGACGCCCAGCACGGCCTGCTCGGCTACGAGGGGGTCCGCAACGGCATCCTCGCCATCGACGCGGGAAACCAGGCCGCCGCGGTCGTCCGCGTCGAGCAGAACGACCCGTTCGCCATCGGCCGGGTTCTCGACGCGGGCGCCACCGGCGTGATCGTGCCGCTCGTCGACGACGTGGAGGGAGCCGAGCGAGCCGTCGCCGCCACGCGCTACCCACCCCGCGGCAGGCGCTCGTACGGGCCGATGAGGGCACAGTTGCGCGTCGGCCCGGCCCCCGCGGAGGCGGATGAGGCCGTGGTGTGCCTTGCGATGATCGAGACACCCGAAGGCCTGCGCAACGTCGAACGGATCTGCGCGGTCGACGGCCTCGACGGCGTCTACGTCGGGCCATCGGACCTGCGGCTGGCCGTCGGCGGCAGCACCTCGACCGACCCCGCCGTCGACGAGGTCTTCGAAGACGCCGTCCGCCACATCGCCGAGGTCGCCCGTGCCGGCGGTGTCGCGGCGGGCATCCACACGCCGGACGGTGCCACCGCGGCCCGGCGCCTGGCGCAGGGCTACACGTTCGCGACCGTCGCCTCCGATCTGGTCCACCTGCAACAGGCGGCCCTGAGCCACCTCGAGACGGCGCGGAGGAACGCATGAACAGCCTGCCGGGCACGCCGGCGGCGCCGTCCCACGACGTCCTGCCCGCGCCGACGGTGCAGTGTCACGCCGCGAACCTCGTGCTGCTGCCGGACGGCGCGCTCGGCTGCGCGTGGTTCGGCGGTACGCAGGAGGGCCTTTCCGACATCGCGATCTGGTTCTCCCGCCTCGCGCCGGACGGGTCCTGGACGCCGCCCGTGCAGGTCAGCGACGACCCGGCGCGTTCGGAGCAGAACCCGGTGCTCTTCGTCGCCGGACCGGGCGAGCTGCGCCTGTTCTACACCGCGCAGAGCGCAGGACGGCAGGACACGGCAGAGGTACGGCTGGCGGTCTCGCACGACGGCGGCCGGTCGTGGGAGCCGGGGCGGACGGACGTGCCCGCCAGGCCCGGGGTGGGCGTCTTCATCCGGCAGCCCCCGGTGGCGCTCGACGACGGCAGGCTGGTCCTGCCGGCGTTCTTCTGCCCCCGGCCGGACAGCGGCCGCTGGGTCGGCGACGACGACTACAGCGGCGTGCTCGTCTCGTCCGACGGCGGCTCGACGTGGACGGCACGGGACGTCCCCGCGAGCACGGGCTGCGTGCACATGAACGTGCTGCGGCTTCCCGGCGGCTCGTTCCTGGCCCTCTTCCGCCGCAGGCAGGCCGACGCCATCCACCGCAGCCACTCGCCCGACGGCGTCACCTGGAGCGCGCCGGTGCCCACCGAACTGCCCAACAACAACTCGTCGATCCAGGCGATCGTGGTCCACGACGGCCGCGTCGTCGTCGCCTACAACCACAGCAGCGCCGCGGACGCGGTCGAACGTCGGTCCTCGCTCTACGACGAGATCGAGGACCCCGGCCAGCCCGATCTGTCCGATGAGGACACGGCGGCGAGGCCGGGGCTCGCCTTCTGGGGCGCGCCGCGCGCGCCGCTCACGCTGGCCGTGTCGTCCGACGGCGGCCGCACCTGGCCGGTGCGCAGGAACGTCGAGGAGGGCGACGGCTACTGCCTCACCAACAACTCCCGCGAGGGACTCAACCGCGAACTGTCCTACCCCTCGCTGGTGCAGACCCCGGACGGCCTGCTGCACCTCGCCTACACCCGCTTCCGGCAGGCGATCGCGCACGTGCGCCTGCACCCCGCGTGGCTCGACGCCTAGCCCCGCTTCGCCTCGACCCACACCGTCCCCGCCCCTCACCGTCGAAAGTGACGCAACGATGCGCCAAGAAACCTCGGGACAGCACGTCTCCCGCACACCCGTTCCGCCGACCACGTTCCTGGGCTTCCTCAAGGGCATGGGCCCCGGCATCGTGGTCGTGCTCTCCTGGCTGGGCACCGGCGACTTCATCAGCTCGGCCGTGTCCGGCTCGACGTACGGCTACGCGCTGATCTGGACGCTGATCCTGGCCGTGGGATCGCGGTACTTCATCGTGTCGGCCATGTCGAAGTACCAGCTGTGCAACGCCGTGGGGGACGGAACCATCCTCGACGGCTACCGCAGGCTGTGGCGGGGCTTTCCCCTCTACCTCGGCATCACCACCACCATCCTCGGCTTCGTCTACGTCTCCTTCCTGCTCGTCGCGGCCGGCACGGCGCTGAACAACCTCGTCGGCGGGCTGGTGCCGCTCGGCGCCTGGGGCACGCCGGTCTGGGCGGCCGTCGCGGGCGGCGCGGCGACCTGGCTGGCGTTTCTCAAGCGCAAGCACTACCGCGGGCTGGAGATCCTGGCGCAGGTGACCATGGCTGCGCTCGTGGTGTGCTTCCTCATCGCGCTCATCGGTACCGGGATCGACGTGCCCGCGCTCGTCCGGGGCCTGGCGTTCGACCTTCCGCCGGGGGAGAGCGGGTACATCACGGCCGTCACCACGGCGGTGGCGCTCATCGGCGCGGTCGGCGGGTCGGCCGCGAACCTGCTGTATCCCTACCTCATGCACGAGAAGGGCTGGCGCGGCGTGGAGTTCCGCCGGCTCCAGAAGTACGACCTGCTCACCGGAACGCTGGTGATGTTCGGCCTGGTGCTCGCCGTGTGGGTGGTCGCCGCCGAGACGCTGCACGGAACGGGCGCGAGTGTGGACTCCGAGCAGGGTCTGGTGCTCATGATGGAGCGCGCCGTCGGCCCGGCGGGCCCGACACTGATGTGGCTGGCCATCTTCTTCGTCGTCTTCGACAACATCGTGACCCAGCCGCGCGTCTTCGTGCAGATGCTGGCGGAATCGGTGTACAAGTCGCGGCCCGCCCGGCTCGACCGGCTGCAGGCGGCGTCGCCGTCGACGGCTCCCGACCAGCTGCACCACACCGACATCCTGTTCAAGTCGGTGCTGCTGTTCATCATGGTCGTGCCCATCGTGTTCTCGTTCCCCTTCGCGCCGGACCTGATCGTGCTCACGTTGCTCGGCAACGGGCTCAGTGTCCTGACCGTCCCGGCCCTGATCGCCGGGCTGCTGGTCATCACGATGCGCAAGGACCTGATGCTGCCCGGCTACGCCAACCGGTGGTGGGAGAGCGTGGTGCTGGCCGCGATCGGCGCGGTCGGACTGTGGGCCACGTACGAGCTGGTGATCGCCGTGGTCCAGCTGGTGGCCCAGATCTGACCGGCGTGACCGGGGCGAGTCAGCCCGGCGGGTCCGGCCTGGTGGCGAGTGCGGCGAGGACCCGGCCGAAGAGGTCGGGCGGGACGGCGCCGGGGTCGAGGGCGTCCTCGACGGCGAATCCGTTGGACAGCGCCAGCACCACCATCGCGGCCTCGTCGGGACCGAACGGCAGTTCCAGCGCGTGGTGCCGCGCCACGCGGTCGATCGCGGAGGCCAGCGCCGCGCGCAGCCGCCTGCGCCGGTCCCGCAGGGCCGCGCGCAGCTCCGGGTCGCGGTCGGCGCGCACGGCGTAGGCGATGAGCAGCCGCTGCCAGGTGGGGTCGGTGCGCATGGCCGCGACGAGCCGGGCGCCGACGGCCAGCAGTCCTTCGCCCGCGTCGTGGCGGGCGTCGAGCGCGTCGACGCTCTCCTGCAGCCGGTCGGCGACGTACTCCTCCATGAGCGCGAGGACGAGCTCGTTCTTGCTGCGGAAGCTGGAGTACACCGCGCCCTTGGTGAGCCCGGCGGCCGCCGCGACCTCGTCCACCGACGCGGCGTCGATGCCCCGTTCGGCGAACACCCGCTGTGCGGCGGCCAGCACCTTGCTCCGCGTCTCGGGTCTCGTGGGCCGCCGTCGCGCCGGCGTCAACCGGTGACCCGGCACGTGTCGGGTGCCGGCCGCCCGGCGAAGCGGCCCGCGAGGTAGTCGACGGCCAGCGGTGCGCCCGTGACGGCTCCGAGGACGTGCTCGCCCGCGACGGCGGGCTGGAACCGCACGGTCGCACCACCGCGACACCACGCGCTGTGGAGCTGGACGCCCTGGTCGAACAGCACCAGCTCGTCGGTGGGCGAGTGGTAGATCATGGTGGGCGACGACGGAGCGGTGCCGCCGAGCCGCACGGCGTCGAGCACGTCCTGCCATCGCGGCAGGGCCATGGGATCGTCCACGGTGGTGTAGCTGCCGACGGTCCGCAAGGCGAAGCGCGTGCTGAACTCCTCGACGCACATGGTGGCGAGCGCGGCCATCGCGCGCCTGCCCTCGGCGGTGAGGATCTCCTCGAACGGGGCGTCGGGGTAGGCCGTGGCCAGTCCCAGTGCCGCCGCGATGACGAGACCGCTGAACGGGCCGCCGTCGTGGACCTCGGCCAGGGACTCCGGGTCGGTGGGCGGCGCCCCGACGGCCGCGCCCCTGATGTCGAGTTCGGGCGCGTAGGACGCCTCGAGCTGCGCGGCCCAGCCGGAGGCGAACCCGCCCTCGGAGTAGCCCCACAGTCCGACCGGCGACGACGGCGACAGGCCGCTGCCGGGCAGGTGCTGCGCGGCGCGCGCCGCGTCGAGCATCGCGTGCCCGAGCGAGGGACCCGCGACGTAGGTGTGCGGGCCGGGCGTGCCGAGCCCCTCGTAGTCGGTCACCGCGACCGCCCAGCCCCGCCGCAGGGCCTGGCCGATCAGGGGGAGTTCCTGCTCAGTGCCACGGGCGAGCTTGTACGACGGTGCGCATTCGGGGCCGAGGCCGTGGGTGCCGACGGCGTACGACACGAGCGGCCGCGTGCCGGTGCCGGGCCACGGGGTGTCGGGCACCAGCACCGTGCCGGAGACGGCGTTGGGCTCGCCCGTCGCCGACGTCGAGCGGTAGAGGACCTGCCAGGCCCGGACGGGCACCGGCAACCCGTAGGCCGTCACGCTCACCGGCCGCGAGCGCAGCACCGTCCCCGCCGGCACGTCGGGGATCGGGTCCGGTGGCGTGTAGAACGCGTCGTCCTGTGGCGGGACGGCCTGCGGCGCGGCGCCGGCCGCGCGTGGTGCGGCGGCGGCGGGTGGCGCCGCCACGGCCAGCGACGCGAGCGCGGCGACGAGCACGACCAACATCCTGCGCGGCTTCGACATCGGCAGCTCCTTCGATACCGGCCGGTATTGAATACCGGAGAGTATCGAGTGTGGCGGCCGTCACGTCAAGCGGCGCGGGTGTGGCCTGGAGTTGAGTAGTTTCCCGCTCGTCCGGCCACGGCGTGCCGATCATGCTGGGCGCATGATTCCGATCCTGTCGTGTGTCGTGGCCTGCGTGGCGATCGGTTTCGCGCTGGCACCGGTGGTCGCCCGGCCGTCCCCGGCCGTCGGCGGCGTGCTGGCCGGAACGGCAGTAGCCCTGGGTGGTGTCCTGGTCGTGGGCTACGGCACGGTGGTCCTGCTGGCCCTGTCGGTGATGGCGGGCCAGGACGAGACGGCGGCGCTCGTCGCCGGGACACTCGGCGCCGGTGCCGTGGTCGCGCTCGCCGTGGTCACCGGGCGGCGCGTCCGCCACCGCCTCGCCGGCCGCGACGCAGCCGGGGCCGCTCGTCGCTGACGAAGGGTGCGCCGCGCGCCTGCGCTCGGCCGCCCGGCACCGGTCCGATTTTTCTCGCGCTGGGTGTCGGACGGCGCCGGGCCCGTTCGTAGCCAGGGTGAGAGACCGGCACCGGGCCGGTCGTCACCACCGGAGGCCACGATGCCCAGCACCACCGATTCCGCGAACGCGACCAGCCGGTCCGTGGCGGACCCCGAGACCGTCAGCACCACCCGCACGATCGCCGCGCCCGTGGCGACGGTGTTCGCCGTGCTGGCGGATCCGACGACCCACGCCGCGATCGACGGCACCGGCTGGGTGCAGGAACCCGCCGACCAGGCACCGCTGACCGAGGCGGGACAGCTCTTCCGGATGGACATGCACCACTCCCGCCATCCGAACGGCGACTACCAGGTGGTCAACAAGGTCGCGGTGTTCGACGCGCCGCACACCATCGGCTGGCTGACGGGATACCAGAAGGACGACGGCGACCTGGAGTTCGGCGGCTGGATCTGGCGTTACGACCTGGTACCGCTCGGCCCGTCGGCGACCAGGGTCACGCTCAGCTACGACTGGTCGGCCGTGCCGCCGTCCGTGCGCGAGCGCGTCGGCCAGTTCCCGCCGTTCGGCCCTGAGCACCTGCCCAACTCGCTGCGCCACCTGGCCCAGCTGGCCGCACGCTGACCGCGCCGACCTGCGCGTAGCCGAGGAGGAGCATGATGGCCGCCACCTACACTTTCGATGTCTTTGCCAGCCTCGACGGCTTCGGTGCCCACCGCGGCGACTGGGGCGGTTACTGGGGCAAGCAGGGCCCGGAGCTGCTGGAGCACCGCCTCGCGGTGTACGCCACGGACCAGCGGATGGTCTTCGGGGCCAACACGTACCGCGCCCACGCGCGGATGCTGGCCTCGAGCACGGAGGAGTCCGAGGTGCGGGACGCCTGGGTGACCCGGATGAGGAACCTGCCGGCAACGGTCGTGTCGGCCACGCTGCGCGGGCCGCTCGACTGGCCGGACGCGACGGTCGTGAGCGGCGATGCCGTGGACATCGTCGCCCGGCTCAAGGAGGAGTCCGAGGTGCCGCTGCGCTCCCACGGAAGCCTGTCGCTGAACCGGGCACTGCTGGCCGCCGGTCTGGTCGACCTCGTGCAGGTGACCCTCTTCCCCGTGATCACCGGTCAGACCGGAACGGACCCGGTCTTCGGCGGCGCGCCCGACGTCGACCTGGAACTGATCGAGAGCCGGACGCTCGACGGCCACACCCAGGAGCTCGTCTACCGGCCCACCCTGCATCGCTGAGCCGGGCGCAGTCACGGTGACCGCCGGTGACGGGCGGGCGCCTCGCGGAACCGGAAGGGCCGTCACGCCAACGGCTTCCGCATGACCGTGCAGAGCGTCTCGTAGCGTTCGACGGTCCCGTCCGGTCCCGCCACGTCCCACGCCTCCGGCCTGCGCTCGTAGCCGACGTAGCCGAGCCGCTCGTACAGGGCGCGGGCGCGAGGGTTGCTCTCCTCGACGCTCAGCTCGGCCCGGCGCAGCCCCCTGCCGAGGATGCGCTGCTCGGCCGCATGGATCAGCAGCGTGCCGATGCCGCACGACTGCAGCACCGGATGCACCGCCAGCTGCCACAGCGTCCCCGCGCCGGGGTTCGCCTCGTAGTCGATCCCGACGATGCCCACGGGAAGGTCCGAAGGCGGGCAGACGGCCAGGTAGTCCACGGCTTCCGTCCGCGCGCGCTCGACCTCGCGGGCGACCTGCCGCAGATGCAGCTCCGAACCGGCCCACGAGCACCACCGCAGATCCTCCCGCGTCAGATCTCGCACCGACACGTCCACGACGATCTCCGCCACCGGCAGCACCTCCCTCTGCCAGGAAGGATGTCCCGTCATCGGGCACACCGGCAACGGAGTTCGCCGCGAGCCCGCGGTCAGCAGCCGGGGACCGGCCGGAGCCGGTAGCCCTCGGTGCGCAGCTCGGGCAGCGCGATGCGCAGCGCGGCAACGGTTTCCGAGCGGTCCCCGCCGCCGTCGTGCAGGAGGACGACGGCCCCCGGGTAGGCGTCGCGCACGAGACGGTCGGCGGTCGCACGGGCACCCGGCCGGCGCCAGTCCGACGAGTCGACGTTCCACAGGACCGGCCGCAGGTCGCGCGCGCGGAGCGCCTGCCGGACCGGGTCGTCGATGGCGCCGTACGGCGGTCGCAGGCACCGGCTGTCCGAACCCACGTCGCGCACCGCCGCCACCGACCGGTCCAGCTCCCCGGCGAGCGCGGTGGGCCCGAGGCCGGTCAGGTTCGGATGGCTCCAGGTGTGTGCGGCAACGGCATGGCCCTCGGCGAGTGCGCGCCGCGCCGGACCGGGGCGGGCGGCGAGGTTCTTCCCGACGGCGAAGAAGGTCGCCTTCGCGTCGTGGGCCCGCAGCACGTCCAGGATCGCGGCGGTCGCCCCGCCCGGCCCGTCGTCGAAGGTCAGGTACAGCTCCTTGCCCCGCTCCGGTGGCGCCGCGACGGCCGTGCACGCCGCGACGGCCGCCGTGAGGGCGAGCACGGCGGCGGCGAACGGGCGGGTGACGCCGCGGGTTCTGGTGAGCTTCGGTCGCATGCCACCGACACTCGGTGCGCGATGTGGTGGCGTCGTCGCCGCGATGTCCTGATCGTGTCGCAGTGCGGGCGGCGCCCGGGCGGCCGCGGGTTCGGGCACCGATAATCGGCCCCGTGGCACGGGTACTGCTGATCGAGGACGACCGGGCGGTCCGCCGCGGTCTGGCGCTGGCGCTCGGCCGGCACGGGCACGACGTGGGCGAGGCGGGCACCGGGGAGGAGGGGCTGCGGGTGGTGGACGGCGCGCCACCCGACGTCGTGGTGCTGGACCTGATGCTGCCCGGCATGGACGGCTTCGAGGTGTGCAGGCGGATCCGCGCGGGCGGCAGCCTGCCGATCATCATGTTCACCGCTCGCGGTGACGACCTCGACGTCGTCGGCGGGCTGGAGGCAGGCGCGGACGACTACGTGGTCAAACCGGTGCAGCCGAGGGTGCTCGACGCCCGCATCCGCGCCGTGCTGCGCCGGGGAACACCAGCAGGCGACGGCGCGCGCGAGCGGCACCACGACCTCACGATCGACCGGGCCGCGCTGACGGTGTCCAAAGGTGAGCGGCAGGTCTCGCTCACCCCCACCGAGCTGCGGCTGCTGCTCGAGCTGTCCCGCTCACCCGGCCAGGTGCTCAGCCGCAGGCAGCTGCTCGAGCTCGTGTGGGAGCACGACTATCTCGGTGACTCCCGGCTGGTGGACAACTGCGTCCAGCGGCTGCGCGCCAAGATCGAGGACGAGCCGTCCCGGCCGGTCTTCGTGCAGACCGTCCGCGGTTTCGGCTACCGGTTCGGGCCGGTATGACGCCGGTCGCACGGGTGACGTCGGTCCTGGGCGGGCTGCGTCCCCGCCTGATCCTGGCGTTCGTCGCGGTCGCCGTGACCGGCGCTGCCGCGGCCGCGTGGGCGAGCGCGGCGTCGGCGGGCACCGCGCTCGTCGAGGAGACCCAGAGCCGCATCGCGGGCGAGATCGAGCGCACGGTGACCGCGACGGCGCCCAGCATGCCGTACCCGCCCGGCCAGGCCGCGCTCGACCGGCTGCGGACGACGATCGGAGGATCCGCGCTGGTGACCTACGGCGCCCTGCGCTCGGCGAACGGCCCCGCCGTGGACCTCGTGACGCCCGCCCTGCGGTCGGCCACCGGGCGGACCGAACAGCTCGTGCTGCAGCGGGTCGAGTCCGGTGGCAGGCCGTGGCTCGTGATCGGCGCGCCGGTGCTGGTCACCGACCTGAGCGGCGCGCAGCGGCCGTCGGGCGTCGAGATCTACGCGGTGCGCGACATCAGCCGCGTGCAGCAGCAGATCGACGCGCTGACCGCGAACGCCAGCCGCACCAGCGCGCTGGCCCTCCCGATCGCGGTGCTGCTGGCACTGCTCGCCGCGCGGGGAGTGCTGCGGCCGGTGCGCGAGCTGCGCACCACGGCGCGCCGCCTCGGCAGCGGCGACCTCGGCGCGCGGCTGCGTCCCCGCGGCACCGACGAACTCGCCGAACTGGCCGAGACGTTCAACGAGACCGCGGCGTCGCTGGAACGTTCGGTCGGCGAGCTGGCCCGCCTGGAGGCCGACGCGCGACGGTTCGTCGCGGACGTGTCGCACGAGCTGCGCACGCCGCTGACCACGCTCACCGCGGTCGCCGAGGTGCTGGAGGCCGAGGTGGAACAGATGCCGCGCGACGCACGCGAGCCCGCCCGGCTCGCCGTGGCCGAGACACGCAAGCTCGCCAGGCTGGTGGAGGACCTGATCGAGGTGTCGAGATTCGACGCGGGCGCGGCCACGCTGCGGCCCGAGGAGGTCGAGGTGCGTGCCGCCGTGCACGACTGCCTGCGCGCCCGTGGCTGGCTCGGCGAGGTGGAGCTGGACGCCCCTGCCGAGCTGGGAGCCCTGCTGGACCGGCGGCGGCTGGACGTGATCACGGCCAACCTGGTCGGCAACGCGCTCCGGCACGGCGCGCCACCCGTGGTCGTCCGGCTGCGCGGCGACGACGAGCGGGTGTATCTCGAGGTGATCGACCACGGTCCGGGCCTCGCGGACGACGTGGCCCGGCACGTGTTCGACCGCTTCTACAAGGCCGACACCGCGCGGACCCGCTCCGAGGGCAGCGGTCTCGGCATGGCGATCACCGCGGAGAACGTGAAGCTGCACGGCGGGACGATCTCGGCGGGCACCGCAGAGGGAGCTGGCGCGCGGTTCGCCGTGAGCCTGCCGAGGTGGGCGGGGGAGGGCCGATGATCCGCAGGGTGCTCGGGGCGGCGCTGACCGCCGCGGCGTTGGCGCTGGCCGGGTGCGGCGTGGGCCCGAGCGGCGTGCTCGGCGGCGGGCAGGCGCCGACGGGGCTTGCCCCGGGCACGCCGGTGTACTTCGTGGACGACGAGGGCGGCCTGGTGGTGCAGCGCCGCGGCGACCGGCTCAGCACGATCGGCCAGGCCATGAAGATGCTGCTCACCACCACGAGCCCCGGGCCGGGACTGCGTTCCTACGCCGGGACCAGCCAGGTCGCGCTGGAGCTTCCCATCGCCACCTCCGGCGACGTGATCACCGTCGGGCTGCCGATCGACAGGGCCGACGTGCGGCGGGAGATCGGCCTCGACCAACTGGCGTGCACGGCGCTGGCGGTGCACCAGCAGTCCGGCGGCTCGCCCGCGACCAGGGTGCGGCTCGACTTCCTCCACGGCCCGGCGGCCGGGCCCCGGCACTGCCCGGTGCTGCCGCAGGGCTGACCTCGCCCGGCTCGGCCCGGCTGCGACACGATCGCGACAGTGCCGGGACCGGGTCCGGACGCCGGACCGGCAGCGTGTCGGCCATGAACGCATCACCGATACTCACACCAGGCCACGCGCCCTCACCGGAACCGGGGCACCGCCTGCCGCCGGGGCGGCTGGCCGGCGTCGACGCCGTCCGTGCGCTGGCGATCATCGGCGTCTTCGTCGCGCACTTCCATGCCACCGGCTGGCTGCACGCGGGCCCGCCCGCCGACGCGCCGGGCGTGCTGCGGTGGATCAGCGAGCAGACCTCGTCGCGGGCGATGAGCCTGTTCGTGCTGCTGGCCGGGCTGTCGGTGGCACTGATGACCGGGGGCAGCCGCCCGTACACCGGCCGGGACGCCTCCGTCGCACGGCGCCGGGTCGCCGTCCGCGCGCTCGTGCTGTTCGCGATCAGCCTTGTCATCGACGAGTTCGGCGCGTCGGTGCTGAGCTACTACGCCGTCCTGCTGTTGCTCCTGGTCCCACTGACCCGGCTGCGCCCGCGCCCGCTGTTCGCCGCCGCCGGCATCGCCGTGCCGCTCGTCACCGGCTACGCGTGGTGGGTCGTGACCACGCACCCGGAGTGGATGATGATCGACGCGCCGACCGGCCTGGCCGTGCTGACCAGTCCTGGCCAGTGGGACGAGTACCTGATGCAGCTCACGCTCACCGGCGGCGGGTTCCAGACCGCCTACGGCATCCCGCTGGTGCTCGCCGGTCTCGCGCTCGGCAGGCTGGATCTGCACGACCACGCGGTGCGGGTGCGGCTGCTGCTCAGCGGTCTCGGCGTGGCGGTCGCGACCTACGCCTGTTACGTGGTGGTCTGGCACGGGCTCGGTGCCGCCCGGCACGTCGCCGCCGCGATGGCGGCGCCCCCGGCCGGATCCGGGCCGCCGCCACTGCCGTGGCAGACCCTGCTGGGCATGCCGACCGACGGCCTGTACGCGACGAGCCCGCTCGGCATCGCCTTCATGGTCGGGGTCGCGATGACCCTGCTCGGCGGCATGCTGCTGCTCTTCGAGCGCCGTCGCACCGGCACCGTGCTGTCGCCGCTCACCGCCGCCGGGGGCATGACCATGACCTGGTACGCGGGGCACTTCGGCTACCTGGCGCTGATCGGCACGCCGTCGGCGGTGTCGTTGCTCCACCTCGCCGCGGCGATCGCGGTGATGCTCGCCGGATCCCTGCTGTGGCGGCGGTGGGCGCGGCGCGGCCCGCTGGAGTGGCTGGTGCACCGGGTGGTCACGACGGTGGTCCGCGACCGGGCCGCACCGGCACCGGCCCGCTGAACCCGCTGGTGCCGTGGCCGGTCAGCCGTCACACGAGGCCCGACTGGTAGACGAACGCGACGAACTGGGCACGGTCGCGGGCACCGAGCTTGGTCATCCCGCGGCCGATGTGGGTGCGGACCGTCGCCGGGCTCAGGAACAACTGCGCGGCGATCTCGCCGTTGTTGCGCCCCTGGGCGGCGAGCATCGCGACCTCGCGTTCCCGCCTGGTCAGGTCCCCGATGCGCGGGTGTGGCACGCGGACACGCGGTGCGCCGTCGAGGAACCGCTCGATCAGCGTCCTGGTGGCCGAGGGGTCCAGCGACGCGCCCCCGCGGGCGATCGTGCGGATGCCCGTCAGCAGGTCCGCGGGCGAGGTGCTCTTGTGCAGGAAACCGTGTGCCCCGGCACAGATCGCCGCGGTGACGTCGTCGGGAAAACCGGAGGCGGCCAGGACCACCACGTTCGTGGCCGCCAGGTCCGGATCGGCCGTGATCCGGCGGGTCGCCTCGATGCCGTCGATCCCGGGCAGCCGGTTGCCGATGAGGACGACGTCGGGCCGGATGCGCCGCGCCTCCCGCACGGCGGCCAGGCCGTCGGCCACCTCCCCGGCGACGGTGCAGTCGTCGGCCGCCGCCAGGAGGGCGCGGAGACCGAGCCGGACGAGGTCCTGCTCGTCGGCGATCAACACGGAGACGAGGCCGGGCAGGCGTCGCGGCGACGTCTGCCCGCCGGCCCCGTCGCGGAGGAGGGTGGCGGTCATGACGGGGCGGAGACGTCGGCGGCCGGACCCGACGGCGATGGGACGAACGCCGCGATCAGGGCGGCCAGCCGTTCGGGCCGGTCGAGGGGGACGAGCGTGTAGGAATCCTCGACCAGTTCGAGCCGGGCGTTCCGGAGCGCGCCGCAGAGCCGCCGGGCGTGGTCGAGCGGCATCACCCGGTCCTCGGCCGCCCAGACGACGAGCGCGTCGCCGTCGAAGGCGCGGAGTCGGTGCGCGGCTTCGACGAGCTGGCGCCGATCGACCTGCTTCATCAGCGCGCGAACGTCGCGCCGGACCCGCCGGTCGGCAGCGAAGGCGTCGAGCCAGCGGTCGAAGACCGGGGCCGGAATGGGCCGCTTGGTCATCCAGCCGAAGGTCATCGGTAGCCTGCGCAGCGCGGAGATCCGCAGGGACGCCATGGCCATCCGCAGGCCGCCGGGCACAGCGCACGCCAGCGCCATCGTCCGGCCAGGCAGGCCGGGCGGGAAGTTCCCGAACGCGTCGCAGGAGACCAGCACCAGCCGCTCGGCGACGCCGGGATCGTCGGCGACGAGGAGCTGCGCGATCGCGCCGCCGGTGTCGTTGCCGACCAGCGTCACGTCCCGCAGGCCCAGTGCCCGGACGAGGTCGCCGACCAGCGTGCCGAGGGCACGGGGGCTCAGGTCGGCCCCGTCCGGCCGCGGCACGCGGTGGGCGCCCATCGGCAGGACGGGGACCACGCAGCGCAGCCGGGGAGCCAGCCGCTCGACCACCGGCAGCCACAGGTGCTCGTCCATGAGGGCGCCGTGCAGAAACACCACCGCCGGTCCGTCCCCGCCGGTGTCGACGTACTCGACGTCACCGCCGTTCAGCGTCAGCAGCCTCGTGTCCATCACGGCCTCCTGTAATCGGTGGATTACTGGTAATGTAAACCAGCGATTACACGCGGGGCAAGGGGTTGGCATGACACGACGGGCAGTGGCCGCCGGGGCGAAGGGCAGTACGCGTGATCGGCTGCTCGATGCCGGTATCCGGCTGTTCGCCGAGCACGGTTTCACCGCCGTCTCGGTGGGCGACATCGAGCAGGCGGTCGGCCTCGTCCCGCGGCGTGGCGCTCTGTACCGCCATTTCGCGAGCAAGGAGGCACTGCTCGCGGCCGCGGTCGAGGCTCATCTCGGCTCGGTCGCCGAGGCGCGCTCGCTCTACGCGGGCCGAGCGGAGGCGGGCGCGGCGTCGGCGAAGGAACTCGGTGCCTTCATTCTCTCCGAAATGGACCGCCAGCAGCTGATTACGCAGGTCTTCGAACGCGACGGCGACCGGCTGGTGGAGCTGCGCGACCGGTTTCGCAGGGAGGTCTCGGATGCGGGCTACCGGGCGATGGCCGAGATCCTGCGGGCCTGGCTGGACGCAAGCGGCGCGGCCCTCGCGCATCCGGACGGGCTGGACGCGGTCGCGGTGCATCTGGTGGGCGCGCTGGTCAACGTTCGCCGGTCGACGTGGACCCTGGGCCGGCCGCCGCTGGAGCTCGCCGAGTCCGACATCGTGGACGCGTGGGCCCGGCTGTGTGCCATCGTGCTCGCGGGCCTGGCCGGCGGCTGAACCACGCCAGGCCGCTCGCGGGCGCCGCGCTCCCCGCCGTGCGCCGCGGTTGCGCGCCCCGGCCCTGGCAGGGAACGATGGGGGCTTCCCACGTGGCAGGAGCTCGCCCCATGACGCCAGAGGAACCGGCCGGAATCGAGGTCGGCGAGCTGCCGACGCGGGTCGCAGTCACCCCCGACGGCCGGCGGGCCTTCGTGTTGAACGAGGGTTCCGGCTCGGTCAGCGTCGTCGACCTCGCGGGCAGCACGGTGGTCGCCACCGTGGAGCTGCCCGCGAAGCCGTCCGCAACGAGGTCGTTCACCATTCCCAAGGCGATCGCCGTCGCGCCGGACGGCCGCTCGGTCTACGTCGGCGGGTCGATCGAGGGCGACCTGCGGATCATCGACGTCGCCACGAACACGCTCCGGCCCGGACAGCTCGGCGGCAGCGCCCTGCCCGAGCCGGACGGCGTGGCGATCCATCCCGAAGGGGGGATCGGGTTCCTCGCCGATCCTGCGATGCGCGGCCTGCGCCTGTTCGACGTCGGCAGGCACGCGGCGCTCGACACGTGGCTCTTCCTCGGCGACAACACGCCCCAGTCCGTCGTCGTGGCCCCGGGCGGCCGCCTGCTCTACGTGACGACGACGGGCTGTGCGGTCCTCTCGGTCGACGCGACGGCGCAGCCGCAGCCCGCCGGTGCCTTCAGCGCGGGGGAGAGCGCGGTGTTGCGGGAGGCCGTCGTCGGCTGCGACATCGGCCAGATCGCGATCACGCGCGACGGTGACCGGCTTCTGCTCGTCAACCCCTCCGGAACGATGACGGACGGGTCGAGCATCGACGTGCTCGACACGGCAGCGCACGCGCTGGCCGGGCCGGAGCGGGACCTGAACCTGCCGCCGGGACAGACCGCGCTCGGTGTCGCGATCTCCGCGGACGGGTCCACTGTGTACCTCACCAACTGGGACCAGGAAAGGAAGGTCGGGACCCTGACGGCGCACCCCGCCGGAGAGTTGTTGCCCGGCCGGGCGTGAACGGAAACCGCGCGCCCTGGCCCGGGGAACGAGCCGAGGGGCACCTTGGGTACACGATAGTCAGCCACGGTGGCCTTCGGCTCGGCGACGGGCTCAGTGCTGTGGCGCCGCGGCCGGGGCCGCCTCCGGATCGCTCTGGTGGGCCAGGATGCGCAGCGCGTCGGCGGAGCCCGGGTCGTTGGGGGTGTAGATCTCGAGCCGGTGATCGGGGCTGTCGGGCTGCAGCCACACCTGGAAGTCCACGCTCGCGGCACCGACGGTGGGGTGCTGCAGGTGCATCGTCCCGACGGTGCAGTCGGCGACGTCGCCGCCGGCCCACAGCGCCGCGAACTCGTCGCTGCGCATCGTGAGTTCCCCGATCAGCCCGGCCAGCCGCGCGTCCGTCGGGTAGCGGCCCGCGGTGAGCCGCAGGTAGGCGACGTGCAGCCGGGCGAGCTCGTCCCAGTTGCGGTAGAGGTCCCTGGTGAGGGGGTCCAGGAAGAACAGGCGATGGATCGACGGCCGGCGCGCCGGGTCCCGTGGTGCCTCGGCGTCGACGTGCTCGGCGAGGAGCGCGTGGCCGGTGCGGTTCCAGGCCAGCACGTCGCCGCGCCTGCCGAGCACGAGCGCGGGCGTCGTGTCGCCCAGCGATTCCAGCAGGGCCAGGACGCGTGCGTGGGGGTGTTCGTGGCCGGGTTCGGCGAGCGCGGGCATCGCGGGCTGCCGGGCGAGGTTGTGCAGGTGGACGGTCTCGACCGGGTCGAGCCGCAGGGCCCGGGCCAGGGCGTCGAGCACCTGCGCGGAGGCGGTCTCGGCCTGGCCCTGCTCCAGGCGCGTGTAGTACCCGGCACTCACCCCGGCCAGGTGCGCCAGTTCTTCCCGTCGCAGCCCCGGGACCCGGCGGGACGTGCCGTAGGTGCGGAGACCGATCTCCGCGGGCGTGACCCGATCGCGACGATTCTTCAGGAACGCTCCCAGGCTCTCCACGCCCCGAGCCTACGGACTGCGCGCCGCCGGTGGGTGCACCTGCCGGGTGTACCCGCGGCAGGGGGATGGCCGCCGGGCACGCGCGTCCCGATCGTCGTCGGCATGAACCGACAGCATCCGTTCCCGCCGCCGGGCCCGCGTGCCTGGCTCGGGCTCCTGGTGATCCTCGGCCCCGTTCTCCTGGTCTCCATGGACGGCTCGATCCTGTTCCTGGCCATGCCCCGGATCACCCAGGCCCTCGCACCGACCGCCGATCAGGCAATGTGGATCCTGGACGTCTACGGGTTCGCCGTCGGAGCCCTGCTGATCGCGTTCGGCAACCTCGGCGACCGTTACGGCCGGTTGAGGCTGCTGACGATCGGCGCGGCCGTCTTCGGCGCCGCGTCCGCGGGCGCGGCGTTCGCGCCGAGCGCGGAGCTGCTCATCGCCGTGCGCGCGCTCATGGGCGTGGCCGGCGCGACGCTGTTGCCCTCGGCCCTGGCCGTGCTGAGCGAGCTCTTCCCGGACCCGCGGCGGCGGGCCCAGGCCATCGGGATCTTCGCCGCGGCGTTCGCGGCCGGGTTCGCGATCGGCCCGATCGTCGGCGGGTTCCTGCTGGGACGGTTCTGGTGGGGCTCGGTGTTCCTGGTCAACCTTCCCGTCATCGCCGTGTTCCTGGCGTGCGCACCGGTGCTGCTGCGCGAGGTGCGGGCGCGGCGGCCCGGCAGGGTGGACCTCGTGAGCATCGGGCTCTCCGCGGGCGGCCTGCTGCTCACCATCTACGGGATCAAGCGCACCGCCGCCGAGGGGCTCTCGGTGCTGCCCGTCGCCGCGGCCGTCGCCGGGGTCTGCGTGCTCGGCTGGTTCGCCCGCCGCCAGTCGCGGCTGGATCATCCGCTCATCGAGTTCTCCCTGTTCCGCGACCGCGTCTTCACCCTCGCGATCGTCACGGGCCTGCTGCCTCTGGCGGCGTGGTCGGCGGCCGCCTACCTGGCCGGGATCTACCTGCAGTCCGTCCGCGACCTGCCCGTCCTGCGGGCGGCGACGCTGGCGTTGCCTGGGGCGGCGGTGCTCACGGTCCTGTGCCTGGCGACGCCCGCTCTGGTGGCTCGCCTCGGCAAACGGACCGCCCTCGTCGCCTGCCACCTCGCGATCGCCGCCGGACTGCTCCTGCTGCTCCGGGCCGGCGTCTCCGGCGGGATCGGCTGGTACGTCGCCTCGACGATGATCGCGGGCGTCGGCTACGGCATCTCGTTCAGTGTCGTCGCCGACACCGCGGTCGCCGCCGTTCCCGCCGAACGGGCGGGCGCGGCGGGCGCGATCGCCGAGACCAGCAACGAGATCGGCAACGCACTCGGTATCGCGCTGCTGGGCTCGCTCGCCGCGCTGGTCTTCCGGCTCGGAGGACCGGGCCTCGCCGCCACGCTGGGCGAAACGCTGCAGGTTCCCGGAATCCTGCCCGGTGCTGCCCAGCAGGCGAAGGAGGCCTTCGTCGCCGGCCTGCACGCCGCCGCGGCGGTGGCCGCCGTGCTGCATGCCGGGCTTGCCGTCCTGGCGCTGCGCTGGCTGCCCCGAGCCGGGAGGATCGTCCTCACACCTGGTGCCCGATCTTGAACGGATGGGTCGCGCCGGCGTCGATCACCAGGGTGGTGCCGGTGACGTAACGCGACTCGTCGGAGGCCAGGTAGAGGACGGCGTTGCTAGTACCGGATGCCGTACCGGCACCGGCCAACCAGGCGGTCTACGCACTGCTGCGGGCCGTGTCGTCGCCCGGCGGCGCGCAGCCATGAGGCGGAGGCGAGCTCACAGCAGGCCGCGGAGCCGAGCGGTGAAGACGGCTTCCCTGCGGGTGGTCACGCCGAGCTTGCGATAGATGCTGCGGAGGTGGGTCTTCACGGTGTTGACCGACACGTAGAGGTTGCCTGCGATCTCCTCCAGCGTGCTCATCGAAGGCAGTTCGCGGAGCAGTTCCACCTCGCGGGGACTCAGGTTGGCTCCTGCCGACGCCGCCGGCATGGCCGCCAGGACGTCGCCGACGAAAGACTCGGCCCACCCGAGCCGCCCGGAATGGGCCGCCACGAGAGCTCGGATGTCAGGGCCTGCCTCCGTGAAGGGGCGAAGGACCCGGCCGGCAGCGGCCTTCTCCAGTGCCGTGGTCAGTTCCACACCCGCGGCGTGGCGGTCGTCGGCGCGGCTGGCGAGCAACGCGCCCAACAGGTGTGCCTCGATCTCCGAGGTCAGTACGAGGCAGCCGACCTCACCGCTGGAGACCTTCTCCAGCTGCGCCCGTGCCGTTGTCGTGCGGCCGTGCAGCGCATGCATCCGCGCACGCAGGAGCAGGTGATCTCCGCTGCGCCCGATCCACGACGACGCCCGGCGTTCGACCTCGGCGGCCCAGTCGGGTCTGCCGAGCCGCAACGCCATCCTCTGCTCGGCGTTGCTCGCGTAGGCCACCAGGGCCGGCTGCGCGTGCTCGCGCGGATCGACGGCGTTCCAGCACTCCCGCATGGCGATCAGCGCGTCGTGCGGTTCCCGGGTGAACCGCACGATCGCCACGGCGGAGCGCGCCGCCAGTTCCACGGTTCGGTCGTTGCTGGCGCCCAGCGTCCGGAGGGCGGTCTCAGCCTCGCGTTCCGCGGTGTCGTCGTCGAAGGCCAGGTACGCTCCCCACGCGGCGGCCACGTGGGCGATGCTGGTTCCCGGGCTGTCGGCGATGCCTCGCTCCCTGGCGAAGGTGATGGCTTCCTCGGCCGTGGCCCGCATTCTGCGGTAGTCGCTGTCGGCACCGGCCAGCCCGGCCAGATGGCTCAGGCAGTGCAGGACGGCGTAGTCGTAGCTGCGCCGCCGCGCCAGATGCAGTGCTCTCGTCAGATCGGTATGGGCGCGCTGCAGCCAGCCGAGCCAGAACAGCACGGTGCCGCGGTTCACCAGCGCCAGCATCCGGAGATCGGGATCGGCGATGTCGTCGAGTCGTTCACCGAGTCGTTCGGCCTCTGGCGACATCCGCCCGGTAAGGCGGGCGTGGTGGACGAGGGCGACGAGCCGGAGGTCGAGCGCTCGCTCGTCGTGCCCGCTCACCATGGCAAGGCGTGTGATCCGCTCCTCGGCGGTCCGGCGGTCCCCGGCCGACAGGTCGGCCACCGCGAGTATGGCGCTCACGTCATCGCGTTCGGCGACCCGGCGAGGGAGCTCTTCCACGAGCCGCCGGAGTGTCCACATCTGACCGCTGAGGACGATCGCGGGTCCCTTCTCGACCACCAGGCGAACCATGAGTTCTTCGTCCGCGGCGCTGATCGCGTGCCGGAGCCCGGTCAGCGCCTCGTCGTTGGCGCTGAACCAGACCGCGGCCGTGCGGTGGAGTTCGCGGGCCTCGGCCAGTGACCGCCGCCGCAGCGCCGCGCGGAGGTAGTCCAGGAGCAGTGAATGGTAGCGAAACCACGGGCTGTGCGGGCTGCAGCGGGACACCAGGCCGTAGGACTGTTCGAGCTTGTGCAGCAGGGCGCCCGCGTCGTCTCGGGCGGTCAGCACGCTCGCGAGCTCGACGGTGAAGGTGTCGCACACGCTGGTGCGCAGGAGGAACTCCTGATAATCGGCAGTGAGCACGGACAGCACCTCACCCACGAGGTAATCCGCGACCGCTCGATCGGTCTCGACGAACGAGCCGATCGTCGCCGGGTGGTCGTGCGATTCCGACAGCGCGAGGCCCGCAAGCCGCAGTCCGGCGGGCCAGCCCTCGGTCCTCGCCATCAGACGGACCAGTTCGGGTTGGTCGAGTGAGACACCGTGTCCGCGTAGCACGGCGGCCGCTTCGGACTCGTCGAAGCGCAGGTCGGCGGTGCGGATCTCGCGCAGCTCCCCGGTCACCCGGAAGCGATGCAGTGGCAGGGGCGGACTGGACCTGCTGCTGAACACCAGGTGCAATCCCGCGGGGAACCGTTCCAGGAGCAACTCCAGGCTGCGTAACGGCGAGGACTCCGTGAGACGGTGGAAGTCGTCGAGAACCACCCAGATCTCGCGGCCCTGCCGCGTGATCGCGTCGCCCAGCTCGGCGGCGAACCGATCCTCCTCACCCCGCTGCGGCGGCCGGGGCAGCACCGCTGCGGGGTTCTCGTCCGTCGGGTGGCCCGTTTCCAACGCGTTCAGAATCGCCGACCACAGGACGAAAGGATCGTTGTCGTGGGCGTCCACGCTGATCCAGGCGGCCGCGGCCCCGGCGCGCCGTCGGGCGCGGAACCAGCTCGCGAGCAGCGTGGTCTTGCCGAATCCCGCCGGTGCGCACACCAGGGTGACCAGTGGCGAGCCCTGCCCGCCGCCGGGTCTTCGGGACAGCAGGTCCTCCAGCCGCGCCCGGTGCACGTGACCGCTCGGCAGCGGCGGCACGGCGAGCTTCGGTGCCGATGTCGGCGCACGAAGCCTGTCTCTCGCATCCCCCACCACGCGTACCGAGAGTAGAAGAGCCGGGCGCGTGGTAAAGGTCCCGCGCACGCCGGGATCTCTTGCCACTCAAGAGAGTGACCCCTGAAAGGGGACACGCGAGCGTGGGTCCGGCGACCGGGCGAGCTCCGGCGTGAATATTCCAGCGCGTAGTCACGCAATCACCCGCGAGAGGTGAGGCGGGCGTTCCGTCGGCGTGTCAGGGTGCGACGAACTGCTCCAGGAGAGCAGGCGTCCAGCCCGAACGACCGCCGGAGGGGAGCGCGACCATCATGAGCGACGGCACCCTCGGTGTCGCGCCGATCCACATCGTCGGTGCGGGCGGCCTCGGGCGCGAGGTCTTCGACGCGCTGTTCCAGAACGGCGTCACAGCGGCCGACGTCGTGTTCGCGGACGACCATCTCGCCGCCGGTGAGGTGCACGGCGCTGTGGTGCGCCGCCTCGCCGATACCGTTGGAGGTTCCTACGTCGTGGCGGTCGCCGACCCCGCCGGCAGGCGCAGGCTGCGGCGCAGGATGGAGAGCATGGGCTCGACGCCGATGGCGGTCGTCCACCCGCGCGCGGTGATCGCCCACGATGTCGTCGTGTGGCCCGGCTGCGTCGTGCTCGCCAACGCCTTCATCTCGACGGGTGTGCGGCTCGAGCCGCACACCCAGGTCCATTCCAACGCGACGGTCGGTCACGACACGATCGTGCACGAGTACACGACGGTATTGCCGGGTGCGAATCTCGCGGGGAACGTGGTGCTCGAGCGTGACGTGACCGTCGGCAGCAACGCCTGCGTGCTGAGCGGTGTGCACGTGGGTGCGGGGACCTTCATCGGCGCCGGTGCCGTGGCGACCAAGACCCATCCCGCTGGCCGGTTGCTGACGCGGGTGCCCGCCCGGTAGGCCCACCCGGCAGGCCGGCATCCCCATCGCCCTGCCCCTGCCTGTTCCTCGCGACGTCCGGCCAGGTCCTCGCCGGCCAACACTGTGCTGACCCCCAATGGCCGGAGGTGAAGCGTGACCGTGCACGACCGTCTGCGGGCGGTGCGCGAGCGCTGGAAGCCCCTTCTCGTCGGTGTCGTCCTCGGCGCAGGCTGCGCCCTCGTTCTCGCGACGCTGAGCCCACGCGAGTACGCGGCGAGCGCCACCGTGTATGTGGCCGCCGGTTCCGCATCCGCAGATCCCGTGGCCGAACACCGGGTGGCGTCCTATCCACATCTGGTGAGCACGGAGACCATCGGCAGGCAGGTGGCGGACGCACTTGGGCTCGACGCCGATCCCCGTGCCGTGGCCGGGCAGCTCACCGCGACCTCGCCACCGGGCACGGCGTTGATCGACGTGACGGCCACCGATCGCTCGCCGTATCGCGCGGAACAACTCGGCAACGCGGCTGCCCAGGCACTCGCGCGACTCATCGCCGAGCTGGAGAACCCGGTTCCCGGAAGCGGCTCGCCCGTCACGGCCAGGGTTGTCGACGCGGCGGGGCTGCCGTCGGGTCCGGTCGGCCCACGTCCGGTCGTCAACGCCGGCATCGGGATGCTGGTAGGTCTGTTCCTGGGCGGTGGAGGCACCCTGCTGCTCGGCAGGCTGAGCACCAAGGTCAGGTCCGTGGAGCAGCTGAACCGGATCACCGGCGCGCCGAACCTCGGCGTCGTTCCGCACGATCCCGCGGCGCCGCGGCAGCCGCTGATCGTGCACGAGGGTGCGGACGTCCTGCGAGCCGGAGCCTTCCGCAGAATCCGGGGAAACCTGCGCTATGTCGGCATCGACCGGCCACACAAGATGCTCACAGTGGCCGGCGCGGCCTCCGGGCACGGAACGACGACGACCCTGTGCAACCTGGCGATCGCGGCGGCACAAGCGGGAACCCGTGTGGCGATCGTCGACGGGGACCTCCGGCGGCCGCGTGTCGCGGACTACCTCGGTCTGGAGGGCGCCGTCGGTGTCACGACCGTACTCGTCGGGCGAGCCGGCCTCGACGACGCGCTGCAACCGTGGGGATCGTGGCCGCTGGACGTTCTCCCGAGCGGAGCGATCCCGCCCAACCCGAGCGAGCTGCTGGCCTCCCGGCAGATGCGGAACCTGCTCGGCACCTTGCGCGGGCGCTACGACCTCGTGCTGCTCGACGCGCCACCCGTGCATCCCGGGACCGACGCGGCAGTCCTGGGCGCGCGGAGCGACGGAGCACTGCTCGTCGTACGGCAGGGAACGACCGTCCGTGGCAGGCTCACCTCCGCGCTCGACGCGCTCGACGGCGTCGCGGTCCCCGTGCTGGGCACGGTGGTGACCATGGCCGCACAGGCGAAGGCCGCGGAGTCGTGTCACCACCAGGGCCACCTGCCGGGCGTCGCGGTCAGTGAGCCGGTGGACTCGCACCCGACGCAGCCCATGCCTGCCGTGGCGGACGGCGACCCGGACGCCAACGGGCACGGAGTGAGCCGGGACGAGGCGACCGCGTGGCTTTCGGTGACCGACTGTCTGAACGGCAGCAGGAGTGTGCGGTGAGCGGACCACTCACGACCACGACAGGATGCCGACCTGCCGAGTTCCGCATCCTCTTCGTCTGCTCGGCAAACGTGTGCCGTTCCCCGTTCGCGGAGCTGCTCACGCGGCGCCTGCTCGCCGCGCGACTCGGAACGGCCGCGGCCCGGTTCGCGGTGTCGAGTGCCGGTACCCGCGCGGTGGCCGGCGAACCAGTGGATCCGGTACTGCGCGAGGACCTCGTCACCTGGCGGCTGGAACGGCTTGCGAACCGGTTCCGCAGCCGCGCCATCTCGGTGGACGCGGTGCGCGGGGCCGACCTCGTGCTGACCGTGGAACGCCCGCACCGGTCGTTCGTCGCCGAACTCGACCCCACCGCCGTCCGCAGGGCCTTCTGCCTACGGGAATGGAACCGGCTGCTCGCCGGGGTGCCACTGCACGCGCTGCCAGGTCCGCCGGTGCAACGGGCACGGGCCCTCGTGCCGCTCGTCGCCCGACGGCGCGGGATCGTGTGTTACACCACGGCGGACGACGACGCCATCCGTGATCCTCGCCGGTTGCGCAAGGACGAACGCGACGCCGTCATGCGCGACCTGGTCGAGAATGTCCATTCCCTCGTGAACACGATCGTGCCTGCCTCGAAACGGAGCAACGCCTGAGATCGCCAGGTGCTCGCGCTCGTACCGCCCGTTCACGGATGACGTGCTTCGCGCCGTGCCCAATGGCACCGTGGATGCACACCAGGTACCCGAGGGGCCCTTCGGCTCGATTCGGCTGTCACCAAAACCGTGCTTTCGCTGGTGAAAGCGGCCGGGTGCCTCGACTCCGGATTCTCGCCTGAAGCAGGTGAACGCAGGATGGTGAGGTGTCGTTCCGTCCTGGCGCGGCGATAAGTACATGTCTGGAAACGTCAGGAAGGGGAGGGCCATTGATGGCTGCCGATCAACGCCTGGCCACGGTGCTCGCCGGGCTCGCCGACACGTTGAGGCCGGATTTCGATGAGCGGACCTATGCGGAGGACCTCGCATGCCGCGCCGTCGGCATTCTGGAAATCGACGCGGCACTCGTGCTGCTGACCGGTGAGCACGGGCGCATCTCGGCGACCGCCGAACGCACCCACGTCGTGGGTGGCAGGCGCGCGATCGCCATCGAGGGGCCGCCCGAGGAGGCCCTGCGCCGCGGTGAGGCCGTTGGCTCGCCGGACCTCCGTTCGGAAACGCGGTGGCCCAGGTTTACTCTCGGTGCCGTCGACGACGGATTCGCGGCCGCGCACGCGGTGCCGCTGCGGCTGCGCGAGCAGCGGGTCGGGTCTCTGACGCTGCTGTGGCACGGAGCGGGGCTCCTCGACGAGCGCACCTGCGTCATCGGCCAGGCGCTCGCCGATACGGCTGCGGCCGCGCTGATGGCGCGGCGTAGTCTCGGTGCGGCTCAGACTCTCGCCGGCCAATTGCAGACCGCCCTGGAAACCCGGATCACCATCGAGCAGGCGAAAGGCATCCTCGCCGCGCGGCGAGGTAGCAATGTGGACAGTGCGTTCGAGATGATTCGCTCCATGGCGCGCCGCCACCGACGCAGGATCGCCGACGTCGCCCGTGACGTCATCGACGATGCGTCCGCCGTGGCACATCTCGCGGCGCACGGTGATCCTGCCGGGCGCACACGCTCGTTCACAGCTCGCGACGAGGTCTCCTCGGGGGAGTGCTGAGAGACGGCACGCCGCGGTGGCAGCGTGGCCGAGGGGGGCAGTGAGTGCCCCGGGCGGAGGGCGGCCCGGGGCACTCACCCCGTCTGCGACGGCGGTGCGGCGGGAGGCGAGAAGGCCAGCAGCAGGCAACGCTCGCACGGCATGCCCGCCTGGCTGCCGTGGACCTGCTCCAGCTCGCTCAGTGCGAACGACGCTCCGCAGTAGGCGGTCAGCCTGCTCGGTGTCTCGCCGGGGACGACGAAGATGTGTGGCGTCCGCCGCGTCTCTCCGACGGAGCCAGGTGCGGACCGTCCGACGAGCAAGATCCGTGTCATGGGTACCTCCCGCGTCGCCGCCGACGACAGGCCGCGCCGTACCGGCGACGGCCGATGCGGCGTCGCCCACTGAGGATTACCCTGGGGAGGCTGCGACGGCAGGCATTCCCGCCGGATTCACCTGCTGTGGACGAGTCGGTCCGGACAACGGTGCGGCGACACGCTTTCTCTCACTGACGGCCACCGGCCGACATCGCGTGCATCCGGAATCACCTGGTTCGTGTGGTCCACGGAGAAAATGCTGTGCCCGGAGCGGAAATCGTTGCCACGCAGGTGGATTCGGGCTTTTCCGCGGAGGATTCACACGTTCGGGGACTCCGGGGGCCCTGTCACGAACTCCTGCTTGACGGGAATATCCATCGGCGGACAATTGGCTAAACTGCAAGTTGCTGTTCTCCGCAGCGATCACGACCGTCCTGGTCCTTGACGGCGGCCCCTCGTACTCGGCAGTTCGTCCAGAAAGGCGGCTTCATGGCCAGGCATGGTTCGTCGACTCACACTTCGCCGGCATTGTGCGTCGTCGGCAGTGACTACTTCGCCACCCGGGGATCGCTGCCCGCCGTGGCGGTCCACGTCGCCGAGTCCGTGCGCGAACTGCGGAGGAGGGGTGCCTTCCCCCGGCATGCCTGCGTGAACATCGACGTTGGCCCCGCTGAGGAAACGCTCGACGTTCTGGTGGAAGGGCTTTCCGCGAATACGGAGTCGGATCTGGACGAGGCGATGACGGCACTGCGGGCGCTGTCCGAACTCGCGGCCGGCGCCAATGTCGTCGAGATCGACGGCACCGGGCCGCCGCTGTTCCTGCCCCGCATCCTCGCGGTGGACGACAACGGGACGCCGTTCGCGGGTGCGGTCGGAGTCAGCATCGGCAGGATTCGGCCGATGGTCGGCGCGCGGCGTCGCGCACGTCGCAGGCATCGCTGACCCGACGCCAGGCTCGGCTCGACGGTATGCGGAGTGGCCGACGGCCGCCACTGGGGGCATCGGCGGCCGTCGGCCGGCTTCGCGCCATGCCCCCTCCTTGCTCCACGACGCGAAGCGTAGGTCGTATCTTGCCAACCGCGTTCAGTATGTGCCTCCTCTGAAACGGGTGACTGCACAGCCGAGTGCTGGGTGACCGGATGTGCCAGCAGGCTGCGGCGCGGCATCGGTTCGATCGGTCAGCGTGGCGACGCGGCGACCGTGACGCGATGACTGTCCCCTTCGGACAGAAATGCGGCCAGTTCGCGGCCCTGCTCGGCGACGGCGGTGCGATCGGCCCGGGTGAAGCGGCGCAGTGGCGTGACGACCACCGTGCCGTCCCGGATGGTCCAGGTCGCGGCGACGCGGCCGTCGACGAGCACGGCGCGTTCCCCGGCGACCGAAATGCCGCGGTGGGCGTCGTCGATGATCCGGCTGCGGTCGTCGTAGCCGAGGATGGCGTTGTCGAAGGCGGGCAGGAACCGCACCGGCGCGGGAGTGTCCGGGTCGGGGCGCGGCGCATCGGGAAGGTCGAGCAGCTCCCGGCCGCGCTCGTCGCGGAAGCTCACCAGCTCGTCGCGGATCGCGGCGACGGCGGCCGGGAGCCCGGCCAGGCCGCTCCAGGCACGCAGATCGGCCACGGCCGCAGGCCCGAAGGCGGCCAGGTAGCGCCGGGCCATGGCCTGCGCGGCCGGGTCGCAGCCCTCGGGCGACGGCGGGTCGGCCTCGCGCCCCAGCCACGAGGCCAGCGGGATCAGGCGCACTCCCGCCCGCGTGCGCCACAGGCCGCGCGGTGGAAGCTGCACCACCGGGACGACGTCGAACAGCACTTCGGCCAGCGCCCGCGGCCCCGCCGCCGGCCAGCGTTCGGCCAGCGCCCGCCCGATCTCGGCGGCCGAGCGCGGCTCGCCGTCGGCCAGCAGCGCCCGGCCCGCCTCGGCGACCGTGTCGAGGTCGATCCCGTCGAGTTCGCGGCGGTACACCCCGAGCACGCGCTGGCGCAGCATGCCTTCGTGCCGCGACCGCCAGGCCAGGACGTCCTCGGCGGTGAGCAGGTGCACGGTGCGGCGCATGAGGTGGGTTCGCACCACCCGGCGCCCGGTCAGCAGGCCCGACAGCGCCGCGGGCTCGAACGCGCGCAACCGCGACCAGAGCCCGACGAACGGCTCCTGCGGCTCCTGCGCCTGCAGGCCGCACAGGTGCGCGACGGCGTCGCGTGTGGACAGGTCGGCGCAGTCGAGCAGCAACTGCCGGGCCAGCGTCGCGCGGTTGAGCGCCCGGGTGTCCAGCACGGTCATCGGATCCTCCTGCTCGGTACCGGTGCCTGGCAGGGGTCCATCCTCGCAGCGGAACCGGTCAGGAAGTGACCGGTTCTCGACGCGGCACAACGCGAACCGGGCCCCCAGCCGCGATGGCTGAGGGCCCGGAGACCGCTGGTGGCGCGCTGTCAGCTCACAGGCCGAGGTCGAGCGCGTCGCCGGTGGGCAGGCTGTCGGCAGCGGGCAGGTTCATGCCGCCGAGCGCGCCGCCACCGAGGTCGTGCACGTGGTTGTCGACCTCGTTGGCGACCGAGCCGACCTGGCCGGCCAGGTCCGGCACCTCGGCCGGGGCGGGCAGCGCACCGGCGTCGGCCACGGAGCCGGGCACGTCGCCCAGGTCGGGCACCGCGACCGGCGCCTGCGGGGCGAGGTCGCCCACGGTGTCGGTGACCGGAGCCGCGACGTCCTCGGCCGCGGGCAGGGAGTCGGCCGCGGGCAGGGAGTCCACCGCGGGCAGCTGGTCGGCGGCAGGCAGGGAGTCCACGGCGGGCAGCGCCGGTGCGGTCGGGACCGCGGGCGCGGCCGGAACGGCGGCCGTGGCGTGGTCCAGCGTGTCGAAGGTGTCGCCCGCCGCGCCGAAGTCGCCGGCGAGCAGCCGGGCGTTCGGGTCGCCGATCGGGGTGGAGCCGATGGCCTCGTTGACGCCGCCGAGCACGTCGGCACCGGCGTGCCGGACCTCGTCGACCAGCCCGCCGAGGGGCTCGCCGACACCAGGCAGGCCGCTGACGGTGTCGACGGCGGTGCTCGCCAGCAGCGAATCGCCGAGGTGGTTGGTCACGCCGTCGACGGCGGCACCGACGAGCTTGCCGTCGTAGAGGTGCTCACCGACACCGGCGACGGTGTGCTGCAGGTCGATGGCACCCGCCTCGACCAGCGGCCCGGCCACCGGGACGCCCGCGGTGGCGCCTGCGACGCCGTCCACGACGTCGGACGCCGTGTTGAGCACCCCGTCGGTCACCGTGTTCAGCCCGGTCGCGCTGGCCGCGTCGCTGACCGCGCCGAACACGCCGCTCAGGTCGGGCAGCGGCGCGCCGTCCAGCGTGCGGGCGACGTCGTTGGCGGCGGCGAAGGAGTCCGGTGCGCCGTCCAGCGAGGCGGGGGCGCTCTCCGTGACCATGGGCAGGATCTCGTGCACGTCCGCGGCGGTCACGTCGTCCAGACCGGCGGCGGTCAACGCCTTCTGCGGGTCGGCGTCGAACTCGGCCAGGGCTTGGGGGTCGCTCAGGAGGGTCTGCGCGAAGTCGTGCAGCGTCTGCACCGGGCTCATACTGGTTGTCTCCCAGGGAGTGTTGGACTGACAGGGACACGGTCAACGCCACCCGGCCGGCGACCTGGCGCCGGACGGGCTCAGCGTCTGATCGTGGAAAGAGGTCCAGACGAGGACGGCGCGTCACCGAGGCGGGCGGCAACGGTCAGCCGACGACCCCGGACGGGCGTGCGGGAACGCCCGGTGCTCGGGAGCTGTTGGCTCGACATCACCGCGCCTTTCCTCCGCGTCTGGATCTGCCGAGAACCTAGCAGGCCGCCGATCCGGCCGTGAGCCGGTTCCCAACATCGGTTCATGTTCGGCGACGAGTCACCGGATCGGGTGGTTGTCTGCGAGTTTCGATCACAACGGGTCACCGCCGCCAGAACAGGTGGTGGACCACCCCGCTCGGGCTGGGCACGACCTCGAGGTGGAATCGGTCGCGCAGCTCGTCCGGCGACTCCCAGAGCCGCAGTCCCGACTCGAGCTTCACCGGTGAGACCGCCACATGCATGGTGTCGACGAGATCGGCGTCGAGGAACTGCCGGATGGTGGTGACCCCGCCGCCGAGCCGGACATCCTTGCCCCGCGCCGCTTCCCGCGCCTGCTCGAGCACCGTGGCCGGGTCGCCGTCGACGAAGTGGAACGTGGTGTCGGAGAGCGTGAACGAGGGGCGCGGGTGGTGGGTCAGGACGAACACCGGGGTGTGGAACGGGGGTTCGTCACCCCACCAGCCGCGCCACTCGTGGTCCTTCCAGGGACCGCGCTGGGGCCCGAACTTGTTGCGGCCCATGATCTCGGCGCCGATGTTGTGCGCGAAGTCCCGGGTGAAGTAGTCGTCGAGGCCCCGGCTGCCCCCGGGATCGGTGCGGTTGGGCCAGCTCGCCGTGGCGCCCGCCCAGGCGAACAGGTCCCCGGGATCGACGTGGCCGAACGGCCTCTCGAGACTCTGGTTCTCACCGGCGCCGACGCCGTCGCTCGAGACGGTGAAGTTCTGGACCCGCAGTAGCTGGGGCACGTGTTCCTCCTCCTGGTTCGTCTCTCGTCGTCGTGACGATGGACAGACTCGCCTGGCGGCCGAAACTCATCGCCGGTGCTGGAACCGTGTCCCGCGCGCCCTGCTCGGCGCAGCTAGAGTGTCCAGCCGCCATCCACGCTCAATACAGTGCCCGTGCAGTAGGTAGCGTCCTCGGCGAGGAACACCGCCGCCGTGGCCACCTCCTGTGCGGTGCCGGGACGACGGAGTACGAGGTCGTCGAGGATCCGTTCCCGGGAGCGCTCGGGTATCTCGGCCGTCATGTCGGTAGCGACGAATCCCGGCGCCAGTACGTTCACCCGGACGCCGTCGCGGGCGACCTCCTTGGCGAGCGATCTCGCGAATCCCACCAGCGCGGCCTTCGCGCTCGCATACGCCGTGTCGCCGGAAAAGCCCACGATGCCCACCGCCGAGGAGACCACGGTGATGCTCGCCGTGTCCCCACCACACAAGGCGGGCAGCGCCGCTCTCGCTACCTGGGCCGAGCCGACGACGTTGGTCTCGATCACGCTTGCCCACACGGCTGGGTTCACTCGTTCCAGTCTGCCACCCTGCCACATGCCGGCATTCAGGACCAGGCTGTCCAGCCGGCCCCAGCGCGACAGGGCAGCCTCGACCAGCGCCTCGGCCGAGGCTGCGTCGCCGAGGTCGAAATGCGCGGGACAGGCGGACGGCCCCAGCTCCGCGGCCAGGGCAGCGGCCTCGCGCCTGCCCGACCGGTAGGTGTAGACGACGTTCAGTCGCCGCGCGACGAGTTGCCGGGTGATCTCGGCGCCGATGCCCCGCGAGCCGCCGGTCACCAGCGCGACCCTGGTGTCAGCCATCGGCGATCCGCTCGATCACCGCCGCGTTGGCCATGCCGCCACCCTCGCACATCGTCTGCAGCCCGTAGCGGCCGTTGCAGGCATCGAGTACCCCGAGAAGGGTGGCCAGCAGTTTGGTGCCGGATGCGCCGAGCGGATGCCCGAGCGCGATCGCACCGCCATGCCGGTTCACCCGTTGGAGCGTCGCGCCCGTTTCCCGTTGCCACACCAGGGGCACGGGGGCGAAGGCCTCGTTCACCTCGAACGCGTCGATGTCGCCAACGGACAGGCCGCCGCGTTTGAGGGCGAGCCGGGTCGCGGGGACGACGGCGCGCAGCATGAGTACCGGATCGTCACCGACGACCGCAAAGGAGTGGAATCGCGCACGTGGCCGCAGGCCCAGCCGCCGTGTGGCCTCGGACGAGGTGATCAGAGCGGCCGAGGCACCGTCCGTCAGCGGCGAGGCGTTCCCTGCGGTGATCAGCCAGTCGATCGCGCCGAACCGTTCGGCCACCTGCTCGTCGGGGAATACGGGCGGCAGTTCGGCGAGCCCCGCAACTGTTGTCGTGTCCCGTATGGTCTCGTCGGTCCGCTGCTCGCCCACGGAAACCATTTCCCGGCAGAACCTGTCCGCGTCCCGCGCCACGGCCGCGAGCTGATGGGAACGGGCAGAGTAGGAGTCGAGCTCGTCGCGGCCCAGCCGGTAGTGCCGCGCGAGCAGTTCGGCCGCAACCCCCTGTTCGACGAGGTGAGGAGGGTACCGCCGCGCCACCTGGGGTCCATAGGGGTCGGCTCCGGCGTACTGGCTGAACATGGGCACGCGGCTCATCGACTCGACCCCGCATGCGACCACGACGTCGTAGGCGCCCGCGAGCACGCCTTGGGCGGCGAAGTGCATTGCCTGCTGGCTCGATCCGCACTGCCGGTCGACCGTCGTTCCCGGGACGTGTTCGGGAAAGCCCGCGGCCAGTACGGCGTTGCGCGTGATGTTCGCCGCCTGTTCCCGCCCCTGGGACACGCAGCCACCGATGACGTCATCGATGACGGCCGGGTCCACCCCGGTGCGGTTGACGAGCTCGGCGAGTACGTGGGCCAGCAGATCGACAGGGTGCGTACCGGACAGCCCTCCACCCGGCTTGCCCTTTCCGGACGGGGTCCGCACGGCGTCGACGATGACTGCTTCGGATGCCATGGTCTCCTCATATACTGACTGATCGGTACAATGCTCGAGTACGCGATCGACAATGTCAAGGCGGTGCCATGAGGGCGACAGGCGGAATGCCGAACAATCGTGGAGTGCGTCTCCAGGGCCCGGGCCGATGGGAAATCGCGGCGCTCACGGCACCACGGCCCGGGCAGGGTGAGGTGCTGCTGGCGGTGGAGGTGTGTGGTGTCTGCGGCTCGGATGTGCACCTGGTCGACGGGGTGACAGCGGCACGGTATCCGGTGGTGATCGGGCATGAGGCTGCAGGCGTGATCGTGGCGGCCGGACCGGGGGCCGACGAGTCGCTGGTCGGTACGAGGGCCGCCGTGGTGCCGTACGTGGGGTGCGGCAAGTGCGGGCTGTGCGTGGAGGGAGAGGCACAGGCGTGTCCTCGCCGGCGCGTTCTCGGCGTCGATCTTGACGGCGCGCAAGCCGGGCTGCTCGCCGTGCCGTCCGAATGTGCCGTCGCTCTGCCCGGCGGCGTGCCTTCCGAGATCGGCGCGATTCTCACCGACGCGGTCGCCACGCCGTACCACGCGATCGTGCGCAGTGGGGTGGCCCGCGGGCAGACAGTCGTCGTGCTGGGGCTGGGCGGGCTCGGCCTGCATGCCGTCCAGTTGCTGGTGGGTGTGCTCGGGTGTCAGGTGATCGGAGTGGATCCCAGGCGCCGGGCGAGGGAGAAAGCAGTGGAACTTGGTGCCGCGTTGACCCTGGAGCCCGGTGACGGGGTCCCGCGCACCGTGCGCGGCGAGACGGGTGACGGTGCCGATGCAGCCTTCGAGTTCGTGGGAAGTCCTGGGATCGTCGACGCCGCGTTACGTTGCCTGCGGCCGCAGGGTACCTGCGTGGTCGTGGGGATCGCGCCTGACCGGCTCACACTCGGCCTGCGCCAGGAGACGCTTGTGGGAAGGGAGCTCCGGCTGCGGGGCAGTTTCGGTGCGACGGCGAGCGAGGTGGCCGCCTTGGCCGACCTCGTCGCGACGGGACGCCTTGACCTGGCGAGTAGCGTGAGTCGCGGTTATCGGATCGACGACTTCGGTGCGGCGCTCGCCGAGACGAGGGACAAGCGGGCCGGATCGGTGCGGGTGGTGGTCGACTACCGCTGAACGGGGGCTGGGGCTTCGAGCTGACGACCGTTTCGGCCGGCCGAACGTGGGGACGCAAGCTCACCGTAAATGACGATGTCGATGAGCCGATCGGCAACCTGGTCGGGCGTGAGGGGGCCCTTCTCCGCGTCGTACCATACGTAGCTCCAGTTGAGAATGCCGAGAACGCCGAGCACGGTGACATGGTCGGCCGACCTGAACACGCCCTGTTCCACACCTTCCTCAAGCACGCGGGCAAAGAGATTCTGGTGCTCGTCGCGAAGCTTGCCGAGCTGACGTGCCCGTTTGCCGGTGAGTGCGTGCATCTCCCGCAGCACCACAATGACTTCGTCGCGGCGCGCCGCGATTGTCTGCACGTGCTCGCGCGCGAGTGCGCGTAGCTTGTCGACCGGGTGCAGGTCCGAGTCGACGACCACGCGACCCCGCTGAAGCGCTTCCTCGACGTGCCGCTTCGAGAGGTCGTAGAGTAGATCCTCCTTCGATCCGATGTGGTAGTAGAGCGCGCCTCGCTTCAGTCCCGCGGCTTCGCCAAGCTCGGCAACCCCTGCGCCGTGGTAACCCTTTCTCGCGAACACCTCGGCAGCCACCCGGAGGATCCGTTCGTGGGTGGATTCGCCGCTCTCGTCCCGCTGTCGTGGCATGATCACGCCTCTCGTTTCCCTGGCCGGCCGGCCCGCCCTGTCAACCCAGAATACCGACCAGTCAGCACGCTGTCGCTGACCCGCATGCGCTGTCGTGAGTGCGGGCCCTTCTCGTCTTGCCGGATGCGCCGGATGGGCACTAATGTACTGATCGGTCAATCAGGAGGTCTCGTGGACGATCGTGCGTACCGGAAGCTCAAAGACGATGTGTTCAGTGTGATCTGGGAGGAACTGGCTCCGCTGGAGCAGGAGATCGAGAACAAGGAGGCCTTGCCGTACGACAAGATCATGCCCGCGCTGCGGCGGGTCGGTGCTTTCGGATTCCTGGTGCCGGAGCGATTCGGCGGGCACGGCCTCATGATTCGGCAGTACCTGCCGATCATCGCGGAGTTCGCCAAGATCCAGGGTGGAGTCCGGGTCATCGTGCACGTGCACAACTCGTTCGGTCATGCCATCAGTGAGCTCGCCAACGCCGAGCAGCAAGCCGCGTTGCTCCCCGGCGTAGCGTCGGGCGAGAAATCCGTGGCCTTCGCGCTCACGGAGCCGGATTACGGTACCGGCGCCGACCTCGGCACGCGTGCCTACCGTGACGGTGCCGACTACGTCATCAACGGCCACAAGTGGTTGATCACCAACTCCGACCTGGCCTCGCACTTCCTCGTCCTCGCCAAGACCTCGGACACCGAGGTCAGCTCCATCCTGGTGGAACGCGACCGCCTCGGTCTGACGATCGAGCCGCTCCCGGAGACCATGGGCTGCAAGGGAGGCGAACACGGCAGGCTGACCTTCTCCAATGTGCGCGTGCCCGTCACCAACCTCGTCGGCAAGGAGGGCGACGGACAGGACAACCTCGAACGGGCACTGGAGATCAGCCGCGTGTTCATCGCGGCAAGCTCGCTCGGCACCGGGCAGTACGCCTTCGAACTGTCTCTGCGGCACGCCAGACAGCGCATCACTTTCGGCAAGCCGATCGCGCAGCGGCAGGCGGTGCAGCGCTACCTGGCCGAGATGGCCATGGATCTGCAGGCCTTGCGGCTCATGCTCGACGACGCGGCGGCGAAATGGGACGCCGGCGAGCGCATCCCGGCCGTGGCCTCGATGGTGAAACTCTTCGGGTTGGAGGCGGTCGGCCGCATCACCGACCGGGCACTGCTCGTGCACGGCGGTATCGGATACACCCGGGCTCATCCCGTCGAACGACTGTACCGCGACGCCCGGTTGAACTGGCTCGAAGAAGGTACCCCGACGATCCAGCACCTGGTGACCGCGCGGGAGTTCCTCGACGGCCACTGGTGGGCCGACGACTTCGCCGGTACAAAACGTTGACGCCATGGCTCCCGGTCGCGGGGGTCGCCGCAACGTTGCGATCGGCGGCGGCAACGACCGGGAGCCGCGCGTTCATCGCGCCGCCGCACCGCCGAGCATCTCGATTTCCTCCTCGGTGAATCCGGCCTCCGCCAGGACCTCCCCGGTGTGCTGCCCAGGCAGCGGAGGGCGGTTCGGGGCGGTCTCGCCGCTGCGGCTGAATCGTGGAGCGGGGGACGGTTGCACGATCCCGCCCAGTTCGGTGAAGGTACCTCGCTGCCGGTTGTGAGGATGCTGGGGTGCCTCGGCCATCGGCAGGACCGGCGCGACACAGGTGTCGTCAGCCGCCAGGAGAGCACACCACTCGTCCCTTGTGCGGGTGCGAAACAGCTCTCGAAGCCGGGCGCGCAACGTCGGCCAGCGTGCCGGGTCCGTGTGGCCCGCCTGAAATTCGGGATCCCCGGCCAGGCCGAGCCCATCGAGCAACCGCCGGTAGAACTGGGGCTCGATCGCGCCGACGCTGAGATAGCCGCCGCACGCGCACTCGTAGACGCCGTAGAAGTGGGCCCCGCCGTCGAGTAGATTGCTCCCGCGGTCATCCGACCAGATGCCCTGAGCACGCATCGCGTGAATCATGGTCGTGAGCAGCGCCGTGCCATCCACGATGGCCGCATCGACGACCTGGCCACGTCCCGAAATGCGAGCCTCCAGCAACGCCGCGACAAGGCCTAATGCGAGCAGCATGCCGCCACCACCGAAATCGCCGAGGAGGTTCAGCGGAGCCACCGGCGGCAGTCCGGGCGGCCCGATCGCGTCGAGGGCGCCCGTCAGCGCGATGTAGTTGATGTCATGTCCGGCTCGGGCCGCGTTGGGGCCGTCCTGTCCCCACCCTGTCATCCGGCCGTAGACAAGCCGGGGGTTGCGCCGCGTGCACACTTCGGGGCCGAAGCCCAGCCGCTCTGCCACGCCGGGTCGAAAGCCCTCGATCAGTGCGTCCGCTCCCGCGACGAGGCGCAGTAGCGCGGCGACCCCGGACGGCGTCTTCAAGTTGAGCGCGATCGAGCGGCGGCTCCTGTTGAGCAGGTCGAGTTCCGGGCTGAGGGGATTGCCCGCCTGGCGGCCACCGGGCCGGTCCACGCGAACTACGTCCGCACCGAGGTCGGCGAGCAACATGCCACAGAACGGTGCCGGTCCGATGCCGGCGAGCTCGACGACGCGGATACCACTCAACGGGCCGCGGCGTGCCGCGGCGAGACCGTTTTGCGACACGATCTCCCTCCAATGGTTGACGGGGTCGAAGCGCGCGAATCGAAGTCTTGACGAACGATGCCAGTAGTGTACCGTTCGGTCAGTACATAAGCCGGATGATACAGGTCGTCGGCCATGGAGTGAGCATGAGTGCTGTGCTGGCAAGGTTTCGTCCTCGAAGCGGTGTCCAACTGTCTCAAGAGCAGGTCGTCCTGCTCGTGGTCGTGGCACTCTTCATGGTGTTCAGCTTCGTCCTTGACGGCTTTCTCAGTGTGAACAATTTGTTGAATCTGGCGCGTAGCGTTTCGGCACTTGGCATTCTCAGTGTCGGCATGGCGGTCGTCGTGATCGCACGAGGCATGGACCTGTCCATCGTCGCCTCGATGGGCGTCGCGACGGCGATCTCCATCCAGCTCATGCAAACCCAGGCCAGCACCCCGGTGGCCCTCCTTGTCGGCCTTGGTGTCGTACTCCTGATGGGCGTTTTCAACGGATTTCTGATCGCATTCGTCGAGATCCCCGCGCTTTTCGCGACGCTGGCTTCGGGTCTGCTCGTGTATGGCCTCGCTAGGACGACCGTGCTCGATGGGCTGATCGCCGAGCTCCCGGGCGACCGCACGTTCGTGCGCTGGCTCGGTCAGGGAGCGGTGCTGGGAATACCGGTGCCAATCCTCGTCTTTCTGGTCGTCGCCGTGCTGGCTCAGTTCATGCTCGGCCGGATGAGAACCGGCCGGTTCATTTATGCCCATGGCGACAATGCCGGCGCCGCGGCGCTCACCGGCGTATCGGTTCGTCCATACACAACGATCGAGTACATGCTCAGCGCCGCGATCGGTTTCGTGGGTGGCCTCGTGGTGGCCGGCTCGGTCGGTGGTCTCAACACCCAGGTGATCGACGGATCACTGGTCTATGACGTTCTGCTCGTCGTCGTGGTCGGGGGTATCAGCCTGGTCGGTGGGCGTGGCAGCGTACTCAGCGTCGTGGTTGGCACCGCGCTGATCGGCGTGATGCTCAACGGCATGACGATCCTCAACATGAACACCCATGAGAAGGACATCGTCAAAGGTCTGATTCTGCTCAGCGCGCTGGTTCTGGACAACCGGTTGCACCCAAGAGATGAGGAGACCGTCCGCCAGGGCGACTGACAACGAGCACACCGAAGAACCGGAGTAAGGACAAGGAGGTCCTGCATCATGCGAAAGGTCCACTTGGCGAGCCTGCGAGTGGCCGCCATCGCTGCGGCGGCGATGTTCGCAGTGACGAGTTGTTCGACCGGTGGCGGCTCCAGTTCGGAGGAGGAAGGCGGCGGTGGCGGTGCTCTCCCGCCGAACGCCTCGTCGCAGCAGCTGCGCGATCATTCGATCTCCAGCACCAAGGGCAAAAAAGCGGCGTTCGTCCCTGTCGGGTTGGGTACTCCACTGACCGAGGAGTGGAACCGGCAGCTCAAGCGTGGCTTCGAGGCGGCTGGCATGGAATACGTGGTTCGCGACCCGAACTGGGACACGGCCCGGCAGGCGGAGGCGGTACAGAGCCTCATCAACGAGAAGCCCGATGTGCTCGTAGTGCACAACTTCGACGTCCAGGTCCTGGCCAAGCTCATTCAGCAGGCCGAGGAGGCCGGGATTTACGTTATCCAGATCAACATGGTCTCGAACTACAAGTCGGACGCATTCGTCGGTGCTGACACCATCGAGCTGGGCCGTCGGATGGCAACCGACATCGTGAAGGAGTGTGGGGAGGCAACGTCCACCTCACACAAGGTCCAGATCGTGCAGGGTGACGCGACCTCGGGATTCACGCTTGACGTGATGGCCGGTGCCAAGGAAGTGTTCGACCAGCATCCGGACATCAAGATCGTGTCGACCCAGGCGGCGAACTGGGACCGCACCAAGGCGCACGACATCACCGCGACCGTCATCCAGCAGCACCCGGATCTGTGCGCGAGCTGGGGCTTCTGGGACCAGATGCAATACGGAGCGGCCACGGCGATCAAGGAGGCAGGCAAGATCGGTCAGGTCAAGGTGTTCACGTCGGATCACAGCGCGATCACCTGCCAGGCACTGCGCGACGGTCTGTTCTTCCAGTCCTACGGGTACTCGGTGCCGACGCAGGGCACCGACATCGTTTCCATCGCGAAGTATCTGTTGCAGTCCGGCAAGGAGCCGGGTTCGGCCCGGATCGCCGACTTCACACCCTTAGTCAAGATCGATCGATCCAATTGGGACCAGCCCAACATGTGCTATGACGGCCGGACCGACGGCCTGACTGTCAGCTGATCACCCTCCGGGTGGCGCCGGACACCTCGGCGGCGTCCGGCGCCACCGTCCGTACCGCATTCGAGAGAGGGCCCCATGACGGCCAGTGTGACCTCCCGACGCCCCGGACCGCGTCGGCCGCCGGAACGTAACGTGCTGGAGAACGAGACTCTGGGCACCCGGCTGCACTACCTCCGCCGCAAGATCGCGTTACAGCAGGTGTTCGCCGAGCTTTTCGAGAAGCGTTGGATGGAACCGGCGATCCCGCTGACGCTGCTGGTCGGTGTGGTCGTGTTCTTCTCGGTGGCCACGCCGGGGTTCGCGACACCCGAGAATCTCCTGTCGTCGGCCGCCGAGCTTGCCGAACTCTCCCTCGTGTGCATCGGTATGGCTGTGGTGATGATCTCCGGCGGCATTGACCTGTCCGTCGGCTCGATGTTCGGACTGTGCAACATCCTGATGATCCTGCTGATCACGCTCGGTGGCGTGCCGGTTCCATTGGCGCTCCTGCTCACCCTGTTCGCGGGCGCGATACTCGGTGGCGTGAACGGCGGGATTGTCGCCTATCTCAAGGCCCGGCCGTTTCTCACCACGCTCGTGACGCTGATCGTCTTCAGAGGCGTCCTGAATCTGCTCGACCTCAACTTCTCCGCACAGACGGCGACCGTGTTCGTGCTCGACCCGATGTGGGAATGGCTTGGCACAGGCAAGGTGGCCGGCATTCCGTTCAGCTTCGTCACGCTCGTGGTGGTCCTGCTCATCGGGCACGTCCTGCTGAGCCGCTCCCGGATCGGCTGGCACATCACCGCGGTTGGCGCGAGCCGAAGGGCGGCACGGCACGCCGGCATCAAGGTGGAGCGGGTGCTCCTGCTTTGTTACGTGATCTCCGGCGCACTCTGCGCCCTGGCAGGAATCTTCTACGCCGCGAGGCTTTCCAGCGCGAGTGCCCGGGTGGGGGAAGGACTGGAGCTGAACGTCCTGACCGCGGTCATCCTCGGCGGGATCAGCCTGTCGGGTGGCAAGGGCACTGTATGGCGTGCGTTCATCGGCGCGGCGACGATCAGCTTGCTCGGCAAGGGGCTGCTGCTCATGAACGTCGGCGGCGAGGTGCTCCAGACCGCGCTGGCCGCCGTGCTGATCGTCGCTGTCGGACTCGACATCAAGTGGGGCAAGAACCGCGGTAAGGCCATTCAGAAGACGTATGTGAACCCCACCCTGCTGCGATACCGTCCCGCCCCCGACGTCCGGCGCGGTTCCGGGAGCGCGTACGAGGTGAACGACCGGCTGCTCGGCGCGGAGGCGATCGGCGTCGGTGAGGTCGAGGGGCCGGAAGACGTCGTGCTGGACAGCCAGGGGCGACTCTACTGTGGCACACGGCAAGGATGGATCCTGCGCTTTTCCGGCCGGGACTTCGAGCACAAGGAGATCTTCGCGCGTATCGGCGGGCATCCGCTCGGCCTTGGCTTCGACGCCGAGGAGAATCTGGTCGTCTGCGTCGGCGGCATGGGACTGTACGCGGTCTCGCCCGATGGCACGCCCCGCAAGCTGTCGGACGAGACCAATCGTGACTGGACCAGGCTGCGGGACGATTCCCGGCTGCGTCTCGCGGACGATCTGGACATCACGCCGGACGGGAAGATCTACTTCAGCGAAGCGACGACCCGTTTCGGGATGGCCGACTGGATTCTCGATGGCATCGAGGGCAGGCCCAACGGGCGGTTGCTCTGTTACGACCCCGCTACCGGAACGACTCGAACGGTGATTCGCGACCTCGTGTTCCCGAACGGCATCTGCAGCTGCCATGACGGCGAGTCGCTGCTCATCGCGCAGACCTGGCTGTGCCGGATTCTGCGGTACTACCACAGCGGACCGAACAAGGGCAGACTCGAGATCTTCATGGACAACTTCCCCGGCTATCTGGACAACATCAACCGGTCGTCGGACGGCGGGTACTGGATCGCCCTCAACGGAATGCGATCGCCCGCCTATGACCTCGCGATGCGGATGCCCTCGTTCCGGCGCCGAATGATGAAACGCATCCCACGCGACGAGTGGCTGTATCCGAGTATGAACCATGGTTGCGTCGTCAAGGTGTCCGAGGCCGGAGATGTGCTCGACACCTATTGGGATCCGGGCGGCGAGGCACACGCCACGATCACCTCCATGCGCGAGCACGACGGCTACCTCTATATCGGTGGGTTGGAGAACAACCGGGTCGGTCGGATCAAGCTGTCCGGATCGGGGGCGGCACAGGTGGACAACCGACGGCCGCAATCGTCCGCCCGTCCGGTCAGCGTGAACTAGGAGGGACGATGTCCGCGGTTGAAGGCATTCGGCTGGTCAGGGAGTTTCTCTTTCCCGGTCGGCACACTGGCACGGCTGTGCCACCGCTTGATGGCGGCTTGACACCGAACGACGCCCTTGAGCAGCAACCGGAGCTCGCCGAGGTCGCCGAGCCGGAGGACGTGCTGCCCTCGACCTCTGGTCTCTATGTGACCAGCGGCAACAACCTCTTCCTTCTTCAGGGTCGGCAGCGGCGGCTCGTAGCCGAGCTCGGCGGGGACGCTGGGCCACTCGCGGCCGCGCAAGACGGACGGATTCTGGTCGGCGTCGCCGGTATCGGGATCGTCGCCGTCACCACCGACGGCCAGGTCGAGCCTCTCGTCACGGAAGTGGCGGGAGATCCGCTCCGATGCCCGACGGCTATGGCCGTGGCCGCCGACGGAACGGTCTATGTCACCGACGGCTCGATCCGCCATCACGGGCAAGACTGGGTCCGCGACCTGATGGAGCGCAACCGGCTCGGCCGGCTGGTTCGGCACGACCCGCGCACAGGCGCCACCACCGTGCTCGCCGATGGGCTTGCGTACCCCAGTGGGGTCACGCTGGCCCCGGAGGCGGACTCGTTGCTGGTGTGCGAAGCGTGGGCCCATCGGCTGAGCAGGTTTGCGCTGTCGGACCCGGCGCGTCCAACCGTGTTGCGGGAGAACTTCCCAGGTTATCCCGGGCGCATCAGCCCTGCGGCGAACGGTGGTTACTGGCTCGCGGTGTTCGCGCTGAGGACCCAGCTTGTCGAGTTCGTTCTCACCCAGCGGGACTACGTCGACGAGATGATGCGCACCATCGAGCCGGACTACTGGATCCGGCCCGCGCTGCGCGGGTTGAACAGCGGCCTCGAACCACTGCAGGGCGGTCAGATCCGCAAGCTGGGTGTGGTGAAGCCATGGGCACCACCGCGATCGTACGGACTTGTCGTCCGGCTCGACGAGTGCGCTCAACCGGTGTCCAGCCTACACAGCCGCGGTGGCGGAGCCAGGCATGGTGTGACGTCCGTGCGTGAGTCAGAGGGCCGCCTGCTGGTGGCGGTTCGTGGGGGAGACCGGGTTCTGGAGGTGCCGGCGTGATGAGTGGATCGGTGGCGGAGCATGCCGATGCCAGGAGCGAGTCCGACGGTGATCAGCTGGTCGAGCTGAGCCAGGTCACCAAGACCTATCGGGGAGTGCACGCGATCCGCGACGTCGACTTCGGCCTGCGGGCCGGTGAGGTGCACGCACTGGTCGGTGAGAACGGCGCGGGAAAGTCCACCCTGTGCAAGATCCTCGCCGGCGCGGTGCGGCACTCCAGCGGTGAGATGCGAGTCGGAGGACAGACGGTCGCGTTCCGCCGCCCGCACGAAGCCCTCGAACACGGGATCGCGATGGTGTACCAGGAGACCAGCCTGGTGCCGACCATGACGGCCGCGCAAAACATCGAGCTGGGTCACGAGAAGCTGCTCACCCGGTTCCGTTCGCTCAACATCAACGCTCAGCAGCTGCTGCAGTCGATGAATTTCCAGGTCGAGCCCGCTGCATACGTGTCGACACTCGGTGCGGCGAAGAAGCAGATGGTCGAGATCGCCCGGGCGCTGCGGTCGCAAGCGCAGACCATCATCTTCGACGAACCCACGGCCGCACTCACACCAGAGGAGACGCTGCACCTGTTCGACGTCATCAGCGACCTGCGTGCGGCCGGGATCGGCATCATCTATGTCTCGCATGCGATCGAGGAGTCGTTGCAGATCGCCGACCGGGTCACGGTGCTGCGTGACGGTGAGCGAGTCGCGACACTGCAAGCGAAGAGTACCACGAGGGACGAGATCGTCCGGTACATGGTCGGTCGTGCGTTGACCGGTTCACGGGCGCAGACGAGACCAGTGACGGCTGAGCCGGCTCGCCGCCGCAAGGTGCTCGAGGTCGAGAATCTCATCCTGGGCGACATCGTACGTAACATGTCCTTTTCGGCCTATGCGGGTGAGGTTCTCGGTATCGCAGGTCTGATCGGCAGCGGCAGGACCGAGACGGCGAAGATCATTGCTGGAGAGCTCAAGCGCAACCGCCTGCACGGCGGGCGCGTCCTGCTGAATGGCAAGCCCGTGCGTTACCGCGTTCCGAAGCAGGCTATCGACGACGGCATCGTCTACATCACAGAAGACCGCAAACTGGACGGGTTCTTCGAGACGATGACCATCGCGGACAACCTCTACCTCGGCTACCTGGCCTCGCGCAGGGGCAGGCGCCGCTGGCTGATGTCCGGCCGGCAGCGGGATCGCCTAGCGAAGGAATGGACCGAGCGTCTGCGCATCAAGGCGATCAACGCGGACGCCAAGATCGTGGAGCTGTCCGGTGGCAACCAGCAGAAGGTCGTGGTGGGCAAGTCACTGGTGGCCCAGCCGGAGGTCGTGATCTTCGACGAGCCGACGAAGGGCGTAGACGTCGGGGCCATCGAGGAGATCCACGAGCTCATCCGGCGGCTTGCCGACGACGGGAAGGCTGTCATCGTCATCTCGTCATACCTGCCGGAGGTGTTGTCGGTCTCCGATCGCATCCTGGTGGCCCGGTTCGGGCGCACGGTGGCCGAGTTCAGCCGGGAAGAAGCCACGCAGGAGAAAATCATGTACGCGGCGATCTTCTGAGGAGTGTGCGTGGGAATCCTCGATGCGTCCGTAGGCCTGGTGGAAGAGCGGTTCGGTGAGCGGCTGGGCACTCAGGTCCGGCTGATCGAGAGATGGCTGGCAGGGGAGGGACTCTCCGACGAGACCGGTGTGCTTGTCCTGCGAAAGGGCAACGGTGACGAGATCCGCGTGGTGGTCCGGCTGTTCCGTCCAGGATCTGTCGCACGTCACGAGGTCGAGCCGGAGCGGCTGCATCGCCTACTCGTCGCGTTGGCGAAGACCGGCATCCCGGTTCCTGATCCACTGTGGTTCGACCGGTCGGATGAGCTGTTCGGACACGCGTACTCGGTCGTGCGATGGATGCCGGGTACGGCGGTAGTGCCCTGGTCGCCCGATGGCAGGCGATTCCTCGCCACCGTGGGGACGGGCCCCGTTGGCGAGCGGTTCTGCGAGGTGCTTGCCGACATCCATGCGGTCGATTGGCGTGCCTGCGGACTCGACTTTCTCGGGGAGCCGCCTGGCGGCGAATTCGCCAAGATCAAAGTAGATGATCTCGAAGAGTATCTGCGCAGGGTTCGGTTCGAGCCCGAGCCGATATTGGCGGATGGCATCGGCTGGCTCCGTGCGAACGCGCCGTGTAGTGACCGCGTTACGCTCCTGCACGGGGACTACCGCACCGGTAACATGCTCTTCGACGGTTCCCGGATCAGCGCTGTGATCGACTGGGAGTTCGCGGCGCTGGGGGATCCCGGTTACGACCTCGGCTGGGTGTGCGCCCCATCCAACCGTATGGGCAGCGACCTGGCGTGCATGTTGCTGCCGGAGAAGACGTTTCTGGAACGGTACGAGCACCACAGCGGGGTGCCCGTCGACATGGCCACGCTGCGGTTCTGGATCACCTATCACCAGGTGCGCCACGCGGTCATGTGGCTGGAGGCCGGACGGTCGTTCCAACAGGGGGGAACCGACGATCTGCGGCTGGCCCGCATGTACTACACGATGCCAACCATGCGCCGGATGGTCGCGGACCTACTGGAGTACCCGTGATCGAACCTGATCGCATGGTCTCCGCCATCCGCGCCGAGCTCGCGGCGCGCGTGCTGCCCAGGCTGAGCGACGATCGCGCCAGGTCCTCGGTGATCGCCGCTATGGGCATCCTGGGTGACCTCGCGCTGCAGATTCGCCAGGACGACAGCTGGCTTCCCGCAGCGGAGACCGCGCTCCGATCCGGCATCGCCCGTTGGCCGGTGACGGTCTCCGGCGACGCGGATCGTTCCGAGATCCTCGCCGCGACCGAGGAACTCATCACGGGGTTGTGGGCTGCAGGCGAGCCCGAGAAGGAGCTGTTGCAAGACATCCGCTCCGTCTTGCGTGCCGATCTCGAGCATCAGCTCAAGCGAATCCGCTAGGAGTACAACATGGACAGTTTCACCGTGGCCGAGCTGATCCGCAAGCCGCGCACTGCGCAGCGAGTGAACGAGCGGCGCGTCGCGATCACCTTTCAGGGCACCGATCTGACCTACGACCAGCTCGACGAACGCTCGACGAGGCTGGCTTACGGACTGCTGGCTCAGGGTTTCACCAAGGGTGACCGGGTCGGCGTGCTCATGTACAACAGGCTCGAGTGGGCGGAGGTGTTCTTCGCCGTCGCCAAGCTGGGCGGTGTGGTGGTGCCGGTCAACTACCTGCTGAAGCAGCCCGAGGTGGAACACATCCTATCCGACTGTGGCGCGCGCTGGGTCGTCTACGAGCAGTCGCTGGCCGCGTCGGTGCCGCATACCCGCCAAAGGATCCATGTGGGGGTCGGCGCGGACGATGCCGACATGTCGTACGACGAGCTGATCGCGGCGCCTGCCTCTGCCGACGCACTCCCCGCGGTGATGGCTGACGACTTGTTCCTGCTGCAGTACACCTCGGGGACGACGGGGACGCCGAAGGGAGCGATGCACACGCATTCCACGGTGCTGTGGAATAGCTTCCACCAGATCCTGGACTACCGGGTCACCGCCGACGAGGTCTTTCTCGTCGTTCCGGCGCTGTGCTGGGCGGCCGGGTTCCACGACATCGCGCTGGCGACCCTTTGGCAGGGGGGCCGGGTCGTGCTCAGTCCCAGTACCGGTTTCGAGTCGACGCGGTTTCTGGAGACCGTGCAGCGGGAGCGGATCACCTCGACGTTGCTGGTGCCTACCGTGCTCAAGCGGGTGTTCGCCGAGCCGGCCTTCGACAGCTACGACCTGTCGTCACTGCGCATCATCTGCAGTGGGGGTGAACCGGTGCCCGTCACCGCGATCGAGGACGCGCGGCGCAAGCTGCCCACCTGCGCGCTGCTGCAGGTTTACGGTATGAGCGAGTTCCCCACGATGATGCTCTATCTCGACGCGCCGGACGCTGTCCGCAAGATCGGTTCGGCGGGCCGGGCCTGCAGCGCAGCCGAGATCAGAATTGTCGACGACAAGGAACAGGACGTTCCGCCCGGTACGGTGGGCGAGATCATCTGCCGCTCTCCGGCCACCATGTTGGGCTACTACGGCAGGCCGGAGGCGACAGCGAGCGCACTGGTGAACGGCTGGCTGCACACCGGAGACCTCGCGACCGTCGACGACGAGGGCTATGTCTACATTTCCGGGCGATCCAAGGACATGATCATCACCGGCGGGCTCAACGTGTACCCGGCTGAGATCGAACGTGTGCTGGCCCAGCACCCGGCTGTGCTGGAGGCGGCCGTGGTCGGGCGGCCCGACGCGAAATGGGGTGAAGTCGGTGAGGCGCTGGTGGTGTGCCATGCCGGCGCGACGGTGGCCGAAGGGGAGCTGTCCGCGTACCTCAAGGAACAACTCGCCGCCTACAAGGTTCCCAGGCGGTTCGTCCTCACCGAAGCACCGCTGCCCCGTACCACATCCGGGAAGGTGCAGAAGTTCAAGGTGCAGGAGAAGCTGGCATGAGCTGGGAGTTCAGCACCGAGCCGGAGTTCGGCGAGCAGCTGGCGTGGATGCGCGAGTTCGTCGACGAGACGATCGCTCCGCTGGAGACGCTCGACCTCGACGACGACGCGTTCCGCACGGCCATCGCACCGCTGCAGCGGGAGGTCAAGGCACGTGGGCTGTGGGCGGCCCATCTCGATCCCGAGCTCGGCGGGCAGGGCTTCGGACAGGTCAAGCTCGGCCTGATGCACGAGGTCATCGGTCGGTCGAGACTCGCCCCTTACGTCTTCGGTAACCAGCCCCCGGACTCCGGCAACTCGGAGATCCTCGCACGCTTCGGCAGCTCCGAACAGAAGGAGCGTTACCTGTTTCCCTTGCTCGCCGGGACGATGCGGTCCGCGTATGCGATGACCGAGCCGGACGCGGGCGCCGATCCCACGCTGCTCACGACGGCCGCGGTACAGGACGGAGCGGACTGGGTGCTCGACGGGCGGAAGTGGTTCATCACCAACGCGTCCGTCGCCGACTTCTTCATCGTCATGGCGGTCACGGATCCGGACGCGCAACCGCATTGGCGCGCGTCGCAGTTCCTCGTGCCTGCCGGCACGGCCGGGCTCAGCGTTGAGCGAGAACTTGGCTCGATGGAAGACCCCCGACCCCGGCCCGATCGCCTTGACAACCATGCCGAGATGACGTTGGCAGGCGTGCGGGTGCCGGGCGGCGCGATGCTGGGCGAACGCGGTGCTGGGTTCTCGATCGCGCAAAGCAGGCTCGGTCCCGGTCGCATTCACCACTGCATGCGCTGGGTCGGACAGGCGCAACGGGCGCTCGACATGCTTTGTGAGCGAGCGTTGTACCGTTTCTCGCACGGTTCGGTGCTCGCCGAGAAACAGACTGTGCAGAACTGGATCGCCGAATCGTGGGCCGAACTGAACGCGTTGCGGCTGATGACGTTACAGGCTGCCTGGGTCATCGACACCCACGGTGTGCGTGCCGCGACGACGCACATCAGTGCGATCAAGTTCTGGGGAGCGGGAGTCCTGCACGACGTCATCGACCGAGCGCTGCAGGCGCACGGCTCCCTGGGCTACTCCTCGGACCTGCCGCTGGAGGACATGTACCGCCGGGCGCGTGCGGCGCGCATCTACGACGGACCGGACGAGGTGCACCGCCAGGCGGTCGCCAGGCGGGTGCTCCGAGGCTACGCAGCGCCCGGCGACCACCGGCCCACCGAGCTGGCGCCGGCACGCAGGATACAGGCGGAACGGCTGGTGGCCGAGCTGTCACAGCCGCTCCAGCACGGCGGCGGTGACCGAGGCGGTGCCCGTCGCCGGTGACCCGGCCGCGGTCAGTGCGACGGCGCCGTCGGCGTAGGCGCGCTCGACCGCGGCGCGCACGGCCGCGGCGGCCGGGTCGTGGCCGGTGTGCTCCAGCAGCAGCGCGAGGCTGAGCAGCTGCGAGGTCGGGTTGGCGAGCCCCCGCCCGGCCAGGGACGGGGCGCTGCCGTGGATGGGTTCGAAGTAGGCGGCCCCGTCGCCGATGTTGGCCGCGCCGCACATGCCGAGCCCGCCCACGGTGGCGGCGGCCAGGTCACTGAGGATGTCGCCCAGGAAGTTCTCCATCACCAGCACGTCGAACCGCTCCGGATGGGCCACCAGGTCGTGCGCGGCCGCGTCGGCGTAGAGGTGCCGTGCGGCGACGTCCGGGTAGTCGGCGGCCACCTCGTCGAACACCGCGCGGAACAGCGCGAAGCTGCGCAGCACGTTGCTCTTGTCCACGCACACGACCTCCGGTCGCGCCCGCCTGCCGCCGCCGGCTCGCCTGCGGGCGAGCTCGAACGCGTACCGCACGACCCGCCGGGTCCCCGTCCTGGTCACCAGGAGCTGGTCGGCGGCGGCGTCGCGGGCCACCACGCCGGCGCCCCGCGACGCGTACAGGCCCTCGGTGTTCTCCCGGACGAGGACGTAGTCGATCTCGCCCGGTTCGTGCCGGGTCGCGCCACGAACCCCGGGCAGCAGCCGCACGGGCCGGACGTTGGCGAACGTGTCGAGCCCCGTGCGCAGCACACCGCCGAGCAGCCCGGCCTCGGTGCCGTCCGGGTGGCGGACGTCCGGAAGCCCCACCGGGCCCTTGAGCACCGCGTCGGCGGTGGCCAGCCGCTCGAGGGCACCCGGATCGACGGCCCGGCCCGTGCGCCGGTAGTGCTCGGCCCCGGCGGGCTCCTCACGGACATCCAGGGTGATCCCGTGCCGCTGCGCCACGGCGCGCAGCACCGTCAGCGCGCTCTCCACCAGTTCCGGGCCGATCCCGTCACCGCGGATCACGGCGACGCTCAGCGTGCGGCCGGGCTGCTCAGGCGCCATGCGCACCCGCCCCCGTGCCCGCGATCCGGCCGAACACCGAACCGTTGGTGAGGCCGCTGCCGCCGGGATAGTTGAAGTAGAAGATGCCGCCGACCAGCTCTCCCGCCGCGTACAGCCCGGGAATGGGGGACAGGTCGGTGTCGAGGACCTCGGCGTCGGTGTTGATGCGCACGCCCCCGAAGGTAAAGGTGATGCCGCACGTCACCGCGTAGGCCTCGAACGGGCCTTGCTCGATGCGGTTGGCCCAGTTGGTCTTGTCCACCGCCAGCCCGTGGGTGCGCCGCCCGTCCTTGACGTTGGGGTTGAACGGGACGTCCGTGCCGACGGCGGCGTTGTAGGCGGCCAGTTCGGTGAGGAAGCCGTCGGCGTCGACACCGTCGAGCTTGCGGGCCAGCTCCTCCAGGGTGGGCGCGGTGACCTTGGTGACCTGGCGGATGCGGTACTCGTCGCGCAGCAGGTGGCTCACCTGCTGGTCGAAGACCTGCCACGCGAAATGGCCCGGCTGTTCCAGGATGCGCCGCCCGTACTTGGCGTAGGTGTAGTTGCGGAAGTCGGCGCCCTCGTCGACGAAGCGCCTGCCGTTGGCGTTGACCATGATGCCCCACGGATAGCTGTGCTTCTGGAAGTTGTCGCCGACCGAGAGATCGCCGAACTCGGGCGCGTTGAGCTCCCACCCGACGGCGTGGCAGCCGGACCAGTTGCCGACCGGGCTGGCCCCGGCCTCCAGTGCCATGCGGATGCCGTCACCGGTGTTGAACTTGGTGCCGCGCACCTTCGCCAGGTCCCAGGCGGGCCCGAGGTACTTGGTGCGCATCTCGGTGTTGGCCTGGAAACCGCCGCTGGCCAGCACCACCGCGTCGGCTCGCTCGTCGCGGGTCGGCCCGTCCTGCCGGACCGTGACGCCATGCACGCCGCCGCTGTCGTGCAGCAGCGACATCGCCCTCGCGCCGTACTCGATGCGCACACCCTCGCGCTCGGCAGCCTTGGTCAGCGCCTCCACCAGTCCGGGCCCGCCGCCGGAGGCCTCGACCGTCAGCCCACCCCAGAACGTGAACCTGCCCCCGACCTGGAAGGCCTGCCTGCCGTAGATGGGAACGAACCGCACTCCCTTGCCCGCCATCCAGCGCAGGGTGGGCATGCTCCGCTCGACGAGCAGCGCCGCCAGGTCCGGATCGGTGCGGTACTCGGTCACGCGCGCCAGGTCGTCCAGAAAGGACTCGGCGGGGTAGGCCCCGAAGTCGGTCCTGGCGATCTCCTCGTCGGTGAGGTCGGGCATCAGCCGGCGGAGGTCCTCGACCCCGTCGTAGGCGACCCGCATCGCGCCCGCCGTGAACGCGGTGTTGCCGCCGCGCAGCGGCTCCGGCGCCCGCTCCAGCACGAGCACCTCGGCCCCCTGCTCGCGCGCCGCGAGAGCCGCGCAGAGTGCCGCGTTGCCGGCTCCGACGACGATCACCTTCCGAGACTGCATGACTCCTCGCATTCAGTTTGCATTCAATGATGGACGTTTCGTACTCAAGTTGCCGACGACCGGAGAGCGCCAGGTATCGTGGTCGACGTGACCACGGGGCGTAACCACGGCAAGGACCTCCGGCGTTACCTCGGGCCGGGAGTGCACCGGGGGCGAACGACCGACGCGGTCACGGACGCGCTGCGGGAGGCCATCCTCGACGGGTTCCTGACCCCCACGACCTGGCTGCGCGAGGACGAGATCGCCGCGGCGTTCGAGGTGAGCCGCACCCCGGTGCGCGAGGCGATGCGCAGGCTCGCCGACGAGGGCCTGGTCGTCAAGACCGCCCACCACGGCACCACGGTCGCACCCCTGTCGCTGGAGGACGTCCTCGCGTTGTACGTCGTGCGGGAGAACCTGGAGGGGCTCGCCGCGCGGCTGGCCGCCGTCCGGTGCCCGGCCGGTCTGGTGGAGCGGCTCGACGAGATCGGCTCCAGGATGAAGGCCGCGGCGGCCGAGGCCGACACGGCGCGGCTGTCCGGGCTGAACCTGGAGTGGCACCGTGCGCTGCGCGACGCCACCGGTAACTCCTACCTGGGCCGGTTCCTGGGTCAGGTGGAGCACGCGGTGCGCCGGCTGCCCTCGTCGACCCTCGGCCATCCCGGCAGGGCCGACGAGGTCCTCTCCGAGCACGACGCCGTGGTGCGCGCCATCGAGCAGCGCGACGGCGCGGCCGCCGAGCAGGTGGCCAAGGCTCACATGCGGCGGGCACGGGAGATCCGCCTCGCGGTGATGCTGGGGGAGTGACGGCGCGCGCCACGCGGCCTCAGCCGTCATCGTGCCACCGCCTCGCGAACGCCCTGGCGAGGCGGATCAGCAGCGGCAGGCAGGACAGCACCACCACGAGCCTCGCGATGTGCATGGCCGCCACGACGGCCGTGTCCGCCCCCACGGCCGTCGCCGACGCCAGCATCTCGCCGACGCCGCCGGGCACCATGCCGAAGACGGCCGTGGGGACGTCGGCCGTGCTCAGCCGTCCGATGAGGACGCCCCAGCCGACGCCGAGCCCGATCACCGTGAGCACCACGACCAGCCCGGGCGTCAGCACGGTCCGCAGCTCCCGCAGCACTCCCGGCCGGATCGCCAGGCCGACGACCGTGCCCGCGAGCAACTGCGCCGCGACCTGCCACGGGACGGGCACGCCGAGTTCCGCACCGGCGAGAAGGCGGGCGGTGGCCGCGCCGCCGATCGACCCGATCAGCGGCCAGAACGGCAGGCGCAGCAGGCGGGCCAGCGCGGCACCCGCCGCACCGGACAGCAGCACGATCACCAGCCCGGCACTCACGGCGACCCCGACCAGGCGACCAGAACGGGCAGCACCACCAGCACCACGGCGAGCACGCGCGTCAGGTGCACGGCGAGCACGACGCCCATGCGGGCGCCGAGGTCCGCGCCCGTCAACGCGATCTCGCTGACTCCGCCCGGCGCGCACGCCAGCACCGCCGTCACCGGGTCGATGCGGTAGCGGGCGATGAGCCAGGCCGCGAGCGCGGCCTCCAGCGCCAGCAGCAGCGCGAGCCCGGCGGCCAGCGGCAGCGCGAGGTGGCCGATCGTGTGCACCGTGGCGGCGTCGAGCCGCGCGCCCGCCACCGAGCCGAGCACGACGAGCGCCACCGTGCGGACGCCCTTGCCGACCGCCCGGTGCCGGAACGTGCCAGCCCGGAGGCGGTTGGCGACGGCGCTGCCCACGACCGAGCCGACGAGGACGGCCGCCGGGATGCGCAGCAGGGTGAACACCGCCGCACCGGCGACCGCACCGGCCAGTAGCTGCGCGAGCCGGCCCGCGTCCGCCCACCAGCCGGGTCCTGCCGTTCGGTTCACCGGCTACGCCACCAGGATCGCGGGCGTGAGGTACCCGACGGGCAGGGCGATGTCGGCGAAGCCCTGCAACAGCAGCAGTACGCCGAGCAGCACGGCCGTGTAGGTGGCGATGACGTGGGGCCGCAGCTGGGCGACCCGCCACAGGAACACCGGCACGAACACCAGCGCTGCCAGCAGCAGGCCCAGCACGTACACGAGGACGACGAAGCCCACCAGCCACGCGAACGCGCGCGCGACCCAGCCGAGCTCGGCCCGCCACGCCTTGGCCTGCGTCTCGTCGGGCGGGGTTCCGCGCCGCCGGTACACCTGGACCGCGAGTGCGAGCGCCGCGAGCGCCGCGCCGAGCAGGCAGACCAGCGTCGGCACCAGCCGCGCCTTCTCGCTGTAGCCCTGGGCCAGCAGGAATCCGCCCACGAACACCACGAGGAACCCGCCGGTGACGGCCACCGTCCACCCCGGGGGTGCCGCCGTGCCGTCGGCGTCGCTGTCGTCCTCGTCGGCGGGCGTGTCCCCGGCCGGGCTCTGCGCGCCTGCCGACGGTCGCGCCGCGGTCCGCGCGGTGCGGGCCTTCGCCCAGCGCACGGCGGCCAGCACCAACGGGATGACCAGCACCGCCGCCATCACGAGCACACCGGGCCGTAGCGCCCAGTCCGAGAACGAGTACAGGTTCGCGGTCAGGTAGTAGTAGCGCTCCAGCGGCACGCTCAGCACGAAGCCGATGAGAAACGGCGCGCGCGGGAACCCGGTCGACTTCATGAGCCAGCCGATGGCGCCGAGCACCAGCATGATCTGCAGCACCGCGATCTGCTGCGACTCCTGGAACCCGCTGGTGAACAGGATCACGACGAGGCCGCCCGCGAGCACGGGAAACCGCACGAAACTCAGCTTGGCCAGCGGGAAGCTGCACAGGAAGCACAGCGCCGCGCCGATGACGCTCGCCAGCGCGAACGACCAGACGATGGTGTAGATGATGTCGAGGTGGTCGGTGATCATGCGCGGGCCCGGCTCGATGCCGAACACCAGCAGCGCCCCGAGCAGCAGTGCCGCGGGGGCGCCACCGGGGATGCCGAACAGCAGGGTGGGGATGAGATCGCCCGCCTCGACGCTGTTGTTGGCGCTCTCCGGCGCGATGATGCCCCGCGGATCGCCCTTGCCGAACTTGTTCTTGCCCTTCCTGCGTGCGGTGGCCCGCGCCTGCCCGTAGGCCATCCAGGTGCCTGCCGTCGCGCCGACACCGGGCAGCACTCCCGCCCAGATGCCGACGAAGGCACCGCGGAGCACGTGCGTCCAGTGCCGCAGCACATCCCGCAGGCCCGTGCCCCAGCCGGAGCCGATACCGGAGCCGGACGCGATGCTGGTCTTGCGGGCGACGAGGGACACCACCTCGGCGATGCCGAAGATCCCGAGCGCCACGGCCACGAGGTCCAGGCCCTCGTTGAGGAACAGGGTGCCGAAGGTGAACCGGTAGTCGGCGGCGGCGGGCGCCGCGCCGATCTCGCCCAGCAGCAGGCCGAACGCACCCGCGACGAGTCCCTTGAGCATGTTGCCGCGGGACAGCAGCGCCGCGAGCGAGATACCGAGCACCGTCAGCATGAACAGCTCGGGTGAGCCGAAGTTCAGCACCAGCGGGCGGGCCAGCGGGATCGACAGCGTCAGCCCGACGGCGCCGAGCAGACCGCCCGCCATCGAGGCCAGGAAGGCGATGGCCAGCGCGCGGGCGCCCTGCCCGCGTTTGGCCATCTCGTGGCCGTCGAGCATGAGCACCGTGGCCGACGCCGAGCCGGGTATGCCGATGAGCACCGAGGAGATCGTGTCGGAGGTGTGCACCACCGCGACCGCGCCGATGATGAGGGCGAGTGCCTGGTGCGGCTCGATGATGAAGACGAACGGGAGCAGGATGGCGACCGCCCCGGTGCCGCCGAGCCCCGGGATGATGCCGATGACCAGGCCGGCCAGCACACCGGCGACCAGGAAGGCCAGGGTGGTGGGGTCGAGCAGAGCGCCGAGCGCGCTCAGTGCCGCGTCGAGCATGGCGGGTGTCCTTTACGGGAAGACAGGTGCTGTCGCGCCACGCCGGTGAGCGGCGGGCGGTTGCCCGGGGCGCCGCTCACCGGCGGTGGTGGCCGCAGCGTCAGTTGCCGTCGAGCGTGACGTCGTAGGACTTCTTCAGCATGTCCAACGTGTACTCGCGAACCTCCGGCTTGATCCGGAAGGCCTCCTGCAGCTCCTGTTCGGCCTCCTTGCCCGAGTACAGCGGGTAGCCACCGAGCACGTCCTCGCTGGAGGAGGCGAACTTCGGGTCCTTGCTGATCTTGTCGACGGCGTCCCAGTAGGACTGGACGATCTTCTCGGGCGTGCCCTCGTTGGCCCAGAGGCCCTTCTGGTAGACGTAGCCCGGGATGAGGAACGCGCGGTAGGCCTCGTAGGCCTCGCCGCTCGGCGCCTTGCCGTGCAGCTGCCGGTAGACCTCCTCCACCGTCGGCAGGTCGGGCACGTTCGGGTCGCGCACGATCTTGCCGTCCTTCGACATGCCGAAGGACATCAGCGGCACCGCCTTGCCCGCGTCGACGAGCGGCTTGACCTGCGTCAGGTACGCCGAGGTGGTCTGGTAGTCCACATTGACCTCGCCGCGCTCGAACGCCAGCCGCGCCGGGCCGCGTCCCTCGAAGCCGAACGTGGCGTCGAGCTTGGTGCCGAGCACGTCGAAGGCCTGCAGCATCGTCAGGTCGAGGCCCGTGGCGCTGATGCCGCCGTAGGTCAGCGGCTTCTCCGGGTTGGCCAGGTCCTTGGCCGACCGGAGGCCGGTGCTCGGCGAGGCGTAGATGACGCCGCCGGTGCCGTTGAGCATGAGCGGGCGCATCGTGGTGAAGTCGAACTGCACCTCGCTGCGCCCCAGCAGTGCCTGGAAGTACGTGGTGCCGGAGGTGACCAGCACCTGGCTGCCGTCGGTGCCACCGCTCTGCACGAACTGGTTGGAGCCGGTGATGCTCTCGCCTCCCGGCACGTTCTTCGGCGTGAAGGCCGGGTTGCCCTCGATGTGCTTTTCCAGGTACGGGGCGAGGAACCGGGCCCAGGTGTCGGTGCCGCCGCCCTCCGAGTACGGGATCACGAGCTCGGTCCTGGTCGGCATCTCCGACGAGGCCTCGCCTCCGCCGCTGCCCAGTCCCTGCGGGTTCGCGCATCCGGCGGCGAGCCCTACCGCGGCCATCGTCGCCACCACGACCCTGGCCCGGGATCCGAACGTCGTTGTCCGTTTCATCCTCTGTGCCTCCTTATTGCGTCACGACATCGAGCCGGCTGTCCAGCCACGAGCCGGGCACCAGCACGGTGCCCTCCATGAGCCGCCGGGCCGTGCGATATCCGGTCACCGAAGCGACGCGCCACCCGCCGTCCTCCTGCCGCACGTCGGCGCTCAGCGGCAGCACCCCGGCGGGGTGCCCGATGTGGCATTCGCCGCTCGGTCCACCGGCCGCCTCGGCGACCAGCGTTCCGGGGATGCCGGCCGCGACGGCCGTGCAGATGCCACCGGTGAGCGCATACGACCGGTGCACCCTACCCATCGACATCATCGCGGCTCGCACGGTCGTGTCCCCGGCGTTCTGCAGTGCACCGTCGGTGAGCACGTAGTCTCGCGGCGCGCCGACGAAGGTCAGCTTCGGCACCGACGGCGTGTACGCGGTGGCCTCCTCGGGTGTCTCCGTGATGCCCGCGAGCACCGACCCGTGCGAGCGCACCGCCTCGATCCGGGCGAGCAGCGCCGGGTCGGAGTCGATCTCGTCGGGACTCTCGGTCCCTTTGAGACCGAGCGACTCCCACCGCACGAACAGCAACGGGTTGGCGGCGTCCACCAGCGACACCGGGATCGTGCCCAGCTCGGGAACGGTCAGCTCGTCCCGCGGGCTGCCCGTGGGCAGCAGCGAGCCGGTGACCGCGCCCGCCGGGTCCTCGTAGTCGAGCCGGATCCGCGAGCCGGTGCCGGGGACGCCGGGAACGGTGAAGTCCCCCGCGGGATCGAACCGCCCGTTGCGGGTCGGCACGTGCGCGACGATGACCTTGCCCGTGTTGACGTTGAGGATCCGCACGGGCGTCACCGGCTCCGTGGGCTCGACGAGTCCCTCGTCCACCGCGAACGGGCCCACTCCCGACGAGAGGTTGCCGCAGTTGCCGCGGCGGTCGATGAGTGCCCTGTCGATCGCAACCTGCCCGAACTCGTAGAGCACGTCGACGCCGTGGCGGCTGCCGTCGGAGATGATGGCGACCTTGCTGGTGCTCGACGTCGCCCCGCCGATCCCGTCGACCTGGCGGCGGTCGGTGTCGGGACTGCCGTAGGCGGCGAGGATGAACGCGTCGCGGACGGCCGGCTCCGTGGGGAGGTCTCGGTCGTGGAAGAACAGGCCACGGCTGGTCCCCCCACGCATCAGCACTGCCGGAACACGCACGGCCACCTCACAGGGAAATATTGAATACAATTTGTACGCGGTTTGCGTGGCCATACTCTCCGGCGCTTGCGGTAAGCACAAGCGCCAATTCGTACATGCACAATGAAGCCATGCTTCACGCAACTCTGGACCTGACCCGCCTCCGCCTGCTCGCCGAGGTCGCGCGGCACGGGTCGATGACCTCGGCAGCGAGCGCGCTGGCCTACACGCCGTCCGCGATCTCGCAGCAGATCCGGCGGTTGGAGAGCGACGTCGGGCAGCCGCTGCTCGACCGGCACCACCGGGGCGTGAGCCTCACCGAGGCCGGCCGGGTCGTCGTGGAGCACGCGCTGGCCATTGAACGCAATCTGGAGGCGCTGCGGGTGCGGCTGGACGACATCGCGGGCCTGCGGGAGGGGTCGCTGCGGCTCGGCACGTTCCCGACCGTCGCCTCGTCGCTGCTGCCGCTCGCGGTCACCGGGTACCGCCGCGCGTATCCCGGGGTGCGGCTGTCCGTGCACAGCGCGCGGCTGAGCCAGCTGCTCGACCTGCTCGACCGGCGCAGCGTGGAGCTGGCGTTCCTGTGGGAGTACGAGTGGTCGCGCATCACGACGGACTCGCTGGAGCTGAAGGTGGTGACCGAGGACCCGACCTCGCTCGTCGTGGCGGAGTCGCACCGGCTCGCGGACCGGACGTCGGTGGACGTGAGCGAGCTCGCCGAGGAAAGCTGGATCATCCGCGGCGACCACCATCCGGTGGCCGAGGTGCTGTCCCGCACCGCGCACGCCGCCGGGTTCGAGCCGTCGGTCGCGTTCGAGGCCAACGACTACCAGGAGGCGCAGGCCATGGTGGCCGTCGGCCTCGGCATCGCGCTGGCGCCGAGGCTGGCGCTGGCCAACCTGCGTGCCGACGTGCGCGTGCTGCGCCTCGACGGCTACGCACCGAGCCGCCGCATCCTGCTCGCGCGGCTGGCCTCGCGCGCGGCGACCCCCGCCGAGCAGGCGATGACGGACGTCATCCTCGACCTGGGTCGCAGCGGGCGGGTCGGCGGGTGAGCCGTGCGGCGTCAGGCGACGACGGTGAACGGCAGCAGGGGTGTGCGCACGTGTCGGTCGTTGCCCAGATCGACGGTCGTGCGGAGTGCCCACTCGCCCGGTGGGACGGCGTAGCCGAGCACGGGGTCGAAACTGGCGGTGCCGACGAGGAGCGGGACCACCCGGGTGGCTCCGGCAGGGGTGGGAAAGGTGACGAGCGGCTGTGTCTGCAACTCCACGGAGCCACCCACGACGCGGTCGGTGGGCGCATCGATCACGGCCCCCGTCACCTGCCCGTTGGTGAACACCGTCAGCTCGGCGCCCGTGCGGTTCGTCACCCGCAGGCCGTGGTGGACGGTGTGCCCGGACCGGAGCGACAGCGGCCCGTCCAACGCGAACCCGAGCTCCGCCGTGGCGGCCACCGGGGCGGGCGGGTCGAGATACGGCGTGACGTCGAACCGCATCTCGCGCGCGGGGCACGGCATGGCGCCTACGCCCACGTCCACCTCGGCACCGAAGCGGGCGTGCACCTCCTCGGCCAGGTCGACGGCCCATGCGGCGAGGGAGAGCGAGAAGGGCGGTTCGCGGCCCTCATCGACCCGCGGGTCGTCGAAGCCGAGCGCCGCCTCCGGGTGCTCGTCGAGCAACCGGGTCAGCACGGCCTTGTACCGCTCCCACGGCGTGGTCACAGGACCCATCGTGCGGCGCGGCCGCCGAGTGCACCAGAACCCGGTTGCGGGCGGCACCGTTCCGGCGGTGGAATCGCCGGGTGCCGGACCTGACGACCGCGCGGATGCGCCTGCGCCGCTTCACCGAGGCCGACGCGGAATCCCTGGCCGCCCTGCACGGCGATCCGGAGGTGATGCGCTTCATCGGCGACGGGCGCCCGGTGCCCCGTGCCGTCGTCGTGGAGCGCGCTCTCCCCGCGATCCTGCGCGACTACGACGAGCTGCCGGACGGATTCGGCCGCTACGCCGCGATGGAGACGGCCGAGGAGTCGTTCCTGGGCTGGTTCAGTCTGCGGCCCGCGAGCAGCGTGGGCCTGTGCGGTGGCATCGAGCTGGGGTACCGCCTCCGCCGCGCCGTGTGGGGCCGGGGGTATGCGACCGAGGGGGCCCGGGCGCTGGTCCGGCACGCCTTCGCCGATCTCGGCGTGGACCGGGTGGTGGCGACCACGATGACCATCAACACGGCCTCGCGGCGAGTGCTGGAGAAGGCCGGCCTGCGCCTGGTGCGCACGTTCTTCGAACCGTGGCCCGAGCCCATCGAGGGCGCCGAGCACGGGGACGTGGAATACGCCCTCACGCGCAAGGCCTGGCAACGGCTGCCAGGTTCCTGACCTCGCGCCTGCGGCAGAATGCGGCCCGTGGTGAGCGGTTCCTTCGCCGAGTACCTGGCGGGCCTGGACGAAACACGGCTGGCACGGCTGTTGCGCCTGCGCCCGGACGTGCGCATCGAGCCTGTGCCGCGCGGCTTCGGGCAACTGGCCGAGCGGCTGGGCGGGGCGGAGTCACTGGCCTTCGCGCTCCGGCAGCTGACTCGTGACGGCGTGCGGACTGGGCAGGCCGTGGCCGCGCTGGGCGGGGAGGCGACGGTCCGGAAGGTGGCGCGGTTGCTCGGCGCCCCCGAGCCGGTCGTGGCCGACCTGGTGACCGACCTGTGCGAGCGCGGGCTGGCCTGGCTGGACGGCGAGACCGTGCGGCTGCCGGACCGGTTGGCGGCGCACTGGTCCGCGGAGGTGGGCGATGGCAGGCCGGTCGCCGACGTCGCGCGGTCGGTGCGGGTGGAGGACCTGCGCGTGGCGGCGGCAGCGCTGGGCGCCGAGGCGGAAGGCCTCCGGAAGCCGGAGTTGATCGCGCGGCTCGCGGACGCGCTGGCCGACACCCCGGCTGTGGCGAGGGTCGTCGCGGGGTTGCCGCGGCCTGCTCGTGACTGCCTCGACGTGCTGAGCCACGGCTCGCCGGGGGCCTTCTGGAGCCTCCCGGCGCCGCGTCCTGCCGGACCGCAGCGCCTCCTGGCCGCCGCGGGGCTCGCGCTGAACGTCAACGGTCGCTGGGAAGTGCCCCGCGAGGTGGCGGTCGCGGCGTGGCTCGCCGAGTTCGAGCCGCCGGTGCTGACCGGGCCGCTCGACCTGCCGAGCGCGGCGATGTCACCCGCCGAGATGCTGGCCACCGCGCAGGCCGCCGCACAGGATGTGCTGCGGGCGGTGACGAGCGTGCTGGACACGGCGCGGTCGAAGCCCCTCGCCGCGCTGAAGAAGGGCGGGGTCGGCGCGCGGGAACGCACCCGGTTGGCGGCCCGGCTGGCGCTGCCCGCCGAGACGGTGCTGTTGGCCATCGACGTCGCGCATGCGGCTGGCCTGCTTGGGCACACCGACGCGGGGTACGCGCCCACCGAGGCGTTTTCGCGGTGGCGGGAGGAGGAGCCCAGCCGCCAGTGGGCGGAACTGGCCACCGCCTGGTTCGGCATGGAGCACGCGCCGACCAGCCGGGAGCAGGACGACGGCAAGGAGGTGCCACCGCCATTGCCGCTCGCGTCGGGCGCGGGCATGATCCGCCGGGCGCTGGTGCGCGCCGCGGCGGGTGGCCGATCGTTCGACGCGGCGGGACGGCAGCTCGACTGGTTCTGTCCCCTGCACGGCTACGAGCCCGATGAGGTGGGGCAGAAGGTCGAGGCAGTGGTGCGGGAAGGTCACCTGCTCGGTGTGCTCGCCGGCGACGTCGTCACGGACTGTGGTGAGCGGCTGGCGGCGGTGGCCGACGAGAGTGCCGACGATCCGGTGGCGGAGCTGGCCGACCGGGTCGCGTCGCTGCTGCCGGAGGCGCCGTGCACGGTGGTGTTGCAGTCGGACCTCACCGCCGTGGTGTCCGGGCAGCTGACCGTGCGCGCCTCACGGTTGCTGGGTGCGGCGGCGGTGTGCGAGACGCGGGGGACGGCGAGCATCTGGCGGTTCACTCCGGAGACCGTCCGGCACGCCCTGGATACTGGCTGGAACGCCGAGAGTCTGCGGCAGGAGCTTGCCGTGCTGTCCGACCGGCCACTGCCGCAACCGCTGGACTACCTCATCGCCGACGTGTCCCGGCGGCACGGGCAGGTCAGGGTCCGCGGCCTGCGTTCGTGCGTCCTGGCCGACGAAGCGACCGTGACCGAGATTCTGCACACGCGCAGGCTGGGCAAGCTCCACCTGGCGCGGCTCGCGCCCACGGTGCTTTCGAGCCCCTACGAGCTCGACAACGTGCTGGCGGCGTTGCGTGCCGCCGGATTCGCGCCGGTCGCCGAGGACGCCGAGGGTGCGGTCATCATCGAGGAGAACGCCGAACACGAGGCCGCGGCCTCGCGTCGGGCAGGCCCGGGCGCCACTCGTGACCGGGTGAGCGCCACTAACCTCGCCGCCCGGCTGCTGGCCGACCCCGAAGGCGAGACGGTATCGGACGGCGGGCCGGGGGAGACGTTCGAGCAGTTGGCCGAGCTGAACCCGCGGCTGAGCGCCGCGGAGCTCGCCCTGCTCGCCGACGCCCTCGATCAGGAGCGGGACGTGGCGATCGTGTACCGGGACAAGAACGGCACCCGGACCCGCCGGGCGATCCAGCCCCGTGTGCTGTTCGGCCGCTGGCTGGAATCCTGGTGCTACCTCCGCAACGGCGACCGCGACTTCACCGTCGCCAACATCGAGTCCGTCGCCCCGGCCTGAGGGCCGGGCACGCTACGCGACGAGCGGGTTGCTGACCTGGAGTGCGGTGGTGAACCGGCTGAAGTCCCGGTCGGCCGACCACAGCTCCCGCACGCCGTGGGCCACGCACAGCGCAGCGACCCGCGCGTCGTGCACCATGGGGCCGATCACGCGTCCGGCGCTCAGGAGGGCCTTCAGGTCAGGCCAATAGCCTGCGGGTTCGCCCAGCACGGACAAGGTCGGCGAGGCGAGCCAGGCGTCGATCTGGGCGGTGGCCTGTTCCCGGGTGCTCGGCGGGTCGTAGATCTTCGGGTGCGTGGTGATCGCGAAGAACTCGTGCAGGCACGGCCATGGGATCGCCCACGCGGATCGCCCTTCCGCCAGCGCTTTCACGCACTCTGCCGCCGCACCATGGAACTCGGCATCGCGCCGGTGTGCATAGACGAGGATGTTGGTGTCGACCGCGATCATGCCGGATGGCTGTAGATCGTGTCCCTGATGTCCTCCCACCGTGCACCCCGGAACTCCGGCTGCAGGCCCTGGCCGTCGACACTGGCGTCCTCGAGGGTGAACGGAGTGTCGCTGGCGCGCTGCTGGACCACGGTACGCAGACCGGTCTCGATCAGCTCCCTCAGCGTGGTGCGCTCGCGGCGCGCGACCTCCTGAGCCTCCCGCAGGAGCTCGTCGGGAAGGTTCACGGTCGTCTTCATATGGCTAACCATACCAGTAGAGCCATACAGACGTATCGGTTCGGCGAGTGTGTTGGCCTCGTGTGGGGAAGTTGCGGCCTGGTCAGCACACAGTCACCAGTCTCCGAGCGAGCCGGGGCCGAGCTGGCGCCGCAGCTTCCCGAGGGCGCGGTGTTGGGCGACGCGCACCGCTGTGGGACTCCAGCCCACGGCAGCGGCCGTTTCCGTCGAGGTCCAGCCGACCGCGACCCGGAGCACGATGATCTCGCGCTGTATGGGCGGCAACTGGTCGAGCAGCGTACGCATGCGGGCGCCGAGATCGCTGGTCAGCGCACGTTGCTCGGGCCCAGGACTTGGATCCGGCTCGTCGGTCGGCTCGGTGGCTGACTGAGTCCGGTCCCGTCCGGTGGCCCGGTAGTGGTCGGCGACCTTGTGCGCGGCGATCCCGTACACGAACGGCACGAAGCCCTCCTCGGCGCCCTGGAATCGGGGCAGTGCCTTCAACACGGCGAGGAACACCTCCTGAGCGACATCGTCGGCCGAGGCATGACCGCGCCCGTTCGGACTGATCCGTGCGCGGCAGTAGCGAACGATGATCGGCGACAGCCTCGTGAACAACTCGTTCGTCGCCTCTTCGTCTCCGCTCTGAGCGGCGGTGACGAGTTCGGCGAGGGTCTTCTCCTTCATCGGACGTCCTCGGGTCGTTGATGGGACTGCCGTGAACTACTCGAGTCAAGCACTGGATGTGAACATAGTCAACATGTATTCACGAGTATGGTATGTTCACAGCGGCAGGAAGGAGAGGCCGTGAGCGATGACGAGCAACTGGTGAGCGCAGCCGAGGTCGCGCGGCTGGCGGATGTCGGCAGGGCGGCTGTCAGCAACTGGCGGCGCCGTCATGCCGACTTTCCGGACCCGGCGGGAGGCACGTCGGCCAGCCCCAAGTTCCGGCTCGGGGAGGTCGAGCAGTGGCTTCGCGAGCAGGGCAAGTTGCGTACGCCCGCTGACGAGGACGCACTCTGGCGGTCGTTGTCGGTCGGGCGTGGTGACGAAGAGATCACGCAACTCCTCCGTGACCTGCTGGTCCGCCTGCACGATCCCCGCCAGTCCGGCCCGTTGCCGGAGCCGGTGCGCCAACACCTCGCCCGCGTCGAAGGCGGCTCACGCGCCGCGGTGGTCGAGCAACTGTGCGCCCGGCACGCCGCGCGGCTCGGACGCCGGCACCTGGCCACGGCAGTCGAGCTTGCGGAACTCATGGCCGAGCTGGCGGACGCGCACGGGACGGTGCTCGACCCAGCGTGCGGTCCGGGCAACCTCCTGCTGGCAGCGGCCGCCCGCGGGGCGGAGCGGCTGCTCGGCCAGGAACTCGATCCCGATCTGGCCGGCCTCGCGCAAGGACGCTTGAGGCTGCATGCATCGGCCACGGTGGTGCCCGGCGATGCACTGCGTGCCGACGGGCATCCGGGGGCGCAGGCAGACGTGGTGCTGTGTGAACCACCCTTCGGCTATCGGGACTGGGGCTACGAGGAGCTGGGCGTCGACCGGAGGTGGGAGTACGGACTCCCGGTGAAGAACGAGCCGGAGCTGGCGTGGGTGCAGCACTGCCTGGCGCATGCCCGCCCGGGTGGGGTGGTGGTCTGCCTTCTCCCGGCGGCGGTGGCCTCGCGTCGTTCCGGCCGTCTCGTCCGTAAGGAGCTGATCCGGCGAGGCGTGGTGCGGGCGATCTTCGCGTTGCCTGCGGGTCTGTTGCCCTCCAGCGGGATACCGGTGCACGGGTGGCTTCTCCGCGCGCCCGCGGAGGCCGACGCGGGGAGCCCCGTCCTCCTTGTCGACGCGAGCGGTCACGGCGGCAGGGAACGCGGCGATGCCGACTGGCCCGCGCTGCGCTCGGCGGTGCTGGATCCCTGGCGCACGTTCCGCGCGGGCGGCACCGTGGAGACCGTGCCGGGCCGCCAGAACGTCGTTCCGGCGATCGACCTCCTCGACGAGGACGTCGATCTCACCCCGGCCCGGCACCTCCCGGCACCACCTGTGACCGTGGACATTGCGAGGCTCGACGAGCAGCGCGCACGGCTGGGGCACCTGCTGCGTTCGGTGCCGGGCCTTCTCCCCGTCGTGTCGGCGAAACGGCCGGAGTCGCACCCCAGCCTCACGATCGGCGAGCTTGCCAAGGCCGGTGCGCTCACCGTGCGACACCAGTCCGCGAAGCTGGAGCTCGACGACTCGCCCGATGCGAGCGGTGAATGTGTCCTGACGGGGCGCGACGTCGCCATGCAGGCTCCCGCGACCATGCGGCTGGTCCGGCAGCCCGGCGGCGAGGTCGTCCCGCTACTTCCGGGTGACCTCGTCGTCCCGACCATCGTGGCCGGGGACCGGTCGGCGATCCGGGTCATCGACCATGCAGGGCTCCTCCTGGGGCCGAACCTCACGCTGCTGCGGGTGGAACCGGAGCGGTTGGATGTCGACTTCCTCGCCGGGCTGCTCACCGCGCGCCGCGTGGTCGAGACGGCCAGCACGACCCTGTCGGGGGCACGGAGGCTGGACGTTCGCCGGGTCGGGGTGCCGTTGCTACCGATCGAGGAACAGCGCCGACTGGGCAAGGCCTTCCGTGCCCTGCGGGAATTCGGTGCGACGATCCGGGAGGTGACCGAGCTCAGCGAGGTCCTCAGCGCACAGCTGCGTGACGGGCTGGCTGACGGGGTGCTTGACGTGGTGGACCGCTAGCAACGCCGTTGACGCAGGCGATCCTCACGTTCGAGACCGCCCGGGTTGCCACCAGCGGGTGTACTGGTCGAGCACTCGCTCGAGCGGCTCTGGACCCGCCGCTTCGAGCTGCGTGCGCAACAGCTTGGCATCGCCGTCGGTGAGGCGCGCCAGGGGGCGGCGCAGCCGGACGCTCCAGCTCCGCCCGAGGTCGGCGAAGGCGTCCAGCTCACCGACCAGGGGACTAAGCTCCACGCCGCCGGGCCAGCGCGTGGCCGTGTGGAACTCGACATCGCAGCCGACCGGGAAGCTCCGGCCAGCGATTTCGACGGGCGCGTCCAGCGTCGCCACCGCCGTGCGGGCCGTGCCCACCGCGATCACGCGTCCCCGGTCCCGTGTGGGGTTCTTGAAGCACCCGCGTGTGGTGTACAGCAGCAGTTCGTCGCCGGGCGAGAGTGCTCGAATCTCGGCACGGCCGAACCCGGGAAAAGCCATACGCTGCGCGGTCAGGACCCAGCCGAGCGCCTCGCGGTCGCCGATGACGAGCAGGTAGTGAGCCACCCGTGCACGATAGAACGCCCTACGTCGCGGAGCCTGTAGCGGATCGGGGTCCTCGAACGAAGTACCCGCATGACCATTTCGCGGGAGGCAGTCCCCGCCTCGGCATGGCCGCTGCTGTCCGCGGCCCGTGTCGGATACAGCGCGCGGGCGGAGGAGATCTACGACGAGGTCCTGCGCGAGGTGGCGGCACGCATCGCGGCGACTGGCTCGATCGGCAAGGCCGACATCGGGGCGCTGGTCCTGTGGAAGCGGATCCGCGCGGACACGCGCTGGGCCCGCCGGCTGGGCGACATGCCTGACCAGCAGGTGCGCGAGGCCACGGCGGCCGCGGTCGCGGCAGCCAACGATGATCGGCTGCCGGTCGCGGACGCCGGGCGGCAGGGCTGTGCCGAGTTGCGAAAGGTACCCGGATTCCGGCACGGACCCGCCCTCGCGTCCGCCCTGCTCACAGCAGCCGCGCCGGATCGCATGGCGGTCTACGACCGGCGGGCGATGACGGGGCTGTCCCGGCTAGGGCTGGAGCTGACCGGCTGGAACGATCGCTATGGCCGCTATCTCCATCGCATCGAGGTCCTACGCGCCGTCGCGGCTGAGTACGGAGAGGACTGGCGGGCCCGTGATGTCGACATCGCCTTGTACCACCTCGGCGGTGATGGGTGACCGCTGCGCCGAGTGATTCGCCAGCTGGTTTCGGCTCTCAAGGCAGGCTGGCGGCTCGTAGACTCTCGTGGATGACGGGGAGCGGGGAGCGTACGAATCCTGTACTCGGGCGCCTGGAGCCCGTGGCCCTTCGGGAAATCTGGCCGCACGAAGCGCTCGATTTCACGCCTTGGTTGCTCGACAACGCAGACGCCTTGGGTGAAGCGCTGGGCATGGAGCTGGACATCACCACGGCGGAACATCCTGTCGGCGGCTTCTCGCTGGATCTCGTGGGGCGTGATGTCGGCACCAACGAGAGCGTCATCGTCGAGAACCAGCTGGAAACCACCGATCACTCTCACCTCGGGCAGTTGCTCACGTACGCGGGCGGGACGGACGCGGTCAACGTCGTCTGGATCGCCCGCGAGTTTCGCGAGGAGCACCCTGCGGCCCTGGATTGGCTGAATGCGCGGACAGATCCCGATACGCGCTTCTTTGGCGTCGAGGTTTCCGCGGTGCGCATCGGCGACTCGGCGCCGGCCCCGCTGTTCCGGGTAATCGTGCAACCCAACGACTGGGGCAAGACGGTGCGAAGCCACGCCCATGGCGGGGACAGCAGCGGAAGCGACAAGAACCTGCTCTACGCCGAGTTCTGGGACCGTTACATCGCCGCCCTGGGGGACGCGGGATTGGATTGGTCACGAGCTCGGAAGGGACCGGCGCAAAACTGGTTCAACACGACAACCGGCGTCGCCGGGGCCGAGTTCAGTGTCAATTTCGGCCGTGGCGACACTGTGCGCTCCGAGCTCTACCTTGGCCACCACGATCCTGAGATCAACACGTCCCGGTTCCAGCGTCTTCAGCAGTCCCGGACCGAATTGGAAGCCGCCTACGGGGGCACCTTGACGTTCCAACCCCTGGAGGGGCGCAAAGCCTGCCGGATTTGTGAGATCGGAACCGGCGCCGTCACCGATCGCGACAACTGGGAACGGTTGATCGGGTGGTTCATCGACCGCCAGCGGCGATTGCGGGCGGCCCTCGCCGAGGTCGGGGGTATCACGGTTGCCTGATGCCTCCGAGGCCGGCTCGCGGTATCCCGCATTGAGGTGCGTGTTGACATAGTTAACAGGCTAGTGCAACGATCGTGTTGCTGCGCGTGCGCTTGGCGTTACGGAGAATGGATCCCGCCCGATGTACAGCGTGCAGACTACGGTGATCACGGCGCAGGAGGGCCTGAGTGTCAGCGAGACCGGAGGTGGTGGCGGGCCGGTTCCGCCTGCTCGGCCCGATCGGCAAGGGCAACATGGGCGAGGTGCATCGCGCCGAGGACACGCATGTGGCCGACGGTGCGCGCGACCGCATCGTTGCGGTGAAGTTGATCCTCCGTACTCGCTCAGGCGCCATCGTCGATGCCAGTGCTGATACGAAGACTGCCCAGCGTTTCGAACGCGAACTGCACATCATGCGCAAACTCCACCACCCCAACCTGCCGCGACTCGTCGACGGCGGTGTGGACTCTGACGGGCTGCCGTACCTGGCCATGGAGTTCCTCGACGGGCGATCGCTCCGCGACCTCGTTTCCGAGCGCGCACAGTCACCGGTGTCGTGGGTTGCGGCTCTGGGGGCGCAGATCGCGGACGGTTTGGCCGCGACCCACGCCGCGGGCGTGATTCACCGTGACCTCAAGCCGTCGAACGTGATGGTGGTCCGTGGTGGTGTCGTCAAGGTCCTCGACTTCGGCATGGGCCGCATCGCCGATGACACCACACGTCTCACGAGCAGCGGCGTCACCGTCGGAACGGCCCGCTACATGGCGCCCGAGCAGTTCCAGGCGTCCGCGGTCGGCCCCGCAGCAGACCTGTACGCCCTCGGCTGCGTGCTCTTCGAACTCCTCACCGGGGTACCACCCTTCCACAGTGAGTCGGCGCACGAACTTGGGCACAAGCACCTGACCGAGGCGCCGCCACCCGTGCGGCCGTTGCGGCCCGATGTCCCGCTGGACATCGCGAGGCTGATCGACAAGCTGCTGGCGAAGGACCCGGCGGATCGGCCGGTCGACGCGATCGCGGTCCGAGACGTCCTCCTGGCACAGGTGCCTGCTTCGGCCAACGAGGGAGTCACGGGCTGGGATGCCTTTGACCCGGTAGTGGGCCTCGCCGAACTCCGCGCGATGCGTGCGCCCTCGCCAGTGGCAGCTGCGGCAGCATCTGAAACGCGGGCAGCACCTACGGGGATGGATGTCTTCGGTATCCATCGTCAGCTGATCAAGGATTACCGTGCGTTCACCGAGGGCGGCACGGTCATCCGGGACCAGCGGATCGCCGCGTTCGTCGAGGAGGACCTGAACGCGAAGTCGCAGTGGCCGGATCCCTGGCTGTCGCTCAACCCGTTCTTCGCCTCCGGCGGGACCGTGCTGGAGCTGGTGCAGGCGGGCGTGCTGCACCCGGAGTGTCAGCACATCTTCCAGACCGGCAAGACCGACGGCGGCACGGTCTGCGACGGCCGCCCGGTCACCCTGCATCGCCACCAGCGCGAGGCGATCGACGTGGCGCGGTCCGGCGAATCCTACGTGCTCACCACCGGCACGGGATCCGGCAAGTCGCTGTCCTACCTCGTGCCGATCGTCGACCGGGTGCTGCGTGCTCGCGAGCAGGAAGGTTCGGAGGCCGCCCAACGCGTTCGCGCGATCATCGTCTACCCGATGAACGCGCTGGCCAACAGCCAGCTCAAGGAACTGGACAAGTTCCTGCTCGATGGCTACGGCACCGGCCGCGAACCGGTCACCTACGCCCGCTACACCGGCCAGGAAAACGAGGAACGGCGTCGGGAGATCCAGCAGAACCCACCAGACATTCTGCTGACCAACTACGTGATGCTCGAGCTGATGCTCACCCGGCCCGACGACCGGCGCTCGCTCATCAGGATGGCCACCGGACTGGAGTTCCTCGTCTTCGACGAGCTGCACACGTACCGTGGCCGCCAGGGCGCTGACGTCGCGCTGCTCATCCGCCGGGTCCGGGAGGCCTGCCAGGCCGAAGCGCTGCAGTGCGTGGGCACGTCGGCCACCATGTCCAGCGAGGGCACAGAGGGCGACCGCCGTGCCGTCGTCGCCAAGGTCGCCTCGACCCTGTTCGGCGCAACCGTGCGTCCCGAGCACGTGATCGGCGAGACCCTGGTGCGCGCGACCGGCAGCGCGCCCGGCACGGTGCCCGCTGAGCGGCTCCGGGCGCAGGACGCGCCGCGGGCCTACGCGGACCTCGTGGCCGACCCGCTCGCGCAGTGGATCGAAACCCGATTCGGCCTCGCCACCGAGGAAGGCTCCGGCAGGCTCGTCAGGCAACGTCCCGTGAAGATCGAGGAGGCCGCGGACGAGCTGTCCAGGAACAGCGGCGTCTCAGCGGACGTCTGCGCCGAGGCGATCCGCCGGACACTGGAGGCGGGCTCCCAGGCACGGCATCCGGTGACCGACCGCCCGCTGTTCGCGTTCCGGCTGCACCAGTTCCTGTCCAAAGGCGACACGGTCTACGTCACTCTCGAGGACAAGGAGAGCCGCCACCTCACCCGCGACTACCAGCGCGTCCATCCGGGTTCGGGCGGCAAGATCCTGCTGCCACTGGCCTTCTGCCGCGAGTGCGGGCAGGAGTACCTGACGGTCTGGCGGAAGACCGGCCCCGACGGAACCCGCTACGAGCCGCGCCGGGACACCTCCGCGACGGGTGGACGCGCCGGCGACGGCTACCTCTACATTGATCCCGACCGGCCGTGGCCCCGCACCACGGAAGAAGCCATCGTCGACCGCCGCCTTCCCGAGTCCTGGCTGCAGGTCGACGACCACGGCCACGAGACGGTGCGGGATTCGTATCAGAAGCGCTTGCCCCGGGCCGTGACCGTCGACGCCTACGGCAACGAGGGGCAGGGCGAGCTGGACGCCGCGTTCATCCCGGCGCCGTTCCTGTTTTGCCTGCACTGTGCCGTGAGCTACGAGCAGGTACGCGGGAAGGACTTCGCCAAGCTGGCCACGCTCGACCAGGAAGGCCGCTCGTCCGCGACCTCACTCGTCTCCGCGTCCATCGTGCGGTCCTTGAAACAGGCCCCAGTCGGGGCGCTCGACAAAAAGGCCCGCAAACTGCTCACCTTCGTCGACAACCGGCAGGACGCCTCGCTGCAGGCGGGTCATTTCAACGACTTCGTGCAGATCACTCAGCTGCGCGCCGCGTTGTACCAGGCCACGGTCGAGGCGGGTGAAGAAGGGATCCGGCACGAGGAGCTCGCCTCCCGCGTCGCTGACGCGCTGGATGTGGGCGTGGCCGACTACGCGGGAACCGCCGACCTGCCACCTTCGCTGGCGCGTAACGCGGCCAAGACACTCCGGGACGTCATCGCGTTCCGGCTCTATCTGGATCTGCAGCGTGGCTGGCGGGTCACCATGCCAAACCTCGAGCAGACCGGCCTGCTGGAGATCCACTACGAAGACCTGGAGTGGCTGGCCGCCAACGGCGAACGCTGGGCGAAGGCACAGCCGGAACTCCGTGCTGCCGAGCCGGGTCGCCGCATCGAGATCATGCGCGTGTTGCTGGACGAAATGCGCCGGGCGCTCGCCATCGACGTGCAGTACTTCCGGGACGACTTCGACACGCTCCAGCGCGCGAGCGAGGAGCGGCTCGTCGAACCGTGGGTGCTGTCGGGCAGTGACAAGCCACAGGTCGGTACTGCTTATCCACGCGGTTCCAAGCCGGGTGTGGACCGCTCCGGGCTGTTCCTCTCGGGACGCGGCAAGTTCGGCAAATACCTGCGCAGGGCACACTTCCCCGAACTCTCGACCGACGACGCCCAGCACGTCATCGCTGACCTGCTGGAGGTGCTCGCCGACGCTCAGCTGCTGCACAAGGTGGAGACGGCTCCGCAGCGCGCGGGACGTTTCCGGCGCTCCACGGGTCCGGTCATGACCGGTTACCGCATCGCTGCCAGGGCTCTGATCTGGCGCGCCGGGACCGGGGAGCGTGGCACCCACGATCCGCTCACCCGCACCTACGCCAGTGGGGACGGGCCGCGCGTCAACGCGTTCTTCCGTGACCTGTACCGCAGCACCGCGGGCGCCCTCGGCGGGTTCGGCGCCAAGGAGCACACCGCTCAGGTCGACCCCGCGGAGCGGGAACGGCGCGAGGACGCCTTCCGCGACGGTGACCTCAAGCTGCTCTACTGCTCACCGACGATGGAACTCGGGGTCGACATCTCCGAGCTCAACGCGGTGATGATGCGCAACGTGCCACCGACGCCCGCCAACTACGCCCAGCGCAGTGGCCGGGCAGGCCGGTCGGGGCAGCCCGCCCTCGTCACCACCTACTGCGCCACGGGGAACAGCCACGACCAGTACTACTTCCGCCGTTCCGACCGCATGGTCGCCGGGGCGGTAGCACCCCCACGGCTCGACCTCGCCAACGAGGATCTGGTGCGCTCACACGTCCAGGCCATCTGGCTGGCCGAGTCGGGTCTCAAGCTGGGCAGGTCCATTCCCGAGATCGTCGACATCAGCTACGCCGAGGACAGCCGCAGGCCGGATCCGAAACTGCCCCTACACGACCACGTGGCCGCCGCACTGCGGGACAGCGCCGCGTGGCGGCGGGCCACCGCGGCCGCTCGCCAGGTGCTCGGCGGCCTGCTGGCCGAGTTCGCCGACAGCGCGTGGTGGCACGACCAATGGATCGACGACACCGTCCGGGCGGCCGGGGAACAGTTCGACCGAGCCCTGGATCGCTGGCGGGACCTGTTCCGGGCCGCGCTGGTGGACCAGGCTGAGCAGAACCGGAGGGTGCTCGACCACACGCTGGCCGAGCGCGATCGCAATGCGGCGGTCCGGCGCCGGAAGGAGGCGGAGACCCAGCTGAACCTGCTGAAGAACGAGAGCGTCGACAACAAGTCCGTGCTCTCGGACTTCTACCCCTATCGCTACCTCGCCAGCGAGGGTTTCCTGCCGGGATACTCGTTCCCCCGGCTGCCGCTGGCCGCCTACATTCCCACCACCGGGCGCCGGTTCGGTGACGGTGACTACCTGCAGCGACCACGGTTCCTCGCGATCCGCGAGTTCGGCCCGGGGGCGCTGATCTACCACGAGGGGTCGCGCTATCAGGTCACCCGGATCCAGCTGCCGCCGGACGCCACCGGCGACGTGGTGACCACCAGCGCGAAACGCTGCGCCGTCTGCGGTTACCACCACGACGCGAGAGAGAACGTCGACCGCTGCCAGATGTGCGACGAACCGCTGCGCGAGGTCGCCACCGGTCTGCTCCAGCTGCACACCGTCTACACCCAGCGCCGCGAGCGGATCTCCTCCGACGAGGAGGAGCGCAGGCGGGCGGGGTTCCGGCTGGTGACCTCCTACCGGTTCCACGACCACGGGGCACGACCCGGCCGCCGGGATGCCACGGTCTCCGACGAACACGGCGTCCTCGCCACCGTGTCCTATGGCGACTCCGCCACGGTGCGCATCACCAACGTCGGCAGGCTCCGTGCCGCCGAGGACGAGCCGCCAGGGTTCTGGCTCGACCCCGTCGACGGTCGATGGATGAACGAGCGAGACGCCGCCGAGGCGTCGGGCGACTCCAGTGAGATGCCCGTCGTCGACGCCGACGGCAACGAGAAGCGCCGGAAGAAGCGGGTGATCCCCTACGTCGAGGACCGCCGCAACATCCTCGTCGTCAGGCTCGCCAGCGCGCTGCCGGAGGCGACGGCGCTGTCGCTGATGTACGCGCTGGAACGCGGCATCGAGGCGGCCTTCGAGTTGGAGGACGCCGAGCTGACCAGCGAGCTCCTGCCGCCGGACGAGGGCGATCGGGACCGCATGCTGTTCACCGAGGCCGCGGAGGGCGGCGCCGGGGTGCTGCGGCTGCTGCAGGCGGACCCCGACGCGCTCCAGCGCGCGGCGAAGGTCGCGCTGGACATCTGCCACTTCGACCCGGACGGCGCCGACCGGGGCGGCCCCCATCCCGACCGGCCGTGTGCGCGCGGCTGCTACGACTGCCTGCTGACCTACGGCAACCAGCCCGACCACGGCGCGATTGACCGTCACTCGATCAAGGACCTGTTGGTCCGCCTCTCCGGCGCCAGGGCGCTCACCACCGGCCGGGGTGAGTCGCGCTCCGAGCAGCTGGAGCGGCTGGCCGCGCAGTCGGACACGGGGCTGGAGGGCAAGCTGATCACGTGGCTGAAGAAGCACGGGCTGCGGCTTCCGGACGAGGCGCAGACGTTCGTCGCCGAGGCGCTCGCGCGTCCCGACTACGTCTACCGCTTGCACGGTGTCAACGTCGCGGTGTTCGTCGACGGTCCGGTGCACGAGCACAGCGTCGTCGCCGAACGCGACCTCGAAGCGGAGGACCGGCTGCTCGACAAGGGCTGGGACGTGGTGCGCTTCCCGTACGACGGTGACTGGTCCGGCATCGCCAAGCGCTTCGAGCGCTACTTCGGCCCCGGCGTGGGCGTCTGACGAGGAAAGAGAAGACGGAAAGCACATGACGACCACCTTCACGGCAGGTTCCCTGGTGTCCGCGCGCGGTCGCGAATGGGTCGTGCTGCCCGAAAGCGCCGACGACATGCTGGTCCTGCGCCCGCTCGGCGGCGCCGACGACGATGTCGCGGCCGTGTTCCCGGCGTTCGAGCAAGTCCGGCAGGCCGAGTTCGAGCGTCCTTCGCCGGACGACCTCGGCGATGCGCTCGCCGCCGGCCTGCTGCGCTCCGCGCTGCGGATCGGCTTCCGCTCCGGCGCCGGACCGTTCCGGTCACTGGCCGGTATCGCCGTGGAGCCCCGCGCCTACCAGCTGGTGCCGCTGCTGATGGCGCTGCGGCAGCGGGTGGTCCGCATGCTGATCTCCGACGACGTCGGCATCGGCAAGACCATCGAGGCGGGGCTGATCGCGAAGGAACTGCTGGCGCAGGGCAGCGCGCGTGGACTGGCGGTGCTGTGCTCGCCCGCGCTTGCCGAGCAGTGGCAGGAGGAGCTGCGGACCAAGTTCGGCATCGACGCCGAGCTGGTACTGGCCTCCACGGTGTCCAAACTGGAACGTGGGCTGGACCTGGGGCAGTCGCTCTTTGACCGGCATCCGCACGTGGTGGTCTCCACGGACTTCATCAAGTCGACTCGGCATCGCGACGACTTCGTGAAGCACTGCCCGGACCTGGTGATCGTCGACGAGGCCCACACCTGCGTCGCGGCCGACGAGCGCGCGTCCACGCAGAGCCAGCTGCGGCACGAGCTCCTCGAACGCGTCGCGGCGGATGACGACCGGCACCTCCTGCTGGTGACGGCGACCCCGCACAGTGGCAAGGAGAGTGCCTTCCGCGCCCTGCTCGGCCTGGTCCGGCCGGAGCTGGCCACCGTCGACCTGGACAGCGAGGCGGGCAGGCGCCTGCTCGCCGCACATTTCGTGCATCGCAAGCGTGCGGACGTGCGGCAGTTCCTCACCAGGAACGACGGGCTGGCCGACGACAGCCTACGCGAGGACACCAGCTTTCCGTCGGACCGGTACTTCAAGGACGAGACCTACAAGCTGTCCCCGGCATACCGCGCGCTGCTCGACGACGCCATCGCCTACGCGGGCGAGCGGGTCACCGCCGCGGGCAACCGGGGCAAACGGGAGGCGCGCATCGCATGGTGGTCGGCGATCGCGCTGCTGCGCTCGCTGGTCTCCTCGCCGAGGGCAGCCGCCCAGACGTTGCGCACCCGGTCGGCGGCCGCGCTGGCCGCCACGGCGGAGGAAGCAGACCGGCTCGGCGCGCCGCTGACCAGGGACTCGACGGACAACGACGCGCTGGAGGGCCTCGACGTGGCACCCGGCGCGGAGACCGACGACGCGGGCGCGCGCCTGGCCGAGCTGGCCGACCGGGCGGCCTCTCTGGAAGGCACCGACCAGGACCGCAAGCTCGCGGCTCTGGTCAAGCACGTCAAGGCGCTGCTCGCCGACGGCTATCACCCGATCGTCTTCTGCCGCTACATCCCGACCGCCGAGTACGTCGCGGAGCACCTCGACGGCAAGCTCGGCAGGCGCACCGTGGTCCGTGCCGTGACCGGCACGCTCTCACCGCAGCAGCGCCTGCAGCGCATCGAGGACCTGGCCACGGAGGCGGGGGAGGACGCGGCGGCGCGTCGCGTGCTGGTGGCCACCGACTGTCTGTCCGAGGGCGTGAACCTGCAGCACTACTTCGATGCCGTCGTGCACTACGACCTCGCCTGGAACCCGACCCGGCACGACCAGCGGGAGGGCCGCGTCGACCGGTACGGCCAGAAGCGGGACACGGTCAAGGTCATCACCCTGTACGGCAGCGACAACGGGATCGACGGCAAGGTGCTCGAGGTCCTCATCAAGAAGCACCGCCAGATCCAGAAGGACCTGGGAATCTCCGTGTCGGTCCCGGACGCCGCCTCGGCCGGCGTGACCGACGCGATCGTCGAATGGCTGCTGATGCGCAACCAGCAGCCGGAGCAGGCCGGCCTGTTCGAGGTCGAGGCGGTCGACAAGAAGGCCGACGCGCTGGAGGCGGACTGGAAGTCGGCGGCCGAACGGGAGACGACGTCCCGCTCGCGGTTCGCCCAGCGCGCAATTCACCCGGAGGAGGTGGCGCGCGAGGTCGCTGCGGTGCGCGATGTGCTGGGCCGGGCGGCGGAGGTCCGGGGTTTCGTCCGGCACGCGCTCTCCGCGCTGGAGGCCGTGTTGCGCGACGACGGTGCGGGCGGGTTCACCGCGGACGTGAGTGGTGCGCCGGTCGGGTTGCGTGACGCTCTTGCTCCGATCCTCGGCGGCGATGTGGTGGACGCGGGACGTCTCGTGCCGTTCCGGGACACCGCCGCGGTGGCGCGGGGCGAGGCCGCCCTGGTGCGCACCGATCCGGTCGTCGGCGCCATCGCCGGCCATGTGCTCAACGCCGCGCTCGACGAGAAGGCGAGCGGGCCCCGCCCCGCCCGCCGCTGCGGCGTGATCCGGACCCGGGCGGTGGACACCCGGACCACACTGCTGCTGGTGCGCTACCGGTTCCACCTTACGTTGCCGTCCCGGTCGGGACAGCGGCAGCTGGTGGCCGAGGACGCTCGGCTGCTCGCCTTCCGGGGTTCGCCCGCGAACGCCGACTGGCTGCCCGCGGCCGACGCCGTGGCGCTGCTCGATGCGAGTGCTGACGAGAACACCGACCGGGAGTTCGCCGAGCGCACCATGCAGCGGGTGCTGGATGGGCTGGACGCGACCACGGCGCATCTGGAGTCCTATGGGGATGAACTGGCCGCGGAGCTGCTCGCGTCGCATCGCCGGGTGCGCAGTGCGGCCGGTGAGATCGTGCGTGGCCTGCACGTGGCCGCCCAGAAGCCTGCCGACGTCCTCGGCGCGTATGTCTACCTGCCGGTGTCGGGAGGAAATGTTTGATGTCCGCTGTCGCCCGAAACCAGGTCTTCTCTGCCGTGCACACGGTCGGCGGTCTGCTGCCCGCCGACATGCTGGTGCGCATCTCCGAAGGCAAGGATGTCAGCGGGAGCCTGCCGTCGGACTACCGGGTCGTGGGCTCCCGCTCGGTGAGTGACGAGGCCGAACGTCACTGGGACTACCTGCGCTCGGTGTGGAGCGACCTGCGCGAGAAGCTGCCTCCGGCCCCGGAGGCGGAGACTCCGCAGGACACCACCGGGCTGGCAGGCACCCAGTGGCTTGCACCGCTGTTCGCCGAGCTCGGCTTCGGCGAGCTGACCGCGGTCGGCGCCGCGGGGATCCCCGCCGACGACAGCGAAGTCACGGGCAAGACGTTCCCGGTCAGCCACCGCTGGAACCACGTGCCGGTGCACCTGGCGGCGTGGCACCACGCGCTGGACCGGCGGCCAGGCGGTGCGGGCACCGTGCCGCCGCAGTCGCTGGTGCAGGAATGCCTCAACCGTACCGAGAAGCAGCTATGGGGTGTGGTCACCAACGGCCGCCAGCTGCGGCTGCTGCGTGACTCCAGCGCCCTGGCGACCGCTTCCTACGTCGAGTTCGACCTGGAAGCCATCTTCGACGGTGAGCTGTTCAGCGAGTTCGTGCTGCTGTACCGGCTGCTGCACGTGTCCCGCTTCGCCGTCGCCGATGGCGCGTCCCCGGCGACGTGCTGGCTGGAGCGGTGGCGGCTGGATGCGATCACCTCGGGGACGCGGGCGCTCGACCAGCTCAGGGAGAGCGTTCGCGCGGCCATCACCACGCTGGGTACCGGCTTCCTGAAGCACCCGGACAACGCCCGGTTGCGGGAGAACGTCGACGTCAGCACCCTGCACGCGGCCTTGTTGCGGCTGGTCTACCGGCTGCTGTTCGTCTTCGTGGCCGAGGACCGGGGTGTGCTGCACCCCGACGGCGCCGACGAGCTGGCCAAGCAGCGTTACGCGCGGTACTTCTCGACGGCGAAGCTGCGTGCGCATGCGCGCCGCCGCCGGGGCACTGCGCACGACGACCTGTACCGCGCGTTGCGGATCGTGCTGGACGCGCTCGGCGACGAGCAGGGTCGGCCGGAGCTCGCCCTGCCGGGGCTCGGCGGAATCTTCGATGACACCGAGGCCGACGCCCCGCTGCGCGGCCTGTCGTTGTCCAACGAGCATCTCCTGGGCGCCGTGCGGCACCTGGCGCAGATCCGCGATGTCGGATCCGGCCGAGTGCGTGCCGTAGACTACCAGCACCTGGATGCCGAGGAACTGGGCTCGATCTACGAGTCGCTGCTGGAGCTCGTCCCACGGCACAACCCCTTTGACCGGACGTTCAGTCTGGAGGAGCTGGCGGGCAACGAGCGGAAGACCACGGGCTCGTACTACACGCCGTCCTCGCTGATCGAGTGCCTGCTGGACTCCACACTGGACCCGGTGATCGACGACGCGGTGAAACAGGGCGAGCAGGCGGCGTCGGCGGCAAGCGAGTCCGATGCGGCCGAGGCGATCACCCGCGAGTTGCTCTCGTTGACTGTGTGCGACCCCGCGTGCGGGTCCGGCCATTTTCTCGTGGCGGCGGCGCGCCGCATCGCCAAGCGGGTGGCAGCCGCGCGGGAGCGCAACCCCGAGCCGACCGTGGACGCGGTGCGCCACGCGCTACACGAGGTGATTGCCCGCTGCATCTACGGCGTCGACCTCAACCCGATGGCCGTGGAACTGACGAAGGTGTCGCTGTGGCTGGAAGCACTGGAGCCGGGTAAGCCACTGAGCTTCCTCGACGCGCACATCAAGTGTGGCAATGCCCTGGTCGGCGCCACACCGGCGCTGCTGCGCAAGGGCATCCCGGACGAGGCGTTCATTGCCACAGAAGGGGACGACAAGAAGGTCACCAAGAGGCTTGAGAAGACGAACGCAGAAGAGCGTCAGGGGCAACTGGGGCTCTTCGACGTCGAGGAAACTGCAGTGAACGTGGTCAACACTACTTTCGCCGAGAACGCTCGTCGTATCACGAGTGCACCGGCGAACAAGCTCAGGGAGGTGCGCCGACAGGCAGCCGCCTACGCGTCGCTGATGGAATCCACCGAGTACCTCAACGCGTTGCACCTCGCTGATGCATGGTGCGCGGCGTTCGTGTGGATCAAATCGAACGAATCACCGCAAGCGGTCACGCATGACATCTTTCGTGCACTGGAGAACCCAACGACCGCCGCAGTATCCGATGCGACACACGGTGAGATTATTCGACTCCGAGAAGAGTACCAGTTCTTCCACTGGCACCTTGAGTTTCCTGACGTGTTCTCAGTCCCGGATGACGGCAGAGGCGTGTCCAGTACGACTGGATGGGTAGGAGGCTTCGACTGTGTACTCGGAAACCCTCCGTGGGACAGCGTGTCGCTCAACGAGCAAGAGTTCTTTGCGCAGCGTTCGCCCAAGATCGCTGCTGTCGGCAAGTCGGATGTTCGTAAGAAACTCATCGCCAAACTGCGTGACGACCCGGAGACGCAGTCGCTATTCGGTGAATACGCCGTCGCGAAGCGCAAGGTCTACGCCGAGAGTCATTTCCTACGTCGCTCGGGTCGTTTTCCGCTGACTGGTCAGGGGAACCTCAATACGTATGCCGTGTTCTGTGAGACCGCCAAAATCATAGCCGGGCCTCGCGGTCGATCGGGTGTCATTGTTCCTACCGGAATCGCGACGGATGCCCGGACGCAGTACTTCTTCAAAGATCTCGTCGAACGCGGTTCCCTGGCGGCCCTCTACGACTTTGAGAACGCGGCACCGCTCTTCCCTGGTGTCCATCGTTCGTTCAAGTTCTGCCTCTTGTCGCTCGCTGGCCGCGCCGCACGAGAGCCGGCCGCGCGGTTTGCGTTCTTCGTGCACGACCCGGTGGAGCTGGACGAAGCCGACAAGACATTCTCCCTGACACCAGAGGAAATCAAACTTCTCAACCCCAACACCGGAACCTGCCCGGTGTTCCGCTCCCGCCGAGACGCAGAGATCACCCTCGGTATCTACCGTCGCGTCCCCGTCCTTATCAAGGAACCAGACGAACGCGGCCAGGGCGGCAGCAACCTGTGGGGCGTTTCGTTCTTGCGCATGTTCGACATGTCGCATGATGCCCGCTTCTTCCATACCCGGGAGGAGTTGGATGTTGACGGCTGGACGCTCACCGGCAACATCTTCACCAAGGGCGACCAGCGCATGCTCCCGCTCTACGAGGCGAAGATGCTCCACCACTACGATCACCGGTGGGGCACCTACGACGAACACGGCGCGGTTCACGATCTATCCCTTGACGAGAAGCAAGACCCCAACGTCGTGGTGCTCCCGCGCTACTGGGTCTCCGAAGACGACGTGCCGACCGATCGCTTCGACAAGAACGGGAACCGTATCTACGAAGCCGGAGTATCCACCCGCTTGGCGAACAAGCACTGGGAACACGACTGGCTTCTCGGTTGGCGAGACATTTGCCGCGCGACGGACGAGCGAACTGGCATCCCGGCAGTCTTTCCGAAGACTGCTGTTGGACACAAGTTCCTCCTGGAACTGCCTAACGTATCGGCGCCGCTGAATGCTGTACTACTTGGCATTCAATGCTCGTTCGCTTTCGATTTCGTTTCGCGTCAGAAGATCGGCGGAACGAGTATGGGATTCTTCGTGTGGCGGCAGCTCCCCGTGCTGACGCCCGCCATGGTGGAGAATCACACCGCATTCATCGTTCCCAGGATCGTGGAAATTAGTTGCACCGCCTACGATATGGAGCCGTTCGCCCGCGACCTCGGCGACACGGGTCCGCCCTTCGTATGGGATGAGGAGCGCCGGGCTGTCATCCGCGCTGAGCTGGATGCCCTGTTCTTCCACCTGTACGGCGTCTCGCGCGAGGACGCGGACTACATCCTCGACACGTTCCCGATCGTCAAGCGCAAGGACGAGGCCAAGTACGGCACCTACCGCACCAAGGACCTGATCCTCGCCGAGTACGACCGCATGGCTGAAGCCGGTCTGAGCCTCACGAATCCGCTTGTCGACGGTGAGAATTACACTTCCACGCTCACCCCGCCGCCCGGTCAGGGGCCGCGGCACGCCCCCGCGCCGTCTGCTGGGAACGTCTGATGTTCGAGAGGTTTCGTGTACGAGGGGAGGAGCACGTCATGCCCCTGCAGGCCGAACTCTGGACTCAGGAGCGCGGCCGACCGCCGCGTGAGCAGGTCATGGACCTGGCTGATGCCGAGGGCGTCAGGGCGTTCGTCGCGACGCTGGCCCACGAGCAGGTCGGTGACGCAATCCTCACCCACACCGGGCGCCCCCGCGTCGAGACGCTCATCCCCGACGACGAGAATCCCGGCGAGTGTCTCACCATGCCGGATCACTCGGTGATCGTCGGCGTTCACGGCGATCGAGGCGCGATCAGCTATCGCGGAGCGGACGGGCATGGCGCGGGGCCCGTACAGCTATACAGCCACGGTGAGGAGCCCGATCACCCCGTCATGTACGAGACGGACGAGTTCTCGCCCAACTGCGAACTGCCCGTCAATGTCATCACGCAGACGCTGATCGAGTTCCTGGAAACGGCGAAGCGCCCGCTGACAATTGGCTGGCAATCGGCTCTCGACTCGGCGCTTCCATGATGTCCGAAGAGTATCCCGAGTTCCAGCTTCGCCTGCCGCGCGGCGGCCCGGTCGCGCGGGGGCGGTTGCTGCGGGAGAAGGGTGCCGGCGGAAGCCCCAAGTTCGAGGTCCTTGCGGGATCGCCGGCCAGGGCCGAGATAGCGCCGTCGTTTGGCAAGCATGTCAGAACCTTCGCCAGACTTCGTGAACGCCTTGTCGCTGAGGGATCGATTGTTCCTTCCCAGACGTGGCCGGGATATCTCGAGACCGCGCAGAGCATCGTGTGCGACGCCCCGTCTGCCGCCGCGTCGATCGTGCTCGGCAGGAGCGCGAACGGGTGGAAAGTCTGGAAGACCGCCGACGGGCACCCACTCGAGGACTTCGTGGAACGGCCGTGGTCCGGTCCGAACCACACATGGTTGGTGCGCGGATCCAACGTCTTCGGGATCGACCTCGTGCAGCGGCTGTGGCTGCCGGAGCGGCTCGTCAGCCTTGCGGCCGGTCACTTGCGGCAGGTCGAGCCGGGCGTCAGCAAGGACCTGCTTCGCGCCTTCGTCGACGAGGACTACGAGTCCACCCTCACCTACAACCAGCGCGTGCGGCTGGTCGACGAGCTGCATGCGTACCTGACCAAAATGAAACCGGGTGACACGGTATGCACGATCTCCAACGGCTCGCTCTACGTCGGCGAGATCACCGGTGACGTCGAGCAGGTCGCCTCGGAAGGTGGCCGCTCGAACCTGCGCCGCCCGGTCGACTGGCACGACGACGGTTACCCGTACCACGAGCTGCCCGAGGAGCTACAGCAGAAGCTGTCCGTCCAGCACGACGTTGTCGACCTCACCACCGTCGAAGGGCTCGTGGCCGGGCTCGGCCGCACCGACGAGGAGCTGGAAGAAGAGGCACGCGAGTCGCCCGGCGACACCAGCGTGGAGATCGCGGCACTCGCCCGGCGGGAGCTGGAACTTCCCGAACCGACACGCGAACTCGCGGACGAGCTGCTGGTCCACGACGTGGCCTGGCTGCGCGAAGTCCGGGATCTCCTCTGGGACGACCGCCAAATCGTCTTCTACGGCCCACCCGGCACCGGCAAGACCTACCTGGCGCTAAAACTCGCCGAGTACCTGGCCGGCGGACCGGAACAGGTCAAACTCGTGCAGTTCCACCCCTCGTACGCCTACGAAGACTTCTTCGAGGGGTTCCGGCCCCAGGAGGACCCGATCACCCGCGAGGTCGCTTTCCGGCTCACCGACGGCCCGCTGCGTGAACTCGCCGACGCCGCCGCACGCGAGGGCAACCGGCACCTCCCGCACGTTCTCATCATCGACGAGATCAACCGGGCCAACCTGGCGAAGGTGTTCGGTGAGCTGTACTTCCTGCTGGAATACCGCAACCGGTCCGTGCGGCTCACGTACTCCGGCGACGATTTCGCGCTGCCACCCAACCTGTTCGTCATCGGCACGATGAACACCGCCGACCGCTCGATCGCGCTGGTGGACGCCGCGATGCGGCGGCGCTTCTCCTTCGTGGAGCTGTCTCCCCGCGCCGAACCGGCCAGCGGGCTGCTGCGCCGGTGGCTAAAGCGCGAAGGCTACGACTTCGAGCCTGCCGATCTGCTCGACGCGCTCAATGCCAGGATCGACGACCCGGACTTCCAGGTCGGTCCGTCCTACCTGATGAAGAAGGGTGTCTACCGCGAGGGTGGGCTGGAACGCGCCTGGCGCACGAAAATCCTTCCCCTGCTGGAGGAACACCACTACGGCGAGGGACTCGACGTGGAACAGCGGTACGGGCTGCGCGCGCTCCGCAGGGCCATCGGAGCCTCGCCGCACGAGCCGCCGAGCCCGGAATGACCACGATCGGCCTGGCCGAGCACGGCCCGCCGCAGTCGGTACCGCTGGCTGAACCAGCGGGTCGAGCGCTGATCCGCTCCGGCGTGGTCGACGCGGCGCCGGACCCGGACGTGGCCGGGCAGTGGCGGGTCCGGGCCAAGAACCTGGTGGGCGTCGCGACGATCAGGACCGGTGATGGTGCGGCGATCACCGTGCGGGTCGCGCCGAAGATCCCGATCGCCCGGCTGCTATTCCTGCTCGGCTACAGCCGCGTCCGATGGCGCACCGATCAGGTCGTGGTCGGCGAGCAACGAGACCTGCTGCCCGCGTTCGCCCAACTGTTCACGCTCCAGGCGGAGCAATCGCTGCGGCAGGGCCTGCTTAAGGGCTACCGCGAGGTGGAAGAGACCGCGCTGGTCATGCGTGGCCGCGTCCGGCATGCCGACCAGGTCAGTCGACAGCACGGCAGGCTCATCCCACTCGAACTCACCCACGACGAGTACACCACCGACATCGCGGAGAACCGCCTGCTGCGCACCGCGTGCGACGCGCTGCTGCGCCTTCCCGGCACGAGCCCCGCTGGCGTCCCCGCTGACGTGCGCGGACGGTTGCTCCGCCTGCGAGCCCATTTGGGCGACATCACCCCCGTCCCACGCGGGCACCCGCTGCCCACGTGGCGGCCCAGCCGCCTCAACGCGCGCTACTACGACGCTCTCCGGCTGGCCAGCCTCGTGTTGCGCGGGGCTTCCGTGGAGCATCGGCCCGGGGACGTGACCGTGCACGGGTTCCTGTTCGACCTGGCGAAGGTCTTCGAGGACTTCGTCACCGCGGCTCTTCGCGCCGCGCTGGCCGGAGACGGCGACTATCGCGGCCACTGCGTCTTGCAGGCCACCCACCACCTGGACGAGTCCAACGCCATCCGCATCGTCCCGGACTTCGTCGCCTACGCCGAGGATGGCACCCCGCTGGCCGTGGCCGACACCAAGTACAAGGCCGAACAGCCCGCGGGCTTCCCGGACGCCGACCTGTACCAGATGCTGGCCTACTGCACGGCCCTGAACCTGAGGGAAGGCCACCTCATCTACGCCAGGGGCAACGCACCGCACGGCTCCCACCGCGTCAAGCACGCGGGCGTCACGATCCACCAGCACGCCCTCGATCTGGACCGGCCACCCGGGGACCTGCTCCGCGCCATCAGCCTGTTGGCGAGACGGCTCGGGACGACATGAAGGGCCACTGCCCCGCGAGAACCGATCGTTTCGCGCCCGGTTCTTCTCCGCTCCCCGAACGCGTACGGAAGCGGTGGTCTCTCGCCCCATGACGGCCATATGATCGTCAACCATGCCGCAGCTCGCTCTCGCCAGCAGCTTCTGGGAGACCTACGACCTGTTGGAGAAACCGGTCAAGGCCGGCGTGCGCAAGGCGATGGCGAAGTTCCAGGAGCTGCCGATCGCGGAGCTGTACGCGGACAAGGGCCTGCACCTGGAATCCGTGGACAAGGCGCGCGACCCGCGCATGCGGACCATCCGGATCACCGACTTCTGGCGTGGTGTCGTCCTCGCCCCCGATGACGGCAGCGACGTGTTTCTCCTGCTCAACGTGGTGCCGCACGACGACGCGTACGCGTGGGCGGCCAAGCGGCTCTACACCGTCAACACCGCGACCCGCGCGCTGGAAGTGCGCAACGTTGTCGCGATCGAACAGCTCACGCCCTCGTTGGAGCAGGCGTCCGCGGATGCGCCGACGCGGCTGTTCGAGCGCTTCTCCGACACCGTGCTCCGCGACCTCGGCATCGACGACCAGGTGCTCCGCGCCGCACGGGCCATCACCGACACAGCGCAGCTGGAAGCCTTCGGCGGGGTCCTGCCCGAGGACCAGTTCGAGGTCCTGCAGTTCCTTGCCGAGGGCTTCTCGCCCGAGGAGGTCTACCGGGATGTCGTCACCGAACGCAGGCCCGCCACAGCCGGTTCGGAGGCCGAGGACAGCCTCGAGATGGCTATCCGCAACACACCCAGCCGCATCACCCTCGTCGCCGGTCCCGACGACCTCGCGGAGATCCTCGACAAGCCGTTCACCGCGTGGCGGGTGTTCCTGCACCCGTCACAGCGCCGCGTCGCCTATCGCGTGTCCTACAACGGGCCCGCGCAGGTCAGCGGTGGTCCGGGCACCGGAAAGACCGTCGTGGCCCTGCACCGGGTCAAGCACCTGCTGTCCCGGTCGCGGGACAGCAGGATCCTGCTGACCACGTTCACCAACGCCCTGGCTGGGATGCTGCGGGAGAACCTCGCGCTACTCCTGGACGGCGACGAGTCGCAGCTGGCGCGCGTGCAGGTCACCACCGTCGACGCGTTCGCCAACCGGGTGGTGCGGGAACGGACGGGACAGCCACCCGACCCGATCACCGACGCCGACGAGCGGCAGATCTGGCGACGGGTCCGGCGCAGACTCGACCTGCCATGGACGGAACAGTTCCTGGCGCAGGAGTTCCGGCACGTCGTGCTGGCCCAGAACATCACCAGCGAGCAGGAGTACCTGCAAGCCGAACGGCGCGGTCGCGGATCGGCCTTGCGGGCCCGGCAGCGGGAGGAGGTCTGGCGGGCCGTGGAAGCCTTCCGTGACGAGCTGCGGTCCACCGGGAAGACCACGCACCTGCAGGTGTGCGCCCGCGCCGCGGAACTGCTCGGCGCGCCGGACGCCGACGCCCACCGCTTTACCCACGCCGTGGTCGACGAGGCCCAGGACCTGCACCCGGCGCAGTGGCGCGTGATCCGGGCAGCGGTCCTTGAAGGGCCGGACGACCTGTTCATCACCGGCGACCCGCACCAGCGCATCTACGACTCGCGCGTCTCGCTCCGCGCGCTCGGCATCCCGGTCACGGGCCGGAGCAGCCGACTGCGCATCAACTACCGCAGCACGGCGGAGATCCTGTCCTGGTCCGTCGGCGTCCTCGCTGACACGGCGGTGGACGAGTTGAGTGGCGACGGCAACGACACGCTGATCGGCTACCGCTCGCTGCTGCGCGGCACCCGGCCGCAGGTGACCGGGTACGCGAGCGAGCAGGACGAGGTCGCCGCGCTGGTCGAGCGAGTGCGGGAGTGGCTGGACCACGGGGTGCGAGCCGAGGAGATCGCTGTCTGCACGCGGTTCAACCTTCTCCAGGACAGGGTGCTCGACAGGTTGCAGGCCGCGGGCGTCCCCGCCGTGCGGGTCAGGGACCGCCCCGGCCCTCACGCCGAGGGAGTACGGCTGGCCAGCATGCACGCCATGAAGGGACTCGAGTTCCGCTGTGTCGCTGTCGTGGGAGCCACCGCGAGCGCCATTCCTTTCGGCAGGGAAGTGACTCCCGCGGAGGTGGACGGTCAGCAACACGTCAGCGACATGCTGAAGGAGCGGTGCCTGCTCTTCGTCGCGTGTACGCGGGCACGGGAACGGCTCGCGGTGTCCTGGAGCGGGACACGCAGCCCTTTCCTGCCCTCCGTGCCCGACGGCCGTTGAGGTGAGCTCGGGCTCCTTACCCGTCCAGTCCGTACTTGTCGCGGAGCTCCTTCGGAATGATGAGCTCGCGGCTGGTCACCTCGCGGGAGACGTTGATCGAACGCACGACCCGGCCGGTGCTGACCGGACGGGCCGGGTCCTCAATCGCGGGCCCGGGTGAGGTCCGCCTCGATGCGCGCGGTGGTGGCGAGCAGCTCCGGAAGCCAGTCGCGGCGCATCGTCCGCACCGAGGCGCGGCTCACGTGCGAGGAGATGTTCACGGCCGCAACCACGTCCGAGGCGTCGTCCCGTACCGGTGCGGCGATCGAGCGCAGGCCATCGGCAAGCTCCTCGTCGGCGATGGCCCAGCCCTGCCTGCGCGCCTTGTCGATCTCGTCGGCCAGGCGTGCAGGCTCGGTGATCGTCGCGTCGGTGAACGCGCGCAGGTCGGCGCGGTCGAGGTACTCGGCGACAGCGTCGGGTGGCTGCCCGCCGAGCAGGACGCGACCGGTCGACGTGACGTACGCGGGTGCCCGGGTCCCGACGGCGATCGCCTCGGTCAGCAGCCGTGAGCCGTACACGCGAGCCACGTAGAGCACCTCGTCGCCATCCAGCACGGTGAGCGACGACGTTTCGCGCACCTCGGCCGCGAGCCTCTCCAGATGGGGCAAGGCGATGTCGGGCAACCGGATGGCGGACAGGTAGGAATTGCCGAGCTCGAGCAGGCGCGGTCGCAGCCCATAGGTGTGGCCGTCGGTGTGCACGTAGCCGAGCTCGGTCAAGGTGATCAGGAACCGCCGGGCGGCCGCGCGGGTCAGCCCGGTGCGCCGGGCCACCTCTGTCAGCGGCAGTCGCGGCGATTCGGCGTCGAACGCCTGCACCACCGCGAGCCCGCGCTCCAACGACTGCACGAACGGCTCGGTGCGCCCCTGCCCGGCCATGGCACCTCCTGTCTCGGTGGTCTCGGGGTTCGTCAGCGGAACCGGTGCAGCGACGGGTACACCGCGAGGTCCGCCTCGATCCTGGCGGCCGTCTCCAGCAGCGGGGGCAGTAAGGCGCGGCGGCGGGACTCCGCCTGCGCTTCGGTGGCGTGGGTCGACGCGTTGATCGCGCCGATCACGTCGGAGCGCCACCGCAGCGGGACGGCGACCGCGAGCACCCCCTCCTCGAGTTCCTGGTCCACCAGTGACCAGCCCTGGTCACGTACCTTCAGCAGCTCCTGCTTCAACGAGGCCGGCTCGACCACGGTCTTGGCGGTCAGCGGGCGCAGGTCGACCCGCGCGAGGTAGGCGTCGATGTCGTCATCGGGCAGGCCGGCCAGCAGTACCCGGCCCAACGAGGTGGCATACGCGGGAAAGCGGGCTCCCACGTTGATGGTGACGGCCATGCGTCGAGGCGGCGCGACCCTGGCGACGTAGCGGACGTCGTCACCGTCGAGCACCGCGAGCGACGCCGCCTCGCGGGACTGCTCGCCGAACCGCGCCAGGTGTGGCTGGGCGACATCCGGGAGGGACAAGTTGGACAGGTAGGCGTACCCGAGCCCGAGTACGGCCGGCCGCAACTCGAACAGGCCATCCCGCTGATCGACGAAGCCCAGCGCGACGAGGGTGAACAGAAACCGGCGCGCGGCCGCGGGGGTGAGCCCGGTCGCCTTGGCGACCTCACTGAGTGACATCCTCGGCCGTTCCGCGTCGAACGCCTTGATCACGGCGAGTCCGCGCTGAAGGGACTGGACGAACTCCGGCGGGTGGGCGCCTGTGGGTTCGGCTGTCATCCGCGTCCTTGTCCTCCAGGTAGTCCGCAACGCGGCTCCGGTCGAAAGTTTTCTGGCGCCTGCGGCGCGTCATCCGTACAAAGTTCTGATAGCGAAAGGTAGCGGCATCGATCCGTCCGGTCAAACCGGGTGCGCGTCGGGACGACGGGGCCGGAAGCGGGGAGCGTGCGCTCGGTCGAACGTGGGCGGCCAGCACCTGGACAGCCTATAGCCAGCATATCCCGCTATTGACGCCGGCAGTGCCGTCTGCTTAACCTCGGCCAACCGTAATGCGCACTAAGTTCGTATAGCGAAAAGAGGTGCTCCTCGTGAACGAGGGCTTGGCCGCCGACCGGTCCGCGGCGGCGCGCGCGGGAGCGCGTGCCACGGGCTTCGGCGCGGTCCTCGTTCTCGCCATGGGTATCGGCCCGCTCGCCGTCTACGCACTGAGTGCGCTGAGCCCGCTGGTCACCTCCGCGCTGAACCTCAACCGAACCCAGCTCGGCCTCCTCGCGACCATCGCTTTCATCGCGGCGGCGATCAGCTCGGGAGTGGTGGGCCGGGCCGCGGATGTGCTCAGCGCGAGGCTGGTCATGGCGGTGCTCTTTCTTGCTGCCGGCGTCGCGCTGCTCGCGATCGGTCTGGCGCGCTCGTACCTGTGGCTCCTCATCGCCGTCGCCGTGTCCGGCTCCGCCCAGGCCTTGTCCAACCCGATCACCAACCGGCTCATCTCGTCGCACATCCCGCCGGGTCGGCGCGGCGCGTTGATGGGCGTCAAGCAGTCGGGCGTACAGATGAGCCAGTTCGTGGCCGGACTCGCCCTCCCCAGTGTCGCGCTGCTGCTCGGGTGGCGCGGTGCCATCGCGACCGCGGCCGCCTTCGCGCTGCCTGGCCTGGCCCTGCTGCACCACTCCATCCCCGCCCACAAATCGGCCACGCAGTTCGCCGGCAGCCGACGCGCCCGCGACCTGCCGAAGGCCGTGTGGTGGCTCGGTGGCTACGCGTTCCTCACGGGCGCCGCCGTGCAGGCGACGAACGTCTACCTGCCACTGTTCGGGTACGAACGGCTCCATCTCCCTGTCGCCACGGCAGGGCTCGCCGCGGCGATGGTCGGAGGGGTGGGCCTCGCCGCCCGCATCGTGTGGGGACAGCTGGCCGACCGGTGCCGGCTGCCGCATCGCCCGCTGGCTTTCCTGGCCGGCGCCTCCGCCGTTTCGGCCCTCGTCCTGCTCGCCGCCGGTATCGCCGGCTGGGCGTGGCTCATGTGGCTCGCAGCAGCACTGTTCGGCGCGTCCGGCATCGCCACGAACGTCGTCGCGATGCTCGCGATCGTCCGGGTGGCTGATCCGAGCGTGGTCGGGACCGCGTCCGGTGTGCTGGCCGTCGGACTGTATCTCGGTTTCGCTGTCGGACCGGTCTGCTTCGGCAGTGTCGTCGACGCTCTCGGCTACTCCACCGGGTGGGCCGGCGTGGCCGCGGTCTCCGTCGCAGCGGCCACCGTGGCCCTGCTGTGGCGCACTCGCGACGGCGGTCGCCCGGCACACCCGGCCCACTGACAACCCACGACCTCGGTCGATCACCCACGGAAAGGATGAGCATGCTGTCGCAGGAGCAGAACGAGAAGCTGGTGCGGACCGGTCCCGGAACCCCGATGGGTCAGCTGTTCCGCCGCTACTGGATCCCCGCGCTGCTCGCCGAGGAGATCCCCGAACCCGACTGCCCACCGGTGCGGACCAAGCTGCTCGGGGAGCAGCTCATCGCGTTCCGCGACACCGACGGCCGCATCGGGCTGCTCGACGAGTTCTGCGCGCACCGCACCGCGTCGCTGTTCTTCGGGCGCAACGAGGAGTGCGGTCTGCGCTGCTCCTACCACGGCTGGAAGTACGACGTCGAGGGCAACTGCGTCGACATGCCGTCCGAACCCGAGGACTCCCGCTTCAAGGACAAGATCAAGCTGCGCTCCTACCCGTGCGTGGAGCGCGCGGGCGTCATCTGGGCGTACCTGGGGCCCGAAGGCACCCAGCCGCCGTTGCCGGAACTGGAGTGGGCGACGCTCGACGCCGACCAGCGGTTCGTGTCGAAGCGGTGGCAGGAGTCGAACTACCTGCAGGCCATGGAGGGCGGGATCGACTCGAGTCACGTCTCGTTCGCCCACCGCTACAACATCGACACCGACCCGATGCACGCGGGCACGCCCGGCCTGGAATACCTTAAGGCCGACACGCGGCCCAAGTTCGAGGTGGCCGAGTCCGACGGAGGTCTGGTGATCGGCGCCCGCCGGGTCGCCGACGACGAGAACTACTACTGGCGGATCACCCAGTGGATCATGCCGTGGTACACGATCATCCCACCGTTCGGCACCCACAACCCGCTGGGCGCGCACGCCTGGGTGCCCATCGACGACGAGAACTGCTGGGCCTGGAGCATCAACTACCACCCCACCAGGCCGCTGACGGAGCCTGAGCTGGAGTCCATGCGTGCCGGCGAGGGCATCCACGTGAAGTACGTCCCCGGCACCTACCGGCCACTGGCGAACCGGGACAACGACTACCTCATCGACCGGCAGGCACAGCGGGAGCGACGCAGTTTCAGCGGCGTCGAGGGCATCTCCGCGCAGGACTTCTCGCTGCAGGAGAGCATGGGCACGATCGCCGACCGGACCAAGGAACGCCTGGGCACCAGTGACGCCGCGATCATCCTCGCCCGGCGCAGGCTGCTGGCCGCGGTGGAGGACCTGGAGGAGGGCAACCCCCTGCCGGGTACCGAACCCGTGCACCAGCAGGTCCGCTCAGCGTCTCTCGTGCTGCCGAACTCGGTGCCCTTCCACGAAGGCGCCAGCTCCGCGCTCGTGGCGCGGCCCGGCCAGGAGTTCGTCTCGATCTGACAAGCGTCCAACGGTGGCCTCGCACGAGGTCCTGACAGGAAGGAACAACCGGCATGAAGAGGACCACGAAGGTCGGCGCCGCCCTGCCCTCGGTGCTGGTAACGGCCGCGCTGCTCACCGCCTGCGGCGAGGACACGCCCGCGGCGGGCGGGAGCTGCGCGGGCAGCGAGGTCACCGTCGGCATCACCAACAGCTCCAGCGACGCGCCGCTGTACATCGCCGACGAGAAGGGCTACTTCAAGGACGAGGGCCTTTCGGTGAAGCTCCAGCCCTTCGACTCGGCCGCCAAGATGATCGCGCCACTTGGCTCCGGGCAGCTCGACGTCGGCGCGGGGGCACCCTCGGCCGGCTTCTACAACGCCGTCGGCCGCGACCTGCCCATCCGCATCGTCGCCGACAAGGGGTCGATGCCCGAGCACTACGGTTACATGCCGTTGCTGGTGCGCAAGGATCTCGTCGACTCGGGCAAGGTCGGCGAGATCGCCGATCTGAAGGGACGCACGGTCGCCGAGCCGGCACAGGCAACGGCGACCTCGTCCACACTGGGCACGATGCTCGGCAGCGCCGACCTCACCTACGACGACGTCAAGCACGAGTACATCGGGTTCGCCGAACACGTCACCGCATTCCAGAACGGCGCGATCGACGCGGCGCTCACCACCGAGCCGTCCGCGACGGTCGCCGAGGAGCGGGGCGTCGCCGAACGACTCGCCACCCCGCCGGACTTCTACGACCAGCAACAACTGGCCGTTCTCCTGTACAGCGGAACCTTTGCCGAGGAGGAGAAGGCTGTCGGCACCTGCTTCATGGCGGCCTATCTTCGCGGTGCCCGTGACTACATGTCCGCGTTCGAGAACGGCAAGCTCAGGGAAGGCGAGCGGAGTGACGAGGTCGTGGACATCGTCACGGAGGCTGTCGGGTTGGAACCGGCCCTCTACCGCAAGATCGTACCGAACTACGTCGACCCTGACGGGCAGGTCAATGTCGAGAGCCTGAGGAAGGACTACACCTTCTTCAAGGACCAGGGCCTGTTGCAGGCCGATGTGGACGTCGACGGAATCGTCGACTCGTCGTTCGCCACAGCCGCGGTCGGCAAGCTCGGCGAGTACCAGCAGGCAAGCTCCTGAGCGGCGCGGACAGGAGGCTGAGCCATGGTGACCAGTGAAATGCCGGCAGAGGTCGGCACGAAAGGACGTGCGCAACGTCCGAAGCGCCGCTCGGGCGGACGTGGCCGGGACTCGGCGCTCGCGGTCCTCACTCCGGTGGTCCTGCTCCTCGTCTGGGAGCTGCTGGTACGAGTCGATGCCGTGGACGCGCGGTTCTTTCCCGCGCCGAGCGCCATCTTCGAGCAGATGTTGACGATGATGTCCAGCGGTGAGCTCTGGGATCACACGGTGGCAAGCCTGCGGCGGCTGTTCATCGGGTTCTGGCTCGGCTTGGTTCCCGCGTTGCTGCTGGGTGTCGTGATGGGACTGTCCCGGTCACTACGGGCCGCGATCAGCCCGCTGGTTTCGGGGACCTACCCGATCCCGAAGAGCGCGTTGCTTCCCCTGATCTTGCTGATCTTCGGGCTCGGCGAGATGTCGAAGATCGTCATGGTGGCGATCGGCGTGTTCTATCCCGTGGTGCTGAACACGATGGCCGGAGTCCTCCAGATCCAGCCGATGTATTACGACGTGGCGAAGAACTTCGGCGCCCGGCGCTGGCAGGTTTTCCGCACCGTGGCGTTGCCCGGCGCCATGCCGAGCATCATGACCGGGGTCGAGCTGGGCGCGGGACTCGGGCTGATCCTGATCGCGATTGCCGAGATGGTCGGCGCGAACAGCGGTCTGGGTTTCATGATCTGGAACGCCTGGGAGCTCTACTCCGTGGAGACGATGTATGTCGGGCTGCTCGTGATCGCGTTGATCGGGTATGGGCTGGCCCTGCTGCTCGGACAGGTCGCCCGGATCGTCACCCCATGGCAGGCACAGCGGTGACCGGCAAACGCGTACCCATCGACAGTACCGATATCGGGAGGAACACCGTGGGCGCAGAGACAGCGGCAGTCGCCCCGACCAAACGGCAGGACACCGACGTCAAGGTCGCCGTGCGAGCGGTGGCGAAGCGGTTCGACACCAGGTCCGGCACGGTCACCGCGCTCGACGAGCTGACACTGGACATCCCGCGCGGCCAGTTCTTCATGATCGTGGGGCCGAGCGGGTGCGGGAAAACCACCCTCCTGCGGATTCTCGCGGGCCTCGAGGACCCGACCACCGGCGAGGTGGAGGTCGGCACCGCGACGGAGGGCAGGCCGGAGAACTCGATGATCTTCCAAGGCGACTCGATCTTTCCGTGGATGACGGTGTGGGACAACGCCTCGTACGGCCTGCGCATGCGCGGCGTGCCCAGCGGCAAGATCCGGGAGGTCGTCGGCCACTACCTGGACAAGACCGGGCTGACGGCCTTCCGGGACTCCTACCCGCATCAGCTCTCCGGCGGCATGCGCCAGCGGGTGTCGATCGCCCGTGCCTTCGCCAACGACCCGGACGTGCTGCTGATGGACGAGCCGTTCTCGGCGCTGGACGAGCAGAACAAGACGCTGCTGCAGAGCGAGCTACTGCGAATCTGGGACGAGACCCGCAAAACAGTCGTGTTCATCACGCACTCGGTGGACGAGGCGGTGACGCTCGGCGACCGGATCATGGTGATGACCTCACGCCCGGGCAATGCGAAGGCGTTCGTGGAGGTGCCATTCGAACGGCCGCGAGACGTTCTCGAACTGCGGCACCGGCCGGAGTACGGCGACATCGTTTACGACATCTGGCAGCAGTTGCGTGACGAGGTCGAGCGCAGCCAGCAGGCTCAGGCCGCCGCGCCCGCTCGCCGCGGCCGGTTCGGGCTGCGCAGGGGAGGGCGCTGACGATGGTTACCCCACCGGCCACGGCAGCGCTCGCGAGCGTCGCACTCGGCGACGGCCACGCTGAGGTGCGGGAGCTGCCACTGACCGCCTGCGCGGAGGATGCGGGCTGGCTCCGGGTAGACGCCAGCGGCATCTGCGGCACCGACGTCGCACTGTTCTCAGGGAAGCTGGCTGGGCCTTGCGTGCTGGGCCACCACGTACTCGGCCAGGTCGCCGCGCTGGGCGAGCTGGCCGCGAGCCGCTGGGACCTGGCCCAGGGCGACTGGGTGGTCGTCGAGGAGTATCTGCCGTGCGGCCAGTGTGCGCCGTGTCGCCGCGGGCGATACCGGCTGTGTCCGGACACCGACCTGTGGCGCGGTGGACGGCGGGTCGGACTGGTCCCCGTGTCCGAGCCGCCCGGGTTGTACGGCGGGAACGCCGAGTACCTCTACCTGTCCCCGAACTCGGTGCCGCACAAGGTTCCCGAGGGTCTCGCGGCGGAGCTCGCAGTCTGGGCGCTGCCGCTGGGCAACGCGCTGGACTGGGTGCTCGGTGCAGGCAGGCTCGAGGCCGGTGAGACGGTCGTGGTGTTCGGCCCGGGCTATCACGGCATCGCCGCCGCGGCGGCCGCGAGGCACGCAGGGGCGCGGCAGGTGATCGTGTGCGGGCTGGAGCGGGACCAGGCGCGGTTGGAACTCGCCGCGGCGCTCGGTGCCACCCCGCTGACCCTGTCCGGCGATCACCTCGTGTCCGCGATCGGCGACCTGACCGGTGGGTCGATGGCCGACGTCGTGCTCGATCTCGCGGCATCGCCGCCGGAGACCTTCACCGACGCGGCGCGCCTGCTGGGACAGGGCGGACGGCTGGTGCTGGCAGGGGCGAAGTCGCCGCCCGCGGCGAGCGTCGACACCTCCGCGCTCACCCGCTTGACCGCCACCGTCGTGGGCGTGCGCGGGCGGGCGCCGCAACGGGTGCGGCAGAGCCTGGAGCTCCTGCGCGGCGGCGGGCTGGGACTGGAGAAGGTGCCGACGGAAACGGTTGCACTGTCCGCAGTGGGCACGATGCTGGACAGGATGGCGGCCGGAACCGGGCCGGACACCCCGCACGTCGTCGTGCGTCCCTGGCAGGACCGGCCGGCCCGAGAAAGGAGTTGATGGTGAACGGGATGCGGCACTACTACGAAGCGCGTGTCCTGCTGGTTCCTCAGGGTGGTTCCGCGATCGACGTCGCGGCCACCATGCGGGACCTCGGACTGGACGGCGTGCTGACCGCGACCGAGGCCGCCGGCGGTGGCTTCGGCCTGCGGCCGCTCGGGAGGCACGGTTGGGCCGCGTCGTCCCGGGTGGACAGCGCGACCGACGCCGTCGCGGGAGCGGACATCGTCATCCTTCTCGCCACGGACCTGGCCGAGGTACACGGCGACGTGTGCGCCGAGATCGCCGAGACCGCACGGCGGGACGGTGGCCTGGTGGCCGCACTGGTCGTGGGATCCATCGGGCAGGACACCCCCGGCGGCGATGGTGCCATGGCGGCGCTGCGGGCTGCCGTGGACATGCTCGTCGTGGTGCGCGGTCCTGAACTGGCTGCTTCTTTCGTGGACGTGTTGCGTGGCGGCAGGCGCGATGGCGTGGTGGCGGCGTGAGCACGATGACGACCGTCGAGGAGACCGTCGCAGGCAACGCCGACCTGCACGGGCGCCGCACCCTGCTGGTGCGGCAGGTGACGTGGGAAGCAGAGGGCGTGCTGTCGTTGCGCCTCACCGACCCGGACGGCGGGTTGTTGCCTGAATGGCAGCCGGGCGCACACGTCGACCTGGTGCTGCCGTCAGGTCGCGTGCGCCAGTACTCGCTGTGCGGGGACCCCGCGGACCGCAGGGCCTACACGATCGCGGTCCGGGACGAGCCGGATGGCCGCGGCGGCTCACGGGAAATCCACAGTAGTGCGCTGGCCGGCCGCTTGGTGGACGTGCAGGGCCCGCGCAACCACTTCGCGCTCGTGCCCGCGCCCCGTTACCTGTTCATTGCCGGCGGTATCGGGATCACGCCGATCCTGCCGATGGTGCGGCGGGTCCACGCGTGGGGTGTCCCGTGGCGGCTTGTCTACGGGGGACGGTCGCGGCAAAGCATGCCTTTCGCCGGTGACCTCGCCGAACTCGCCGATCGGGCCGCTTCCCGAGTGGACATGGTGCCGGAGGACGAGTGCGGCGTTCCGGATCTCGACGCGATCCTGGCCGACCTCGCCGACGGCACCCGGGTCTACTGCTGTGGCCCCGAGGGCTTGTTGAGGGCGGTCGAGCAGCGCTGCGAGAACCGACCGCGTGGCGTGGAACTCCACGTCGAACGATTCTCCGCCGTACCTGGCCGCCAGGAGACACCAGGCGAGGCCACTGTCGGCGGGGACGCTGTGCCGGGCGGCCCGCCCGGAACCTTCGAGGTCGAGTTGCGGCGCACGGGAGTGACGCTGACCGTCCAGCCCGACCGCACGCTCATCGACGTGGTGCGGGAGGCGGTGCCGGACCTGCTCTCGTCGTGCGAGGAAGGCTTCTGCGGCACGTGCGAGACGAAGGTGCTCGACGGCACACCGGACCACCATGACACGATCCTGTCCGCGCGGGAGCGCGAGAGCGGAAGAACGATGATGATCTGTGTCGGCCGTTCCCGCTCGCGGCGGCTGGTGCTCGACCTGTGAGCCGTGCGCCCGCCGAAACGCGCTGAATGCAGCTTTGCCGTGTGGAGCCGGGCACCCGAGAACAATCGCCCTGAGGACGAGAACGACGGCGGACAGATGTCCGGAGGCGTCGGCACCCCCATACGTCATCGGCTGCTGCCGGCGTCGACGTTGATTTGCCAGTGCTGGCGGACCCGCCCACGTTGGGAGCGTTCGTAGCGGAAGCAGTTCGGGTTGGAGTACCTGCGCACCGTGGAGAGGCGATTGGGCCGCAGGCTCCGGACACCGACAGACTGGCCGTGCACCCGCGGTGGGCGTCGCACCCGGTCGGCTGATGCGATCTCAGCCGGGGCCTGCCGGCAGGAGCCTGGCGACCGGCAGGATGAATCCGCCGGACCACTGGTGGACGCCCGTGCTGAGCGGGCGCAGGACCTCCGTGGTGAGCCTGCGCCTCGTCGCTCCGTCGTCGATGCCGTTGCCGAGCTCTCCGCTGTAGCGCACGACGACCTCCTGGATCCGGTCGTGCGTGCGAAGCCGCAACACGATGGCTTCCTCCCCGTAGGCGAGTTCGGGCACGCTGTGGATCTCCGAGCTGTTGGGCCCCTCTCCCGGCGGCGCGGTCGCGATCGCGGCGACGAGGCGTGCGGCGTCGGCGCCGGTGAGCACGCTGGAGGCCAGGATCGGCGCCGTCGAGCGGCGTGTGCCACCGAACGTCTCGAGGGCGTAGCGGCAGACCGAGATCGACTCGACGTCTCCGGCCGAGGGGAGACCCTGCGCTGGCGGTTCGGGGCGGTATCCGGCCTTGTCGGTCGTGATCGGGTGGTCGGCCGGGCAGCCGTGCCGGTCCTCGCCGACGACGGGCTGCGCCGAACGCAGGATGGCGGCGCGCAGCACCGGGTCATCGGAGAAGACCGTCACGAACACGCCGTGGATGTCCCGGGTCTCCTCCACCCAGCCGCCGTCGAACGTGCGCACGCCGGCCTCGGTCCGCCTGTCGAGGGTCAGCCAGTTCTCCCGCTTGTCCAGGGGCGGATACTCCGAGCCGCAGCCAACCGCGGTCGACCCACCCGGCCTGCCGACCGCACCGGGCCGCACACGGCGCGGCTCGCCAGGGACTTCCACGCACCATTGGTCTCCCTGGACGCCGTACCCCCAGTCAGGCGGCACCTGAAGCTGGATACCGGCATACGACTCCCAGCGCCAGGTCGGGTCGACCACATACCCGGCGGGTGGCGCGGTGCGACCGTCACCGAACACCGCCGTCACGGCGACCGGGACGGCCACCGCCACGACGACGGCCCCCGCCAGTGCGGCGAGAGCCTTCCGCCGGCGGCGCCGCCTGACCACGGCCTGCACCTCCTCGGCGAGGCCTGCCGTGGACGGCGCCTCGGCGGCATGGCGCCGCAGTGCCCGCGTCAACGCGGACGTCGTCTCCTCGTCGGGTTCGGTCACGGTGTCGCTGCCTCCTCGGTCGCGGCGAGCCAGTCGTGGAGGGTCGCGAGGCCGCGATGGATCTGGGATCGGACCGTGCTGACCGAACACTCCAGGATCGCCGCGATCTCCGTGTCGGAGCGGTCCTCGTAGTAGCGCAGAACGACCGCGGCCCGTTGCCGGGCGGGAAGCCGCCCGCCCAGCGCCCACAGGGTCTCCTCGAGGACCACCGCCTGCGCCACGTCGACACCGGCATCAGGCTCGGCGAGCCGGGTCGCGTCCGCCTCCGGGCGTTCCCTGCGCTGGAACCGCCGCCACCGGGACGTGTCCGCGTTGACGACGCAGCGGCGGAGATAGGCCTCCGGGTCGCCACGCTCGACGATCCGTTCCCAGCGCGCACAGGCCCCGACCAGCGCGTCCTGCACCGCGTCGGCGGCACGCTCACGGTCGCCGGTCACCAGGTACGCGAACCGCATCAGTGCGTCACCCCGCGTGGCGACCCAGGTCTCGAAGGCGGGTCTGTCGTCACCAGCGTCCACGCGGCACCTCCAGTAGTACCCACGCCGCAAGTCGGTTCCGCATTGCCTCGTGTTGCATCACGGTTGTGTGACGTCAGGCGTGTGCGGCCGGGAGGTATGCGGTGTTGCGACCGTGCCGTCGCGGTCACCGTGCTGGGGAGTCCGCAGTGGGCCCTTCTGGGGCAGGCCAGGTCAGCTCGTGACGAACCAGATGGCGCGCACCAGCTGATCGGTCTCGTTGAGCAGCCGGTGTGGCACGTCGCCGCGCATGGCGATCGCGTTGCCCTGCTTGACCCGCCTGCGGCGGCCGTTGACGACGACGGTCAGCGTGCCCTCCAGCACGTAGCCGTAGTCGTTGCCCTGATGCCGCTGCGGCTGGTCGGCGGGTGCGGAGTCGGCGCCGGGCTCGTACTCGGTGAGCAGGAAGTCGACGTGGTCGCCCTCCAGTTCGGCGAGCCTGCGCCAGCGCACACCGGTCTGGAACGCGAGGTAGTCCGTGGCCCTGGCCGGCCGGCTTCCCCTGCCGCGCCGGCCGTCGGACTTCTTCTCCGGCGCCACCGAGTGCCCGAGCAGGTCGTCCAGCGACAGGTTCAGCTCGGTGGCGATCGCGAACAGGGTGCTGACCGCCGCCTGGCTCTGGCCCAGTTCGAACTGGGACAGGAAGCTGGCCGACACGCCGAGCCGCCGCGCGAGCTCACGGACCGACAGCCCGGCGCGCTCCCGCTCGCGCCGGACGTTCTGCCCGACGGAGACGCTCATCCCACCGGGGTCGGCCCGGCCGACCCTGCGCGATTCGGCCACGTGTCACTCCCTGCGCGTGCTGGCGGTGGTGCGGAGCCGAGCGTACCGCGACGCGCGGGGGCTTCCGCCTGCCCGCGCCTCACCCGAGCGCTCCGCCGGGCAGGCCGTCCCGTGCCCGGAGCCGCTCGCGCAGGACGTGCCGCTGCACCTTGCCGCTGGCGGTGCGCGGCAGCTCGGCGACGATCTCCAGCCGTTCCGGCGACTTCTGCACCGCCAGCCCCGCTGCCGACAGGTGCGCGCGCAGCTGCTCCAGCGTCGGCACCAGGCCGTCCTGCGGGACGACGTAGGCGCAGGCCCGCTCCACGAGGACCGGATCCGGACAGCTCACCACCGCGACCTCGTGCACCGCCGGGTGTCCCAGCAGCAGCTCCTCCACCTCCGCCACGCTGAACTTCTCGCCGCCCCGGTTGATGATGTCTTTGATCCGGCCCGTGATGTGCACGGTGGAATCGGCGTCGATGCGGGCCTGGTCGCCGGTGCGGAAGAACCCGTCGGCGGTGAACGCCGACTCGTTGAGCCGCTCGTCGAGGTAGCCGAGGAACATCTCCGGACCGCGCACCAGCAGTTCCGGCCCTTCGCCCAGATCCGCGACGCGGAGCTCGTTGCCGCCCATCGGCGTGCCCTCGCCCGTGGCCGCGGCGTCGAGGTCGCCGAACGGGTCGGCCATCGACGACGTCGGCAGCTCGGTCGAACCGTAGGTGCGCACGACGCGGGTACCCATGGCCCGCCGGGCGTCGCGGACGAGCTCGGCCGGAATGTCCGCGCCACCGCAGACGAAGACGCGCAGGCTCGACCGGGCGCGGCGGCCCGCGTAGGCCTCCGCGAGGCCGCGCAGGAACGGTGTGGCGCTGACGGTGAACGTGCAGCCGTGGTCCTCGATGAGCCCGGCGGCCGCCGCGGGATCCCACCGGTCCTGCAGCACGACGCCACATCCCAGCTGCGCGGGCAGCACGACGCCGTAGCACAGCCCCGTGATGTGCGACAGCGGCGAGGCCATGAACACCCGGTCGCCGCCGCCGAGCCGGCACCACCCGGCGACGTCGCGGACCTCGGCCAGCAACGTCTGATGGCTGTGCAGCACGCCTTTCGGCCGGGCCGTCGTGCCCGAGGTGTAGAGCACGACGGCGATGTCCCGCGCTGACACCGCCGCGTCCGGTTCCGGGGCCGTCGAGTCCAGCAGTGTCTCGAACGGCACGGTGCCCTGCAGGCCTCCGCGCACGCTGACCACGGCCGCCGCCGCATCCGAGCGGTCCAGCAGGCTCCGCAGCTCGGCCGCGTGCGCGTGCGAGCGGAACCACGCCGGGGCGATCGCGGCGCGAGGCCGCACCTGCTCGACGATGAAGGCCAGCTCCCGGGCGCGGTAGATCGGCACCACCGGCACGAGCACCGCACCGGCGAGCAGCACGGCCCACGACGCGACGAGCGTCTCCCACCAGTTCGGCAGCTGGGTCACCACGCGGTCGCCGGGCTGGACGCCCAGCTCCCGCAGGCCCGCGGCGACCCGCCCGGCGGCGCAGGCCAGCTCGGCGTAGGTGAGCGTGGTGCCGGCTTCGGCGACCGCCAGGTCCGCGCCCCGGTCGGCCACTGCCAGCCGGAGCACGTCGGCCAATGTCGCACCGGGCAGCGCGTGGTCGACGGTGTGCGGCCGGGTGGCGCTCAGCATGAGACGACGTCCCTGACCGTGCGCACGATGTCCGCGGGCCCGGCGCGCCACTGCCGTTCCAGCCCCGGCGCGTACGGTGCGGGGGAGTAGGCCGCACCGACCCGGGCCACGGGCGCGTCCAGCGACCAGAAGCCCTCGCGCGCCGCGAGTGCGCTCAGCTCCGCACCGACCCCGAAGTCGACCACGGCCTCCTGCGCGATCACGAGCCGGTTGGTGCGGCGCAGCGACGCGAGCACGGTCTCGCGGTCGAGGGGCACGATCGTGCGCAGGTCGACGACCTCGGCGTCGATGCCCTCCCCGTGCAGGGTCCGGGCCGCGTCCAGCGCATCGTGCACCATGCGCGACCAGGACACGAGGGTGACGTCCGTTCCCGGCCGCACGATCCGCGCCTGGCCGAGCGGCACGCGGTGGCTCTCCGGCGGCATGGTGAACTTCTTCTCGTACAGCAGGCGGTTCTCGACGAACACGACGGGGTTGTCGTCCTCAATGGAGCTTCGCAGCAGCCCGTAGGCGTCCGGCCCCGAGCTCGGCATCACCACGGTGAGCCCGGGAACGTGGGCGAGCAGGGCCTCCAGGCTCTGCGAGTGCTGGCTTCCCGAGGAACGGCCCGAGCCGAACTGCGTGCGCACCACGAGCGGCACGGTCACCGCGCCGCCGGTCATGAACCGCAGCTTGGCCGCCTGGTTCAGCAGCTGGTCGAAGCAGACGCCGAGGAAGTCGAAGTACATCAGCTCGACTACCGGCCGCAGGCCGGACATCGCCGCGCCCACCCCCATGCCCATGATCGCCGTCTCGGAGATGGGGGTGTCGAGCACCCGTCCTGGGAAGTCCTCGGCGAGTCCGCGCGTGATGCCGAAGACGTTGCCGCCCGCGACGTCGATCCCGGCCAGGAACACGCGCTCGTCGGCGGTCAGCGCGTCCCGCAGGGCCTGGCGCAGGATCCGCGACACCGACGAGGGGCGCTCGCCCGGCCGCTCCGGCGCGGGCACGGGGGCGACCCGCCTGCGCGGCGCGTACACGTCGTCGCCCGCGGAGGCGGCCTCCGGATGTGGTGAGGCGTGCGCGAACGCCTCCGCGTCCGCGACAGCCTGCCGCGCGGCGTTCTCGGCCTGCTCGACCTCGGCCGTGCCCGCGCCGAGCGCCAGCAGCCGGTCGCGCGCCACGGTGAGTGGGTCGCCTGCCGCCAACCCGGCCAGCTCCTCCTCGGTGCGGTAGGCCTGCTGGTCGCCCTCGTAGTGACCACGCACGCGCAGTGTCAGCCCCTCGACCAGGCACGGGCCGCCGCCGGAGCGCACCTTCTCGAGCACGTCGGCCATCCCGTCGGCCACGGCGCCGACGTCGTTGCCCTCCAGTTCCACGAACGGCACGCCGTAGGCGAGTGCCCGCGCCGAGATCGGCACCGGGTGCTGGTCGGCGGCGCGGGAGAACTCCGAGAATCGGTTGTTCTCGCAGAAGAACACCACCGGCAGGTTGCGCAGGGCCGCCAGGTTGAGCGACTCGTGGAAGGCGCCGGTGGCCACGGCGCCGTCGCCGAAGAACGCCACCACGACCCCGTCCTGCCCACGCGCGGCGAAGGCCTGCGCCGCCCCGACCGCGATCGGAAGACCCGCGCCGACGATTCCGTTGGCTCCGTAGATGCCGAGCGACGGGTCGGCCACGTGCATCGACCCGCCCCGGCCCCGGCAGGCGCCCGTTTCCCTCGCCATCAGCTCCGCGAGCACACGGCGCGGTTCCAGGCCCTTGGCCAGCACGTGGCCGTGGCCGCGGTGTGTCGAGGTGATGACGTCGGCACGGCGGGTGTGGAACAGCGCCCCGACCGCGCACGCCTCCTGGCCCACCGACGTGTGCACGAAGCCGGGGATTTTCCCATCGCGGTACAGAACGGAGATTCGTTCCTCCAGTAGCCGGATGAGCACCATCCGCTGGTAGGCGTCGAGCAGCTGTGCGCGGTTCACGTGGCGGTCACTCCCGTCAGCCCCGGCGGCGACGATGCCCACCGGACTCGCTGGTGCGTGCGGAAACGGTAATCCCGGCATCCCTGTGGTGTCCAGTGTCGCTTTACAATCACACTCGTCAAGTGACACTTGACAACGCCTGTCCGGCGTTTCACGATGGGCGCACTCGGTGCTCGACGGCCCGATCATCCGTCGGCACACCCGTTCACCACAGGTGCCGCGCCGCACTAGCCAGGCGCGCAGACGCGCGAACAGTCCTGCCCGTGGCACGCGAAAACCGTGCCGCTTCAACACCTTCCGAGAGGCAACGATGCATCGGGACGACATCGAGTTCGACAGCGAGGGCACGACCGTCCGCGGCTGGCTGTACCGGCCGGAGGGCACCGGCGACGTGCCGGCCGTGGTGCTGGCCGGTGGCTGGTGCTACGTCCGCGAGCTCGTCATGCCCTACTACGCCGAGGCTTTCGCCGCGGCGGGCATGGCCGCGCTCGTCTTCGACTACCGCAACCTGGGCTCGTCCGACGGCGAGCCGCGACAGCATCTCGACCCCTGGGCGCAGATCCGGGACTACCAGAACGCGCTGAGCTTCCTCGAACGCACCGACGGTGTCGACTCCGACCGGCTGGGAGCGTGGGGCATCTCCTACTCCGGCGGGCACGTGCTGGTTCTCGGTGCGACCGACCCCAGGGTGAAGGCCATCGTCAGCCAGATCCCCGTCGTGGACGGCTACCGCAACATGCGCCGCGTCCACGGCACGCTCGGCTACCGCAGGCTGTGGCAGGCGATCCTGGAGGACCGCAGGCTGCGCGCGCGGGAGCCGGGCAAGCGCACCTACCTGCCGCACGCCAGTGAGAGCCCCGAGACGGAGCTCTCCGCATGGCCCTTTCCCGAGACCCGCCGCACGTTCGCCGAGCTGCAGCGCACCGAGGCGCCGCGGTACGAGAACTCGTCCACGATGGAGTCGGTCGACCTGCTGCTGAACTACGACGTCGGCCCGTTCGTCAGCCGCCTCTACGACACCCCGACGCTGATGCTCGTCGCCGAGGGCGACGACCTGACGCTGTGGGACCTGGAGATCGAGAGCTACAACCGGATCCCCACGGCGAAGAAGAAGCTGGCGGTGCTCCCCGGCACCTCCCACATGACGCTGTACAGCGACCGCGCCAAGCTGACGCTCGCCGCCGACGAGGCGTCGCGCTGGTTCGCCGCGCATCTGCTCGGCCACGGCGCGAATCCGCGGTCCTGACCCGTTATTCCCATCCCGAAGGAGACAAGGACAATGGTGTCCACAGAGTCGCGGATCGTCGACATGGCAGTGCGCGGACGGTTCCCCCATCCGATGTCGCGCAGGGCGTTCCTCTCCGCAGCCGGAGCGGCGGGAATCGTCCTCGGCGCCAGCGCCTGCGGCGCATCCGGAAGCTCCGGCTCCGGTGCCGCCCAGGGTGGGGGCGACATCCGCAGGGAGAAGACCTGGTGCCAGGTCACGACCCTGACCAACGACTACTTCGTCGCGTTCAACGAGGGCGCCAAGCAGGCGATGGGGGCGCTGGGGGTCGCGATGGTGTCGCTGGAGTCGCAGGCCAACGTGAACACGGCCATCAACCAGGTCGGCAACGTCCGCGCGCAGGGCGGCAAGTCGATGTTCGGCACGCCCGCGACCGAGTCCGAGGCCGCGGCCGTCACCAAGGCCTGCCAGGCCGCGGGCATCCTCTACGCCAGCTCCTACACCGCGCCGCCGTGGTACACGCCTGCCGACGCCGACAGCTGGGTCCGGTTCATCACCCCGCCGTCGACGAAGATCGCCGAGGCGACGGCACGGGCGCTGTTCGACGAGGTCGGTGGCTCGGGCACGATCATCCACGTGCCGGGGCAGAAGGGCTCGTCGGCCGACAACCAGCGCACCGCGGGACTGAGGAAGGCGCTGCGGGACTACCCGGACATCAAGCTCGTCACCGCCTCGCCAGGGGACTGGACGTCGGAGGCCGCGCGCATCTCGTTCACCAACATCCTGCCGTCGGTGCGCGACTTCGCCGGCGTCTTCGCGCAGAACGACAGCGAGGCGGCCGGCGTGATCGCGGCACTCGACTCCCGGGGCATCAAGGGCAAGGTCGTCACCGGTTTCGACGGCAACAAGCAGAACCTGCAGTACATCGCGGACGGCAAGCAGTACCTGACCAGCGTCACGATCGGCGGCCTGACCGCCGCGCTGCTGGGCATCACGCTGTTCGACGTCCTCAACGGCGTCGAGCTGGCCCTGCCGGAGCGCTTCCTCTCGCAGGGCGCGCTGCTGGTGACACCCGACACGGCGGGCAAGGTGCTCGACACCGTCTACACCGGACAGTTGCCGTTCGACTGGCCGAAGATGAGCAAGGCGCTCAACCCGGACGCGTGGGACCCGCAGACCCTGCTCAACCCGCTCGATCCCCGGGAGCTCTACGCCGGGGTGCCGCAGGACGAGTACCAGCTCAACGCCGCGTGGGACTCCGCCGATCTCGGCAAGGTCCGCACGGCCTACAGCGCCGCGTTCCGGTCGGGGCCGCTGTTCGAGTACAAGGACCAGCTGGTCGCCTGAGCCCGCACGATCCGACAACGGGGAGCCTGCCGTGCCCGACACCTCCACCGTCACGCTGACGGGAATCAGCAAGAGCTACGGCATCGTGCGCGCCCTGCGGGACGTGTCGCTCGAGATCAGCACCGGGGAGGTGCTCGGCCTCATCGGCGAGAACGGCGCGGGCAAGTCGACGCTCATCGGCGTCATGAGCGGCACCGTGCGGCCGGATGCCGGCACGATGACCGTCGACGGCACCGACGCGCCCCTCGGCGACCCGCGCAGGCTCGCCGATCTCGGCGTGTCGGTCGTGGTGCAGGAGCAGGCGCTCGTGGAGTCCCTGCGGGTCTACGAGAACATCTACCTCGGGCGGGAGGCGCTGGCGGGCAGCCGCGGGCTCTCCCGCGCCCGGCGGCTCCGGGCGGCGGCAGGCGAGCTGCTGCGCGACATGCACATCGACGAGTTCGGCGCGGACGCCGTCGTGGCCGGGCTCACCTACCCGCAGCGGCAGCTCGTCGAGATCGCCAAGGCCTTCGCCTCGGCCCAGCACACCGCCCGCCCGCCACTGATCCTGCTGGACGAGCCCACCAGTGCGCTGAGCGAGCACGAGACGGAGCTGCTCTTCTCGCTGATCGAGCGGTGGCGCAGCAGGGCGGCGTTTCTCTACGTGTCCCACATCCTGCACGACGTGCTGCGCGTGAGCTCCCGGCTGCTCGTCCTGCGCGACGGCCGGGTCATCGACACCCTGCCCAACGACGGCGTCACCGACGCCCGGCTGCACGAGCTGATGGTGGGCAGGGAACGCAGCGCCGACTACTACCACGAGGAGGCGCAGCGCGGCGCCGTGTCGGGCCGTCCGGTGGTGCAGATCGTGGGCGGCGGCAAGGCGGGAGCGTTCACCGGCGTCGATCTCGTGGTGCGGCCCGGGGAGATCGTCGGGCTGGCCGGGGTGATCGGCTCCGGCAAGTCCGAGCTGGCCGCGGCGGTGGCCGGAGCCGAGCGGCTCGACACGGGCGCGATCGTGCTCGGCGGCGTCCGGCGGCCACGGTGGACCGTGCCGAGGGCGGTGCGGGAAGGCGTCTGCTACGTCCCTCCCGAGCGGGCACAGGACTCGCTCTTCCCGAAGCTGGGGGTGCGCCCCAACATCTCCGTCGGCTTCCTCGACGTGCTCGCCTCCCGCTGGACGCGGCTGCTGCGGCTGGCGGCCGAGCGCTCCCGGGTCGCCGACCTCGCGGGCAGGCTGCGGATCAAGACGCCGTCGCTGGCCACCCCCGTCGGTGAGCTCTCGGGCGGCAACCAGCAGAAGGCCGTGTTCGCCCGCTGGCTGGCCAGGGACTGCCGCGTGCTGGTGCTCGACGACCCCACCCGGGGCATCGACGTGGGCACCCGCGAGGAGATCTACGGCCTGATCCGCGAGCTCGCCGCGAGCGGCGTCGGCATCCTGCTGTGCACCGAGTCGCTGGAGGAGATCATCGGCCTCGCCGACCGCATCGTCGTGCTGCGCGACGGGCGGGTGTCCGCCGAGATCCCCGCACCGGCCACCGCCAAGCCCACCGAAGTCGACGTCGTCAGTCACATGATGTGAGGTTGTCCATGACACAGAATCCCACCAAGGTGGTGGTCCCCGACGTGGGCGGCCCGCCCGCCGCGCCGGGGCCCGCCGGCCCGGGGTGGCTCGGCCGCTACCGCAACATCGGGGTGCCGATCGTCGCGCTGATCGTGCTGGTCGTCTACTTCGGCGTGCAGAACGCGGCGTTCCTGTCGCCGGACTCGGCGCAGAACATCCTGCGGCAGCTCGCGTTCCTGGCTGTGCTGGCACTGGCGGGCACGTTCGTCATCCTCATCGGGGGCATCGACCTCTCGGTGGCGGCCGGGGCGACACTGTCCGGCATCCTGGTCGCGACGTGGATCGACGACCTCGGCGGCCCGCTCGCCATCGCCGCGGTCCTGCTGTGCGGCGCCGTCGTCGGGCTCGCCAACGGGCTCATCTCGACGCTGCTGCGGGTGCCGTCGTTCCTCGTCACGCTCGGCATGATGTCGGTGCTCAACGGCATCTCCAACACGGTGTCCAACGGCGGCCCGGTCTCCTACCAGTCGGGCCTGCTGAACACACTGGTGAACGAGTCGTGGGTGCCCGGCCTGCCCAACGGCACCCTGATCGCGTTCGTGCTCGTGGCGGTGTTCACCGTCGTCGCGTTCGCCACCTCGTACGGGCGGCACATCTACGCGGTGGGGGGCAACGAACGTGCGGCGCGGCTGTCCGGGGTCCGGGTCCGGGCGGTGAAGCTGTCGGTGTTCACGCTGTCGGGCGTGGTCGCGGCGATCGCCGGGATCATCTTCACCGGCCAGGCCAGCACCGGCGTCCCGCTCGGCGCCGACCCGAGCCTGCTGAACTCGATCGCCGCGATCGTCGTCGGCGGCACTGCGCTCTCCGGTGGCGTCGGGGGCCCGCACCGCACGCTGCTCGGGACGCTCGTCATCGTCATCCTCAGCTCCGGCATGGACATCACGTCGGTCGACCCGTACACGCAGCTGATCGTCAAGGGCGCCGTCGTCATCGCCGCGGTGGTGCTCACCATCGACCGCCGCCGCTACGGGACCATCAAATGAGCCGGGGCAGGGTGGCCGGGCGGGTCGCGTTGGTCACCGGCGCGGCGCGCGGGCAGGGCCGCGCGCACGCGGTGCGGCTGGCCGAGGAGGGCGCCGACGTCATCGCCGTCGACGTGTGCGCCGACCTGGAGAACGTGCCGTACCCGCTGGGCACGGCGGCCGACCTGGCGGAGACGGCTCGGCAGGTCGAGCGGCTCGGCAGGCGCGTCCTCGCGCGCCAGGCCGACGTCCGCGACCTCGGCGCCCTGCGTGCCGTGGTGGACGAGGGTGTCGCCGAGCTGGGCAGGCTCGACATCGTGTGCGCCAACGCGGGTGTCAACCAGCCCGCCCCGGCCAAGGACATGCCCGAGTCTGTGTGGCGCGACGTCGTGGACATCGATCTCGGCGGTGTCTGGCGGACGTGCGCGGCGGCGATCCCGCATCTCATCGCCGGGGGCCGCGGTGGCTCCCTCGTGCTGACGAGCTCGGCCGCCGGGCTGAAGGCCTACGCGAACATCGCCCACTACACAGCGGCCAAGCACGGCGTCGTCGGCCTGACGAAGACGCTGGCCCAGGAGCTGGCGCCGCACCGGATCCGGGTCAACACGGTCAGCCCCACGCAGGTCGACACCCCGATGATCATGAACGAGCCGATGTACCGGCTGTTCTGCCCCGGCGTCGCGGAGCCCACCCGGGAGGACTTCGCACCCGTGTCGCAGGCGATGAACGCATTGCCGGTGCCCTGGGTCGAGCCGCGTGACGTCAGCGACGCGGTGCTGTTCCTCGCCTCGGACGAGGCGCGCTACATCACCGGTGTCGCGCTTCCCGTCGACGCGGGTGTACTCATCAAGTGACCACGAGCAGAGGAGTTGCCATGCCAGGTCGGGTCGAAGGCAAGGTCGCCTTCATCACGGGAGCAGCACGCGGCCAGGGGCGCAGCCACGCCGTCCGGCTCGCCCAGGAAGGTGCCGACATCATCGCGGTGGACCACTGTGCCGACATCGACACCGTCGGCTACCCGATGGCCACCGCCGAGGACCTGGCCGAGACGGCGCGGCAGGTGGAGAAGTTCGGCGGGCGGGTGGTGGCACGCGAGGCCGACGTGCGCGACACCGGGTCACTGCGGGCCGCCGTGGACGAGGGCGTCGCCGAGCTGGGCAGGCTCGACATCGTGTGCGCCAACGCGGGAATCCTGTCCAACGGGCCCTCCCACGAGCTGTCCGAGCAGACGTGGGAGCAGATGATCGACATCAACCTCAGCGGTGTCTGGCGGACGTGCACCGTCGCCATCCCGCACCTCATCGCCGGCGGCCGCGGCGGTTCCATCGTCCTCACCAGCTCCGTGGCGGGCCTGCGCTCCTACAGCGGCGTCTCGCACTACGTCGCGGCCAAGCACGGCGTCGTCGGGCTGATGAAGACGCTGGCCCAGGAGCTGGCCGAGCACTCGATCCGCGTCAACACGGTCAACCCCACGCAGGTGGACACGGACATGATCCAGAACGAGAGCATGTACCGGCTGTTCTGCCCGGACGTGGAGAACCCGACCCGCGAGGACTTCGGCGAGGCGTCGGGGGCCACGATCCTGTTGCCCATCCCCTGGGTGGAGTCGATCGACGTGAGCAACGCGGTGCTGTTCCTCGCCTCGGACGAGGCGCGCTACATCACCGGTGTCGCGCTTCCCGTCGACGCCGGTGCGCTCGTGATCTGACACGGGGCCGGGCGCGCGACCCGGCCGCGGGCGGTCCGATGATGCAGACTCGTCTCAGCCACGCGACGCGCAGGGGAGACGATGACGAGAACCGTGAGAGTCCCGTTCACCGGATCGCAGGGGACACCGCTGGCCGCCCGGCTCGACCTGCCCGCGGGAGAGCCACGGGCGTACGCGGTGTTCGCGCACTGCTTCACCTGCGGCAAGGACGTGGTCGCGGCGGCGCGGATCTCCCGGGCGCTGACCGGTTCCGAGATCGCCGTGCTGCGCTTCGACTTCACCGGGCTCGGCGAGTCGGGCGGCGACTTCGGCAACACCGACTTCAGCTCCAACATCGAAGACCTGGTGCTCGCGGCGGACCACCTGCGTGCGGAGTTCGCCGCCCCGGCCCTGCTGATCGGGCACTCGCTCGGCGGCGCCGCCGTGCTGGCCGCGCGGCACCGCATCCCCGAGGTGCGCGCGGTGGCGACCATCGCCGCCCCCGCCGACCCCGAGCACGTGCGGCACCTGCTCGGCGACGGTGCGGCCGAGGTCGAGGAGCGTGGCGAGGCGGAGGTGGTGCTCGCGGGCAGGGCGTTCCGGATCCGCAGACAGTTCCTCGACGACATCGCCGCCCAGCCGCAGACCGAGCGCATCGCCACGCTGGACGCGGCACTGCTCGTGCTGCACGCACCCGGCGATCAGCTGGTGAGCATCGACAACGCCCGGCGGATCTTCGACGCCGCCCGCCACCCCAAGTCCTTCGTCGCACTCGACGGGGCCGACCACCTGCTCAGTGAACCGGCCGACGCCGAGTACGTGGCGACCGTGCTCGGCGCCTGGGCGTCCCGGTACGTCCTCGATCCCGGGAGCGCGCCGGACAGCACCGACGGCACCGCCGAGGGCACCGTCGTCGTGTCCGAGACCGGCGACGGCCCCCTCGGGCAGCGGATCGAGGCGAGCCGCCACGTCCTGGCCGCCGACGAGCCCGCGCCGATCGGCGCCGACTCCGGCCCCGCCCCCTACGACCTGCTGCTCGCCGCACTCGGCTCCTGCACGTCGATGACCGTGCGGATGTACGCCGAGCGCAAGGGCTGGCCGCTGGAGCACGTGTCCGTCGCGCTGCGCCATTCCCGCATCCACGCCGAGGACTGTGCCCACTGCGAGACCCGGGCCGGCAGGCTCGACCGGATCGAGCGCACCATCCGGCTCGAGGGCGACCTGGACGCCGGGCAGCGGGAGCGGCTGCTGGCGATCGCCGACAAGTGCCCGGTGCACCGGACACTCCGCTCGGAGGTCGACATCAGGACCGAGCCGCAACCCAGGGGCCACGGGTAGCGCGGACGCTCACCACACGGTGGCCAGCCATGCCGCGACGCCCGCCAGGGCGATCAGGGGGATGTTGAGCCCGGTCTCCTTCACCTCGCCGCGGGAGAGGTGCAGCCCTGCCGCCAGCACCTGAAGGACGGCGAACCCGATGGCCGCGACCAGCGCCAGCACCGGCGCGACACCGGTCAGCGGTGGCAACAGCAGGCCGAGGACGCCGAGGATCTCGACGGCACCGATGCCGCGGACCAGCCACATCGGGACCGTGTCGACCCAGCCCATCATGGGCGCCAGCTGCTCCTGACTCTGCACCACCTTCTTCGCGCCCGCGTACAGGTAGAGCACCGCCAGCAGCGCAGCGACGATCCAGTAGGCGATTTCCACGGCATCCTCCAATGGTTACCACTTGTAAGTATGGCCATGATGGGTGACTATCGGAGGCGATACAAAAGGCACACACGTGTTCGTTGCTCACAGGGACGTGGCCATGTCGACGTACGAGAGAACCTGCCTGATCCGGGGCGACGGCGGGCGGACGATCCGCAGGATCCTGGAGCGGATCGGCAACAAGTGGACGCTGCTGGTGGTCGCGACACTGCATGACGAGCGCATGCGCTTCACCGACCTGCAGCAGCGCATTCCCGGTGTCTCCCAGCGGATGCTGTCGCTGACCCTGCGGCAGCTGGAACGCGACGGGCTCGTCTCGCGAACCGCGTACGCCGAGGTGCCGCCCCGCGTCGAGTACGAACTCACCGACGTCGGCCGCACCCTGATCGACCCGGCCGTGCGGCTGGCGGAGTGGGCGGTCGAGCACGACGCCGACATCGAGCGCAGCCAGCAGCGGTACGACGCACGGCAGCAGCCGGATCGCTGAGCCCGGAGCTGTTCCGGCGGTCCCTGGACGGCTTCACCAGCGGACCGGAGACGCCGCGGCCGGGTGACGGTGCGGCGGCAGCGCGGACGTCACGCGCCCTCCTGCTCCTGGATCGCGAGCGTGATGAGCATGGCGAGCCGTTTGCGGGGGTCGTCGAGCTGCAGGTGGGCGACCTCGGTCATCTTGCGGAGCCGGTACCGGATCGTGTTGGGATGGACGCCGAGGCCGGCGGCCGCTGCGTTGAGGTCGCCCTGGCCCTCGAGCCAGGCGCGCAGCGTCGGCAGATAGCCGGTCGCGTGGTCGCGATCGTGCCGGGCGAGCTCGGCGATCGGGCCTCGTGAGGGCAGGCGGCCCGCGGAGGCGGCCGTTCGCAGCCGCTGCAGGAGGATCTCGTCCCACGCCTCGTCGTAGCTGACGGCCGGGCCTGCGGGCCGCCCGGAGTGCAGGGCGAGGCTTTCGTCGGCCTCCTGCCTGCTGGCCGGGATGTCGCCCGGCGTGGCGGCGCCACCGATTCCGGCGCTGATGGTGACGTGGCCGGGCAGGGCGCGATCGAGGTCGCGCAGCCAACGGTGGGCGGGCGCGACGTCGTCATCGCAGGGCAGGACGGTGTAGACCGTGTTGCCGAACAGGGTCGAGCGGCCGGGACGGGACCAGCCGAACCCCGTGGTGGCTCGCTCGAACGCGAGCAGGATCGCCGCGTTGCGCTCGTCGGGAGCGTGTGCCTGCAGCGCGATCACGCGCAGCTGCCGTGGGGGCAGGCCGAGCTTGGCCAGCACGGCCGTGGCGTCCGGGGTTCCCTCGAGGAGCTGGATGACGAGCTCCGACTCGACCTGCCGTTCCAGGTCGGCGCTGACCCGGGAGCGAAGCAGGTGCAGCGCGATGGTGTGGGCACCCTCGGCGAGGACGCGCGTGCGAGCGGCCTCCAGCGGTGCGGCGCAGGTGACCCAGACCGAGCCGAGCAGCTCCTTGCCCGCGCGCACGGCGGCGACGGTGCGGCCGCGCAGGCCGAGTTCGGGTACCGAGGGGACATAGAGCGGTTCGTCGGAGGCGGCGAGGTGACTGAACACGCCGCGCTCGTCGAACAGGGCGCGCACCTGGTCCGGAACCCGCCTGCCGAGGATCGTGTCGAGGCGCGCCGGGTCGGCATCCTGTTGCAGGCTGGAGTAGGCCACGACCCGGGAGAGCGGGTCCTCGATCGTGACCGGCCCGCCGACGGCGGCGGCGATGGTGTCGGCGAGGGCGAACAGGTCGCTGGGCCCTCGGCCGGACTCCGTTTCGCGCCCCTCCAGGACGAGGCCGTAGACCACCGCCGCGACCTGGTTCCACGGTGTCCCGCGATCGAGGAGGACCACGGCGAGCCCGTGGTCGCGAGCTGTGGCGAGGACATCGCGCTCGGGCTCGTCGCCGGTCCGTGCCAGCAGTACCGCGGCGCGGGCGCCGACGGCGAGATCGACGGCCTCTCGCAGGGACGGCACGCCGACGGCGAGGAAGGCGTCGCCGACCGTGGGGCCGGGCGCCGTCGGATCGTGCATGGCGACGCTGCGCAGCTCGGCGCCGGGTGCCTCCGCGGCCGTGGCGAGGCGCGCGCCGTAGCTGCCGAGTACGGTCACCAGCCGGTCCAGCTTGATCATCGGTCGCGAGCCTCTCGCCGGCGCGCGGGATCGATGCCGGGCACGCTGCCCTCCGGTGTCCTCGCCTGTGCCACGCCCCATTCTCGCACGGGACCTCGTGTGGCCGTTGTCCAAGACGGACAAACCAACGCCTTGAGTTTGTTGAATCTCGACAACGTGCCCGCTCGCGGCGTGGGTCATGCTCGGCGTTGACGTGGAGAGCAGGCTCGGAGGTACGCATGGATGGAATCGCCTACGCCGGATCGGGACCGCGCACGGCGGTCGTGGTCGGGGCCGGCGTGGTGGGCCTGTCGGCCGCGTGGTTCCTGCAGGAGCGCGGTCTGGAGGTGACCGTGCTGGACCGGCAGGACGTGGCCGCCGGGGCGTCGTGGGGCAACGCGGGATGGCTCTCGCCCGGTCTGGCGATCCCGCTCAACGAGCCCGCGGTGCTGCGCTACGGTCTGCGCGCGCTGCTGGACCGGCAGGCACCCTTGCACGTTCCCGCCACCGCCGACCCGGGCCTGTGGCGGTTCCTGCTGCGGTTCGCCGCGCACTGCACGTGGCGGGGGTGGGCTGCCGCGGCCCACGCGGGACTGCCGCTGAACGCCGAGTGTCTCGAGGCCTTCGACGTGCTGGCGTCCGGCGGGGTGGACGCGGCCACGGTCGAGGCGCCGATCATCGCGGGCTTCGAGTCCGCCCAGCACGCGTCCGGCCTGCTGGGTGAGCTCCGCCGGATGACCGAGATCGGCCAGGACGTGGACTACGTCGGGCTGTCCGGCGACCAGGCGCGTGACCTCCGCCCGCAGCTGTCGGAGCGCGTCGGTGCGGGGGTGCGGCTGGCGGGGCAGCGCTACGTCGACCCGGGCCGGTTCGTCGCCGCGCTGGCGGAGTCGGTGCGCGCGCGGGGCGGCGACATCCGGACGGGCTTCGACGTGGTGGACGTGCGGCCGCATCGCGTCGCCTCCACCGTCCGCTCGCGGTCGGGAACGTCCGTGTCGGCCAACGTCGTGGTACTGGCCACCGGAGCGTGGTCCGGCACGCTGATGCGGCGATTCGGGGTGCGCGTCCCGGTGCGAGCGGGCCGGGGGTACTCCTTCTCCGTGCCGACCGACGAGCCGGTTCCCGGGCCCGTGTATCTGCCGGACGTGCGTGTCGCGTGCACGCCGTACCGCGACGGGCTGCGGGTCGCCGGAACGATGGAGTTCCGCCGCCCGGACGCACCGCTCGACCCGGGCCGGCTGGAGGCGATCATCGCCTCGGCGCGCCCGTACCTGCGCGGTGTCCGCTGGAACGAGCGCACCGACGAGTGGGTCGGACCCCGGCCGGTGACGCCGGACGGGCGGCCGCTGATCGGTGCCCTGCGGGCGCCAGGGATCTACCTGGCCGGCGGGCACGGCATGTGGGGGTTGACGCAGGGCCCGATCACCGGACGCCTGCTGGCCGAGCAGATCACCACGGGCAAGCGGCCCGAGGCACTGCGCGACTGCGATCCGCTGCGATGACCACCGGCGAGCAGCGACCCGCGACCGGCACCCTTCGCGTCTGGCTGACGCAGGACGCCTACGACCGGTTGTGCGGGGAACTCGCCCGGCTGCGGTCGGTGCCCACGGCTGCCGACGGCGGTGCGGAGTCCCTCGAGCCCGACGTCGAGGAGCGCCACCGCAGGCAGAACCGGATCCGGGAGCTGGAAGCCCTGCTGCACCGGGCCGCGGTGGGCGAGACCCCGCCTGACGACGGGATCGCCGAGCCGGGAATGGTGCTCACGGTCCGGTTCGACGACGACCGCGACACCGAGACGTTCCTGCTCGGCCTGCGGGACGGTGCCGAGCAGGACGGGCTGGAGGTGTACTCGCCCGACTCGCCGCTCGGCACCGCCCTGCTCGGCGCCAGGCAAGGTGAACAGCGCAGCTATGTCGTGCCGAGCGGCGCCACGGTCCGGGTCACGCTGATCCGTGCGGTGCCGTTCGGCCTGCACTACCGCTGACCGGCCCACGCAAGAACGAGCGCGGTGCCCGCCGGACGGCGGACACCGCGCTCGTTGTCGGGATGGCTGCCCGCCCGTGACGCCCCGGGCTCACCGGAACGCCACGGGCGGGATGTCACTGGGCCGGATACAGGGCGACCTCCGCGTCACCGGTCAGCGACGGTGCGCCGTCGCCGCCCGGGTCGGTGTAGGACGCGTGGAACACGCCGGCCATCTGGTCGTTGTCGGGGTCGTGCCCGCCCGGCACCGTCGTCACGAACGAGCCGCTGCAGCCGAACGCGGTGCTCTGCGGGTGACCGTGGTCGTCGTGACCCACGATGTAGGTGACCTCCACCCGCGAGCAGTCGACCGGCTGGTCGTCGGTCACCGAGACCTCGTACTGGACGACGTCACCGAACTCGAACGCCTGTCCCTCGACCGGCGTCACGAACTCGACGACGGGCCGGTTGTTGCCGACCACGATGTCGACCTCGGCCGAGGCCGAGCGGCCACGGTGCATGCCGCCGACGTCGGTCACCTTCAGTGTCGCGGTGTAGGCGCCGTTCTCGGTGTAGGTGTGCGTGGGGTTGGGCTGCCGCGAGTCGACCCGTCCGTCGGAGTCGAAGTCCCACGCGTAGCGCAGCCGGTCACCGTCGGCGTCCTCGGTGCCCTCACTGGAGAAGTTGACGGTCAGCGGCGTCTGGCCGTTGTCGACGTCGGCCGAGGCCTTCGGCGCCGGCGTGTGGTTGCCGCCCTGGCCGATGTAGTCGATGCGGGCCAGCTGGGCCTCCGGCAGTTCCGCGAAGTAGCCCTTGCCGTACTCGAGGACGTAGAGCGCGCCGTCGGGCCCGAACTCCATGTCGATCGGCCCGGACACCGGAATCGACGGCACGATGTCCTCAATGGACGACACCTGGCCGGACTCGTCGAGGCGGAAACCCTTGATGTAGTCGCGGGTCCACTCGTAGAACAGCGGCATGCCGTCGTAGTGCTTCGGCCACGCCACGGGAGTGCGCCCGTACTGGTCCCTGCGGTCGTAGTCGTACGCCGGGCCCGCCATCGGGCCGATGCCGCCCGTGCCCAGCTCGGGGAACTGCGCGGACTGGCCGTAGCTGTAGGACACGTCCGGCTGCTCCACCGGCGGAAGCTCGGTGAGACCGGTGTTGTTCGGCGAGGTGTTCACCGGGTTCGCGCAGTCGAACGGCTCGCCGGACTGCTGGGTGGCGAAGTCGTAGTCGATGTAGGGCAGGTCCGGCGAGACGCAGTACGGCCAGCCGTAGTTGCCCGCGTCCCTGGCCACGAACCACCGTCCGTGACCGGCAGGGCCGCGCTGCGGGTCGGCCGAGCTCGCGTCGGGCGAGTAGTCGCCGACGTAGAGGTCGCCGTTCTTGTTGACCTCGATCCGGAACGGGTTGCGCAGGCCCATCAGGTAGATCTCGGGCCGGGTCTTCGGCGTTCCGGGCTCGAACAGGTTGCCCTCGGGGATCGTGTAGGAACCGTCGCGCTGCACCTGGATCCGCAGGACCTTGCCGCGCAGGTCGTTGGTGTTGGCCGAGGTCCGCTGGGCGTCGAAGGCGGGGTTGCGGTCGGCCCGCTCGTCGATCGGGCTGTAGCCGTCGGACTCGAACGGGTTCGTGTCGTCGCCGGTCGACAGGTACAGGTTGCCCTTGCCGTCGAAGACGATGTCACCGCCGACGTGGCAGCAGATGCCGCGATCCTCTTCGACCTCCAGGATCTGCTGCTCGCTGGAGAGGTCGAGCTTGTTGCCCACGAGCTGGAACCGGGACAGCCGCTGGACCCCCTCGAACGGCTCGAAGTCGGCCGGGGTGCCGGTCGTCGGCGCGTCGCCCTCGTTGACGTCGGGGGTGGCCGGGTCGTCGGCCGGGGTGTTCATCGGCGGGGCGTAGTACAGGTACACCCACCGGTTGGTCCGGCCGTTGAAGCCGGGGTCCACGGCGACGCTCTGCAGTCCCTCCTCGTCGTGGGTGTAGACGTCGAGCTTGGCCGCCAGGGTGTTCAGGCGGGTCTTGGGGTCGTGCAGCCACAGCTCACCGGCCCGGGTGGTGTGCAGAACCCGTCCGTCCGGCACGACCGCGAGGTCGATCGGCTCGCCGGGGGTGTCGTTCAGCGTCACCTTCTGGAACGCCGAGTCGGGCGGTGGCGACGACGGCGCCGCCGAGACCGCCGCTGTCGCAGGGGCGAGGGCCAGAGCCGTGCCCGCTGCCGCTGCCAGTGCCACCATGCGCGGTATTCGCATGGTCACCTACCTCTCGTCAGGTGCGGTGGGGAATGGGGATGGGGATCGGAGAGCCGGGCACGGGGCCGCGGCCTCCGGGACTGCGAGTGGGATTCGCGAGGTGAAAGCGGCGTGGCACGCCGGTGCACAGGTGGTGGGTGCGGTGTCCGGATCCGCAGCGATCCTGCTCACGCGGTGACCCCTTCGTCGCATCGGTCGTGCTGAATGCGGGATCGCGTCCTGCGCCCCACACCGGGTGTCTACGCCGTGTCGAACAGTAAGGGGACTTTTGATCGCAGTCAACGTAAAACTGCGTATGTCGAGCTGAAGCGGGTGCGCAGCACTCGCATGGACGTCGTGCGTCGGCGGATCTGGCGGGAGAGGGGACTCAGGGCCGCGGGACACCGGCGAGCGCGAGCACGGCACGGGCCTGCTCCAGCATCGCGACGTCGAGGAACGTGCCGTCGGCGAGCGCGAGTGCCCCGACGCCCGCCTGCGTCGCCCCGGCCAGGCGGGACACCACCTCGCGGGCCCGCTCGATCTCCTCGGCCGTCGGCAGGAACGCGGCGCGGATCGTGTCCAGCTGCGCGGGGTGGATGGCGGTGCGGCCGCGGAAGCCGAGCGCCCGGCCCTCCCGGCACGACGCGGCCAGCCCGGCGAGATCCCGCACGTGGGGGTAGGCGGACATGGCCGGGGGCGGCAGGCGCGCGGCCCTGGCCGCGACGACGACGCGGCTGCGCGCCCAGGTCAGCCCCGCGTCGTCGGCCACGCCCAGATCGGAGCGCAGGTCCGCCTCACCGAGCCCCACCGAGGCGACCTGGGGCGACGCCGTCGCGATCTCCAGCGCCCGCTCGACCCCGAGTGCCGACTCGAGCAGCGGATGCAGTGCGCGCCCCGGCAGCGCGGCGGCAAGCGCACGGACCTCGTCCGGCTCCTCGATCTTCGGCAGCCGGGCGCCCACGGCGGCGGGCAGGCCCGCCACGGCGGCGAGGTCGCCTGCGTGCCACGGCGTGCCAGGGCGGTTGAGCCGCACCTGCACGGGGCGGGCAGGCGAGGCGTCGGCGAGCAGCCGCAGCATGGCCGCGCGGGCCTCGTCCTTGCGGGCCGGTGCGACGGCGTCCTCCAGGTCCACGAGCACGACGTCCGCGTCCGAGGCGAGTGCCTTGGACACCCGGTCCGGCCGGTCGGCGGGCACGTAGAGCAGGGTCAGCGGCGGCGGGGTCATATCGCTCCCTCGGCCCGCAGCGCGGCGATCCGCTCCGGGGCGAACCCGAGTTCGCCCAGCACGTCGTCGGTGTCGGCGCCGTGCGGGCGGCCGGTGAAGCCGATGACGCCGTCGTGGTTCGACAGCCGGAACAACGGTCCCTGCATCAGCATCGGCCCCAGCTCCGGGTCGGTGATCTCGTGGATCGTGCCGAGCGACCGGAACTGCGGGTCGGCCACGATGTCGGAGGCCTCGTAGATGGGCGCGACCGCCGCCTGCGCCTCGGCGAACGCGGCCACGACCTCGTCGCGTGTGTGCCGCGCGATCCAGCCGCCCACGGCCTCGTCCAGCTCGTCGGCATGCCGGGCACGGTCGGCGCCGCGCGCGAACCACGGCTGCTCGGCCAGATCCGGCCTGCCCACGAGCCGCAGCACGCGCTCGGCGATCGACTGCGCCGAGGTGGACACGGCCACCCAGTGCCCGTCGGCCGTGCGGTAGATGTTGCGGGGCGCGTTGTTGATCGAGCGGTTTCCCGTGCGCGGCTGGACGGTGCGCAGCTGGTCCCAGCGCGTGATCTGCGGCCCGAGCATCGCCAGGATCGGCTCGATGATCGCCACGTCGACCACCTGCCCGTGTCCGCGGGTGTCCCTCGTGGACAGTGCCACCATGATCGCGAACGCGGTGGCGAGCGAGGCGACGCCGTCGGCGAGGCCGAACGGCGGCAGCGTCGGCGGGCCGTCGGGCTCACCGGTCATCGCGGCGAACCCGCTCATCGCCTCGGCCAGCGTGCCGAAGCCCGGCCGCGCGGCGTAGGGGCCGGTCTGCCCGAACCCGGTGACGCGGGCCAGCACGAGTCCGGGGTTGGCCGCCGACAGCTCGTCGTAGCCGAGCTTCCACCGTTCGAGCGTGCCGGGCCGGAAGTTCTCGATCACCACGTCCGCCGACGCCGCGAGCGCGAGAAACACCTCCCGCCCGCCGTCGCTGCCCAGGTCGGCGGTGACCGTGCGCTTGTTGCGGCCCAGCGTCTTCCACCACAGGTTGACGCCGTCCTTCGCGACGCCGTGCGTGCGCGACGGGTCGGGCCTGCCGGGGTGCTCGACCTTGATGACTTCGGCGCCCAGGTCGCCGAGGTGCATCGCGGCCATCGGCCCGGCGAACAACGTGGATGCGTCGACGACGCGCAACCCGGCCAGCGCACCAGCCGACGGGTCCCGGGAGACGGTCACGGCGTCACCTCCGCCGCCAGATCCCAGGCGCAGCGGAAGCCGACCGTGGCGCCGCGGGCCAGTCCGAGCCCCGGCAGCAGCAGTTTCGCGCTGAAGTCCGCGCTCTGCCTGCCGCCGTCGAAGTACCAGTCGGCGCCCTCGGCCCGATGGTCGCAGCCGCCCTTCAGCATGACGAACCTGCTCCGCCCGTCCGAGTGCTCGCTCTCGGTCCAGTTCCACACCGCGGGCTCGCCGCGCCGCAGCCTGCCGCTCTGCCCGGCGAGCTGCCACTCGTCCTCGGTCGGCAATCGGCCACCGCGCCAGGCGCAGAAGGCACGCGCGTCGTCGAGGTCCACAAAGGTCACCGGCTCGTCCGCCGCACCCGGTGCGGGCCTGCCGTTCACCCAGTGCGCGAGGAACCGGTGCGGCTCGGCGGGCCGGTAGCCGGTGGCGTCGAGGAACTGCGCGAACTGCGCGTTGGTCACCTCGCGTGCACCCACCGCGACCGGCGCGGTGAGCTCGCCGTCCCGCTGCAGCGTCCGCGCGTCGTGCAGCCGGGGCGGCAGCGGTTTCCACTCGTCCACATAGGGCGCGCCCTGGTACATGCCGGTCTCCCTGGCGCGGTAGCGCACCGTGAGCACGTACGGCCCCGCGGGCACCACCACGGCGTCCGGTTCGGCCTCGCCGGTGCTCGGCTCCGGGTTCCTGCGGATGGCGATCCGGTGCGGGAAGCGCGCGTCCGGGTCGTGCCGCAGGCCCGGCAGGGTCTCCAGCAGCGCGGGCAGCCAGGCGGGCTCGGCGGTGCCGGGCGCCCGGTGCAGCAGGGCGGCGATGCCGCGCGCCGGCACGGTGACGGACTCACCCGCCTGCCCGCCCGCGAACAGGTCGAGCAGCGTGCCGTCGCGGGGAGCGGCGACGAGGGGACCGGTGTAGTCGTGCTCGCCGCGGTTGGCGACCGTCCACAGTGTCAGGCCGTCGAGCTCCCAGCGGGAGGCGTACACCCCGGCGGTCTCGGCACGGTCGTCGAGCTGCGCGAGCGGCGTCCATTCGCCGTCCCGCAGCAGCTCGCCCGCCGCGCGCTGCACGGTGACCATCCGGCGCACGGTGGCGGCGTCGCGCCGCGACCAGCCCACCCACACACCGAACACGACCTCCCACACCATGACGCCGACGCCGTTGAGCCAGGCCGACTGCAGCTCCTCGGTGTGGTCGCGGTGCCAGCGGCGCACGTGGTGCTGCATGTGCCGCCGCTCGTACCAGTGGGCGCGCAGCACCCCGGGCACCGGGGAGTCGGCGAAGAACTGCGCCCACGAACACGAGTGGTCCTCGATCCGTTCGACGGGCAGCTTGGACTCGCCCTCCAGCACGATCCCGGGCCGCGCCGCCTCCAGGCGCGCGACCAGCTCCGGCTCGGCCTTCTTGAGAGTGTCGAGAAAGACGCCGTCGGCTCCGAGCCCGGCCACCAGCGCGGCCAGCTCGGTGACGTCGTCGGTGTCGTCGCCGCCGCGCCGGGTGCCGGTGTCCCACGGGTTGTAGTCGACGAACACGCCGAGCCCCGCGTCGTGCAGGGCCGCGACGAGGCCGGCCAGCCCGGGCACGTCGCGGTAGAAGTCCCACTGGTTGCGCTCGTCGATCCCGATCACGGGATAGGCGTGCCAGAGCACCACCGCATCGAGCCCGCCGAAGCGTTCGCGAGCGTCGGCGAGGAACCGTTCGGGTGTGAAGCGGCGCTGCTCGAACGAGTACAGCAGCTCGTCCCACAGCCACACCTGCGCGACGGTGTGGCACCGCGCCGCCCAGGCGGCGGCCGGGCGGTCGTAGGCCGTGCCGCGGTAGCCGTGGCGGCGCCGCGCGTCGGCCCGCCACTCGTGCAGGCGCTGCCGCCACGCGGGCCGGTCGGCGGGATCGGGCGGGCCGGCGAAGATCTTGGCCTCGTCGAGCGCGGCCAGTGTCTCCGGGCTCACCGGGCCGCCCGCGGGCACCTCGGTCGGCCGGTCGATCGGGCGCGGAACGAGCGGGTCGAACGTGTACGTCATCGTGCCTTTCCTCCGGCGGCGAACGCCGCGACCTCCTCGGCTGTGGGCACCGCCGCCTGGGCACCAGGACGCGTCACGGCCAGCGCGGCGGCCGCGCCCGCGAGCCGCGCGGCGCCGGGCAGGGTCAGTCCCCGGGCGAGTGCCGCGCACAGCACCCCGCAGAAGGTGTCCCCGGCGCCGGTGGTGTCGACGGCCCGCACCGGCGTGCCCGGCACGCGCATCGGAGCGCGGTCCCGTTCGGCGACGAGGCAGCCGTCGCCGCCGAGCGTGATCACGACGGCGGGCACCCGCGCCAGCAGCGTGCGGGCGAGGGCCTCCGCGTCCCCGGGCGTTCCCGCGAGCTCGGCCGCCTCGTGCTCGTTGACCAGCAGCAGGTCGATGGCCGCCCAGACGTCGGAGGGCAGGTCGCGGGACGGGGCGGCGTTGAGGGCCAGCAGCGCGCCGGGACGGCGCGCCGCGGCCGCCGCGCGCACGACGTCGAGCGGGATCTCCAGCTGTGCGAGGACGACCTCGGCGGAGGCGATCCGCTCCTCGTGCCCGGGGGTCAGCCGCACGCGCGCGTTGGCGCCCGGCGCCACGACGATCGAGTTCTCGCCGCCGGGGGAGACGGTGATGAGCGCGGTGCCGGTGGCGGCGTCCACGCGCTCGACGAGATCGGTGCGGACCCCCGCCCGCTCCAGCGACGCCAGCAGCAGGCTCGCCGCCTCGTCGTGGCCCAGCGTGCCGACGAACGTCGTGTCGGCGCCGCCCGCGAGCGCGGCGGCCACGGCCTGGTTCGCGCCCTTGCCGCCGGTGCTGCGGCGCAGCTCCCCACCGAGGATCGTCTCCCCGGGCCCCGGCGGCCGGGGCACGTCCACCACCAGATCGACGTTGGCCGAGCCGACCACCACGACGCGGCCCGGCGCGCTCACGAGCCCTCCCGTCGCGCGGCGAGCGCGGCCGTGCGCGCGGCAAGGTCGGCGATGCGCTGCTCCCCGCCCGGCAGGGACGTCGCGATCCGCCCGTCCAGCGGCGCGGTCCACCGCCGGCCGATGCCGTCCACGCCACGCAGGGCGCCGACGACGCCGCCGACCGTCGCCGCCGCGGAGTCGGTGTCCCAGCCCGCCGTCACGGCGATCGACACGCTCGGGCCGAACTCCCCGCCACCACGGGCCAGCGCGTAGGCGATGACCGCCGCGTTGTTGAGCACGTGCACCCAGTGCAGGTGCCCGTAGGCCTCGTGCAGCCGGTCGAGACCGGCGCGCACGTCGGCCTCGGCGGCCAGCTCGCGGCCGAACCGGACGGCGCGGGCGAGCCTGCTGTGCGGCGGCACGACGGCCTCGGCCGCGTCCAGCACCTCGTCGGCGGTGTCGCAGACCATCGCCGCCGCGGCGAGCGCCGCCGCCCACATCGCGCCGTAGACGCCGTTGCGCGTGTGGCTCAGCCGGGCGTCGGTCCACGCCAGCCGAGCGGCGCCGCGCACGTCGCCCGGCGAGATCCAGCCGAGGACGTCGGCGCGGATGAGCGCCCCGATCCACTCGCGGAACGGGTTGTGGTGGGTGGCGGTCTCCGGCACCGGCCGCGCGTCGAGCAGGTTGCGGTAGGCGGCGCGCTCGGCGGTGAACACGCGGCCCGCGGGCAGGTTGTCGAGCCAGGCCTCGGCGACGTCGCCGGTGCGGAAGTTCCTGCCGTGCCGCTCCAGGAGCCCGAGCGCGAGGATCGGGTAGTTGAGGTCGTCGTCCTCCGGCATCCCGGCGATGTTCTCCTCCAGCGAGGTGGCCGCGGAGCGCCGGTTCCACGGCCAGCGTGCCGCGACGTCGGCGGGCAGGCCCGCCGCGGTGAAGTACCGGTCCAGCGGCCAGCGCCCCGTCGCCCGCAGGATCTCCTCGATGCCCTCACGCGGGATCTTCTCCACCGGCTTGCCGAGCAGGCAGCCTGCCGCGCGGCCCGTCCACGCGCCGAGCGTGCGGTCCGCGCCCGTCATGGGCAGGTCCGGGGGAGCGGGCAGCGACGCGGCCAGCGCGTCCCAGTCGTCCGGTTCCTCCGGCGCGGGCGCGGCGGGCAGCGCGGCCAGTTCGTCGAGCAGGGTGCGGGCCAGCGACCGCAGCGCGGGTGGTGCGGGGTGCGGACCCGCGCCACTCACGGCGGGCACCGGGTCGCCCCCGGCCGCCACCCACCGCTCGCGGACGGCGGCGACGTCTCTGCCTTCCGCCGCGGACTGCACCAGTTCGTGCGCCAGCAGATCCTCGGGCTGGGCCCACGTGAGCCTCATGCCGGGTCTCCGACCGGCACGGCGGGCGGGGTGGTGGCCAGGGCGTCGAGCGCCGCGATCCGGGCCAGCGCCCGCTCGCGGTCGGCGCGGAGGATGTCATCGGCCGCCGACGCGAGCAGACGTCCGGTGGCGCGCAGATCCATGCGGCTGGCCTCGCCGACGGCGTCCACCCATTCCGCGGGCACCGCCGCGGTGCCGCCGAGCCCGGCGCACAGCGCGCCCGCCATGGAGGCGATCGAGTCGGCGTCGCGGCCGTAGTTCACGGCGGCCAGCACCGCGCCGCGGTAGCCGCCCCGGTGGGCGAGCGTGAACGCGAGCGCCGCGGGCAGCTCCTCGATCGACCGGGTGCGTGAGGGTCGCCGGGCGTCGAGCGCCATCTCGCGGTAGTGCGGGCCCACCGAGTCGAACGGGGCCACCGTCTCCCGCACCGCACCGGCGAGCGCGCGTTCCTCGTCGTCGGTCCTCGGCGGCGTGGCGTCCGCGAAGGCGTCCACGACGGCACGCAGGGCCGCCGCGGTGCCGTCGTGGGCGGTCTCCAGCGCCGCTGCCGTGACGTCGTCCAGCGTCGCGCCGGGTGCGACCGCCGCCGCCACCATCCCGGCCAGCACGCCCGCGGCCTCCCGCCCGTAGCTGGACTGGTGCGCGCCGGTGAGGTCGATGGCCTCGGCGTAGGCGGCGCGGGGGTCCCCGGCGTTGACGATCCCGACCGGCGCGATGTACATCGCGGCGCCGCAGTTGACGACGTTGCCCACCCCGGCCTCCCGCGGGTCGACGTGTCCATAGTGGAGCCGGGTGACGATCCACTTCTCCGCGAGGAACACGCGCTGCAGCAGCAGGGCGGAGGACTCCAGCTCGGGCACCCACCGGGGCTCGCCGATCATGAGCGGGACGAGGTCCTCGGCCATCGCGTAGGCGTCCAGGTGGGCGCGGCGCCGGGCGTAGACCTCGACGAGCGCACAGGTCATGAGGGTGTCGTCGGTGACGTGCCCGTCGCCCTTGTGGTAGGGCGCGATGGGCCGGGCGTCGCGCCAGTTCGGATACCACGGCCCGACGATGCCGGTCACCCTGCCGCCGTGCCGCTGTTCGATCTGCTCCGGCGTCCACCCTTCCGTGGCGCCACCGAGCGCGTCCCCCACCGCCGCACCGGTGATCACCGCCACCGCACGGTCCTCCAGCCAGGTCACCGGCTTTCAGTCCTTCCTCGTCCGGCGCGGGCGGGCTGCCCGCGCGTGTCAGCGATGGCGGGCCGTGGCGGCGTCGCGCCCCGGCCCGCCTCCGCTGCTAGTTGGAGATGCTGTTCCAGCCGTCCTCGAGCTCTCGCGCGAGCCCGGCCGCGTCGGTCTCCCGCGCGAGGTAGCGCTGGAACGCGGGCGTGGCGACGGTGTCCTTCCACTGCGCGTACTTGTCGACGAACAGGTACGGCGCCGAGGTCAGGTGCTCCCCGGAGGACAGGATCGCGTCCCAGCCGTTGGCGGAGCCGAGCTTTCCGGCCAGGGCCTCGCGCGCCGAGTTCGTCGCCGGGATCAGCGCGTCGGCCTCGTTGAGCGCGGCGAGGTTCTCGGTGCTGGTGAAGAACTCGATGAACTCGGCGGACTCCTCGACGTGCTCGGAGTCGATGTTCACCGACAGGGTCTGCGGGTTGGCCGCCTGCTCCGGGCCGGCCGGGCCCGCCAGTGGCGGCAGGACGACCCAGTCGAGGCCCTTCGGGGCATCCTTGGCGATGTTCGCGGCCTGGTACGAGCCCTGCACGGTCATGGCGATCTGGCCCTCGTAGAAGGGGGCGAGCGTCTTGGAGCCGGACTGCGTCAGGGTCACGGGCATGATGGACTTGTCCTCGTAGGCCATCGTGTGCACGAGTTCCGGCAGCGCCGTCTCACCCTCACCGATCGAGATCGTCGTGTTGTCGCCCGTGCCCTCGAAGTACTTCCCGCCGAATCCGGGCGCCAGCGCCATGAACGCGGCCGTCGGGCTGGACAGGCCCCAGCCCAGCCCGTACGTGCCGTCCTTGGTGGTGGCCTTGGCGATCTCGCGGAGCTGCTCCCAGCTCATGGTCGGGCCGGTGGGGATCTCGACGCCCGCGCGCTGCAGCAGCTTGCGGTTCGCGAAGACCATGTAGGACTGCAGCTCGGTGGGGTAGGCGATCACCTGGCCGTCGACCGTCACCGAGTCGAGGATGCCCTTCGGGATGTCGGCGCGCGTCTGCTCCGACAGGTACGGGGACAGGTCGGCGAGGTAGCCGTCCACGGCGAACGGCACGATCCCGGCGGCCTCGTAGTGCACGATGTCCGGTGCGCTGCCCGCGTTGAACTGGGTGATGAGCTTGTCGTAGACGCCGTCCCACCCGGCGGGCACCACCTCCACCCGCACGTCGGGGTGCTCGTCGTTCCACGCCTTGACGATCTTGTTCGTCGCCTCGATGGCGGCGGGCTGATCGGACAGCGACTGGAACTTCAGGGTCACCGGGCCCGAGTCGTCGCCGCTCCCGCCGCCGCAGGCGGTCGCGAGCAGGCCGGTGGCGAGGGCACAGGCGAGTAACGCGCGTCGAGACTTCATTGTCGACCTTTCCCGGTTGGGGTGGGCAGGACTCATCCCTTCACCGCTCCGGCCATGAGCCCGCTGGTGAGCCTGCGGCGGAGCAGGGAGAAGAAGACGATGCTGGGGATGGCGGCGAGCACCGCGCCCGCGGCGAGCGGCCCGAGCGCGACCTTGCCCTCGCCGCCGATGAACATCTTCAGCGTGATCGGCAGCGTGTAGTTCTCGGGCGACTGCAACAGCACCAGCGCGAAGAAGAACTCGTTCCAGGAGGAGACGAAGCCGAACATCGCCGTCGCCACGATGCCGGGCGCGAGCAGGGGAAACACGATCACGCGCAGCACGGTGAGCCGGCTCGCGCCGTCCATCGACCCGGCCTCCTCCAGTTCGACCGGCACCGCCGAGACGTAGCCCTGCAGCATCCACAGGGCGAACGGCAGCATGTAGGTCATGTGCACGAGCGTCAGCCCGGCCAGGCTGTCGGAGAGCCCCAGCGTGCGCAGGATGAGAAACAGCGGCAGGATCACCAGCACGACGGGGAACACCTGGCTCACCAGGATCCAGGCGACACCGGCCATCCGCACCTTGCCGCGCAGCCGGGCCAGCACATAGGACGCGGGCAGCGCGATGAGAATCACCAGTGCCGTCGAGGTCAGCGCCACGACGAGGCTGTTCCACGCGGAGCGGACGAGCCCCTGCCGTTCGAGCGCCTGCCCGTAGTTGTCCCAGTGCCACTGCTGTGGCAGCAGGTTCACCGACAGCGAGTTGAGCTCAGCCGACGACTTCACCGACGCCGAGATCAGCCACAGCAGGGGAAAGCCGAGAAAGAGAATGTAGGCCGCGAGCGCGGCGTAGCGGGCGGGCCGGGCCAGGAAACGCATGACTCACCGCGCTTTCTCGGTGCTGTCGTGGCGGAACTGCGAGCGCAGGTACGCCGCGAGGACGGCGACGATGACGATGACCAGCACGACGCCCATCGCGGCGGCGTAGCCGAGGTTGCGGTTCTTGAACGCCTCGAGGTAGACGAACAGCACCGGAACCATCGTCCGGCCTCCGGGCCCGCCCTCGGTGAGGACGTAGACCAGGGCGAACGAGTTGAAGTTCCAGATGAAGTTCAGCGACGTGATCGACGTGACGATCGGGCGCAGGCTCGGCCACGTCACCGCGGTGAACCGGCGCCAGGCACTCGCACCGTCCACGGCGGCGGCCTCGTGCAGCTCGGCCGGGATCTGTTGCAGCCCGGCCAGCAGCGTGACGGTGGTCTGCGGCATGCCGACCCAGACGCCGACGACGATCACCGCGGGCAGCGCGGTGGAGAAGTCGCCGAGCCAGTTGGTGTCACCGGGCAGCCCGATGCTGCCCAGGACGGCGTTGAGCGGGCCGCCGTTGGCCGAGTAGATCATCTGCCACATGATCGCCACGACCACCGGCGGCATTGCCCACGGAATGAGCGCGAGCACCCGGGTCAGGCCCTGCAGGCGCAGCCCGGAGTTCAGCAGCAGTGCCAGGCCCATCGCCGCGGCGAGCTGCAGCAACGTGACGCTGACCGTCCAGATCATGCCGATGCGCAGCGAGTCCCAGAACAGGGAGTTCTCGGCGAGCCTGCCGAAGTTCTCCAGGCCCACGACGTCGTAGTCGGGGCGGCGGACCAGGCGCGCGTCGGTGAAGGCGAGCGCGATGCCGACCACGAGCGGCGCGACGCTGAGCACCAGGATCGGGATCAGCGAGGGCATCACCAGCGCGATCGCCTCGCGGCGCCGGGCGCGGCCGAGCGCGCTGCGGGGACGCCGCCGCGGCCTGCGGTTCGGCGGGGGAGCGGGCGCTGCGGGCGACGCGGTCGCCAGTGACGGGGTGGCCATCACGCTGCTCCGTCCGTTGTGGACTCACGCACGATGAGCTCGGGTCCCACGGCGATCTGCCGAGCCTGCTGGTCCGGGTCGTCGGTGAGGCCGAGCATGAGCTCCGCGGCGGCGCGCCCGCGTGCGGCCGAGCCGAGGGACACGCTGGTCAGGCTCGGCAGGAACACGCGGCCGAGCTCGGTGTCGTCCATGCCCGTCACCGCCACGTCGCCCGGCACGGACAGGCCCAGCTCCCGTGCCGCGCGGATGGCGCCGATGGCGAGCAGGTCGTTGGCCGCGACTACCGCGTCGAGGCGTGGTGCCTGCCCGGACGCACGGTCGAACAGCCGCCGGGCCGCCACGATGCCCTCCGCGACGGTGAAGTCGCCGGCGATCTCGGTCTCGACGCGCTCGGTGTGGACGCCCTCGGCGCCGATGGCGGCGTCGAAGCCGCGCTGGCGGGACGCACCGGGTGTGGTGTCGAGGGGGCCGTTGAGGAAGCCGATGCGGCGGCGGCCCCGGTCCAGCACGTGCCGGACCGCCTGGCCGATACCGGCCGCGGAGTCGGTGGACACCGAGCTGACGCCGTGCTCGCTCAGGGCGCGGCCGATGACCACGACCGGCACCGGTGCCCGCTGGATCTCGGCGATCAGCTCGTCGTCGGTGCGCAGCGGGATGACGACCATGCCGTCGACGAAGCCGCTGTTGAGGCTGCGTACCAGTTCGGCGGCCGAGGCGGCGGTGTCGCCGGTGGTCATGACCACCACCCGGTAGCCGTGCGGGGCGAGGACCTCGTGGATGCCGCGCATCATCTCGACGTAGACCGGGTTGCCGATGTCGGCGACCGCGAAGGCGATCTGGAAGGTCTTCTTCATGCGCAGGGACCGCCCGATCGCGTCGGCGCTGTAGCCGAGCTCGGCGGCCGCCGCGCGGACCCGCTCGACCATCGCCCTGCTCGCGCCGGTGCCGTGCAGCGCGCGGGAGGTGGAGGCCAGTGACACTCCCGCGCGCTCGGCCACCTGCAGCAGCGTGGCGCGTGTCGAGGTCATCGTCCCTCCCGGTCGGTCGCGGCGGTGCGAGTCGGACTGGAAACGTTTCCAATCCGGGTCCGCTGGTCGTCGTGGAAACGTTTCCAACGGATTGGCGGGAATCCTGCCACCCGTTCGGGTGTGTGTCAAACGCCGGTTTCGCCCACCACGAACCTACGCCCGGCGCTGATCAGGCTGGGGCGATCAGCGCCGGGGCCTGATCGGTCAGATCCGCTCGTCGGCCTTCGAGAGGTAGCCGGCGACCGTCTTGCGGAGACGGTCCGCGTGGGCGTAGATGTCTTCCGCGCGCTCGATGGGGATGCGCGTTTCGACCTTGTTCTCGTCGAACACGCCGAGGTAGCGCCGGGAACGGTTGAACCACAGCCGCGCGACCGGTTTCCGGTTGTTGTCGTCGAGCAGTACGCCGAAGTAGGTCTTGGTGTCGCGTCCGAAGATCCGGTCGGCCGGGACCTCGCTGCACGCGATGGCGCGCACGACGCGGTATGCGTCGAGCTCATCCTCGGTGGTGACGACGTCTCGGGTACGTTCAAGCTGCGCGCCTTCTGGCTCTGCGAGAGGGGCGGCATCCTGCCCCGGAGCTTGGGCCGCGGCGGCCAGCTCGGTGACGTCCTGCTCGGCCTCGCCGGACCCGAGGGCCGTCTTCAGGCGGTCGTTGACCTGCTCGGTCAGGAACTGGTGGGCAGCCTTCTGTACCAGTGGATGAAATTGCTCGCGGACCCGCTGTGTGATGTTTCTGCCGCCATATACCCGGCCAGCAAGAAACCTCACCCACTCCTCGCTCGGTTCCTTGAATTCCGCCCCCAGCGCTCGTTTGATGGCTCCGATGTACTTCAGCTCTCCGGCGGCACTGATAACGGAGTCGAGATCGAAGGACTCACGCGTCAGCTTCGCCAGTTCGGGCAGCAGTGTGCGATCGACAGCGGAGAGATCGAGGACCAGGAAAGGCTTGCTGTCCATCTTGTTCGGCTCGTCGAGGTCGGTGTAGAACTCCCATGTCTGACCGTTCGTCAGTATCGCGATTCGAGCATTGGTCACAGAGAAGTACCGGAACAGTTGCGACGCATGTTCCAGTCGTAGCGGTTCGGTGACCTTCTTTGCCTCGATGAGCATCTGGACCTGGCCGTCGTGGACCAGGGCATAGTCGATCTTCTCGCCCCTCTTGGTTCCCACGTCCGCCGTGAACTCGGGGATCACCTCAGCCGGGTTGAACACGTCATATCCGAGTACTCTGCCGATGAAAGGCATCACGAACGCGTTCTTCGTGGCTTCCTCGGTCTCGATCGAGCCCTTCTGCTGCTTCAACTTGGCTGAGAGTTCCGCAACCCGTTCGGTTATGCCCACGATGTCATCTCCTGGCTTCGGCGACAGGTCCGCGCGTCGTTGACCAGACCTGTGCCCAGAGAATTCGTGAAAGGCAACTCGAGTGTTACCAGCCGAATCGGCACGGTCACCATTGACGTCCATTTCACGTGATCGGCGACCGGGAAGTTATTCCCGGACTTGGCGGGTGCACTCCAGGCTGCTCTGTTCCGGTGATCCGTGCGCAAATGGCCGCGAAGACCATGGCGGCCGTCCCATGATCGAGGTGGCTTAGCCGTGCACCAGGGGAGGTGGCACATGACGTGGCGTGACCAGCCGCGCGGGAAGGACGGTCGCTGGGTCAAGCGACCGGGCGCGGTGGTGGTCGTGACGGGGGTGCTCGCCGCGGGCGTGGCATATGGGCCGCTCGGCGCGTCCGGGGGCGGCGGTGCGGTGTCGGTCGAGGCGTCGCTGGGCAAGGCCGTCCGGGCGAAGCTCGACCGGGGCAAGCGCAGCGCGGCGAAGGGCCGCCGTGACGTCACGTGGCGGCGCCTGGACCTCAGGCGCATCTCCCAGCGGCTCCGGCGTGGCGCTCAGTGCGCGGCGAACTCCTACGGAGAGGTCCAGCAGTTCCTGGCTCGTACGCCATGCCGCTCGCTCGACCGGATGCTGTTCGTCCTCGACGACGCGAGCGGCAACCGCATCGTGGTGTCGGTGTCCTGGGTCGGGATGGCAACCAGCCGGAGTGCCCGGCAGCTTCGCGACCTTGCCGACGTGCACGGTACGGGCAACATCTCACCCCTGCCCGGCCCGCTTGTCGGCGCGGGGGACATCGGCTGGACCGGGCACAACTACGACTCAAGGCGATCCGGGCGGTCGGTGACGATCGCCGAGGTGGAGCCACTGCGGGGCAGCCCCCCGGCGGAGTATCTGGACGCTGTCGCCGACGTCGTAGCGGAGTTTCCTCGCCCCTGACCGCGAATGGTGAGTTTGACCTCCCTGCGGCTCAGCGGGGGACGGATCCAGCAGCTGCGATGACTGACAAGCATGGCTGAGTTCACGGTGCTGGGCCTTCGGGTCGTGCGGGAGGCCGTCCGGTGCGGTTCGTGCTCGCTGGCGGCCGAGCGGCTGGGTCACGCGCAGTCGGCCGTGTCCCGGCAGGTTGCACTCATGGAACAGGCGGCGGGAAGACCGCTGTTCGAGCGGCAGGCACGCGGTGTCGCGCCGACCGAAGCAGGCAGGACCGTCGCGCGGCACGCGGATGCCGGAGCCGCACACGCGCGTTCCGCTGCGCAAGGCGCTCAGCCCGGGACTGCTCACCGCCGTCGCCAGGGGCCGCCTGGATGTGGCCGTGGTGACCGCACCGGCGACGGCGCCGCCGCCCGGGGTGGATCTGGTGCCGCTGGCCGACGATCTGTTGTTCGTGGCGATGCCGCCGGACCATCCGCTGGCAGGCCGTCCCGGCGTCGGCGAGGCGATGCCGCGCGGCGAGCGGTGGATCGCCAGCAGCGACAAGCCGGGCTCCGGCCTGCTGGGCGCCTGGGCCGAGTCGCCCGGGCGACCGGACATCGCGTTCGTGGCGCGGGACTGGGTCGCCAAGCTCGGCCTCGTCGCGGCGGGCCTGGGCGTCACCGTCGTTCCCGGGCTCGCCGTACCCGCGTTGCCCGCCGACATCGCGATCGTCCCCATGGATCACCCGGCGGCGAGCAGGCCCGTCGCGGTCGCCCGGCCGCGGGATCGCGGGGACGGCCCGGTCGGCCGGGCTTTCGTGGCGGCGCTCCGCGAGTCCGCGGCGGACCTGGCGGCCGAGGTGCTGCGGAGGCAGCGGCAGCCACACTGAGTGGCAGATCGTCCGGAACACGTCGTTCCCGAGAGGACGCGGGGGTTGCTCCTTACCGAGTGCTCGGTAAGGTGTTCGGGGCGGTCGTCGGCGAGAGGGCACAGCGGTGACACGTGCAGGAGCCATCGGAGGTGCGGCATGAGCAGCTGCTGCCCGCCGCCACGCTCGGGCGCCGCCCGCACCACCGTCCCGATGGCGACGGCGGAGCACCGGGACGACGCGGACATGGTGGTGCTGCCCGGCGGGACGTTCCGCATGGGCACCGACGACGCCGAGGGCTTCCCCGCCGACGGGGAGGGCCCGGTGCGGGCGGTGCAGCTCTCACCCTTCGCCATCGACCGTTTCGCCGTGCGCAACGACGCCTTCGCCGCGTTCGTCGCCGACACCGGCCACGTCACCGATGCCGAGCGCTTCGGCTGGTCCTACGTCTTCGTCCGGTTCCTCGGCCGGGAGCTGCGCCGGATCTCGCCCCGGCCCGAGGTCACCCCGTGGTGGGCGGCGGTCGAGGGCGCCGACTGGCGGCACCCGGAAGGCCCGGGCAGCGACCTGGAGGGACGCGGCGACCACCCGGTGGTGCACGTGTCCTGGCACGACGCCGACGCCTACGCCCGCTGGGCGGGCAAGCGACTGCCCACCGAGGCGGAGTGGGAGTACGCCGCCCGCGGCGGGCACGACCAGTGGCGCTATCCGTGGGGCGACGAGCTCACCCCGGGCGGCGAGCACAGGGCCAACATCTGGCAGGGCCGTTTCCCGGTCACCAACACCGCCGACGACGGGTACGAGGGCACCGCGCCGGTGGACGCGTTCCCGCCCAACGACTTCGGCCTGTTCAACATCGCGGGCAACGTCTGGGAATGGTGCGCGGACTGGTGGGGCACCGACCACGCGCCGCCGGGGACGCGTGACCCGGCCGGTCCGGCGTCCGGCACGGCCCGCGTGATGCGAGGCGGCTCCTACCTGTGCCACGCCTCCTACTGCAACCGGTACCGGGTGGCCGCCCGCTCCCACAACACCCCGGACAGCTCCGGCGGCAACACCGGATTCCGCTGCGTGCGTGACGCGGGCGGCCCGTGAGACGCCGAGCGCGCCGTGGCGCCGGCGTCAGCCGCGCAGCGCCCGGGCCCGGCCCTCCGCGACAGCCACCGGCCAGGCGGCCAGGCCCGTGACGACCGGCCGCGGGCACAGCTCCTCCGCCCGTGGCACGCCCGCACGCTCGGCCAGGTAGCCGAACTCGACGGCGGCGCGACGGTGGTCGCCGTCCTCCCACAGCGCGTCCACCAGCGTGGCCCGCGCCTGGGTCTCCAGCTGGGTGTCGTGCAGGCGCTGCGCGACCCCCAGCGCGCGGTCCAGCTCCGCCAGGCGTTGGCGGCCGGTGTGGAGCGCCGCCAGGCTCAGCGACGCGCGGGCAAGGCAGCGGAGGTCGCCGAGCGACTCGAACACCGCGGCCGCCGTGGCCAGGTCGCGTTCCGCGCCCGCCCGCTCCAGCGCCGGGGCCCGCACGAGGAGCGCGTGCGCCAGCTGGTGCGCATTGCCCTTCTCCGCGGCATAGTCCACGCACTGCTGTGCCCAGGCCGCCACCTCCTGCACCGGTCGCCCCGCCGCCGCGGCGGAGCGCGCCATCATGTAGCGGGCGTTGTTGACGTGCAACGCGTCACCGGCCTCGGCGTAGGCCTCGGTCGCCGCCGTGAACGCCTCCAGCGCTCCGGCCGGGTCGCCGACGGACGCCGACATCCGTGCGATGCCGATCGCCTGCAGCACTCCGCCCAGCTGCCAGCGGTCACCGAGGCCCTCCGCGAGCCGGGTGGCGGCCCCGAGGTGAGCCAGGGCGTCGGCGCCCCGGTCCCGGTATGCGGCACACAACCCGGCGAGGTGCCGTGCGGCGAGCTCGGCGGCGGGGCCGTCGATGCGCTCGGCGGCCAGCTCCGCGAGCTCGGTGACCAGGTCGAGGTCGTGGTAGCACAACGCCTGCCCGACGACGAACAGGTCGCTCGCCGTCAGCTCGGCGCGGATGCGGTGATCCCGGGCCGCGACGGTGAGCGCCTCCATGCTGACGATGTCGGTGCCGTACTGCTCGATGCCCACCGCGATCGTGCGGGCCAGCGGCAGTGCCAGCTCGGATTGCTCCCGCACCGCCCACCGCAGCGCTTCGGCCAGCTCCGGGCACAGCCGGGTCGCCTCCGCGACCGCCGCGACGCTGTCGTCCACCCTTGCGCGCGCCACGAGCGCGCCGGCCAGGCGCGCATGGTAGGCAGCGTGTGCCCGGCGCACCTCGCCCGGAACGGCGGCGGGGGAGCGGGCCAGCGCGAAATGGCGGAGCACGGCGAGAATGCGGAACCGGCGCGGCGCCGGGTCCGGCGCGGAGCCGCCAGGCCTGACCGGCACGATCAGGGAGCGGTCGAGCAAGCGCAGCACCACCCGGCTCGCGCCCGGGAACGTCACCGCCTCCGCAAGGTCCAGGTCGAACGTGCGCGGCAGCGCCGCCAGGCGGCACAGGACGTCCCGCTCGGCGCCGTCGAGCAGATCCCACGTCCAGGCGAACGCGGCCTCCAGCGTGTCGTGACGACCGCCGCCGTCGCGTTCCAGCGCGCCGAGCCCGTCACCGAGCCGGGCCTCCAGCTCGGCCACGGGCAGGTGGCGGACCCGCGCGGCGGCGAGCTCGATGGCCAGCGGAAGCCCGTCGAGCCGGGCGCACAGCCGCGACACCGCCTCCCGCTCGCCGCCGGTGAGCACCAGCCCGGGCGCGGCGGCCTGCGCGCGATCCAGGAACAGGGTGTGCGCCGGAGCGTCCGGGCCGTCGGTGTCCAGCGGCGGCAGCACGTACACGGTCTCCGCGCCGTCGCCAAGAGGCATGCGCGAGGTGGTGAGCACCGCGAGGCCGGGAACGGCCACCAGCAGTCGGCGGACCAGCGCCCTGGTGGCGGGCCCGACCCGGTCGGCGTTGTCGAGCACGAGCAGGTGCGGCCGCGCGCCCAGCACGACGTCGAGGGCCTGCACCGGGTCCCGGCTCGGGTCCACGACCACCCCGACCGCCTTGGCGACCACCACCGGCACGTCGTCGGCGCAGGCGTGTTCCAGCTCGGCCACCACAGCGGCGCGCGTGCCCGCGGCCGCCACCTCCAGCGCGAGGCGCGTCTTGCCCGTGCCCGCGGGGCCGGTGACGGTGACCCAGCGCGTCCGGCCCAGCAGCACTCGCACCTCGTCCGCGTGCCGCTCGCGGCCGACGAACGACGTCGGCGGCACCGGCACGCCGGCGCCCCGCAGGTCGCGGGCCGCGCGGACCAGCTCCGCGCGGGTCCCGGCGCCGAGCTTGCGCCGCAGCGTGGCGATGTGCGACTCGACCGTCCGCACCGACACACCGAACTCCGCGGCGATCTCGGCGTTGCCCAGCCGCCGCTCGATCGCCGACAGTGTCTCGCGCTCGCGGCGGGTGAGGTCTGTCGGGACCACCGCAACAGAGTAGCCGCGAAAGTTCCGTGTTCGGCACGGATGTGAAAAGCCCGGTCCGGGGCGAAGAGTGGTCGGCGGCAACGATCCGCCACCACCATTTCCGGAGGAGACATGACCACCACCACCGACGCCGACCGCGTGCTCAAGGCGCGGCACCGTGCACTGTGGGCGTCCGGCGACTATCCCGCCGTCGCCACCGAGGTCATCCCGGCCCTCGGACCCGCTCTCGTCGAGGCCGCCCGCGTGCGACCCGGTCAGCGCGTTCTCGACGTCGCCGCGGGCGCGGGCAACGCCGCCATCCCGGCCGCGCTCACGGGCGCCGAGGTGGTGGCCGCGGACCTGGCGCCCGAGCTGTTCGAGGCGGGGCGCAGATCCGCCGAACGGGCGGGCGTGACGCTGACCTGGACGGAGGCCGACGCCGAGGCGCTGCCGTTCGCCGACGGCGAGTTCGACACGGTGCTGTCCTGCGTGGGCGTCATGTTCGCGCCCCACCATCAGGCCACCGCCGACGAACTCGTGCGGGTCACCCGCAGTGGTGGCACGATCGCGCTCGCCAACTGGACGCCGGAGGGCTTCATCGGCCGGATGTTCGCGACCCTGCGGCCCTACGCGGCGCCACCGCCCGCGGGCGCGCAGCCGCCGCCGCTGTGGGGCGATCCGGAGCACGTGCGCGGATTGCTGGGCGACAGGGTCACCGACGTCACGGCGCAGCGGCGCATCCTGCCGGTCTCCCGGTTCACGTCGGGGGAGGAGTTCCGCGACTTCTTCAAGGCCACCTACGGGCCCACGATCGCGGTGTACGACCGGCTCGCGGGGGCGGGCGACGACACCGCGGTGGCCCAGCTCGACGAGGCACTCGCCGAGCTGGGCGACGAGTACTTCTCGCCGGGCACCCGGACGATGGAGTGGGAGTACCTGCTGTTCACGGCACGCCGCCGGTGAGCCGGTGCGAGACCGCCGCGCCGGACACGCGGCGGTCTCGGCAGAGTCCCGTACCCTGCGGTTGTGGCGCAGCGGGAGAGGGTCACCAGCGCTCCGGTGCTGGCCGGGAGCCGGTGGGACGTCGTGCCGGTTCCGGTGGTCGTCGTCGACGACGGTCTGGTCCGCGCCGTGAACCCGGCCGCAAGGTCGGTGCTGCCCGCGGCGCAGCCGGACGGCGCGCCCGCCACGGTGGCGCCTGAGTGGCTGAGGTCGGCACAGGAGCGGGCTGCCGGAAGCCCGGACCGTCCGGCCGAGGCTGCAGGCGGCTGGCTCGGGCAGCGCAGCTTCGTCGCGCACCCGGTCCGCGAGGGCGGCTCCGTCACGTGGTTTCTGGTCGAGGACACCGACGCGCGGCGCGCCAATGCCGCACTGGAGGCCGAGCGCAGGCGCGCGTCGGTGCTGGCCGAGGTGTCGAGTGTCCTGCAGGCGTCGCTGAACCCGCAGAGATGCAGGGAGACGGCGGCGGAGCTGGCGGCCCGGCATCTGGCCGACGCCGCGCTCGTCATCGCGCCCTCCCCTCGGCGCCGGTTGCCGATGACGGTCTGCGTCCGCGGTGGCGCCCCGAGGTCGCTGCACGTCGAGGTGGATCCGGAGGAGCTGCCCGGCCTGCCCGAGGCGCTGCGCGGGTTTCCGCCCGTGCCCTCGCGCTGGGTCGACCCGGCTGCCGTTCCGTCGTGGGCTGTTCCGGAGGCGTTCGGCGAGCTTGGCTCGCTCGTCGTGACGCCGCTGCCGGGGCACGGGGTGCCAGCGGGGGCGCTGGTGCTGCTGCGCGGGGCGGGCCACGGCGTCTTCAGTGACGAGGAGGACGCGTTCGCGCGGATCTTCGCCGCCCGTGCCGGAGCGGCGATGTCGGCGGCGCGGCTGCTCGCCGAGCAGTCCCAGATCACCGACACCCTGATGCGCGATCTCCTTCCGTCCGCTCCGCGCCGCATCGCGGGGGTCGAGTTCGCCGGCGGCTTTCGCGCGGCCGAGGACACCGAGCACATCGGCGGCGACTTCTACGACGTGCATCCCGGCGCGGGACCCCACGGCGACGAGTCCCTGGCGGTGCTGGGCGACGTGTGCGGCAAGGGCCTTTCCGCCGCGGTGCTCACCGGCAAGATCCGCAACACCGTGCACGCCCTGCTGCCCATGGCCGACGACCACGAGCGAATGCTCCGCGTGCTCAACGGCGCGCTGAACACCTTGTCCCCCAAGCGGTTCGCCACGCTGGTGCTGGCCTCGGCGCGACGGACGGCAGGCGGGGTGCGGCTGCGCCTGACCTGCGCGGGCCACCTGCCGCCTCTCGTGCTGCGGCTCGACGGCCGGGTCGAGGAGTGCCGCTCCCGCGGCACGCTGGTCGGGGCGCTGCCCGAGATCGAGGCGGTCACCGACACCGTGCTGCTCGCGCCGGGAGAAACGTGCGTGCTGTTCACCGACGGCATCGTCGAGTGCAGGGGCGGCCCCATGGGTGGGGAGCAGTTCGGCGAGGACCGTCTCCGGCAGGCGCTCGCCGGCTGCACCGGCATGCCGGCCGAGGCCGTCGTGGAACGGGTGCAGATGCTCGCCTCCGACTGGGTCGGGCGCGGTCTCCACGACGACATGGCCGTGCTCGTCGTCGCCGCGCCGCGGGAGCCGGTGACGTGAAGGCCGCGCTCGGGAATGCCCGCACCGAGGCCGAGCGACACGCCGGTGCGCTGTGGGACGCTGTCCGCGCGGGCGACGAGCACACCGCGCACCAGGTGGTGGCCCGTGCGGCGCGACTGCTGGGTGCGGAAGGCGCCCTGCTCGACGTGGTGGGCGCCGTGCAGCGGCGGGTCGGGCGCGAATGGGCGGCCAACCGGCTCAGTGTCCCCGAGGAACACGCCGCCACCGCGATCAACGATCGGGTCATCGCCTCCGTCGTGCCGCGCGAGCGCCGGTCCGCTGATCGGGGCAGGGTGACGGTGGCCTGCGTCGACGGTGAGTGGCACGCGCTGCCTGCGCGATTGCTGGCCGAGGTGCTCACCCTGCGCGGTTTCGGTGTCGACTACCTCGGCGCGCAGGTACCCGCGCCTCACCTCGTCGCGCACCTGCATCGCACCGGCCCCGATGCGGCCGCGCTGTCCGGTTCGATCGCGACCCGGCTGCCGGCGGCACACGCCACCATCACCGCGTGCCAGGCCGCCGGAGTCCCGGTGATCGTGGGCGGAGCCGCGTTCGGGCCCGACGGCCGGTACGCCAGACTGCTCGGCGCGGACGGATGGGCGCCCGACGCCCGCGCGGCCGCCGACGTGCTGTCCGAACCGCTGGCCCGTCCGCGCCCCGGCAGGCAGGCCGTGGACGACCTGCCTCACCTTGCCGACCACGAGCACGCACGGGTGTCGAGGTCCTCGCCGCAGCTGGTGTCGGCCGTCTACGCGGGCCTCGAAGAACGCCTGCCCGTCCTGCGCGAACTCCCGGATCTGCAGCGCCGGCACACGGCGGAGGATCTCGCACACATCGTCGGCTTCCTCGCGACCGCGCTGTATCTCGACGACGGCGAACTGTTCACCGGCTTCGTGGCCTGGACCGCCGAGATCCTCACCGCCCGCGGGGTACCGGCCGGGTGGCTGCGCCTCGGTCTGGAACTGCTCCGCGGAGAGATGCCCGATTTGCCTCGTTCGTGTCGCATCGTGGGCGAGGCGATCTGGCATCTGGACCGCCGCCCGAGTGCCGACATGTGATTCATGCCACTGTCCGTGCTGCCCGTGCATGGTCGCCAGGGTGGCCCGTGTGTTCGATGCGGCCGCCGTACGGTGCGGTTTCCCCGTCGCAGTCCGTAGTGGACTGGCAGGTTTTCGATCACCGGCCGAGGTTTCGGATTCGTCTGCCGTGGATACAGCCGAACAACACGGTGACCTCGTCGGTGAGGAGGCCGAGATGGTTCACGAGGACACGGACGACGCGGACGGCGCCCGCGTGGTGAACGGCCGGTCCCGGAGCGCTCGTGAGTTCCTGGGGGACGTGCGCACACAGGTGCGGACGCTGCTGAGGGACTGGGACACCGACACGGCGATCGACGCGGTGCTCGTCGCCGATGAACTGGTCAGCCGGAGAGTGCGGCACGGGCCACCGCCGGCCGCGGTGCGGCTTGCCCTCGATTCCGCCTCGGGTGCCCTTGTCGTGGAGCTGGACGGCGCCGGCCCGGCATGTTCCGCCGACCGCTGTGCCGACTGTGCCGCGGGCGCCCGGCTTCTCGATGCGCTCGGCGTCTCCGTTCGCGAGTGCCGGGCCGAGTTCCGCTTGTCCCGGCGCCCTCGATTCCAGGCGACCCAGCGCGTCCGGAGTGGACAGTTCGGCGACGCGGGCAAGCGGGTGCCCGCACCGCGGCGGCAGACCCTGCCTGGATGACCGGCGGCACCCAGTCGTCCAGGTAGTGCGGCCCCTGCCGTGCCTCCCGTCGAGAGCGAGGCGCGGCAGGGCCGCTCCATGTCGGTGGACGCTCACCATCGGTAGTCGAGGAACTTGCCGTCGAACGTGACGACCACGCGGTCACCGTCGGGGTCCGTGCGGCGGGCGATGTCGACGCGGAAGTTGATCGCGCTCATGATCCCGTCGCCGAACTCCTCGTGGATCAGTTCCTTCAGCGCGGGTCCGTACACCGCCAGTGCCTCGGTGAACCGGTAGATCGTCGGGTCGGCCATCACCGCGGGATCGGTGCCACGGCTGGGTTGCCGCTGCAGGCTCTCGGCGACCGGCTCGTCGAGACCGAGCAGCGTGCACACCCGCTTGGCCTGCTCGGCGGTCATGGGGTGCTGGCCGAGCAGGGCCGCGGTCGTCCACACCAGAGGTGCGCCGATCTCCTCGGCGATCGTGGACCAGGAAAGGCCACGGCGGATCCGCGCGGCGACCACCAGGTCGGCGGCGTCGGACTTGCTCAGGATCGGGGTCATGTCGGCTCCTCGGGTCGGCGGGCGCCGACCAGCGTGCCGTGCCGATCGGCGGGGAAGCCACGCTCGCAGGCCGCCGACACGCAGTGTTCACGTCGGCAGGCGTGGTGTTGCGACGCAACGGCGCGGCCGTTACGGCGGCGTTACCTTCGGGACCGGTGCCGGGCGGCGGGCGTGAGAGGGCTGTGACTCGATGCTCGCAGCGGCGTCATCCGCAGGAAACGTCGCGCGCTCAGACTCGTGCGGGTCGAGTTCCCCACCGCCCTGACCGATCCCCAGCGAGAGAGCCAGCCCCATGTCGTATGTGAATCCGCCTGATTTCGTCGCCAAGATGATCGACGCGGGTGAGGCCAAGGTCTTCATGTCCACCCGCGACACCGTGATCCGGGCGTACATGGCGGGCGCCATCCTGGCGCTGGCCGCCGCGTTCGCCGTTACGGTCACCGTGCAGACAGGCAACGCCCTCGTTGGCGCGCTGCTGTTCCCCGTCGGGTTCTGCATGTTGTACCTGCTGGGCTTCGACCTCTTGACGGGCGTGTTCACTCTGGCGCCGCTCGCCTTGCTCGACCGGCGGCCCGGGGTGCGGGTCAGGTCCATCCTGCGCAACTGGGGCCTGGTGTTCGTCGGCAACTTCGCCGGTGCGCTGACCGTGGCGCTGATGATGGCCGTGATCGTGACGTTCGGATTCTCCGTGGATCCCAACGAGATCGGCCAACGGCTCGGCGAGATCGGCACCGACCGCACCGTCGGCTACGCCGATCATGGTGCGGCGGGCATGCTGACGTTGTTCATCCGTGGCGTGCTGTGCAACTGGATGGTGTCCACCGGCGTCGTGGCCGCGATGATGTCGACGTCGGTGTCCGGCAAGGTCATCGCCATGTGGATGCCCATCCTGGTGTTCTTCTACATGGGCTTCGAGCACTCGGTCGTCAACATGTTCCTGTTCCCCTCCGGGCTGATGCTGGGCGGCGACTTCTCCGTTGCCGACTATTTCATCTGGAACGAGATTCCGACCGTGGTCGGCAACCTGGTGGGCGGGCTGACCTTCGTCGGCCTCACCCTCTACGCCACACACGCCCGCACCGGTGCGACCCGCAACCCGGGCACCCTGGACGACTTCACGGTCCCGGACAAGGTCAACGCCTGACGGCCGGCAGACCCGCGAGTCCTGCGCTCAAGCCCGCGAGTCCTGCGCTCAGGTCCGCGAGTTCTGCGCTCGGCTGGGCAGACGGTGCGGGTCAGGCTCGGCCGGCGGGGAGCGGGGTCCAGGCCAGCCGCTCCAGTGCGCGGTCGGCCGCGGCGAGGTCGAAGTGGTGCGGGTCAACGCGGTCCGACCCCCACCACTCGACCAGCTCGGTGTGCTCAGGATGCGCCGGGTCCCCGAGTCCCTCGACGAACTCCGCATAGCCCGGCACCCCGCCAACGTCCTCGGGTGGGCACGCTCCCTGACCGTCGACGCAGCGCGGGTAGCGCACTCCGGGCTCCGGAGCCGTGACCGCCTCGACGGTCAGCAGGTGCTGCCAGTCGTCACCGAAGTCGTAGACATAGCCCGCCGTATCGCCCGCCCCCACCAGCCGAGAAAGCGTCACCGCGGAGTCATCGACCACGCCGTCATCCCAGTCCGGGTCGGGCGGCCCGTAGCGGACACGGTGGATGTCGAACTCGTACAGATGCGCGTTCTGCCAGCCCATCGCTGCCTGCACGACCTGGTGCAACACCGCCAGGCTCATGTCGCCCGGCACCTCGACCACCCGTCGTATGAGCGGTTCGGCATCGACCAGCACGATCTCGATGCGGAAGATCTTCGTCTTCGCCGTCACCTGAAGCTTCGCCATGCCCGCGATGCTTCCACCGAACCCGATCTGTCCGAACAACCCGGTCCTCTGTCAGTGGAGGCTTGGCAGATCACCCGATCGTATTCGCTCAGGTGTTCGAGTATCGCGCTACCATGATGGGGTGTCCGAGACATCGACTACCAGCGCCAGCGCTGTGCTGAGCGGTCCGCGGGCTCGGCGGCGGCCGTTACGGTGGAGCAATGCCGCGCATCGATTACGTGATCTGGTATGTGGAGTCGCTCGCCCGCTCCGTCGAGTTCTACCGCGACGTGCTCGGGTTCGAGGTACGGATCGAGGGTGACGGTTATGTCGAGTTCACGATGGACAACACCAAGTTCGCCTTGTTCGAGCGCACCAAGCTGCCGGAACTCATCGGCGGTGAGGGTGGCAGCGCACCATGCGGCGAGATCGGGTTCATCGTCGAGGACGTGGATGCCGAGGCGCGCCGGTTGCGGGAGGCCGGCGTGCCGATCCTCACCGGGCCCGTCGACCGGCCGTGGCGCGAGCGGACCCTGCACATTGCCGACCCGGACGGCAATGTCGTCGAGTTCGCTCAGAAGCTGTGACCGCGGCCGACGACCGGCGGCGCTGGAACGCCCGCTACGAGGCTGCCGCACCGACCTTCGAGCCGCACCCGCTGGTCGCCGAGGCGCTCGCGGCCGGTCTGCCGGACGGGCCTGTGCTGGAGCTGGCGTGCGGACCGTCCGGAAGCGCCCTCGTGCTGGCCGAGACCGGCCGAGAGGTGGTGGCTGTTGATGTCTCGGACGTCGCGCTCGCGCAGCTGGCCGCAGAGTCCCGGCGGCGAGGCCTCGGCGTCCGGTGTGTCGAGGCCGATGTGCCCTCCTACCGGCCACAGCGCCGGTTCGCCCTCGTGCTCGCCACTCGCTACTGGGATGCGAGCGCCTTCCGTGTCGCGTGCGCCGCGGTGCGTCCGGGCGGACTGCTCGGCTGGGAGGCGCTGGCCGACCGGGACGCCATCGGGTCACGCCGCTGGCATGTCCGCCACGGTGAGCTCGGAGACCGGCTGCCCGCCGGGTTCACCGTCCTCACCGAGGACTACCTCGACACCGGCGGCCGGGCGACGAGCCGGTTGCTCGCCCGCCTCACGGGCGGCCCCTGATCGCCTCGCTCAACGCGGCCAGAGCCTCCGGGTCGGACAGCGCCGAGCCGACGGCGACTCCGCGGCAGCCCGCGGCCAGAAACGTGGCCGCGTTGCCCGCGTCGATCCCGCCGGTGGCAACGAACCGCACCTCCGGGAACGGACCCCGCTGAGCGGAGATCCATCCGGGCCCCAGCTGTGCCGCGGGAAACGCCTTGAGCCAGCTGAGCCCTTCCGCGAGCGCCTTCGCGATCTCCGTGGCCGTCGCGACACCGGGCAGGTGCGGCAGTCCCGCCGCCCGCGACGCCGCCACGACCTCGGCGTGCAGCCCGGGGCCGACGGTGAAGCCCACACCGAGCTCACGTACGGCGCGGAACTGCTCGGCCGTGGTGACCGTGCCCGCGCCGACGACCCTGCCGGTGCCGCGAGCAGCGTCCAGGGCCGCCCGCAACGACGGCAGCGCGTCCGGCGTCTGCACGGGCACCTCGACCAGCTCGACGCCGAACTCCCAGGCCTGCTCGCACATCGCCACCGTCGCATCGGGACTCAGGCCCCGGAAGATGCCGACCACCGGATGCCTGCCCAGATGCCGCTCGAAGAACTCAGCGCTGTCCATGCCCTTCTCCCCTCCAGCCCAGCGCACGGGACACCTCGTGGGCCGCCGCGCGAAAGTCGTCCAGGTGCCGCCGTAGCTCGTCGAGCGGTGCCACCGCGCGCAGGGCCGTCACCGAGATCCCGTGCGTCACCCGGCCGCGCGCGTCGAACACCGGCAACGCCACACAGTTGATGTAGTCCTCGTGCTCGCCGTCGTCCTCGGCCCACCCGCGATGGCGCACGAGATCCAGCTGCCGCTCCAGCTCGCGCCGGCTCGTGATGGTGGTGCCGGTGAAGCGGTGGAACGTGGCCGTGGTAAGGAGACGGTCCCGGGTTTCGGCATCCTGGTGCGCGACGACGACCTTCGCCACTGCCGCCGTGTGCGTGTGCGCGGGGAGTCCGATCCGCGAACCCATCGCGACACTGCCCGTGCCGTCGACCTTGTCGACGTACACGATGTGCTCGCCGGACAGCTCGCCGAGATGCACGGTGTGGCCGTGCCGCCCGGCCAGCTCGCGCAGCACCGGGTGCGCCAGCGAGCGCGCCTCGACCTGGTCGAGCGCCAGCTGGCCGAGCGCGATCAGCTGGAAACCCATCGCGTAGCGGCCCTCGGGCACGCGGCGCACGAAGCCGCGGTCCTCCAGAGTCTGCAGCAGGCGCAGCGCGGTGGACTTGTGCACACCGAGATGCTCGGCCACGTCGCCGAGCGAACGGTGCCGACCGGAGACGAAGCCGATGACGTCAAGCGCGCGGGCGACCGTCTGCGACATGGCTGCCCACTCCCTTCCGGTCGGCGGGGGAGAGGCCGGCGAGGTCGGACGGCGAGCGCAGCACCCGCGCCGCCAGGCGGTGCCCCAGCCGCAGCCGCTCCGGCTCGTCGAGCCCGTCGAGCAACCCGCTGAGCCAGCCCGCCGCGAACGCGTCGCCCGCGCCGACCGCGTCCACCACCTCGACGCGGCACGACGGCTCCCGGTAGGTTCCGGACGGCGTGAACGCCACGGCCTCCACCTCCGCGTCCTTGACGATGAGATACGGAGGTTCGGGCAGCAGCGCCCGCACACTCTCGGCCGTGGTCGTGCCCCACAGCGTGTGGGCCTCGTCCCTGCCCACAAACACGACGTCCGACGCCCGTGCCAGTGCGCGGAGCTCGTCGCCGCCGCCGTCCGGCCACAGGGCCGCGCGGTGGTTGACGTCGAAGCTCAGCAGCGACGGCGCGAGCGGGCGATCGTGCACCAGCCGCCGGACGAGGTCGTGGCACGGCTTCGACAGGGCGGGCGTGATGCCGGTGAGGTGGGTGACACGCGGGTGGCGCGCCGCCCACGCCGCGAGGTCGCCGGTGCTCAGCGCCGACGCGGCCGAACCCGTCCGGTAGTAGTAGACGGAGGTTCCCGTGGGTGCCGGGTCCTTGAAATAGACGGCGGTGGGCCGCCGCGGGTCCCTGCGGACCAGGGAGACGTCCACGCCATGGCCGCGCAGCGTGTCGACGACGAGATCGCCCAGCGGGTCCGCTCCGACCGCGCTGGCCCACGCCGCCGAGTGCCCGAGCATGGCGAGCGACGCGGCGACATTGGACTCGGCGCCTCCCGGCCGGAGGAGGAAGGTTGACCGGGCGTCGAGCCTGCCGCCGGGCTGCGGCGTCACCATCACCATGGTCTCGCCGATCGTCAGCACGTCGGCAGCACTCACTGACCCTCCCGTTGCACATATTGCAATGACTGATCGATATGTGCAACGCTAACACACAGCGCGCGGTGCCCGGCAGGCACCGCGCGCTGTGGATCCCCCTTTCCGGCTACGCCGTTGCGCGGCGCAGTGTCAGGTAGCCGAGGCCGGCGAGCAGCACCGCCAGGATGAACGGGTAGCCGGCGAACAGGCTGAACGCCGACTGCTCGGTGAAGAACCGGCCCACGGCGGGCCACCAGCCCCGCCAGGTGGCGAGGACGGCCAGTGCGATCGCGGCCGCGGCGATTCCGATCCACAGTGTCCAGACGCCGAAGGCGCCCCACCGCTTCAGCACGATGCCCGTGTAGACGCCGAGGAAGGACAGAAACAGGAACGGCACCAGATACACGAGCAGCTGCAGCACCGGGTTCGACGTCTCCATGAACGGCAGCCCGAAGAACCGGACGTGCAGCCCCCAACCGTTCGTGGCCTCCTCGATGAGCCGCATCCCGTACAGCAGTACGGAGTAGAGCAGGGCCTGGCCGAGAATGAACATCGACGTCGCCGCGAAGAACACCCGCCGCGTGACGCTGAGGCCCAGCGCGAAGGGGAAGAACTGCGTCATCGTCTGCAGGTGTGCGATCAGCAGCGTGAGATAGATCGACACCATCCCGCCGGTGATCCGCCCCTCCGGCGGAGCGACGTCGCTGATCACCGCGAAGACGCCCACGTTGCCCAGGAAAGCCAGCGCCAGGATCAGAACCGGGAACCCGAGCGCCATCAGCCAGTTGACGAACTGGATGCGCACAACTCTCCACACCAGACTCATCGGTGACCCCCCTTGCCGTTGGCCGTGCCGACGAGCTCCTGCCCGCCCGCCTGCTGCGTGGTCCGCACGACCAGCTCCTGCAGCGAGACCGGCTCGAACTGCAGGCTGTCCGTCTCGTGGTCCGGCTCCGCGCCTTCCAGGGTCACGCGCAGAAAGCCGCCCATACGTTCCCGGTGCAGCTCGGTGTAGCCGTGGGCGAACGCCTCCACCGCCTGCGTGGGGCCGCTGACCGTCACGGCCCGCGAGCGGAGCAGGTCGGCGTCCTCGTCCAGCAGCACGCGGCCGTGGTCGACCACCACCACGTGCTCGATGAGGTCGGCCACCTCGTCGATGAGATGCGTCGACAGCACGATCGTGCGCGGGTGCTCGGCGTAGTCGGCGAGCAGCCGGTCGTAGAAGGTGTGCCGGGCCACCGCGTCCAGCCCCAGGTACGGTTCGTCGAAGAAGGTCAGCGGTGCCCGCGCCGCCAGACCGATGATCACGCCCACCGCCGAGAGCTGCCCCCGGGACAGTTTCTTGACGTTGCGCTTGACCGGCAGGTCGAACTCCGCCGTCAGCTGCTCGGCGAACTCCTGATCCCAGTTCGGGTAGAGCAGGCGTGCGGCCGCGAACGCGTGCCGCACCGAGAAGATGTCGGGATAGCGCTGCGCCTCCTTGATGAAGCAGACGTTGCGCAGCACGCGCTCGTTCTCGTACGGGTGCTCACCGAAAACCTCGACCTGACCCGTGGTCGCGAAGTTCTGCCCGGTGAGAATCTGCATGATGGTGGTCTTGCCCGCTCCGTTGCGGCCGAGCAGGCCGTGAATGCGGTTCTCCGCCAGCCCGAGGCTGACGCCGGACAGGGCGGCGAAGTCGCCGTAGCGCTTCGTGACGTCGTGCATGCGTGCCACGGCCATGGTCAGTCCTCCCGCCAGGCGTCGATCATCTTCTTCAGATCCTCGGCATCCATGCCGAGCTTGCGCGCCTCGGCGAGCAGCGGAGCGATGTAGGCGTGCCCGAACGACTCCCTGCGGCGCTGCAGAAGCAGCTCGCGCGCTCCGCTCACCACGAACATCCCGATCCCCCTTCGTTTGTAGAGCAACCCGTCGGACACCAGCCGGCTGATGCCGTTGGCCGCCGTCGCCGGGTTGATGCGATGGAACGCGGCCAGCTCATTGGTCGACGGCACCCGCGACTCCTCCGGCAGGGAACCGTCGATGATCGCGTTCTCGATCTGCTCGGCGATCTGCAGGAACAGCGGCCGGCCGTCGTCCTTCATCGCGTCCGGTACCAACCACGTCGGTCCGATGGTTCATTAGTCATGTAGGTAACCATGGAGCCAGGGGACTGGCTTTGTCAAGCCCGGGCAGCGCACGAAAAAGCCGGGCCCGTCCGTGACGGGCCCGGCTTCGCCGGACGGAACCGGGGTCAGCCCCGGAGCTTGCCGTGCAGACGCCCCATGTCGTCGTCGCCGAACCCGTGCTCGGCGAGCCAGCTGTGCACGCCGCCGTAGCGGGCGTCGATCTGGTCGAGGAACGCCGCCATCGACTCCGGCCGCGGCCGGTGCTTGTCGAGCGTGACCCGGTCGACGTCCTCGGCGTAGGTCGCCGAGGAACGCAGCCGCTCGACGATCGCCACGATCCGCTCGCCGGTGGCGGCGTAGTCGCGCACGATGGCGTCCCGGCGCGCTCCGGCAACGCTCAGCGCGAAGGCGACCACCACGCCGGTGCGGTCCTTGCCCGCCGCGCAGTGCACCAGCGCGGGCCCGGACGACTCGGCGATGGCGCGCAGCGCGCCGACGATGCTGTCCGGCCGGTGCTCCACGTAGCCGAGGTAGTGGGCACACGTCGGGTCGGCCGGGTAGCGCGCCTGCTCCTGCGCGCGCCGCGTGAGCAGCGCGTCGCCCGAGTTCGCGCCCCAGGCGTGCTCGGGCAGCAGGGAGTGATGCACGTGCTTGACCTGCGCGTACTTCGTCAGGGGAGCGGGCCCCTCGGCCTGCACCTCGGTGACCGTGCGCAGGTCGACCACCGTGTTCAGCCGGATCGTGTCCACCAGGTAGGAGATGTCCGCCGACGACAGGCTCTGCAGGTTGTCCGCCCGCAGCAGCCGTCCCGGCTCCGTCGTGCCACCGTCGTCGGTGGGGATGCCACCGACGTCGCGAATGTTGACCGCACCTTCGAGTTCGAGCCACAGCACGTCACCAGTGTCACAGACCGGCGGGTACGGCCGAGTGCTTTTCGGTGCGATATCACAGTCGGCTCCGCCGTGGGCGAACAACGCCGTGAGCGAACACGGCCGCCATGGCGCACCGCGATCGCTAGCGTCAGCGCCATGACTACCGCGATGGAGCCACTGACCCCGCCGGAACTGCGGTCCTCGGACAGCGCTGGCGTGTCCGACTCGGTGTACGACCGGCTGCTCGCCGAGCGGATCGTCTTCCTGGGATCCGAAGTGGACAACCAGGTCGCCAACCGGATCTGCGCGCAGCTGCTGCTGCTCGCCGCCGAGGACTCGGCCGCCGAGATCAAGTTCTACATCAACTCACCCGGCGGTTCCGTGCGCGACGGGATGGCCATCTACGACACCATGCAGCTGATCGAGCCGGACGTCTCCACCTGGGCGCTCGGGTTCGCGGCGTCGATGGGGCAGTTCCTGCTGTCCTCGGGTACGCCGGGCAAACGGCACGCGCTGCCGAACGCGCGGCTGGTGATGCACCAGCCGTCGGCGGGCATCCAGGGCACGGCCACCGACGTGGGCATCCAGGCGAAGGTGTTCGGTGACATGAAGCGCCACATCGCCGAGCTGACCGCGCAGCAGACCGGGCAACCCGTGGAGCGGATCCTCGCCGACGCCGACCGCGACCGGTGGTTCACCGCCGACGAGGCCAGGGAGTACGGCTTCGTCGACCACGTGGTGCGCCGGGTGCCCGCCACCGCGCGCTGAACGAGGTTTAGCCCGGGGGTCCGCCGGGCACTGCCCGTGGACATGAGGGACCGCAGCACCACGGTCGACGCGGTTCGGGCGGCTGCGCGGCCGCTGGCCGGTGTCGACGACCTCGACCCCCTGCTGGAGCGCATCGGCGACGCCCGGTTCGTGCTGCTGGGCGAGGCGTCCCACGGCACGGCCGAGTTCTACCGGTGGCGCGCCGAGCTGACGAAGCGGCTCATCACCGAGCGCGGGTTCTCCTTCGTCGCCGTCGAGGGCGACTGGCCCGACTGCCACCGGCTGCACTGTTGCCTCGCGGGTGCGCCCGGGCAGCCGGACGACCCAGAGGAGGTGCTGCGCTCGTTCGACCGGTGGCCGCGCTGGATGTGGGCCAACGAGGAGGTGGCCGACTTCGCGCGCTGGCTGCGCGGATTCAACGCACAGCGCTTCGCGGACGTGCCGGTGGGCTTCCACGGGCTCGACGTCTACAGCCTGTGGGACTCGCTGCGCGCGGTGCTGGCCTACCTGCGAGAGCACGAGCCGGACCACGTCGACGCCGCGCTGGAGGCGATGCGGTGCTTCGACCCGTACGGCGAGGATCCGCAGGCCTACGGCTACGCCCGCGCGATCGTGCCGAGCGGCTGCGAGGACGACGTCGTGCGCATGCTCGCCCAGCTGCGGGGCGGGGCCGACGAGACACCGCTGCCCGGGCTCGATGCGCGGTTCGTCGCCAGGCAGAACGCCGAGATCGTCGCCGAAGCCGAGCGCTACTACCGCGAGATGGTGCGCGGCGGCAGCGCCTCCTGGAACGTGCGCGACTGCCACATGACCGACACGCTGGACCGGCTCGCCGAGGTGTACGGGCCGGAGTCGAAGGCGGTCGTATGGGAGCACAACACCCACATCGGCGATGCACGCGCCACCGACATGGCCGCCGCGGGCATGGTCAACGTCGGACAGCTCGTGCGCGAACGGCACGCCGGCGACGGGGTGGTGGCGGTCGGCTTCGGCAGCCACCGGGGAACGGTCACGGCGGCCGACTTCTGGGGCGCGCCGCCCCGGCATATGCGCGTGCCCGAGGCACGGCGCGGCAGCACCGAGGCGCTGCTGCACGAAGCCGTGCCCGACCGCAACGCCGTGTTCGTGTTCGGCGGCCCCGACTCCGACGGTGGCTGGGCGAGCGAGGTGAGCGACCACCGCGCGATCGGGGTCGTGTACCGGCCGGATGCCGAGCGGCTCGGCAACTACGTGCCCACCGTGCTCTCCCGCCGGTACGACGCGTTCGTGCACTGCGACTACACCACGGCGCTCACCCCGCTGCACCCGCTGGAACACGAGCCGGTGCCCCGCGAGGCGGAGACCTACCCGAGTGGTCATTGACCTGCGGGTGTTTGCCGAGGCGCTGACCAGGAAATCCTCGCGGTGAACAGGCAAGGAGGTTAGGCGATGCCTGCACGAGAGGAACTTCCGAGCACGCTGCAGCGCTCCCCGCGCAAGGCGCAGCGAACCTGGATGAAGGCGCACGACTCCGCGGTCGAGACCTACGGTGAGGGCAGGCGTGCCCACCAGACGGCGTACTCCGCGCTCAAGCACTCGTTCGAGAAGGTCGGCGACCGCTGGGAGCCGAAGGAACACCGTGGCCCCTCCGACGAGCAGGCCAAACGGGGCGCAGGCCAGCGGACGGCGAAGACCGCCGGTGGCGTGGACGCCAACGCGAGCAAGCAGCATCTGTACGAGCGGGCCAGGGAGCTCGACATCAGTGGCCGCTCGACCATGAGCAAGCAGCAGCTGGTCGACGCGCTGCAGAAGGCCAGCGGCAAGCGCACGGCCCAGGCGCGCAGCAAGGGCAAGAAGAAGTCCTGACCGGCCAACACGACGCCCCAGACGGCCAACATGCCGGGCACCCGGTGTGTTTGGCCGTCTTGGTGTTGGTGCGTTGGCTCTCCGCGCTAGTCGAAGCGCACGACGGGGTTCAGCGCGCCCCGCAGGGCACCGAGGCAGATGTCCCGCAGTTCCTCGCGCGAGCATGTCCGGTTCGCCAGCCAGTCCACACAGAGCGTGCGCACGAACATCAGCCAGCTCATCAGCACGGCGGCCACCAGATCCCGCGTGCGGTTCTCGAATCCCGTCGCGTCGAGCAGGCGTTGCTGCAGCGCGGCGCACTCCTCGTCGATGATGGTCTGGATCACCCGATCGCCAGCGAGCGACCGGTTCGCGGCGAGCACCGTGTTCCGGTTGGCCACGAAGTAGTCGATGTGCGCGTCGAGCGCGGCGGACACCTGCTCGGTCAGCGACCCGGCCGGGTCGAAGGTGGCCTCACCCAGCAGCCGGTCCGCGGCCTGCCGGTACACCGCCGCGAACAGGTCGCGCTTGCTGGGGAAGTAGCGGTACAGCAGCGCCCGGGAGATCCCGGCCTGCTCGGCGACGTCCTCCATCAGCACGTCCTCGTACGGCCTGGCCGCGAAGAGCCGGGCACCGGTGTCGAGCAGTTCGGTGCGGCGCTGGGCGGGGTCGAGCCTGCGGCGGGTGCTCACGCTTGCCACCTTAGTTGACAGACGTCTACTAACGGTCCTACCGTCCCTAGTAGACGTCTGTCTAATAAGGGAGGGTGCGCATCGTGGCGCGGACGCTGAAGTGGCTCACGCTGGTCATGGGGATCGCCTGCGTGGCGATCGGTGTCGTCCATCTGGCTCTGGGCATCGACTCGGTACCCGGCGAGGGCTCGGCAGGTGCCACCGTGGACAGCCGGGAACGGTTCTACGGCGCCATCTTCCTCGGCTATGGCCTCGCCTGGATCTGGGCGGCCCGGCAGTCGCCGATCCCGGCGCGGGCGGTGCGCTGGCTCGCCGGCGTGTTCCTGCTCGGCGCGGCGGGCCGGATGGTTTCCCTGCTCATCCATGGCCAGCCGCAGTGGTTCCAGCTCGTGCTGACGGCCGTCGAGGTGGTCCTGCCGCCGCTGTTCTTCCTGCTCGCGGCCGCCGACGAGAAGGCGACGGCCCGGCGCGAGGCCGTCGGCCGTGGCACGGTCGCCGCGGGCTGAGCGTCAGTCGCGTTTGGCGCGGCTCGGCGCGACTCTCGGCGGCTCGTTGGGCTGCTTGGGATACACGGGTGGCCACGGCGCGTCCATCAGCCCGGCGGCCAGGTCCGCGCGCGACATCTCCAGCAGCGGTTCCAGCGACTGCGGACGCTCGTCCATGCCCCGCCACGGGTCGCCCCGCTCGGCCACGAGGGCGGGCACGGTCGCGATGGTCAGCGTGTCCGGCTCGACGGTGTCCAGCTCGTCCCAGCCGATCGGCGCCGACACCTGCGCCCCGGCGCGGGGCCGCACGCACCAGGCGCCGAACACCGTCTTGTGGGGTGCGTTCTGGTTGAAGTCGACGAACACGCGCGCGCCGCGTTCCTCCTTCCACCACTGGGCGGTGACGAGGCCGGGGTGGCGCCGCTCCAGCGCACGCGCCAGCGCCACCGCGCCCGCGCGCACCTGGTAGCTGTCCCAGCGCGGTTCCAGCCGCACGTACAGGTGCAGCCCGCGGGAGCCGGTGGTCTTCACGTGCGCCTCGATGCCCAGCTCGGTGAGCAGCTCCCTCGCCAGCCACGCGGCCTGCCGCACCTGCTCGAACGTGACGCCGGGGGAGGGGTCGAGGTCGACGCGCAGCTCGTCGGTCACCTCGGGTGTCTCGGCGCGGTAGGGCCACACGTGGAAGCCGAGGCAGCCCAGGTTCACCGCCCAGATCACGTGCGCCAGGTCGGCGGCCACGAGCGCGTCGCTGGTGGTGCCGTTGGGCGTGGCCACGACGGTCGTGCGCAGCCAGTCGGGCACCGACTTGGGGACGCGCTTCTGAAACCACGACTTGCCCCCGGCGCCGCTCGGGTAGCGCTCCATCAGCAGCGGGCGGCCACCGAGCGTGGCCAGCAGCGGACCCGCGACCGCCTGGTAGTAGCGCACCAGGTCGAGTTTGGTCTCGCCGCGCTCGGCGAAGAACACCTTGCCCGGGCTGGAGACGGTCACCTCGGTGCCGCCGATGTCGAGTGTGACCGCCTCGCCGCTCACGCGCGCACCTCCTCGAACAGGGCCGCCAGCTCCGCGGGCGGCACCTCCTCCAGCTGGGCGTACGTGCACGACTCCGGGGCGCGGTCCGGCCGGAACCGCACCAGCCTGCCCCCGTGCCGGAACCGGCCCGCCTGGACGTGCTCGTAGCGGACCTCGGCGACCAGCTCGGCCCGCAGCGGCTCCCACGACAGGTCCTTGCCCACCGACCAGCGGCTCATCCCGCCGGGCATGCGCCCGCCCGCCTCGGCGTGCGCCTCGGCCCACCGCCGCCACGGGTGTCCGTCCAGCGCGTTCTCCCGCAGCGGCGCGAGCTCGTCGACCAGCTCCCGGCGCCGCGCTGCCGCCAGCCCACTGGCCACGCCGACATGGTGCAGCGTGCCCTCGTCGTCGTAGAGGCCGAGCAGCAGCGAGCCGACGCCCTTGCCGTCCTTGTGCCAGCGGAATCCGGCCACGACGCAGTCGGCGGTGCGCTCGTGCTTGACCTTCCACATCGTGCGCCGGTCCTGCTCGTAGGCCAGGTCGGGCGACTTGGCCATCACGCCGTCGAAGCCGGCGCCCTCGAACCGGGTGAACCAGTCCTGCGCCACGTCCGGATCCCCGGTCAGCGGGGTGAGGTGCACGCGGGCGGGCGCGGTGTCGAGGATGCTCTCCAGCAGCCTGCGCCGTTCGTGGAACGGCTCGGCCGTCAGGTCGCGGTCGCCGAGCGCGAGCAGGTCGAACGCGACGAAGCTGGCCGGGGTCTCGCCGGCCAGCTTGCGGACCCGCGAGGCGGCGGGATGCAGGCGCAGCTGCAGCGCGTCGAAGTCGAGCCCGGCATCGGTGACGATGACGACCTCGCCGTCGACCACGCAGCGGGGTGGCAGCGCCTCGGCGAGCAGGTCGGCGAGCTCCGGGAAGTACCGCGTGAGCGGACGGTCGTTGCGCGAACCGAGCTCCAGCTCGTCTCCGTCGCGGAACACGATGCACCGGAAGCCGTCCCACTTCGGCTCGTAGAGCAGGCCGGGCTCGCGCGGCATCTCGCGCACCAGCGTGGCCAGCATCGGCTTGACCGGCGGCATCACGGGCAGATCCACGAGCCGATCCTAGAGCCGATGCCGGCGCGGAGCACCTGGTGAGCGGCTGTGTCTCAGCTGGCCCACTCCAGCAGCGTGCGGGAGTGCCGCGGGTCGCGCAGCTGGAGCAGGGCCCGCTGCTCCAGGGTGCGCACGCGCTTGCGGGTCAGCCCGAGCCTGCGCGCGATGTCCGGGATGGTGTGCTGGTGGCCGTCGGCCAGCCCGTACCGCAGCGAGACCACCTGTGCCTCGGCGGGCGGCAGGGTGTCCAGTGCCGCGTGCAGGTCGGTCACCATCGCCTCCCGCTCGAGTGCCTCGCCAACGCCCGGCGCCGAGCCACCGGTCACCAGGTCACCGAGGCGCAGCTCGCCCTCGGCGTCGAGCGGCACGTCCAGGCTCACCGTGGACTGGCCCGCCCTGCGCAGCTCCACGACCTTGTCCACAGGGAGATCGGCCGCGGCGGCCAGTTCCTCGACGGTCGGCTCGTGGTCGCTCTGCGACTGCAGGGTGCGCTCGAGCCGGTCGAGCCTGGCCACCTGCTCCGAGGTGTGCATCGGCAGCCGGATCGTGTTGCTCTGGAAGGCGTTGCCCCGCTGGATCGCCTGCCGGATCCACCACATCGCGTAGGTGGAGAACTTGAAGCCCTTCGTGTAGTCGAACTTCTCCACGGCATGGATCAGGCCGAGGTTGCCCTCCTGGATGGCGTCGAGCAGCGGCAGGCTGGTGTGCCTGCTCTTGCGTGCCGCCGTGACCACCAGCCGCAGGTTGGCGCGCACCATGTGGTCCTTGGCCAGCGCGCCGTCCCGGGCCACGGCTTCCAGCCGCTCCCGGTCCGCGGGCAGGTCGCGCTCACCGGCGTCGGCGGCCCGCAGCAGCTCCGCGGCGTACACGCCTGCTTCGATCCGCTTGGCCAGGTCGACCTCCTCGGTCGCCGTCAGCAGCGGGGTTGTTCCGATTTCGTCGAGGTAGGCTCGAACCAGGTCAGTGTTGTTGTCGCTGTCGGTCCGGGTGCGGCGACGGGTCAGTGTCGTAGTCGCATCAGCCAATCGTTGTCACCTCTCTCGGTGATGACAACGTTTTTCACCCTGGTGACATTCCGCCCCGGAACGTCGCCCGGTAGGTGCTGGGCGACACCCCGATGGCGGCGTGCAGGTGCTGCCGCAGCGACACGGCCGTGCCGAATCCGGCCTGCTCAGCGACGCGGTCCACCGGCAGGTCGGTCTCCTCGAGCAGCTGCCGGGCGCGTTCGATGCGCTGCCGGGCCAGCCACTGGCCCGGGGAGAGGCCCACCTCCTCGCGGAAGCGCCGGGTGAAGGTGCGCGTGCTCATCCCCGCCGTCGCCGCGAGTTCGCGCAGCGACAGGGGCCGGTCGAGGTGGCGCAGCGCCCAGGCCCTCGCCCCGCCCGTGGAGGACACGCGTGGCTCGGCCACCGGGCGTCTGACGTACTGGGCCTGCCCGCCCTCGCGGTGCGGCGGGACGACCGTGCGGCGGGCCACCTCGGCGGCCACCGCGGCGCCGTGGTCGCGGCGGATGAGATGCAGGCACAGGTCGATGCCGGAGGCTTCCCCCGCCGAGGTGAGCACGTCGCCGGAGTCGGTGTAGAGCACGTCGGGGTTGAGCCGCACCGCGGGGTAGAGGCGGCGGAAGTCGTCGGCGGACTGCCAGTGCGTGGTGGCCTCGCGGCCGTCCAGCAGCCCGGCGGCGGCCAGCACGAAGGCACCCGTGCAGATCGAGGCCAGGCGGGTCCCCGGCCGGATCAGGGCGAGCGCGGCGGCGAGCGCGGGGGACAGGCGCCCTGCGGTCTCGGTCTCGTCCGGCTCGTGCGTGGCGGGGATGACCACCGTGCCCGCGTGCGCGAGCGTGTCCGGACCGTGGGCGACGTGGATGCCGAAGTCGGCGTCCGTGCGCACGGTACCGGGCTCCAGGGCGCAGGTGACGACGTCGTAGAGCCGCACCCCGTCCGGAGAGCGGGCCTGGCCGAACAGCTGGTGGACCAGTCCCAGCTCCAGGGGCATGACCCCGTGGCGGGCGAGGACCGCGACCCGGTGCGGCGCCGACGTCATGGCCTGATTCTTTCACAGGATGGCCTCCGGGCCACTCGCCGGCGGCGGGCGGCGCTGCGCAGGATCGAGGGCATGAACGTGCTCTGGGTCATCGCGCATCCCGACCAGCGCTCGCTGAGCGCGGCCCTCGCCGACGACGGCGTCGCCGCGCTGAAGGCGGCGGGTCACGCCGTCGAGGTCAGCGATCTCTACGCCATGAAGTGGAACCCGGTGGTGGAGGCAGGCGACTTCGGCCACGACCCCGGCGAGCGGCTACTGGTGGGCGAGGTGTCGAAGCGCGCCTACGCCGCGGGTGCGCTGTCCGCCGACATCCGCGCCGAGCAGGACAAGCTGCGCTGGGCCGACACGCTCGTCGTGCAGTTCCCCCTGTGGTGGATGGGACCGCCCGCGATCCTCAAGGGCTGGTTCGACCGGGTATTCGTCAACGGCTTCGCCTTCGGCGTCGGGGACCCGGCCACGGGGCGCACCCTGCGCTACGGCGACGGCGGGCTGGCGGGCAAGCGGGCGCTGGCCGTGACCACGATCGGGGCGAGGGAGGCCTCGTTCGGCCCTCGCGGCATCCACGGTGAGCTGCACGACGTGCTGTTCGGCCTGCTGCACGGCATCTTCTGGTACACGGGCATGGAGGTCCTGCCGCCCGTGGCCGTGTACGGGGCGGACCGGGCCACCGCAGCCGACTTCGCCACCGCGGCCGGGCGGCTCCGGCGCGTGCTGGCGGCGCTGCCCGAGGCCGCGCCCATCCGGTACCGCCACCAGGACGGCGGGGACTACGACGACGACCTCGTGCTGCGCGCGCACGTCGCACCGGGCCAATCCGGCCTCGGCGCGCACTACGCGTGAACGAGTGGCTCCCCGCGCATCTCCCGCACGTACCACTCGATCCGCTGGGAGTAGCTGGCGCTGAGCTGTGCCAGCACCAGCACGCCTGCCACCACGTGCCGGGCGAACGCCGGCTCGGCGTCGGGCAGCGGGCCTGCCGGCCGCACCGCACGGCCCAGCCCTGCCAGCAGTACTGTCGTGGTGACCAGGAACAACGCGGTGACCAGCATGGCGATCCTTCCCCTCCGGCCGCTGGGGCCTGTCAACTGGACTGCTTGTGGTCTAGAGTGCTCAGGAAAGTGGACTGGAGTAAGGGCCAATGGCGAGCGAATTGGATCGTTTTCAGCAGGGTGCCGAGCTGGCCACCGTGCTCGGCGACTGGACTGCCGGACCCGGGCCGCTGTACCGGAAGCTGGCGGACGCGCTGGCCGGCGCCGCGAAGGACGGCGCCCTGCACGCGGGGCAGCGGCTGCCTTCGGAACGGGAACTGGCCCGGTCGTTGGCGGTGAGCAGGGCGACCGTGGTGGCCGCCTACGACGAGCTGCGCGCACGGGACCTGCTCGACCGCAGGCAGGGCAGCGGCACCCGGATCAGCCCGGCCGTGCGCCCCGCCCGCAGCGACGGGCGCGTCTCGGGCGGCCGCGGCACCGTGATCTTCCAGCGGCTCATCGACGGCCCCGGCCCGCCGATCTCGCTGGCGTGCGCGGCCGACAGCGGTGCTCCCGAGGTGGCCGAGGCGCTGGAGGAGGTGGTCCGGTTCGACATCGACGAGCTGCTGACCGACCCCGGCTACCAGGCCAGGGGGCTGCCGTCACTGCGCGCCGCCGTCGCCGACCACTACACCGCGCTGGGCCTGCCGACCTCCGCCGACGAGGTGCTGATCACCACCGGCGCGCACCAGGCGCTCGTGCTGGTGGCCGACGTGTACCTGCGCTCGCCGTCCACCGTGGTCGTGGAGGGGCCCAGCTGGCCGCCGTGCCTGGACATCTTCCGGTCCGTGCACGCCGACGTGGCCGCGGTGCCGCTCGACGACGAGGGCATCGACGCGCGGCTGCTGTCCGACGCGCTGGCCGAGCACCGGCCCGCGCTGCTCTACGTCATGCCGACCTACCACAATCCCGCCGGCGTGCTGATGTCCGAGGCGCGCAGGCGGCGGGTGGCCGAGCTGGCCGCCCGGCACGGCGTGGCCGTGCTGGAGGACAACGCCTATGCGGGCTGCGGGTTCCGCGACGACGGCGTTCAGATGCCGCCCCTGGCCGCCTACGCGCCCGCCGGCGCCGAGGTGGTCACCGTCGAGTCGCTCAAGGCCGTGTGGGGCGGGCTGCGGATCGGCTGGATCCGAGGCCCCGCCGGGATCATCGAGCGCTGCGCCCGGCGCAAGGCATTGGCCGACCTGGCCAGCCCTGCCATCGAGCAGGCCGTCGCCGCGCGGTTGTTCCCGCGGCTGGCCGACATCACCAAGAGCCGGTCGGCGCTGCGTCGCGAGCGCTGCGAGTACCTGGAGTCCCTGCTGCGGGAGCGGCTGCCCGGCTGGCGCTGGCGCACCCCCGACGGCGGCTCGTCGCTGTGGGTCGCGCTGCCCGAGGGCAACGCCGACGTCTTCGCCCAGCTGGCGCTGCGGCACGGCGTCGAGGTAATCCCCGGCTCGACCATGGACCCGACCGGTGTGCACGACGGCTACCTGCGCGTGCCGTTCATGCACGCGCCCGAGGTGGCCGACGAGCTGGTGCGCCGCCTCGCCGACGCGTGGACCGAGCTGCGCAGGCACGGGCCGAGGGACGAGTGCCCGGTGCGGCCGATCATCTGAGCCTGCCCGGTCCGCCACCGGGGTTCTAGGATGGCGGCATGGCCCGGCCGAACGACGAGGTCGAGGCACTGCTGCAGGAATACGCCGACCTCCTCTCCATCACCGGGGGCGATGCCTTCAAGGTGCGCTCCTACGAGAAGGCCGCCCGCGCCGTCGGCGGCCATCACGAGGACGTCTCCACGCTGGGCGTCGCCGAGCTCAAGGCGATCCCCGGGGTGGGGAAATCGATCGCCGAGAAGGTCGCTGAGTATGTCCGCACCGGGCAGGTGGCCGCCATCGAGGAGGCGCGCGCGAAGATCCCGGCCGGCGTGCGGCAACTGATCGCGATCCCCACGCTTGGCCCGAAGAAGGCCGCCGTGCTCTACGAGGATCTGGGGATCTCGTCGGTCGACGAGCTGGTCGAGGCCATCCACTCCGAGCGGCTGCGCGGGCTCAAGGGTTTCGGGCCCAAGACCGAGGAGAACATCCTGCACGGCGTGGCGCTGATGCAGCAGGCGGGTGACCGGGCCCTGCTGAACGTGGCGCTCGAGCTGGCCGAGGAGATCACCGCCGCGCTGTCGCGGGTCACCGGGTGCGTGCGGTGCGCGCACGCCGGGTCGCTGCGCCGGTTCCGCGAGACCATCGGCGACGTCGACGTTCTCGCGGCCGCCGAGGATTCCGCGCCGCTGATGGAGGCCTTCCGCGCGCTGCCCTTCGTGGCCGAGGTGATCGCGTCGGGCCAGAAGAAGACCTCCATCCGCACGACCAAGGGGCTGCAGGTGGACCTGCGGGTCGTGCCGCTGGAGTCGTGGGGCGCGGCCCTGCAGTACTTCACCGGGTCGAAGGCGCACAACATCCGCACGCGCGAGATGGCCGTGCACGCCGGGTTGAAGCTCTCCGAGTACGGGCTGTTCGACGCCGGCACCGGCGAGCTGATCGTGTCGGAGACGGAGGAGGAGGTCTACGACCGCCTGGGCCTGCCGTGGATCGCGCCGCCGCTGCGGGAGGACCGGGGCGAGATCGAGGCGGCCCGGCGGGCAGCGCTGCCCGAGCTGGTCACCGAGGCCGACCTGCGCGGCGACCTGCACACCCACACGGACCTGACCGACGGCGTGGCGTCGCTGGAGGAGATGGTGCGCGCGGCCGCCGAACGCGGGCTGGCGTACTACGCGATCACCGACCACGCGCCCGACATGGCGATGCAGCGGATGTCGGACGAGAAGATGCTCGCGCAGCGCGAGCAGGTGCGTGCGCTCGACGGCAGGCACCGGAGGCTGCGGCTGCTGCACGGCACCGAGCTCAACATCGGGCCGGACGGCGGTGTGGACTGGCCGGAGGACTTCCTGCGGGGCTTCGACGTGTGCGTGGCCTCGGTGCACTCGCACTTCACCCAGGACCGCGACACGATGACGCGCAGGCTGCTGCGCGCGATCGAGAACCCGTGCGTGCACATCATCGGCCACCCCACCGGCCGGATCATCGGCAGGCGGCCGCCGATCGACGTGGATCTCGACGCGGTGTTCGCCGCGTGTGCGCGCACCGGAACGGCGCTGGAGATCAACTCCGCGCCCGACCGGCTCGACCTGTGCGACGAGGACATCCTGCGCGCCAAGCGGTTCGGCGTGAAGTTCGCGATCAACAGCGACGCGCACTCACCGGTGCACCTGGCGTTTCCCCGCTACGGGGTGGGCACCGCGCAGCGCGGCTGGCTCACCGCCGAGGACGTGATCAACACCTGGCCGCTGCGCAGGCTGGCGTCGTTCCTGCGCACGAAGGGCGCGTCGTCATGAGGGGTCGGTGAGACGTTCCAGCAGCGTTTCCAGGGTCGCGCGCTCGGTGGGAGTGAGCGCGGCGAGCAGCCCGTCGTCCACCCGGCGGGCCAGCTCCCGTGTCTCGGCCAGCGTCACCTGCCCGGCGGCGGTGACCACGACGAGGCGGGTGCGCCGGTCGTCCGGGTGCGGGTCGCGCCGCACCAGTCCGGCCCGCTCGAGGTCGTCGACGAGTGCGACCACGGCGCTGGGATCCACGCCCAGTATCTCGCCCAGCTCCCGCTGGGACAGCCCGCCGCGGGCAGCCGAGGCCGACAGCACCGTGTAGTGCCTGCTGCGCAGGCCGAACGGCTCGAGCGCGCGGTTGAGGCTGCGGATCGCCCTGCCCCCGGCGCGCGCGAGCAGGAAGCCGGTCCGGCCCGGCCGGTCGGCGTCGGGGATCGGCTCGGTGGTGGCGATGGCTCCTCCTCGGGCAGATGAGTGACTGCGTCAATGGTTGACAACCATAACGGTTGATGAGTACACCTTTATATCAGGAAACCTGAGACACAAGGAGCGTTGATGGAGCTGACCGGAAAGGTCGCGATCGTCACCGGCAGCGGCCGGGGGCTGGGTCTCGCCTACGCGAAGGAACTGGCCGCGTCGGGGGCCAAGGTCGTCGTCAACGACGTCGACGCGGCCACGGCCGAGGCGGCGGCCAAGGAGATCACCGACGCGGGCGGCACCGCGGTCGCCGAGGTGGCCGCCGTCGGCAGCACCGAGGCCGCCGACGCGCTCGTCGCCAGGGCCGTCGCCGAGTTCGGCAGGCTCGACGTGCTGGTGACCAACGCCGGCGTGCTGCGCGACCGGGTGCTGTGGAAGATGTCCGACGACGACTTCGACACCGTCATCGGCGTGCACCTGCGGGGCACGTTCACGTGTGCCCGCGCCGCCGCGAGGCAGATGCGCGAGCAGGGCGACGGCGGGCGGCTCATCCTCGTCGGCTCGCCCGCGGGGCAGCGCGGCAACTTCGGCCAGACCAACTACTCGGCGGCCAAGGCGGGCATCGCCGCGTTCGCGCGGACCTGGTCGATGGAGCTGGCGCGGGCCGGGATCACCGTGAACGCGGTGATTCCCGTGGCCGCCACGGCCATGACCGAGACGATCCCCGCGCTGCAGGGCTACGTCGAGAAGATGCGCGCCGGGGAGCCGATGCCCGCCTTCGCGCGGCAGGCGCTGGCCTTCGGCGGCCCCGAGGACGCCGCCGGGCTCGTCGCGTTCCTCGCCTCCGACGCCGCCTCCGACGTCACCGGCCAGTGCATCGGCATCGGCGGCGACCGGCTCTCCCTGTGGTCGCACCCGCAGCAGGTGGCCACCGCCTACGCCGAGGGCGGCTGGAGCGCCGACGCCATCGCGCGGGTCTGGTCGACCACCGTGGGCGCCGAGCCGCAGAGCGTCGGCGAGAAGCTTCCCGAACCGCCCGCGAACTAGGAGGTGGCCATGGATCCCACCACGCTCGACGCGATCGACGTCCACGTCCACATCGAGACCGACGGGCACGGCCACCTGTCGCTGCCCGACGACTTCCTGGAGGCCTCGGCCGAGCACTTCGGCGCCGACCACCGGGCGCCGACGCTCGACGAGATCGCCGACTACTACCGGCAGCGGCGCATCGGCGCCGTGGTGTTCACCGTGGACATCGAGTCGGCCACCGGGCACCCGGCGCTGTCCAACGAGGAGATCGCCGAGGCCGCGGCCGAGCACTCCGACGTGCTGATCCCGTTCGCCAGCATCGACCCGGCCAAGGGCGCGGCCGGAGCCCGCCGCTTCCGGGAACTGGTGAGCCGGCACGGGGTGCGCGGCATCAAGTTCCACCCCAGCATCCAGGACTTCGCGCCCAACGACGGCAGCGCCTACCCGCTGCTGGAGGTGGCGCAGGAGCTCGGGGTGCCCGCGCTGTTCCACACCGGGCAGACCGGCATCGGCGCCGGCATGCCGGGCGGGGGCGGGATCAAGCTCGGGCTGTCCAACCCGATGCTGCTCGACGAGGTCGCCGTGGAGTTCCCGGAGCTGACGATCATCATGGCGCACCCGTCTTTTCCGTGGCAGGACGAGGCTCTGGCGGTGGCGCTGCACAAGCCGAAGGTCCACATCGACCTGTCCGGCTGGTCGCCGAAGTACTTCCCGCCGCAGCTGGTGCGCTACGCCAACAGCCTGCTGCAGGACAAGGTGCTGTTCGGTTCCGACTACCCGCTGATCACCCCGGACCGGTGGATCAGCGACTTCGACAAACTCGACATGAAACCGCACGTCCGGCCGAAGATCATGAAGGACAACGCCGTGCGCGTGCTGGGCCTTGAGGAGAACAAGTGACGACAAGGGTTTCCTTCGACGAGGTCAAGACGCTCGTCGGCAGCGAGCTGGGCACCAGCGACTGGATCGAGGTGACGCAGGAGCGGATCGACACCTTCGCCGACGCCACCGGCGACCACCAGTGGATCCACGTCGACCCCGAGCGGGCCAAGGACGGGCCCTTCGGAGGCACGATCGCCCACGGCTACCTGACGCTCTCCCTGGTTATTCCGATGTGGACGGAGTTGCTGGAGGTCGACGGCGTCACCACGAAGGTCAACTACGGGCTGAACAAGGTGCGGTTCCCCTCGCCGGTGCGGGCGGGCTCGCGGGTCCGGATGTCCGGCACGCTGGCTCAGGTGGACGAGGTGGCGGGCGGCGGGCTGCAGCTCACCGTCGACGTCGTGGTCGAGATCGAGAACGGCGACAAGCCCGCGTGTGTCGCCCAGCCGGTGTTCCGCTTCTATGCCTAGGTTCCTCCGGCTCGACGGGGAGTCAGCATGATCTATCGCAGTCCGCTGCCGGACGTCGAGGTTCCGGCGCTGACACTCACCGAGTTCGTCCTCGGGCAGGCCCGCCGGTTCGGGGACAGGGCAGCGCTCGTGGACGGCGTGACCGGGGAGCGGATCGGCTACGCGGAGCTGGTGGACGCCGTGCAGGCGGGCGCCGGAGGGCTGGCCGCGCTGGGGGTGCGGCCGGGCGACGTCGTCGCGCTGCTGAGCCACAACCAGCCGCGCTACGCCGTCGCCCTGCACGCCGTGCTGGCCGCCGGCGCGGCGGTCACGCCCATCAACCCCGTGCTCACCCCGGAGGAGATCGGCAAGCAGCTCGCGGCGTCGCGGGCGTCGGTGCTGATCACGGCGGAGCCGGTGGCGGGCAAGGCGCTGGAGGTGGCGCGGGCCGCGGGGATCGCGCACGTGCTCGTCCTTGGCGAGCACGAGGGCGCCCGGCCGTTCGCGGACCTGCTGGCCGAGGGCAGGCCCGCGCCGTCGCCGGAGCTGGATCCGGCCACGGCGGTGGCCGCGCTGCCGTTCTCCAGCGGTACCACCGGCATGGCGAAGGGCGTGCGGCTCACGCACCGCAACCTGGTGGCCAACCTGGCGCAGACCCGTGTCGGCTGGCGTATCACCAGCGACGACGTGCAGGCCGCCGTGCTGCCGTTCTTCCACATCTACGGCTTCACGATCATCCTCAACTCCGGGCTGCTGGCCGGGGCGACGGTGCTGACGCTGCCGCGGTTCGAGCCGCACGGCTACCTCGCCGCGCTGGAGAAGCACCGGGTGACGCGGGCGTACTTCGCGCCGCCGATGGTGCTGACGCTGGCGAACCTGCCCGGGGTGGAGGACTACGACCTCTCCGCGCTGCGGTTCGCCTTCTGTGGCGCGGCGCCGCTGGACGTGGAGGTGACCGAGCGGGCGGAGAAGCGGCTGGGCTGCCTGATCCGGCAGGGCTACGGCATGACCGAGGCCAGCCCCGGCACGCATCAGGTGTTCGACGCCGAGTTCTCCTCGATGCCCGCCGGCAGCGTGGGCCGGCTCTCGCCCGGCACCGAGGCGCGGCTCGTGGTGCCCGGCACCGACACCGACGTCGAGCCCGGCGAGGCGGGGGAGCTGCTGGTGCGGGGCCCGCAGGTGATGGCGGGCTACCTGGACAACCCGGAGGCCACCGCGGCGACGATCACCGACGGCTGGCTGCACACGGGCGACATCGCGCGGGTGGACGGCGACGGCGTGTTCTGGATCGTCGACCGGCTCAAGGAGCTCATCAAGTACAAGGGCTACCAGGTGGCGCCCGCGGAGCTGGAGGCCGTGCTGCTGAGCCACCCGCGGGTGCTCGACGCCGCGGTGATCGGTGTGCCGCATGCCGAGGGCGGCGAGGCGCCGAAGGCCTTCGTGGTCGCCGACGGCGGCCTCACGGCAGAGGACCTCCTGGCGTGGGTCGCCGAGCGCGTCGCGCCGTACAAGAAGATCCGGGACGTCGAGTTCGTCGACGAGATCCCGAAGTCGCCGACGGGCAAGATCCTGCGCCGGGTCCTGAAGGACCGCGAAGCCTGACACCCGCGAGTCCTGCGTTCGTGCCCGCGAGTTCTGCGTTCGTGCCCGCGAGTCCTGCGTTCGTGCCCGCGAGTTCTGCGTTCGGGTTCGGCGGCTCGGTACCGGAACGCAGAACTCGGCGTCCTGAGTGCAGAACTCGGCGTCCTGAGTGCAGGACTCGCGGGCCTGAGTGCAGGACTCGCGCGCGTCAGCGCTGGAAGGTGCGCACGTCCTCGGGCCACTCCAGCGGGATGCCGAGCTTGGTCAGCACCCGCTGGAACTCGGCGAGCAGGTCCGGGCGGGCCCGCACGGCACGGGGCGGCACGCCGGACTCCAGCGCGAACGCGGCGAGCGCGCCCGCCGCCTCGCCCGTGTTCCACTCCACGGGATGCAGCCGGTAACAGCCGTTGGTCAGGTGGGTGACGCCGAGGCACTTGCCGCCGGCGAGCAGGTTGTCGAGCCGCTGCGGAATCAGCGCGCCGAGCGGGATCTGGAACGGGTAGCACGCGATGTCCAGATACCCGCTGCCGCCGGTGCTGGGATGCAGGTCGATGCGGTAGCTGCCGATGCCGGCGCTGTCGGGGAACTGCTCGGCGCCGGCCAGCCCCTCGCGCGCCTCGACGCCGACGTGCTGCTCCAGCACCGTGAACTCCGCGCGGATGCGGCGGGCCTCCCGGATGTAGGGCGCGGCGGCCAGCCCGTCGGCGGTGCCGAGCGGCTCCCCGGCGGGCCGCAGCCACGGATACCCCGCACCGCCGTCCGGGCGGGGCGCCTCCGTCTGCAGCCAGTACACGAACGACAGGGTCAGCTGCCGGGCCTGCTCCAGCCGCCGGTCCCGCTCGGCGGCACCCACGCCCGTCACGGGCGCGAGCCAGTAGTCGATCTGCGGCCAGTTCACCAGCGAGACATCCGGCAACGGCGGGTCGTACAGCCGCCCGCTGCGAATACGCCGGAAGCGCCACAGGTCCTGCTCGCCGTCCTCGCCGAACAGCGGCCTGCGCAGCGTCCGTCCCGTCTCCGGCTCCTGGGTGGCCCAGCCCAGCTGCGGCCCCGGCCAGAACGGTGCCCGGTAGCCGCGCCAGAAGTCGTAGTCGCGGGGCCGCTCGATCACGTGCTCGCCGGAGCCGTGCTCCAGCGCCACGCACCAGGTCAGCGCCTGCTGGTCGAACGGGTCGGCGGGGCCGGGCAGCGCATGCGGCTCGCCGGTGTCGGCCTCGCTCTCGGCGCCGAGCACGTGCTCGCACCCGGTCAGCGGCAGCAGGTCGCCTTCCTCGGTCGCGTCGATGACGTGGGCCGCCCGCAGCGTCACCGGGCCGTCCGGGGCGGTGAAGGCGACGGCCTCGACCCGGTCGCCGCCGGTGTCGGCGGAGACGGGGACGTGGTGCTGCCGGATGGTGAGGTTTCCCGACCGGCACAGCGGCCGCAGCAACTCGGTGAGCACGTCGTGGACCACCACCGGCTCGGCACACAGCGCGCTCACCCAGCCCTCACCGGGGTTGAGCTCGCGCCGCGCGCGGGCCTGCTCGCCGAGCCGCGGATCGGCACGGTAGCGGTCGCGCACGCGCGAGCGCAGCAGCCGGTAGGACGCGGTGCTGCCGGTCGTCTCCACCCACGGGTTCTCGTCGGGCGGCACGGCCTGTGCCGTCAGCTGGCCACCGAGCCAGCCGGTCGCCTCGGTGAGCACGACGCGGCGGCCGAGCAGCGCCGCGGACAGCGCCGCCGCCACCCCGCCGCACCCGCCGCCGACCACCAGGACGTCGCAGTCGAGTCCGTGGGCTGAAGCCATGTCCCTCCGTTCACTTGATGCCCGTCTGGGCGAGGCTTTCGGTGATCTGTCGCCGGGCCACGAGGTAGGCCAGCAGCAGGGGCACGGTCGAGATGGCGGTCGCCGCCATCTGCACGCCCCAGATGGGGTTGCCGCTGGTGTCGGTGAACGCCGTCAGCGCGAGCGGCACGGTGAACAGCTCGCTGCGGTTGACGAACACCAGCGGTTCCAGGAAGGAGTTCCAGCTGTAGAGGAACGCGATGATGCCGATGGTGCCCAGCATCGGGCGGGTCAGCGGCAGGATCACGTGCAGCAGGATCCGCAGCCTGCCCATGCCGTCGATCATGGCGGCCTCCTCCAGTTCCACCGGGATCGACTGGATGAACTGGCGCATCAGGAAGACCCCCGTGACCCCGGTGGCACCGAACACCGGCAGCGCCAGCAGCGGCACGTGCGTGTCGGCGAACCCGAGTGCCTTCATCAGGCTGAAGTTCGGGATCAGCGTCACCTCGACCGGCAGCATCAACGCCGACAGGAACAGGAAGAAGAGCACGTTGCGCCCGGGAAACCGCAGCCGCGCGAACGCGTAGCCGGACAGCAGCGACAGCACGCACGTGAACAGAGCCACGAGGGTGGCGATGTAGAGGCTGTTGTAGACCTGCCGCGCGAACGGCTGGAACGTGAACACGTCGCGGATGTTGTCCCACGTGACCTCGGCGGGGACCAGCTGCGGAGGTGAGGCGAGCACGTCGCCGGGCAGCTTCAGCGCGCTCGAGACCATCCACAGGAACGGAAAGACCAGCGGAACCGACAGCGCGATCAGGAAGAGGTACAGCGCGCCGCGGGTGAGGAGCCTACTCACTGTGCACCCACTTCCGCCTCGCCCACCACTGCGCGGCGACCAGCAGCAGTGTCAGTCCGAAGAGGACCACGGCGATCGCGCTGGCGTAGCCCGCCTGGAACAGCTCGAACGCCTGCTCGTAGAGGTAGAACGCCAGCACCGACGTCGCGTGCGAGGGGCCGCCGTGCGTCATCAGCTGGATGTAGTCGAAGACCTGGAACGAGCCGATGAACGTGATCAGCACGACCACCAGCGTGGTCGGCGCGATCAACGGCAGCACGACGTGCCGGATGAGCCGCCACTCGCTCGCGCCGTCGAGCCGGGCGGCCTCGAGCGTCTCCGACGGGATGTTGCGCAGCGCGGCGAGGAAGATGACGGCCTTGAGCCCCACGGTCTTCAGCGCGGCCACCACGATCACCGCCGCCAGCGCCGGTTTCGCCTCGAACAGCCAGTTGGGGCCGGTGATGCCGACCAGCGACAGCAGCTCGTTGACGCCGCCGCCCTCGCCCTGCAGCAGGAACCGCCACACCAGTGCCCAGGCCGCCTGCGAGGTGACCACCGACAGGAAGGCCAGGGTGAGAAACAGCCCCGCGCCGGGAGGGCGCCGGTACAGCACGAGCGCCAGTCCCAGTGACAGGCCGACGTTGATGGCCACGAGACCGAGCGCGAACACGCCGGTGACGGCCACCGACCGCCAGAACGTGGGATCCTCGGTGAGCAACTGGCGGTAGTTGTCCCAGCCCGCCGCCTCCGACCGGCCCGAGCGCAGGTCGGTGTGCGTGAACGACAGCACGACGATGGCGACGAGCGGGACGAGAACGAACAGCGTGAACCCGAGTGCCTGCGGGGAGATCAACAGGTAGCCGGTCAGCGCCTCCCGCCGCCGGTGCCGGCGCGCCCGCCGAGGGGCGGGCGAGCCGGACCGGCCGGTGGCCTCGGGGGTGGGAGTCAGGATCGGTGCGGCCACGCCTGCTCCGTCACTCCGCCTGCTTCAGCAACGGGCCGACCTCGCCGCACAGCCTGCCCAGCACCGAGCCCACGTCGGCACCGGGGCTCCACAGCTGGTCGAACACCGGCTGCGCGGTCGTCTTGATCTCCGGCCACGTCCGGGGGTACTGGAACGCGTGGCCCTCGGTGATGCCCGGCACCAGGATGTCCTTCACCGCCTGCTCGGACAGCCGCGAGTCCCGGTAGATCTCCGGGGCGTCGGCCAGCACCGACGTGCGGGCGGGCGGGTAGAACTCCGCCAGCTCCCGGACCGCCTTCTCGCTGGTCAGGTACTTGAGCAGCTCCGTGGCCAGCTCCTTGTGCGGTGCCTGCTCGAAGACCACGAGCCCGGCCTGCCCGGTCACGTGCGGCTGCCCGCCGGGGCCGCCGGGCAGCGGCGCGATGCCGTAGTCGAACTCGGCGCCCTCCAGCTGCGACAGCCTCGACAACTGGGTGATCGTCATCGCCGCGTTGCCCGCGTAGAAGTCGGCCTGCGCGCCGGGCGGCACGGCGGTGCGGTCGTCGAACGCCATCCGGTGGAAGGTGCCGACGGCCTCGGCGGCCGCGGGGCTGTCGAGCGTGCAGCGTTTGGTCTGCGGGTCGTAGAACCCGGCACCGTGGGCCCGCAACAGCGGATCCAGCGTCGGCCACGACACCGGCAGGGGACCGTAGACGCTGCCCTCGTTGCTCTGGAAGACGAAGTGACCGCGCGGCAGGCTCGGCTGCAGGTCGCGGGCGAGCCCGGCCAGCCGGTCCCATGTCCAGTCGCCCCGCGCCGCCAGCTCGGCGGGCTCGGGCAGGTTCGCCGTGGCGAAGGCGTCCTTGTTGTAGATGACGAAGAACGGGCTGGTCGAGAACGGCACGCCGTACACGGCGTCGCCGCCGCGCCAGTTGGTGAACGCGGCGGGCACGAAGTCGTCGAACCGGTACTCCGGATCGTTACGCAGTGCCGGGCCGACGTCGGCGAGCTGGCCGGAGGCGGCCATGCCGACGGCGTCGGGCGCGCCGAGCCAGCCGAGGTCGGGCGCGTCGCCACCCGCGAGGCGCACCGAGATCTTGGTGGTGTAGTCGGCCTGCGGCACGGACTGGATGCGCACGTCCGCGCCGTCGTGCTGGGCCGAGAAGTCGTCGGCCAGCCGGTTCAGCAGGTCGAGCTGGGCCTGGTTGGACGTCCAGACCGTCATCGTCACGGTGTTGGATCCGGCCTGGTCGCCGACACCGCAGGCCGCGGTCAGCGCGACCGCGGACGCGGCGAGCAGGCAGCGCAAACGCGTGCTCATGCAACCTCTCCATTGGGGTTGGCGGGGATGGGATCGTTTTCGTTCGGGCGGTCAGTTCTCGGGCGCGGCCAGCGTGGTGCCCTCGTGGGGCGGGCACGCCACCGTGGCCGTGGCCTCGGCCGTGCCGTCCAGGCGGCCGAGCAGGCGCTCCAGCGCGAGCCGCCCGAGGAGTCTGCCGGGGATGCCGTAGCCGGACCAGCCGGTGTCCCCGTCGTCCTCGGACACGCCCGCCACGGCCAGTGACAACCCGCCGGGCACGCTCAGCCCGCAGCCTTCGGCGGCCGACCGCAGCGCCTCGGCGTAGTCGGTGCTCTCCGCGACCACCGCGGTGACCCCGGCCCGCTGGAGCTCACGCACGAACTCCGCCGAGATCTCGGCGAGGTGGGGAAAGGCCGACGACACCTCCAGCCGCCGCGCGCGAAGCCCGGCGAGCCGGTCGGCGGTGGCGGGCAGCTCCGGGTTGGCGCCGACGTAGCGGATCCGGCGGTGCCCCGCCTCGGCGAGCCGCCCGGCCAGCGCACGTCCCGCGCCCGTGTAGTCGGGGGACACGTTGGGCACCTCGCGCCCGTCGCCGAGAAAGCGCCGTCCAATGAAGACGAACGGGTACTCCTCGGCGACCAGTTGTTCCAGTTCGGCGGGGATCTCGTCGCGACCGAGCAGCACCGCGCCGTCGACGAGGCGCAGCTTGTTCTCGCCGCCCGCGTAGATGCTGCGCACCGGCCCGGAGGTGGCCGCGCTGGTGAACAGCAGCAGGTCGTGTCCGGCCTGCTCGGCGGCTTCCTCGATGCCGAGCAGGAACGGGTGGTACAGGCTGCGCTGGGCCACGCTGAACACCCGTTCGTAGGTGAACACGCCGAGCAGCTGACTGCGCCCCTTGGCCAGTCGGCGGGCCAGCGGATCGGCGCGGTAGCCGAGCTCGCGCGCGACGTCGAGCACCCGCTGCCGCGTCTCCTCCGGGATGGACTCCGCCTTGCCCCGCAGGATCAACGATACGGCGGCCTGGGTGACGCCCGCCTGCCGCGCAATGTCCATCTGGGACACGCGGCGCGGTCGGCCCTGGCCAGTTATGCGCATAACTAAACCCTGACACGCGATCAGCGGGGAAGTCAAGCCCCGGTTTGCCGAGTGCGAATGGACGGTCGGTGCCGCGCTAGCCGGGCGCGGCACCCGCCACGGTGGCGGGATGCACGGTCCGCTCGCGGTACTCCTGCGGGCTGAGGCCACGGACGCGCTTGAACGCCGTGCTCAGGGCGAACGGGCTGCCGTAGCCCACCTTCCTGGCCACGGCGTCCACTGTGGAGTCGGAGCCGCGCAGCAGGTCGGCGGCCAGCGCCAGGCGCAAGCCGGTGAGGTAGGCCATCGGCGACTCGCCGACGAGCGCGGTGAACCGGCGGGCCAGCGCCGCGCGGGACACCCCTGTCTTGGCGGCGAGCGTGGCGACCGTCCACGGGTGCGCGGGATCGTCGTGCAGCAGCCGCAGTGCCTGGCCGGCCACGGGATCGGTGTGCGCCCGGTACCAGGCGGGCGCGTCGGCGTCCTCGCGAGCGAACCACTCGCGCAGCGCGGCGACCAGCAGCAGGTCGAGCAGACGGTCCAGCACGACGTCCTGGCCGGGCTCGTCGCGCCCGAGCTCGGCCGCCAGCAGCGGCACCAGCGGCGACTCCCAGGTCCGGCTGCGGATGACCAGCGTGGCGGGAAGTGCGCCCAGCAGCCGGGAACTCAGCTCGCCGGGCGTTTCGTGGACCGCGACGAGCACCGTGGTGGAGCCGCCGGTGCCCCATGTCCGCGCGCCCAGCGCCAGGCGCTCGCACAACTCCTCGCCGTCCGGCGTCGTCGCGCGCTGCCCCGGATGGATCACCGCGGTGGGCGGGGTGGCGGGGTCGTCGGCCAGCACGTACGGCGCGGGGCCACGCACCACGGCGACGTCGCCGGGACACAGCCGTTCGGGGGCGCCGCCCGCGGGCACGAGCCACCCCTCGCCCGCGGCCATGGCCAGCAGCGCCAGCGGCGCGCGGTCGCGCACATGCAGCGACCACGGCGGGTCCAGCAGGGCCTTCAGCAGGAAGGCGCCACGTGGTCTCGGCCCGTCGAGCAGCGACCCCAGCGCGTCCACGCGCTCAGCCTACGCGCGTTCCTGCCCCGCCCGGACCGCCGTGAGCGGCGCCGTTGCCCGCGGGAACACCCGGTCGGGACGCGGCGTTGATCCGGCAGACGCGGACACGGAGGGCGGGACATGGGCGGCAAACGGGTGAACAGGGGCACACACGCGGCCTCCTGGCTGCTGGGTGGCGCGGCGGCCGGTGCGGGAGCGGTCGCGGTGACCGGAGTGGCGCTCGCGGCACGGGGCGTGCGCGCTGCTCTCGGCGGGCGGCCGGACAGCGCCGCGCTCGCCGGGTCGCCGCAGTTCCGCGACGGCGCCTTCCGCAACCCCGCGCCACCTCGCTGGCTTCCGCCAGGCAGTGGCAAGCAGGCCGCGCGTGAGCTGCTCTTCGGCGGGCAGCCGCGGCACCCGGCCGCGCCGGTTCCGCTGGTGGTGCCGTCGGGTCCCGCCCCGGCCGAGGGCCTGCACATCACGTGGTTCGGACACGCGTCGTCGCTCGTCGAGCTGGACGGCGCCAGGGTGCTGCTCGACCCGGTGTGGAGCGACCGGGTGTCGCCGTCGCGGCTCGTCGGGCCGCGCAGGCTGCACCCCGTGCCGCACCGGATCGACGACCTGCCGCCGGTCGACGCGATCGTCATCTCCCACGACCACTACGACCACCTCGACATGCCGACCGTGCTGACGCTGGCGCGCACGCAGCGGGCGCCGTTCGTGGTGCCGCTGGGCGTCGGCGCGCACCTGCGGGCCTGGCAGGTGCCCGAGTCCCGCATCGTCGAGCTGGACTGGGGCGACGAGACCGAGGCGGGCGGCCTGCGGATCGTCGCCACGCCCGCCCAGCACTTCTCCGGCCGGGGCTTCGAGCGCAACAACACGCTGTGGGCGTCCTGGGTGATCGCGGGCGAGCGGCACCGCGTCTTCTACAGCGGCGACACCGGCCACTTCGACGGGTTCACCCGCATCGGCGAGCAGTACGGGCCCTTCGACGCCACGCTCGTGCAGATCGGCGCCTACGCCCCCAGCTGGCCCGACATCCACATGACGCCCGAGGAGGGCGTGGCCACGCACCTCGACGTCCGCGGTGGCCTGATGATCCCGGTGCACTGGGCGACGTTCAACCTCGCGCCGCACGCGTGGAGCGAGCCGGTCGACCGGGCGTGGCAGGAGGCCAAGGCCCGCGGGGTCACGCTCGCGGTGCCGCGGCCGGGCGAACGGATCGACGTGGCCGCTCCGCCGCAGGTCGACGGCTGGTGGACGACACTTAGCTAGGGCAACGTCGCGGCGCTCGCGGGGACCAGGCAGGATGACGCCACCCATCCCCCGAAAGGCTGATCATGGTCCGTCGTGCCGCGAGCGCGATCGCCGGTGTCGCGCTGCTGGCGGGTGCCTGCAGCACGGCACCCGCCGGAGGATCGCCGTCCGTACCACCCGCGCCCCCGGCTCCGTCCGCTTCCGCGGCGGAGGACTCGTTCACCGTCGTGGCCACCGGTGACGTGCTCATCCATCCCGACCTGTACGAGCAGGCCGCGGAGGAGGCGGGCGGCGAGCCGGACGCGTTCGACTTCGGCCCGCTGTTCGAGGGCGTGCGGCCGCTGATCAGCAAGGCCGACCTCGCGTTGTGCCACCTGGAGGTGCCGCTCGCCGAGGACGGCGGGCCCTACAGCGGCTACCCCCAGTTCAGCGCCCCGCCCGAGCTGGCCGACACGCTCGCCGACATCGGCTACGACAGCTGCTCGACCGCCTCCAACCACGTGCTCGACCACGGCGAGGAGGGCGTCACCAGCACGCTCGGCGCCCTCGACGAGGCCGGTCTCGAGCACACCGGCTCCGCGCGCACGGAGCAGGAGGCCGCCACTCCGCTCGTGGTCGACGTCGGCGGCGTCAAGGTCGGGCAGGTCTCGTTCACGTTCGGCTTCAACGGGTTCGAGCTGCCCGCCGACAAGCCCTGGCTGGCCAACCCGCTCGATCCCGAGGCCGTGCTCGCCCAGGCCGAGGCGGCCAGGGCCGCGGGAGCCGAGGTGGTGATCGCGAGCCTGCACTGGGGCGAGGAGTACCAGCACGAGCCCACCGCCGAGCAGCAGCAGCTCGCCGAGCAGCTGCTGGCCGGCGACGCGATCGACCTGATCGTCGGCCATCACGCCCACGTCGTGCAGCCGATCGAGAAGCTCGGCGACAAGTGGGTGGCCTACGGGCTCGGCAACTCCGTCGCCCGGCACGCCGAGCCGGTGGGCGTGTCCGAGGAGGGCATCGCGGCCCAGTTCCGGTTCGTGCGCCGTGGCGGGGACTGGACCGTCGACGAGGCCGGGTACGTGCCCACCCTCGTCGAGCTGGGCCCGCCGATCCGGCTGACCGACCTCACCACCGCCGAGCCGACGCCACGCCGCACCGAGGCGCTGGAGCGCACCCGCGACATCGTGCTGAGCCGCGGCGGCGCCGAGGACGGGCTCACCGTGGGCGGGCCGTGACCCACGGTGCCCCGGTGCTAGATTCCAGCCACTCGTAGCCGACGGGGAGTGGGGGCCGTGCCGGACACGCCGGAGACACCGTCAGAACAGGACGTTCCGCTGCGCCTGCGCCCGCCGAACAACCAGCTCGACCCGCGAGCCGTGCGCTGGTGGCGAACCGGGTTCCTGCTGCTGTTCGGCACGCCGTGCGTCGTGCTGCTCGCACTGGCGCAGTTCCTGCTGCCCGCGAGGCTGTGGCTGCTGGTCGCCGCCGGGGCCGTGGCCCTCGCCGGCCTGCCCTTCGTCGTGCTGCTGCCGCTGTGGTGGTACCGGGTGCACCGCTGGGAGATCACCGGCGACGCCGTCTACACGCGGACCGGCTTCTTCTGGCAGGAGTGGCGCGTGGCGCCGATGTCGCGCATCCAGACCGTCGACACCCAGCGCGGGCCGCTGGAGCAGTTCTTCGGGCTGGCGACGGTCACGGTCACCACCGCGTCGGCGAAGGGCGCCGTCACCATCCCCGGCCTCGACCACGAGCTCGCGGCCGACCTGGTGCGCCAGCTCACCGAGACCACGCAGGCCACGCCGGGAGACGCCACGTGAGCGACTGGCGCGCGCTCGACCACCGCACCGTCGTCGTCACCGCGGCCAACGCCGCCGGGGTGGCCGTCGCCGCAGGCCTTCCCGCCGGTATCGGTATCGGCGGCGGCACCTCGCCGGTGATCGCCCTGGCGATCGTGGTGCCCGTCGCGCTCGCCGGCATCGCCGCGGCCGCGGTGGCCGACGAGGTGCGCTGGCGCAAGACCCGCTACCGCGTCACCGCCGAACGCGTGGAGCTGCACACCGGGATCCTGGTGCGCAAGCGCCGCTCGCTCAGCCGCGAGCGCATCCGCAGCGTCGACCTCACCGCCGGGCTGCTGCTGCGCGTGTTCGGGCTCGTCAACGTCAAGATCGGCACCGGGGAGCAGGCCGGTGCGGGGGAGGGCTCGCTCGCGCTGCACCCGGTCACCAAGGCCGAGGCCGATCGGCTGCGCAGGCAGCTGCTGGAACGGGCACCCGCGGGACCGGTGGCCGGGGAGCCGGAGAACGGCAGGCTGGCCACGCTCGACCTGTCGTGGGTGCGGTTCGCGCCGATGTCGTTTCTGACCCCGACGCTCGGGGTGGCCGTGTTCGGCGCGGTGCTGCAGGTCGCCGAGTGGTTCGGGCTGCAGCAGGGCGTCATCACCTGGGCCCTGGACGTGCTGCGGGACCTGCCCCTGCTCGCGGCGATCGGTGTGCTCGTCGGCATCGGCCTCGTCGTCGGGGTCGTCGGCTCGAGCGCGCTGTTCGTGGAGATGTGGTGGAACTACCGCCTCGACCGCGAGCCGGGCGGCACACTGCGGGTCCGCCGCGGCCTGCTCACCACCCGGTCCATCTCGCTGGAGGAGCGGAGGCTGCGGGGTGTTGAGGTGGTCGAGCCGCTGGGCAACCGGCTCGTCGGCGCCGCCAGGGTCGACGCGGTCGCCACCGGACTGGTGAAGCAGAAGGAGAACGAGCGCACCGACCACAAGACGCTGCTGCCCTCGGCGCCGAAGGCGGAGGCCGACCGGGTCGCCGCGCTGGTGCTGGCGGAACCGGTCTCGCCGACCGAGTCGGTGCGGCTACGGGCCCACCCGCTCGCCGCGCGGGGCAGGCGGATCCGGTGGGCGCTGGCGGCCGCGGCGGTACCGGTGCTGGTGCTGCTGGTGCTCGGTGTGACGGTGTCGGCGGTGTTGCTGCACGTGGCGTGGATCAGCGCGGTGGTGCTGGCGCCGGTCGCCGTCGCGCTCGCCGTCGAGGCGTACCGCAACCTCGGCCACGGGCTCACCGGCGGCTATCTCGTGGCCCGCAGCGGCGCCGTCCGGCGGGGCACGGTGGCCCTGCAACGGCGCGGCATCATCGGCTGGACCGCCAAGCAGTCGATCTTCCAGCGCCGCAAGGGGCTGCTCACCCTCACCGCCACCACGGCGGCCGGGCAGGGCGCCTACTCCATCTACGACATCGGCGAGAGCGACGGCCTGGCCTTCGCCGAGACCGCGGTGCCCGACCTGTTCGGTCCGTTCCTGGAGCGCGCCGACAACGCCTGACGCCGGGCGGTGTGTTGGCCGCCGGCGTCGGCGGCAGCCACCATAACGGGGTGGGCGGTGCTCGCCGGCTCGGTAGTGTCGGCGTCATGCGCCACGCCTTCTCCGCCGGCTTCGCCGTTCCCGCCGGGTACCTGAACACGCCGAGCGTCGGCATCCCGCCCGCGCACGTCGCCGACGCGGTGGACGAGACGGTACGGCGCTGGCGCACCGGCGCCGCGGCGCCACCGGACTTCGACGAGGCCGTGGACATCACTCGCGGCGCGTTCGCCCGTCTGGCCGGCGTGCCCGCCGAGCGGATCGCCATCGGCGGCAGTGTCTCGTCGCTGGTGGGCATGGTCGCGGCGGGCCTGCCCGACGGCGCGCGGGTGCTCACCGCCGGCAACGAGTTCACCAGCGTCAGCTTCCCGTTCGCCGCACACGGCAGCAGGGGCGTCACGGTGCACGAGGTGCCGCTGGCCGACCTGCCGTCCAGGGTGGAGGGACACGACCTGGTCGCGGTGAGCGTGGTCCAGTCCGCCGACGGCGCGCTGGCCGACCTGCCCGCGCTGCGCGAGGCCGCCGCGGCCACCGGGGTGCCGGTGCTGCTGGACGTGACGCAGGCGGCCGGCTGGCTGCCCCTGGCGCTGGAGTGGGCGGACTGGGTGGTCGGCGGTTCCTACAAGTGGCTGCTGGCTCCGCGTGGCGCCGCCTGGCTCGCCGTGCACCCGCGGGCGATGGAGCGGACCGTGCCCGTGGCGGCCAACTGGTACGCGGGGGAGGACCCGTGGCAGTCGGTCTACGGCCTGCCGCTGCGCCTGGCTTCCGGCGCGCGCCGGTTCGACATCTCGCCCGCCTGGCTGTCGTTCGCCGGTGCCGCCGTGGCCCTGCCGTACGTGGCCTCGCTCGACCAGGCTGAGGTGCACCAGCACTGCACCGGGCTCGCCGACCTGCTGCTGGCCAAGCTCGGGTCGCCTGCCCGGGGCAGCGCGATCGTGGCACTGGCCGCGCCCCACGCCGCGGAGCGGCTCGCGGACGCGGAGGTGAAGGCCAGCGTGCGCGCGGGCAAGGCCCGGATCGGTTTCCATCTCTACAACACGGCCGACGACGTGGACCGGGTGCTGGCCGCTCTGGGGTGACCGGCGTCGGCTACGGTCACAGCCCGTGGCTGGCGAGCAATACAACCCCGGAGTGAGCGACACGGCGCCGTTACGCGCCGTGCGGCCTGCGCCGCCGAACCGGCCGCGCGGCACCCAGTGGCTGCTGCGCGGGGCGGGGCTGGTCGCGGTCGCCGTCGTGGCGGGGCTGATCTGGGGGTTGCTCCGCACGTCGGGCAGCGGGGTCGAGGGTCAGGCCGAGCCCACGGTCACCGAGGACCCGCTGACCAGCGGCGCGTTCGACTACACGGTCGTGGCGGGGCCGCAGCGGTCCACGGACTGCGCGGGCAACGCCTACGGCGACGTCGCGGACTGGCTGGCGTCCACTCCCTGCAGCCGTCTCGACCGTGCGCTCTACACCACCGGGTCCGGCGAGGCCAGGGCGCTGGTCTCGGTGGTCCTGGTGACGATGCCCGACGCGGGCGGCGCGCGACAGCTGAAGGCCATCACCGACACCGAGGGCACCGGCAACATCAACGACCTGGTGCGCGACGGCACGGCGAACCTGCCGGGTGCCCCCGAGGTCGCCGGCGGCGAGTACGCGTCCACCGCCGAGGGCAGCGAGGTCACCATCGTGGAGGCCGCCTATTTCGGTGAGCGCGCCGCCGACGACACGCTCGCCCGCATCGCGGCCGACGCGCTGCGGCTGTCCGCGGCACTGCGCTGAGCCGCGGTCCCGGGCCACCGCGGTCAGGCAGTCAGTCCGTGCCGGTGGCGCGGCCCGGCAGCGCGAGCGCGGCAGGTTGCCGTCCCGCCTCGATCCGCCAGCTCGTGCACCGGGTGGCCGAGCCGATGAGCGCCTGGGTGGCGAGCCTGCGCAGCCCGGCGTCGCCGGTGCGCTCCAGCACGCCGTGCCAGGCGTTCGCCGCGTCGGTCTCGGCGGTCACCACGAGCTGCACGGCCGCGTCCTCGCCCCGCACCGGCTCGGGGGGCACGTAGGCCGCCTCGGGCGGGCGTGGCGTGACCCCGGCCGCGGTGAGCACCCGCTCGCAGGCGTCCCTGCGGTCCCGGTGCGCGTCGGTTCCGTTGTCGATGCCTGCCGCGTAGTCGGCGGGCAGGAACGCGCTCACCAGGCCGTACACCCACATGGCCGCGTGCTCGGCCGCCAGTGCCTGCTGCAGCGCGCCGACGGCCTCCGGCGTCAGCTCCCCGGTCGAGGGCACGTCGACGGTGCCGGGCTGCTCGGCGCCCAGGGACGGCGCGAGCTGCTGCACCGCCGCGCAGCCCGCCGCCACCGAGCCGGTGAGCCCCGCGCGGTAGGCGGGCAGGCGTGGCACCAGCTCGGCCGCCTGCGTGCGGGCCTGCGCCAGCCGCTCGCCCAGCGCGGAGAGGTCCCGCACCGTCTCCGGGGGCGCGTTGCCGCCCTCCGGCCTGGGCTTGTTGAGCCGGTCGACCTCCTGCTGCAGCGCGTCGGCCTGTGCCGTCCGCGCCGTGGCGACCTGCCTGGCCAGCTCGGCGACGTCGGCGGAGGAGCGCGCCAGCGCGTTCGCGGCGGCGGCGTCGGCCCTGGCGCGGCGCAGCAGCGGGAGCAGCTGGTCGGGGCTGTCGTCGTAGCCGGGGCCGCACGCGGCGGCCACGGGGGCGGCCAGCGCGGTGACCGCGACGGTGCGCAGCAGACCGCGCCGGGTCAGCAGGGGTCGGGAACTCACGAGACGTCATCCTGCCAGGCGGGGTCCGATGGTCGGCGGAAGCGGGTCCCGGCAAGATAAGCTGAACCACCACTTCGAACTCCGAGAACGGGGAGCAGCACGGTGCCCAACGAACTCGCCAGTCGGCTGGAGCCCATCGTGGCCGAAGCCGTCACGGCCGCGGGTTTCGATCTCGACGCGCTGGACGTGCAACAAGCCGGCCGGCGCAAGCTGGTCAAAGTAGTGGTCGACGGCGATGAGGGTGTCGGGCTCGACGAGGTCGCCGACATCTCGAGGGCCGTGTCGGCGGCCCTGGACGAGCACGAGCACCTCATCGCGGGCGCCTACACTCTCGAGGTCACGTCGCCGGGTGTCGATCGCCCGCTGACCAGACAGCGGCACTGGAGACGGGCCAAGTACCGGCAGGTGCGGATCACGCCGACGGAGGGCGCCGAGTTCGTCGGCCGCGTCGGCGAGGCGGGCCCGAGCTCGGTGCGGGTGCTCGTCGACGGCACCATCCGCGACGTCCGGTACGACGGCGTGGCCAAGGCGGTGCTGGAGATCGAGTTCAAGCAGCCGCCCGCGGGAGAGCTCAAGCTGCTGGAGGCGGACGCGTCCGGCAAGATCGACGACGGTGCCGGAGCGAAGGAGGAGTCGAGGTGAACGTCGACATCGCGGCACTGCGCGCGATCGAACGAGATAAGGACATCCCCTTCGAGACCGTGCTGGAGGCCATCGAGACGGCCCTGCTCACCGCCTACAAGCACACCGAGGGCCACCAGCCGCACGCCAAGATCGACATCGACCGCAAGACGGGCTTCGTGCGCGTGCTCGCGCACACGCTGGACGAGAACGGCGAGGTCGCCGAGGAGTGGGACGACACGCCGGAGGGCTTCGGCCGGATCGCCGCCACCACCGCGCGCCAGGTGATCCTGCAGCGGCTGCGCGACGCCGAACACGAGAAGACCTACGGCGAGTTCTCCGCCAAGGAGGGCGAGATCGTCGCGGGTGTCATCCAGCGCGACGCGCGCGCGAACGCCCGCGGCATGGTGATCGTGCAGGTCGGCGACACCGAGGGGGTGCTGCCCGCCGCCGAGCAGGTGCCCGGCGAGTCGTACCAGCACGGCAGCCGGATCAAGGCCTACGTGGTGGGCGTGTCGCGTAGCGCGCGCGGCCCGCAGATCACGCTCTCGCGCACGCACCCGAACCTGGTGCGCAAGCTGTTCGCGCTCGAGGTGCCCGAGATCGCCGACGGAACGGTGGAGATCGCCGCGGTCGCCCGCGAGGCGGGACACCGCTCGAAGATCGCCGTCCGGTCGACGGTGGCGGGTGTCAACGCCAAGGGCGCGTGCATCGGGCCCGTCGGCGCGCGTGTGCGCAATGTCATGAGCGAGCTCGGCGGCGAGAAGATCGACATCATCGACTACTCGGAGGATCCCGGGCGCTTCGTCGGGAATGCGCTGTCGCCCGCGAAGGTTGTGTCGGTGAAGGTGGTCGACGAGCGTGCCAAGACGGCCCGCGTCGTCGTCCCCGACTTCCAGTTGTCCCTGGCCATCGGCAAGGAGGGGCAGAACGCCCGCCTCGCCGCGCGGCTGACCGGCTGGCGGATCGACATCCGCAGCGACGCCGCTCCCGAGAGCGGCCCGCAGCAGCAGGCCGCGCCGGACGATTCGCCGCACGCCGCGGCAACCGGTTCGGCTGACTGATTGACCAGGGGCTAAACTAGAGGTGGTGCAACGCCCGCGGTCGGATTCCGCACGCCGTCAGGACGGTCACAGGCCGGTCCGCACGTGTGTCGGGTGCCGGCAGCGGGCGTTGGTCGGAGAGCTGCTGCGGGTGATCGCGGCGGACGGGCAGGTCGTCGTCGACACGCGGCGGCGGCTGCCGGGGCGTGGTGCGTGGGTGCACCCCGACCTCGGATGCCTGTCCAAGGCGGAACGGCGGCGGGCGTTTCCCCGGGCGTTACGAGTCCAGGGAGCGCTCGACACCGGTGGGCTTCGGGCCCACCTGGAGCGGCTCGCCGGGGAAAGCGTGGACGCGGGACCCTCCCGCGTCCAGTCGGAACAAGGAAGCAGGTCGACCCGTCATGAGTCAGCCGTGAAGCTGAAGCCATGAACGCGCGACGATAGGACGAGGTCGAGCGGGTTGTTGCCGCCCGGCCTCATCAGTTGAGGAGAGCAGTGGCAGGCAAGGCCCGTGTACATGAGCTCGCGAAAGAGCTCGGTGTCACCAGTAAGGAAGTACTCGCCAAGCTGAAGGAGCAGGGCGAGTTCGTGAAGTCCGCGTCGTCCACCGTCGAGGCGCCCGTCGCCCGGCGGCTGCGCGACGCGTTCGTCGGCAAGGACGGCAAGAGCGACCGCAAGTCCGGCCGCTCCTCCGCCCCGAGCGGCAACGGCTCGGCGTCGGCGAGCGCGGCGGCCGGCTCGACCAAGCCCGCGCCGCCCGCGCAGCAGCAGTCCGAGCCCCAGCGGCCCGCGCAGCACCGGTCCGCGCAGCAGGCCCCCAAGCCGGGGCCCAAGCCCGGTCCGAAACCGGCGCAGCCCGGCCCCAAGCCCCCGGCCCCGAAGCCGGAGGAGCAGGCTCCCGCGGCCAGGGCGACCCCGCCGAAGCAGGAGCAGCAGCCCTCGCCCGGTTCGGTCGTTCCGCCGAAGCCGCAGGGCCCCAAGCCCGGCCCCAAGCCGGGTCCGCGCCCGCCGAGGGTGGGCAACAACCCGTTCGGCGTCGGCTCGGGTTCGCCCCCGCCGCGGCCGTCCTCGCAGCGTCCCGGCGGAGGTCAGCAGGGCGGCGAGCGCGGGCAGCGGCCCGGCGGTGAGCGTCCCGCGGCGGGTCCGCGCGGCGGCGCCCCGAGCGGCAACCGGCCCAGCCCCGGCAACATGCCGCCGAGGCCCAACCCCGGCATGATGCCGACCCGGCCCGCTCGTCCGGCGGGCGGTCCCGGTGGCGGCCGTGGTGGCCCCGGCGGTGGCCGTGGCGGCCCCGGCGGCGGTCGGGGCGGCCCCGGTGCGGGTCGTGGTGGTCCCGGCGGCGGTGGCGGCGGCTTCCGCGGTGGCGGTGGCCCCGGCGGCGGCGGTGGCGGCGGCGGTTTCCGCGGCGGCCCCGGCGGTGCGCCCGCCGGTGGTGGCTTCCGCGGTGGCCGTGGTGGCCCCGGCGGTCGCGGTGGTGCGGCCGGCGCGTTCGGCCGTCCCGGTGGTCCCTCGCGCAAGGGCCGCAAGTCGAAGCGGCAGAAGCGCCAGGAGTACATGGAGAACATGCAGGCGCCCAGCGTCGGCGGCGTCCGCCTGCCCAAGGGCAGTGGCGAGACGATCCGGCTGCCGCGTGGTGCCTCGCTGACCGACTTCGCGGAGAAGATCGACGCCAACCCGGCCTCGCTGGTGCAGGTGTTGTTCCACCTCGGCGAGATGGTCACGGCGACGCAGTCGGTCTCCGAGGACGTGCTGGAGTTGCTCGGCACGGAGATGAACTACAACGTGCAGGTGGTCAGCCCCGAGGAGGAGGACCGCGAGCTGCTGGAGGCCTTCGACATCACCTACGGCGAGGACGCCGGTGACGAGGAGGACCTGCAGGTGCGGCCGCCGGTGGTGACCGTGATGGGTCACGTCGACCACGGTAAGACCCGCCTGCTGGACACCATCCGGAAGACGAAGGTCCACGAGGGCGAGGCCGGTGGCATCACCCAGCACATCGGTGCCTACCAGGTCGAGACCGAGCTCGAGGGCGAGCCGCGGCTCGTCACCTTCATCGACACCCCGGGTCACGAGGCGTTCACCGCCATGCGTGCCCGTGGTGCGCAGGCCACCGACATCGCGGTGATCGTGGTCGCCGCCGATGACGGGGTCATGCCGCAGACGGTGGAGGCGATCAACCACGCCCAGGCGGCGAAGGCGCCGATCGTGGTCGCGGTCAACAAGATCGACAAGGAGGGCGCGAACCCGCAGAAGATCCGCCAGCAGCTCACCGAGTACGGGCTCGTGGCCGAGGAGTACGGCGGCGACACCATGTTCGTCGACATCTCCGCCCGTGAGAACATCAACATCGACGGGCTGCTCGAGGCGATCCTGCTGACCGCGGACGCGGCACTGGACCTGCGGGCCAACCCGGACATGGAGGCCCAGGGCGTCGCGATCGAGGCCCACCTCGACCGTGGCCGCGGCCCCGTGGCGACGGTGCTGGTCCAGCGCGGCACGCTGCGCATGGGCGACTCGGTGGTCGCGGGTGACGCCTACGGCCGCGTGCGCCGCATGGTCGACGAGTACAACCGCGACGTCACCGAGGCGACGCCGTCGAGGCCGGTGCAGGTCATCGGCTTCACCTCGGTGCCGCGCGCGGGTGACACGTTCCTGGTCGTGGAGGAGGACCGGGTGGCCCGGCAGATCGCCGAGCGCCGCCAGGCCCGCATCCGCAACGCCGAGAACGCGGCCAAGCGCAAGCGCGTCAGCCTGGAGGACCTGGACTCCGCGCTCAAGGAGACCAACAGCCTCAACCTCATCATCAAGGGCGACAACTCGGGTACCGTCGAGGCGCTCGAGGCGTCCCTGATGCAGATCGACGTCGGCGACGAGGTCGAGCTCAGCATCGTGCACCGCGGTGTCGGTGGCGTGACCGAGAGCGACATCGACCTGGCGACGGCCTCCGACGCGATCGTGCTCGGGTTCAACGTGCGGGCACAGGGCAAGGCGACCGAGCGGGCGAACCGCGAGGGCGTCGACGTCCGGTACTACACGGTGATCTACCAGGCGATCGACGAGATCGAGCAGGCTCTCAAGGGCATGCTCAAGCCGGAGTACGAGGAGGTGGAGCTCGGCGCGGCCGAGGTCCGCGAGGTCTTCAAGTCCTCCAAGCACGGCACCATCGCGGGTTGCCTGGTCACCTCCGGCCACATCCGCCGCAACGCCAAGGCCCGCCTGCTGCGCGACGGTGTGGTGGTCTCCGACAACCTGCCGGTCAACTCGCTGCGGCGGTTCAAGGACGACGTGGTGGAGGTCCGCGACGGCTTCGAGTGTGGTCTGACGCTCGGCAAGTTCTCCGACATCAAGGTCGGCGACGTGATCGAGACGTACGAGCACCGCGAGAAGCCTCGCGCGTGACGGACACGGCCCGCGGGGCCCGGAGCGGTCCGGGCCCCGCGGGTCTTCGTCCCCCGTCGCGACGACACCGATGTTCGTAGGTGCACTGGAACTGGATGTGCTGCTCGGCGACGTGCGGTCGCTGAAGCAGAAGCGCTCGGTGGTGCGGCCGGTGATCGCCGAGGTGCGCAGGCGGTTCGACGTCTCCGTCGCCGAGGCGGGTCATCTGGACCTGCACCGGAGGGCGTTGATCGGAGTGGCCGTGGTATCCGCCGACGGCGAGCAGGTGAGAGACGTGCTGGACGCCTGTGAGCGGCTGGTCTCGGCCCGGCCGGATGTCGAGCTGCTGTCCGCGCGCCGCAGGCTGCTGGGCCCGGACGACGAATAGGAGGGGATCTCTGTGGCCGATCAGGCTCGTGCCAGGAGGCTGGCCAAGCGCATCGCGCAGATCGTCGCGTCGGCGCTCGAACACGAGGTCAAGGACCCGCGGCTGGGCAACGTGACGATCACCGACGCGCGGATCACCGGTGATCTCCGGGACGCCACGGTGTACTACACGGTGCTCGGCGAAAGCCTCGACGCCGCACCGGACTTCGCCGGTGCCGCCGCCGCGCTGGAGTCGGCGCGTGGCGTGCTGCGGACGAAGGTGGGCCAGGGCACCGGGGTGCGCTACACGCCGACGTTGACGTTCGTGCCCGACCACGTGCCCGCCGACGCGCGGCACATCGACGAACTGCTCGCCAAGGCCAGGGAGGCGGACGCCGAGGTGGCCCGGCAGGCGACGGGCGCGAAGCCGGCGGGCGAGCCGGACCCGTACCGCGCGCCCCGCGAGGAGGACCCCGAGTCCGAGTAGGACTTCCGCGTCCGATCTTGCGTTTGCCTGCATTATGACTGCATAATGCATGCATGGCTGTGCTGACTATCCGGGACGTTCCCGAAGACACGAAAGCCGCGTTGGCGCGCGACGCGCGTCAACGCGGTCAGTCACTGCAAGCGTTTCTCCTTGCCGTTCTCGAACGGCAGGCCGAGTTCGGGCGGAACCGGGAGCTACTGGCCGAGATCGCGGACGAGCTGGCCGAGGGCGGTGGCGCAGATGCCGACGCGGCGGATGCGGCCGACCTGCTGGCGCAGGCCCGCGCAGGGCGCGATATCGCCGGTGGCGCGGAGGCACCGGGCGGCGCCGCGTGATCGTCGTCGACGCGTCAGTGCTGGCGAACCTGCTGCTGTACGCCGACGAGCGTGGTCGCCGTGCCCGTGCGGTACTGGGCCGGGATGTCGAGTGGGCGGCACCCGAGCATTGGAAGGCGGAGGTGTTCTCGGTCGTCCGCGGGCTCTCCCTGAGCGGCAAACTCACCGAGAAGTCCGCCGTCCGTGCCGTGGAGCGCCTGCCGCGACTCGGCATCGACACCGTCTCACTCGATGAACTCCTGACGCGGATGTGGCAGCTTCGAGGCAACATCGCCGCCTACGACGCGCCCTATGTCGCACTCGCCGAAGCGCGTGCGCTGACGCTTGTCACCTCCGATGCGAGGCTGGCCCGCTCGGCGATGGCGTACTGCCGGGTCGAGCTGGTCGGCGGGGCGGCCCACAGCTGAACGCGGCTGCGGCCAGGGCCTGGTCTTCGCCGCGCCGTCACGCCGCGTTGGCCCGGCGCTCCCGCGCTCGCCACACTGCTTTGGCTGGATGAGCGCATGATCGCTCAGCCGCATGACCGACGCCGTTTTCTCGCCCTCGCCGGTGGTGGCACGCTCGCGCTGGCCCTCGCCGGCGCCTCCACCTCCGCGGTGTGGGCCACGCCGCGGTTCCGCGAGGACCCGTTCAGCCTCGGGGTCGCCTCGGGTGAGCCCGACCCGCACGGGGTGGTGCTCTGGACCCGCCTCGCACCCGACCCGGTGGCCGCCGACGGTGCGGGCGGCATGCCCGGCAAGGCCGTCAGCGTCGCGTGGCAGGTCGCCGAGGACCCACGGTTCCGCCACGTCGTGCGCGCCGGAGCGGAGCAGGCCACGCCGGAACTCGGGCACTCGGTGCACGTCGAGGTCGGCGGCCTGCGCCCGGACCGCGAGTACTGGTACCGCTTCCGCGTCGGCAGCGAGCTGAGCCCGGTGGGACGCACCCGCACCGCGCCGCGCCAGGACGCCCGGCTCACCTCGCTGTCCCTGGCCGCGGTCAGCTGCCAGAACTACCCCGACGGGCACTTCACCGCCTACCAGCATCTGGCGCAGGAAGACCTCGACGTCGTCCTGCACCTCGGCGACTACATCTACGAGGGCGCGGCGCAGGGGCGCCTCGGCCGCGGTCACCTGCCTGCCGCCGAGACGTTCTCGCTGGCCGACTACCGCGTGCGCTACGGCCAGTACAAGAGCGACCCGCACCTGCGAGCCGCGCACGCCGCGGCCCCGTGGCTGGTCGTGCTCGACGACCACGAGGTCGAGAACAACTGGGCGAACGAGATCTCCCAGGCCGACAGCGAACCCGACCAGGACCCGGCCGTGTTCCTCCAGCGCAGGGCCGCCGCCTTCCAGGCCTACTACGAGAACATGCCGCTGCGGCTGACGTCCCGCCCGCACGGGCCCGACATGCGGCTGTACCGGCACGTGCCCTTCGGTGGCCTGGCGCAGATCAGCATGGTCGACACCCGGCAGTACCGCGACGACCAGGCGTGCGGCGACGGGCGGCGTATCGACTGCGTCGAACGGCTGGAACTGGAGCGCACGATGCTCGGGCAGGAGCAGGAGCAGTGGCTGCTGCGCGGCATGCAGCGGTCGGCGGCGACGTGGCAGATCATGGGCAACCAGGTGTTCATGATGCAGGCCGACCACGAGGCGGGGCCTGTGCAGGCGTTCGGCATGGACACCTGGGACGGGTACTACGCCGCGCGGAGGCGGCTGCTGTCCGGCGTGCGCGACCGGGGTGTCGAGAACTTCGTCGTGCTCACCGGCGACGCCCACCGCAGCGTCGCCGCCGACCTGAAGGTCGACTTCGACGACACCACCTCGCCCGCGGTGGGCACCGAGTTCCTCGGCACGTCGGTCAGCTCCGGCGCCGACGGCAGGGACATGGACGACCTGGGCCGCACGTGGCTGGCGGAGAACCCGCACATGCGGTTCCACAACGCCCAGCGCGGCTACATGCGCATCACCGCAACGCCGAGGGAGCTGCGCACCGACTACCGCGTGGTCCCGTACGTCACCACGCCCGGAGCGCCCGTGCACACCAGGGCGAGCGTGTTCGTGGAAGCGGGGCGCCCCGGTATCGCCCACGTCACCGCCTGACCGGCGTGACCCGGCCCGCCTACTCCTTGCGGGCCACCAGTACGTCGCGGACGATCGCCTGGTCGACGCGGTGCGCGAGGCCCTCGTACGGGCCGCCCTCGCGCACCGCGAAGCCGGATCGCCGCAGGATCTCCGCCAGCTCGTCGCGGCCCACCACGTGGGTGTTCCAGGACAGCCCGATGGCTCCGCCGGGCCGCAGCACCCGCTCCCACACCGGCACCGCCGCGGCGAGCAGGTCACGCGGACTCCGCGACAGGCTCGCGTCCTGGCCGCGGCTGCCGTGCTGCACGCCGTACGGCGCGTCGGTGACGATCACGTCGACCGAGTGACGGCGCAGCAGCTCGTCGGTGTGCAGCGTGTCGGTGTTGAGGAAGGTGAGCGTGCGGGTGTCGCCCTCCTTGTACCGCTCCTTGGTGACGCCGTACTCGATGTCGAGCCGCCGCCCGAGGCGGGTCTTGTTGCGCCGCAACTGTCCCGCCTCGGCGGTGTGCTTGAGCCGCTTGGTGCGCAGCCAGGTCTTGATGAACTGCTGGTAGGCGTCGAAGTCCTTGGCGTCGAGTTCCAGGCCGGTGGCGTGGAAGCCGTACATCATCGCCTGGTTGAGCGTGGTTCCCCTGCCACACAACGGATCCAGCAGCCGCAGCCCGCCCTCACGCAGCGCCGACGGCCGGTCGCTGGTGAGCACCGTGAGGTTGAGCAGCAGCTTGGTGAACAGCTCGTTGGTCTTGCCGCTGTACTTCTGGATCGTCAGCAGGTCCGAGTCGAACACGTCGGCGGGCGCGAGCTCCACGGGGCGCAGCAGCTCGCCGGTGAGTTCGAACAGGACATACGCCGAGGACAGGTTGGACAGGTACGCGACGTCGTCGTCGGTCAACGGTGTGCCGGTGGTGAACGTGACGTACTCGGCGCCGCCGATGGCGCGGGTCCCCACCTCGGCGATCTCCGTGGACAGCACGGTCGCGCCGAACACCGACAGCTCGGCGCTCAGCAGCCGCGGCGAGGTGTCGGTGTAGACGCGGTTGGCCGACGGCAGGATGAGGATCGCGTACTCAGGCATCGCGCCAAGATTAGGCGACCCCGCCCGGTGCGGCTCAGCCTGGCACCGCCGTGCCGTAGGGCAGGTAGCGCCGGAAGCCGAGGGGCGTCAGGCCGGGCGTGCGCCCGATCAGGCCGGGCACCTCGTCACCGGCGCGGAGGCTGCTGTCCACGACGCGCTGGTGTGCCCCCTCGTCCGCGAACTCGGCCCAGTTGAGCACCCGGCTGCCGTCGACAGCGACGTGGAAGTGGTTGGCCCGCATGCCCTCCGGCGCGGCACCGAGGGCGGGACCCGAGCGCAGGGACAGCAGCGCGTCGACGAAGCCCTCGCCCACCTCGGCGGAGGTGGTGTCGAAGGTCACCAGCACGACGACACCCGGCTGGACGTCCTCGGCGGGGACGGCGCTGCGGTAGAGCCGGTAACCGGTCGCCTCCACGCGCTCGATGCCCGGCATCCTTGCGTCGATCCCGGCGTTGCGGGCCGCCCGGCCCGCGCGGCGGAAGTCCTCCACGGCCCGCTCGGCCGTCCACTGTGAATAGTGCAGCAGCGTGTGCCCCTCGGTGCCCAGCAGGACGCTGTGGGCCAGCAGCCCGGGTGGCCACGGTGAGCCGCGCCACTCGGCCAGTGCCGCCTCGGCGGCCGCCCGCTGTGCCGCCGGGTCGCCGACGCGCCAGGTGCTGACCAGCACGTACCGGGCGTCGTCGCGGCGCAGGTCCGGCAGTGGGGTTGTCGTGTCGCTCATGCGGCCGACGCTAGGGGCGGCGGCAGGCGGCGGGCATCTGTCGGATGACTGGGGCCGCGCCGAGTGTCGGTGCCGGTGGCTACTCTCGCCTGGTGGCCAACGTGATCCAGGAGCGCGTTCCGGCTCGCACGGTGTTCGGGCTGGCCGTCCCGGCGCTGGGGGTGCTCGCGGCGGAGCCGCTCTACGTCCTCGTCGACACGGCCGTGGTCGGCCATCTCGGCGCGCTGCCGCTGGCGGGGCTCGCGCTCGGCGGCACGCTGCTGTCGCTGGTGTCGACGCAACTGACCTTCCTCTCCTATGGCACGACCGCGCGCACGGCCCGCCTGCACGGCGCCGGCCGCAGGGCGGAGGCGGTCAGCGAGGGTGTGCAGGCGACGTGGCTCGCGCTGGTCGTGGGCCTGGTGATCGCCGGGGTGGGGCAGGTGCTGGCCGAGCCGGTGGCCAGGGCGATGTCCGGCGACGAGGCAATCACCGGCGAGGCGGTGTCGTGGCTGCGGATCGCGCTGTGCGGCACGCCGATGATCCTCGTCACGATGGCGGGCAACGGCTGGATGCGCGGCGTGCAGGACGCGGTGCGCCCGCTGCGCTACGTGCTCATCGGCAACGGCGTGTCCGCCGTGCTCTGTCCCGTGCTGGTGTACCCGGTGGGGTGGGGCCTGGAGGGCTCCGCGGTGGCCAACCTCGCCGCCCAGACCCTGTCCGGTGGGCTGTTCCTGCTGGCACTGGCCAGGGAACGCGCAGGGCTGCGGCCGCGGCCCTCGGTGATGTGGGCCCAGCTGCGGCTCGGCCGCGACCTGGTGCTGCGCAGCCTCGCCTTCCAGGCGTGCTTCCTGTCCGCCGCCACCGTCGCCGCACGCACCTCCACCGAGGCGGTCGGCGCCCACCAGGTGGTGCTGCAGCTGTGGACGTTCCTGTCACTGGTGCTCGACTCGGTGGCGATCGCCGCGCAGTCGCTGGTCGGCGCGGCCCTCGGCGCGGAATCGCGGCGCAGGGCGCAAGGCGTGGCCACGCAGATCGCCGGCTACGGGCTGGCCCTCGGCTGCGTGCTGGGCGTGGTGTTCGCCGCGGTGTCGCAGGTGCTGCCGAGGGCATTCACCTCCGACGCCGGCGTGCTCGCCGAGATTCCGCACGCGTGGTGGTTCTTCGTCGCGCTGCAACCGGTGGCGGGGGTGGTGTTCGCACTCGACGGGGTGCTGCTCGGCGCGGGCGACGCCGCGTTCCTGCGCAACGCGACCCTGGGCAGCGCCGTGCTCGGCTTCCTGCCGCTGATCTGGGCCTCACTGGCTTTCGGCTGGGGACTGGTGGGCATCTGGTCCGGGCTGTCGCTGTTCATGATGCTGCGCCTTGGCTTCGTGGTCGTGCGCTGGCGGTCGGGTGACTGGGCGGTGGTCGGCGCCGTGCGCGCGTGAGGAATAACACGCTGATAACGGGTATGTTTCGGCGATCGTTAGTCGATACAAGTAGCGGGACGGCGGTGCCGGCGTCCTCGTCGCAGTCCGCCCACGTCGTCTTGGAGGGAGCTACTTGTCGTCCGGGAGCCCGGCGATCGCGCGTGCCAGCGCTCGGTCGTGGCTGATCTGGTTGACCGCCGCCTTCGTCTACGTCCTCGCCGTGTTCCACCGCACCTCGTTCGGGGTCGCGGGACTCGAAGCCGCCGACCGCTTCGGGGTGGGAGCCGCCGCACTCGGCACGTTCACCGTGCTCCAGGTCGGTGTCTACGCCGCCATGCAGATCCCGACCGGGGTGCTCGTCGACCGGTTCGGTCCGCGCAACGTCCTCACCGCGGCGCTCGTCTTCCTCGGCTCCGGCCAGGTGCTGCTCGCCGTCGCCGACACCTACGCCCTCGGGCTGCTCGCCCGCGGCGTCCTCGGGCTCGGCGACGCGCTCACGTTCGTCTCCGTGCTGCGCCTGGCCGCCAACCACTTCCCGGCCAAGCAGTACATGCTGGTCACCGCGTTCACCGGCGCCCTCGGTTTCGCCGGCAACCTCGCCGCGACCCTGCCGCTGACCCTGCTGCTCGCCGGCCCCGGCTGGCTGCCGACGTTCCTCGCGGCCGGGCTGGTCACCGTGCTGTTCGTGGCGATCGTCCAGTGGCGCGTGCACGACACCCCGCACTCGCGGGTCACCGAGTCGCAGGCGGCCTCCGCCCGCGAGGTCGGCAGGCAGGTCCTCACCGCGCTGCGGGTGCCCGGCACGCGGCTCGGCTTCTGGACGCACTTCTCGACCATGTTCGGGCAGAACGTGCTCGTGCTGCTGTGGGGCGTGCCGTTCCTCGTGCAGGGCCAGGGCTACGCGGCCACCACCGCCAGTTCGCTGCTCGCCGTGTTCGTGATCGGCTCGATGATCGGCGGCCCGCTCGTGGGCGGTTTCGTCGGCCGCAAACCGGAGGCGCGCATGCCGCTCGTGCTGGGCTTCCTGGCGACCATGGCGGTCGTGTGGACGGTGCTGCTGAGCTGGCCGGGCCGCATCCCGCTCGCCGTGCTCGTGCCCGCGTTCGCGCTCATCTCCTTCGGCGGTCCGATGTCGACCATCGGGTTCGCGCTCGCCAGGGACTACAACCCGCTGCCCCGTGTGGGCACCGCCACCGGCATGGTCAACGTCGGTGGCTTCGTCGCCACCACCATCGCGGCGCTGGCCATCGGCGTGCTGCTGGAGGTCTCCGGTGGCAGCTTCCGCGTCGCGCTCGGCTCCGTACTGGCGCTGCTGCTGTTCGGCAGCTGGCGGATGATCGTCTGGTACCTGCGCGCCAGGGCCGCGGTGTTCGCGGCCCAGGAGCGCGGTGAGGCGGTGCCCGTGCAGATCCGGCGCCGCCCGTGGGACGTGCGCGGGCCGGAGCGTCAGCGGGTCGCCGCCGCGGCCTGAGCGAGCCCCTCGCTAAGGTGTGCGGCCGTGTCCCGACAGCCCGCCAAGCCCGCGCCCGCCCCCGGCCTGCTCGTCGTCGACAAGCCGGGCGGCATGACGTCGCACGACGTCGTCGCCCGTGCCCGCCGCATCATGGGCACCCGCAAGGTCGGTCACGCCGGCACGCTGGATCCGATGGCCACCGGCGTGCTGGTGCTGGGCATCGAGCGCGCCACCAAGCTGCTCGGGCACCTGGCGCTGGACCGCAAGACCTACCTCGCCACGATCGCCCTCGGCGCGTCGACCACCACCGACGACGTCGAGGGCGAGCCGCTGGAGCAGACCGACCCGGCCGGGGTCACCGACGAGCGCATCCGGCAGGGCGTCGCGGCGCTGACCGGTGACATCCAGCAGGTGCCCAGCGCCGTCAGCGCCGTGAAGGTGGACGGCAAGCGCGCCTACGCGCGGGTACGCGCCGGGGAGGACGTGGAGCTGCCCGCGCGGCCGGTGAGCGTGTACCGGTTCGACCTGCTCGCCACCCGGCGCACGCCCGGCCGCATCGAGCTGGACGTGATGATCGACTGCTCGTCGGGTACCTACGTGCGCGCTCTCGCCAGGGACCTCGGCCGCGACCTCGGCGTCGGCGGCCACCTCGCGGCGCTGCGCCGCACCACCGTCGGGCCGTTCACGCTCGCCACCGCGCGCACGCTGGACCGCATCGAGCAGGAACCGGAGCTGTCGCTGAGCCTCGACGAGGCGGTGGCGGCGGCCTTCCCCCGGCACGACGTCGACGCGGCGACCGCCAGGGCCGTGCGGCACGGCCAGCGCATCCCCGCCGCCGGGATCGAGGGCACCTACGGCGTGTTCGACCCCGCGGGGAAGGTGCTCGCGCTCGCCGCCGATGCCGGGGACGTGGCCCGCCCCGTGGTCGTCCTCGCTCCCGCCTGAACCGGCAACCCTCGGCGGAGCAAGGCATCGCCCGGCGGCGAGCCGAAGGGCACCCTCGGTACGCGTCAGGTACCCGGGGGCACCTTGGGCGCGCCGGTGGCGCCGCCACCCTGCTTGTCGGCCGGTCCGCCACCGGCGGCTACGCTCCGCAGCGTGCAGCGTTGGAGGGGTTTGACGGACCTGCCCGGTGGCTGGGGCCGGTGCGTCGTCACGATCGGCGTGTTCGACGGCGTCCACCGCGGCCACCAGGCCCTGATCAACCGAACCGTGGAGGCCGCGCGGCAGCGCGGGCTGCCGAGCGTGGTGCTCACGTTCGACCCGCACCCGTCCGAGGTGGTGCGGCCGGGCACGCACCCGGCACAGCTGACCACCCTGCGCCGCAAGGCCGAGCTCGTCGAGCAGCTCGGGGTGGACGTGTTCGCCGTGCTGCCGTTCACGCCGGATCTGGCGCGGCTGACCCCGGACGAGTTCGTGCACGAGGTGCTCGTCGACAAGCTTCACGCGGCGGCGGTCATCGTCGGCGAGAACTTCACGTTCGGGCACAAGGCCGCCGGCGACGTGGAGACGCTGCGCGCGCTGGGCAAACGCTTCGGCTTCGTCGCGCACGGCGCCACGCTGCAGGGCCGTCAGCTGCCCGGTGACGACGACAACGGCGAGATCACGTTCTCCTCCACCTACGTGCGCTCGTGCATCGACGCAGGCGACGTCGCCGCTGCCGCCGATGCGCTCGGCCGCCCGCACCGGCTGGAGGGCATCGTCGTGCGCGGTGACGGGCGAGGGCACGACCTGGGCTACCCGACCGCGAACCTGTCGGCACCGCGCTTCGCCGCCATCCCCGCCGACGGCGTCTACGCGTGCTGGTTCCTGCGCTCGGCCAAGCCGGGCCAGCGGCTGCCCGCCGCCGTCTCCGTGGGCACCAACCCGACGTTCTCGGGGCGCGAGCGCACGGTCGAGGCGTTCGTGCTCGACGTCGACGAGGACTTCTACGGCCAGCACGTCGCGCTCGACTTCGTGGCCCGCCTGCGTGGCCAGGTGAAGTTCGACAGCCCCGATGCGCTCGTGGAGCAGATCGGCGCCGACGTCACCCGCACGCGCGAGGTGCTCGGCCTCGGCTGAGCGGGCACTCCCCGGCCGGGTGCAAATGCGAACGCCTGGGGCATTCCGCCCCGCTCACCGGGCGCGACCTGGCAAGATGCTTCACGGGCCGAGGGTCTGAACAACGCCGTCGTAGGGGAGCAGGCATACCGTGGAGGACCACAAGATCGTCCAGCGGAACATCGCGCTACAACGAGAGTGGTACGGGGAGCCGCTCGGCGACCGTGTGCGCAGGCTGGTCGTGGCCTTCGACGTCTCCCAGGCCTACCTCGCCGAGGTGCTCGGCATCAGCGCCCCGATGCTCAGCCAGGTGATGAGCGGGCGGCGCGCCAAGATCGGCAACCCGGTGGTGCTCTCGCGGCTGATCATGCTGGAGCGCAAGGTCCTCACGCCGGAGGTCGCCTCCGGCAGCAAGGCCGCCATCCGGGCCGCGCTGGAGGACGTCAGGTCGGCCCGGCCCACCGTGAGCAGGGACAACTTCCCGGTCGGCGCGGGTCCCGACGACCAGGCCGTGCTGTCGGCACTGCGCGAGGTCGCCGAGGACGAGAACCTCGTGGAGGCCGCCGAGCGGCTCGACCCCGACTTCCCGGCCATCGCCGACCTGCTGCGCAGGGCGGCCAAGGGGAACTGAGCCGGTGCGGCTGTTCACCGCGCTGCTGCCGCCGCCGCAGGTCGTGGCGTCGCTGCGCGACGAGCTCGCCCGGCACCCGCGCGACGAGGGCTCGGGCGTGCTGCGCTGGACCGGCCCCGCCCAGTGGCACCTCACGCTCGGTTTCTACGGCCGCGACGATCCGGTGGCGCGCGCGCACTGGCTGCGCGAGCGGCTGGCGGGCCTGCCTGCGCCGACGGTGCGGCTCACGGGTGCGGGCACGTTTCCCGGGGTACTCTGGACCGGGGTGCAGGCCGCCGGGCTCGCCGAACTGGCCGCCGCGGTGCGGCCCGAGAGCGAGGACCGGGAGTTCCGGGCTCACCTGACGCTCGCCCGGGGTGACGCACCGGGTGCGCTGGCGGTGTGGACCCGGCTGCTGGCCGGCTACCGGAGCCCGCGCTGGACGGCCGGCGAGGTCGTGCTCATGCGGAGTGACCCGGGACCGGGCGGTCCCGCGTACACCACGGTCGAGCGGTTCCGGCTCGGCGCCCCGGCGGGTGAAAACCTGTCCTGATACCCTCGACAGTCGAGTCCGGCTGCGGTCCGTGGCGGCCGGGAACTCGCGTCAGTACTGCACACGGCACACAACCAAGGAGTTAGCGAGTGGCGCTGTCCACCGACGAGAAGCAGGCGATCCTGTCCGAGTACGGCTTGCACGAGTCGGACACCGGATCCCCCGAGGCCCAGGTGGCCCTGCTTACCAAGCGGATCATCGGCCTCACCGAGCACCTGAAGGTGCACAAGCACGACCACCACTCCCGTCGCGGCCTGTTGCTGCTGGTCGGCCGTCGCCGCCGGCTGCTCAACTACGTGATGAAGGTGGATATCGAGCGTTACCGGTCGCTGATCCAGCGGCTCGGCCTCCGCCGATGACAAGCTCCGAGGGGGAGTGACCCGCCGGGTCGCTCCCCCTCGGTACAGAAACAGGAAGAACACAGGCGAGCGCACCGCGCACGGGGACGCCCCAGCCGGTCCTCGGTAGTGGCTCCCGGGTAGTACCCGAGGGCTTCGATCGATGACCGGCCTCGTACCTCGGGCGTGCCCCAAAGGGTGGGGACGTGCGGGCGCCAGAGAACGTACGAGGAGTAACCCCCCATGACAGACGCGAGCGGTACCACCGTGCACGAAACGGAGGCCGTGCTCGACAACGGCCGGTTCGGCAAGCGCACGGTCCGCTTCGAGACCGGCAGGCTGGCCCGGCAGGCCGCGGGAGCGGTCGTCGCCTACCTGGACGACGAGACGATGCTGCTGTCGGCCACCACGGCGTCCAAGCAGCCGAAGGAGCACTTCGACTTCTTCCCGCTGACGGTGGACGTCGAGGAGCGCATGTACGCCGCGGGCCGCATCCCCGGCGCCTTCTTCCGCAGGGAGGGCCGTCCCTCCACGGACGCGATCCTGACCTGCCGCCTCATCGACCGCCCGCTGCGCCCGTCGTTCGCCGACGGCCTGCGCAACGAGATCCAGGTCGTGGTCACGGTGCAGAGCCTGCACCCCGAGGACCCCTACGACGTGCTCGCGATCAACGCGGCGTCGGCGTCGACCCAGATCGGCGGCCTGCCGTTCTCGGGCCCCATCGGCGGCGTGCGCGTGGCGCTGATCGAGGGCGAGTGGGTGGCCTTCCCGACCTGGTCGCAGCTGGAGCGGGCCACCTTCAACATGGTGGTCGCGGGCCGGATCGTCGGGGACGACGTGGCGATCATGATGGTCGAGGCCGAGGGCACCGAGAACACCCTGGACCTCATCGCCGACGGCGCGGCCGGGCCCACCGAGCAGTCGGTGGCCGACGGCCTCAACGCCGCCAAGCCGTTCATCCGCACCCTGTGCGAGGCGCAGCAGCGGCTCGCGGACGCGGCCGCCAAGCCGACCGGTGACTTCCCGCTGTTCCCGGCCTACGAGCAGGACGCCTACGACGCGGTGGCCGCCATCGCCACCGAGGACCTCACCAAGGCGCTGGCCATCGGCGGCAAGCAGGACCGCGACAACGCCACCGACGAGGTCAAGGCCGCGGTGCTGGAGAAGGTCGGCATCGGCGAGGGCGAGGCCTTCGAGGGCAGGGAGAAGGAGATCGGCGCCGCGTTCCGCGCGCTGACCAAGAAGCTGATCCGCCAGCGCATCCTGCGCGACAAGGTGCGTATCGACGGCCGGAGCCTCACCGACATCCGGTCGCTGTCGGCCGAGGTCGCGGTGGTGCCGAGGGCGCACGGGTCCGCCCTGTTCGAGCGCGGCGAGACCCAGATCCTGGGTGTCACCACGCTGAACATGCTGCGCATGGAGCAGCAGCTGGACACGCTGGCGCCGGAGACGACGAAGCGCTACCTGCACCACTACAACTTCCCGCCGTTCTCCACCGGTGAGACCGGCCGCGTCGGCACGCCGAAGCGGCGGGAGATCGGCCACGGCATGCTCGCCGAGCGGGCGCTGGTGCCGGTGCTGCCCAAGCGGGACGAGTTCCCGTACGCCATCCGGCAGGTGTCGGAGGCCCTCGGCTCCAACGGCTCCACCTCGATGGGCTCGGTCTGCGCGTCCACGATGAGCCTCTACAACGCCGGTGTGCCGCTGAAGGCGCCGGTCGCGGGCATCGCGATGGGCCTGGTGTCCGACGAGGTCGACGGCGAGACCCGCTACGTCGCGCTGACCGACATCCTCGGCGCCGAGGACGCCTTTGGCGACATGGACTTCAAGGTCGCGGGCACCAAGGACCACATCACCGCGCTGCAGCTGGACACCAAGCTCGACGGCATCCCGTCGGACGTGCTGGCGGGTGCGCTGAACCAGGCCAGGGACGCCCGGCTGACGATCCTGGACGTCATGGCCGAGGCGATCGACGGGCCGGACGAGATGAGCCCGTACGCGCCGCGCGTCACCAGCGTGAAGATCCCGGTCGACAAGATCGGCGAGGTCATCGGCCCGAAGGGCAAGATGATCAACTCGATCACCGAGGAGACCGGCGCCGACATCTCCATCGAGGACGACGGCACGATCTACGTCGGCGCCGCCGACGGCCCGTCCGCGGAGGCCGCGATCGACAAGATCAACGCGATCGCCAACCCGCAGCTGCCGAAGGTCGGGGAGCGGTTCCTCGGCACCGTGGTGAAGACGGCCGCGTTCGGCGCGTTCGTCTCGCTGCTGCCGGGCAAGGACGGCCTCGTGCACATCTCGAAGCTGGGCAACGGCAAGCGCATCGGCAAGGTCGAGGACGTCGTCAACGTCGGCGACAAGCTCCGGGTGGAGATCGCCGACATCGACAGCCGCGGCAAGATCAGCCTGATCGTCGTCAAGGACGAGGACGACGAGAAGGCCGGCGCCGACGCGGGCCAGTCGGAGCAGGCCCCGTCCGGCGAGTAAGGACAACCAGCTGTTCCCGAACGGCCCGTTCCCGGCTTCCCGCCGGGGGCGGGCCTTTCGAGACCGTCGGCAAGGACTCATGGCGCGACAGATTCCCGGGCACCAGCAGCCCGTGGGCACCACCCGCACACTGGACAACGGCACCGGCGACGGCGGCGCGACGCTGGTGAAGCGGACGGTGCTGCCCGGCGGCCTGCGGGTGGTCACCGAACACGTCCCCGGCGTGCGCTCGGCCACCGTCGGACTGTGGGTGGGCATCGGCTCCCGGGACGAGCAGCCCCGGGTCGCGGGTGCCGCGCACTACCTCGAACACCTGCTGTTCAAGGGCACCGGCCGCCGCGACGCCACCCAGATCGCCGAGGAGATCGACGCGGTCGGCGGCGAGTTCAACGCCTTCACCGCCAAGGAGCACACCTGCTACTACGCGCAGGTGCTCGACGAGGACCTGCCGCTGGCGATCGACCTCGTCGGCGACGTCGTGTTCGACGCCCGCTGTGCCGACGCCGACGTGGACACCGAACGCAGCGTGGTGCTCGAGGAGATCGCCATACGCGACGACGACCCCGAGGACCTGCTGCACGACACGTTCGTCGAGACGATCCTGTCCGGGCACCCGCTGGGCCGCTCGGTGCTCGGCACGGAGGCCTCGATCACGGGCATGTCCCCCGGAGCGCTGCGCGGCTTCTACCGCCGCCGCTACCAGCTGCCCCGGATGGTGCTGGCGGTGGCGGGCAACGTCGACCACGGCACCGTGCTGCGGCACGTGCGCAAGGCGCTGCGCGACCGGCTCGACGGTGCGCGGGCCCCGGTGCCTCCGCGCCGCGGCCGGGCCCGCGTGCCCGCCAGCCGCAAGCTCGTGCTCCGCCCCGACGACACCGAGCAGGCTCATCTCATGCTGGGTGTGCGGGCGCTGAGCAGGCACGACGAGCGGCGGTTCACGCTCTCGGTGCTCAACGCCGCGCTCGGCGGCGGTATGAGCTCCCGGCTGTTCCAGGAGATCCGCGAGCGGCGTGGCCTGGCCTACCAGGTGTACTCGTCGGTGGCCAGCTACGCCGACACCGGCCATCTCGCCGTCTACGCCGGGTGCCAGCCGGAACGGCTCGGCGAGGTCACCGCCGTGGTGCGCGAGGTGCTGAGCCAGGTGGCCGAGCACGGCCTCACCGACGCCGAGGTCGCGCGCGGCAAGGGCCAGCTGCGCGGTGGGCTCGTGCTCGGCATGGAGGACACCGCCTCGCGGATGACCCGCCTCGGAAAGAACGAGCTCAACTACGGCGAGTACCTCAGCGTGGACGACACCGTCGCCCGCATCGACGCGGTCACCACGGCGGAGGTGAGTGAGCTGGCCCGCACCCTGCTGCGGCGCCCGGGTGGCGGCACCGCCGCGGTGGTGGTCGGCCCGTACGCTCACGACGACGACCTGCCCGACGACCTTCACGAGGTGATCGCATGACAATCCGAGTGGCCGTGTTCGGCTCGCGCGGCCGCATGGGAGCCCAGGCGGTGCGGGCGGTCGAGAACGCCGACGACCTGGAGCTGGTGGCGGCCGTCGACGCCGGAGACGAGCGCTCCGCCGTCACCGACGCCAAGGCCGAGGTCGTCATCGACTTCACCCACCCCGACGCGGTCATGGACAACCTGCGCTTCGCGGTCGACGCCGGGCTGCACGCGGTGGTGGGCACCACCGGGTTCAGCGAGGAGCGGCTCACCACACTGCGCGGCTGGCTGGCGGACCGGCCCGAGCTGGGTGTGCTGATCGCGCCGAACTTCGCGCTCGGCGCGGTGCTGGCGATGCGCTTCGCGCAGCAGGCCGCGCGCTTCTACGACTCCGCCGAGGTCATCGAGCTGCACCACAACCGCAAGGCGGACGCGCCGTCCGGCACCGCGGCGCACACGGCCCGGCTGATCGGCCAGGCCCGTGCCGATGCCGGTGTCGCGCCGGGACCGGACGCGACGAGCTCCGAGCTGCCCGGCGCGCGCGGCGCCAGCGTCGGCGACGTGCGCGTGCACTCGGTGCGACTGCCGGGGCTCGTCGCCCACGAGGAGATCCTGTTCGGCGGCGAGGGGGAGACCCTGACCATCCGGCACGACTCGCTCGACCGCGCGTCCTTCATGCCGGGCGTGCTGCTGGGCGTGCGCTCGGTGCGCACCCGTCCCGGGCTGACGGTCGGCCTGGAACACGTGCTCGACCTGTGAGGGCCCGCAACGTCGCGATCCTGCTGACCGTCGCCGTGGCGGTGTACCTGGTGCTGCTCGCCGGGCGGGCGGTCGCGCTGATCCGGGCGGGCGGGCCGGTGGCGACGTTGCTGGGTGTCGGTGTACTGGCGCTGCCGCTGCTCGGGGTGTGGCTGCTGGTCACCACCTGGCGCTCGGGCACCAGAATCCAGCATCTCGCGCGCAGGCTCGAGGCCGAGGGCGGGCTGCCGGACGTCTCCGGGCTGCCGCGCAGGCCGTCGGGCCGGGTGGACCGCGCGGCCGCCGACGCCTGGTTCGAGCAGCGCCGCGCCGAGGTGGAGGCCGAACCCGGTGACTGGCGCCGCTGGTACCGGCTCGCCTACGCCTACGACATCGCCGGCGACCGCCGCCGGGCCCGGGCCACCATGCGCAAGGCCATCGAACTCGAGGCCGCCGACCGCTGAACGGCTCCAGGCGTCACGCCCCGTGGACGAGCCCGGCGAACACGGCAGGGCAGGCGGCCAGCACGCTGAACCGCACGAACCGGCCGAGCAGGCCCGCGGCGACGAACATGGACAGGGACATGCGCACGAGACCCGCCAGCACGGTCGTGGCCATGAACGGCGGGAGCCCGACGATCGAGCTGATCCCGTAGGTGCTGGCCATCCAGTGCGGGTGCCGGTGGCAGCGCTCGCGCAGCGACTCCAGCCACATCCGCAGGCGTTTGGTGCGCAGGTGCCATCGTTCGCGCCGAGCGGAGGGCGGGCGCTGGCGGTGGAGCCGGTCGTGCAGCACGGCAGGCAGCCGGATGGAGCCCCGGGCAGCCAGGTAGTACAGCAGTTTGCCCGCGATCTGACCGATCGCGACGACGGCGCCCATGGCGAGCCACGGAATGCCGGACTCGCTGGTCATGAGGCCGATCACGAAGACCTCGACGCTGATGACGGGGACGATGGCGGAGCCGAATGCGACGCCGAGCGCCAGGCACAGCCATCCGAGCACCATGGGCCTCCCTGCAGACGGGTCGTCTCACCGTAGCGCCGATCGTCGGTGCGTGGTGTGAAATCCTTGTTTTCCAAGGCGAAGAGGCGCACCGGACGCTCACCTCATTGTCAGGGTCCGGAAACCTGAGGCTGGAAACCTAGCGCAGTGTCCAGATCCGCCGTCGGCGACCCCGGCGTGCCGGCCGCATCCCGTGCCGCGGAACGGTTTTCTTTGCTCTGTGCCGCCGTGGTGCGCAGGCTGCCGTTCGGCCTCGCGGGGATCGTGGCCCCGACCTTCCTCGGCTTCGCGCTCATCAACGGCTTCACCTTCGGCGTCGACCTGGCGTTGCTGACGCTGCTGCGCGGCGGGCTCGGACTGCCGGTGGCGCTCGCGGTGAGCCTGGCGTACGCGGTGGCGTTCGGGCTGGCCTTCGTGCTCAACCGGGTGCTGAACTTCCGTTCACACGCCCCGGTCGGCGGGCAGGCGGTGCGCTACGCGGTGGTCGTCGGCATCAACTACGCCGCGTTCATCCTCGGCGTCGGTGCGGGGCTCACCGCGCTCGGCGTCGACTACCACCTCTCGCGCCTGCTGGCCGGTGGCTGCGAGGGCCTGTTCATGTACTGCGCACTGCGCTGGGTGGTGTTCAGCGACCGGGGCTCCTAGCGCGAACTGGAACGGGCTCCGGGAATCTCGCCCGTCTGCGCGACCGTCCTGGCCACCTCGCGCAGGCGGATGTTGCTGTCCTGCGAGGCCTTCTTGAGCACGGCGAACGCCTGCTCCTCCTGCACCTTGTAGCGCTCCATGACGATGCCGATGGCCTCGCCGATGTCCTGCCGCGTCGCGATCGCCTCCTTGAGCTGCGCGTCCTTGCGCGCATTGGCCAGCCCCACGGCCGCGTGGGAGGCCAGCAGCCAGCCGACCTGCTCGGAGAGCTCGGTGAAGACGTTGCTGCTGCGGGCGTAGATGTTCAGCGCGCCGAGGTTCTCGTCGTCGGTGAACAGCATGAAGCCCATCATGCTGCCGATGCCGAGCGCGCGGGCCTTCGGCACGTAGGCCGGCCAGCGGTCCTCGGTGGCCATGTCCTCGATGCGGAACACCTCCTGGCGACGCCACGTCGCGTCGAAACAGGGGCCTTCGCCTGCCTCGGACTGGGCCTTGTCGGACTCGGCAGCCAGGTCGTCGGTCGCGGACAGTGTGGCGACCTGGCCGCGGCGTACCGTGAGGATGCCCGCCACGTCGCAGCCGTCGACGAGCTTGACCGCGTGGTGCACGATCGCGTCCAGCGTGTCCTGCAGCGTCTCCTGCGCCAGCAGGTTGCGGGACATCGAGGCCAGCGCCGTGGCGAGGTCGTCGGGTCCGGGCCCGGGCATCGTAACCACCACCTTTCGCCGTGCGCGGGCCAGCAGTACCCGTAGGACTACCCGGACCTGGCGAGGATTGCACGTCGCCCGTGCTGGGCACCCCACATCGAGGCCGCCGTCGCGCCCGGGCGCGGGGACGGCCGAGATTCCGCCGGTTGAGTTTCCAGCCGGCGGAATCGCCCCAAGATGCTCAGCCGGTGAGCCGCAGCTCGAGCGATCCGGTGAGGCGCAGTTCACGCACGGTGCGTTCGCCGGTGTCGAGGGTGCGCACCGTGTTGTCGGGATTCCAGCCCGCGCCGCGGAAGAAGCTCAGCGAGGCCGAGTCGGACTGGGCCACCCAGGTGACGCCCCGCCCGGCGCCGCGCTCGCGCAGGCTCGCGGCCGCGGCCGCGAGCAGGCGGCCACCGTGCCCGCGCCTGCCCCACCTCGGCTCCACGAGCAGCGTGGCGATCAGGCCGGTCGTCTCGGCGTCGGGCGGCAGGCTGCCGTCGGCGGCGGCGATCTCGGCGGCCGGTGCGGGACCGGCGACGCAGAAGCCCACGGTGAACGAGCCCTCGACCGCGACGTGCAGGTCCGTCTCCGGATGTTCCGCGGCCTCGGCCCACCTGGCGGTGAGCTCGCCGAGGTCGAGGGCGCCGATCGTGTCCTCGCCGAGCAGGTCGGCGTAGGCCGTGCGCCAGGTGTCACGCTGGATCCTCGCGATCTCGGCGGCGTCGGCGACGGTGGCAGGCCGGACGGCGGCGGTGCTCATGGCGCCACCGTACTGCCCACGAGAATGTCGGCGGGTGCTGGCAACATGGCCAGGCGTGAGGACCATGAGCCTGGCGGTGGCCCGCCGCACCGCCCTCGCCGCGCAGGGCTTCGCCGACCCGCGCCCGGACGGCCCGGTGACGCGGCGGCACCTGCAGCGTGTGCTCGCCCGGATCCGGCTCATCCAGCTGGACTCGGTGAACGTGGCGGTGCGTGCCCACTACGCCCCGCTGTTCGCCCGCCTCGGCGCGTACGACCCGGCGCTGATCGACGAGGCCGCCTGGTCGCACAGCGCCCGCAGGCCGCGGCTGCTCGTCGAGTACTGGGCACACGAGGCAAGCCTGGTGCCGGTGCAGGACTGGCCGCTGCTGCAGTCGGGTGCCAAGCGTCCCGGTTGGTGGCGCGGCTACGGCAGGCTTGCCGAGGCCTCGCCGGGCCTGGTCGACGACGTGCTGGCCGTGGTCAAGGAACTGGGCCCGGTCGGTGCGGGCACCATCGAAAAGGAGCTGACCGGGCCGTCGAAGCGGTCGCCGGGCGCCTGGTGGGAGCGCTCGGAGGTCAAGAAGATCTGCGAGTGGCTGTTCGGGATGGGCCAGCTCACCACGGGCACCCGGCGCGGCTTCGAGCGGCTCTACGACCTCACCGAGCGGGTCATCCCGCCGGACGTGCTGTCCCGGCAGGTGGACGCCGCCGAGGGCGCCCGGGGGCTCATCGCGCGGTCGGCCGAGGCGCTCGGCGTGGCCACCGAGCCCGACCTGCGCGACTACTACCGGCTCAGCCCGCAGGCCTCCCAGCAGGCGGTGGCCGAGCTGGTGGAGGAGGGCACGCTGGAGCCCGTGCGGGTGGCGGGCTGGCGGCACCAGGCCTACCGGCACCACCGGGCGAGGACGCCCCGGGCCGTGCCGGGCCGGGCGCTGCTGTGCCCGTTCGACCCGCTGATCTGGGAGCGGGCGCGCACCGAGCGGCTGTTCGGCTTCCACTACCGCATCGAGATCTACGTGCCGGAGCCGCAGCGCACCTACGGCTACTACGTGTTCCCGTTCCTGCTCGACGGCGAGCTGGTGGCCAGGGTGGATCTCAAGGCCGACCGCACCGCCGGTGTGCTGCGCGTGCCGGGTGCCTTCGCCGAGCCGGACGCCGACCACGGCCGGGTCGCCGCCGAGCTGGCCGGTGAGCTGGCGCTCATGGCGGAGTGGCTCGGACTCGGCGGCGTGGCGGTGGGGGAGCGCGGCGACCTGGCCGGAGCGTTGCGTGCCGTGCTGGGGCAGCACAGCTAGCCCGTCCCGCGGCGGGCCAGATCGCGCGCTTGCGCGAGCAGCGGTGCGGCGCCGAGCCCGCGGGCCAGTTCGGCGGCCTCCCGCAGCGGCGCCTGCACGGCCGGGCCGCGCTCGCCGGCGGCGAACCGGGCCTGGCCCAGCCGCAGGAGCGCCTGGGCGTGCTGCCGCGGCTGGCCCAGCGCCTGCCACGCCGCGACGGCGCGTTCCCAGCACGGCCCGTCCGGTTGCCGCTCGGCGCGGCAGGTCTCGGCCTCGAAGGTGAGCGCGGCCGCCCGCTGCGCCGGGCCCGCGATCCGCGTGCGGTCGGCGTGCACCCGCAGCCGGTCGAGCAGGCGCATGTCCCCGGCGGCACCGGCGACGCGCGCCCCGGTCAGCAGCAGCGGCCAGACGGAGTGCGGCGGGCCCGGCGAGTGCTCGGACGCCAGCGCATCCCCGATCACCCGGCGCGCCTCGCCGGGCCTGTCCTGCGCGAGCAGGATCTCGGCGTCGAGTGGGGGCAGCAGCAGCCGGTCCCGCGGCAGCGCGGCGCCGGGAAGCCGGCGCCGGGCACGGCCGGCGATGCTCGCCGCCTCGGCGGTGTGCCCCCGCCACAGCGCGATCTGGGCCTTCAGGCACAGCAGGGCGGTGTGGTCGGCGCCGGGTTCGGTGGCCGCGAGCGCGTGCTGAACGGTCTCGAGGGCCTCCGCCCACCGGCCGGCCGCGGCCTGGGCGCAGGCGAGGTCGAGGGCGTGCCGGGCACCCGCCGAGCAGGCCAGCCCCGCCTCACGCGCGGCCGCCAGCCCGAGCCGGGCGGCGTCCTGCGCTTCGGTGAGCCGGCCGAACTCGCGTAGCAGCGACGACTCCGTGTGCAGGGCCCGCAGCCGCAGCCGGTGCGCGCCGATGCCCTCGGCCAGCGCGCGGGCCGTGGCCAGCTTCGGCAGTTCGGTGCCGACGTGGCCGAGCCGCGCGCCGAGTTCGGCGAGCGTGATCAGCGCGGAGGCCTCGGCGGCGGCGTCGCCCGCCTCGTGCGCCTCCTGCCTGGCCTGCTCGGCGATGCGGCGGGCGTCACCGGGAATGGAGAGCTGGGCGAGGTGTTCGGCGAGCGCATGGAGCAGCCGTCCTCGGGCGGGATGACCGGTGGGCACGAGCCGCACGGCCTCGTTCAGATCGTCGAGTGCGCCACCGATGCCGAGCCGCGCGCGCAGGTGCGCGCGCTGCTCCAGCAGCGGCGCGCGCCGCACGCGGGCGCGGTCGCCCAGCGCGGCGAGAGCGTCGGTGGCGTGCCGCTCGCCGCGGGCGTCCTCGCCGGAGCGGCGGGCCGCGAGGACCGCGTGGGCGAGCACGTCGGCCCGGTCGTGGCCGAGGCGCCGCGCCGCGCCGGGCACGCGCTCCCACAGCGCGAGCACCCGCTCCAGCCATGCCAGCTCCTCGGGGTAGGCGAGGTGGTCGCGGGCGTGTCGTGCCGCCTCCCAGGCCGCGGAGAGGGCGCCCGGCTCGTCGCCGGCCTCACCGAGGTGGTGCGCCAACGCTCCCGGCGGGCCGGAGCGGGCACGCAGCGCCTCGGCGTGGCGGGCGTGCAGCGCGGCCCGCTCGCCGGGCGGCAGACCGGCGCGGCAGGCCTCGCGCAGCAGCGCGTGGCGGAACACGTAGTCCCCGCCGTCGGCGAGCAGCACGCCCGCGTCGACGGCGGGGCGCAGCGCGGCGGCGGGGTCCGGGTGGCAGGCCGCGAGCAGGGCGTGGCCTGCCCGGGCGCCGCCGAGCGCGGCGAGCCGCAGGACGTGGCGGGTGTCCTCGGGCAGGCGGGCGATCCTGGTGAGCAGCAGGTCCGGCAGGCTGCAGCGAGCCGGGGTGGCGGGGTCGCCGTCGAGCAGGGCCTCGACGAACAGCGGGTGGCCCGTGCTGCGCCGGAACACCGTGCGCGTGTGCTCGGGATCCGGCTGCCTGCCGAGGATGCCGCCGACCTGGGCGGCGACCTCGTGTTGGCGCAGCAAGGTCAGGTCGAGCGGTTCCACCCACGGCAGCACGCCGAGGTCGGCGAGGGTGGCGGGCTCGCCGGAGCGGGAGGTGGCGACGATCAGGCTGCCGGGTGCGGCGCGCTGGGAGCGCACGAGGAAGGCGAGCAGGTCCAGGCTGGACCGGTCGGCCTCGTGTGCGTCCTCGACGACGAGCACGGTCGCCCGCCGCGCCGCCAGCCGCGCCAGCAGGGCCAGCACCGTCTCGAACAGCCGGAGGCGGGCGTCGTCGTGGCGGGGACGTGGGTCCTGCTGTCCGGCGAGCAGCGGGGCGAGCCGGTCGCGCTCGTCGCCGATGAGGTCGGGGGCAAGGCCGCGCACGATTCCGGCGAACGCCGCGAACGGCGTGCCCGGCTCCCCGCCGGTGCCCAGCAGCACGCGTGCCCGGCCGGCGTGGGTGCGGAGGAACTCGGCGACCAGGCGGGACTTCCCGATGCCTGACTCGCCGCGGAGCAGCACCGTCACCGGGTCGCCCTCGACGGCGAGCGCGAGCCCGGCGGCCAGCCGGGCCGTCTGCTCCTGGCGCCCGGCGAACACCGGGCTGGCGACGTGCGCGCTCATGTCCCGGGAAGCCTATCGCCGCGCACACCCGCACGAACGGACCTTTCGCACCCCCATCCGGCGACCCCGCAGACGGGAGCAAGGGACCTTTACTCTCGTTTGGCGGGAGTAAAGGTCCCTTGCTCAACCACCCCCTGCTGGTGGTCAGCCTGCGGCGCGGGTGATGGCGGTGTCGCCGGAGCCGCTGCGGGCGCGCACGGTGAGCGCGATGGGGTTGTCCGGGGGAGTGTCGGCGACGTCGAGCTCGCTGCTGACGCGGCCGGAGCCGGACGAGAGGTCGATCTCGGCGGCGACGCCGGTGCGGATGGCGACGCGGATCTGCCCGGAGCCGGTGACGGCCTCGAGCGAGCCGGAGGCGGCGTCGGCCACGGTGAGGTCACCGCTGCTGGTGCGCACCAGGACCTCGCCGGAGGTCTCGCCGAGCCACACGTCGCCGCTGCCGCTGGCCACGGTCGCCGACGCGGCCAGGGCGGACAGCTCGATGTCGCCGCTGCCCGAACGCGCGTGCAGGCCGCCGGGCACCGGGCCGAGCTTGATCGACCCGCTGCCGGTGCGCACGACGGCCGCGCCGTCCGCGCGCTCCACCGTCACCGTGCCGGAGCCGGTGCCGAGGTCGACACGCCCCGCGGGACCGGTCACCGTGACGTCGGCCGTGCCCGTGCGGACGTTGAGGTGCGAGCCGTCGGGCACGTGCACGGCGACCGCGAGCGGCACGTTGCGCAGCGGGAGCTGCTTCGGCGCGCGCACCACCAGCCGGTTGCCGGTCAGCTCGATGCGGGCCTGCTCCACCGCCTCGGCGGGCGAGGTGGACAGCTCCGTGCCGAACGGCAACTGGCTGCCGAAGCGCTCGCCGACCCAGCTGAGCAGGCTGGTGACGCCCTCGGTCCAGGGCGCCGCTGCCGAGGGGTCGTGGCGGATCTCGGCGACGGCGTCGCCCTCGGCCAGGGTGATCTCGACCCGGCCCACCGGGATGTCCACGTCCAGCTCCAGCGGTCCTTCGACCGGGAACGTCTGGCTGCGGACCAGCTCCTCCGGGCCGGGCATCGGCTGCTCGGTCATGGTCATCCCTCCACCCAGCCGTGCAGGTGCGAGCGGCTGCCGCCGGGCCGTTTCGGCCCGTGCTGCCCGGCGCCCTGCTGCCAGTTGTGCCAGTGCTGGTGATGCTTGCCCTGCAGCGCGCCCTGCACTGCCTGCGAGACGAACGTGTTGAGCGACACCCCCTGCGCCGCGGCCGCCTGCTCGGCCTGCGACTTGATCTGCTCGAACAACCGCAGCGTGATGCGGCTGATGTCGCCGGCGTCAGGGGTGCCGCCCGGCGGTGGCGGCGGCGGAGGGGGTGGTGGCCCCGGTTCGCCCGCGGGCCCCTCCGCGGCCGTGCCGGTGACCACGACCCGGACGTCGCGACCGTCGAGCCGCACCTCGACCACGTGGTCGGGCAGGTTGGCGGTCACCTCCGCGGCCAGGTCGGAGAGCGCGTTCATCAGCGTGAGCCGGGCTGCCGGCTCCAGCGCCGCCGACAGCACCGCGGCGGCGCGCTGCACCTGTTCCTCGCCCGCGGAGGCCGTGGTGCTGAGGTCCTCCCGCAGCCGGGTGAGATACGGCGTCAAGTCCATGACACCACTATGACGTCACAAGTGGTGTCAGTCAAGCAGTCATGGTGACGCTGGATGACACCGGATGATGTCACCGCGTTTCGTCAGATCCGGCAGATACGCTGCCGGTGTCGAGCGAGGTGGAGGGAGCCGCACGTGGCCGAGACGGTGTCGCCCAAGGTCAGACTGATCGCGAAGACCGAGTTCTTCCCGCCGGAGGACGTGCCCTGGACCACGGATGCCGACGGCGGTCAGGCGCTCGCCGAGTTCGCGGGCCGGGCCTGCTACCAGTCGTGGAAGAAGCCCAACCCGAGGACCGCCACCAACGCCGGCTACCTGGAGCACATCATCGAGGTCGGCCACCTCTCCGTGCTCGAGCACGGCTCGGCCAGCTTCTACATCACCGGCATCTCGCGCTCGCTCACCCACGAACTGATCCGGCACCGGCACTTCTCGTACTCCCAGCTCTCGCAGCGCTACGTGCCCGAGCGCGACGCGGCGTTCGTCGAACCGGAGGTCATCGCCAACGACCCGGAGCTGCACGAGAAGTTCGTCGCCGCCGCGCAGGCCAGCGTTGACGCCTACACCGAGCTGCTGGCCGGGCTGGAGGAGAGGTTCGCGGACGCGCCCAACGCCACGCTGCGCCGCAAGCAGGCCCGGCAGGCCGCGCGTGCCGTGCTGCCCAACGCCACCGAGACCCGCATCGTCGTCACCGGCAACTACCGGGCGTGGCGGCACTTCATCGCCATGCGTGCCACCGAGCACGCCGACGTGGAGATCCGCGCGCTGGCCGTCGAGTGCCTGCGCCAGCTGCAGAAGGTGGCCGAGAACGTCTTCGCCGACTTCACGATCTCCACGTTGCCGGACGGCACGGAAGTGGCGTCCAGTCCGAAGGTTCTCGAGGGCTGAGGGCACCCATGCGCCGTCTCACGCTCGACCTCCAGCCCGGCGAGTACGCCGTCGCGCGGCTGGATCCGCACGCGCCGATGCCGGAGCCGCTGCTCGCGGCCGAGACGGGCGGCGGGCTGGTGTCGCTGACCCGCACTCCCACGGAGCTGTCCGTGGTGTGCCCCGCCGCGCTGGCTCCCGCAGGCGCCACGGTGGAGCGGGGCTGGCGGCTGCTCACGGTGCGCGGGCCGCTGGCCTTCACCCTCACCGGGATCATCGCCGCGGTGTCCAGCGAGCTCGCCTCCGCCGGCGTCACGCTGTTCACGCTGTCCACGTTCGACACCGACCACGTGCTCGTGAAGGACGCCGACCTCGACCGTGCCGTCAGCGCGCTGGAGGACGGCGGGCACGTCGTGGCCCGAACCTGACCGATACCGCCGATCCGGCCCCCGCGGCGTCGCTACGATCAGGTCCCACACCAGCCGAGGGGATCAGATCGTGAGTGACGCGCACGTCCACCGCACGCAGACCACCCAGGCCGCGCCGCAGCCGCGCGTGGTCGCGGGCCGCTACCGGGTTCTGGGCGAGCTGGGCCGGGGCGGGATGGGCGTGGTGTTCCGCGCCGAGGACACGGTCATCGGCAGGCAGGTGGCGATCAAGGAGCTGCGCCTTCCCGACGGTGCCGAGGACGTCGGCGTGTTCCAGGAGCGGGTGCTGCGCGAGGTCCGCACCGGTGGCCGGCTCAACGACCCCGCGGTGGTCACGGTGTTCGACGTCGTCACCGAGGGCGACGCGACGTTCATCGTGATGGAGCTGGTGGAGGCGCCCACGCTGTCCGAGGTGGTGCGCAGCCACGGGCCGCTGCCGCCGCACCAGGTGGCCGCCATCGGCGAGCAGGTGCTGGCGGCGCTGGAAGCAGCGCACCAGGCCGGGATCGTGCACCGCGACGTCAAGCCGGGCAACATCATGGTCGCCGCCAACGGGCGGGTGAAGCTCACCGACTTCGGCATCGCGCAGGCCGTCGACGATCCGCGGCTGACCACGAGCGGGATGCTCGTCGGCTCGCCCGCGTTCATGGCCCCGGAACGGGTCGCGGGCCAGGACGCGCTGCCCGCCTCGGACCTGTGGTCGCTGGGCGCCTCGCTGTTCTTCGCCGTCGAGGGTGTGCTGCCGTTCGAGCGGGCGACCACGGCGGCGACGTTGCACGCGATCCTGCACGAGGTGCCGTACCTGACGCACACGCAGGGACCGCTGGCCTCGGCGATCATGGGCCTGCTCATCGGCAGCCCGGGCGCGCGCCTCAGCGCACAGCAGGCCCGCGGCCTGCTCGCGATGGCCGCGCAGCAGGCACCGGTGCCGTCCACCCCGCCCGGCGGCCAGCCCACGGCCGTCCACAATGGAGGCCAGCCGCCGACGCTCGCGGCCGGCCACACGATGCTCGGCCAGCCGCCCGCCGCCCGCGGTGCGGGGCGGCGCACGGCGCTCGTCGTGGCCGGCGCGCTGGCCTGCGTGGCGTTGCTGGCCGGAGGGTTCTTCCTCGGCAAGCCGTTCTGGTCGCCGCCCGCCGACGACGCGCGGATGCCGACGCTGACCTACGGGCCGGGCGGGGACATCACGCAGATGACCTTCGACAGCTACGACGGCTGCCTCAACACACCACTGGCCGCAGGGCGATCCCTCGTCGAGAGCAACTGGCTCTCCTGCGACGAGCCCCACGAGGCCGAGTGGTACGCCTCGGGCGCGCCCGCCGAGCTGGAGAGCAGCACCAGCGACGAGGCCATCCGCGTCTCCTATCCCGGGCTTGAGCGGCTCACCGCGTTCGGTGAGGCCCTGTGCGGCACCGCGTTCCGCACCAACGTCGTCGCCGAGGACAGGCGCGCCGCGGTGAAGTACCAGACGCTGGTGCCCACGCAGGCGGCCTGGGAGGACGACTCCACCGACGAGCCCGCCCGGTATGTCCGGTGTTTCCTGGTCGCCGCCGACGGCGGGACGATGCCGGCCGGCTCGGTCCGCAGTTTGGTCAAGTGAGCGCTCGCCGGGAACGCGCCGGCGGCCGGAGAACTTCCTGCCTGCCGCCTGTCCCGCAGGCGATCGTTCGCGGCTGCCCGGTTTCGGCCCGCCACCGCCTCGTCCACCGCCGTGACGAGGTACCGTCAGCAGCATGTCGATAGCTCCGTCCACTCCGCCGACGGCCGCGCCGGGCAGACCGTTCGGCCGCGTGCTCACCGCCATGGTCACCCCGTTCGACGCCGACGGTGCCCTGGATCTGAAGCGGGCGCAGGAGCTCGCCGTGCACCTGCTGGAGCTGGGCAACGACGGACTCGTGCTCAACGGCACCACCGGGGAGAGCCCCACCACCACCGACGCCGAGAAGGCGGATCTCATCCGCGCGGTCGTCGAGGCCGTGGGCGACCGGGCGACCATCGTCGCGGGGGCGGGCACCTACGACACCGCGCACAGCGTCGAGCTGGCGAAGCAGGCGGAGAAGGCGGGCGCGCACGGCCTGCTCGTCGTGACGCCGTACTACTCGCGGCCGACGCAGGCCGGGCTGTACGCGCACTTCACGACGGTCGCCGACGCCACCGAGCTGCCCGTGATGCTCTACGACATCCCGCCGCGCTCGATCGTGCCCATCGAGGTGGACACGCTGCGCAGGCTCGCCGAGCACCCGCGGGTGCAGGCGGTGAAGGACGCCAAGGGTGACCTGCTCGCCGGCAGCGAGGTCATCGCCAACACACACCTGGCCTACTACTCCGGCGACGACGCGCTGAACCTGCCCTGGCTGTCGGTCGGCGCCGCCGGCGTCGTCAGCGTGATCGGGCACGTGGTGGCCGGGCGCATCCGCGCCATGATCGAGGCCTACGAGGAGGGCGACACCTCCACCGCGCGCACCAACCACCGCGGCATGCTGCCGGTGTACCGGGCGTTCTCGCGGGTCGGCGGGGTCGTGTTCTCCAAGACGGCGCTGCGGCTGCGCGGCTACGACGCCGGCGGGCCGCGGCTGCCGATCGTGCCCGCGGCCGAGGACCAGATCCAGGCCATCGCGGCCGACCTCACCCAGGCGGGCGTGCCTCTCGAGGAGCACCCGACGAGTGACTGGGCGGGCTCGCGGGTCGCCCAGGCCGACTCGGCCGCCGCCTACGTCGCACCGACCACTCACACCAGCGTTGGGACCATTCATCGGTGAGTAAGCCCCTCACAGGACCCGGACCGAACCACGCACCACAGGCACTGGCCGAGGGAGGCCTGCGCGTCGTCGCGCTCGGCGGCCTCGGCGAGGTCGGCCGCAACATGACCGTCTTCGAGTACGGCGGCAAGCTGCTGATCGTCGACTGCGGTGTGCTCTTTCCCGAGGACGCGCAGCCGGGCGTGGACCTGATCCTGCCCGACTTCCGCGCGATCGAGGACCGGCTCGACGACATCGAGGCCATCGTGCTCACGCACGGCCACGAGGACCACATCGGTGCGCTGCCGTTCCTGCTGCGGATGCGGCCGGACGTGCCCGTCTACGGCTCCCGCTTCACGCTCGCGCTGGTGGCGGCCAAGTGCAAGGAGCACAAGCAGCGCCCCAACCTGACGGAGGTCAAGGAGGGGCAGCGGCGCACCGTCGGCGAGTTCGGTCTGGAGTTCTTCGCCGTCAACCACTCGATCCCGGACGCGCTCGCGGTGGCCATCCGCACCCCGGCGGGCCTGGTGCTGCACACCGGCGACATCAAGCTTGACCAGCTGCCGCTGGACGGCAGGCTGACCGACCTGGCCGGTTTCTCCCGGCTCGGCGACGAGGGTGTCGACCTGCTGTGCATCGACTCCACCAACGCCGAGGTGCCCGGGTTCGTGACCCCGGAGCGCGACATCGGGCCGGTGCTCGACGACGTGATCGCCAAGGTGCGGCAGCGGGTCATCGTGGCGTGTTTCGCCAGCCACGTGCACCGGGTGCAGCAGGTGCTCGACGCGGCCGTGCGGCACGGCCGCCGGGTCGCGTTCGTCGGCCGGTCGATGGTGCGCAACATGGGCATCGCCGCCGAGCTGGGTCTGCTCAACATCCCCGAGGGCCTGCTCATCGACCTGGACGAGGCCGTGAACCTGCCCGAGACCAAGGTGCTGTTCGTCTCCACGGGGTCGCAGGGCGAGCCGCTGTCGGCGCTGTCTCGGATGGCGCGCGGCGAGCACCGGCAGATCAGCATCCGCGCCGGTGACACGGTGGTGCTGGCGAGCTCGCTGATCCCCGGCAACGAGACGGCCGTGTTCGGCGTCATCAACGGTCTGGTGCGGCTGGGCGCGCACGTCGTGCACCAGGGCAACGCGAAGGTGCACGTCTCGGGGCACGCGTCGGCCGGTGAGCTGCTGTTCCTCTACAACGCCATCCGCCCGAGCAACGTGCTGCCCGTGCACGGCGAGTGGCGGCACCTGCGCGCCAACGCGGAGCTGGCGGTGCGCACCGGCGTGGCCGAGGAGAACGTGGTGCTCGCCGAGGACGGGGTGGTCGTCGATCTCGTCGACGGCAAGGCGTCCATCAGCGGCCGGGTGGAGGTCGGTTACGTCTACGTCGACGGCCTCTCGGTCGGTGACGTCGGCGAGTCGACGCTGTCCGACCGGCTCATCCTCGGGGAGGGCGGGTTCATCGCGATCACCGTCGTCGTGGACTCGGCAACCGGCCGTGCGGTGGGCCCCCCGACCGTGTCCGGCCGCGGCTTCTCCGACGACCCGAAGGCGCTCGACGCGGCCGCCTCGCTGGTGGAGATGGAGCTGTCGCGCACCGAGATCGAGGGCATCACCGACACCCACCGCATCGCGCAGGCGGTGCGCAGGGTGGTGGGCCGGTGGGTGGCCGAGACCTACCGGCGCAGGCCGATGATCGTGCCGACGGTGATCCCGGTCTAGCGCCCTCGCCGTCGCGGCGTGCGCGGCGTCAGTGGCGTCAGTGCCGTCACTGGCGTCGCGCCGCCGCGACGAGCAGGGCCGCCAGCACGGCGGTGACCTGCACGAGTAGCGCGCGCCGGGCCCGGCGTTGGTCGGCTCTGCTCGGACGGCTCATGGTGGCTCCCCTGTGGTCGTGGCGTGACTGCCGGTCCAGGATGGCTGGCCGGGGCCGCCCGTGCCGTCCCCCTCAGGGCTGGTTCGGCTGGCTCTCGAGAGGGAGTGGCTCCCCGGCCGTGGCCGGCTGCTTGCCCGGGGCGGTGAGCTGGACGAGGACCGCGCCGCCGAGCAGCACCACCGCGCCGACGACCTGCAGCGACGTCAGCGCCTCGTGGAGCAGGATCCAGGCCGCCACCGTCGTGATCAGTGGCTCCGCCAGCGCCAGCACGCTCGCCACGGGCGCGGGCAGGTGCCGCAGCGCGGTGATGCCCGCGAGGTAGGCGCAGACGGTGGACACGAGCGCGATGGCGATCAGCAGCGTCCACACCGGCGGGCGCCAGGGGCCGAACTCGGCGGAGCCGGTGAGGATCTCGGCGGGCATGGTCCACGGCGGGGCGACGATGCAGACGGCGACCGCGCCGACCACCATGCCCCACGTCACCATGCCCAGCGGATGCAGTGACGACATGCCGTGCTCGCCGAGCAGGAAGTACGCCGCCGAGCACAGCGCCGCGCCGACGCCCGCGAGCAGGCCGAGGCCGTCCAGCCGCAGTCCCTCGTCGACGCGGGCCACGAGAGCGAGCCCGGCCAGAGCGAGCGCGATGCCGACCCACATCGGCCACGGCAGCCGGACGCGGCGCACGAACCGCACCCACAACGCCACCAGCACCGGCGAGGTGAACTCCAGCAGGATCGCCACGCCGACGGGAATGCGCGAGGCCGCGACGAAGTAGCACAGCTGCACCCCGGCGACGGCGAGCAGGCCGTAGGCGACCAGCAGCCGCCACTGCTCGCGCCGCACGCGCAGCAGGCTCGGCCGCACCAGCGCGACGCCCGCCAGCAGCACGACGGCGGCCAGGCCGATGCGCGCGGCGGCCACCTGCTGCGGCGAGAGCCCGGCGAGCATCGCCGGCTTGCCGATCACGCCGGAACTGGCGAAGAACAGCGAGGCGAACAGGATGAGGATGAGCCCGCGGCCGGGATGAACCGTGTGCGTGCGGGAGTCCGGGGAAGCGTCGACGGCCACACCCGGACTGTATGCGGACGGACTGACACCGCGCCCGCGAATTAGGTGGGGTGCGACCGGCGTCTCGGTCGCCTCGCGCCGCCGGTCACCGATCAGGGTTGTTCGACCGCGGGCCGGGTGAAGCGGGTGACGTAGCGCTTCTGCCACGGCGTCTCGACGGCGTGGCGGTCGTAGTGCTGCCGGACGTAGGCGACGGCCTCGTCCGGGGCGACCCCGTCGAGGATCGCGAGGCAGGCGAGCGCCGTGCCCGTCCTGCCCTTGCCGCCCGCGCAGGCCAGCTCCACCCGTTCGGATTCGGCGCGCCGCCAGGCCTCGTGCAGCACCTCCCGCGCCCGTGCCCGGTCGCTGGGCAGCCGGAAGTCGGGCCAGCGCAGCCACGTGGACTCCCACGTCACCGGTGGCGGCTGCGTGCCCAGCAGGTAGACGGCGAAGGCCGGTTCGGGCCCCGGCGGCAGCGGCTTGCGCAGGCCCCGCCCCCGGACGAGCCGTCCGGACGGCAGCGCGAGCACGCCGGGCGCGGCGGGGTCCCACAGTTCGCTCACGGCCGCCAGCCTACGGGCGGAACCGATCACCCCGGCTCCGATCTCCCCAATGCGGCATTCGCTCCACTGGATGGAACGAATGTGGCATTCGCTCCATCCAGTGGAACAAATGTGGCATTGGGGAGCTTGTCGGCGACCAGCGCGGGTCAGGTTCCGGGGCGCCAGGGGCTGCGGGTGTCCGTGGGCCGGGTCGGATCGTGGAAGCGGGGGAGGTCCGGCTCGTCGGGGCGCAACGGCACCAGGCCGGCGGTGATCGCGCGCATGATGGCGGCGTGGGCCTTCACCGCGTCGCCCGGGCGGCCCGGCGCGTACGGCGAGAGGTCCACCGGCTCCCCGAAGTGCACCCGGAAGGTCGGCCTGCGCAGCGGCGAGGTCAGTCCCGAGCGGGCCAGCGGCACGATGTCGCCGAGCCCGCTGACGGTCTCGGTGCCCCAGTACACGGCCTCGTGCGCACCCCACTGGCTGATCGGCACCACCGGCACCCCGGAGGCCAGCGCGAGCCGGGCGGTGCCGGTCTTGCCGCGCTCCGGCCACAGCCCCGGGTCGTGGCTGATCCGGCCCTCCGGGTAGACGATGATCGGCGCCCGCGTCGTCCGCAGCTCCGAGACGGCCTGGGCGAACTGGTCGATCGCCGACGCCGAGCCGCGGTCCACGCGCAGGTGACCGCTCGCCCGCAGCGCCGGGCCGATGACGGGCGCGTCGAGCAGGCCGCCTGCCAGCAGGAACCGCGGGGCCAGCCCGATCTTCCGGCAGGCCGCCATCAGCACGAGGGCGTCGAAGACACCGATGTGGTTGGCGGCCATGAGCAGCGGCCGCTCGCGCAGCTCCCGCGGCACATCTCCGGTGACGCGCAGCCGGCCCGCGAGGCCGACGACGCGCTGGTCGATCGCCAGCATCGCCCGCCAGATCGCCGGGGTGTTGCCCGACCGGCGTGTCGCCCGGTTCTCGTCGTGGTGCAGCGCCACCATGGGGTGAAGGATGTCATGCCGCCTTGCGCAGCTCCCGGGTGGTGCCCGGGACAAATGTTTCTCCAGCGGCGTGAGTGGCGTGTGTGACGAGAGTGCCAGGGCGGTTACCGTAGAGGTATGGCAGGCGGGTCGACGACAAAGGGGAGAAGCACGGCACGCGGCGGCAGCAAGGGCAGGAGTCCCGCCAGGGGCTCGGCCCGCTCGCGGCCGTCCTCGTCGCGCCCGGCCCCCCGCAAGCCCACTCCCCGCAAGTCCCCGCCCCGCCGCTCGGGCGGCGGGGCGTTCGCCAAGGCCGTGCGCGGCGGCTGGAACCTGGTGGCCAAGGGCGTCGGCAGCCTGACCCGCGCCGTCGGACGCACCCGCGAGCTGGAGCCCGAACACCGCCGCGACGGCCTCGCCCTCGGCCTCATCGCCCTCGCCCTCATCACCGCCGTCGGCGTGCTGTGGCAGGCGGGCGGGCCCGTGGGCGCCTGGGTCACCGTCGGCATGCGCAGCGTCTTCGGCGCCGGTGCCGTGGCCGTGCCACTCGCGCTGCTCGTCACCGCCGTGGCCCTGATGCGCTCCGAGCCCCGCCCCGAGACCCGGCCCCGCATGGTCATCGGCACCCTACTCGTCGGCCTGTCCCTGCTCGGCCTGCTGCACCTGATCAACGCACGGCCGCAGGCGCACGACGACCAGATGTACGCGGGCGGCTGGCTGGGCTGGTTCTCCGGCGACCTGCTGGCCAGGGGCGTCACCATCTGGGTGGCCGTCCCGCTGCTGGTGCTCGCGCTCGGGTTCGGCGTGCTCGTCTTCACCGGCACCCCGGTACGCGACATCCCGCGCAGGCTCCGCGAGTGGGGCGTCGACCCCGAGGACCTCGAAGCCGAGCGCGAGCGCGAACCGGAGCGCGACGAGGTCACCGAGACCGACCCCGCCTCGGTGCGCCTGCGCAAGCCGTCGCGGCGGCGGCAGGCCAGCGCCGAGGCCGCCGCGGCCGAGCCGGAGACCCCCGACGTGCCCGCTGCGGCCGCCGCGGCGCCACCCGCCGAGGTCAAGCCGAAACCCCCCGCCGAGGTGCCCGAGCGCAAGCAGCGCAAGGGCGAGCAGACCGCCCTGTCGGTCACCCGCACGGTCGAGGGCGACTACCAGCTGCCGCCACCGGATCTGCTCACGCTCGGCGACCCGCCGAAGGCCCGCAGCAAGGCCAACGACGCCATGATCGAGGCGATCACCGGCGTGCTGGAGCAGTTCAACGTGGACGCCCAGGTCACCGGGTTCACGCGCGGCCCCACGGTGACGCGCTACGAGGTCGAGCTCGGCCCCGGCGTCAAGGTCGAGAAGATCACGGCGCTGACCAAGAACATCGCCTACGCGGTGGCCACCGACAACGTCCGCCTGCTCGCGCCCATCCCCGGCAAGTCGGCGGTGGGCATCGAGGTGCCCAACTCCGACCGCGAGATGGTGCGCCTCGCCGACGTGCTGCGCTCCTCGAAGGCGGCCAAGGACAACCACCCGATGGTCATCGGGCTCGGCAAGGACATCGAGGGCCACTTCGTCACCGCGAACCTGACGAAGATGCCGCATCTGCTCGTGGCGGGCTCCACCGGCTCCGGTAAGTCCAGCTTCGTCAACTCGATGCTGGTGTCGCTGCTGGCCCGCGCCACGCCCGACGAGTGCCGCATGATCCTCATCGACCCGAAGATGGTCGAGCTGACCCCCTACGAGGGCATCCCGCACCTCATCACGCCCATCATCACCCAGCCGAAGAAGGCCGCAGCCGCGCTGGCCTGGCTGGTGGAGGAGATGGAGCAGCGCTACCAGGACATGCAGGCCAACCGCGTGCGCCACATCGACGACTTCAACAAGAAGGTGCGCAACGGCGAGATCACGGCCCCGCCGGGCAGCGAGCGCGAGTACCGCCCCTACCCCTACATCATGGCGATCGTCGACGAGCTCGCCGACCTCATGATGACCGCGCCCCGCGACGTCGAGGACGCCATCGTCCGCATCACGCAGAAGGCGCGGGCGGCGGGCATCCACCTGGTGCTCGCCACGCAGCGGCCGTCGGTGGACGTCGTGACGGGCCTCATCAAGACCAACGTCCCCTCGCGGCTGGCGTTCGCCACGTCGTCGCTGACCGACTCCCGCGTCATCCTCGACCAGCCGGGCGCGGAGAAGCTGATCGGCATGGGCGACGGGCTGTACCTGCCGATGGGCGCGGGCAAGCCGGTGCGCATCCAGGGCGCGTTCGTCAGCGACGAGGAGATCAGCTCCATCGTCACCTTCACCAAGGAGCAGGCCGACCCGGAGTACCAGGAGGGCGTCACCGCCGCCAAGGCCGGCGAGCAGAAGGAGATCGACCCGGACATCGGGGACGATCTCGACGTGCTGCTGCAGGCGGCCGAGCTGGTGGTGACCTCCCAGTTCGGTTCGACGTCGATGCTGCAGCGCAAGCTGCGCGTCGGCTTCGCCAAGGCGGGCAGGCTGATGGACCTGCTGGAGAGCAGGGGAGTGGTCGGTCCGTCCGAGGGGTCGAAGGCGCGCGACGTGTTGGTGAAGCCGGAGGACCTGCCGGGCACCCTCGCCCTCATCCGGGGCGAGCCCGCGCCGGACGCCGGGGACGGCGAGGAGGGCTGACGGGCTACGCCGCGCCGCCTGCCAGGCCCGCGACGTCGATCCGGGGCAGCCGCTCCAGCTCCCGGACCCGCAGGCCGGCCGCCGCGGCCCGCACCGCCTCCTGCTGCCGTGTCATGCGCTCGTCCACGAGGCCGCTCAGGGCGTAGGCCAGCGCTCCGGTCTGGCGCACCGTCGCGTCGTCGAGCGCGGGCTGTGACATCGCCGTGATCGCGACGCCGCCCGCGTGGCCGCCCTCGTCCTGGGTGATTCCGACGCTGCAGCGTTCGCGCGGGTTGTGCGCGGGATGCGCGTAGTGGTCGCGCAGCTGCCGCAGGATGTGGTGCCATTCGAGCACCTCGCCGCGCAGCCCGGTGCCGGTGACGTCCTCCTCGGTGAGCAGCTCACCCGCGAAGCAGCGCGCATAGGACAGCAGTGCCGTGGTCCACAGCGCCTCGACGGCGAGCTCGTCCGGCTCGGCTGCCGCCAGCTCGGCGGTCAGCCGTTCGCAGCAGCGCAGCACCATGTGCAGCTCGCCGAGGACCTCGGCGAGCCCGGCCAGCCGCCGGGCGGCCGGCGTGTCCAGCTCGCGCACCGATGTCGGTTCCTGCGCTGCGGTGGGCATACCGCTCCCTTCCTCTGGAGCCGGTCAGCGCGACCGGCTGCCGGTGACGATGCCGTAGTCGTGGATCTTGCGGTAGATCGTGGCGCGGGACATGCCGAGGTAGCGGGCCGCCTTGCTCTTGTCGCCGTCGGCGTCGTGGAGGCTGCGCACGATGGCGTCCCGCTCGATGGACTCCAGGTGCGTCAGGGCACGCCGGGTGACCGTGTGGTAGGCGGCCGGCAGGTCCCCCGGCCGGATCTCGCCGGTGCGGCGGCGGTGCTGGACGACGTCCCTGAGCACCCCGGCCAGCTCGCTGACGTTGCCGGGCCACGTCGCGCGCATCAGCAGCTTCATCGCCCCCTGCGAGCACGTGAGCTGGCCTCCGTGGCTGAGCTTGTTGAGCAGGAACGGCACGAGCTGGTTGAGGTCCTCGATGCGGTAGCGCAGGGGAGGGACCTGCACCGTGCGCGGCACGAGGGTGAGCAGTTCGGACAGGCTCGGGTGCGTGTCGGCGCCGGGCGACAGCGTCACCGCGACCCACGGCACGGCACCCCGGTGGAGGGTCCGGACCTCGCTGAGCACCGACGCGAGGGCGTTGGCGGCGGGGGTGCCGAGCTTGTCGACGTGCCGGATCACCAGTGCCGCCGCGGGACGGTCGAGTGCGGCGCGCACCTGGTCGAGCCAGCCCGGCTCAGCCGCGTGCGCGGTGTCCAGCGTGCGGAGCCGTTCGCCGGGCCTGCGCCGCTGGTGCACGCACTGCGCGAGCGTGGTCTTGCCGGTGCCCGGTTCGCCGACCAGCGCGAGCCACTCGCCGGAGTCGAAGGCGGCGTCCACCTCGTGGCAGCAGCGCAGCCACACCGGGGCGGCGCCGACCGTGCCGGGAAGGAACATCGGCAGCGGGTGGCTGCCGCCGTCCAGTTCCTCCTCCGCCTCCACCAGCTCACCGTGGAGCACGCCGCCGAAGACGGTGCCGCCCGTCTTGGCCGTCAGCGGGCGCCAGTGCAGCCGGATCCGGCTGCCGCTGGGCAGCGCGAGATCGACGCTGGTGCGGTCCCGCTCGGCCAGCAGCTCCCGGGCCTGCCGCTGCAGCATCGACTGGTCCATCGGCTCCAGCAGCCTGCGGGCGTTGTCGTTGAGCATCACGACGTCCTCGGTGAGCGCGATGACGACGCCGCTGGTGCGCCGGCAGGCCTGCAGGTAGGCCTGGAACAGGTCGAGTTCGTGGGCGCTGGTCATGCTGAGCAGCGCCTGCCGGATCTGCTGCGCGGTGCTGCGGGCCAGCGCGATGAGCAGCCCGCTGGCGTCCCTCCGCCAGCAGGTCAGGTCGACCGCGCCGATCATCTTCCCGGACAGCGGATGCTGGATGGGCACCGCCGCGCACGCCAGGTTCTCCAGGTGCTCGGCGTAGTGCTCGTGGCCGAACACGTGCCGCGGCCGGACGTCCTCCAGTGCGGTTCCGATGCCGTTGGTGCCCACGAACTGCTCGCCGTAGCTGAACCCGGGCACCAGGTGCACGCTCTCCAGGTGCCGGTGCAGATCGGAGTCGCCGGTGTGCTGGCTGAGCACGACGCCGTCCGGGTCGGTGAGGATGAGGCTGACGGGCTGGCCGTCGAGCTGCTCGGCCACCTGCTCGAGCAGGGGACGCGCGTTGCGCACCCACGCGGCGTCCAGGCCCTCCTCGCCGAGGTAGGGCACCTCGATGCGGTCGGCGGGGACCTCGGCCTGCCGGGAGCGCCACCACGAGGTGAGGATCGGCCCGCGGACCTCCTCCGGCTGCACCGGCTCGGAGGTGAGGAACCTGATCCGGGCCTCAGCGAGGACGCCGTCGTCTTCCCGAGGCACGGTGCCGAGGATCGCCGTTTCCCGCAGGGGCGCACTGCCAGCCATCGAGACCTCCAAGACCGCTCCGTCGCGGACCCACGGTGTTCCACGGTAAGGCCCCCGTGCTGGTCCCGGTGTCTCAAATTGAGACCACCCACCGTCCGGTGACGGAGTGTCCTGGGGTTTTCGGAGGTGTGTCATGCCCGAGGAGACCTACAGCCACTGGACCGTCGTCAACGTCGTCTTCACCCATCTGGCCGAGCAGGGGCTGCATCCCACGCTCGGTGACACGGGCGACCCCGGCGAGCCCGCGGCGGCGTTGTTGCGTGCGCTCGGCATCGAACCGGCCGCCGCCGGCGACGCGCGGATCGGGGAGGGCATCCGGCAGGAGCTCGCCGAGCTGCGCGCGGCGCTGCTGGACGAACCGGGACCCGAGTAGACGAGATCCACTGTGGAGCGATGTGACGCCCGTCTCAAATTGAGACCGCGCTCACCGCCCGGCAGCCCTGTAATGGGCAGCACAGGGCCGCGCCCCTGCCGCGTCGGTGGCTCCCGCTCTCCGGGGGCCACCGGGGGCGCGGAGCTGCCCGGACGATTCCGTCACCGCCGCGGGAGTGACGGGTAAGGAGTGATCATGACTCGCCAGAGTGTGGCGAAAGCTCACCAGAAGATCCAGGAACTGGCGTGGGAACCGGCCTACCACGAGCCGGTCTCGCACTACGGCACCGACTACACGTTCCGGAAGGCCAAGAAGAAGGACCCGCTCAAGCAGGTGCTCCGCTCGTACTTCCCGATGGAGGAGGAGAAGGACCACCGCGTCTACGGTGCCCAGGACGGCGCGATTCGCGGCAACATGTTCCGGCAGGTCCAGCAGCGCTGGATGGAGTGGCAGAAGCTGTTCCTCTCGATCATCCCGCTGCCGGAGATCTCCGCGGCCCGCGCGATGCCGCTGCTGTTTCGCACCGTGCCCAACCCGGAGCTGCACAACGGGCAGGCCATCCAGATGATCGACGAGGTCAGGCACTCGACGATCCAGCAGAACCTCAAGCGCCTGTACATGAACAACTACATCGACCCCGCGGGCTTCAACTCCAGCCTGCGCAACTTCCAGAACGACTACGCGGGCACGATCGGCAGGCAGTTCGCCGAGGGCTTCATCACCGGCGACGCGATCACCGCCGCGAGCATCTATCTCACGATCGTGGCCGAGACCGCGTTCACCAACACGCTGTTCGTCGCGATGCCGGGCGAGGCCGCGGCCAACGGCGACTACCTGCTGCCCACGGTGTTCCACTCGGTGCAGTCCGACGAGTCGCGCCACATCAGCAACGGCTACGCCACGCTGCTGATGGCGTTGTCCGACGAGACCAATCACCAGTTGCTGGAACGCGACCTGCGCTACGCGTGGTGGAACAACCACTGCGTGGTCGACGCCGCCATCGGCACGTTCATCGAATACGGCACGAAGGACCGCCGCAAGGACCGCGAGAGCTACGCCGAGATGTGGCGGCGCTGGATCTACGACGACTACTACCGCAGCTACCTCGTGCCGCTGGAGAAGTACGGGCTGGTGATCCCGCACGACCTCGTCGAGGAGGCGTGGAACCGCATCTGGAACAAGGGCTACGTGCACGAGGTGGCCCAGTTCTTCGCCACCGGGTGGATCGCTAACTACTGGCGCATCGACCCGATGACCGACGAGGACTTCGAGTGGTTCGAGTACAAGTACCCGGGCTGGTACGACAAGTACGGCGCGTGGTGGGAGAACTACAACCGCCTCTCTGTGCCCAACGGGCACAAGCCGATCGCCTTCGAGGACGTGGACTACGCCTACCCGCACCGCTGCTGGACCTGCATGGTGCCCTGCCTGATCCGGCAGGACATGGTGCTGGACGAGGTCGACGGCCAGTGGCGGACGTACTGCTCGGAGACCTGCCGCTGGACCGACGCCGTCGCGTTCCGGCCGACCTACCAGGGCAGGCAGACGCCGAACATGGGCAAGCTCATCGGCTCCCGGGAGTGGGAGACGCTGTACCACAACTGGAACTTCGCCGACATCGTCAAGGACATGGGCTACGTCCGCGACGACGGCAAGACCCTTGTGGCGCAGCCGCACCTCGATCTGGACCCGAAGAAGATGTGGACCCTCGACCACCTGCGCAAGTGCCCGCCGTTCCCGAGCCCGAACGTCACGCTCAACGAGATGACCGACGAGCAGCGGCAGGCGTTCCACGCCGACTACGTGCGGCAGGGACCGGCCGGGCGCCCCGCTCCGCAGGACTAGGGCCTGTTTCGCAAGACGACATGGCGGGCCTGGCCGGGCCCGGACGCGAGAACCGTTGCCGTTGAACGGTTCTCGCCCCGGGCCTGCCCGGCCGGTCCAGGAGACGATGGGGCCAAACCACATGGGAGACAAGCACCGGGTCCGGTTCGAGCCGGTCGGCGTGGAGATCGACGTCGACGAGGACCAGACCATCCTGCGTGCGGCGGCCGAGCAGGGCGTGATGCTCATGCACGGCTGCAAGGAAGGGCAATGCGCCTCGTGCAAGTCGTTCATCCTCGACGGTGACGACGTCGAGCACGACCGCTACTCCACCTTCGCCCTTCCCGACTACGAGCAGGAGGAGGGCTTCACGCTGCTGTGCAGGGCACACGCCTACGAGGACCTGACCATCGAACTGCTCAACTACGACGAGGAGATGATCCATTCGGGGCTGCCCATCCAGCAGGCCGTGGTGGAGGTGGTCTCCAACGAGCCCGTCACGCACGACCTGCGCCATCTGGTCGTGCGGCTCGTGGAGCCGACGACGCTGCGGTTCTTCCCCGGCCAGTACGTCGACGTGGCCGTCCCCGGTACCGGCCAGACCCGGTCGTTCTCGATGGCCAACACCTCCAGCGCCGAGTCCGGACAGCTGGAGTTCGTCATCAGGGTCTACCCGGGCGGGTTGTTCTCCGAGTTCCTCGACACGACGGTCTCGGCGGGCGACCGGCTCGACATCACCGGCCCGTTCGGGGTGTTCACCCTGCGGGACAACCCCGGTGCGGGGCTCGTCTTCGTCGGCGGTGGCGCGGGGATGGCGCCGATACTGGCGCTGCTGCGCTCCATGGCCGAGCGGGGCATCGAGCGGCCTGCGCGGTTCTACTACGGGGCCCGCCGCAGGCGCGACCTGTGCTTCGAGAAGGAGCTGCGGGAGCTGGAGGAGACCCTGCCGGACTTCCGGTACGTGCCTGCGCTCTCGGAGCCGGACGAGGCGGAGGACTGGGACGGCGAGGTCGGCCTCATCACCGACGTCGTGCGCAGGCTGGAAACCGATCTGTCCGGAGTGGACGCCTACGTGTGCGGGCCACCGCCCATGGTGGAGGCGGCGGTCGAGCTGCTGCCCGCGCTCGGCGTGGACGACAGGCGGGTCTTCTACGACAAGTTCACCACCACGGGCGACGCGGAGAGCGCGTGAGGCGCCGGTGCCGGATCGCCGAACAGACAACGCAGGAGGACAAGACCGATGACAGCGACCCAGGAACGACCCGGAAGCCAGGAACAGCCTCAGCGCAGCGTACCGAAGCCGGTGTTCACCGATGCCGAGGCCGGTGCGCGGGAGTTTCCCGACTCGACACTGCGCCGGTTCAACTACTACGTGCCGCGCAAGCGCAAGCAGAGCCACTACGAGGACGTGACGGTGGAGGTGCAGCCCGACCCCCGGCACTACCTGTCGCAGGGCTGGCTGTACGGCTTCGCCGACGGCACGGGCGGATACCCGCTCGACTGGACCGTGCTCAAGGCGTGGGGCTCCGACCGGCCGGTGCCGGAACGGTTCCCCGGCTCGGGCGGCCAGGGCTACGAATGGCCCGCCCACGGCTGGCACGAGTTCCGTGACCCGAACGAGGAGTGGGAACAGAGCATCTACCGCAACAACTCCAACGTCGTGCGGCAGCTGTCCCAGAACATCGACGCGGCCCGCCAGTCGAAGGCCTTCGAGCAGTGGAACCCCAACTGGGTGCAGTTCGTGGCCCAGCACGTCGGCGCGTGGATGCACGTCGACCACGGGCTCGGGCTCTACCTGTTCGCCAACGCCAACCGCAGGGCGCCGACGAACATGCACAACACCGCGATCTCGGTGAACAGCATGCACCGCATCCGCTCGGCACAGGACCTGGCGCTGTACAACCTGACGCTGTCCGAGGAGATCCCGGGCTTCGACGGCACCGCGCACAACGAGACCTGGTCGGCCGACCCGGCTTGGCAGGGGGTGCGCGAGACCGCCGAGCAGCTGACCGCGATCTGGGACTGGGCCGAGGCCGTCTTCGCCGCCAACGTGGTGTTCGAGCCGCTCGTCGGCGAGTTGTTCCGGAGCAACCTCGTGCAGCAGGCCGCACCGGGCAACGGCGACTTCGTCACCCCGACGCTCATCGGAGCCGAGGAGTACGACTACGCCGAGCGCGACCTGCGCTACACCAAGGCGCTGTTCGAGCCCCTGGTGCGCGACAAGGAGTTCGCCACCCACAACACCGAGATCATGGACTCGTGGCTGGCCACGTGGGTGCCGCGCTGCCTCGCCGCCGCACGCACCCTGCAGCCGCTGTGGTCGCAGCCGGACGCCAAGCCGCCGCGGTTCGAGGACGGGCTCGACCGGGCGAAGAGCCGGTTCCGGGGAATCCTGGCCGACCTCGGCCTGCGCACACCGAAGGAGCTGAACCAGTGACGACCACGCAGACGGCCGCGAGCCGCTTCGCAGCGAACAGCACCGCCTCCAACATGTGCGGCTTCACGCTCATGAACAGCCAGGTCGGCGAGGTGATCGCCGAGGTCATGCGCACCAAGGACAACGTCACGGTGACCCCGCTGCCCTCGATGATCCGCGTCGACGCCCGCAGCAGGGTCGACGTCGTCTACTCCGAGATCGACGAGGCCGCGGGGGAGGAGGACGGCTGGTTCGACCAGGCGGAGTTCGAGGAGAGCATGTCCACGCACTACGGCCGCATGATCCACCTCGACGACCGCACGATCCTGTTCGCCAACCCGGAGGACGCGGCCGAGTACCTCGACTTCGACCTGCGGCCCGTCGACTGACCCACCGAGCGCCGCCTCCACCCGGAGGCCGAGGGTCCGCCGGGCCGGGCGCGGAGCACCCGCGCGCGGTCCGGCGGGCCGATCCCGACACCGCGACATCAGCAAGGGAGCTGACACCATGTACACCAAGGACGGCCAGCAGTACTTCGTCGTCGACAGCCACGTCCACTTCTGGGACGGCAGCCCGGCCAACCAGGCCAACCGCTACGGCAAGGGCTTCATCGAGTGCTTCTACGACTACCACCGCAACCTCAGCCCCGAGGGATGGGTGTGGCCGCTGGAGAAGTTCGAGAAGTACTCCGAGCAGACCCTGATGCAGGACCTGTTCGCCGACGGCTACGTCGACAAGGCCATCTTCCAGCCCACCTACCTCACCGACTTCTACGTCAACGGCTTCAACACCACCGAGCAGGACGGCGCGCTCGCCGAGCGGCATCCCGACAGGTTCATCGTCAACGGTGCGTGGGATCCCCGCGACGGCGAGACCGGGCTGCGCGAGCTGGAGCTGCTGGCCGAGCGCTGGAAGCTGCGTGGCGTCAAGCTCTACACGGCCGAGTGGAAGGGCTCCTCGAAGGGGTGGAAGCTCACCGACCCGTGGTCGTACCGCTACCTCGAGAAGTGCGAGGAGCTCGGCATCACCAACATCCACGTCCACAAGGGACCGACGATCTACCCGTTGAACCGCGACTCGTTCGACGTGGCCGACGTGGACGACGTGGCGACCGCCTTCCCGGGACTGAACTTCATCATCGAGCACGTCGGCCTGCCCCGGCTGGAGGACTTCTGCTGGATCGCCACCCAGGAGCCGAACGTCTACGGCGGGCTCGCCGTCGTGATGCCCTTCATCCACTCCCGGCCGCGCTACTTCGCGCAGGTGCTCGGCGAGCTGCTGTACTGGCTCGACGAGAACCGCATCACCTTCGCCAGCGACTACGCCATCTGGCATCCGAAGTGGCTGGTCGAGAAGTTCGTCGACTTCCAGATCCCCGAGGACATGCAGGCCGAGTACGGCCGGCTCACGCCCGACATCAAGCGCAAGATCCTCGGGCTCAACGCGGCGAAGCTGTACGACATCGAGGTGCCCGCCGAGGTGCGGGCCGCCGAGGAGCCGGCCGAGAGCGGAGAGGCCGTCGGTTCCGCGCCCGTGGTGCCGGCATGACGGCCGCACCGGCGCTGGCCGAGCAGGCGTGGCAGGCGCTGTCCGGGGTGCGGGACCCCGAGCTCGACGAGCCGATCACCGAACTGGGGTTCGTGGTCGCGGCCGCGGTCCGCGACGGCGGCGTCAGTGTCCGGCTCCGGCTGCCCACCTATTTCTGCGCGCCCAACTTCGCCTACCTGATGGTGGCCGACGCCTATGACGCCCTGGTCGCGCTCGGCGAGTTCGACTGGGTCGAGGTGCGGCTCACCGATCACTTCGCCGCCGAGGAGATCAACGCCGGGGTGGCCGCGGAGGCCGGGTTCGCGGGCGCCTTCGCCGGGCAGGCCGCGGGAGAGCTCGACGAGCTGAGGGACACGTTCCGCCGCAAGGCCCACCTGGCCTGCCTGGAACGCGCCTGCCGGACGCTGCTCGACAGCGGCTGGCAGATCGACGCGCTCGCGGGCACCACGCTCGGGGACCTCCCGGCGTCGGCCGAACGCGAGAGCCTGGTGCGGCGGCGCGCCGAGCTGGGTCTGCCCTCCGGGCCGGACGCGCCGCTGTTCGTCGAGGACGACGGCGAGCCGGTGCCCGCGGGCGCGCTGCCGAAGCGGCTGCGCTTCGCCAAGGCGGTGCGCGTGAGCATCGAGGGCAACTCGGCGTTCTGCCGGGGCCTGCTGCGCACGAGGTACCCGGAGGCGGGTGTCGAGGGTGCCGTCGGGTTCGCCGGGGCCGAAGGCGTCGAAGGGAAGGTGTCATGAAAGCGGTACGAGTGCACGCCTACCACAGCCGGCCCGTGGTGGAGGAGGTGCCCGAGCCCACGGTCACCGGGCCGTTCGACGTGGTGGTCAGGATCGGCGGTGCCGGTGTCTGCCGGACCGATCTGCACATCATCGAGGGGCAGTGGGCCGAGAAGTCGGGCGTCGCGCTGCCCTACACGATCGGCCACGAGAACGCGGGCTGGGTCCACGAGGTCGGTTCCGGCGTCACCAACGTCGCGCCGGGCGACACCGTCATCCTGCACCCGACGCCGACGTGCGGGCTGTGTCACGCCTGCCGCGCGGGCGACGACATGCACTGCGCGGACAACGCCTTCCCCGGCATCGACAGTGACGGCGGCATGGCGGAGTACCTGCTGACCTCGGCGCGCGCGTGCATCAAGCTCGATCCGGCCACCCGCCCCGAGGACGTCGCGGCGCTCGCGGACGCGGGGATCACCGCCTACCACGCCGTGCGCAAGGCGGTGCCGCTGCTGCCGCCCGGCACGACGTGCGTGGTCAACGGTGCGGGCGGTCTCGGGCACATCGGCATCCAGTCGTTGGCGGCGCTCACCGCCACGCGGATCGTGGTCGTCGACCGCAACCCGGAGGCGCTGAAGCTCGCCGAGCAACTGGGCGCCGACGAGACCGTGGTCGCCGACGGCACCCACGTCGAGGCGGTGCTCGACCTGACCGGCGGCCACGGCGCCGAGGTCGTGCTCGACTTCGTGGCCGAGCAGGGCGCCCAGCAGGACGCGTTCGCGATGACCCGCAGGGCGGGGTCGCATTTCGTCATCGGCTACGGCAGCAACATCGACATCCCGACGATCGACATCATCTCCACCGAACGCAACGTCGTGGGCAACCTCGTGGGCACCTACAACGATCTCGCCGAGCTGATGGTGCTGGCGCAGGCGGGCAAGGTCACGCTGCACACCCGGCAGTACCCGCTGGACGCCGCGCTCGACGCACTGGCCGATCTGGACGCGGGCCGCGTGCGCGGCCGGGCGATCCTCGTGCCCTGACGCCCGTATCCGCACGCAGAGAAGGAGCGAAAACCATGGCCAAGGATCTCCGCTTTGGCTCGGACGCCCGCGACTTGCTCCGGACGGGCGTGGACAAGCTCGCCGAGGCCGTCAAGTCGACACTGGGGCCGAAGGGCCGCAACGTCATCATCGAGAAGATCACGGGTTCGCCCGAGGTCACCAACGACGGCGTGACCATCGCCCGCGACATCCATCTGCGCGACCAGTTCGAGAACATGGGTGCGCAGCTGGTGAAGGAAGCCGCCATCAAGACCAACGACGTGGTCGGCGACGGCACGACCACGGCCACGGTGCTGGCGCAGGCCATCATCCACGAGGGCATGGACGCCATCGCCAAGGGCGGCAACCCCGTGCTGGTCAAGCGCGGCATCGACCTGGCCGTCGGCAGGCTCGTCGAATACCTGCACACGGTGGCGCATCCGGTGTCCACGGAGGCGGACTTCGCCCGCGTCGCCACGATCTCGGCCAACAACGACGAGGCCGTCGGCGCCGTGATCGCCAAGGCGCTGCACACGGTCGGCGACGGTGGGATCGTCACGGTCGAGGAGTCGGCACAGATCGGCATGAGCGTCGACTTCGTCGAGGGCTTCGAGTTCGACAACGGCTACCTCTCGCCGTACCTGGTGACCAACCCGGGACGGCTGGAGGCCGTGCTCGACGACCCCTACATCCTGCTGTGCGCCGAGAAGGTGTCGAAGGTGCAGCAGCTGATGCCGGTGCTCGACCGGATCATGCGCGGCGGCGTGCGCCCGCTGGTGCTCATCGCCGAGAACGTCGAGGGCGCGGCGCTGTCCATGCTGGTGCACAACCACACCAACGGCACGTTCACCTCGGTCGCGGTGCGCGCACCCGGCTTCGGCGACCGCAGGCTGGCCAAGCTGGAGGACATCGCCGCGGTCGTCGGCGGCCAGGTGCTGTCGCGGCAGTCGGGTTTCACGATGGAGACCATGACGCTGGAGCAGCTGGGCCGCGCCCGGCAGGTCCGCGTCACCGAGAACACCACCACGATCGTCGACGGCGCCGGCTCGGCGGCGGCGATCGAGTTCCGTGTCGGCCAGCTGCGCGCGGAGCTGGAACGGGCCCAGCACGGCGTCGACGAGGACTCGCTCAACGAGCGGATCGGCGCGCTCACCGGCAGGGTGGCGGTGATCCGCGTGGGTGCCGCGACCCCGGCCGAGCTGAAGGAACTGCAGCACCGGGTGGAGGACGCGCTGTCGGCCACGCGGGCGGCGATGGCCGAGGGCATCGTCGCGGGAGGCGGTGCGGCGTTCCTGCACGCCGAGCGTGTGCTGGAGGGGCTGGAGCTCGACGGCGACTACGCGATCGGCGCCGACATCGTGCGCCGCGCGCTGGCCGAGCCCGCGGCGCTGATCGCGGGCAACGCGGGCTACCCGGCCGGCGACATCGTGGCCCGCACGCGCGAACTCGGTGTGGACGACGGCTTCGACGCGCTGCACGACCGCTACGGGAACATGATCGAGCTGGGCATCATCGACCCGCTGCGGGTGGCGCGCTCGGCGCTGCAGAACGGCGCCTCCGTGGCGGGCCTGCTGCTGACCACCAACTCGCTGATCGCCGAGGAGCAGACCCCGTGGGGTGGCAGCCCGGCGCTGATGACCGAGTTCGGTGAGCTCGACGAGGGCCTGCGGCAGCCGTCGCCCGATCCGAGCACGCCGCAGTCGCTGGGGATGGGCCCCTCCGTGGGGTGAGCGGCGGCGCCCCTTCGGTCCAGCCGGGGCCCGGCGGGTCCGGGCCCCGGCTGACCTGGTCGTGGGCCGGAGCGGGTCGCGGCGCGACGGCTCACGGCCAGGGCCCGTGCCTGCGGGACGTCAGCTGGCGCCGAACCTGCGCACCGCCTGGTAGTAGGTCCACGCGGCGGAGTTGCACGCCCAGCGGCCGGAACAGATCGTCTTCATGTCGCTGTGGAACCGGTCGTCGATGCGCTTGCGGTTGGTCTCGGTGAAGCGGCCCTGTCGCTTGTAGTTGCGGTAGCCGAAGTCGTGCCGGTGGCAGGCGCGGGTGAAGTCGTAGCCCAGCGGCTTGTCCGGCGACCACGAGCACGCGTCGGACGACCAGTCGAGCACGTCACCGTACGGGGCCGTGGCACGGGTGGTGGCGAACTGGGACAGGGTGATCTCGTAGAGGTACCGGTCGGTGACGGCCACGGCGTCGACCGCGGTGGCCGCGGGCGCTCCGGTGAACAGGGTGGCGGCCACGGCGGCGGTTCCGACGGCACCACGCAGTCGGCGACGCAGGGTTGTCGCGGTCATGACAGGGCTCCCTCGCTGATCGGGCCGGCAGGCAGGACGGCGATGATCAGCGTCGGGCGTGGCGGGTGGACGGCTCTACCGCCGTCGGGGCGAACAGTGGGTGAATTGCCGGCTACGGAGCGGGGTTGACCCGCGGTGGTCGGAGACTCACAGCTCCAGCAGCATGCGGGTGTTGCCGAGCGTGTTCGGCTTCACGAACGGCAGGTCGAGGAACTCGGCGACACCGGTGTCCGGCGAGCGCCGCATCTCCTCGTAGACCTCCTCCGGCACGGGGGTGCCCTTGATCTCCACGAACCCGTGCCGGGCGAAGAACTCGGTCTCGAAGGTCAGCACGAAGATGCGGGGCAGGCCCAGCTCACCCGCCAGCGACACCAGCCGGTCGACGAGCCGGTGCCCGATGCCCATGCCGCGCATCGACCGCTGCACCGCGACCGTGCGGATCTCGGCCAGGTCCTCCCACAGCACGTGCAGCGCTCCGCAGCCGACGACCTCGCCGTCGAGCTCGGCCACCCAGAACTCCTGCATGTCCTCGTAGAGCGTCACGAGGTTCTTCTCGAGCAGCACCCTGCCCGCGTCGGAGTCGACCAGCGTCTTGATCTTGCGAACGTCCGCGACGCGCGCGCGGCGGATGCGCGGTGACTCTCCCACCCCGCAAACGCTAGCGGGCGGCCTGCGCGGCACGGTCAGGGCCTGCTCGTTACCCTGGTCGGGTGTCTGCCCCCGAATCCCCAGAACCCTCGCACGGTCGCCGGGTCTCGCTGCTCACGCTGGGCTGCGCGCGCAACGAGGTCGACTCCGAGGAGCTCGCGGGCAGGCTGTCCGCGGGCGGCTGGGAGCTGACCGCCGAGCCCGAGGACAGCGACGTCGTCGTCGTCAACACGTGCGGCTTCGTCGAATCGGCGAAGAAGGACTCGGTGGACACGCTGCTCGCCGCGTCCGACACCGGCGCGAAGGTGGTGGCCGTCGGCTGCATGGCCGAGCGCTACGGCGCCGAGCTCGCCGAGCAGCTGCCCGAGGCCGACGCCGTGCTGGGCTTCGACCACTACCCGCACCTGGCGGAGCGCCTCGGCGACATCGCCGAGGGTCGCGCCGTCGCGTCGCACACGCCCGCCGACCGTCGCACACTGCTGCCCATCTCGCCGGTGGAACGCCCGGCCGCGGCCGAGCAGGTCGCCGTCCCCGGCCACGCCGGGTGGGGTCCGCGTGTGTTGCGCGAGCGGCTCGACGACGCACCCGTCGCCGCGCTCAAGATCGCTTCCGGCTGCGACCGCCGGTGCTCGTTCTGCGCCATCCCGTCCTTCCGCGGCTCGTTCGTCTCCCGCCACCCCGACGAGATCGTCGCCGAGGCGCAGTGGCTGGCCACCCAGGGCGCGCGCGAGCTGTTCCTGGTGAGCGAGAACTCCACCTCCTACGGCAAGGACCTCGGCAGGGAGCTGGGTGGCACCCGGGCGCTGGAGCTGCTGCTGCCCCGGCTGGCCGCCGTGGACGGCGTCGACCGTGTCCGCGTGTCGTACCTGCAGCCCGCCGAGACCCGGCCCGACCTGGTGCGCGTCATCGCGACCACTCCCGGCGTCGCCGACTACTTCGACCTGTCCTTCCAGCACTCCAGCGAGTCCGTGCTGCGCCGCATGCGCCGGTTCGGTTCCACCGACTCGTTCCTCGCGCTGATCGACCAGATCCGCACCTACGCGCCCGAGGCGGGCATCCGCACCAACGTCATCGTCGGTTTCCCCGGCGAGACCGAGGACGACGTGGCCGAGCTGGAGCGCTTCCTCACCGCGGCCCGCCTCGACGCGGTGGGCGTGTTCGGCTACTCCGACGAGGACGGCACCGAGGCCGAGAGCTTCGACGGCAAGCTCGACGAGGACACGATCGCCGAACGGGTGGGCCGGATCTCCGCGCTGGTCGAGGAGCTGACCACCCAGCGGGCGGAGGACCGCGTCGGGCAGACCGTCGAGGTGCTCGTCGAGAACGTCGGCGACGAGGTGACCGGCCGCGCGGCGCACCAGGCGCCCGAGGTGGACGGCGAGTGCCTCGTGCTCGACGCGGGCACCGCCAAGGTCGGCGAGCTGCTGCGCTGCGAGGTGGTGGACAGCGCGGGCGTGGACCTCGTGGTGCGCCCGCTCGAGACGGCAGGCGGCCTGCCGGGCACGGCGCCGTGAGTGCCGAGGCAGGCGGGGCCGAGCGCGACGGCGACGGACAGGCCACGCCCGCGGTGGCCGCGGCGCCGATGCTCAACGTGGCGAACCTGCTCACGCTGTCGCGGCTGGTGCTGGTGCCGCTGTTCATCCTGGCGCTGTTCACCGCCGACGGCGCCGACCCGGCGTGGCGCTACGTCGCCACGGCGGTGTTCGCGGTCGCGGCGCTCACCGACCGGGTGGACGGCTGGGTGGCCCGCAAGTACGGCCTGATCACCGACTTCGGCAAGATCGCCGACCCGATCGCCGACAAGGCGCTGATCGGCGCCGCGCTGGTGGGGCTGAGCCTGCTCGGCGAGCTGCCGTGGTGGGTCACCATCGTCATCGCCGTGCGGGAGCTCGGCGTGACCCTGCTGCGGTTCTGGGTGATCCGCTACGGCGTCATCCCGGCCAGCCGGGGCGGCAAGGCCAAGACGCTGGCCCAGGTGGTGGCGATCGGGCTGTACCTGCTGCCGCTGCCGGACGCCGCCGAGCCGGTGCGCTGGGCGCTGATGGGCTTCGCGCTCCTGCTCACCGTCGCCACCGGGCTCGACTACGTCGTGCGCGCCGTGCGGCTGCGGGCGGCGGCGTGAGAGGCGTCGCCGAAGCGGTGCTGCGGGAGCTGATCCGCCGCGGCGAGACGGTGGCCACGGCCGAGTCGCTCACCGCGGGGCTGGTGTGCGCGACCCTGACCGAGGTGCCGGGGTCGAGCGCGGCGGTGCGGGGCGGGCTCGTCGTGTACGCCACGGACCTCAAGGCCAGCCTCGCCGGTGTCGACCCCGCGCTGCTCGCCGAGCACGGAGCGGTTCACCCGGAGGTGGCCGCCCAGCTCGCGGGCGGCGCACGCCGGCGTTGCGGCGCCGACTGGGGCATCGGGCTGACCGGGGTCGCCGGGCCCGATCCGCAGGACGGCGTCCCGCCGGGGACCGTGCACGTCGCCGTGGAGGGCCCGTCGGCGCGCACCGCGCGTACGCTGGAGTTGTCCGGTGACCGGGCGGCCGTCCGGGCGGCCTCGGCGACCGCGGCGCTGGACCTGCTCCGGGAACAACTGGGCTGATTCCGGCGTTCGCCCTTGGCGGACGCTCGTTTCAACACCTGCGTTCTGTCCCCCGGTCTCGGTAACGTGGTCGGCAGCTGAAGGGAGGCGCGTGATGACCGTGCTGTTGCGTGAGGCGATCGGTGATCGGCTCCGTCATGCCCGCACCACCAAGCGTCGGACGCTGCGCGACATCTCCCGCGCCGCCAAGGTCAGCCTCGGCTACCTTTCGGAGGTCGAGCGCGGGCAGAAGGAGGCGTCGAGCGAGCTGCTGGCCTCCATCTGCGACGCGCTGGACCTGCCGCTCGGCGAGCTGCTGCACAACGTGGCCGCGGACGTCTCCGCGCTCGACGAGGTCAAGACCGCGCCACACGTCGGCGAGCCCGCCGACAGGGCGGTCCCCGAGCGCGCGGAGGGCACCGCGGGCGCCGCCGGCGCCAAGGCCGCCAAGGCCGCCAAGGGCGAGTTCGAGGGCGGCCGCCTCGTCGCCGGTGTCGCCGGCAACGACCTCGCGGACCTGCGCATCTCGCCCAGCCTGCGGACCACGATCCGCGCGCCGAAGACCAAGGCCGTCCTCGCCGCCTGAGAGCCGCCTCCGGCAGGACCGCCGACGCTCTCAGGGGGATCCCTGAATTCCCCCGGGGTCGCCTGGAAGGACGGCTGCTGACCTGACACGATGGAACCCAACACCGGGGGTCGCGCGTTGCCAGGACAGCGGGGAACGGTGACATCGCCGGATCGACAGGCCCGTGGGACGTGAGAAGGCAGGCGGAGGAGATGGCCAACCCTTTCGTGAAGTTCTGGAAGTACCTGATGGCGGCGTTCTCGTCGAAGGTGGACGAATACGCCGACCCGAAGGTGCAGATCCAGCAGGCCATCGAGGAGGCGCAGCGTAACCACCAGGCGCTCTCCCAGCAGGCGGCGTCGGTGATCGGCAACCAGCGCCAGCTGGAGATGAAGCTCAACCGCCAGCTCGGCGAGGTGGAGAAGCTGCAGGCCTCCACGCGGCAGGCGCTCGTGCTCGCCGACGAGGCCCGGTCCAAGGGCGACGAGCAGAAGGCCCAGGAGTTCGAGACGGCCGCCGAGGGCTTCGCGGCGCAGCTGGTCACGGCCGAGCAGAGCATCGAGGACCTCAAGACCCTGCACGACCAGGCCCTGCAGGCCGCCGGGCAGGCCAAGCAGGCGGTCGAGCGCAACGCCAGCATGCTGCAGCAGAAGCTGGCCGAGCGCACCAAGCTGCTCTCGCAGCTGGAGCAGGCCAAGATGCAGGAGCAGGTGTCGGCCTCGCTCACGCAGATGACCGAGCTGGCCGCCCCCGGCAACACGCCGTCGCTCGACGAGATCCGCGACAAGATCGAGAAGCGCTACACCACCGCGCTGGGCTCGGCCGAGCTCGCGCAGAACTCGGTGCAGGGCCGCATGCTGGAGGTGCAGCACTCGACCACGCAGCTGGCCGGGCACAGCCGCCTCGAGCAGATCCGCGCCTCCATGAAGGGCGAGTCGGTCGCCCAGGTCACCGACGGTTCCTCGTCGTCGGCCGAGGGCGCGGCGTCCTCGGGGTCGGCGGCGTCCTCGTCGTCCGGTGCCGACGTCCAGCGCGAGATCCAGGCGCGGGTCGAGGCCGAGCGTCAGAAGAACCAGGCCTGAGCGGGCGATCATGACCACGTCGGGCAAGCGCGACTTCGGCGAGTTCAGCGCGAAGCTGGAAAAGCATCTGCAGCGGTTGCCCGACTACGCCCAGCGTGCCCAGGAGAAGCTGCAGAAGTACGTTCCGCCGCCCGGTCAGCAGCAGGCCGGGCGGCCGGACGCGACGGGGGAGCAGCGCCAGGCGGGAAGGCCCGACGGCAACGGCGACGGCGGGCAGCGGCCGCGCCAGTTCCGCCCGCCCGTCCCGGTCGACCTGTCTGTCGTGTCGGACGTCCGCGACAAGCTCGCCCGGTGGAACGAGCCCGCCGCGAGGCTGGAGCGGCGCAAGCGCCGTGCCTCCCGCTTCGTGACCCTGCTGGTGATCCTGACCCTGCTGAGCGGGCTGTGGGCACTCGGAGGGTACTTCGGCGTCACCAGTGCCCAGGAGGGCTTCGAGGGCGCGTTCGGCGGCCTCGTGGCCGTCGTGGTCTTCGGGGTGCTCGGCACCCGCACGATGCTGCACCTGCGCCGGCTCAACCGCACCGAGGTGCCGAAGGCCGCCGCCGCGCCGCCCAAGCTGCCGCCGAAGGGCTCGGCCGCGCGCGAGCCGATGGAACGCCTCGCCGAGGGTGAGGCCTCACTCCGTGAACTGCTGACCCAGCTGTCCACCCCGTCGCCCGGTGCTCCGGCCTCGGTGCCGGAGATGTCGGTCGCGGACGCGCGGGCCACCGCCACCGAGGCCGCCGACGCGCTGCGCGCACTGGCGGCCCGGGTGCAGTCGATCGAACGGGCGCGCGCGTCAGCTCCCGAGGCCGAGCGTCCGGCTCTGGACTCGGCCATCCGCACCCTGCGCACCCAGCTCGACGACGGGCTCGACGGCTACGGCGCCCTCGTCGCCGCCGCGGGCCGGGCCGTCGCCGCCAGCAGCGGTGGCGTGCAGCCCGCCAAGGAGGCGCTGACCGACGCCACCGACCGCCTCGCCGGGCTCGCACTGGCCCTGCGCGAACTGTCCTGACCGCCGTGGGCGGCCGCCGCACGTCTCGGCTGCCGTCACGGATCGACATCGGGGAGTAACGCAACCGGCACCGTGCCGGTAACCGGCGTTTCTACTCTGGACACCACAGGGCCGGCGGGCCCGGGTTCGAGATCACCCGGACCGGGGTATCCGCCAGGTGCTGTCAGCGGCGGAAAGGACAGCGTGCCATGACCCCGTTTCTGTCCGAGGACGATCTCGCCTCGTTCCCGCCGGTCAGTGCCTACCAGCGTGCACTGGCCGCCTTCGACACCCTCGCCAGGGCCGAGCGGCCGCAGCCCTGGTTCGCCGTGCGCTCACGCGAGGACGTCCTCGTCGACGCCAAGGCCGTGGACGAGCGCGGCCGTACCGGCGACCGGCTGCCACTGGCCGGGGTGCTCGTGGCCGTGTTCGACGACGCCGTCGTCAGGCAGCGGCTCGAATCCGCGGGTGCCGTCGTGCTGGGCACGGCGTCGCGACACGCTGCGACGACCGGCTTCACGCTCGGCGCCGCCGACGCGGTGGTGTGCCGATCGCTGCCCGCCGAGTGTCACGGCGTGGTGGCCCTGCGCCCGACCAGGGGACTCGTGCCGAGTCCGGGGGACGGGCAGGCGGTGGTGCTCGCCCGCGACATCGACGTGGCCCAGCGGACGGCCGCGGCGATGACCGGTCCCGAGGACACCGACCCAGGCTGCCGGCCCTGGCCGGGCTCCGTGCGGTTCAGCGCGGGCGAGCATCCGCGCGTCGCCGTCCCCGCCGAAGCCGACCTGGCGGGGTTGCCGCCGTCCGCCCGCCATGCCTTCGGCGTCACCGCCGATGCCCTCCGCGCCGCGGGCGCCGCGGTCAGTCCGCTCGAGCTCTCCGCAGCGATCGGAGCGTGGACCGCCCGGCCCGCCACGGCTCTGCGTGGGCACGACGCGCTGCTGATGCCGCTGGCCGGCACGTCGCCCGCGTTCTGCGACCTGGTGGAGGCACTCGACGTGGCCGCCGTCGCCTTCGACGACGGCGCCCCCGCCGGTGCCGGTGTGCTGGCCCGTGCCTTCGACGACCAGGTGGCCCTCGACCTGGTGGCGCTGCTCACCGGGGCGCAGGCGGACACGCCGTACCCGTCGGGCGGAGTCGAGCTGGCCGTGACCGGCGCCTACCTGCGCGGGCAGCCACTCAACGAGGAGCTGACGCGGCTGGGCGCACGCTGCACCGGCTTCGCCGAGACCGCGCCCGCCTACCGCATGGTCGCGCTCCCTGGCGAGCCGCCGCAGGCCGGGCTCGTCCACGCGGGCCGCGACGGCGTGGCGCTGCTCACCGAACGCTGGCTGGTGTCGCCCGCCGGGCTGGGCCGCTTCCTCGCCGACCTGCCCGCACCGCTGTTGCTCGGCGGGATCGAGCTGGCCGACGGCGGCACCGTCACGGGGGTGCTCTGCGACCCGCGTGCGGCCCGGCAGGGCACCGACATCAGCGAGTACGGGTGTTGGCGGGCCTACCTCCGGCACCGGAGCACGTTCCGGCCTCAGCGGACGGCGTCATGACCGGGCGGCCAGTGCCCGGTTGATCCGGCGCACCAGGCCGGGCCCCTGCAGCGCGAACCCGGTGTAGAGCTGCACGAGGCTCGCCCCGGCGTCGAGCAACAGCTCCGCGTCGCGGGCGCACGTGATGCCGCCCACCCCGATCACCGGCAGCCGGTCGCCCGCCTCGGCCCGCACGAACCGCACCACGTCGCGGGCGCGGGCGGCCAGCGGGCGGCCGGACAGCCCGCCCGCCTCGGACGCCAGTGCCGCGTCCGCCGGGTCGAGTCCCTCGCGGCTCAGCGTGGTGTTGGTGGCGATGATCCCGGCGACCTCCTGCTCGATGCACACCTCCAGCAGTTCGCCGAGCGCCTCGTCGGGCAGGTCGGGGGCGACCTTCACCAGCAGCGGCGTCGGCGCGCGCCCGGCGTCGCCGGCGAGGGAGATCGAGGTGCCGCGCAGCTCGCCGAGCAGTTCCCGCAGCGCCGCCCTGTCCTGCAGCGTGCGCAGTCCGGGCGTGTTGGGGGAGCTGACGTTGACCGCGAAGTAGTCGGCGTAGGGGTACAGGGCCCGCAGGCTCGCCTGGTAGTCGCCGACCGCGTCCTCGATGGCCGTGACCTTCGACTTGCCGATGCTGATGCCGAGCGGCACCGGCGGCGTGCCGGTGGTGGCCAGCCGGTCGGCGAGCGCCGCGGCGCCCGCGTTGTTGAAGCCCATGCGGTTGATCACGGCGTCGCTGGCGGCGAGGGTGAACAGCCGCGGCTTGGGGTTGCCCGGCTGCGGATGCCAGGTGACCGTGCCGACCTCGACGAAACCGAAGCCCAGCGCGGGCCAGGCGCGCAGTGCGCGGCCGTCCTTGTCCATCCCGGCCGCGAGCCCCACCCGGCTGGGGAAGCGGATGCCGAAGACGGTGACCGGGTCGTCGGCCCGGTAGAGGCGGCGCAGCGCGGCCGTCGCCGCGGGCACGTCACCGATCCTGCCCAGGGCACGCACGGTGCGCTCGTGCACGGTTTCGGGGTCGTTGCTCGCCAGCCGGTACAGCGCCGGGCGGCCGATCCTGTCGAACAGCACGGCAACATCGTGCCGCACGCGTCACCGGCCGTCGCATGGGCCCGCTCGCCGTCGTGGCCGCCGCGACACCGGCGTCCGGACAGTAAGAAGCCCCCGACGCGACTCCCGAACGTCGTCAGCCGTTCGGGCCCGAGTCGGACCGGCACTCGGGAGCGTCAGGGGGCCGGTGACTGCCTGGTATTCACCGACAGACACACGTCACACGGTGGTCCGTGTGCTGTCCGTCAGCGGACAGCCACCTCACGAGTCCTATAGCTGTTCAACGTCGGACCACCTCCTTTCTCGTGTACCGCAACGCTAGGCCAGGACTCCGTTGCCCGGCAACAGGATTTCGCGTCACTCAGGCGACGCCCCCGAGCTGGGCCAGCAGGGCCTGTTTGCGGGTATCCTCCGCGAACGACGCGTGCACGGCGTTGCGAGCCAGCTGCGCGACCTCCGCGCGCCGCAGCCCGAGCGTCTCGGCCACCGCGAGGTACTCGCCGTTCAGCGTGGCGCCGAACATGGGCGGGTCGTCGGTGTTGAGGGTCACCGGCACGCCGTGGTCGAGCAGCCGCCGGATCGGGTGCGCGGCAAGGGATTCCACCTGCCGGGTGCGCACGTTGGACGTCGGGCACACCTCCAGTGCGATGCGGTGCTCGGCGAGGTGGGCCAGCAGCCGCGGATCGGCGGCGCTGCTCGTGCCGTGACCGATCCGCTCGGCGCCCAGGTCGTGCACCGCCGACCACACCGTGGCGGGCCCGCTCGTCTCGCCCGCGTGCGGCACGCTGTGCAGGCCGGCTTCCCTGGCGGCGGTGAAGAACGGTGCGAACTGCGCGCGGCCGACGCCGACCTCCGGCCCGCCCAGCCCGAGGCTCACCAGCCCCTCCGGCCGGTTGCGCAGCGCGAACACGAGCGTCTCGCGGCCCGCCACCGGCCCCTTCTCGCCGGGGATGTCGAAGCACCACGCCAGCTCCACGCCGTGCTCGGCCGCCGCCGCGGCGCGCCCGGAGGCCAGGCCCGCCAGCAGGTCGTCGCCGGGCAGGCCGTCGAGCAGATGGTTGTACGGCGTGACGGTGACCTCGGCGTAGCGGCAGTTCTGTGCCGCCAGGTCCCGGGCGAGGCCGACGACGAGTTCGTGGATGTCGGCGGCCGAGCGCAACAGCGCCTGCACCGCCCAGTACACGGTGAGGAAGTGGTCGAAGTCGCGGAAGGTGTAGAACCGCCGCAGCACGGCCGGATCGGCAGGCACCCCGGCGTCCGGGTGCCTGCGGGCGAGGCGGGTGACGGTCCGCATGCTCGCGGAGCCGACGAGGTGAACGTGAAGCTCCACTTTGGGCAGTGCGGCGACGAAGGCACGCAGGTTTTCGGGCATGGCAAGGCTCCCTGGCCACGATGAGGTGAGGTGGACGGTCGGGTGGCAGCGCGGTGTCAGGGAGCGAGGTCGCCGCGCTCGCGGTCACTGCCGTACAGCGGCAGCTTGAACAGGCCCACGGCAGCCGATCCTAGCGCAGCGGGGCCGGTCCGCGCTGGCATCGCGGGCAGAACCAGGTGGGCCTGCCCTGGGTGCCCGCGCCCTGCGTGGCCACCCGCACCCCGCTGCCGCACCGGAAGCAGCCCTGCCGCGTGCGCTCGTACACCCAGGTGCGCCTGCCGCGCGCCAGCTCGCCGGTGGTGCTCTGCGTGTGCCGCCAGGCGTTGGCGCGCAACAGCTTGCGCGCCAGCGCCACCGCCCGCGCGGGGTCCACCTCGGCGACCGGTGTCCACGGGGTCACGCCGAGCAGGAAGCACGTCTCGACCTTGTACAGGTTGCCGACGCCCGCCATGACGCGCTGGTCGAGCAGCGCGAGCCCGAGCTCGGTCTCGGGCCGGGACGCCAGCGCCCGCGCCGCGGCCTGCTCGTGCGCGTCCGTCCACTCCGGATCGAGCAGGTCCGGTCCGAGGTGGCCGACGAGACGCGACTCCTCTCCGGTGGGCAGCAGCACCAGGTCGTGTACCCGGAAGCCCACGACCTCCGTGGTGTCGCTCGCGAGCACCACCCGCGCGTGGTGTGCGGGCATGCTCCAGCGTGCGCCGCGGCGGAACACGCGCCACGAGCCGTCCATCTTGAGGTGGCTGTGCAGGCTCAGCTCGCCGGAGAACCGGGTGAACAGGTGCTTGCCCACGGTGCGCACGCCCAGCACCTCGTGGCCGGTGAGGTCGGCGGTGGCCAGTGCGGGGTGCCGGAAGTCGGTGTGCGTGAGCCGGTGGCCCGCCAGCGCTCGTTCGACGATCCTGCCGGTGAGGAAGACGGTGTCGCCCTCGGGCACGGCAGCTCAGCGCCTGTTCTCGACCACCGCGGGGAACTCCGAGGTGGTCTCCGTGTCGCCGGCGGCAGGCGGCTGGGCGTGGCCGCCCTGCCCGGCGCCGTCGGCCTCGCCCTGCGGGGCCTGCGGGGTTTCGGGTTCGTCGCCGTCCAGGCGGTGCCTGCCCGCGCGGCTCGACCGCAGGATCTTGGCCAGCACCATGTTGAAGGTCAGGGCGATCTCCTGCGCGCCCGGCGACTTCCACTCGTGGATGGGCGTGCACGCGCCCTGCGCCTGCTGGATCGCGAGGCGGTCGGGGATGGCCGTCGGCATGACGAGCCTGCCGAAGGACTCGCGCAGTTCCGCGATCCGGTACTGGTGCTCGTAGGAGCGGGCCCGCAGCCGGTTCACCAGCACCCCGGCGGGCCGCAGTCTCGGGTTGTGCTCGGCGCGCACGGCCTCGATGGCCTCCAGCGCCCGCTCGGCGCCCGCGACCGCGTACATCGTGGGTTCGGTGACCAACAGCGCGCTGTCGGCGGCCATGAGCGCCGAACGGGTGAGCCTGCCCAGCGACGGAGGGCAGTCCAGGATGGCCAGCTCGTACGGCTCGCCCCTCGGCGGTGAGGCACGCAGCTCGTCGAGCGCCCGGGCCAGGTTGTCCAGCCTGCGGCTCTGTGGGCCCGGCTCGTTGAGCAGTTCCAGCTCCTCCGCGCCGACGAGCACGTCGAGCTGGTCGCTCCAGGCGCTCGGGGCCAGGGCCTGGTTGATCACCGCGAGCCTCGGGGTCTCCAGCACGTCGGCGAGCGTCGCGTCGGTCAGCGGCGGGTCGAGGGTCGCGGTGGCGTTGCCCTGCGGGTCGAGGTCACCGATCAGTGCGCGGGCACCCCTACGCAGCGCAGCCGAGGCGATACCCAGCGCAACCGTCGTCTTGCCGACGCCTCCCTTGAGGCTCAGTACGGCCACCGTGTGCACGCCTGCGAGCGTAGCCGTGCCCGGTCACTGGGAGAACGCGCGAGGTGCCCAACTACGCTTGCCGTCCATGCGAACGGAGACTTCGGCCGGTCACGGGTCGGCGGCCGTGCGAAAGGTGCTCGAGTCCGAGCTGCGCGACGCGCGTGGCCGGGGCGCCGAGCAGCCGCGAGTGGTCGACGTCGGTGGCGGCAGCGGCGTGTGGGCGGTGCCGTTCGCCTCGGCGGGCTGCCTGGTGACCGTGGTCGAGCCCAACCCGAACGCGCTGGCGACGCTGGAGCGCAGGGCGGCCGAGGTCGGCGTGTCCGCGCGGATCACCGTCGTCGCCGACGACTCCGACGCGCTCGGCAGGCACGTCGCGGACGGCTCCGCGGATCTGGTGCTCGCGCACGGCCTGCTGGAGGTCGTGGACGACCCCGGCGCCGTGGTCACGGCGCTCGCGGCCGCCGTGGCGCCGGGCGGGGCGGTGTCGGTGCTCACCGCCAACCGGCACGCGGCGGTGCTGCACCGCGCGCTGGCGGGCAAGCTCGCCGAGGCCCGCAGCCTGCTCACCGAACCGGACGGCGTGCTCACCGGCGACGCCGAGACGCTGCTGCGCCGTTTCGACACCCCCCGGCTGGAGGCGCTGCTGCGTGGCGCCGGCCTGGACGTGGAGCTGGTCCAGGGCGACGGGGTGGTCTCGGACCTGGTGCACACCAGCGGCACCGAGCCGGTCAACGCGGTGTCGTCGTGGGAGCAGGACGTGGCGGACTTCGAGGCGGTCGCCTCCGCCACGCCGCCGCTGCGCGACATCGCCAGCAGGCTGCACGCAGTGGCGCGCCGCCCCGCGTGAGCGGGAACTGTCGGTAGTCGGGGATAACCTGGCGCCGATGGGACGGAACGCGGCCCTGCCGGACGGCTACGACCGGTTCAGGGCCACCGGGGACACCACGCCGGACGACACCGGCTGCGGCGTGCTGCACGTCGACATGGACGCCTTCTTCGCGGCCGTGGAGCTGCGCACCAGGCCGGAGCTTGCCGACCGACCCGTGGTGGTGGCCGGTGCGGGCCCGCGCTCGGTGGTGCTCTCCGCCAACTACCCGGCCCGCCGCTACGGCGTGCGCTCGGCGATGCCGGTGGGCGCGGCCCGGCGGCTGTGCCCGCAGGCGGTGTACCTGCCGCCCACCCGTGGCCTCTACAGCGAGGTGTCACGGGGTGTGCTGGCGATCTTCCGGGAGCTGACGCCCCTGGTGGAGCCGCTGAGCCTGGACGAGGCGTTCCTGGACGTGAGCGGGGCGCTGCGCAGGCTGGGCACCACCCCGGCCGGCGTCGGGGCGCTCATCCGGCGGCGGGTGGCCGCCGAGCACGGCATCACCTGCTCGGTGGGGGTGGCCTCGGTGAAGTTCGTGGCCAAGCTGGCGTCGGGCATGGCCAAACCGGACGGCATGCTGGTGGTGCCCGCCGCGCGGACGCTCGAGTTCCTGCACCCCCTGCCGGTGTCGGCGCTGTGGGGTGTGGGCCGCAAGACCGAGGAGAACCTGCGCAGGCACGGCCTCGACACCATCGCCGACGTGGCCCGCACCCCGCTGGAGCGGCTGCGTCGCGCACTGGGCACCGCGCTCGGCGAGCACCTGCACGCGCTCGCCCACGGCCGCGACGAGCGGCCCGTGGTGCCCGACAGCGAGGAGAAGTCGCTCGGCGCCGAGCGCACGTTCGACGTCGACCAGCACGACCGCGCCTTCCTCAACCGGGAACTGCTGCGCCTGTCCGAACGGGTGGCGGCCTCGCTGCGGGCGAAGGGCCTGCGCGGGCGCACCGTGTCGATCAAGGTGCGGTTCGCGGACTTCCGGACCATCACGCGCGCCAGGACACTGTTCGCCGCCACCGACGTCGCCAGGGACATCCACGGCACCGCCGTCGCGCTGCTCGACGAGGCTGCGCCCACCGCCGCGGTGCGGCTGATCGGCGTCCGCGTCGAGGGATTGTCCGGCGAGGACGAGGGCGAGCAGCTGAGTTTCGACGCCCCGGCGGGGTCCGGTGGCGCGCCCCGGTGGCGGGAGGCGGAAGTCGCCGCCGACGTCGCCCGGTCGAAGTTCGGCGCCGCCGCTGTGCGTCCTGCGTCACTGTTGTCACCCGATGAGGGGTGACGACTCCGGCGAAATCCCAGTTCGGCGCTCATATCGGGGCGTTTCGTGCAAATCTCTGCGTGCTTGATGCGAGATCGGGTAGTCGTCGGCGCGCGGTGCTCGTATCCTGGTGGTGACGCCCCGAACGGGGGGTCGTTGGGTCCACGACGATGCGCGGTCCGACACCCGCCAGTGGGGTCGGAGACAACGCTGTGCCGGAGGAGGAAAGATGCCACTCTCCGAGCATGAGCAGCGGCTGCTCGACCAGATCGAGCGCGAGCTCTATGCCGAGGACCCCAAGTTCGCATCGCAGGTACGTGGCGCCAGGATGCGCCGCCCGACGCGCCGCAGGCGCATCCAGGGCATAGCCCTGTTCGTGGTGGGCATCGCGTTGCTGGTGCTCGGCGTCGTGGTGCCGTTCCGGGTTGCCGAGATCCCGCTCGTGAGCGTGCTCGGGTTCCTGGTGATGTTCTTCGGGGTCCTGCTCGCCGTCACTGCCATGCGAACCCGTGGGGAGCCGAGCGAGACGGAAGCCAAGAGCGCGGGCGGCGGCGGAGCAGGAAAGCCGGCGCGCCGCAGCTCCTTCGCGCAGCGCATGGAAGAGCGTTTCCGACAGCGTTTCGACGACCGCTAGCCCCTCCGGCAACCACAGCGATCACGAAGCAGGGCGCCACGGCGCCCTGCTTCGTCGTGCGTGCCCGCCACCCGCCCCGCGAGTTCTGCACCCAGGCCCGCGAGTCCTGCACCCAGGCCCGCGAGTTCTGCGTTCGGGCCCGCGAGTTCTGCGCTGGTAACCGAGCGGAACGCCGCGGATCGAACGGTGCCGCAGGGGAAGCTTTCCGCGGAGGGGCTCAGGTGGCGGGGGTGCGGCGGCGGAACAGGGAGCGGGGGAGCAGCCTGCCGCGCCAGGACAGCGGCGCGCTGCGCCGCAGGGCGCCGCGGAGCCCGGTGAAGGCGCGCGCGAACTCGGCGTCCGGGCCACCGGCCGGGCTGTACCACGAGCGCTCCACGACGGTGACCACCGTGCGCAGGTCGTTCTTGCCGCGTTCGTCCAGGTGATGGCGCTGCGCCACCTTCTGCGCGGCCAGCCGCACCGTGTCGCTGCGCGGGATGGTGATCCCGCGGTCGGCGCACTCGTCGAGCAACTCGTCCCAGGCCGCGTTGGCGGCCGCAGGCTCGCGGGCGGCGATCACGCGCAGCCTGCGCCGGCGCACCAGCTCCCGCACGGCGGCGGGACCCAGGCCGACCGCCGCGGTCACCAGCAGCGCCAGTGCCACGGTCCAGTGCAGCTGCCAGGCCAGCAGCAGCAGCGCGAGCGCCAGCAGCCCGCCGCCCAGCGGCCGGACCCAGCGGGGCACCGGCGGGACGGTGGACCGGTGCCTGCCGGTGATCACCCGCCTGCCGAGCACGGCCGCCGCCGCCAGCAACGCCACACCCAGCAGCGCCGTCACCAGCGCGCTCCACCCCGCCCAGGACGGCGCCGCGTAGATCGGCCGCTGCGGCTGCGCGGTGTTGCCCTGCGTGGGTTCCTCCGGCAGCGCGGCGGCGGACGACGACTCGCTCGACGAGGCGGTCGGCACCTCGTCGTCGGCGCCGGAGGACGGGTCGCCGGACACGTCGTCCGGCTGCAGGTACGGCGGGATGTAGCCGCGCCCGTCGGACAACGGGGTCGGGTCGAAGCTCACCCAGCCCTGATCGCCGAAGTACACCTCGACCCACGCGTGCGCGTCCTGCGAGGTGATGCTGCGGTAGGCGCCGGTCGGATAACCGGTGGTGAAGCCGACCGCGACCCGTGAGGGGATGCCGATCGACCGCAGCATCACGGCCATCGCCGAGGCGTACTGCTCGCAGAAGCCGCGTTTGCCGTTGAGGAGGAAGTCCGCGAGCGCGTCCGGGTCGTTGGCGGGCGCCGTCTCGGTGTCGTACTCGAAGCCGTTGGCGGGGCTGAAGTACTGCCAGATGGCCTCGGCGCGGTCGAAGTTGTTGGTCGCGTTCGCGGTGAGCCGCTGCGCGAGCTGGTGCACCCGCGGATCGACGTCGTCCACGGTGGTGTAGACCGGCGGCAGCTGCTCGGTCTGCGGGTCGGCGATGCGCAGCTCCGCCTTCGTCGGCTCCCGCAGCGACGCGATCTCGAAGTAGGGCGCAGGGCGCTGCCTGCGTTCACGGAACACCGTGCCGCTGGTGCGGTCGTAGAACCAGCCCTCGGACACGTTGCGCAGCCCGCGCGGCGCGCCGTACACCGGCAGCCACAGGTCGTACCAGTTGACCGGCTCGATGCGGATCTCCCGGCTCTCGCCGTAGCCGTCGTCGCCGGGCGCCGCGGGCAGCGGCCCGTTGGCGGGCACGCCCGCGGGCATCGGACCCTCGGGCAGGCCCCAGCCCTCGTTCGGCCGGTAGGTGTCGAGCGTGAACGCCCGCAGCAGGCGCCGGTCGTCGCCGAGCCCGCGGACCCGGAACAGCTCGACGTTGGAGCCCTGGTCGAGCATGCCACGCAGCGACGTGAACGGGTTCACGCCCAGTCCGCCCGGCACGCGGGAGCCGCCGGGCGTGGAGCCGGGCAGGCTGCCCTCGGTGCCGATCGCGGTCACCGTGGAGCCTGCCACCAGGCCCACCACCAGCGACAGGGCGACCACCGTCACCGGGGCGGACGCCGAGCCGGGGGAGGCGCCGAGCCCCGGCGAGCTGCGGTTGCGCCAGCGGCGGTGCCGGTGACTGCCGTCCACGGCGAGCAGCCCCGCGAACGCGGCGGCGCCCACCGCGAACGTCCACCACGGCAGCAGCTCGCCCGCCAGCGCCGAGGGCACCGCGTAGACGCACAGCAGGATCAGCCCGGTCGCGGCGGGCGCCGCCGCCGCCACGGCGAGCGTGTCGACCAGGATCGCCACGAGCCCGATCGCGATCGTGACCAGGCACAGGATCGGCGTGCTGGGCTCCACCGGCGGCAGCCCGGTGCGGATCTCGTCGAACGCCGCCACCAGCACGTCGTTCAGCTCCGACAGCGCCGCCGGTCCCGGGATCACCGCGAGGATCCCGCTGCGTGTGAACACGCCGATCACGAGGAACAGCAGCACGAGCAGCTGGGCCATCCCGACCACCAGCGGGGGCACCCGCAGCGAGCGCAGGGCCAGCCCGGTGCAGCCGACGAGGACGGTGGCCACGATGAGGTAGGCCAGCCAGGACCAGCCCTGGATCACGCCGGTGAGCGAGGTCGCGGCGGCCACGGTGGCCAGCCCGGCGACCGCGGGCGTGAGCACGCCACCCGCGGCAGCGGGCGGCGGCGCCTGCGGAGGCTGCGGCGGGGCGGACGGGCGCGGTCGCGGCGGGGCGGGGGCGCTCACGCGGGTCCTCCGATCAGGGAGGCGCCCGGCGCGATCGTCCCGCACAGCTCGCCCCACACGTGCGTCATCGGGCTGCCCGGCGCCGCGATCACGACACCCCAGCCCGCCGCGCGCAGCAGTGTCGCCGACTCCTCGGTGGTCGACCCGCGGTGCTCGGCTCCGCCGTCGCCCGCCCACGCGGGCGCGTCGAGCAGGACCGCGAGGCTGCGGGTGCCGCGGGGCCGGTACTTGGTCAGCTCGTGCACCGACTCGGCGCTCACCGTGCCGAGCACGGCGATCAGCTCTTGGCCCTGCGCCGGGTCGAACCCGGTGGTGATGTCGCGCTCGTGCGCGGGCTGCAGCGCCGCGAGCGCGTCGAGCACGATGTTGTCGTGGCTGGGCCCGCCCCCGCCAGGGGTGTCGGCCAGCACCCTGCCGTGCTCGCTGACCAGGCGGACCCGGTGGCCCGCCCGGCCCAGATGCAAGCAGACACTGGCGGCGAACTCGACGGCCCACTCCAGGCTCGCCGTCGACCCGGTGCCGTGGTGGGCGGCGCCGCGGTGGTCGAGCAGGACGGTCGTGCCGCCCCGCCACGGGCGCTCCTCGACCCGGACCATGATCTCGTCGCGGTGGGCGGTGGAGCGCCAGTGCACCTTGCGCATGTCGTCGCCCTGCCGGTACTGGCGCACCACGACGTCGGTCTCGCCCTGCCCGGCGTGCAGGCGGATGCTGCCGTCGTCACCGGCACCGATGCCCGCGCCGATCGGCAGCCCCCACAGCCTCGTCACCCTGGGCACCACCACCAGCCGCGAGTGGCCGATGAGCTCCTGCTCGAACTCGCACAGGCCGAACGGATCGGTGATCGTCGCGCGCAGCGGGCCGACCTGCTGGATGCCGCGCAGGCTCGGCTGCACCGGGTAGCGCAGGGCGACGCTGCGGTGGTGCGGCAGCCGCTCCACGACGAACCGGGGCCGGGAGCCCAGCGTGTACGGGATGCCGTCCTCGAGCAGCACGTCACCGGCGGGCAGCCGGCCGCCGCGCCAGAGGTCCAGCTGCACCTCGCCGTGCCCGCCGACGGCGACCCGGTCGGGCAGCAGCGTGCGCGTGGCCCTGATCCGGACCCTCGACGCCGACGCCAGCAGCGCGACGAACAGCGGCAGCGCGATGACGAACACCGCAACGCGCAGCAGGTCGCGCTCGTTGAGCACGGCGGAGCAGACGGCCGCGGCGACACCGGCCGCGAGCAGGCAGCGCCCGCGTGTGGTCAGCCCGGACAGCGAACGCCACAGCGCCTGCCGCGAGCCCTGCCGCGCGGGCGGTTCACCGGGATGGACCGGCCGGGTCACCGATGGCCTAGTCCGTTGCCGTGGGGAACGGGCACCCGGTGCAGCACACCGCGGACCACGTCGACGGCCGAACGGCGCGCGGCGTGCGCCTCGGTGGTGAGCACGAGCCGGTGCGCGAGCACGGGCACCGCGACGGCGTGCAGATCGTCCGGCACGACGTACTCGCGGCCCGACAGCGCCGCCTGCGCGCGCGCCGCGCGCACGAGCTGCAACGTCGCTCGGGGCGACGCCCCCAGCCGCAGCTCCGGCACCTGGCGGGTGGCCGAGACCAGCTCCACGGCGTACTGGCGCACCTCGGGCGCGATGTGCATGCCCCGCACGGCCTCGATGAGGCGATGCACGGTGGCCGCGTCGGCCACCGGTTCCAGGCTGCTGAGCGGGTTCTGCCCGGCGTGCTCGTCGACCATGGCCAGCTCGGCCTGCGGGTCCGGGTAGCCGATCGACACGCGTGCGGTGAACCGGTCGCGCTGCGCCTCGGGCAGGGCGTAGGTGCCCTCCATCTCGATCGGGTTCTGGGTGGCGATCACCATGAACGGCTCGTCGAGGTGATAGGTCGTCGTGTCGACGGTGACCTGCCGCTCCTCCATGCACTCCAGCAGCGCCGACTGCGTCTTCGGCGAGGCGCGGTTGATCTCGTCGCCGACCACGATGTTGGCGAACACCGGGCCGGGCCGGAACTCGAAGTCGGCCCGCTGCCGGTTGTAGATGGAGACGCCCGTGACGTCGCTGGGCAGCAGGTCCGGCGTGAACTGGATGCGGCTGACCGTGCAGTCGATGGAGCGGGCCAGCGCCTTGGCCAGCGACGTCTTGCCGACGCCTGGCACGTCCTCGACCAGCAGGTGACCCTCGGCGAGCAGCGTGACCAGCGCGATGCGCACCACCTCGGGCTTGCCGACGAGCACCCGCTCGACGTTGTTCGCGATCCGCCGGGCGGTGTCGTGCAGTTCGTCGAGCCCGGCGGGGTGGGAGTGCCCGGGGGAGGCGCCGTTGGGATACGTCTCGCCCGGGCGGTAGGGCACCTGCCCGGGTGTCTGCTCCCCGCTGAGTTCGGCGGTTGAAGCAGACTGTGCTCTCGACGTCACACGACCTCCTGGTGCCGAAGCCCTCGCGCATGCCACGAACGTGTGGTGATCATTCGTGTGCCGGGCTGGTTGTCGCCCTTCCCAAGCCTGCCACGAAGTGTGTCAAACCCGGGCGAACTGCGCGCCACAACCCCGTGCTCACGCACTGTCACGATAGTTCTTGCCCTGTTCAGGTGAGAGGAACCGGGGGCTCCCGGTAACGGTGGGTTCTGACCTATGCTCGGAGCGAAACCGGTCGGCTACGAAAGAGGCGCGGGCGATGGCCGAGGTGGCAGTCACGACGGGCGGAACAGCGGCGGTGTCGCCGGTGCCTGCCGAGGCTTTCGCCGTCTCACCGGAGCTGGCCTCCGACGCGTTCCGGCGGCTGAGTCAGCTGCAGGACGTCGTGGGCCAGATGGTCAGGCAGGCCAAGGTACTCGGCCGGTCGGTGCCGCTGGGCGGCGGGTACGCCGGTGAGGTCGGCGAGTTCATGGCCAGGTACGGCCTCGACGGCGACGGCTCGGCCGTCGCGTCGCTGACCCGGTTCGGCCGGGAGCTGGAGAACCTCAAGACGCAGATCACCGTGGCGCTGGAGCGCTACGAGCGCGAGGACGAGGCGGCGGCCGACGGCGTCGACTGCAAGGGCGGTGGCTGACGGCGTGCCGATCCGTCGCCCGTTACTGCTGCTGTGCTGTGCCGGCGTCGCCGTGCTGGGCACGGCCTGCGGCCAGCCGCGCACCGAGGCGGGCACGCCCGTCGCGGCGTCCGCCTCCGCCACCACCGCCACCGCACCGGCCGCGAGCCGGGGCGCCCTCGACCCGTGCGCGCTGCTCGGCCCTGCCGACCGGTCGGCGGCGGGGCTCACCTCGCCGGGGGTGGCCAAGCGGGTCGGCGAGGCCAGCGCGTGCGACTACACCGAACCCGGCACCTTCGGCGTCACGATCACCGTCGACGGCACCTCCGGCCTCGCGGACCTCCGGACGGAGCACGGCAGGGCGGAGCCGCTGCGCATCGGCGCGCACGACGCGCTGCGGGTGGCCGACGAGCAGGCCGACGACGGCACCTGTGCGGTGCTGCTCGGCACGGGCGAGTCCGCGAGTGTGCACGTCGACGTCAGCAACAGCAGCTTCAGTGACACCGCGCTGGCCTGCGACCGGGCGCGGACGGTGGCCGACCTGATCGAGGCGAGGTTGTAGATGAGCGAGGCGGCGGCGCCCGGCGAGCGGCGGCGGTACGAAAGCTACTCCCACGAGGAACTGAAGGCCGAGGTGGAGACCGGCAACGAGCCGGGTGAGGCCGGGGAGATCGGCGCAGGCTGGGCGGAGCTGGGCAGGCAGCTGCACGACTCGATCGACGAGCTCGTGACGCTGTCGGGGTCGAGTGAGCAGCTGTGGCAGGGTCCCGCGGGTGAGGCCCTGCGCGCGGTACTGGACCGCGCCGCGCACTGGTCGGCCGAGACCGCCGTCGCGTCGGCTGCCGTGGGCGACGCCGTGGCCAGGCAGGCCGAGGCCGCGGCCCGCGCGAGGGCACAGATGCCGGAGCCGGTGGGCTACGACCCGGCGGCGATGATCCGCGACGCCGCGTCGAGCGGCAGCATCCTCGCGCTCGCCGGGCTGTCCGCTGCGCTGACGGCGCGCGCGGCCGAGGCGGAGTCCGCCCGGCAGCGGGCCGTCGACGTGCTCTACGCGCGTGACGAGGCGCTCGCCTCCGCCCTGCCGGACGTGTCGTTCTCGGCACCGCCTCCGCTGACCTCGGGCTCACCGTGATCCGCGTCTCCGCGTCGGCCTTCGACATCCTGTGGTCGGACCTGGGCCACCGGCTGCCGCCGTCGCCGCTGGCCGTGCGCAGCGTCGGGCGGACCGACGCGGAACGTGCCGCGATCCGGCGCGACGTCTACGCCAACCTCGCCGAGCGAGGGCTGCACTCCGGCGGCGAGCTCGACGCCACGCTGCGCGAGCGGCTGGACCTGCTGGCCGGTGCGTCGGTGTACGTCGAGTGCGAGGCGATGCTGGACGTGAACGAGCCCGAGCCGGTGCGGGCGGTCGCCGCCGTGCGCGGCGCACAGGGCGTGCTGGCCGTGCAGCCGCAGCGCACGATCGGGCTCGAGGCGGTCCGCGACGGTGAGCTGTTCTCCGCCGCGGTCGGGGTGCTGCCCGCCTTCGAGCCGGGGCCGGGCTACGGCGTGAGCCTGCCGTCTGCGGCGCTGGGCGGCGCCGCGCAGGATCCGGTGTACGGCCAGGGCGCCTCGCGCGGCTCCCGCGCCTTCGAGCAGCAGCTCCGGGAGGTGCTGGCGATCCAGGCGCGGCCGGTGCTGGGCGCGGGGCAGTTCTCGGTGCGGGTGCGCCGCGACGGCGCGCTGCGCAGGCTGGGCGGCCTCAGCTGGTTCGTCACCGACGTCGGTGCCTACCTGGGTACGGTCGCGCTCGGCAGGGGCGGCGAGGACTGGGTCAGCGTCGCTCCGGCCGACCACGAGCGCCTGGCGTCGCGGCTCGCCGACCTGCTCGACGCCTGAGCGACCTCCCGCGGCGGTGCCGGCCGCCCCACGTCCCACCACCGGCATCCCCCACGATCCACCACCGGGACCCCGGTGACCGCTCGTCGGCGCCTCCGGTGGCGTCCCGCGGACGCCCGGAGCGGGCTCGGCATCACCCACGGCGGCGATGGCCCCCCACGGAGCCCCACCCGCACCCCACCCTGTTGACCTGGGAAAACTCCGCGAGCATGCGCACGATCGGGCTGTTTCGCCGTTGACTGTGGCGGAAAGTGGGGTACGGTGGTGCTCAGTGGGGCGGAAGGGAGCCTCGTGGCCGATCTCGGCAGGATCCGCGCTCGTGGGTTCGGCACTGGTCGGTAGGGGAGGTGGTGGCCGGTGTTCCTCGGCACCCACACCCCGAAGCTGGACGACAAGGGGCGGCTGACGCTGCCCGCGAAGTTCCGTGACGCGCTGGCGGGTGGGCTGATGATCACCAAGGGACAAGATCATTGCCTGTACGTCTTCCCGCGCGCGGAGTTCGAGCAGATGGCCCGCAAGGTCGCGGAGGCACCGTTCACGAACGAGGCCGTGCGGGCGTATCAGCGGTACCTGTTCGCCGGCACCGATGAGCAACGGCCCGACGGGCAGGGGCGCATCGCGATCGCCTCCGAGCTGCGGCGCTATGCCGGGCTCAGCAAGGACTGCGTGGTGATCGGCGCGATCACCAGGTTGGAGATCTGGGACGCCCAGGCGTGGCAGGGCTACCTGGAGGAAAACGAGGACAACTACGCCAAGGCGCAGGAGGAGATCCTGCCCGGCGTGTTCTGACGGCCGGCACCGGCACCCGCGCTGTCGGGGGGCGCGGGTTCTGCCCGGCCGTGAGGGGGACGAGGGCGTCCCGGCGTGGATGCCGTCAGGCTGCGGCCCTGATGCACCTTCCCCGGTATCAGGTCCGCAACCTGACGGCATCCGCCCGGGCAACGATTCGGGGCAGGTGAGGCGAAAGGGGGTGCGGCCGTGCACGACGAGCCCGCGCACCTTCCGGTCCTGCTCGACCGCGTCCTCGAACTGTTCGCGCCCGCGCTCGCCGACCGCGACGCCGTGCTGGTCGACACCACCCTCGGTCTCGGCGGGCACGCCGATGCCCTGCTGTCGGCGCATCCCGCGCTGCACCTGATCGGTCTGGACCGCGACCCGCGGGCGCTGGAGCGGTCGCGGACCCGGCTCGCCCGGCACGGCGAGCGGGCCCGGCTCGTCCACGCCGTCTACGACCAGCTGCCCGGCGTGCTCGCCGAGCTCGGGCTGTCGCGGGTCGACGGCGTGCTGATGGACCTCGGGGTGTCGTCGATGCAGCTCGACGAGGTCGAGCGCGGCTTCGCCTACGCCAGGGACGCGCCGCTGGACATGCGCATGGACGCCAGCAGGGGGATCACGGCGGCCGAGGTGCTCAACACCTACCCGGTGCCGGAGCTGACCCGCATCCTGCGCGAGTACGGCGAGGAGCGCTTCGCCCACCGCATCGCCAAGGCCGTGGCGGCCGAGCGGGAGCGGGAGCCCTTCGCCCGCAGCGAGCGGCTGGTGCGGCTGCTCTACGACACCGTGCCCGCGCCGAGCAGGCGCACCGGCGGCCATCCGGCCAAGCGCACCTTCCAGGCACTGCGCATCGAGGTCAACGGGGAGCTGGACACGCTGCGGGCCGCCGTTCCCGCGGCGATCGACGCGCTCGCCGCGGGGGGCCGGATCGTCGTCGAGTCCTACCACTCGCTGGAGGACAGGATCGTCAAGCGTGCGTTCGCCGAGCGGGCCAGCTCCCGTACCCCCGAGGGCCTTCCGGTCGAACTGCCCGGCCACGGCCCCGAGCTCCGGCTGCTGACCCGGGGCGCGGAGAAGGCGGGGGAGCGGGAGATCGAGCACAACCCGCGCGCCAGCTCGGTACGGCTGCGCGCGGCCGAACGGATCGGAGTGGCTGCCTGATGACCGCGCCCGCACGGAGCCGTACCCGCACCCGTACCCGGACGCCGCCCGTCCGCACCCGCCGCCAGGCCATGGCGTCGGCGCCCGCCGTCACGCCGGAGCTGCCCGATGTCGGTGCGCCCCGGCGGCGCAGCTCGGCCGCCGAGCGGGCCTACGCCCGCCGCGCGCAGCGCGCCGACGAGCTGCGCCGCGCCGACGGGCCCGATCTCAGGCAGGGCCCGCCGCGGCTGCGGTTGCGCTGGCCGCGGTCCCGCGCGTCGTTCGTGCTGCTGCTGATGGCGCTGCTGGTCTCCGGGGTGGCCGCCACGCTGTGGCTGTCCACGCAGGCGATCACCGACTCCTACCGGCTCGAGGAGCTGCGTGAGCAGAACGCGCGGCTCGCCGAGCGGGCCGAGCAGCTCCAGCGCGACGTGGCCACCGCGGAGTCGCCGTCGTCGCTGGCCGAGCGGGCCAGGGCACTGGGCATGGTCCCGGGCGGCAACCCCGCCCGGCTGGTGGTCGGGGAGGACGGCACCGTGCGGGTGGTCGGCGAGCCGAGCGAGGCGACCGCCCCGGCGCCGCCGCCCGAGCCCGACCCCGACCCCGAGCCGCAGCAGCCCGAGCAGAACCAGCACGCCCAGGACCCGCAGGCACAGGACCCACAGGCACAGGGCGGGGACCGGCAGGCCCAGGACCATGCGGAGAACCAGGCGCAGGACCAGCAGGCACAGGGCCGGCAGGGCGGGGACCAGCAGGGCCGGCAGGAGGAGCAGGGGACCACCGGAGGGGACTAGATGCCAGCTCAGCCACGTTCGCGGCGGGGTGCGGGGGCCGCCCGCAGGGGTGCGGGCACGCGCCGCACCTACTCGGCCAGGGCGCGCCGGGGCACCGCGTCGGCGATCGACAGGAACAACCGCGGCCGCTACGTCGTGGGCCGGGTGGTCCTGGTCGTGGTCCTGGTGGCCGCGGGGCTCAAGCTCGTGCAGGTTCAGGGTTTCGAGGCGGAGGCGCTGTCGGCGAAGGCCGAGCGGCAGCGCACCACCACGATCGACATCCCCGCCCAGCGGGGGTCCATCCTGGACCGCAACGGCGCGGAGCTGGCCTTCAGCGTGGAGACGCGCACGTTGTGGGCCAACCTGCGCCTGATGCGCAAGACGTGGGGCGAGTTCGCCAAGCAGAACCCGGACTCCGGCCAGAACTACAACACCCGGGTGGCCGAGATCGCGAGGTTCATCGCGAGCAAGGTGCCGGACAAGACCACCGAGGCGGAGCTGCTGGCGGACTTCCACAAGGGCGCCAGCTTCACCTACCTCGTCGACAACGTCGAGCCGTCGGTGGCCGACGAGATCTCCGAGCGGTACCCGGAGATCGGCTACGAGAAGCGCGCGATGCGCGAGTACCCGGGCGGTGAGCTGGCGTCCAACATCGTCGGCTTCGCGAACTGGCGCATGGACAACCCGGACGTGTCCAAACACAACATCCACGGCCTCTCCGGACTGGAGAGCATGCGGGACGCCGACCTGGCAGGCACGCCGGGCAGGCAGATCGTGGACACCGCGCAGGGCAACGACAACGTCGTGATCCCGGGCACCGAGCGCGACCTGCAGCCCGCCGTTCCCGGCTCGGACCTGGAGCTGACCATCGACTCCGACCTGCAGTACGACCTGCAGCGCAAGCTCGCGGACTACGTGGCGCGCTCGCGGGCCAAGGGCGGCAGCGCGGTGATCCTCGACTCCCAGACCGGCCAGGTCTACGCGCTGGCCAACGACAAGACGTTCAACCCGAACGACACGAGCACGCTCCAGCCGGAGCTGATGAACAACACCGCCGTCACCACCCCGTACGAGCCCGGGTCGGTGAACAAGGTCGTCACCGCGGCCGCCGCCATCGAGGCCGGCCTCACCACGCCGCGCGCGGTGCACCAGGTGCCCGGATCCATCCGGATCGCCGACCACACGGTGCACGACGCGTGGGACCACGGCACCCAGCCGTACACCACAACGGGGATCTTCGCGAAGTCGTCCAACGTGGGCACGCTCATGCTCGCCGAGAAGCTGGGCCCGGACCGGTACCTGGAGATGCTGCGCAAGTTCGGCCTCGGCAAGCGCACCGGCATCGGGCTGCCCGGGGAGAGCCCCGGTTACGTGCCGCCGCGCAGCCAGTGGTCGGGCACCACGTTCGGCAACCTGCCGATCGGGCAGGGCCTTTCGATGACGGTGGTGCAGATGGCCAGCATGTACCAGGCCATCGCCAACGACGGCGTGCGCGTCGAGCCGAGGATCGTCAGCGCGAAGATCACGCCGGACGGCAGGCGGGTCCCCGAACCGAAGCCGAAGAGCGCGCGGGTGGTGAGCGAGAAGACCGCCGACACCGTCAAGGACATGCTGCGGGCGGTGACGCAGGACGGCGACACCTACCACCGGGGCACCGCGCCCGCCGCCGCGCTGGAGGGCTACCAGATCGCGGGCAAGACCGGCACCGGCCAGCAGGTCGACCCGGCGACCGGCGCGTACAGCAACAACCTGTACAACATCACCTTCGCCGGCATCCTGCCCGCCGACGACCCGCGGTTCGTGGTGGGCATCCGGCTCGACGCGCCGGACACCACGGTGCCGGAGGGAAGCTCGGCAGCGCCGCTGTTCCACGACATCGCGTCCTATCTGGCCCAGCGCTACCAGATCCCGCTGTCGGACAAGCCCGCGCCGGTCGTCCCGCTGATCATGTCCTGAACCGGCCCGGGGTGCCCGGGCCGGTCCAGCAGCGAGGTCCTACAGTCCCGCGGTGCGGAAGCGGCGCACCGACAGCGGGACGAAGATCGCCAGCAGCAGCAGCGACCAGCCCGCGGTCGCCAGCACCGGGTGCGCGAGCGGCCACGCCAGATCGCCCGTGGGCAGGCCGGGGTTGCCGAACAGCTGCCGCAGCGCCACCGTCGCCGCGCTCACCGGGTTCCAGTCCGCGATCGCCTGCAGCACGGCGGGCATCCCGTCGGTCGGCACGAAGATGTTCGAGATCATCGTGACCGGGAAGATCAGCGGGCCGATCCGGGCGGCGGTCTCCTCGTTCTTCGCCAGGGCGCCGAGGAACACGCCCACCCACGACACGGCGTACTGCAGCAACAGCAGCAGCCCGAACGCGCCGAGCGTCGCGCCGACGCCGTTGTGGGCACGCCAGCCGAACAGCAGCCCGCAGGCCGCCATGATGACCAGGCTGCCCGCGGCGACGAGGAGGTCGGCGGCGGTCTGGCCGAACGGTACGGCCGAGCGGGCCATCGGCATCGAGCGGAAGCGGTCCATCACGCCGAGGCCGTTGTCCTTGGCGATCACGGTGAGCGAGCCCATCACCCCGAACACGGTGCCCATCACGAACAGGCCGGGCATCAGGTACTCGCGGTAGTTGCCGCCGCCGGGGATCGGGATGGCGCTGCCGAAGACGTAGCCGAACAGGATCACCGACACCAGCGGGAACGCGAACGTCGCGACGATCTGCCCTGGCTGGTGCTTGAGCTTGAGCAGGTTGCGGCTCATGACGGCGAGACCGTCGGAAAGGCCGGTGCGCAGGCCGGAGGACACGGCGGGCGCGCTCATCGGGCGGTCTCCCTTCCGGGCTCGGTGGACTCGCTCGTCTCGGCGGGTTTGCCGGTGAGCGTCAGGAACACCTCGTCGAGCGTGGGGCGCCGGATGCCGACGTCCACGGCCTTGACTCCCGCGTGGTCGAGGTGGCGCACCACGTCCGGCAACGCCAGCGTGTCGGCCCCCACCGGTGCGCTGACCCGCCGGTTCACCGGATCGACGTCCGGCTCGGCGCCGGTGCCGGCGAGCACGGCGAGCGCGCGGGCGGCCTCGTCCAGGCCCGCGACGTCGTCCACCACCACGTCGATCCGGCCGCCGATCGTGGCCTTGAGCTGGTCCGGGGTGCCCGAGGCGATCACCGTGCCCGTGTCGATGACGGCGATGTGCTGGGCCAGCTGGTCCGCCTCGTCCAGGTACTGCGTGGTGAGCAGCACGGTGGTGCCGTCGGCGACGAGCCCGCGCACGGTGTCCCAGATCTCGTTGCGGCTGCGCGGATCCAGCCCGGTGGTCGGCTCGTCGAGGAAGAGCACGGTGGGGGAGACGATGAGACTGGAGATCAGGTCCAGCCTGCGCCGCATGCCGCCGGAGTAGGTGCGCACCAGGCGGTCGGCGGCGAAGGCGAGGTCGAACCGTTCGAGCAGCTCGTCGGCGCGCCGCCGGGCGCGCGCCCCGCCGAGGTGGAACAGCCTGCCGAAGATGCGCAGGTTCTCCCTGCCGGTGAGCTGCTCGTCGAGCGCGGCGTGCTGGCCTGCCAGGCCGATGCGCCTGCGCACCTCCCGGGACTCGCGCACCACGTCGAAGCCGGCGACGGTGGCCCGGCCCTCGTCCGGCCTGGTGAGGGTGGCGAACACCCGCACGGCCGTGCTCTTGCCCGCGCCGTTGGGCCCGAGCAGGCCGTAGACCGTCCCCGCGGGCACGGTCAGGTCGAGCCCGGCCAGGGCCTGGGTCTCGCCGAATCTTTTGCGTATTCCCTCGGCGACGACGATGGCGTCGCCCGTGTCGGTCCCCATGGAAACCCCTCAAGTGAGTACGATGTACGCGGTTGACGATAGCCAGCCGAGTACGATGTACGCAACGAAGTTTCGCCAGGAGTGAAAGCCAGTGCCGAAGAGGGCGGACTCGCCGATCGAGGCGCGCATCCGCGTGTGGACCCGGCCGCCGCAGCGGTCCCGTGGCCCCGCGCCCGCCTACAGCCGGGAACGGATCGCCGACGCCGCCATCGCGATCGCCGATTCCGACGGGCTGGACGCGGTGACGATGCGCAGGGTCGCCGCCGAGCTCGGCACGGGCGCGATGAGCCTCTACCGCTACGTGGAGAGCAAGGAGGGCATCTTCGAGCTGATGGGCGACCGGATGCTCGGCAGGCAGGAGTGGCGGGAGCTCACCGGTGACTGGCGCACCGACCTTGCCGACCTGGCCCGTGGCCAGCGGGCACTGTTGCTCGCCCACCCCTGGCTGCTGCGCATCTGGTCGGGCAGGCCCGGTTTCGGGCCGCACACCATGCGCGGCTTCGAGCGCAGCCTGTCCATCGTGGACGGTCTCGGTCTGGACATCGACGCGATGCTCGAGACGGTGAGCCTCGTCGACACGTGGGTCAACGGCTACGTGCGCGCGGAGCTGGACGCCAAGGAGTTCTTCGGTGGCAGCTCCGACGAGGACGTGCACCATGCCCTGGGCCCGTACCTGGAGCAGGTGATGAGCAGCGGCCAGTACCCGCTGCTGACGCGGGTTCTCACCGATGCGGCGTCGCCGCACATCGAGCCGGACGCCCGCTTCGAGCGCGCCCTGCAACGGATCCTCGCCGGCGTCGAGGCCACCCTGCCCGGCCGGCGAGGAGCGTGAGCGGCTCGGCTACTTGACGTAGAGGGACTCGATGTCGTCGGCGTAGTTCTTGCTCACCACGTTGCGCTTGAGCTTCAGGCTCGGCGTGATCTCGCCGCCGGACTCGGTGAAGTCGTGCGGCAGGATGGTGAACTTCTTGATCGCCTCGGCGTGCGAGACCTGCTTGTTCGCCTCGTCGACCGCCGCCTGCACCGCCGCGTGCAGGTCCGGGTCGTCGGCAAGGTCCGCCACCGTCGCGTTCTCCGGCTTGCCGTTCTGGGCCTTCCACGTCGGGAAGAACTCCTCGTCCAGCGTCACGAGCGCGGCGATGAACGGCCGCTGGTCGCCGACCACCATCGCCTGGCTGATCAGCGGGTGGGACTTGAGGGTGTCCTCGAGGCCGGACGGCGCGACGTTCTTGCCGCCGGCGGTGACGATGATCTCCTTCTTCCTGCCGGTGATCTTCAGGAAACCCTCGTCGTCGAGCTCACCGAGGTCGCCGGTGTGGAACCAGCCGTCCTCGAGGCTCTCCGCGGTCGCCTGCTCGTTGTTCCAGTACGAGCCGAACACGACGCCGCCCTTGAGCAGCACCTCGCCGTCGTCGGCGATGCGCACCGACACACCGGCCACCGGCCTGCCGACCGTGCCCACCTTGAAGGCGTCCTCGGTGTTGACGTTGGCCGCCGCCGAGGTCTCGGTCAGGCCGTAGCCCTCGTACACCGGCACGCCGATGCCGCGGAAGAAGTGCGCCAGCCGGGCGCCGAGCGGCGCGCCGCCGGACACCGCCGCGATGCAGCGGCCGCCGAGTGCAGCCCGCAGCTTGGTGTAGACCAGCTTGTCGAACAGCAGGTGCTTCAGGCGCAGGCCGAGCCCGGGGCCGCCGGCGTCCTTCGCCTCGCTGAACGCCACCGCCGTGGCCTCGGCCGCGTCGAAGATCTTGCCCTTGCCCTCCGAATGGGCCTTGAGCTTGGCTCCGTTGTAGACCTTCTCGAACACGCGCGGCACCGCCACCACGAACGTCGGGCGGAACGTGCCGAGGTCGGCGACCAGGTTCTTGATGTCGGCCGTGTGCCCGAGGGTGGCGCGCGAGGTGAACGCGGTCAGCGCGATGGCCCTGGCCAGAATGTGCGCGAGCGGCAGGAACACCAGCAGCGAGTTGCCCGCGCCCATCAGCTGCGGGAACGCGTTGATGTCCGCGCGGACCTCCTCGAGCAGGTTGCGGTGGGTCAGCGTGACGCCCTTGGGCCTGCCCGTGGTGCCCGACGTGTACACGATGGTGGCGACGTCGTCGGCCTTCACCGCGCGGCGGCGGGCGTGCACGTCGTCGTCGGCCACATCGGTGCCGAGCGCCGTGAGCTCGTCGATGGCAGGCTTGCCGCCCTCGATCTGCCAGGCGTTGTCGAGGCCGGAGAGCCTGCCCCGCACCTCGTCGAGGGCGGCCAGGTGCTCGTCGGTCTCGACGAACACGCCCTTGGCGCCCGAGTCGGAGAGGATCCAGTGCACCTGCTCGGCCGAGGAGGTGTCGTAGATGGGCACGGTGACAGCGCCCGCCGTCCAGATCGCGAAGTCGAGCAGGGTCCACTCGTAGCGGGTCTTGGACATCAGGCCGATGCGGTCGCCCTGCTTGATCCCGGCCTTCACCAGGCCCTTCGCCACGCCGAGCACCTCGGCGGCGAACTCACGGGCGGTGACGTCCCGCCAGGACGAGTCGATCTGGCGCCGGAAACTCACGGTGTCGCCGAAGCGCTCGGCGTTCGCCCAGACGACATCCGACGCGTTCTCGTCGTCGGCAACCGGCCGATTTGCGGGAGCGCTGTACTCGCGCACGTGAACCTCCGTGTCCAACCAGTGTTACTCGCCGGTCAACTTAGCTCGTGGGGGAGGTGTTGGCCATGGGCGGGTCATCACGATCCGGTGAGCATGCCATTCTCACCTCATGCACGCCGTGTCCGGTTCTGTGGGCCAGCCAGCACTCGACCTCGTCGACGAGACGTTCCTCGCGGTGCCGCCGAGCACGGTCGCCGCGGCCTTCGCCGACCCCCGCTCGTGGGCGTTGTACTGGCCTGACCTGGTGCTGGAAGTCTACACCGACCGCGGGGAGAAGGGCTTGCGCTGGACGGTGCGCGGGGCGCTGGTCGGCACCATGGAGGTCTGGCTCGAGCCGGTGCTCGACGGCACGCTGCTGCACTACTTCCTGCGCGCCAGCCCGGCCACGGCACGTCCGCTGAAGGCCCGCGAGCTGAGCCGCGAGTTCGACCGCAGGGCGCGGGCCGCGAAGGCGATCGCGCTCGGGCTCAAGCGGCAACTGGAGGACGGCCGCCCGCCCGGCGAGCCGCCCGCCCACGCCTGACCGGCCGCCTGGGTAGGCTGGTCACCGTGCGGGTTCATGTCGTGTCTGACGTGCACGGCAATGCCGAGGCGCTCGCCCGCGCCGGAGAGGGCGCCGACGCGCTGATCGTGCTGGGGGACCTTCTCGACTTCGTCGACTACCACGAGCACCACAGGGGCATCCTGGGCGCGCTGTTCGGCGCCGACAACGTGGCCACGTTCGCGCGGCTGCGCAGGGAGGGCACCCGCGAGGAGACCGTGGCCTTCTCCCGCTCGCTGTGGGCGAGCCTCGACGACCCCGCCGCGGCCGTCGACGAGGCGATCCGGGAGCAGTACGCCGCGCTGTTCGGCGCCATGACCGCACCCACCTACGCCACGCCCGGCAACGTCGACGCACCCGGGCTGTGGCCCGAGTTCGCGGGTGCCGGTGTGCAGGTGGCCGACGGCGAGGTCGTGGAGATCGGCGGGCTGCGGTTCGGCTTCCTCGGCGGCGCGCTGCTGCCGGAGGGCGTCGTGCCCCGCAAGGGCGCCGTCTGGCGGCCGTACCTGCGCCCGGCCGACGAGTTCGACGCGGCCGCGGCGAAGCTGCGTGACATCGACGTGCTGTGCAGCCACATCCCGCCCGCCGTTCCCGACCTGACCTACGACGTCGTGGCCCGCAGGCCGGAGATCGGCTCGGAGGCGCTGCGGGAGCTGATCACCGAGGAGGAGCCCAGGTGGGCTCTGTTCGGGCACGTGCACCAGCCGCTGGCGCCCGGGCAGCGGCTCGGGCGCACCGAGTGCCGCAACGTCGGCCACTTCAAGCAGACGGCGCGCCCCTACGTGCTGCGCTGGTAGCGGCCCGCAACCGCTACGCTCTAGCCCCATGGCCGAGCAGTCCACGCAGTCCATCGAGGTCGACGCCGCGCCAGAGCAGATCATGGCCGTGATCGCCGACCTGCCCGCCTATCCGGAGTGGGCCAAGGCCGTCCGGGAGACCGAGGTGCTGGCCACCGACGAGACGGGCAGGGCCAGGCAGGTGCGGTTCACGCTCGACTCCGGCCCGGTGAAGGACGTCTACACCCTGGAGTACGACTGGGCCGCCGACGGGCTCTCGGTGCGCTGGCATCTCGTCAAGGGCCAGATGCAGAAGGCGCAGAACGGGCAGTACGTGCTGGAGCCGAAGGGCGACCGCACGCTGGTCACCTACACGCTGTCGGTGGAGCTGGTGCTGCCGATGATCGGGCTGCTCCGCCGCAAGGCCGAGAAGATGATCATGGACACCGCGCTGAAGGAGCTCAAGCGCCGCGTCGAGAGCAAGGGCTGAGCCGCCGTGCGCGTGCTGCTGTTCACCGGCAAGGGCGGCGTCGGCAAGACGACGCTCGCCGCCGCGACCGGCGCCGCGCTGGCCGCGAGGGGCGGCAAGACGCTCGTGGTGTCCACCGACCCGGCGCACTCGCTCGGTGACGCCCTCGGCAGGCCGCTGTCGGCCGATCCCGCCGAGGTGGACACCTGCCTGCACGGCGCGCAGGTGGACACCCGCGCGCTCGCCGACGGCTCGTGGCACGCCCTGCGGGACCAGCTGCGCTCGGCGCTGGTCTCCGGCGCCGGGCTCGCCACCCTCGACGCCGAGGAGCTCACCGTGCTGCCCGGTGTGGACGAGCTGCTCGCGCTCACCGAGGTGCGCAGACTCGCCGAGTCCGGGCCGTGGGAGACGGTGGTGGTCGACTGCGGGCCCACCGCCGAGACGCTGCGGCTGCTGGCGCTGCCCGAGGCCGTGTCCGGCTACCTGGCCCGGATGTACGGCTGGAAGGCGAAGCTGTCCGGGCTGGCCCGCTCGGTGGACCGGCTGGCCGCGCACCTGGAGTCGCTGCGGGCACTGCTCACCGATCCCGCGCGCACGAGCGTGCGGCTGGTGCTCACGCCGGAGCGCGTGGTGGTGGCGGAGACCCGGCGCACGCTGACCTCGCTCGCGCTGCGTGGCATCCGGGTCGACGGCATGATCGTCAACCGGCTGATGCCCGCGCCCGGCCTGTGGCGCGGCGGGGCCGCGGCCTGGCTGCGCACCCGGCGTGCCCAGCAGGAGGAGGTGCTGGCCGAGCTCGCCGCGTCGGGCTTCGGCGACGGCCTGCTGCGGTCCGTCGAGCACCGCGCCGCCGAGCCCGTCGGGCTGCCCGCGTTGCTCGAGATCGCGCACGAGCTCTACGGGTCCGGCACCCCGCTGAGCGGTGACCACAACCTCACGCCGCTGCTGCAGGTGTCCGAAGTGGACTCCGGGTTCCAGCTGCGGATCGCCCTGCCGCTGGCCAGGGACGCCGTGGTCGACCTCGCCAGGGTCGACGACGACCTCGCCGTCACCGTGGACGGCTTCCGGCGGCTCGTCGCGCTGCCCGAACCGCTGCGCGCGTGCCGCATCGTGGACGCCGAATCCGACTCGCGGGGCCTGTTGGTCCACCTGGAGAGGACTGCATGACCGGCAACGACGACCCGCACGCCGGCGCGGCGGCGGACACGGCCACGCGCCTTGCCGAGGAGATCCGGCTGCTCGTCGACCTCGTCGTCGAGCGCGCGGCCCCGTGGCTGGAGGGTGTGCTCGCCGCCGGGCACGGCGAGCGCGAGCACACGGAGCCGCGGGGTGGCTGCGGCTGGTGCCCGCTGTGCGCGGTGGTGGCGCTGGCGCGCGGGGAGCGGCCGGAGGTGGCCGCGCGGGTGCTGGAGCACGCCGCCCAGCTCATCGCGCTGCTGCGGGCCGTGCTGGCCGACCGCTGGGAGCCGGACGAGGGCGTGCACATGCCGGGCTACACGCCCGCGCCGCGGCCCGAGCCCGAGCCGAGCGGCAACGGCCGCGTGCAGCACGTGGCCGTGCGGCCGCGGCAGGACTGGGACCAGCGAGAACGGTAGGCGGGAATGCTGACGGTCGGGGTCGACGTCGGCGGCACGAGTGTGCGCGCGGGCGTGGTGGACGAGCAGGGCACGGTGCTGGACACGGCCAGGGTGGGCACGCCCGGCGAGCAGAACGCGCTCGAGGACGCGATCGCCGGGGTGGTGGAGGAACTGCGTCACCGGCACGACGTGGCCGCCGTGGGACTGGCCGTGGCCGCGTTCGTGCGGCCGGACCGGCGCTCGGTGATGTTCGCGCCCCATCTGCCGTGGCGATCGGCCCCCGTGGCCGACCGCGTCGCGAAACGGGTCGGCCTGCCGGTGACCCTCGAGCACGACGCCAACGCCGCCGCCGTCGCCGAGCACCGCTTCGGCGCCGCCCGCGGCGCCCGCGTGGTCACGCTCGTCGCCATCGGCACCGGGATCGGGGCCGGTCTGCTGCTGGGCGGCGAGACGTTCCGCGGCGCGCACGGGGTCGCGCCCGAGCTCGGTCACCTGTGCGTGGTGCCCGGGGGGCGGCCGTGCCCGTGCGGCCGCTACGGCTGCTGGGAGCGCTACTGCAGCGGCACCGCGCTCGCCGCCACCGCCGTGGAGCTGCTGGCCACGCACCCGGCCCGCTCGACCGTGCTGGCCAGGGAGATGGCCGCGGACCCGGGCTCGGTCACCGGGCGCAAGGTCGCGGGAGCGGCCCGCGACGGCGACCCGATCGCGCAGCGGGCCATGGCGGAGCTGGCGCGCTGGCTCGGCGAGGGCCTCGCCCTCGTCGCCGACGTCTACGACCCGGAGGTCGTGGTCATCGGGGGCGGCGTGTCGGAGTCGGCGCCGCTGTTCCTCGACGAGGCCCGCGAGCACTACGCGCGCACGGTCACCGGTGCCGGGCACCGGCCGCTGGCACGCATCCGCACGGCCCAGCTCGGCGACGAGACCGCGATCGTCGGCGCGGCCACGCTGGCGCGCGAGGAACACGGCGCGCCGCACTAGGCTGGAGCAATGCTGCTCGGAAACGGCGACGGGTTCGTCAGCTGCGCATGCGGACAGCGGCACTGGGGACTGCACGGAGCCGCCGGGCTGTTGCTCTCCGACCCGCGGCGGGGAGTGCTGCTGCAGCACAGGGCAGGCTGGACCCACCACGGCCAGACGTGGGCCCTGCCCGGCGGTGCCGTGCAGCCGGGCGAGACCCCGGCCGAGGCGGCGACCAGGGAGACCCACGAGGAGACGGCCGTGCCCGCCGAGTCGGTGCGCGTGCTGGCTTCCCGCTCGGTCGACCACGGCACCTGGAGCTACACCACCGTGCTGGCCACCGTGCGCGGCCCCGTGCGGCCCCGGATCGCCAACGCCGAGAGCACCGCCGTCGACTGGGTGGACCCCGAGGACGTGGCGGACTACCCGCTGCACCGCGACTTCGCGGCGGCCTGGCCTGCCCTCAAACCGCAGCTCGACCGCGAGCTGGTGCTGGTCGTGGACGCCGCGAACGTGATGGGCTCCCGGCCGGACGGCTGGTGGCGTGACCGGGCGGGCGCGGCCGAGCGCCTGCGCGACCAGCTGGCGCCGCTGGCCCGCTCCGGGGTCCCCGCCGCCTCGATCGGCCTCGCCCACGCCGAAGGGTGGCACTGGTGGCCACGGCTCGTGCTGGTGGTCGAGGGGCAGGCCCGCCACACCGCCGCCGCGGGCGGCGTCGAGGTCGTCGCCGCCGGGCACGACGGCGACACGGCGATCGTCGAGACCGCGCGCGACGCGGTGGCCGAGCGTCCCCGTGACCATGTCGTGGTGGTGACCGCCGACCGGGAGCTACGCGAGCGCGTCCGTGCCGTGGGCGGCGGCGTCAGCGGCCCCTCGGGGCTGCTGGAGCTGCTCGGCGCCGGGCAGCGGTGATCACACCTGGGCGCCGTTGTCCGGGTCGGCGCCGTCGGGAGGGCCCTGCTTGACCCGCAGGAGCAGCAACGCGATGCCGGTGGCCAGCGCGAGCAGGCCCAGTGGGGTGGCGACGGAGGTGGACAGGCCGATCAGCCGTGGCGCGATGAGCAGCAGCAGGCCCACGACGAAGAACAGCAGCACCACGAAGGCGCCCTTGCGCGGCCTCGGCAGCGGGGGCGGCTCGGGCGGCACGTAGTGCTCGTCGTCGTCCGCGCCGGGCGGCGGGCTGCCCAGCATGGTGTCTTCCCAGCTGCTGTCGCTGCCGCGCCAGCCGGTGTCCACCGGGTCGAGGGTGCCGGTTCCGCCCGCGGGGGGCTCGCGCGGCTCCGGCTCCGGCTCGGGCGCGGGGTCGCGCTCGGCGCCGCGCCCGTTCGGCTCGCCGAAGCCCTGCGCGCGCAGGTCCGCGACGATCTCCTCGAACGTCGCGTCAACGTCCTCCGGTCCGTCGGAGCCCGGGGTTCTGCTCACCGCGCACCAACCTGCCTGACCGAGCGCACGAACTCAACACTGCGCTCGAAGATCAGCGGCGCGTCGTTGTCGAGCGTCGCCACGTGATAGCTGTCGTGCAGCAGGACCTCGGTGAGGTCGGTGCTGCGGACCCCTTCGGCGATGATCCGCGAGTTGACCGGTTCCACGACATGGTCAACGACCGAGTGCAGCAACAGCAGCGGCTGCGTCACCTTGTGCAGGTCCGCCCTGACGAGCTTCCACAGCTGCGCCAGGCTCGCGGCGGCGCGCACCGGGGTGCGCCCGTAGGCCAGCTCGGTGACGCCGGGCTTGGCGATGTCGCCCGCGACGCCCTTCACGGAGGGCACGAAGCGGGCGAGCAGGGGCAGCAGGCGCGCGTCGCGGCGCAGCGTCAGCACCGACGGGTTGACCAGCGCCAGGCCCGCCACCGCGTCGCCGTGCTGCTCGGCGAGCCGCAACGCCAGCGTGCCACCCATCGAGAGGCCGAACACGAACACCGACTCGCAGTCGCGGGCCAGCTCGCCGAACTCGGCCTCCACGCACGCGTACCAGTCGGTCCAGCCGGTCCGGTTCATCTCCCGCCAGGTGGTGCCGTGCCCGGGCAGCCGGGGCCCGCGCACGGTGTAGCCGGCCTCGGCGAGGTGCTCGCCCCACGGGCGCATGCTCGCCGGTGAACCGGTGAACCCGTGGCACAGCAGCACACCGACGTCGGGGGAACCGGTGTGTGAGAACGGCTCGGCGCCGGCGAGCACTGGCATGCCCATCGCCCTCCCGTTGAGCTTGCTGCCGTCCATCGTCGCACGGCGGCGCCGCCGCCGTGGCGCCCGGTGGGAACCTGCCCGGTTGTGAGATCCGTCGCCGCGCTCGCGCAACAGGGTGTCGCCTGTTGTGCCCGGCCAGCGCCGGTTCGTAGGCTCACCTTCCGGTTGGGGTTCGCGGTCGCACTGGAGGAGGACGTGACGCGGTGCTGTATCGCCTCATGAAGTACGTGCTGCTCGGTCCGCTGCTGCGGCTGTTCTGGCCGGCGAAGGTCACCGGCCTGGAGAACATCCCGGCCGAGGGCGGCGCGATCCTCGCCAGCAACCACCTCGCGGTGGCCGACTCGTTCTTCATGCCGCTGCGGGTGCCCCGCCGCGTCACCTTCCCCGCCAAGCAGGAGTACTTCACCGAGAAGGGCGTCAAGGGCACGCTCAAGAAGTGGTTCTTCACCGGGGTCGGGCAGTTCCCGATCGACCGCTCCGGGGGCTCGGCGGCACAGGCCGCGCTGGACACCGCCATCCGGCTGGTGCGGGAGGGCCACCTGCTCGGCATCTACCCGGAGGGCACCCGCTCCCCGGACGGCAGGCTGTACAAGGGCAAGACCGGCGTCGCGCGGATCGCGCTGGAGGCGAGGGCGCCGGTGATCCCCGTCGCGATGGTCGGCACGGACAAGGTGAACCCGATCGGCTCCAGGATGTGGCGTCCCCGCCGGCTGGAGATCCACTTCGGCAAGCCGCTGGACTTCTCCCGCTACGAAGGCCTCTCCGGTGACCGGTTCGTCGAGCGCTCCATCACCGACGAGATCATGTACGCGCTGATGGAGCTCTCCGGCCAGGAGTACGTCGACATCTACGCCGCGAAGGCGAAGGAACTGCTCGCCGCCGAGGCCGCGGGGGCGCGGCCAGCCGTGCCCGCGCAGACCAGTGGTGCGCGCGATGCCGCGCGGCTCCCCGAGAGCAAGGCGGGCTGAGCGTTTCAGTACCGTGCTGCGGTGCGATTCTTCTACGACACCGAGTTCATCGAGGACGGCGTGACCATCGATCTGGTCTCGATCGGTGTCGTGGACGAGAACGGCCGTGAGTTCTACGCGGTGTCCACCGAGTTCGATCCCGGCAAGGCGGGGCCGTGGGTGCGGGAGCACGTGCTGGACAAGCTGCCCTCACCCGGTGACCCGGCCTGGCGCAGCCGGGAGCGGATCCGCGCCGACCTGCTGGACTTCCTCGGCTCGCCGCCCGGCGGCATCGAGCTGTGGGCGTGGTTCGCCGCCTACGACCACGTGGCGCTGGCGCAGCTGTGGGGGCCGATGCCCGCACTGCCGCGCCAGCTGCCGCGCTTCACCCGCGACCTGCGGCAGCGGTGGGAGGACGTCGGCAAGCCGAGGCTGCCGTCGCCTCCCTCCGACGCGCACGACGCCCTCGCCGACGCCCGGCACAACCTGCAGCGCTGGCGGGTGATCGAGGAGGTGCGCCGCCGCCGTGGGTTGGCCTAGCGCCTGGCCCGCACGGCGGCGGCCAGCTCGGTCAGCAGCTCGGCGGTGGTCGGCCAGTCGACACACGCGTCGGTGATGCTCTGCCCGTAGGTCAGCTCGCCGGACCTGCCGAGCGTGAGCTCCTGCCTGCCGCCCTCCAGGAAGCTCTCGATCATCAGTCCGGTGATGCCGCGCTCGCCCGCGCCGATCCGTTCCGCGAGCTCGGCGACGACCCCGGCCTGCCGGAGGTGGTCCTTGCCGCTGTTTCCGTGGCTGGCGTCGATGAGCGTGCGCTCCGGCAGCCCGGCCTTGCGCAGCAGGGCGAGGGTGCCCGCCACGGTCTCGGCGTCGTAGTTGGGGCCTGCGCTGCTGCCGCGCAGGATGACGTGGCAGTCGGGGTTGCCCGACGTGGTGACCAGCGCGGCGAGCCCGTCGGCGTTGATGCCGGGGAAGACATGGCTCGCGGCGGCGGCGCGGACGGCGTCGACGGCCACCTGCACGTCGCCCTCGGTGGAGTTCTTGACGCCCACCGGCATCGACAGCGCGCTGCACAGCTGGCGGTGCACCTGGCTGGCCGCGGTGCGCGCGCCGATGGATCCCCAGCTGACGGTGTCGGCGATGTACTGCGGCGTGATCGGGTCGAGGAACTCGCAGCCCACCGGCAAGCCCAGCGCGGTGATGTCGAGCAGCAGCTGCCTGGCCAGCCGCAGCCCGGCGTTGACGGCGAAGCTGCCGTCCAGGCGCGGGTCGTTGATGAGGCCCTTCCAGCCGAGCGTGGTGCGGGGCTTTTCGAAGTACACCCGCATCACGATGTGCACCTGGTCGCGCAGCCGCTCGGCGTGCTCGGCAAGCCTGCGCGCGTAGTCGAGCGCGGCGCCCGGGTCGTGCACCGAACAGGGGCCGACCACCACCAGCAGCCTGTCGTCGCGCCCGTCGAGGATGTCGACGGTGTCGGCGCGGCCCTGGACGACGGTCTTGGCGGCCGCGGCGTCGATCGGGTGCTCCTGGCGCAGCAGGGCGGGGGAGAGCAGGGGACTGAGGCTCGTGGTCCGCTGGTTGTCCAGGAGCTGCGCGGGATCGGCGACGTCCGCGGGACCTGCGGTGAGTGACATCGGGTGGCTTCCTTTCCGCAAGCCGGCCCGTGTGCTCCGCCGAGCCGGCTTGTCGTCCGGCTCGAGGTGGATGGTGGTCAGCGCACGGCGTCGCCGACCGGCCCACCACGGGCCGGCCTGCTAAACCAGAAATAGCGCTGCACGGCGGCGACTCTAACAGACCCGCACCGCACCTGCACCGATCAAGTGCGCTCCCGCTAGGCTGGCGGCGAGAAGTGTGATGCAGGACAAACGCGGAGGTTTGATCTGATGCGAGTCGGTGTGCTGACCGGCGGCGGCGACTGCCCAGGGCTCAACGCCGTGATCAGGGCGGTCGTGCTCAAGGGCATCGAGATGCACGGCTGGGAGATCGTCGGCTTCCGCAACGGGTGGCGCGGCCCGCTCACGGGGGACAGCAAGCCGCTCGGCCGCGACGACGTCGAGGGCATCCTCACCCGCGGCGGCACCATCCTCGGCTCCTCCCGCACCAACCCGTACAAGGAGGAGAACGGCCCGGAGCGGATCAAGGCGGTGCTGGCCGAGCAGGGGGTCGACGCGCTCGTCGCGATCGGCGGTGAGGACACGCTCGGGGTCGCCAAGCGCCTCACCGACGAGGGGATCAACGTCGTCGGCGTGCCGAAGACGATCGACAACGACCTGGCGGCCACGGACTACACGTTCGGCTTCGACACCGCCGTGCACATCGCGACGGAGGCCATCGACCGGCTGCACACCACGGCCGAGTCGCACCACCGCGCACTCGTGGTCGAGGTGATGGGCAGGCACGCGGGCTGGATCGCCCTGCACTCCGGCCTCGCCGGTGGCGCGAGCGTGATCCTCGTGCCGGAGCGGCCGTTCGCCGTCGAGAAGGTCGTCGAGTGGGTGGAGCGCCGGTTCGAGCGCGAGTACGCGCCGATCATCGTCGTCGCCGAGGGCGCGTTGCCCGAGGGTGGCGCCGAGGTGCTGCAGAGCGGCGAGAAGGACGCGTTCGGCCACGTCCGGCTCGGCGGGGTCGGCACGTGGCTGGCCGAGGAGATCGCCGAGCGCACCGGCAAGGAGTCGCGGGCCGTGGTGCTCGGGCACACCCAGCGCGGTGGCACGCCGACGGCCTACGACCGGGTGCTCGCCACGCGGTTCGGCCTGCACGCCGTCGATGCCGTGCACGACGGCGACTTCGGGGTGATGGTGGCGCTGCGCGGCACGGACATCGTGCGGGTGAAGCTGGCCGAGGCGACCGCCGAGCTCAAGACGGTGCCGGCGGAGCGCTACGCCGAGGCCGAGGTCTTCTTCGGCTGACGAGCGCGCAGCCTCGCGAGTCCTGCACTCAGGTCCGCGAGTTCTGCACTCAGGTCCGCGAGTTCTGCGTTCCGGGACGCGCGAACGCAGAACTCGCGGGCCGGGACGCAGGACTCGCGGGCGCTCACGCCGCGGCGAACAGCAACCCCGCCGCGACCGCTTCGATCGCGCCGTAGAACCAGATGGGGTAGAACGCCGTCGGCGCGTCGGCCAGCCGGGACACCACTCGGCCGAGCGCCATCCCGGCCAGCGCGGCGCCCACCGCGAGGACGGCACCCGGCCTCAGCCCGCCGACGTCCAGGGCGCACAGGGTCAGCAGGACGGCGATCGCCAGGCCGAACCCGCCGTAGACGGCCCGCACCTCGGAGCGGCTCTCCGGGCTGTCGGCCACCAGCCGGAACGGGCGGACGAGCGCGGCGGGGGCGGCGAGCGCGTAGCCGCCCATGCCCAGGAAGAAGACGGCCACGGCGACGATCACCACGGTGGACACGGACACTCCTCGAAGCCGGTCGGACAGGGAAGGCCAGCATGACCGCACCGCAGGGACCGGCGCTTCCGGAAACGTGCTGCGCCACCCTGTGGCTGTGGCCTGGCCAGGCGCTGTACTCGGGTCCGTCGTTGCGGCTCGACCCGCACAGCGGCTCGGTGTCCTGTCTGGCCGTCGGCGCCGACGCGCCGTTCACCGTGCACGCCGACGGGCACGGTGGACGCACCGTGCGCAGCGCGCTCGTCGGCCCGCGGCTGCGGCACCGGGTCGTCGCGCACGGCAAGGCGATGGTGTTCTGCTATCTCGATCCGGCGTCGGCAAGGGAACGGGCCTGCCGCGCCCAGCTCGCCGAGGAGCGGAACGGTCTCGGCCATGGCCACCGCGCGGAGGAGCGGCTGGCCGGCCTGGCCCCCGCACTCGGCGACCCCGCCGTGGCCGCGCAATGGCTGGACCTGGCCTGTCCGGCCGCACGCGACGGTATGGACCCGCGCATCGCCGCCGCGGCGTCGTCCCTGCGTGCGCACACCAGCCCCGCCGTGCCCGCCTCCGAGCTGGCCGCCGGGGCCGGGCTGTCGGTGTCCCGCTTTCTGCACCTGTTCCGCGAGCACACCGGCACCAGCTTCCGCCGTTACCGGCTGTGGGCACGCATGCTGCGGGCGGGCACGCTGCTCGCCGAAGGATCCGATCTCACCACCGCGGCCGCGGACGCCGGCTTCGCCAGCGCCTCGCATTTCAGCGACAGCTTCCACTCCCTGTTCGGGCTGGCACCCACCCGGCTGCTGGCCACCGGCGTGACCATCCGCGTCGCCGGACCACCCCCGTAACCGCAACGCGGGGGAGCTCCCCAATGCCACATTCGTAGCGTTGAACGCCACCAATGCGGCATTAGTAGCGTCCAGCGCCACCAATGCCGCATTGGGGAGCTTCGGAGGAAGCGTCGGGGGTGCCGGGTAGCGTGACTTTCGTGGGGTTCACGGGATTTGGTGAGTATGCGATCGACTTCTTCGACGGCCTCGTCGTGGACAACTCGAAGTCGTACTGGGACGACAACCTGCACACGTACAAGGCCGACGTGCGGGCGCCGATGGAGGAACTGCTGGCCGAGCTGAGCCCCGAGTTCGGCGCCGGCTTCGGTGAGGGCAAGGTGTTCCGGCCCTATCGCGACGTGCGCTTCGCCAAGGACAAGACGCCCTACAAGACCCATTGCGGCGCGGTGATCGAGCAGGGCAGGGGCGGCGGGGCGTACTACGTCGAGGTCGGGCCGGACGGGTTGCGTGCCGGCGGTGGCTGCTTCCACCTGGCGGCCGACCAGCTCGCCCGGTTCCGGCAGGCCGTCGACACCGATATCCACGGCGCCGCGCTCGAGCGCATCCTCGCGCAGCTGCGCCGGTCCGGCTGGACGATCGCGGGCGACACGCTCAAGACTAGGCCACGCGGGTTCGCCGACGACCACCCCCGGCTCGAGCTGCTGCGGCATCGTTCGCTGTACGCGGTCCGCACCTGGGAACCGGACGACGTGCTGCACGAGCGCCGGTGCCTCGATCGGGTGAGAAAGGCGTGGCGGCAGCTGCGGCCGTTCAACGAGTGGGCCCGCGACCACGTGGGCGCCAGCGAGCTGCCCCGGCGCTGACCACCGGCTCGTCCGCGGTGTGAAACGCGCGTTGCCAAACTTTCCTTAACGATCTCGGGATCGGTACAGACGTGGGCGGTGTGAAGGTCTACGCTGTGCAGATGTGAGCCGACGAGCGAAGATCGTATGCACCCTCGGCCCGGCGACGGCGACGGCGGAGAAGGTCCGTGCGCTCGTCGAGGCCGGCATGGACGTGGCCCGGATGAACTTCAGCCATGGCAGTCATGGCGATCACAAGCAGGTCTACGACCTCATCCGCGACGCCGCGGCGGAGACCGGCCGCGCGGTCGGCATCCTCGCCGACCTGCAGGGTCCCAAGATCCGGCTCGGCACCTTCGCGGGCGGCCCCGTCGAGTGGCGCACGGGCGACACGGTGCGCATCACCGTCGAGGACGTCGCGGGCACCCATGACCGCGTCTCCACCACCTACAAGGGCCTGGCCAAGGACGCCAAGCCGGGCGACCGGCTGCTCGTCGACGACGGCAAGGTCGGCCTCGTCGTCGACCACGTCGAGGGCCCCGACGTGGTCTGCGAGGTCACCGAGGGTGGCGCCGTCAGCAACAACAAGGGCGTCTCGCTGCCCGGCATGGACGTGTCCGTGCCCGCGATGTCGGAGAAGGACATCGAGGACCTCGAGTTCGCGATGGAGCTCGGCGTCGACTTCGTGGCGCTGTCGTTCGTGCGCTCCCCGGCCGACATCGACCTCGTGCACCAGGTGATGGACCGCGTCGGCAAGGGCCGCGTGCCGGTCATCGCCAAGCTGGAGAAGCCCGAGGCCGTCTACAACCTCGAAGCCGTGGTGCTCGCCTTCGACGGCCTGATGGTCGCCCGCGGCGACCTCGGCGTCGAGCTGCCGCTGGAGCAGGTGCCGCTCGTGCAGAAGCGGGCCATCCAGATCGCCAGGGAGAACGCCAAGCCGGTCATCGTGGCGACCCAGATGCTCGACTCGATGATCAACAACTCCCGTCCCACGCGCGCCGAGGCGTCCGACGTGGCCAACGCCGTGCTCGACGGCGCCGACGCGGTGATGCTCTCCGGGGAGACGAGCGTCGGCCGCTACCCGATCGAGACGGTCGAGACGATGAGCCGGATCGTGCAGGCGGTCGAGGCCGACATGCCGTCCGTGCCGCCGCTGAGCCACGTGCCGCGCACCAAGCGCGGCGTGATCTCCTACGCCGCGCGCGACATCGGCGAACGGCTCAACGCCAAGGCGCTCGTGGCGTTCACGCAGTCCGGTGACACGGTCCGCAGGCTCGCGCGGTTGCACACCCGGCTGCCGCTGCTGGCGTTCACACCGCTGGAGAGCGTGCGCTGCCAGCTGGCCATGACGTGGGGCACCACCGCCCGCATCGTCCCGCACGCCGACTCCACCGACCGGATGATCCAGCAGGTGGACCACGCGATGCTGGAGACCGGCCGCTACCAGCCCGGCGACCTGGTCGTGATCGTGGCGGGCTCGCCGCCGGGCACGGTCGGATCCACCAACCTCATCCGGGTGCACCGCCTCGGTGAGGAAGACCTCGTCTAGGAGCCGCTTGCGCGGATGCCGGTACGGGGTGAGGCGTGATCGCGCGCACGTGTCGGCACGCCTGGCGGGCGCGCCGGAGGACGACAGTGTTGAATCTCGGGCATGACTGAGCTGGCGAGGGAAGCCGCGTCGGGCCTCGACGCCGATGCGGGTGCCGGCGGGCAGCGGGTACTCGACCGGCTGGTGGCGCTGCTGGATCTCGAGAAGATCGAGGAGAACATCTACCGGGGCGTCAGCCCGCCCCACTCGCCGACGCGCGTGTTCGGCGGGCAGGTGGCGGGGCAGGCACTCGTCGCCGCCGGTCGCACCGTGCCCCCGGAACGCAAGGTCCACTCGCTGCACGCGTACTTCATCCGCGGCGGCGACCCGAGGGTGCCGATCGTCTACGAGGTCGACCGCATCCGGGACGGCCGCTCGTTCACCACCCGCCGGGTCGTCGCCGTGCAGCACGGCAAGGCGATCTTCTCGCTGTCGGCGTCGTTCCAGCTGGAGGAGCGCGGCGTCGAGCACGCCGAGCCGATGCCGGACGTGCCCGATCCCGAGTCGCTGCCCACACTGGCCGAGCGCACCGCGGACTACGCCGACAAGCTCGGCCTGCGCACCCAGCCCCGGCCGATCGACATCCGCTACGTCAACGAGCCTCCGTGGGTCACGCGGGAGACCGGTGAGCGCCCCGGGCGCAACCAGGTGTGGATGCGTGCGGACGGCACCCTGCCCGACGATCAGTTGCTGCACGTCTGCGTGCTGACCTACGCCTCCGACATGACACTGCTCGACTCGGTGCTCGCCAGTCACGGTGTGTACTGGGAGCTGGACAAGGTGCTCGGCGCCAGCCTCGACCACGCGCTGTGGTTCCACCGCCCGTTCCGCGCCGACGAGTGGTTCCTCTACGACAGCGGCTCGCCCACGGCCTCGGGAGCCCGCGGCCTGGCCACCGGCCGGTTCTTCTCCCGCGACGGCGGCCACATCGCCACCGTGGTGCAGGAGGGGCTCATCCGCGTGCTGTGAGGCGGACGTGGGCGGCGTTCGCCGCCGGTCAGCTCGCGAAGTGCAGGTTCGCCCCACTCCGCCGATGGTGGTGGTGCCGGGCGGCGGGCAGGGACGTGGTGGCATCCTCCTGTGCCGCGCCGAGGGCGAGTTGCGCGGCGAGATAGGCCCGGCACGGCAGCGGGCCGCGGCGGCGCATGGCGAACCACGACCGCCGCCCGTGGCACAGCTCGCAGTGACCGCTCGCGTCGAGCCGGTGCTCGGCGAGCACGGCGCGCAGCGCCTCCACGAGCCGGGCGCTGGTGCGCCGGGTGAACTCGGCCCCCAGCGGCGGCGTGGTGCCATCGAGACCACGGCTGATCTCGTCCAGCGTGCGGTGCACAGCTGCCTGCAGGGGGGTGACGATAGGGTCGCGCCCGGCCACGTCAGCTCCAGTATTTCAACTAGCGGAACATCTCGACCATGAAGCAGACCGTGAGCCTACCTCGCGGATCGTGCAATTTGCAGTCCACCGATTGGGCATCATTTCGGAACCGGGCCGTACCCAGTGCGTCCCTCCGTGCGGAACCTGCTGGTTAGATGTGGGTTCGAGGGACAGGTGAACCGGAGGTGAGGCATGACACGAGGGCACGGCCCGACCGTTCGGCGTCGCAGGCTGGCCAGCGAACTGCGGCGGCTCCGGGATCAGGCCGGGCTCACCATCGACGAGGTCGGCGAGAAGCTCGAATGCTCCGCGTCCAAGATCAGCCGGATCGAGACCGGCCATGTCGGGGTCACTCCCCGTGACGCGCGGGACCTGCTCGAGCTCTACGGCGTCCGCGGCGACGAGCAGGAAGCCCTCGTGCAGCTGGCCAGGGAGGCGCGCAAGCGCGGCTGGTGGCATGCCTACAACGAGGTCTTCACCGGCACCTTCGTGGGCCTGGAGGCCGACGCCAGCTCCCTCTACGCGTTCCAGGCGCTGCTCGTGCCGGGGCTGCTGCAGACCGAGCGGTACGCCCGCACGGTGATCAGGGCGATGCGCCCCACCGCGCCGGACACCGACATCGAGCGCCGGGTCGCCGCGCGCATGGAGCGCCAGCAGCTGCTGCGCGATCCCACCCCGCCGGAGTACTGGGCCATCGTCGACGAGGCGGTGCTGCACCGCATGGTCGGCGGCGCCGACGTGATGGCCGAGCAGCTGGCGAGGATGGCCGAGCTCGCGCAGCTGCCGCACGTCACCATTCAGGTGGTGCCCTTCGAGGCCGGGGCCCATCCTGGGATGGAGGGACCGTTTCTGATCCTCGGCTTTCCGGAGCAGGCCGACTCCGACGTCGTCTACGTCGACAGCACGAGCAGCGGGCTGTACCTGGAAGAGGAGGTCGACGTGCGGCGGTACTCGCTCATGTTCGATCATTTGCGGGCCGCCGCGCTGAAGCCGGACGATTCGGTCGAGGTCATCGCCGAGGCCGGGCGGCGGTACGAACCCGCGACAACGACACAGCAAGATAAGGAGTAGGGAAATGGTGGCTGACGTCGACCTTTCCACGCTGGACTGGCGCAAGAGCAGCTACAGCGGCGGCGGCAACGACTGCGTCGAGGTGGCGTTCACCCTCGACGGCACCGCGGTCCGCGACTCGAAGAACCCGGCGGCGGGCGCGCTACGGCTGGGCTCGGCCCAGTGGGACGCCCTGCTCGCCGCTGCCCGAACAGGTGAATTAGACCTGCGCTGACGCGCCGGACCCGGTGCCCTCGACCCCTTACCCCGGTCTTCCCTGCTCGGCCGCGGGTAAGGGGTCGACTCATGCCCGCAGGCGGCGTGAACGTCCGATGCCGGGGCCCCGCACTCAGGAGAAGTCTGAGTCTCGACGGAGATGACGGACGAGTGCGAGAGGGATGAGCGGGCATGACGATGGCGGGGGTATGGGCTCTGGACGCGGTGCGCGCCGAGGTGGACTACCGCACCGAGGAACTGCACCGGGCCGGGCGGGCGACCCGGCTGGTCCGCCGGCGCAGGGCGATCCGTAGGAGAGCCGAGCGGATCACGCTGCCGGCGCAGCGAAGCGGTGCACACGACGCGGAGGTGCAGCAGCCGCTGCGCCGGGCGAGCTGACCCGCCGTGCCGACGGCGCGCGCCGGGTCGCGGGACGTTCGGCCGACGGCGAAAACCATGGCCGGAATGTCGGTGGGGTAGGCGAGAATGGCTCTCGTGCCCCGTCTTGGTACCGGAATCCCCATGGTCGGCCGCGTCGACGAGCTGCGGCGGCTGCGTCAGGCCGTCGCGCAGGCACGGCGAGGTGAGGCCGGGGCCGTGCTGCTGGCTGGCGACGCGGGGGTCGGCAAGACCCGGTTGCTGAGCGAGCTCGCGGAGCAGGCATCCGCACAGGGGGCACTCGTGCTGACGGGCCGGTGCCTCGACATGAAGGAGGGCGGGCTGCCGTACCTGCCCTTCGCCGAGGCACTGGCCCCGCTCGCCACACTCGGCGACGAGGCGGTGACGGAGGCGCTGCGCGCCCGGCCCGCGCTCGGGCGGCTGCTCCCGCAGGCGGCCGTGGTGCCGAGGAGTGGTGGCGAGTTCCCGCACGTGCCCGCCACCGAGCACGAGGCGCGGCTGCGGGTGCGGGCCGAGCAGGACGTCGGGCAGCTGCAGCTGTTCGACGCCGTGCTCGGCGTGCTCACCGAGATCGCCGCGCACCGGCCTGTGGTGCTGCTGCTGGAGGACCTGCACTGGGCCGACGGATCCACCCGCAACCTCCTGTCGTTCCTGCTGTCCCGGCTGCGCGCGCAGCAACTGCTCGTCGTCGGCAGCTACCGCGAGGAGGACGTGCACCGGCGCCATCCGCTGCGCGAGCTGCTGGCCGAGCTGGTCCGCCTGCCCACGGTGCAGCGCATCGAGCTGCCGCCGTTCGGCGAGCCCGAGGCCCGCGCCTTCGTGCAGGCCCTCGCCGAGGAGCCGCTCGGCCAGGACGCCGTGACGGAGCTGGTGCGGCGTTCCGAGGGCAACCCGTTCTTCGCCGAGGAACTGCTCGCCTCAGGGCCGGGGTGCGACGGCGACCTGCCTGCCGGGCTCGCCGAGGTGCTGCTCGCCAGGCTGGAGCGGCTCTCCGCCGACACCCGGCGCGTGCTGCGCGCGGTCGCCGTCGCCAGCGACGGTGTCTCGCACGCGGCGCTGGCCGAGGTGTCCGGCCTCGGCGAGCTGGAGCTCGACGAGGCGCTGCGCGAGGCCGTGCACCACCACGTCCTCGTCATCGAGCGCGGCTTCTACCAGTTCCGGCACGCGCTGCTGCAGGAGGCGGTCTACAGCGACCTGCTGCCGGGCGAGCGCAGCCGCATGCACGCCGCCTACGCCACGCGGATCCGGTCGAAGCCGCAGGGCAGGGGCCACAACGCCCGGCTGGCCTACCACAGCATGCGCAGCAAGGACTTCCCCACGGCGCTGGCCGCGCTGGTGCGGGCCGCCGACGAGGCGGAGGGCCTCGGCGCGCCGGGCGGGGCGCTGCGGCACATCGAGCAGGCACTCGACATCTGGGACGCCGTGCCCGGGTCCGACCGGCCCGACGGCTACGACGAGCTGAAACTGCTGCTGGAGGCCTCGTACTTCGCGGGCACCTCGGGCGAGCCGGAGCGGGCCGTGGCGTTCGCGCGCTCCGCCGTCGAGTCGCTCGGCCCGGAGGTGCCCGCCGACCGCGCCGCCATGGCGTGGCGGCGGCTCGCCGAGGCTCAGATGGGACTGGACAGCACGTTCGACGCGGCGGTCGAGGCCATCGAGCGGGCGTGGGAGCTGGTCGCCGACGCCGAGCCGAGCGCGCGGCGGGCCTGGGTGCTGTCCACGCGGGCGCAGATCCTGCGGGGCGACGACCGGCTGGAGGAGGCCGCCGCGAGCGCGGAGGCGGCCGTCGCCGATGCCCGCGCTGCCGGTGCCGACGGTGCCGAGGCCTCGGCGCTGACCACCCTGGGCGCGCTCGCCGACTCGGCGGGCGACCCGCAGGAGGCCCGGCAGCGGTTGCGCGACGCCGCGCGCAAGGCGGGGGAGGCCGGCGCCATCGACGTCGAGCTGAGCGCCATGTACTACCTCGCCCTCAGTTACGAGGACCAGGGCGAGCTCGCCGACGCCGCCACGCTGTACCGGCGGGCCGTGCAGCACGCCGAGCAGGCGGGGCTCAGCTGGGCCTCCTACGGGCTCAGCGCGCGGCTGCGGGAGGCCTCGCTGCGGTACGTCCGCGGCGACTGGCCCGAGGACGAGCTCGGCTGGCCCCGGTCGTCGCTGTCCAGCACCGTGAGCGCGATCATGGCCTCGGCCTGGGTCGACCTGGTGCTGGCGCGCGGCCGCTTCGCCGAAACCGAGCGGCTCGTGGCCGACCTGCGCGGACAGTGGCGCTCGGACATCTGGTTCGCCCTCGCCGCCGCCGACGCCGGCACGCAGCTCGCCACCTGGCAGGGCGACCACCGGCTGGCGGCCGTGCGCGCCCGCGAGGGCGTCGGCTGGCTCGAGGACGCGTTCCCATGGGCGCTGGGCGGCATCCGGATCGGTGCGCTCGGCCTGGAGGCGTGCGCGGCGTGGGCCACGGACGCGCGGCTGCGGGGCGACGCCGACGCGGAGGCCGAGGCCGCCGCGATCGGTGACGACCTGCTCGCGCACGTGCGCAACTGCATCGCCCGGGGCAGGCCGCGCGCGGGCACGCTCGGTCCCGAGGGGCAGGCCTGGTTGCTGCGTGCCGAGACCGCCGCGGGCGGGCTGCGCGGTCCGGTCGAGCCCGGCGAGTGGGCCAAGGTCGTGGAGGCCTTCGGCTACGGCGCGGTCTACGAGCAGGCGGTGTGCCGGTGGCGCCACGCCGAGGCGCTGCTGGCCGCGGGGGAGACCGCCCGTGCCGCGGAGGAGCTCGAGCAGGCGCACGTGGTGGCCCAGCGCCTCAAGGCCGTGCCGCTGCGCACGGCGGTGCGCGACCTCGCGCGCCGGGCCAGGATCGAGCTCGACGGCGTGGCGCCGCGGCGCGACGTGGTGGACGCCCTCACCGACCGGGAACGGGCCGTGCTGGAGCGCGTCGCGCTCGGCCGCACCAACCGGCAGGTCGGCGAGGAGCTCTACATCAGCGAGAAGACCGTGAGCGTGCACCTGTCGCGCGCGATGGCGAAGCTCGGCGCGAGCCGCCGCGCCGAGGCCGTCGCCATCGCCTACGACCGGGGCCTGCTGGCCAGACCGTGACGGCTCAACGCCGGGGCAGGCGGCGCAGCAGTCGCATGCCCGCCGTCATGCCCTTGGCCCACAGCCCGGGCGGCATGCCGCGGAACGGGCGCAGCCGCAGGCCCCGCTGCACGGCGATCGACTGCGCCTCCGTGTACTTGAGCAGGCCCTCGGCGCCGTTGCGGCGCCCCACGCCCGAGTCCTTCATGCCGCCCATCGGGACGCCGACCGTGCCGAAGGTCGCGGCGTAGCCCTCGTTGACGTTCACCGTGCCCGCCTTCAGCCTGGACGCCACCTCCCAGCCCTCCGTGCCGTCGCCGCACCACACGCTGGCGTTGAGCCCGTACGGGGTGTCGTTCGCGCGCTCGATGGCGTCCTCGACGTCGGTGTAGCCGTACACCGACACGACCGGACCGAAGGTCTCCTCGGCGAACACCCTGGCGCGTTCGGTGACGCCGGTGAGGATGGTCGGCTCGTAGAACAGCGGGCCCAGGTCGGGCCGCGTCCGCCCGCCGGTGACCACCGTGGCGCCGTGGGCACGGGCGTCGTCGACGTGGGCCCGCACCGCGGCCAGCTGCTCAGCGGAGGTCAGCGACCCCATGCCGGGCCCGTAGTCGAGTGAGCCGCCGAGCCGCAGCGCAGCGGTCTTCTCCGCGAAGGCCCTGGTGAACTCGTCGCGCACGCTGTCGTGCACGTAGATCCGCTCGACCGACACGCACAGCTGGCCCGCGGAGGAGAAGCACGCGGTCACCGCTCCGGCCGCGGCCCTGTCCAGATCGGCGCCGGGCAGCACGATCATCGGGTTCTTGCCGCCCAGCTCCAGCGAGTAGCTCGTCAGCCGCTGCGCGATGCGGCCCGCGAGCTGCTTGCCCGTGGGCGTCGAGCCGGTGAAGCAGAGGTAGTCCGACTCCTCGACGAGCGCGTCACCGATCCGCGAGCCGCGCCCGAGCACGATCTGCCAGGCCTCGACGGGCAGGCCCGCGCGCTCGGCCAGCTCGTGCAGCCACAGTGCCGACAGCGCCGTCTGGTTGTCCGGCTTCTGCACCACGGTGTTGCCCGCGACCAAGGCGGGCAGCACGTCCATCGCGGTCAGCGCCAGCGGGTAGTTCCACGGCGAGATGACCCCGACCACGCCCTTGGGGTGGCGCAGCTCGCCCGCCTTGGTGAGCAGCGGCAGCACCCCGGGCGCCCGGCGCGGCGCGAGGATCTTCGCGGCGTGCTTGCCGTAGTAGGCGGCCACCAGCGCGGTGGCGCTCACCTCGTCGAAGGCGTCGAGCCGGGCCTTGCCCGCTTCGATCTGGACCAGGTCGAGCGCCTCGTCCTGGTGACGCAGCACCAGCTCGTGCAGGCGGAGCAGAATGCGCTGCCGCTCGGCGACGGGTCGCTGCGCCCAGGAGCGCTGGGCGCTGCGGGCACGGGCGAACGCGGCCCGGGTGTCGGCGTCGGTGGCCTGCGGCAGGGTCGCCGTGGTGAGTCCGGTGAACGGGGCCTTCATCTCCACGGGCGCGGAGTCGGCACCGCCGCGCACCCGGTTGACGAGTTCGGTGGCACGGCTGGCCGGGGGCGCGCCGACGACACCGCCGATGGTGCCCGGCCTGCCGGTCCTGACGGGAGCTGTGCTGGTCATGGCCCCTCCGCGAACGACGTTGTTACCGACGAGTAGAGCATACCGGCAGTATGGCCGCCAGTGCCTCGCCCGCTAGACGGAGAAATGGGTCACCGCGAGGCGTTTCCACTCCTCGATGAGCTGCTTGCGCCGCCGGGCGTCACCACCCAGTTCGGCGTCGAGGGCCAGCCCCCGGGTCAGGTTCACGGTGAGCCAGTACAGCGTCTCCACCCTCTCCCTGGGCACCTCGCCCGCGAGCGCGGCCACCTGCTCCAGGGTCGAGCGGCCGAGCGCGCGGTCCACCGGCCGGATCGCCGCGCGCAGCTCCGGCTCGGTGCGCGCGGCGATCCACAGTTCCATCGCCGCCGTGGCCAGCGTGCCCGAGTACGACTCCCACAGCAGATCGATCGCCGCCGCGATGCGCTCCCGCCCCGGCGGCAGCCCCTCCATCTCCGGAGCCCGCTGCTGCTTGAGACGGGTGGTGAGGTGCTCGACGGCAGCCGCCATCAGCTCCGCCTTGGCGGCGAAATGATGCTGGAAGGCGCCCTTCGACACGCCCGCCCTGGCGCAGATCTCCTGCATGGACGTGCGTGGGTAGCCCAGCTCGACGAGGCAGTCGATGGTCGCGTCGAGCAGCGCGGTCCTGGTCTGCTCGCGGCGCTGTGCCTGCGTGCGGTGGCCCCGGCCTGCCGTCGTCACCATGTCCCCCTTTACCTCCGTCGCGGGCGCCTGTACATTCCGGTCAGAACTTACATTCCAACTGGAATGTTTTCCAGTAGCCGGGAACCAGGAGGGCAGGCCGTGTCGCTGCAGATCCAGCGAAGCTCGTGGATGACCGAGGAACTGGACGACTTCCGCGATCTCGCGAAGACGTTCTGCCAGAAGGAGCTGACGCCCAACCAGGAGCGCTGGATAGCGGCCAAGCAGGTCGACCGGGAGCTGTGGACCAAGGCGGGGGAGGTCGGCCTGCTGGCACTGTCCATTCCGGAGGAGTATGGCGGGGGCGGCGGCAACTTCGCCCACGAGACCGTGTTGTACGAGGAACAGGCGCGCTCCGGGGACGGCGCGTGGGGCGTGTCCGTCCACAACGGAATCGTCGCGCACTACCTGCTCGCCTACGCCTCGGAGGAGAAGAAGCGGGAGTGGCTGCCCAAGCTCGCCAGTGGCGAGTACGTCGGCGCCATCGCTATGACCGAGCCCGGCACCGGCTCCGACCTGCAGGGCATCAAGACCAGGGCGGTCCGCGAGGGCGACTCCTACGTCATCAACGGTGCCAAGACGTTCATCACCAACGGCGCGCACGCCGACCTCGTGGTGGTGGCCGTGAAGACCGACCCCGACGCGGGCGCCAAGGGCGTGTCGCTGATCGTCGTGGAGACCTCGAGGCCGGGCTTCCGCCGTGGCCGCGTGCTCGACAAGGTGGGCCTGCGTGGGCAGGACACCGCCGAGCTGTTCTTCGACGACGTGCGCGTGCCCGCGGCGAACCTCCTCGGCGAGGAGGAGGGCCAGGGCTTCATCCAGCTGATGCAGCAGCTTCCCCAGGAGCGGCTGATCATCGCCGTCACGGCGGTGGCGGGCATGGAGGCCGCGGTGGAGCAGACGATCGCCTACACCAAGGACCGCACCGCGTTCGGCAGGCCGGTCTTTTCCTTCCAGAACACCAAGTTCACCCTCGCCGAGGCGGCCACCGAGGCCGCCGTCGCCCGCGCCTTTCTCGACCAGTGCATCGAGCGGCACCTGCGTGGCGAGCTCGACGTGCAGGGCGCGGCCATGGCGAAGCTGTGGACCACCGAGCGCGTCAACAAGGTCATCGACGACTGCGTGCAGCTCTTCGGCGGCTACGGCTACATGACCGAGTACCCGATCGCGAGGGCCTGGGCCGACGTGCGGATCTCCCGGATCTTCGGCGGCACCAACGAGATCATGAAGGACATCATCTCCCGAACCCTGTAGCCGGGACGGGCCGGACAGGCAGCACACGAAGGAGTTGGACGGATGAAGCCTGGCCCGCTCAGCGGCCTCAAGGTGATCGAGCTGGCGGGACTGGCCCCGGCCCCGTTCGCCTGCACGATCCTCGCCGACCTCGGCGCCGACGTCATCCGGGTGGACCGTGCCGTGCCCGGTGAGGACGTTCTCGGGCTGCCCGACGACCCGCTCACCCGGGGCAGGCGCAGCATCGGCGTCAACACCAAGACGCCCGAGGGCGTGGAGCTGGTGCTCACGCTGGCCGAGAAGGCCGACGTGCTCGTCGAGGGCTTCCGGCCCGGTGTCGCCGAGCGAATGGGGCTGGGCCCCGAACAGGTGCGGGCGCGCAACCCGCGCCTGGTCTACGGCCGGGTCACCGGCTGGGGTCAGGACGGGCCGCTCGCGCAGTCGGCGGGCCACGACATCAACTACATCGGCCTGGCGGGCGCGCTGGAGCCGGTGGGCAGGGCAGGCGAGCGGCCGGTGCCGCCGGTGAACTTCCTCGGCGACTTCGGGGGAGGCGGGCTGTTCCTGGCGATGGGCGTGCTGGCCGCGCTGTACGAGCGCACCTCCTCCGGCCAGGGCCAGGTCGTCGACGCGTCGATGGTCGACGGCGCCGCGTTGCTCACCACGCAGCTGCACGGCATGCGGGCCGGTGGCCTGTGGCAGGGTGAGCGCGGCGAGAACCTGCTCGACGGCGGCGCACCGTTCTACGACACCTACCAGTGCGCCGACGGCAGGTACGTCGCGGTCGGGGCGATCGAGATGCGGTTCTGGGCCGCGCTGGTGCAGGTCCTCGGTCTCGATGCCGAGGAGCTGCCGGTGCATCTCGACCAGCGGGAGTGGCCGCGGCTGCGGGCCATCCTGGCCGAGGCCATCGGCAAGCACACGCGCGACGAGCTGGTCGCCAAGGCGGAGGGCACGGACGCGTGCCTGACACCGGTGCTCTCGCCGTGGGAGGCCGCCGAGCACCCGCACAACGCCGCGCGTGGCACGTTCGTCGACGTCGGCGGCGTCGTGCAGCCCGCGCCGGGACCCCGCTTCGATCGCACCCCACCGGCCACGCCCGGGCCGCCGCCGCAGACCGGGGCCGACACCTCTGCCGTGCTGGCCGAGCTCGGTCTCGGCGACGAGCGCATCGCGGCGCTGCGGGAGGCCGGCGCGATCCGCTGACGCGCGTGTCGTGGTGGCCGCGGCGCCCTCGCCGCGCCTACAGTGAGGCCGGAACCGCCAGGTACGGGCTGTCACCGCAGCCGCCCGTTCGTGTGATTACCCGTCAGGATGGGTTCCGGTAGGGCATCATGACGAGTAAGGGCGGGGAGGCGCAGCGGCCGCCGTGAGGGCACGGCAGCCGCCGGAGTGAATCGGATGGAGCTATGTCGCCGGGTTTGAAGAAGGTCCTCATATTCGGCGTCGTCGCACTTGTTCTGTTCTTCTTGATCACGCGTCCCACGGAATCCGCCGACGCCGTGCAATCGGCACTCGGCTGGCTTCGCGACGGCGCCGAAGCCATCATCACGTTCGTGCAGAGTCTGTTCTCCTGAGCCGACATCGCTGCTCGCCGGCACCGCCGAAGCGGTGTCGGCGGTTCTGCTGCGCACCCCTCATTTGGCTACTGTGTGTTGCCGATTTCGGCTCGAGGGCCTGAATGCTCCACCATCCGGGTGGATTCCAGCCCATAAAACGCTGGTCAACGAATTCGTGCCCATGAGGGTCTGGCGGATCGCTGGCCCCCTCTCATACGGTGCTCACATTGCGTGATCGTCCGGTATCCGAGGACTCACGCTCGAACATCTCGAACAACGTTGCTCGACAGTCTTCGCGAGAACCACAGCAGTGCGGTGCAGAGGAGGCAGGGATGCGAGATCCCGGTGTTGACGCGGTGATCCGGCAGTGGGCGTCCGAGCGCGAGCGGAGCGCGGAGGAGCAGGAGGTCGACCGGATCGCGTCGGCGTGGCTGGCGGAGGCACCGCAGGTGGCCGCGCCCGGTATCCCGGGCCAGCGCAGCGGTGGCCCCACGGGCTGGGCACCGGTCGACTCGGCCGACCCCGGGTATCTCGACGCCATGCGGGAGCGGGTGCCCGAGGCGCCGCTCGAGCTGCTGATCGCGGCCGCGGGCTGGTGGCAGATGATCGGGGACGTCAACGAGGCGAAGGCGTGGTGGGACGCGGGAATCAGCCCGCTCGACCAGCGTGCGCTCGACTACCGTGCGGCCGGCCTCACGCCTGCCGACCTGAGCAGGCGGCTCGGTCCGCTCACGGTGCTGGAGCACCTGCGCCGCGGCAGCGCCCCGGCGTGGTGCGTGGCCCGGCTGTCCCGGCAGCGGCGCGACGCCGCGGGATAGCGGCCACGATCGGGTACGTGCCGCAGCCGGCCGCGCCGCGTGCCCACCCGTAACGCTAACGTCCGTGCCATCGTTAGCGAGTTGTCAACTGGTCGGCGACGTGGAGGGCCCAGCGTGCAGGAGGCGGGGACGCGTGCATCGGAATCGCGTCCGGGGCTGGCGGCCCTCATTCGGTTGGTCATCGTCCTGGTCGTGCTCGCCGCCGCCGCGGGCGGCGTCTGGCTCGTCGCCAGCGCCGCCTCCCCCGAGGCGGGCCCGACCACGACGGACATCCCGGCCCTGCAGGTCGAACCCGCGCAGGTCGAGCCGGGGTCGGTGGCCCCGGTGAGCAACACCGTCGCGGGCAACCGGGCCGGCGCGGGCCAGCCGCGGCGGGACGGCGTCGATCCGCTCGTCGCGTGGGCGGAACGCACCTCACAGGTGGTCGGCGTCCCGGCGAGGGCACTCATCGCCTACGGCAACGCCGAACTGGCGATGCGCGCCAACGAGCCGGACTGCCGTCTCTCCTGGGCGACGCTCGCCGGGATCGGCCGCATCGAGTCCGACCACGGCCGCTACGGCGGCGCGACGCTCGGCGAGGACGGCCGTCCGTCGACCCCGATCATCGGCGTCCCCCTGAATGGCTCCACGGGTGTGCGGTCCATCTCCGACACCGACGGCGGGCAGCTCGACGGCGACCCGGTGCACGACAGGGCCGTCGGTCCGATGCAGTTCATCCCGAGCACGTGGATGCGCTACGGCTCCGACGGCGACGGTGACGGCAGGGCCGAGCCGCAGCAGATCGACGACGCGGCACTCTCGGCCGCCCGCTACCTGTGCGTCAACGGGCGGGACATGGCCAGCGCGGACGGCTGGTGGGCCGGGATCATGTCGTACAACAACTCCGTCGAGTACGCGCAGAAGGTGTTCGGCCTCGCCGACGGCTACGCCAAGCAGGCCCGTACCGCCCGCAGCTGACCGCACCCCGCGCCCCATCGCCGCCGCCCCAAGCTCCCCAATGTGGCATTCGCTCCACTGGATGGAGCGAATGCCGCATTCGCTCCGTTGAGTGGAACAAATGTGGCATTGGGGAGACGTCGCGCGGGTTGGCTCACCTGTGGCGGCGGGCGGACGACGGCGAGTGCTAGCGTCGAAGCGTGTCCAGGAGCGCTACCACCACCCGCAGGCTCGCGATCGCCGGTGTGTGCGCGCTGAGCCTCGCGATCTGCTGCGGCCTCGCGTGGTGGCAGTGGGAGCGGTACTCCTCGGCGGGCGGCACGTTCCAGAACCTCGGTTACGTGCTGCAGTGGCCGCTGTTCGGGCTGTTCCCGGCCTTCATGGTGTGGCGTATCCGCAGGCTCAAGGCGCAGGCCGAGGCCGGGCGGAGCACGGGGCAGGGGGAGCCGCAGGGCGACCGCGCGGCGTGGGGACGGCGTCCCGCCGACGTGCCCGCACCCCGGCCCGCCGTGCCCCGGACCCGGCAGACCGCAGGCGCCGGCGACGCCGAGGATCCCGAGGACGCCGAACTGGCCGCCTACAACCGGTACCTGGCGGAGTTGAACGCCCGCGACCACGAGGTGAAGTGAGAAATGGTGACGACCGACCGCGACGACACGGCGGCCCCCGCACTGCGGGGCTCCCTGCTGCGCTTCCGTGTGCTGGCCTACGCCACCGGCGTCGCGCTGCTGGGGCTGACGCTGGCGCTGGTGCTCAAGTACGCGGCCGACTCGCCCGGGATGATGAGCTGGATCGGCGTCACCCACGGCGCGCTGTACATGGTGTACCTCGTCGTCGCCGTCGACCTGGCGCTCAAGGCCCGCTGGTCGATGAAGGGGACCGTGCTGGTGCTGCTGGCCGGCACGATCCCCTTCCTCTCGTTCGTCGCCGAACGGAAGGTGACCCGGAAGGTCACCGCCGGCGAGAAGCTCTGACCGAGTAGGGCGGCACCGTGCAGCCGCGCAGCGTGTCCTCGTCGATCGAGGCCGGCCGGTAGCGCGCCTCGCGCAGCGTGGCGACCATCTCGCCGACCGGGTCCTGCCTGCTGTCGGCCCTGCCCGACAGGTACGCCCACTCGTGCTCGTCGGAGCCGAAGTAGACGACGGTGCCGAACACCTCGTGGAACCGCTGCCAGGCGGCGATCAGCGTGTCGTTGCGCCACAGCGTCGGGCAGCCCGCCTGGCAGGCGACGACGCCACCCGGGGTCAGGACCTCGGAGCACCGGCGCAGGAACTCCTCGCCGTACAGCCGGTTGTGCTGGGCCTCGGGGTCGAAGTTCTCGTCCGGCAGGTCGATCACCACCACGTCGTAGCGCTGCGTGGTGGAGGCGAGGAACTGCCAGCCGTCCTGGTAGTGCACGCGCACGGGGCCGTCGCCGCGTTCGGCGGCCGCCAGCTCCTCGGGTGAGTAGCCGTAGGGCAGGTGCTCCGCGCACAGCCGCACCGTCTGGTGGTCGATGTCGACGTGGTCGACCACCGTCGCGCCCTCCGCGATGGCGAGCTGGCTGGCCACCCCTTCGCTCGAGCCGATCACCAGCACGCTGTCGACGCTGTCGGCCAGCAGCATCGGCGGCACCATCAGCGCCTCGTGGTAGACGAGCTGGCTGGCCTCGGTGCTCTGCCGCTCGTCGTCACAGAACAGGGAGATGCCCTGCGCCGTGCGCGCCACCACCACGTGCTGGAAGTCGGTGCGTGTGTCGAGGATGGTCTCGGACAGGTCCCAGACGCGGGTGAGGCCGGGACCGAGTGGTTCGACGATCTGCTTGGACATTCACTTCCCCGCACCGGCGGGCTGCCGCCCGCGCTGAACGACGGACATGGTCACGGAGTCGGTGCCGAGCGCGTCGGCGAGCAGGTGCACGGCCTGCTGGGGGTCGGCCCGCTCGCCACAGGTGAAAACGTCGACGAAGGTCGTGCCGAGCTCGGGATAGGTATGGATGGACGCATGCGACTCGGCCAGCATCGCCAGCACGGTCACTCCCTGCGGTTCGAACTGGTGGGCGATCACGTCGCACACCGTCGCGCCTGCCGCGGTCAAGGTGCTGGCCAGGGTGGCCCGCAGGAAATCCGCGTCATCGAGCAGGTTCGGATCGACCCCGTCCAGCTCGGCAAGGACGTGCCTGCCGGAGAACGCGCCGACCGGAACAAACTCACTCGGCACTGATCAGTCTCCCTCCAGAAATACAGTAGGTACGCAATGGTTCGATTCCGTTGAACGCCACCGACGAGTAGCTCGCCGTATAGGCCCCCGTCGAGAGGATGTCGAGCTGGTCGCCGGGTCGCAAGGACACCGGCAGCCGGTAGGTTCGCCGCTGGTAGAGCACGTCGTCACCATCGCACGTCGGCCCCGCCAAGATCACCGGCCCGGTGTCGCCGGAGTGGTCCCCGACAACCTCGAACCGGTAGGCGATCGCCTCGTTCTCCGTCTCGGCGAGCCCGTTGTAGCGGCCGATGTCCAGATATACCCACCGATACGGGTCGTCGGCCGCCTTGCGCGACACGAGCACGACCTCGGTACGGATCACCCCGGCCTCGGCGACGAGGGCCCTGCCGGGCTCGAGCACCAGTTCCGGCGCCGGGCCCGGAAAATGCGCCCGCAGGGCACCCGCGATGGCGTCGGCGTAGGCGTCGTCGGGCGGCGCCTGCTCGAGATAGCCGACGCCGATGCCGCCGCCGACGTTGAGCCTGCGCAGCGCGACCCCGCGCTCCGCGGCGGAGCCGAACACCTTGGCGGCCGAGCCGATGGCGATGTCCCAGGCCGTGAGGTCGAGTTGCTGGGATCCCACGTGGAAGCTGACGCCCACCGGGTCCAGCCCGAGGTCGGCCGCCCGCACCAGCAGCGCGGCCGCCTCGTCCGCCGCGACGCCGAACTTGCGGCCGAACGGCGTCACCGACGCGGGCGCCTCGATGAGCAGCCGGGCCGACACCTGCGCGCCCGGCGCGTGCTCGGCGATGTTCTCGAGGTCGCTCGTGGCCTCGACCGTGAACTCCCGGACACCGGCGGCGTGCGCCATCGCGATGTCCGCGGGCTTCTTCACCGTGTTGCCGTAGGACAGCGTGCCGCCCGGTGCGCCGGCCGCGAGGCACGACCGGATCTCGGCCGGGCTGGCGACGTCGAACGCGGCGCCGTCCCGCGCGAGCGCCTCCAGCACCGCGGGTTCCGGGTTGGCCTTCACCGCGTACTGCAGGCGTGCGCCCGGGAAGGCGCGGGTGAGCGCCCGGTAGCGCTCCAGCACCGTGTCGACGTCGATCACCAGGCAGGGTGTCGGCGGGGTGTGCTCCGCGAGGAACGCGCGGAGCCGCTCAAGGGTGGTACTCACTCCTGGCAGGGTCTCAGGTCACCGGGCAGGCGGGCACACGGACCTCCCGCACCGCGCGGGCCGGACGGCCTGGGCACGGCGATGTGGGTCCGCAGAATTCGGAATAATCGTGGTGACCGACCACGGCGATTATTCTCCGAAATGGCGTTGTGAAACAGTCGAGGCGCGTCGGCGCCATTTCGCACGATTTTCCGGAAATGGCGTGCCTGAACGCGACAAGATGTGGCGCTCGACGTTTCCCGGGGCCGGCCGGAGCCGCCAGGGAGCTGCCGGGCCGGCGCGGGTGGCGGACGTGCGGCATGGCTCCCTCCGGCGGGGTGTGGGTGCGGGGCGTGTGGTGCGGAAAGCACAGGGTAGTGGCGGTTCCTGGCGAAAGATGGCCGGGGTGGGCCCGGTGGTGGGCAACCGGGGTGCAGCCGGTGCCGGCCGGGAGTTTCACACGGCTTGGTGCGTCCCGACGTGGCGTTCCGTCATGCGGCGTGCTTCGTGCCGTGCCAATGGGTGAGAGTTTTCCCGGTAATCCCCGTTCCAGTATTACCCAGGGTGGCCTTGTGCGGAGAGTGTTCCGGGTGCCGATTCGGCTACGCTGGGTCGCACCCGATGTCACGCGTTGGTGAAGATGCGCAGGCCAGCGCCCGAAACTGACCAGTAGGTCACTGTGACGTCCGTGACGGTGAAGCCACATGATCGTGCACACTTTGGTGGCGTCACTCCACCGAGGGAGCACGTCGCCTCCGCCGTTCGGGGGTCGGCGAGCGCACCGGTTGGGCTGTGTGGGTGACGCTTGATGCCCACCTGCTGATGAATACAGTAACGGGAATGGCGGTGAACCGTCCCGGCCGAGCGAAAGGGCGCCTCCACGGGCGACCCGAATGGGTATTTGCCCTGGTCACGGGGCACGGGCTGAGCGCATTTGCCGAGTACCCGATTGGTGTACGCTTTCTGGCACCCCGACCGAATGTCAATTTGGGTGCCGGCCCGCGGCGCATGCGCTGCGGATCGCGTGCTGCGGAGCGCGGCGCCCCCGGGGGTTGACGACGCGGTCGGCAGCGCAGGCGACACGACGGCAGGGCACGGGCCCGACACCAGCGAGGATGAGGACGGAGTACATGCGGCACACAACTGAGCACGCAGAGTCACTGGTCATGCGTCCTCGGAACTGGTAGGCCGGAGCACCCCATGAGCCGTCGGAACACAGCGAGCGAGCCGGAGGAGGCGTCACCTTCGTGACCGTTGCAGGAGAAGGCCAAGTGCCTGTGGGCAAGCTCCTCGGCCGGCAGAGCCCGAAGCCGCCGCGGTGGCGAGCCCTGACGCGGTGGCGCGACTGGAGCCTCCCGGTCAAGCTCGGTGCCGTCACGCTCATCCCGATCGTCATCGCGCTCGTGCTGGGCGGGCTCACGTTCAGCAACCAGCTGGAGCGCTCCGACCGCTACGACCGCGTCGACCAGCTCGCGCGGCTCGGCGCGGCCACGGGGACGCTGCTCGACGGGTTGCAGCGCGAGCGCACCCGCACCGCCGAGGCGCTCACCGCGGGCTCGGGCGCGAACTCCCCGGAGCTGCGGCAGGTCCGCGGCGAGGTGGATCGCGCGATCGCTCCCACGCGGTCCGCGCTCGACGCGGCCGCCGAGGCCGACGGCGGGCTCGCCGCCCCGCGCGCCGCCGTCACCGAGCAGCTGGGCAAGCTCACCGACCTGCGCCAGCGGATCCAGGCCGGCCAGGTCGGCACCGTGGACGCGCTCAACGAGTACTCGGCCATCACCTCGGCACTGCTCGATCTCGACACCGCGCTCGTGGCCGGCATCGGCGACGACGCCATCGGCGGCACCCCCAACGCGCTGCACAACCTGCTCGTCGCCAAGGACGAGGTCTCGGTGCAGCAGGCGCTCATCGACTACGGCATCGCCAGGGGCGGGCTCGCGCCGAGCGAGTTCAACCAGCTGCGCACCTCCGAGGTGCGCTTCACCGACCGCATCGCCGACTTCCGCACCGCCGCGACCGCGGCCCAGCGTCAGGACTTCGACGCCGCCGTGCGCGGTGAGGCCTTCGACGAGCGCGACCGCGTCGTCGAGCGGGTGCTCGCGGGCCAGGACTCCGGCAACAGCGACGCCTTCTCCTCGGCGGGCGCGGCGCAGTGGCGCGATGCCTCCGGCACCGTGTTCAACGGTCTCGGCCAGGTGAGCGGGCGCCTCGCGACCCAGCTGACCTCCACCGCGACGGACCTGGCCGGCGGAGCGAGCGCGAACCTCGGCGTGCTCGCCGTGGTGCTGGTGCTGGCGCTCGCACTTGCCGTGCTCGTGGTCTTCCTCATCACCCGCCAGCTGCTGCGCTCGCTCAGGCAGCTGCGGTCGAGCGCGCTGGACGTGGCGCACAGGGAGCTGCCCGAGGCGGTGCGCACGATCCAGGAGGGGCGGTCGCAGAGCACCGAGATCACACCGGTGCCCGTGCGGACCGACGACGAGATCGGCGAGGTGGCCAGGGCCTTCGACGCCGTGCACTCCGAGGCTCTGCGGCTGGCCGCCGAGCAGGCCGGGATGCGCACCGGCTACGCGAGCGTCTTCGTCAACCTCTCGCGGCGCAGCCAGAGCCTCGTACAGCGGCAGTTGCAGCTGATCGAGCGGCTCGAGCGGGACGAGGAGGACGCCGACCAGCTGGCCATCCTGTTCCAGCTCGACCACCTGGCCACCCGCATGCGGCGCAACAACGAGAACCTGATGGTGCTCTCCGGCGCGGAGCCGGGCCGCCGCTCCGGCCAGCCGGTCACCGTCACCGACGTCCTGCGCGCCGCCGTGTCGGAGATCGAGCAGTACCAGCGCGTTGTCGTGCGCACCCCGCCGCCCGCCAGGGTCGTCGGCTACGCCGCGGGCGACCTGGTGCGGCTGGTGGCGGAGCTGCTGGACAACGCCACCGCCTTCTCCGCGCCGGAGACCCAGGTGACGGTCGCTACCCGGCGGATGGACGACGGCTCGCTGTCCATCGACATCCTCGACAAGGGCATCGGCATGAACGAGGCCGAGGTCGCCGAAGCCAACACGCGGCTCACCGAGGCCGGTTCCGTCGACCTCGCCACGTCGCGGCGGATGGGCCTGTTCGTGGTGGGCAGGCTCGCCGGACGGCACGGCTTCGGTGTCGCGCTGCACGGCGGCAAGGACATCGTCGGCGTGCGGGCCACCGTCTCGGTGCCCGCCGAGCTGGTGATGGGCCAGGAGCAGGGCGCGCAGCCCCCCGGCGCCACCACGATGACCCAGCCGCCCGCGCTGCCGCAGCACCCCGAGCCGCAGTCCGCCGCGCCCGCGCGGCAGGCCCCGGCGCAGGGACCCGGCGCGCTGCCGCGCAGGAAGCCGAACGGCGCGAGCCGCAGCGGCGTCCTGCCCGGCGCTGCCGCGTCCGGGCAGCAGCCGCCGCCTCCGCCCACCGACAACGAGGTGTCGGGCACGGCCCTGTTCACCCCGATCGGCAGGGAGAAGCAGGACCAGCAGCGCACGCCGCCTCCCGTCGTCCAGCCTCCGGCCCGCCCGGCGGAGCAGTCCCCGGCGGCGCCGGAGGAGTCCCGGCGCAACGGCGCCGTCGTGCCCGCCGCGGGCACGGCCGGGCAGCAGGACCCGCCGGCCGCCGACGAGAGCGAGGCCACCGAATCCATGGCGTCGCCGCCCGCGCCACGGCGCGGGCAGCCCGAGGCGGGGTCCACGACGCAGCCCGAGTCCAAGCCCGAGACACAGGCCGGAGCGCGCTCCGAGCCCGGCACCGAGGAAGGGCTCAGCGGCAGGGACCTCTTCGAGGCACAGAGCACCACGGTGAGCGACTGGTGGAGCGCTGCGACCACGGAGAGCGATGCCCAGCGCAGGGCCCAGCGGATCGCGGAGTCGACGACGGAGACGACACCGATCTTCGACGAGATGCTCTCCGCGTGGTTCCGCAGCGTCACCGAGTCGGCGAACGAGAAGTCCGCCGACAAGAGCGACTGGGACTTCGCCGCCGACGAGCGGTGGCGGACCGTGCAGGCCGTGTCGCAGCGGCAGGCGCCGTCGGACTACACACAGGCCGGGCTGCCCCGGCGGCGGCGCGGCGAGCAACTGCTGCCCGGCAGTGCCGTCCCCACCACCCCGCCCGCACCGGAGCAGGCCGCCGCACCCGCGCGCAAGGAGATCCCGCCGAGGGACCCCGCGGACGTGCGGGGCAGGCTCAGCAGCTTCCAGCAGGGCGTCAACCGGGGCCGCAGGCATCGCAAGCCCGAGCCCGACGCCGCCGGCGGAGCCGGGCAGGCCTCGGCACCGGCGGAGTCCGCGCAGGGCGCGCGGAGCAACCAGGCTTCAGGCCTGCCGCAACGGCAGCCGAAGAAGCAGGCGCAGACCGGGGAGTCCCGCGAGGGCGCCCCGGCCGACGCCGGCACCAGTGCCGGGGCAGGCGGCTCCGGCGGCGCACCCGCATCGGGCTGGGCGTTCTCGTCCGACGAGCGGTGGCGGACCGTGCAGGCGGTGTCGGAAGCGACACCGTCCAGCTACACGGCGGCGGGCCTGCCGAGGCGCCGCCGCGGGGAACAACTGCTCCCGGGCAGCGTGTCGGCACAGGGCTCGCCGGAGAGCCCGCCACGGCGGGAGCGGGATCCCGCCGACGTGCGGGGCAGGCTCAGCAGCTTCCAGCAGGGAATTCGCCGAGGCCGGCATCGGACCGCTCAGGCGACCGAGAGCAGTGATGAGAAAGTGGAGGGTGAATGACCGCGCCGGATCGGGCTCAGCCCCAGCAGAACCAGTTCGGATGGCTGGTGAACGACTTCGCGGAGCGCGTGCCGGGAGTGGCCCATGCGGTGGTCGTCTCCGCTGACGGCCTCCTGCTCACCGCGTCCAACCGGCTTCCGCTCGACAGGGCCGACCAGCTCGCCGCGGTGGCGTCCGGGCTCGTCAGCCTCACTCAGGGTGCCGCGCGCTGCTTCGAGGCCGGCGCGGTGAACGAGACGGTCGTGGAGATGGAACTCGGCATCATGGTGCTGATGTCCATCAGCGACGGCTCCTGCCTTGCGGTGCTGGCCGCGCCCAACTGCGACATCGGGCAGGTGGCCTACGAGATGACCATGCTCGTCGACCGCGTCGGGCAGATCCTGACCCCGGAGCTGCGGGCACAGCTGCAGGGCGCGAGCGGCCCGCTGGTCGGAGAGCCGGTGGGATGATCCGACGATGAGCTCGGGGCCCGAACACTCCGGCGACGAGGAGTTGAGTACGTTCGCGGACGTCCTCAACGGGTTCCCGCTGGGTTCTGGCCACGGCCGTCGCAAGGACAGCACCACCCCCGACGAGCCCGGTGAGCACGGTGACCGGGATGCACCCCCAGCTACCGAGGCATCCGGACAGGCCGGTGCGCCCGGCGAGACCGGGTACGCGCCCGGAGAGGAGCAGCTTGTGTCGGCCGAAGCCATTCCGTTGCACCCGGCGGAAGAGACCGGTTTCGTCCGTCCGTACGCCATCACGGGCGGGCGGACCAAGGCGAACTACGCACTGGAGCTCGAGACCTTGGTCTCCACTCGAGAGGCCGCCGTGATGGCGGTGCCCGACCAGATCGAGCACCAGCAGATCATGGAACAATGTCGGACCCCACACTCGGTCGCCGAGATCGCTGCTACCCTGCGTGTCCCGTTCGGCGTGGCACGAGTCTTGATCAGTGACGCGGCGGATGCCGGCTTGGTCACCGTGCACAGGACCATCACCGGCGATGAGGGTGCCGAAGCGCATTTGATGTTGATGGAAAGGGTTTTGAGTGGACTCCGTCGGCTTTAAGGCACCGCGCGAGACCGCGCCGAAGACGATGACGTCGGCCAAGATCGTTGTGGCCGGCGGTTTCGGAGCGGGCAAGACGACGTTCGTCGGATCGGTGTCGGAGATCGTGCCGCTGACCACCGAGGCGATGATGACCGACGCGAGTGCCGGCATCGACGATCTCGAGGCGACGCCCAACAAGGCGACGACGACGGTCGCCATGGACTTCGGCCGCGTCTCGCTCGACGACGATCTGATCCTGTACCTGTTCGGCACGCCGGGCCAGCAGCGGTTCTGGTTCATGTGGGACGACCTGGTACGCGGCGCGATCGGCGCCGTCGTCCTCGCCGACACGAGGCGGCTCGCCGACTCGTTCGCGCCGGTGGACTTCTTCGAGGACCGCGGCCTGCCCTACATCGTGGGTGTCAACACGTTCGACGGCGTGCTGCACCACGACCTGCAGGACGTGCGCGAGGCGCTGTCGATCGACTCGAGCATCCCCATCGTCCGCTGCGACGCCCGCGACCGGGAGTCCACCAAGCAGACGTTGATCACGCTCGTGGAGTACGCGATGCGGCAGTGGATCGCGATGCGCTCGGCAGGCTCGGCGAACCCCACCACCAGCGCCACCTGAATCGATCCGGCCCGGCTGAGGTCGCCATCACACCGACACTCGGTTTTAAAAAGGTAGGAAGTCCAAGTATTTTGGAGGTATGACCTCCTCCGAACTGCATCGGCCCGCGCACCCCGTTCGGTTCGTGACGGCCGCGAGCCTCTTCGACGGACACGACGCGTCGATCAACATCATGCGGCGCATCCTGCAGTCGCAGGGCGCCGAGGTGGTCCACCTCGGGCACAACCGCTCGGTGGACGAGGTCGTCACGGCCGCCATCTCGGAGGACGCGCAGGGCGTCGCCATCAGCGCCTACCAGGGCGGGCACGTCGAGTACTTCACCTACCTCGTGGATCTGCTGCGCGAGCGCGGCGCGGGGCACGTGAAGGTGTTCGGCGGCGGGGGCGGCGTGATCGTGCGCGAGGAGATCGAGCTGCTGCACTCGCGGGGTGTCGCGCGGATCTTCTCCCCGGACGACGGCCTGGAGATGGGCCTTCCCGGCATGATCAACTCGATGATCCGGGAGTGCGACGTCGACCTCGCCGCCGAGCCCGTCGGGTCGGTCGACCGCCTGCTCGCCGGGGATGTGCCCACGCTGGCCAGGACCCTCACCCGCCTCCAGCAGGAGGTGCTGCCGCAGGACTGGCTGGCCACGATCCGGGAGACCGCGCGGTCGCGGACCGTGCCCGTGCTGGGCATCACCGGCACCGGCGGCTCCGGCAAGTCGTCGCTCACCGACGAGCTCGTGCGCCGGTTCCGGATCGACCAGGAGGACAAGCTCCGCATCGCGGTGCTGGCTATCGACCCCACGCGGCGCAAGGGCGGTGGCGCGCTGCTCGGCGACCGGATCCGGATGAACAGCATCGACGGCGAGCGGGTGTTCTTCCGGTCGCTGGCCACCCGCACCGCCAGCGGCGAGATCCCCTCCGGGCTCGACGACGCCATACTGGCGTGCAAGGCCGCGGGCTTCGACCTCGTCATCGTCGAGACGCCGGGCATCGGCCAGGGCGACGCGGGCATCGTCGACCACGTCGATCACGCGCTGTACGTGATGACGCCGGAGTTCGGCGCCGCGTCGCAGCTGGAGAAGATCGACATGCTCGACTTCGCCGACGTGGTGGCGATCAACAAGTTCGAGCGGCGCGGTGCCGAGGACGCGCGCCGGGACGTGGCCCGTCAGCTCGTGCGCAACCGCGAGGAGTTCCACGCCTCGCCCGAGGACATGCCGGTGTTCGGCACCAGCGCGGCGAAGTTCAACGACGACGGCGTCACCGCCCTGTACGCGCACCTGCGCGACCTGCTGGCAGGCAGCGGGTTGTCGGTCTCGGCCGGGGTGCTGCCGCCGGTCGAGGGCAAGGTGTCGACCGACCTGAGCACGATCATCCCGGCCTCCCGCACGCGCTACCTGTCCGACATCGCCGAGACCGTGCGCGCCTACCACCGCAGGACCGCCGAGCAGGTGCGGGCCGTGCGCACGCGCGACCAGCTCGCCGCGGCGCGGGAGGCGCTGGCACAGGCGGGAGCCGACACCGCCGAGATCGACCGGCTCGTGGAGCGCGCGCAGTCCGATGTGGACGACGCGACGACGCGGCTGCTGGAGCGGTACGCGGAGCTGGCCGAGGCCTACCGGGGCGAGGAACTGGTGTTCATGGTGCGCGACAAGGAGCTGCGCACCCAGCTGTGGCGCGAGACGCTGTCCGGCAACCGCGTGCCGAGGGTGGCGCTGCCGCGCTACACCGACGACGGCGAGCTGGTGTCGTTCCTGCGCCGGGAGAACCTGCCGGGCTACTTCCCGTACACCGCGGGGGTCTTCCCGTTCAAGCGGGAGGGTGAGGACCCGGCCCGGATGTTCGCCGGGGAGGGCGACGCGTTCCGCACCAACCGGCGGTTCAAGTACCTGTCGTCCGACTCCGAGGCCAAGCGGCTGTCCACCGCCTTCGACTCGGTGACCCTCTACGGTTTCGACCCGGCGACCCGGCCGGACATCTACGGCAAGGTCGGCACCTCGGGAGTGTCCATCGCGACGCTGGAGGACATGAAGGCGCTCTACGACGGCTTCGACCTCACCGCGCCCACCACGTCGGTGTCGATGACCATCAACGGCCCGGCGCCGACGATCCTGGCGTTTTTCCTCAACACCGCCATCGACCAGCGGATGGACGCCTTCCGCGCCGAGCACGGCCGGGAGCCGAGCGCGGAGGAGGCCGCCGGGATCCGCGCGTGGACACTGCGCCAGGTGCGGGGCACGGTGCAGGCCGACATCCTCAAGGAGGACCAGGGTCAGAACACCTGCATCTTCTCCACCGAGTTCAGCCTGCGCATGATGGCCGACATCCAGGAGTGGTTCATCGAGCACGAGGTGCGCAACTTCTACTCGGTGTCGATCTCCGGCTACCACATCGCCGAGGCGGGCGCGAACCCGATCTCGCAGCTGGCCTTCACGCTGGCCAACGGTTTCACCTACGTGGAGTCCTACCTGGCGCGGGGCATGGACATCGACGACTTCGCGCCGAACCTGTCCTTCTTCTTCTCCAACGGCATGGACGCCGAGTACTCGGTGCTGGGCCGGGTCGCGCGGCGTATCTGGGCCGTCGCCATGAAGGAACGCTACGGTGCCAACGAGCGCTCGCAGAAGCTCAAGTACCACGTGCAGACCTCCGGCCGGTCCCTGCACGCGCAGGAGATGAGCTTCAACGACATCCGCACGACCCTGCAGGCGCTGTGCGCGCTGTACGACAACGCGAACTCGCTGCACACCAACGCCTACGACGAGGCCATCACGACGCCCACCGAGGCGTCCGTGCGACGGGCCATGGCGATCCAGATGATCATCAACAAGGAGTGGGGCCTGGCGAAGAACGAGAACCCGCTGCAGGGCTCGTTCATCATCGACGAGCTCACCGACCTGGTCGAGGAGGCGGTGCTCACCGAGTTCGACCGCATCGCCGAGCGCGGCGGCGTGCTGGGCGCGATGGAGACCGGCTACCAGCGTGGCAAGATCCAGGACGAGTCGATTCTCTACGAGCGGCTCAAGCACGACGGGTCGCTGCCGATCGTGGGCGTGAACACCTTCCGCAACCCGCACGCCGACGAGGAGGAGACCGAGGTCGAACTGGCCAGGGCCACCGAGGAGGAGAAGCAGTCGCAGCTGAGCAGGCTCGCCGACTTCCAGAGGCGGCACCACGACGAGGCCCAGCAGGCGCTCAAGGAGCTCCGGGAGGCCGCGGCCCGGGGGGACAACGTGTTCGGCGTTCTCATGGACGCCGCCCGCGTGTGCTCGCTGGGCCAGATCACCGAGGCGTTCTTCGAGGTCGGCGGCCAGTACCGGCGCAACGTCTGACCCGCACCCGGGTGATGTCGATCGGTGGGGGGCCGGGAACAATCCGCGGGGCCGTGCGGTTTGACGATCACATGAAGTTCGGTGTCTCGACGTTCGTGACCGATGAGGGCATCCGGCCGGACACGCTGGCCACGGCGCTGGAGGACCGCGGGTTCGACTCGCTGTTCCTCGCCGAGCACTCGCACATTCCCGTCAGCCTGGAGACGCCGTATCCGGGCGGGGGCGAGATGCCGCGCGTCTACTACCGCACGCTCGACCCGTTCGTCGCCCTGACGGCGGCCGCCGCGGGCTCGCGGAACCTGCTGCTCGGCACCGGGGTCGCCCTGCTCGTCCAGCGCGACCTGTTCCACACCGCGAAGGAGGTCGCCAGCCTCGACCTGCTCTCCGGCGGGCGTTTCGTGTTCGGCGTCGGTGTCGGCTGGAACCGCGAGGAGATGCGCGACCACGGCACCGACCCGGCCACGCGCGGCGCGCTGCTCAACGAGCAGCTGCGGGCGCTGAAGACGATCTGGGCCGAGGACGAGGCGGAGTTCCACGGCAAGCACGTCGACTTCGACCCGGTCTACTCGTGGCCCAAGCCCGTGCAGCGGCCCCACCCGCCCGTCTACATCGGCGGGGAGAGCCCCGCGGCACTGGCCCGGCTGGCCGAGCACGGCGACGGCTGGCTGCCGCGGCCGAACGCGCAGCCCGACGAGATCCGGCGCGTGCGCGCCTGGCTCGCCGAGCAGGGCAGGCCGGACATGCCGGTGACGGTCTTCGGCGCGGGCCGCGACGAGGCCAGGATCGCGGGCTGGGCGGAGGCAGGCGTGGAGCGGGTGACGTTCCTGCTCGGCACCCGGCCGGAGAGCGAGACGCTGCGCAGGCTCGACGAGCTTGCCGTGCTCGCCGAGCGGCACGCGGGGTAGGTTGGCCGCGGACGGACGACGGCGCGCAGAAGGGGTGGAGAACAGACGTGGCTGAGGTGCAGATCGGTGTCGCGGCGGCATTGGAGCAGTTCTCGCCGAGGGAGTCCATCCGGCTGGCGGCGCTGGCCGAGCGGCACGGCTTCTCCGGCCAGATGGCGGCGGACCACTTCCAGCCCTGGGTGCCCGCACAGGGCGAGGCCTCGTTCGTGTGGAGCGTGCTCGCCTCGCTGGCGGAGAACACCACCGGCGACCTCGGGCCCGGGGTGACCTGCCCGTCGTTCCGGCAGCACCCGGCGATGGTGGCGCAGGCGGCCGCGACGCTGGAGGCCACCTATCCCGGCCGGACGTGGCTGGGCATCGGCTCCGGCGAGGCGCTCAACGAGCACATCATCGGCGGCTACTGGCCCGAGGCGCCCGAGCGGGTGCGCCGCATGTTCGAGGCACTGGAGATCATTCGGAAGCTGTTCAGCGGCAAGGACGTCAAGCACAGCGGCGAGTTCTTCAAGCTGCACACGACCCGGCTGTGGACGTTGCCGGACGCGCCGCCGCCGGTCTACATCGCCTCGGCGGGGCCCTACACCTCCCGCAAGACCGGCGAGCTGGCCGACGGGCTCATCACGCCCGGTGCGTCGCTGTCCAAGCTGGGCGGCATCCTCGACAACTTCGCCCAGGGCGCCCGCAAGGCGGGCAAGGACCCGGACGCCATGCCGAAGCTGCTGCAGGTGCACCTGTCGTGGGCGCCGACCGACGAAGAGGCGTGGACCAACGCCATGGAGCAGTGGCCCAACGGCGGCATGAAATTTCCCAAGGCCGACATCCGCTCGCCGTTCGACTTCGAGCAGATGGCCAAGCTGGTGCGCCGGGAGGACTTCGAGGGCCGCATGGTCGTCTCGTCCGACCCGGACGTGCACCGCGCGGCCCTGCAGCGCTACGTCGACGCGGGCTTCACCCGGATCTACGTGCACAACGTGGGCCGCAACCAGGACGAGTGGCTGGAGGTCTTCGGCCGCGAGGTGCTGCCGAAGCTCACGGCCTGAGCGGCTGCCGCCTCACTTGTCCAGCAGCAGGTGCACGGAGAGCTCGAGGCGGTTGGCGACGTCGGCCGCCGAGGCTCGCCGGGTGACCCACGCCACCAGGTTGGCCATCCACACGTCGGCGATGACATGGAAGACGTCGCGGTCGTGCTCGGTGGGGTTCTCGATGCCCATGGCGCGGGCGAACATGTTCTCCATGTGCCTGCCGACGAGCTCCACCTCGGCCGCCGCCGTGGTGTCGGCGAACATGAAGGCCCGCACCATGGCCTCGGTCAGGTGCGGGTCGCGCTGCATCAGCCGGGTGTTGCGGCCGAGCACGAACAGCAGCCGTTCGGTGGGGGTGTCCCCGGGGATGGAGCCGCGCTCCAGCTTGTCCTGCGCCTGCTCGAACTCCCGCGCCAGCCCGGACACGAGCAGGTGGATCTTCGAGGGGAAGTAGCGGTAGAGGGTGCCGAGGGCGACGTCGGCACGTTCGGCGACCGCGCGCATCTGGACGGCGTCGTAGCCGCCCTTCGAGGCGAGCGCGAGTGTCGCGTCGAGGATGCGCTTGCGCCGGTCACGCTGGGCCGCCGAGCCCAGCTCCTCGCCGCCGATCGCGCTCAGGGCGCCCCGGCCCTTGGCGGGGGCCTGCGCCTTGGGCTTGCTTGCCATGCGGTCTCCTGATCGGGGAACCTGTTTCATTTCGCTTGCTCAGCGTACCCAACAACAGGCCTCGATCACCGCTCGGGTGATCTGTCAAAAACTGAAACACGTTCTATACTCGCCGCGTGGACATCGCGTTGACCGACGAGCAACGGGCCCTGGCCGGCTCGATCAGGGACTGGGCCGCCGCGGGCGGCGACGCCCAGGAGCTGGCCGCGATCGGGCTGCTTGCCGTGGCCCTGCCGGAGGACGCAGGCGGCGCGGGTGGCACCGTCGCCGACCTCGCCGCGGGTGTGGGCGAGGCCGCCGCCGCGCTGGCCTCCGGGCCGCTGTTCGGCAGCCTGCTCGCCGGGCTCACCCTGACCCGCGCCGGCGACTCGCCGGTGGCCAAGGAACTGCTGCCCGCGCTGGCCGAGGGCACCGCCCAGGCGGCCGTCGCGCTCGACGCGGGGTCACTCGTCGCCCGGCGCACCGCCGACGGCGGCCTGGTGGTCACCGGACGCACCGGGCCCGTGCCCGACGCCGCGGCCGCCGCGCACCTGCTGCTCGCGGCCCGCCTCGACGGCGAGCCGGTGTGGTTCGCCCTGCCGCCCGGCGCGGTGCCCGTCGAGCCCGTGGATCCCGCCGGGACTCTCGACCCCTCCCGCCCGCTCGGCCACGCCGAGGCGACCGGCGTGACCGTCCCGCCGGAGGCCGTACTGGGCGCCGCCGCCGTCCCCGAGCTGGCCGCGACACTCGCCGCCGCCGAGGCCGCCGGCGTCGCCGCGTGGTGCGTGCGCACGGCCTCCGGCTACGCGAAGGTCCGCGAGCAGTTCGGCGCCCCCATCGGCTCGTTCCAGGCCGTCAAGCACCTGTGCGCCGAGATGCTGTGCCGGGCCGAGACCGCGGCCGCCCTGGCGTGGGACGCCGCCCGCGCCGCCGACGAGGACCCGCGCCAGCACGTGCTCGCCGCCGCGGTCGCCGCCGCCGGGGCCCTCGACGCCGCGGTGGGCAACGCCAAGGACTGCATCCAGGTGCTCGGCGGCATCGGCTTCACCTGGGAGCACGACGCGCACCGCTACCTGCGGCGCGCACTCGCGTTGCGGCAGCTGCTCGGCGGGACGGCCCGCTGGCGGCGCACGGTGGGGGAGCTGACGATGGCCGGCGCACGCCGCCAGCTCGACGTCGACCTCACCGGCTACGGCGACGCCGAGCACGTCGCGCAGGCGCGGCGTGTCGCCACCGAACTGGCGGCGCTCGATCCGCACCGGCAGCGGCTGCGGCTGGCCGAGACCGGCTACCTCGTGCCGCACTGGCCGCCGCCGCACGGGCTGGGCGCGTCCCCGGCCCGGCAGCTGGTCATCGACGCCGAGCTGCGCCGCGCGGGCGTGCGCAGGCCGGACCTCGTGATCGGCGCGTGGGCCGTCCCGACGATCCTGGAGCACGGCTCCGCCGAGCAGCGCGAGCGTTTCGTCGGGCCCACCCTGCGGGGCGAGCTCACCTGGTGTCAGCTGTTCAGCGAGCCCGGCGCCGGATCGGACCTGGCGTCGCTGCGCACCCGCGCCGAGCGGGCGCCCGGCGGCTGGCGGCTGTCCGGCCAGAAGGTGTGGACGTCGCTCGCCCACGAGGCCGACTGGGCGATCTGCCTGGCCCGCACGGACCCGGACGCACCCAAGCACCAGGGCATCACCTACTTCCTCGTCGACATGCGCTCCGAGGGCATCGACATCCGGCCGCTGCGCGAGATCACCGGCGAGACGCGGTTCAACGAGGTCTTTCTCGACGGGGTGTTCGTGCCCGACGCCGACGTGGTCGGTGAAGTCGATGGGGGCTGGCGGCTCGCGCGCACGACGCTGGCCAACGAGCGGGTCGCGCTCGGCGGCGGGTCGTCGGTGGGGGAGGCGGTGGAGGCGCTGGTCGGCGCCCATCCGGAGCTGGACGCCGACCTTCTGGGCGGCCTCGTGGTCCAGGGCTGCGCGCTGTCGGTGCTGGCGCTGCGGGACACGTTGCGCCGCCTGGAGGGGCAGGAGCCGGGCGCGGAGTCGAGCGTGCGCAAGCTGCTCGGCGTGCGGCACCGGCAGGAGGTCGCCGAAGTGGCACTCGACGTGCTCGGCCCGGCAGGCGCCGTCGCCGAGGGTGAGGCGGCCGCCGCGCAGCACGAGTTCCTGCTGAGCCGCTGCCTGAGCATCGCGGGTGGCACCACGCAGGTGCTGCTCAACGTCGTCGGCGAACGCCTGCTGGGCCTGCCCCGCTAGCGCCCGCCCCCAGCACGCGAGCCGAAGGGCACCGTGGGTGCCCACTGGGTACCGAAGGGGCCCTTGGGCTCGTCGCCGGGCGAGGCGGGACGGCGGCTGCGCGGCCTACCCCGCCAGCCTGCGCGCGTAGCAGACCTCCAGGAAGCGCTCCACGCCCCGCACCACGTGCGCGCTGCGGATCGAGGGGAACAGGTCGAAGGCGTGCTGCGCGCCCGGGATCTCGGCGTAGCCGACGGGGTTCGGCGAGACCTCGCGCAGCCTGTGCACGAAGTCGCGCGCCTCGCGTACCGGCACCAGCGTGTCCCGCTCGCCGTGGATCACGAAGAACGGCGGCGCCTTGTCGGTGATGCGGTCCAGCGGGGACGCGGCGATGTAGTCGTCGAGGAACTTCTGCGGGTCCTTGCCGACGACGTAGCGGGCCAGCAGGTGGCGCAGCCGCGCCTGGCTCGCCCGTGACCCGCTGGTCGCGGCGAAGTCGTAGACCCCGTAGTGCGGGACGCAGCCCTGCACGCTCGTGTCGGCGTCCTCGAAGCCCGGCTGCAGCGCGGCGTCGTTGGGCGTGAGCGCCAGCAGCGCCGCCAGGTGCCCGCCCGCGGAGCCGCCGGTGGTCACCACGTAGGACGGGTCGCCGCCGTAGCCGTCGATGTGCTCGCGGATCCAGGCCAGCGCCCGCTTGGCGGCCACGATGTGCTCCGGCCAGCGCGCCGACGGTGACAGCGGGTAGTTGATGGCCACGCACACCCACCCGCGCTGTGCCATGTGCAGCATCAGCGGAATGCCCTGCTGGTCCTTGTTGCCCACGATCCACGCGCCGCCGTGCACCTGCAGCAGCACCGGCCGGTTCGCGACCGGTTCCCTCGGCCGGTAGACGTCGAGCAGGAACCGCCTCCCGCCGCCCGCGTAGGCGATGTCGCGGTCCCGGCGCACGTCGGGGTTGTGCTGACGGAACGGCAGCACGAGCTGGCCCCACGGCGTGGCGAGGTCCCGCGCGCTGGGCGGGCGCGGCAGGTCCCGCTCGTAGCCGGTGCCGAGCGCCTCCACCAGTGCCTGCTCGACCGCGCCGCGGGCCCGCTGGGCCGAGGCGATCAACGCGCCGAGCCCGCCCGCCGACAGCGCGGCCATCGCCAGTGCCGCCTTGTCGGCGCGGCGCGGCCCGCGGCGGGCGAGGTGCGCGGCCGTGTCGGCGGCGGTCAGCGCCAGCAGATGGGGTGCCAGCTCCCCGGTGAGCCAGCCCGCGAAGAACGCGGGGATGGCGGTCTGGGGTGCGCGCAGGGGGCGCAGGGCGTTCGCGGTCAGGGCGAGCTGCACCGCCTGACGCGTCCGGAACGAGGGGAACACGATCTGCAGGTTAGTGGGTGCGCTCGCTTACGCTGTGTGGTGTGCAGCGCCTGAGCGGACTCGATGCGAGCTTTCTCTACCTGGAGACGTCCTCGCAGCTGCTGCACGTCTGTGGCCTGCTCACGCTCGACCCGGCGACCGTCCCGGGCGGGTACCGCTTCGCCGAGCTCGCGCGACGGCTGGACGAGCGGGTGGCGCTGGTGCCCGCGTTCCGCCGCAAGCTCTACAACCCGCCGCTGAACCTGGTGCATCCCGGCTGGGTCAGTGACGAGTCGTTCGACCTGGAGCACCACCTGCACCGCATCGCCGTGCCCGCGCCGGGCGGGCGTGCGGAGCTGGCGGAGCTGTGCGCGCACCTCGCGGGGCAGCCGCTCGACCGCTCGCGCCCGCTGTGGGAGATGTACGTCATCGAGGGCCTGGCCGACGGCGGCATCGCGGTGCTCGCGAAGATGCACCACGCGAGCGTCGACGGGGTCAGTGGCGCCAACCTGCTGAGCTACCTGGCCGGGCTGGGGCCGGACGCGCCGCCGCCCGAGCCCGGCCCCGAGGCGGCGGCCGAGCCGGGCGCGCCGAACCAGCTGAGCCTGCTCGGCTCCAGCGTGGCGAACCTGGCGCGCAGGCCGGTGGAGCTGGCGCGGCTGCTGCCCGGCCTGCTCGGCATGGTTCCGCGCTGGATCGGCAGGTCGCTGCAGGGCAAGGGCATGGCGACACCGTTCACCGCGCCGCGCACCTCGTTCAACGGCACCATCACCGGCCACCGCAGCGTCGCCTACGCCCAGCTCGACCTGGCCGACGTCAAGGCGGTGAAGAACGCGTTCGGCGTGACGGTCAACGACGCCGTGCTCGCGGTGTGCGCCGGTGCGCTGCGCCGGTTCCTCGCCGACCGTGGTGAGCTGCCCGCCGACCCGCTGGTGGCCACCGTGCCCGTGTCGGTGCACGAACGCTCGGCGCGGCAGGAGGGCAGCAACCGGGTGTCGGCGTTCTTCGCCTCGCTGCCGACCCACCTGCCCGAACCGGCGGCGCGCGTGTTCATGATCGCGGAGAACAACCGGCTGTCGAAGGCCCACCACAGCACGATCGACGCCGACATGCTCCAGGACTGGGCGCAGTTCGCCGCGGGGACCACGTTCGGCCTCGCGGTGCGGGCCTACTCGGCGCTGCGGCTGGCCGAGCGCCATCCGGTGGTCCACAACCTGGTGATCTCCAACGTGCCGGGGCCGCCGCAGCCGCTCTACCTGCTCGGGGCCAGGGTCACCGGTTTCTACCCGCTCGGCCCGGTGTTCCACGGCGCCGGGCTCAACATCACCGTGCTGTCCAACGCGGGCACGGTCAACGTCGGCCTCCTCGGCGCACGAGAACTCGTTTCAGATCTGTGGCCGCTGGCCGATGCCCTGCACGATTCGCTCCAGGAGTTGCTCGACGCGCGGCCTTCCTGATCGGCGCGGGACTTGCCGTGATCGCCCGCTGTGGTTAAGACTAGAACAGGTTTCAGTCTTGGACTCGGTGCCGGTCTCAGTGAGGAGCGCGCGTGGACTTCACCCTCGACGAGAGCCAGCAGGCGATCGCCGGGCTCGCCAGGGACGTCCTGGCCCGCGATGGCGACCAGTGGCAGGCGCTGGCGCGGGCGGGCCTGCTGGCGCTCGCGCTGCCCGAGGAGCTCGACGGTGACGGCCTCGGTGTCGTCGAGGTGGCCGTGGTGCTCACCGAGGTCGGCCGCGCCGCCGCCCCGCTGCCCGCCTGGGCCACCCTGGCCCTGGGCGTGCTGCCGCTGACGCGGCTCGGCGATCCGGCGCAGCGCGCGGCCCTGCTGCCCGGCGTGGCCTCCGGCGAGTCGCTGCTCACCGCTGCCCTGCACGAGCCGTCCGACCCGCTCACCACGCGCCCGGCGACCACGGCCACCCCCGCGCACGGCGACTGGCTGCTCAGCGGCGTCAAGACGGCCGTGCCGTTCGCGGCCACCGCCCACCGCGTGCTCGTCCCGGCGAGCCTGCCGGGCGGGCCCGGCATCTTCCTCGTCGACCCGCACGGCGAGGGGGTGACGCTCACCGCGACGCCCACCGCCACCGGCAGTCCCGAGCACACCGTGCGGCTCGACGCCGCGCCGGTGCCGGACACCGCCCTGCTCGGCAGCCGCGAGCCGGGCGAGTCCCTGCCGGTGCTGCACTCCTGCGCCCTCGCCGGTGCCGTGGCCCTCGGCGACGGCGCGCTGGCCGGTGCGCTGGAACTCACCACCGGCCACCTCGGGACCCGCGAGCAGTTCGGCAGGCCACTGGCGACGTTCCAGGCGGTGGCACAGCAGGTCGCCGACGTCTACATCGCCTCGCGCACCGTGCACCTCGCCGCGCTGTCGGCGTGCTGGCGGCTCGCCGCCGGGCTCGACCCGGACGCCGACCTCGCCGTCGCCGCGTACTGGCTCACCGAAGAGGCGCCTCGCGCGCTGGCGGCCTGCCACCACCTGCACGGCGGCATCGGGGTGGACGTCACCTACCCGCTGCATCGCCACTCGTCGCTGGTCAAGGACGTGGGCAGGGCGCTGGGCGGGGTGTCGGCGCGGCTGGACGCCCTCGGCGAGCTGGTGGGAGGCGCCTGATGCACGTGGAGCTCACCGCCGCCCAGCGCAGCCTGCGCGCCGAGCTGAGGACCTACTTCGCGAACCTGGTGACCCCGGAGGAGCGGCGCACGATGCTGCGCGAGCGGCACGGCGAGACCTACCGCGAGATCGTGCGCCGGATGGGCCGGGACGGCTGGCTGGGCGTCGGCTGGCCCGTCGAGTACGGCGGCCGCGGGTTCGGCCCGGTCGAGCAGCACATCTTCGCCGACGAGGCCGCGCGCGCGGACGTGCAGCTGCCGTCGGTGACGCTGCAGACGGTCGGCCCGACGCTGCAGCAGTTCGGCACCGAGGAGCAGAAGGCGCTGTTCCTGCCGAAGATCCTGGCCGGGCAGGTGCACTTCGCCATCGGCTACACCGAGCCGGACGCGGGCACCGACCTCGCGGCGTTGCGCACCAGCGCCGTCCGCGACGGCGAGACCTACGTCGTCAACGGGCAGAAGATCTTCACCACCGGCGGGCACGACGCCGACTACGTCTGGCTCGCCGTGCGCACCGACCCCGGCGCGCCCCGCCACCAGGGCATCTCGATCCTCATCGTCGACACGTCCGACCCCGGCTACTCGTGGACGCCGATCATCACCTGCGACGGCGCCCACCACGTCAACGCCACGTACTACTCCGACGTGCGCGTGCCCGCGTCCATGCTGGTGGGCGAGGAGAACCGCGGCTGGAAGCTCATCACCACCCAGCTCAACCACGAGCGTGTCATGCTCGGCCCCGCGGGCCGCATCGGCGGGCTCTACGACCGGGTGCGGGACTGGGCCGCGGCCCGCAAGACCCCGGACGGAACGCCGCTGCGGGCGCTGCCCGACGTGCGGCGGGCGCTGGCCGAGACCTACGCGGTCGTGCGGGTCAACGAGCTGCTCAACTGGCAGGTCGCCGTCTCGGAGCCCGGGTCGGTGGCCGACGCGTCCGCGACGAAGGTGTTCGCCTCCGAGCGGCAGCAGCGCGTGCACCGGCTGCTGGAGGAGATCGTGGGCAGGCACGGCGACCTGGCCGATCCCGAGACCGCCGAGCTGGCCGCATGGCTCGACGTGCTCGCCAAGCGCAACATCGTGCTGACCTTCGGAGGTGGCGTGAACGAGATCCAGCGGGAGCTGATCGCCCAGTTCGGGCTCGGCCTGCCGAGGGTGCCGCGATGAGCACGCCCATCGAGGAGGCCGCGCGGCGCATCGCGGCACAGGGGGAGTCGCGGCCCCGCCTGGCGCGCGACCCGGTGAACCAGGCGATGATCAACAACTGGGTCGAGGCGATGGGCGACGCGAACCCCCGGTACGCGCCGGGCGAGGACACGGTCGCGCCGCCCGCCATGATCCAGGCGTGGACGATGCCCGGCCTGCACGGGCAGCGGGCCGGCGACGACCCGCTCGGCGCGATGATGTCCATTCTGGACGATGCGGGCTACACGTCGGTCGTCGCGACCAACTCCGAGCAGAACTACCACCGGTATCTGCGGCCCGGGGAGCACGTCTCGGCGACCAACCGCCTGGAGAGCGTGGCCGGCCCCAAGCGGACCGCACTCGGCGAGGGCTGGTTCGTCACCACCCGCACCACGTGGTACGTCGGGGACGAGGTCGTGGCCGACATGCTGTTCCGGGTGCTCAAGTTCCGGCCCGGTGGCGGCACGACCGCCGCCGCGGAGCCCGCCGCCGTGCTGCGCCCGGTGATCAGCAAGGACACGGAGTTCTTCTGGGAGGGCACCCGCCTCGGCGAGCTGCGCATCCAGCGCTGGGGCGACACGCTGCGGCACCCGCCCGGCCCGATGCCTCCCGACGGCGACCTCGACGCCAAGCCCGGCTGGGTGGTGGCCAGGGGAACCGGCACCGTGTACAGCTACCTCGTGCACCACCATCCCCAGGTGCCCGGAAAGCGGACGCCGTTCGTCGTGGCGCTGGTGGAACTGGACGAAGGCGTGCGGGTGCTCGGCGAGCTGCTGGACGCCTCGCCCGATGAAGTCCACATCGGACTCCCGGTCGAGGCCGCGTTCGTGCGGGTGGACGACGAGCTGACCCTGCCCGCGTGGAAGGTGCGCGCATGAGCATCACCGTCGGAACCGAACTGCCCCCGCTGACCATCGAGGCCACGCCCACGTTCGTCATCAGCACGGCGTTGGCGACCCGTGACTTCCAGGACGTGCACCACGACCGGGACTCCGCCGTGGCGCGGGGATCGAAGGACATCTTCCTCAACATCCTCACCGACACCGGCCTCGTGCAGCGGTTCGTCACCGACTGGGCCGGCCCGGAGGCCTTCGTGAGGTCCATCAGGATCCGCCTCGGCGTGCCGTGCTACGCGGGCGACACCCTCACCTTCACCGGCCGGGTCACCGCCTGCGAGGGCGACGATGCCGAGATCACGGTGACCGCCACCGACAGCCTCGGCGAGCACGTCACCGGCACGGTCCGCATCACGCTGCCAGGGGGTGGCTCGTGACCCTGTCCGGGAAGGCCGCCATCGCCGGCATCGGCGCCACCGAGTTCTCCAAGGATTCCGGCCGCAGCGAGCTGCGCCTGGCCGCCGAGTGCGTCAGCGCCGCGGTGCGCGACGCCGGGCTCACGCCGTCCGATGTGGATGGTCTGGTGACGTTCACCATGGACGGCAACGCCGAGATCGCCGTCGCCCGTGAACTCGGGATCCCCGAGCTGAGCTTCTTCAGCCGCATCCACTACGGGGGTGGCGCGGCCGCCGCCACGGTGCAGCAGGCCGCGATGGCGGTGGCGACCGGGATGGCGGACGTCGTCGTGGCCTACCGGGCGTTCAACGAGCGTTCGGGCATGCGCTTCGGCCAGGTGTCGTCGGCCGCCGCGCACCAGGTGAACACCTCGGGTGTCGACAACTCGTTCCACTACCCGATGGGCCTGGCGACCCCGGCGGCCACGGTCGCCCTGGTGGCGCAGCGCTACCTGCACACCTACGGCGCGACGAGCGAGGACTTCGGCCGCGTGGCGGTGGTGGACCGCAAGCACGCGGCGACCAACCCGGACGCGTGGTTCCACGGCAAGCCCATCACGCTCGCCGAGCACCAGGCGTCGCGCTGGGTGGCCGAGCCGCTGCACCTGCTCGACTGCTGCCAGGAAAGCGACGGCGGCGTGGCGCTCGTCGTCACGAGTGCCGAGCGTGCCCGGGACCTGCCGAACCCGCCCGCGCTGATCACGGCGGCCGCGCAGGGCAGCGGGCCCGGGCAGTACATCATGACCAGCTACTACCGCGACGACCTCGCCGCGCTGCCGGAGATGGGGGTGGTCGGCGGGCAGCTGTGGCGGCAGTCCGGGCTGGCGCGCTCCGACATCGACGTGGCGGTGCTCTACGACCACTTCACCCCGTACGTGCTGATGCAGCTGGAGGAGCTGGGCTTCTGCGGCCGGGGCGAGGCGAAGGACTTCGTGCGCGACGGCGCGCTCGAGCTCGACGGCGCGTTGCCGCTCAATCCGCACGGCGGGCAGCTCGGCGAGGCCTACATCCACGGCATGAACGGCATCGCCGAGGCGGTGCGCCAGCTGCGCGGCACCGCCGTCAACCAGGTCGGCGGAGCCGCCAACGTCCTGGTGACCGCCGGCACCGGCGTCCCCACGAGCGGCCTGATCCTCACCGCCGCCTGAAGCTCCCCAATGCCACATTCGTAGCGTTGGGCGCCACCAATGCGGCATTCGTAGCGTTCAGTGCTACCAATGCCGCATTGGGGAGCGTGAGGATCACACGCTTGACGGCTGGCGCGTCCTGGTGCCGCTTTGCGACGGTATTGGCGCAGGTCAGGTGACGCCGGGCGGGAGTGAGGTGGCGTGGGGATCCCCGTAGGTGTGGCGTGGTCGCTCACGGCGGCGTTCCTCGCGCTGGCCTACCCGTGCCTGGCGCGGCTGGCGCGCCTCGACTACCGCCGCCTCGGCGCCGGGGTACGCCACATCGACCTCGCCGGGCTGCTCATGGCGCTCGCGATGGTCGCCATGGTCTCGCCCGTCGGCGCGCCGATCCCGGTCGCGGGCTGGCAGGCGATGTTCCTGCTCACCGCCGCCTGGTTCCTCGCCTGCGCGCTGCGCGACCGGATGGCCGACGGCGTGTGCCGCCGCTGCGACCTGCACCACGGCGTCGCCGCCGTCGCGATGCTCTACATGCTCACCGCCATGCCCCACGCCGGCGGGCACGGCGCCTGGCCGACCATGGTGCAGGCAGGCGGCGGGTCCTACGCCCTTCCCGCGCTCGCCGTGCTGGCGGCGGGCTACTTCGCCGTCGACGGCGCGCACACCGCGGCGAAGACCGTGCGGAACCTGCGGCGCCGGGGCGGGCACCCCCTGCCGGAGGGCGCCGGATCCCGTGCCGTGTGCCGGACCGTGATGGGGATCGGCATGGCCTACCTGTTCGCCGCCGGGGCGATCGGAGGGTAACCGGCGCGCGGTCAGTCGAGGCAGAACTCGTTGCCCTCCGGGTCGGCCATGATGAGGTGACCGGCACCGAGCGGGGGAGCGGGCTCATGCCGCTCGAGCCGGGTCGCGCCACGGGCGACCAGCCGCTCGGCCTCGGCCTCCAGCGCCGCCATCCGGTCCTCGCCCTGCAGGCCCGGCGCGGCCCGCACGTCGACGTGCACGCGGTTCTTGACCTGCTTGCCCTCCGGCACCCGCTGGAAGAACAGCCGTGGCCCGGAGCCCTCCGGATCGACCACCGCCGAGGCGTCGTTGCGGCGCTCGGGCGGCACCCCCATCGCCTCCAGCGCCTCGTCCCACGACGCGAAGCCCGGTGGTGGAGCCTGCACCTGGTAGCCGAGGGCTTCGGCCCAGAAGGCCGACAACCCGGCGGGGTCGGCGCAGTCGATGGTGATCTGGATCTCGCGGGCCATGTCAGTTCGCCTCCGGTGGCAGCGGCCGATGTGTGTGCAGGTGGAGGTCGCGCAGCAGGCAGACCTCGGACAGGTGGTGGATCAGTTCCCGGTTGATGTGCAGGACGAGCTCCGCGAGCGGGCGCTCGGCGTACGGGCCCTCGGCCTCACCGCACGGGCGGGCCAGCCCCGCCTCGCCGAGGGACTCGACCCCGGCCAGCCAGGCACCGTACTCGGCGTCCAGCTGGGCCAGCGCCTCGCTCGCGGTCGGGGCGTAGGCGAACGAGACGTAGTCGGCGGGCGCGCGGCCGAAATGCGAGGCGTTGCGCATCGCCAGCACGCCGACGATCACGTGAGCCAGCCGCCAGGCGATCGTGGTGAACGGCGGCGGGTCGGGCTCCGGTATCGCGAAGTCGATGGTCATCTCCCCGGAGCCGGCCTGTACGGGCGCGCTGCCGGTGCCGCGACGGCGCACGCTCCAGCAGCCGGGCACCGGCTCCCAGAAGTACTCGTCGTCGGTGAGCCCGTCGAGCCGGGCGCGCAGCTGGTGGGTCCAGTGCCAGTCGAGCTGATCGCGCAGCAGGGGGTTCCAGGTCAGGTCGGTCATGGGGACAGTGTCGCGGCAATAGCGGACAGCTGCGGTCCGTGATCCGTGCGACGATGGGCCCGTGAGCGTCGAGTCGACGACCGAGCGGGTGCTGCGGCTGCTGGCCCTGCTGCAGCGACGGCCGTCCTGGACCGCCACCGAGCTCGCCGCCGAGCTGGGTGTCACCGACCGGTCGGTGCGCCGCGACGTCGAGCGGTTGCGCGCGCTCGGCTACCCCGTGCACGCGACCGCGGGCGTCGGCGGCGGCTACCAGCTCGGCGCGGGCACCCGGCTGCCCCCGCTGCTGCTCGACGACGAGGAGGCGATCGCGACGGCCGTGTCGCTGCGGCTGGCCTCGGGCGGCACGATCGCGGGCGCCGGTGAGGCGGCGCTGCGGGCACTCGCGAAGTTCAACCAGGTCATGCCGCCGCGGCTGCGCGCCGAGGTGCGGGCAGTGCACGGAGCCACCGCCACCCTGGCGGGCTCCGGTGCCGAGATCGACGCCGAGGTGCTGGTGACGTTGGCGCGCGCCTGCCGCGACGCCGTGCGGGTGCGCTTCACCTACGCCACCCGCGACGGCCCGCGGCGCGAGCGCACGGTGGAGCCGGTGCGGATGGTCGCCGCGGGCCGCCGCTGGTACCTGATGGCCCGCGACGTCGACCGCGACGACTGGCGCACCTTCCGGCTCGACCGGATGCGCGAGGTCGTGGCGACGACCTGGCGCTTCCGGGCAGGCGAGCACCCCGACCCGGTCGCCTACGTGCAGCGGTCCGTCACCGAGGCGCCGTACCCGCATGTCGCCAGGGTGCGCCTGCGCGCCACCGCCGAACAGGTGCGGGACCTGGTGCCGCCCCAGGTGGGTCGCGTCGAGGAGGATCGCGACGGGTGGTGCGTGCTCGTCGTCGGCGGGGTGGAGCTGGACTGGCTGGCCATGCACATCGCGCGGCTGGGCTTCGAGGCGCAGGTGCTGGAGCCCGCCGCGTTACGGGAGGCCGCCGCCCGGCTCGCCCACCGCCTTGAGCAGCTGGCCGGCGCCGGGTGAGGCGCTCACGCGGTGGTCAGCACCGCGTCGGACAGCACCGGCGCGTCGTCGCGGTCGGGGGCCGTCGTGGTGACCAGCAGCCGCTCGCCCTCCCGCCACACGCGCGTGCGCAGCGGCTCGCCGGGCAGCACGATGCCCGCGAACTTCGCCGACCACGACCGGATGCGGGTCACGTCGGCGTCGAGCAACGCGTCCGTGACCGCCTTGGCGACGATGCCATAGGTGCACAGGCCGTGCAGGATCGGCACGTCGAAGCCGGCGGCCCTGGCGAACTGCGGATCGGCGTGCAGGGGGTTGCGGTCGCCGCACAGCCGGTACAGCAGCGCCTGCTGCGGCAGGGTCGGCGTGTCGACGACGGCATCCGGCTCCCGATCGGGCAGCTCGACCCGGTCGGACGCGCCGCGCCTGCCGCCGAACCCGCCCTCGCCGCGGGCGAAGATGCTGGAGCGCGCCGTCCACAGCGGGTCACCGGCCGGGTCGGTGACGCGGGTCTCCTGCTGGATCACCGCGGCCTTGCCCTTGTCGAGCACGTCGACGATGCGGGTGCGGCCGACCGCCTTGCCCTCGACGGGAATCGGCCGGTCCAGCACCACCTCCTGGGTGCCGTGCACCACCCTGGCCAGGTCGATGTCGATGCCGGGAAACGTCACCGACGGCGGTTCGAAGATGCGCAGGTTCGGGGCGACCGTCGCGAACGTGGGCAGCACCCGCAGGTCCGCTTCGTAGGCGTAGCGCAGTTCCCGCTCGTCGGTCGGCCGGGAGCCCGCGCCCAGCGCCAGGTGGTAGAGCAGCACGTCCGACGAGGTCCAGGCGAACGTCGTGTCGCCGAGGTCGGCTCCGATGGCGGCGTCCGGGTCGATGGGCATGCGCGGCCTTCCTCACTCGTAGCTGATCGACACCTCGTCGGTGAGCGGGAGCGACTGGCAGGCCAGCACGATCCCGTCGGCGATGTCCTCGGAATCGAGTACGTCGTTGTTCAGCATCTTCACCTCGCCGGCGGTGATGCGGCAAGCGCACGCGCTGCACTGCCCCTCCCGGCACGAGTACGGCGCGTCCAGCCCGTTGTCGAGCAGGTGGTCGAGCAGCTTGCGCTGCCGGGGCCAGGCGAAGCGGTGCTCGGCGCCGTCCAGGTTGACGGTGAGCGCGGCCGGTTCCTCCGCAGGCTCGGCCTGCCGTGCCGCCGGGGCCGGGGTGGCCCGCTCGAACGGGTTGCCGCCGAGCGAGACGAACTTCTCCGTGTGGATGCGCGAGCGGGGCACGCCGAGGGACTTCAGTGCCGTGGTCGCCGCGGTCATGAACGGGCGCGGGCCGCACACGAACGTCTCGCGCGCGGCGAAGGGCGCCGCCAGCGTGCGCAGCTGCTCGGCGGCGGGCAGGCCCTGCACGCTTTCCAGCCAGTGCACGACCGTGAGCCGGTCCGGGTGCTCGGCCGCCAGTTCCCGCAGGGCGCGGGCGAAGATCACCGACGTCTCGTCGCGGTTGGCGTAGACCAGGTTGAGCGTGCCGCGGCCTTGCGCCAGCACGGACCGCACGATCGACATCACCGGCGTGATGCCGCTGCCCGCGGCGAACAGCAGCAGGTCCTCGTCGAGCGAGGCGGGGGTGAAGACCCCGCTCGGCGGCAGGATCTCCAGCTCGGTGCCCGCGGCGACGTGGTCGCAGATCCAGTTGGAGGCGTAGCCGTCGCGCTTGACGGTCACCTGCGGCGCGTCGCCGGTGAAGGGCGAGCTGGACAGCGAGTAGCAGCGCGCCACCGAGCCGCACTCGTCGCTGGGGATGCGCAGCGTGAGGAACTGGCCGGGCCGGTAGTCGAGCGCCGCGTCGAACACCACCGAGCACGCCTGGGGCGTCTCGGCGATCACCTCCGACACGCGCAGCACGCGCGAGCCTTCACTCATGGGCGAACAGACCCTCCCTGGCCGCCTCGGCGATGCTCTCGTGCAGCCGCTCGCACGTGTCCAGCAGCGCCGGGTGGGTGCCGTCGGCGACCTTCTCCGCGAACACCGGGCACGCCGTGGCCGCGTCGGTGGTCCACTGGATGCTCGTGTGCTGCGGGCTGTTCTTCTTCACCAGCACCGTCGTCGCACACGTCCGGCAGGCGACCGGCCGCAGCCCCGCCGTGAGGAACTCCTCGCGGTCGGCCAGCGTGTCGGCTCGCATTCAGGAGACCCCGGCTTCCTGCTGCTGGCGGGCCAGGTTCTCGGCCACCTCCTGCGCCCACACCTCGTTGGCCCGCGTGGTGTCCACTTCGAACTCGAACCGCCTCGTCATGTCGTCGGTGACGTCGGCGACGTCCACATAGAACTGCTCGTACCAGCGGCGCAGCTGGTACACCGGGCCGTCCTCCTCGCACAGCAGCGGGTTGTCGATGCGGGTCTTGTTCTTCCAGATCTCCACGTCCTGCAGGAAGCCGACGCCGATGCTCTTGGCGAACTTGCCGGCGATCTTGTCGGCCTGCTCGTCGGTCACGCCCGGCAGCTTCTTCACCATCACACCCCACTGGAGCACGAAGGAGTTCTGCGTCACCGGGTAGTGGCAGTTGATGAGCACGTTCTCGATCTCGAAGCCCTTGTACGTGTTGAGCAACGTGTTGATCATGTAGGACGGTCCGAAGTACGAGGCCTCGGAGCGCAGCAGGTTCTCCTCGCCGCCGTAGTTGGAGGCCATGCCGACGTCGGGGCGGCCCTTCGTGTTGAGGTACTGCGTGGCGATGTGGCCCTCGAACACGTTCTTGAAGTACGTCGGGAACGCGTAGTGGATGTAGAAGAAGTGGGCCATGTCCACCATGTTGTCGATGATCTCGCGGCAGTTGGAGCCCTCGATGAGCACCGAGTCCCACGTCCAGTTGCTCCACTCGTCGCTGAACACGCCGTCGATGCGCGGGATCACGACGTCGTCCGGAGGCGGGTTGCCCTCCGGGTCGTTCCACACGAAGAGCTGCTTGTTCTCCTCGAGTGTGATCCACGACTTCGTGCGCGCCCGCAGCGGGACCCGCTTGGCGTAGGGGATCGAGACGCACTTGCCGTTGCCGCCCCATCGCCAGTCGTGGAACGGGCAGGCGATCTCGTTGCCCTTGACCGTGCCCTGGGTGAGGTCGCCGCCCATGTGCCTGCAGTAGCCGTCGAGCACGTTCAGCGCGCCGTCCTGGCCCTGGAACACGACGAGCTTGGTGCCGAAGGCGTTGACGGCGTGTGGTTTGCCGTCCTTGAAGGTGTCCGCGAGCCCGAGGCAGTGCCAGCCACGGGCGAAGCGGGCCGGCGGTGCCCCCGCGTCGATCGTGCGAACGGCGTCGCCCTGCGTCATTGCGAACCTCCAGCGTGTCGGGCGGTCGGGCGGGATCGGTTCCCGGCGGCGAGGTGCCGGGCGGCGAGGTAGCCGAACACCATGGCGGGCCCGATGGTGGCGCCGGGCCCCCCGTAGGTGCGGCCCATGACGGCGGCGCTGGTGTTGCCCGCCGCGTAGAGCCCCGCGATGGGTGAGCCGTCCTCGCGCAGCACCCGCGCGTGCTCGTCGGTGACGAGCCCGCCCTTGGTGCCCAGATCGCCCGGCACGATCCGCACGGCGTAGAACGGCGCCACCTCGAGCGCGCCGAGACTGGGGTTGGGGCGGTTGCGCGGGTCGCCGTAGTAGTGGTCGTAGGCGCTCTGACCGCGCCGGAAGTCCTCGTCCACCCCGGTGCGGGCGAAGGTGTTGAACCGCTCCACAGTCGTGTTCAACGCCTTGGCGGGCACTCCGATACGCTCGGCCAGCTCCCCCAGCGTGGCCGCCTTCGCCGCGATTCCGGCCTTGAACCAGCGGCCGGGAAGCGGCTGGCGCGGGCCGATGCCGGTGAACATGTAGCGGTTGCGGTAGCGCTGGTCGAACACCAGCCAGGCCGGGATGTTGCGGGCGGGCCCTTCGCCTTCCCCGTACATCGCGTGCACGGCCTCGACGTAGGGCGCCGACTCGTTGACGAAGCGCTCGCCGCGCGCGTTGACCATCAGGCAGCCTGGCCGCGAACGCTCGGCCAGCGCGAACCACGGGCCGCCGGTCAGCGGCAGGGTCGGTCCCCACCACGCGTCGTCCATGAGGTCGACGCGGGCACCGAGGGCGAGCCCTGCGGTGATGCCGTCGCCGGTGTTGCCCTTGGCGCCGACCGTCCACTCGGTGCCGATGGGCTGGCGCTGGTACTTCTGCCGGAGCGTGTCGTTGTGCTCGAAACCGCCACTGGCCAGGATGACGCCCCGGCGGGCGCGCACCAGCACCTCCTCGCCGTCGCGCCGGGCGAGCACACCGGTGACCACGCCGCCTTCGGTGTGCAGGCCGGTCATCGGCGTGGACAGCCAGACCGGCACCCCGGCCTGGAGGAGCCCCGTGCGCAGGCCCGCCGCGAGGGCCTGGCCCATCGAGAGCAGCCGCCGGCCCGCGAGCCTGCCCCGCAGCCCGCGCAGGCCGAGCCGCACCAGGCGCAGCACACCGCGCGGATGCCGGGCGAGCAGGCTCAGCCAGCGGAAGTCGGCCTGCGTCAGCGGCACGCCCAGCGGCGGAGCGCTGTAGGGCGGTTCGAGGTTGGCCAGTTCGGCGCCGAGGAGCTTGCCGTCGAACGGCTTGGGCTCCACCGAGCGCCCCCCGGGCCGCCCGCCGGGCGCCTCGGGGTGGTAGTCGGAGTAGTCCCGCACCCACTCCAGCCGCAGCGGGGTGTGCCGGTGCACGAACTCCACGACCTCGGGCCCGGCGTCGAGGTAGGCGGCGCGGCGCTCGGCGGGCACCACGTCGCCGACGATGGCCTCCAGGTAGCGGGCGGCCGCCTCGCGGGTGTCGTCGATCCCGGCCGCGCGCAGCGCCTCGTTGTTCGGAATCCAGACCCCGCCGCCGGACCGCGCGGTGGAGCCGCCGAAGCGGTCGGCCTTCTCCAGCACCACCGCGTTCAGGCCCTCGTGGGCGGCCGCCAGCGCGGCCGTCATCCCGGCCGCACCGCTGCCGACCACGACGACGTCGAACTCCGGCGAAGCGTCCGCCATGCCACCTCCTGTGAAACACGTTACAGACCACTGCGTCGCTGCGTGGTGCCGTTGCTGACACGATAGACGAGAACGTGTTTCAGTTCTAGGGTAGTGGTCGTGGCAGCGACTGCTCAAGGACAGGACACCGAGGTGATTGTCGTCGGGTTCGGCGCGGCGGGCGCGTGCGCGGCGATCGAGGCCGCCGAACACGGCGCCGACGTGCTGGTGATCGACCGGTTCGACGGGGGAGGGGCCAGCGCGCTCAGCGGTGGCGTCGTCTACGCGGGCGGCGGCACGCCGCAGCAACGCGACGCGGGTGTCGACGACTCGGTCGACGCGATGTACGACTACCTGCGCCTGGAGGCCGGTGACGTCGTCTCGGAGGTGACGCTGCGCCGGTTCTGCGAGGACAGCCCCGGCATGATCGCCTGGCTGGAGCGCCACGATGTGCCGTTCGAGGGCAGCCTGTGCCCGGTCAAGACGTCGTATCCGAACAACGACTACTACCTCTACTTCTCCGGCAGCGAGGCGGCGGGCGGGTTCTGTGACACGGCCAAGCCCGCGGCGCGCGGCCACCGGGTGAAGGGCAGCGGGACCTCCGGCAAGGTGCTGTTCGCGCGGCTGGCCGCCGCGGCGCGGCGGCTGGGGGTGCGCGTGCTGCCGCAGACGACCGCGGTGGAGCTGGTCACCGAGGACGGCGCCATCACCGGGGTGCGCGTGCGCACCCTGCGGGACGCGCCCGCCTGGGCCCGGCGCGCCCACCGGGTGCTCGCGCGGTACTCGGCGAAGCCGGGGCTCTACGTGCCCGCCGTGCGCAAGCTCCTGCAGCGCAGGGTGGTCGCGCTGGAGCGGCGCTACGGCCGGGAGGCGACGCTGACCGCGAGCAGGGGGGTCGTGCTCTCGGCGGGCGGGTTCATCGCCAACCGGGCGATGGTGCGCGAGCACGCCCCGGCCTACCGCGGCGGGCTCGCGCTCGGCACGGCGGGCGACGACGGCTCCGGCATCCGGCTCGGGACGCGGGCCGGTGCCGCGACGGCGGAGCTGGACCGCGTGTCGGCGTGGCGGTTCCTGACCCCGCCGAGCGCCTTCCTCGGCGGGGTGCTCGTCGACGAGCACGGCGAGCGGATCATCGACGAGTCCCGCTACGGCGCCGCCATCGGGGAGGCCATGATCGCTCGCCACGGCGGCCGCGGGTGGCTGCTCGTCGACGCCGCCATCGTGCGCGACGCCCGCCGCGGCGCCCGCGGCGAGAGCCAGTGGTTCCAGTGGCTGCAGACGGTGTACCTGCTGCGCAGGGGACGGGTGAGCGCGGACTCGGTGGCCGGCGTGGCCCGCAAGGCGGGGATCGACGCGGAGCGGCTCGTGGCGACCGTGGAGGCCTACAACGCCGAGGGTCCCGACCCGATGGGCAAACCGTCCGCGTTCGTGCGCCCGCTGACCACACCCCCGTTCTCGCTCGTGGACGTCGGCATCAGGCCCAACATCGGCTACCCGTGCCCGATGCTGACCCTCGGCGGGCTCGTGGTATCGGAGGACACCGGCCAGGTGCTGGGTGGGGCGGGGGAGCCGATCGCGGGTCTCTACGCGGCCGGACGCACCGCGGTGGGAATCTGTTCCAGGTCCTATGTCAGCGGGCTCTCGCTGGCGGACTGTGTGTTCTCAGGGCGTCGCGCGGGAACGAGCGTCGCAACGTGACAAAAACGAGAACGTGTTCTAGTCTTGACGACGTCATGCCAGGTAACCAGCAGGAACGAGGCACAGGATGAGCGATCGGGGCACCGCCGCGGTCATCGCCGGGATCGAGGAGCTGCTGCCCGTCCTGCGCGATCGCGCGCAGGAGACGGAGGACGCACGCCGCATCCCGGACGAGTCGATCAAGGCCCTGCGGGAGACCGGGTTCTTCAAGCTGTTGCAGCCCAGGCCCTACGGCGGCTACGAAGCCGACCCGGTGACCTTCTACACGGCGGTCAAACTCATCGCGAGCGCGTGTGGCTCCACCGGCTGGGTCGCCTCGATCCTCGGTGTGCACCCGTGGCACCTCGCGCTGTTCGACGCCCAGGCACAGCACGACGTGTGGGCCGACGACATCGACACGCTCGTGTCCTCGTCGTACGCGCCGATGGGCAACGCGACGGTGGTCGAAGGGGGCGGCTACCGGCTGAGCGGGCGGTGGAGCTTCTCCTCCGGCTGCGACCACGCCACGTGGGTGCTGCTCGGCGCACCGGCGTTCGACGCCGACGGCAAGCCGGTGGACTTCTGCACCTACCTGCTGCCCATCGCCGACTACACCATCGCCGACGTGTGGGACACCGTCGGCCTGCGGGGCACCGGCAGCAACGACATCGTCGTCGACGACGTGTTCGTGCCCCAGCACCGGGCACTGAGCTTCATGGCGACCTCGAAGTGCAAGACGCCGGGCCAGGAGGTCAACCCCGGCCCGCTGTACCGGCTGCCGTACGGCTCGGTACACCCGAGCACCATCACCGCGCCGATCATCGGCATGGCACAGGGCGCCTACGACGCCCACGTGGCCTACCAGCGCGAGCGCGTGCGTGCCGCCTACCTGGGTGAGCAGTCCAAAGAGGACCCGTTCGCGAAGGTGCGCATCGCCGAGGCCGCCAGCGAGATCGACGCCGCCTGGCTGCAGCTGACCCACAACATCGACGAGCTGTACCAGAAGGCGTGCCAGGGCGAGAAGCTGCCGTTCGACGTCCGCCTGCGCGTACGGCGCGACCAGGTGCGCGGCACCGAGCGCGCCATCGCCGCCATCGACCGGCTCTTCGAGAACTCCGGTGGCCGCGCGCTGGCCGTGGGCACGCCGATCCAGCGGTTCTGGCGCGACGCCCACGCCGGGCGTGTGCACGCCGCCAACGACCCCGAGCGCGCGTACACGATGTTCGGCACCGGCGCGTTCGGGCTCCCCGTCGAGAACGCGATGGTGTAGCGATGACCGAGGGCCACTACGTCGAGGCGCGGCCGGGACTGCGCCTGCACTACCACGAGGCCGGAACCGAACACTCCGAGACGGTGATCCTGCTCCACGGCGGCGGCCCCGGGGCGTCGGCGTGGAGCAACTTCTCGCGCAACATCGCCGTGTTCGGCAAGTCGTTTCGCACCCTCGCCGTCGACCAGCCCGGGTTCGGCCGCTCCGACAAGCCCACCGACCACCCGCAGTACTTCACGCACAGCGCCAACGCCATCGTGGGGCTGATGGACGCGCTGGGCATCGAGAAGGCGCACCTGGTGGGCAACTCGCTCGGCGGCGGCGCGGCGGTCCGGCTCGCGCTCGACCACCCGTCGCGCGCGGGCAGGCTCGTGCTCATGGGCCCGGGCGGGCTCAGCGTCAACGTGTTCGCGCCCGATCCCACCGAAGGTGTGAAGAACCTCGCGCGTTTCGGCGGCGCGCCGAGCAGAGAGCGGCTCGAGGCGTTCCTGCGGATCATGGTCCACGACCAGTCGCTCATCACCGACGAGCTGATCGACGAGCGGTTCGCCGCCGCGAGCACCCCGGAGGCGCTCGCCGCGATGGCGGCGATGGGCGCGTCGTTCTCCCGCCCCGAGGACTACGAGCAGGGCATGCTCTGGCGGGAGGCCCACCGGCTGCGCCAGCGGGTGCTGCTGGTGTGGGGCCGCGAGGACCGGGTGAACCCGCTCGACGGTGCCCTGCTGGCGCTCAAGACGATCCCGAGGGCGCAGCTGCACGTCTTCGGCCGCTGCGGGCACTGGGCGCAGCTGGAGAAGTTCGACGAGTTCAACCGCATCGCCATCGACTTTCTGAAGGACACGTGATGGGTATCCGTTCACTGGGCTACCTGCGCATCGAGGCCACGGACATGGCGGCGTGGCGCGAGTTCGGGCTCAAGGTGCTCGGCATGGTCGAGGGCAAGGGCGCCGATCCCGACGCCCTGTACCTGCGCATGGACGACTTCCCGGCCCGGCTGGTGATCGTGCCGGGCGAGTCGGACCGGCTGGCGCAGGCGGGCTGGGAGTCCGCCAACGCCGCCGAGCTGGACGAGGTACGGGAAAGCCTTGCCGCACACGGTGTCCCGTTCAAGGAGGGCACCGCCGAGCAGTGCGCCGACCGCGGCGTGCACGAGCTGGTCACGTTCGAGGACCCGTCCGGCAACACGCTCGAGGTCTTCCACGGCATCGCGCTGCAGCACCGCCGGGTGGTGAGCCCGTACGGGCACACGTTCGTCACCGGCGAGCAGGGGCTCGGGCACGTCGTACTGTCCACACACGACGACGAGGCCGCGCTGCGGTTCTACCGGGACGTGCTCGGCTTCCGGTTGCGCGACTCGATGCGCCTTCCGCCGCAGCTGGTGGGCAGGCCCGCCGACGGCGAGCCCGCGTGGCTGCGGTTCTTCGGCTGCAACCCGCGTCACCACAGCCTGGCGTTCCTGCCGATGCCCACCCCGAGCGGGATCGTGCACCTGATGGTGGAGGTCGAGAACACCGACGACGTGGGGCTGTGCCTGGACCGGGCGCTGCGCCGGAAGGTGCCGATGTCGGCCACCCTCGGCAGGCACGTCAACGACCTGATGCTGTCGTTCTACATGAAGACGCCGGGCGGCTTCGACGTCGAGTTCGGCTGCGAGGGCCGTCAGGTGGACGACGACACCTGGATCGCCCGCGAGAGCACGGCGGTGAGCCTGTGGGGCCACGACTTCTCCGTCGGCGCGCGATGACCACGACCACCGTGGAGCCCGCGCGGTTTCGCACGGTGCTCGGCCATTTCTGCACCGGGGTGGCCGTGATCACCGCCCGCGACGGCGACGATCCGGTGGGCTTCGCCTGCCAGTCGTTCGCGGCGCTGTCGCTGGATCCGCCGCTGGTGCTGTTCTGCCCGGCGCGGACCTCGCGCACGTGGCCGGTGATCGAGCGGGCGGGCCGGTTCGCGGTGAACGTGCTCTCCGGCGACCAGCGGGAGGTGAGTGCCACGTTCGGCGCCCGCGGCGCCGACAAGTTCGCCTCGGTGGACTGGTCGCCGGCGCCGAGCGGTGCTCCGCTGCTGGACGGCGCGCTGACGTGGATCGACTGCGCGCTGGACGCGGTGCACGAGGGGGGCGACCACTACGTCGCCGTCGGGCGGGTGACCGCGCTCGGCGAGGTGTCCGGTGACCGGCCGCTGCTGTTCTACCGGGGCCGTTACACGGTGACCGAGCCGGAGCCGGTGGGGGAGCTGTTCACCTGGCCCCGGCCCGACGACTGGTTCTGAGTCCTCGCGCTGTCGCGTGGCACCGGGCCGAGCCCAAGGTGACCGCGGGTCCAGGACGTGCACCCACGGTGCCCTTCGGCTCGCAGCCGGGCCTCGGCCGTCCGGACGCCGACGACGCCGAGGTGCGAGCGGCCGCGACGGCGGCACAGTTGGACGAGGTGATCGAGCGCCTGCCCCACGGGTGGTCGACCAACGTCGGCGAGGGTGGGGCACTGCTGTCGGGTGGCGAGCGGCAGCGGGTCTCGATCGCGCGGGCACTGTTGAAGGATGCGCCCGTCGTGCTGCTGGACGAGGTGACCTCGGCCCTGGATCCCGTGAACGAGGCGGCCGTTCACCAGGGGATCGAACGCCTGGCGTCGGGCCGGACAGTGGTGCTGGTCGCGCACCGGCTCCGGACCGTGCACACCGCCGACCAGGTCGTTCTGCTCGATGGGGGCCGGATCGTGGAGCAGGGCAGCCACGACGAGCTGCTGCGCCGGGGCGGCCGGTACGCCCGCCTCTGGCAGGCGTCGTCGGCCGAGCACGTCAGCTGAGCTTGTGCAGGCGGATGTCGGCGAAGCGGGTGAAGTCGGCGTCGAACGAGACCACCTCGGCACGGTGCTCGATCGCCAGCGCGGCGAGGTGCGCGTCGTTGACGAGGTTGCCCGCCGTTCCGGCGCCCAGCAGGCCGCGCAGGAGCGGGGCGTGGCGCCTGGTGGGCTCCACGACCACCGCGCTGGGCTGGCCCAGCCACGCGTCGACGATGTCGAAGGCGGTGCCGGGCGGCAGCGGGCGCGCGAAGATGCTCGGGTGCGTGGCGAGCCGCACGAAGGCGAGCAGCACGGTCCAGCTGAACCCGACGGTGTCGTCCCCGGAGAGCGCACCGTCGAGCCAGTCGCGGGCGACCTCGTGCTGGGGCGCGTCGCTGTTGACCGCGTACAGCAGCACGTTGGCGTCGACCAGTTTCACCGGCCGACGCCCAGTTCCCGCCGGATCTCCGCGTCCTCCAGCTCGCCGGCGACCCGCAACGCGTGATCCAGCGGCACGGTGGACCCGCCCATCGCGAAGGCCGGCGTGTGGAATCGCCGCCGGTGCGGTGTGCCGAGCGCGGCCCGCAGCGCACTGTTGACCGCTTCCTTGAACGACAGTCCCCGCTCCGCCATCGCCTTCCGGACGAGCGCTTCGACGTCGGGGTCGAGCGTGATGGTCGTCCTCATGGGTGCATCATAGCATCAACAGCCATGATGCCATGATGCACGAGCCGGCTCGGACGGACGACGAGCCGGAGGGCACCGTGGGTACACACCGAGTACCTACGGTTACGTGGGCTCGGTGGGCGCGCCGCGGGATGGGTCAGTTCCGGGCCTGGTCCGGTGACGGTTCGAGGACGACCACCGCCGTCTGGCCGGGCCGGCGCGCGGCGAAGCCGTCCAGGCCCTTGTCCAGCTCCTGCCAGCGGGCCCACAGCCGCTCCCGTTCCGCGCCGTGGGCCGCGCGTCCCCGGACGTGGCGCTGACCGTCGACCAGGGTGGCGCTGGCCTCCGGACGCGCCTGCAGGTTGAGCCACCACGCGGGCTCCGGCGCGGCCCAGCCGTTCATCGCGAGCGTCACCAGGTTGGGCCCGTCGTGGACGTAAGCCAGGATCACGCTGCGTTCCTGGCCGCTTCGGCGTCCGACGGTGGTCAGCCGCAGGGTGCCCCAGCGGTTGCCCTTGGGCGGCCAGAGCCCGCGCCGTCCGCGGGAGAGGCGATACAGCCCGCGGTGCACCTTCCACGCCAGCCGGATGAACCAGCGGGGCGGCAGCCACGGCGATCGTGTGCGCTTCTCGGACATGGGACCCCCACCGCTGTCGGTCGGCCCACGGTAGCGCCCGCCGGGCAGGAGGCAGTAGGGCCACAGGTCCCGTGAGTTCCGCGCCTGGCCACGGGTCGTTCTAGATTGGTGCCATGCCCGCGGATGCACCACAGTCGGCCGCCGACAAGACCCTGTCCGTGCTGGAGGCGCTCGCCGACCACTCGCGGATCGCCGATCTCGCGGTGGCCACCGGCCTGCCCAAGCCGACCGTGCACCGCATCCTGCAGACGCTGGTGGCGCGCGGGTTCGCCCGCTCGGACGGTCACGGCGAGTACGTGGGCGGGCCGCGCATCCTCAGCCTGGCCGGGCGCTTCCTGCAGCGGCTCGACCTGGCCGAGCGGGTGCGGCCGCTGCTGCGTGAGCTGCAGGAGGCCACCGGCTGGACCGTCCATCTGGCACTGCTGTCCGGAGACGAGGCGGTCTACGTCGCCAAGGTGGAGGGCGCCAAGCCGTACCATCTCGCCTCGCGCGTGGGCATGAGCCTGCGCCTGCACTGCACGTCGATCGGCAAGGCGATCCTCGCGACGATGCCCGACGAGGAGGTGCGCGCGCTGCTGAACCGCACGGGCCTTCCCGCGCGCACCCCGCACACGGTGACCGACCCGGACGTGCTGCTCAAGGAGCTCGCCGTGGTGCGGCGGCAGGGCTTCGCCGAGGACCACGAGGAGAACGAGGCGGGCGTGCGGGCCGTCGGCGCCGCGGTGTTCGATCACGCGGGCCAGGTCATCGGCGGCGTCTCGGCCGCCGCGCTCGTGTTCCACGAGGAGGACGCCGGGGCCCGCGGCGAGGCCGTGCTGCGAACGGCCGCGGCGGTGTCCCGCGCGCTCGGAGGCTGACCCCTTACGTCCTGTGACGGGCTTCACAAGCCCGGATGACCGTGGCATCATCGGCGGCAAGGATGGAACGCTATTCCGTGAGACAGAACGGAGACGGTTCGTGTCGCACCCGTCCGCCGACGAGCTCCGCGACCTCGCCACGCAGATCCTGACCGTGGCGGGTGCCGCTCCCGCCGACGCCGCGGCCGTCGCGGGCTCGCTCGTGCTGTCCAACCTGCTCGGTCACGACTCCCACGGTGTGCGCAGGCTGGGCCAGTACCTCGGGGAGATCCGCGACGGCCGGATCGACCCGACGGCACGGCCGAAGGCCGAGGCCACCCGCCCCGGCGCGCTGCTGGTGCACGGGCGCTGGGCGTTCGGGCAGCTCGCCGCCGCGCACGCCGTGCGGGAACTGCACACCGTCGCCACCCGGCAGGGCGCCGGCGTCGCCACCATCACCGAATGCAACCACGTCGGCAGGCTCGGCGAGTACGTCGGCGCGCTGGCCGAGGACGGGCTCGTCGGCCTGGCGTTCGGCAACGCCGACCCGACCGTCGCGCCGTTCGGCGGTGGGCGCCGCCGCCTCGGCACCAACCCGCTCGCCTGGGCCGTGCCCCGCGCCGAGGGCAGGCCACCCGTGGTGATGGACTGGGCCACCGCGGGCATCGCGGAGGGCAAGCTCGCGCTGGTCCGCGACCGGGCCGAGGCGGTGCCGCCCGGCCTCGTGCTCGACGCGCACGGCCGCGCCACCACCGACCCCGCGGCCTTCTACGGTGGCGGGGCCCTGCTGCCGTTCGGCGGCCACAAGGGCTACGGGCTGAGCCTTCTCATCGAGATCGTGGGCGGGCTGCTGTCCGGGGTGGGCATCGGCAGCATGCCGGGCTACACCGGCGGCTTCGGCACCGTGCTCGTCGCCCTCGACATCGCCGCCTTCACCGCGCCCGAGCACTTCCGCGAGCAGACCGAACGGTTCTGCGCCGAGCTCGCGGCCACCCCTCCCGCCGAGGGGCACACCGAGGTGCTGGTGCCGGGCGAGCCCGAGCAGCGCATCCACGCGCAGCGCAGCCGTGAGGGGATCCCGATCAGCAAGCACACCTGGGACGAGCTGCACCGGCTGCGCTCATACCCGTTCGACGACACAGCGAAGGAGTGACGACCTCGTGAACCGGCAACCCGTCAACGCCGACGGCGTTCCCGCCACCTCCGGCAAGGAACTGCGCCGGGTGGTGAGCGCGTCCGTCGTGGGCACCGCGCTGGAATGGTACGACTTCTTCATCTACGGCACCGCGGTCGCGCTGGTGTTCAACGACCTGTTCTTCCCGGCCTTCGACCCCGCCGTCGGAACACTCGTCGGGTTCGCCACGTTCGGGGTGGCGTTCCTGGTCCGGCCGCTGGGCGGGTTCCTCTTCGGACACCTCGGCGACCGTATCGGCAGGCGCACCACGCTGGTCATCACCACGCTCGTGATGGGACTGTCCACGGGCCTCATCGGCCTGCTGCCGACCTACGACACCCTCGGCGTCGCCGCGCCGATCCTGCTGGTGCTCATGCGCGTGTGCCAGGGCCTCGGAGCGGGAGCCGAGTTCGGTGGCGCCTCGACGCTGCTGGCCGAGCACGCCCCCGCCCACCGGCGCGGCTTCTTCACCTCGTTCGCCCAGACCGGTGTCCAGATCGGACTCCTCTCCGGAACGCTGGTGTTCCTGCTCGTCGGACTGCTGCCGGAAAGCACGCTGCTCGGCTGGGCGTGGCGCGTGCCGTTCCTGCTGAGCTTCGCGCTCATCGCCGTGTCGCTCTACGTGCGCCTGCGCGTGGCGGAGTCGCCGGTGTTCCGGGACATGTCGGCCAGACAGCACGTGGTGAAGCTGCCGATCGTGGACGCGCTGCGCCGCAACCCGCGCAACTTTCTCGTCGGCATCGGCGCGCACGTCTGCGACACCGCGGTGATCTACATCTACGCGACGTTCACCATCGCCTACATCCAGGAGACACTCGGGCTCGACCGGTGGGTCGCGCTGACCGGCGTCATCGCGTTCACCACCGTGCAGATCCTGCTGCAACCGGTGTACGGTGCGCTGTCCGACCGCATCGGCAGGCGGCCGCTCAACCTGTTCAGCGTCGTGTTCACGGCCGCGTTCGCGTTCCCGTTCTTCCTGCTGCTCGACACCCGGGAGCCGGTGCTGATCTGGCTGGCGCTCGTCGTGGCCACGGCGGGCGGCATCGCACCGATGATCGCCGTGCAGCCCGCGTTCTACTCCGAACTGTTCGGTGCCCGCGTGCGCTACACCGGGTTCGCCGCGTCGCGTGAGATCGGGGCCGCGCTCGCCGGGTTCTCGCCGATGATCGCCACCGCGCTGCTGGCCCAGGCGGGCGGGCGGCCGTGGCTCGTGGCGGGCTGGATGATCCTCACCGCGCTCGTCTCGCTGGTGGCGTTCCTGTACTCCCGCGAGTCGCGACACGTCGACATCACCCTGGCCGACGCGACGCGACCCGCGTCCCGGGCGAGGACCGGGGCCGCCGCGGAAGGCTGACGTCCTAGGGTGGGTCCATGACCCAGGATCGAGTGGCGGTGGTGACGGGTGCGGGCACCGGCATCGGCAGGGCGGTGGCGCGGGCGCTGCTGGCCGAGGGCTATCGGGTGGCGCTGGCCGGGCGGCGGGAGGAGCCGCTGGCCGACGCGGCGGACGGCTCCGGCGACGCTCTGGTGGTGCCCACGGACGTGACCGACCCCGCCGCGGTGGAGGCGCTGTTCGAGCGGGTGCGCACGGCGTGGGGCCGGGTCGACGTGCTGTTCAACAACGCGGGCACGTTCGGCCCGCCCGGCTCCGTGGACACCCTGCCGGTGGAGGACTGGCGGCGCACCGTGGACGTCAACCTCACCGGCATGTTCCTGTGTGCCCACCACGCGGTGCGGCTGATGAAGGCCCAGGATCCCCGTGGCGGGCGGATCATCAACAACGGCTCCGTCTCGGCGCACGCACCGCGGCCGCAGAGCGTCGCCTACACGGCGACCAAGCACGCCGTCACCGGGCTGACCAAGTCGATCTCGCTGGACGGCAGGGAGTTCGATATCGCCTGCGGGCAGATCGACATCGGCAACGCCGCCACCGAGATGACGGCCGGGATCGCCACCGGGGCGAAACAGGCCGACGGCAGCGTGCGTGCCGAGCCCACGTTCGACGTCGCGCACGTGGCCGAGTCGGTGCTGTACATGGCGGGCCTGCCGCTGTCGGCGAACGTGCAGTTCCTCACGATCACCGCCACGGCGATGCCCTTCATCGGCCGCGGCTAGGTAGCGCTTCGGGCGGCGCGTTCGGGCAGGGTGGCGATGGCCTGCTCCACACACGACGCCCAGGACGTGCCGTCGAGCGTGTGCGCGCCCGCGGCCCCCTGGAAGGCACTGGACACGACCAGGTCCGGCTCGAGTGCCGACAGCAGGCGCAGGCTCGCCAGCAGGGCCTCGGCGTCGCTGATGCCGGGGATGAAGCCGGCGGTCCACACGCCCTTGTCGCTGAGGAACACCGTGTCTCCGGTGAACAGGTAGCGTGCGCCGTCCGCGCCCGGGACGAGAAAACAGGTACTTCCCGGTGAATGGCCGGGCGTCGGGATCACCTCGACGCCGCGGTCGTCGACGTGGCGTTGCCTGAACAGCACCTGCGGCACGGCGAACTCGCGCACCGACTCCAGTTCCGCCTCGGAGGCGTGCAGGCGTGCGCCGAACCGCTCCGCCACCTGGGCGAGCATCGGACCCGCCTCGTCGCGATGACTGAGGTACTGGTGGGCCACGCCGCCGAGCCCGGCGAGCGCGTCGAAGTCCTCGTCGTCGCCGGGGGAGTAGAACAGCACGTTCTCCCCGGCGGGCGGCGTCCAGAGGTAGGCGTGGGTGTTCAGCCCGGGAAACGGTGAGTAGGCCTGGGTTTGCCACAGGTCGTCGCGGACACGCTCCAGCATGATGGTCGTCCTTTCTCGTCCTCGCCTGACCTTCGCGAGGCTAATAGTTCGACCATGCTGGAGGTCAATGAGACGACGACGGTGCCGGCACGGGGAAGGTGGCAGGAAGGTCGCGCGACCCGGCGCGTGAGGGGCCGTGGCGCGAGGACACCCGGCACGATCGCCTAGCCTGAGAGGATGGACGATCGCCGGGCAGAGGTGCCGCCGTTGAGCCGCGGGCTGGCAGGGTACGTACACGCGGTGGCGCGGGCGGTCGGGGTGCCTGCCGAGGCGACGTCGTTCGAGGTCAGCGACACGGCGACCGCCTACCTGGGACTGACGCGCCGGTGGATCGCCCGGCCCGGCCACGACCTGATGCTGGTGTGGAACGAACAGCACGGCTGGGCGGTGGCGGTCGAGACCGATCCCGGCGAACCTCCGCAGGTGATGGGTTACCTCGCGGGCGCGGGCGTCGTCCCCGAGCCGGACGCCGTGGCCCGCTTCGTCTCGGACGTGATCGCGGGCCGGGCCCGTGCCTCGCCCGAACCGGGCTCGGTGCTCACGGCCCGGCGGCACGAACTCGCCGAACGGCTGGCCCGGTACGTCCAGGGGGCATGAGACGGGCTACCGGCACGCCTGGGTGCCGATAGCCCGCGGGTGGTTAGCGGGTCTGATCCCCGCTCGACGGTCTGTCCCGGAGTGGGCGCCCTGTGGGCCGGTCTCGCCGTGGCGAAGCCAGCGCCGGCTGCTCAGCGGCCATGATGGCCGGTCGGGTCCATTCGCCGGGTCGGTGTCAAGCCCTTCCCGTTTGCCCGGCCGGAGAACCGGCCGGTATCACTCGCCGGAAATCCACCAGCGAACAGTGGTGCGCAAGGTTTTCTCCGGCAGCACTGACGCTACGCCACTTCCGGGCGCAGCGCATCAGTTGCGGCTCACTCGTTCCGGATGACGCCCTCGCCGCCGGCCGGGAACGGGAGGCTGTGCCGCGAACGGCGTGCGCAGCGCGGAGGGGCCACCCGCATCGTCCGCCGTGGCGAGCCGCTGGTAGTCGACCGGTTCGCCGGCGTCGGGGTGGCTGAACAGGACAGGCGCTACGGCGGTCGCGCCGTGGCCGGCGTGGGCCGGCTGCCTGGGGGTCATGGTGCTCCTGGGATTCGCCGCACCGGCGTGTGCAGGTGGCGGCAGCGCGAAGGCGCGGATCCGTCCGGGTGTTCCCGGGACGGGCTGGGAAGTGCGATCGCGGTGGGCGACAGGCGCCGGGCGGAGGCCGGCGCGCGAGGTCAAGCTGACCGCGATCGGCACGCGCTCCCGACGAGGGGCGCGTCGACGAGGCGGGGTGAGGCGGCAGAGAGCGCGCCTCACCCGGCCCGGCCTGCGGGAATCACTTCCCGCGGTGGCGGTGGTCGCCGTCGCCGACGACCACCGCGACCCTACTGACTCAGAGCGCGCGAACGCCGGTGGCCTGGGGGCCCTTGGCGCCTTGGCCGACCGCGAAGCTGACCCGCTGGCCCTCGTCGAGGGTGCGGAAGCCGCTGCCGTCGATCTCGGAGTAGTGCACGAAGACGTCGGGGCCTCCGCCGTCCTGGGCGATGAAGCCGAAGCCCTTCTCGCCGTTGAACCACTTGACGGTTCCCTCTGCCATGTGTGTCTCCTTCCAGGAGCTGGTTGACCGGGCACGCACTGTGCGGCACCGGGTCGCATACAAGAAACGGCCGGTGCTGCAGCTACTGGAAGACAAACAACACGCCCGCATCACGTTTTCCGCGAAGCGAGGCACGCACGAAAACTAGCGACTACCCATCCTAACGCGACGGCTCCGCGGGTTGTTCCCGGCCACCCCCGAAGAGGCGGCCGGGAGACGCTAGGCGAACCGGTCCGGGTGGACAAACGCCAGGTCGGTGTAGGTCGGTTCGCCGCAGGCCAGCTGCGCGATCGCCTCGCCAAGCCCGGGCGCGTGCTTGAAGGCATGGCCACTGCAGCCGCCCGCCAGGATCAGTCGCGGGTCCCCGCCGGGGCGGCCGACGAGGAACTGCTCGTCCGGCGTGCGGGTCACCAGGCACGTCGTGATCCGGCTCGGCCGCGGGTCGAGACCGGGCAGTGCCCTGCGCACCAGGTCCGACACCAGCGCGTGGTCGGCGGGGGAGATGTCGCGGTCGACGGCGTCCGGGTCGGTCTCCCGGTACGCCGGGTCGTCGCTGGGGCCGACCTTGGCGTCGAGTCCGTCGACAGCACCGTGACCCCACATCCGGGTTCCGTCGGCCAGCTGCCGGATGAAGATGGCGAGCCGTTCGAGGCCGAACGCGGCGCCGTCCGTGCCGTCCCTGGCGGCGAACCAGGTCATCGGTGTACGGATGGGGCGCAGGGGCAGCCCGGGGGCGAACGTGCCCAGCCACGGGCCCGCGGCGAGCACCGCCTGGCGGGCGGCGACGGTGCCCGAGCCGGTGTGCACGAGCACGCCGCCGCCGACCGGCTCGACGGCCGTGACCGTGGCCGGACCGGGCACGTCGGCTCCGGCGTCGGTCGCGGCGCCCACGGCGGCCCTGACCCCGGCCTCCGGGCGGACGATGCCCGCCAGCGGGTCCCACACGCCGACGTCCTCGTCCGCCAGTCCGGCGTGTTGCGGGAACCGCTCGCGCAGCTCGGCGCTGTCCATCGTGGACACGGCGAGGTCGTGTCGCCGCCCGGCCTCCAGCGAACCCGTGACCAGCGGTGAGTCCGGAGGCCCGATCATCACGCCGCCGGTGACGTCGAGCAGCGGACGCCCGGAGGAGACCTCCAGCTCCCGCCACAGCTGCAGCGAACGCTGGGCGACGGGGACCAGGCCAGGGTGCTCGCGGCAGGCGACCCGGAACAGCCGGGTGTGGCCGTGGGAGGAGCCGTGGACGTGCCCGGGGCGGTACCGGTCGAGGCCGAGCACGCGCTTGCCGCGCAGGGCCAGCCGCCACACGGCGTGGGAGCCGACCGCCCCGAGCCCGACGACGACGATGTCCGCATCGAGTTCGCGCATCTGTCCTGGCTACCCGCGGCAGGCGGGCAGCACAAGGAGCCCGCGCGAGGGATCAGAGGCGTTCCAGAATGGTGGCCGTGGACAGTGCGCCCCCCGCGCACATCGTCACCAGCGCCGTTGCCGCGTCGCGGCGTTCCAGTTCGTGCAGGGCCGTGGTGAGCAGCCGGGTGCCGGTGCTGCCGACCGGGTGGCCGAGGGCGATCGCGCCGCCGTTGACGTTGACCCGCTCGGGGTCCGGGTCGTGGACGCGCTGCCAGGACAGCACCACCGACGCGAAGGCCTCGTTGACCTCGAACAGGTCCACGTCGCCCGTCTTCATCCCGGCTCGCTCCAGCACCCGGCGGGTGGCCTGCACCGGGCCGTCGAGGTGGTAGTAGGGCTCGGCGCCGACGAGGGCCTGCGCGACGATCCGCGCCCGGGGCCTCAGTCCCGTGGCCCGTGCGCGGTCGGCGTCCATCACCAGCACCGCCGAGGCGCCGTCGGAGATCTGCGAGGACGTGCCCGCCGTGTGCAAGCCACCGTCCAACACCGGCTTGAGCGCCGCCAGCGCCTCCGGGCTCGTCTCCCGCAGGCCCTGGTCACGGCTGACGAGGCGGGTCTCGCCGGTCGGCGTGCCGTCGTCGCCGAGCACCGGGGCCTTGACCGGCAGGACCTCACGGTCGAACCGGCCCTCGGCCCACGCCGTCGCGGCCTTGCGCTGCGAGGCGAGGCCGAACGCGTCGACGTCGGCCCTGCTCAGCCCGCGCCGGGCCGCGATGCGCTCGGCGGCGCCGTACTGGTCGGGCATGTTGATCGACCACGATTCCGGCCTGCGGGATCCCGCGTCGCTGCCGATGTTGGCGCCCAGCGGAACCCTGGTCATGGCCTCGACGCCGCAGGCGAGGCCCGTGTCGATGGCGCCCGCGGCGATCAGGCCCGCCACGAGGTGGGTCGCCTGCTGCGCGGAGCCGCACTGCGAGTCGATGGTGGTCGCGCCGCAGTCCTCGGGAAGGCCCGCGTGCAACCAGGCGGTGCGGGTGATGTTGCCCGCCTGCTCGCCCGCCTGCGTGACGCACCCGCCGATCGCCTGCTCGACCAGCGCGGGGTCGATCCCGGCCCGCTCCAGCAGGCCGCGCTGCGCGGCGCCGAGCAGTTCGGCCGCGTGCAGGCCGGAGAGCCAGCCCCGGCGCTTGCCGATGGGGGTGCGGACGGCTTCGACGATGACGGGATGTCCCACGCTGCGCTCCTCGGTTCGCTGCTGAGTCAAAAGTAGAACAAGTTCTTATCCAGGACAAGGGTGGCCGAGGTCAACCGCCATCTGGTTACCGACAGCACCGACCTGCTCTACCAGCGGCTTCAAGATCCCAATCGATAAAGTAAACGGCATTCACTAAACGTCTTCCCTCAGTTAACACCGTGTGCTTCAATCAGGTTCTAGAACCTGTTCCACGACACGGCTGTCGGAGGTCCGGCGCATGAGCTCGTCGCTGCTGCCCACTGGTTTCGACTTCACCGATCCCGATCTGTACGCGACCCGGCTGCCGCTGGAGGAGTTCGCGCTGCTGCGCAAGACCGCACCCGTGTGGTGGAACGCCCAGCCGTACAACAAGGCGGGCTTTCGCGACGAGGGCTTCTGGGTCGTCACGCGCCTGGACGACGTCAAGACCGTCTCCAAGGACAGCGAGCTGTTCTCGTCCCGGGAGAAGACGGCGATCATCCGCTTCGACGAGACCATGGACGACCAGGGCATGGAGGCCAACCGGCTGGTCCTGCTCAACATGGACGCACCGCAGCACACCAAGCTGCGCCGCATCGTGTCGAAGGGCTTCACACCGCGCGCGATCGCCAGGCTGGAGGACACGCTGCGCGACCGCGCACAGCAGATCGTGCACACGGCGAAGAAGAAGGGCTCCGGTGACTTCGTCGCCGACGTGGCCTGCGAGCTGCCGCTGCAGGCGATCGCCGAGCTGATCGGCATTCCGCAGCAGGATCGGCTCAAGATCTTCGACTGGTCCAACCAGATGATCGGCTACGACGACCCCGAGTACGACGTCGAGCCGATCGCCGCCTCCGCCGAGCTGGTCGGCTACGCGTGGAACATGGCCGAGGACCGGCGCAAGTGCCCGATGGACGACATCGTCACCAAGCTCATTCAGGCCGATGTGGACGGTGAGTCGCTGACGTCCGACGAGTTCGGCTTCTTCGTGATCCTGCTCGCCGTGGCGGGCAACGAGACGACGCGCAACGCCATCACCCACGGCATGAAGGCCTTCCTCGACCACCCCGACCAGTGGGAGCTGTTCAAGGAGAAGCGGCCCAAGACCGCACCCGACGAGATCGTGCGCTGGGCCACGCCCGTGGTGGCCTTCCAGCGCACCGCGACGGCCGACACCGAGCTGGGCGGGCAGCACATCCGCAAGGGTGACCGCGTCGGCATGTTCTACAGCTCGGCCAACTTCGACCCCGAGGTGTTCGACGAGCCCGGCAAGTTCGACATCCTGCGCGAGGACAACCCGCACGTCGGCTTCGGCGGCACCGGGTCCCACTACTGCATCGGCGCCAACCTCGCGCGCCTGGAGATCGACCTGATCTTCAACGCCATCGCCGACGAGATGCCGAACATCCGCGAGCTCGCGCCGCCCGACCGCCTGCGCTCCGGCTGGCTCAACGGCATCAAGCACTACCGGGTGGCCTACGAGTAACCAACTGTCCCCGGCAAAGCTCCCCAATGCGGCATTCGCTCCACTGGATGGAGCGAATGCCGCATTCGCTCCACTCAACGTAACCAATGCCGCATTCGGGAGCTTTGCGCACGCACACGCACCGAAGCCGCCTCGGGTGCGCCCGAGACGGCTTCGGTGGTGTTCGGTTACGGCTTGGCCGCGCCGGCTCCGGGTACGACCCGGCCCGTAGCGCCGGCCTTGCGGTGACCGGCGGAGGCCATGCCCAGCCAGGTGTGCGGGTTGCGTTCCCAGCACCAGCCGAGCTTGGGTGCGTGCTGGCTGATCCAGATGGCCGGGACGCGGCGGTCGCCAGAGCGAGAGCCGCCGAGAGAGAAGCACTTGTTCTTGACCAGGCTCTCCGGGTAATGGGTGATCATCGCGATCCCCTCCTCGATCGTGAGGAGGCTTCGGCCCCTCGCGGCGATCGTGTCCATGGCGTCGTTGGGTATGGCCCCGCAGAACTCCTCGCCGCGTTCGATCTCGAAGAGCAGGTAAACCCGGTCGTCCGGGAGATCGGTCTGCTCGGTGGCGACGAATCGCTCGAGTGCGCCAGGTTCGAAGGAGCGGTCGACGAAGCCGGGCTTGGTCTTGTTGTGCAGGGTGGTGTGCTGCATCATCTGCTCGATCGGGACGACCTGCCGGGTGACCACGATCAGGAACGGCAGCAGGCCCGTGCCCGGGTCGTCGCCGTCGTTCCCGGCGCCGGCGGCAAGCTCGCGCAGAGGTGCGACCAGGTCGGTGAACTGTTCTGAGGTCAGACCGGCCATCGTCGGGTAGTCCCGTTCGACCAGATTCTGGACCTGCCGGTCGAACTCGGCACCCGGGTCATCGGCAATGGGTGGCATGGTGTCCTCTCAACGGTTCGGTGCTGGCAGGGCAGGACGATCGTTGCGCGGGCACGGGCGTGCCGGCGCGGCCGGCGGTTACTCCAGTCCGTGCTCGGCGGCGATGCCGGCGATGTCGCCCGGCGTGCCCGCCATGATGGTGCGGGCGTGCTCGGTGATGAGCTCGGTGGGCCAGTCCCACCAGGCAGCACGCTGGAGCAGGGCGACGTCGGCGTCGGTGAACCGCTGCCGGATCGGACGGGCCGGGTTGCCGCCGACGATCGCGTAGGGCGGTACGTCCGTGGTGACCATTGCCCCCGCCGCGATGATGGCGCCGTCGCCGATGCGCACGCCGGGCATCACGGTCGCTCCGTAGCCGAACCAGACGTCGTTGCCGACGACGGTGTCGCCGCGGCTGGGCATGCCGGTCACGAGGTCGAGAGTCCGCTGGGCCCACTCGCCGCCGAACATGGTGAACGGGAAGGTGGACACGCCCATCGTCGGGTGGTCGGCGCCGGCCATCAGGAACCGGGTCCCGGTGGCGATGGCGCAGAACTTGCCGATGACGAGCCGTTCCGGCCCGTAGGCGTAGAGCACGTTGCGGTGCTCGAACTCGGTCGCGCCGTCCGGGTCGTCGTAGTAGGTGTAGTCGCCGACGACGATCGTCGGTGAGCTGACGAGCGGTTTGAGGAACACCACCCGTTCGTGGGCAGGCAGCGGATGGCAGGTCATGGGATCAGGTGTCAACGCGTGGCTCCTGGCGAAGGGATGGGTGGCAACGGGTCGAGGAAGCCGTAGACGCGGCGCAGGCGAGCCTGCTCGGTGACCATGACGGCCAGCCCAGCGATCACCGCAGGACCGCCGGCCGGCGCCAGCTCCCAGGTGAGGCGCGCCACATGGTGGTGGCAATCGACGGCACCGGCCTGCCGGTACACCAGGCCGGGGAACTGCCGCTGAGCCGTGGCCACCACGTCATCGATCGCACCGCGGCCCTCAGCGGTCACGATGGGGTCGACGTAGCGAGCTTCGTCTGCCCACAGCTCGTCGACGAGCGCCCGGCGCCTGACCGGGTCGGGCTCGTTCCAGCTCGCCAGGTACCGCCTGGCCAGCTTGTCGATGTCGGACATGTCGGTCTCCTTCGTCCGCTGCGCTTCGGTGATCACGCTAGGGCCGGGAACGGGGTGCGGAATCTGTCACGTCCCGGTAGTTCGGGCCGGGACGGCCTGCCGGCTTCAGTACTGTCGCCTCGTGTTGCACGGACGGATTGCGGAGACATCGGTCATCGACCGGATGCTGGCGGACTGCCGGGCCGGCCGCAGCGGGAGCCTGTTCATCACCGGCGAGCCGGGTATCGGCAAGACCGCGTTGCTGGAGTACGCGGCGTCGGCGGCCGCTGGGCTGCGGGTCGTGCGCAGCACCGGGATCGAATCCGAGGCACACCTGCCCTTCGCCGGGTTGCATCTGTTGCTGCGACCCGCGCTCGACCGGACCGGCGCGCTGCCCGCGCCGCAGGCGCGTGCCGTGCGCGGCGTCTTCGGCCTTGCCCCGGCCGAACCGGGTGACCGCATGCTCGTCGGCCTCGCCGTGCTCTCGCTGCTCGCCGAGTTCGCCGACGGCGGGGCCGTGCTGTGCCTCGTCGACGACGCCCAGTGGCTGGACCGCGCTTCGGCCGAGGCCCTGCTGTTCGCCGCGCGCCGGCTCGACGCCGAGGGCATCGCGTTGATCATCGCCGCCCGGCCCGGCTTCGCCGCACCCGGGCTGACCCAGCTGTCGCTGACCGGGCTCGACGCATCCTCCGCCGCGGGGCTGCTGGCCGAGCACGCCGCCACGCTGTCGCCCGCCGACCGGTACCGGGTGCTGGCCGAGGCACAGGGCAACCCACTCGCCCTGCTGGAGCTACCGGCCGCTCTCGCCGCCGACCGGTCGGTCACCACCGGTCATGCGATGCCCATGACCGACACGGTCCAAGCGGCGTTTCTCCACCAGGTGCGGCGGCTACCCGAGCCGACCCAGCAGCTGCTGCTGGTCGCGGCCGCCGAGGACACCGGTGACCGCGACGTCATCCTGCGCGCGGCTGCCCCGCTCGGCTGCGAGCCGTCGGATCTGGTGCCCGCGGAGGCGGCCGGTCTCGTCCGGCTGGACGACGACACCGTGCGCTTCCGGCATCCGCTCGTACGGTCGGCCGTCTACCACGCGGCACCGGTCAGCCTCCGCTTCGTGGTGCATACGGCGCTCGCCGGGGCCCTCGACCGGCCCGAGGACGCCGATCGGCGCGCCTGGCACCACGCCGTCGTGGCCACCGGCCCGGACGAGGCGGTAGCCGCGGAACTGGAGCGCACCGCCCAGCGGGCCGCCGCACGCAGCGGGTACGCCGCCGCGGGCGCGGCCTACGAACGGGCCGCCGTGCTGACGAGGTCGCGGCCGGATCGGGCGCGCCGGCTCGTGCTGGCTGCCGAAGCGGCCGCCGAGGAGGGCGACCTCGAACGCATGGTGGAGCTCGCCCATCGCGGCGCCGCGAGCACCGATGACCCGGCACTGGCGATCCGCACCATCCGGGTTCGCGCCGCCGCGGCGTTTCACCAGGGCTCGCTCAGCACGGCGCGCGAGTTGCTGACCGAGGCGGCCGCGCTCGCCCAGGCCAGTGACCCGGCGCTGGCCGCTCACATGCTGCTCGACGCGGTGCACGCCGCCTGGTACCTGGGGGAGGCCGAGATCGCGGACACCGCCGAGCGGCTGGACGCGCTGCCGCTTCCGGCCGGCGACCCGCTCACCGACGTCGCCCGCCTGCTGACCTGGGTCGTGCGGTCCGCGATCGGACGCGGCGACGGCGACAGGGAGATCCTCGCGCAACGGATCGCAGCGGCCGGCCGGAGCGGGTTCGGCGGCCCGCACGACACGATCCTGGTCGGAGCCACGAGCCTGCAGGCCGCAGGACAGGACACCGACGCACATCAGGTGGCAGCCAAGCTCCTCGCGCAGTGCCGCGACCAGGGATGGATCGGCCGGACTCCGCCGGTGCTGGCGTGCGTCGCCAGGGCGTCGACCTTCCTCGGCCGGCACACCGACGCCTGGGACGAGGCCACCGAGGCGCTGCAGATCGCGCGTGAGTTCGGACACCGGCAATGGGTCGCCGAAACCAGCGGCGTGCTGGCCTACCTGGCCGCGGTGTCGGGTGACGAGCACGGCTGCCGTGCTTTCGCCGACGACGCGCTCGGCGCGCCGGAACCCGGCGCACCCGCACCCGGCCTGGCCTGGGCACAGTGGGCACTGGCCCTGCTCGACCTCGGCCACGCGCGGTGGGAGTCCGCCCTGACCCAGCTTGCCGCCCTGCACACCGGACCCGTGCGGCATCAGCTTCCCGGCCTGCGCAGCGTCCCCGACCTGGTCGAGGCAGCGGTGCGGCTGGGCCGCCCTGCCGAGGCCCGTGAGGCACTCGCCTGGTTCACCGACTGGGCGCACCACGCCGGCCAGCAGTGGATCGACGCGGACGTCCAACGCTGCCGGGCGTTGCTCGCGCCGGAAACGGAAGCCGCGGAGCTGTACCAGGCGGCGTTGCGGCTGCATCCCGATGGGCGCGAGTTCGAACGCGCGCGCACCGCCCTGCTCTACGGCGAGTGGCTGCGCCGTATGCGCCGCAAGTCCGAGGCAAGGATCCAGCTCCGCGACGCGTTCGAGACATTCCGGAGACACGGTGCCACGCCGTGGGCGGAACGAGCGCGCGCCGAGCTCGACGCGACCGGTGAGGTCGTGCGGAAGCCCGGCGCCGTGGGCGGAGCGCTGGCCGCGCTCACCCCGCAGGAGCGCAAGATCGTCCGGCTGGCCGCACGCGGACTGTCCAATCGGGACATCGCTGCGCAGCTGTTTCTCAGCCCTCGCACCGTGGGATACCACCTCTACAAGGCATTCCCCAAGCTTGGTGTCACGGCGCGGACCGAACTCGCCGCCGTCGAGCTCGCGGATGCCTCCCCATGACCTCCGCCGATCCGCGCGTCGCGCTCGTGCTGGGTGGTTCGCTGCCCGGCGATCGGGTCAGGGCGGCTCCGGGTCACGGTTTGGCCGCGCCCACGACCCACATGGCGAAGAACTGCGAGCCGCCGCCGTAGGCGTGACCCAGGGCGGTCCTGGCGCCGTCCACCTGGTAGTCGCCCGCGCGGCCCATCACCTGCTTGGCCGCCTCGGAGAAGCGCAGCATGCCGGACGCGCCGATCGGGTTGGACGAGAGCACCCCGCCCGAGGGGTTCACCGGCAGCCGCCCGCCGAGCGCCGTCTCCCCGGCCTCGGTGAGCTTCCAGCCCTCGCCCTCCGGCATGAAGCCCAGGTTCTCCAGCCACATCGGCTCGAACCAGGAGAACGGCACGTAGATCTCCGCGGTGTCCACCTGCGACAGCGGGTCGGTGATGCCCGCCTCGCGCCACAGCGCGGCGGCGGCGTCCTTGCCCGCCTGCGGGTTCACCTGGTCGCGCCCGGCGAACGTGGTCGGCTCCGTGCGCATCGCCGTGGCGTGGATCCACGCCGCGCCACCCGGCACGGCGTCACCGGCGGTCTCGTCGCCGAGCACCATCGCGCACGCGCCGTCGGAGGAGGGGCACGTCTCGTCGTAACGGATCGGGTCCCACAGCATCTGCGAGGCCCGCACCGACTCGACCGTGATGTCGGGCTGGCGCAGGTGCGCGAACGGGTTGAGGGCGCCGTTGCGCCGATCCTTGGCCGCCACGATCGCGCCGACGTGTTCGGGCGCGCCCGAGCGGCGGATGTAGGAGCGCACGTGGGGGGCGAAGTAGCCGCCCGCGCCCGCGCCCACCGGCATCTGGAACGGCGGGAGGATCGACAGCGCCCACATGGCGTTCGACTCCGACTGCTTCTCGAACGCCACGGTGAGCACCCTGCGGTGCACGCCCGCCTGGACGAGGCTGGCCGCCACCAGCGCGGTGGAGCCGCCCACCGAGCCCGCGGTGTGCACGCGCAGCAGTGGCTTGCCGTTGGCGCCCAGCGCGTCGGCGAGGAACAGCTCGGGCATCATCACGCCCTCGAAGAGGTCGGGAGCCTTGCCGAGCACGACGGCGTCGATGTCGGGCCAGTCCACCTGCGCGTCGGCCATCGCACGGTCGACGGCCTCGCGCAGCAGGCCGGGCATCGACACGTCGGTGCGCTTGGCGCGGTGGTGGGTCTGCCCGGTGCCGAGGACGGCGGTGCGTTGCTTGCCCAATCGTCAGCCCTTCTCCAGTACGGCCACGAGGTTCTGCTGCAGCGCGGGCCCGCTCGTCGCGTGGGCCAGTGTGCGCCGCGCGTTGCCTGCGAGGATCTGCCTGGCCGCTTCGCCGATGCGGATCAGCCCGGCCGAGAACATCGGGTTGCCGGTGAGCGTGCCCCCGGAAGGGTTCACCCGGACCCCGTCACCGAGGCCGAGGGCGTCCCGCACGATCAGCTCCTGGTGGGTGAACGGCGCGTGCAGCTCGGCGATCTCCACGCTTGCGTCCGCGCCCGCCGCGCGGCCCGCGGCCTCGGTCGACGGCGAACGCGTGAGGTCGCGGGTCCCGAGCGCGGGGGAGTCCACCCGGTGCTCGATGCCGGTGATGACGGCGGGCCGCTCGACGATGTCGCGGGCGCGTTCGGCCGAGGCCAGCACGACGACGGCGGCGCCGTCGGTGACCGGTGCGATGTCGTGCGCCCGCAGCGGGTCGGCCACGTACGGCGTGTCCAGCAGCGCAGCGGCGTCGACATCGCCGGAGAGCTGGGCGAACGGGTTGTCCCGCGCGTCCCGCCGGTTGCGTGCGGCCACCTCGGCGAGGTCCTTCTCCGACCACAGGCCCGCCTCGATGCCGAGCCGGGCCTGCAGGCCCGCGATGCCGATCGAGTCGGGCCACAGTGGTGCCAGCACGTACGGGTCGAGCTGCAGCGCGAGCACGCGGCGCAGCTGGCCCGCGGACGACTTGCCGAAGCCGTAGACCAGGGCGGTGTCGACCTCACCCATGCGGATCTTCAGCCACGCCTCGTACAGCGCCCAGGCGGCGTCCATCTCCACGTGCGACTCGTGGATCGGCGGGAACGCGCCGATCGCGTCGACGGCGGCGATGAACGAGAACGCCCTGCCCGCCAGGTAGTCCGAGGAGCCGGAGCACCAGAATCCGATGTCGGTTTTGGACAGTCCGGTTTGCTCGAACACCTCGGCGAAGATGGGAACGAGCATCTCGACGCCGTTGGTGGTTGCGTGGGTGCGCCGCACCGCGGGTGCCTGCGCGAACCCGACCACGGCCACATCGTTCATCGGGCTTCCCCTCACAGGTGGTGGGCGTAGGACTCGTAGGGCGCGTCCGGCTCGCCGGTCGGCTCGAAGTGCCCGATGTTCTCCAGGGTCGTCGACCACTGCTCGCGCGGCTTCCACGCCGCGCGCACGCGCATGCCCATGCGCACCTCGGAGGCCTCGCAGCCGAGCACGAGGTGCAGGAACGGGATGTCGGCGCCGTCGAGCAGGATGTACGCGGCGACGTAGGGCGGGGTGAGCCGCTGCCCGAGGAAGGGCACGTTGACGATGCAGAACGTGGTGACGATGCCGGTGTCGGGCAGCTCGACCTCGTCGGTGGTCGGCACGCCGTCGGTGGGACACGCGCCACGCGGCGGGATGTAGACCTTGTGGCAGGCGGGGCAGCGCTGCGCGATCAGCTTGCCCTCGGCCAGCCCGCGCAGGTAACGGCTCTCCTCGGGCGAGGCGGAGTGCAGGTAGCGCAGGTGGATCGGCGTGATGACGGTGCTCACCGGCTCGCCCTCGGCGCGCTCGGCCACCGGTGGCGGCGGCGCGGTCGGGGCCGGGCCGGCGGGGGAGTCGGGGCCGGTGAAGCAGGCGATGTCGCGGATGTGGCCGACGGGCTCGTCGGCCCAGCGCGCCCGCACCCGCATGCCGGTGTGGATGTTGTCGGGCGAGCCGGCGTCGACGGCGTGCAGCAGGCAGGTGTCGGCGCCGTCCAGGCGGATCAGCGCCCACGCGAACGGGCGCTGCACGGGCTGGGCGTCGAGCGGTTCGGCGACCCACGACCAGGACACCACGGTGCCCTCGTCGGCGACGTCGGTGAACTCGGTGAGCGGCTGCGCGGTCAGCGGGTCGTACTCGACCGGCGGCACGTGCACCCGGCCGTCCGAGCCGCGTACGCCGACGATGCGCCGCTCGCGCAGCGCGTTGACGAACCGGCCGAGCACGGGACCGACCGAGCGGGTGTAGTCGAAGCCCACGTTGAGCGGAGCCGACAGCGGTGCCTCAGGCGCCTCGGATGTCTCGGTTGCGGCGGCATTCACGCCAAAAGTGAAACACGTTCTCGTGACTCGGGCAAGCCGTGGCAGGCCGATGTGCTCACTGTCTTGCCCAAGAGTGAAACGCGTTCTAGATTCTGACGTATGCCCACTACTACCGAGCCGACGACCGACACCATCGGCCTGTGGAACATCGCCGCCGAGCGGCCCGAGCTCACGGCGGTGGTCGACCCGGACGGCACCGAGGTCAGCTACGGCGAGCTCAGCGCGAAGGCCAACGCCTACGCCCGCGGGCTGCGTGCGCTCGGCCTGCAGACCGGCGACGCCGTCGTGGTCCTGCAGCCCAACGGGGTCGAACTGCTGGCCGCCTACTTCGCCGCCGTCCAGACCGGCCTGTACGTCGTCATGGTCAACTGGCACCTGGTGGCGCCCGAGGTGGCCTACATCATCACCGACTCGGGCGCCAAGGCCTTCCTGGCACACGAGCGGTTCGCCGACGTGGCGGTCGCGGCGGCGGACGAGGCAGGTGTGGCCGCGGAGGCCAGGTTCGCCGTGGGCAGCGTGCCGGGCTTTCGCCGCGTGGAGGAACTGGGCGCGGGGGAGGGGGACGGCCGCCCGGACGTGCGCACGGCGGGCTCGCCGATGCTCTACACGTCGGGCACCACGGGGCGGCCCAAGGGCGTGCGGCGGCCGCTGACCGGTGCCGACCCCGACGAGGTTCCCGCGGCGTCGACCTGGTTCTTCGGCATCTTCGGCCTCGCGCCGTTCGACGGGCACGTGCATCTGTGCGGCTCGCCGCTGTACCACACGGCGGTGCTCAACTTCGTCGCGATCTCGATCCAGCTCGGCCACCCGGCGGTGCTCATGGACCGCTGGGACCCGGAGGAGATGCTGCGGCTCATCGAGCGGCATCGCGTGACGCACAGCCACATGGTGCCCACGCAGTTCCGCAGGCTGCTGGCGCTGCCGGAGGATGTGCGGGCGCGCTACGACGTGTCGTCGCTGCGCGTCATGATCCACGGTGCGGCGCCCTGCCCGCAGGAGGTCAAGCGCCGCATGCTCGAGTGGTGGGGCCCCGTCGTGACCGAGTACTACGCCGCCACGGAGGGGGGTGGCACGGCCATCAGCGGGCAGGAGTGGCTGCGCAAGCCGGGATCGGTGGGCAAGCCGTGGCCGGGCTCGGTGGTGAAGGTGCTCGACGACGACGGCAACGAGCTGCCGCCGGGCGAACCCGGCACCGTCTACATGCGCATGGGTTCCTCGACATTCGAGTACCACAAGGACCGCGCGAAGACCGAGCAGGCGCGCGTCGGCGACCTGTTCACCCTCGGAGACGTGGGCTACCTCGACGAGGACGGCTACCTGTACCTGCACGACCGCAAGAACGACATGATCATCTCGGGTGGGGTGAACATCTATCCCGCCGAGATCGAGAACGAGCTGGTGCTGCACCCCAAGGTCGCCGACGTGGCCGTGTTCGGCGTTCCGCACGACGACTGGGGTGAGCAGATCAAGGCCGTCGTGCAGCCCGCCGAGGGTGTGCAGCCGTCGCCGGAGCTCACCGAGGAGCTGCTGGAGTATGCGCGCGGCAGGCTGGCGAAGTTCAAGCTGCCGCGCAGCGTCGACTACGTCGCCGAGCTGCCCCGCGACCCCAACGGCAAGCTCTACAAGCGCAAGCTGCGCGACCCGTACTGGCAGGGCCGCGAGCGCGCCATCTGAGGCTGCCCCACGAGAGCGGCCCGGGACCGGCGGAGGACGCCGGTCCCGGGCCGTCCTCGTGCTGTCGTCAGCGGCCCTGGAAACGGGGCTTGCGCTTCTCGGCGAAGGCGCGCGGGCCCTCCTTGGCGTCGTCGCTGGCGAAGACGGTCATGCCGTACTGGGCGTCCAGCTTGAACGCCTCCTCCTCGTGCATGCCCTCCGTGTCGCGCATCGTGCGCAGGATCGCCTGCACGGCGAGCGGCCCGTTGCCCGCGATGGTCTCCGCGATCTCCAGCGCCGTCTCGAGCGCGGTCCCGTCGGCGACGACGTGGCCGACGAGCCCGATCTCCTTGGCCTCGGCGGCCGTGATGTGCTTGCCGGTCAGCAGGATCTCCGCCGCCACCGTGTAGGGAATCTGCCGCGGCAGCCGCACGGCGGAGCCGCCGAGGGGGAACAGCCCCCACCGTGCCTCGGACACCCCGAACCGCGCGCTCTCGCCCGCGACGCGGATGTCGGTGCCCTGCAGGATCTCCGTGCCGCCCGCGATCGCGGGCCCCTCGACCGCGGCGATGAGCGGCTTGGTGAGCCTGCGGCCCTTGAGCAGGCCGTCCATCCTGCTCGGGTCCCAGGTGCCCTTCTCGAACGACGCGGCGGGGCTGTTCCGGCTCATGGACTTGAGGTCGGCGCCCGCGCAGAACGCGCCGCCCGCGCCGGTCAGCACGCAGCTGCGAATGTCCGGATCGGCATCGACCCGGTCCCACGCCTGCGCCATGATCGCCAGCATCTCGCCCGTCAGGGCGTTCCGGGCTTCGGGGCGGTTCATCGTCACCACGAGCGTGTGCCCGCGTTGTTCCACCAGCGCGTGTGGTTCCACTTCTCGCGACCTCTCGATCGGGGAATCGCCGAACGGCCGACAAGGCCATTGCCCAGAACGATAACATGTTCTAGTTTGTGTGAGTGGCACTCAACATCGCGGATCTGCTCGAGCACGCCGTCGACGCCGTGCCGGATCGCACCGCGGTCATCTGCGGCGGCCGGAGCGTCACCTATGCCCAGCTGGACGAGCGCGCCAACGCGCTCGCCCACCACCTCGCGGCGCAAGGTGTGGGCACGGGCGACCACATCGGTGTGTACTCGCGAAACTCCATCGAGATGATCGAAACGATGTTCGCGGCGTACAAACTCCGCGCCATCGCGATCAACGTCAACTACCGGTACGTCCACGGGGAGCTGACCTACCTGTTCGACAACGCCGACCTCGTCGCGCTGGTGCACGAGCGGCAGTACTCGGACCGGGTGGCGGCCGTGCTCCCCGAGGCGCCGAAGTTGAAACACGTTTTAGTCGTCGAGGACGGCAGCGACGCGGACTACTCCGCCTACGGCGGTATCGACTACGAGCAGGCCGTGGCGCAGAGCTCGCGCGATCGCGACTTCGCCGAGCGCAGCCCCGACGACCTCTACATCCTCTACACCGGCGGCACCACCGGTTACCCCAAGGGCGTCATGTGGCGGCACGAGGACGTCTGGCGCGCCCTCGGCGGCGGCATCGACTTCGTCACCGGCGAGTACGTGCCGGACGAGTGGACCCTCGCCGAGCAGGGCAAGCAGGGCGCGCTGGTGCGGCTGCCCGCCGCGCCGCTCATCCACGGCGCCGCCCAGTGGGCCGCGTTCGGTGCCCTGTTCGCCGGAGGCACGGTGGTGTTCGTGCCGCAGTTCGACGCGCACGAGATCTGGCGGCAGGTCCAGCAGCACAAGGTGCAGGTGCTCACCATCGTCGGCGACGCCATGGCCCGCCCGTTGCTGGACGCCTACCACGAGGGCGGCTACGACGCCTCGTCCATCGTCGCCATCTCCAGCCACGCCGCGCTGTTCTCGCATTCGGTCAAGCAGGAGTACCTGGCGACGTTTCCCAACATCGTGCTCACCGACGCCATCGGCTCCTCCGAGAGCGGCTTCACCGGCATCGGCATGATGGCCAAGGACGCCGACCACTCGGCGGGCCCGAGGGTGAACTTCGGCAAGGACGCCGTCCTGCTCGACGACGACAACCGCATCGTGGAGCGCAAGCCGGGCGCGGTCGGCCGGATCGGCAGGCGAGGGCACGTGCCGCTCGGCTACTACAAGGACCCCGCCAAGAGCGAGACGATCTTCGTCGAGGCCGGCGGCGCCCGCTACGTGGTGCCCGGCGACTGGGCCCGCTACGAGGAGGACGGCACGGTCACCCTCCTCGGCCGCGGCTCGCAGTGCGTCAACACCGGCGGCGAGAAGGTGTTTCCCGAGGAGGTCGAGGGCGCGCTCAAGTCGCACCCCGACGTCTTCGACGCGCTCGTGCTCGGCGTGCCCGACGAACGGCTCGGGCAGCGCGTGGGCGCCATCGTGCAGGCAAGGCCCGGCAGGCGGCCGGACCTTGCCGCCGTCGAGGCCCACGTGCGTACGCAGGTCGCCGGGTACAAGGTGCCGCGCAGCATCTGGCTCGTCGACGAGATCGGCCGCCTGCCCAGCGGCAAGCCCGACTACCCGTGGGCCCAGCGGCACGCCGCCGCGCACCCGCCCACCGTGAGTCAGACTCAGTAAGGAGAGGCCCAGCGACATGCGCACCCCGCTGTGCGACACACTCGGCATCGACGTGCCGATCATCGGGTTCACGCCGTCGGAACACGTCGCCGCCGCCATCAGCAGGGCAGGCGGGCTCGGCGTGCTCGGCTGCGTCCGGTTCAACGACGCCGACGAGCTCGACAAGGTGCTCGGCTGGATGGACGCCAACACCGACGGCAGGCCCTACGGGGTCGACGTGGTGATGCCGTCGAAGATCCCCACCGAGGGCAGCTCCGTCGACCTGGCCGAGCTGATCCCCGACGGGCACAAGGCCTTCGTCGAGCGCACCCTCGCCCAGCTGGGCGTACCCGAGCTGCCCGACGGCACCGACGAGCGCGCCGGTGTGCTCGGCTGGCTGCACTCGGTGGCGCGCTCCCACGTCGAGGTGGCCCTCCGGCACCCGATCGCCCTCATCGCCAACGCTCTGGGCTCGCCACCGGTGGACGTCATCGCGCAGGCCCACGAGCGCGGGGTGCCGGTGGCCGCACTGGCGGGCAAGGCCGAGCACGCGGTGCGCCACGTCGACAACGGCGTGGACTTCGTCGTGGCACAGGGCTACGAGGCGGGCGGGCACACCGGCGAGATCGCCTCGATGGTGCTGCTGCCGGAGATCGTCGACGCCGTGGGCGAGCGGGCACCCGTCCTGGCGGCGGGGGGCATCGGCTCCGGACGGCAGGCCGCGGCTGCGCTGGCACTGGGCGCCGCCGGGGTGTGGACCGGCTCGATCTGGCTGGCCACGCGCGAGTACCTGGAGACGATGCCCGACTCGGAGCCGATGCAGCAGGCGCTGGTCGCGGCCAGCTCGTCGGACACGGTGCGCACCCGCATCTACACCGGCAAGCCCGCCCGCCTGCTCAGGACCCGCTGGACGGAGGCGTGGGCGGCGCCGGACGCGCCGGAGCCGCTGCCGATGCCGCTGCAGAACCTGCTGGTCTCGCACGCGCACAACCGCATCCACGCCGCCGCGGACCCCTCGGTGGTGTCGATGCCGGTGGGCCAGATCGTCGGCAGGCTCAACGAGGTGCGCGCCGTGGCCGATGTCGTCGCCGACCTGGTCGGCGGGTTCGAGGCCGCCGTCGACCGCGTCGCCGGGATCAGGCGCGCCTGACGACGTAGGCGAGGGCGCCGGCGGCGAGCGCGGCGGCGCCCGCCGCCACCGACGTCCAGGGCAGGCTGAACGCCAGCACCACGCAGCCCGCCAGGCCGACCACGGGCACCGCGCGTCGGCCCAGCGTCAGCGCGCTGGCGTTGGCGACGGCGTAGTAGGTCAGCACCGCGAACGACGAGAAGCCGATCGCCGAGCGCAGATCGGCGACCGAGGCGACCGCGGCCACCACGACACCCACCGCCACCTCGGCCCGGTGCGGCACCCCGAATCGCGGGTGCACGGCGGCAAGCCCGCGCGGCAGGTGGCCGTCCCGCGACATCGCCAGCACCGTCCTGGACACGCCCAGCACCAGTGCCAGCAGCGCGCCCAGTGCCGCGACCGCCGCCCCGGCGCGCACCACCGGCGCGAGCGGTGCCCAGGACGTCGCCGCGACCGCCTGCGCCACCGGGTCGGCCGACGCGCCCAGCGCGGCGGGCCCGAGCTGGGCCAGCACGGTCACCGCCACGGCCGCGTACACGACCAGCACGATGCCGAGCGCCACCGGGATGGCGCGGGGGATCGTGCGTGCCGGGTCGCGCACCTCCTCGCCGAGCGTGGCGATGCGCGCGTATCCCGCGAAGGCGAAGAACAGCAGCCCGGCCGCCTCCAGCACGCCGGCGGGGCCTGCGCCCGGGAAGGGCGTGAGCCCTTCGCCGCCGGGGGTGCCCGCCACCAGGATCGCCACCACGGCGCAGGCCAGCACGAGCAGGCTCACCGCGACGATCAGCCTGGTCGCCAGCGCGGAGCGGTGCACGCCGCGGTAGTTCACCGCCGTCAGCGCCGCCACCACCGCCACGGCGAGCAGGCCGCGCCACGGCTGGCCGAGGCCCGGCGCGGTGTAGGCGACGACGGTCAGCGCCATGGCCGCGCAGCTGGCCGTCTTGCCGACCACGAAGCCCCAGCCGGCGAGGTGGCCCCAGAACGGGCCCAGCCGCTCCCGGCCGTAGACGTAGGTGCCGCCGGAGGACGGGTACCGGGCGGCGAGCCGTGCCGAGGAGGTCGCGTTGCAGTACGCCACCACGGCCGCGATCACCAGTCCCAGCAGCAGGCCCGCGCCCGCTGCCCGCGCGGCGGGGGCGAAGGCGACGAACACCCCCGCGCCGATCATCGCGCCGAGGCCGATGACCACGGCGTCACCGGTGCCGAGCCTGCGCGCCAGCCGATCCGATTCCGCCGCCATGGGTGCAACCTACCGCCGGGCTGGTTACGTCCTGTTGACCATGAGGTGGAAAGAGACGATCACCGCCGCCGGCGCGGTGCTGCTGCTCGCGACCGCCTGCGGCCAGCAACCCGGCTCCGGATCGCTGCCCGCCCGAGAGGCAGGAAACTCGGTCGAGGCCCCGTCCGGCGAGCTGACGAAGGTGCCGGGCCGCAAGCCCGCCCAGCCGCCGTCCGAACAGCCGCCCTCCGAGCCGGGTGCGGACGGCAGGGCGGTGCCACCGGAGCGCGTCGACGGCTCGGCGCTGCCCCGGGGCTACCCGGTGGACGTGTCGGTGTCCGCGGACGGCAGGGCGCTGACGATCATCGGCCAGGAGGGCGGCTGCAGCCAGGCGAGCGCCGAGGTCGGCGACCAGGCGCGCCAGCGGGTCGCCGTCACGATGGTCGAGACCAAGCTGGCGGACAAGAACGTCATGTGCACGATGGACATGCGCTATCCGCCGATCACCGTGCGGCTGGACCAGCCACTCGGCGACCGGACCGTCGTGCTCGACTACGTGCGGCGCACCGCCTGAGCCCCGGCAGCCGGGTCAGCCGGGCACGCTCCACTTCTGGTTCGCGGCACCCGTGCACGTCCAGATCTGCAACCGGGTCCCGTTGGCCGGATCGTTGCCCGCGACGTCGAGGCACTTGTCCGCCGCGACGTTGACGATGTCGCCTGCGGGGCTCACCGCCCAGTCCTGTGCGCCGGTTCCGTTGCATTCGTAGAGCTGGACCTGCGCGCCGTCGGCGGTGGACCCGCCGGTGACGTCCAGGCACTTGCCGAGCGCCTGGATGGTGCCGTCCGAGCCGATGGTCCACTGCTGGGCCGCCGTGCCGTTGCAGTCGTGGAGCTGCACGGGCGTGCCGTTGGCGCTCTCGCCGCCCGCGACGTCGACGCATTTGCCCGCCAGGCCGGTGATCTGGCCCGTGCGGGATGCGGTGTCGCTGGTCGTCACCCGGACATAGTCGACCACCAGCTGGTTCGGGAACGGAGTGCCGGCGTCCGGGTCGCCCGGCCACTCCCCGCCGACGGCGAGGTTGAGGATCAGGAAGAACGGGTGGTCGAACACCCACTGGCGGCCGCCGAGGTCGGCCGGTGTCCTGGTCTGGTAGACGTTGCCGTCCACCGACCAGCTGATGCGGCCGGGGGACCAGTCGATGGCGAAGGTGTGGAAGTCGTCGGCGAACGCGCCGCCGATCGAGTAGGCGGCGCCGATGCCGCCGGCGCCCGAGTAGCCGGGGCCGTGGATCGTTCCGTGCACTGTGGACGGTTCGTAGCCGACGTTCTCCATGATGTCGATCTCGCCGCTGTCCGGCCAGCCGACCTCACCGAAGTTGTCGCCCAGCATCCAGAACGCGGGCCACATGCCCTGGCCTCGCGGCACCTTGATGCGTGCCTCGACGTGACCGTAGGCCTGCGCGAACCTGCCCGAGGTGTTCAGCCGCGCGGAGGTGTACTCGCAGCGGCCGTACCAGCACTGGTAGTCGCCTGGGTTCTCCTTGCGTGCCGTGATCACCAGGTGGCCCTGGCCGTCGTGGGCGGCGTTGCTGGTGGAGGTGGTGTAGTACTGCCGCTCGCGGTTGTTGCCGTTGTTGTTGCCGGTCTCGAGCACCCACTTGGCCGGATCCGGCGGCGTGCCCGCCGGCTTGTCGAACTCGTCGGCGAAGGTCGTCACGGCCGCGGCGGCCTCCGCCGCGACGGGCCGTTCCGGCGCCGGGGCGCCCGAAGCGGGAACGGTCGCCGCCACGGTGGCGCCGAGCGCGGCGAGGGCCACGGTGGCCACGGAGGCTGCTGCCCACCGGCTCCGGGATCGTCTTGGTGTCGTCGTCGTTGTCGTCACGGGTCGTCACCACCGCTCGCTCGGTTTGTCGGTGCGACAACCAAGCTGCCATGGTCTAGACCACAATCGCAAGAGGCACCCGGGTGACGACACCGTGCGCGGGCCCAAGGGCCCCGTGGGTACCGGGTATGTACCCACGGGGCCCTTCGGCTCGGCGGCCGGCGATTCTCAGGTGTGCGGCAGCTCGTCGCGGTGCACGATGCCGCCCTTCATCACCAGCGCCGGGGCGGAGGCGAGCACGCCGATGTCGGCGAGCGGGTCGCCGTCCACGACCAGCAGGTCGGCCTCGGCTCCGGGCGCCACCACGCCGATGCGGCCCTCCAGCCCGAGCAGCCGGGCGGCGGTGACCGTGGCCGAGCGCACCACGTCGAGCGGAGGCTGGACCTGCGCGCGGATGCGGAACTCGTCGAGCTGGTGCCGGTGCATGCCACCGAGCAGGTCGGTGCCGAACACGATGTCCACGCCGGCGCGGTGCGCGGACTCCAGCGCGCGCAGGCCGTGCTCCAGGACGTCGCCGACCTTGCGCTGCGACTCGGCGGGCAGGCCGTGCTCGGCACCTTCGGCCGCCAGCTTCTCATAGGTCACCAGCGTCGGAACCAGGAACGCGCCGCGCTCGCGGAACAGCGCGATGCTGGTGTCGTCCAGCAGGTTGCCGTGCTCGATGCAACGCACCCCGGCCCGCAGGCCACGGTTGATCGCCCTGGCGGTGTACGCGTGACCGGTGACGTAGCGGTTGGCGGCCTCCGCCTCGGCGACCACCGCCGCGATCTCGTCGTCGGAGAACTGCGTCGCGTCCACCCGGTCGGTCGGCGAGGCCACCCCGCCCGACAGCATGATTTTCACGTGGTGGGCGCCCGTCCGCAGCTGCTCGCGGGCCGCCCGGCGCACCTCGTCCACGCCGTCGCAGACCAGCCCGAGACCGGGGCAGCAGCGATGGTCGTCCAGCACGGTCCGGCCGCGGTGCCGCAGATCGGCGTGCCCGCCCGTCTGCGACAGCGCCTTGCCGCCGAAGCGGATGCGGGGGCCGGGCAGGATGCCCTCGTCCACCGCGTCGGCCAGTCCGTAGTCGGCGCCGCCGACGTCGCGCACCGTCGTGAAGCCCCGCTGCAACATCTCGCGCAGGATCACCCCGGCGCGCGCGGCCACGTAGGTGGGCGACCATTCCGCCTGCCCGGCCAGATCGGCGGTGACGGCGGTGACATGCACGTGCGCGTCCACGAACCCGGGCAGCACGGTCCTGCCGCGGACGTCGATCACGCGGGCACCGGAGGCGGCCACGTCCCGGCCCCCGACCTCGGCGATCCGTCCGTCGCGCACCAGCACGCGCCGGTCGGGCAGCAGCTCGCCCCGTGCGACGTCCAGCACCGTCGCGTTGTCCAGCAGGGTCGTCACGCCGGGTTCTCCTCTCGAGCCGGGCGGGGGGTGGTGAGCAGGCTGCCCGCGACGAGCGCGAGCAGCGACACGGGCAGCGCCACGATGACGGCGTTCCACTCGCGGGGCTGGCCGAGCACGAACTCCCAGACCACCAGGGTGGCGGTGCCGAGCACCATGCTGGCGAGCGCGCCCGCCGTGGTGACCCGCCGCCAGAACAGCACGGCCAGCACGGCGGGCGTGATCGCGACGCCGTAGATGGTGTACGAGTAGATCTGCAGCTCCAACACGCTGGGGAAGAACTGGCCGAGCACGTACGCGAGCGCGGCCACCACCAGGACGGCGAGGCGGTGCAGTCGCAGCCGCGCCGGACCGGGCACCTCGGTCCGGCGGTGCCGGACGTAGAAGTCGTAGAGCATGTTGCCGCCGACCGAGAGCATGAACGAGGTCGCCGTGGTGACGATGAACGCCAGTGCCCCGGCCAGCAGCAGGCCGCCGATCGCGGCGGGCAGCAGGCCCTCGGAGGCCAGCGACAGCACCGCCGCGTCCGGGTCCTCCAGCCGCGGAAGCAGGATCGCCGCGGCCGAGGCCAGGATCGCGATGGGGATCATGATGACGAAGCTGCCCGCGAGGAAACCCGCCGTGGACGAGCGGGCACTGCCCTCGTCCTTGGCCGCGGTGAGCCGCTGGTAGAGGTTCTGATCGGCGAGGATCAGCAGCAACAGCGGGAGGAAGTAGCCGAGCAGCTGCGTGCCGCTGAGCCCGCCGGAGAGCGTGCGTGCCCGCTCGGGCAGCTGGGCCAGGTAGTCGCCGGGGGAGCCGATCGCCCCGATGACGAGGGGCACGCTGGCCAGCAGGGCGACCACGATCACCAGCGCCGACACGAAGTCGGTCCACGCCACGCTGAACATGCCGCCGGAGACGGCGAGGAAGGTCACCACGAGCGCGACCAGCGCGGTGGCCTGGCCGGTGGACAGCGGCGTCACCAGGCTGACGATGTAGCCGCCGCCGAGGAACTGGTACGCGGTGATCCCGATGTAGGCCAGCAGGATCACCACCGCGCCCACCATGCGCACGCCGAGGCCGAAGCGGACCTCCAGCAGGTCCGGGATGGTGTAGCGCGACAGCGCCCGCAGCTTCGCGGCGGCGAAGTAGAGCACCACGATGCCCACCGGCGTTCCGGCGAAGAAGAACAGCGACGCCAGCGGGCCGTAGGTGTAGGCGAAGTTGGCCCCGCCGACGATCGTTCCGGAGCCGACCCAGGTGGCCAGCAGGGTGCCGATCAGCACGACGCGGGGCAGCCTGCGGCCGGCGAACAGGAAGTCGTCGCCGGTGCGCAGTCTGCTCCGGCGGGAGAAGTACGCGCCGATGCCGAGCATCAGCACCAGGTAGCCGATCAGGATCACGACATGGACCGTCTGCATGCGCCGCCTCCTCGTCGGCTCGCAATACTTACAGCATGATCCGAGCAATGCAATGGCTGTTGCGCGGCTAGGCTGGCAGGCGCCGTACGGGGAGAGCGGAGTGTGAGGGGCATGGCGACGGACGGTGCGGACGCCACCGTGCAGGAGTGGGTGTCGGCGCGCGCGGCCGACGCCACGCTCGGGCCCGCGGCCAGCCGCGTGGTCGACATCCTGGCCACGCAGCCTCGCCTGGCCTCCTACGCCTCCACCGCCGAACTCGCCGAGCGCGCGTCGGTCAACGTGGCGACGGTGGTGCGCACCGCACGGGCCCTGGGTTTCGAGGGCTGGCCGCACCTGCGCCTGGAACTGCGCAACCGGTACCTCACCTCGCTCTCGGCCAGGCAACTGCTCGCCGAGGAGGCCGGCGACCTCCCGCTCGCGGCGATCCGGCGGGACCTGGAGAACCTGGAGACGCTGGCGCACACGGTGGACACCGGCGCGATCCGGGCCGTGGCCCGCGCGATCGACCGGGCCCGGCGCACGGTGGTCCTCGGATCGGGCACCTTCGCCGCGCCCGGTGTGCAACTCGCCCACGGCAGCACGTCGATGGGCAGGGATGTGCTGATGGAGCGCCATTTCGGGACGCATCTGGCCAACACGGTCGCGCGGCTCGGCGAGGACGACTGCCTCGTCGCGGTGAACCTCTGGTGGTTGCCGACGCAGGTGCTGGAGGCCGTGCGCATCGCCCACGAGGCGGGCACGACCACCTGTGTGGTCACCGACCTGCGGACCTCGCCCCTGGTGGCGGTCGCCGACCACGTCGTGGTGGTGCCGAGCGAAGGCGTCAGCTCCTTCCCCTCGGTGACCGCGGCGATGGCCGTGGTGCACGGCATCCTCGCCGAACTCGCCCAGCTGGGCGGCGACGCCACGCGCCGGGCGATGGAACGCACGGAAACGACGTGGAGCCGGATGGGCCTGTTCGGAGAGTCGCGCTGACCAGGCCCGTCCGGGTCAGCGGAACGAGATCTGCAGCACCGGCTCGGAGGTCTCGGCGAAGAAGTCGTTGCCCTTGTCGTCGATGACGATGAACGCGGGGAAGTCCTCCACCTCGATCTTCCAGACCGCCTCCATGCCCAGCTCGGGATACTCCAGGACCTCCACCTTCTTGATGCAGTCCTGGGCCAGCCGGGCGGCCGGGCCGCCGATGGAGCCGAGGTAGAAGCCGCCGTGCTGCTCGCACGAGGCCGTGACCTTCTTCGAGCGGTTGCCCTTGGCGAGCATCACCAGCGAGCCGCCCGCGGCCTGGAACTGCTCGACGTAGGAGTCCATCCGGCCCGCGGTGGTCGGCCCGAACGAGCCGGAGGCGTAGCCGTCCGGGGTCTTGGCGGGACCCGCGTAGTACACCGGATGGTCCCGCAGGTACTGGGGCATCGGCTCGCCCGCGTCGAGCCGTTCGGCGATCTTGGCGTGGGCGATGTCGCGGGCCACCACCAGTGGCCCGGTGAGGCTCAGCCGCGTCTTCACCGGCAGCCGCGAGAGCTGCTCGCGGATCTCGGCCATCGGCCGGTTCAGGTCGACGGACACGACCTCCTCGGAGAGGTCGTCCTCGGTGACCTCGGGCAGGAACCGGGCGGGGTCGCGCTCCAGCTGCTCGATGAACACGCCCTCGGCGGTGATCTTGGCCTTGGCCTGCCGGTCGGCCGAGCACGACACGGCGATGCCGACGGGGCACGACGCGCCGTGCCGCGGCAGCCGGATCACGCGCACGTCGTGGCAGAAGTACTTGCCGCCGAACTGCGCGCCGATGCCGAACTGCCTGGTCATCTCCAGCACCTGCTGCTCGAGGCCGGTGTCGCGGAAGCCGTGCCCGAGCGGCGAGCCCTCACGCGGCAGGTCGTCGAGGTAGCGGGCGGAGGCGAGCTTGGCGACCTTGAGGTTGTACTCGGCGGACATGCCGCCGACCACGATCGCCAGGTGGTAGGGCGGGCAGGCCGCGGTGCCGAGGCTGCGCAGCTTCTCGTCCAGGAACCTCGCGAGCCGCTTCGGGTTGAGGACCGCCTTGGTCTCCTGGTACAGGAAGGTCTTGTTGGCGCTGCCGCCGCCCTTGGCCAGGAACAGGAACTCGTAGGCCGGGTCCTTCGCGCCGTCCTTGTGGTAGAGCTCGATCTGGGCGGGCAGGTTGGTGCCGGTGTTGCGCTCGTCCCAGAAGGTGACCGGTGCCATCTGCGAGTAGCGCAGGTTGAGCGTCTGGTAGGCCTCGAAGATGCCGCGCGAGAGCGCCTGCTCGTCGGCGCCGCCGGTGAGCACGCCCTCGCTGCGCTTGCCGATCACGATCGCCGTGCCGGTGTCCTGGCACATCGGCAGCACACCACCCGCGGAGATGGCCGCGTTGCGCAGCAGGTCCATCGCGACGAACCGGTCGTTGCCGCTGGCCTCCGGGTCGTCGACGATCGCGCGCAGCTGGGCCAGGTGCGACGAGCGCAGCAGGTGCTGGATGTCGGTGATCGCGGTGCGGGCCAGCGTGGTCAGCGCCTGCGGCTCGATCTCCAGAAACGTCCGGCCGCCCGCCTCGGCGACCCGGACGCCGTCCTGCGTGACGAGCCGGTACTCGGTGTGGGTGTCCTCGCCGAGCGGCAGGACGTCGGTGTGCTGGAACGATGTGGTGGTTGAGGTCACAGCTCGGGCTCCGTTGCACGGTGGTCACAAGGGGGAGTCGACCGTACCGCGCGGCGGGAGACGGGTGAGCGAGGCCTGACCGGGGGGCGACGCAGATCACGCCCGCGTTTCCGGGCCCGGACATGCGGAAGGCCGGGCCCACCCCGACGGACCCGACCTTCCGGGGAAAGCGACCGGCGCCCGAGGCACCTGCCGCCAAGCCTCACGTCAGTTGGACGCCCGGGCGGCGGCGAGGTTGCCCGGACACGCGCCTCGGCCGCGGTGCCGCCGGTGCGCCGGGCGACGCCTCCGGCCGGGGCCCGCGGTCGTGAACATGGCTAAGACCGTCTCCTGATCGCCGTCAGAAGTCAACGCGTCTGTCCGAGTGTAGGTGAATGACTACCGGGCGTGACTCAGCTGGCGTAGGCGCGCAGCCGGTCGGCCCGCTCGCCCTGCCGCAGCTTGGCCATGACCTCGCGCTCGATCTGGCGGACCCGCTCACGGGAGAGGCCGAAGTGCCTGCCGATCTGGTCCAGCGTGCGCGGCTGCCCGTCGTCCAGCCCGTAGCGCAGGCGGATGACGTGCTGCTCCCGGTCGTCGAGCGTGCCGAGCACCCGGCGCAGGTCGTCCTGCAGCAGCCCGGAGATGACGGCGCTCTCGGCGTCGGTGGCCTCGGAGTCCTCGATGAAGTCGCCCAGGGGGGCGTCCTCCTCGGTGCCGACCGGCATGTCGAGGCTCACCGGGTCGCGGGCGTGGTCGAGCAGGCTCGCCACCTTGTCCTCGGCGATGCCGGACTCGGCGGCCAGCTCCTCGTTGGTGGCCTCGCGGCCGAGCTGCTGGTGCAGGTCGCGCTTGATCCTGGCCAGCTTGTTGACCTGCTCCACCAGGTGCACCGGCAGCCGGATGGTGCGGCCCTGGTCGGCCATCCCCCGGGTGATGGCCTGCCGGATCCACCAGGTGGCGTAGGTGGAGAACTTGAAGCCCTTGGAGTAGTCGAACTTCTCCACGGCGCGGATTAGGCCCAGGTTGCCTTCCTGGATGAGGTCCAGCAGCGGCATCCCCCGTCCGGTGTAACGCTTGGCCAGCGACACCACGAGACGCAGGTTGGCCTGCAGCAGGTGGTTCTTGGCCCGGTGCCCGTCGCGGACCAGCGCGGACAGCTCCGCACGCCGCTCGGCGGAGAGGTCCTCGGCGGTCTCCAGCATGTGCTGCGCGAAGACCCCGGCCTCGATCCGCTTGGCGAGGTCCACCTCCTGCTCGGCGGTCAGCAGGGCGGTCTTGCCGATGCCGTTGAGGTAGACGCGAACGAGGTCGGCGGACGGGCCCTGCGCGTCGAGATCCGGCTCCTCGCCTGCGGGCGCCGGAACCACGATCTCGTCGTCGGCCGCGGCCATCGGGATGCCACGCTCGCGGATCCCGCGGGCCTCGCGTTCGAGAGTCTGGACGGACATTCTGCCTCCCCGGTCAACGGGCTGACGTGTTGTGTGGTGCTCACGCCTGCGTTGCGCGCCGCGTGGCGAGCCTGTGGAACCCTCCGCGCGACACCAGCTAGCTGGCTGGACACCCCGATCAACGTCGGGATGCGCGAAATCGTTCCCGGCTCGTCGCGTGTGTTGAGCGACTCACCCGAGCTCCCTGTCTCGAGCAAACCCGAGGTTGTCCTGAGAACGGTGTGCCGCGTGTGAAGAGAGGGATTTCCGGTTGCCTGGTCTAAACCTCGACGAGAACCGTGAACGGTCCGTCGTTGACGCTGTGCACGGCCATCATCGCCCCGAACCGCCCGGTGCTGACCGTGGCACCCCGGGCGCGCAGCGCCTCCACGACGGCGTTCACGAGCCGCTCCGCGGCCTCCGGTCGCGCCGCCGCCGTCCACGATGGACGACGGCCCTTGCGCGTGTCGCCGTAGAGCGTGAACTGGCTGACGACGAGCAACGGCGCATGCGCGCTCGCGCATGACTCCTCGTCGCGGAGAATGCGCAGCTCGTGCAGTTTGCGGGCCATCGTGGCGGCCGTGTCCGGTGTGTCGTCCGTGTGAACTCCGAGCAGCACCAGCAGACCCGGTTCCTCGATGGCGCCGACCACCTCGCCGTCGACGGTGACGCTGGCCTGGCTCACCCGCGCGGCGACCGCCCTCACCGGCCCACCGCCTCGAGCATCCCGTGCCGGACCAGCTCCGTGACCACCGGCAGGGCCGCCTCGGCCAGCGCGTCCGTGTCCTGGCCGTGCGCCAGCGCCAGCAGTTCCAGCAGGTCGGACAGGGGCAGGGCCCCCCGGCAGCCGGCGAGCAGTGCCTCGGCCAGCTCGTCCAGCTCGTGCTGCCAGCCGGGCCCGTCGGTGCGGTGCAGCCTGCGCACCACGGTGGACCATCCGTCGTCACCCGGCTCGTCGATGCGCTCGAGCACCACGCTGTCCGGCACCCGGAACACCGTGCCGAGCAGGTCGCGGCCGTGCTCGCGCAGCCAGTCCACGCGGTCGAGCCAGGCCGCGGCCTCGGCGCCGAGCGGGTCGTCGTAGGCCTGCCGCAGGTCCTCGCAGACGATCGCCGGCGTGCCGTCGGTACGGCGCAGCGTGACGAACCCGAAGCCGACGCCCTCGACCTCGTGCGCGGCGAACCAGTCCAGCCACGCGGCGGCCTTGGCCCTGCCCTCGGCGGAACGCGGGTCGATGCCGGCGTCGCGCAGCCAGGTGCCCACGTAGAGTGCCGGTTCGGCGACATCACGCTGCACGAACCAGGCGTCGGTGCCGGGCGGCAGCCAGCGCCTCACCCGGTCGGACCAGTCGTCGTTCTTCGTGTGCAGCCACGATGCGAGCACGTGCCCGACGCCGCCGTGGTTCAGGAACCCGGGCAGCTGCCGCACGACGAGCGCGCTCGCGTCGTCCCCGGCCAGGCCCGAGTCGCGGTACACGTAGTCCACCCGCGGCGGCCCCACCACGAACGGCGGGTTGCACACGATCTGGTCGAAGCGCCTGCGGGCCACCGGCGCGAACCAGTCGCCGCGCAGCAGCTCCACGTCGACCTCGTTCAGCCGGAACGTCGCCTCGGCCAGTGCCAGCGCGCGGGGCGAGACGTCGGTGGCGGTGATCCGCTCGGCGTGCCTGCTCGCATGCAGGGCCTGCACGCCGTTGCCCGTGCCGACGTCGAGCAGCGAGCCCACCGGCCGCCTGCTCGTGGCCCGGATCAGGCTGAGCGAGGCGTGCCCCACGCCCAGCACATGGTCCCCGGGAACCGGCCTGCCCAGCTGGTCGGAGTCCAGGTCCGACACCACCCACCAGGAGCCCGTCTCGTCGCCGTGCGGGCGGATGTCGAGCCCGGCCCGCAGCCGCTGCCCTTCGGCACGCAGCACCCCGGCGGCCACGGCGTCCTCCACCGGGAGCGGTCCCAGTGCGGCGCGCACCCGCTCGGCGGGCTCCGCCTCGCCGAGCAGGAACAGCCGGATGAACACGCCCAGCTCGCCCGCGTCGAGACTGGCCCGGTGGGCGGGCACCGGCTCGCCGCGGCCGAGCGCGGCGTGCGCGGCGCCCCCGAGCGCGTCGAGCACGCCGTCGGCGTCGTAGCGGGCCTGGCCGAACGCCGCGCGCAGCCGGGCGCAGACGTCGGCGGACAGCGGGGGAGGTGCACCGTTCACAGTGCGTCATGATCCCACGCGGCGTGCTGTGGCCTGTGGTCAGATACGGGGATGAGCACGGTACTGAGCGGCCTCGACGCCCGGCTGCCCGACCTGGAGCGGCTCTACGTGGACCTGCACCGGCATCCGGAGCTGGGCTTCGCGGAGACCCGGACGGCTGCCGAGCTGGCGCGCAGGCTCACCGCCGACGGCTACGAGGTCCACACCGGCATCGGCGGCACCGGGGTGCTCGGTGTCCTGCGCACCGGGCCGGGCCCCACGGTGCTGCTGCGCGCCGACATCGACGCGCTGCCCGTGCGGGAGCGCACCGGGCTCGCCTACGCCAGCACGGCCACGGCCGTGGACCAGGACGGGCGCGAGGTGCCGGTGATGCACGCGTGCGGGCACGACATGCACGCCACCTGGCTGTCCGGGGCGGCCGCGCAGCTCGCCGCGCACCGCGGGGAGTGGTCGGGCACGCTGCTCGCGGTGTTCCAGCCCGCTGAGGAAGCGGGCGGCGGCGCGCGGGCGATGGTCGCCGACGGCCTGTTCGACCGGGCCGGCCCGCCGGACGTGGCGTTCGGCCAGCACGTGACCCCGGGCCCCGCGGGGTGGGTGCTCACCCGGCCGGGCGCGCTCATGGCGGCGACCGACGCGCTGCGGGTGACACTGCACGGCCGGGGCGGGCACGGATCGCGTCCGGAGACGACCGTCGATCCCGTGGTGCTGGCGGCGTCGGTGGTGCTCAAGCTGCAGACGATCGTGTCGCGGGAGATCGCGGCCACCGAGGCCGCCGTGGTCACCGTCGGCTCGCTGCACGCGGGCACCGCGCACAACATCATCGCCGACGAGGCCGTGCTGGAGGTCAACGTCCGCAGCTTCGACGGGGGCGTGCGCAGGCGGGTGCTGGCGGCGATCGAGCGCATCGTGCACGCCGAGGCACAGGCCGCCGGTGCGCCCCGGCCGCCGGAGATGACCGAGCTGGCGACGTTTCCCGTGCTGACCAACGACGAGGCGGCCACGGCCCGGCTCACCGAGGTCTTCACCGGGCACTTCCCGGAAGGGCGGGTGTGGGAGGCGCCGCAGGTCACCGGGAGCGAGGACTTCGGCGAGCTGGCGGCCGCCGCCGGGGTGCCGTCGGTGTTCTGGCTGGTCGGCGGCCTTGACGAGCGCACGGTGCTGGAGGCGATCGCCGCGGGCCGGTTCGAGACCGACATCCCGTCCAACCACTCGCCGCTGTTCGCGCCGGTGCTGCACCCCACGCTGCGCACCGGTGTGGAGGCGCTCGTCGTGGCCGCCATGGACTGGTTCGGCTCCCCGGCTGTCGCGTGAGCGGTGTGGGTGGGAGCATGGAGGGGTGGAGGTGAAGCCGGTGACAGAGCACGACAGGCACGCGGATCCGGTGCTGATCACCGCGGCGGCCCCCTCCTACGACGACGAGCTGGCCGCCCGCAAGCGCCATTACATCCTCACGATGGGCATGCGCATCCCGTGCCTCGTGCTGGCGGGAGTCTTCTACCACACGTGGTGGCTCGCGCTGGCGTTCATCGTGCTCTCGGTGCCACTGCCGTGGATCGCCGTGCTGCGAGCCAACGACCGCCCGCCGCGCAAGGCGGAGCAGGTCAACCGCTACCAGCGGGAGCCGACGGCGATCGAGGGCACCACCCACCGCGTCATCGACGGCTGACTCGCGCCTGCCCGTCTGGCCAAAAGCTCCCCAATGCGGCATTGGTGGCGTTGAACGCTACGAATGCCGCATTGGGGAAGTTGAGCGCCACGAATGCCGCATTGGGGAACCACCCCGGCGGCCGGCTACTCCGGCTGGGCGCCCAGCACGCTCATCGCCCTGGTGGCGAGGCGGACCCCCGCACGCAGGCAGTCTACTGTGGACTCACCGTGCAGCCACGCGGCGAGCAGGCCCGCGTCGAAGGCATCCCCGGCGCCCGTGCTGTCCACGCACGTCGCCGGCTCCGCGGGCACCGTGACCAGGCCGTCCGCGCTCACCCACGCCGCGCCCCGCGGGCCCGCGGTGACCGCCACCGCACCCGCCGCGTCCAGCAGCGCCCGCGCCGAGGCCGGCTCGGCCGAGCCGGTGAGCGCGCGCAGCTCGTCGGCGTTCGGCAGCAGCAGGTCCACGCCGGTCACGTCGGCGAGGAACCCGGCCGGATCGGTGAGCAGCGCCGCCGCCTGCGGATCCACCGAGCTCGTCAGCCCCGCCTCGCGGGCCGCCGCGAGCGCGGCCAGCCCCGCGGGCCGCGAAGCCGGGTCGAGCAGGACGTAGCCGGACACGTGCACGTGCGCCGCGGTCCGCAGGGCGGGGCCGGTGACGTCGGCAGGGCGCAGCCGTTCGCCCGCACCCCGGTCGGCCAGCATGCTGCGCTGCCCGCCGTCGCCGACCAGCACCACGACCGTGCACGTGGGCGCGTCGGGGTCCACCGCGAACGCGCACGCGACGCCCGCCCTGGCCAGCTCGGCGGAGACGAGCCGCCCCGCCGCGTCGTCACCCACCCGCGCCAGCAGCACGGGTTCGACGCCCGCCAGGCGCAGCCAGCGCGCCGTGTTGGCACCCGCACCGCCGCTCGCCAGCCGGGTGCGGGCCCGGGTGTCGCCGCCCGCCACCACGGGGCCGTGCTGCCGCACCAGCACGTCCAGCGCCGCGTCGCCGACCACGGCGACCCTCACGTCGCCGCCAGCTCCCCGGCGACGCGCGCGGCGAGCCGCGCGTTGGCCAGCACGAGCGCCTCGTTGGCGTCCAGGCTCGCGCCGCCGCTGGCGGTGTGGAAGTGCTCCAGCAGCGCCGGGGTGACGTCGGCGCCGCGGACGCCGCGCGAGCGCACCAGCTCCAGCCCCTCGGCGAGCAGCCGGTCGTGCACGGACTCGTCCATTTCGGACTCCTCGGGAATCGGGTTGGCCAGCAGCACGCCGGATCCGGCGAGGTGCCGGTGTGCCCGCACCACGGCGGCCACCTGCGCGGGGGAGTCCACGCGATGTGGCACCGGATGTCCCGACGAGCGCAGGTAGAACGCCGGGAAGTCGTCGGTGCGGTAACCCAGGACGGGCACCGAGGCGGTTTCCAGCACCTCCAGGGTGGCGCCGATATCGAGGATCGACTTCATGCCCGAGCACACGACCAGCACCGGTGTCCTGGCGAGCGTGCCGAGGTCGGCCGAGACGTCCCAGGTGCCGGCCGAACCGGGCAGCGCAAGGTGCACGCCGCCGAGGCCGCCGGTGGCGAACACGCCGACACCGGCCGCGTGGGCGAGCAACGAGGTCGCGGCGACCGTGGTCGCGCCCGAACCGCCCAGCGCCAGCGCCGGGCCGAGGTCGCGTGCCGACAGCTTGGCCAGCGCCGCCTCGGGCGCGCACACCCGCTCCAGCTGGCCGCGGGACAGGCCGACGAGCGCCTGGCCGTCCAGCACGGCGATGGTGGCGGGCACCGCGCCCTGCTCCCGCACCACCCGGTCGAGCCGCACGGCGACGTCGAGGTTGCGGCCGGGTGGCAGGCCGTGCGACAGCAGGGTGCTCTCCAGTGCGACGACGGGCCGGGCGGCGGCCAGCGCGTCGGCCACCTCGGCCGACATCGCCAGCTGGGACGACTGTGGGGTGATCACAGGGGCATCCTCGCCCATCGGCGGGGTGCGCCCGCGTGGCGGGTCACGGGCGGCGGCTCGTTCGCGAATCGACGGTCATGCGGCATCATGGATGCCGTGAGTACTCAGACGTTGCCTGATGTCGACACCCGTCCCGAGGGTGCCGACACCACCGATGACGACGCCCCGAAGATGTTCCACTACGTGCGGAAGAACAAGATCGCCGAGAGCGCGGTCATGGGCACGCACGTGGTGGCCCTCTGTGGCGAGGTGTTCCCGGTGACCAAGTCGCCGAAGCCGGGTTCGCCGGTGTGCCCCGACTGCAAGCGGATCTACGAGAACCTTCCGCCCGGCGGCGGCGAGGAGTAGTCGGAGTTCCGTTCGCGGGGAGAGTGAGGCGGCTCCGCCGGGGTGTCGTCCCCGGCGGCAGGGCCGTTCTCGCCGGCTGATCGCCCGCCGTCCTGGCCGGTGACCTCGCTGGCGGGGCCGGACTGCCCGCCGCCGTCCGGGGTCCGCGGCTCGGCGGGCCGGCGCGGCCTGCGCAGCGGGATTGTCGTGCGCTGCCAGAGTGACTTGCTTTCCTCGTCGCCTATCCGCTCGTTGGCCCGCTCCATCTCCAGCCGCCGCCACTTGCGGCGTTGCCTGCGGGTCATCTTCGCGGGCCACAGCTCCTGGATCGCCGCGTTGAAGTACGCGCCGCCGACGATCGCCAGCCCGATGAAGAACGTGAACAGCAGGAAGGCGATGGGCGTGGCCAGCGCGCCGTAGGTGTAGCCGGTGGTGGTGATCCAGCCGATGTAGATCCGCAGGCCGACACTGGACAGCAGGAAGATCACCATGGCCAGCATCGCGCCCGGCAGGCCGCGGTGCCACGGCAGCTTGCGGGGCAGCGCCAGCTTGTACAGCGTCGCCAGCGCCAGCACCAGCAGCACCCCGACGGTGGGGTAGTAGAGGATGCCGACCCACTCGGCGATGGTGGGCCGCCAGTCCATGGGGAAGAACCGCGGCAGCAGGTTCGGCCCGATCGCGATGATCGGCAGGCCCACCACGAGCAGGATCAGGCTCACCAGGTAGAGCAGCAGCGCGAAGATCCGCTGCCAGACCTCGTTGCGCACGCCGTACTGGTCGTGGGCCACCGTGATCGCGTCGACGAACGAGGACATCGCCGACGATCCGGCCCACAGGGAGATGAGGAAGCCGACCGAGACGATCTCACCCTTGCCGGTGGTGAGGATGTCGTTGACGGTCGGCTCGATGATCTGGGTAACGACGCTGCCGCTGAAGACCTTCTCGGAGAAGTCGATGATGCCGTCGTGCACCTCACGCACGACCGCGTCGCCGAACCAGTCGCCGAGGAAGCCGAGGCTGCCGAGCAGGCCGAGCAGCAGCGGAGGCAGCGACAGCGTCTGCCAGAAGGCGGCCTCGGCCGACTCGGAGAAGATGTTGCCGTCCCACGCCTTGCTGAGGGTGCGGCCCATCAGGCGCAGGGGTCCCTTGCGCCTGAGGCGGGCGTCGGGCTCCGGCTCACCCTCGCCGCGCGTCGTCCCTGGTTCTGGCGTCTCCATCGCAGCTTCAAGCATGGTCCATGGGCCCTCGTTTGGCTCGCCGGGTCCCCGGCGTGCCGTGAGACGCGGCTGTCGGTGCCTCCGGGTACGCTCGGGCAGGCGCCCTCACCGCGGGCCCGGCACAGCTGCCGGGGCCGCCGTCGTGGGGGCCTTCGCATGTCGGTGTGCAGGTTGAGAGGAGGTCGGCGGGAAGTGACGGACACGGCGCGGACCGGGTTCGCCGCACCCGAGGCTCAGCACGACGCCACCGCACGTCCGCTGCGTGCCTGGCAGCGCAGGGCGCTCACGAAGTACCTGACCACCAGGCCGAAGGACTTCCTCGCGGTCGCCACCCCCGGCGCGGGCAAGACCGTCTTCGGGCTGCGGATCGCCGCCGAGCTGCTGTCCGACCGCACCGTCGAGGCGATCACCATCGTGACGCCGACCGAGCATCTCAAGCACCAGTGGGCCGCCTCGGCCGCCGCGGCCGGCATCGCCATCGACTCCAACTTCACCAACACCTCGGGTGTCACCTCGTCCGACTACCAGGGCGTGGCGCTGACCTACGCGCAGGTCGCCGCCCACCCGACGATGCACCGCGTGCGCACCGAGAACCGCAAGACACTCGTCATCCTCGACGAGATCCACCACGCGGGTGACGCCAAGTCGTGGGGCGACGCGGTGTTCGAGGCGTTCACCCCGGCGGTGCGCAGGCTGGCGCTCACCGGTACGCCCTTCCGCAGCGACGACTCGCCGATCCCGTTCGTCACCTACGAGCCGGACGGCGACGGTGCGCTGCGCAGCAAGGCCGACCACTCCTACGGCTACGCCGACGCGCTCGCCGACGGCGTGGTCCGGCCGGTGGTGTTTCTCGCCTACTCCGGCGAGGCCTCGTGGCGCACGAGCGCGGGCGACGAGTTCACCGCCCGGCTCGGCGAGCCGCTGACCGCCGAACAGACGGCCCGGGCGTGGCGCACCGCGCTCGATCCGGGCGGCGAGTGGGTGCCTGCCGTGCTGCAGGCGGCCGACACCCGGCTGTCGCAGCTGCGGTCGGCGGGCATCCCGGACGCCGGCGGCCTGGTGATCGCCACGGACCAGGACTCGGCGCGGGCGTACGCGAAACTGCTGGCGCGCATCGCCGGGGAGCCGCCGGTGGTGGTGCTCTCCGACGACCCGAAGGCGACCAAGCGGATCGGGGAGTTCGCCGACTCCGACGACCGCTGGCTGGTGGCCGTGCGGATGGTGTCCGAGGGCGTGGACGTGCCACGCCTGGCCGTCGGGGTGTACGCGACGAGCGCGTCGACGCCGCTGTTCTTCGCGCAGGCGATCGGCCGGTTCGTCCGCTCGCGCAGGCCGGGTGAGACGGCGAGCATCTTCCTGCCGAGCGTGCCCGTGCTGCTGGAACTGGCCAGTGAGCTGGAAGCTGAGCGCGATCACGTGCTCGGCAAGCCGCATCGGGAGAAGGACGGCTGGGACGACGAGCTGCTGGTCGCGGCCAACCGCACCGAGGACGAGCCGGGCGAGGAGGAGAAGGCGTTCACGTCGCTGGGTGCCTCCGCCGAGCTGGACCAGGTGATCTACGACGGCAGCTCGTTCGGCACGGCGGTGTTCTCCGGCAGCGAGGAGGAGCAGGAGTACCTCGGCCTGCCGGGTCTGCTCGAGCCCGACCAGGTGCGCGCGCTGCTGCGCAAGCGCCAGGAGGAGCAGCTTGCCGACGCCAAGCGGCGCAAGCCCGCCAAGCAGGAGCAGTCTCCGGGTGAGGCGGCGCCGCGGCCGCAGTCGGTGAGCGAGCGCCTCCAGTCGCTGCGCAAGGAGCTCAACACGCTGGTGGGCGTGTACCACCATCGCACCCGCAAGCCCCACGGCGCGATCCACAACGAGCTGCGCCGCATCTGTGGCGGCCCGCCCACCGCGATGGCCACCGTGGAACAGCTGGAGGAGCGCATCGCCACCCTCCGCAGCTGGTAACCCCGCGAGTCCTGCGTTCAAGCCCGCGAGTCCTGCGTCCAGGTCCGCGAGTTCTGCGCTCAGGGTGCGAGGTGCGCGTTCGGACCTCCGCGCAGCGGCTCCGTTTGGGGGTGGCGGGCGCTACGAATGTGACATTGGGGAGCTTCGGCCTGGGCGAAGCCGCGCCGGCAGCAGGGCCCACGCCTGCTCGCCGGCTGTGCCGACCTCGGCGCCACCAGGGCCGCTTGGGCCAGCCCCGGCGCCATCACGAGCGCAGAACTCGCGGGCCTGAGCGCAGGACTCGCGGGCCTGAGCGCAGGACTCGCGGTTACCAAACCGTAGTGGTTTCACGTTCGCTTAATCGATACAGAACTTCTTCCGCTCCGGCGGTCGGCGGCATATGTTGTCGGCCACAACATTTTGCGCGACGCGGCGCCGGGTCCCTTTCGGGTCCGCTGTCCCGTCGGCTGGAAACCCCGAAAGGTTCAACGGATGCGGATCAAAAGACCTCTTGCAGTCGCAGCCGCGATCCTCGGCGTCACACTGACGCTCGCGGCGTGCGGCGCCAACACCGGGGGTGGTGACGGGGGCGGCTCCGGCGGCAACGAATCGCAGGGACAGGCGGCCCCGAACGGCAAGGTCGGCGTGATCCTGCCGGAAACGGCCAGTTCCGCTCGCTGGGAGGGCTTCGACAAGCCCATGCTCGAGGCGGCGCTGCGGGCCGAGGGCTTCGACCCCGACGTGCAGAACGCCCAGGGCGACGTCCAGAAGTTCACCACCCTCGCCGACGGCATGATCGCCCAGGGCGTCAAGGTGCTCATCATCGCCTCGATCAACAGCGAGGTCGGCGGCGCCGTCGCGGCCAAGGCCAAGAACGCGGGCATCCCGACCATTGACTACGACCGCCTCAACCTCGGTGGCAGCTCCGACTACTACGTCTCCTTCGACAACGTCAAGGTCGGCGAACTGCAGGGCCAGGGCCTCGCCGACGCCCTCAAGGGCAAGAAGGGCGCCGAGGTGATCGAGATCGAGGGCGCCCCGACCGACAACAACGCGACCCTGTTCCACGAGGGCCAGCGCAACGTCCTGCAGCCGCTGTACGACAACGGCACGCTCGAGCTCGTCCGCAGCCAGCCCATCGACGACTGGAACAACCAGAAGGGCGGCACCACGTTCGAGCAGATCCTCACCGGCAACGGCGGCAAGGTCGACGGCGTGGTGGCCGCCAACGACGGCCTCGCCGGTGCGATCATCACCGTGCTGAAGAAGAACGGGCTCAACGGCCGCGTCCCGGTCACCGGTCAGGACGCCACCCCGGACGGCCTCAAGGCCATCCTGCGTGGCGACCAGTACATGACCGTCTTCAAGCCGGTGAAGGAGGAGGCCGAGGCCACGGCGAAGCTCGCCGCGGCGCTGGCCGAGGGCGACACGGCGGCGGCGGACGAGCTCGCCAAGGACGTCAGCGACGACCCGGAGGGCAACCGCAAGGTCAAGTCCGTGCTGCTCGAGCCGTACCTGATCACGAAGGAGAACGTCAAGCGCGTGGTCGACGAGGGCTACGTGAAGGCGAGCGAGATCTGCACGGGCGACCTGCAGCAGACCTGCTCCGAGCTCGGCATCTCCTGACCCCTCCCTGCCTCCGGGGCGGGCCGCGCACCCCGACTGCGCGGTCCGCCCCGGATCTCGACCCTCAGACGCGAAAGAACAGACCATGACTGAGCCCATCCTCGACATCACCGGCCTGAACAAGAGCTTCGGGCCGGTTCACGTCCTGCACGACGTCGACTTCGCCGTGCGGGCAGGGGAGGTCACCGCGCTCGTCGGCGACAACGGTGCCGGAAAGTCCACATTGGTCAAGTGCGTCGCCGGCATCTACGGCACGGACTCCGGCCGCGTCCGCTTCCGCGGCGAGGAGGTCCACATCCGGGGCCCCAAGGACGCCGCGGACCTCGGCATCGAGGTCGTGTACCAGGACCTGGCGCTGGCGGACAACCTCGACATCGTGCAGAACATGTTCCTCGGCCGCGAGCGTGGCAGCGCGTGGCTGCTCGACGAGGCGAACATGGAGCAGGCGGCGCGGGAGACGCTGGCCTCGCTGTCGGTGCGCACCGTCAAGTCCGTGCGCACGCCCGTCTCGGCGCTGTCCGGTGGCCAGCGGCAGACCGTGGCCATCGCGAAGTCCGTGCTGTGGGACAGCAAGGTCGTGCTGCTCGACGAGCCGACCGCCGCACTCGGTGTCGCCCAGACCCGCCAGGTGCTGGACCTGGTGCGCAGGCTCGCCGAGCAGGGCCTCGGCGTGGTGCTCATCAGCCACAACATGGCCGACGTGTTCGAGGTGGCCGACCGCATCGCCGTGCTCTACCTCGGCCGGATGGCCGCCGAGGTGCACACCAAGGACGTCACCCACGGCCAGGTCGTGGAGCTGATCACCGCGGGCCGGTCCGGCGACATCGGACTCGCCCGTCCCGAGAACGCCGTTCTCTGAGCCGTCGTTTCGTGAGCGAGAAAGAACCCACCATGACCCAGACCCCCACGGCGTCGTCGAACACGGCGATCACCGACTTCGGCATCGACACCACCACGATGTCGACGTCCGAGGCGGTGCGTGACTACCTCTCCCGCCTGCGCGCAGGCCAGCTGGGCTCGCTGCCCGCGCTGACCGGCCTTGTCGCGCTCGTGGTGCTCTTCGCGGCCCTGTCGGACGTGTTCCTGTCGCTGAACAACCTCGCCAACCTGCTCGCGCAGGGCGCGGGGCAGACGATGATCGCGATGGGCATCGTGTTCGTGCTCCTGGTCGGCGAGATTGACCTGTCCGCGGGCACCGCCTCCGGTGTCGCGGGTGCCGTGCTGGCCATGCACTACGCCGAGAACGGCAACCTCATGGGCGGCATGGGCTCCACCGTGTTCATCATGTTCATCGCCGCGCTGGCGCTCGCCGCCGCGCTCGCCGCGTACCTGCGCATCTGGGCGGGCACCGCGATCTCGTTGCTCGGCATCGTGCTCACCGTGTCGGGCATGGCCGCCAACCCGTGGATCGAGATGCTGCTCGCGCTGTGCGTCGGCACCGCGATCGGCTGCATCACGGGCTTCCTCGTCTCCAAAATCGGCATGCCGTCGTTCGTCGTGACGCTGGCCCTCTTCCTGGCCTGGCAGGGCGTGCTGCTGCAGTTCATCGGCGAGGGCGGGGTCATCGGCATCAGCTCGTCGGAGGTGCTCAACAAGGTCGCCAACGGCAACCTCTCGATCCTCGCCAGCTGGATTCTCTACGTGGTGGCCGCGGGAGGCTTCGCGGCACTGAGCCTGGGCAGGCACTTCCGCAGGCTCAAACGCGGCCTCGTCACGCAGCCCACCACGATCGTGCTGTTCAAGGTCGGCGGGCTCGCCGTCATCGGCGCCGCCGCCACCGCACTGCTCACCATCAACCGCGCGCCGAACCCCAACATCGAGATCTCGGGCGTGCCCTACGTCGTCCCGATCGTGCTGGCGCTGCTGGTGATCGGCACCTACGTGCTCAACCGCACCCGCTACGGCAGGCACATCTACGCCGTCGGTGGCAACCGCGAGGCGGCGCGCAGGGCCGGTATCAACGTCACCAAGATCCGCGCCAGCGTGTTCGTCGTGTGCTCGTCGGTGGCCGCGCTCGGCGCGATCGTGTACTCGTCGAAGGTCGGCTCGGTCGACCCGCAGGCCGGTGGCCTCAACACCCTGCTGTTCGCGGTGGGTGCGGCCGTGATCGGTGGCGCGTCGCTGTTCGGCGGCAAGGGCAGGGTGTCCGACGCGGTGATCGGCGGCACGGTGCTGGCCGTCGTCGCCAACGGGCTCGGCCTGCTGCGCCAGCCCGCCGCCGTGGTCTCCATCGTCACGGGCCTGGTGCTCCTGCTGGCCGCCACCGTCGACGCCCTGTCGCGCCGCCGGGCAGCCTCCGCGGCACGATGAATTCGGTCGATGGAACGATAGGGTGGTGACCAGCACACCCGTTGCCAGACCCGACGAGGTGCGCCGGTACAACCGATCGAGCCTGCTGCGCCTGCTGCACGTCGGCGGCCCGTGCACCCGGGCCACGCTGGCGACCGAGCTCGGGCTGAATCGCAGCACCATCAAGACGCTGGTGGACGGCCTCGCCGAGGCCGGGGTGGTCGTGGAACGCGTACCCCGGCCCGGCAGGGGCGCGGGCAGGCCGTCGCTGCTGGTGCTGCCGCAGCCGGAGGCCGCCGTGGTACTGGCGGTGGACGTCCAGGTGGAGCACGTGGCCATCGCGCTGGTCGGGCTCGGCGGGCAGATCCTGGGACGCAACAGCTGGAACCTGCACGGCCGCGGCCGCGAACCGGCCGAGGTGCTCACCCACGTCATCGAGTCGACGACGTTGCTCGCCGCCGACCTGGCCGTCAAGCCGGTCGCCGGCGGCATCTCCGTGCCCGGCGTGGTGCGGCGCTCGGACGGGCACGTGCACGAGGCGCCCAACCTGCGCTGGAGCGACATCGCCCTGGGCGAGCGGCTGGCGGCCGCACTCGACATGCCGGTGGTCGCGGGCAACGACGCCGAACTGGGTGCGCTCGCCGAGCACCTGCGGGGCGCGGCCCGCGACGCCTCCGACGCGGTGTTCGTCTCCGCCGACATCGGGGTCGGCGGGGGCGTCATCGCCCAGGGCACGCCGCTGCGTGGCGCCGGAGGCTACGTCGGCGAGATCGGGCACATGGTGGTCCGGCCACGCGGCCGGTCCTGTTACTGCGGCAACGAGGGCTGCTGGGAGACCGAGGTCGGTGAGGCCGCGCTGTGCCGGGCGCTCGGGCTGCCCGACGACAGCCCTCGCGGAACGATCGTGGTCGCGCTGCGCGATCTCGGCCGTGACCCCGCGGCCGCTCGCGGCACGCTCGCCGAGTTCGCCGAGTGGCTGACGCTCGGCCTGGTCAACGTCGTGAACCTGCTCGGGCCGGAGCTGGTCGTGCTCGGTGACCTGTTCACGGCGCTGCCGGACACGGTGCTCGACCACGTCGGCGCCGAGGTCCGCCGCCGCAGCCTGGTGAGCAGGGCCATCGGCGGTGTGCGCATCGAGAAGTCGTCGCTGGGCGCCGACGTGAAGCTGCTCGGCGCCGCCGAGGCCGCGTTCGAGGGCGTGCTCGACACGGTGTAGGCGGGCCCGTCAGCCCGCCCGCTGCCGGCGCAGTCCGAGCAGCGCGTCGAGTACGAGGAAGCCGAGCAGCGAGATGCCCAGCAGTGGCAGGAACCAGCCGACGGCGGCCGCGGCGAGCACCAGCACCACCAGCAGCCACGGTGGCGTGCTGCGCCACGCGCCCCGAGGGAACGGCTTGCCGAACCCGGCCTGCGTGGGCCGCCGCTGCCACCACATGCGGTAGCCCCAGATCACGAGCGCGACCACCGCAAGGCACACGGTGGCCAGCACCAGCTGGTTCGGCAGCCCGAACAGCAGCCCCATGTGGCCGTCGATGCCCCAGCGCGCCAGTTTGGCGGCCAGCGGGTAGTCGTCGAAGCGCAGCACCTCCAGCACCTGGCCGGTGGCCGGGTCGATCGCGGCGGAGTCCTGCTTGGTCGGCCAGTGCCGCTGGGTCTGCGTGACGACGTAGACCTCGCCGTCGTTCGCGGGCACGGTGATCTCGACGGGGTCGTCCAGGCCCACCGTGCGTGCGGCGGCCAGCGCCCCGTCCGGGCCGATGCCGGTGCCCGATCCGGCCTGCTGACCGGTGTGCCCTGCGTGGCCCGTGTGGCCTGCGGAGCCCTGGTGCTGCGCGTGCTCGCCCGCCGAGGCCGAGATGGACGGCGTCTCCCACGACAGGGCCTCCCGCAGGGCGCTGACGTTCTCCCCGGCGTACTGCGACCACGTCAGCCCGGTCGCCGACAGGAACAGCAGCACCAGCGCCACCCAGGTGCCCGTGGCGCCGTGCCAGGACAGCGTGCGGGCCCTGCCCTTGGCCGTGCGGTCCGGGCGCACCCGCCTGCGGCGGCGCTTGCCCCACCACAGCACCAGGCCGCCGAGTACCACCACCCACAGCCAGCTCGCGGCGAGCTCGCTGTAGATCCGGCCGACGTCGCCGAGGTGCAGGCTGCGGTGCAGCTGGTCGAGCCAGGCACGCACGGGAAGCGCCTGGCTCGAGCCGTAGGTCTCGAGCACGCCGCGCACCTCGCCGTCGTGCGGGTTGACGAACACGGTGCGGTGGTAGCTCTCGGCCAGCCCGGGCTCGTCCAAGATCACCTGCGTGGTGTCGGTGGGCGACGGCGCGGGCCGTACCGACACGAGCGTGCCCTCCGGCAGCGCGGCCTCGGCGGCCGCCACCTGCTCGGCCAGCGGCACCGAGTCCTGCGCGGCGGGCACCCGCAGCTCGTGGTCGTAGATCGCCTGCTCGAGATGGGGCGCGAAGACGTAGAGCAGCCCGGTGAGCGCGGCGACGAGGAGGAAGGGCCCGACGAGGATGCCCGCGTAGAAGTGAAGCCGCCGCAGCAGCGGCAGCAGGCTGCGTGCGGGGGCCTGCTCGGTCGGGGTGGGGACGGTCGGGGTCTGCGCCTCGGTCGGCATTCCAGGCAGGTCGCCACCGGAGGCCGGGTGGTTCCCGCGGCGAGCCAGTGTGTCCTTCGTCACTGTGCGGGTCCGGCCCGCCCACGACGGCGGCGCCGGGGTCCGGAATGTCGAACGGGCGGGGACCCTTCCGGATCCCCGCCCGTCTCGCGGCTGGTGCTGACGGCTCGCTCAGCGCTGGATGTCGGCTTCCAGCTCCTTGAGCTTGGCCTCGTACTCGCGTCCGTGGTGTCCGCAGAACAGCAGCTCTCCGCCGTTGCGGAGGATCGCACGCATCTGGGCGGCTGCGCCGCAACGGTCACAACGGTCCGCAGCGGTCAGTTCGGGGCGGGTGAGCGTCGGTGAAGTCATTGGAGTCTCCCTCCGTCCCGGCATCGGAGGCCGATGCCATCAATTCAGCCACGATCACCGTTGTCCGGCGGTGCCCGACCGCGGTGCTCGCTGCTTCCACTGTTGCAGACGTTTCGGCGTCCGCAAGTGTTCCCGGTTCTGTGGGAGGTGTGTCACGTCGAATTACCCCGAATGCCGCAGGTCTATCCCGGCATCCAAGAACTCGCAGGTCACCGCCCCGCATTTGCCATGGTCAGGCACCATCGTGACGTGGATGTTGCGGTTCCGAAACGACGGGTGGACGCCGTCCCGGCACCCGTCTTGTTCGTTCTCAGCGGAATTTCGATGTACGTCGGCGCGGCGATCGCGGTGTGGTTGTTCGCCGCCGCTGCGCCGTCCGGAGTCGCCTGGCTGCGCTGCCTGGGCGCCGCGCTGATCCTGCTCGCGTGGCGCCGGCCGGGCCGCGCGGCGTGGCGCGGCAGGCCGCTGCTGCTGGCCGGTGCCTTCGGCGTGGTGACCGCAGGGATGAACGTGGTCTTCTACGAGGCGATCGCGCGCCTGCCGCTCGGCACCGTGGTGGCCATCGAGTTCGCGGGGCCGGTCACCGTCGCCGCGTTCGGCTCGCGTGGCCGCCGCGACATCGCCGCGCTGGTGTTGGTCGCCGCCGGTGTGGTGTGCATCGCCGACGTGCAATTGAGGGGGAGTCCCGCCGGGGTCGCCTTCGCGGTGGCCGCCGCCGCGGCGTGGGCGGGCTACATCGTGCTCGGCAGGCGCGTGGCGCTGGGCGGCAACGGTATCGACAGCCTCGCCGTGGGTTTCGCCGTGGCGACCGTGCTGCTCAGCCCGCTCGCGCTGGGCACGGGCCAGGTGTGGGGTTCGCCGCGGCTGCTGGCGCTGGGCATCGGGGTCGGCCTGCTCGCGACCGTGGTGCCGTACGTGCTCGACCAGGTGGTGCTGCGGCGGGTCGGGCAGGCCCGGTTCGCGCTGCTGCTGGCCCTGCTGCCGGTAACCGCCACCGTGATCGGCGTCCTCGTGCTGCGGCAGGTGCCGACGGTGCCGGAGGGCCTCGGCATCCTCGCCGTCGTGGCCGGCGTGGCGTTGCGTTCCCGCGAGCAGACCCGCGAGCCACACTAGGATGAGCCGATGACGAAGGCGGCGTCGGCGGCGGCCAAGGACCTGGCCGCCGCGGGTGTGAGCGGCGTGCACCTGGCCTGGGCCGACAACAACGGCATCCCGCGCTCGCGGATCGTGCCGATCGGCGGTCTCGCGGACGCCGCCACGCGCGGCGTGGGCGCCACCACCCTGTTCGCGGTGTTCGACACCCACGACCGCATCACCTACGGCCATCACGGGCTCGCCACGCCCTCCGGCGACGTCCGGCTGTTCCCGGTGATCGAGCGGCTGCGCAGGCTCGCCGGGCAGCCCGCGCTGGCGTGGGCGCCGGCCCGGCAGGTCGCCGTGGACGGTGCGCCGTGGCCGTACTGTCAGCGCGCCGCACTGCAGCGCCAGGTCGCCGAGGCCGGGAGGCGCGGGCTGGAGCTGCGTGCCGGTTTCGAGCTGGAGTTCTGCGTGACCCCGCTCGGCAGCGACGACATCGCGGCCGCTCCGGGGCACGCAGGGCCCGCCTACAGCCCGCACGCGCTGGTGCCGCTGGACCCGTTCGTCACCGCGCTGCTGCACGACTTCGAGGCCAATGGGCTCCGCCTCGGCCAGCTGCACGCCGAGTACGGGCTCGCGCAGCTGGAACTGAGCCTGCCCGTGACCGACCCGGTGTCGGCGGCCGACGACCAGTTGCTGGCCCGGCAGACCATCCATGCCGCCGCGCACGCGCACGGCCTGCGGGTGAGCTTCGCGCCGCTGGTGGCGCCCGCCGCCGCGGGCAACGGCTGGCACCTGCACACCTCGCTCTGGCGCAAGGGCCGCAACCTGCTCGCCGGGCCGGACGGGCCGCAGGGCGAGGGCGCGGCCTACCTCGCCGGACTGCTGCGCGACCTCGGGGCACTCACGGCGATCACCGCGCCCAGCGTGCCTTCCACCGCGCGGCTGCGGCCCGGCTACTTCGCCAGTGCGTACGCGTTCTGGGGGGTGGAGAACCGGGAGGCGCCGCTGCGTTACGTGCCCGGCTCACCGCTGCTCGGCGACGATCACGCCAACGTCGAGCTCAAGCCGTGTGACGCCTCGGCCAACCCCTACCTGGCGCTGGCCGCCGTGCTCGCGGCCGGGCTCGCCGGGATCGACGACGAGGTGCCGCTGCCGCGCCCGATCGAGGAGGATCCGGGTTCCTGGAGCGAGCACGAACGGCAGACCCTGGGCGTTGGCAGGCTGCCGGAATCGCCGTCGGCGCAGGCGGCCGCGCTCGCCGCCACCCCCCGGATCGGGGCGGCGCTGGGGCAGGAGCTGCTCGGTGCGTTCACGGCCGTGCGGGCCTCGGACGCCGAGTGGGCCGGGGAAAGGCCGTTGCACGAGATCGTGCGTGCCCATCTCTGGCGGTACTGACGCGTGACCCTGCTCGACGAGGTGCGCCTGCTGCCCGGTGCCGCCGAGGTGCTCGCCGCCGCCCGCGCCGAACTGCCGCAGAAGGACAACCTGTGCGGTGCGTTCACCGGCCTGGTGGCCCTGCGCGCTCACGGCGTCGCCGTCCCCGGCCAGGACGAGGTCGCGCTCGCCGCGGGCACCGTCCTGCCCACGGCGGCGGTACCGAGCCTGCCGCCCGGCGAGGCCGGCCGCTCCGACTACCGGGCGCCGCTGCCCGTCACCGGCGACCCGGCGCGGGCGGGAACGTCGGCCATCGGTGTCGCGCGCGCGGTGGAGCGGCTCGCCGGCGCGAGCCTGGCGGTGGTGCCCGCCTGCGGCGAGTGGACGGAGCAAGCGGTGCTGCGCCTGCTCGCCGGCGCGTATCGGCTCTCCCGCGTCGCGGTGATCGGCAATGTCGACACCGGTGCCTTCGCCGCCCACGACACACCCACGCGCGCCCTGCGTGACTACCTCGACACCGGGATCCCTCCACTGTGGATGTCTCGCTGGCGGGTGGGCCACTTCGTGCTCGTCGTCGGGGTGCTCAGCGGGTCCGAGGGCACGCTGGTGTCCATTGCGGACACCTATCCGTCGCTGGGACGGCGGGGCGTGCACCTGCAGCCCGCCGGGCACGTCGCCGCGGCGCTGCGCCGCGAGGGAATGGCGCCCGGTGGGCTGCTGCTGGTGGTGCCCGCGGCCGAAGCCCCCGCGGCCCGGGACGTGGTCGAGCGGGCGGGGCTACACCCGCGGCTGTGGGACAACGGCAGCCCCGCGCCCGCCGACTAGCTCGGCGGCGAGGTCCTAGCCGACCGGTTGCTGCGGCGTGCGCTTCGCCAAACGCGAGTGCCTGCGCCCGTAGAAGACGTAGATCAGCAGGCCGAGCAGGAGCCAGGCGGCGAAGCGCAGCCACGTCAGCACGTCGAGGTTCAGCATCAGGTACAGGCAGGCCAGCGCGGCCACGATCGGCAGCACCGGCGAGAACGGCACCCGGAACGGGCGGCGCAGATCCGGCCGCGTGCGCCGCAGCACCGGCACCGCGATGGCCACGATGATCATCGCGGAGAGCGCTCCGATGCTCACCATGTCGGCCAGCTCGCTGATCGGCACGAAGGCCGCCAGCAGCGCGATGAGCACCGCGCCGCCGATCGTCACGCGATGCGGTGTGCCCCAGCGCGGGTGCACCGTGCCGAGGGGCCGGGGCAGCAGGCCGTCGCGTCCCATCGCGTAGCCGATCCGCCCAATGGTCACCAGCTCGACCATCATCACCGAGGTCAGCCCGGTCACCGCCCCGAGCGAGATCAGCGCGCTCACCCAGTGTTGCCCGACGGAGCCGAACGCCGCGGCCAGCGGTGCGCCCTCGTCGATCTCGGTGAACGGCACCATGCCGGTGAGCACCAACGACACGCCGATGTAGAGCAGCGCGCACACGCCCAGCGCTCCGAGGATCCCCACCCGCAGGTCCTTGCTGGGCTTGCGGGTCTCCTCGCCGAGGTTGGCCAGCGCCTCGAAACCGGTGTAGGCGAAGAACACCACGGCCGCCGCCGTGAGCATCCCGGCCAGCCCGTACACCGACTGCTCGAGGCCCAGGGCCGCCTGCACCACCGGCTGGTGCAGCGCGCTCGCGCCGCTCTCGGCGGGACGCTCGGGCGGGACGAACGGCGTCAGGTTGGCGGCGGTGACGTAGAACGCGCCGACCGCGATCACCAGCACGCACACGGCCACCTTCACCACCACCAGCGTGTTCGTGAACATCGCCGACTGGCGGATGCCGAGCACGGCCACCACGGTGAGCGCGGCGATGATGACCACCGCGCCGACGTTGACCACCGCGTCCTCGCCGAACAGGTCCTGGGGAAGGCCCATGAGGTTGGCCAGGTAGCCGGACCAGCCCCGCGACACCACGGCCGCGCCGAGCGCGAACTCCAGCAACAGGTCCCAGCCGATGATCCAGGCGAACACCTCGCCGAGCGTGGCGAACGCGTAGGTGTAGGCGCTGCCCGCGGTCGGCACGCTGGAGGCCAGTTCGGCGTAACAGAGGGCAGCCAGACCGGCCACCACCGCACCGATGACGAACGACAGTGTCACGGCCGGGCCCGCGTGGTTCTTCGCCTCCACCCCGGCAAGCGTGAAGATCCCGGTGCCGATGATGATGCCGACACCGAATCCGACGAGATCCCGGCCGCGCAGCCGTCGCTTCAGTTCGCCCGATTCCTGGCGTTTGAGCACTTCGTCGACATCGAGGGTCCGGAACACACTCACCGGGCCACGGTAGGCCAGACGCGCGAGTGCCGCCGGTCAGCGTCCGCGTGGTTTGACGTGAGTCACGCCAGTTCGCCCGCCAGCAGCGCCGCTTGCACCCGGGACTGCAGGTTCAGTTTCCCGAGCACCCGTGACACGTGCGTCTTCACGGTCGTCTCGCCGATGAACAGCTTCCTGGCGATCTCGGCGTTGGACAGTCCCTCGCCGAGGCACGCGAGCACGTCCCGTTCCCGGTCGGTGAGCAGTTCCAGCCCGGCCGGTGGCGCGGACGGCGGCGCCCCGGCGGCGAACGCGGCGATGAGCCTGCGGGTCACCTGTGGCGCGACGACACCCTCTCCGGCAGCCACCAGCCGCACGGCCTCCACCAGCCTTGGCGCTTCCACCGACTTCAGCAGGAACCCCGCCGCGCCCGCCCGCAGCGCGCCGTAGACGTACTCGTCGAGGTCGAACGTGGTGAGCACCAGCACGTCGCCCAGGCCCTGCGCCACCAGTTCCCGGGTGGCGGCGATGCCGTCCACGTCTGGCATGCGCACATCCATGAGCGTCACGTCCGGTCGCAACGCGCGTGCCTGCCGGACCGCCGCCGCGCCGTCGGCGGCCTCGCCGACCACCTCGATGCCCTCGGCGCCGGACAGGATCATCACGATGCCGGCACGGATCGCACCGTGATCGTCGGCGACCACCACGCGGATGCTCATGAGCGGACCCTCCCCACGGGCAGCACCGCACGCACCCGCCAGCCGTGCCCTGCCGGGCCCGCGGACAGCGAGCCGCCGACCGCCTGCGCGCGCTCGCGCATGCTCAGCAGGCCGGTGCCCTGTCCCTTTCCGTCCTGCGTGCCGGTCAGCTCGTTGACCACCTCGACGGTGAGCTCATCGTCGGCGCGCCGCACCGTCACCGTGGCCGAGGAGCCCGGGGCGTGCCGGACGGCGTTGGTCAGCGCCTCCTGCGCGATCCGGTACGCGGCCAGATCGACGGCCGCCGGCAGGCCGGGCTCGCCGCCGAGTTCACTGTGGACCTCCACCCGCATCCCGCTCGCCCTGGCCGACTCCACCAGTTTGGACAGCGCCGACAGCCGCGCGGGCGCGGTCGTCTCGGCGGACTCGCCTGTCCGCAGCAGCCCGATCATCGCTCGCATCTCCTCCAGTGCGCTGACGCTGTTCTCCCGCACCGAGCGCAGCACCGTGCCCGCTGCCGTGGGGTCCGGTGTGGACAGCGCGGCCTCCGACTGCAGTGCGATCGCCGACAGGTGCCCCGCGATCACGTCGTGCAGGTCGCGCGCCATGCGGGCGCGCTCGGCGGCGACGGCCGCGTCGCGGTCCAGCTCGGCGATGCGCGCGAGCCGGGCGGCCGCCTCCCGTTCGGTCTCGGCGAGCTCCCGGTGCTGGCGGATGTTGGTGGCCCACCACACCGGGACGGCCACGAACGGCACGTACACCACCACCACGAGTACGGCCGTGCGCCAGTCGGCGGTGAGCACCAGCGCCCCGACGGTGACGGCGAGGGAACCGGCGGCCGCGACGGTGACCAGCACCCGGTTCGCCCGCCGGGAGCCGTAGAGGGTGACGGCGTAGAGATGGTCGGTGAACGCGAGCAGCACGGGCACCGTGGGGCCGAGGGCGATGTCGGCGGCCAGCGGCACGGCGGCAAGGCACAGTCCCGTTGCCGGGGCACGCCGCCGCAGCAGCAGCGGGGCGGCCACCGCGACCAGCAGCGTGTGGCGGCCCCAGCCGGGAACCGGGTCGTGGCCCGCGAACGCATGCATGTCCGCCGCGTACAGGGCGCTGCCGCCCGCGACGAAGGCCACCGCCACGAGCAGGTCCTGGGCGAAACCCGGCAGGGCGCGGTAGGTGGAGAGCACGCTCAGCCGCACGGATCCATCACAGCACACCGGCGCGGCGCGCTGCCTCCTCCGAACTGATGACGGCGCGGTCGTGCGCTCCGCCGACGCGTGGCTTCCGCGGCACGGCGCAGGCTGGGCGGCATGGTCGAGTTACTGGGAATCCTGCTGACCGTGCAGGGCGTCGGGGGCTTCGTCAACCGGGTCGCGGGCGGGGAGTCGAAGAGCTGGTTCGTGCAGCTGCACGTGCTGCCGGAGAGCCTGCACATCCCGGCCAGCATCGTGCTGGCGCTCGTCGGCGGGGTGCTCGCCTTCGCCGGTGGCAGCAGGCGCAGGAAGGACTCGCCGCGGTCGTGAGCAGGTCGCGCACGAGACGAAGCGGCCGGCCCGAGATGGTCTCGGACCGGCCGCCGCGTGCCGGGTGTCTACGGACGTCAGTCCAGGTAGTCCCGCAGCACCTGCGAGCGCGACGGGTGCCGCAGCTTGGACATCGTCTTGGACTCGATCTGCCGGATGCGCTCGCGGGTCACGCCGTAGACCTGGCCGATCTCGTCTAAAGTCCTCGGCTGCCCGTCGGTGAGCCCGAAGCGCAGCCGGACCACGCCCGCCTCGCGCTCGGACAGCGTCTGCAGCACGGACTGGAGCTGGTCCTGTAGCAGCGTGAACGACACGGCGTCGACCGCGACAACGGCCTCGCTGTCCTCGATGAAGTCGCCGAGCTGCGAGTCGCCCTCGTCGCCGATGGTCTGGTCGAGCGAGATCGGCTCCCGTGCGTACTGCTGGATCTCCAGGACCTTCTCCGGGGAGATGTCCATCTCCTTCGCGAGCTCCTCGGGGGTGGGCTCGCGGCCGAGGTCCTGCAGCAGCTCACGCTGGATGCGGCCGAGCTTGTTGATGACCTCGACCATGTGCACCGGGATGCGGATGGTGCGGGCCTGGTCGGCCATGGCGCGGGTGATGGCCTGCCGGATCCACCAGGTGGCGTAGGTGGAGAACTTGAAGCCCTTGGTGTAGTCGAACTTCTCGACCGCGCGGATCAGGCCCAGGTTGCCTTCCTGGATGAGGTCCAGGAACGCCATGCCACGGCCGGTGTAGCGCTTGGCCAGCGACACCACCAGGCGCAGGTTGGCCTCCAGCAGGTGGCTCTTGGCCCGCTCGCCGTCACGCACGATCCACTTGAGGTCGCGCCGCATCTGCGTGCTGAGCTTCTCGCCCTCGTCCTCCGCGACGCGGAGCCGCTCCGCGGCGTAGAGCCCGGCCTCGATCCGCTTGGCGAGCTCGACCTCCTCCTCCGCGTTGAGCAGGGCGACCTTGCCGATCTGCTTGAGGTAGGCACGCACCGAGTCGGCCGAGGCCGTCAGCTCGGCGTCCTTGCGGGCCTGCCGCAGCGCCTCCGACTCCTCCTCGTCCCAGACGAAGTCGGGGTCGTTGGCGCGGGACTTGGCGGCCGGCTCCTCCTCGGCCTCCTCGACCTCGGCTTCCTCCGTCACCGTGGCGTCGACGACGTCGACCTCCACCGCGTCCACGTCGAGGTCGGACAGGTCGACATCCTCCAGTTCGGCCGCGTCGATGTCCTCGCCGAGCTCCGAGGCCTCGCCCTTGGTCTTCGGCTTCTCGGCCTTGGTGTTCTTGCGCGTCCGCGTGGACTTGGCAGGGGCCTTCTTGGCGGCCGGCTTCCGGCCTGCCGACTTCGCGTCCGGCGCGGCCGTCCCGTTCGCGTCCGCCGTGTCGTCGGCTGTCGCTTGCTTGGCGGCGCTCGTTGTCTTCGTCCCGCTTCGGGTTGCGGTCTTTGCGGCTGCCACGTACGCCCTTTCGCAGCGGTCGATCATGACGAACCGAGACGCGGCGGTCCCGGCTGCCTTAGATTCGGGGAACACACCCTGGCCTGCGGTTTTGCCTCCCGCCTCCAGGGCCGTGTTCCATTGTAACGACGATGGGCCGCGGCGTGCCCAAGCGATCAACTTTCCGCGTGCCCGTGCCGGGTGGCGGATCAGTGTTCGATGCCCTCCACGGCGGCGGCCGCCGCGCCCACGATCCCGGCGTTGTTCTGCAATGATGCGACGACGACGCGGGTCCGGATGTCGAGCAGCGGCACCCATTTCTCGGACTTCTTGCTGACGCCCCCGCCCACGATGAACAGGTCCGGCCAGATCAGGTTCTCGAGCACAGTCAGGTAACGATCCACGCGCTTGGCCCAGTCCGGGTAGGAAAGCCCCTCGTTGTCCTTCACCGAGGCCGCCGCCTTCTTCTCGGCGTCGTGTCCGTCGACCTCCAGGTGACCGAATTCCGTATTGGGCACGAGTTTGCCGTCGTGGAACAACGCGCTGCCGATGCCGGTGCCGAAGGTCAGCAGTGCCACGACCCCGGTGCGTCCCGCCGGGTCGCCGAAGCGCATCTCGGCCATGCCCGCGGCGTCGGCGTCGTTGAGCATCGCCACGTCGTCGACGTGGCGGCCGAGCCGCTCGGCGAACAGCCCGTCGGCGTCCGTGCCGATCCAGCTGGGGTCGATGTTCGCCGCCGTCTGGGCCACACCCTTCTTGATCACCGCGGGCAGCGTGATGCCCACCGGGCCTTCCCAGTCGAAGTGCCGCACGATCTCGGCGACGACCTCGGCGACTGCGGCGGGCGTCGCGGGCTGCGGCGTGTCGATCCGCAGCCGGTCGCCGATGAGCCGGCCCTCCGCCAGGTCGACAAGGGCGCCCTTGATGCCGCTGCCGCCGATGTCGATGCCGAAACCCCGGGTCGCCGTCATTGGCGTCGTCCCTTCCTTCTCGATTCAGAAAGTCACCGGACGAAGACTCTAGCCGTGTTCCGTGGGGCGAGACCCACAGCCCAGCCCGACGGCGGCCGTCGCGGCGCCGGATGTGATCCCATGGTGGTGTGGAATCTGCCGAGCCAGACCTGGCCATCCTGACCGAGACCGCCGAGCGCGTGGCCACCGAGGCCGCCGAACTGGTGCGGGACGCCCGTGAGTCCATGCTCGCCGGTCGTGCCGTGACCGTCGACACCAAGACCAGCACGACCGACGTGGTGACCGCCGTCGACCACGAGTCCGAGCGGCTCATCCGCGCCCGGCTCGCCGAGCTGCGCCCTGGCGAGCCGGTGCTGGGCGAGGAGGGCGGCCACGAGGGGACCTCGGGCGCGCCGGGCACCGCGGTGACGTGGGTGGTCGACCCGATCGACGGCACCGTCAACTTCCTCTACGGGCTGCCCGAGTTCGCCGTGTCCGTGGCCGCGCAGGTCGACGGTGTCTCGGTCGCCGGTGCGGTCGTGGAGCCCGTGAGCGGGCGCCGGTGGACCGCCACCCGGGGCGCCGGATCGTGGCTGGACGGCAGGCGGCTGGCCGTGTCCGCGCCCGAGCGGCTCGACCTCGCCCTCGTGGGCACCGGGTTCGCCTACGTGCCCGAGCGGCGCGCCCGGCAGGCGGAGCTGGTGGCGGGCCTGCTCGGCCACGTGCGCGACATCCGCAGGCCCGGCTCGGCGGCGCTGGACCTGTGCGCGGTGGCGGCGGGCTGGACGGACGCCTACTTCGAGCACGGCCTGCACCGCTGGGACTGGGCCGCGGCGGCGCTGGTGGCCACCGAGGCGGGCGCGGTGGTGTCGCTGCCCGGCGAGGATCCGGAACTGGGCGCGGACGGCACGCTCGCGGCGGCGCCACCCATCGCCGAGGCCCTGCGCGCGGTACTCGTCAAGTGCGGCGCGGGAGCCGTCTAGCGCCGGAGCTCCCCAATGCCACATTCGTAGCGCTCAACTTCCCCAATGCGGCATTCGTAGCGTTGGACGCCACCAATGCCACATTGGGGAGCTTCTAGCAGTGGGTGGGGGCGGTTTCCTCGAGCAGTTGCTCGTCGATGTCGGGGCGGCCGCCCTGGGACGCCTCGCTGTTGCCGGTGCCGGCGTTCTCGGCCGACCAGGCGGCGAGCTGGTCGAGCACGTCGTGCGCCGCGGCCGTCGGGCGGGTGTCGTTGTAGGTGGTGCCGATGGCCAGGTCCACCGTGGCGTCCTTGCGGTTGTCCCGTACCAGCTGCAGGCACGGGTCGATGAGCTGCATCGTGCGGGCGGCGCCGGCGCCGTTCTCGCCGAACCGGATCTGGCCGTGGCAGTCGGCCTCGGTGTTGCTGTAGGCGGGGTCGTTCTCCGGCTCGGCGATCCGGGTGAAGCCGAGCTCGCGCAGCGCGGCCGTCGTCATGGCCGCCTCGCCGCGCAGCCCGCTGGCGTTGAGCACTCGCAGCGGGATCCGGTCCGGCGGCGTCAGCGGTGTGCCCTCGAGCGCGTCGAAGGACAGCGGCTCGTACGTCACGCCCTGCGGCGGCACGGGCTTCGGCTCGCAGCGGATGGCTTCGTTGATGTCGTCGGTGCTCGTGATCGCGTTGAACCAGACGAACGTCGCGACGGCGCCCAGCAGGCCGATCACGATGAGGGCGGGCAGCGGCTTGCGCTTGCGGTACCCCTTCGGTTTCCGGCCGAAGCCCCCGATCCCCGACACCAGTGCGCCGTCCCTTCCCGAAACCCATGCCCGAGCGTGTGCCTGCCTGTACCGACACCGTCGTTACAGATCAGCCTAGGCGTTACATGACGAGGCGCCGGAAGCGCCATCGGATGGCACCATGGCGTCACCCGACCGGGCAAGCGGACACGGCCGTTACGCAGCCCGCCGATACCGAGCCGCAACCCGAACGGCGTAAGCGCAGCTCATACCCGGATTAGCCCTGTCGAGTGACGTCGCTGCGGGCTGGGCTAACCCGCTTCGAGTCCGGGTATCTCGTGGGCTACCCTCTCCGGGCTCCGGGCGAAGATCGGAAGTCTCAAGATAGAGACCTCTCTCACTGTCGTTTCGGGCACAAACACGGGCGCTGGAACGTTGACCAGCGGCACGGAAGGACTCGCGAGCGGGGTGACGCCCGCGGACCGGGTCCCGAACTGGTATCGAAGCTGATCGCAGGGGTGAAGGACAATGGCGACCGACTACGACGCTCCGCGTCGCAGCGAAGCCGACGAGCTTGCCGAAGACTCGTTGGAGGAGCTGAAGGCACGGCGGAACGAGACGCAGTCCGGCGTGGTCGACGTTGACGAGGACGCGACCGCGGAGAATTTCGAGCTTCCCGGGGCCGACCTTTCCGGGCTTTCCGGTGAGGACCTGACCGTGAAGGTCGTGCCGAAGCAGGCCGACGAGTTCACCTGCTCGGTGTGTTTCCTGGTGCACCACCGCAGCCGGCTGGCCGAGGAATCGGGCGGCCAGCTGATCTGCCGCGACTGCGCCTGATCCGGCGCGGCGCGGCCGTACGCGGGGTGGCGGACACCCGGAGGGGTTCACAGGTTCAGCGAACGGGTGGTCGAGCGCGCGCTCGACCACCCGGTTTGTTCTGGTCAGCCGGGTTCGCGGGCACCGGTGTCGTCCGCCGCGCGCCGCGCGGCGGCGTGCTCACGCAACACGGTGGCGAGCCGCTCGGGATGGCGGGTGCTGATGAGCCAGTACGGCGTGGGGTCGTCGGGGTCGGTCAGGTGCAGCCGCACGAGAGTGGGAACCCAGCCGCGATGCACCACGAACGCGGCAGGGTCGAGCTCGGGACCCATGGCCTTGCGCTTGCCCTGCTTGCCGACCGTCTCCACCTCGCCGACGTAGCGCAACGGCAGGTGGGCGTCGCCCACCCACAGTTCGGGGTCGTCGCCGCCGGTGACGCGCACGGTGGTGCGCCCCATGCTCAGCAGCAGCGCGACGGCCAGCGGCAGCATCACCACGTACGGCAGCCACGCGCGCACGCCCGGGTAGCCCATGTGGATCTCGGCGGCGAGCAGCGCGGCGCCGAGCAGCGGCAGCGGCCAGCCCCACCACGTCACGTAGAGGCGCTCGGTGAACAGCGCCGCGCCCTTCGATCCCGCAGGTGTACTGGTGCCCACGGCACCAGGGTAGTCTCGCGTGTCGTGTCCAGCGTGCAGGTCCTTCTCACTCGACTCGACCCCGACGTCCCGCTGCCGTCCTACGCGCGGCCCGGTGACGCGGGCGCCGACCTCGTGACCACCTCCGACGTCGTGCTGCCGCCGGGGGAGCGGACCGTGGTCGGCACCGGCGTGGCCATCGCGCTGCCGGAGGGCTATGCCGGGTTCGTGCACCCGCGTTCGGGCCTGGCGGCCCGGGTGGGACTCTCGATCGTCAACACCCCGGGCACCATCGACGCCGGTTACCGCGGCGAGATCCGGGTCTGCCTGGTCAACCACGATCCGGTGGAGCCGGTGAAGCTCGCCAGGGGCGACCGGATCGCGCAGCTCGTCGTGCAGCGAGTCGAACACGCGGAGTTCGTCGAGGTCGCGGAACTCGAAGCGACGGAGCGAGGAGCGGGTGGCTACGGTTCGACCGGTGGGCACGCCGCCCTCGGAACGGAGTAGCAGTGGGGATTTTCAGGCGGAAGCGCCGGGATGAGCCCGAGCCCGACGGTCTCGCCGACGTCGAGGCCGGCCAGTACGACCAGGACGAAGAGTACGACCAGGACGACGCGGGCGAGGAGTACGACCAGTACGACGAGCCCGACGGTGACGACACCGGCTACGAGGCGCAGGAGTCCGGACCGTTCGACGCCGCCGACGCGCCCGAGGACGGGCTGCCGCGCATGGACCTCGGCTCGGTGCAGGTGCCGGTGCCGGACGGGTCGCAGGTCCAGGTCGAGATGGACCAGGCGAGCGGCAACGTCCGCGCGGTGCACGTGGTGACCACGCACGGCCAGGTCACCGTGAGTGCCTACGCCGCTCCGCGCTCGGGCGGGCTGTGGCGGGAGGTCAGCTCCGAGCTGGCCGAGCAGCTGCGCTCCGACGGCGCGCAGGTGACCTCGGGCCGGGGCGAGTGGGGCCTCGAACTGTCCGCGATCGTCGGTGAGGTGGCGCTGCGGTTCGTCGGGGTCGACGGCCCCCGCTGGATGCTGCGCGGGGTGATCGCGAGCCCGCAGTCGCAGGCCGCCCAGGCACCCGCCGTGCTCAGGGACATCGTGCGCGACACGATCGTGGTGCGAGGCGACAACCCGATGCCGGTGCGCACCCCGCTGCCGATCCAGCTGCCGGAGGCCGTCGCCGCGCACATCGCCGAGCAGCAGGGTCAGCAGGGGTGAAACGGCGCGTCGCGGCGTTCTAGAGTGGGCGGATGCCGACCTCCGCCGAATGGCTGATCTTCCTGGGCACGGCCACCCTCTTCGCGGTGACCCCCGGCCCCGGCATCCTCTACGTGCTCGCGCGCAGCCTGCGCGGCGGCAGGGGAGAGGGCCTTCGCTCGGCCCTCGGCAACGGGATCGGCGCGTCGATGCACGTCGTCGCGGCGGCGCTCGGGCTGTCGGCGCTGCTGGCCACCTCGACGGTGGCCTTCACCATCGTCAAGTTCGCCGGTGCCGCCTACCTGGTGTTCCTCGGTCTGCACGCCATCCTGAAGCGGCACGACGAGGGCCCCTCGGCCGGCGGCGACGCCACGGCGGCCCGCCGCTGGGCGTCGTCACCGCTGGTGCAGGGCATCCTCACCGAGCTGCTCAACCCCAAGACGGCGTTGTACTTCATGGCGCTGCTTCCCCATTTCGTGCACCCGGAGACCGCGCCGGCCCCGCTGGTGTTCCTGCTGCTGGGCCTGATCGCCCTGGGCATGACCGTGCTCGCCGACCTCGCCGTCGCGCTGTTCGCGGGCACGCTCGGGGCGCGGCTGCTGGCCAGCCCCCGGTGGCGGATCCGGCAGCGCGTCGCCAGCGGGCTGACGATGATCGGCCTCGGCGGCTTCGTCGCCGTCGCCGAGTAGCCGCACCGGCGCACGTCTACCCGCGGGCGCGCAGCCACGCGAGCACCGCCGCCCGCCCCAGCGCCTCACGGTCGGCGCCGAACGCGGCGAGCGTCGTCTCGCAGAGCGCCGCGCGCGGCAGAGCGGCCGCCCACGCCCGCGCCACCGGCAGCGGATGCACCGGGTCGTCGGCGCACGCGGCGATGCCCACGGGCACCTCCAGCGCCGCCAGGTCGGCCAGTTCGGGCGCCGGGTGCGCCGCGGCGGCGCGCAGGCTGTCCGCCAGCCCGGCTCCGTGCCGCCGCCAGGCCCGGGTCAGCTCCGCGGCCAGCCACGGCGCCACCCCCTCGACCGAGGCGGCCAGCGCCGCGGTCAGCCCGGCGCGGGCCACGAGGTCGGCGGAGTGACGGGCGGCGACGGCAGCGGGAGCCCTGTCAGCGGCGCCGTTCCACGCGGGCAGCGCCGCCAGGACCCCGGCACACCGCCGCGGGTTGCGCAGGGCCCACTCGGTGGCCATGTGGGCGCCCAGCGAGATGCCGCCCACGAGGACGGGCCCGCCCGCCCGCTCCGCCGCCGCGTCGAGTGCGGCGAGGCCGCCGGTCACCACCGCCGCGCCCGGCGCGGGCGCCGGGGTGGTCAGGGTGATGCCGAACGCGGCAAGCGGCCCGGCGAACACCGAGCGTACGAACACCTCGTCGGAGCCCGTTCCGGGCAGCAGAACGGCGGCAGGGTGCGGCATAACGGACGTCACGTTGCGATCCTGACGCAAGTCCGCTTCCCTTGCTCCGGCAGAGCTACGCTGAACATCGCACGGGCCGTTTACAAGTCGGGGGCCCCGGAGCACAGGAGCAGAGGCGCCTATGTCCGCCAAAGACGGCGGCTACTTCAGCCGGCTGGTTCGCAAGCTGACCAGTGACATCGAGACGTTGGACGCCGACGACCTCTCGGAGAAGTCGGAGGCCGGTGGTGCGCAGCGGGCGTGCGACTGCCGCTCGGGCGAGGAAGTGACCGTGCTCGGCAGACTCCGCAGTGTCGAGCTGTGCCCGGCCAACGAGGTCGCTACCCTGGAGGCGGAGCTGTTCGACGGCACGGACGACGTGACGCTGGTGTGGCTCGGCCGTCGCCGCATTCCCGGCATCGAACCCGGCCGTACCATCAAGGCGCGCGGCCGGATGGCCGAACGCAATGGCCAGAAGGTTCTGTACAACCCGTACTACGAACTGCTGCAGACGACCTGACGAACCAGAGAGTGTCCGCGCGTGACTGAGCCCGACCGCGACCGCACCGGCGAGCAGACCGACCCAGCGGGGGAGCCCGCTGCCACGCGCGAGGAGCCGGAGCGGCAGCCCACCCTGCTGGAGCAGATGGGTGGGCTGTCCGGGCTGTTCTACTCCGCCGTCCCGGTCATCGTGTTCGTGCTCGCGAACTCGCTGTTCGGTCTCACGGTCGCCATCTGGAGCGCGGTGGGCAGCGCCGTGGCCATCACCGTCCTGCGCCTGGTGCGCAGGGAGCCGATCCAGCCCGCGATCTCCGGCTTCTTCGGGGTGGCCATCGCGGCGTTCATCGCCTACCGCACGGGCTCGGCCAAGGGCTTCTTCCTGTTCGGCATCTGGGCCAGCCTGGTGTACTGCGGGGTGCTGGTGCTGTCGGTCCTGGTGCGCAGGCCGCTGGCCGGCGTGGTGTGGAGCTACCTCAACGGCACCGGCAGCGCCTGGCGCAAGGACAAGCAGTCGCGCTTCGGCTACGACGTGGCCACGCTCGCCCTGGCGGCGATGTTCGCCGCGCGGTTCGTCGTGCAGCGCTGGCTCTACCAGGAGGACTACACCGGCTGGCTCGCCTTCGCCAAGATCGCGATGGGCTACCCGCTGTACGCGCTGGTGCTGCTCGTCGTGGTGTGGGCCGTGCGGCGCTCGGACAAGCGGCTCAAGGAGCTGGCCGAGGTCGAGGAGAGCGACGCCGAGGTGGAGGCCCGCCTGCGGGTGAAGTACGGCCAGCCGCCGCCTCAGCAGGCGTGAGGGGCCCCGCGGGACGGTTGACCGCAGAGGCCCCGGCCCACTCGTTCGCCCGGCGCGCTCAGTAGCCGAGCGCCCTGCGGATCTCCGGCTCCACGTCGCTCGGGGAGACGAACAGCAGCTCGTCGCCCGCCTCCAGCGGGTCGTCCGGCTGGGGGACGATCACGCGGTCGCCGCGCAGGATCGTCACCAGCGCGGCGTCGCGGGGCAGGGCGATGTCGCGGACCGGCTTGCCGGCCAGCGGCGTCTCCGCGGGCAGGGTCAGCTCCACGAGGTTGGCCTGGCTCTGCCGGAACGTCATCAGGCGCACCAGGTCGCCGACGCTGACGGCCTCCTCCACCATCGCCGCCAGCATGCGCGGCGTCGACACGGCCACGTCCACACCCCAGCTCTCGTTGAACAGCCACTCGTTGGCCGGGTTGTTCACCCTCGCCACCACGCGGCGCACCGCGAACTCCGTCTTGGCCAGCAGGGCCACCACGAGGTTGACCTTGTCGTCACCGGTCGCGGCGATCACGACGTCGCACAGCTCGATGCCGGAGTCCTCCAGCGTCGAGACCTCGCACGCGTCGCCGAGCACCCAGTCGGCCTGCGGCACGGTCTCCGGGGTGAACTGCCCGGACTGCCGCTCGATGAGCATCACCGTGTGCCCTGCCTCGATGAGCTCCGACGCGATGGAGCGGCCCACCGCGCCCGCGCCCGCGATCGCGACCCGCATCAGCTCTCCTCCTCGGGTGCCCGCGCCGCCACGCTCGTGACGTCGGTGACGGTGCCGGACTGCGCGGCGGCGTAGACGTCGTCGTCGGCCTGCAACACGGTCTTGTCGTCGGGCAGGACACCGGTCCCGAACCGCATGATGAACGCCACCCGGCAGCCGGTCGCCGCCTGCAGGTCCCGCACGCTGCGGCCGATCCAGCCCTCGTGCAGTGGCAGCTGCAGCAGGGCGACCGTCCCGGTGGGCTCGCGCCACGACGTGGCCACGCCGTCGGGCAGCAGGGTGCGCAGGAACCGGTCGGTGGTCCAGGGCACGGTCGCCACCGTCGGGATGCCGAGCCGCTCGTACACCGCGGCCCGCTTGGGGTCGTAGATGCGGGCGACGACGTGTTCGACACCGAAGTTCTCGCGGGCCACACGGGCCGAGATGATGTTCGAGTTGTCGCCACTGGACACGGCCGCGAACGCGCCCGCGCGCTCGATGCCGGCCTCGGTGAGCACCTGCCGGTCGAAGCCGATGCCCACGACCTGCTGGCCGTGGAAGTCGCTGCCGAGTCTGCGGAAAGCCTCCCGGTCCCTGTCGATGACGGCGACCTCGTGACCGAGCCGTTCGAGCGCCGCGGCCAGGGACGCGCCGACCCGGCCGCACCCCATGATCACCACGTGCACGCCTGCCTCCTCCAGTGTGTCGGTGCCAGCGCCGAACCTACCCCGCAGCGAACGCGCCGCGTGTTCAGGTCAGGCCACCCGAACGGCGTAGATTTCACGAATTTGCGAAAGTTGGGAAATGTTAGAGTGAAATGAGACGAGACAGGAGGATCATGGCCGACGCGAGCGATCCCGCCGAGCGCATGGCGCTCATCCTCACCCGCGGGGGCATGCAGCGCATGACAGCGCGCGTGCTGTGCGCGGTGCTCTTCGCCGACCAGGAGACCATCACGGCGGGCGAGATCGCCGAACGGCTGGTCGTGAGCGCGGGCGCGGTCTCGGGTGCCATCAAGATGCTGGAGCCGGTCGGCATGATCGAACGGGCGCCCGTGCCGGGCAGCCGCCGCGACCACTACCGCTTCCCCGACGACGGCTGGCAGCGGATGATGTCGGCGCAGAACCGGGTCGTCGACGAGATGCTGCAGGCCGCCGAGGAGGGCATCAAGCAGGTGGCCGAGGGCGGCCCCGCCGAACGCAGGCTCGCCGACATGCGGGACTTCTACGGCTATCTGATGGCCGAGCTGCCCGCACTGATCGAGCGTTGGCAGCGCGACCGGGCCCAGGCCTGATCGGCTTCGCACCCCGACGATTACGCTCCAGCCGTGTCCAAGTTCGCCACCGCGACGAAACGGCTCGTCCTGGGCCGTCCCTTCCGCAGCGACCGGCTCGCCCACACGCTGCTTCCGAAGCGGATCGCGCTGCCGGTGTTCGCGTCCGACCCCATGTCGAGCGTGGCCTACGCGCCGGAAGAGATCCTGCTCATGCTCTCCGTCGCGGGCGCCTCGGCCTACGTCTACAGCCCGTGGATCGGGCTCGTCGTGGCACTGGTCATGGTGGCCGTGGTGGCGTCGTACCGGCAGAACGTGCGCGCCTACACCTCCGGCGGCGGCGACTACGAGGTGGCGACCGTCAACCACGGGCCACGCTGGGGCCTGGCGGTCGGCAGTGCCCTGCTCGTCGACTACATCCTCACCGTGGCCGTGTCGATCGCCTCGGCCGCGGCGAACATCGGCTCGGCCGTGCCGTTCGTCGCCACTCACAAGGTGGCCTTCGCCGTCGCCGCGATCCTGCTGCTGATGGCGGTGAACCTGCGCGGCGTGCGGGAGTCGGGCACCGCCTTCGCGATCCCGTCCTACGCCTTCGTCGCCGGCATCCTCGCCATGATCCTGTGGGGTGCGATCCAGACGTTCGTGCTCGGCGACGCGCCGCGCGCCGAGAGCGCCGATCTGGAACTGGTGGCCGAGGAGCACCACCTCACCGGGTTCGCCTTCGTCTTCCTGATCCTGCGCGCGTTCTCCTCCGGCAGTGCGGCGCTGACCGGCGTGGAGGCCATCGCCAACGGGGTGCCCGCGTTCCGCAAGCCCAAGGGCCGCAACGCCGCGACCACGCTGCTGATGATGGGCACCCTGGCCATCACGATGTTTCTGGGGCTGCTGTTCCTGGCCAACGTCACCGGCGCCGTGATGGCCGAGCACCCCGGCGAGCAGCTGATCAACGCCCCGGAGGGCTACGAGCAGAAGACCCTCGTCGCCCAGCTCGCCGGTGCGGTGTTCGCCGGCTTCCCTCCCGCCATGTGGTACGTCATCTTCTTCACCGGGCTGATCCTGGTGCTGGCGGCCAACACGGCGTTCAACGGCTTTCCGGTGCTGGGCTCGATCCTGGCGCAGGACCGCTTCCTGCCGCGGCAGCTGCACACCCGCGGCGACCGGCTCGCGTTCAGCAACGGCATCCTGTTCCTCGCCGGGTTCGCCATCGTGCTGGTGATCGCGTTCAACGCCGAGGTGACCGCCCTCATCCAGCTCTACATCGTGGGCGTGTTCGTGTCGTTCGTGCTGAGCCAGAGCGGCATGATCCGGCACTGGAACCGCCTGCTGCGTACCGAGACCGACCCGGCGGCGCGACGGCGGATGCGCCGGGCACAGGCGATCAACTCGTTCGGCCTGTTCATGACCGCATCGGTGCTCGTGGTGATCTTGGTCACCAAGTTCCTGGCCGGCGCGTGGATCTCGATCGTGTCGATGGCGGCCATCTACTTCCTCATGGGCGCCATCCGCAAGCACTACGACCGGGTCGCCCAGGAACTGAAGGAGGACGAGAGCGAGCCGGTGACCCTGCCCGCGCGCAACCACGCGATCGTGCTGGTCTCCCAGCTGCACCGGCCGACCCTGCGCGCGCTCGCCTACGCGAAGGCCACGCGGCCCGACATCCTGGAGGCGGTGACGGTCAATGTGGACGATGCCGACACGCGCAGGCTCGTGGACTCGTGGGACAAGCACGGTTTCTCGATCCCGCTCAAGGTCGTGGAGTCGCCCTACCGGGAGGTGACGAGGCCCGTGCTCGACTACGTGCGCCGGATCCGTGGCGACCACCCGCGTAACGTCGTCACCGTGTTCATTCCGGAGTACGTCGTGGGGCACTGGTGGGAGCAGCTGCTGCACAACCAGAGCGCTCTGCGGCTCAAGGGCAGGCTGCTGTTCCAGTCACGGGTGATGGTGACGAGCGTGCCGTGGCAGCTGGAGTCCTCCAAGTACGCGTCCAGGCGCGCGGAGGCGGCCCATCCGGTGGCCGGTGACGTGCGCAGGGGCCTGTTCGACCTCACGCGCGGGCCGGACGGCGGCGGCAAGGGCCAGGGTTCCGGGCGGTGAAACAGGACTGGACGGGCCGGGAGCTGGAGCTGGACGTCGGCGCCGTCGCCCACGGCGGGCACTGCGTGTCCCGGGTGGAGGGCCGGGTCGTGTTCGTACGGCATGCGCTGCCGGGGGAGCGGGTGGTCGCCAGGGTCACCGAGGACGCGGGAAAGTCGTTCTGCCGCGCCGACGCCGTGCGCGTGCTGCGTGCGTCGGAGGACCGCGTGACGCCGCCGTGCCCGGTGGCGGGCCCCGGCCTGTGCGGCGGCTGCGACTGGCAGCACGCGACCCCGGCCGCGCAGCGGGCGCTCAAGGCCGCGGTCGTGGCCGAGCAGCTGGAGCGGCTGGCGGGGATCACGTGGCCGGTGGAGGTGGAGGACCTGCCGGGGGGCGCGCTGCGCTGGCGGACCCGGGTGCGGTTCGTGGCGGGCCGCGACGGCAGGCCGGGCCTGCGGGCGCATCGCAGCCACCGCGTGATCCCGCTGGAGGACTGCCCCATCACCGCGCGTGCCGCGGCCGGGGCCGGCCTGGCCAGGAGGGCCCGGCCGGGTGGCGAGGTGGAGGTCACCGAGGACGCCGCGGGAACCGTGCACGTGCGCCGTGACGGCAGGCAGCTCCGGGGCGGGCTGGCCGCCGAGCGGGCGGCGGGCCGGGACTGGCGGCTGGCGGCCCACGGCTTCTGGCAGGTGCATCCCGAGGCTGCGGAGACGTTCGCCGCCGTCGTGGGCGAGTGGGCCGCGGCGGCCACCGGAGCCCGGGCGTGGGACCTCTACGCCGGGGTGGGTCTCTTCGCGTCCGTGCTCGCCGAGCAGGTGGGCCCGGCGGGGTCGGTGCTGGCGGTGGAGTCGGGCCGCCGCGCGGTGGCCGACGGCGAGCGCAACCTCGCCGAGTTGCCGCAGGTGCAGTGGCGCTGCGGCCGGGTGGAGGACGTGCTGTCCGATCCGGACACCGGGGACGCCCGTGCCGACGTCGTGGTGCTCGACCCGCCGCGCAAGGGAGCGGGCCGCGAGGTGGTGGAGGCGATCGCCGCCGCCGGGGCCGAACGGGTGGTGTACGTGGCGTGTGACCCGGCGGCGCTGGCCCGGGACGTGGCGACGTTCGCCCAGCACGGCTACCGCCTGCAGCGGCTGAGGGCCTTCGACGCGTTCCCGATGACCCACCACGTGGAGTGTCTCGCGCTGCTCGTCCGCTGAGCCGCTGAGCCGCTGTCCAGCCTTGCCCGTACGCCACCCGGCGGTGGACGAGATCGCGTCAGAAGCGGAGCAGCACCTTGCCCGAGGCCGTGGCGTCGCGGGCGACGGCGAACGCCTGCTCCGCCTCGGCCAGCGGGAACTCGTGGCTGATGACGGCATCCACCGCCAGGGAGCCGTCGGCCATCGCCGCGATGACGTCGGCCATCTCGGCGTGGAACCGGAACGACCCCGCGACCGTCAGTTCCCGGGTCGCCACCAGCCCCGACAGGAACGGCTGCTCCGGCGCGGGCGGCAGGCCGAGCAGCACCAGGTGACCGCCCCGGCGCAGCGCGCGCACGGCCGTGGCCACCCCGGCGGCCGCGCCGGAGGAGTCGATCGCCACGTCCGCGCCGAGGTCCTCGGGCGCGGTGCCCAGCCGGGTCCGCGTGGCGCCGAGTTCGCGCGCCACCCGCAGCGGACGCTCGTGCAGGTCGGTCACCACGATCTCGGCCGCGCCCGCCCTGCGCAGCACGGCCACGACGAGCGCGCCGATCGGGCCCGCGCCCGTCACCAGCACCCGCTTGCCCGCCACGTCGCCCGCACGCGACACCGCGTGCCACGCCACCGAGGCGGGCTCCACGAGCGCCGCCGTCCGCACGGAAAGCGCGTCCGGCAGCGGCAGCAGCCGGTCGGTGGCGACGACGTAGCGCTGTGCGAAGGCGCCGTCGGTGTGCGGGAAACGGGCCGCCGAGCCGAGGTAGCTGGTGTGCGGGCACAGGTTCTGCCTGCTCGCGGCGCAGTAGCCGCACTGCCCGCACGGCGTCGCCGGGTGCACGGCCACCGGCGTGCCCTCGGTGGGCCCGGAGCCGTCGGCCGCCGCGACGGCGACGCGCCCGGACACCTCGTGTCCCAGCACCATCGGCGCCCGCAGCACCGACTCGCCCACCGCGCCGTGCGCCACGTAGTGCAGGTCCGACCCGCACACGCCGCCGTAGCCGATGGCGACCACGGCCTCGTGCGGTGCGGGCTCGGGCAGTGTGCGCTCCTCCACCCTCAGGTCGCCCGCCGCGTGGACCACCAGAGCCTGGGCAGTGGCCATGTCCGCCTCCCTCACACGACGGCGGTCATGCCGCCGTCGACGAACAGCACCTGGCCGTTGACGAACGCCGAGGCGTCGGAGGCCAGGAACACCGCGGGGCCGACGAGATCCTCGGCGCGGCCCCAGCGTCCCGCGGGTGTGCGGCCGGTGACCCACGAGGAGAACTGCTCGTCGGCCACCAGTGCCGCGGTCAGCTCGGTGTCGACGTAGCCGGGTGCGATGCCGTTGATCTGCAGCCCGTGCCCGGCCCACTCGGCGGTCATCGCGCGGGTGAGGTTGCGCAGCCCGCCCTTCGCCGCCGTGTACGGGGCGATCGAAGGGCGGGCCAGCTCCGTCTGCACCGAGCAGATGTTGATGATCTTGCCGCGGCCGCGGGCGATCATGCCAGGCGCCACCGCCTTGCCGATCACGAAGGCGCTCGTGAGGTCGGTGCGGAGCACGGCCTCCCAGTCGGCCAGCGACAGTTCCAGCATCGGCTGCCGGTGCTGGAACCCGGCGTTGTTGACGAGGATGTCGATGCCGCCGTGCCGTTCGGTGACCTGCCCGACCGCGGCCGCCACCGCGTCGGGGTCGGTGACGTCGAACGCGACGCCGTCGGCGCCCAGTGCCGTGCGGGCGGCCTCCAGCCGTTGTGGATCGCGGCCGTTGAGCACCACCGTGGCCCCGGCGGCCGCGAGGCCGGCCGCGATCTCGCGGCCGAGGCCCCGCGTGCTGCCGGTCACCAGCGCGACACGGCCGGACAGGTCGAACAGCGTCGGCGACACGACGAACTCCCTTACGCGATGACGAACAGCAGGGCCGACAGGGCGAAGCCCATGAGCCCGATGGTGGTCTGCATGACGGTCCAGGTCTTGAGCGTCGTCTTGACGTCCATGCCGAAGAACCGGCCGACCAGCCAGAACCCGGAGTCGTTGACGTGGCCCGCGGTGACCGAACCGGCGGCCAGCGCCAGCACGAGCGCGACCAGCTCGACGCTGTTGAACCCGTTGCCCACGACGAGCGGCTGCACCAGCCCGGCCGCGGTGGTGAGCGCGACCGTCGCCGAGCCCTGCGCGATGCGCAGGATGGTGGCGATGAGGTAGGCGGCGACCACGACGGGCAGCCCGATGTCGGAGAGCGCGTTCGACAGGGCGTCGCCGATGCCGCTGGCCCGCAGGACACCACCGAACATGCCACCGGCGCCGGTGATCAGGATGATCGCGCACACCGGGCCGAGTGCGGTGTCGAGCAGCTTCTCCAGGACGTCCTTGCCGCGCCCGCGGCGGGTGCCGAGCACGTAGCTGGCCACGAAGACCGTGACGAGCAGGGCGATCGGGGTGGAGCCGAGCGCCAGCAGCACCTGCACCCAGCCCGCGTCGCCGTCGATCCAGCCCGCCTCGCCCGCCGTGTTGAGGCCGGTGTTGGCGAAGATCATCACCAGCGGGAGGAGCAGCAGCGCCACGACGGTGCCGGCCTTGGGCGGGTTCTGATCGCGCTCCTCCTCCGGCACGCCGCCGCTGAGGATGTCCGGCACGGGCAGCACGATGCGCTTGCCCGCCCACAGGCCGTAGAGGTAGCTGGTGAGGAACCACGTCGGCACCGCGACGAGGATGGCGAAGAGGATGACGAGGCCGACGTCGGCGCCGAGCAGGCCGCTGGCCGCGACGGGGCCGGGATGCGGCGGCACGTAGATGTGCATGACCGAGAACGCGCCCGCCGCGGGCAGGCCGTAGCGGAGCACGCCGCCGCCGAGCCGCCGGGCCACCGAGAACACGATCGGCAGCATGACGACGAGGCCGGCGTCGAAGAAGATCGGGAAGCCGAAGATCAGTGAGGCGACGCCCAGCGCCAGCGGTGCGCGCCGCTCACCGAACTTGCCGATCAGCGTGTCGGTCAGGGCCTGGGCGCCACCGCTGACCTCGACGAGCCTCCCGAGCATCGCGCCGAGGCCCACCAGCAGCGCGACGCTCGCCAGCGTGGAGCCGAAGCCGTCGGTCAAGGTGTCGATGATGCTGCCCGCGGGGATGCCCGTGGCGAACGCGGTCGCCACGCTGACGGTGACCAGCGCCAGGAAGGCGTGCACGCGCAGCTTGATGATGAGGAACAGCAGCACGGCGATGGCGCCGGCCGCGATACCCAGCAGCGGCCCTGCGCCGAGGGTCTGGGTCCACTCGTCGGTTTCCATACGAAAGCTCCGTTGCTTCTTGCGTGTTGCTTCGCGATGGGTTGGGGGAGGGGTTGGTGCTGCTAGGCGCCCGCGGAGGCCCCGTTGCGCAGGCCGAGCGCGACGAGTGCCGTGTCGGTGATGTGCTCGGGGGTGTCTCCGATGTCGACGGTGACCCCGTCCTCGTCGGGAGCGAGGGGTTCGAGGTCGCCGAACTGGGAGCCCAGCAGCGAGGGCGGCATGAAGTGGCCCGACCGGTCCGCCAGCCTGCTGCCGACGATCTCGGTGGTGCCGCGGAGGTAGACGAACCGCACGCGGGCCGTGGCCTGGCGGAGCAGGTCGCGGTACGCGCGCTTGAGGGCCGAGCACGTGACGACCACGTTCTCGCCCTCGGCGTCCCGCTCGCTGACCCAGTCGCGGATGGCCCGCAACCACGGTGCCCGGTCGGCGTCGGTGAGGGGGGTGCCGGCCGTCATCTTGGCGATGTTGGCCGGGGGGTGGAACTCGTCCGCCTCGGCCATCCGCCAGCCGAGCCGGTCGGCGAGCATCCGGGCGATCGTGGTCTTGCCCGCGCCCGAAACCCCCATCACCACCAGGCAGGTGGTTGTCATGACCGCTCCTCGTCGAAAGGTACTATCTTTGACGGCGAAAGATAACACCATTGGCGGAGCCGGGGGAAGCCCCCTCCCCGGATAGGCTTTCGGCGTGGGAGCTGGGTACGAGGGCGGCATCGAGGCGCTGCACAGCACGGTGCTCGACACGATCGGGCTGGAGATCACCTGCGGCGAGCTGTCCCCTGGCCACGTCCTCACGCTCGACCGGATTCAGGAGCGCTTCGGCGTCTCCCGCACGGTGGCTCGCGAGACCATGCGCATCCTGGAGTCGATGGGGCTCGTGCGCTCGCGGCGGCGCGTCGGCATCACCGTGCAGCCCGCCGCGTCCTGGAACGTCTTCGACCCGCGCGTGATCTGGTGGCGGCTGTCCGGTTCCGGGCGCGACGCGCAGCTACGCTCGCTCACCGAGCTGCGCATCGCCGTCGAGCCCCTGGCGGCCAGCGCGGCCGCGCGCAGCGCCTCCGGCGAGCAGCGCACCCGTGCGGTGGAGGTGGCCTCGCGCATGCGCACGCTGGGGGAGGCGGGCAGGCTCGACGAGTTCATGGAGCTCGACATCGCGTTCCACTCGCTGCTGCTGCGGGCCAGCGGCAACGAGATGTTCGGTGCGCTGGCCGACGTCGTGGCGGTGGTGCTGCGGGGCCGCACGCAGCTGGGTCTCATGCCGCATCAGCCGGTGCCCGAGGCACTGGACCTGCACGAGGAGGTGGCGCACGCCGTGGCGGCTGGGCGCGGCGCCGACGCCGAGCACGCCATGCGGGAACTGCTCGCCGAGGTCCGCGACGCCATGCTTCCCCTCTGGCACCGCCAGTAGCCCGCGCCCCGAGCTCCCCAATGCGGCATTCGCTCCACTGGATGGAGCGAATGCCGCATTGGCTCCACTCAACGTAACCAATGCCGCATTGGGGAGCTTGGGACGGCGGTGAGGGTCAGCGCTTGGCGTCCTCGGCAAGCAGGTCGGCGCACTTCTCGCCGATCGCCATCGTGGTGATGCAGGGGTTGACGGCGACGAGGAACGGCATCGCCGAGCCGTCGGCCACCCGCAGGTTCTGCACGCCACGCACCCGCAGCCGCTCGTCCAGCGGCGCCATCGGGTCACTCGCCGGGCCCATCTTCACCGTGCACGACGGGTGGTAGACGGTGTTGTGGGTCTTGCGCAGGTAGTCGGCGATCTCGTCGTCGCTGCGCGCGTCCACGCCGGGCGCCAGCTCGGGGCCCGCCCACTCCGCCATCGCCGGCTGCGACACGATCTTGCGCGCCAGTTTGACGCCGTACGTCATCACCCGCATGTCGTGCGGGTCGGTGAAGTAGCGCGGGTCCACCTTCGGCTTGTCGCGGAAGTCCCTGGTGCGCAGCCGGACCGTGCCGGTGGAGCGGGCGCGGGTGACGTTCGGCGTCAGGCAGAAGCCGTTCTCCGTCGTCGGGTAGCCGTGCCGCAGCGTGTTCAGGTCGAACGGCACCGAGCCGTAGTGGAACATCAGGTCCGGCCGGTCCAGCCCGGGCTCGGTGGTGGTGAAGATGCCGATCTCCCACCACTGCGTGGAGTCGCCGACCATCGGCTTGCGCGCCTCCCACTGGACCAGGCCCTCCGGGTGGTCCTGCAGGTTCTCGCCGATGCCGGGGGAGTCGACGAGCACGTCGATGCCCAGGCCCGTCAGGTGCTCGGCGGGCCCGATGCCCGACAGCATCAGCAGCTTCGGTGTGTCGATGGCGCCCGTGCTGACGATCACCTCGCGCCGCGCCACGATCGGCTCGCTGTGCAGCAGGTCCTCGGTGAGCACCTCGACGCCGGTGCAGCGCAGCCCGTCGAACGTGAGCCGCTTGGCGCGCACTCCCGTGCGAACCTCCAGGTTGGACCGCTTGCCCATGATCGGATGCAGGTAGGACACCGAGGCCGACGACCGGGTGCCGTCCTCACGCGCGTTGATCTGGAACCAGTTCGCGCCGTGGGTCACGGTGGTGCCGGAGTTGAACTCGGCCCTCGGGATGCCCGCCTGCTCGCACGCCTCCAGCAACGCCACGCCGGCCGGGTCGCGCGGCGGCACGGAGCGGATGGTCACCGGGCCCGACCTGCCGTGGTGGTCGCCGGGCCCGTCGTTGGTCTCCAGCCGCTTGTACAGCGGGAACACGTCCTCGGCCGACCAGCCGGGCAGCCCCAGCGAGGCCCACTCGTCGAGGTCCTCGGCCGGGGCCCAGAAGGCGATGCACGAGTTGTGCGAGGAGCACCCGCCGAGCACCTTGGCCCTGGCGTGCCGCAGGAAGGAGTTGCCCGACTCCTGCGGCTCCACGAGGTAGTCCCAGTCGTAGCCGGACTCCAGCAGCGCCATCCACCTGTTCAGCTCGAGCACCGCTGGATCGTCCACATCGGAGGGTCCGGCCTCCAGCAGGCACACGGAGACGTCGGGGTCCTCCGACAGCCGTGCCGCCACGACCGAACCGGCCGTGCCGCCACCGACGACGACGTAGTCGAACTCGCGGGTCACGCTCTTCGCTCCTTTGCTCACTTGCCGGAGAACCAGCGCTGTGGCGCCGGCCGCAGGTTCTGGTAGATGTGCTTGGTCTCCTGGTACTCGGCGAGGCCGGTCGGCCCGAGCTCGCGGCCGAACCCGGACTGCTTGAAGCCGCCCCACTCGGCCTGCGGCAGGTAGGGGTGGAAGTCGTTGATCCAGATCGTGCCGTGCCGCAGCCGCTGGGCCACCCGCTGCGCGCGCGAGACGTCCGAGGTGAACACGGCGCCCGCGAGCCCGTAGTGGGTGTCGTTGGCGATGCGCACCGCGTCGTCCTCGTCGGTGAAGGTCTCCACCGTGAGCACCGGGCCGAACGACTCCTCCTGGACCGCCGTGCTGCCCTGGCGCACGCCGTCGAGCACGGTCGGCAGGTAGTAGAAGCCGCCGGCCAGCCGCTCGTCGTCCGGCCTGCGGCCGCCGGTGCGCAGCACGGCACCCTCGGCGAGCGCGGCCTCGACGTGGCGTTCCACCTTGTCACGGTGGGCGGCCGAGATCAGCGGCCCCGTCTCCGCGTCCGGGTCGAACGGCCCGCCGAGCCGGATGCGCTCGGCCCTGCGCACGACCTCGGCCACGAACTCCTCGTGCCACTCCTGCTGCACGATCAGCCGCGAGCCCGCGGAGCACACCTGCCCGGAGTGCAGGAAGATCGCCATCAGCGCGTAGTCGACGGCCGTGTCGAAGTCGGCGTCGGCGAACACCACGTTCGGGTTCTTGCCGCCGAGCTCGAGTGCGACCTTCTTCACCGTCCCGGCCGCCGCGGCGGCGATGCGCCGCCCGGTGGCCAGCCCGCCGGTGAACGAGACCATGTCGACGTCCGGGTGCTCCGACAGCGGCGCCCCGGCCTCGGCGCCCGCGCCGAGCACCAGGTTGGCCACGCCGTCGGGCAGGCCGGCCTCGCTCAGGATCCGCATCAGCAGGATCGCGGTGTGCGGCGTCAGCTCGCTGGGCTTGAGGACGAAGGTGTTGCCCGCCGCGAGCGCGGGTGCCACCTTCCAGGCGACCTGCAGCAGCGGGTAGTTCCAGGGGGTGATGAGCCCGCAGACGCCGACCGGCTCGTGCACGATGCGGCTGATGACGTCCGGGTCGCCCGTGTCGACGACCCGGCCCGCGTCCTTGCCCGCGAACTCGCCGTAGTAGCGGAAGCAGGCCGCGATGTCGGCCATGTCGTACTCGCTCTCGACGAGGCGCTTGCCGGTGTCGAGCGACTCCGCGCGGGCGAAGGTGTCCCGGTCGCGGTCCAGCAGGTCGGCCACACGCAGGAGCAGGTCGCCCCGCCGCCGGGCCGGGACCGACGGCCACGGGCCGGAGTCGAACGCCGTGCGTGCTGCCGCGATGGCGGCTTCGGTGTCCTCGCGGGTTCCCTCGTCGACGGTCGCGACCAGGGAACCGTCCGCGGGACAGCGGATCTCCCTCGTCTGTCCGCGCCGCGCGGAGACCCATTCGCCACCGATGAATAGTTCGGACATGACTCTCCCGATCGGCCTGGTGCTTGCCGATCGCGAATCCTACGGGACCTGCGGAATCCCGGCAGCCGGAGCGTAATCCCGGACACGTCCGTCCGCGTCCGATGTGGTCTGGACCACGGCGCCGGATACTGTATGTAGCAGATTCGGGCGCGCGGCGGGCGGTGCCGCTTTCCGCTCTCTCCTAGACTTGAGCGACAGCCCTGGATCGATGGGTGAGGCGGACAGGTGAGGTGAAAAGTGACGCTGCTGGAGTCCGTGCGTGAACCGGCCGACCTCAAGCGCATGAGCCATGATCAGCTGGGGGTCCTGGCTGAGGAGATCAGGCAGTTCCTCGTCGACAAAGTGTGCAAGACCGGTGGTCACCTCGGCCCCAACCTCGGTGTCGTCGAGCTGACCCTCGCTCTGCACCGGGTGTTCGACTCGCCGAAGGACGCCCTGCTGTTCGACGTCGGTCACCAGTCGTATGTCCACAAGATCGTGACGGGTCGTCACGGTGGGTTCGACGGTCTGCGGCAGCAGGGTGGCATCGCCGGCTACCCGGCGCAGGCGGAGAGCGAGCACGACCTCATCGAGAACAGCCACGCCTCCACCGCCCTGTCCTACGCCGACGGCCTGGCCAAGGCGTTCCAGCTCGGTGGCGGCGGGCGGCACGCGGTGGCCGTCGTCGGTGACGGCGCGCTCACCGGTGGCATGTGCTGGGAGGCGCTCAACAACATCGCCGCCGACCCGGAGCGGCCGGTCGTGATCGTCGTCAACGACAACGGGCGGTCGTACTCGCCGACGATCGGCGGGCTGGCCGAGCATCTCGCGGCGCTGCGGCTGCGGCCCAGCTACGAGCGCATCCTCGACGGCGGGCGGGAGCTGCTGCAGAACACGCCGGTGGTGGGCAGGCCGCTCTACACCGCGCTGCACGCCGCCAAGGCCGGCATCAAGGATGCGCTGAGCCCGCAGGTGATGTTCTCCGACCTGGGGCTGAAGTACTTCGGTCCCGTCGACGGGCACGACCTCGCGGCGCTGGAGAAGGCGCTGCACAACGCGAAGGCCTTCGGCGGTCCGGTGATCGTGCACGCGGTCACCGAGAAGGGTCACGGTTACCCGCCCGCGGTCAACCACGAGGCCGACCAGATGCACCAGACCGACCCGATCGACCCGGCCACCGGACTGCCGCCGAAGAAGGGCACCAGCTGGACCTCGGTCTTCGGCGACGAGCTGACGCGGCTGGGCGGCGAGCGGCAGGACCTCGTGGCCATCACGGCGGCGATGCTGCGCTCCACCGGGCTGCACACCTTCGCCGAGGCCTACCCCGACCGCTGGTACGACGTCGGCATCGCCGAGCAGCACGCCGTGACCTCGGCTGCCGGGCTGGCGCTGGGCGGGCTGCACCCGGTGGTGGCCGTGTACTCGACGTTCCTCAACCGGGCGTTCGACCAGGTGCTGATGGATATCGCTCTGCACAGGCTGCCGGTGACGCTCGTGCTGGACCGCGCGGGCATCACGGGCCCGGACGGGCCCAGCCACCACGGCATGTGGGACCTCTCCCTGCTGGGCATGGTGCCCGGTATGCGCGTGGCCGCGCCGCGGGACGCCGAGACGCTGCGGGAGGAGCTGCGCGAGGCTGTCGCCGTCTCGGACGGGCCGACGGCGCTGCGTTTCTCCAAGGGCAGTGTGGGCGAGCCGCTGCCCGCCGTCGAGCGCATCGGCACCGTCGACGTGCTGCGCCGATGCGCGAGCGAGGACGTGCTGCTCGTGTCGGTGGGCGCGTTCGGCACGCTCGGTCTGGCCGCCGCGGGGCGGCTCGCGGACCAGGGCATCGGCGTCACCGTGGTGGATCCCCGCTGGGTGGTGCCGGTGCCGGAGGAGCTGGTCGAGCTGGCCGCGCGGCACCGGCTCGTCGTCACCGTCGAGGACAGCGGCAGGCACGGCGGGTTCGGCGCCGCGCTGGCAGCCGCGCTGCGCGACGCCGACTGCGACGTGCCGCTGCGTGACCTCGCCGTTCCGCAGCGCTTCCATGCCCACGGCACCCGCGACGAGGTGCTCGCCGCCGTGGGGCTCACCGCCCAGGACGTGGCCCGCCAGGTCACCGAGTGGGCCGCCACCCGTCTCGGGGAGTCCCAGACGGAGCCCGCGAGTGCCGGCGAGGCGAGCGACGTCCTGGATCTCGACACGCCTCAGGACTGACGGCGTTCACGACCGACCGGCGTCCGGCTGCACCCCGTCGGAGCCGGACGCCGCCGCCGAAGAGCTCCCCAATGCCACATTTGTTCCACTCAACGGAGCGAATGCGGCATTCGCTCCATCCAGTGGAGCGAATGCCGCATTGGGGAGCTTGGTGCGGACCGCACGGGGGCCTTCGGGGCCGAACACCTCGTGGGGTTCCGGGAACAGGGTGATGAGCAGCGGGTAGAGGACCGCGGCCGTCGCCAGGGTGCACACCATGCTGACGTCCACACCGCCCGCGATGTCGCGCAGCGGGCCCGCGATCATCGGCGTGTTGGCCGTCAGCAGCCCGGCACCGGTGGCGGGCACCCAGGCGCCCATGGCCCGCCAGTTCACGCCCCGGCTGAACCAGTACCGCCCGCCCTTGCGGCCCTCGTTGAACACCTGCAGGTCGGCCACGTCGTAGAAGCCCCTGCGCGTCCAGTAGCCGATCATCATGATCACCATCCACGGCGACGTGCACAGCACGATCAGCGTCGCGAACGCGTTGATGCTGCTCACCATGTCCAGCGCGAAGTTGCCGACGAAGATGAACACCACCGCCAGCGACCCGACCAGCACCGTGGCCTGCACCCGGCTCAGCCGCGTGAAGATCGAGCTGAAGTCCAGCCCCGTGCCGTACAGGGCCGTCGTGCCGGTGGACAGCCCGCCGATGAGTGCCACCACGATCAGCGGGATCACGTACCACAGCGGCGAGATCGCGGTCAGCCCGGTGATGTAGTCGCCCGCGTCGGTGACGAGCGTGGCCGTGGTCAGTCCGAAACCGAAGGGCAGCAGCGTCGCCATCTGCGCCAGCAGCGGCGCGGCCAGCAGAGACCGCCTGCTGTGCGTGGCCGGGATGTAGCGCGACCAGTCACCGAGGAATGCGCCGAACGAGATCGGGTTCGCCATCGCCGTCAGCGCGGCGAGGATCCACGTGGGCCAGAACTCGCCGAGCGCGTAGGTGCCCGTACCTGCGAAGTCCGGGTCGAACCGGCCGCCGTAGGCCGCGATGCCCAGCAGCATGATCGCCGTCCCCAGCACCACCGCGACGCGGTTGACCAGGAGCATGAACCGGTAGCCGTAGATGCACACCACGAGCACCGCGAGCGCGATCACGCCGTAGGACACCGCGCGCAGCACCTGGCCGCCGTCGATGCCGAGCAGGCGGCGGGCGGCGCCGGTCACCGCGTCGCCGCTGACCCACACCGAGATCGCGAAGAACGTGATCGCGGTCAGCAGCGACAGGAACGAGCCGACGCAGCGGCCCACGACTCCGAAGTGCGCGCCGGACGACACGGCGTTGTTCGTGCGCGTCACCGGGCCGAACAACGCCATCGGCGCGAGCACGAGGGCGCCGATCAGCACCCCGGCCGCGGTCGCGGACGCCGCCTGCCAGAACCCGAGCCCGAACGCGATCGGCAATGTGCCGAGGATGATCGTGGCGAAGGTGTTGGCGCCACCGAAGGCCAGCCGGAACAGGTCCCGGGGGCGGGAGGTCTGCTCGGCGGGCGGGATCGGGTTGATGCCGTGGTGCTCGACCTCGGTGACCCGGGGTGTGCGTTCTTCCATGGTGGACTCTCCCTGGGAGTCAGAGCCTGCTCATCACATGCTTGACGCGGGTGTACTCGGCGAACGAGTAGGCGGACAGGTCCTTGCCGTGCCCGGAGTGGCGGAACCCGCCGTGCGGCATCTCGAGCACCAGCGGGCCGTGTGTGTTCACCCACACGCAGCCGAAGTCCAGCTCGGCCGACACGCGCAGCGCGCGGGCGTGGTCGCGCGTCCACACCGACGCGGCCAGCCCGTAGCGCACGTCGTTCGCCAGCGCCACCGCCTCGGCCTCGCTTGCGAAGCGCTGCACGGTGATGACGGGGCCGAAGATCTCCTCCTGCACGATCTCGTCGTCCTGGCGCAGGTTCGCGATCACGGTGGGGGAGAAGAAGAATCCGTGGTCGGCGGCCCGGCGGCCACCCGTGCGCAGCTCGGCATGGTCGCCGAGCCGGTCGATGAGGCCCTGCACGCGCGACAGCTGCGCGGCGCTGTTGAGCGGGCCGAAGTCCGCGTCGGCGGTCGCGGTGCGCGTGCCCGCCGCGGCCTTGGTCAGTGCCGCCACCAGCTCGTCGTACACCGACTCGTGGGCAAGGACGCGGCTGGCCGCCGTGCAGTCCTGGCCGGCGTTGTAGAACGCGGCGGCGCAGATGCCCTCGGCCGTCTCCGCGACGTCCACGTCGCCGAACACCAGCAGCGGCGCGTTGCCGCCGAGTTCCAGATGCGTGCGTTTGAGGTCGGCGGCGGCCGTGGTGGCGACGTCGATCCCGGCGCGCGTCGATCCGGTGATGGACACCAGGTCGGTGAGCGGGTGCGACACCAGTGCCCTGCCGGTGTCGCGGTCGCCGAGCACCACGTTGAACGTGCCGGGCGGCAGCTGCTCCGCCGCCGTCTCCGCCAGCAGCACCGCGGTGCTCGGCGTGGTCTCGGCGGGCTTGAGCACGACGGTGTTGCCCGCGGCCAGTGCCGGGGCGATCTTCCACACCGCCATCATCAGCGGGTAGTTCCACGGCGCGATCTGCGCGCACACGCCCACCGGCTCGCGGCGGACGAACGACGTGTGGCCCGGCGCGTACTCGGTGGCGGCAGTGCCCTCCAGCAGCCGGGCGGCGCCCGCGAAGAACCGCAGCGCGCTCACGCACTCGGGAATCTCCTCGTCCAGCACCACCCTGCGCGGCTTGCCGGTCTCCCGGATCTCGGCGTCGGCGAACGTCTCGGCACCGGACTCCAGCGCGTCGGCGAGCGCCAGCAGCGCCCGCTGCCGTTCGGCGGGGGTGCTGCGCCGCCAGCGCGGGAACGCCGACGCCGCAGCGGTCATCGCTTCATCCACATCGGACTGTCGCGAGTTGACGGTGTGGCCGGAGGTCGTGCCGGTGCTCGGGTCGACCAGCGTGAGCGCGCTGCCCGTGGAGGCGGGCCGGTGGCGGCCCGCGACGACGTTGGTGAGCATCAGGCCTCCCCATGCGTGGGTTCGAACATCCGCAGTCGTGCCGGAAGGACGACGACGTGTGGCCCCGGCGTGGCGAGCGCGCCGGCGAGGTCGGCGCGCAGTGTGTCCACGGAGGACACGGTGGCCGCGACGCCGAAGGCGGCGGCCAGCGCGGCGAAGTCGGGGCGGGTCAGCTCGGTGGCGGTGGTCGCGCCGAAGGCGCCGGTCAGGTACTCGCGCAGGATGCCGTAGCCGCCGTCGTCGACGACGAGCCACGTGACGTCGAGGTCGTGCTGCACGGCGGTGGCCAGCTCGGCGATGCCGTACATCGCGCCGCCGTCACCGGACACCGCCAGCACCGGCCCACCGGTGGCCGCGGCGGCACCGAGCGCGGCGGGCAGCCCGAAACCGAGGCCGCCCGCGCCCTGCGCGGTGTGGATCGGCGCGCCGTCGGCGTTCCAGGCGGACCAGGCCCAGTAGCCGAGGATCGTCATGTCCCAGAAGCTCGGCGTGCCCTCCGGCAGCGCGGCCCGCACGTCCGCGAGCACCCGCCGCTCCAGCGCCAGGTCCTGCGCGTCGAGGCGCGCCCGCACGCGGGCGAGCAGCCCGGCGACCGCCGCCTCGGCGCGGCCGTCCGGCTCCCGCGCGGGCACCCGTTCGACGAGCTCGGCGAGCGCCAGCCGCGCGTCGGCGTGCACGCCGAGCACCGGATGGTTCGCGCCGAGCGTGCCCGCGTCGGCGTCGATCTGCACGATCCGGCCGCGCGGCGCGAACGTGTGGTAGTTGCTGGACAGCTCGCCGAGCCCGGAGCCCGCGACCAGCAGCACGTCGGCGTCCTCCAGGAACGCGGTGGAGTGCCGGTCCTCCAGCCAGGACTGCCCGGAAAGGGGATGGTCCCAGCCGAAGGCGCCCTTGCCGCCGAACGTCGTCAGCACCGGTGCCCGCAGCGCCTCGGCGAGGGCGCGCAGCTCGGCCTGCGCCCCGGCCCGCACCACGCCGCCCCCGGCGAGGATCACCGGGTTCTCCGCCGAGGCGAGCAGCCGCGCCGCCTCGTCGGCGACCTCCGGCAGCGGCGGCAGGGCGGGGACGCAGGCAGGCACGGAGGTGATCGGCGGCAGCCCGGCAGGGCCCAGGAGCACGTCCTGTGGGATCTCCACCCACACCGGACCCTGCGGCGCCCTCGCCGCGGACTCCCACGCCTCGCGCAGCACCGTCGGGATCTGGCTCGCCGTGCGCACCACGTGCACCGACTTGACGACGTCGCGGAAGCTGGCCTGCTGGTCGGGCAGCTCGTGCAGGTAGCCGTGCCTGCCGCCGCCGAGCCCGGCCACCGGCACCTGGCTGCCGATGCCCAGCACCGGCGCCGACGCCGAGCGCGACTCCTGCAGCGACGCGAGCGTGAGCAACGCCCCCGGGCCGGTGGAGACGACCATCGGCGTCACCGTGCCGCGGGTGCGGGCGAAACCGTCGGCGGCGAAGGCGAGGTTGTTCTCCACCCGCGCACCGATCAGCCGCAGGTCGGGGGCCCGGCGCAGCGCCTCGAACAGCCCGAGCGCGTGCTGGCCCGGCAGGCCGAACACGGTGTCCGCGCCGAGCGCCCGCAGCGTCTCGACGACGAGGTCACCCCCGATGCGGCTCACGAACCCCCCCGCAGCGCCAGCAGGCTCACCAGGTCGTAGGCGACGTGCGAGGCGGCGATCGCGGTGATCTCGGCGTGGTCGTAGGCGGGCGCGACCTCCACGACGTCGGCGCCGATCAGGTGACAGTCGCGCAGCCCGCGCAGGATCTCCAGCAGCTCGCGGCTGGTCATGCCGCCCGCCTCCGGCGTGCCGGTGCCGGGCGCGTGGGCCGGGTCGAGCACGTCGATGTCCACCGAGACGTACAGCGGGCGCTCGCCGATGCGCTCCCGCAGCGCGGCGACGGTCTCGCGCACGCCCCGGTACATCACGTCGGCGGAGGTGACGATGCCGAAGCCCAGCCGGGTGTCCTCGTCGAGGTCGCGCTTGCCGTACAGCGGTCCGCGCGTGCCCACGTGGCACAGCGCGCTCGTGTCGAGCACGCCCTCCTCGACCGCCCTGCGAAACGGCGTGCCGTGCGTGTACGGCTCGCCGAAATAGGTGTCCCAGGTGTCGAGGTGGGCGTCGAAGTGCAGCAGCGCCACCGGCCCGTGCTGGGCCGCCGCGGCTCGCAGCAGCGGCAGCGCGATCGTGTGGTCGCCGCCGACCGTGACCATGCGCGTGCCGCGGCCCGCGAACTCGCCCGCCGCGTGCTGCAGGGTCTCGATCGCCTCGCCGATGTTGAACGGGTTGAGCGCGACGTCGCCCGCGTCGGCCACCTGGCACGACGCGAACGGCGAGACGTCAAGGCCGGGGTGGTAGGGCCGCAGCAACCTGCTGGCCTCCCGCACCGCGGCGGGGCCGAACCGGGCGCCCGGCCGGTAGGAGACCCCGGCGTCGAACGGGACGCCGACGACGGCGATGTCGGCGTGGGCGACCTCGTCGATCCTCGGCAGCCGGGCGAACGTGGCGAAACCCGCGAACCGCGGCACCGCCGACGAATCAGTGGGTGGTACGTACAACACCTGCTCCTTGCTCGCGCCTACGAGCGGACGCTCGCGGGCTCTTCCTGTTCCGCCGCCAGCCGCTGGTCCCAGGTCCGCAGCACGGCGTCGGACGTGCGGGGCGTGGCCAGGCTGACCACGACGTAGACGACCAGGCTCGCGCCGAGGCCGTAGTAGATGGGTTCGTTCGCCAGCAGGCCCTGCGTGATCATCGAGACGATCACGACGACCGAGCCGGTGACCATCGACGCCAGGGCACCCGCGCGGGTGCCGCGCCGCCACAGCAGCGCGCCCAGGATCGCGACCAGCAGCCCGCCGACGAGGATGTTGTAGGCGACGGTCAGCGCGGCCACGACGTCGGTGACGATCATCGAGATGCCGATCGCCAGCGCGCCCAGCACCACCGTGGCGATCCGGTTGGTCGCCACGCTCGTGCCCAGCTCGCGGCGCAGCAGCTTGGGCAGGATGTCGGTGGTGCTCACCGTCGAGCAGGCGATGAGCGCGCCGCTTGCCGTGGACATCAGCGCCGAGAGCGCCGCCGCGAGCACCAGCCCGCGCACACCCGAGGGCAGCAGGTCGCGCACGATGGTGGCGAACGCGTCGTCGGCGTTGCCGAGGTTCGGATACAGGGCCTTGGCCGCGGTGCCGATGAGCGCACCGGCGATGGCGTAGACGGCGCAGTAGACGGCCGAGCCGATGCCGCCCCACGTGGACACCTTCGGGCTGCGGGCGGTGAACACCCGCTGCCAGATGTCCTGGCCGATGAGCAGCCCGAAGCCGTAGATCAGCACGTAGGTGAAGATCGTGCCGCCGCCGATGCTGCCGAAGGAGAAGAAGCTCGCGTCCAGCTCGGCGCGCAGCCCGGTGAAGCCGTCGGCCGAGGTCAGCGCCACGGGCAGCAGGATCAGCAGGAACCCGATCGTCATGATCACGAACTGCGCCAGGTCGGTGAGCGTGATCGACCACATGCCGCCGAGTGCGGCGTAGCAGACGACGATCGCGCCACCGATCGCCACGGACGCCCAGGTCGGCAGGTCGTAGAGGACGCTGAAGATGGTGGCGAACGCCAGGGTGGAGGTCACGGTGAGCATCAGGGTGTAGCCCCACATCACCACCCCGGAGATCGCGCTGGTGGAGCCGCCGTAGCGCAGGTCGAGCAGCTCGGAGACGGTGTAGAGGCGCAGCCGAACCAGTCGCCGCGCGAACACCGCGTGCAGCGCCAGGATGCCGAGCCCGATGGTGAGCACGAGCCAGGCGCCCGAGATGCCGTAGGTGTAGCCGAGCCCGACGCCGCCGATCGTCGAGGCGCCGCCCAGCACCACCGCCGACATGGTGCCCGCGTACAGGAATCCGCCCAGCCGCCGCCCGGCGACCAGGTAGTCGTTGCGGGTCTTGGCCAGCCGCAGGCTGTACCAGCCGATCCCGATCATTCCGGCGATGTAGAGCGTGATCACCGCGTAGTCACCGGCCACGGCAACCTCCTTCATTCGGGTTCCGGCAACCGTAAGTTCGGTCACCACCCGTGTTGAATGGGATAATCCGTCCCAAACGGAGAGAGATCGTGGACGATATGAACAACGACGTGTCGGTGCCGTTACGAACGGTCGCCGACCATCCCGAGCTGCACCTCGAGGTCGTGCCCGAGACCCTGCGGCCAGGCGCGCTCGACCAGCCGGTGCGCTGGGCCCATGTCAGCGAGCTGCGCGACCCGGCGCCGTACCTGCTCGGCGACGAGCTGCTGCTCACGGCGGGCGTGAACCTGCCGGGCAGCCGCGCGGCAGTGGACGAGTACGTGCGTGGGCTCGCGGCGGCAGGCATCACCGCACTGGGCTTCGGGGTCACCCCGCCGATGCACCACGAGTTGCCCGTGCGGCTGCGGCACGCCTGCGCCCGGCACCAGCTTCCCCTGCTCGTGGTGCCCACCCGCACGCCGTTCCTCGCGATCAGCCGGGCGGTGTCGGTGGCGCTGGCCGAGGCGAGCCAGCGCGAGCAGCGCCGGGTGGCCGAGGCGAGGGAGGCACTCACCCGCGCCGCCGCGGGAGGCGTGCGGGAGGTGGTGCGCGGTCTGGCGCGCAGGCTCTCCGGCTGGGTGGCGCTGGTCGGCCGCGACGACGAGCCCACCGCCGAGGACGGCGCGCCACGTCCGCTGCCCGCCGAGGTCGGCGGCATCCTGGCCCGGCTGCGCGCGGGCACCGGCATCCGCAGCGCGACCACCGAACTGCCCGGTCCGACGTTCGTGGTGGCGCAGCCGGTCTACCCGCAGGCCACGGCGGCGCATTTGCTCGTGGTGGGCCGGGGCGAGCGGTTCGGCTCCACCGACAGGGCCATCGTGGCCGTCGGCGCCGCGCTGCTGGGCCTCGCGGCGCACGCGGGCACCGACACCGCCCGGCTCGGCGCGGCGACCACCGCTCTGCTCACCGGCAGCGCGCAGGCGGACGCGCTCAGCGCGCTGCTGCCGTCGGCCGAGTACCGCGTCGTCGCGGGCGTGCGCCGCGACGGCACGGGCGAGGAGGAACCGGGCTACGAGTGGCTGCACTCCCTGCTGCGCACGCCGCTCGTGCGGGTGACGGGCGGGCGGTTCACCGCCATCGCCACCGCGGCACCGGATCCGGACACGACCGCCGCGCTCGCCGCGCAGGGCTGGCTCGTCGTCACCGCGAGCCCCCTGCCCGCCGGGCGGCTGGCCGAGGCCGAGTCGGAGCTGCGCACGCTGCTGGAGCGGGCACGGGCGCTCGGCCGTCCCGTGACGGCCGAGCCGGGGCAGGGCCTCTCGTCGGTGGTGCCACCGGAGGCGGCGGCCCGCCACGCGCGGCGCCTGCTCGCCCCGCTGCGCGAGCGCGGCGACGACGTCCTCGTCACCACACTGCGCACCTGGCTCGCCTGCCACGGCGGCTGGGACCGCACCGCGGCCGCTCTTGGCGTGCACCGCAACAGCGTCCGGCACCGCATCGGCCAGGCCGAGCGCGCGCTCAAGCTCGATCTGTCCGATCCGGATGCCCGGATGGAGCTGTGGTTCGCCCTTCGCTGGGCGGAAACGTGAGATCCAGGTAGAGGCACCGGTACAGCCGCCCGTACGCGGGCACCAGCTCGTCGTCGATCAGCTCCCGTGCCGCGCGCTCGGCCCGCTCGACGTCCTCGCCGCTGCCGCCGGTCATGGTGCTCACACCGTGGCCAGCCGGGTGATCCCGGCCGTGGAGGCGGCGTGCGCGGGAGCCGGGGTGGTCGCGGGCGCGGGAAGCCTGCGCTCCAGCTCCGCGGTCCAGCGCATCATGGCGTGCGGCCGGTCCCACGTGCAGACACCGACCAGCTCCCCGGCGCGGACGAACCCGGTCACGTCGCGGTCGAGCTGCACGGTGTCCTCCGCCAGCGCGGGCAGGCCCGCCATCTGCAGGCGTACGTCGTACAGGCTCGACCACGCGCGCGGCAGCGGGGTGAACGGCGTCGCCGCGGCCCGTCCCGCGAGCAGGCTCTCGGCCGCCGCCCTGGCCGACTCCACCGCGTTGAGCCAGTGCTCGACCCGCCGGGGGACCTCGTCGAAGCGCAGGTTCGGCCAGCGTGCCGTGTCCCCGGCCACCACGACGTCGTCGGCGCCCTCGGCGAACAGCGTCGGCTCGCACAGCACCCCGTCGGAGATGTCGAGTCCCGAGCCGCGCAGCCAGTCGACCGCGGGCACGCTGCCGATGGCGAGAACGACGCAGCTGGCGACGACGAGCTGGTTGTTGGTCAGGTGCAGGCCGAACGTCTCCTTGGTGCTGATCCAGTGCCGGATCTCCGACTTCATCGCCAGTTTGGCCCTGTGGCCGGCCAGCAGCCGCGACACCGAGTCGGCGATGGCGGGCCCGAAGCGATACAGCGGCGCGCGGGCGTGCCCGACGAGCGTGACGTCGCGGCCCAGCTGCCGCATGCTCGCGGCGAACTCGCAGCCGATGAGCCCGGTGCCGATCACCACCGCGGGCCTGGTGCTCGCGGCGAGCGCGCGGCGTACCGCCAGCGCGTCGTCCACCGTGCGCAGCACGCGCACCCGCGGGTCGTGCCGCATCGCCCCCGGAAGGTGCCGGGGCACCACGCCGGTGGCGATGACCAGCCCGTCGTACCACAGCTGTTCAACGCCGGGCAGGTGCACGACGCGCTCGGCGGTGTCCAGGTGCGTCGCCCGCGTGCCCAGCCGCCAGCGCGCGTCCAGGTCGGTGTAGGCGTGCAGCGTCATGTCCGAAGGGCGCGCGGTGCCCATGACGAGCTGCTTGGACACCGACGGCCGGTGGTAGGGCTTGCGGGCCTCGTCGCCGATGATCACCAGCTCCCCGTCGAAGCCGAGCTCGCGCAGCCGTTCGGCGGCACGCAGGCCGGCAACCCCCGCACCCACGATCACGATCCGGTCGCCGTCACTCATCGTCTCCACCTCGTAGCTCGATCGCCTGCATCGGGCAGCACCGGGCTGCCGCCGCGGCCTGGGTCAGTTCGCCGGCGGCGGGTTGCCGCCGGTAGCGGAGCCGGCCGTCGCGGCCGAGCTCGAACAACGCGGGCGCCTCCCACTCGCAGATGCCGAACAGCTCGCAGCGCTCGTTGTCCACGCTGAGGCGGGCGCGCGTCCGGGACTTCCTGCGCAGCCGGCTCACACCTGCTCCTCGACGAGGCCGATGCGCTCCAGCACCCGGACGGGCAGGAAACGCAGCACCGCGAGCGTCACTGCGGGCACCAGCAGCGTGATGCCGCCCAGCCACAGCAGCGCGAGCCGCCCGTTGGCGATGGCCCCCAGGAGCGAGTGCAGCACCAGCAGCGCGAACGCGGGGTAGGCGAGGCGGTGCAGCCACAGCCAGCGCCGGTAGGACGTCCAGCGGAGCATGCCCGCGGTGAGCGCCACGGCCAGGGTCAGTTCCAGCCCGACGATGCCCATCGTGTGCCGGGCCATCGTGCCCGGGAGCAGGGGGATCAGCAGGCGCGCGGCGCTGAACGTGCCCGCCGTGACGAACAGGAATCCGACGGCGTGCACGACGCCAAAGGCCAGCGCCAGCGTCGCCAGCGCGATGTGTCCGCTGCGCATCGCCTTGCGGCCGCAGATGTGCTGGATCCATCCGGTCGCCGTCAGCACCCCCCAGCACAGGGTCAGGCACAGGAACGCGTACGACAGGCGCGCCGAGATGGCGGCCACGTAGCGCAGGCCCTGGTCCGCGGCGGGCTGGGCGAGGTGGATGACGGCCTGCACGTAGCTGTCAGGCATGCGTCCTCTCTCCTGATTCAGTTGTGGCGGTGAGGTCGTCGGCGCCGCCGGGCGCCGCGGCTTTCCGGCGCCGCGACTGGCGCGTGAGCCAGAGCAGCAGCACCGTGGCGCCGGAGACGAACACGGCGAGCACGACGCCGAGGAACACGTCGGTGGCCTCGGTGTCGAGCGCGGCGCCGGCGGAGGTGGCGGAGGCGTCGAGCACCGGGGCGGGCAGCGCCTCGAAGTCGACGAGGCCGGTGCTCTCCAGCAGCGTGATGTGCCGGAGCACGGCCTGGTTTCCGGTGGAGGCGTACTGGCGCATCGTCTCGTTGCGTGTGCCTGCCCGCACGTTGGCGATGTAGGTCAGCACCTTGCCGTGCGCCAGGCGCAGCCGGTTGGCGAAGATGCGGTCGAACTCCTCCCCGCTGCCCGCCGAGCGCATCTCGCCCAGCCAGTCCTGCTGTTTCACGGTCGGCTCGGACGGCAGCCGCACGCCGAAGCGCGCGGCGAGGTCGGTGGTCGCGGCGTCGAGCCTGCCGTGGTCGACGAGGATGGGCAGGCCGATCGCGCGGACCCGCTCGCTGGCGCCGCGTTCGCGGGCCCAGGTGGCCGACGGCATCTCCCACAGCCCGGCCTGGCGCACCTTGACGAGCAGTTCGACGTCGGTGTCGGTGAGCGTCCCGGGGTTCTCGGCACGGGCGATGGCGCCCGAGTCGCGGACCTTGCCGCCGTCGGGCGTCACCGGGAACCAGGCGCCGTCCGCGCCGTGGCCCGAGGTCTCGCCCGGCATCTCGTCGCCGGTGTAGCGGTAGAGGGGCCGGCCGTTGAGTGTCAGCTGGTCGGTGCCGTCGGAGCGGGTCACCGTGCCCAGCAGGCTCTGGTCTATACCGGTGGCGCGCAGCTCGCCGCGGGCGGGTACCGGACGCCACGTCCGCGCGCACGCGTTCTCGCATCTCGACCGTGGCGGGTCGGCGCTGTCGCGGTCGTAGCGGTAAAGCGCGAAGCCGTTGTCGTCGACGACCATCCGGCCGATGTCGAACGCCTCGGCGGCGTGCAGCGGCAGCGTGGCCTCGGCCGTGCTCTCCTGCGCGACCGTGTGTATTCGGACGCTGTCATTGGTGCCACTGGAGTAATAGCTGCCGTAGGAATTGCTGTCGTCGCAGGCTGCGGTCAGCGCGAGCAGGACGAGTCCCGCGGCCACGGTGCCGGCCGAGCGCTTCGGGCGCGCCATGACTTCCTCCTGTCGGGGGCCAGGGGCGTGCGCCATCGCCATGGAAGTAGCAGTTCAAGGGCGCAACGTATCTACTGTGGACGTTTCCATCCATAATGGAACTCAGGCGTCGCGGGGGACAACGCCTTCCGGGGCCTACGCCGGGGGATACGGTCCCTGGTGGGGAGCGGTTCAAAAAAAGATCTCACCGAGTGTCTGCGGCCGGGGTACTGGACGCCGAACCCGTTTGCCACAAGGATGTCCGCCGTGGGACGCCACAGTCGAACTCTGCAACCCGTGATCGAGCGAGGTGCCGAGACGAGCGGCCGGCAGGATGACCTGGCGCGAGCCCTGTACCAGGAGTTCGGCCGGCCGTTGATGGCCTTTGCCCTCAATCTGACCGGCCGGGACCGGCAATGGGCCGAGGACGTGGTGCAGGAGACCCTGATCCGGGCCTGGCGCAACGCCGACAAGCTCGACCGCGACCCCGAGATGCTGCGTGCCTGGCTCTACACCGTGGCGCGGCGCATCATCATCGACGGGTGGCGCAGCAGGCAGGCCAGGCCGCAGGAGGTCGAGGAAGCCGACGCCGACTCCGTCGGCGTGCCGGACGAGTCGGACAAGACGCTGGCCGCGCTGGTGGTCTACGACGCGCTGCGCAGCCTCACGCCGGAACAGCGCGAGGCGGTGCTGCAGACCTACCTGCGCGGCCGTACCGTCAACGAGGTCGCGGCGACACTCGGCATCCCGCCCGGCACGGTCAAGTCACGGATCTACCACGCGGTACGCACCCTGCGGCGCGCGCTGCAGGAGCGGGGGTGAGCTGATGTCCGGAGGCCCGACTCACACCGACGTCGCCGCCTACGTGCTCGGCGTGCTCGACGACGCCGACAACGCGCTGTTCGAGGCGCACCTGCTCGACTGCCCGCACTGCCAGCTCGACCTGCTGGAACTGCAGGACCTGCCGGGCGTGCTCGATCGCGTGCGTCAGACCTGGCCCAACCCGCCGCTGCCCGCGCCCCGTGCACCGGTGCTGCACCAGCTGCTGGACGCCACGGCCGAGGCGCGGCGCAAGGGAAGGCGCACCGCGAAGCTGGTCGCCGCCGCGGCGGTGCTGCTGATCATCGCCGGGCCGCTGGTCACGCTGGCCGTGCTCGCGTCGGCCTCCCCGGGAACTCCGTACGCCGGGGTGGCGCCGCCACCGGCAGCCACCACGCAGGCGCCACCGGCCACGTCCGGGCCGGAGTCGTCCTCCGGTCCCCCGGAAGGTGCCGCGCCGCCACCCAGCACGGCGCCGAGCTCCCCGAGCCCGACGGTGAAGGGCGGGCACGTCGAGCCGGGCGGGCCGCCGGAGGACCGCCGCGATCCCCACCTGCTCAGCCAGGGCTCGGCCGCCGTCGCCGCGAAGGTCTCGGTCAAGCGCAGGGAGTGGGGTAGCAGGGTCGATCTGCAGCTGGAGGGCGTCACCGGACCGTTACGATGCCAGCTACTCGCCGTGACGAATGAGGGAACGGCCTGGGTCGTCGTCGGCTGGGCGGTTCCCGCCAAGGGCTACGGCGTGCCCGCGTCGCCGAAACCGTTGCGGCTGAGCGGCGGAACCGCGCTGAGCCCGGAGGAGATCGACCATTTCGAGATCCGCTCCGACGACGGCGCGCTGTTGACCTCGGTGTCACCCTGAGGCACTTTATAACGAGAAGATAACGACAGGGTCGCGGTTTAAACCTTCTCGGCAACTCGCCCCGTACTCCCCGGTGCCGGACCTTCCGGCTGACGAACCGGGACCGACGACCGGTCCGGTTCGCGATCTCCACGCACCAATCCGTCACTGTGCCGCGACGAGTGCTCCCCGCCCGCCGTGGCCAGAACGCGAACGAGGTGAAACACCCCATGCCCCGAAATCAAGGGCGGCATCGTCTTGCCCGGAGAACGAAGATCGCCACCGGCGCCCTCGGCTTCGCCATCGCGGTCGGCGCGCTCGTCGTCACCACGACGACCGGCGAGACCGGCAAGGCCGCCGCAGGCCAGGCCGATCCGTCGCGCTACGTCGACATCACGACCGTGCAGCCGAACGTGCAGGAGCCGCCCGCGGGCGAGAACGCCTCCACCGGAACGTTCACCGTCGACTGCGGCACCAACGAGGAGGGCCATTTCAACGCCGACAACGTCATCGCGCAGCCCGGCGTCAACGGTGGCGCCCAGCACGTGCACACCTACGTCGGAAACCTCTCCACCAACGCCGACTCCACCAACGAAAGCCTGCTCGAGGCGGACACGACGTGCGCCAACGGTGACAAGTCGACCTACTACTGGCCGGTGCTGCGCATCGACCGCGAGGCGGGCGAGGCCACGGGCCGCTTCCGGGGTGGGCCGCGCGACTGGCGTGCCGAATCCCGGCGCACGGCGGCACTGCGCGCCCAGGCGCGGCAGACGGCCACGCGACCCGGTGTCGAATGCCCGGATGTCGTGACGCGCCTGCCCAACGTGCCCGCTCGCGCCATGACCGAGGTCAATCGCGCACTGGCCACCCTCGACCGGCAGATCGCCGAGGCGGACCGGCGGCTGGAGACCGCGCGCGGTGAAGGCGGCCCGAACTTCGTCCGCAACGCCATCCTCGGGCCGTTGCAGGCCAAACGCCGCGCCGTCCTCGACCGGATCCGCACCGCCATCGACCGGTTCGCCGAGCGGCCCGGCGGCCTCGGCGGCCTGGACGGCTGCGACGTGCGCGACGACGAGGACTCCGGCATCGACAACGGCGACGAGAACGGCGACGGCGACGACTCGCAGGACGGGCAGTTCCCCGAACCGCAGGGACCGAACCTGGAACTGCCGGGCAACGAGGGCGAGATCCAGCGCGAGACCAGTGTCGAGTTGACCTTCCGGGGCAACGCCGCGGGACCGGTCACGGCGATGCCCCAGTTCCTGCGCGTGCTGACCGGCCAGGCCAAGCCCACCGCGAACGGCGACGCGCTGGCCCGCCCTTCGTTCACCTGCTCCGGTTTCGAGGACCGGCTGGTCGACACCTACGTCGTGTGCCCGGAAGGCAGCCAGGTGATGCGCGTGCACGACTTCCCGAGCTGCTGGGACGGCCAGAACGTCGACAGCCCGAACCACCGGGACCACATCGTCTTCCCCGACGAGGCGACCGGGCAGTGTCCCGACGGCTTCACCGCGGTGCCGCAGCTGCGGATCACGCTGACCTACGACATTCCCCGCGCGGTGCAGGAAGCCGGACAGTACACAATAGACTCGTTCCCGGAGGAGGACAACAACCCGGCCTCCGACCATGACGACTTCGCCAACGTCATGGGCCAGGACCTCATGAACCGCGTCGTGAACTGCATCAACGACGGGCAGACCTGCAACGAGTGACGCGCCCGGCGACTGGTTGACACCAGTGCCCGCCGCGCTGAACCGAACGCTCCCGGCAGCCGTGTTCGCAGTGCCGGTCACCGCGACGAGCGCGGGACCTCCCTTCACACAAGGAGAAACTCATGTCTCGCAGGAGTCTTGCCGCCCTCACGGTCGCAGCCGTGGCCGGTATCGGACTGCTCGGCGCGTGCGGAGACGGCACTGATGGTTCCTCCGGCACGGGCCGGACCACTCCGGTGGCGGTTCAGCAGCAGGCGCAGGCCGAATCCACGTCGGCGACCGCGACGCTGGTCGCGGTCGCCGACGTGGCCGGGCTGGGCGCGGTGCTCACCGACGGCGACGGCCGGACGCTCTACCGGTTCAGCCAGGACACCGCCGATCCGCCACAGTCCCACTGCGACGGTGAGTGCGCGGCCGCCTGGCCGCCGCTGATCGCCAAGGACGGCGTGGCCGTCGACGGTCTCAGCTCCGACGTCGTCGGCACCGTCCGGCGGGCCGACGGCACCGAGCAGGTCACCGTCAAGGGCTGGCCGGTCTACACCTATGCCCAGGACGCCGAACCCGGTGAGTCCACCGGACACGGCGCGGGTGACGGCCAGTGGTCGGCGATCAGCCCGACCGGGGCCACGGTGGGGCAGGCCTCGGCTCCGTCGTCGTCCGCGCGGGACAGGTCCGTCGCGGTCGCCACCACCCGGATCGGCGGGCTCGGCACCGTGCTCACCGACGGCGAGGGCCGCACGCTGTACCTGTTCACCGAGGACGGCACGAAACCCCCGGCTGCCACGTGCGCGGGGGAGTGCGCCGAGGCCTGGCCGCCGGTGATCGCCGACGGAGACGTCGAGATCACCGGTGTGGACCCGGATCTGGTCGGCACGGTCACCCGTCCCGACGGCACCGAGCAGGTCACCGTCGGCGGCTGGCCGATGTACACCTACGCCAGGGACGCCGGCCCCGGCGACGCCGCCGGGCACGGCGTCAAGGGCACCTGGTTCGCGGTGGAGACCAACGGCTGCGCCGTCGCCGCCGACAAGCGCCCCACCGGCTCCGCCGCGTCCGAGGACGCGGGCGACGGCTACTGACCGCTCTCCCGGACCCCGGCTTCGAAGTCTCCGGCCCGGCGGGTGCGCCCGCCTCACCACACCCGCCGGGCCGGTCCACCCCCGTTGTTCCTTCCCCGAGAAAGAGGCTCCCGCATGGCCGCTTTGTGGGCCCGGAGACGAGAGGAAGCGGCCGACGAGGCGCTCATCCGCTCGCTCTACGCCGAACACGGCCGGGCACTGCTCGCCTACGCGACGCGGCTCACCGGCGACCGCGCGACTGCCGAGGACGTGGTCCAGGAAACCCTGGTCCGCGCGTGGCGGCGTCCGGACGCGCTGCTCAACGGCAAAGGCTCCGTGCGTGGCTGGCTGCTCACCGTCGCCCGCAACATCGTCACCGACCGGGTCCGGGCCAAGGCGGCCCGGCCGCAGGAGGTGGCCGAGTCGCCGCAGACGCCACCGGTGCAGACCGACCACGCCGACCACGTCGTCGACTCGCTCGTCGTGTTCGACGCACTCGCCCGGCTCAGCCCGGAGCACCGCGACGTGCTCACCGAGATCTACTTCCACGGCCGCACCGTCAGCGAGGCCGCCCGCACGCTCGGCGTGCCGCCCGGCACCGTGAAGTCGCGGTCGTACTACGCGCTGCGCGCCCTGCGCCAGGGCTTCGCGGGCGGCAGGCTCGCGGTGCGGGAGGTGGCCGGATGAGGCAGCGGCACGAGGAAGCGGCCTCGCTCGGCGGCTACGTGCTCACCGCGCTCGACCCCCTGGAGGCACGTGCCGTGGAAGGGCATCTGGCCGGCTGCCCGCGCTGCCGCGCGGAACTGGCTCAGCTGCGCGACGCGCATGCCGTGCTCGGCGAGGTGCCGCCCGAGGCGCTGCTCGACGGCCCGCCCGCCGAGGACGACCTGTTCCTGCGCCGGACGCTGCGTCTCGTCCGTGCCGAGCGGGACGCGATCGGCAGGCGGCGGCTCGTGCGCGCCGGGCTCGCGGCCGCCGCCGTCGCCGCCGTGCTCGCCGGAGGTGGTGTGCTCGTCGGCTGGGTCGCGGCGCCGGATGTGGTGCCGGGCGAGGAGATCGCCGAGGGCACCACCATCACGTCGGCGACCGACGCCCGCACCGGCGCGGCCCTGCGCGTGTCGGTCCGGCCCGCCGGTGACTGGGTGCGGCTCGCCGCCACCGTCGAGGGCGTGGCGGCGGGCCTGAAGTGCAGGCTGGTCGTCGTCTCGTCGGACGGCACGCGCGAGGTCGCGGGCAGCTGGACCGTCTCGGCCAAGGGCGAGCGCGAAGGCCTGGAGCTGGACGGCGCCGCCGCTGTCCCGGCCGCCGACATCGCCTCGGTACGGATCGAGACCTTCGACGGCGAGCAGCTGGTGTCCGTACCGCTCTAGGGTGGCGCACCGGCCGCTGTCGCCGAGCCCAAGGGCACCCTGGGTACGTGGCGTGTACCCAAGGTGCCCTCGGGCTCGCCACCGTGCCCGTCGTCGTCCGGCTGCGGGGTACGGTAATCGGCCTAGAATGCACACACACGGGCTTCACATAGAAAGCTCTCAGGATTGTGTGACACGGTGTTGACGTGCGGGTTTTGGTAGTTGAGGACGAGGAGCCGCTCGCCGAGGCGATCGCGCGGGGTCTGCGCCGCGAGGGTATGGCGGTGGACGTCGCGCTCAACGGCGACGACGGGCACGAGAAGGCGTCCATCACGCGCTACGACGTGGTGCTGCTGGACCGTGACCTGCCCGGCATGTCGGGAGACGACCTGTGCAAGGAGATCGTCACCTCGGGCGAGCTGACGCGGGTGCTCATGCTCACGGCCAGCGGCGCGGTGTCCGACCGTGTCGAGGGACTGTCCCTGGGGGCCGACGACTACCTGGCCAAGCCGTTCGCCTTCCCGGAGCTGGTCGCCCGCGTGCGTGCTCTGGGCAGGAGGGCCACCCCGGCGGCACCGCCGGTGCTCACCGCGGACGACGTCGAGCTCGACCCGGCACGGCGCACCGTGCGCAGGGCGGGCGAGCTGGTGGAGCTGACGCGCAAGGAGTTCGGCGTGCTGGAGGTGCTGCTCTCCGCGGGTGGCGCCGTGGTCAGCAGCGAGGACCTGCTCGAACGGGTGTGGGACGAGAACGCCGACCCCTTCACTACCACGGTCCGTGTCACCGTGATGACGTTGCGTAAGAAGCTGGGCGAACCAGGGATCATCGAAACGGTGGTCGGATCGGGTTACCGGGTGCCGGGCGCCGGGACGAGTTCGGGATCTGGTTCGCTCGACGGGTGATCCGCCGGGGCCTCGGAGCGCGCAGCCTGCGCGCGCGTATCACGGTGCTCGCGACCGTCCTGGTCGCGCTCGTGAGCCTCGTGCTGCTCTGGCTGGCCTGGCAGCTGGTCGGCGACTCGGTGGCGGCGGTGCCGCAGATGCCGCCCGGCACGGTGGTCCGGGTGGACGGCGTCGACGTGGAGGCCTCCACGCTGGCCGAGCACCTGCGTGAGCAGGCGCGGCAGCGGATGCTCATCGCGGGCGCCGTGGCCTTCTGCTTCGTCGTGGCCGCCGCGGGCATTCTGTCGTGGACGTTCACCTCGCGGGTGCTGCTGCCGCTGCGGGAGATCACCGACACCGCCCACCGGCTGTCGGTGGAGTCGCTGGGCGAGCGTATCGGCGAGCTGAGCACCCGCGACGAGCTGGCCGAGCTGGCGCACACCTTCGACGAGATGCTCGACCGGCTGCAGGCGGCGTTCGAGGCGCAGCGGCATTTCGTGGCCAACGCCAGCCACGAGCTGCGCACCCCGCTGTCGGTGATCCGCACCGAGCTGGACGTCACGCTGTCCGACGAGCAGGCCGACGAGACGGAGCTGCGCCGCATGGCCGCGGTGGTGCGCGACGCCACCGAGCGGGCCGAGCAGCTGGTGGGCTCGCTGCTGCTGCTGGCCCGCACCGACGGCGCGGGGCTCGCGCTGACCGAGCACGTGGACCTGGCCGCGGTGGCCGACAGCGCGTGGCGGGCCGTGCGGACCGAGGCCGACAAGCGCGGCCTGCGCGCCGAGTTCGAGACCCCCTCGGCGGTCACGACCGGCGACCCCGCCCTGCTGGAGCGGATCGCGGGCAATCTGCTGGAGAACGCCGTGCGGCACAACGTCGACGGCGGCTGGATCGACGTGCGCACCGACAGCGGGCCGCGCTCGGTGCGGCTGTGCGTGCGCTCCTCGGGTCCGCTGATCGACCCGGCGACCGTGGCCGAGCTGTTCGAACCGTTCCGCAGGGCGGGCGTGGCGCGCACCGCACGCTCGGGCGCCGGCCTCGGGCTGTCCATCGTGCGCGCGGCCGTGCGCGCACACGGCGGGTCCGTCACCGCGGAGCCCGTGGTGGGCGGGGGACTGGCGGTCACCGTGACGCTGCCGCTGGCGGGATAGCGGGTTACGGTCGGGGCATGGACGTACCCACGGTCGAGCTCAACAACGGTGTCCGGATGCCCCAGCTGGGATTCGGGGTGTACAAGGTCCCGGACGCCGAGGCCACCGACACGGTGCTCACCGCCTTCGAGGCCGGCTACCGCAGCGTCGACACGGCGACGCTGTACCGCAACGAGCGCGGTGTCGGTGAGGCGGTGGCCAAGTCCGGGCTGCCGCGCGAGGAGTTGTTCGTCACCACGAAGCTGTGGAACACGGAGCACGGCTACGACGCGGCGTTGCGGGCCTTCGACGTCAGCCTGCGGGAGCTGGCCCTCGACTACGTGGACCTGTACCTGATCCACTGGCCCGTGCCCAGCAAGGACCTTTACGTCGACACGTGGCGTGCGCTGGAGAAGATCGCCTCGGACGGCCGTGCCCGCGCCGTCGGCGTCTCGAACTTCCAGGTGCCGCATCTGCAGCGGCTCATCGACGAGACGGGCGTGACGCCGGCGGTGAACCAGATCGAACTGCACCCCTGGCTGCAGCAGCCGGAGCTGCGCACCTTCCACGAGGAGAACGGCATCGCCACCGAGGCGTGGAGTCCGATCGCGCGGGGCGGCGAGCGCCTTTCCGGCAGCGAGGTGATCTCCACGGTCGCCCGCAAGCACGGCAAGACCCCGGCGCAGGTCGTTCTGCGCTGGCACCTCGAGATGGGGCACGTGGTGATCCCGAAGTCGGTGACCCCGGCGCGTATCGCCGAGAACATCGACGTCTTCGACTTCGAGCTCGACGAGCACGACATCGCCGCCTTCGCGACCCTGGAATCCGGCGACCGTCTCGGCCCCCATCCCGACACGCTCGCCTGAAGCTCCCCAATGCCACATTTGTAGCGTTCAACTTCCCCAATGCGGCATTCGTAGCGCCCGCCCGTCTCCCACCACTGCCCAAACGGAGACGCTCCGCGTCGCTGTGCCGGTTCAACGCCACCAATGCCGCATTGGGGAGCTTTGGTCAGGCGGCGGGTACCGAGGCGACCCCGGGCGCGAGGAACGGCTTGCCGTTGACCTTTTCGGACACGCCCGTGCGGTCGAGGTACGGCGTGATGCCGCCGAGCCAGAACGGCCAGCCCGCGCCGAGGATCAGGCACAGGTCGATGTCCTGCGCCTCGGCGACCACACCCTCGTCGAGCATGATGCGCACCTCCTCGGCGATCGCGCCCAGCGCCCGCTCGCGCACCTGCTCGGCCGTGGCGGGCCGGTCACCCTGCTGCCACAGCTGCGCCACCTCGGGGTCGAGCCGCTGGTTGCCCTGCTCGTCCCAGGTCCAGACGGCGCGCTTGCCCGCCTCGACGAAACGCCTGAGGTTCTCGCTCACCCCGAACCGGTCGGGGAACGCCTCGTGCATCGTCTCGGCGACGTGCAGTGCCACCGGAGGCCCGACCAGCTGCAGCAGGGTCAGCGGCGACATCGGCAGGCCCAGCGGGTCGAGCGCGGAGTCGGCCACCTCGAACGGCGTGCCCTCGTCCACCGACGCCAGGACCTCGCCGAGGAACCGGGTCAGCAGCCGGTTCACCACGAACGCCGGCGCGTCCTTGACCAGCACGCACGACTTCTTCAACTGCTTGCCCACGGCGAACGCGGTGGCCAGCGCCGCGTCGTCGGTGCGCTCGCCGCGCACGATCTCCAGCAACGGCAGCACGGCCACCGGGTTGAAGAAGTGGAAGCCGACGACCCGCTCCGGGTGCTGCAGCTGCTCGGCCATGGCGGTCACCGACAGCGACGAGGTGTTGGTCGCCAGGATCGCCTCGGGGGACACGTGCTGCTCCAACTCGGCGAACACCTGTCGCTTGACGCCCAGCTCCTCGAACACCGCCTCGATGACGAAGTCGGCATCGGCGAAGGCGGCCTTGTCCAGCGAGCCGGACACCAGGGCCTTGAGCCGGTTCGCCTCGTCGGGCGACACGCGCTTCTTGGCGGCCAGCTTGCCGATCTCGTCGTGGACGTAGCCGACGCCGGAGTCGATGCGCTGCTGGTCGACGTCGGTGAGCACCACCGGCACCTTGAGCCTGCGCACGAACAGCAGCGCCAGCTGGCTGGCCATCAGGCCCGCGCCCACGATGCCGACCTTGCCGACCTGCCGGGCCAGCGCCTTGTCCGGCGCCCCGGCCGGCCGCTTGGCGCGCTTGTTGACGAGGTTGAACGAGTACAGCCCCGCGCGCAGGGTGTCGGTCATCAGGATCTCGGCCAGCGCGTCGGTCTCCGCCGCGTAGCCGGTGTCCAGGTCCGCCTCGCGGGCCAGCTCCAGCAGCTCGACGGCCTTCGCCGCGCCGGGCGAGGCGCCCTTGGTCTTGCCGTCGACGATCGCGCGGGCCCGGGCGATGGCGGCGTCCCACTCCTGGCCGCGGTCGATCTCCCTGCGCGCCGGGGTGTGCTCGCCGCGCACCACCTTCGCCAGCCACAGCAGGGACTGCTCCAGGAAGTCGGCCGAGCCGAGCAGCTCGTCCACGATCCTCAGCTCGGCCGCCTGCTTCGGCTTGAGCATCGTGTTCTGGTTGAGCGCGTTCTCGATGGTCACCGTCACGGCGGCGTCAGGGCCGATGAGGTTCGGCAGCAGCTGCGTGCCGCCCCAGCCGGGGAACAGCCCGAGAAACACCTCGGGAAACGCGATCGCGGCGGCGTTGTCGGCCAGCGTCCGGTAGTGGCAGGACAGCGCCAGCTCCAGCCCGCCGCCCATCACCGCGCCGTTGACGAAGGCGAAGGTCGGGATGCGCGACTCGGTGAGCCTGCGGAACACGTCGTGCCCTGACTGCGCGATCTCGCGGGCCAGCTCGGGCCGGGAGACCTGCTCGACGCCGGAGAGGTCGGCGCCGACGGCGAAGACGAACGGCTTGCCGGTGACCGCCACCGCGGCGGGCTCGGCGGAGAACGCCTCGTCGAGCGCGGCGTCGAGGCTGACCAGGCTCTGCGGGCCGAACGTCGAGGGCCGGTTGTGGTCGTAGCCGTTGTCGATGGTGATGAGCGCGACCGGCTTGTCCAGGCCGGGCACGGTCACCAGCCGGGTCACCGCACGGGTGACCACCTCGTCGGGGAAGGCCTGCTTGGCCTGCTCGGCGGAAATCACTTCGCTCCCTCCCAGGCGGGGTTCTCCCAGATGACCGTGCCACCCATGCCGATGCCGATGCACATGGTGGTGATGCCGTAGCGGACGTCGGGCCGCTCGGCGAACTGCCGGGACAGCTGCGTCATCAGCCGGACACCGGACGAGGCCAGCGGGTGCCCGCACGCGATCGCGCCGCCCCACTGGTTGACGCGCGGGTCGTCCTCGGCGATGCCGAAGTGGTCGAGAAACGCCAGCACCTGCACGGCGAACGCCTCGTTGATCTCGAACAGGCCGATGTCCGAGATGGACAGACCGGCGCGGGCGAGCGCCTTCTCGGTGGCCGGAACCGGGCCCACGCCCATCACCTCCGGGTCGACCCCGGCGAAGGCGTAGCCCACCAGGCGCATGCCGACGGGCAGCCCCAGTTCCCTGGCGGTGGACTCGTCGGCGAGGATCGCGCCGGTCGCGCCGTCGTTGAGACCCGCGGCGTTGCCCGCGGTGACCCGCCCGTGCGGGCGGAACGGCGTCTTCAGGCTCGCCAGGCCCTCCATCGTCGTGCCGGGGCGAGGCGGCTCGTCCTCGGTGGCCAGGCCCCAGCCCAGCTCGGGGTGGCGCGTGGCGACCGGCACCAGCTCCGGGCCGATCTTGCCTTCCTTCACCGCGTCGGCGAAGCGCTCCTGGCTGCGCACCGCGTAGGCGTCGCAGCGCTGCTTGGTGATGGCGGGGAAGCGGTCGTGCAGGTTCTCGGCCGTCTGGCCCATCACCAGCGCCGAAGGGTCGACGAGCTTGTCGGTGAGAAACCGCGGGTTGGGGTCGACGCCCTCGCCCATCGGATGACGGCCCATGTGCTCCACGCCGCCCGCGATGACGACGTCGTAGGCACCGAAGCCGATGCCGCTCGCGGTGGTGGTGACCGCGGTCATCGCGCCCGCGCACATGCGGTCGATCGCGAAACCGGGCACGGACTTGGGCAGCCCGGCCAGCAGCGCGGCGGTGCGGCCGATGGTCAGTCCCTGGTCGCCGGTCTGGGTCGTCGCGGCGACGGCGACGTCGTCCACCCGCTCGGGCGGCAGCTCCGGGTGCCGGCGCAGCAGCTCGCGGATGACCTTGACGATCATGTCGTCGGCCCGCGTGTTGGCGTAGATCCCCTTGTCGCCTGCCCTGCCGAAGGGGGTTCGGACCCCGTCGACGAAGGCCACGGTGCGCACGGGTGCGGCCACGGGTGCTCCTTCGTGGATGTCGAGTACGTGGATGCCGGCACGATAGCCTAAGTTACCGCCCGGTAACCAGGATGGTACTCCTGTCGGGTGGCTCACGCCGCGCGCAGGACAGCGCAACGACAGCGCCCCGCCGGCGCGGGGGGAGGGAGGACGAGCGGTCCGTGGCTCAGGCCTGTGTGTGCAGGGCCTTGCTGATCTCCGTGGCGGTGAGCTCGATCTGCCAGGGCCGGGCCCCGTTCTCGCGGAGCATCTCGGCGACGCCCGCGGGGGAGCGGTCCTCGGGCGGGCGCCAGCAGGTGCGGCGCAGCAGGTCGGGCAGCAGGAGGTTCTCCACCGGCAGCCGGTGGTGCTCGGCGATGGTGGCCAGTGCCGTGCGGGCGGCGGCCAGCCGCGCGGCGGCGTCCGGGTCCTTGTCGCTCCACCGGTTGGTCGGGGGAGGACCGTCGTTGGGCACCGACGGGCTGGGCAGCTCGGAGGACGGCAGCGTGCGCGCCGCCTGCAGGTGCCGCAGCCAGTTGCCCGTGTAGCGGCGCTGCACGCGGCCGCCGAACACCGGCAACGCCTGCAGGTCGGCACTCGTCCGGGCGTCCGAGAGCACGGCGTTGATGATCGCGCTATCGGGCAGGATGCGGCTCGGCGCGCGGTCGCGCTTGCGGGCCAGTTCGTCGCGCGCCTCCCAGAGCGCGCGCACGGCGGCGAGCCCGCGCGCGGTGCGGATCTTGTGAATGCCGGAGGTCCGTCGCCACGGTTCGGCACGGGGCCCTGGCGGCGGAGCCAACCGGACCGCCTCGAACTCCTGCCGCGCCCACTCCAGCTTGCCCTGGGCGGCGAGCTCGGCCTCCAGCTTCTCGCGCAGCGGCACCAGCAGTTCGACGTCGAGCGCCGCGTAGTTCAGCCAGTCCTGCGGCAGCGGCCGCTTCGACCAGTCGGCGGCGCTGTGGCCCTTCTCCAGCCGGTAGCCGAGCAGCACCTCGACCAGGGTGCCCAGCGCGACGCGCTCGTAGCCCGCCAGCCTGCCCGCCAGCTCGGTGTCGAAGAGGGCGGGCGGGTGCAGGTCGAGCTCGGCAAGGCACGGCAGGTCCTGCGAGGCCGCGTGCAGCACCCACTCCGCGCCGGAGAGGACCTCGGCCAGCGGTGTCAGCTCGTCGCGCAGCGGGATCGGGTCGATGAGCATCGTTCCGGCGCCCTCGCGCCGGATCTGCACCAGGTAGGCCTTCGGCCAGTACCGGTACCCGGACGCCCGCTCGGTGTCGACGGCGATGGAGCCACTGCCCGCCGCCAGACGTGCGCACGCCGCCCGGAGTGCCGCGACGTCAGAGATCACCGGCGGGGTTCCCCCCGCCGGTTCCGTCAGCGGTATGGGCGCAGACTCCTCCGGCACCTCGGGGCCGTGATCTGCGTTGTCCACAAGCTTGAACCCTACGGGACGGGCTCGCCGCGCCTGGTCGGCCCGCCCCGTAGGGGTGTTGCCCGTCTAGCGGATGACGCCGGCCCGCATGGCCAGCGCCACCATCTGAGCCCGGTCACCGGTGCCGAGCTTGCGCCCGATCCGCGACAGGTGCGATTTCACCGTCAGCGCGGACAGGCTCAGCTCCTCACCGATCTCCTTGTTCGACTGGCCATCGGCGACCAGCTGCAGGACCTCCACCTCGCGCGCCGAGAGCTCGCGCGGGGTGTTGTCGGTGCCCGCCACTCGCGTGCCCGTCGCGAGCACGGGCGCCACGCTCGGGTCGGCGTAGACGCCGCCCTCGAGCACCCGCCGGACCCCGTCGGTGACGACCACCGGCGAGGCGGACTTCAGCAGGTACGCCTGGGCGCCCGCCTGGAACGCCGAGCGCACCGCGTACGGGTCGTCCGACGACGCGAGCACCACCACGCGTGGCCAGCCGGTGCTGCGCAGCTCGGTGACCAGCTCGATGCCACTGCCATCGGGCAGCCCGAGGTCGAGGATCGCCAGGTCGCACGGCCCGGTGGCCGCCGCCCTCGCTCGTGCCTCGGCCACCGTGGCGGCCTCGTGTACCGTCCCGGCGCCCATCTGCGCCAGTCGTGCGGCAATCGCCTCCCTCAACAGCGGGTGGTCGTCGACCACCAGCACGGAAAACAACTCTTCCCGCGGGTGCGGGACCATGCTCGCCGGCAACGCACCGGCTGGCGTGGAACGAACGGCCTGGTTAAAGCCGACGGCAGCCACGTCACTACCTCCCTGGTGCCGGTCGTGCCCCCCGACCGGCACCGGGACTTTCGGCCAATCAGCCGCGCCAGCTTTAGACCGAAAGTGGTGTCGTTGGATGCACTTTAGCCGCCCGAGTGGGTCAGTGGGGCGATCGAACGGGTATCTATCCCAATCGGGTAGTAACTAGCCGCCGTGGTTGTCGCACGATCAGGTTATTACACGGCCCGTGGTTAACGGATCGCTGAGCGAACACGATGTAGAGAGGTTGCCGGTGCTCATCAGGGCGTGCAGATGCCTCGTGCACGGCGAATCGGCGGTCGCGGAGCGCAGTGCCGCCGGCGGACGCGTGTGAACCGACGGTGACGTCGTCCCCGGCCGGGAGGACGCTAGGAAGACTGACGCTGGCCGAACATCGTGACGCCCACGGGAGGCAGTCCGGCGTAGCTCGCCATCAGCTGGCAGAACGCCTCGCCGTGCGGCCGCAGCTCCGAGGTGACCGGCGTCCAGGACGCCCGCAGTTCGAGATCGTCGGTACGGGCCGGTCCCGCGATGTCGCCGAAGCGTGCCGAGGACGTCTCCGTGACCGTACCACCCAGGGTGCTCCAGGCCGCGCCCGAGGCCTCCAGCGCGTCGGTGAGCCACGACCAGCCGACCGCGGGCAGGAACGGGTCCGTCGCCAGCTCCCGGTCCAGCCCGGCCCGCACGTAGACCACCAGCCGGAACACGCCGTTCCACGCCTCCTGGCCGTCCGGATCGTGCAGCAGCACCAGCCGTCCCGACGCGAGCACGTCGCCCGCCCCCTGCGTCTCACAGCTCAGCGCGTAGGCCCACGGCGCGAGACGCTGGGGGGCCCGGATCGGCTCCAGGCTCACCTCCGGCCGGGGTCGCACGGCCTGCAGCCCTGCGACGGCGGCACGGAACTCCTCGGGAGCCTGCGTCATGGCGGTCACTGTCCGACTCTAAATCGCCACCCTGGCCCGCAGGCAAAGGACGCGCCGAGAACCGGGCTCGAACTGGTCGTGGCACGATAACGATGATGACAACGTCCCCCTCCTCGCCGTCCCTGGCCTCCGTCCCGGCACGGCGTGACCTCACCGGCGCGCCGCTGCTCGTGGCCGCGCGGGGCGGCAGGCCGTCCCGGCTTCCGGTGTGGTTCATGCGCCAGGCCGGCCGGTCGCTGCCCGAGTACCGCGCCCTGCGGGAGGGCGTGTCCATGCTCGACGCGTGCTTCGACCCCGAGATGCTGGCCGAGATCACCCTGCAGCCGGTGCGCAGGCACGGCGTGGACGCCGCGATCCTGTTCAGCGACATCGTCGTGCCGCTCGCCGCGGCCGGGGTCGAGATCGACATCGTGCCCGGCACCGGGCCCGTGGTGGCCGAGCCCGTGCGCTCGGCCGACGCGGTGGCGGCCCTGCCGCGGCTGGAGCCGGGTCAGGTCGACGCCGTCGCCGAGGGCGTGCGGCTGCTGGTCGGCAGGCTCGGCGACACGCCGCTGATCGGCTTCGCCGGTGCCCCGTTCACGCTGGCCTCCTATCTCATCGAGGGAGGCCCGAGCAAGAACCACGAACACACCAAGGCGCTCATGCACGCCGACCCCGCGCTGTGGCACGACCTGGCGAGCAGGCTCGCCGACATCACCCTGGCGTTTCTGCGGGCGCAGCTGGACGCCGGCGTCGACGCCGTGCAGCTGTTCGACTCCTGGGCCGGTGCGCTGTCGGCCCGCGACTACCGGGAGTTCGTGCTGCCGCACTCGGAGAAGGTGCTCGCGGGCGTGGCCGAGTACGGCGTGCCGCGCATCCACTTCGGCGTCGGCACCGGCGAGCTGCTCACCGCGATGCGCGACGCCGGGGCCGACGTGGTCGGCGTCGACTGGCGCGTGCCGCTCGACGAGGCCGTGCGCAGGCTCGACCTGCCCGGCGGGCCGCCCCCGGTGGTGCAGGGCAACCTCGACCCCGCGTTGCTCATGGCGTCGTGGCCGGTGATCGAGGCGGAGGTCCGCCGCATCGCCGCCGAGGGCCGCGCCGCGGCCGGGCACATCTTCAACCTGGGGCACGGCGTGCTGCCGGAGACGGACCCGGCCGTGCTCACCCGTGTCGTGGAGCTGGTGCACAGCCTGTGAGGACCCTGTCGTGAGGTACCGGTGAGAGTCGCCGTCGTCGGCGGAGGCGTCTCCGGGCTGGCCGCGGCCCACCGGCTGCGTGCGCTGCTCGGTGACCGCGCCGCCATCACCGTGTGTGAGGCCGGTGACGTGCTCGGCGGCAAGCTGCGCACCGTGGAACTGGCCGGTCGCTCCTTCGACGTGGGCGCCGAGGCGTTTCTCGCGCGCAGGCCCGAGGCCGTGGACCTCGCCAGGGAGCTGGGGCTCGAGGCCGAGCTGACCCACCCCACCGGGGCGAAGGCCACGGTGCGGGCCGGGGGCCGCACCGTGCCGCTGCCCGCCGGGACCGTCATGGGCGTGCCCGCCTCGCGCGACGCCGTGGCCGGGGTGCTCTCCGCCGAGGGCGGTGAACGGGTGGCCGCCGAGCCCTCGCTGCCGCGGCTGGAGTTGGCGGAGGACGACGTCTCGCTCGGCGGGCTGCTGCGGCGGCGCTTCGGCGACGAGCTCGTCGACCGGCTGGTGGACCCGCTGCTCGGCGGTGTGTACGCCGGGGGAGCCGACGGGCTCGGCCTGCGCGCCACGCTGCCCGCGCTGGCCGCCGCACTCGATGCCGGGGCCGGTTCGCTCACCGAGGCCGCCTCCCGCCAGCTTCCGGCGACGCCCGGCACCTCGCCGGTGTTCGCGACGCTGACCGGGGGCCTCGGCACGCTGGTGGCGCAGCTGGAGAAGGCCTCGGCCGCGCACGTGCGCCGCGGTGCGCCGGTGCTGTCGCTGGCCCGGCTGCCGGAGGGCGGCTGGCGGCTGACGTTCGGCGACGGCGGCCCGCTGGAGGCCGACGCGGTGCTGCTGGCCGTGCCCCCGCCCGCCGCCCGCAGGCTGCTGGCCGACGTGGCACCGGAGGCGTCCGCCGCGTTCGCGGGCGTCGAGCTGGCCTCGATGGCCGTGGTGGCCCTCGCGCTGCCGCCCGGCACCGACCCGCCGCGGGCCTCCGGTGTCCTCATCGGCCAGGGGGAGCGGCACGCCGACGGCAGGCCGTTCACGGCGAAGGCGTTCACCTTCTCGGCGCGCAAGTGGGCGCATCACCTCACCGAGGGCCTTCCGGTGCTGATCCGGGGCTCGGTCGGGCGGTTCGGCGAGACGGAGTCGCTGCGGGCCACCGACGCCGAGCTGGTGCGGCTGGTCCGCGACGACCTCGCCGCGCTGACCGGCATCACCGCCGAGCCCGTCGACGCGCTCGTACACCGCTGGGGCGGAGGACTGCCCCAGTACGGCACCGGCCACACCGAGCGGGTCGCGCGCATCGAGCGTGCCGTCGCCGCCGTGCCGGGGCTGGAGGTCGCGGGCGCCGCCCTGCACGGTGTGGGGATCCCCGCATGTGTGGCCACCGCCGAGGTGGCCGCCCGCCGTCTGGTGGGACGATAGGGGCATGGCGCGCCTGAACTACCAAGAACTCAACGACACCATCCGCTACACCGCCTGGTCGGTGTTCCGCGTCGAGCCGGGCAGGCTGCCCGACGACCGCGGCCCCGCGGCCCGGGAGACCAGCGACTACCTGGACGCGCTGGAGGACAAGGGCGTGGTCGTGCGCGGCGTGTACGACGTGGCGGGCCTGCGGGCCGACGCCGACTACCTGATCTGGTGGCACGCGCCGGAGGTCGAGCAGGTCCAGGCCGCCTACACCGGGTTCCGGCGCACCCCGCTGGGCCGGGTCTCCGTGCCGGTGTGGAGCCAGGTGGCGCTGCACCGTCCCGCGGAGTTCAACAAGAGCCACGTCCCGGCGTTCCTGGCCGGCGAGGAAGCCCGCCGGTACGTGTGCGTGTACCCGTTCGTGCGCTCGTACGAGTGGTACCTGCTGCCGGACGACGAGCGGCGCAAGATGCTCGCCGACCACGGCAAGGAGGCCAGGGACTACCCGGACGTGCGCGCGAACACGGTCGCGTCGTTCGCGCTCGGCGACTACGAGTGGATCCTCGCGTTCGAGGCCGACGAGCTCCACCGCATCGTGGACCTCATGCGGCACCTGCGCGGCACCGAGGCCCGCCGCCACGTCCGGGAGGAGATTCCGTTCTACACGGGGACCCGCGTGGCACCGGGTGAGCTGGTGCTGAACCTGCCCTGAGCGGCTACGACCCGGCAGGCGTGAGGCGCAGCGCGACCGAGTTGATGCAGTAGCGCTGGTCGGTGGGTGTCGGGTAGCCCTCGCCCTCGAACACGTGGCCGAGGTGGCTGTGGCAGGCGGCGCACAGCACCTCGGTGCGCACCATGCCCATCGAGCGGTCCTGACGCAGGATCACGGCGTCGGAGTCGGCCGGGTCGTAGAACGACGGCCAGCCGCAGTGGCTCTCGAACTTGGTGTCGCTGCGGAACAGCTCGGCGCCACAGGCGCGGCACTCGTACACGCCCTCGGTCTTGGTGTCGGTGTACTCGCCGGTGAACGGCCGCTCGGTGGCCGCCTGGCGCAGCACGGCGTACTCCTCGGGCGAGAGCTGCCTGCGCCATTCCTCGTCGGACTTCTGAACGCGTGGACTGGTCTCGGCGGCAGGTTCCATGCGTCCGAGACTACCTGTCCGCGCGGCTCACTGGGCCAGCCAGTCGAGCAGGTTGCCCAGCGTGTCCCAGGCCGAGACGAGCACGCCGAGCAGGATCAGGCACACCAGCAGCACGGCCACGAACCAGCGCAGGCCGCCCGCGCGGTTGCTGCCCTCGGCGAAGTCGGCGACCCCGCGCAGCGAGGCCTCCACGGTGAAGGCCGGCCCGGTGCGTTGCATCCGGTCCAGGTGCTCGGCGAACGCCTGGGTCTCCGGATCGTCCGGGTCGAGCCCGACGAGCTCGTCGTCGAAGCGCGAGCTGCGGCGGGCCGGGTTGTCCTCCGACATGTCACAACGGTAGGCCATCGGCGCTGGCCTGCGCATCAGCCCGAGGAGCCGCGGCCGCTCTTGTCGGGGCGGGTGTCGCCGTCGATGAGCAGCCTGCCGCCGGAGTCGATCACCCGCAGCGTCATCTGCTGCGCGCCGTCCCCGATGTCGACGGTCAGCCGCATGTCCACCGAGCCGTCCGGGTTGTTCTTGCGCTTGTAGGCCTCGATGCCGCCGAACGACGTCGGCTGGTTCTCCTGCCAGTACTCGGCGAACTCGGACTGGTCGTTGTCGTAGGCGGCCTTGGCGGCGGGGGTGAGCAGGTTCCAGGAGCCCGCCGGGTTGCTGTAGAAGGTCTCGATCGTCTGGCCCGCCGCACCCCAGGCCACGGGGCCACCGGAACTCTGCGCCCGCGAGCTGGGCGACGGGGAGTTCGATGAGCTCGGCGTGCCGGGCGACGACGACGTGGAGGTCGACGGGTCGCCGCCCTGGGCGTTCGGGTTCTCCTCGGTGCCGCCCAGGTTGAGCACGATGATGAGCGCTGCCGCGAGAATCAGCACGGCGACGCCGATCGCGCCGAACACGAGCGGCTTGCGTCTGTCACCGCCGGTGCCCGTCTGCTGCCGCGCGGGGGGTGCGGGCGGGGCGGCGGCCGCCGCGTTGGCGGTGGGCTGCGGGCGCGGACCGCTGTGCTGCTGGTGTGGCGGGTTGCGCTGCCACGGCGCCGCCTGCGGGCCTGGCGCGGCGGGCTTCGGGCCCGCACCGCCGGACAGCAGCGGCGGGGAGACGAGTGTCCCGGCCAGCGGCTTGCCGTTGCCCTCGCCGCCGACGGCCAGCCGGGCGAGCCGCTCCCGGGCCTCGCTCATGGTGGGCCGTTCCTCCGGCTCGGCGCGCAGCAGGCTCATGAGCAGCGCGGTGGCCGGGCCTGCGTGGGTCGGCGGGTTGACCTTGCCGTTCGCCGCCGCGTACAGCAACGCCAGCTGATTGGTGCTGTCGCCGTACGGCGGCAGGCCCTCGACCGCGTGGTACAGCGTCGCACCCAGGGAGAACACGTCGGACGCCGGCGTCGGATCCGCACCGCGTGCCAGCTCCGGCGCCAGGTAGGCGGGCGTCCCGCCGATCAGCCCGGTCTGGGTGAGGGTCAGGTCACCACTGGCCCGGGAGATGCCGAAGTCGGTGATCTTGCAGACGCCGTTGTCGTCGATGAGGATGTTGCCCGGCTTGATGTCGCGGTGCACGATCCCGGCACGGTGGGCGGCGACGAGGGCCGCGGCCACCTGCTCGCCGATCCGCGCGACCTCCTGCACCGGCAGGGTGCCCGCGTCGGCGAGGATCGCGGACAGGCTGCGCGAGGGCAGGTACTCCATCACCAGGCATGGATCGCCGGCGTGCTCGGCGATGTCGAACACCACGATCGCGTTGGGATGCTGGAAGCGCGCGGCGTTCTTCGCCTCGCGCATGGCGCGCTGGCGCACGTTGCTGCGCTCGGCCTCCGAGAGCCCCGGCTGGGTCAGGATTTGCTTGACGGCGACCGAACGTTCCAAACGCTCGTCGATCGCGCGCCAGACGATCCCCATGGCACCGCTGCCGACGTGCTCTACGAGGCGATAGTGGCCTGCGATCAACTGACCCGTGTCGATGGCGCCTGCTCCTCGGCTGTTTCTCGCGATCGTGAATGGACTCGGCAGGCGCGATGTGTCCTGGCTCGCGCCCCGATCGAGTGTAGCGGTCCCCGGTTGCCGATCCGCGTGAACCGCCGCTCGCGCCGCGTCATCGTACGGCGTACTCCGGCTCGGCCGGAGGCGGCTCGGCCGGGTGCGGCCTCGCCGTGCGAATGGCGCGCAGCAACCCTATCGCGCCCAGCAGCGCGAAGACCACATAGCAGACAAGCAAAGCGGGAGGTGTGGTCCCTGTGAGTGCGTCGCCGAGCACCACCACGGCGACCGTTCCGGGCAGGCTGCCTGCGACGGTGCCCAGCAGGTAGGGGCGCAGTCGCAACGACGAGACGCCGCAGCAGTAACTCAGCGGCGCGAACGGCACCACCGGAATCAGCCGCAGCGAAGCCACGGCCAGGGCGCCCCCGCCGGCGAGCCGGTCGTTCACCGTGCGCACCGGCGCGCGATGCAGGTGGCGGGCCACGAAGTCCTGGCCCAGCGCGCGGGCCAGCAGGAAACCGAGGCAGGCCGAGACGGTGGTGGCGGTGATCGCGACCACCACGCCCAGCGCCTCGCCGAGCAGCAGGCCCGCGGCCAGGCTGAACACCGTGCGCGGAATCGGCGCCACCGTCAGCAGCGCGTAGGCGGCCAGCAGCAGCAGCGCCGCCGCGGCGCCCGCGTCGTCGGCCCACGCGCGCACCGCCGCGGGGCTGGGCAGTGGCAGGGTCAGCGCCGCCACCGCGAGTGCCGCCACGAGCACGAGTGCCACGAGAATCTTCGATCTGCCTGCCACCCGTTCACGGTAGAGCACGTGTGGTGACGCGCTCACGGCTACGCTCGCGACTGTGGCGCGACACGGCGAGGCGGTCGAGTACCGCGTGGATGAGCGGGTGGTCCGGGTGTCCAATCCGGACAAGGTCTACTTCCCGGAGCGGGGCATCACCAAGCGGCAGCTGGTGGAGTACTACCTGTCCGTTTCGGAACCGTTGTTGCGCGCAGTGGGCGAGCGGCCGACGACACTGAAGCGCTACGTCGACGGCGTCACCGGCGAGCCGTTCTACGCCAAGCGCGTGCCGAAGGGCGCCCCGGACTGGGTGGAGCGGGTGCGGATCACCTTCCCGTCCGGCCGTCCGGCCGAGGAGGTCTGCCCGACCGAGCCCGCCGTGCTCGCATGGGCGGCCAACCTGGGCACGTTCGACTTCCACCCGTGGCCGGTGCGGCGTGCCGACGTCGATCGTCCCGACGAGCTGCGGATCGACGTCGATCCGCCGGAGACCGCGGGCTTCGCCGCCGCCGTGCGAGTGGCGGGCGTGGTGCGTGAGGTGCTGGCCGACGCCGGGCTGGTGGGCTACCCGAAGACGTCCGGCGGGCGTGGGGTGCACGTGCTGGTCCGCATCCGGCCGGAGTGGGACTTCGTCGCGGTGCGGCACGCGGTGATCGCGCTGGGGCGCGAGGTGGAGCGGAGGGCTCCCGGGGAGGCGACCGTGGCCTGGTGGAAGGAGGAACGCGCGGGGCGGGTCTTCCTCGACTACAACCAGGCGGCGCGCGACCGCACGATCGCCTCGGCGTGGTCGGTGCGCGGCACGCCGAGGGCGACGGTGTCGATGCCGGTGACCTGGGAACACCTGCCGCAGGTGGAGCCCGAGGACTTCGACCTGCTCACCGCGCCGGGCCTGCTCACCGCGTACGGCGATCCCCACGGCGAGCTGGACGGGCAGGCGTTCGGCATCGAGCCGCTGCTGGAGGCCTACGCCCGCGACGAACGCGACCACGGCCTCGGCGACCTGCCGTATCCGCCGGAGTACCCGAAGATGGCGGGCGAGCCGATGCGCGTGCAGCCCAGCCGCGCCCGTCACCGCGACTGAGAGCGCCCGATGCGGCATTGGGGAAGTTGAGCGCTACGAATGCCGCATTGGGGAAGTCGAACGCCACGAATGCCACATTGGGGAGCGTGCCTGGCGGCTAGGGGGTGCCGTTGACCAGGCGGTAACCGGTGACGAACTCGGGCGGGATGCGGATCACGGCGTCCATCTCGACGGCGACCCACGGGCGCAGCCGCCCTTCGTAGCGGGCGAGCTGCTCCACGTCGCGCACGAGTTCGGCCTTGCCGGTGATGATGACACTCCAGCCGAGGTGGTCCTCCTCGCCGATGCGGTCGGCCTCGTAGGCGACGACCTGCCCGGCGGCATTGGTCATGCCGGAGTCGGAGTGGCTGCGGATGATGACGTCACCGCCGTCGACGAGATGGTTCACCGGCCGGATGGCGGGCAGGGCATGCAAGCTGAACGCGATCCGGCCGAACGACACGCTGCCCAGCAGGCGAAGAGACTCCTCCGTGCTGAGCTGCTCCATTCGCCGTGGTGCGGCGTCGGTCATGAGCAGGAGTATCCGGGCTGTCGCGACCGGTCACCTAGGGCACAAAGTCCTCACTCACAGGGACGAAACCGGTATCGCGCCGAGGTAGCGGAAACCGCCGTCGCCCACCAGGGAGCCCCGTTCACCGGTACGGAACCAGCCGTCCTCGGTGAGCGGGCGCTCCGCGGGGTCGTCGCCGAGGTGGGCGTCGGCCACGGCATAGCCGCGGAACTGCAGCTCACCCTGTTCCTCGGCGGGCACCGGCCTGCCGGTGAGCGGGTCGGCGACGCGGACCTCCAGCTCCGGCGACACCGGGTGCCCGCCGGGCCACCAGCGGTGGGGGGCCGGCGAGCCCGGAGGCCACAGCGCGGTGAGCCCGAACAGCTCCGGCGAGCCGTACAGCCCCGTGCTGACGACACCGAACTCCTTCTCCGCCCACGTCGCGGACTCCTGGACCGAGCCGACGGCCTCGGCCACCCCGAGCCAGCGCCACGAGCGCAGCTCCCGCGGCCGCCGCTGCCACGCCCCCGCCAGCCGCAGCGCCACCTCGTCGGTGACGGCGAGCTGGGTGACGTCGAAGCGCTCCATGTCCGCCAGGAGCAGCCCGGCGTCGGTGACCGGCTCCAGCACGCACGTGGCGCCGCCCGCCAGCGCGGCCAGCGCGAGCGCGCAGCCGAATGCACCGGTGAGCGGGTGCACGCACAGCACGGCGTCGTCGTCGCGGATGCCGATCGCGCGGGCCACGGCGAGCGCGTGCCGCACCACCGCCGACTCCCGGTGCGCCGCCAGCCGGGGCCCGAACGCCACGGCCGGCTCGTCACCGCTCGTCACCGGCATGGGCATGCCCGCGGTGCTGGCGCTGGGCAGCCAGGCGCCTCCGCCCACGTCGTGCAGCGCCGGGTCCAGCGGAGGCGTGCCGTGCGGGCCCGCCACCACGGCGACGGCGGGCGGTGCGATCACCTCGGCGCGCGCGAGCGCCTCCCGCAGCGTCGCGGTCAGGTCGCGCTCACCGGCGCCGTGGGCCAGCGCCACCACTCTCGGCCGCGCGGCCCGGACCACGCGCGCGACCTCGTCGGTGTCCGCGTCCAGGCCCAGCCCCACGGTGTGCGCGCCGAGCGAGGCCGTGGCGATGTGCCAGTCCAGCACCTCCGACCAGTTCGGCAGCCACACGGCCACCGCGTCCCCGCGCCCGACGCCGGCCGTCGCCAGATCGGCGCGCAGCTGCAACGTGCGCCGCCACAGTTCGGAGCGGCTCACGTGTACGGGGTGTCCGGGATCGGCGTCGATCGCGATGGTGGCGTGTGGGTCGCGCTTGGTCAGGCCTGCGAGCAACGACAGAAGATTCACCGCGCGACAGCGAAACACTTGGTTCGGCCTCCGTCAAGTGGGGCTAGTTTGATCGTCATGCGAACGCCGCGGGTGATCGTCTCGGTGCTGGCCGCTCTGGCCGTGCTGCTCGCCTCCGCCGCGCCCGCGACCGCCACCCGGCCGGGCACGCTGCGCGTGCTGAGCTACAACATCCACGCCGGCATCGGCGCCGACGGCGCCCTCGACCTCGCCCGCACGGCGGCCGCCATCCGGGCCACCGGCGCCGACGTCGTGGGCCTGCAGGAGGTGGACGTGCGCTGGTCGGCCCGCAGCGGCTACGCCGACCAGGTCAGCGAGCTGGCCCGGCTCACCGGGATGCGGGCCTTCTTCGCCCCGATCTACGACCTCGCCCCGGAACCCGGGCGTACCGAGCGCCGCCGCTACGGCGTCGCCGTGCTCAGCCGCCACCCGATCGTGCGGGCGGTGAACCACCCGCTCACGCGGCTGTCGACGGTGGAGCCCGACCCGGCGCCCGCGCCTGCGCCCGGCTTCGCCGAGGTGGTGCTGTCGGTGCGTGGCACGGTAGTCCACGTCTACTCGACCCACCTGGACCACCGGGCGGACCCGGCCGTGCGGGCCACGCAGGTCACCGAAACCGTGGACATCCTCGACCGCGCGCCGCGCGGGGCCGCGCAGGTGCTGCTCGGCGACGTCAACGCCCCGCCGGACGCGCCCGAGCTGGTCCCGCTGTTCGCGCGGGTGCGGGATGCCTGGCCCGCCGCGCACGGCGACGGTGCCGGTGGCTTCACCTACCCGGCGGAGACGCCGAGCTCGCGCATCGACTACGTGACGGTCTCCGGGCCGATCCGGGTGCGCTCGGCGGCCGTGCCCGGCACGCGGGCCTCCGACCACCTGCCGGTGCTGGCCGAGCTCGCCCTGCGCTGACCGGCGCGCTCAGGCCGGGCAGAGGGTGCCGTCGCGGGGCACGGTGCCGTTCACGAGGAACGCCTGCGTCGCCTGGGCCACACACGGCGAGCCGAGCGCCCCGTGCCCGGTGCCCTGCCACGCGACGCGCACGGCGCTGGGGAGGCGCTCGGCGGCCCTGATGGTGCCGCGCTCGGGCGTGACCGGATCGACGGCCGTGGAGATCACCAGGATCGGCGGCGCGCCGGGAGCGCCGAGCTGGGGCACGGGCTCGCGCCTGCTCGGCCACGGGCTGCACCAGGCCAGCTCCTGCGCGAGCACGGCGCCGAACACCGGGTGCCTGGCGTCCAGATCCTTCGCCGCCTTGGCGAGCTGGTCGGCCGGCAGCCTCGTCACGGTGTCGTTGCACTGGGTGGCGAGGCTGCCGTCGAGCCGTGCCGCCGCGTACTCCGTCTCCACCAGCATCGGCTCCACGAACGCCGACAGCTTCGCGCCGTCCCCGGACTTCGCGGCGGCCAGCGCGCCCGCGAGCTCGCCCCAGCGGTTCCGGTCGGCCAGCCCGGCGAGCACGGCACGCAGCACCAGTCCCGGTCCGAGCGCCGTGCCGCGCCCGGTCGGCACGGGGCTGCGCCGGGCCTGCTCGGCGAGTGCGGTGACATCGCCGCGCACGTCGCCGCCGAGCGGGCAGCCCGGGTCGGTCGCGCACTGCTCGCCGAACGCGTCGAGGGTCGCCTCGGCACCGCCTGCCATGCCGTCGAGCACGGCCGCCCGGTCGGCGGACGGGTCGGGCACGCCGTCGAGCACGAGCCTGCCGGCGCGGCCCGGGTAGCGGGCACCGAAGAGCGCCACCACGTTCGATCCCTCGCCGTGGCCGATCGCGTTGAGCCGCGCCACGCCCAGCTGGTCGCGCAGCTCGTCGAGGTCGCCTGCCGCCCGCCAGCTGTCCAGGGCGCCCTGCTCGTCCTCCAGGTTGATGGCGCACTGCTGCCCCGCGGTACGCGCGGCGTCCAGGACGGGCTCCAGCCCGGCGGCGGGGTCGTGCCCGAGCAGGGTGGCGCGCACGTCGCTGGGGATGCAGCGCGCCGGGTCGGACTGCCCTGTGCCCCTGCGGTCCATGCCGACCAGCGAGAACGTCTCCAGCAGCTCGGGCGGGAGCGTGGCGGCCAGCTTCGCGGCGTAGAGGGTGCCCGGCTCGCCGTCGACGTCGTTCACGACCACCAGCGGGACCGGCCCCGTGCCCGCCTTGAGCACGGCGATCCGCTTGATGCCGCGGCGCGGCAGGTCCGGGGCGTCCAGGGTGGTGGTGATCCGCGCGCAGGAGTAGCTCAGCGAGCCGCCCGCCTCGCCGCCGTCGGCGCCGAGCCGCTGCTGGGTCTCGGCGCCGCAGTCCGACCAGTCGATGGCCGAGCCGCGTGGCTCGGCGAGCTCGGGCAGCGGGGCCTGGCTGGGCGTGGTGGTCTTCTCGCTCGGGGCGGGCCCGTCGTTCTCCACCACCGGGGGGCGGGTGGACGGCCCCGCGGTGCACCCCGCGAGGATCAGCGGCACGAGCGCGGCGAGCGTGAGCCTGCGGGCACGGCGCGGCACGAGTTGTCGTCCTCACTTCCCCCTGGGATCTGCTTTGCCCAGCCACCTTCGCACGTGCCGGGTGAGAGCGCGGTGAGCGGGGCGGCGTCAGCGTGTGCGCTTGACCTCGCCGTGGAACACCGCGTCGAGGTCGTAGCGGGCGGGCTCCTCCAGCTGGGCGTAGCCGCACGACGCGGGGTCGCGGTCGGGCCGCCAGCGCACGAACTGGGCGGTGTGGCGCAGCCGCGCCGGGTGGCCGCCCTCGGTGTGCTCGTAGCTGACTTCGACCACCCGCTCGGGCCGCAGCGGCACCCACGGCTGCTCGCTCGGCCGCCACCGGTTCACCCCGCCCGGCAGCCGCTGGTGCTCGGTCACGGCGTCGCCGAGCCACGGGTGCGGGCCCTCGGTGACCAGGCCGGCCAGCTCGGCCGCCAGCTCCCGGCGGCGGGCCACCGGGAACGCGCCGACGACGCCGACGTGGTGCAGCACCCCCGCCTCGTCGTGCAGGCCGAGCAGCAGGGAGCCGACGGCCTCGCCGGGTGCGGTGTCGGCGTGCCAGCGCAGCCCCGCCACGACGCAGTCGGCGGTGCGGGAGTGCTTGTACTTGAACAGCACCCGCTTGCCGGGCTGGTAGGTCTCGGCGAGCGGCTTGCCGATGACGCCGTCGAGCCCGGCGCCCTCGAACAGCTCGAACCAGTGCCGGGCGGTGGCCGGGTCGGTGGTCGCGGGAGTGAGCCGGACCGCCTCGCCCGCCAGGTCGGTGAGCGCCGCCCTGCGCTCGCCGGTCGGCTCGTCCAGCAGCGACCGGTCGCCCACGGCGAGCACGTCGAAGGCCACGAAGCTGGCCGGGGTCTGCTCGGCGAGCAGGCTGATCCGGCTCTGCGCCGGGTGGATTCGCTCGGTGAGCGCGTCGAAGTCGAGGCGGCCGCCGAGCCCGACGACCAGCTCCCCGTCGAGCACGACCCGCTCGGGCAGGGTCTCGGCGAGCTCGGCGAGCACCTCGGGAAAGTAGCGGTTGAGCGGCTTCAGCGAGCGCGACTGCAGGGTGAGCTCGGCGCCGTCGCGGAAGACGAGGCAGCGGAAGCCGTCCCACTTGGGCTCGAACAGCAGCTCGGCCGAGTCGGGGATGCGCTTGGCCGGACGGGCCAGCATCGGCTTGACGGGCGGGGTGACCGGCAACGACATGCGCTCACCGTACGCGTCGGCGCTGGGCCGAGCCGAGCTCGAACCGCACGGCAGCGGGCAGGACGGCCACGCCGAGCGTGTCCCTGGCCCGCGCGAGCACGCGGGTGTCCAGCTCGTGCCACACCTGCCGCAGGTCGCTGCCCTCCCGCAGCCAGAGCCGCAGGCGCAGCGCGGGCTCGGCGGCATCGCCGACCGAGCGCACCCGCGCCTTGACGACGCCGGCCACGCCCTCGGCGTCGGCCCGCACGGCACCGGCCAGCGCCGACGCGGTCACCGTCAGCGTCCTGCCGTCGGTGTGGTCGAGTTCCAGATCGGGGCGCCGCTCCGGCCGCAGCGAGCGGGCCAGCCACCACAGGCCGAGCACGGCCAGCAGCACGCCCGCGGCGATGGCCCCGCCGCGGGCCAGCCACGGCGGCAGGCCGCCGAGCCAGTCCAGCACGAGCGGGTCGAGCACGGGCCTGCGGGCGCGGAACTCGCCCAGCCAGCCGGCGCCTGCGACCAGGACCACCGCGGCGATCGCGACGGCCAGCAGCCCGGTCACGGTCGTCAGCGTGCGCTCGGTGCGGTACGAGCGGGCGAGCGCCTTCGCGGAGATGGTGCTGGGTTTCGTCATCGGCGGTCCTTCGGGGAGTCGACGACCACGGAGACGGTGGGCCGGCGCACCAGCGGCACGTCGTCCAGCAGCGCGGTGACCGACTCGGTCAGCCGCGGCCGCAGCTGCTGCTCGGCCTCCAGCGTGCTCGTCGCGCGTACGCGGACCTTGCGCGAGCCCGCGGTCACCGTGGCGCCGGTGACGTTGTCCTGCGCCCTGACGTGCTGGCCGACCAGCCGCGCCAGCGCCCGTGGCGAGGTGGTGACCCTGACCCCGGCGGCAGGCTCGCGCAGCGGCACCTCCCTGCGCCGGGCCGCGCCCGCGGCCAACAGCAGGACGAGGCCCGCGCCACCGGTGACGATCGCGGCGACGCGCAACGGGGGCGAGTCCCAGGCGAGACCGCCGAGGGTGTCGCGCCACCCGGGCCACGGCAGCAGCAGCGGCGCGCCGGCGGGGCGCCACCAGTGCCAGGCGACCTCCAGCGCGAGCAGGGCGCCCGCCGCCGCGAGGGCGAGCGCCAGCACTGTCGAGAGTAGACGGACGAAGACACGCACGGCAGTTGCTCCTCCTCCCGGCCCTTCACCGCACCCGTGACGGGGACTGCGGCAGCAGCGCCGACACCGTCACGTCGAGCGCACGGACCCGATAGGACGTGATCCGCTCGACCTCACCGGTGACCTTCGAGCGCACGTCGTCGACGACGTCGCGCACCGGGGCCGGGTAGTGCAGGGCGAGGTCGAGGGCGAGGTCGACGTCGTTGCCCGCGCCGGACACGCGCACCGCGGCGCCGTTGCCGCCGCGGCCGAGCCCGGCGATGCGGGGTGGGGCCGGGGCCTTGGCGGTGCCCGGCACCGTGGCCGCGGCCCGCTCGGCGACCTTGCGCACCACGCCGTGCGCGATCTCCAGCGTGCCGCGCTCGCCGGGGTCGATCGTGCTCACCGGTCCCTGCCCCTGCCGAAGACCTCGGAGAGGTCCAGCTGGCCGTCGAGCGCCCTGCCGACGACGAGACCGATCACGCCCACGGCGAGCGTGACGAGGAACGCGGCGAAGCTCTGGGCGGCCGCGAGTCCCAGGACGAGACCGGCGAGCAGGCCGGTCTGGGTGGCGTTCATGCGTGGCTCCTCCGTGTCAGTGCAGTGTGGACGGATCTGGCGACGCGCCGGCGTCAGCGGACCCGCGGCGGGCTGCGCCGCCTGCGCCACCACCGGACGAGACGGGTGAGGGCGCCAGGTCGCGAGACGAACACGACGGGCGCGTCGGCCCGGTCGGCGACGGAGCTGCGCCGGCCGCGTTCGGCGAAGCGGGCCAGCCCGGCGACGAAGGCGTCGGCATCACCGCCCGCGTCGGGATGGTGAGCGCGGACGTAGGCGCGGAACTCCGCCCGCCGCGCGCGCGGTTCCGCGTCCCGGCCCCCGGCGCCGCTCATCGCGGTGTGGCCGCCGTGCCGTCCGCAGTGGACGGTGCGACGACGTCGGTCACCTCGATGTTCACGGCGACCTCACCCGCGACGCCGCGCACCAGCTCGCGCAGCTCGCCGGTCACCTCGGGCAGGCGCTCGCCGAGGCGCAGCACCACGCCGACGTCCACCGGCTCACCGGGGCCCGCCACGCGCACGCCGGCGATCCTGCGGCCGGGCAGGTGCGTGGCGAGCGTGCCCACTGGTCCGCCGTCGAGCCGGACCACCGAAGGGTGCGCGCCGACCTCCCGGGCGATGGCGTCCGCCAGTTCGGAGTCCATGGCTGTTCCGCCTCACTCCACGCGGGTGGTGGTGCTGGTGTCCCCGGCCTCGTCGTCCTCCGGGACGTGGATGTCGTTGACCGCGATGTTGACCTCGATGACCTCCAGGCCGGTGATCTGTTCCACGGTGGAGATCACGTTGCGCCGCACCGCCCTGGCCACGTCCACGATGCGCGCGCCGTACTCGACGACGAGGTCGAGGTCGACGGCCGCCTGCTTCTCGCCGACCTCGACCGACACTCCGGAGGTGGTGACGGTGCCGGAGCCGGGAATGCGTTCCCGGATCGCCCCGAACGCGCGGGAGACGCCGCCCCCGATCGCGTACACACCGGACACCTCCCGCGCGGCGATGCCCGCCACCTTCTGCACCACCGACGAGGCGATGGTGGTCTTGCCCGCGGTGCCCTCCTCGTTGAGCGCGGTGGCCGAACCCGCCCGGGCCGCGACCGACGTCTCCGGCTTGGCAGCGCTGTTCTGCGCCATGAAGCTGCTCCTTTCGCACGCCGTGAAAGGGATCGAACCCTTTCTCACCCCGTACGATGCGGCTTCGCCGCGCGGTCTTCCGCGAACTCCCCCTAAAGGGTTAGCAGCACGGGATCGTCAGCCGCCGTAGACGTCGGTGATGTGGACGTTCACCGCGGGGGCGACGGGCCCGAACTCGGCCACCAGCGCATCCCGCAGCCCGCGGCGCAGTGCCTCGGCCACCTCGTCGGCCGGGGTGCCGTAGCGCACGGTGACGAGCACGTCGAGCCCGCCGGGCTCCAGCGCCACGGCCGCGACGTGCACCCCGCCGATCTCCCCGGCCAGTTCGGCGCCCCGCCGTCTGGCCAGCACGACCACCGCCCGCTCGCCGACGCGCAGCCTGCCGCCGTCCTGCTCCAGCTCCAGCGGCTCGGTCAGCAGCGTGCCCCGCACGCCGCGCACGGAGCGCAGCACCCGCTCGACCAGCCCCGGCGGCGTGGGAGCCGGGGTGCGCGCGGCCGCCCGCACCCATTCCCAGCGCGGGTCGTCGAGGGGGTCGGCGCCGGCACTCATGACCGCTCCTTGAGTTTCGCGAGCAGGGCCACCCTCGCGCGGTGCAGCCGGGAACGCAAGGCCGGGACGCTGACCTCCAGCACTTCGGCGACCTCCTCGTAACTGAGCTCCTCCAGCTCCCGCAAGACGAGTGGCACCCGCTGCGACACGTCCAGCTCGGCGATGGCGCGCAGGACCGCATCCACCTGTTCGGCGCGCACCACCTGGCCCTCGGGATTGGCGTGCGGGTCGGCGAGCACGCCAAGTCCGGGCAGGGGGCCGCTCTCGCCGGTGCCGGCGAGGAGCGCGGCGTCCAGCGAGACGGTGGGCCTGCGCTTGCGCACGTGGCCGAGCGCGGCGTTGGTCACCACCCGGTAGAGCCAGGTGGACACGGCGGACTCGCCGCGAAAGTCGGCCAGCCCCCGCCAGGCCGACAGCCACGCCTCCTGCACCACGTCCTCGGCCTCGGCTGCCGTGCCGGTGATGCGCAGCGCCACCCGGTACATGCGCGGCGTGTGCCTGCGCACGAGCCCGTCGAAGGCCGCGGCCTCGCCGCGCGCGGCCCGCGCCACCAGCGTGGCGTCGGCGGTACCGGCCGGACCGGTGCCCGCCGCGCCCGCCGTGTCCGCCGTGTCGGTCATCCGGCGGCGTCGCGGTCGCGGCGGTAGCGGAACATCGTGAAGCCGTCCTCGTGCAGCAGCGAGGCCAGCCGCATGGTGCGGGGCACCGGGGCCGCCCGGCCCGCGACGATGCGATCGGCGCCCGCCCCGGCCAGCAGCGGCGCCAGCGTGAGGCACAGCTGGTCCACCAGGTCGTCGGCGACCAGTGACGCGAACAGGTGCGGCCCGCCCTCGCAGTTGACGCGCAGCAGTCCGCGCTCGCCGAGCAGCCGCAGGGCCAGTGGCAGGTCCACCCCGTGCTCCCCGGCCACCAGGACGTCGGCGCCCGCGTCGGCCAGCGCCGCCCTGCGCGCCGGGTCGGCGGAGGACGTGGTGACGATCACCGGTGGCACCACGGTGTCGGTGACGATCGGGTCGTCGGCGCTGATGGTGCAGCGCCCGCTGACGACCGCGATGGTCGGCACCTCGGCGAGGCCGTGCCTGCGCCTGCGCTCGATGCGCACCTCGCCGGGCTTGGCGCCCCGGTACTTCTCGGCCTTCACGGTGCCCGCGCCGACCAGGATCACGTCGGCGAGGTCCCTGCCGAGCGCGAAGATCCGCTTGTCGGCGGGGTGGGACAGGCCCTCCGAGCGGTCCGCGACGGTGACGGCGCCGTCGGCGGAGGACACGAAGTTCGCCTGCACCCAGGGCCGGGTCAGCTCCTCCGGGTAGGCGTAGATCCGTTCGAGGTCGGCGACCGTCAGCGGGCCGGCGGACGCCGCGTCGGATGGCAGGGGCCACAGGCAATGCACGCGTCCCATCCCAACATGACGGCAAGGCCGTGGCCATTCGGGCTCCGGCGCCCCCGTAACCTCGTCGGCATGGCCATCGAGACGCTGACCGCACGCGACCCGGAGATCGGGGCGGACGAGCTGATCACCTCGCTCGTGCCGCCGCCCCGGTTCGACAGCGTCCGCTTCTCGACCTACGTGCCCAACCCGGACGAGCCGAGCCAGGCCGAGGCGGTCGCCTCGTGCGCGGCCTTCGCCGAGCGGGTGGCGCAGGGCAGGGGCGGGCGGCGTTCGGGATGGCGCGCGCTGTTCGGGCGCAAGGACCGCAAGGGCTCGGCGCCGGAGCGGCCCGGCCTCTACCTCGACGGCGGCTTCGGAGTGGGCAAGACGCACCTGCTCGCCTCGATCTGGCACGAGGTGCCCGGCCCGAAGGCCTACGGCACGTTCGTGGAACTGACCCACGTGGTGGGCGCCCTCGGGTTCGCCGAGGCGGTGCGCAGGCTCGCCGAGCACACGCTGCTCGCGATCGACGAGTTCGAGCTGGACGATCCCGGCGACACGATGCTGGTCAACCGGCTGCTGCGGGAGCTGACCGAGGCCGGGGTGTTCGTCGCGGCGACGTCGAACACGCTGCCGGACAAGCTCGGGGAGGGCCGGTTCGCTGCCGAGGACTTCCTGCGCGAGATCCAGTCGCTGTCGGCGCGGTTCGGCGTCGTGCGGGTGGACGGCCCCGACTACCGGCACCGCGGCCTGCCCGAGCCGCCGGAGCCGGTGAGCGACGACGCGCTGGTCGCGTCGGCGCGGGCCCGTCCCGGCTCGACCCTCGACGACTTCGGGCGGCTGTGCGAGCACCTGGCGACGTTGCACCCGTCGCGCTACGGGCGGCTCGTCGACGGCGTGTCCGCCGTGCACCTGCGCGGTGTGCGGCCCGCCGAGGACCAGGCGATCGCGCTGCGGCTGGTCGCCCTCGCCGACCGGCTCTACGACCGCGCCATCCCGGTGCTCGTGTCCGGCGCGTCGCTGGGACACCTGTTCACCGAGGAGATGCTCGCGGGCGGCTACCGCAAGAAGTACCTGCGCGCGGTGAGCAGGCTCACGGCGCTGGCCCGCGACGCCGCCGCCGCACCGTCGGCGCCGCGCTGAGCGCGAGAGCGGTGGCCGTGGCGAACGCCGCGCCACCGGCCACGTCGGTGAGGTAGTGGTAGCCGAGGCCGACCATCCCGGCTCCGGCGAGGACGGTCAGCGCCGCGCCCGTGGCGGCCACGGCGGCCCTGGTGGCGCCACGGGCGAGCACGGCCAGCACCGTCAGCACCGACACGAGGCTCACCGTGTGCCCGCTCGGGTAGGCGAGGTGGTCGTCGTAGACCCGGCCGAACGCGGGTTTGAGCAGCCACGTGTTCACGGCCACGGCCAGTGCGGGCGCGGCCAGGACGAACGCGGCCGCGGCCCAGCGCCGCCGCAGCGCGCACACCAGTGCCGTCAGTGTCATGGCGGCCAGCACCACGGGCGGCTCGGTCGGCAGCACCAGCACCCGCAGCAGCAGGGCGGGCCAGTTCTCGACCACGCCGGCGGCGGCCGCGTCGAACCCGCTCGCGGTGCGCTGCCCGGCGAACACCACGCCGAGCGCCAGCGTGCCGGCCAGCAGCGCGGCGGCGACCGCGAGCCGCACCGCCGTGCTGGCCGCCCGCGCTGGCGTGGTCGCCTGCTGCGGGCCGGGTGTGGAGGTCATGCCGATCAGTCCGGCGGTTCCTCGGCGCGCACCGTGCCCGCCTTGACGGCGGCCACGAGTTCGGCGTGGTCGGCCTCGGTCTGGTCGGCGTAGCGCGCCGCGTACCGGCCCACCGCCTCGTCCATGTCCTCGTCGCCGGCGAAGTATCCGGCCAGCAGCCTCGGGTCGATCGAGCGTGTGTGTGCCCGCGCCAGCAGCGCCCCGGCGAGCCTGCCGTAGTCGTCGAGGTGGTCGCCCTCGAGGCCGGTCGGGTCGATGTCGCCCTTCATGTTGCGGAACTGCCGCACGATGAATGGCCTGCCCTCGATGGTGGTCCAGCCGAGCAGGATGTCGGTCTCGGCCTGCACGAGCCGGGTGCCGTGCACGATGCGCCTGCCCTCGTGCTCGGCGGGTCGCGTCTCGACGAAGGGTTCCAGCGCCGACGGGCAGGCCTCCTTGAGCTGCAGCACCAGCGCCTCGTCGCCGTTGCCGTGCAACAGGGCGATGTAGCAGCGCCTGCCGACGCTGCCGGTGCCCACCACGCGGAACGCCACGTCGCTGACACTGTAACGGGCGATCAGGTTGCGCCGCGACTCCCGCAGCGTGTCCACATACGACTCCAGGCCGCCGATGACCGCCTCGGCGGTGGCCTCGTCCACGCGCGTGCGGGTCGGCGGGTCTTCGGAGAAACGCCGCCACCGCCGCCCGGTCGCGTCGTCCTCGTACTCCTCCGTGCGCTTGGCCGCGATCTTGGCGCTGGTGTTCTTGCGCGCCTTGGCCGCGGCCTTCTCGAAGTCGTCGATCAGCTCGTCGGCCTTCGCCTTGGCCACCACGGAGGCGTCGGGCAGCGCGTTCCACGACCGCATGAACGGCAGCTCGGCCAGCGCGCGCACCGTGCGCCGGTACGACTTCACGGCATCCTCGGCGGACTCGAGACACTGCTTCTCCGGCACCCCGCCCTCGCGGCCCGCGAGCACCAGGCTCGCGGCGAGCCGTTTGAGGTCCCACTCCCACGGACCCGGCACGGTCTCGTCGAAGTCGTTGATGTCCATGACGATCTGGCCGTCGGGCGTGCCGAACAACCCGAAGTTGGCGGCGTGCGCGTCGCCGCACAGCTGGGCGCTCAGCCCGCTCGCCGGGGTCCCTGCCAGGTCGGCGGCCATCAGGCCCGCCGCGCCACGGAAGAACGAGAACGGCGAGGCCATCATCTTGCCGATGCGCAGCGGAACCAGGTGGGGCAGCCGGCCCGCGTTGCTGGCCTCGACGTAGTCCAGCACCGCGGGCCTGCTGTCGCTGACCGGGTCGTGGTCGTGCGAGGACGGCGGCGTGGCGTCCCGCAACGCCGCGCCCCGCGCGTGCACCTCGTCCGGGCTGACCGGTGTCCTCAGATCGATCGGGTCGTCCATCCCCCCATGGTGCCCGTTACCGGGCGCGGACCACCTCGGCGATCGCGTCGATGCCCCGGTCCAGGTCGTCCTCGCCGATCACCAGCGGCGGCGCGATCCGCAGCGTGCTGCCGTGGGTCTCCTTGCACAGCACGCCGCGCTCCATGAGCGCCTCCGACGCCTGCCGTCCGGTGGGCCCGCCGGGCGCGATGTCCACGCCTGCCCACAGGCCCCGCCCGCGCACCTCGGTGACGCCGTCGCCGACGAGCTCGGACAGGCGCGCGTGCAGGTGGGCGCCGAGCGCGGTGGAGCGCTGCTGGAACTCGCCGGTGGACAACAGCCGGATGACGGCCCTGCCGACCGCGCAGGCCAGCGGGTTGCCGCCGAAGGTGGAGCCGTGCTCGCCGGGCCGCAGCACCCCGAGCACGTCGGCGCGGCCCACCACCGCCGACACGGGCAGGATGCCGCCGCCCAGCGCCTTGCCCAGCGTGTAGAGGTCGGCGGTGACGCCCTCGTGGTCGAGCGCCAGCACGGTGCCGGTGCGGGCCAGCCCGGACTGGATCTCGTCGGCGATGAGCAGCGCGCCGGCCTCGTCACACAGCCGGCGGGCCCGCGCCAGGTAGCCGTCCGGGGGCACGATCACGCCCGCCTCGCCCTGGATCGGCTCCAGCAGCACGGCCGCGGTGCGCTCGGTGACGGCGGCGGCCAGCGCATCGGCGTCGCCGTAGGGCACCACCACGAAGCCGGGGGTGAACGGGCCGAAGTCGGCGCGGGCGGTCTCGTCGGTGGAGAACGACACGATGGTGGTGGTGCGCCCGTGGAAGTTCGATCCCGCGACGACGATCTCACCCTGCCCGTCCGGGATGCCCTTCACCCGGTAGGCCCACTTGCGGGCCACCTTGATGGCCGACTCGACGGCCTCGGCGCCGGAGTTCATCGGCAGCACCATCTCGGTGCCGGTCAGTTCGGCCAGCTCCTGGCAGAACGGGCCCAGCTGGTCGTGGTGGAAAGCACGCGACGTCAGCGTCACCCTGTTCAGCTGCTCGACGGCGGCGGCCACCAGGCCGGGGTGCCGGTGGCCGAAGTTCAGCGCCGAGTAGCCGGAGAGGAAGTCGAGGTAGCGCCTGCCGTCGACGTCGGTGACCCAGGCGTCCTCGCCCTCGGCGATGACCACCGGCAGCGGGTGGTAGTTGTGCGTGCTCCAGCGCTCGTCGGCAGCGATGGCGTCGGCGGTGGCTGTGCTCGTGGCAGGCCCGTCGGCTAGCGTCGTCATGCGTTCAGCCTAAGGCCAAGCTGGCGAAGACTTCATCCGGAATCCATTGCCCTCAACCGCTGTTCGTTGCGTTTCCGGCCGCTGTCGGTGAACGATCGTTGCGCGGCGTGCCGTGTTGGCGCGGGCCCCGGCGGGTCTGCCAGAGTGGGGCCTTGTGACCGACGATCTCTCCTTCCTGCGCAGGCAGGCCCGCACGCAACGGTTCACCCTCGGCGCGCCCAAGGAGTTCCGGGTGTCCCCGGACGGCTCGCGGCTGCTGTTCCTGCGCGCCGAGTCGGGCACCGACCGGCGCAACAGCCTGTGGTCGCTGGACCTGGCCTCGGGTGCGGAGTGGAAGGTGGTCGACGCCACCGAGCTGCTGCCGGGCGAGGAGGAGCTGCCGCCCGAGGAGCGGGCCCGCCGGGAACGGGCCAGGGAGAGCGCGGGCGGTGTCGTCGGTTACGCCGTGGACGACGCGTTCACCGTCGCGGCGTTCTCGCTGTCCGGCAAGCTCTACACGGCCGACCTCGCGAGCGGGACGATCACGCGGCGCGTCGACGGCGCGGTCGTCGACCCCCGCCCCAGCCCGCCGGGCACCCACGTCGCCTACGTCAGCGAGCGGCGCCTGCGCGTGGTCGACCTGGACTCCGGCGCCGATCGCGCGCTGGTGGACGAGGACGGCGACGACGGTGACGACATCGCGTGGGGCCTTGCCGAGTTCATCGCCGCCGAGGAGATGGGCCGCGTGCGCGGCTACTGGTGGGCGCCCGACGGGCAGAGCCTGCTCGTCGAGCGCAGCGACCGCTCCGCCGTGCCGCGCTGGAGCATCGCCGACCCCGTCAACCCGGGCGCCCCGGTCAACACCGTGGCCTACCCGGCCGCGGGCACGACCAACGTCGACGTGTCCCTGGCGTTCCTCGGCCTCGACGGCAGCCGGGTCGACGTGCGGCGCGGCGACTGGGAGTACCTGGTGGCCGTGCACTGGTCGGCGGGCGGCGCCCCGCTGATCGCCGTCCAGCCGCGCGACCAGCGCCGCCTCGAGATCCACGCCGTCAACCCCGCGGACGGCTCCACCACGCTGCTGCACGCCGAAACCGACCCCGACTGGGTCGAGATCGTGGCCGGCGTGCCCGCGTGGACCGGCGACGGCAGGCTCGTGCACGTCGGCGCCGCCGACGGCGCCTACCGGCTGTTCGTCGACGGCAAGCCGGTGACCGGGCCGGACCTGCAGGTGCGCTCCGTGCTGCACGTCGCCGACGAGGTGCTGTTCAGCGCCTCCGATGCCGACCCGACGCAGATCCACGTGTACCGCACGGAGAACGGGTCCGTGCGGCGACTGTCCACCACGGACGGTGTGCACATCGGCGCGGGAACGGCCGGGGTCACCGTGCTGTCGTCGTGGAGCCTCGAGCACAGCGGACCGAGGGTCTCCGTGCTGCGCGACGGCGAGCCCGTGCGGCACGTCGATTCGTACACAGTGGACCCCGGCATCGAACCGAACCTCACGTGGCTCACCGTGGGGGAGCGGGGACTGCGCGCGGCCCTGCTGTTGCCTGCCGGGCACCGGCCCGGCACCGCGAAGCTTCCCGTGCTGCTCGACCCGTACGGGGGGCCGCACGCCCAGCGGGTCCTGCAGAGCCGCAACGCGTTCCTCACCTCGCAGTGGCTGGCCGACCAGGGCTTCGCCGTGCTCGTCGCCGACGGCCGGGGAACCCCGGGCCGCGGGCCCGCGTGGGAGAGGGAGATCAGGGGCGCGCTCGCCGAGGTCACCCTCGCCGACCAGGTGGACGCCCTGCACGCCGTCGCCGCCGAGCACCCCGACCTGGATGTGCGCCGCGTGGCGATCCGCGGCTGGTCCTACGGCGGTTACCTCTCCGCGCTGGCGGTGCTGCGCAGGCCCGACGTGTTCCACGCCGCCGTCGCCGGGGCGCCCGTCACCGACTGGTCGCTGTACGACACGCACTACACCGAGCGCTACCTCGGCCATCCGGAGCGGGATCCGGGATGCTACGAGCGCAACTCGCTGCTCGCCGACGCGCCGAACCTGCGCCGCGCGCTGCTGATCGTGCACGGCCTGGCCGACGACAACGTGTTCGTCGCCCACGCGCTGCGGCTCTCGGCGGCGCTGCTCGGTGCGGGCAGGCCGCACGTGTTCCTGCCGCTGGCCGGCGCGACGCACATGACGCCGCAGGCCGAGGAGGTCGCCGAGAACCTGATGCTGGTGCAGGTGGACTGGATCAAGCGGGAGCTGGACGCCGCGACGAACGACGAGGAGGCCGCCCGATGAGCCGTTGGGGCATCACGATCCCGCTGACCGGGGTGCCGTTGCCCGCGCACCGCGAGCTGGTGGAGCAGCTGCCCGACCTGGGCTACACCGACGCCTGGTCGGCCGAGACGGCGGGCGCCGACGCCTTCTCCCCGCTGCTGCTGGCCTCGCAGTGGGCACCGTCGCTGCGGCTGGGCACCGCGATCGTGCCCGTTTACACGCGCGGGCCCGGGCTGCTGGCGATGAGCGCGGCCACACTCGCCGAGTGCGCGCCCGGCCGGTTCGTGCTCGGCATCGGCACGTCCTCGCCGGTGATCGTGGAAGGCTGGAACGCGGGCGAGTTCACCGAGCCGTTCGCGCGCAGCCGCGACACGCTACGGTTCCTGCGGTCGGCGCTGGCGGGGGAGAAGGTGACCGAGAGCTACCCGACGTTCTCGGTGAACCGGTTCCGGCTGGAGCGGCCCGCCGACCCGGCGCCGCCCGTTATGCTCGCCGCCCTGCGGCCCGGCATGCTGCGGCTCGCGGCCCGCGAGGCCGACGGCGCCATCACCAACTGGCTCGCGCCCACCGACGTGCCGAGGATCCGGGAGGTCGTCGGGCCCGACCTGGAGCTCGTGGCGCGGATCTTCGTGTGCCCCACCGAGGACGCCGAGGCGGCGCGCAACCTCGGCCGCATGCTCATCAGCAGCTACCTGACCGTGCCCGTGTACCGGGCGTTCCACGACTGGCTCGGCCGGGGCGAGGCGCTCGCCCCGATGCACGAGGCGTGGGCCGCGGGCGAGCGCAAGAAGGCCAATGCGGTGATCCCGGACGAGGTGGTGGACGACCTCGTCGTGCACGGCAGCCCGCAGCGGTGCCGCGAGCGCATCCAGTCCTACGTCGACAACGGGCTGACCACGCCGGTGATCGCGCTGCTGCCCACCGGCGGGGACCCGCTGGAGCAGGTCAGGGCGCTGGCGCCGCGCTGAGTCAGCCCCACAACACGGTGCCGGCGACCAGGCCGGCCCCGGCGGCGCCGAACCCGGCGAACACCGTGACCAGCACGTTCGCCACGGCGTAGAGGCGGGCTCGCTCGGTGAGCAGCCGCACCGTCTCGTAGCCGAACGTGGAGAACGTGGTGAGCGAGCCGCAGAGTCCGACGCCGACGAGCGCGCGCACGGCGTCGGGCTCCCCGCCGGCCAGCGCCCAGGCCGTGAGCAGTCCCAGCAGCGCCGAGCCGGTGACGTTGACCGTCAGCGTGCCCCACGGGAACACCGAGTCGTGGGCGCGCTGCACGCGCCGGTCCACCAGGTAGCGCAGCACGGCACCGCCCGCTCCGCCCGTGAGCACCAGGAGCACGGTCATGGTGCTCGCCTGCCCACGTAGCGGATGACCTCCACCTCGTCGAGCGTCACCAGACCCTCGTCGATGAGCTCGTCGAGGTGCGGCAGGAAGTCCCGGATCCGCTGCTCCTCGTCGATGATGACGACGGCCACCGGCAGGTCCTGCGACAGGGAGAGCAGGCGGCTGGTGTGGATCAGCGAGCTGGCGCCGTAGCCCTCGATGCCGCGCAGCACCGAGGCTCCCGCCAGCCCGGCCTGACGGGCCCGGCGCACCACCTCGTGATACAGCGGGCGGTGCTGCCAGAGGTCGTCCTCGCCGAGGTAGACGGTGAGCCGCAGTGCGCGGCCGGACAGTCGCATCAGACCCCTCCTGGCTGTCGTTGCCGGGCGCGGGCGTGCCCGGCCCGGCGGGGCCGCAGCAGCAGCCGGGCGGCCACGATGCCCGCGAGGACCGCCGTGAGCGAGGCGAGCACCGAGCCCAGCGCATACAGCAGGGCCACGCCGGGGCGGCCCTGCAGCGCCGAGTCCATCGCGTCGACGACGTAGGTGGAGAAGGTGGTGAACCCGCCGCAGAACCCGACGCCCGCGAACGGGCGCAGCAGGCGGCGGGGCCGCGCCACCTCGGTGACGACCACCATGAGGACGCCGATGAGCACGCACCCGAGCACGTTCGCCAGCAGGGTGGACACGGCGAAGCCACCGGGCGGGTGGGGCAGGCCCACGGCGAGCCCGTAGCGGGCGAGGCTGCCGAGCGCGCCGCCCGCGGCGATCGCGAGCAGCACGTCCCACTGGCGGGTGCGCGGCATGGGACCATGATTGCTCACCGCCTGTGCCGGGTAGTCCGGGCCCATGGGACCGACCGTCGCGCAACGGCTCATCGCCGATCATCTGGTGAGCGGGGAGCTGACCCCCGGCGAGGAGATCGGCCTGCGGATCGACCAGACCCTGACCCAGGACGCGACGGGCACGCTCGTGATGCAGGAGCTGGAGGCGATCGGGCTCGACCGTGCCCGCACCGAGGTCAGCGTCCAGTACGTCGATCACAACCTGCTGCAGGCCGACGAGAAGAACGCCGAGGACCACGCGTTCCTGCGCTCGGCGTGCCGCCGCTACGGGCTGTGGTTCTCCAAACCGGGCAACGGGGTGTCGCACCCGACGCACATGCAGCGGTTCGGCATTCCGGGCAAAAGCATGGTCGGCTCCGACTCGCACACCTGCGCCGCGGGCTCGCTGGGCATGCTGGCGATGGGTGTCGGCGGGCTGGAGGCGGCCATGGCCATCGCGGGCGAGCCCGTGTACCTGCGGATGCCGCAGATCTGGGGCATCCGGTTGACCGGTGAGCTGCCGCCGTGGGTGTCGGCCAAGGACGTGGTGCTGGAGATGCTGCGCAGGCACGGCGTCAAGGGCGGGCTCAACCGGATCATCGAGTACCACGGGCCGGGCGTGGAGACGCTGTCGGCGATGGACCGGCACGTCATCGCCAACATGGGCGCCGAGCTGGGGGCCACGACCACGGTCTTTCCCTCCGACGACGCGGTGCGGGAGTTCCTGCGCGCCGAGGACAGGGAGGACGACTTCACCGAACTCGTCGCCGAGCCCGACGCGCGCTACGACGTCACCGACGAGATCGACCTTTCGACGCTGGAGCCGCTGATCGCGCGACCGTCCTCACCGGACAACGTGGTGCCGGTGCGTGAGGTGGCGGGCACCGACGTGAGCCAGGTGGTGATCGGTTCGTCGGCCAACCCGGGGCTGCGCGACTTCGCGGTGGCCGCGCAGCTGGTGCGCGGCAGGCAGGTCAGCGACGCGGTGAGCTTCGACGTCAACCCGTCGTCGCGAGAGATCTTCGCCGATCTCACCAAGATGGGCGACACGTTCGACCTCATCTCGGCGGGCGCGCGCATTCACCAGGCGGGGTGCATGGGCTGCATCGGCATGGGGCAGGCGCCCGCGGTGGGGCACAACTCGCTGCGCACGTTCCCGAGGAACTTCCCCGGCCGGTCCGGCACCAGGGAGGACTCGGTGTGGCTGTGCTCGCCGGAGACGGCGGCGGCCTCGGCGCTCGCGGGCGTCATCACCGACCCGCGGGAGCTGGCCGAACGGCTGGGCGTGTCGCCGGACGTGCGGCTGCCGGAGAAGGCGTCGGTGAACACGGACATGCTCGTGCCGCCGTTGCCGCCCGAGCAGGCGCGGCAGGAGGAGCTGGTCAAGGGCCCGAACATCTCGTCGCTGCCGGACTTCCCGCCGCTGCCCGACCGCATCGAGGGGCCGGTGCTGCTCAAGGTCGGCGACAACATCTCCACCGACGAGATCTCCCCGGCCGGCGCGCGGGCGTTGCCGTTCCGGTCGAACGTGCCCAAGCTCGCCGAGTTCACGTTCACCCAGATCGACGAGACCTACCCGGAGCGGGCGCGCGGCGCGGGGGAGACCGGGCACGTCGTGGTGGGCGGCGACAACTACGGCCAGGGCTCCTCGCGGGAGCACGCCGCCATCACGCCGCGGCACCTGGGCCTGAAGGCGGTGCTGGCGAAGTCGTTCGCCCGGATCCACTGGCAGAACCTGGCGAACTTCGGAATCCTGCCGCTGGAGTTCGTCGACCCGGCCGACTACGACCGGGTCGACGACGGTGACAGCCTCGTGCTGGACGAGCTGCGCGAGCAGCTGCCCGGCGGCACGGAGCTGACCGTCCACAATGCCACGAAAAACGAGAGTTTCCCGGTATGTCACCGGCTGTCGGAGCGCCAGGTGGAGGCCGTGCTCGCCGGTGGGCGGATTCCGCTGCTCGCGCGTTCCTGACGCCGGTGCGCGCGGCGGTAGGCCGAGGCGCGGTGTCGCACTGGTCGGGAAACGCCGGTCGCAGGCGTCTCGGTGGAGCCGGAGCCGCAGCGCCGTAGCCGGCGGTCACCACGTGCCGCAGGCTCCGCCGGCGGCAAGGCCACTGGCCGTCGGACAGGCTTCGCAGACTTTCGGCCATCGGGCCCCGGTGTGGCGCCGGCTGCGCGGAAGCTGGACGCATGACGGAGACGAAGATGTTCGCGCTGGTCCTGTATCCGGGTCTGACGCCGCTGGATCTCGTGGGTCCGCTGCAGGTGCTGTCGGCGCTGGCGGCGATGAAGCCGGAGTACGAGGTGGCCGTCGTGGCCGAGCACACCGGCCCGATGCAGACCGACACCCCCGTGCGCCTCGCCGCGAGCCACCGGTTCGAGGACGTGCCGGAGCCGTTCGCGCTGCTGGTGCCGGGTGGCCAGCTGCCGACGATCCGGGCGATGACCGACGAGACGCTGCTCGGCTACCTGCGCAGCGCTGCCGACGGGGCGCAGATCGTCGGTTCCGTCTGCACCGGTTCGCTGCTGCTCGGCGCGGCCGGGCTGCTCGACGGCCGCAAGGCCACCACGCACTGGACGTTTCTGGAGGTGCTGGCGGGCTTCGGAGCCACACCGCAGACGCGCCGCTGGGTGGAGGACGGCAGGGTGGTGACGGCCGCGGGCGTGTCGGCCGGCATCGACCTGGCGCTGCACCTGGTCGACCGCTTCGCGGGCGCCGAGGTGGCGCGGACCGTCCAGTTCGTGATCGAGTACGACCCGCAGCCGCCGCTGGGCGCGCTGAACTGGGACCAGGCGCCGCGGGCGGAGTGGGCACCGCTGCGGGACTACGCGCTGCGGGAGGGCCTCGCCGGCCACCCGGACCTGTACGAGCGCCTGGCGGGCCGCTGACCTGCGCGTTCGTTGATCCGGACCTGGCTGCACGGCCACGAATCGGACACGGTAGGCTGTCAGCCATCACCTTCGAACGAGGGCGATGGCCGGGCTGTGGCGCAGTTTGGTAGCGCACTTGACTGGGGGTCAAGGGGTCGCAGGTTCAAATCCTGTCAGCCCGACCGGCAAGAGGCCGTCTACGCAGGTAGGCGGCCTTTTCTCTTGCCCGGACACGGCAGCGGCCCCGGGGCGTCCAACATTCGTCCAACACACCCGGGGCCGAGATCATCACGCTGCCTTGAGGTCCCGCAGAGCTTTTGTCCTGCGGAGGTCGAGCACGTCGGCCACCTCGTCGAGGCGGTCGGGGAACAGGTGACCGTAGATGTTCAGGGTCATCGCCGCGTCGGCGTGGCCGAGCATCTGCTGAACGACCTTCACGTCGGCCCCGGCCGAGATCGCCAGCGAGGCCGCCGTGTGCCTCAGCTTGTGGGGAGTCAGCCCCTCCACCTTGAGGTTGGCTGCCGCGACGGCGGGGGCGAACTCGCGGGTACGCCAGTTGTGGCTCCGTAGCGACTGGCCCCGTGCCGTGGTGAACAGCAGCTCGTCCTCGCCCCGGCCGTCGACGAGCGGCCGTAGTACCGGAACGAGAGAGGCCGGGAACGAGACGGTGCGTCGCTTGCCGGTCTTGGGCAGGCCCTCATGCTGCACGCCGTTGATCTCGTAGAAGGTCGAGGCGACCCGGATGCGCCGCTTGCGGAGGTCCACCCGGCCGACCCGCAGGGCGGCAGCCTCGCCCCATCTGAGGCCTGTGTAGGCCAGGACGAGGATCAGTGCCTTGTTGATGGCCGCGCCTGCTGTGGGCCGGTCGTACTTGGTGCGCAGCCCGGCCGCCGCATTAGCCAGCCGTTCGACCTGCTCATAGGTCAGGTAGACGTGCTCGGCATCCGCTCGTACGGGGAGCTTGACGCCTCGTGCCGGGTTGGTCGGGATGCGGGAGGGTGTACACCACTCCAGCACCATCGCGAGCACCCGGTACGCGTGCCGTGCCTGCGACGGCCCCAGCTCACTACCGCCGTCCTTTTTGGGCTTGAGCAGCTTCGCGACCCACAGGTCTATGTCCTCGCGGGTGATCTTGTTCAGCGCAAGGTCACCCCAGCGGACGTTGACGTGGTTGTCGAGGAGGCCCCGGTACTTCCACCATGTCGACTTTTTCAGATCGTGTCGGGTCTCCAGCCACTTCTCCGCCATGTCGGCGAAGGTCGCCTTGGCGCGGGCCGGATCGACGTAGGTTCCTGACGCGAGTGACGCTTCCAGCTCGGTACGGCGGTCCTCGGCCCGGGCCTTGTTCGTGACGGCTTCTGACCGGAGCTTGCCGGTGTGGTCGTAGTACATGACCTCCCAGCGCGCCGGAGGCTTCCGCCCCTTGCTCTTGGCCTTGGCGACTGCCTCGCGGTACTTCGCCTTCTTCGTGCGGTCGTAGATCCACACGCGTGCCATCAGACTGCCCCCTGCTGTTCGATCCAGGTGTCGACGTCTTCCATGCGGTAGCGGACGTGCTTGCCGATGCGGCGTCCCTGTGGCCCGTAGCCCTTGGTGCGCCATTGGTAGAGGGTGTTTTTGGGGATGCCGAGGTAGTCGGCGAGGTCATCGATGCTGAGCAGCTTGTTCATGGCGGTATTCCTTGTCGTATTTGGCTTTGCGGTCGTCGCGGATGCGGGCGGCGATGCCTGCGGCGAGTTCGCGTTCGGCGTCGTCGCGGTATCCGGCGCCGTCGAAGCGCCAGTCGTTGACGACGAGCACGCTGTCGGCTTGCTCGGTGAGGCCGAGGCGGTCGAGGGTTTCGGTGAGGCGGTAGGTGCGGCGGTCGCCCCGGATGGTTTTGAAGGTGGTGGAGTAGCGCTGGGACTTGGTGAGGAAGTGGCCCCGGAAGGCGAGCATGTGTGCCCACCGTCGCAGGTTCAGGTCTTCGTAGGCGGGGAGGTTGCCGAGGTCCCAGGCGGTTTGGATCATGCGCCGGTGATGCGGCGAGACGGTGAGGTGGTCGATGTCGCGTTGGGAGCGGATCGGCCGGTCGGCGCCCTGGGTTGTGCCGGTGCCTTTGGTGGCGTATTTGGCGATGTAGGCCGCCAGGCGGGCTTCGCTGATCTGGCCGTGGTCGTCTTCGAGTTCGGCGGTGGTGGCGGGGGCGATGGTGCGCACATCGACCTGCTCACCCCACCGCAGTCCGAGCACTACCCCGTCCGGCCGGGGCACCTCCACGAGGACGTGTGCGGCGGCGGCGTGGACGGCGTCGGCGAGGAGTTCGGGGGTGGCCCAGGCCGGTGCGGGGTCGGTGGCGCCGTCGGGGCCGTCGAGGCGGATGACGGCGTGGAAGTGGACCAGGCCGCGCCGCTGGTATTCGGCGACCTTGCCGTAGGACAGGCGGGCGTGGTCGGCGAACTCGCGGACCCGCAGGCCGCCGCGTTTGGCGATCTCCCGGCGGAGCCGCATGGTGAAGCGCTGCCAGAGCACCCCGGCGTGCGCCTGCCACAGCACCGCGCCCACATAGTCGTAGGACTCGGGGTGGAGCGGGGTGCCGAGGCGGGTGTCGGCCTCATGGTGAGTCTCGCCGCAGCCGCAGGGGATCCGCTTCCCGCGTGCACTGGTCCTGGCCTGGTGGACGGGGCCGAAGGACGGGGCGGTCAGGGTGACGAACGCGCGGGGCCGCTGGGTGACCGTGTCGGGGATGCCTTTGGTGCCGCCGACGAGTCCGGCCCGGACGAGGTGGAAGGCGTCGGCGGCGTAGCGGTCGGAGCAGGCGGGACACACGGTGGCGCGGCGGTTGCCGCAGGGGGCGAAGATGTCGCCGCCGTGGTGGTGCAGCACCCGGCCGGTGTCGGCGTCCTGGAGCTGGTGCGCCCCGGACAGCCGGATCGGGCGGGCGCAGCCGTTGACGGCGTGGACCTTGGCGCGCCAGTCGGCGTAGCCAGCGGCGCGGACGCGGTGGGCGAGGCGTTGTTCCCACGTCAGCATGCAGAAGCCTTTCGGTTGGTCAGCACACGCAGGAGCGGGACACGACCAGGCGTGTGGCCGTGTCCCGCTCGGCAGCAGGGGTGATGCAGGATGGGGTTAGGTGGTGACCGGGTGCCCGTTGCGCGGGGCGTAGTCGTCGAGAATCCGGCGCGCCACGTCCTCGGAGACCCGCACCGCCCGCCGAATCTCCTCCGTGGTCACCTGCCGCCCCTGCTGGTGGGCGTCGGCGATGAGGGTGTCGATACGGGCGGTCAGCGCGGCCGGAAGCTTCAACCGCGGAGCCGCTGCCGGTGTCGGCGCAGCCGGGGCCGGTGTGGGTATCGGCTCGGTGGCGACCGGTGGGGGTTCGGCCGGCGCTGGTGCCGGGGCAGGCTCGCCGGTGGCTACCGGTGTTGGTGTGGGGGTGCGGCGCATGAGCAGTTTGACCACGACGAGGAACCCGAGGGCGGGCATCGCCGCGACGAGCCATCCGGCGGGGCTGGGTTCGGCCAGCGCGACTTGCGCGGCCATTTGGACGCCGAACCCGGCGACGAGCACGGCCATCGGAAAGGTGAGTTTGCGGGTGGTGCCGGTGCGGTGGTCGCGTTGGACCTCGAACCCGGCGACGACGACCATGCCCTCGATCACCACGGCGGTGGCCCAGGCCAGCCAGCCGGTTTGGCCGTGGTGGCTGGCCCACTCGTGGGTGTGGGTGAACCCGGCAGCGGCGCCGATGCCGCCCAGGATCACGGCGACGAGGATGCGGATGGTGTCCACCAGGCGTGACGGTCGCCGGGGACTGTCCGTGGTGGACATGACGGTCTCTCCTTTCTTAGTGGGGTTCGGTGCGCCAGCGGGCGGCGTGGCGGCGCCGTTCGTCGGCTTCGTCCTCGTGCAGGCGGGCGAGCTGGTCGCAGTACTCGGCCAGCCGCTGCCGGTGCCACCGTTGGGTGGCCGGGTCGAGGTCAGCCATTTCGCTGGTGTAGCGCAGGAGATGTTTGCCGTACTCGGTGTGCAGGGCGGTGATCTGCTCCAGCGGCAGCACATCCGCGTCGATGTCTGCCATCACACCCGTTCCCGGCGGATGTCGGTGATCTGGTGGTGGTGCCCGGTGGCCTGGGTGCGCCACTCCCGGAACAGCCCCACACTCACCACCAGATAGACCAGCGCCGTTACCGTGGCGACGGGGGTGAAGGCCCAGAAGGTGGTGAGGGTGGCGTGTTCGATCACCACGGCGAGCACCGTGACCAGGGTGAGTTTGGTCCAGGTCCACAGGAAGGCCAGGGTCAGCATCGTTGGGTTCCTTTCCGGCTCAGGCCACGACGCTCAGGTGCCCACCGCCAGCGGCACCGGTGCGGACGAAGGTGACGAGCTGGTCGATCTCGGTGTCGTTGACGTAGGCCGCCCGCACCCGCAGCGGCACGCGGGAGCGTTGCCGCAGGACGAACCCGATCCCGGCGGTGTCCTCGCTGTTGGGGATCTCGTCGGCGATCGCGCCGCGCAGGCGGGCGTTTTCGCCCAACACCATGTCGACGTGCGCGGCGGCGGTGACGCGCAGGCAGATGCGGATGGTGAACAGTTCCCGGATCGGGACGGTGTCCTTGGTGGGTTCCTGCACCATCGCGGTCATGGCGTGCCCGGTGGCGCGGCCCTGCGAGCCGACGATGGCGAGCTGGCGGCGCAGGTTGCGGCCGAGGGCGCCGTCGCCGTAGGCCAGCAGCGCCCCGATCTCGTCCACGATCAGCAGGTTCAACGGCGTCTCCCGGGACACGCTGATCTTGCGGGTGCCGGTGTCGGCGAACCGGCGTTGCGTGGCGCGCAGGTCTTCCACGTACTCGTCGACCAGGTCCGAGCAGGCTTGTTCGGTGTCGGCGTAGCGGTGCGCGATCGGCGCGAGCTTGGTGAACTCGAGCTGTTTGGGGTCGCACAGCCACAACCGGACCAGCCCGTCGCGGATCAGCGGCGCCAGCGCACGGAGCTGGGACATGGGGATGGAGTTCTTGCCCGAGCCGGTGGTCCCGGCGACGAAGGTGTGCTGGCCCAGCACCGGCAGCCGCCAGTCCGCGCCGAACTCGGTCTCCCCGACATACAGGTTTTTGAGGTCCACCGCGCTGGGGTCTTCGGGCATGTCGGGGGCCTCGATGACCTCGGTGAAGGGCTCGGCGCGTTCGATCACCAGGCCGACGACGCCGGGTTTGATGCGTTCCACGGCGATGCGCTCCACCCGCAGCGCCTCCGTCAGCTCCGGTAGGCGGGCCTCGAACTGGCGGGCATGCTGCCCGGCCGGGATCCGCAGCCACAGGCTGTCCACGGTGGGGGAGTAGGAGCGGACGCGGATGATGCGGGGGAAGCGTTCCTCGCCGGTTTTGCGGTGGATGGTGTAGAGGTCGCAGGCCCGCAGCGCGGCATGCCAGCGGGGGCCGACATAGGCCGACCAGCGGCGCCGCCAGGCCCGCAACCTCGGTGCCGCGTAGTGGTCGAAGGTGGCGGGGTGGGCGCGGTACCAGGCGCACAGCCCGGCCGCCGTGCCCCCGACGATCCCGCCGGTGGTCGTCCAGCCCCACTCCAGCCCCGACGCCACGGTGACGGCCGGAGTGAGCACGGAGCCGGGGTGGCGGGCGGTCCACAGGGCGGCCTTGACCTCGCGGCCCATGCGGCGTTTCGACTGTGGGGTGTTCATCGGTGTGGGTTCCTTCCAGACACACGCGAGACCGGCCCCACACCCAGATCAGCGGGTGGTCGGGGCCGGTCTCGCAGCCGTTGGTGATGGTGATGAAGTTGTGCTCGGTGGTGCGGGTCTAGTCCTGGATGGCGGCACTGGCGTCCTGCAGCTCGGCCGACAGGCGGCCCACGGCGCGGGCGGCCCGATCGTGGTGGCCCTTGAAGCCCTCCCGCCGCACCGGGATGCCGTGCATGGCACGTTTGAGCTGGGTCATCGCCGCACCCAGGTCGTCGAGCACCCGGTCCACCTGATGCGCCACGATCACAACCTCCAATCCCGGGAGATGAGCTCTCCCTCGTACTTGCGGGCCACCGCCCGCATCCGGTCCAGCTCATCGAACGCCTTGGCGCGAAAGCCGCGCAGCTCGTCCGGGGTGGCCACGGTGAACCCGCCCGGCATCGCGTCCTCATCCAGGGCGTCGATGAGCGTGTCGATCTCGTCGAACTGCTGGGCCACCAGATCCATCGCCGCCACAAACGTGGCGTAGTTCTGCTGCGCCCGCCGATTCAGCGCCGGAATCTGCATCCCGTTAGCTCCTTGCTCGTGTCTGTGTCGCGGTCAGCAGGTCCAGCACCGAGGTCAAATCGGCGGTGAGGAAACGGACCGCATTGCCGACCGCCGTGCGGGTCTCGCGATCCGGGCCACTCGCCACGAACCGCCGATACTCCGCCTGCGCGGCCGTGATGATCGCCTCGATCTCCCGCATCACTCAGCCTCCGTTCCGGATCACCTGCTGGGCGTGGGCCAGGCCCTCACAGAACCCCGCCTGCCACGCCAGATCACTCGTCGGCTCCGCGAGAGCCTGTTGCCGGTCGCGTTCCAGTCGCGACGCCCAGCGGCGGGCCAGCCGGGCCACCTGCACCGCTCGCCCGCTCACGCCGCCGCCCTCCTATTCGTCCAGGTGATGCCGCCCAACCCGAGCGCCAGCGCCAGCACACCGGCCCAGGGCATCGCCACCGTCAAACACCCCACCAACACCAGCAAAAACACATACGACATCATGTTTTCCTCCCCTTTCCGCTACATCGGCCATTGAGCGCCGCACACCGTGCACGTCGCTATTCCCGCCGGGGACAGCCAAAAATTCGCCGAACACACATGACCGCCCACCGTCACGCACCCCGATCCCGAACACGTTCGCATTCCTGGCAGCGTTTCTCGCCCCACGAGATCCACACCCACTCCCACTGGCCCGCCTGGGCGGCCGCGCCGCACAACCCCACGACGTGCCCGTCCCACCAGGAGTGATACGCCAACAGGTGAATGACACTCTCGTCCATCACGCACCCCGCTTCGGGCCAGTGGGGTTGTAGGTGCACAACCCGCCCCGCACCTTCGTGCTGGTCATCGCCGATCACCTCCGTCATCCTTGATATCGATCCACAATTCACGATCCATTTCCCTCACTCCCTTCCAGACACGTGTCTGTTGAAGCTTGTGATCGTGGTGAAACACCAAGACCCCCGGACAAAAAAACAACCCGGGAATCAAGGCGCGCCACCACAATAAGGCGCGTGTTTTTGGCATGGATCGGCCCACTCTGGAATTGTCAATCACCGAAAAAGCGCGCTGGCCCGACTCGAACCGGGCCGCCTACCTCACTAGGGCAGCGCTCCAGGGTGCTTCCTGTGCGGGACCGGGGCAGACCGCGACCGGTCACCCACCGGCCACCGCCACCGGGCTCAGGCGGCGGACGACAAACCGCCCTGCCCGGCAGGCTTGAGACCAGCAGCCCGGAAAGACATGCCCGAGGTCACGTTGCCCTGGCTGTCCTTCATCGCCCACGGCGAGGCCGTCGCGTCGATCAGCTCCACATACGTGCCCTCTTCGAAGCCGTCCCCCGGGTCAGCCGAGAGCGTTACTTTGATTTCCTCGCCCTTGCCCACCGGCCCGCCATCCGGGCGCGGGCGGCGCTTCGCGAACAAGGCCACCACGAACTGCTGCACCCCGTGGAAGTCCGTGGCCGGGACCAGCTCCCCGTCGTCGTCCTTGCGCATCTTCAACACCGGCGCCTCCGACACCATCAGCTTGTAGCCGCTCAGGTTCACCGGGATGTTCCTCATGTCGCCCTCCAAAGGTCGCGCTTGAATTAGAACTATCTCTATTGAACACTCCTGCGCATCGTCTGTCAATAGAGAAAGTTCTAAGGGTCTAAGTAACGCGTTTGGCCTGGTAGAGATAGACTTATTGACCACGAGAGGAGGTGGACCATGGCCACCGGCTACCGCGAGCTTGCCGCCGTACTGCGGGACGAGATCCACGCGGGGAAGTACCAGCCGGGCGACACGCTGCCTAAGCAGGACGAGCTTGCCGCCCAGTACGACATCAACGTGAACACAGTCCGCAAGGCGGTGGGTGTTCTGGAGGCCGAGGGCCTGGTGACGGCGGTCCGCCGCAAGGGGACCGTCGTCCGCCCGCGTCCACCGATGAAGCGGCTCGGCACCGACCGGTATGCCAAGAGCAAGTGGAAGTTCGGTCTTGTCGCATTCGCAGCCGACCGCGAGGCATCCGGGCAGGCATGGAAGCGAGACGACCAAACCAACACGGTGCGCAAGGCCGTCGCCGACAACGACATCGCCGCAGCGCTACGTATCGATCCCGGCACCGAGGTCTACGAGCGTGCACGCCTGGTCAAGCAGGACGGCAAGCCGACGCACATGCTGACGAGCTACTACCGGCCCGAGGATGTCGAGGGCACGCCCATCGTTGATCCCAAGCCGGGAACCGCGACCCCAGGTGGAGGCTTCGCCGTGCTGACTTTGCAGGGTCTGGAGCCCGACCACATGACGGAGACCTTCCACGCCCGGATGCCGACGCCCGACGAGGTCGACGAGCTCGAACTCCCGGCGGGGGAGCCGGTCGTCGTGCTCCACCGGACCACGTTCACGGCCCAGAATGTGCCCGTCGAGTTTGCGGTCGGCGTGCATGCCGCGTCACGCTTCGCCTGGACCTACAGTTTCAAGATCCCGGACTGAGAGCAAAGGGCAGAGCCGTGACGACGAACCAGACCGACGTGTGGACACCCGCCGTGCGTGCCGACGTCGAGACGTTGTGGCGTTTCCACCGGGTCGACGACGAGCTACGACCGGTGGACGTGGCCGTCGGGCTCGGCAGTCATGACGGGGGAGTGGCGGTATATGCCGCCGAGCTGTATCACCGTGGCCTTTTCCCTCTCGTGGTTTTCACCGGAGCCAACGCGCCGACCACCGTCGAGCGGTTCCCGCGAGGTGAGGCCGTCCACTTTCGCGACATCGCCAGGGAACACGGCGTCCCGGGCGCGGCGATCCGCATCGAGACCAGGGCCAGGACGACCGTCGAGAACATCAACTTCACCCGCGAACTCCTGGCCGCCGAGGGCATCTCGCCGCGTTCGGTCTTGCTGATCTCCCGGCCGTACCAGCAGCGCCGGGCGCAGGCAATCGCCGCGAAGCTTTGGCCCGACGTGGAGATCCTGTGCTCCGGGGCACAGCAGGACCTCGCCACCTATGTCGACTGCATCGGGGACCCCGACCGCGTGGTGAACATGCTCGTCGGCGACACCCAGCGACTCGAACTCCAAGGCCAGTCCGGCGAGATCCACCCCCAGGAGATCCCCGCCAACGTCCGGGCCGCCTACCAACGCCTCATCGCCGCCGGATACACCAGCCGCCTCATCCCCGCGCGCCGGTAGCCGGACCGGTCGCCGTGACAGGTGTGTTCAGAGTTTCTTTTCTTGTTCAAGGCGGCGCCTGCGGCGCCGCTCGGCCGCAGCCTCTCTTGCCCCGGCCGAGCCTGCGCGGGGCGTGCGGCTGGCGCCGGTCCCCGCGCATCGGCCGGGGCCGAGGCAGGCCGAGACAGCCGAGGCCGCATTGCCAAGAAGAAGAGAACATGTCCTCGCCGGACGGGCAGGCTCCGGGATGGCCGGGGAACGTCGGCGCGGTGCGGTTGGCGGGGTGGGCGCTTGGTGGTCATCCCGTCGCCTGACTGATGGCTATCACACCGCGCCGGAACCGCGAGCCTGGCAGGTTCGGCCGGCGGTTGGCGAGCAGAGGTCGCGGCCCCAGCACGGCGTGATCGAGACGCCATCAGGCGACGGGATGGCCACCAAGCTCACGGTGTGCGAACCGATGTAACGTCCAGTCCGCAGTCTGCGACTCAGTGTGCATGAGTTGCCCACGTGGGGGATGGCGGTACTTGGTGCCCGTATCGTTTCCGGGTTCTCATTTCGGAAGCTCGCGCCACTGTGGGATAGATCTAACCCGGTTTCTTCAAGAATTGGACTAGCGTGAAAACAATATCTTTCTTCAACCACAAAGGTGGCGTGGGTAAAACGACCATGCTTTTCAATCTGGCCGTTGAAATGGGTGTGCTAGGTAAGCGTGTTCTAATGGTCGACCTCGATGCACAGGCCAATCTTACTGCGATTTCTCTGCAGGATGCAGAATTAGAAAATATTTTTGATCCGGACAGTGACAATTTGACAGTGGCACACGCCTTCGCTCCACTCGTGGGCGGTTCTGGGGATGTTACGCCGCCGCCATCGGTCGAAGTCAGGCCCGATGCCGTATGGATATTACCTGGCGACATAAGGCTCTCTGACTATGAAAGCATCATGCCTGGGGCGTGGACCGAAGCGTTGGCGGGCCAGGAGCGCGGGTTTCGTGTAACGAGCGCGCCTTACCGGCTGATCCAGAACATTGCCGAAACGGTGAACGCCGACTTCACTTTTGTGGATCTTGGCCCCAATGTGGGTGCCCTCAATAGGGCAGCTTTGCTCGCCAGTGACTACTTAATTGTTCCAATGGCTTCTGACTTGTTCTCGTTGAGAGCTCTGCCGAGTGTCGGCAAGAGTTTGACGACCTGGATTGGGCAGTGGAAGACCGCGCGATCCGTCGCCCCGGAGCTTTCCTTTGAGTTGCCAAAAGGTTTGCCAAAAGTGCTGGGTTATGTTTCCCAGCAGTTCAACGTATATCGCGGCGAGGCAACGCAGGCGTTCTCTCGCTGGATAGATCAAATGCCCGAGAGGATCGCGCAAGGATTACTTGAACCGCTTTCAGTTCACGACGATGGGCGTGGAGGCTCGCTCGCGGACCCGGCGGCCAGCTCTGGCGCTAAGGTCGGGGATTTGAAGAACTTCCACAGCCTAGTTCCCCATGCTCAGACCTTGCGGAAGGCGATCTTCGAGCTGGCTGCCGACGAGGTCGTTCGGGGCGGCCAGGTGACGAGGGCGAAGGCAAGTGAAGAGCAGTTCAAGGCGCTATGCGAGAACGTGATCGCCAGGGCCGTTTGAGTACGCCTCGGCAGTTGCCCCGGCACCTCCGAGGCATGTCAACCGTTGACCGTCGATCAGCGTTGCCGGTCGCAGGTCGGCGGTCGGCGGCATGACCAACATTCGCCCAATATCGCACCGCCAAAGGACCATCAACGTCGAGCAACGACGGGGACGATTTCGCAGCTCAGCCGGTTGTCATGCCATGGTTCGGCAGGTCGCTGACTCGCCGAATAAGGTCAAGGGGTCGCAGGTTCAAATCCTGTCAGCCCGACGGTCGTGATGAGCCCGCTGGCTCTGGGTGTGAGCCCAGGACGGCGGGCTTTTTCGTGCGCGCTTGAATCGCGACGAGATGCCGGAGACCGAGGAACCTGCTGATCCGTGGTCGGCTCTGCTTTCGGAGCAGGAGCTCGTCCCGGTGTACCTGGCCTCGCGGTTCGCGGCGCCGTACCGGGTGATCGTCGACGTCCTGCTGGCCGAGCAGGACACGAGCCTGACCGGGTTGTCCTATGACGAGGGCGTGGCTGATGGCGGTCGCCACGATCATCGACCGAAGTCGCGGTGTCGCAGGGCGGTGAGTCCGGCGCAGACGAGGACGGCCGCCAGCACCACTGTCGTCAGGATTGTGGAGGGGCTGAATGGCTCGCCTGCCAGGGTGTTGGGCAGGTAGTGGAATGGCTCCAGCGGGGTTCCGCCCCACACGTTGTAGAGCGGTCCGGCGATCTTGCCGAGTACGGCGGTCCAGGCCCAGACTGCCCACGAGATCGGCACGGCGTACCGTGGCGTCAGCGCGTATGCCAGGAAGCCGACCGCCGCGATCAGCCACGCGGCCGGGACACAGCTCAATGCGGCCACGATGACCCGCCCCAGCGGGCCCGGGAGTTCGGCCGTGAACAGGCCGTAGCAGAAACCGAGGACCAGCCCGGTCAGCGCGAACAGCGCGGCTGTGCCGAGTGCGGTCACGTACAGCTGGCCGGCCGCCCACCGGACCCGGGTCATGGGGGTGCCCGCGGCCAGCTCGGCTCGGCCCGAACGTTCCTCGGCCCGCAGCCGCGCGATCATCAGTACCGGGTAGATGCTGATGACGTGGGCGAAGAGCAGGATGCCGGCCCACAGAAAGAAGTTGACGTAGTCGCCGGCGCTTCCGTCACCGCCGAAGCCCTGCTGGAGCAGCCCGAAGCTGTCCGGGGGCAGCGCGTCGATGTCCGGAACGATCGTGCCGACCCCGGCTGCGCCGATCGCGAACACTCCGGTCCCGATCGCCCACTTCGTGAACAGGCCGCGGTGCAGCCGCCAGGACAGCCCGGCCGGACCGCGCAGATGCGGGGCGGTGGCGCGTCCACGGCGTTCGGGGAGCAGACCCTCCCCGAGGTCACGGCGGTTGCTGAGCAGGTAGGCGATGGCCAGCAGTACCGCCACGATCCCGGCGATGACGGCCAGCATCCACCACCTGTCGTACCGGTATGGCTGGACGGCGTGGATCCATCCCATCGGTGAGATGTACGTCATCCACGCCTGGCCGCTCGCGTCGCCTGCGTAGCGCAGGAGGTAGGCGATGGCGAGGGCGAACAACGTGATGGCCCTGGCCGTGCGGGCGTTCCGCCCGATCTGGGCGGCCACGGCGGCGATCGAACCGAACACCAAGCCGGCCGCGGTGATGGCGGCGCCGTAGGCCACCGAGCCGACCGGTGCCAAACCGACCCCGATCTGTGCGACCGCGGTCAGCGCACCGGCGACCAGTGAGACCGTCGCGGCCACCAGCAGGGCTGAGGTCAGCGCGGCGAACCGGCTCACCAGACCCGACCGGAGCAGCTCGGTCCGGCCCATGTCCTCGTCGGCCCGGGTATACCGCACGACCGCGAGCAGCGCGGCGATTGCGGTGAGGAGGTAGAGGAAACCACCACTGCGCCACGCGGTCATGAACCCGCGGTCTGCGATCACCGAGTCCCCGCCGCCGAGCGCGCGGAAGAAGGCGTTGTCGTTGATCGTCTCGGCGTAGGTTGCCAGCACACTCGGCGTCGGCATGTTCCGGTCGATGTAGGAGACCATCGCCAGGCCCAGGCCCACCACCGCCAGCAACCACCACGGCGCGATGGTCCGCTCGCGGCGGAAAGCCAGCCGCGCCAGGCGCCGTGTCCCCGCCAGTACGTTCATCGCGCCGCCTCGGTCGTGCCGCCGTAGTGCCGCAGGAACAGTTCCTCGAGTGTCGGCGGACTGCTGGTCAGTGCCCGCACACCCTGCGAGTCGAGGAAGCGCAGTGCCGACCCCAGCGCCGCGGCGTCCACGTCGAAGTTCACGACGGTGTCGTCGCCTGTCCCGCCGTCGATCCGCAGGTCGTGGACGCCTTCCAGATCGGCGAGGCCAGCTACGGGTCCGGAGAGCTCGGCCCGGATCGAGGTCCGGGTGAGATACCGCATCTCCGCGAGGCTGCCGGTGTCGACGGTCCGGCCGTCCCGGATGATCGTGACGCGTTCACACAGCGCCTCGACCTCGGCGAGGATGTGGCTGGACAGCAGGACCGTGCGGCCGTTGTGCTCCTGTTCCTCGCGTACGACCTCGCGGAACACGATTTCCATCAGCGGATCCAGCCCCGACGTCGGCTCGTCGAGGATCAACAGCTCGACGTCGGAGGCCAGCGCGGCGATCAGCGCGACTTTCTGCCGGTTGCCTTTCGAATAGGCCCGGCCCTTGGTCCGCGGGTCGAGGTCGAAGCGCTCGATGAGCTCATCCCGCCTCGACGTGTTCACCCGTCCGCCGCGTACCTGCAGGAGGAGGTCGATGACCTCGCCCCCGGACAGTCCGGGCCAGAGCGTCACGTCGCCTGGCACGTACGCCATGCGTCGATGCAGCTCGGTCGCGTCGCGCCACGGGTCGCCGCCGAGCAGCCGGACCGTGCCCGCGTCCGCGTGCAGCAGGCCCAGCAGGATCCGGATCGTGGTGCTCTTCCCCGCGCCGTTCGGGCCCAGGAAGCCGTGCACCTCGCCCGGCTTCACACTGAGGTCCAGCCCGTCCAGCGCCCGGGTGGTGCCGAACGTCTTGACCAGTCCGCTCACCGAGACTGGATCAGTCACCGCGAGCCCTCCTTCCCTTTGTCGGAGCCGCTGCCCTCGGGTAGGCGAGCCCGGAGCGCGGCGGCCTCCTCCGGGCTGAGCCAGGGATGCGAGTAGAGGTCGAGCAGGATGCGGGCGAGCAACCCCTGCCCCTCCGTGCTGAACACGTCGACGCCGAGACGTCGGGAGACGTGCTCGTAGAGCACAATGACCGCGAGCGCCATCGCTGCACCCACCGTGGCCCGCGCCTCCCGCGGAACCTCCGGCGGATCGGCGCGCCGCTCGTCGAGCTCCGCGACCCACTCCGCGCTCAGGTCGGCGAGCGTGTCGAAAAGCGGTGCCACACGGCCTTCAACCAGTGCTCGCGAGAGGTAGCTCCGGTATGGCGCGAAAATCGACACCGCGACGGTCAGGTAGTTCGTCTCGCTCGTGGCCATGCCGGCCCGGACCTGGTCGTTGAGGCGTGCCAGCGCTCTGGCCAGATACGCGTCGCACTCGTCACGCAACGCCTCCTTGGAGCCGAAGTGGTGACGCACCAACCCCGACGACACACCTGCGAGATCGGCGATCCCACGGATCGTCGCCCGGTCGAACCCTTGCTCACCGAACAAGCGAAGCGCGGCGTCCCGGATCCGGGCACGAGCGGTGAGATCCTCCGGATCCGGCTGCATGACCGCCCTCCTCCTACCCGCATGTACACCATACTATCCACCTGAGAGGTATACTACACATGCGTGTAGTAGCCGAGAAGAGTCGGGTTCCGCCCCGCGCTGGACGCCGCTTCGCTGCGTCGCCTCGTCGACCTGCTCGGCCGACAACTACCGGCAGAGCACACGGCCACCGGGGTTACGAGACATCGCTTAGCGTGCTGGCGTTACGCCTCACGGGCCTGTGCCGTGTTCGCTGATGGCATTCCTCGAGGACGCACATCGGCTCGGCATACTGCGTCGCGTCGGCAGCGTCTACCAGTTCCGGCACGCGTTGCTGCGAGACAGCCTCGCCCGTTCCCGTCAGAACGAGCTGCTCCAGAGGCGGGAGGGACGCAGGAGTGCACAAGGGGAGGTCGTCCTCGACGTCGGCGAGCTGCGGCGCCGCTACCCGAACCCGTCGATCTCGGCGGCCAGCCGCATGATCGCGAGTGGCGCACGAGCGCCACGGCGGCTTCGCCGACCGGCCCGGCGGACTCCGGCGCGAGCGCCGTGGCCACGGGCCACTCCCGCACCCGACGACGGTAACGCCGCCCGGCCCACCACAAGCCAGGGCGTCGAAGCGGGTCTGGTGGTTTCAGCACACTCCCGTGTCAGGGGTTTTGCGTCCCTGGCGGCCGGTGTTGCGTTGGTTGGGATCTGGTTCTCACGGTGGGTTGTGTCCTCGCCGGACGGGCAGGTCGACGGGATGGCAGGGGGCCCACCGGTGGTGGGCTCGCGCCCCCGGCCGCGCGGCCGGCCCGGCCAAGGTGTGTGGTCACCGCTAGCCTTCGGTCGCCGCGGCGAGCTCGGCTCGTTTGCGGGGCAGGGTGCAGCCGCTCCAGATCCACAGACCGGCGAGCGGCGCGGTCACGACGGAGATGCCGACGGCCTGCCGGATGTGCCGGGATACCTCCTCGACGCAGTGGTCGACCCACTCCTGCTGGGCGGGGTACTTGTCGACGCCGAGCTGCTCGCCGTAGGGGACCGCGTCGAACAGCGCTGGGGAGCCGCAGGATCCCTCACGCGGCGCCGGTTCGTCGACCGGGACGAACGTGAGCACGATCGCCCAGATCCATCCGGTCAGCGTCAGGCAGCCCGCGGTGATCGCGACCCCGAGGAGGAGCCGGTAGTCGGTGATCCTCACCTTGACCTCACGCTCGGACATCTCCGGCATGCCTCTGCTCCCTTCTCGTGAACGCGTAATAGAATCTGGATTCTAGAACATGAGACTAGGAGCCGTGGATGATCAGCTATGGTCCGGGTGAGGTGTTGCGGTGGCTGTACCGCAGGCGTGGTCCGGTGGTCCGGTTCGGGTTCGGCGCGTTCCGGTACGTCTACCTGCTGGGGCCGGACGCGAACCGTTTCGTGTTCGCCAACAACGAGTTGTTCGAGGTGGGGGCGGCGTTCGCCGGGCTGGTTCCGGTCGACGGCGAGACCTCGCTGATCGTCTCCGACGGGGAGGACCACCGGCGCCGTCGGCGGCTGGTCCAGCCCGCCCTGCACCACCGCCAGATCGAGCACTACCTGGAGACCATGGCGGCGTGTGCCGACGAGGTGATCGACAGCTGGGCGCCGGGGCAGGTGGTCGACGTCTACCAGGCGTTCCGCGGCGCGATCCGGCAGAGCACGCTGCGCTCGTTGTTCGGCGCCCGGATGGCCGCCGACGCGGAGTTCTTCGGCGCGGAACTGCAGGACCTGCTCGACCTGGTGGACCGGCTGCCCGAGGCCATCCGGTGGCACCGCGCGCTGCGCACACCGCTGTGGCGGCGGGCGATGCGGGCCAGGGAGCGGGTCGATGCCCGGATCCACGCTGAGATCGACCGGGTGCGCACCCACGGCGCGGACACCGACGACCAGGTGCTCGCCATGCTCGTCCGCGGCCGCGACGACGGTGGCGGGCTGACCGACCAGGAGGTGCGCGACCAGGCGGTCACGCTGATCGCCGCCGGGTACGAGACCACGAGCGCCGCGATGGCATGGGCGGTCCATGCGCTGCTCACGCACCCGGACTGCGCGACGCGGGCCGCCGAGGAGGTGCGCGACGTGCTGGGGGACAAGCCACCCGCCGCCGACGACCTGGAGCGGCTGCCGTACCTGCGTGCGGTGGTCTCGGAGACACTGCGGCTCTGCCCGCCCGCGGTGGTGTCGGCGCGGAAGGCGGTGCGGGGTTTCGAGTTCGCGGGCAAGCGGGTGGCCGCGGGGGCGATGCTGCTCTACAGCCCGTACGTCACGCACCGCAGTCCCGAGGTCTACGAGCAGGCGCTGGAGTTCCGCCCGGAACGCTGGCTGCCCGACGACCCCGGCTACCGGCGCAGGGGACCGCACGAGTTCGCCCCGTTCGGCGGCGGCCCGCACCGGTGCATCGGCTCGACCATGGCCACCACCGAGCTGACCGTCATGCTCGCGCGGTTGCTGGTGCGGGCGCGGCTGCGGCCGGTCAGCCGTTCGGTGCGCGCCACCGGGTTCGCGGCCATGCGCCCGCGCGGCGGCCTGCGGACGACGGTGGTGGCCACGCGCTGAGCCTCACCCCGCGGCGGCGAGTGCGTGCAGGCTGGCCTCGGTCGTGATGTGTTCGAGCACCGGCGGTTGCGGTGTGCCCTCCAGCAGATGCACGTGGACCGCAGCGTAGGGCAGGTGCATCAGGGCGAACCGGGCCGCGTAGAGCCGGTCCGGGGTGGCCGCGCCGTACCGGCGCTCGCAGTGGTCGGCCAGCGCCGCGGCGACCCGGCCGTCGACCGTGGACATCCGCACCGCCAGCTCCTCCGGCCAGTCCTCATCGCCCTGCCGGTTCCAGTGCTCGGCGACCAGCCGCCCCTCGCCGGGGCACTCCCGTGACCAGGTCAGCATGTGCCGCACGACCCGGCCGACCGCCTCGTCGACGTCCGGGTGGTCCAGCGCGTCGAGGAAACCTTCCTGGAAGCGGAGCACCGTGCGCAGCCACAGGTGAGCGATGAGCACCGACTTGGACGGGAACCGGTGGTAGATCGACCCGGTCGGCGCACCGAGCCGCCCCGCGATGCGCCCGATGGTCAGCGCGTCGAGTCCCCCGTCCGGCAGCACGTCGAGCGCCGCGTCCAGGATCGCTTCCGCACTGAACCTGGGTGGACGACCCACCTCGACCCCCTCATCGTTTCCGGGAACCCGTTCTAGAATAGCGGTTCGCCAAGGTCGTGCAGTGTTGTCACACATCGACCACTCTTCGTACTTCTTTTGAAGACGTCAGCCAAAAGAAAGTAAGACCAGTGAAGGCCCAGGCGCTTTTGCCGTTTTGGCGGAAAGGTCCTCGATGGGCACGACCGGGGTCCGGCTCGGGTGGATCTTCGAGGAGGAAGAATGCTCTTACCATCGCGGCGCCGCCGCCAGAGAGGCCTGGCCGGTCTTCTCTGCGTCAACGTCCTCGGCTCGCTCGCCGCGGCCCTGCCATCCCAGGGACCCGGCGTCACGCTGAGCGCGCGCCGGGCAAGAACCGGGGGGCGTATGGGGGCGATCACCCGGGTTTGGCTGGTCCTGACCGGACAGAGCTGGACAGTGCATGATCATCTGCTGGTGCGTTGTCGCAGGTGAAGCGGTTCCTCGGCAGCTCCACTTCACAACCACCAGTGACCTCTACCGTGTCAAGGTTGGTTGACTCCTACTTCGACTAGGCACTTCGAGTGTCCGTGCAGGTCAGCGGCTCTTGTTCCTCCTCAATCTGGCGGGTTGGGACGCGTTCCGCCGGATTCCGGTCGCCGGAATATCGCCATTTGATCTTGGCCGATCGGGGCCGGTCAGTTTGGTCATATCGGGCCTCGCATTTGAGTCCCGTGTACGTGTGTGCGTTCGTGCCCCCGGACCGGCTCGTACTGCATTCACACCGGATTCCGGTTCCCTCCAAGGCGCCGGTGACCTGGTCTTTCGTGTCCGTCTTCCGCTCGACTTGGAGCGCCGTGCGGAGGGGAGCGGACGATGAATGATGTCCGCATGTTCGAGTGCCTGGAGGTGCGCCACCCAGATGGATGGCGGTTTGACCAGGGAGTTCTGACTTGCCGTTTGGTGATCGAGGGCAGTTTCTCGGTCGATCGGCTCGGCGGGCGTATCTGATGGCCCCGACCGATGCTGGGAGTCGTACCAGCCGAGCGCCGTCCCAGGCTGGCCGCGGCCAGCTCGCAGCGGCGGTGGTGTCGGTGATGCTTGGCCTTGCTGTAGCAGGCTATGGGATCGCAGGGTCGTACGAAACGCTCTCTGAGCTGGCAGCTCGTAAGGGCCTGCCGTTGCCTGGTCTCGTGCCTCTCGGCATTGACGGTGGCTTCGTTGGTGTCGTGGCACTGGACCTCGTGCTGACATGGGCTGGGCAACCTATCGGCTGGCTTCGCCAGGTTGCCCGTGCGCTTACCGTCGGCACCGTTGCCGCCAATGCTGCTGCAGGCTGGCCGGATCCAGTCGCGGTGGGTTTGCACACAGCCGCGCCGGCGATGCTGCTGGTCATGGTTGAGGCAGCACGTGCTGTGCTTCTCCGACGGATGGGCCGGGCTAACGGCACTGCGCGCGACTCGATCCCGCTCCTGCGGTGGGTGCTCGCGCCGTGGCGGACGTGCCTGCTTTGGCGGCGCATGGTGCTCTGGCAGGTAGCCAGCTATCGCCAGGCAGTCGAAGCTGAGTTGGAGCTTCGCCGTGCGACGACGCTGCTGCGGGACAGGTTCGGGCGCCGGTGGAGGAGGGCGGCGCCGACGGACCTCGTGTGGATGCTGCAGACGGGCGTCTCGGCTTTCGAGGCTTGTGGTCGCGTCCGGGAGCTCGTCACAGGATGTGACCAGGGCTTGGGTGGTGGCGACGCCGAGAACAGCGGTTTGAATCACCACCCTGCGATCGAGGTGTCCGATCCTATGGCGATGGGTCACCGTGGGGATGGCTCGATGCGTGACGAGCGATTCCAGGACGCCGTGCGGCTCAATGCCGACCATTGGGCGCGGTGGGGACGGCCAATCTCAGCTGAGTCGTTACGGAAGGAGCTGCGGATTGGGGCTTCGAAGGCTCGCGCGTTGGCCCGAGCTGCACGGGCAGCCGATGCTGCGGCCATTCGGGCGGCTGCGCCGATCACGCCGACGTGAGTGGCATTTTTGGCAGGCCGCACGCGGCTTGCTCCGCTGCTCGCGCCAGATATTGGCGATGTCGCCACCCCCCGCCCCCCGCCGCCGAGGCCGCCCACCGCTGGGCCACCAACCATCCCGGGGTTCTTCACGCGTTGAGCATCCGCGACGCTTACCACCACCAGCGCGACATCGCCCGCGAACTGCTGGATCTAGCCGCCCCCGCCACGCACTGACCCGGTCTACCTGCTGAGCATAACCGGTCACGGAGCGGGTGTTGCCGCGAGGAAGGCCAGTCATCGCCGGGGCGAGACCGACCGGATTGATCACAGGTGCTCGTGTCTCCGCGCCGGAGCCGCGTCCAGACCTGCGACACGACGAGGAGCACCGCAGCGAGGGCAGCACCGATCACCCAGGGATCGCGCAGCCACGCACCGAACACGCCCAGCGCGCCCGTGGCGATCAGGACGGGAGCGGCACCAGTACCACGCCGACGCCGAGCGTTGCCAGCACACCCGCTTGTCCGTGGCGGTCGTCGGTCCTCCGTCGCTCAGGTCCGCCTCGGCGCGGCCTCGGGACCGTCGATGCGCTCGCAGGCGGCCAGGGCCGCACGGTTGTCGGCGGCCAGCGCGCGAGCCAGCACAACCAGCTCGACCACCCGCGGATCGGCCACCCGGTAGTAGCACCAGCGGCCCTCCCGGCGGGCCTGCACATAGCCACAGTCGGCCAAACACGCCAGATGGCTGGAGACGCGGCCCTGCGACAAGCCGATGTGGGCCACGCAATCGCTGACCGAGTGCTCGCCGTCGAGCAGGAACGCTAGGAGCCGCAGCCGACTCGGATCACCGAGGGCACGGAAGAACTTCGCCACCGTGCCCACGTCGGCTCCCTCACCGAGCAACCCGGAGACCAGGGCGGGGTTCGCGGCCTCACTCATAAGGGGATTCCTCCCAACCATCCTGTACATATTCGCCAAGGCGGATACCATTAGGCGAGAATATATCCGGCATGACGAATACGAACAGGTGGGGCCACGCATGGCCGCGAGGAAGGGAGGGTCGACATGGCCTTCGATCTGGCGATCATCGGTTCCGGGGGTGGTGCCTTCGCGGCGGCAATCGCCGCCCGGCGGGAGGACCGCGCGGTCGTGATGATCGAGCGCGGCACCGTCGGGGGCACGTGTGTGAACACCGGCTGCGTACCGTCGAAGGCGCTGCTGGCCGCGGCGGAGGCCCGGCACGTGGCGCTCTCGGCCGAGCGATTCCCGGGGTTGCGGGCCAGCGCCGATGAGGTCGCCCTCGCCGAGCTGATCGAGGGTAAAGCCGACTTGGTGGCCGGAATGCAGCAGGACAAATATATCGGCCTGGCCGCCGAGTACGGCTGGGAGATCATCACCGGCCAAGCCCGGTTCATCGATGGCCCCGCGCTGGAAGTCAGCGTGGCTGACGGCGGGACGCGCCGCATCGAGGCCGAGCACTACCTCATCGCTACCGGCTCGGCCCCGTGGACCCCACCCGTGGACGGGCTAGCCGAGGTGGGCTACCTGACCTCGACCACGGCCATGGAACTCAAAACCCTGCCCGAGTCAATGCTCGTGGTCGGCGGGAACTACGTTGGGCTGGAACAAGCCCAACTGTTCTCCCGCCTGGGGGCGCGCATCGACGTCGTGGAGATGGAAGATCGACTCGCACCGGCCGAGGAACCCGAGATCTCTCACGCTCTGGTACACGTCTTCGCCGGCACCGGGATCTGCGTGCACGCCGGCACGGTCCTCACCCGCGTGCGCCTCGAGAACGGGCAGGTGGTCGCCGACCTGCGCGACTCGCACGGACACACCCGCCAGCTGCGGGCCGACGAGCTGCTCATGGCTACCGGCCGCAAACCCGTCACCGACGGGCTCGGTCTAGACGCCGTCGGGGTGACCATCGGCGAGCGCGGCCAGATCGTCACCGACGAACAGCTGCGTACCGACACCCCGAGCATCTGGGCCGCCGGCGATGTGACCGGGCACCCCCAGTTCGTCTACGTCGCCGGCGCGCACGGCGCGATCGTAGTCGACAACGCCTTCCACCAGGCAGGCCGGACACCCGATTACCACCACCTGCCGCGGGTGACCTTCACCAACCCCCAGATCGCCGCGGCCGGGCTCACCGACGCCGAGGCCCAGGCGCAGGGCTACGACGTCGAATGCCGGGTGTTGCCGCTGGAACACGTACCCCGCGCCCTGGTCGACCGCGACACCCGCGGCCTGGTCAAGCTGGTCGCCGAACGCGACACCGGGCGGCTGCTCGGCGCGCACGTGCTGGCCGACGGTGCCGGTGACGTGATCGCCGCGGCCGTGTACGCGCTGCACAACCAGATGAGTGTCGACGAGATAGGCGAGCTGTGGTGCCCCTATCTGACCATGGCCGAAGCATTGAAGCTCGCCGCCCAAACCTTCACCCGCGACGTGGCCAAGCTCTCCTGCTGCGCCGCCTGAAAGCCACTGCACCAGAAAGGTGCCGATCGTGGCGACCGAACGCGAAACAGATAAGGTCCACACAGGACGCGGTGGACGCCGCTCACGGCCAACCGGTGGAGGAGATTCGGCGCGCCCTGGTGACCTCGCCGGACATCGAATACGACGACCAGGGCCGGATCGTCGGCGCCGGCCTGACGCTGCGGCCCGCCCCGCATCGCTTCGATCGACGGGTGGCAGCTCAACACGTGGTGCGCCATGGACGCCCACGCCTCGCCATCGACGCCAGCGGAGTCCCCAGCATCGTCCGAGCGACAGCCGTGGTCTCGCTGGTCACTCCCGACGATCTGACATCGGTACGCACGGCGTTCTGCAACCACGTGCAATTCTTCGCCAGCCAGCAGCCGCGCGGCCGTGGTTAGCGATTTGCTGAGGCACGTGACCTCGGCGGAACCTCACCGTCTCGTCATGCGGAGCCGGCAGGGTGTTCAGCCGAGCGCCTGGCGCAGGGTGAAGGTGCGCCCGCCGTCGCGGGATGCGTGGATGCCCGTCTCGGTGGCGACGTAGACCTCGGAGTTTCCGTTCGTCGCCAGGGCTTGCGGTGCGCCGGGTACCTGGCCCGCCGCAGACCACGAGGCGCCGCCGTCCTTGCTGGTATGGACCCTGCCGTCCGGATCGATACCGATCAGCGTGCCCTCTGCGGGCCAGCCGAGGAGCAGGAGGACGGGGGCTTCTGCCATGGCGGCGAAGGTGCGGCCGCCGTCGGTGCTGCGTGCGGGGCCCTCCTCGGTGGTTGCCAGCAGTGTGTCCGCGTTTGTCGGGTGGACGGTGAAGTCGGCGAGCGCGATGCGTGCGCGCCGGTCCCAGTTCTGCCGGTCGGCGGTGACCATGAGTTGCTGGGTCTGGCTGTCGTAGCCGTAGACCAGCTTGTGCTTGGCTTCGAGAGCGTGGAAGTCGGTTTCCCCGGAAAGTGACAGGGACTTCCATGTCTGGCCCGCGTCGGTGCTTTCGATCAGGCCGAGGTGTGGCGGGAGGTCCTCGTCCGGGTCGGGGTGGCCGCTGCCGAGGAAGTGCCGTGGGCCGACGATGGTGAACCCCATCGTGTCCTGCTGCCGGTCCGCGATCAGCTCGGGGTCGCCCTGGTCGGGAAGCCGGAACACGCCGTAGTGGCTCGCGGCGTAGAGGGTGCCGTCGGCGGGGTCGACGCCGAGGCCGTGCACGTGTCCGAGCGTGGGTGCTGCGTCGGCCTCATTGTCCGCCGCCTGCTCGCCGGTTTGACCGCACCCGGCAAGCGCGACAGCGGCGATCACGGCCACTGCGCCGGTACTGATGCTGTTGCGCTGCGTCACCGTGCTGTCGCTCCTTCGTGCGTTGCCTCCGCGTGCCAGTGGAACTATATCGGTTAGTAGTTCCCGGCAGCGGTGGCGGCTACGCAAAGCAGCGCGTATCGAAGCGATGGCGCCGGAGCTGCCCGGCGCCACCGCTTCTGCTACTTCGATCGCTCGGTGGCGCTGAACCCGTTTCTGGCGTGTGACCCGTCGCAGAAGGGCTTCTTTGCTGACATTCCGCAGCGGCACAGGAGCGTCGTGCGCCCGGGACCCAATTCATAGCTGTTGTTCTCGTGGTCGACGAGCCGGATCGGGCCTTTGATCTGATAGGGACCGTTGTCCACCGTCTTAACCACGATGGGGTCGGAGCTCGGTTCGGTGCTCATGGCTTACTGGGCGACTTCGTAGCCGGCGTCCGCGATCGCCGCCCGGACGAGCTCGCTGTCGATCGGTGCGTCGCTGATCACCGTGACCTCACCGGTCGCGATGTCGACATCGACGTCGTTGACACCGGCCACGCCGGTGACCGCGGTGGTCACCTTGTTCATACATCCCGAGCAGGTCATGCCTTTGACGGTGTAGGTGCTCGCGCTCATTGATTTCCCTTCGGCGATGGCAATCCCGAACTTAACACTACGGGGGTAGGGTATCAAGTGTCGCAGGCTCGCCGGGGCGGAGCTCGATACCGTGCGCGCGGTGCTAGTCCCACAGCCACCGCGCGGCGTGCTGCCCGAGCGCTGCAGCCAGCGGGCTCGGGCTGACGTCGACGACCGTCGCGTGCCACTGTCGCGACCGGGCGGCGACGGCGACCTCTGATCCGATGAAGCCCGCTCCGACGATCACCACGTGACCTGGCGTGCCGTGCGGACGGTGCGCAGCCGCTCGGCGTCCTCAACTGTCCGCAGCTCCATGCCAGGTACCCGACCCGGCAGGCGCCGGGCACGGACGCCTGTGGCGAGGACGGCAGCATCGAAGGCGACCAGTCGATCGTCGTCGAGCTCCACGTACCCGCCCGTCACATCCAGGCTGGTCGCCGTGACACCGCGTTGCCAGCGCACGTCTGCTGTGGTGGACAGGGGTACTCCAGACCCGTCTATGCTGTATAGTGCGACCTTCGACAATGGCGGCCGGGCATAGGGATAGTGCGGTTCCGCACTGACACCGAGCAGCTCGCCGCTGAAACCACGGCTGCGAAGTGCCTCCGCGGTCCGCAAGCCCGCGACGCCGCCGCCGACGATGACGATCGCTGGCTCGCGCAACTTATGCCTGGCCATCCTCGAGGACCTGGATGGCTAGCGCTGGGCACCCCTGAGCGGCGCGGATGACGTTGTCCCGCTCAGATTCGCCAGGCTCGGAGACGAACTGTGTGTACCCGTCCTCGTCGATCCAGAAGACCTCCGGAGCGGTCAACGCGCACAGGCCGTGTCCCTCGCACTTGTCGAAGTCGATGGTGACTCGCACCGCTCGTCCTCTCATTGACTGCCTTACCCCCCTATGGCATATATGGACGTGTCGGTGAGTCCGGATGCTCCTTCCTTGAATACGGGTAAGGGGTAAAGTCGAGCTCATCGACCCAGGCGAGGAGATGGCAATGCGGGGATACACCGGAGACAAGGACGCCTACCTCAAGCGGCTGCGCCGTATCGAGGGGCAGATCCGGGGCTTGCAGCGGATGGTCGAGAACGACGAGTACTGCATCGACGTGCTCACGCAGATCGCGGCCGCGACCAAGGCGCTGCAGGCGGTGTCCCTCGGGCTGATGGACGAGCACCTCAAACACTGCGTGGCAGAGGCGATCGCCGAGGGCGGCGAGACCGCGGACGCGAAGGTGCGCGAGGCCAGCGATGCCATTGCCCGGCTCGTCCGTTCTTGACGCAGAAAGGGAAGACAGATGGCTCAGCAGACCTACACCGTGACCGGTATGACGTGCGAGCACTGCGTGCGTTCGGTGACCGAGGAGGTCGGCGCCATTGACGGGGTGACCGACGTGGCCGTGGACCTGCCCACGGGCGAGGTCGTCGTGACCAGCGACCAGGAGTTGGGCGCCGACGAGATGCGCGCCGCCGTGGAAGAGGCCGGATACCAGCTGACCGCATAACGCGGCGCAGCACGGCAGATAGGAAGCTCATGAACACTGCAGGGAAGCTCTCCGCCTACGGTGTAGCCCTCGCCCTCGTCGCCGGTGGCGCGTGGGCGGTCGGCACCGCTGTCGGTCCCCTCACCAGCGAAGCTGGCACGCACGGTACCGAGGACGCCGCGCACAGGGACAGCAACAGCGACACCGTCGCGGAGACCACGCAGCCCGATGAGCCTGCGGGGCTCGCGTCGTCCAGGGGCGGTTACACCCTCGCGCCCACCAGTACGACGCTGACCCCGGGGACCACCAACCAGTTCTCCTTCCAGATCACCGGGCCCGACGGCGAGCCGGTCACCCGCTTCGACGTCGAGCACGAGAAGCGCATGCACCTCATCGTGGTGCGCCGCGACACGGCCGGGTTCCAGCACGTGCACCCGGAGATGAGCGCCGATGGCACCTGGACGGTGCCGCTGAACGCCGCGCGGGCGGGCAGCTACCGGGTGTTCGCCGACTTCGCCCCGGCCGGAGGCGAGGCCACCACGCTCGGCGTCGACCTGGCCGTGCCGGGCGACTTCCAGCCCAAGACCTACGCGCCGTCACGGGTGGCGGAGGTCGACGGGTACCGGGTGCGCCTCGACGGCGAGCTCGTGCCGGGGCGCACGTCGAAGGTGACGCTGACGGTCACCAAGGACGGCAAGGACGTCACCAACCTGCAGCCCTACCTCGGTGCTTACGGGCACCTGGTCGCGCTGCGTGGCGGGGACCTCGCCTACCTGCACGTCCACCCCGATGGCGAACCCGGTGACGGAGTCACGAAGCCCGGACCTGACGTCACTTTCTACGCGGAGGTCCCCTCCGCCGGCACATATCGGCTGTTCCTGGACTTCCAGCACAACGGCAAGGTCCGCACCGCCGCATTCACCGTGCCCGCTGCCGGGGCCACGCAGGCGCAAGCACCGGTGACCGGTGACGGCCATGGCGGCCACGGTTGACCAGCGATCCAGGAAGGGGCACCACGATGACTTCTGACCTGCACGATTCCCAGCAGGCCGCCGGTCGCGACATCGAACTGGCGATCGGCGGCATGACCTGCGCCTCCTGCGCGATGCGCATCGAACGCAAGCTCAACAAACTCGACGGCGTCACCGCCACGGTCAACTACGCCACCGAGAAGGCCAAGGTCAGCTTCCCCAGCGACCTCGACCCAAGTCAGCTCGTGGAACAGGTCGAGGCGGCCGGCTACTCGGCCACGCTGCCGCAACCGAAGAAGACCGAACCAGAGATGGAGTCGGGCGCCGAGGAGGACGATCCCACCCGGTCGCTGCGGCAGCGGCTGTTCGGATCGCTGGCGCTCTCGGTGCCGGTGATCGCATTGGCCATGATCCCTGCCCTGCAGTTCACCTACTGGCAGTGGATCTCGCTGACCCTCGCCGCGCCCGTGGTCGTGTGGGCGGGGTGGCCGTTTCACAAGGCGGCGTGGGCGAACCTGCGGCACGGCGCGGCCACGATGGACACGCTGATCTCGATGGGCACGCTCGCCGCATTCGGCTGGTCGCTGTACGCGCTGCTGTTCGGCAGCGCCGGCGAGCCCGGCATGACGCACCCGTTCGAGCTGACCATCCAGCGCATCAGCGGCGACGCCAACATCTATCTCGAGGTCGCCGCCGGGGTGACGACGGCGATCCTGGCGGGCCGGTATTTCGAGGCCCGGTCCAAGCGACGTGCGGGCGCGGCCCTGCGGGCGTTGCTCCAGCTCGGCGCGAAGGACGTGGCCGTGCTCCGCAACGGTCGCGAAGAGCGCATCCCCACCGATCAACTGGCGGTGGGCGATCAGTTCGTCGTCCGGCCGGGCGAGAAGATCGCCACCGACGGCGTCATCGAAGAAGGTAACTCCGCGGTCGACGCGAGCATGCTCACCGGGGAGTCGGTGCCCGTCGAGGTCGGGCCTGGCGACACCGTGGTGGGCGCGACCGTGAACTCGGGCGGAAGACTGGTGGTCCGGGCGACCCGAATCGGTTCGGACACGCAGCTGGCGCAGATGGCCAAGCTCGTCGAGGAAGCGCAGACGGGCAAGGCAGCCGTGCAGCGGCTGGCCGATCGTATCTCCGCGGTGTTCGTGCCCATCGTCATCGCCCTTGCGGTCGGCACCCTGGCCTTCTGGCTCGGCACCGGCGGCTCCGTCGCCGCCGCTTTCACCGCCGCGGTCGCGGTGCTGATCATCGCCTGCCCGTGCGCGCTGGGCCTCGCCACGCCCACTGCGCTGTTGGTCGGCACGGGCCGGGGTGCCCAGCTGGGCATCCTGATCAAGGGGCCGGAGGTGCTGGAGTCCACCCGGCGCATCGACACGATCGTGCTGGACAAGACCGGCACGGTGACCACTGGCAAGATGGCGCTGGCCGACGTGCATGTCGCCGACGGTGTGGACGCCGACGAGGTCCTGCGCCTGGCCGGTGCGTTGGAGAACGCTTCAGAGCACCCGATCGCGCAAGCCATTGCGCGCGGCGCAGCGGACAGGGTCGGGCAGCTGCCCGCCGTGGCGGAGTTCACCAACGTCGAAGGTCTCGGCGTACAGGGCATCGTCGAGGGCCGTGCTGTGCTCGTCGGTCGCGCCGCGCTACTCGAAGAGTGGAGCCAGCGTCTCACAACCGAGTTGGCCGAGGCCAAGGCTTCGGCGGAGCAGCAGGGCAAGACCGCGGTGACGGTCGGCTGGGACGGCCAGGCGCGTGCCGTGCTCGTGGTCGCCGACACCGTCAAACTCACCTCGGCGGAGGCGATCACGCAACTGCGGGAGCTCGGGCTCACGCCAGTGCTGCTCACCGGTGACAACGAAGCAGTGGCTCGTACAGTGGCCGCCGATGTCGGCATAGACGAGGTGATCGCCGAGGTGCTGCCGAAGGACAAAGTGGACGTCGTGAAGCGCCTGCAGTCCGAGGGCAAGGTCGTGGCCATGGTCGGCGACGGCATCAACGACGCCGCCGCGCTCGCGCAGGCGGATCTCGGCCTGGCGATGGGGACCGGCACTGACGTCGCCATCGAGGCCAGCGACCTCACCCTGGTGCGCGGCGATCTCCGGGTAGCTGCTGACGCGATCCGGTTGTCGCGCAAGACCTTGCGCACCATCAAGGGCAACCTGTTCTGGGCCTTCGCCTACAACGTGTCGGCGCTTCCTCTCGCCGCGGCCGGGCTGCTGAACCCCCTCATCGCCGGTGCCGCCATGGCGTTCAGCTCGGTGTTCGTGGTCGGCAACAGCTTGCGGTTGCGTAGCTTCCGCAGCGCGACGACCGCCACCGTGCCGGCGACCGATGCGACGGATGCGGTGGTCAAGGAGCCGGTCGCCGCCCGGTAACGCACGAACCACAACAGAAACGGTACCCGTGCCGTCGGTGCTCACCGCACTGTCCTCGGTGAGCGCCGACGGCCATGCTGCGCGTGCAGGAGTCCGAACTGCTGTCAAGCACATCCCCGGACCTCGCACTCCGGGTGGTCGACGTTCTTCGACCTGATGCGCTTGCAGCCGGGCACCGAACATCCCACGTCATCGACGTGATCGACCGCGTACCGGGGCTGGGTCCGCGGGCCGAAAGACCCGAATCGCGCTGTCCTTCGGCTCTGCGCTGAACCAGGCATGGTGCGGTCTCCTGGCAGTACCCGCAAACAGCTGACACTGCTCCCGGAAGGGGTTTGACCATGACACGAAGGATCGGGGTTCTCGGCGCAAGCATCGCCGCCGCGGTCGCGCTGCTGACAGCGGTGCCGACGCAGGCGGCTACCGGTCGTGACTTCGGCGCCCATGTCTCATCCTGTGCGCGGACGATGGGGCTCGACGGCGACCACAACCCAGGCAGGCACAGCGGCTACGCAGGATGGGACGGCCATACCTGCCCCTGAACCCACGCCTCGCCGAGCCGCTCTTGGTTGGCACAGGCGCCTCCGCAGCTCAGCTTGTTCGATGTCGGCGGCTGACGAGAAGCACACCGGCGATGAACAGCAAGCCAGCCATCGGATAGCCGGTCAGCAGGTCCTGCAGCCCTGTGGTGGGGAGGAATTGCAGACGGCCAAGGTGCACGACGATGTGGACCAGGGTCATTACCACGCCGATTCCCATAATGATGAAACCCGCAATCCGCCAGACCAGCCGGCGCCGGTATGCCGCGGTGTAGGTCACCTTCTGGGGCTGGCGACGCCGGGGGTTGGCGGCTTTCTTGGGCACGTTCCCGGTTCCTCTCGCCGTAGCCAACGCCTTCTATGTACGATCCATCATAGTAGTCCACCTGGTGGAGTTCACGAGGGCGGTGGGCGGCGGCCGAGGTAGCGGAGGACGCGTCCGGCGAGCGTCAGGCTCACGGTTAGCAGGAGCAGGCTCGTGGCAAGGCGGACGTCGGCCCAGACACCGGCCGGTGCTGCCAGTGCTTGGGCGGCCATGCCCGTCGCCAGGACGGCGATTGCGGCCAGGCCGATCAGGCTGCGATGTGCACGCACCATGCGACTCACCTGCCTACAGGTGCTGGGCTGGCGTGCTGACGGCTTCCAGGACGGTCAGCACGATGATCGCCACCAGGACGAGTGCTCCGAGGATCATGGCGACCGGTCGTTGCCGCCAGTAGCGGCGGCGGTTGTGGTCGAGGAAGGGGAGCGCGACCAGCAGCGCGAACAGAGCGGCAGCGCCCCAGAGGATGCCGGAGAGACCGACCCAGTTCTCCAAGGTGAACATCCACCAGAACATCCACCGCGGGCGGGTGACCTCGATTCCCTCGACAGGGGTGGCGCCGATGCCTGGCGGGAACAGGACCGCGAGCACGCCAAGGCCGCCGAGCAGGACCAGGCCGAGCGCGCCGATGTGGCGCAGGTGGTGGGTGAACGGCTCGGCCGGTTCACCGCTCTCGGTCGGGTTGTCCGGGCGTGGCGAGATCTTGTGGTATTTCACCAGCAGGGCGTGCAGGGCGAACAACGCGAGGATCAGGCCGGGGATGATGGCCACGTGCGCGACGTAGAGCCGCACCACGATCGGCACCCCTTCGGAGAAGGAGTCGGAGAACCAGAATCCGAGCCCGCCGAGCAGCCGGCCCAGCTCCAGGTTGTGGGCGAGTGCCTCGAAGCCTTCCTGATCCCACTTGAGCACGGTTCCGGTGAACAGTGCTCCGATGATCAGGGCGAACATGGCCACGCCGACCAGCCAGTTCGCCTCGCGGGGTCGTTTGTAGGAGCCGGTGACGTAGATCCGCAGCAGGTGCAGGATCGCCAGTACGTACATGGCTTCGGCGGCCCAGAAGTGCAGACCACGCACCCAGCGTCCCAAGTAGATGTTGTCGACGATGTCGCGCACGGACTGGTTGGCGGCTGTGGGGTCGGGGTTGTAGAACTGGGCGAGCGCAATCCCGGTGACGGTCAGGATCAGCAGCGCGACGGCGGTGAGGCCGCCGAGGCTGTAGCTGATTGTGTTGGCGTGGGCGGGCACCGGGTATTGGACGGCTTTGATGCCGAGCCGGTCGTCGATGGTGTCCAGGGCGCGATGGCCCCAGCGGCGCCGCTCGACCGCGGCCGGGGCCTCGTGGGTGTTCAGCTTGGGCTTCATCGTCGCATCACCTCACGGGGCCTGGGCCGGGGTGGGGCAGGCGGCGGGGGCGCAGTCGCAGCGACAGCGCGACGCCGCCAAGGCCGGCGGCCGCGGAGAGCGCCAGAATGATCCAGTCGCCGCCGTTGAACCCGTTCCGGCCAGGCCGTGGGTCGAGCGCGGCGACGGTGCCGCTGTCCATTCCGGTGGGCCGGGCGGGCTGGCCGATCGGCGCCGGCTCATCCGAGCCGAGGTGCACGCGCGCGCCGAGGGAGCGCTCGAGCAGGGCACGCACCTGGTGCAGGTCGCCGCCCTCCAGAGCCTGCTCGGCCCGCTCCACCAGCGGCATCCGCACCTGCGAGGCGTCCGGAGCCTCGAGGGCGTCGCCGACCTTGTCTTCGATGCCCTCCATGTCTCCGGGAGTGTTGACGATCAATGCGATCGCCTGGCGAACGAAGTCATACGCGCGATCGGTGCCCTCGTCGCCGTCCGCCGCGGCCACTTGAGGGGTCAGCAGCAGCGCCAACGCCGCCAGCACTCCGGTCGTCGTCAGCAGTCGGCGCACGTCAATGAACGTCATGCAGCTCCTCCGTCGAGTCCGACCTTCTGCAGACGTGCACCCTCGCTCACCGGCGCGCCCTGCGACTAGGGGCCTACGACCCTGCCTAGTAGGACACTGTTCCCTGGTGCCGTGAGTGTCCGCGGGACGAACCTCGAGGAAACGCGAGAGTCCCGCCTGGGAAGGAAGTGGATGACGATGGGTATCGCTCGACGGCTGGCCCTGCTGTTCCGGGTGAAGGCGAACAAGGCACTCGATCGCGCTGAGGATCCGCGTGAGGTGCTGGATTATTCCTACGAGCGCCAGGTGGAGATGCTGGCCAAGGTACGGCGGGGGCTGGCCGATGTGGCCACCAGCCGCAAACGGGTCGAGCTACAGATTCGGCTGGCACGGCAGGCCGCCGACCGGCTCCAGCAGCAGGCGAGCCACGCGGTCGAGCTGGGCAAGGACGAGCTGGCGCGCGAGGCGTTGACACGGCGCTCGGCGGCGCTGGCGCAGATCGATCAGCTGCAACCCCAGGCGGACGCGCTAAAGTCCGAAGAGGACAAGCTCACGGTGGCCTCGCAGCGGCTGCAGGAGAAGGTGGAGGCGTTCCGCACCCGTAAGGAGACCATCAAGGCCACCTACACCGCCGCCGAGGCGCAGAGCAAGATCGGCGAGGCTGTGTCCGGGATCTCCGAGGAGATGGGCGACGTCGGCCTGGCGATGCAGCGCGCCGAGGACAAGACCGCCCAGATGGCGTCGCGCGCCCAGGCGCTCGATGAGCTGATGGCATCTGGTGCCTTGGACGACGCGTCACTGCCGCTCGGCCAGCGCGACGACATCCAGGCGGCGCTGGAGGCCGCCAAGGGCGGCGAAGCCACTGTCGAGGGCCAGCTCGCCCAGCTGAAGGCACAGATCGCTGCCCCGCAGGCACCGGCCCAGCTCGCAACCGGCGAGGGCACCCAGCAGGAGAAGGAGGCGTGATCGTGATCATCCGCATTCTCGGCGAGGGCCAATACGAGGTCGACGACAGCCGCGTCGACGAGCTCAACGTCCTGGACACCCAGCTTCAGGAGGCAGTCGAGGAAGGCGACGCCGATCTGCTGGGCCCGGTGCTCGCCGCGCTGCTCACCGCCGTCCGCGAGCGCGGTGCTCCGGTTGCGGCCGAGGTCCTCGTCCCGTCCGAGCTGGTGCTTCCGGCCCCCGACGCCAGCCTGTCCGAGATCCGGGCGATGCTGAGCGACGACGGCCTGATCCCGGGGTGAGTACGATGCGGACCCGGTTCCGTCCCGACCGCCAGCTCACCGCACGCATGCTGGTGACCATGTTCCTGCTCGGGCTGGTGTACGTGGCGTTCATCGCCGCGCTGGTCGTACTTGTCGACTCGGTGGTCGTGGTGGTGCTCATCGCGGCTGGGGTGCTGGCCGCGCAGTGGTGGTTCTCCGACCGGATCGCCCTGTTCGCCATGCGGGCCCGCATTGTCACCCCTGAGCAGGAGCCGCGGCTGCACGCGCTCGTCGACCGGTTGTGCGCTACCGCGAACATGCCCAAGCCCAGGGTGGCGGTTGCCGACACCGAGCTGCCCAACGCGTTCGCCACCGGTCGCAGCACCACGCGGGCAGTGCTCTGCGTGACTACCGGGTTGACGCGGAGGCTGGAGACCGAGGAACTGGAGGGCGTGCTCGCGCACGAGCTCTCGCACATCGCGCACCGCGACGTCGTCGTGATGACCGTCGCCTCGTTCCTCGGTGTCCTGGCCGGGCTCATCGCCCGGTTCGCGTTCTACTCAAGCCTCGTCGGCGGGGGCCGCCGGGGTGGCCGCGACAGCGGGCAGGTCTTTCTGATGATCCTGCTCGTGATGGCTGTTTCCGTGGCCGTATACGCGATCAGCTTCCTGCTCATCCGCGCGCTGTCACGTTACCGGGAGCTGGCCGCCGACCGTGCGGGCGCGATGCTCACCGGTCAGCCTTCCGCGCTGGCCTCGGCGCTGACCAAGGTCAGTGGGGATATGCGGATTATTCCGACCCGCGATCTGCGGGCGGCGGAGGCGTTCAACGCGTTCTTCTTCGCGCCCGCTCTGGGATCGGGTGTGAGCCTGTCCAGTCTGCTGTCCACCCACCCGACCCTGCAGAAGCGGCTGGACCAGCTCGCCAGCCTGTCCGCCCAGCTGTGACAGGCGGTGCGAACCCATGGGATTCCTCGACACGTTGCTCGGGCGGACGAAACCGGTCAAACCCAACCTGGATGTCCTGTTCGCGATCCCGGGTGCCGCCTACACGCTGGAAGCCGCGCTCGGAATGACGCCGACGGGCGCCGGCGCGGTGTGCTTCAAGGAGGCCGAAGGCGGGGCCGCCGCGCGAACGCGGGCCGATATCCGGGCGCTGCTGGACCTCGATCACACGACGGGCGTCACCATCAGCGAGGACGAGTACGGCTACACCTGGATCACCTGCGAACAGTCCACGGTGGATCTTCCGGCGCTGATGACGCAGCTGCATGCGGTCAACGCCACCCTCGCCGACGCCGGGTTCGGGCCTTCGCTGCTGTGCACGATCGTCGGCTTCGCAGGTACAACCGGTGACGAACGACGGCTTGGTCTCGTCTACCTGTTCAAGCGCGGCACCGTCTACCCCTTCGCCCCGACCGGCGCGCAGCGGCGGGACACCGAGCTGGAGATGCGTGCCCGTGCGGAGATCGCGGGCGAATTGCCCGTCGAGCCCGAGCTCGAACGGTGGTTCCCGATCTGGTCGGCGCCGGTGCCCTGACGGCGATCACGGCAGGAGACGGTGATGGAACAGCTCAGGCAAGTGGTGGTCGGTTCCTCCGTGGCCCTCGTGATCCTGCTCGGTGGCATGTTCGTCATCGCGCTTGTCGCCGTGGCGATCGTCTGGACGATGCGGCGCCGCGCTCGGCGCCTAGACAGTGACCCCTCCTGTGCCGAGCTGCGCCGGTTCTTACCGGCTGACGCCACGGCACCGGCGGATACCACCGCGCCCGTACGGGAGCACGTCGACCCGCTGTCCGCGGAGGCGGACGCGGTCCGCCAGCTGCTGGCCGGGGAGATCGACCGCGCGGCGTATCGCGCCCGGATGCGCGAGGTCGCTCTGAAACCGGCGCAACGACGCGGGCATCTCAGGCGGAAGCAGTGATCGGCGTGCCTGCGGAGGGTGCGGTCCTTCTCTTTGCTGCTGCTGGTGTTTCCACTGCTTGGGGCGGCCTTCCTGCTCTGCGGGCGACGTCGCGCCGACCGTGTGGCGCATCTGGTCGGCTGCGCGGCACCGCTGGCGAGCCTGGCCCTCGGCGTGCTTGCCTTCGTGCAGATGCTGGGCTACGAACCCACCCACCGAGCTCGGGGCGTGCCGCTGTTCTCGTGGATTCCGGTCGCCGGGCTCCGGGTCGATGTGGGCTTGCTGTTGGTGCTCGCTTCTGGCGGCACAAGCCCTCCGCCGCAACCGTGGCGATCTCGCGACGCTCGGCACGATCCTCGCCGCGTTCTACATCCTGTGGATGTACCAGCGCACCATGCACGGGCCGACTCCCCGTCCGGTGCAGCGCATGCGCGAGCTCAACCACCGCGAGGTGTGGGCGGTGGCGCCCCTGCTGATGCTGATCGTCGCCTTCGGCGTCTACCCAAGCCGCTGCTCGACGTCATCACCCCGGCCGTCGAGGGCACCATGACCATGCTCGGCGTCTCTGACCCCAGCCCTGCGGTACCCGCCGCCAGTGGATCCCGCGCCCCGAGCCGGACACCCTGATCGTCGCCCGGTCGGCCCGGCGATCGGCGTGGACTCCTGTAACAAGGCAATGCGGTCAGCCGACTACCTACTATCACAAATAGTCTTATGTGAGGTAGTAGTAGTTAAGTTGGCTCGGGACGCGCGGCGCGGGAAGCCGCGCCGCGTTCGCGATGATCCCAGCGGATGTGCTACTCGACCCAGATGGAGGTAGCTGTGTCACTCGTCGGCGTAAAACACCGTGGCCGGGCCGAACACTCCTCGCGCGCCGCCGCCGCTGCCGTCCAGTATCAGGATATGGCCGAGGCTCTCGGGTATGCCGCCGCGCACGATGGTTGGGGTCCATCCGCCCGATACTTCTACTCCCGGCTGTACGTCGTGCAGGACTCGCTACGAGCCTGCCCCGGTGGGGAACTTCTCGATGTCGGATGTGGACCTGGCATGCTGGTACGTCGGCTCCTCGACACGCGCCCGGGCGATTTCCACATCACCGCATGTGATCAGTCTCGGGCGATGATCAAGGCGGCCGCCGACAGGGTCGCGGGCGCGGACGACGTCGACCTGACAGTGGCGCGCATCGAGGACCTGCCGTTTCCCGACGAAAGCTTCGACGTCGTCCTCGCCATGGGCGTCCTGGAATACACCGACGCGGCCCGCGCGCTGCGTGAGCTGGCCCGTGTCGTCCGCCCCGGCGGCCTCGTTCTGGTCACTATGCTCAACCCGCACGGCCCCTACCGGCTGTTCGAATGGGGTGTCTTCTGGCCGGCGCTTCGCCTGCTCGGCCGTCTCGAACGATTGCTGCATGTCCGGACAGGACGTCGCCACGGAGCGGCGGTCTCCGGCATCCGCGCCGTGGCCCCGGTACGGCTGCGGCGGATGCTGCGCGAGGTCGGACTGCGGCCTGAGGACATGGTCCACTACGACCTCACGCCGCTCGTGCCGCCACTGGACAGGGTGGCGAGGCGGTGGGCCCGAAACTGGCGAGCCCACCCCGAGCGGACGGTCAGCCGCGGGACGCGCCGATGGATGGGAACCGGCTACCTGGTGGCCGCTCGACGCCTGTGCCAGTGAGCCGAGACCCGTCATCGGGGCCGCTGCTCAGCTTCGATCGTCCTGATCTCGAGCGTTCGGGCCACGTCGGTGAGCGTGACGATGCCGACGAGTCGGCCGGCGTCGAACTCCAAGGCGCGCCCCGCCGGTGTCGCGGGTCAGGTGTTCCAACAGTTCGGCGAGCGGTTGGTCCGGTGTCGTGGTCGGCACCTCGGCCAGCGGGATGGCGACATCCCGCACGGGTTTTGCCCGGGCAGCTCACGCAGGCGGGCGAGGGCGGTGTCGCGATCGGCCGCCCACGGGATTCCGCGGAGGTCCAGTCTGAGCTGGCAGGTAGGTCTGTCGTATCTGGTCATGTCTATCTTCGGCGTGCGTGAGCTGTCGCCGAGCCTTGGTGGGTTGCCGGTCGGTCGCCGGGGTGCGTGCCGATCACGGTTCGCTCGCTGTCTTGCGTTGTTGCGGCGGCCACCGGCAGTCGCAGCCGCTTGAGTGCCAGGGCGTTGACCGCGACGATCACGCTGGAGCCGGACATCGAGAGCGCGGCGATCTCGGGCCGCAGCATGAGCCCGAGCGAGGGTTCGAAGACACCGGCGGCGATGGGCAGGGCGATGGCGTTATAGCCGATGGCCCAACCGAGGTTCTGGCGCATCTTGCGCAGAGTGCCGCGGCCGATGCGCAGCGCGGTGGGCACGTCCAGCGGGTCGGAGCGCATGAGCACGACATCGGCGGTCTCGATGGCGACGTCGGTGCCCGCGCCGATGGCGATGCCCAGGTCGGCCTGGGCGAGGGCGGGGGCGTCGTTGACGCCGTCGCCGACCATGGCCACCTTGCGGCCTCCATGTTGCAGTTCGGCGATCTTGGCAGCTTTGTCGCCGGGCAGCACCTCGGCGATGACGGTGTCGATGCCCAGTTGACCGGCGATCCGGTGTGCGGTGGCGTGGTTGTCACCGGTGAGCATGACGACCTCGACCCCGAGCTCGTGTAGTTCGGCGATCGCGGCGGCCGAGGTCTCGCGCGGTGCGTCGGCGATCCCGATGATGCCCGCGACCTGTCCGTCGACGACGGCGATCACCGCGGTGCGGCCTGTGGCGGCCAGCTCGTCACGGCGTTCGGCGAGCGCGCCGAGGTCGATGCCCTCCCGTTCGGCCAGGCGCCGGTTGCCGACGAGGACGCGCCGTCCGGCTACCTCGGCGATGGCTCCGTGTCCGGGCACGTTCTCGAATCGCGCCGCGTGGGCGATGCTGGCGCCATGCTCGTCGGCATACCGCACGATGGCCTCGGCCAGGGGGTGTTCGGATTCCCGCTCGACCGCGGCGACGAGCCGCAGCAGGTCGTTCTCTCCGATGCCGTGGGTGATGACGTCGGTGACCTCGGGTTCGCCCTTGGTGAGGGTGCCGGTCTTGTCCATGACGACGGCCTGGATGCGGGCGGAGGTCTCCAGGGCGATGGCGTTCTTGAACAGGACGCCGCGTTTGGCGCCGAGTCCGGTGCCGACCATGATCGCGGTGGGGGTGGCCAACCCGAGCGCGTCGGGGCAGGTGATGACGACGACGGTGATGGCGAACAGGATCGCGGCGGCGAACGGGCGGTCGGTGGCCAGCAGCCAGGTGGCCAGCGTGGCGGTGCCGCCGATCAGCGCGACGAACACCAGCCAGAACGCGGCCCGATCGGCGAGCTTCTGTCCAGGTGCCTTGGAGTTCTGTGCTTCCTGCACCAGCTTGACGATCTGCGCCAGTGCGGTGTCGGCGCCGACCTTGGTCGCGCGCACCCGCAGCGTGCCATTGATGTTGATGGTCGCACCGATGACCGCCGAGCCCGGTTGTTTGTGCACCGGCAGGCTCTCGCCGGTCACCATCGATTCGTCGACCTCGCTCTCGCCCTCCTCAACCAGGCCGTCGACGGCGATCTTGGCGCCGGGCCGCACCAGTAGCAGGTCACCGACGACCACTTCAGCGGTCGGGATATCGACGGCTTCGCCATCCCGGATGACCGTCGCCTTGGGCGGGGCGAGGTCAAGCAGGGTGCGGATGGCGTCGTTGGCGCCGCCGCGGGCGCGCATCTCGAACCAGTGCCCGAGCAGCACGAACGCGGCGAGCACGGTGGCCGCTTCGTAGAAGACCTCGCCGCCTCCGCGCAGCGTGACGACGAGGGAGTACAACCAGCCCGAGCCCACCGCGACGGCGACGAGCACCATCATGTCCAGCGTGCGGGCGCGTAGCGCGCGGACGGCGCCGTCGAAGAAGATCCACGACGAGTAGAAGATCACCGGGAGGCTCAGCAGCAGCGCCCACACGTCCTGGCGCATCCCGAACGGGACCGGCGCGTCGATCCCGAGCACGTCACTGCCGATCGGCGACCAGATGACGATGGGAATCGAGAACAGCAGCGCCACCAGGAAGCGGTTGCGCATGTCGGCGACCATCGCCTCCATCGACATACCCGCGTGCCCGCCGTGGCCCATCACCTGATGCGGGGACCGAGCCCCCTCCGCCTCGGCGTGCTGGCCGTGGTGTTCGTGGGCGGCAGGCTCGCCGGCCGGTGCTTCCGGCATCGCGTCCACCGCGTGCTCGTGATCGTGCTCGACGACCGCGGCCACGGTGTGCGCGGCGGGGTGCTCGGGCGGATCAGACTCAGCCATGGGGTCACAGACATGCGAGGGCACGGATTGTCCGGCGCAGTGGTAGCCGCAGTCTTCGACCCACCCGCGCAGTTCGGCCACGGAGGTCTCACCCGGGTCGAATTCGACCGTCGCGGTCTGCGACACCGGGTTGACCACGACACCGACCACCCCCGGGCGGCGGCCGAGCCTGGCCGCGACCACGTTCTGCTCCGTAGCCCACTGCAGCCCGCTGACATCCAGCACCGCGGTGCTGCGGTTCGTGCCCGTGTCCACTATTGGCTTTCCCTCCGTTAGTGCTCGCCCTGGGATTACTCGCCCGCCGCGCGGGCATGACTTGGCCTGTCGGGCTTTGCCGCATCGCTTCCCATTCCAGGTTCACGTGTGTGCGTGCGGCCAGGGACGAAAGTCCTCCTATCCAGGATAGTAGTGCTCTTCCTTGGTCGGAGCCGCGCCGAGAAGCATGGGCACCACGTGGGACTGAACCGGGGGTGGATGAGCATGCCAGTAACGGGCGTAGCGCCGCGGCGAGCGGGCCCGCGGTCGTGGACCCTGGGGATCGTGGCGCTGTCGTGGTTTCTGGTGCTGCTCGATGACACCGCGGCGGCGATCGCGCTGCCGGTGCTGGGGCGTGATCTCGGGCTGGGCCTGTCCGGGCTGGAGTGGGTGGTCAACGTCTACACGCTCACATTCGCCGTGCTGACCTTGTGGGGGAGGCATGTGTACCGACCGTTTCGGCGCGCGGCCGGTGTTCCTTGCCGGGCTGATGGTCTTCACCGTGTCGTCTCTGGCGGCGGGGCTGTCGGCCACTGGTGCGATGCTGATCGGGATGCGCGCGGCGCAGGGAGCCGGTGCGGCGCTGATGGGTCCGTCCGCGCTGGCGATCCTGATGACCGCGTTCTCCGGGTCGGCGCGCGGTGTGGCCCTGGGCGTCTGGTCGGGCGTGGGGGCAACGGCACTGGCCGGAGGTCCGCTGGTGGGTGCGGCCCTGACCCGGGGCATCGGCTGGCAGGCGATCTTCCTGGTCAACGTGCCGCTTGGTGCGCTCATGTTGGTCGTGGGGCTTATCGGCCTGCCCCGGGCCGCGGCCTCGCGGCGACGCCACGCCCGGGTCGACGCGGCGGGCATGGTCTTCTCGGCGATCGGGCTGGCCGCGCTGGTGTTCGGCCTGACCCAGGCCGGCACCTTCGGGTGGACGTCGCCGGTGCTGTGGACCATCCTCGCGGCCGTCGGCCTTACCGGCTTCGTCGTGGTGGAGCGGCGTGCCCGGGCGCCGCTGCTGGATCCCGCGCTGTTCCGCGTGCCCAATTTCCTGGGCGGTAACGTTGTAGGCTTGCTGAACCTCGCGGTGATGTGCAGCCTGTTCTTCTTTCTGGCGCTTTACCTGCAGGTCGCCGCCGGGGCGTCCCCCGTGACCGCCGGGATCGCGTTGCTGCCGCTGACGCTGCTCGGCGGTGTCTTGGCGCCGTTGGCCGGATGGCTGGTGCCCCGCGTCGGCGCGCGGCTCCTGATCGTCTCCGGTATGACGCTCACTGCCGGGGGTCTCGTACTGCTTGCCGGGATCGACCCGGCATGGGGACCGTGGCAGTTGCTGCCGGGCCTGTTGCTGGCCGGCACCGGCATCGGGCTGGTCTCGACGCCAATCACCACGGCCGCAATGGACGAGGTCCCGGAGGAGCGCGCCGGTATGGCCGGCGCGGCGCACAATGCTTTCCGTATGGTCGGGCTCTCGCTCGGTGTCGCGATCATGGGAGCGATCGTCGCGACCCAATGGCCCGGGGGCCTGGCGCAGGCCAACGGCGACCCCAGCGGGTTCACCACGGGCATCAGTATCGGCTTCCTCGTCAACGCTGGCCTCGCGGTGGCCGCGGCCGGGCTGGCCTTCGCCACGATCCGGACGCGTGCCGTCGAGGACGCACCGCGAGCAGAGGTTGGACCGATCGCCAGCTGAGCCGGGCCGTCTTCTCGCTCTCGCCGACGATGAACCACTATGCGTCATCGTAGACTGTGGCATCGATGTGCACGGACACGATCTCGCGGCGACATCCGGGCGGCGGGGCTGACCTTATGGAGCAACGGTGACGGTTCTCGGAGCCCACGTGCCCGTTTCCGGCTGGACCTTGATCGTCCTGACGGCTGGGGCCCTACTCGGCGTGCTGCTTGCCCGACCACTGGCCCGTCGCACGAGTTGGCGCGCGAGCGCCATCCTGGTCACGCTCCTGCTCTTGGCCGCAGCTCTGGCGGTGACTCTCACACCGGGCGACGAGCCACACCGAAACGGTCTGCGAGCCTGCCTTCCCCACGATGTGTCGGACTTCGTCCACGACACCCTGTACTCCGGCGGTGGTGTCGCCGGTGACCTGCTCAACGTCCTCCTCTTGCTTCCGCTGGCCGGTGCCGTCGTGGTGACCACCCGCCGCGTCCTGCCCGCCGTGGCCCTCGCATTCCTGCTGCCCCTGACCATCGAGGCGGTCCAGACCCAGATCCCAGGCAGGTACTGCAGCCTGTCCGACCTGGCCGCCAACACCGGCGGCGCGCTGCTGGGCGTCCTGCTCGGATATGTCTGGCTCCGGCGCCTCGGACACCGTGTCCCAGCCGGCAGCGGGCCGAACACCCTGGAGCAGCTCACTCGCCGATGATCCGCAGCATCGGCAGCGGCGGTGAGGGCTGGCGGCGCAAATCCCGCGGCTTTTGTGCGCCTGTTAAGCGCCCTAGGTGCTGGACACGAACCCTGATCGAATATACGTTCGAAAGGCAGGCGGATGTTGAGGTGTGAGGGGAAGGTGGGCTCAGGCCCGCACAGGAGCTGACGTGCGACGCGTGGCTGCGGCCCGCGCGCGAAGGGCTAGCCAAGTTTAGGGTAGGGACCATGGACCGCGTGACTGAGCAGGCAGCGCTGCTGGCGCTGCTATGGGACCGCCGCAGCGGTTGGAGTGCGGCCGCGGATGCTGTCGAGGCGTGCGGGAGCGCCTATGACGTGCTCACCAACGGTGAGCCGGGCACGCAGGGTGAGTTGTTCGGCCGGGAACCTGCCGAGGCCCTGGAGGCCGCGCGGCTGGCGATCGCTGAGTGGGCAGCCGAGGGAATACGTCTGGTGACGCTGCTCGACGAGGACTACCCGGGGCAGCTGCTCACTATCCACCAGCGGCCCCCGTTCCTTCTCTACCGGGGAACTCTGGATCAGAGGGACGTTGGCGGGGTGGCCGTGGTGGGCACCCGCCAGCCGTCCGCGGAGGGTGCCTGCAGGGCTGCCGAGATCGCCAGGGGGCTGGCCCGCCGCGGCGTGCCGGTCATCAGCGGCCTCGCGGCCGGGATCGATACAGCGGCCCACCGCGGGGCGCTCGAGGTCGGTGGCCGCACGGTCGCGGTGATCGGGACCGGCTTGCACCGGACATATCCACCGGAGAATGCCGATCTGCAGGCCGAGCTGGGCCGCTCGCACTTGGTGTTGTCGCAGTTTTGGCCGAACTCCGCGCCATCGAAGACCAGCTTCCCCATGCGCAATGCGGTGATGAGTGGCTACGCGGCCGCGACCGTGGTCATCGAAGCAGCCTGGCGCAGCGGCGCGCGGATGCAGGCTCGGCTCGCGCTACAGCACGGCCGGCCCGTCTTCCTCCTCGACAGCCTGCTGCAGCACGACTGGGCCCGCGAGTACGCCAAGCAGCCGGGCACCCGGATCGTCTCTGGGCCCGAGGACGTGCTGGAGCAGCTCGCCGACGTGCTCGCGCCGCCACAGGAGCTTGTCTGGACATGACGTCTCCCCGGCGGGCCCGCACGGTCGCTGAGGCCTCGGCCCCGCTTGAACACTACCTGATCCCAGTGCCACAACGCGGCGCCGATGTCTGCACCGTATGCCACGGTTCCGTCTATGACGGCCACCCCGTGTGCTATCCGTGCGCGAACGCTCGCTGGGTGCTCGGCGGTCTGCGCCTGGACGCCGTCACGTTCGTCGCCCTCGCCCCAGCCGGGGGCCAACTGGCGCGCGATCTCTACACCTACAAGCGGCCTAACGTTCCGCCGCATCTGCGCAGTACCCGCACTGTTGGGCTCGCGGCGGTATTGTGGCGCTGCCTTGCCGCACATGAGCGGTGCCTCGCCGCCGCTGCGGGCTGCGGAGGTTTTGACCTGGTGGCGACTGTGCCCAGCACCGGCGGCCGGACGCAGCCGCACCCTCTGGCCACGCTAGTCGGCAACGTGGTGGCGGGCACCGCTGAGCGAGTACGCGAAGTGCTGATGCTCAACCGGACCGATCTCGACCAGCGGCAGCCTGCCCGCGATCGCTTCGCCGTGCGCTCGGATGTCCGAGGGCGAGACGTTCTGCTCATAGACGACACCTGGACTACTGGCGCGAAAATGCAGTCCGCGAGCGCCGCATTGAAAACGGCCGGAGCCCGCCGAGTCGGTGGCGTCGCTATTGGACGCTGGCTGACGGTTGACTACCGGGACAATGCTGCCTGGCTTACTGCGGCACAGCGATGCTCATGGACCTGGGACACCTGCTGCCTCGAATAGTGTCCACCGCCGCGGGCCCCGTCTGTGCTGCCCGGTTCTCGTCCGATGTGGATATCTTGCGAGCGTTTGGTCAACTCTGCTGGCTTTCGTAGCCGAGTATTGCGGCCATACCCGCCTCGGCGTGGTAGATGTTGTGGCAGTGGACCATCCATTGGCCGGGGTTATCTGCGTCGAAATCGCACGTCACTGTCTTGCGGGGGAGCACGATCACGGTGTCCTTGCGTGGGCCGGTGCCGTTGATCTGGAACGTGTGTCCGTGCAGGTGCATCGGGTGCCACATCATGGTCGTGTTCGCGAGGGTCACACGTACCCGCTGGCCTTCGCGAACACGCGGCCGGGTGTCCAGGTCGAGCTGGCGGCCGTTGATGCCCCATTTGTAGCTCATCATGTTGCCGGTCAGCTCGAGGCGGTGCTCGACGTCGACCGGCTTGGCCGGCAGCGCCACGTTGGCCGTGGGCCGCAGGGCGGGGTAACCGACCAGGGCGCAGTCCAACTCGACCGGCCGGGCGCCGGGTGCGGGAGCGCGGCCGGCACCGGTGCGTACGAGCGCGCGTGCGGTGGCGTTCTTGCCCTCGGCCAGCGCGACGAGCGGGAAGACGCCATCGTTCAGGGTGACCAGGACGTCGTAGCGTTCACCCATGCCGATCAGCAGCGCGTCGGTGCTCACGGGCTGGACGGGGAAGCCGTCGGTGTGGATGACGCTCATCCGGTGTCCGCCGAGGGCTACCCGGAAGGCGGTGTCGCCGCCGGCGTTGATGAACCGGATCCGTGCCCGTTGTCCGGGCCGCGCGGTGAACGTTGCGGGGGCGGCCGGGAGCCGCCCGTTGATCAGGTAGTACGGGTAGGCGATGTCCCCGGCGTCGTCACCGAGCAGCGGGCTGGTCGCGCCCATCAGCATGGGGCCGCCGGAGCCCATGCCGGGCATCGATCCCATTCCGCCCATGCCCTGGCGGAGCGTGGCGAACACCTCGTCGGGGGTGGTGCCGGTGCCGTCGATCCAGTCGTCGAGCACGACCGTCCAGTCTTGGTCGTATCCGCCGGGCTCGGCGGGGTCCTCGACGATGAGCGGGGCGTACAGGCCGCGGTCGAGATGCACACCGGTGTGCGGGTGGAACCAGAATGTGCCCGGGGTGTCGGCGACGAACCGGTAGGTGAAGGTGTCACCCGCGGCGATGGGCGCCTGGGTGAGATCTGGTACGCCGTCCATGTCGTTGCGCAGCGGGAGGCCGTGCCAGTGGATGGTCGTCTCGGTGGGGAGCCGGTTGGTCAGCGGGACCTCCACGAGGTCACCGGTGCGGACGCGGATTTCCCGTCCGGGCAGGGTGCCGTCATAGGTCCACGTGTTGGCTTGGACCCCGCCGAGGTCGACCTGGCTGACCTGGGCGGTGAGCGGGTGAGTGCGGGTTTGGCCGGTGGTCTGCCGACCGCGTTCCACTGCCTGTACCCGTGGGGCGGTGGGTCCGATGAGGCGCCCTGGGGCGCTGTCGGTGCTCGAGGTGCAGGCGGCGAGGACACCGAGGCCGGTGGCGGCCAGGCCCGCGCGCAGAACGGTGCGGCGGTCGAGGGGGTTCATGACAGGCTCACCTCACGGGTCGACAGGGTGGGCGCCGACCGGGTTCGGCGTCCAGCGGCGGCTCAGACATTCGCCCACGTCTGGCGTGCGGGCCTGGTGGAGTGGTAGGTGATCGGCAAGGCTGGGGGAGGGCCTCGGACTGCATCTGGTGACGACATGGTGGATCGCGTCGAACAGCGCGTCTTGGGCGGCGCCGTAGATCAGGTGCGATGCACGGCTCATGATGCCTCCGCGATGGTGGCGAGTGTGGCCGCGGGGCTGTCCGCGGGCGTCAGTGGGACAGTCCTGGTCTGGCCTGCGGCGATGCGCAGGACCTCAGCGGCGGCGCGGATCGTGAGCGGTGCGGCGTCGCAGGGGGAGGCGGCGATGGTGAGCTTGGTGTGCGTGGCGGTGACGTGCAGGGAGTGGCCCCGGTAGCGCAGCGTGGTCGCGAGGCGGGTGATCTGCTCCGGCAGCCGCGGGTTGAGCCACAGCGCGTCGTCGCGGGTTTCCAGCCCGAGGTAGCAGCGTTCAGCGAGGTCGAGGGTGCCGGCCATGGCGCCGAGGTGAATTCCCGTGTGGGTGGTGCCACCCTGCGTGTCCTGGATGTCCGCGGCCAGGGCCTGGGTGAAGCAGTCCCACGAGCAGGCTCGGTCGGTGCGGGCCTGGACCCAGGAATGGACGATCCGGCTCAGCGTGGAACCGTGCGTGGTGCGCCCGAAGTAGTAGGCGATGGTGCGCGGCAGCGCCGGGCCAGGCCACGGATAGCCCAGGTCGGCCAACAGCTCGCGCAGTTCCTCGGCGGAGAGCAGGTAGAACAGCATGAGCACGTCGGCCTGCTTGCTCACCTGGTAGCGGTTGGTGCTGTCGCCCTCGGCGGCGAGGATCAGGTCCAGGCGGCCGATGTTGCCGTAGCGCGCGCGATAACCGGCCAGGTCGAAGGCGGCCAGACCAGGGTAGCCGTCGAACTGACTGATGATCTGTTCGCCGTGGAGGGTACGTACATGCGGGTGGTGATGTCGGCCCAGCGGTCGAGCTCGCCCTCGCTGAGGCCGAGGCGGTGCCCTCGCGCTGCTCGGGCCGCCACCACAGCAGCCGGCCACGTCGTCTACCGTCAACGTGTCGAGATCGCCGAGCACCACGTCGGTGCCGTATGCCCGCAGCAGGCTCTCCGGCCCGTCCCGCTGGGCCAGGCCGAGTACGAACCCGCACCCCGCCCGTCGGGCGGCCTGCACACCGGCCACGGTGTCCGTGATCACCGCGACGCCCGACGGGTGCACCCCCAGCCGCTTGGCGGCGTCCAGGACTGTCGCGGGATCGGGCGGGAGCGCGACACCCCGCCCCTCGACCACGACGGTGACCGAGCGTTCCCATCCGGTCGGCGGGCACTCCGCGACAGCGATCGCGGTCGGCATCCCGATGGCACGCAGCTGCTTGGCCAGCCGGGCCGCGCCATTGAACACGCCACTGTGGGTAAGATCGAACAGCACGGCGTCCAGTCGCTCCACGGGCAGGCGCGCGGCGGTACGCGCGTGGCTTGCACCGCTCATCACGAGATTCCCTTCGGCCGCCATCGGTGCTGCCGATGCTGCGGAAGGCGAGACCACCGCCTACAGAGGCTAAGTACTATTTGCGATAGGACTTTTGTCCTCGGAGGTGACGACGTTGTGCTGTGTGCCCCGCCGGGCAGGAACAGCATCCTTGACCTCATCCTGACGGAGGAGGCCACGATGATGTTCTGGTACGGCGACGGCATGAGCGGCTGGGGATACACGCTGATGACCGTTAGCATGGTCCTGTTCTGGGGTCTGCTGATCCTCGGCGTCATCGCCTTGATTCGCTTCGCGAGCCGGGATTCGAGGCCGACGCTCACCCCACCTGCACAGCCACATACCCCAGAGCAGGTCCTGGCCGAGCGGTTCGCCCGGGGCGAGATTGACGAGGACGAGTACCACCGGCGACTCGATGCGTTGCACGCCAAGTCGTCTCCTGCCCGCGAGACCTGACCCGGCTCCGCGACGAGCAAGGGAGGCGCGATGGCCGACGCCGCCTATGGCCTGTGGCCGCTGGTGATCCTCAACACCGCGCTGTTCGTGTTCGTCGCGATCAGTTTCTTCACCCGCGTGCCAAGCGGGACCGGCGGGCCGCGGGCGCGTTCACCGCATTCCTGATCGCGTTGTTCACCGAGATGTACGGGGCGCCGCTGACGGTCTACCTGCTGGGTAGTTGGCTGGGCTCGCGCTTCCCGCTGTTGCGCGATACCCACGCCGGCAGGCAGGTGTGAACGACCTCTTCGGCTGGGCCGTTGATCCGCACCTGAGGCCGTTTCATCTGGCCAGCTACGTGGCGATCGGTGGCGGATTCTGGCTGATCGCCGCGTGGCGGCGCCTGCACGACGCCGCCCGCGATGATGGCCTGGCCACCACCGGGCCCGTACGCGCGGGTGCGCCACCTGCAATACGACGGGTTCCTCCTGGCGATGATCGGGTTCTTGCTGCAGTGGCCCACGATCCCGACCCTACTCATGTACCCCATCCTGGTCGTGGTCTACGCCCGCCTGGCCCGCTACGAGGAACGCGAGGTCGCCGGCCGCTTCGGCGACGAGTGGACCGCCTACGCCGTGCACGCGCGCGCCTTCCTGCCGTACCTGCGAACCCGCGGCGACCCCGCGGACACCGGTCGGGAGGCATCGATGAACGCCCGCACGGTCCGGTTCGCCGCCCTGGCGGTGGCTGTGCTGGGACCACTGTCCGCCATGGTCGTCGGCGAGCTCTACCGCACCGGCCTGCTCGCCGCCCCGCAGGGCAGCCGGATAGCGCGATGCGAAGAGGTCCGCCCGGATTCAGTTCAGTGCGCTGCCTTTGAGCCACTCGCTCCATGACATGTTCCAGTCGCCGAATCCGTCGGTGGGTTCGAGTTTCGTGCTGGTGTTGCGGATGGTGACGACATCGCCATAGCTGAAGTTGTCGTAGAACCATCGCCCCGCGCTGGGGCTCAGGTTGATACAGCCGTGAGAGACGTTGCGGACGCCCTGGTCGGCGACCGACCACGGGGCGGCGTGGACGAATATCCCGCTGTTGGAGATGCGCACCGCGAGCGGGATCTCGGAGTCATAGCCCAGCGAGTAGTTCGTCGGCAACCCGTAGGTCGCCGAGCTCATCCGCTTGACCTGGTACTTCTCTTGAGCGACATAGGTTCCGCTCGGCGTCACGAACGAGATTTTCTTACCATCAACGGTGACCGATTCGTTGCGGCCCATGCTGACCGGGAAGGTACGCGCCTTCTTACCGTCGATCATGACAGTCATCTGATGCGTCTTGTCGTCAATAGTGGCGATCTTGGACTGGCCTATGGTCAGGTTCAGGGTCCGGTCGGTCTCTCCGTACATCCCATTACCGAGATGCACACCGTAGATCTTGGCCTGCACCGTGACTTTGGTGCCAGGTTTCCAGTACATCTTCGGCCGCCAGTGCAGCGTGCGATTGTCCCACCAGTACCAAGCGCCCTCGATGGCAGGATTCGAGGTCACGGTCAGCGCCCGCTCGGCGGCGGCCCGGTCGGCCGGCGGCTTGTCGAAGATGACCACCATCGGCTGCCCGACACCGACTCTCTTGATCGAGGGTGCGGGGAAGAACGAGGGGAAGACGGTCTGCGCGGGTCGCAGCGTCGTGAACGATGTCGTTTCCCGGGCACTCGCCCCGCTGGAACCACTGGCCGCGGCGGTGAGCGCGTAGCGGCGGCCGTAGCCTAGCGGCTCGGTCGATCTCCACACAGTCCGATCCGCCGACAGTTTTCCGCTGACCTGCTTTCCTTCGGGTTTGGTCACGGAGACGGACGTGAGGCTACCGTTGCTGGCCCGGATCTCGATGGGTTCAATGGGTGACACATCCTGGGCATCGTTCGCTGGGACGGTGGTGATGCGGGGTGGATCCGCCGGTGTCGTGCTCGGCCGCGCCGTGGGCGACGTTGCCTCAGGAGTCGAGGTGCACGCGGTGAGCGCCACCAACGCAACCAGACCCCAAACTATCAGCTGACGCCACGCCGTCTTCCTGCCCATCGTTCTCTCCCACGCCCGGCAACGCTCGCCAGAATACTAGTCAGACTAGTAGTAAATCAGCACAACGACACGGCGAGGCTCGCTTAGATCTGGCGCCGTGCCACCTCTCAGTGGCCGCGGCTCGTGCGGCGTCGCAGCTGGTTGTGGATCAACCGCCACGCGATGAACGCGGCTGCCCCGATCGGTACCACATCCACGCCACGGTTGTAGTTGTTGGTGGACATCAAGGTCAGCAGCACTATCACAACCAGCCAGCCGCCAATCGTCCCGGCGCGCGGAAACGTCCCATGCCAGCCCCATTCCGCCGAAGGCTCGTCGCGCGGGTTGGCCCCTGCACGGACTTTCGACCCATCTACTAGGTGTCTTAGTAAATCTGTCGAGGGTGCTGCACGGGCTCACACTGCCCCAGATGAAAGGGCCGGCCTGCGGGGGATCGGTGGCCGCACGGTCGAACGAGCTCATTCGGAGGCCAAGATCATGACCGATGCCGACTCGGCTGGTCCCGAGGGCGGCGCTCTCGCCGCACGCTGCCCGCCTTGCGGCTGGCCACCGCACGATTCTTTCCACGTGGTCTCGCGGTACACCACGTCGGAGGGACGCTGCTCTACACCCGCTGCGCCTGCGGGGCGCTGCGAATACGGCTTTACGGACGGCACGTACCGCCCGGGCGAGTCGTCGCTTGTGGCGGGTATCCGCGTTGGTCGTTCGTGGCTGCGCACCTGAATCGCTACAGGAGGACCGACTGAGCGGAGCTGCCCTCGATGCGAGGCGTACGGCGTCAAGCCTGCCCTCTGGAAGATCGTCAGTCCCGCGCCGACCATCACGACGCCGCCTGCCCGCTCGATGCCGCCAGGCTAGGCTGCTCACCGGGGCGACGGTCACGTTGGTGGGTCCCGCTGATCGTCGTGCCCGCAGCGACGAGAAGCAGCAGCATCACTGGATCGCGACGGGTCTGGTGGTCGCCGCGTGCGTCACCGCCCGTCACGTCGCCTGCGACGAGTAGCAGCGAGGCGCAGTTGAGGCCGACTCATCCACACACGGTGGTCAGTCCCTCGACGCGACTGATACCGAGTCGAGGAGGGACTCCAATGCGGCCGCGAGCCGGCGGGCCGCCTCGTCGGCGATCGCGCCGAGTTCAGCGCGCCCCGTCACGGTCACGAGGATCTGCGGGTCGACGGCCTCGACGAGCACGTCGTGCCTGTCGCTCCGGATGACCACATTGCACGGAAGCAGCAGCCCGACGCTGTGATCGATGCCGAGCGCCTGGTCGGCAAGCTCGGGGTTGCAGGCGCCGAGGATGAGGTAGTCCTCCATCTGCCTGCCGAGTTTCTCATGCAACGTGGCGCGGACATCGATCTCGGTCAGCACGCCGAAGCCCTGATCCTTCAGAGCCGCGCGGACGTGTTCGACCGCGTCGGCGAAGGTCGTTCGTAGCCTGACGGATCTGCCGTAGCTCGTTTCCATGTCCCTGCCTTCCTTCCTGATCATGTGCGTTCCGGACCGACTACCACACTACTATCTCGAATAGGATTTCAGGTCTATCGAACCCGTAGAGCGCGGTTTGGCCTGTTCCGGGTGGGGAACTGCCGTCCTCGCCGCGGGACATATCTGCCCACCGCGGCAGGGTCCGTCCCCCTCTGGTCTGTGGCACGCCGGGGAGATCCCGGCGTTGCGCAGCGGGTTCTCTGCGTACGACCCGGACCGGTGTTCGCCTGGACCACTCCGGTTCGCGGGGCGACTCCTGGATGATCACTGCGCCCGGCTGGACGAACGGCTCGCGGCTGCGGATCTGTGCCTCGTTGCTCCGGCAGAACGCCAACGCCGGAGCCCCGGAAAACGGTCTTCGAGGAACGTGGCCGGCCGACAGAAGCTCGGCGGAGGTCGCCACACCCTGGCCGCCGTGTCCGTCGATACATACCTGGAACCTGGCACTCCCTTCTCTGTGTGCCTGGATCTTGTCTACCGGCCGGGCAGTGCTTGAGAAGCGGCCGAGAGTCCCTGTTGGCGGAACCCGATGTCTCGGTGCAACTCTAATGATTAATACTAACTGACTTAGTAGAAGTGGGTGGACGCGTCGACACGTTTGCGGCTTTGCTCTCTTTCGAAACCGCGCTGCGTCCGGACATTCCGGAACGGTTGGGGCGAAGGTCCTGCCAGGTAAGGGCCGGGCCGGCCCTTCGTCGGTGTCGTTTCTCCGGCGGACGCTCCAACCAATGTCGTCGACAGGGAGGAGGTCGGTCGCCATGCCCGCCTCGCCGACGTATCTGTTGCGGCTATGGCGGCGCGTTCGCATCGGCAGTAACCCGCTGGCGCGATGCTGGGACCGCATCGAGGCCGCGGCGCTGTTGGGCGTCGTGCTGCTTTCGCTGTTCGCTGTGCCCGTCACGGCCGCGCTGGGGTCGGAGACCTACGCGGAGAACATCAAGGTGTCTCGGGACGAGATGCGCGACCGACGTCAAACAACGGCTGTGCTGCTTGCCGACGCGCCCCGGGAGAACCTTGGCGAGCCTGGCGTATCCGGAGGCGGCTCGGCGCGGGTGTGGGCGCAGTGGGTGTTGCAGGATGGCACGAAACGCACAGGCAACGTGGTCGCCAAGATCGGTGCCAACGCGGGCAGCGCGATGTCGATTTGGGTTGATGAGAGGGGCGACCTTGCCGTTGCACCTACGACGACGCGGGATGCGGTAGGCCGCGCCGTGTCAGCCGCGCTGCTTGCCTGGCTGGCCGTCGCAGGTGGGCTCTCCGCCGTGTTCTGGTTGCTGCGTAAGGGGCTTGACCAGTTGCGTTACGCCCAGTGGACACGGGAGTGGGAGCACATTGGGCGCGACCCGAGCTGGTCCTGACAGCGGGCCGGACTCGTTCGCGTCCTGGCAAACTAGCCCAAGGAAGACCTCGGACGCTGCCTTCCGCGCAACGCCGGGAGTTGGCGTCACCCCATCCCGGGTGGCGATCGGCTTTGAGCACGACGGCCAGGATAGGGAAACCCAGGCCGGAGCTGATACTGGCGACGAGCATGCCGGGCAGCGCATCGTCCACGTGGTTGCCGCTCGGCGACACATCGGAGAGCAGGACTAGTCCAGTCGCGCTGACTGCAAACGCACTCACGAGTGCCTGCGCAGCCCGAGGCGCAGCGCTAGCTCAGCGGCAACGTCACGCGTGACTCATCGCTGCCTGATTCGGCTACCTACGACGATGGATAGGACTTTGTGCCCCTTCGGCGATGACGTTTTCCTGTGGCTGCGCATGCCGAAGCTGGGGAGTGTCAATGACATCCGATCTGAAGGAGATGTCATGACCCGGCAATCAGAGTCGCCGCCAGTCGGTCGCCGTTCGGCGTGGCGGACGGTAAACATCACTCCTGTCGAGAGGGTGGGCCGCATCGTGGTCGGGCTCGGCGCGATCGTTGTCGGTGTGATTCTGCTGGCTGCTGCCAGCTCCGTGTTGGCGATCGTGCTGGAGGTGCTGCTTGTGCTCGCCGGTGCCGATCTACTGGTGACGGGCGCGCTCGGGCATTGCCCGCTCTACCGCAAGCTGAGCTACGTACCGCCATCTCTGCGGAGGCCATGATGACGACACCACATGATCCCCGGCATCCCACCCACGACCCGGCGAAGTATTCGGAGCATCAGCGCCCACGCGGCCATGGCGGGCACCGCTGGCTCCTGATCGCCTGCTGCGTCCCCATGATCGCAATTGCGATCGCGCTGGTTGCGACCGGTGTAGTCAGCTCGGGCTTCCTGGTCGTCGCCGTGATCTGCGTCGTGATGATGGCGCTTATGCACGGCGGCATGGGACACGGCGGCGGACGTGGCCGTTCCCGGTAACGCCGCTACGGCCTGTCACCGGCGGTGTTGGTGGACACGCCAGTCTCAGCGGTGACGAGGGAATGATGAAGCGACAGCATGTGCAGCTGGCCGCGGCCGGCGCTGTCGTCGTGAGCATCGGACTGTTCTTCGCCGGTGTATCGCCGGCCGTGCTCGTTCTCCTCGGCGCGGCGTTGCTGATGATCTTCATGCACGCTGGTCATGGCGGTCGCCGTGACGCTGCCCGGCGGGACCGGCCGGGCACGCCCGACGGCCGTCGCCGTCAGTGATGAGGAGTGTCCTCGTGGAGACGGACCTGCACGTCGCGATGTTACCCGCCGGTATGGCCGCGTTGGTACGGCGACGGCTGCGCCGCGCTGCCGGCCAGGTGGCCGGGATCGAGCGCATGCTGGCCGACGGCCGTTCGTGCGAGCAAATGCTGGTTCAGCTCGCGGCCGTGCACGGTGCATTGCGCGCGGTCGAGCAGCAGTTGCTCGTCTGTCATGTCACCGCCACCACCGCATCGGTGGCCGCCGGAGTGTTGTCCCCCGACGAGGCGGCCGAGCAGACCGCGTTCCTGTCTGGCCTGCTCGCTCATACTTCCGCGGCAAGACCGACCAAAAACAGCGCTCAGAAAAGGTGAGCGGTGCCCACACGCGGATGGGAGGAGTTGTGGATCACGTGGTGTCACCGGCACCGGCCGAGGTGACCGACCAATCGGGCATCGCCACCGAGTTCGTGCTGCGGGCAACCGGCATCGTGAAGAGCTTCCGCCATGGCGTGTGGCCCGCACGGTGGCATGCGGTGCTGCGGGGTGTGGACCTGGCCATGCGGCCAGGTGAGGTTGTCGGGCTCGTGGGGGAGAACGGCTCCGGCAAGTCGACCCTGATGAAGGTCCTGGTAGGTGCGCTCGCGGCGGATGAAGGCTCCGTCGAGGTGTCCGGTCGGCTCGGGTACTGCCCGCAAGAGCCGGTCGTCTACGAGCGGCTGACGTGTGACGAGCATTTCGAGTTGTTCGGCCGTGCCTACCGGATGGCCCCACAACACGAGCGCCGCGCACGGCGTGAACTCTATGCCGCGCTGGGGTTCGAACGTTATCGCTCGACGCGAGCGGACCAGCTCTCTGGCGGGACGTTGGCCAAACTCAACCTTGGCCTGGCCATGCTCGCCGACCCGGATGTGCTGCTGTTGGACGAGCCCTACGCGGGCTTCGACTGGGACACCTACGTCAAGTTCTGGCAGCTCGTCGGCCAGCGTCGCCAGACTGGCAAGGCCGTCCTGATCATCAGCCACTTCGTCGCCGACGAGGAGCGATTCGACCGGATCGTCGAACTGCGCTACGGACTGGCGGTGCCCTGGTGACCACCGTCTTGTTTGTCCGGCGGTTCCTGGCCGATTACACCCGCAATCCCGTCAACCTGCTCGTGCTCGTACTCGTGCCGGTGGTGTTCGTCCTCGTGGCGTCCGGATCGCTCGCCGATGCCGCGAAACTCTTCGGCAGCGGAATCGGGCCCGCCGTGGAAACCGTGACCGCCGGCTGGACCGCCGGGTTCATGGCAGGCGTTGCGATGTACTTCCAGACCCGCGCCGCGCGCGCCGCTGATCGTCGCCTGGTCCTCGCCGGCCTGCGGCCCATCCGGCTGGTCGTCGCGAGGGTGGCCACCGGGCTGCTGCTGGCCCTGCTGGTGTCCGCGGCCGCCCTGCTGGCGCTGGCGGTCCGTGCTGGCATCGACCCCGCAGGCCGTGTCCTCACCGGGACGCTGATGTTCGCGGTGATCTATCTGGCGATCGGAGCGCTCGTCGGCGCTCTGGCGCGTAACGCCGTCAACGGCACCGTCGTCATCTTGTTCGTCTGGATCCTCGACGTGTTCTTCGGCCCGGCCATGACGTCGCCGGACCGCGTAGCGACCCGGGTGTTACCGACGCATTACGTGACCCTATGGATGATCGACCTGCCGTCTCGCCACGGCGGGCGGCTCGGGGATCTGGGATGGGCGTTGGCGTGGACCGTCGGCGCGATCGTCATCGCTTCGGCCGTGGTCACCCTCGCCAGCCGGATCGCACGCCAGCCGCGGCGACTCGTCGCGGCGGGTACCAGACGGGACCAGTTCGCTGTCGGGATCCGGATGGGATTGCGGGAATACCGCCGCAACAGGGCGTTGTGGGCGCTGCTGATCGTCGTTCCGGTGGTGTTCATCGTGCTCGCCAAGGCGATCACGCGCGAGCAGTTCACGATCATGTCGCTTGTGGATGGTAGGGAGCGGGTCGATCTGACGTTCTGGCTTCCGGAGGTCCACGCCGGCACGATGACGCCGATCGCCATCGCATCGTTGGCCACCCTTGCCGGGTTGTTCGTGGTGCTGGACGCGATGGCCGGTGATCGGCGGCTGGAACTCGCCGGATTCCGGGCGGGCGTCCTGCTCGGCGTGCGGCTTGCCGTGATCGCCGCGGCCTTGTTGCTGGTCACCACCGTCTCACTGGCGGTCACCGCGGCTGTCTTCGACGCGCAACAGTGGATGATCTACGCCGGGGGCAATGTGCTGTTGGGCGCAATTTACGCCCTGGCTGGCGTATGTCTCGGCCGAGTCTTCGGCCGCGTCAGCGGTGTCTTCATCGCCTTCCTCATCCCGTTCCTCGACGTCGGCATCGCCCAGAGTCCGATGCTGCGCCCAGAGCCGGCGGCCTGGGCGCAATGGCTGCCCGGCTACGGCGCCAGCCGTGTCCTGCTCGACGGTGGGCTTACCAGGGATTTCGACGAGACCGGCTCGTTGTTGATCGCGCTGGCGTGGTTGCTCGCGCTCACGGTGGCGGCGGCCGTGCTGTTCCGCCGGGCACCCCGCGCCCGGGCAGGCGTGCGCTGAGGTGTAAGGACAACTCTCTACGAACCGAGTGCCGGACCTCACAAACCTACTATTCAAGATAGTGATAACGTTCGCGCAACGAAGCAGGCCCGCATCGCAACCCCGACCCCGACCCGGAGAGGCAACGCGTGCCCCGACACCGCCAGCCCCGGCAGTACGGCCGTGAGCACAACCCAATACCCGCTCCCCCAACCAGTCGCACCGTCCCCGCGCGACGCCCGGTTGCCGCGAGCCGCCGCGGGCCCACCCCGAACATGCGCGCGGTCGTGGTCCTTCTCAGCGTCGCCGCCGGAGCCGGAAGCGCGGCACTCCAGCTCCTGACAGGGCTGCCGCCAACCCAGCACGAACCCCGCATCAACCTTCTCGCCGCCGACCTCGACAGCGATGTCAGCACCACCACCGGCACCGGAGGCCCCACCGCCAGTTCCGGACCACTGCTGATTCCCACGCCGAGCCGGTCCGCCCGGGACGAGGCCAGGCAACTGGAGATGGCCGAGCAGGTCAGGAAGGACCGAATCGCCCGAGAGGAGGCCGAACGGCAACGGCGAGCGCGAGAGGCCGCGGAGGAGAAGGCGCGGCACCGCGTCGTCGCGCCGGTCCAAGGCACGATCACCTCGAACTACGGGCCGCGCTGGGGCACCACCCACTACGGTCTGGACATCGCGAACGTGATCGGCACACCGATCGTCGCACCGATGCGCGGTGTGGTGCTGGATGCCGGTCCCGCCAGCGGGTTCGGGCTGTGGGTGCGCATCCAGCACGAGGACGGCACCATCACCGTCTATGGCCACATCAACTCCTACGCAGTGAGCGTGGGGCAGGAAGTCGAGGCGGGCGAGGTGATCGCCGAGGTCGGCAACAAGGGTTACTCCACCGGTCCGCACCTGCACTTCGAGGTCTGGGATCCGGCCGGTCTGAAGGTGGATCCGCTCGCTTGGCTGCAGGAACGAGGTGCGAACGTCGGCTAGTCGCCGCAAATCCTTCTATACCCGCCGGCCTCAGATTTAGCGATTATACCCCCACGGGGTAGATTGCTAAGCAATCATCCGGCGAAAGAGGTGGTTGCCATGACGAGCTTCGGTGCAACCGGTCGAGCGTTGACGGGGCTGCCGTCGAACGCTGTGTGGGCCGTGATCGGCGGTGGCCTGTTAGGCCTGGTCGCGACCTACTGGGATGACGGCTGGCACACCGAGATCGGCAGGGACGATGCGCTGCTCCCGCCCCACCTCCTGTTGTACGCCTCGATCGGCATGGTCGGTCTCGTGCTGGCAGGGTGGGTGCTCGTGGGTCTGTGGCGTACCCGCTCGCTCCGGGCCACGCTCGCGATCCCTGGGCTCGCCCTCGCGGTGGCGGCTGGCGTGGTGACCGCCGGTGCGGCGCCCGCCGACGCGGCGTGGCACGCGGCGTTCGGCAGGGACTCCGTGCTGTGGTCGCCGCCCCACTTGTTGTCGGTCATCGGTACGGCGGTGCTGGTGGTCGCGGTGCTGCTCAACACCGGCCATATGGGCTCCCGGGTGTCCCGGATCGCGCTCGCGGTGGTGCTGCTCGGTGCGACTGAGATCGTCGTCGTGGAGTACGAGACGGACGTGCCGCAGTTCTCGCAGGCGCTCTACCTCCCAGTGTTGCTCGCCGTCGGCCTGGGCAGCTCCGGGATTATCCGTGCGCTCGTGGTCGACCGCGCGGTCGTGACGCCGACCGTGCTCAGTTACCTCGTGTTCCGGCTCCTGATCCTGGCCCCGTTTGCCATCACGGGCTGGACCACTCCGGATGTCCCGATCGCGTTGCTGGGCCTGCTGGTGCTGGACGCCCCCGCACGGTGGGATCGGGCGCGCTGGCCAGCGGCCGGTCTCGCCGTGGCCGCCCTGCAGCTGGTGGCGTCGGCGAGCGGTGTCAGTTCCGTTCCGGTGCGACCCACGTTGCTCGCGAGTGTGATCGTCGTGCCGTTGCTCGCCGCGACCCTGTTCGCGGTGTCACGTCGGCCTCTTGCGCGGGCTGGTGCGGTGCTCGGTCTGCTCGCGGCCACATCGTTGCTGGTAATGCCACACGCCCGCGCACATGACCCCGGGCAGGGGACAGCGGTGGCGACGGCGCAGGTCAGCGCGGACGGTGACGGGTCCGGCACGATCGCGGTGCGGATCACCGAGTTCGAGGGCACGGCCGGTCGCGAATGGACTCCTGGAAGGCTTGTCGCCCGGCGGGCTGGGGAGGTCGTGACCGCTCCGCTGGTGGACCGCTCCGGCGTGTTCGCGGGTAAGATCGTCCTACCGTCGCGTGGTTTGTGGTTCATCTATGCCGAACTGTGGGCCGGCAATACGGTCGCGGAAACGTGGCTGCCTGTGCGGCGGGACGAGGCGTCCCGGATTGCCGCCCGGCGCTCCGTCTACTTGCCCGCGGGCACCGGCGATCGGCCCGCCGGTGAGTACCTCGCGGGCGCAGGGCTCCTCGCCCTCGGTACGGCACTGATCGGTTGGGCCGTCATTGCGGTCCGACGTCGCCAGGCAGTCGTACACCAGGTACTATGAAAAATCGTAGATCGCGAGACGATGGCATGGAGCGAGGTCTGGTGCGGATGGGACGGCTGCGGATTCCGCCTGCGCCTACCACGACGACAGGCTGGGCGCTCGTGATCCTCGGTGCAGCGGTGGCCGTCGTGAACTGGATCCTCGAGTGGACTCCCGCCCGTCACCTGCCCGGTGGGCACGGCCCGTTCTACGTGCTGTTCGCGGCTGTCGTGGTGCTCAGCGGCTGTGGCCTGATCACGTCGAGGTCGACATGACTCAAGCGAACTTCCTGGACCGGCAAGCCGCCGCCGACGCAGCCCCCTCGCCCCCACGGGCCTGGCGATGGCGGCGAGGGCTGCTCGCCGCTGCGCTGAGTGCCGCGATCGTCGGCGTGCCCACCGACGTCATCGACACGGAATGGTTCACCCGGATGACTCCCGTCCGCTGGTGGGAGTATCCAGCCCTGATCCTGACGGCCGTGTTGACCGGCCTGTGGTTCGCGATTATCCGCCAAGCTGCCGACGAGCGGGGGCGTGCTGGTGTGTTCGGCTCGTCGCTGCTGTCGGCGTTCGCGGTCGGCTGCCCGCTGTGTAACAAGATCGTCCTGGGCTTGCTCGGGGTATCCGGTGCGTTGGGAGTATGGGCGCCGATCCAGCCCGCTCTCGCAGGTGTCTCCGTGGTTGCGCTCGGCGCGGCTGTGCTGCTGCGCTGGCGTCGGCAGACCTGCACGTCCGAAGGCTGCGCCCCCAAGGAGCCCGGGCCACAGCGACCTCAGTAGTAGCGACGAGTTCGTACCTCAGCGGAATCGGCGGTGTAGACCCGGGTGTCGGCGACGAAGCGCCGCAGGCACGCCAGTGAGCAGAACACGTAGGTGCGACCGCCGTGCTGTAGATGGCCGGCAGGATCGCGCACGCGCATCTTGTGTCAAGGGACATTGGGATTTGCCCGGTGGCGGTCATGAGAATGGCCCGGTGGTGGCCACGAGATCTGCCCAGTCGTGGCCACCAGACCGTGGGTTGGTTAGTTCAAGGCGATCACTCCTTTGCCGGTGAGGGCTTGGGAGAGGCGGATGCTGTCACCGCTGGTTTGGCAGAGGTGGGCGTGGTGGAGGAGCCGGTCGACCGTGGCGGTGGCCAGGGTTTTCGGCATCAGCTCGTCGAACCCGGCCGGGTGCAGGTTTGAGCTGATCGCGACGGAGTGTTTCTCGTAGGCGGCATCGACCAGGCGGTAGAGACCTTCGGCGGCGTCGGGCCCGACCGGTAGCAGCCCGATGTCGTCGACCACAACCAAGTCTGCGCGCAGAATCCGGCTGATGGCCTTGGTGACGGTGTCATCGGCGCGGTGGCGCCGGATCAGCACGCCGAGCGATTCGAGGGTGAACCAGGCCACGTGCAGCCCGGTCTCGACCGCCTGCTGCCCGAGGGCTTCCAGCAGGAACGTCTTGCCGGTGCCGGCGGGGCCGCAGACCACCAGGTTCTCGTGCCGGGCCACCCATTCCAGCGTGCGCAGTGCTTGCTGGGTGGGTGCGGGGATGGACGACACCCCAGGATCCCAGGCATCGAACGTTTTCCCGGTGGGAAACCCCGCTTTGGCGCGGCGGGTGGTCAGTGCGGAACGGTCCCGCCCGGCGACTTCCTCGGCCAGCAGCACCCGCAGCACCTCGGCCGGTTCCCAGCGCTGGGCCTTGGCGGTGGCCAGCACTTCTGGTGCGGCGCGGCGGATGTAGGGCAGCCGCATCCGCCGCAGCAGCCGCTCCAGTTCCTCGTCCAACGGTGGGGCAGCCGGTGTTCGGGTGGTCATGGCTGCCCCCGGTCCCCGTCCAGGAGCGCGGCGATGCGCTCGCTGATCTGAGCCAGGAACACCGCGACCTTGCCGGGGCTGCGCAGATGGTCGAAGTGGCGGGTGAACTCGGCCCGGGTAGCCGGTCCGGCTTGGTCGAGCCAGTCGGCGAGTTCGGCGGCCAGCCAGGCCCACTCGAACAACTCCCCGGCCACCACCGGAATGAGTCCATCGGGGTCGTCGACGCCGTCGGCGAGCATGATCGTGGCGATCCGGGACGCATCGGAAGACGCGGATGCGGACATGATCAGCGCACCTCCCATTCCTCGCCGAGGCCGGCCCAGCCGGCGGTGCCCTGCGCCAGGCTGTTGTGCTCCCCGGCCCGCTGCGTCCCACCGGGGGCGGCGTGGGCTTGGTGGGCCAAGATCGCGGCCAGGTCCCCCTCGGCGAACCGGGCCGCGGTGGCCGCCCGGCCCAAAGCCCGGTCGACGGTGGTGGTGTCGTGCAGCCTCGCCAGGGCGACCGCCTCGGCCATCTTCGCGCGGATCCGGTAGGTGCCCGCCGCCGCAGCCTCGGTCAACCACAACGCCGCCCCGTCACCGAGCGCGAGGAACTCCGTCTCCGCCCGGGTTTTCGCCCGTGGAGTGCGGTCCAGCGGCCCCTCCGGCTGCGGTGGGAAATGCGCATCATCCACCCGCGGGCTGCCCGGGGCGGTCACGACATGGCGGGCCACCTCCACCGGACCTTCAGGCCCGGCGTGCACGATCACCACCCGCTCGCCATGACGGCGCACCCACACCGCCTCACCCGCCAGGGTGTGTGGCACCGAATACGAACCGTTCTCGAACGCCACCATCGGCACCTGCTCGCCGACCGTGCGGCTCACCCCGAACGCTGCCGTATACGGGTGTTCCGGCAGAGGATGCAACCGGGACCGTTCCTCACCGAGCATCTCGATCGGCGCACGCCGGGTCACCCGGTGCGGCCGGGCGTTGACCTGCGTGCAGAACTGCACACAGGCGCGTTCCAGCGCGGCGAAACTGGCGTACTCGCCCAACAGGTTCGCCTCGGTGGGCACCAGGTCCGCCTTGGCGATCTTGACCGTGGCCTCGCTACCACCCTTGCTCGCCGGGTCCGCCGGCACACACGTCGCCACCGTGAGCCCGTAGTGGCGCGCGAACTCGAGCATCTTCGGGTTGCGCACCGCGATCCCCGCCACATGCTCGATCGTGACGGTCTTCTCGTTGTCAGTCAGGCAATACGTCGGCACCCCGCCAAAGAGCCGCAGGGTCTGGTCGATCGCGGCCATCACCGTGGGCAGCGTCTTGTCCAAAATGGGCAGCACCACCCGGAACCGGCACCACGCAAGCCACGCACAAAACAACTGTGTCGCCACACCATCGATCCTCGGGCCGTCGCCGAAGTCGTACTGAAACCACATCCCCGGCTCAGGGACCCAGGGCCGGTGCACCCGCCGGTTGCCGGCCCGCCACGCTGTTTTCAGCTCGGCCACCGCCCGCCGCGTGGTGCGCTCCGACCCCGTAAAGCTCAGCGCGACCAGCTTGTCGTGCGCCACATCCGCGCGGATCTTGCCTTTGGAGCGGTCGACCCACTCCTCCAGCTTCGGCAGAAACTCATCCACCAGCATCGGCCGCCGCTCCGACCGCCCCGGCGTCAGTCGGCCCTCCTCTCGGGCCTGCACATAGTGGGCGACCGTGTGGTGAGAACACCCCACCAGCTCCGCCGCATCACGATACGAACCGGTCAAATCGAACGCTTCTAGAATCTGCATGATCTCCTCGGCAGACTTCACTCGTCCCTCCTCGGGAACCGAGCAACGGTTTGGTCGCCGCGAAGCTCAACCGAGGAGGGACCCCACACCCGGTAGGCGCAGGGCAAACAACAAGTCGTGTCGGGCAGATCTCATGACCGTCAACGGGCAAAACTCATGACCGCCACCGGGCACCTAACTGGCCGTACCCGGGCAGTTTCCCGTGGCCGCCAACAATCTTGCAGACCGGATCGATCCCCGTCTCGTTTACGTCGAGGGACCACGTGAAAACGTCCACCGGGTCAGGTATCCCACGCAGGCGCATCGGTCCACGTGCCGTCACGGGTAGCCCTGCCGTCCTGGCTGCCGCGGCGATCTCCGCAGTGAGCTGGATCTGTCCGCTCACAGCGAGCCCGCCGAGACGAGCGGCGAGGTTCACCGCGCGTCCGAAGTAGTCACGGTCCACAGGTATCGCCGGGCCGCGGTGGATACCGCCGCGCAGCATCGGGAAGCCCGGCTCGGCACGACACGCGCCGATGAGCCGCTCCACGCTGTCGAGCAAACCGCCGTTGGATGCACTGACCAGCATCACCGCGTCGCCGAGCGACTTTACGAGCTCGACGTCGCGATCCAGTGTCCCGTGGGTGAGATGGAGGAGGCGCCTTGCGACGTCCGCAGCTCCTATGTCGCCATGCGCCTCCGACAGCGCGGTAAACCCGGCGAGGTCGATGAACGCGATCGTGCGTACTACGGCGTCGGTCATCGGCCACTCCGCATCAGAACGGACATACTAATCCTGATAGTAACGGAGTGCAATCGGCTGAACGCACGCCGGGCCTGCGTCAAGCTGTTGCGCTCGCGTTACGCCTTGATATGCCTCCTGTTCACCCATTGACGGCATACCCAACGGGGGCATAGTGTTCACTCGCTCGAGTGACGTAGTTAGCCATTGACCACAACTCGCCACTGACCAGGTGCGGGTCCGCGGATGGGGCATCGACACCGTCGTGGACGTGGCGTGAACACGGCGAAGGCCGGCTCGGCGTTGCCGCGGGCCACTTCGTCCAGCGGCTTTCACCGCAGATGGAGGCGTCATGGGAATGTCACGAATCCGGCGGCCATTCAAGGTCGCGTTCTCGCTACTCGCCGTCGTTGTCAGCGGCGCACTCGTGGGCTGCTCTGGCGGGAGCTCCGGCGATGTGCTGCAGCAGGTGCGCGACAACGGCACGTTACGTGTGGCGCTCACGCAGGCGAATCCGCCGTGGAACTTCCTCGACGACGCGGGCAAGCCCGTCGGCTACGACGTCGATGTCGCGCGCGAGGTGGCCCGCCGGATCGGTGTCGACAACGTCGAATTCGTCGCGTCGAACTTCCAGAGCTTCATCGAGGGCGTGCGGGCCGGACGCTTCGACATCGTCATCTCCGGCCAGACGGTGACCGACGAACGGAAACAGCAGGTCGACTTCTCGACTCCCTACCAGGTAAACGGTGTCTCGATCTTCACGGCGTCGTCCAACAACTCGATCAACTCGCTCGAAGACCTGCGAGGAAAGGTCATAGCCGTCTCGGCCGGAACCACGCAGGAGAAGTTCGCCAGCGAGGAAATCCCGGGCGCGCAGGTCAAGACATATCAGAACGCCACGTTGGGCCTGACCGACCTCGGCCGTGGCAACGCGGACGCCATGCTGGTCTCCCGCTTCCAGGGTAGTTACCTGGCCAAGCAGAACGGACTCCACGTCAAACCGGTCGGGAAACTGCTGGAGAGCGAGGTCAACGCCATGTCGTTCCGGAAGGGCTCGACCGAGTTCAAGAAGGAAATCGACAAGGCGATCAGCGACATGATCGACGACGGCACCCTGACCAAGATCTCCCGGAAGTGGCTGGGCGGCCTGGACATGGTGGCAGAGCTCAAGGCGCTGCCGCCGGAACAGAGCTAGGAGCATCCCATGGACATGCTGGCTGACTCGTTCCCCATGCTGCTCAGGGGGCTGGGCATTACTTTGCTGCTCGGTGTCGTGTCCTTTGTGCTGGGTTCTGGTCTCGGTGCGCTCGTTGCCCTGGCGCGTATCTCCGCCTTCCGGGTGCTCAGGGGAGCCGCGATCATGTTCGTCTCGGTGTTCCGTGGGACTCCGCTGCTCATTCAAATAATGATCATCTACTTTGGTTTGCCGCAGCTCGGGGTGCAACTCGAGCCAGTTCCGTCAGCGATCCTGGCGTTGAGCCTGTTCGCCGCGGCCTACCTGAGTGAGAACTTCCGGGGCGGCATTCTCGGAGTAGACAAAGGACAATGGGAGGCTGCCTCATCCATTGGCATGCCGTACTGGCGCACGTTCCGCAGGATCATCTTCCCGCAGGCGATCAGGATCGCCACCCCGGCCGTCGGTGGCCGCTTCATCGCGCTGATGAAGGACACCTCGCTCGCCTCGGTGGTCACCGTCGTGGAGCTCACTCGCGTCGCGGAGAGCATCGGCAATGCGAACTTCCGCTACATGGAAGCGTTCCTGATGATCGGAGCCCTGTACTGGCTCATCAACACGCTGCTCTCGGTCGGGCAGGGGATGCTCGAGCGGCGACTCGGAAAGGCGTACGCATGACAAAGCCACCGATCGAACTCACCGGCATCCGCAAGGCCTTCGGTGCACTGGAGGTCCTGCGCGGCGTCGATCTCTCCGTCGAGCGAGGCGAGGTCGTCGTGCTCATGGGCCCTTCCGGGTCAGGTAAGACGACACTTGTGCGGTGCATGAACCTGCTTGAGGAACCAGACTCCGGGCACGTGCGCATCTGCGACTGCGCCTTCTCCTGCGGCACCCGCAGCGACCGGCGCGGCCGGGCCCGGCTGATGCAGCGCGCCCGGCAGCAGACCGGCATGGTGTTCCAGCAGTTCAACCTCTTCCCCCACATGACCGCACTGGGCAACGTGATCGAGGGACCTCGCCAGGTGCGCAACCTGCCGATGGCGGAAGCCGTCGCGCTCGGCGAGCGGCTACTGGATCGGGTCGGGCTGGTAGACAAGCGCGATGTGCATCCCTCGCGGCTTTCTGGTGGGCAGAAGCAGCGGGTGGCGATCGCTCGCGCGCTGGCCATGGAACCGGAGGTCGTGCTCTTCGACGAACCGACCTCCGCCCTGGACCCGGAGCTACACGCGGAGGTGCTGGAGGTCATCCAGGAGCTCGCCGGAGACGGCATGACGATGGTGATCGTGACCCACGAGACCCACTTCGCCCGGGAGGTCGCCGACCGGATCGTGTTCATGGACGGCGGGGTGGTCGTCGAGGAAGCGACAGCCGAGGCGTTCTTCACCCGCCCGTCGAAGGAGCGGGTGCGCACATTCCTGCGGCTCGTCGATCACTCCGGGGCTTTGGTCGACGCTCCGGCACCGCGCGTGGGGGAGGAGGCAGTATGACGGCGTCGGCGATCGACACCTTCGATGTGGAGACCGCGAGGCGGGAAACACCGGGCTGCGACAACGTCGTGCACTTCAACAACGCGGGCGCCTCCCTGATGCCCACGCCCGTGCTCGACAGCACCATCGCGCACCTGAAGCTGGAGGCTCGGATCGGGGGCTACGAGGCGGCCGCGGAGGCGACCGAGACCATCGAGGCGGTCTACACTGCTGCCGCACGCCTGCTCGGCTGCGCGGCCGGTGAGATCGCCGTGGTGGACAGCGCCACCCGCGCCTGGGATATGGCGTTCTACTCGATTCCGTTCCGGAGCGGCGACCGGATCCTGACCAGCGAGGCCGAGTACGGCAGCAACTTCATCGCCTACCTTCAGCTCGCCGCCCGCCACGACCTCGAGGTCGAGGTGGTCCCCAACGACGAATCCGGACAGATCTCGGTGCCACGGCTGTGCGATCTGATCGACGAGCGGGTGCGGCTGATCTCCTTGACCCACGTGCCGACCAACTGCGGCCTGGTCAACCCCGCCGTCGAGGTCGGCAAGATCGCGCGGGAGGCCGGGGTGCTCTACTTGCTCGACGCCTGCCAGTCGGCGGGGCAGATGCCGCTGGACGTCGCCGAGATCGGCTGCGACCTGCTCTCACTCACGGGACGCAAATACCTGCGCGGCCCGCGGGGCACCGGTCTGCTCTATGTCCGCCACGACCTGCTCGACGAACTCTCGCCACCGATGCTGGACCTGCACGCCGCCACCTGGATCGCCCGCGACGAGTACCGGATGCGGCCGGACGCCCGCCGGTTCGAATCGTGGGAGTACAACTATGCGGCCAAGATCGGTCTCGGAACGGCCATCGACTATGCCCTGGGCTGGGGCCTGGACAGCATCCGCGGGCGGGTGTACGCGTTGGCCGACCAGCTCCGAAGCCGCTTGGCCGAACTACCCGGGGTCACCCTCCGCGATGTTGGCGCAGAGCGCTGCGGGATCGTGGCCTTCACGGTAGACGGGGTCGCGCCGGCCGAGGTCAAGGAACGCCTCGCCGCCCGGGGGATCAACGTGAGCGTGTCGCGCGCCCCGTCGACGAGAGTCGACATGGAAAACCGCGGAATAGACGAACTCGTACGCGCCTCTGTGCACTACTACAACACCGAGCAGGAGATCGAGTCACTCTGCGACGCGCTCGTGAGTGTTTAGCAAGTTCGGGTGCGGGTGTCCCGCAGGGCACTGAGAACCCCGCTCGCCACTCACGACCCTTGCCGACATTTACGAGAAGCCGCTCGACTGGTAAACGCCTGCCAAAGCTACTATGTGAAATAGTAGTGTGTTCTGGCCGTGGCGTCGGAAAGGTTGAGCGGGTGACTGTGCAGGTTGATCCCGAGGGCGCGACTCGATCGGGCCGCCCTTCGCAGCGACCCCGCTCGGTTCGCGTGGTGAGGGCCGCAACGTGGCTTCGGCTGCTTGCAGCGGTTGCTGGCGGTGCTGTGCTCTATGTGGCCTCGCCGCCTCGGCCGCTGTGGTGGCTCGCGCCGGTCGCGTTCACGTTGCTGGTGCTGGCCGTCTACGGCCGCCTGGGGCGGCGCGGTTTCGGCTACGGCGTTGCGTTCGGCGTAGCGTACCTGTTGCCTCTGCTGCGGTGGCTTTATGACTTCCTTGGGGTTGCCTTCGGGGTCTGGCCGTGGTTGGGCTTGGTGGTGCTGGAGGCCTTGTTCTTCGGCTTGATGGGAGTCGGCATGGCGCGGGTCAGCCGGCTGCCGATGGCCCCGGTGTGGATGGCCGCGGTCGTCGTGGCTGCTGAGGCGGTGCGCTCGCGGGTCCCGTACGGCGGATTCCCGTGGGGACGTGTCGCGTTTACCCAGCCCGAGGGTGTCTTCCTGCCGCTGGCGGCGGTGGGTGGAGCGGTTCTGGTGGGCTTCGCTGTCGCGCTTACCGGCTGCGGGCTCGCCGTCCTGGCGCTGCGGATCCGGCAGGCGCCGCGTCGGTGGATCGCACATGCCGTGGTCGCCGTGCTGCCGCTTGTAGCTGGCTGGGTGATGGTGTCGTTGATCGAGACAGATGCGGAAGTGGGGACCGCGACTGTGGCGGTGGTTCAGGGCAACGCGCCGGACGCCGGCATCGCCCTCCTGGGCCAGAGCGCGACCGTGCGAGCCAATCACATCGCTCAGGCTGACCGACTCGTCGACGACGTCCGTGCCGGTCGGGTTCCCGCCCCCGACCTGGTGATCCTGCCCGAATCGTCGAATGTGTTCGAGGCCGGGCGCGACGATCCGGACTTGGACCGCATTGCGCGTGAGCTCGGCGTGCCGGTCGCCGTGGGTGGGACCGCTTACGGCGCGGACGGTCGCGCCAGTAACCGGATGATCCTGTGGAGCCCACAGCGTGGCGCTACCGAGGAGTACGCCAAGCAGCAGTTGGTGCCGTTCTCCGAATTCGTCCCGCTCCGTGCCGTGGCCGCGGCGGTGACTCCGTTCACCGACGATCCGGCGGGCGACATGGTGTCCGGTGACCGACCCGGAGTCTTCGACATGGGATCGGCTCGGGTGGGATTTGCGATCTGTTACGAGGTCGCCTACGACTACGTGCTCACCGAGGCGACCCGGGCGGGGGCGCAGCTGCTGGTCGTGCCCACCAACAACGCGTGGTTCGGGCGCACCGAGATGACCTATCAGCAACTGGCGATGGCGAGGCTGCGGGCGGTGGAGCACGGCCGGGCGGTCGTCGTCGCCTCCACCAGCGGCGTCAGCGCGATCGTGCAACCAGACGGGCGTGTTACCCGCAGCACTGGCCAGTTCACGGCGGAGTCGATGGTCGAGCGGGTCCCGCTGCGGTTGAGCACCACGGTGGCCACCAGGTTCGGCAGTGTCCCTGAGTGGGTTGTCGTGAGCTTCGCGGTTGTGGCCGTGGCAGTGGCGTTCCGGCGGCAGGTGGTCACCAGCCATTCACCGGGCAAGTAACCACGGTGACGGCGAGGAGCAGGACAGCGCTGGTGAGGAACGGCAATACCGTGGCCGCCATTCCCGCCATGCCGCAGGACAGGGCCGTGCGCAGGCCACCGGCGGGCTGAGCGGCATGCTTCAGGCGAGCGAGCCGCAGGTCGACGGCGTCCCGCGCCATCGCCAGCGCGACGTCTGGTGTTCCCGGACCAGCTACGCCCAGCAAGGCCGAGCGGACGGCCGGCGCGCCGCAGGCGCGGACCGCCGAGACGTCTGCGGCCAGCTCCACGAGCTCACGCAGGGCGGTGTTCGCCTGCCGGAACAGCGGCACAAACGGCAACGTCCGACGCAGGATGCCCGCGATCAGGATCAGGAGATGGTGGCGGCCGCGCAGGTGGGCCCGCTCGTGTGCCAGCACCGCGGCGACGCTCTCGGCCGGGAGATGCCGGTGCAGTCCTTCCGTGGCGACCACGACGTCGGGGCGGCCGGCGAGGCTGAACGCCAAGGGGCGATCGTGCGCCAGCCACAGCGTGGTCGGGGAGTTGTCATCGGTGCGGGCGGCCAGGCGGAGCACGGCGAGCCGCTCGCGGCTCGCCCGGCGCGCCTCCCGAAACTCGGTGATGGCGACGACGGCAAACCGTGTGACGAGCCCCGCGAGCAAGGCAACGCTGACAACGCCGATGAGCTCCTCGATCTTGGGCGATGAGCCGTGTTGCAGTGCCGCCCAGCACCGGCTGAGCGCCCAGGTCAGCGGGCTCGCCCCCGCGTGGTCTGGTGCCAGGAGCAGCACGACACCGCTGATCCCGGCGAGCGCCACGCCCGACATGGCCAGCAGCCACGCGACGATCAACGGCCGCGGATCCCGGCGGCGGAGATCCGCACGACCCAGTTGGCGTGGAACGAGCCACCCTGCCGTGAGTGCCCCGAGGAGCAGCGACACCGCCACGATCACTGGCGGCGGACCTTCTTGGCCAGCGCGGTTCGGAGGATTTCCGTTTCCCGGGCTGAGGCCGAGTTGGCGAAGTGCAGAAGCGCGGCTCGCGGGTTGCCGGAGGCGTCCAGTGCCTCACGCAGGGCCCGAACGGCGGCCTCTTCGCGGGTGAACGCCGGGCGGTAGCGGTAGGCCTTGCCGTCCCGATCGCGGTGGGCCCATCCCTTGCGGTGCAGGTTGTCCAGTACGGTCATGACCGTGGTGTAAGCAAGCTTTCTGCCAGAGCTGAGATTCTCGAGAACCTGGCGCACCTTCACCGGTTCGTCCGCGCGCCAGAGCACTTCCATGACCGCGCCTTCGAGATCGCCGAGCCCGAACATGCCACCTCACCGCCAGACTGCCGCCCTACACCTACTGTCGATAGTAGGTGGAGCCTCCTGTCAGGCAAAACTACTAGCTGCTATAGTAGCAGCGAGGTTTCGGGCGATTGGGCCCGTGCCTCACCGTCGGCGGTTTCGCCTTGCCTGTGCCGCCCGGCGGACGGGGTGCGGGGAGACTGAGTCCTTCCGCACCCCACCATCCGCCCACGGGGCAGGCGAAGGAGAGGTTGATGTCGGCGTCCGCAGCTGTGCTGGCGGCCATCCCGAGCCCGCCCCAGGGCGTGTGGCGGATCAACGAGTTCTCCGTCCGAGCCTACGCGCTGTGCATCGTCGCCGGGATCGCGGTCGCGATCTGGTGGGGCAACCGGCGCTTCGTCCAGCGCGGCGGCGAGCCCGGGACAGTCACGGACGTCGCTGTCTTCGCCGTGCCGTTCGGGATTGTCGGAGGCCGGCTGTATCACGTCGCGACCGACTGGTGGCGCTACTTCGGGCCGGACAAGAACCCGTGGGAAGCGCTGAAGATCTGGGAGGGCGGCCTCGGTATCTGGGGCGCGATCGCGCTCGGTGCGGTGGGCGCCTGGATCGGCTGCCGTCGCAGGGGTATCCCGCTGCCGGCGTTCGCCGACGCGGTGGCCCCGGGTATCGTCCTCGCGCAGGCCATCGGCCGCGTCGGCAACTACTTCAACCAGGAGGTCTACGGCACGCCCACATCCGTGCCGTGGGGGCTTGAGATTTATCGCCGCATTGACCCGGCAACGGGGCAGGAGGACCCGATCGGCGGCGTCGCGGTGGGTGACACGCCGATCGCGGTGGTCCATCCGACGTTCCTCTACGAGTTGCTGTGGGGCGTGCTCGTCGCGTTTGTCGTGGTGTGGGCTGATCGACGGTTCCGGCTGGGGCACGGCCGCGTTTTCGCGATCTATGTGGCCGGCTATACCTTCGGCCGGTTTTGGATCGAGCTGTTGCGTGACGACGAGGCGACCCAGGTGTTCGGCCTGCGGATCAACACGATCGTCTCCGCGGTGGTGTTCGCGGGGGCGGTGGCGTACTTCGTGGCGGCGAAACGGCGCGGTCTTCGGGAAGATCTGCAGGCGCTTCGCGCCACGAGTGTGGGACCGGTCAGTCGCCAGGCTGCAGCCGGGTCGACTCCTGAGTGACGAGCCAGCGGCCGTCCGGCTGACGGGCGAGCACGACAAACGTCGTTCGCCGGTCGATAGCCGGCGCCGACCATTGGGCCTCGTAGGCGATTCGCTGTCTTGCCTGGTCCGAGCCGACCACCCGAAGTCGGTCGACGGTGGCGGTGGTTGCCTGACCCGCGGGCGGCGGATCGACGACGACCAGGCCACGCGGGTTGGCCGGGTTGTCCGGAGCGAGGTAGGGCAGTACGCGCCGGTTGGTTCGGCCGCGATCGGTGCCGCGCAGGGAATGCGCGGCCACGAGGTACGCGCGAGCCACCTCAGCCGGACGGCGAAAGTCGAGTCCCAATGGGACGCTGCTGACGGAGTCTCCCGGTCGTTCGGGAGGCGGAGAGGCGGCCGACCGCGCCTCCGGGCCGATCGGCTGCTCGGCCGGTGACGCCGTCGACGATGGGGGCGTCTCTCCTGGCGGCGCATCGGCGTTCGACGCCGCCAGCCAGATCACGCCGAGCGCGCCTGCCAATGCAGCCGCCGTGGCGATCCTCCGCGCATCCCACACCACGGCTATTCCCTGAAACTGACGTGAATATGGTCATAGTGGCCGCCGGTCGGGTCGGCCACGTCGTAGACACCACCGCCGGTGTAGGGCTCACCCCACCCGCCCTGGTCGCCGGTGCTCGGATCCCAGTATCGCCCCTGCCAGATCACGTACTTCACGCGCAGGGCTTCCGCATTGACGCGGAGCCAGGCCGCCATCCGCCAGCCGGCTCTCAACGGTTCGCCGGCCGGGAAGATGCCCGCCCGATCCGGAAAGATGTCGCAGCCCTTGCCTTGGGGGTGGTCGCTGGTCGGATTCCACGGGCGCGGCGCGAAACATCCGGCCGAACGAACCTCCGAGCCGAAAGCCCGTTGCACCTCGCTGATCCCGTTGGCGGTCGCGGCCGTGACACAGCCTGCCGTTGTCGGATCCGGAACCGTGCATCCCGTTGGCCCGCCGGTGTATGCGTTCGCGGACGCGAGCTGGCCGACGTCGATGCCCGGGGGCAGCATCCCCGGCGGGCCGGTTTCGCCTGGTGTCGCCGACCAGTCGCGTTCGTAGCGGCGAATGTTGTCGAGATACCGGCGGACAAGCGACGCGCATCGCGCGTCACAGCCGGCTTCGCCGGCTTGGGGAATCCCGGTGCGGCTGCCGGTGACCCGGCTGCACCCGGCGATGTGGCAGACGCTCACGGCGTCCATCGGGGCGACGGACTTGCCCGTCTCCTTGAGGTGCGGCGTGATCGCCCGCAGGTTGCCGCACAGGAAGTCGATGCCGAGTGTCAAGTGTGTGCTGGGGTCGCTGATATCGGCGGTGGGAGGGGGTGGTGTACTGGTCCACGGCCGGCCGCCCAGGGCAATCCAGTTGGCCTGATTGATCTGCAGCAGTCCTGCCGCGCCGCCGTTGACGTCCTCGCTCCACGCCCGCGGGTCCCAGCCAGACTCGGCCTGAACTTCGGCCAGGACTCTGAGCACGCTCAATTCAGGACATGTCTCGCTGATCCGCGTGGCCACCAGCGGTAGCATGCTCTGCGCCAGTGGCGGCAGTTTGGCCGTCGCCACTCCCGCTCGCGCGGGAGCGGGTTGTTCGCCGGCCGATCGCGCCGCGGTGACCACCGCGACGAAGACGACCGGGACCACCATCACGACGGCGCCGAGCAGGCCAAGCAGCAGCACGACATGCCGCGCACGCATCGACCCTCCCGTACCGTTCGCGGGTGGCGTACCCGGCATATGCAAGCTGCCCGCGGCGACCGTACGGTCGGAGCGCTCCGCCCGGAGGCTCGGCTGCCGCGCCGTGTTCACCCGAATACTAGATGTAGTAGTAGGTGGGTGGCAACCGTCCGGCCGCAGGTACCGGCCGTCCCGCCCGGGACTCCCGGGCTCATCGACGACTCGAGATTTAAGGCGATTCGAGCCCGGTGTTCGTCGGGGCGGCCCAGCGCTGTTCGATGCGTGCGAATCGCCACACGGCCAGGGCGATGAGCCAGGTGACCACGAAGACCGCCACGACGATGTAGCCGACGCTGTCGAGGCCGATCCCGGCGATCCAGGCGAGCGGGCCCGACGTGATGTCGAGCTTGGTCGCGAGCAGTCCCAACAACTCGATCAAGCCGATCACGAGAGCGACACCGACGGAGAGGGCCGTCACCGTGAGGTTGTAGAAGACCTTACGGATCGGCCGGAGGAACGCCCACCGGTAAGCGGCGGACATGAACACGCCGTCGGCGGCGTCGAACAGGCTCATGCCGGCGGCGAACAGCACCGGCAGCGTAAGGATGGCGTACCAGGGCAGGGTGAACGCGGCGGCGCCGGCTGCGAGCACGAGCAATGAGACCTCGGTCGCGGTGTCGAAGCCAAGCCCGAACAACAGTCCGACTGGGTACATGTGCCAGGGTTTGCGGACCACCCGCATGACGCGGCCGAGAATGCGGGCCAGGAAACCGCGCTCGTCCAGCCGCCGTTCCAGCTCGTCCTCGTCGAGCTCCCCCGTGCGCATGCGCCGGAATATCCGGGTGATTCCGATCAACGCGCCCAGGTTGAGCAGCCCGATGAAGATGAGGAAGGTTCCCGAGACGAGGGTGCCGATCAGCCCGGCGACCTGCTGGAGTTGTGACGCGTCGTTGCCGACCTGGCTGGTGAGGCTGCGCATGCCCAGGGCCACGAGCACGCACAACCCGAACACAATGGTCGAATGGCCGAGGGAGAACCAGAACCCCACCGAGCGGGCGCGCGTTCCCTCCCCGACGAGCTTGCGGGTCGTGTTGTCGATCGCCGCGATGTGGTCGGCGTCGAACGCATGGCGCACTCCGAGCAGATATGCCGTCACGCCGAGGCCGATACCGAATGATCCAGCGATGCCGAGGTTGTAGTTGTGGGGCGCGACGACCAGCACCAACAGACCCCAGCCCACGACATGGAGGAACAGGACGAAGGCGGCCATCCCGGCAGCCGAGACCCAGTCACCGCGGTCCCAGCGGCGGGCCGGGACAGAAATGGCTGGCGCGATGACGTCTCCCATGCGCACGATGATGCACTATGCCGGTTCGTATGAACAGATGTGCAGGTGTCGTGCTGGGCACCTTACGTGGTGAGCCGGTCGAGCAGGGACGAGCCTTCCAGCCGGTAGGGTTCTCCGAGTACGGCGCCGCTGTGGCCAGGCCGTTGGCCAGCGCCAGTGCAAGGAGGACCTGGCGTTGGCCGAGACGGCCGAGTTCCTCGTCGCACCGTGTGGATCATCCGCGTTTCACCCCCGCCTCGATCTTGCGGCGCAGGTAACCTACATATACGTCGAGGGTGTTCGAGCCGCCCGAGTCCTCGAAGCCCCACACGCGCTCCCAGATCACGTCGCGGGTCAACACCACGTCGGCGTTGCGCATCAACAGCTCCAGCAATGCGAACTCGGTCCGGGTCAACTCCACGGCAGGGTCGCCGCGCACCACCTGCCGAGTCCGCGAGTTCAGCTTGAGATCAGCAACCCGTAGGGCGCCCTCATGATCGGGGTAGCTGCGCCGCAGCAGCGCTTTCACGCGAGCGAGCAACTCCTCGAGGGCGAACGGCTTTGTCAGGTAGTCGTCGGCGCCGGCCTCCAAACCGGCCACCCGGTCGGACACCGCATCGCGGGCCGTCAGCATGAGAATGGGCGTCCGGTCCCCGCTCTCCCGCAGCCGACGACACACGGTGATCCCGTCCAGCACAGGCATGAGCACGTCCAAGACCACCAGATCCACCCTCGGACCGGCAAGATTAGTGAGCGCGTCCGCACCGTCACTGGCAACCTCGACGTCGTAGCCCTCGAGCCGCAGAGCTCGGCGGACCGCGCCGCGCAGCGCCTCGTCATCGTCGACCACGACTACCCGTGCTGGCACCGATGAGCAACTCCCCGCCAAGCTCGTCTCGAGCCTTGATTGGACCGCACCGCCATGAGCCCACGGTGAGACGACATTAAGAGAATCGTGAGAAACGGCGCTACCGCACTGGCACCTGACGCCGCTCGCGTTGCTGACGCCGCTGCTCCTGTTGCCGACGCCACCCATAGCGGGTCACGCCTCGCGGCTTGTGCACCGAGAGGATCAGGACGAGGAGCAGCACCACGGAGCCGCCGATGGAGTGCAGCAGGGTGCCAGGCAGTTGGCGAGGATCGGCGCCGGACGCCGCGGCCCGCGCCAGGTAGCTCACGGTCGATGCCTCGATCAGCAGCACGATCGCGGCAAAGACGGTGAGCAGGAGTTTGACCAGGACCCAGTAGTGCCGGAACAGGCCCCACGGGGTGCCCAGCGAGTTGACGATTCCGATGAGCGCGGAGGCGAGGGCCAGCGGGACGATGACGTAGGTGACTATCACGCCCATGGCGAGATATGCGGCGCGCACTGTCTGCACATCCTGGCTGGCCGTGGCGGTGATGTCGAGGGCGAGGTAGGCCACGACCGCGCCCAGCCAACCGACCGACGTGGTGATATGCGTGGTGAGTAAGACCTTACGCAGCCCAGGTGACATCGTCATCCGCGGCCACCGGACGGCGTCTGGACCGCTATGACGCTCGCCGACGGTGTCTCGCCCGCGCCGAGGTGGCGGCCTGGGCCGTGATTGCCACCGAGGCCGGTGAGCTTCACGATGACGACAAGCAGGACCAGGATACCGACAACGATCGCCGCCACCTTCACCCAGCGCGGCACCTTGGGTGGCGCGCTGGGGATCGAAGGACGAGCGGACCCCATGTCGGTGTCATCACTGGTGGCGGGATCAGGCGGCACGTTGGCCACGGGAACCTCCTCATCCGCTCGGAGCGGTGGCAGTTTATCGATACACTATGTCGATGTCGAGCTATAGTGTCACGAAATCGTCGTCATGTATATTGCGAGAGTGCCCAGGCTCTGGAACGAGACGATCGAGTCGCACCGTCAAACGGTCCGTGAGGCGATCTTGGATGCCACCGCGGAACTGGTGAGCGAGCACGGGCTGCTGTCGGTGACGATGTCGCAAATCGCTGAGAAAACGGGCATCGGGCGGGCGACGCTGTACAAGTACTTCCCTGATGTTGAAGCGATCCTGTTCGCCTGGCACGAACGGCAGATCGCAGGTCACCTCCAGCAGTTGGCTGAACTTCGAGACCAGGACGGTGCTCCTGGGGAGCGGCTGCAAGCCGTGCTGGAGGCCTATGCGCGTATCGCCCGCGACCGCTTCTCCCACGATCACGCCGGCCTCGAACTCGCCGCGATGCTGCACAAAGGGGCTCACGTTGCTCAGGCAGAGCAGCATGTCCATCACTTGTTCAAGGAATTGCTGACCGAAGTCGCAGAGGCCGGCGGCGTACGGGACGACGTCGATTCCCACGAGCTCGCCACGTACTGCCTGCACGCACTCGGCGCGGCCAGGAGCCTGCACTCCGAGTCCGCGGTCCGCCGGCTCGTCACGGTCACCATCGCGGGGCTACGCCCACCGCAGTGAGTCCTGCGCGCGCCAGTAGAAAAGCGGCAGCACCCGCGCGAGCCAGGACTCGGTAAGGTTCTCGAACGCGTCGATTACTATCGGTGACTCTCGCTCGGCTGTCCGAGCGGAATCGTGGCGGCTGAATAGGTGGTCAGCGACGAGCGGCGTCGAGACCCGGGGCGTCTTCTGGCCACAGTGGTAGCCGTGAGGTGACGGCTTGGATGAGAATCACGCTGTATCTACTGCGCGAGGGCGTGGCACTGGACAAGACGGTGTTGCGTGGGCGCGACCTGTTCCGGGAGGTGCCGCTCCAGCCGCCGGAGACAGCCGATATGGCATGGCGGTTGTTCATCCGAACGCCGCCGGAGCGCGAGGCGCGCTGGGTGAACTATGTCCGCCCGATCTTCGCCGATGCGGAAGCCGAGTCCGAGAGCCGGATTTCGAGCAAAAGCTCGGGTGCTGTACTGCTGGTGCACGTCCACCAACGCGTCTTCGCGATCACGTTCGGCACCGGCTTCCACGCCCTCGATCAGGGGACGGTCGAACTCGACTTCGGCCTGCGGGTAGCCGCGAACTGCGTCGATCCGGACAAGATCACGATGGCGGATGCTCGTGGGCTGGGCAAGGGGCGCCGTAACGCCACCAGTCGTCTCCCGGTACCCAACGAGGTGTTCGCGCTCGGATTGCTCACCGACGAGGAGTGGATCCGCAAGTTCGGCGGGGATGTCACAGTCACCGGATTCGCCAAGAGCGCCCGTGGCGCCGACTCACTCCAGCTGAGCATCGATGACTTCGACCTCACCAAGCTCGGGCCGAAGCTGCGCCAGGTTCTCGACCTTTACCAGTCCACCAGTTATCGCGAGAACTTTCCGTTTCTGGATTACTTCCGGCGCGAAACCGACAAAACACTCATTGAGCACCTGGATCGGCTGGCCGGCGAGGCGGTGCGCCGGCGCGATCGTGATGTCGGTTTCGCGATGCCCGATGAGTTCGACCTGCTGGCCGACGCCTACCGGCTGTCACGGCGCCGAGAGCAAGCCTGGCTGACCGAGCTGCGCACCGAAGATGTCTACGACGCCATTGACCAAGTCAAAGGATGGAACAAGCCGCTGGCATCGGTCAAAGTGGAGCCTTTCGACCTCTCCGAACATGTGGTGGGTGACCGTAAGCCGCTCCGGTCATATGCCGTGGTCAGTGTTCCGTATCAGGTCGGTGACGAGACTCGCCACTACACTTTGACGGCCGGGGCATGGTTTCGGATCGACCAGGAGTACGTCGAGCTCGTCGATCGTTACTTGCGTGACTTCGTAGATCTCTGGCCGGAGGATCAGCGCCTGCCGGCCTGGAACGACTCCTACCTCAAGGCCCACGTCGAGGGCCGCTACGGGGAGGAGCGCTACAACCGGTGGGTCGCGCGGGAACGCCGGTATGTCTTGCTGGACCGCGATCTCTACCGAGGCCGTGCTGGTGAGCGGGTCGAAATCTGCGACCTGCTCACGAAGGACAAACAACTGATCTGCGTCAAGCGCATGGACGGCTCGGACAAGATGAGCCACCTCTTCCAGCAAGGATCCGTTTCCGCCCGCATGCTCATGACCAACCAGACCTACCGCGACAAACTAATGGACAGGCTTCGTCAGCTCGATCCAGCTGCCGCGTTCGGCGAAGCCTCACAGTGGACGGTGGTCTTCGCCATCGCCACGAGTAAGCCAGGCGATCTCAAGGACATCATGTACTTCTTTTCGCGGGCGGCCCTGAAAATGCATGCCGAGGCCATCAAGAGCTGCGGCTTCAAGGTCTCGCTGGCCAAGATCGACAAGCTACCGGCGTAGCGTCGTGACACTGGCGCCGGCCGCGCTACTCGACGTAGGACACGACGGTCATCATCCCGGCTTCGCTGTGATAGATGTTGTGGCAGTGGGTCAGCCACTGTCCGGGGTTGTTGGCGTCGAAGTCGACGTCCAGCGTGGTGCCGGGCACGGTCATCGCGGTGTCCTTGCGGGCTCCGCGACCGTTCTTCCCGAGTATCTGGAACGTATGGCCGTGCACGTGCATGGGGTGGAACATCGTCGACTTGTTCTCGAATCGAAGGCGTACTCGCTGTCCTGTCCGGATCGGCAGGCCGTCGCCCGGGTCGTAGGTCTTGCCGTTGATGGTCCAGTCGTATTTGGCGCCGGGGCCTTCGAGTACGAGGGTGTGGGTGACGTCCGGTGCTTTCTCCCGGAGCGTGACCTCGTCGGCGGCCTTCAGGTTGCTCGCCGTGAGCACGGGCAGAGCCGCGACTTGCGAAGCGGCGGTGTCACCGGCCGCCGGATCGCCGGGGCGGCCGCTCTGGAGCAGGACCTGGGCGTAGGTGTCGCGCCCTTCGGCCAAGGCCAGGACGGGGACGGTGGAGTTCGGAACGGTGATGATCGCGTCGAGCCGTTCGCCCATGCCGAGGAGCACGACGTCGGCCCGCTGAGGCACGACGGGGAAGCCGTCGGTGTGCGTGATGGTCATGGGCACACCAGGAACGCCGACCCGGAAAGCGGTGTCCGCCGCGGCGTTGATCAGACGCAGCCGGATACGCTGGCCAGGCCTGGCCCGAAACGTCCGTGGGGCGGCGGAGATGCGGCCGTTGGCGAGCACGTACCGGTAGGTGACGTCGCCGGCGTCGCCGCCGAGCAGCTCGGACTGCGGCATCCCGCCCATGCCTGGCATGTCGCCGTGGTCCATGCCGGGCATGGAGGAGTCGCCGGACTCACCCATCATCATGCCGTTCTTCTTGAGCCCGGCCAGCACGGTGTCCGGATCGCGGCCGTCGATGCCGTCCAGCCAGTCATCGAGCACAATGACCAGCTCGGTGTCGTAGTCGGAACCGTCGGCCGGGTCCTCGACGATGAGCGGTGTGTACAGGCCGCGGTCCAGTTGCGTGCCGACGTGCGGGTGGAACCAATAGGTGCCCGCATCGGGCGCCACGAACTCGTAGGAGAACGAAGTCCCGGCCTTGATCTCGGGCTGAGTGAGCACCGGCACGCCGTCCATGTCGTTGCGCAGCGCGAGGCCGTGCCAATGAACGGTCGTCGGCTGGGGCAGCTTGTTCGACAGTTCGGCGTTCAGCACGTCACCGCGTGTGATCCGGATCTCCTTACCGGGCACCTCACCGCCGTAGGTCCAGGTCTTCACTTGGATGCCGCCGAGATCGATCTCACTGACGTCAGCTTCGAGCGACACCGACGTCGACCGGGTGCTCGCGGTGCGGCGATTTCGTTCCGTGGCCGCGACCTGCGGCGACTTCGGCCCGATCCTGGTGGGTGCGGGAGGACTGGCGTTTCCGGATGTGCAGGCGGCCAGGCCGGCGGCGGTCGTCACCCCCGCTCCCAGGATTAAGAAGCCACGGCGGCTGATGCGGCGAAACGGTGCGGTCATGTGTCCCTCGTGCGGATCGGTAGTGGACCGGTTGCGATGATCGTTCCCGAGCGTTACCTCGCACGCTCGGTCGTGCTACCAGAATCGACCGATGTGGTGAGCGCCTCGGAGGGCGTCGGTATGGCTTCGGGGTGCGGTAGCGGCTTGCCCGTGAAGGTGATGTGCCCCTCGTCCCGGATGCGTTCGATCATGTGCGGGTAGTGCAGCTCGAACGCGGGTCGCTCCGAGCGGATGCGGGGCAGTTCGGTGAAGTTGTGCCGCGGCGGTGGGCAGCTCGTGGCCCACTCCAGCGAGTTGCCGTAGCCCCACGGGTCGTCCACCTGCACGATCTCGCCATACCGGTAGCTCTTGAAGACGTTCCAGATGAACGGCAGCGTCGAGGCGCCGAGGATGTAGGCGCCGATCGTGGAGATGGTGTTCAGCGTGGTGAACCCATCGCTCGCGAGGTAGTCGGCATAGCGGCGTGGCATGCCCTCAGCACCAAGCCAGTGCTGGACAAGGAATGTCGTATGGAAGCCGATGAACGTCGTCCAGAAATGCAGCTTGCCCAACTTCTCGTCCATCATCCGGCCGGTGATCTTGGGGAACCAGAAGTAGATCCCTGCGAACGTGGCGAACACGATCGTGCCGTAGAGCACGTAGTGGAAGTGCGCCACCACGAAGTACGAATCGGACACCTGGAAGTCGATCGCGGGGGCCGCGAGCAGGACACCCGACAGACCGCCGAAGAGGAAGGTGACGATGAAGCCGATCGAGAACAGCATCGGCGACTCGAAGGTCAGCTGTCCCTTCCACATGGTGCCGATCCAGTTGAAGAACTTCACCCCGGTCGGCACCGCGATCAGGAAGGTCATGAACGAGAAGAACGGCAGCAGCACCGCGCCGGTGGCGTACATGTGGTGCGCCCACACGGACACCGAGAGCGCCGCGATGGCGAGCGTGGCCCAGATGAGGCCCTTGTAGCCGAACACCGGTTTGCGGCTGAACACGGGGAAGATCTCCGACACGATGCCGAAGAACGGCAGCGCGACGATGTAGACCTCGGGGTGGCCGAAGAACCAGAACAGGTGCTGCCACAGGATCACTCCGCCGTTGGCCGGATCGAACACATGGGCGCCGAGACGGCGGTCGGCGAGCAGGCCGAACAGGGCGGCGGTGAGGATCGGGAACGCGATGAGGATGAGGATGCTCGTGACCAGGATGTTCCAGGTGAAGATGGGCATCCGCCACATGGTCATTCCTGGCGCGCGCAGGCATACGACGGTGGTGATCATGTTGACGGCGCCGAGGATGGTGCCCAGACCGGACACCAGCAGGCCGGTGATCCACAGGTCCGCGCCCACGCCGGGGGAGTAGATCGCGTTCGACAGTGGCGTGTAGGCGAACCAGCCGAAGTCGGCCGCGCCGCCCGGGGTGAGGAACCCGCCGACGGCGGTCAGGCCGCCGAACAGATACAGCCAGTAGCTGAGCGCGTTCAGCCGTGGGAAGGCGACATCCGGTGAGCCGATCTGCAGGGGCAGGATGAAGTTCGCGAATCCGAACAGCACCGGTGTCGCGTAGAGCAGCAGCATGATCGTGCCGTGCATGGTGAACAGCTGGTTGTACTGCTCCTGCGACAAGAACTGAAGCCCGGGGCGAGCCAGCTCGGTGCGGATGAACATGGCCATCGCCCCGCCCACCATGAAGAAGGCGAACGACGTGACCAGGTACATGATGCCGATCTGCTTGTGATCCGTTGTGCGGAACAACCGCAGCAGGTACGAACCCTTCGGCGCCTCACCCACCGGCGACGGGCGCACAGCAACAGGTGCCGGTGTCACAACCATGCTCGAACTCCATCCCTGGCGGCTCAGCCGCACCCAAACTACTAGAAGTGATAGTAGATGACTGGTTCGTGTGCCGATCGACACGGGTCTTGAGCGGCTTTGACGACGCGACTACTATATGACGTAGTAATTAGCTCGATCAAGGCTGCGGGGGTCGTTCACAGCAGCTTGTCGGGCGTGATCGGCAGGCTGCGGACTCGTGTGCCGGTGGCGTGGTACACGGCGTTGGCACTCGAGGCGGCCACGCCGACGATGTCGAGCGCAAGCTGCGCCCCTTCGCTCACCGGTTTCTCCAACGATGCTGTCGTAGTAGTAGGAGATCGGCGGGAGGCGTCGTGGGCACGTTGGAGGGCGAGGTCCTCGAGGCGTTGTGGGCGGGCGCTGGTCCGCTGAGTGTGCGCGATGTGCTGGACCGGCTCTACGCCGCGAGGTCCCGGCCGCTGGCCTACACGACCGTGATGACCGTTCTCGCGCGACTGGCCGACGAGGGCGCGGTGCAGCGGCAGCGAGCTGGCCGGGGGTACGCCTACCAGGCGATCGGACGCGCATTTCCTCGCGGAGGCGGAGGCCGATGACGATCTCCGCGAACGCTCCGCTTGAACTGGGACGGTGCACTATGCAGGCCGGGGCCGGACACGCTGACGCTGCGCGTCGAAGCCACCAAGAAGGAAAGCTTGCAACGAATTCCAAGACATCATCGCCGGCAACCTCGAACGGTTCGGCAGACGCGACCACCTGGCACTGAACTGGTCGTGAGTGTTTAGCCGTGTTCCATTTGTAACCCTGCTAGGCACCCACGACCTGGCTAGCTGCCCGGCGAGCAGCTGATCAGGGCGATTCCCAGCAGCAAGGTAGATCCGGTGAGGAATGGCAGGGTCGCTGCCGTCATGCCCATGATCCCGCAGGAGATCGACCTGCGTAGTTTGCCCGGCGGGACGGATCCGTGGCGCAGCCGAGCGAGCCGCAGGTCCACGGCCTCCTGGGCCATGGCCAGCGACGTACTCGGCGCGCCGTGGCTGGACACGTTCAGCAGTGCGGTGCGCACCGCGGCGGGCCCGCAGCTGCGCACGGCCTCGGCGTCGGCGGCCAATTCGACCAGCTCGCGGATCGCCCGCGGAGCCTGCCGGAACAGCGGCACGAACGGCAACGCGGCGCGCAACGCATCCGCGGTGGCGACCAGGAGGTGGTGCCTGCCGGCGAGGTGCGCGTGTTCGTGCGTGAGGACGGCCGCGACCGCGGGGCCGTCGAGGTGCCTGGTGAGGCCCTCGGTCGCCACGACGACGCCGGGACGGCCGGCCATGCTGAACGCGAGCGGGTGGTCGTGCGGGAGCCACAGGGTGTCCGGCGGGCCGGTCTCCGTCCGGGCGGCCAGCCGCAGGACGGAGAGATTCTCCTGACGTTTGCGGGCTCGCTGCCGAGCGCCGCGGATGGAGACGATCACCAGCCGGATCGCGAAGGCGCCCAGCAGCGCTCCGCCGAGCAGGCCGGCGAACTCCTCGACCCGGGGTGGCGAGCCGTGCTGGAGCGCGGCCCAGCACCGATCAATGAGGGCGAGCAGGGAGGCGCTCGCACCGTGGCCTGGTGTCAGTAACAGCAATACACCGGCCGCCGCAGTGAGCACGACACCGGCCATCGAGATCAGCCACGCCACGATCAGCAGCAGCGGGTCGCGGCGGCGCAGGTCCATCCGCCGCAGGAGACCGGGAACAAACCAGCCTGCGGCGAGCGCACCGGCGAGCAACGCGACGGCGATCGTCATCGGCGCCGGACCCGCTTCTTGCGCAGCGCGCTGCGCAGCAGGTCGGTTTCCTCGTCGGATCCCGAGGCGATGAAGTGCATCAGCACCGCCTCGGGGTTACCCGAGGAGTCCAGCACGTCACGCAGGGCCTGCGCGGCGGCTTCCTCGCGGCTGAACGAAGGTTCGTAGTAGTAGGCCTTACCGTGGAGCTCCCGCTCGACCCACTCCTTGCGGTGCAGATTGTCCAGTACGGTCATCACCGTGGTGTAGGCCAGCTGCCTGCCGGTGTCGAGCTGCTCCAGCACATCGCGGACCTTGATCGGTTCCTCCGCGTCCCAGAGCACGTCCATCACCGCGGCTTCGAGTTCGCCGAGACCGTGCATGGCACCTCCTTACGAAGCAACATCGTACGCGAGGTGCCGCTGTGCGGGGAGCAGGCCAGGGGCTGCTCCCCGCACAGGGCTCACTGCTCAGCTCATTACTGGCCGAGCATCGCCTGCATCTCGCTGATCTCCGCCTCCTGAGCGTCGATGATCCGCTGCGCCAGTGCCTTGGCCTCGGCGTTGCTGCCGTTCTTCAGCTCCGCCTCGGCCATGTCGACGGCACCCTGATGGTGCTTGATCATCATTTCCATCCACAGCCGATCGAAGTCGGCACCCGAGGCCTGCTCGAGCTGCCGCATCTCCTCGTCGCTCATGCCGCCTTCCATGCCCTCCATGCCGGGCATATCCATGCCGGGCATGCTCGACATGGTCGGCGTCGCCGGTGCGCCCCAGTTCTTCAGCAGATTGGTCATCTGCTGAATCTCGGGATCCTGCGCGCCCTGGATGCGGGTGGCGAGGTCTTTCACCTTCGGGTCGGTGGCGCGTTCGACGGCCATCTTGGCCATGTCCACCGCCTGCTGGTGGTGCGGGATCATCATCTGCGCGAAGGCGATGTCGTCGTCGTTGTGGCCGGCCTGCTCCGCGCTGGTAGCCGGGGCCGAGGTTCCGCTCTGGCCCATGTCCATGCCCGACATGTCGTCATCGTTACCGCCGCAGCCGACGACGAGCGTGAGGATCGCCGCGGCGCTCGCGCCGATCAGTGTCTTCTTCATGAATGCTTCAACCTTCTGTCTGTCTAGGACTGTTCAACGTCAGGACTTCCCTGCGTGCCATTGGGGCAACGCTGGGTGACCATCTAGATGCGCAGGATGCAGACAGAGGTGAGCAAGGACCGTCCGGCTCGCGGTGGTGATCTGTTCCCGGGGTGTGTGGATGAGCGCGCGCCGATCCGACGAACATGTGTTCGAGCGCTGAGTGTGGTGACGAGCCATGAGGCGAGCAGTACGAGTCCGGTAGCCGCGAGCAGCACCGCGAGGCACAGGTGCATCAAGTCGTGGCCAGCTCCCGGTGCCGGATCGCCAGCTGAGGGAGGCTCGAGCATTCCACTCACGCTGCTCGGTGCCTCGGGCATTGCTGCGGCGGCGGGGGAGTCGTCGGCCATCGCCGCGTGAGCCGTGAGGAAGGGTGTGTGGTGCATACCGAGCACAGCGAAGGCAAGCACGCACAGCAAGAGCACCTGCTGTCCTCGATGGGTGCTCGCTCGCATAGCGTTTACGGTAGCGACTCCTCAGTGGGCTCCGGGCATCGGGAGCCGATGAACCTGTTGCTCGGCGGCCGGAGGTGACACGCTAACCGTGCTGTCGCGGTTCACGTTGCTGGACGAATTGCTGCTAGCCTGCCAACATTCCGGTACCGCTCGCTCGTTACCTGGTCGTCCGATGGCTGGGTTCCGGCGCTTCAGATCGCCAGCGTCCCGAATGGCGACATGCGGCGGTCCTTCTCCTCGGCGATCGTGAACACGGCTCCGCGAAAGAGTGCTGGATCTGGCCGGACAGGCTCGGTCTACGGTCGAATGAGCCCCGCGCGAGATTGGCTTCGTCGTGGGCGTCCAGGTGCAGCTCCATCTCGGCGCCGGCTCGCCTGGTCTATGGTCGCCGCGGGAACGAACGCGTGGCTCTTGCGCTGTACTGCTCATCGTGGGAAAGCACTCGTATCGATGCTGCCGCCATCGCGGGCCATCAAGACTACACCAAATATACTATCTACGGTAGTAGAATCGGATTAGCTGTGGCGTGGTCCACGCGGGATCTCGCGGCCTTGTGGCTGGTGCTTCGCCTGCCTACGCTGACTGAGCCGCAGTGCTGGGAAGCCGGTGTGAGTCCGGCACGGTCCTCGCCACTGTGACCGGGATGCGCACGTCCACGACGTTTCGAGTCAGCCACTGGACCTGAGAGTCGGGTCTGGGAAGGCGGGCGTTCGCGAGGAACCGGGAGTCAGGAGACCGACTGCGGCGGTTCTGGTCCGGTTCCACGAGGTATGGAAGGAAGGCGTCGATGACGACCCCTGTACCTGTTTCGCGTTCGGTGCGCACGGTTCCGTTGTGGGCATGGCTGCTGGCGATGTCCTCGCTGCTGGCGCTCTATCTGGTCCTGCAGGAAAACGGCATGCTGCTCGGGCAAGCAGCCGAATTCATCCACGAGTTCGTTCACGATGGACGGCACGCGCTGGGCGTGCCGTGTCACTGAGGAGCGGCGAGATGACTGCGTATGACATGAAGAAGCTCGTTGCGCGTGGTGCGCTCGCCGGGCTGCTGGCGGGCGTGGTGGCCGCCCTGGTGTCCCTGCTGATCGTCGAAAGGCCGATGCGGGCGGCGCTCGCGATCGAGGACGCTCGTCCCGCGGCCCCCGGCGCACGCGGCGGGGACCTGTTCAGCCGTCCGACCCAGGTCGTGGGCGGGATGGTGGCCGCGGTCGTCGTGGCGGTCCTGATCGGGATCGTGTTCGCCGTCGTCTACCGGTGGGTCGCAGAGCGTGTCCACCGGCAGAGTGCCTTCGCTCGCAGCCTGCACCTCGCTGCCGTGGGTTTCGCGGCGATCGTGTTGCTGCCGATGGTGAAGTATCCGGCGAACCCGCCCGGCGTCGGCGATCCCGCCACCGTCGACCAGCGCACGAGCATGTACGTCTCGTTGATCGCCGCGGGACTGGTACTGGCGTTACTCGCCCATTGGGCATACCGTGCGCTCGCGAAACGCCACTGGCCTGGCCCCATGCGCGGTGTCGTCGCCGCAGGTGGCGCGATTGTTCTCGCCGGCGTGGCCTTCGTGGTGTGGCCGGCGAACCCGGACCCGATCCCGCCGGATGTCCCCGCGGCGCTGCTCTGGCAATGGCGACTGGCGTCGCTGTTCGAGCTGGCGGCGCTGTGGGCCGGGCTCGGCGTCGGCTTCGGCCTGCTCGTCGACCCCTCTGCGCGTCGCTGGGCAGCGGGACAGCGCGCGGCTGTAGCGCCGACCTGACCCGTGCCGGTGAAGCCACTCGCGTGACCTTGCTCACTGAACTACTATCCATCATAGTGGAAGGTGACCACGGTCACGCGAGTGGAGTCCGGTCATGGCAGTCCGACCCGGCCGTATCGCCCTACGGCGTGCTGCTGCCCATCGGGCACCCAAGGGTTCCCGGCTGCTGTCGTTGCTGCGGACTACCGATCACAAGCAGATCGGCATTCTCTATCTCACCACGTCGTTCGCGTTCTTCCTGATCGGTGGGGCGCTCGCGCTGCTGATGCGCGGCGAGCTCGCCCGGCCTGGGCTGCAGTTCCTGTCCCAGGAGCAGTACAATCAGCTGTTCACCATGCACGGCACGATCATGCTGTTGCTGTACGCGACGCCGAACCTGTTCGCGTTCGCCAACCTGGTGATGCCGCTGCAGATCGGGTCGCCGGACATGGCGTTTCCCCGGCTGAACGCCTTGTCCTACTGGCTGTTCCTGTTCGGCGGCACGATCGTGGTCGCCTCACTTCTGACACCCGGCGGCGGTGCTGACTTCGGCTGGACGGCCTACACGCCACTCGCGCGCGCCGAATACTCGCCGGGCATCGGCGGCGAGCTGTGGATCTTCGGGCTGATCGTGTCCGGGCTCGGCACCATCCTCGGTGCCGTCAACGTGATTACGACGATCGTGTGCCTGCGGTGCCCTGGGATGACGATGTGGCGGATGCCGATCTTCACCTGGAACATCCTGTTCACCAGTGTCCTGATCCTGGCGGCGTTTCCCATCCTCACGGCGGCGTTGTTCGCGCTTGCCGCCGACCGGCTGCTCGGGGCGCATGCATTCGACCCGGCCAACGGGGGCGTGATCCTGTGGCAGCACCTTTTCTGGTTCTTCGGCCATCCCGAGGTCTACATCGTGGCGTTGCCGTTCTTCGGCATCATCACCGAGATCATCCCGGTGTTCAGCCGGAAACCGCTGTTCGGCTACCGGTTGATGGTGTTCGCGACGATGGGCATCACGGCGCTGTCGTTCGCCGTGTGGGCGCACCACATGTTCGCCACCGGTGCCGTGCTGTTGCCGTTCTTCTCGTTCCTCACGTTCGCCATCGCGGTGCCGACCGGGATCAAGTTCTTCAACTGGATCGGGACGATGTGGAAGGGCACGCTGACCTTCGAGACACCGATGTTGTTCTCAGTCGGCTTTCTGGTGACCTTCCTGCTGGGTGGGCTGACTGGCGTGCTGCTGGCCGCGCCACCGTTGGACTTCCAGATCACCGACAGCTACTTCGTGGTGGCGCACTTCCACTACGTGCTGTTCGGCACGATCGTGTTCGCCACGTTCGCGGGTGTGTATTTCTGGTTCCCGAAGATCACCGGGCGGATGCTCGACGAGCCGCTGGGCAAGCTGCATTTCTGGCTGACGTTCATCGGCTTCCACCTGACATTCCTGGTGCAGCATTGGCTGGGCGCCGAGGGCATGCCGCGCCGCTATGCGGACTATCTGCCCTCCGACGGTTTCACGATGCTGAACACGATCTCGACGATCGGGGCGTTCGTGCTGGGACTTTCGATGCTGCCGTTCCTGTGGAACGTGGTGCGCAGCTACCGCTACGGCGACGTCGTCGAGGTGGACGACCCGTGGGGCTACGGCAACTCGCTGGAGTGGGCGACGTCCTGCCCGCCGCCGCGGCACAACTTCACCGAGCTGCCGCGGATTCGCTCCGAGCGGCCCGCGTTCGAACTGCACTATCCGCACATGATCGAACGGCTGCACGGAGAAGGGCACATCACCCTCACTGGCAAGGCCATACCGCATGCCGCGAACCCCGAGCCACCGCCAAAGACCGCGCCCGAGGCGACCAAAGGCGACACCGGCAGGTGAGGGTGGTTGTCACGCCGTCACGAGCAGTCCGGTGAGGTACATGGCGAGCAGGCCGGCCGTGATGCCACCGGCGGTGGCGGGGGCGAGCAGCCTGCCCGTCTTGTCCCGGAGCGACGGTGCGATTTGGACGATGACTTGGGCGATCGCGCCCACTCCGATCCCGATCAGGAACGCGGAGAGTTCCGCGTTGTTCACCGCGGCCCCGAGGAGCGCTCCCGCAATGGCGGGCGCGCCGGCGAGGATTCCGAGGCCTAGCAGCTGGGGGACGGTGGGGCGTCGTTGTCGGGTCAGTGGTGAGACGATCGCGAGGCCCTCGGTGGTGTTCTGGATGGTGAAGCCGATGACCAGTGCCGCGCCGAGGGCGAGTTCGCCGACGGCGTAGGCGGCGCCGATCGCGAGTCCCTCGCCCAGATTGTGCAGCCCGATTCCGGCCGAGATCATGACGGCGAGCCGTAGTCCGCCAGGCTTCTCCGCGTGCTGCTGGCGGTCTTTCAGCCGATGATCGACGGCGCTGAGCGCGAGGTAGGCCAGGACGGCGCCTAGTACCACGAGCGCCGGGCCGCCGAAGGCGCCGCCATTGCTTTCGGCGAGCTCGACGCCTTCGAGGGTGGCGTCAACGGCCAGAAAGACCAGCAAACCGACGGTCACCCCGAGCAGTACCCGCGTGCCCCGTTGGCCGAGGCGCCGCAACGTCGGCAGGAACAGCATGCCCAGCACCACGGGGATGATCCCGACGTACGTGCCGAGCAGCGTCATTGCGGCGAAGAAGCCGCCGCTCGCGCGTGGCGTGTTCACCGCGGCCGGGATCTCGTGCTCGATTACGACACCGGTCGCGGTGAGCAGCGAGACCAGGTAGGGCTGGCCGTCCTGCCAGGGATAGTCCAGGCGCAGGGTGACAGCCTCTAGGGCGTGTCCTGTAAATGATCTAGCTGCGGATGGGGTTTGATCTTGTCCGTGGTTGGTCGGGGTGAGTTGACGGATCGGGCCTGGGCGCGGATTGAGCCGCTGCTGCCGGCGGTGTCGGGGCCGGGGCGGCGGTGGCGGGATCACCGGCAGGTGATCAATGCGATTCTGTGGAAGCTTCGGACCGGCGCGCCCTGGCGTGATCTGCCCGAACGGTATGGGCCGTGGAAGACCGCCCATGAGCGGCTGCGGTTGTGGACCAAGGACGGTACCTGGCAGCGGATTCTGGACGAGGTGATCGTCAAAGACGACGCTGTCGGGGACGTGGAGTGGGTCATCAGTGTCGATTCCTCGGTGGTCCGGGCTCACCAGCATGCTGCGGGAGCCCGGAAAAAGGGGGCTGCACGTCCTCCGTCGAGGCGATCGCGGTCGACGGTGAAGGACTCGGACGTTCCCGCGGCGGATTGAGCACCAAGATCCACCTCGTGGTCGAGGGACGCGGGCTGCCCATGCGGGTTGTGCTCACCCCGGGGCAGGCTGGTGACAATCCACAATTGGTGCCGCTGCTGGACGGGATCCGGGTCGCTCGCACCGGGCCTGGTCGCCCGCGCCGCCGTCCCGAGGTGGTGATCGCGGACAAGGCCTATTCGCACCCCTCGACCCGCCGCGCCCTGCGGCAACGCCGGATCCGGTTCGTCAGCCCCGAACGCGACGACCAAATCGCCCGCCGCGCCGCGCACGGCTCACGGGGCGGACGCCCGCCCGCCTTCGACGCCGAGTTGTACAAGCAGCGCAACGTCGTCGAACGCTGCTTCAACCGGCTCAAACAGTTCCGCGACCTAGCCACCCGCTACGCCAAACGCGCCGCCTACTACCAGGCAGAACTCACCATCGCCGCCATCATCCTCTGGCTACGATGAATTACAGGACACGACCTAG